>NZ_PTPZ01000009.1 GCF_002943105.1 Cloacibacterium normanense | reverse complement strand
TGATGAGGATTTTTTGTTTTATAACTATTCTATCCTATCCTATCAAACTATCATTTTGAAAGCATAATACTTTAAATGAGAAAAATACTCATGAAAATTGACTTGCATATATAATTATAAACATCAATTTATATTTGAAGAAGAAATAGCATTAAAAAGCCTCTGTTCTAATAAAGGACAGAGGCTTTTTACTTTATAATTTATTTTATGATTAAATATATTATACTTGAATTACTCCCAAATTAAACTTATCGGTAATAGGAGAATTATTTGCAACTTCTATTCCTGCAGATATCCAAATGAATTGCAATAGGGATAGTAGTGGAAATCCTTTTTTTGCTCGGTATAGCGTTGGCAAAAAAAGATTGCAACGGATAGCCCGACCGAATAAGCCTTGGGATTTGCTTCGGAATGAGGGATTGCCATAAAAATAAAAAATCCGTCCTAAAATAGAACGGATTTGATTATTTGAAGTAAGTTTGTTTTATTATGCTAAAACTTCTGATACTTTGTTTGCAGCTTCTTCTAAAGTAATTGCTGAGTGAATTGGTAAACCAGCATCGTCAATCAATTGTTTTGCTTCAACAGCGTTTGTACCTTGAAGACGTACAATTAAAGGAACAGGAAGGCTTCCCATAGCTTTGTAAGCGTCTACTACACCTTGTGCAACTCTGTCGCAACGTACAATTCCTCCGAAGATATTAATCAAAATTGCTTTTACATTTGGATCTCTTAGGATAATTCCGAAAGCAGTTTGTACTCTCTGAGCATCTGCAGTACCACCTACATCTAAGAAGTTTGCAGGATTACCACCAGAAAGTTTGATGATATCCATCGTAGCCATTGCAAGACCAGCACCGTTTACCATACAAGCTACGTTACCGTCTAATTTAACGAAATTAAGACCAGCTTCGCCAGCTTCTACATCCATAGGATCTTCTTCTCTAGTATCTCTTAATGCAGCTAAATCTTTGTGACGGAAAAGTGAGTTGTCATCTAAAGTTACTTTAGCATCTACAGCTACAATTTTATTGTCTGAAGTTTTAAGAACTGGGTTGATTTCAAATAAAGAAGCGTCAATTCCTACATAAGCTTTGTAAAGTGCATCAATGAATTTTACAAATTCTTTGAAAGATTCACCTGATAAACCTAAGTTGAAAGCGATTTTTCTAGCTTGGAAACCTTGTAATCCTAAAGTAGGGTCTATTACTTCTTTGTGAATAAGGTGAGGCGTAACTTCTGCTACGTGTTCGATATCCATACCACCTTCTGTAGAATAAACCACAGTATTTTTACCTAAAGCTCTATCTAAAAGAATAGAAACATAGAATTCTTTAGTTTCGGTTTCTCCAGGATAATATACATCTTCTGCAACCAAAACAGAGTTTACCAATTTGCCTTCTGCTGAAGTTTGAGGGGTAACTAATCTCATCCCAATGATGTTCTGAGCATTTTCTTTTAGTTTGTCATAATTTGGTGAAAATTTTACACCGCCACCTTTACCTCTACCACCAGCGTGAACTTGAGCTTTTACTACCCAACCTTCGCTTCCGGTTAATTCTTTTAATTTATCAGCTGCTTCTACAGCTTCCTCTACGTTGTTTGCTACAAAACCACGTTGGATTCTAACGCCGTAAGAAGCTAAAATCTCTTTTGATTGATACTCGTGAAGATTCATAATATTTCTAAAATTTTTATTTAAAAGTTAGTTTTCACAAAAATATAAAAAAAGAGGCAAGTAGAAAGGAAAACCCATCAAGTTTTTTGCCTAATTTTTAATGATTAGTTAATTTAAAACTTAGTCTTGGCGAAAACGTAGATTAATAAAGCCCAACCTAAAATCATAAACAAACCACCAATTGGAGTGATAGGTCCTAAAAATTTAAGATTCGTCTTTAAAACGTCTTGAAAACTCAAAAAATAAATGCTTACCGAGAACAGAAAAGTTCCCAAAGTAATGAACCAAGCGGTAGTTTTTTCTATTCCTGTTTCAAATTTTAAGAAAAATCCTATAATGAGAAGGAGTAAAGCATGATACATTTGGTATTTTACACCGGTTTCAAAACTCGTCAATCTTTCTACAGAAAGAACTTTCTTTAAAGCATGCGCACCGAATGCTCCTAAAATTACAGAAGTTAATCCGTACACTGCGCCGATGATTAAGGTAATGGTTTTCATTATTTATTTCTAAGTTTATTTAATTCTGAAATTACTTCGTGGTGACTTACGGTTTTGTCTTTAAAATAGTTGACAAAATATTGTTTTTCTTCTTCTGTAGCGCCAAATTGATTTAAAATATTGAATAAATGCATTTTCATGTGTCCTTTTTGGATTCCTGTAGTCACCAATGAACGAAGTGCAGCAAAATTTTGTGCCAAACCAGAAACCGCCAAAATACTCATTAATTCTTGAGCAGATGGTTTTCCAAGTAATGCTAAAGAAAATTTCACTAAAGGATGAAGATTGGTTAAACCACCTACTACACCAACAGAAATCGGTAAATCTATCCAAAATCTGAAAATTCCGTTGTCTGTAGTACAATGCGTAAGAGATTTGTATTTGCCATCTTTGCTTGCGTAAGCATGCGCACAAGCTTCGGTAGCACGGAAATCATTACCTGTTGCAATCACTACAGCATCTATACCGTTCATCACACCTTTATTGTGTGTAGTTGCTCTGTAAGGTTCTATTTCTGCAATGGTAACGGCTTGTTTAAATTTCCAAGCGAATTCTTCATTAGAAATTCCACTGTCATCTTTTAAATCATCTATTTTACAAGAAACTTCTGCTCTTACGATACAATCTGGAGTGAAGTTAGACAGAATATTCATCACAATCTGAAGCGAGTTTTTCTCGTCTTCTGAGAAAGCATCAGATTGAGCTACTTCTTCTTTTAACGTTTTCCCGAACTGTTCCAGACAAGAATTGATGAAATTAGCACCCATAGAATCTACAGTATTGAAACTAGCTTTCAGTTGATAATAATTTGCTAATTCCGAAGTTTTATCTATGAGTTTAATATCTAAAATTCCGCCACCACGCTTTCTCATGTTTGCGGTGATGTCTTCTGTAGCTTCAAAGAGTTTTTTCTTTAAAGTAAAATTGAAAAAATGCAATAATTTATGCGCTTCTACTTTGAAGATAAAGTGTGTGTGTCCTAATTTCTCGGTGTTAATAATCGTGGTTTTGAAACCGCCTCTTTCTAACCAGAATTTTGCAGATTTAGACGCTGCCGCAACTACAGAACTTTCTTCTACAGCCATTGGTAAAGCCATCAATTTTCCATCAATGAGGAAATTGGGCGCAATTCCGTAAGGCATGTAAAAATTGGTAATGGTATTTTCTGAGAATTCTTCGTGGAGTTTTTGTAAGTCTGGATTATCGTTCCAATATTGCTGAAGAATCTGTTGGTATTCTTGGTTTCCTTGTAAATATTCGTTTATTAACCAATCAATTTTGTGTTGTTTCGAAAGTTTAGAAAAGCCTTCAATTGGTTTATGATTCATAGGATTGTTTTTTTACCTTCCAAAGATACAAAATTTGATGAAGAAGACTAGAGTAGTGTTTTTACAAATAAACTATGAGAGAAAGTGATGAAAAAAAACAGTTTGAAATTCAAGTAAATAGAGATTTTTTGTAATTTTTTTTGTTTTAGCTATTGCAATTAGAAAAATTTGTATTAAATTTGCACCACCAAAAACGGTATAGACTCATGGTGTAACGGTAGCACTACGGTTTTTGGTACCGTCTGTCGGGGTTCGAATCCCTGTGAGTCTACACTTATAAAGAAACCTTCTGATTTTTCAGGAGGTTTTTTTGTTTCTAAAAATTCTATAAAATTCCAAAAAAATTCTATAATACACTGTTAATGTTATTGTTGAATCTTTGCAATGTAAACATCAAAGATTAAGAAAATGACAACGATAATACAAAACACTACCACTTTTGGATACAAGATAGTACACACTATTTTACAAAATGAATACGTGCAATTATCTGCTCAATATTTAACTGCAGATTTTATTATCATGGCATTAATTATAGAATCTAAGAAAATCCTACATAAAATTATCTAACACCAAAAAACGAAACTATGAATAATTTAAAACACATAGAAGATTATTTTATAAAGCTTCATAGAAGTTTTGGTATTTCTGAATTGTCTTACCAGAACAGAAGATTAGAATTAGACGAAAGCAATATGAAACTTTTGGTTTTCGCGTCTGAAGCTTTTGATGAGGAATTCGAAAATCTCGTAGATCATTGCTCTATGATTTATGATGAATTACAAAAGGGCTTTTCTTTAAAAATAAGAAAAGATGTAAACAATAATTATTTAGTTAACGTAATTTAAAAAATTAGAAAGTCATGAACATTTTATTATTAGTACTCGCAGCTATTTTTATTGGATATTCTATAGAAACCTTCCATGAAAGTAGAACAAAACTGAATATTGTAAAAGTTATCTTATTCTCTTTTTTAGTGGCATTTCTTGCTAGTGCAATAAGCGCTTATGTTTTAGATAAAAATCTATTTACTGATTTATTTGATGGAACACTTCTCTTCAGCGGAATTGTAACTTCTATTATTACAACTTATTTTTTAAAATCTATCGTAAGTGAATAAAAATAAAATTCTGTAACAGTTTCAGAAAATCATATAAAACAAAAAATTTCAGTTCTCTGCAACTTTGCAACAACATAAAAACAATATAAAACTTAACACAAAAAATTTAAAATTATGAAAAACGTAAAAAGAGCTATTTTAGGAATAGGAATTTTATCAGCAGGTTTATTAAGTGCACAAAGTGCAGAAATGACAAACATGCTAAAAATTGGAGGAAATGTAGGGATAGCTGCTCCATCTACCAATGCTTCTGCAAATTTAGGTTTAGATGTTGCTTATCAACATTTAGTAACTCCAGGATTTGGATTAGGGATTGCTACAGGTTATAATCACTTCTTCGGAAAAGATAATGATGGAATCGAAAATAATGATTTCGGAGTAGTTCCAGTAGCAGGTTTAATAAGAGTTTATCCTAAACAAACAGGATTTTATTTCGGAACAGATTTAGGATATGCATTTATCACAGGTGATGAAAACGTAGCAGCTAATGCTCCTGTTGCAAGACCTGATGGTGGTTTTTATCTAAAACCAGAATTAGGATGGCATAACAGACATTGGAATGTAGCGTTACAATATACCAAAGTATTCACCGGTTCTAAAGGAGACTTACCAGGACAAGATTTTAATGCAGCTTCTCTAGGTTTAGGTGTTTCTTATAACATTCCTTTAGGTGAGTAATTTCATCCACAAAAACTAACAGTTAAAAAAGTAGTTTTCTCTTCATATAGTTTATTATTTAGTTAACTCTCACAAGTACGGATTATTTTGTTATTTGTGAGAGTTTTTTAAGATTTTAGACAAAAACAATGAAAGCTTACTTTTTTTACTAACTTTATAAACTAAATAATAACACAATGAAAATATTTACAAAATTCGACTATAACGCAGTTTGTAAAAAAGTATTAGAAGAAAAATTAGACCAATTAGGTGCTAAATATAGAGTAGTCGCTTTTGGTGAAGTAGAATTTTTAGAAAAAATTCCTGCCGAAAAGATGAAAGAATTCCGTGCAGAATTAGAAGAGTACGGCATTACCATTATCGAAAATCAAAAGACCGTTTTAATTGAAAAAATTAAAGAAGCCATCTTAGAAATGGTTCATTCTGAAGAGCCTATTAATGTAAAAGCTTCTGTTTATCTTACCGATAAACTTAATCACAGTTACGGTTATCTGTCCAATTTATTTTCAGAAGTTACGTTTAGTTCTATAGAGAACTACATTATGATGCAGAAAATAGAACATGCCAAAAATTTAATTATTAAAGATAATCTTACCTTAACCGAAGTCGCTTATCGATTAAATTACAGCAGTGTAGCGCATTTAAGCACACAGTTCAAAAATATTACAGGAATTACACCATCTCAGTTCCAGAGAATTATTACCAAAAGAAGAGAAATTGCAAACAAAAAATAAATCTAAATAAGAAAACTATGCAAACAGATTACATTCACATCATCTTGGCAGATGACGACGAAGATGACAGACTATTCTTCACCGATGCTTTTTCTGAACTGAAAATCAATACCAAAGTTCACACTTACAATGATGGAGTAGAACTTATGAATTATCTTAATTCAGACGATGCGGTTCTACCACAGGTTCTATTTTTAGACTTGAATATGCCGAAAAAAAATGGGATAGAATGTCTCCACGAAATAAAGTCCAATAAAAAATTTGATGATATTGCCATTGCTATTTATTCTACCTCATCTTCAGAAGAGCATATAGAAGAAACTTTCGTAAGTGGCGCGAATATTTACATCAAAAAGCCAAATGATTTTGATACCCTTAAAAAAGTTTTATCAGATGTAGTGGCTATTAATTGGCAATACCATACTTCTGGTCTTAATAAAGATAATTTTTTACTGAGAATGTAATTTTATATGAAATTTACGAACAGACCTCTTTTTCTTAAAATTATTTTTGCGATTACCATAGCAATTATACTTTTTATTTCTTCGGTTTCTTACAAACATATTAGAGCATTGCATGATTCTAATGAAATTGTAGAACACACCTATCGTGTTCTGATAAAAATAGAGCATGTTTTTACTAAAATTAAAAATGTAGAAATAGACAGAAGAAACTATTTATTGACTCATGACAAAAAATTACTCCGTCAAATTGAGTTTGATAAAGTAGAAATTAAACAAAATCTAGAACAACTCAGAGAAATAACTTCGGATAATCCTTACCATTTTCAAACGACTAAAAAATTAGAATCCTTAATAGAAAAAAAACTGAAAGTAGTAAACGAAGTTTTAGATCCTAACTTTGATTTAAATGATAACCAGAAAGTTACAGATAATATCTACAGAGGAAAAGCGGTGATGGATGAAATTTCTGCCATTATTAGAAATCTAAGACAATCTGAGACTGATCTTCTAGAAACGAGGTCTTTAAAAAGTGATCAAGTCAATAAATATACGCCACTCGTGAATTTATTGACCTTCTTTGTTACAATTGTTCTTTTAATTCTTGCCATTATTAAAATCAATAGAGATTTAAAGGAAGCGACCATCAATAATGAAAAGCTAATTCTTGCAAATGAAACCGCTAATCTTGCCGAACAAATCGGTAATTACGGAACATGGCAACTTAATGTAGATACCAAAAAATATACTTTTTCCGAAAATGAATATCGTCTTTTAGGTTATGAGCCTAATTCTTTAGAAGATAATTATGAAGGATTTATGAATAGAATTCATCCTGAAGACTTGTATTACGTACAAGGAATTGTCTCTGATATGATTAATCATGAAACCTTATCACCATTCACTTACAGAATCATTAGAAACGATGGTGAGGTAAGATATCTGCGTGCTTCTGGTAAAATGATAAAAAATCTTAGAAACGAAAAAATCTTATTAGGAATTACCAGCGATGTAACAGAAGAGATAGAAAATCAAAAAAATATTTCAGAAAAAAATAGAGAACTAGAAAAGAAAAACAGAACCCTTTTCTTAGCTAATGAAACCAATAAAGAAGCAGAAATAGCGGGGAATTATGGTACTGCGCAATGGTTTGTAAAAGATAATAGATTTATATTTTCTGATAATATTTACCGCTTATTTGGTCTAAATCCTAAAGATAAACCAGAGTTTTCTGATTTATTTAACCAAGTACATCCAGATGATAAAGCAATGGTAGATGCTACATTAGATGAAATGGCAGAAAAAAGATCTTTTAATCCATATATCATCAGAATTATTAGAGCAGATAACCAAGAAATAAAATATCTGTCGATTAACAATAAACATATAAAAGATGACAGTTATGAAGAATATGTGCTCATTATTTCTCTAGATGTTACCGAAATTTTCAAAGCACAGAACACCATTTTAGAGAGAAATAAAGAACTCGAAAAAATCAATAACGAAATGTTACTCTCGAATAAAGCTTTGAAATTTGGTGAAGAAATTGGCGGTTATGGCAATTGGAGTTGGAATATCAAAGAAGATAGTTGGTACTTTTCAGACAATTTATATAAATTATTAGGAGCGGAACCAAAATCTTTTGAGTCTAACCTAGATAACTATTATAACTATGTACATCCAGAAGATTTAGAATATTTTAAAAGTGTAATGGCAAAAATGGAAGAAGAAGAAAATCTTCCAGCATTTACTTATAGAATTTTAAGACCTTCTGGAGAAATTCTTCATGTAAAAGGAGTAGGAACACCTACTTATGATTCTAATGGAAATAAATTTTTGGCAGGAGTTGTAGTTAATATTTCAGAAGAAGTTAAAAGAAGTCATACTCTTCAAAAAGCTTTCGAAGAGCTTAAATATTACAATGAAAGTAGTAAAGAAGCAGAAATTATCGGGAAATATGGTTTCTGGAAATGGAATGTAGACAAAACTGAGTTTGAGTTTTCGGATAATATTTTCAGACTTTTTGGAGTAGAAAAAGAAAATTTTGATCCTAAAGTAGATAATTTTATTCCGTATGTATATCCAGAAGATTTAGAGTATGTTCTAGAAAATCTTCAGAAATTACAGAATAAAGATAAAAACGCAAAACCTTACGAGCATAGAATTGTAAAAAAAGATACTGGCGAAATAAGATACATTAGAGTTTCTAATAAGCCGATTGAAGATTCACATGAAGGGTTTTATTATCTAATGATTACGCAAGATATTACCGAAGAAGTCAATAAAAATATAGAAACCAATCAAAAAAACAGAGAACTAGAAGCGTCTAACAAAGAATTACAGGCATTCAACTATGTAGCGAGTCACGATTTGCAAGAGCCGTTAAGAAAAATTGAAACTTTCATCTCTAGGTTGGAAGCCAAAGATTATCAAAATCTTACGGAAACTGGTCAACAGTACTTCGATAGAATAAAAGTTGCGGCTGGAAGAATGAGATTGCTCATCAAAGATTTACTGCAATTTTCCAGAACCAATAAATCTGAACAAGTTTTCGAAAAAGCAGACCTTAATGATTTGTTGGAAAACGCAAAACACGAAATTGCAGAACCTATAGAAGAGAAAAAAGCAGTGATTCATACCGCTCATCTTCCGAAAATGAAAGTGATTCCTTTCCAGATTCAGCAGTTGTTTATCAATTTATTGGGGAATTCTATTAAATATTCTAAGCCAGACGTTGCTCCAGAAATCAAAATAGATTACGAAAAAGCATCTTTTGAGAAAGTAGGAAATGTAACTTTCTCTGCAAAGAGAATTTTCCACAAGTTTACTTTTACAGATAACGGAATTGGTTTTTCTCCAGAATATTCGGATAGAATATTCGAACTTTTCAGCAGATTACACAATAAAGACGAAATCGCAGGAACCGGAATTGGTTTAGCTATTTGTAAAAAAATTGTAGACAATCATAAAGGCTTCATCTTCGCTGAAGGAAAACCAAATGAAGGAGCTACATTTACCGTCTATTTGCCAGAAGTTTAAATAAAAATCATTAAATATTAAAACACGCTTTTTGAGCGTGTTTTTTTATGCAAATTCTATAACAATAACCCAATTTTTTGTAATGAGATTGCTTGGCAATTGTCACATCTTTGTCATGTAGAAAGCGAAGAAAATTCTTCAGAAAAGTTGTTCATTTTATTCTACAATATTTTTACTTCTGCTTTTTTAAAAAAGGATTAAAAAATTGAAATTTTATAATACCTTAAAATTCTAAAAATTTTAATTAAAATGATGTAATAAATTGTAAATCAAAATTTTAAATCTTTGTATTGTTAAAATGAAACAACAGATTTTAATCTTCATTGAAACAGAGAAGTAGCAATTATATAACAAAGCATTAAAATGTTGTAACGAGAAAAATAGGTAATTTTTAAAAATTTGCAGATTAAAGAGATGATATAAACGAATTTAAGTTATGAATAAATTTACCTATTTCACGGTTACATTGTTAATAATAATATGGGCAATTGGATTTTTCTTCTTCGAAACAAGTATACTAATTAACATATTATTTGTCTTGGCGCTTTGTATTATGATTTATGAGATTATAAAAGACGATATTAACAATAAACAGTAAAATTATGAACACCACAGCAAAAAGAACATTAGGAGTATTAGGCGCAACAGCAGTAGGCGCAGTAGCAGGAATTTTATTTGCACCAGCAAAAGGAAAAGACACCAGAGCAAAACTGAGAACACAAGCAAAAAATGCTCAATCTAAAACCAAAGAAACGATGAATCAACTTTCTGAAAAGGCAAAAAGCAAATACAACACTATTTCAAACCAAATTTCAGAAAAAGTAAAAGCAAACAAAGAGCAGATTTTATCTTCTGCAAAGAGCGTGACTAAGGAAGTAGAAACAGAACTAGATGCTCTTAGATAAACACACAAATACACACACACACCAAATAAATATTAACACTAAATCACAAAATTATGATCAATATTATCGCATGGATTATTTTCGGCTTAATCGCTGGAGCAATCGCAAGATTTTTAAAACCAGGAAATGACGCAGCTGGTTGGATTACTACCATTATCATTGGTATTGTAGGTAGCGTATTAGGAGGCTTTTTAGGAAGAATTTTCTTCGGAGCAGACGTAACAAATGATGTTTTTAGCTTTTATAGCTTAGCCATGTCTGTAGTAGGAGCCATTATCGTACTCTACGCATATAATGCACTTTCTAGAAAGGCATAAATCACACACACATCACAAAAACACCAAAAACAATAAATTATGAAAAAGTTAGCAACCGCACTATCTATTGGTGCATTCTCACTTGTGTTTTCACAGGGAGTAAATATTTCAAAATTTCACAGAGCTTATATCGCTCAAGACGAAAATAATGTAGCATTTTTAGTAAAAGCTCCAGATGATGAGCCTTCTAAAATGCAAGCAAAAATCAAAGCTATTAAGGCTAAAGAAAATGTAGCTCCGTATTCACAAGTTCCACTTTTACCAGGAACAGAAAGACCAAGTTTCGGACAAAGCAAACAAGATTTTATCAATGCTGTAAATGCTAAAATTGATAAGAGCGCAGTTACAGGTTCTGGTACTCAATACACACACGTAAGTTTCTTGGTAACAGAAACCGGTAAAATTTCAGACGTGAAAGCTTCAGGAAATAATGAATCTCTGAACTTAGCAACTATTTTAGCGATTTATGACCTTAACCAAGGATTTGTTCCCGCTAAATACAAAGGAAAAAATATGGCTTCTGTAGTTCATATGAATATCCCAGTAGAACTATAATTTAAAAACACACCAAAATAAACATAAAAACATAAAATTATGGAAAGATCTAATATCGCTAGAAGATTGCAAACTTTTGCAATGGCTGTAATGGCTACTCTAATCGGAGGATTAGTTTGGGCACAAGAAAAAGCAGCACAATTAGACGTAGACGTAGACATGAATAAAGGTACGGATATGTCTGGAAACTGGATGCAGAATCCATTAATTTGGGTGATCGGCGCTCTAGTTCTCATCATTCTAATTGCATTAGTTGCAAGAGGAAATAGTAAATAAATTTTTTAATCATCATTTATATTTCTCTTTTTAACCAAAAAAAACTGTATCTTTTTATAAGGTGCAGTTTTTTTATTTTTAAAGCGTTATTTTTGCAATCTCAAAAAATAACAATTCATTATGCTTTCAGTTCAAGGTCTTGGTCTTCATCATTCAGGAAATTATCTTTTTAGAGATGTAAATTTTACCATCAAAAAAGATGATAAGATAGGTTTGGTAGGGAAAAATGGTGCAGGAAAATCTACACTTCTCAAAATGATTTCCGGTGATATTAACTTCTATGAAGGAAACATCGTTCCAGATGGAAATATTACGATCGGTTTCTTAAAACAAGATTTAGATTTTGTAAAAGGAAGAACCGTTTGGAATGAGACACTTCAAGCTTTCGAGCAAATTAATGCTTGGAAAAAAGAATTGGAAGAAGTAAATCATCAATTAGCAACTAGAACTGATTATGAATCAGATGCTTATCATGATTTAATCCATAAAATGACAGATCTTAATGATTATCTTCATCATCATGATGCGTATAATCTGGAAGGAGATATAGAAAAAGTTTTATTAGGTCTTGGTTTTAAAGCTGCAGATTTTCATAGACTTACCGATGAATTTTCTGGAGGTTGGAGAATGAGAATAGAATTGGCTAAATTATTACTTCAGAATAATGACCTTTTGCTTCTGGATGAACCTACCAATCACTTAGATATGGAATCTATCATCTGGCTAGAAAATTTTTTGAAAGATTATAATGGAGCTATTGTTTTGGTAAGTCACGATAAGCAGTTCATGACTTCGGTTTGTAACAGAACTTTTGACATTAATAATAAAAAAGTTGACGATTATAAAGCCAATTACACCAAATATCTAGAACTCAGAAAAGACAGAAAAGAAAAACTGATTCAAGCGAAGAAAAACCAAGATACAGAAATTAAGCAAATGGAAGATAATATCAATCGCTTCCGTGCTTCTGCTTCTAAGGCTTCTTTCGCACAATCTCTTATTAAAAAATTAGAAAAAATTGAGAGAATTGAAGTAGAGAATGAAGACGTTTCTAAGTTTAATATTCGTTTTGTACAAAGTGTAGTGCCAGGAAAAGTGATTTTCGAGGCACAAAACTTAGGTAAAAAATATGGGAATCATCAGGTTTTTGATCATGTAGATTTCTTTGTCCAGCGTGGTGATAGAATTGCGCTTCTCGGACAAAACGGACAAGGAAAAACCACTTTAGCTAAAATTTTAGCAGGTGAAATCAAAGATTATTCAGGTGAATGGAATCTTGGACATAATGTAAACATAGGATATTTTGCACAGAACCAAGAAGAAGTTCTAAGTCCCGAAAAAACAGTTTTACAAGAAGCAGAAGATGCTGCTACAGAAGAAACCAGAACCAAAGTTCGTGATTTACTGGGAAGTTTCCTTTTCTCTGGTGAAGATGTAACTAAAAAAACAAAAGTGCTTTCTGGAGGCGAAAGAAACAGATTGGCGCTTTGTAAATTATTGCTTCGTCCTTTCAATACTTTGATTATGGACGAACCTACAAACCACTTAGATATTCAGTCGAAGGAAATTATCAAGTTGGCTTTACAGAAATTTGAAGGAACGATTATTGTGATTTCTCACGACAGAGAATTTTTACAAGGATTGTGTGATAAGATTTTCGAGTTCAGAGATGGCAGTATGAAGGAGTTTTTAGGAAATATTAATGAATATCTAGAATACCGTCAAAAAGAATCTCTAAGAGAAATCTCTGCTGAAAAATCTAAATTAAGTCAGGAAGCTGAAATAAAAGCAGAAGAAAAGAAAGAAGCCGCTACTAACGATGCGAAATCTCAGCAAAATGCTAATGCTTTCGTAAGCAAAGAACAGAAGAATCTTCAAAATAAACTCAAAAAAATTGAAGAAAAAATTTCAGATTACGAAAAAGAAATCGCTCAACTAGAAAGTATTTTCGCCAAGTCTAATCCTTCTGATGCAGAACTGAAAAAATATCAAGATTTGCAAGGCGAATTAGCTGCTACCATGCAAGAATGGGAAGATATTGCCGAGAAATTGGGCTAAGATTTTTTACTGTGATTGATAAAAGGAGTGTTGAAAATTAACTGATTGGGAACATAGACGGTTTCGCCGTTTTCTGTTCTCAGTTTGGTAGTGAGCATACTGATGTCTTCTACCGTTCCTTTGATATTACTGATGGTTACTAAATCTCCAATTTGAAAAGTTTTTTCAAAATTTACAGCTGCTCCTGCGAAAATTCCAGAAACTACATCTTTTAATGCAACTCCAGCAATTACACCGGCAATTCCTAAACTACCGATAAATTTCACCATGAAACTGCCTAGATGCATAATTTCTAAGGCAATGTAAATTCCTAAAGCATAGAGAATATATTTGGCAAATTTGGACAAAAGAAGAGGCGTGTTTTTGTTAGCGTTTTCAGGAAAAATGCGGTACAGAATTTTCGTGATAATTCTGATGAGGTATTTGCTTAAAAAAGAAAATAGAATAACGAATACGATTAACAAAACGATATTCGGAACTAAGCTTACGATAATATTCCACCAAGTGGAAAGTTTCTCTTGGATAACCTCTATATTTTTCATAGTTCAAAAATAAAAAAACGGCGAGACAAAATATAAAATATTTTATCCCGCCTAAAAACACAAATGAAAAAATGTTAATTTATTTAGATTATATCTATTTATTTAATAATTGCCTAACGAACGTTAAGTTGATTTTTTAACAATTTGCCGATTTGCAATGTCCTGTAAATCAGCTATTTGTAATTGCTGATTAATTATTTTGCAAATTTACGAATTATTATTTAATAATCAATAAAATTTGTTGAAATAGTTTTTTTCTATAATTATGCTAGTGTCAAAAATAATGCCAAAACTAAACCTATTACAGTGGCAATCATTCCTTTTCTGAAAATCTGAGATTTTGGATTAAACATCCAAAATGATGAAATCACAAAAAAGAATAATGAAATTCCAAAAATCGTATTCAATAAATAAAATTTATGTTTAGAATCTGATTTATGCAGTTCTGTCATTTTCTTTAAAACGTAAGGAAGCTCTTTTTTAGTATATTTCGCTTCTCCTGTTTTCGCATTATAAGTTCCTTCTTTGAAGATGATAAGATCTCCTTTTTGCTCCTTTACTTCGAAACCTTTTATTTTAAGTTCTTTTCCCAATTTATCTGTTGGAATATTGGCTTCTAATTTTTTTTCGATTTTCTTTTCTTTTTTAAGGAAATCTGTGTCTCTGTAGATTAATAATACCCCACTAATCGCGTAAACGGCCATAATTCCTGCCATAAAATAACCGATGTAGCGGTGTAAAAGTCTCATTGTAGTTCTCGTGCTTTTCATGTTCTCAAAGTATAGTATATTAAGTTAGTTTAAAAGGTAAAAGTGGAAAACGAGTTCTCCACTTTTTGATTAAATTTGATATGATAGGTTAAAACTTATAATTAAATGTTAAGTAAAAGTTTCTAGGAGTAATAGGGTTTACAGAGTAATTTTCATGTACATTGTAATCTACCACATCGAAAATGTTTCCTAATCTTCCTTGAACATTGAATTTCTTAAATTGGTATCCAATAGTGAAATCTACAGTAGTGAAATCTCCAATTTCATACATTCTGTTGGTTTTTGGGTTTCCGTTAGAATCTTTTAGATTATTCCAACCTGCTAATCTTTCTCCAGTGTAGAATGCGGTGAATCCTAATTTTAATCCTTTTACATATTTTGGTAAGGTGTAGAAGATAGAAGCGTTCGCAGTATTTGCAGGTGTTCTTACTAATCTTTCTCCTTCTACGAAACTTCCTTCAGAGTCTGGTGTGTCTGTGTAAATCATATTGTTATATGCGTAACCAGCGTTAATTGAAAGATTTGGGGTAGGATTTCCTGTAACGTCTAGTTCTATACCGCGGCTTCTGGTAGCTCCCGTCATTTCTTTTATGTTCGTATCACCATTTATATTTCCATTTTTATCAAAAGCAGCTGTTTGTGCTAAATTGCTGTTTTCAATTTGATAAGCAGTAATGTTAAACGCTAAAGTGTTTTTCCATAAATTTTTCTTTAAACCAATTTCATATTGGTCAATCAATGAAGAAGGCAATGGTAAATTGTTAATATCTCTACCAGAGTTAGGATTGAAAGAGTTGCTATAACTTGCAAATGTGCTGAAACTGTCATCAATCTGATAAACTAATCCTACTCTTGGCGAAAATGCGCTTTCTTTAGGATTTCCTGAACTTGCTTTATATGTTTTAGTGTTATTCAAATAGTTTTCTACAATGGTGCTCTTGTTTTCTAAATACGACCATCTTAAACCTGCTAGAACTTTAAATTTATCTGTAATAGAAATTAAATCTTGAGCATAAATACCAACTCTTCTTGTAGGAATTCTGTTAAGGTCTTTTTGTCTTGAATTAAGCATTTCTCCAGATTTCCATGTATTTTCGTCTGATAAAAGAATATTTCCATTGCTGGTGTTTCCATTTGTTCCATAGACGAAATTTGTTCCAGCATCTGCGAAAGTACCATCTTGTTTTTGCAATTGATAAGCATAAGTGTCTGCTTGTAAATAATCTGCATCTGCACCAACTAAAAGTTTATGGTTTAATTTTCCAGTTTTGAATTGACCATTTAAATTAAACTGAAGGCTTCCGTACTTTTGTTCTTGAAGTTGTTTGTTTAAAGTTCTCTTCCAAACGTAATCTCCATTGGTTTGCAAATTCCACTGAATTCTTTCAGTTCCGTAAAAATCCCTGGTATAATCTTGGAAAAATGCAACCGTATTAAAATTCCAATTAGAATTAATTTCGTGGTTTAATGTTACCGTAGAAGTAAGCATTTCATTGGTTTGATATTGCCAAGTTGCACCAGGAAATTTATTGATTCCAAGAAGTGTGTTGAGTTTTGATTCATTAGTGGTTGTATTTAATACTAACCCGCCTAAACCAAAATCTGGAGTGAAGTGATGTTTAAGATAATCTGCTTCTATGATGATTTGTGTTCTATCTGAAATGTTATAAAGGAAACTTGGGTTGAAATAATGCTTTTCTGATTGTACAATATCTCTGAAACTTTCTTTATTTTCATAGCTTCCGTTTACTCTAAAAGCTGAATTTTTGGTCAATCCGCCATAAATGTCAATAGTGGGTTTTACATTGTTCCAGCTTCCGTAGTTTAAAGCGATATTTCCACCAAAGTTAAAAAGAGGTTTTTTGGTCACCATGTTTACAATTCCACCAGGAGCTACGTTTCCATAAAGAATTGCAGCACTACCTTTTAAAACTTCTACACGTTCTAGACCAGAAACTTCTGGGAAAATTCCAGAGTTTACTCTACTTCCGTTTTTGTAGATATTTTCATTTCCAAAAGTGTAACCTCTAGCTCCAAAACTGTCTTGAGAAGCACCTCTCGCAGATGTAATATAAACACCGTTTACATTTTTTACTACATCCGAAAGTTGTTGTGCTTGTTGCTGTTCTATAACTTCATGAGTTACGATGGCAATCGCTTGTGGAGTTTCCATTACATCTAGTTGAGATTTTATAGTAGAAACTCTAGCGTTATTAGGATTTCCTGTCTTGTGAAGCTTTACATCTTCTATGGTTCTGGTATATAAACTATCTTTTTTTTGTTGAGCATTTGCAGTAATTGATGCTGCAACTAATAAAAGGGGAAGTATTTGATTTCTCATTTAAGTTTATTTAGAATGATTAAAAATAACTCTGCAAAAATAAAAATGTAAGTTTAAATCACAAAATTTATTTAGAATAATTTTAAATAAGATTGTAAATATTTTATTTAGCGTTGATTTTCAGTTATTTATAAAATATGACTTTTGTCATGTTTCTCTTTTTTACCCCATGTAAAAACCTTAAATTTGCCCTTCACCAATAGGTTTTACTTATGAAATATATTTTTCTATCTTTAATATCAGCACTATTATTATCTATTTCTTGGCCTACTTACGGAATTCCGTTTTTTATATTTTTTGCTTTCGTTCCCTTATTATTAATGGAGCAAGAAATTTCTAAATTTTCAAAAATCAATAAAAAAGGGTGGACTGTTTTTGGGTTAACTTACCTTGCTTTTTTTATATGGAATGTAGTAACTACAGGTTGGCTGTATCATGCTAAAAATCCGGACGGAAATAACTCTCTTTTGGCAGTTGCAATTCCTGTTATTGTCAATTCTTTATTGATGAGTTTGGTTTTTCAACTGTATTATTGGTATAAGAAAGTAAGAGGAACTTATTTTGGGCTAGTATTTTTTGTAGCAATTTGGTTAAGTTTCGAAAGATTTCATCTCAATTGGGAATTTACTTGGCCTTGGCTTAATCTAGGAAATGCGTTTTCAGAATATCCTCAATTGATTCAGTGGTACGACACGATTGGTGCAACTGGCGGTAGTTTTTGGATTTTGCTGATTAATGTTTTTGCTTTTTATACATTGAGAATTTGGCAAGCAGGAAGAATAAGAAAAGATTTGGTGAAGAATATTTCTATTTTAACAGCGATTATAGTTCTGCCTCTTCTGATTTCTATTTATAAATACAATTCTTATCAAGAAAAACCAGTAAGAGAAGTAACTACGCTTTTGCTTCAGCCAAAATTAGATCCTTATACCGAAAAATACAGTAAAGATTCTTTACAAATATTAGGAGAACTTTTAAATTTAGCCGAAGAAAATTCTAAAACAAAAGTAGATTTTTTCATTGCGCCCGAAACTGCATTTCCCGGGAACGGAAGTTTGAGCGAAAATGGTTTTAATAAAAGTACTTCTATCGCAATTGCCAAAGAATTTTTGGGAAAACACCCGCAATCTATATTTTTAACAGGAGCTTCCACGCATAAATTTTTGTTTGACGAAGCGGATACTGAGGATTATTCTACAGAAATTCAAAAAGGAGTTTGGGTAAATTCTTATAATTCTGCATTGCAAATTATTCCAAATCAAGAAGTGGAGGTTTATCACAAAGCGAAATTGGTTCCAGGAGTTGAAATTTTCCCTTACATTAGATATCTAAAGCCTATTTTGGGAGATGCGATGCTGGATTTCGGTGGAGCTAATTCATCTCTTGGAATTGATAAGGAAAGAAAAGTTTTCAGCAATAGGTTTAATAAAGCTAAAATGGCTCCTATTATCTGTTATGAAAGTATTTATGGAGAATACGTAACCGATTATGTCAAAAATGGTGCAAACCTTTTAGCGATTATGACCAATGATTCTTGGTGGGATAATACAGAAGGTCACAAGCAATTGCTTTCTTATGCTAGACTGAGAGCCATAGAGACCAGAAGAGAGATTGTACGTGCTGCCAATAGCGGAATTTCCGCGCATATTAATGCAAAAGGAGATATTCTACAAGACACCTTTTATGACGATAGAACAGCGCTATTGGTAAAGGCTAATTTGCTCGAAGAAAAATCTATTTACACAAAAATAGGTGATTTAATCTCAAGAATTGCTATATTTGTGCTCGGATTTTTAATTATTTACCACTTCGGAGAAAGAATAGCTTCTAAAAAATAATTTATCAAAATTTAGATTAAGTTTTTTTGAAAAAATTACAAATTTATTTGTTTGAAAATTTGTGAGTTCAAAAAAATATCTATAATTTTGCACACTCAAAATAAATAGTAGTAAAAAAGAACATCGAGATATGTCAAGAATTTGCCAAATAACAGGTAAGCGTGCAATGGTAGGAAACAACGTTTCTCACGCAAATAACAAAACGAAAAGACGTTTTGAAATTAATTTATTAGAGAAGACATTTTATCTTCCAGAGCAAGAAAGAAGCGTAACATTAAGAGTTTCTGCTCATGGTTTGAGAGTTATCAATAAAATTGGTATCGAGGAGGCGATTGAAAGAGCAACAAGAAACGGATTTTTAAAATAATAAGAAATGGCTAAGAAAGGAAATAGAGTTCAAGTAATTCTTGAGTGCACAGAGCACAAAGAAACAGGTGTGGCTGGAATGTCTAGATACATCACCACAAAAAATAAAAAGAACACTACGGAAAGATTAGAGCTTAAAAAGTACAATCCGGTTCTTAAGAAATATACAGTTCACAAAGAAATCAAGTAATCTTTAAAAATATTAAAAGATGGCAAAGAAAGTTGTTGCAACGCTTCAATCAGGTCAGTCTAAAAAAATGACCAAAGTTGTGAAAATGGTAAAGTCTCCTAAAACTGGAGCTTACGTTTTCGAAGAAAAAGTAATGAATGCAGACGATGTAGAAGCTTATTTGAAAAAATAATTCTACATCTTGTATAAACATATAAAACTACTCAATTTTTTGGGTAGTTTTTTTGTTATCTTTGTGAATCTAAAATTTTAAAAACAATTTTAACGATTTGGTTTAGAAATCTCAAATCTCAAATCTCAAATCTCAAATCTAATATATGAGTTGGTTTAAAAATATATTTAAAAAGGAGGAAAAAGAATCTCTAGACAAAGGTTTAGAAAAATCGAGTCAAGGTTTTTTTGATAAAATTTCTAGAGCTGTAATCGGAAAATCTAAAGTAGATGATGAGGTTCTAGATGAGCTAGAAGAAGTTCTCATTGCTTCGGATGTAGGTGTAAATACTACTGTAAAAATCATCGAAAGAATAGAAGCGCGAGTAGAAAGAGATAAATATGTAAACACGTCTGAATTGGATAAAATTCTTCGTGAAGAAATTTCTGCTTTGCTTTTAGAAAATCCACATTCTCAAACCAAAAATATAGACGAAACTAAAAAACCATACGTGATTATGGTGGTTGGAGTAAATGGAGTAGGAAAAACCACTACAATTGGTAAACTAGCTAATCAATTTAAATCTCAAGGTTTAAACGTAGTTTTGGGAGCTGCAGACACATTTAGAGCCGCAGCAGTAGATCAATTGGTGATTTGGAGTGAAAGAGTAGGTGTTCCTATTGTAAAGCAAAATATGGGTTCTGATCCTGCTTCAGTGGCTTTTGATACAGTTCAAAGTGCTGTAGCACAAAACGCAGATGTAGTCATCATTGATACTGCAGGAAGATTGCACAATAAAATCAACTTGATGAATGAGCTTTCTAAGATTAAACGTGTTATGCAGAAGGTTTTACCAGAAGCGCCACACGAAGTTTTATTGGTTTTAGATGGTTCTACTGGTCAAAACGCTTTTGAACAAGCAAAACAATTTACTGCAGCTACAGAAGTTACAGCTCTTGCTGTAACGAAGCTAGATGGAACGGCAAAAGGAGGTGTAGTCATTGGAATTTCAGACCAGTTTCAGATTCCTGTAAAATACATTGGTGTAGGCGAAAAAATGGAGGATTTGCAATTATTTAATGGTGAAGAATTTGTAGATTCTTTCTTTAAAAAGAGATCATAAGACATATTTTATAAAAAATTAAAATCGCCGTTTCAAAAATTTTGAAACGGCGATTTCGTTTTAATATGGATGGAAATGTTTTGCTATTTAATCGTAATCTGATAAGGTAGTGCCATTTGTACTCCGTTATTCAGTTTTGGATTGGTTATTTTTTGGAAGAGTTCATAGTTTTCTTTTCCTACTTTTTTAGAAATTACTCTTGCTGCGATTTCATCTTCTTCTGTTTGTTTGAAGAATTCTTCTAGCGGACTAGATTTTCTTGGATAACTGTCTAGTGAATAGTCTTTCAATTTTGCTTTGGTAGCAGCGTAATTAATTGCTTGTTGAAGCGAGCCTAATTCGTCTACCAAGCCTAATTGTTTTGCTCTGGTTCCGCTCCAAACTCTACCACCGCCAATTGCATCAATCTGTTCAAAAGATTTTTTTCTGTTTTGAGTTACAAAATATACAAATCTTTTATAAGTGCTTTCCACGCTTCTGGTTAAAATAGGAATAGTTCCAGGAGCTGCTCCAGAAAGTGGCGAATAAACTTGCGAATTCGCATTAGTGGAAACAATGTCAGAGCGAATTCCGTTTCTATTGGCTAAATCTTTAAAATTCATAATCATGCCAAAAACGCCGATAGAACCCGTTAAAGTATTAGGTGAAGAATAGATTTTATCAGCAGCCATGGAGATATAATAACCACCAGAAGCTGCATAATCACCAAAAGAAACCACTAGAGGTTTTTTAAGTTTAAGTTGTTGTAATTCAAATAAGATTTCGTCTGAAGCATTTCCGCTTCCACCAGGTGAATTTACGCGCAAAACCACTGCTTTTATATCATCATCTTCTGCTAAATCTTTGATGTATTTTACATATTTTTCAGAGTGAATATTTTGATATTCATCACCATTGAAAATTTCTCCAGCGGCATAAAGAACGGCAATTTTGTTGTCACTACTTTCTTCTTCGTCTAGTGATTTTATGTATTTATTTACAGAAATTCTGTTGATTTTTTCATCAGACTTTAACTTGAGTTGTTTTTTAATTAGGTTTTCGTATTCAGATTTCTGTAAAAGTTGGTCTGCTAATTTTTTTTTCACCACTAATTCTGGCATAAAACCGTATAAACTGTCTACTGCGGTTTTGAAAGTAGCATCGTCTAGTTTTCTAGAAGTTTTAATTTTAGTAGATATATTTCCCCAAATGTCATTGAGAAGTGTAGAAAGTTGTTCTTTGTTTTCAGGAGAAATGTCATTTCTGATAAATGGTTCTACTGCAGCTTTGAATTTTCCGTGTCTGATGACATCTACGCCAATTCCGTATTTTGCTGCAAAATCTTTTAGGAATGTTACTTCTGTAGACAATCCTTTTAATTCCACCATTCCCACAGGATTTAGATATAGTTTATCCGCAACAGAAGCAAGATAATATGAACCTTGAGACATATTATTACCATAAGCATACACAAACTTTCCTGATTTTTTAAAATCTTCGATGGCAGCTCTTATATCATCAACTTGAGTGATTCCTGCAGGTAAATTGTCAACTTCTATGCTAATACCTTTGATTTTTTCATCTTTTTTTGCATTGTTAATGGCATTTACTACGTCTAAAAGGAGTACGTCTTTGTTTTGCCCAAAATCGAAAATGCTTTCTTCTTTTTCGGTGTAAGAGTCTAGAATGTTTCCTTTGAAATTAATAGTAAGAACCGAGTTGTTTTCTACAAAAGGCTTTTGGTCGCCACTCATAGCACTTACTACGAAAATCATGATCATTATTCCTAACAAAACGGCTCCGATTAAAAGAATGGCTACTATATTTGCAAATACATTTTTTATAAAATCTTTCATAATAATTTTTGAAAACTTAATTATTCAATAATATGTCGTTACATTATGTGGTTTTGTTACTCGGTAGCAATTTAGGAAATACCAAGTCTAATTTAAACCGAGCGATTGCAAAAATAGAAAATTGCTTGGGAAATATCATAAAATCATCAGAAATGATAGAAACTCAACCAGTAGAGTTTGAAAGTTCTAATGTTTTTAGGAATATGGCATTAGTTTTAGTTACTTCACATTCTCCATGCGAATTGTTAAAGAAGATAAAAATAATTGAAAAAGATATGGGACGCAATTATGATTCTATGGTTTTAGGGAAATACGAAGATAGAATTATAGATATAGATATTGTAACTTTTAATGGTATAATTTATGATTCTAAGAAGTTGAAAATTCCTCATACAAAGCATTTATTAGAAAGAGAGTTTTCTAGAAAAATATTAGAAAGCTTAAATGTGGAGAAATAAAATAAAAAAAAGCAAAAAAAATATTATTTACATCAAAAAAAATAATAATTTTGATATATTATTCTCAAAAAGAGAAAATGAAAAGCTCAAGTTATTTTTAATAGTTTTCTATGGGTTGAAATCTTTACTTTAAATTTTCTAAAAAAACATTTATGAAATTAAAATTAGTCTTTATAGCTCTAATTGGAGTTCTTCCCATTGCTTTTTTTGGACAGCAGAAGGAAGAGAGTTCTAAGCAGCCTATAGAAAATAAAGAAAAGAAATTTAATGAGTGGGGAATATCCGCAGGATTTGGAGTTCCAGTAATGCATTCAGCAGATTTAAATTCTTTTAATAAAGGAAAAAATTTATTTGGTTATTCTGCATATTTAAGCATAGATAAAGCGATTACACACGCATTTGGTCTTAATTTGCAATATGATTTGGGAGAAACTAACCAAGGTCTATCAAAGATTAATGAAGGCTCAACTGCTAATTCTGTTGGAGCAAAAACAAAATATCAAACCATCAGTTTAATTGGAGATATTAATTTATCAAATTTGTTAAGAAAAATTAACAGTGATTTACCATTTAGATGGGCATTACACGGTTATGCAGGATTTGGAACTCTTGCTTATAAAACATATAGACAAGATGAAGGTTCTGCTTCTGCTCCTGTAATCACTGATAAGGATTTTTCTATGAAATCATTATTTGGACAGGCTGGAGCAGGTCTTAAATTTAAAGTTAATAGGAGAATAGATATAGAAGGAAGAGTGATGTACATTATTACTGGTGATGATTCTTTTGATGGAGGTGGTAATTATTTGGGAAATACAGATTTAGGATATAATGGTTATGATAGTCCAATAAATTCTAGAGATAATCAGACTTCTGATAATTATTTCAATGCTACATTAGGGATTTCTTTAAAATTAGGAAAAAATCAATCTCATTTGATGTGGTATGACCCCCTTCAAGAGATTTATTATAAGTTAGATGTTCTAGATAATAAAAATGTGGATGTAGAAGTTTGTAAAAAAGGTGATGTAGATAATGATGGAATTTGTGATGATTGGGATAGACAACTAGACACGCCTGTTGGAGCAAGAGTAGATGGAGCTGGTGTAGCTTTAGATACAGATTTAGATGGAGTAATAGATTTACATGATAAATGTGTAACAGTTCCAGGGCCAGTAGAAAATCAAGGTTGTCCAGTTAGTCCAATAACACCACCAGTTAAATAATTTTTAAAATCAATACTAAAAGCTGCGTTTATCGCAGCTTTTTTTATACAAAATTTTAAACTAAATTCTTAAATTTACCAAATGCAATCTTCTCATTATTTAGCTGAACTCACACAGAAAACCCTTTCTCATTTTTGGGGATATCAAGATTTCAGGGATTCACAACAAGACATCATTCATGCGGTTATTGCAGGTAAAGATACCATTGCACTTTTACCAACTGGTGGTGGTAAATCTCTTTGTTATCAGCTTCCAGCTTTGGTTTTAGAAGGCACTTGTTTGGTGATTTCTCCACTTTTGGCTTTAATGAAAGACCAAGTTCAGCAGTTGAAATTAAGAGGAATAGAGGCAGAATATTTAAGTTCGGAATTAGATGAATTGCAACAAGAAGAAATTTACGGCAGATGCATAGAAGGAATTACCAAATTGCTTTATATTTCTCCAGAAAGACTACAAAATCGCCAATTTTTAGAAAGAATTGAAGAAATTCAGATTTCATTTATTGCAGTAGATGAAGCGCACTGTATTTCTGAATGGGGACAAGATTTCAGACCGAGTTATCAAAATATTAAAAATTTCAGAACGCTTTTTAAGAATGTTCCTTGTCTTGCGCTTACAGCTACAGCGACTCCAAAAGTTTTAGAAGACATTAAACTGAAATTAGGATTTACTCAATATCAAATTTTTAGAAAAAGTTTTAAAAGAGAGAATATCAGCATTTTTAATGATGAAGTAGCAGATAAATATCAGAGAGTTTTAGATTTGTTAAAACACAACCAAAATTCAGGGATTATTTACACCAGAACCAGAAAAGAAGCTGAAAATTTAACGGAGTTTTTGCAAAAAAATAAACTCAAAAATGTAGATTTTTTTCACGCAGGACTTTCTGTGAAAGAAAAACATCAGAAGCAAGAAAAATGGCTCAAAAGCAACCAAAATGTATTGATTTCTACCAACGCTTTTGGGATGGGAATTGATAAAGAAAATGTGAGATTTGTAATCCATCTTTCACCAGCGCCATCCTTAGAAAACTACTATCAGGAAATCGGAAGAGCAGGTAGAGATGGCGAGAAAAGTTATGCTTTTTTACTTTGGAATGAGCAAGAATTACTAAATTTAGACGATGTTTTTTATAATCAAACTCCTTCTAAATCAGAGTTTTTGAAAGTAATTTCTTATCTGTATTCTACTTTCATGATTGCCGAAAATGAATTACCAGAAAATATTTTTGAACTGAACATTTCTAAAATTCAAAACTTTACTAAAATCTCTCAAGCCAAGATTAGAAATGTACTTAATTTTCTGCATAATCAAGAATTAATTTATCTCAATACTTCTAAAAATTTATCTACTTTAGAATTGAAATTTGAGGTAAATGATTTAGAAAATTTGCAGAAAAAGGACAGTTATTTTATAGAATTATTGCTCAGATGTGTTGACGGTTTGTCTAGGCACAGAGTTCAGTTTAGCGAAGCGAATACTTGCAAAAAATTAGGAGTTGCCGCGCAAGAACTTAAAGAAAGACTGAAAGAAATTCACCATAAAGGATATATAGATTATCTAGACGGAAGTTTAGATTCTATCAAATTTTTGAAACCTAGAGAAGACCGAACTTTTTCTGGGAAATGGTGGAATCTTTTCGAGCAAATTCAGAAAAATAAATTGCAGAAATGGGAAGAAATGAAATTTTACACCAGAAATCACGATTGCTGTAAAATGAAACTTATTCTTACTTATTTCGGCGAAAAAGAGACGAAAAACTGCGGAAATTGCTATGTTTGCACCGCCAAAAATCCTAAAACCAATCCTATTAGTGCAGAAAGACAAATTCTAGATATTCTACAGCAAAAACCAGCAACTTTAGATGATTTAAATGCTATTTTGTTAGAATATTCCAGAGAGAAAATTCAAGAAGTGCTTATCTTTTTGCTTGATTTAGGAAAAATTAGAATGTTAGATTTTAGAACGTATACTATACGATAATAAGTTTCGCTCCATAGGAGCGAAAGGTTTGTAGAAATTTTTTAAAAAAAGAGAAAAGCTCCGTAGGAGCGATACAAAATATGAAAAATTTAAAAGTTGTTTTTTTCGGGACGCCAGATTTTGCCGCAAAATCTTTAGAAGCAATTCATCATTCTCATCACGAAATCGTGGGAGTAGTTACTGTTGCAGATAAACCTTCTGGTCGTGGACAAAAATTAACCGAATCTCCTGTTAAAAAATACGCCGTAGAAAATAATTTGCCTATTTTTCAGCCAGAGAAACTCAGAAATCCAGAATTTTTGGAAGAAATGAGAAAGCTAGATGCGGATGTTTTCGTGGTGGTAGCCTTTAGAATGATGCCAAAAGTATTATTTGAAATGCCAAAAATGGGAACTTTCAATCTTCACGCAAGTTTATTGCCTGATTACAGAGGTGCGGCTCCAATCAATTTTGCGATTATCAACGGCGAAGAAAAAACGGGTGCTACAACTTTCTTTATCAATGAAAAGATAGATGAAGGAAACATTCTTTTGCAAGAAGAATTGCCTATTTCACCAGATGAAAATGCAGGAAGTTTGCATGATCGATTGATGGAAATGGGTGCAAAACTGGTAGTGAAAACATTAGATGGTTTAGCTGAAAATTCAATCACAGAACAACCCCAACCACAAGTTGCAGAACCTAAAAATGCTTTCAAAATTTTCAAAGAAGACACGAGAATTCATTGGAATCAAGAAACGGTTAAGGTTCATAATTTCATCAGAGGAATGTCGCCTTATCCTTGCGCTTTTACCACTTTGAAAATCGGTGAAGAAACAAAAGGTTTGAAGATTTATGCAGGAACTTTTGAAGTTTCAGAACATCAGAAAACGGCTGGAACTCTAGAAATTTCTAAAAATATTTTTAGAATTTATACCAAAGATGGCTTTTATCAGCCTACAGAAGTTCAGTTAGAAGGAAAAAAACGAATGAATGTGAAAGATTTCTTAAACGGATTTCACAGTTTCGAGAATATAAAAATAGCGCAATAAAGGCGCTATTTTTTTGTGTATTTATTATCTTTCCAAGCGTTGGTTTGGTTTTCAGAATCGGCAATTAATTGCTGAAGTCTTTTTAATTGAGTCACTTCTTGTTTAGCATTTATTACCCAATGTATAGATATTTTCTTGTAAGAAGGGGCTAAGTTTTCAAAATATTGCCAAGCTTTTTTATGGGCTTTAAAAAGTTTTAAAAATTCTTCAGGAAATTCTTTAGGATTATTTTCGTGCGAATAAATTTTCGATTTGTGTTCTTTTCTTTTTTCAAAAGCGGCAATTCCTGCGGGAAACATGAGTCCTTTTTCGGTGAGTTCTTCTATTTTTTTTATGTTGACGGCGCTCCAAATGCTTATAGATTTTCTTGGCGTAAATCTTATTTGATAACTTTTTTTGTCAATAGATTTTCTAATGCCATCAATCCATCCGAAACATAAAGCTTGGTCCACAGATTCGCTCCAAGTCATGCTTGATTTTTTAGTTCCTACTTTATAAAAACCAACCAAAAGTTCAGATTCTTTCTGATGATTTTCTTCAAGCCATTTTCTGAAGTCATCTTGTGTTGAGAAAAACTTAGTTTCCATTTAGTAAATATAAAAAAATAGCGTAGAAAATTCTACGCTATTTTCGATTAATATTTTTAAGATTTTACATCTGTACCATTTCGGTAATTTCTACACCATAACCAGCCACAAGCGGTTTCTGATTAGGATTTTGAGTAATCACTCTGAATTTAGTAATACCTAATTTTTTAAGAATTTGAGTTCCAATTCCGTATTCTATGAAATTAGCAGTAAGCGTTGGTCTTGCAACTTGTCCGTCTTGATAATTCAAGAATTGTTGTAATTTTCTCATCGTGAGTTCTGCATTAGACACATTATTGATGAAAATAAGCGCTCCTTTTCCTTCCGCATTAATCATATTGGTTACTTTTTCCAGTTGAGGATTTTCACCGTTAATCAATCTGCTTAAAACATCAAAATAAGCACTAGAAGACTGAACTCTTACTAAAACAGGGTCATCTATTTCCCAATTTCCTTTGGTTAAAGCAAAGTGAATTTGGTCTGTATGTTTTTCTTGGAATGCATGGAAATCAAACTCCCCGAAAGCGGTTTTTACTCTTCTAGACTCTATTTCGTTTACCAAATCACCTTTTTTCAATTGGTAATTGATTAAATCTTCGATAGAAATGATTTTAAGGTCTAACTTTTTAGCCAAAACCACCAATTCTGGTAATCTTGCCATGGTTCCATCTTCGTTCATAATTTCGCAGATGACACCACCTTCTTTCAGTCCAGCTAATTTGGTTAAATCAATCGCAGCTTCTGTATGGCCAGCTCTTTTTAGAACGCCACCCGTTTTTGCACGAAGCGGAAAAATGTGACCAGGTCTCATGAAATCTGTTGGCTTGGTCTTTTCGTCCATCAAAGCCAAAATCGTTTTTGCTCTATCACTAGCCGAAATTCCTGTAGAAACACCGTCTCCTAATAAATCGATAGAAACGGTAAAAGCAGTTTCTTTCGGGTCTGTACTTCTAGAAACCATGGCTTCAAGACCTAGTTCATCACATCTTTTTTCAGGAAGTGGAGTACAAATAAGACCACGACCATGAATGGTCATGAAATTGATGATTTCTGGAGTAGTAAGTTCGGCAGCAGAAAGAAAATCGCCCTCATTTTCGCGGTTTTCATCATCTACTACGATGATTACTTTACCATTTTTAAGGTCTTCTATTGCTTCAGGAATTGTATTGAGTTTAATTTCAGACATTTTTACTTTTAATTTTGCGCAAATATAAGCATTAGTGATTAGTTTTCTGAGATTCAATGTGACGAATTAATCAATTGATTTTATTGATAACTCTATAAAATATTCACTTCTCTTTCGAGTTCTATTCCGTATTTTTCTTTTACAGAGTCAATAATCTGCGTAGAGAAATCGTAAATTTCTTTTCCTGATGCGTTTCCAGTGGCGTTAATGATGACCAAGGCTTGTAATTTATGAGAAGCTACATTTCCTATTTGTTTGCCTTTCCAGCCTGCATTTTCTATGAGCCAACCTGCAGGAACTTTTACAAAATTTCCATTGGCATACCCTTGAATTTCTGGGAATTTTTCCTTTAAATTTTCAAATTGTGTCAAAGGAATGCTTGGGTTTTTGAAGAAACTTCCAGCGTTTCCAATTTCGGCAGGATTGGGCAGTTTGCTTTGTCTGATATTAATTACCGCTTTAGAAACCTCTTGAATAGTAGGATTTTCAATTCCTAAATTTTTTAATTCTGTAGAAATTGCTCCATATTCTGTTTTGATGTGATGGTTTTGGGTAGTCAGTTTAAACGTGACTTCTACAATTACATATTTTCCTTTGGCAGAAGTTTTAAAGATAGAATCTCTGTAACCGAATTTGCAATCTTCCAATGATAATTCTTCAATTTCTGAAGTTTCTAAATTTAGAGCTTTGCAAGAAACGAAATGGTCTTTAATTTCTGTTCCATAAGCGCCAATATTCTGAATAGGACAAGTTCCCACATTTCCCGGAATGAGGGAAAGATTTTCTAATCCGCCATAATTTTTAGAAAGTGTGTACAGTACAAATTCATGCCAGTTTTCTCCCGCTTTTGCAGAAACGTGCACATGATTTTCGTCTAAAATTTCTTCGGAAATCCCTTTTAAATTTAATTTAATGACCAATCCATCAAAATCTTGGGTGAAGAGCAAATTGCTTCCGCCACCTAAAAAAAGGATTTTAATATGATTGATTTTGGCAAATTCTGTGGCATATTTTAGCTCGTGTAAATCATGTACTTCGGCAAAATAATGTGCTTTTGCTTCGACACCAAATGTATTGTAATTCTTTAAAGAGATATTTTCTTGAATTTTCATTTTTTTTCAAAAGTCTTTTTGACTGCAAAGTATTTGCGAAGCCTTCAGTTTCTAATTTTACAAATTTACTGAAAATAAGTTTTGCGAAAAGGAAATTGATTAAATCAAAAAAAAACGAACCGAAGTCCGTTTTTAAAAATTTTTATTTTTTGTATTGCTCTAAAGCGATTTTGATTAATTCTACGCTTCTTCGCAAGTCTTCTTCTTTTAGAACGTAAGCAATTCTTACTTGTTTTTTCCCGAGTTCTGGAACCGAATAAAAACCTGAAGCTGGTGCTACCATTACGGTTTCGCCATTGTCAGAAAAATGTTCGAGTAACCATTGTGCAAAATCATCTGCATCTTCTACTGGTAATTCTGCTACACAGTAAAATGCACCTTTTGGAGTTGGGCATTTCACACCCGGAATTTCGTTTAATAATTCTACCAAAAGATTTCTACGTTTGGTATATTCTTCGCGAACCGATTGAATGTATTCTGCGTCATTATCATGTGCTGCAGTTGCTAAAATCTGACCAATAAGCACTGGAGAAAGTCTTGCCTGAGCAAATTTCATGGCAGCATCATGAAGCGTTTTAGAACGAGTAACCAAACAACCAATTCTTACGCCACACATAGAATAACGCTTAGATTCTGAATCGATGATGATAGAATGTTCCGCAATTTCTGGAAATTCTAGCATAGATACTTGCTTCTCGCCATCATAAACATATTCTCTGTAAACTTCGTCTGAAATGATAACAATATCATGTTTCAAAGCAATTTCTGCTAATTTTTGTAATTCTTCTCTGGTATAGAGATAACCAGTAGGATTTCCAGGGTTACAAACGATAATTGCTCTGGTTTTATCTGTAATTTTCTTCTCAAATTCTTCAATAGAAGGTAAAGCAAAACCAGTATCAATAGTAGAAGGAACGGCTACCACTTTTACGCCAATAGCATTGGTAAATCCGTTATAATTCGCATAATAAGGTTCTGGAATAATGATTTCGTCTCCGTCATCACACAATACAGAAAGTGCAAAATTTAGTGCTTCAGAACCACCATTGGTTACAATGAAATTATCCGTAGTTAAATCGGTAAAACCAAGAGAATGGTAGTATTTTTCTAATTGTTTTCTGTACTCTAAATTTCCTTCAGAAAGGGCGTATTCTAGAACTTTTAAATCGATATTTTTCAGTGCATCAAGAGCGGTTTTTGGCGTTTCGATGTCTGGTTGACCAATGTTCAGGTGATACACTTTTGTGCCTTTTGCTTTAGCAGCAATCGCATAAGGAACTAACTTTCTAATTGGTGAAGCAGGCATTCTTCCTGCTCTTACTGATGTTTTTGGCATATCTGAAATTTTGTAGCACAAAAGTAATGAAATTTTTTGATGAAGTAGTGGTATCTCGAAGAGGTAATGTATTGATTTATTTTTAAATTTGATAAAAATTGAAAATGAAAATAGAAGCCCAATCTGTTCAAGAATATTTAGAAAATCTTCCCGAAGAGCGAAAAGAACCCATAGAAAAATTGAGAAAAATTATTTCTGAAAATTTACCTAATGGTTTCGAAGAACAGTTGAGCTATGGAATGATAGGTTATGTAGTTCCGAAAAGTATGTATCCTAAAGGTTATCATTGTACTCCAGAATTGCCTTTGCCATTTCTTAGTATAGCTTCGCAGAAAAATTCTATTAATCTTTATCACATGGGAATTTATGCTGATGAAAAACTCTTGCATTGGTTTCAAGAAGAGTTTTCGAAATATTCTGAAAAAAAATTAGACATGGGGAAATCTTGTATGCGTTTTAAAAAACCCGAGGATATTCCGTATGAATTGATTGGAGAATTGGCTCGAAAAATGACTCCACAAGATTGGATTGAAAAGTATGAAAATGCTTTTGTGAAGAAATAAAAAACGCAACTTGAAAAAGTTGCGTTTTGTTTTATAATTGAATTCTTTCGATATCTGCTCCTATAGCTTTTAGTCTTCCATCGATGTTTTCATAACCTCTGTCAATTTGTTCAATGTTATGGATAATTGATTTTCCTTCTGCAGAAAGTGCCGCGATAAGAAGTGCATTTCCTGCTCTAATATCTGGCGAAGTCATGTTGGTTCCACGCAATGGGAATTCATGGTTAAGACCTACTACAGTTGCTCTGTGAGGATCACACAGAATAATCTGAGCGCCCATATCAATCAATTTATCTACAAAGAATAATCTCGATTCAAACATTTTTTGGTGAATCAAAACAGTTCCTTTGGCTTGAGTAGCCACTACCAAAACGATAGACAATAAATCTGGTGTAAATCCTGGCCAAGGTGCGTCTGAAACCGTCAAAATAGAACCGTCAATAAATTTTTGAATTTTATAATGTTCTTGTTCTGGAATGTAGATGTCATCACCGCTTTGTTCCAATTGAATTCCTAATTTTCTGAAAACATTCGGGATAATTCCTAATTGGTTCCAATGTACATTTTTAATGGTCATTTCAGAACGTGTCATTGCTGCAAGACCAATCCAAGAACCAATTTCTACCATATCTGGTAGCATGGTGTGCTCTGTTCCATGAAGATGAGAAACGCCTTCGATGGTTAATAAATTAGAGCCAATTCCTTCAATTTTTGCGCCCATTCTATTGAGCATTCTGCATAATTGCTGAAGGTAAGGTTCGCAAGCTGCATTGTAAATTCTGGTTTTTCCTTTGGCTAAAACTGCAGCCATAATGATATTGGCAGTTCCCGTTACAGAAGCTTCTTCTAATAAAATAAATTTACCGCGAAGTTCTTTAGCCTTTAAAGTATAGAAATATTCAGTTTCGTCATAATTAAATTCTGCGCCGAGTTCTACAAATCCTTGAAAGTGAGTATCTAATCTTCTTCTTCCAATTTTGTCACCACCTGGAGTTGGCATATATGCTTCGCCAAATCTAGCAAGCATAGGTCCAAGAATCATGATAGAACCACGTAATTTGGCTCCATCTTTTTTAAATTCTTTAGATTTTATGTAATCAAAGTTAACTTGGTCTGCTTTAAAAGTATAATCACCGTGCGCATTTTTAGTAATCTTCACCCCGAAATCTCCCAGAATTTCGATAAGGCGGTTTACGTCATGAATATCTGGAATATTTTTAATTCTCACTTCTTCGTCAGTTAAAAGCACTGCACAAAGAATTTGCAACGCTTCATTTTTTGCGCCTTGTGGTGTGATTTCGCCGTGTAATTTTTTTCCTCCTCTTATTTGAAATGCTTCACTCATTATCTTTTTCGGTTTTTATTATGGTTGTTGAAACGTTTTTTAGGGTTGTTTTTTTGGTTTTTATTCTTGTTGGTAGAGTAATAAATTCTGCTTTTTTCGAGAGAATCTATACTGGTAAGGTCTAATCTGTTTTCTGATAGTTCCTTTAAGTGACGGAAGATTACCTCATCCTGTACGTGTTCTTTGTTGTACACATTATAAGATTTCTTCATGTTATTGGCAATTACTTCTATCAAAGCTTCTTTTTCTTCTCCATCTTCTAGTTCTATGGCTTTGTCTATCAATTGAAGGATGCTTTTGCCGTAGAATTTATAATCTCCCTGAAGTTTTGGGTACTCCATTTTATTGGGTTTCTGTGCTAATTCTTCTCTGGTAGGGAAAGGATAGGGAGCATCTACATCTAAGTCATACTCTGCTAATATAAAAAGATGATCCCAAAGTTTATGTTTATAATTTTCCTCGTCACGAAGGTGCGGATTTCTCTGCCCCATGAAATCTACAATTGCGGCAGCCATTTCGTTGCGTTCTTCTTTGGTAGGAAGTTCCTTGCAACGTTCTACGAGCTGCTGAATATTTCGACCATATTCTGGTAAATGGAGACGAGTTCTTTGTGTATTGTATTCCATAATTGCAAAGATAGTGATTAGAATGATAAAGCACTAATTTCGGTAATTAGTCTATGAATTTTTTCTGTTGTTCTGGAGTGAGTATTGCGCAAGAATTCTTTATCAATCGATGGCGATTTCTTGCAATACAATCATAAACCCAATCTCTCAAAAATCTAGGAATGATTCTAAAAATTGATGCTAATGAATATATTCCGCCTAATTTTTCGGCAATGGTGATGGCTGCATTAGATTTGTTGAGATAATATTTTTCTGGCTTCCAGAGATAAATAGTGTTGAGGTTTTCTTGTTCTAAACCTCTTTGTTTTAGAAATTCTTGCCCAAATTTTCCTTGTAAAGAAGCAAATAGGAATTGGTCTTTGGAGTCGTTTTTTAAAATCCAATGTACCCAAAAATTGCAGAAACCACAGTCTCCGTCGTAGAAGAGGTAAAATTTATTTTGGTCTATCAAATTATTCTTCCTTAATTTTTAGTTGTTCATCTGTTAGATTGTTCATCATCGCAGTTACTTCTTTGATAGAAATGAAATACGCCTGTAGTTTTTGTTTTTGTTCAGGAGTAAGTTTTGCATCTTGATGAATGAGAAGGTAAGATTCTAATGGCATTTTGCCTTCTTCTATTTCGTGAGCAGATTTTTTAAGTTTTTTAGCTTGTCTTAGTGGTTTGTAAGTGGCAAATGTAGAAAAATTAAGTTCTTTTCTTCCCTCGTCTATGTGGTCTTTTACCAACCAACCGAATGGCTGAATATTGGTATACCAAGGATATGTAGATTCGTTTGAGTGACAATCATAGCAACTTGTTTTGATGAGTTGAGCTACATCTTCAGGTGTTTTTTTTATGGTTAAAAAATCCATGTTTTTGTCTACTGGTGGATTGGTTTTATCAATTTGAAAAAATTGTAATAACGCAAAAGCCAGAACTAAAAGAAAAAATAGTTTTTTCATGATTGGTTTTTATTTGATGTGTGAAGTTACAAAATATATTCATATTTTTCTAAGTTGTCATCCTTTTAGTCAAATTTTATGAATTTCATATCATCGAAAAAATTCTTCATTAGAATTGAAAATCATGACCTTATTCAATAAATAAATTTAAAATCTTATCTTTGCAAAAATTTTAAGGCTCCCAAAGTGGGAGATACCTAATTAATAACTTAATCCTATTTTATAATTTTTAGGGATTATTAATACAATTTTTATGAGTAATATCGTTGCAATCGTTGGGCGTCCCAACGTAGGAAAATCCACATTATTTAATCGTTTATTAGAAAGAAGAGAAGCCATCGTAGATTCTACAGCTGGTGTAACCAGAGACCGTCATTATGGTAAATCTGACTGGAATGGAGTAGACTTTACCGTAATAGATACTGGTGGTTATGATGTAGGTAGTGATGATATCTTCGAAGAAGAAATCCGTAAACAAGTTCAGTTGGCAGTAGATGAAGCCACTTCTATCATTTTTATGGTAAACGTAGAAGAAGGACTTCAAGATATAGACCACGAAATCTATAATCTTTTAAGAAAAGCCAATAAACCTCTATATTTAGTGGTAAACAAAGTAGATTCTGCTAAAGAAATGCTTGCTGCTACAGAATTTTATCAGTTAGGAGTAGAAAAATATTATACGCTTTCTTCTGCTACAGGTTCTGGAACGGGTGAATTGTTAGATGACCTAGTTGCAGATTTCCCAACTACAGAATACAAAGATCCTTTCGAAGGTTTACCTAAAATTACCATTGCAGGAAGACCAAACGTAGGAAAATCTACGCTTACCAATGCACTTTTGGATGATAACAGAAACATTGTTACTGATATTGCTGGTACAACCAGAGATTCCATCGAAACGTTATATAATAAATTCGGGCATGAGTTTGTGTTGGTAGATACTGCAGGAATGCGTAGAAAGTCTAAAGTTTCTGAAGACTTAGAATTCTATTCAGTAATGCGCTCTATTAGAGCGATTGAGCATTCTGATGTGGTGATTATCATGGTAGATGCTACTTTAGGTTGGGAGTCTCAGGATATGAACATCTTCTCTTTGGCTCAAAAAAATAGAAAAGGAATCGTAATTGTAGTGAATAAGTGGGATTTGGTAGAAAAAGAAACCAATACCATGAGAGATTTCGAAAATAAAATCAAAGAAAAAATCGCTCAGTTTAATGACGTTCCTATTCTTTTTGTTTCTGCATTAACAAAACAAAGAATCTTAAAAGCGGTAGAAACTGCCATGATGGTTTATGAAAATCGTAAGAAAAGAATCAAAACTTCTAAGCTTAACGAAATTTTATTACCAATTATTGAGCAAACTCCACCACCTGCAATCAAAGGTAAATATGTGAAAATTAAATATATTACCCAATTGCCAACTCCAGTTCCGCAATTTGCGTTTTTCTGTAATCTACCACAGTATGTGAAAGAACCTTACAGAAGATTCATCGAAAACCAATTGCGTAAGCAATTTGATTTTACGGGAGTTCCTATTGATGTATATTTCAGACAAAAATAATTTACCAACCCTTTTAGAATTCTAAATTCTGAAAGGGTTTTTAATTAAAATCGAATTGATGTTCAAAATCATTTTAAACAGACAAAAAATATCAATAAATTTGTAAAATATTCAATTAAACAAATCTGCACAACATGGTTACCGTATTATCAGAAAATTTCTCATTAGTCAATTCTTGGATCAACGAACTAAGAAACGTAGAAACACAAACCAATAGAGCCAATTTCCGTAAAAGCATGGAAAGAATCGGCGAAATTGCAGCTTTTGAAATTTCTAAAGGTTTAGAAGTCAAAGAAATAGAAATTTCTACTCCATTAGACAAAATTATGGTGAAAGAAATTGCAGTTCAACCTGTAATTACGACTATTTTGAGAGCAGGAGTTCCGCTTTTTGAAGGAATTCTGAATTATTTTGACAAAGCAGACTGTGGTTTCGTAGCTGCTTACAGAAAACACGATGCCAATGATTATTTCTCTATCAAACAAGATTATCTTACTTGTCCTAGTGTTGACGGAAGACCATTAATCGTAGCAGATCCCATGCTAGCAACTGGCGCAAGTTTAATTGAAGCGCTGAAAGATTTATTAAACCACGGAACACCTTCTCAATTGCACATTGTAGCCGTTATTGCAAGTAAACAAGGTGTAGAAACACTTTCCAATGCATTTCCAGATGCGCATATTTGGGTAGGAGCCATCGATGAAAATCTTACGTCAAAAGGTTATATTTCTCCAGGATTAGGAGATGCAGGAGATTTGTCTTACGGACAAAAATTACAGAGATAATCACTACGAATCAAAAGCCATCACCAAAACGCTAACTTCATTCCTTGGATTTTTCAAAATTTCCCAAGCAATGGCGCTTATTGTATTTCCCGTGGTGAAAACATCGTCTATTAACAAAACATGTTTCCCAGAAATTTCTTCGGTGAGCGAGAAATCGTATTTCGTTTCGGCGCGGTGAGATTTGTCTTTTTGGGCTTGTGCTTTTTGGTAAGAATTTCTTTTGAGCGCTTCTTTATGATGTGGGATTTCCCAATTTTTAGATAGAATATCGGCAAAAAGATGCAACTGATTATAACCTCGTTTTTTTAATTTTTTAGGATGAAGCGGAACCGTAATTAAAACATCTGGTTTTTCTGAAAGGTAAATTCTTTCCAAAGTCCATTCAGCCATGATTTTTCCAACTTTTTCCTGAGAACGATATTTGAGTTGGTGAATAATTTTCTGGCTCAATGCTTCTTCTTGAAATTCCATCACAGCATAAGCATTTTTCACGGGAAATAAAAGCTTACATCTCTGTTTCAGAGGATTTTCTTCGTAGAAATTAAAATGAGAAAACTTAATTTGAGGGAAACATACATGGCAAACCAATTCGTCTTTTGAAATGATGGTATTACAATGTAGACATCTGTTCGGGAACAGTAAATCAAGCAGCATAGAAAATGGTTTTTAGTTTTAGAAAACTAAAATAGTGAAAAATAATAAACCAACCCGCTTTTTATGATTGATTTTGATGATGTTTTCTCCCAGATTTGGCTGATTATATCTGCTAAATCTGCTTTATTAGCAAGAGTTTCTCTAGTTTTTCACTTTAAAACTCCAGGTAAAAGCAAATTTAGAAACCACATCACCTTTTTGGTCTTTACCTTCAGAAAATAGGGTTAAAGTTTGTCCTTCTCCTGTTTCGATGGCTTTTTGTAAAACGGCATCCAGTTCTTTTCCTTGAAGACAAGAAAAAGTAACTCTACCCACTGCTTTTTTGGTAAATTCTGCTTGGTTATGAACCACCAACATAGAGATTTTTTTGCCAGATTTTCTAATTTTTTCGGCGCAAAGAAACCCCGTAGAAAACTCTGCAGCCATTCCTTGAACTGCCCAAAACATAGAATTAAAAGGGTTTTGGTTCAGCCAGCCGAATTTCACTTTGGTGACGCAGATTTCATCATTCATTACTTTTAGACGCACTCCTGCAATCCAAGAAATTGGGATTTTTAAAAACAGAAATAGGTGTAGTTGGAATTTGTTCATGTCACAAATCTAAAAATTTTAATCTTTGAAAAAAGAAAATTTACTATTCTTAAAATACAAAAAACCACAGAAACGACTTCTGCGGTTTTTTATTCACTATTGAGTTGCGAAGTAAAATTCACATTTTATCTATTTCACAAATCCTTTGTTTTGTAAAAGTGGTTTAATATCTGGAGTTCTTCCTGTAAAATCTTTGAACGCTTGATTCAAGTCTACAGAATTTCCTACAGATAGAATATATTTTCTGAAACGATCGCCGTTTTCTCTGGTCATTCCACCATTGTCCGTAATCCATTTCCAAGCATCTGCATTCAGAACATCGCTCCACATATAAGCGTAATAACCTGCAGAATAACCGCCTCCCCAAATGTGAGCAAAATAAGGAGAATGATATCTTGGTGGAACTTGTGGCAAAGTAAATCCGTATTTAGTTAAGACTTCTTTTTCAAAATCTAAAGTAGGTTTTATTTCAGCTTCAGATTTTACAGAATGCCAAGCCATATCTAATGTTGCCGCAGAAACCAATTCTGTAGTGGCATAACCTTGGTTAAAAGTAGCCGCTTTTTTAATTTTATCTACCAAAGTTTGAGGCATTGGTTGTTTGGTTTCATAGTGTAGTGCATAATTTTTAAGAACTGAAGGCTCTAGCGCAAAAAATTCATTGATTTGAGAAGGGAATTCTACAAAATCTCTAGGAACATTGGTTCCAGAAATGGTAATGTATTTTTGGTTGGCAAAAAGTCCGTGTAAAGTATGCCCAAACTCGTGGAACATAGTAGAAACATCATCATAAGAAATTAATGAAGGTTTTCCTGGAGCAGGTTTTTGGTAGTTGAAAACATTTACAATTACAGGTTTAGTTCCTGTCATAAATGATTGTTCTACGAAGTTGCTCATCCAAGCGCCACCATTTTTATTATCTCTGGTGTAAAAATCTAAGTAATAAATCGCTAAAGATTTTCCGTCTCTATCAAAAACTTCATAAGCTACTACATCTGGATGATAAACTGGTAAATCTTTTCTTTCTTTAAAGGTAATTCCGTAGAATTTTTCTGCAGCGTAGAAAACGCCTTTTTCTAAAACGGTAGACACTTCAAAATAAGGTTTGATTTGGTTTTCGTCTAAGTCATATTTTGCTTTACGCACTTGTTCTGCATAGAAATTCCAATCCCAAGGTGCGAGTTCGAAGCCGCCTTTTTGAGCATCAATTAGCGCTTGAATATCTACAATTTCTCTTTTCGCTTGCTCTACTGCGGGTTTTCCTAATTGGTAAAGTAGATCCATTGCGTTTTCTGGTTTTTTTGCCATTTGGTCTACCAAATTCAGTTCAGCGTAAGAAGATTTTCCCATAAGATGCGCTTTCTCCATTCTCAGTTTCGCTTGTCTTTCGAGAATCGTTCTTGTATCATTTTCATCTCCTTTTTCTGCTCTGTACCAAGAAGCTTTGAATAATTTTTCTCTGGTCGCTCTGTTTTTAAGATTTTGAAGAAGCGGTTGTTGAGTAGTATTGAGCAAAGTCAAAAGATATTTACCTTCATAACCAGCATTTTTAGCATCTGTAGCTGCAGCAGCGATTTCATCAGCAGATAATCCGTCTAATTCCTTAACGTCTGAAATTAAAACAGCTCCTTTTTTTCTCGCTTCTAATAATTTACTAGAAAACTGAGTAGAAAGTGTTGCCAATTCTGCGTTTATTTTTTTCATTTGCTCTTTGTCGGCATCAGAAAGATTTGCACCAGCCAATTCAAAACGTTGCTTGTACACTTCTAACAATCTTTGATCTTCTGCATCTAAACCATCTGTTTTAATGGCTTTAATTCTATTATAAAGTGCAGAATTTAAATAAATTTTATCTGCATGAGATGCAAAAATAGGAGCGTATTGTTCTTCTATTTTCTGTAGAGTAGGATTGGTATTAGAACCAGTAAGGTTGTAGAAAACAATTTGCGCACGTTTCAATACTTCACCGCTTTTTTCAAGTGCCAAAATGGTATTTTCAAATGTGGCTGCTTCCTTGTTGCTAACGATTGTAGCAATTTCTGCTTCGTTTACTTTTAAACCATAGTCAAAAGCGGGAGCAAAATGTTCGTCTTTAATTTTGTCAAATTCTGGAGCCTGATACTGCAATGTACTTTTCTTATAAAAAGGATTGTTTAAAACAGCAGTATCATCAATTTTTGTGGTATTTTCTTTCATGATAGAACAAGAAATGCTGAAACCTAATGCAGACATCAGCAAAATTGATGTAATATTTTTCATTGTTAAATTGTTGAATATTTATAGGGTTAAAGATACAAAATTTGTAGAAAGCGATTCAGTATTCTGTCAAAAGCAATTTTGTAACAAAAAATAAATCTAAACGTCTAATTATTAAAATATTAATCATGCAAAAAACGATTCCTGTCTTTCTTTTAAGCTTATCATTAGCTTCTTGTATCAATGTGAAATCTGATGATGGAAGCATTGGTGATATTTTCACAGGCAAAAAAGGAAATGGACCGATGACTGAAAAAGTATTTTCGGGAGATTTCAATAGCATAGAAGTTTCTACTTCTATTCATGCAGATATTGTAAAATCTAATGTAGAAAAAGTAGTTATTTCTGCGCCTTCAGATATTTTAGAATTTGTGAAAGTAGAACAAAACGGACAAAACGTAAGAATTTATGTAGATTCTGATTATAGAAATCCTATTTCTACAGAAAGAGTAAAAGCTGTTGTTTATGCTAAAGATTTTGATGAATTGAGAGCGAATTCTAGTGCTTCTGTAAAGGTGAAAGATACTTTTATGCAAAATAAACTGAAAGTAGATGTTTCCAGCTCTGCGGACGTTGACGGACATTTAGAAGCCAATCAATTGGATATTTCTGTAGGAAGTAGTGGTAGTTTTTCTGGAAAAGTTTGGGCAGATTATGCTCGTTTCGAAGTTTCTTCTAGTGGCGATTTTTCTGTAGATGGAAAAGTGCAACACGGTAGCTTTCACGCGAGTTCTTCTGGTGATTTTAACGGGAGAAATTTAGAAGTAAAAGAAGGAGAGTTTCACGCTTCCTCTTCAGGAAGTATTTCTGCGATGGTTTCTCAAAAAGCTTCAGCACAAGCTTCTTCTAGTGGAGATGTAAATCTTAAAAAACTGGGAAATCCTGTTATTTCTTCTTCTGAAAGCAGCAGTGGAAGCGTAAATATAAATTAAAATTCATTTTTCTTCATATTCCAATTTTATTAAACCGAAAAAGCAACTCGATTTTGAGTTGCTTTTTATTTGATTTTTAATGTTTTAGAGTCTGTTTAAAACTATTTCATTTGTCATTTTGAGAGGAACGAAGTGGAGCCGAAAAATCTTTAAGAAATAATTTTAAATAGATTCTTCATTTCATAATGCTTCGCAAAATTTCATTCAGAATGACAAAATAAATTTAAATAAATTCTTATTCTTTTTGATTTTTTATAATTAAGTATGAGGCAATGTTTAACATAAATCCTATTGATAAGAAAAATCCAGAAATCAAGCTAGTTCTATTTGAATTTGGATATTCAATAAGTAAAAAAATAGAAATAGTAATTAATAAAAGACTAGAAATGTACATTAAGTTTTTCATGGTTATTTTTCTTAAATTTTAATTTTCTACCAACCTCCAGAAGCGCCACCTCCGCCAAAACTTCCGCCACCACCGAAACCGCCAAATCCACCGCTTGAACTTCCGCCACCGAAACCACCTCCAAAACTTCCTGGGAAAAAACCACCTGGATAGACTCTTCTTCCTCTTCTGGTAAGTATTACATCTCCATCGTCATTGCCAAAACCTCCACCATTATTACTTTTTGACAAAATATAAATAATGAAGAACAGAATAAGTGCAAAAATTAGAATGTGTTTCAGGGAAATATCAATCGGTTGAGGTTCTGATTCAGAAAGTGGTTTAAATTTGCCTCTTACTGCATCCATTATTGCAGAAGTTCCAGCATTTATTCCTGCAAACCATTGCCCTTTTTTGAAATTTGGCGTGACCAAATAATCAAGAATTTGCCCAGAAACAGAAGCGGTAAGATATTGTTCTACACCTCGACCTTGCTGAATAGACATTTTTCTGTCTTCGGTTGCAATAAGGAAAACAACGCCGTTATCTTGTTCTTTTTCTCCGATTTTCCATTTTTCTCCCCATTGTGTCGCTACAAAATTTACATCTTCTCCATTCGTTGTAGGGATAATGACTACCAGAATTTCTGTAGAAGAAGAATCTGCAAATTTGATGAGTTTTTGGTTGATTTCTTCTGTTTCCGTAGCGTTTAATAAACCTACTTCGTCATAAACAGGATAAATTTTACTGGGAGGTTCTGGAACGTTATATTGTGCTGAAATAAAACTATAACAGCTCAGTAAAACTAAAACGAAGAAATTTTTAAGAGAAGGTAATTTCATTAGGTAATTCATTGTGATTTTCTCCGTCAATGGGGAAGAATTTTTTCAATTCTAATCCGGTTTCTAAAATAGCATCTCGCAAACCTTCGAAATATTGACCTTGAGAGAAAGCTGAGGTTATTTTGTCATGCAAATCATTCCAAAATTTTTGATGCACTTTTTCATGAATGCCTTTATCACCAATAATGGTTAAGTATTTTTGTTCAAAATTTACATGAAAAAGTACGCCATTTCTTTCTTTGGTTTTGTCCATTCCCAGAGATTTAAAAACGTCAAAAGCAATTTTGGCATTATTATCATCTGAGTTTTGGTCTATATGCACACGGATTTCTCCGGTAGAATGGTCTTCCGCTTGTTGAATGGCTTCCACAAGGGAAGCCATTTGAATATTATTTAAAAAATTACTCATTATTCAGTGAAAACTTCAGGAGCTTTTTCAGCACCTGCATCTGCTTTAAATAAAGGTTTTTCTTTGAAATTAGAGAAATTTGCGATGATGTTATTCGGGAAAACTTTAATAGAAGTATTGTATTCTTTCACCGCAGCGTTATAATTTACGGTTTCCGCTCTTATGCTGTTTTCTATCGCGGTATATTCTCTTTGGAAATCGATAAATTGTTGGTCAGCTTTTAGGTTAGGATATTGTTCTACTACTGCCATCAATCTACTCAAAGCGCCAGATAATTCACCTTGTGCAGCTTGGAATTTTGCCAAATCAGCTTCGGTCATATTAGTTGGGTCGATGGTTACTTGAGTTGCTTTAGAACGTGCTTCGATTACTTTGGTTAAGGTTTCTTGCTCGAATTTAGCATAAGATTTTACGGTTCTTTCTAAGTTAGGAATAAGGTTTGCTCTTTTTTGGTAAACGGTTTCTACATTAGCCCATTTTTCGTTTACGTTTTGTTCGCTTCCTACAAAACCATTTCTAATGCCAATTCCCCAAAATATTACCAATGCAATTGCGCCAATTAGCACCAAACCTATTGTTCCAATGCCAAAACATCCTTTGTTGTTCATAGTTTAATTTTTTTAATTGTGTATTAAGTGATTCAGTAAACCAAATATACAAATATTATGCTAATTTTGTAAAATATACCTTGAAATGATTACAATAGTAGTAGCAATGGGGAAAAACAGAGAAATTGGTGTTGATAACCAGTTGCTTTGGCATTTACCTAAAGATTTAAAACATTTTAAAGAACTTACGAGTGGTCACCCAATTATTATGGGCAGAAAAACCTACGAAAGTATTGGTAAACCACTTCCTAATCGTACCAATATTGTGATTAGTAGAAAAAATGATTGGTTTGAAGAAGGAATTCTTATCGTAGGAAGTATTAAAGAAGCACTGAAATTTGCCAAAAAAATAGACGAAAATGTTTTTGTGATTGGTGGAGGTACTATTTATGAACAAACGATAGATTTGGCAGACCAATTAGAGATTACTTTGGTAGATGCTACGCTAAATGCGGATACTTATTTTCCAAAAATTGACGAGAAAATTTGGCAGAAAACTCAAGAAACTTGCCATGAAAAAGACGAAAAGAATCAATATGATTTTTGTTTTCAAACTTTTACAAAAAAGACTAGCGTCTAATGTCTGAAATCTAACATCTAATTTTTATATTTGCACACTTAATTTTAAGAGATGAATAAGTACATAAAATTTTTAATTGCTGGCTTAATGATTGCTGCAGGAGTTTACCTGATGATGAACCGTCAAATAGGATGGGGAATTGTAGTAATATTCTTTTCGCTGAGTCCTATTTTATTATTTTTCAAAAATGAATACATCTTATTGGCTTTTTGGCAAATGAGAAAACAGAATTTTGTAAAAGCTGCACATTGGTTAACTTACATTAAAAACTACCAATCTCAGTTGCACAAATCACAATATGGCTATTTTCATTATTTACAAGGGTTAACTCTAGCGCAAGAACATCCTGCAAAAGTAGAACCATTAATGAAAAAAGCTTTAGAATACGGATTAAATATGAAGCATGATAGAGCAATGGCTACGTTAAATATAGCTGCAGCAGCACTTTCTAAAGGAAGAAAAGCAGAAGCTCAAAAATTATTAGAAGAAGCCAAAAGATTAGACGATCAAGGAATGATGGCGGATCAAATAAAAATGATGAAAGACCAATTGAAAATGCCTTCTATGCAAAAACACATGCATAATCCACAAATGAGACACAGAGGAAAATTCTTCTAAAGAGAGCCAAGTTAAAAGTAAAAAGAGCCAATAAATTGGCATATTATAAATAAAACTTCTGAGAAATCTTTCAGAAGTTTTTTTATGGTTTGTCTTGTCCTTCAAAGAGTTGCGAGATATAGGTTTTTTACTTCCGACTTCGGACTTCCAAACTTCCTACATTTCTGCATCATTGAAATTTCCGTAAAATTTTGGCATTTGCCAATGGTATTTTACCGCTAGTGTTCTAATGCTTACAATAAGAAGAATGGTTAAGATTTGATTGATTTCTTCAGACAAACCACTGAAATTTCTCAGAAGGATGTAGACTATTCCACCTACAATTGCTGCAGTCGCATAAATTTCTTTTCTGAAAATCAAAGGAATTCTATTCAGTAAAATATCTCTGATAATTCCACCAAAACAACCAGTAATTGTGCCTAAAACTACTCCAATAACGGGATGTAAGTCTGCGTTTAGTCCTTTTTGAACCCCAATAATTGTAAAAAGTCCCAATCCAAGACTATCAAAAATAAAAAGCGTTACCTGAAATTTTTTCTCAATTAATTTGAATATCATCGTAAAAATAGCAGTGAAAAAAATCAAACTCACGGCTAATAAATCGTGCATCCAAAAAACAGGGACATCTAATAATAGGTCTCTTACGGTTCCACCACCTACAGAAGTTACAAATGCAATAATAAGAACGCCAAAAGGATCGAAACGCTTTTGCATAGCCGCAAAACTTCCCGACATCGCAAAAGATATCGTACCAAGCACTTCTATTAAAAAGGTAAAATCTGGAAGCATAGGTAGAAAAAGTTTAAAAAATTTGAGTGAAAATTAAAAAAATCTAAACTCTCACTGCATCAGGAACAAATAATTGATATTCTCCTTTGTTTGAAATAATTTCTCTTACAATGCTGCTGCTGATAAATGATTTTCCAGAAGAGGTAAGCAAGAAAACAGTTTCTAATTTTCTTCTCGCCAAAGTTCTATTGGTATGAGCAATTGCTTTTTCAAATTCAAAATCGGCAGGATTTCTGAGACCTCTCAGAATAAATTGAGCTTCTTTTTTGATGCAATAATCGATGGTTAATCCTTCAAAATAATCTACTTCTACATTGGGGAAATGCGCTACAGATTTTTGAATAAATTCCATGCGTTTTTCTAGCGGAAACATATATTTTTTCTGAGAATTCTGTCCGATAGCGATGATGAGTTTATCAAACAGAGGAACAGCTCTTTCAATAATGTCAAGATGTCCTAAAGTAATCGGGTCAAAAGATCCTGGAAATACAGCGATTTTCATAGAAATTCTAGATTTTAGATTTTAGATTTTAAATTTTTTGGAAACATCCTTTAAAATCTAAAATTTATCATTTAATAATTATTTAGCTAATGCTTTTTCTACTTCGTTTCCACAAAGGTCTTTGATAGAAATTCCGTAAATTTTTGCTTGTTGAGGTAAGATAGAAGTTGGTGAAAATCCAGGATTGGTATTCATTTCTAGCATGTAAGGCGTTCCATCCATAATGATGTATTCACTTCTAGAAAAACCGCTCATTCCCAAAGATTCATAGGCATGTTTTGCGATTTTTTCTACTTTGTATCTGGTTTCTTCGTCTAATCTAGCGGGTGTAATTTCTTCGGAAGCACCTTCATATTTCGCTTCGTAATCGAAAAATTCTTTGTGCGGAACAATTTCTGTAATTCCAAGAACAATGGTTTCGCCTTTGTAATCGATAACACCTACAGAAACTTCCATTCCGTTTAAGAAAGATTCTATTAAAATTTCATCATCTTCTTTGAAGGCAAATTCTATCGCTGCCGCCAATTCAGATTTGGCTTTAACTTTAGAAATTCCGAGTGAAGAGCCACTTTGATTGGGTTTTACAAATAAAGGTAGACCTAATTCTTCTAGAATTTTATCTTCATTAATATTTTCTCCTTTTCTCAGGTAAAAACTTTTTGCAGAAGGAATACCATATTTTGCTAAAACGGCAAGAGTATCTTTTTTGTTGAAAGTAAGAGCGCTTTTGTAGAAATCACAGCCGGTATATTTTTGACCAATAGCGTTCCAATAGCCTTGTAATTCACCATTTTCGCCAGGAGCACCGTGAATAATGTTGAAACAAACGTCAAATTTTAAAATTGCTCCGTCTGAAAGCGTTACCGAAAAATCTCCTTTGTTAATGGGAAGTTTTTCTTCATTTTCGTTTAAAAAGTACCATTCGTCTTTTAGAATTACTACTTTATAAACATTATATAAATCTCTGTCTAGAGAATCATAAATCAATTGGCCGCTTTTCAGAGAAACCTTGTATTCATCAGAGAAGCCACCCATTACTACGGCTACATTTTTCTTGCTCATACTTTTTAAAAAACTAATAAACGCAAATGTAATTATTTTTCAACTTAAATATTTCATAATTTTATATTTATATTTGCGTTTATATTTCGAATAAATAAAAAATTTATGCTTCGATCTTTTTTCCACTGGAAAGTTTTTGTAAACTTAATAGTAGCACTTGTAATTTTTGTAGGAGTAGTTTGGCTTACCTTTCGATGGCTAGAATTTCACACCAATCACGGTGAAGAAATTCAGGTTCCGAATGTTGTCAATATGAAGGTACAACAAGCAATAGAGGTTTTAGATGACCAAGGCTTAGAATATGAAGTAGATAGTTTTAAATACGATCCAAAATTTAAGCCATTGCAAGTTCTTAAAATCTATCCAAATCCAGGTTCTAGAGTGAAAAATGGTAGAGCCATTCTTTTAAAAGTTAATCCTAAAACTTATGCGCCAGTTGCGGTTCCTGATGTTTTGGATAGATATAAGTATTTGGCTTTCAGAAAGTTTGACTTATTAGGTTTAAAGGTAGGAGACACTATTTATGAGCCTAATATTCAGAAAGATGCGGTCATTAGAATGATGTTTAATGGCAGAGTGATCAAACCGGGAGAAAAAGTACCGATGTATTCTACGCTAGATTTAGTCATTGGTTCTGGACCGATGAGAAACGTAGTGATTCCTAATTTGGTAGGAAGAACTGTGGCAGAAGCGAAAGCAATAATTACCCAAAACTATTTTGAATTAGGGATTGTAGACCATGAAGATGGATTAAGTGATGAATCGGACATTATTTACTATCAAGATCCCGCAAGTGGTTCTGTAAGAGATCAAGGAATGCAAATAGATTTGTGGGCAAGTAAAAAAACACCTGCCGAAATGCAGTCTAAAATCCAAAAACTGAATAGTATTTATAGAACTACGGATATTAATACCATGCCAGAACCTTCTGATAATGAGTTTATCCCAGTTCCAAGTGAGGAGCCAGTAAATACTACACCAAAACCACCTGTAGAAAAACCTAAAACCACTACCAATACAAATAATACAAAACCTACAGAAACAAAACCAGCAGAAGAAAAACCAGCTAAAAAGGTAATTGTAGAGTAGTTTTTTAGAAATTAAAATAATTTATAGAACTTTGCCGAAAATTTTTTGGCAAAGTTTTTTTGAATAATATGAGCGAAAAAGAAGATTTTTTAGAAGAAGAGCTATTGTTAGAAGACGAAAATTCTAATGACGAAGAAAACTCGGGGTTGTTTGAACATCTCAATATTACTGTTGATAAAAAACAAGAACCTTTAAGAATAGATAAATTTCTTTTGATTTATCGCCAAAATTCTTCTAGAAATAAAATTTCGCAAACATGTAGAGCAGGAAACGTCATCGTAAATGGTAATCCTGTAAAACAAAATTATCGTGTAAAGCCGAGTGATGAAATTTCGGTTTTATTAACGCATCCTCCGCGTGAAAATGTTATCATTCCAGAAGATATTCCCTTTAAAATTGTCTATGAAGATGATGATGTTTTGGTAGTAGACAAAGAACCAGGAATGGTAGTTCATCCAGGTTTTGGGAATTGGCAAGGAACATTGGTGAATGCAGTTGCGTTTCATTTTCAGAAAAATGGATTTACTTCAGATTTAGATAGAGTAGGCTTGGTTCATAGAATTGATAAAGACACTTCTGGATTGATTGTTTTAGCCAAAAATGAATATGCATTGAGCTTTTTGGCCAAGCAATTTTTTGACCGAAAAACCAAACGTTTATATTGGGCTTTTGTTTGGGGAAATTTAGAAAATGACGAAGGCACAATCAGAGGACACATCGGAAGACATCCGAAAAACCGAATGCAAATGGCAGTTTATGAAGATGGAAGCCAAGGAAAACATGCGGTAACACATTATAAAGTTTTAGAAAGATTCAAATACATGACTTGGGTGGAATGTAAACTAGAAACGGGAAGAACTCACCAAATTAGAGCGCATTTTAAACATATTGGTCATACGCTTTTTAACGATGAAAGATATGAAGGTCATGAAATTTTGCGTGGGGTAAACTTGCCAAAATACAAGCAATTTGTAAAAAATGTCTTCGAAGTTTTACCTAGACATGCTTTACACGCTCATACTTTAGGTTTCATTCATCCTACTACAAAAAAAGAAATGTATTTCGAATCACCAATGCCAAAAGATATGCAAGATGCGGTAGAAAAATGGAGAAATTACTTGCAAAATGCTTAAAATTGTGGTACTATAAAACAATTTTACTTAAATTTGACGTTTAGAAATTCACGACCATGAAAAAAATATTATTCACATTTTTTGCTGCTTTTTCAGGATTGAACTATGCTCAAGAAACAATTCCTATGTATCAGCAATATTTATTTGATAGTGAATTTCTCTTTAATCCTGCACATATTGGTAAAACAGATGATGTAAATTTGGTTGCCAATTATCAAAAACAATTTTCAAAATTTGATGAATCTCCCAATGTGCAATCGGTAGGAATTCATGCCAATGCTTTTGATAGAGTAGGAATAGGCGCTTATTTTTTTCATGACCAAAACGGACCAATTTCTGCAAATGGAATTGCAATTGGCGCTTCTTACTTTGTTCCACTCAGTGATGAAGATGGCAGAAAAGACCAATTTTCTTTCGGAACTTCAGTAAATTTTTACAATCAGAACTTTGATGTTTCTAAAGTAAATGCGCAAGATCCAAATGATCCTTTGCTTTACGAAAATAACAATAGTATTTTCATTGCTTATGCTAATTTAGGGTTACAAGCTACTTATAGCAGAGCTTTTGCGGGAATTTCTGTTGCAGATATTCCATTGAGTAACAATACACCAGTGGTAAATGGTATAGAACCGTCGCCAACCAGATTTTACCTTAATGCAGGTTACGATTGGGAAATTACCGAAGGATTTTCGGTAGAACCTTCTGTGATGATGAATTTGAATACCAATTCATCTAGAATGTTTGACATCAATGTTTTGATGAAATTGTATGGTGAAAGTGACTATTTTGCTGCGGGAATCAATTACAGAACTGCAAAAAGTGCTGTGGGAAGCCAACAGTTAAGCATGTCACCTATTATTAAATTTAAACTTAATAAACTCCATTTCGGAGCTTCTTATAATTTAGGATTGTCTGATATTCAAGAATACGGCGGAAATTCTTTCATGCTCAGTTTAGGTTATGATATTCCTAATTTCATCAATCAAAGAGGATTTAGATATCGTTAACGAATTTTAGAATTCTGATTTCAGACTTACGATTTATTAGTAAATCGTCTATCAAACATCTAACACCCAACAAAATTGATTTACCTCCACATTCCTTTTTGCAAGCAGAAATGCAGTTATTGCAATTTTCATTTTTCTACTTCATTGAAGCAGAAAGACGAAATGATTTCGGCAATAAAAAAAGAAATTTTTCTAAGAAAAGAGGAGCTGGAAAACAAAACACTTTCGTCTCTGTATTTTGGTGGCGGAACTCCGTCTATTCTTTCTGTGGATGAAATCAAATCTTTAATAGATGAGATTTTAAAGTATTTTGATTTTGAGAAGAATATTGAAATCACACTAGAAGCTAATCCTGATGATTTGGATAAAAATTTTCTGAAAGATTTAGCCAAAACCGAAATCAATCGACTTTCTATAGGAACACAAAGTTTTTTTGAAGAAGATTTAAAGCTCATGAATCGTGCTCATAATGCTTCTGAAGCCGAAAGTTCTATCAAAAGAGCGCAAGATTTTGGCTTCGAAAATCTGAGTATTGATCTAATTTATGGTTCGCCAACTTCCAATTTTGAAATTTGGAAAGAAAATCTTCAGAAAACCATAGAGCTTCAAGTTCCTCACGTTTCTTCTTACGCATTGACCATCGAGCCCAAAACAGCTTTGAATGCTTGGATTAAGAAAAATAAAATCGCAGAACCGAAAGAAACAGAGCAAAATAAAGAGTTCTATTATATGTCTGATTTCCTAAAAGATAATGGTTTCATACATTACGAAATTTCTAATTTTGCTAAAAAAGATTTTGAATCGAAGCACAATTCAGCGTATTGGAAATATAAAGAATATCTGGGAATAGGTCCTTCTGCACATTCTTATAACGGTAGAAACGAGCGCAGTTGGAATGTTGCTAATAACACCATTTATATTAAAAATTTAGCAGAAAACATCCTTCCCAAGGAAACCGAAAAACTTTCTGAAAAAGACCAGTACAATGAAATGCTCATGATTGGTCTCAGAACGATTTGGGGTGTAGATTTAGAAAAACTCCACGAAAAATTTTCTGGCGAAATTTTAGAAATTTTTAAAAATAGGATTCAGTCAAAATTAGAAGAAGGAATTCTAGTGATAGAAGAAAATCACTTAAAAATTCCAGAAAAACATTGGTTTTTAGCCGATGGAATTGCTTCAGATCTCTTTATTCTTTAAAAAATCTAAAATCTAAAATCTAAAATCTAAAATCTTTAGTATTTTTGTAAAAATTTCAAGCCTTTGAAACCAGATTATTCTCATCTTTCATCATCACAACCGATAGGGATTTTTGATTCCGGTGTTGGTGGACTTACCGTAGCCAAAGAAATAAAACGATTAATGCCGCACGAAAATTTTATTTATTTCGGTGACACTGCACATTTACCTTACGGCGAAAAATCTAGAGAAGCGATTATCGGTTTTTCTTTAAAGATTACCCAATTTTTATTAGAAAATAATTGTAAAGCCATCGTTATTGCGTGTAATACAGCCACAGCAAATGCTTTGCAAGAGGTGAAGGAATTGGTGGGAAATCAGGCTTTGGTTTTTGATGTTATTAACCCAGTTGCAGAAAAAGTAGCTTTCGAAATTCACCAAAATGTAGGAGTTATTGCGACTAAAGCAACGGTAAATTCTGGTTTGTACAGAAAATCTATCAGAAAACTGAATAAATATATTCAAGTAGATGAATTGGCAACGCCTTTATTGGTTCCTGCCATCGAAGAAGGTTTTGTAAATCACCCAATTACACATGCAATTATTTATAACTATTTGAGCGACAAAAAGTTAAAAAATATAGAAACCCTTATTCTAGGTTGTACCCATTATCCGCTTCTGATTGAAGAAATCAAAAAATATTACGGAACCAGAGTAAGAGTCATTGATTCTCCTAAAATTGTAGCGAGTTATGTAAGAGATATTTTGAGCAAAAATGACTTGCTAAATACTCAACACGAAGAAGGAAATACCGATTTTTACCTTTCAGACATCACGAAAAACTTCGAGAAAATTTCGAAAAAATTCTTTGGAAATAAAATTAGTTTGGAGCTAAAAAAACTTTAGAATCTAAAATTAAGCTTCAGAGGTTTCCTCATTTTGATTTGCTTCAAAGAAAGAAAAACTCACATTTCCGTATTTTCTGGTTTCGATTAATTGAGGATGCTCTAATTTCATTTTAGACTGATGTTCTAAAACAAAAGTTCCGTTTTCTTTTAAGAAATTATTATTGAGAACCAAAGAAATCAGTTCATTGTATTTTTTTTCTTCTAATTCAAAAGGCGGATCTGCAAAAACAATGTCAAAAGTTTTCTTGGTTCTGTTTTTCTTTAACCATTCGAAAACATCACCACGCTGTACATTAATTTGAAGCGCCATTTCTAGTTCTGCAGCAGTAGAATTAATGAAAGCAGCATGTTTAGGATTCATTTCTACTGCAGTAACGTCTTTGCAATCTCTAGAAGCAAATTCTAAACTAATAGAGCCAATTCCAGCAAAAAGGTCTAAAACGGAGCAAAATTCTACTTCGTGACGATTCGCCAAAATGCTGAAAAGTGCTTCTTTAGCAAAGTCTGTGGTAGGTCTTACATCGAAATTTTTAGGAGCAGAAATTCTTTTTGCTTTCCATTTGCCAGAGATAATTCTATACATGGTTGATTTTTGATAAATGATTTTTAAGAAAGAACAAAATTCTTTTTCGGAGCGTTGTCAAAATGGACTTTAATATTTTTAACAAACTTTCTCAGTTCTGAAATAAAGGTTTCGTTTTCGTGAGTTTCTCCATAAATATGAAAATACGTTTCTGCGGTTCCAAAATTTATTTTGCTCAAAGAAAACATGATGAAATACAAGAAATCTACTTCAGAATCAGCATCTAAGTTATTATAAAGAATCACTTTTTTATTTTCAAAAGCGAAAAATTCTACTTGATGATGATATAAATTGATGTGAATTTCTTTGTGGTTTTTAACAGTTAAAGCATTTAAAAATTTTTCGCCAGAGAAATTAAATTTCGTAAGTAATTTTTTTGCTTTAATTTTTTGGTAAAAATGCTTTGGAAAAGTGTAGTAAAATTGCACCGCAAATTTTTTGTTCACAGAAAGCATCAATTCTTCGTTGGCTTCGTCTACAGGAGCGTTATAAGAAATCAGTTTGTAACCCAATTCGTGCTCTGCAAAAGTATCTGGAGTAAGCGAAAAATGATTAAGTGCAGAAATCACTTCTATTTCTTTGTAGTCATCAAATTTTAAAACATCATCTAGTTTTTCTTCTACTAAATGAGGCGAAGTTTCTTCTGTCACGAAATGAAATGCTTCTTCTAGCACTGATTTTCCTTTAGAAATGTGCCATTGTAAACCATCTTTGGTGAAAAGTAAAGAAAGTTTTTTCATAGTTTTTTACCAATAAATGCAAAGGTATTGATTTTTAAACTATTTTTGAAAGATAGTTAAGGTAATATGAAAAATCTCGTTTTATTTATTGCACTTTTGAGTTTTACTTTTGGATTTTCTCAAGAGAAAAAGAAGCAAGTTGTAGAAGCAGCTTGCGGACAATGTCAGTTCAAAATGAAAGACAAAAAAGGTTGTGATTTAGCCGTAAGAATTGACGGGAAAAGTTATTTCGTAGAAGGTACTAAAATAGATGAACACGGAGATGCACATGCTGATGACGGTTTTTGCAATGCCGTCAAAAAAGCAGAAGTCATCGGTGAAGTGAAGGATGGAAAATTTGTGGTAAGTTATTTCAAATTGCTGCCAAATTCTACAAAAAAGTAACCAAGGCATTTCCCGTGCTGTGATAGAAAAAATCATGGTCTTCGTATTCTATTCCTGCGAAACCTTGTAAAACTTCGTGTACCATATTTTGCAAAACGCCATCCCCAATTCCGTGGATAATGTTCAGTTTTTTCATGTTGTTGCTTCTGCAATATTCTAATTTTTCAATGAGCTTTTCACGCTGAATCATCAATCTTTCCCAAGATTCAAAATCTTGAGGATTATTGACCAATTTTTCGAAATGTAAATCGATGGACTGCGGTTGAGTTTGATTTTTTTTAGAAATTTTAGTAGAGGTTTCCTTTTTTGCAGTGATAGAAATATCATCATAAATATTATGATTGTAGAGTACGACTTTACTTTTTTCAATGTCATAATGAAAACCATGTTCGTCTTCTATTTGCACTAGATTTTCTTTGAAAGCAGAAATTTTCCCTTTCAAATCATCATCTATCACCGAAACCAAATCGCCTATTTTCATTTTAAAGTTATTTTGACAATATTCCTAAAATTTTATTTTCGATTTTTTCAAAGAAAATAATGTAAAATCTATCGTTATCATCTTCTAAATTAAAACTAGTAATTCCAATATTTGCGGTATTGCTGTGTTTTAAATTTTCAACAAGCTTATGAAAGGCTTTCATAAAATATGGCGGTTGATTTCCTAGTTCTTCACTTATTTCATACCTTAATGCATAGATCTCCTCACAATATTTTTTTTCTAGAACGATTGAATGAAGTTCTAGATTTTGTGCTTTTGAAATAAGTTTTAAAATATTCTCAACACTATCAAACTCGAGATTTAACTTCAATAAGTTTTCTAAATTTTCCAAATTCTTATAATTTACTTCGCTCCCAATTCCACCACTTCTAGATTTTCAATTTTCTCACCATTGATTTCAAATCTCAGCATGGTTCTCATTTTATGCCAACCATGTTTTCCAGCAGCGCCAGGATTGAGATGCAGAATTTCTAATTCTCTGTCATACATTACTTTCAAAATGTGAGAATGTCCGGAAATAAAAATTTGAGGTTTTTCTTCCTTTAATATTTGTTTCACTCTTGGTGCATATTTATGAGGATATCCGCCAATGTGAATCATCACTACTTTTACTTTTTCACAATCAAAAACATTTATTTCTGGGAATTCAGCTCTTATTTTTGCTTCATCAATATTCCCGAAAACACCTCGTAATGTTCCTACTTTTTTCAGTTCGTCTATCACTTCTAAATTTCCAAAATCACCAGCATGCCAAATTTCATCAGCATTTTTAGCATATTCTAAAATTCTATCGTCTATATAAGAATGGGTGTCGGAAAGTAGAAGGATTCTTTTCAAAAAAATGTATTTTTGCAGTTGAATTCTACAAAAATATAAAAATTGCGTTACTTTATTGAGTTTTCCTACAATGGTTCTACGTTTTTTGGCTATCAAATTCAGCCAAATGAGATTTCTGTGCAAGAAGAATTAGAAAAAGCACTTTCTATGATTCTGCGAACTGAAATTAAAACTACAGGAGCAGGAAGAACAGACACGGGAGTTCACGCCAAAAAAATGTTTGCTCATTTTGATTTTGATGGGGAAATTTCTAAGAAATTAGTGCATCAACTGAATTCTTTTCTTCCACCAAGTATTGCTGTGAAGAAGATTTTTGAGGTAAAAGAAGATTTTCACGCGAGATTTTCAGCAAAATACAGAACGTATGAATATTATATTTCGCTGGAGAAAAATCCTTTTTCTGAAAAATTTGCGTGGCAACATTGGAGAAAATCTCTGGATATGGAAAAAATGAATGAAGCGTGCAAAATTCTCTTTGAGTACGAAGATTTCGGGAGTTTTGCAAAAGTGGGAGCAGATAATAAAACCAATATTTGTAAAATCTATCACGCAAATTGGGAACAAAACGGAAATGAACTTAAATTTACCATCTCAGCAGATAGATTTCTCAGAAATATGGTTCGTGCGATTGTAGGAACTATGGTAGAAATAGGCAGTGGAAAACTAAAACCTGCCGATTTAAGAAATGTGATAGAAGCTAAAAATAGAGGTGTTGCAGGAACTTCTGCACCAGCTCATGCATTATTTTTAGTAGATGTAGGATACGATTTTTAAAAAATTATGAACAAAAAACCAACCACCAGCAATATCATTCAGCGTCTTTTTTTCATAGGAATGAAATTTAGAACGTGGTTTATTTTAGCCCTAATTATTTCTATTATTTTAGCGATAGTTTCGGTGTATAGACCTATTCTTACTCAGCAGATCGTAGATATTGATATCTTAAAACTTAAAGACAATAACGTCTTGATGAAGGATATTTATTTCTTAATTGGTTTGGTAGTAGCAGAAACTATTTTGAATTTCTTTCTTGTTTTTCTTTCTAATTATATCGCTCAAAATGTAATTAGAGACATTAGAGAAAGGCTGTATCATAAACTTATTTATTTTAAAACTGCTTTCTTTGATAAAACAGCCATCGGAAATTTGGTGACCAGAGCAGTAGGAGATGTAGAAACCATTGCTACGGTTTATACGGATGGATTTTTGATGGTTTTCGGAGATATTTTAAAAGTGGTTTTCGTTTTGGTAGCGATGTTTCAGGTGAATACGGAGCTGAGTTATATTTCGCTTACCATTTTACCTATCATGTTGGTGATTACAAGGTTTTTTCAGAAAAAACTAAGAAAAGCATTTGGTGACGAAAGAGCTTGGACTTCTACTCAAAACAGTTTCGTGCAAGAAAGACTTTCGGGAATGTCACTCATTCAAGTTTTTAATAGACAAGAAGCAGAATTTAAGAAATTTGATGATATTAATGTCAATTTAAAGGCAGCTTTACTGAAAACGGTTTTCTATTTTTCATTGTTTTTTCCTGTGGTGGAATTGATTTCTTCTGTTTTTATAGGGTTGATTCTTTTTGTGGCAGGATATAATGCATTGACGGCGAGAGATATTTCTCCAGGACAAGTGATTGCGTTTATTTCTTATATTAATATGTTAATTCGTCCGCTTCGTCAGATTGCAGATAGATTTAATAATATTCAGCGTGGTTTGGTAGGTGCAGAAAGAGTTTTAGGAATTATGGACGAAGAAAACTCGATGCCGAATCTCGGAACCATCAAAAAAGACCATATCGAAGGAAAGATAGAATTCCAAAATGTAAGATTTTCTTATGACGAAAAGCAAGAAGTTCTGAAAGGAGTCGATTTCAAAGTAAATCCAGGCGAAACAGTAGCAATAGTTGGAGCGACTGGTGCTGGGAAATCTACCATTATTCAGTTGATTACAAGATTTTATGATATTAACTCAGGTAAAATTTTACTGGATGATATTGATATCAGAGATTATGAATTGTACGATTTGCGAAGCAAAGTAGGGGTAGTTCTGCAAGATGTTTTCCTTTTTCATGGGAGTATTTATGAAAATCTTACTTTGGGGGACATTATTCCGCTTGAAAAAATTAAAAAAGTTGCCCAAGATATAGAAGTAGATGAATTTATTGAGCGATTACCGGGAGGTTATGACTTTGTAGTAAGCGAGAGAGGAAGTAGTATTTCTCTTGGTCAGCGACAATTGTTATCTTTCTTAAGAGCTTATCTTTCTGATCCTAAAATTTTGATTTTAGACGAAGCAACTTCTTCTATAGACCCAGAAAGTGAAAAATTGATACAGAAAGCTACTGAGAAAATTACTCAAAACAGAACTTCAATTATCATTGCGCATAGATTGTCAACCATAGAAAAAGCCGACAAAATTCTTGTGATGGATTCTGGTAAAGTAGTAGAAGAAGGCAAACACGAAGAACTATTGGCGAAAAATGGATATTATGCAAATCTGTATAAAGCACAGCTTCACAAAGAAATTTTTTAATTTTTGTAATTAAATTTTGTGGAGTTTAAAAAATTTCATACTTTTGCAACCACAAAATGAGATGTAATATATGTTAATAATTCCAGTAAAAGACGGAGAGTCTATCGACAGAGCACTTAAAAAGTATAAAAGAAAATTTGATAAAACTGGTGTTGTAAGAGCTTTAAGAGCTAGACAACAGTTTACAAAACCTTCTGTAACTTTTAGACAATCAAAGCTAAAAGCAGCTCATAAGCAAAGAGAATTAAGCAAAGAAGAACAAGCTTAATTAGTTTTTCTTTAAAAAATATCTAAATCACTTTTCAAATTCTTATATTTGAGAAGTGATTTTTATTTTATACACCTATTAATTTATGATTAACAAGTTTCTAGATTATATTTCTGTAGAGAAGCGTTATTCTCAAAATACGCTGGTGAGTTATAAAAAAGATTTAGAAGACTTGCTGCTGTTTATTTCAGAAACAGAAGGAACGGAAGATTTAAAAAAGGTAGATAAAAAAATCATTCGTAATTTCATTGTCTCACTTTCTGAGAAAAAAATCCAAAAAAGAAGTATTAACCGTAAACTTTCTAGTTTAAGGAGCTTTTATTTATATCTTCTGAAAATAGGTGAAATTCAAGTTTCTCCTTTAGAAACGATACCTTCCCTAAAATTTTATGCCGAAAAACAAATTCCTATTTCTGAAGAGGAGATGGAAAATTTAGGAGAGATTTTAGAAAGTGAATCAGAGAATTCTTTAGAAAAGCTTATTATAGAAACGCTTTACCAAACTGGAATGAGGAAATCGGAACTCTGCAATATATTATTAGAGCAAGTAGATTTTTCAAAATCTGAAATATTTGTCAAAGGGAAAGGAAATAAGCAAAGAGTAGTTCCCATTTCTGAAAATCTACTAAAACAGATGAGGGAATACATAGCAATTAGAAAGTTTAATGAAGATTCTGGTATTTATTTTTTCGTTCGTGAAAATGGAAAAAAACTATCCGAAAAATTTGTGTATTCAGTGGTAAATAGCTATCTTAGTCTTATAACTTTAAAGAAAAAAAAGAGTCCACATATTTTAAGGCATAGCTTTGCCACTCATGTTTTGAATAATGGCGCGGAAATTTCTAAAGTTAAAAAAATCTTAGGTCATTCTAGTTTAGCTTCTACACAAGTTTACACGAATGGCAATATAGAGCAATTAAAAAGAGTGTTTAATCAGGCTCATCCCAGAGCCTATAAAAAAGAAGATTAGTTTTTCTTTTTTAATTAAAAAAAATGTTAGCGTTATGAAAATTACAGTACAATCAATCGGTTTAACACCACATGCACCACTAGAAGAATATTTAGACAAAAAATTAAATAAGTTAGAAACCTTTTATGATAAAATTATCGAGTGCGAAGTTTTCTTAAAAGTAGAGAATTCTTCTGAAAAAGAAAACAAGACTGCTGAGATAAGATTACATGTTCCAGGTGATGATATTGTGGTAAAGAAGACAAGTGCTAGTTTTGAAGAAAGTTTAGACCAGTGTTATGATACTGCTAAGAAACTGTTAATCAAGAAAAAAGAAATGGCATAGAAAAATAATTAAAATTTTTTTAAAAAATATTTGTGGATTTCAAAAAAACTGTATTATATTTGCACTCGCAAAAAGGGAATAACAGTTCTTTTGAAATCTCAAATTTTGCCTCCATAGCTCAGTTGGCCAGAGCACGTGATTTGTAATCTCGGGGTCGTGGGTTCGAATCCCTCTGGAGGCTCATAATTTATAAAAAACAAGCGGGGAGATTCCAGAGTGGCCAAATGGATCAGACTGTAACTCTGCTGTCTTACGACTTCGCAGGTTCGAATCCTGCTCTCCCCACTTTTTTATAAATTTAATTTGCAGGTTTAGAAAAATTTTATAAATTTGCACACCGTTTACCAACAATAATTTGTAAACACAAATTGCGGAAGTAGCTCAGTTGGTAGAGCGTCAGCCTTCCAAGCTGAATGTCGCGGGTTCGACCCCCGTCTTCCGCTCTAAATAAATCACATTCCAAATAAGCGGTATGTGATTTTTTTTTCAAGCCGACTTAGCTCAGGGGTAGAGCGCTTCCTTGGTAAGGAAGAGGTCGTGAGTTCAAATCTCATAGTTGGCTCAAAATAAAAGTCTCTCAAAATATTTTGAGAGACTTTTTTATTTAAAATAAATTCTTAAATTTGTACCCTCAAAAATAAGATAATATCATAGTGTCAAACGTATTGAAACTGAATGTTGAAATTTTTTTTAATAAAAAGATTTTGATATTCAAAAAATCACTATATTTGCGCACTGAAAATTTCAATAGTTAATAAATTAAATATTAAAATCATGGCAAAGGAAACGTTTAATCGTAACAAACCACACTTAAACATTGGTACTATTGGTCACGTTGACCATGGTAAAACTACCCTTACTGCTGCTATTACTAAAGTATTAGCTGAGAAAGGATTAGCTGAAATGAAAGACTTCTCTTCAATTGACTCTGCTCCAGAAGAAAAAGAAAGAGGTATTACTATTAATACTGCTCACGTAGAGTATGAAACTGTAAACAGACACTATGCTCACGTAGACTGTCCAGGTCACGCCGATTATGTTAAAAACATGGTTACTGGTGCTGCTCAAATGGATGGAGCTATCTTAGTAGTTGCTGCTACTGATGGTCCAATGCCACAAACTAGAGAGCACATCCTACTTTGCCGTCAGGTAAACGTACCAAGAATCGTTGTTTTCATGAACAAAGTTGACATGGTAGACGATGCTGAATTATTAGAATTAGTAGAATTAGAAGTAAGAGATTTATTATCTTCTTACGAATATGATGGTGATAACTCTCCAGTAATTCAAGGTTCTGCTCTAGGTGCACTTAACGGTGAACCAAAATGGGTTGAAACTGTAGAAGCTCTTATGGATGCTGTTGATAACTGGATTGAATTACCAGTTAGAGATCAAGATAAGCCATTCTTAATGCCAATCGAAGACGTATTCTCTATTACAGGTAGAGGTACTGTAGCAACTGGTAGAATTGAATCAGGTGTTATCAATACAGGTGATCCAGTAGACATCGTAGGTATGGGTGATGAGAAGTTAACTTCTACTATCACTGGTGTTGAGATGTTTAGAAAAATCTTAGATAGAGGTGAAGCTGGTGATAACGTAGGTTTATTATTAAGAGGTATCGAGAAAACTGACATCAAGAGAGGTATGGTAATCGCTAAGAAAGATTCTGTGAAACCACACAAGAAATTCAAAGCTGAGGTTTACGTTCTTTCTAAAGAAGAAGGTGGTAGACACACTCCATTCCACAACAAATATCGTCCTCAGTTCTATGTAAGAACTACTGACGTAACAGGTGAAATCTTCTTACCAGAAGGTGTAGAGATGGTAATGCCTGGTGATAACTTAACTATCACTGTAGAATTGTTACAGCCAATCGCTCTTAACGTAGGTCTTAGATTTGCGATCAGAGAAGGTGGTAGAACAGTAGGTGCTGGTCAGGTTACTGAAATCTTAGATTAATCATCTTAAATAAATAAAGCTTCCGTAAGGAAACTTACGGAGCTTTTTTAACTACGGGCATCGTCCAATGGTAGGATACCGGTCTCCAAAACCGTTGATCAGGGTTCGAATCCTTGTGCCCGTGCAAATATAAATTATGAACTCACTTATCAATTTTTTAAAAGATTCTTATTCAGAATTTAGATATAAAGTAGAATGGCCAAAGTGGGCTGATTTACAATCTTCTACAATAGTAGTGGCTGTAGCTACTGTTATATTAGCATTGTTTACTTTCGGAGTAGATTCATTATTTAGCACAGCTATTAAAAATATATTAGCAATTTTCATAGGTTTCTTTAATTAAAAATTTTTCCATGAGCGATTTAAAATGGTATGTATTAAAAGCTATTAGTGGCCAGGAAAATAAAGTTAAGGCCTACATTGAGAGCGAAGTTAAAAGATTAAATCTTGAAGCTTACGTTACTCAAGTAGTTATTCCTATGGAAAAAGTAATCCAAGTAAGAAATGGTAAAAAAGTGCCTAAAGAAAAGCCTTTTTACCCTGGTTACTTAATGGTAGAAGCTAATCTGATAGGAGAAATCCCACATATTATTAAAAATTTACCTGGTGTAATTTCTTTTTTAAGTCTTACAAAAGGAGGTGATCCTGTTCCGATGCGTAAATCTGAAGTAAACAGAATGCTTGGTAAAATGGATGAACTTTCTGAATTTGCTACAGAAATAGAAATTCCATTTGTAGTAGGAGAAAGTGTAAAAGTAATCGATGGTCCTTTCAATGGATTTAATGGTACTGTAGAAAAAATCTTAGAAGACAAGAAGAAATTAGAAGTTTCTGTAATGATTTTCGGTAGAAAAACTCCTATGGAACTTTCTTACATGCAAGTAGAAAAATTGTAAAATTTATCATACAAAATAATGAGCCACTCTGATTAGAGTGGTTTTTTTGTGGATAAATCTTTCTAAAAACGCCCTCTTTTGTCGTGTAATCTTTCTAATTTTACACTCTCATTTTAGCGTTTAATTCTTCTAAATTTCTTCTATTATGTTTGCGCTATTAGACTGTAATAATTTTTTTGTGAGCTGCGAAAGAGTTTTAGACCCTTCTTTACAGGAGGTTCCAGTCGTGGTTTTGTCTAATAATGATGGTTGTGTAGTGTCTAGAAGTAATGAAGCGAAGGATTTAGGAGTTCCTATGGGAGCGCCAGTCTTCAAGTATAGAGATTTATTTGAGCAACATGGAGTGAAATGTTTCTCCGCTAAATTTGAATATTACAATTTCAAAAGTCAACAAGTTTCTGCGATTGCCAGAGAGTTTTCTCCCAATTTTGAAATTTACAGTATAGATGAACTATTTCTAGATTTTCATGGGTTCAAATATTTCAATTTAGAAGAGTATTCTCAAAATATCAAAAACGTTATCCTGCAGAAAACAAAAATTCCTGTGAGTATAGGAATAGCTCCTACCAAAACATTGGCAAAAGTAGCCAATAGAATTGCTAAGAAATATCCAGAAAAATTTCAAGGGGTTTGTATGCTCGATACTCCACAAAAAATAGAAAAAGCACTTCAGTGGTTAGAGATTGGTGATGTTTGGGGAATTGGCAGAAGATTGGGAAATAAGATGAAAGATGCGGGAGTGTATAAAGCGGCAGATTTGCTTAAGAAGCCAGAAATTTGGGTTAGAAAATTGATGGGAATTCACGGCGTGAGAATGATTAATGAATTAAAAGGAATTAAACAATTAGAACTTGATTCTCCTTCTAAAAAACAATCTATTGCCACTACCAGAAGCTTTATGGAGATGATTTCGGATAAAGAAATGCTGAGAGAACGCGTAGAAACCTTTGCTTTCTCTTGTGCCGAAAAGTTAAGGAAACAGAACAGTTGTTGTAAAGTGATTTCTGTATTTCTACAAACGAATAGATTTAGAAAAGATTTACCAGAATACAAAAACGGATTTTCTGTGGTTTTGCCTAACCCAAGTAGTTCTTCCATTGTTTTGTCTAAAGCCGCAAATGCTATTTTTGAAGCCATTTATAAAGATGGTTTTTTGTATAAAAAGGCTGGCGTAATTGTTTCTGATTTTGTTCCAGAAAATCAAAGACTGATTAATATTTTTGAAGAAGATGTAGAAGAAAAACATCTCCCGATTATGAAAGCTATGGATTCTCTGAACAAGAAATATGGCAAAAATAAAATACGATTGGCCTCACAAAACGGAAAACCTACCTACGAAAGAAAATTGCTTTCGCCAGAATATGAAGAATTTCTGAAAAGCAATACTTTACCCGAAGCTAATTTTAGGTTTCATTAAAAAATATTGAATATCTTTTTAAATTTCAGCGATTTACACTTGTTAGTTAAGAAATTTTTCTTAATTTTGCACCCACAAAAAGTAAGTTAGGAAGGTGAGATAATCTAACTTGCTGATTTATAAATGCTTCCACATTCATAAATTAAAAATTTTTAAAAATTAAAAAATGGCTAAAAAAGTCTTTAAAATGGTGAAACTCCAAGTGAAAGGTGGCGCTGCTAACCCTTCACCACCAGTTGGTCCTGCTTTAGGTTCTGCTGGGGTAAACATTATGGAGTTTTGTAAACAATTTAATGGAAGAACACAAGACAAGCCAGGGCAAGTTTTACCGGTTCTAATTACTGTTTACGAAGATAAGTCTTTCGAATTCGTAATTAAAACTCCGCCAGCTGCAATCCAATTAATGGAAGCTGCTAAGGTAAAAGGAGGTTCTGGAGAACCAAACAGAGTAAAAGTAGGTTCTGTAACTTGGGAACAAGTGAAAAAAATCGCTGAAGATAAAATGGCTGATTTGAACTGCTTTACAATGGATTCTGCATTATCAATGGTTGCAGGAACTGCAAGATCTATGGGATTGAGAGTAACTGGAACTAAACCGTCTAACGCTTAAAACTTATTGAAATGGCAAAATTAACGAAAAAGCAAAAAGAAGTTGCGAGCAAAGTAGAGAAAAACAGGGTATATAACCTTGATGAAGCTTCTGCATTAGTAAAAGAATTAAACTATGCTAAGTTTGATGCTTCTGTTGACCTTGCAGTTAGATTAGGGGTAGATCCTAGAAAAGCAAACCAAATGGTAAGAGGTGTAGTATCTCTTCCTCACGGAACTGGTAAAGATGTTAAAGTATTAGCATTAGTAACTCCAGATAAAGAAGCAGAAGCTAAAGAAGCTGGTGCTGATTATGTAGGTCTTGATGAATATTTACAAAAAATCAAAGACGGTTGGACAGATGTAGACGTAATCGTTACTATGCCTGCTGTAATGGGTAAATTAGGTCCATTAGGAAGAATTTTAGGTCCTAGAGGTTTAATGCCAAACCCTAAATCAGGTACTGTAACTATGGAAGTAGGTAAAGCTGTTGCAGAAGTAAAAGCTGGTAAAATTGATTTCAAAGTAGATAAATACGGTATTGTACACGCTGGTATTGGTAAAGTTTCTTTCTCTCCAGAACAATTGAAAGAAAACGCTGCTGAATTAATTCATACATTAATTAAGCTTAAGCCTACCGCTGCTAAAGGTACTTACGTAAAATCTATCTATCTTTCTTCTACAATGAGTCCGGGGATTGCAATTGATACTAAATCTGTTAACTAAAATCTGAAAGACAATGACAAAAGAAGAAAAAGTATTAGTAATACAAGAGATTAAAGATATGTTACAAGACGCTAAAGTAGTGTATGTAGCAAATCTTGAAGGATTGAATGCTGCTCAGACTTCAGATTTTAGAAGACAAGCATTTAAAAATAATATTAAGCTTAAAGTAGTAAAGAATACTTTATTACAAAAAGCAATGGAGCAAATTGAAGGTGTAGATTATTCAGAAATGTTCCCAACTTTCAAAGGGAATACTGCTGTAATGATTTCAGAAACTGCAAACGCTCCTGCTAAATTAATTCAAGGATTCAGAAAGAAAGAAGCTTTCCCAGCTCTTAAGTCTGCTTATTTACAAGAAACGTTCTACGTTGGAGATAACAACCTAGATACTCTTGCAAATATCAAGTCTAGAGAAGAAATGATTGGTGAAATCATCGGATTACTTCAATCTCCTATCCAAAGATTAATTTCTGCTTTAGAAAATAAAGAAGAAGCAAAAGGTGCTAAAACTGAAGAAGCTCCAGCTGTAGAAGCTCCTGCAACAGAAGTAGAAGCTCCTGCAACAGAAGAAACTCCAGAAGCTCCTGCAGCTGAAGGTGAAGCTCCTGCTGCTGAATAATTAAACCGTCTCAATAGACACTCAAAAAAATAACATAAATCGTTCAACAATTTAAACATTAATACAATGTCAGATTTAAAAAATTTAGCTGAAACGCTAGTAAACTTAACTGTAAAAGACGTAAACGAACTTGCTGCTATCCTTAAGGATGAGTACGGAATTGAGCCTGCTGCTGCTGCTGTAGTTGTAGCTGCTGGTGGAGCTGCTGATGCTGCTGAAGAAAAAACTGAATTCGACGTAATCCTTAAATCAGCTGGTGCTTCTAAATTAGCTATCGTTAAATTAGTAAAAGATTTAACTGGTGCTGGTCTTAAAGAAGCTAAAGATATGGTAGATGGTGCTCCAACTGCAATTAAAGAAGGTGCATCTAAAGATGAAGCTGAAGCTCTTAAGAAGCAATTAGAAGAAGCTGGTGCAGAAGTAGAATTAAAATAATCTATTTACACCGTATAAGACTTAGACCTTCCCAGAATTGGGTAGGTCTATGTCTATTTTAAGAGTTAAATTGTTTTAAAATTATAACTCACTGATTTTCAATTATTTGAAAATTTTAAATTCTAAAGAAAAAATATTTTGCACTACACTGTGAAAAGATATACCAGTGTTGCAGTTAGTTAAGAGCGAAGACGTTAGTCTTTAATCTTGCTGATATTTTTCAAAATAAAGTAAAATATTTTTTAACCCAACTTTTCTTACCATTTTATGAGTAAATCAAAAGCTATCACAAGCACTCAGGAAAATCAAAGAATTAACTTTTCTTCTGCGAAAGGGAACGTTGTGACTCCGGATTTCTTAGATATCCAGTTGCAATCTTTCAAAGAGTTTTTCCAGTTAGATACACTTCCTGAGGACAGAGTGAATGAGGGTCTTTACAAGACTTTTCAAGAAAACTTTCCTATTACAGATTCTAGAAATCAATTCGTATTAGAATTTCTAGATTATTTGGTAGATTCTCCTCGTTATTCTATTGACGAATGCGTGGAAAGAGGACTTACTTACAGTGTGCCTCTTAAAGCAAGACTTAAACTATACTGTACTGACCCGGAACATGAAGATTTCCAGACAGTAATTCAAGATGTATATTTAGGTCCAGTTCCTTACATGACTCCTTCTGGTTCATTCATCATCAATGGTGCAGAACGTGTAATTGTAACACAGTTACACAGATCTCCAGGTGTATTCTTTGGACAGACGTATCACGCAAACGGAACTAAATTGTACTATTCAAGAATTATCCCTTTCAAAGGATCTTGGATGGAATTTACTACGGATATCAATAACGTAATGTATGCGTATATTGACCGTAAAAAGAAATTACCTTTAACTACATTACTTAGAGCAATCGGTTATGAGTCTGATAAAGAAATTCTTCAGATTTTTGACTTGGCAGAAGAAGTAAAAGTATCTAAAGCGAATCTTAAAAAAGTTCAAGGTAGAACTTTAGCAGCGAGAGTATTGAATACTTGGTTCGAAGATTTCGTAGACGAAGATACAGGTGAAGTAGTTTCTATCGAAAGAAATGAAATTATCCTTGACAGAGAAACTGTTCTTGAAAAAGAACACTTAGACCTTATTTTAGATGCTGGTGTTAAGTCTATCTTAATCCACAACGAAAATAGCGGTGAATTCTCTATCATTCAAAATACATTACAAAAAGACCCTACCAACTCAGAAAAAGAAGCGGTAGAATACATTTATCGTCAGTTACGTAACGCAGATCCACCAGATGAAGAAACTGCAAGAGGAATTATCGAAAAATTATTCTTCTCTGAACAAAGATATTCATTAGGTGAAGTTGGTCGTTACAGATTGAACAAAAAACTAGGTCTTAACATCCCTACTACTACAGAAGTTCTTACTAAAGAAGATATTATCTCTATCGTAAGACACTTAATAGAGCTTGCAAACTCTAAAACTGAAGTTGACGATATCGACCACTTATCAAACAGAAGAATTAAAACTGTTGGTGAGCAATTAGCTGGTCAATTCGGTGTAGGTCTTTCTAGAATTGCGAGAACAATTAAAGAAAGAATGAACGTAAGAGATAACGAAATCTTTACGCCATTAGACTTAGTAAATGCTAAAACATTAACATCAGTAATCAACTCATTCTTTGGTACCAACCAGCTTTCTCAGTTCATGGACCAAACCAACCCACTATCTGAAATCACTCATAAGAGAAGACTTTCAGCTTTAGGACCTGGTGGTTTATCAAGAGAAAGAGCAGGTTTCGAGGTGCGTGACGTTCACCATACTCACTACGGAAGAATTTGTCCGATTGAAACTCCAGAAGGACCAAACATCGGTTTGATTTCTTCATTAGGATGTTATGCTAAAATCAATAATTTAGGTTTCATCGAAACTCCATATAGAAAAGTAGAAAATGGTAAAGTAGATTTCTCTGCAGCACCAATCTATTTAAATGCAGAAGATGAAGAATCTAAAATCATTGCTCAGGCAAACGTAGATTTAGCAGAAGATGGAAGTTTCAATACAGAAAGAGTTATTGCTCGTCTTGATGGTGACTATCCAGTAGTAGAGCCTAGTCAAGTAGACTTATTAGATATCGCACCTAACCAGATTGCTGGTATTTCTGCATCTTTAATTCCTTTCTTGGAGCATGATGATGCGAACCGTGCATTGATGGGATCTAACATGATGCGTCAGGCTGTTCCATTGTTAAAACCAGAAGCTCCAATCGTAGGTACAGGTTTAGAAAAACAAGTGGCTACAGATTCTAGAATCTTAATTAATGCTGAAGGAAATGGTGTAGTAGAATATGTAGATGCAGACAAAATCGTAATTAAATACGAAAGAAGCGAAGATGAGGATTTAGTACAATTCGAATCTGCTACTAAAACATATAACTTAACTAAGTTCAGAAAAACCAACCAATCTACTACCATTACTCTTAGACCAAACGTAAGAGTGGGTGATACCGTAGTAAAAGGACAAGTGCTTTGTGATGGTTACGCTACCGAAAAAGGAGAATTAGCTATTGGTAGAAACCTTACTGTAGCCTTCATGCCTTGGAAAGGGTATAACTTCGAGGATGCGATTGTAATCAACGAGAAAGTAGTAAGAGAAGACTGGTTTACTTCTATACACGTAGATGAGTATTCACTAGAGGTAAGAGATACCAAACTAGGTATGGAAGAACTAACTGCAGATATTCCTAACGTTTCTGAAGAGGCTACGAAAGACCTTGATGAAAACGGTATGATTAGAATTGGTGCAGAAGTGAAGCCTGGTGATATCTTAATTGGTAAAATTACTCCAAAAGGTGAATCTGATCCTACACCAGAAGAAAAACTATTGAGAGCAATCTTTGGTGACAAAGCTGGTGATGTAAAAGATGCTTCATTAAAAGCAGACTCTTCACTGAGAGGTGTTGTTATCAACAAAAAATTATTCTCAAGAAACATCAAAGACAAGAAGAAAAGAACTGAAGAGAAGTTAAAACTTGAAGAAATCGAAAACAGATACAAAGCTCAATTCGATGAATTAAGAAATACCCTTCTTGAAAAATTAAATACTCTTGTTAATGGTAAAACTTCTCAAGGTGTTAATAACGACTTAGAAGAAGAAATCATTCCAAAAGGAGCTAAGTTTACGCTTAAACTTCTTCAATCTGTAGAAGATTATGTAAACGTAAGTGGTGCAGATTGGACTGTAGATGCTGATAAAAATGATTTAATTAAACAATTAATTCATAATTATAAAATTAAATATAATGATATTCAAGGAGTTAAAAACCGTGAGAAATATGCTATTTCTATTGGAGACGAACTACCAGCAGGTATCATTAAACTAGCTAAAGTATACATCGCTAAAAAACGTAAATTAAACGTAGGTGATAAAATGGCAGGTCGTCACGGTAACAAAGGTATCGTGTCTAGAATCGTAAGAGAAGAAGATATGCCATTCTTAGAAGACGGAACTCCTGTAGATATCGTATTGAATCCACTAGGTGTACCTTCTCGTATGAACATCGGTCAGATTTACGAAACCGTTTTAGGATGGGCTGGTAAAAAATTAGGATTAAAATTTGCTACTCCTATCTTTGATGGTGCAAGCTTAGAACAAATCACAGAATACACCGAAAAAGCAGGTCTTCCTATCTACGGAAGTACTTATTTATATGATGGTGGTACTGGTGAGAGATTTACTCAGCCTGCTACAGTTGGGGTAATTTATATGTTGAAACTAGGACACATGGTAGATGATAAGATGCACGCACGTTCTATCGGTCCTTATTCATTAATTACTCAGCAACCATTAGGAGGTAAAGCACAATTCGGTGGTCAGAGATTCGGAGAGATGGAGGTTTGGGCTCTAGAAGCATTCGGAGCGTCTAACATCTTGAGAGAAATCTTAACCGTGAAATCAGACGACGTAATCGGTAGAGCGAAAACGTATGAAGCAATCGCAAAAGGTGAGGCTATGCCAGAACCTGGTATTCCAGAATCTTTCAACGTATTGTTACACGAATTACAAGGTCTAGGTCTTGATATAAGATTGGAAGAGTAATCCTCATTTTTTTAATTTTTATTTGAACAGATTATGTCAAAAAATAAAACAAGTAGATTTAGTAAAATCACCATCGGTTTAGCTTCTCCTGAAATCATTCTTCAAGAGTCAAAAGGAGAGGTGCTAAAACCAGAAACGATTAACTATAGAACTCACAAACCAGAAAGAGATGGTTTATTCTGCGAGAAAATCTTCGGTCCTGTAAAGGATTACGAATGTGCTTGTGGAAAATATAAGAGAATTCGATACAAAGGCATCGTTTGTGACCGTTGTGGTGTAGAAGTTACCGAGAAAAAAGTACGTAGAGAGAGAATTGGACACATTAATTTAGTGGTTCCAGTTGCTCACATCTGGTATTTCCGCTCACTTCCAAACAAAATTGGTTACCTTTTAGGATTACCTTCTAAGAAATTAGATATGATTATCTACTACGAAAGATATGTAGTAATCCAACAAGGTATCGCTAAAAAAGCAGACGGTTCTGATTTCGAAGACAAAGAATTCTTAACAGAAGAAGAATATCTAGATGTTTTAGAAACCCTTCCTATCGAAAATCAATATTTAGAAGATACAGACCCTAACAAATTTGTTGCTAAAATGGGTGCTGAAGCTGTGGAAGAATTGTTAAAGAGAATTGATTTAGATGCTCTTTCTTACGATCTTCGTCACAAAGCTCACAATGAATCTTCTAAACAAAGAAGAACTGAAGCATTAAAAAGATTATCTGTAGTAGAAGCTCTTAGAGGTGCTAATACCAGAATGATTAACCGCCCAGAATGGATGGTGATGCGTGTTCTTCCTGTAATTCCACCAGAATTAAGACCATTAGTTCCACTAGATGGTGGTAGATTCGCTACATCAGATTTAAATGATTTATACAGAAGAGTTATCATTAGAAACAACCGTCTAAAGAGACTTTTAGAGATTAAAGCTCCAGAAGTTATCTTGAGAAATGAGAAGCGTATGCTTCAAGAAGCGGTAGATTCATTATTTGATAATACTAGAAAATCATCTGCTGTAAAATCAGAATCAAACAGACCATTGAAATCCCTTTCAGATTCATTGAAAGGTAAGCAAGGTCGTTTCCGTCAGAACTTATTAGGGAAAAGGGTAGACTACTCTGCACGTTCGGTTATTGTTGTAGGTCCTAACTTACAATTACATGAGTGTGGTATTCCTAAAGATATGGCAGCAGAACTTTACAAACCATTTATCATTAGAAAACTTATTGAAAGAGGTATTGTAAAAACAGTAAAATCTGCAAAAAGAATTATTGATAGAAAAGAACCAGTAGTTTATGATATTCTAGAAAACGTGATGAAAGGTCACCCAGTTCTATTGAACCGTGCACCTACCCTTCACAGATTGGGTATCCAAGCGTTCCAGCCTAAAATGATTGAAGGTAAAGCTATCCAACTTCACCCGTTAGTAACTACGGCATTCAACGCCGACTTCGATGGTGACCAGATGGCGGTACACTTACCTTTAGGCCCAGAAGCAATTCTAGAAGCTCAGTTATTAATGTTAGGTTCTCAGAATATCTTGAACCCTGCAAATGGTTCTCCTATTACCGTACCTTCTCAGGACATGGTTCTTGGTCTATATTTCATGACCAAAGAAGCGCATTCTACAGAAACGCACAAGGTAAAAGGTGAAGGTTTAGTATTCTATTCTCCAGAAGAAGTAGAAATTGCTTACTCTGAAGGTCAAGTTTCTCTTAACGCTAAAGTAAGATGTAGACTTCCATTTAAAACAGAAGAAGGAGAAATCGTAACTAAACTTCAAGATACTACAGTTGGTAGAATTCTATTTAACCAAATTGTTCCTAAACAAGTAGGTTATATTGATGAATTATTGACTAAAAAATCATTAAGAAACGTAATTGGTAAAATCTTAGCAGATACAGATTTCCCAACTACTGTTAAGTTCCTTGATGATATGAAAAATCTTGGTTATATGAACGCTTTCAAAGGCGGTCTATCTTTCTCACTGGCTGATATTGTAGTACCAGCAGAAAAGAAAACCATGATTGCTCAAGCAATTGAAACAGTAGACGAGATTAAAGGGAACTATAACATGGGTCTTATCACAGATACAGAACGTTATAACCAAGTAATTGACGTTTGGACCAATACCAATGCTGGTCTTACTGAGATGATTATGAGCAGAATGAAATCTGACCAAGGTGGATTCAACTCTGTATATATGATGCTAGATTCTGGAGCGAGGGGTTCTAAAGAACAGATTCGTCAGTTATCTGGTATGAGAGGTTTGATGGCAAAACCACAAAAAGCTGGTGCAGTAGGAGCAGAGATCATCGAAAACCCAATTATAGCGAACTTTAAAGAAGGTTTGTCAATTTTGGAATACTTTATTTCTACCCACGGTGCTCGTAAAGGTCTTGCGGATACCGCTCTTAAAACTGCGGATGCTGGTTACTTAACAAGAAGATTAGTAGACGTAGCTCAAGACGTAATCATTACAGAAGATGATTGTGGTACATTAAGAGGTACAGAAGTAGCTGCATTGAAGAAAAATGATGAAATCGTAGAAAAACTATCAGAAAGAATTCTTGGTAGAGTTTCTCTTCACGACATCTATAACCCAGAAAACGACGAAATTTTAGTTCACGCAGATGAGTTAATTAACGAAGAGCTTGCTAAAAAAGTAGAAGAAGCGGGTATAGAAACTGTAGAAGTTCGTTCACCATTAACTTGTGAAGCTAAAAAAGGTATCTGTGCGAAATGTTACGGACGTAACCTAGCTACAGGCAAGATGATTCACATGGGAGAAGCTGTAGGTGTAATTGCGGCACAATCAATTGGGGAACCAGGTACTCAGCTTACACTGAGAACTTTCCACCAAGGGGGAACTGCAGGAAACGTTTCAGAAAATCCTACTATCGTTGCTAAGAGAGATGGTATCGTAGAATTTGACGAATTAAGAACCATTATTTCTGAAGATGAAAACGGTAATGAAGCAGATATCGTAATTTCTCGTTCTACAGAATTCCGTTTAGTGGCAGATAATGCAGCGAGAACTCCATTAATGGTAGCAAACGTACCTTATGGTTCTGCACTTTCTGTAAAACCTGGTGATAAAGTGAAAAAAGGAGACCTTATTGCAAAATGGGATCCATATAACGCGGTTATCATCGCAGAAACTGCTGGTAAAGTAGAATACGAAGATATTATTCAAGGGGTTTCTTTCCAATTAGAAATCGACGAACAAACAGGTTTCGAAGAAAAAGTAATCTCAGAATCTAGAAATAAGAAAGCCATTCCTACCTTGAAAGTGGTAGATTCTAAAGGAGTTGAGCAAAAAGCATACAACTTACCAGTAGGAGCCCACTTAATGGTAAATGATGGTGAAAAAATTAAGGCTGGTAAAGTCTTAATCAAAATTCCTAGAAAATCTGCAAAAGCAGGGGATATTACAGGAGGTTTACCAAGAGTAACCGAATTATTCGAAGCGAGAAATCCTTCTAATCCTGCTGTAGTTACAGAAATTGACGGGGTAGTTTCTTATGGTAAAATTAAGAGAGGTAACCGTGAATTAATCGTAGAATCTAAAACGGGTGAGATTAAGAAATATTTAGTAAAACTTTCTAATCAAATCTTAGTTCAAGAAAACGACTTCGTGAGAGCTGGTTCGCCACTTTCTGACGGTTCTGTAACACCAGATGATATCTTAAGAATCAAAGGTCCAACAGCTGTTCAAGAGTACTTAGTAAACGAAATTCAAGAAGTTTACCGTTTACAAGGGGTAAAAATTGACGATAAGCATTTCGAAATCATCGTAAGACAGATGATGACTAAAGTAGAAATCGTAGACGGAGGTGATACCCAATTCCTTGAAAACAGTCTAGAACATAAATATGATTTCCTTGAAGAAAACAACAGAGTTTTCGGATTGAAAGTTGTAACTGAACCAGGAGATTCTAAAATTTTCAAAGCTGGTCAAATGATTACCGCTAGAGAATTGAGAGACGAAAATTCTAAACTGAAGAGAGAAGATCTTCAATTAGTAGAAGTTCGTGAAGCACTTACTGCAACTGCAACGCCTGTATTACAAGGTATTACCAGAGCAGCTTTACAGACTAAGTCTTTCATGTCTGCAGCATCATTCCAGGAGACTACTAAAGTTCTAAACGAAGCAGCAGTGTCTGGTAAAGTAGACGAACTAAACGGTCTTAAAGAAAATGTAATCGTAGGTCATAGAATTCCTGCAGGTACAGGTCTTAAAGATTATCAAAGTGTAATCGTGGGTTCTAAAAAAGAATTCGAGGATTTAAATTAATATGAATGTAAGGTTTAAAGACAGTTCTACTGTTCTTTAAACCTTCTTTTTTTTTTGAATGTAAAATATTAACTTATTAAAACTTATACAAATGGATAACAACCAAAACCAAGATCAAAACATCAATATTCAATTAAACGAAATGGTAGCAGCTGGTGCTTATTGCAACCTTGCATTAGTAAACCACTCTCCATCTGAGTTTGTATTAGATTTCATTCAATTAATGCCAGGAGTTCAGCAAGCTCAAGTAAGAAGCAGAGTAATCCTTGCTCCTCTTCATGCAAAAAGAGTTTTAGCTGCTCTTCAACAAAATATCCAAAACTATGAAGCTCAATTCGGAGAAATCAAAGAAGTTGAACCTTTCGTAGTAGGTGCTGGTAATGCTCAAGCATAATCAAAACTTAATAAAATATTCTAAATCCTAGCCATTTTAAAATGGCTAGGATTTTTTTTGCAAAAAACGTGTATTTTTGTAGCAAATCATCTGCAATGAAAAAAATATTTTCGGGTTTCACTATTTTTCTGTTTTCTCTCTTTTTTGCTCAACATAATCTCGCGGTTGATACAGCCCAAGTTATTACTCCTAATAGATTTAATTCAACAGAAGCACTAGAAAAGCCATACCTTATTTTTATTTCTGCAGACGGTTACAGATATGATTATACCGAAAAATATAATGCTCAAAATCTTCAAAAATTTTCAAATGAAGGTGTAAAAGCAAAAGCCATGTTGCCAAGTTACCCCAGCATCACTTTCCCGAATCATTGGTCTATTATTACAGGTTTATATCCTTCTCATCACGGTTTGGTAGATAATTTTTTCTATGATTACTCCAGAAAAAAAGCCTATGCAATGAATAAAAAAGAAAATGCAGAAGATGGTTCTTGGTACGGCGGAATTCCGCTTTGGAGTTTGGCAGAGCAACAAGGAATGGTTACCGCTTCTCTGCAATGGGTTGGTTCTGCAAGTGACGCTGGAAAAACAAGACCAACTTACTATTATCACTATCACGAAAAATTTTCACCTGAAGAAAAAATTAATAAAGTAGTGAACTGGTTAAAATTGCCAGAAAATGTTCGTCCGCACTTTATTTCACTTTATTTTCCAGAAGTAGATGGAGCAGGTCATCGATTTGGACCAGAATCTCCAGAAGCCGAAAAATCTGTACAGTTGGTAGACAACGCCATCGGAAATTTGGTGGAAAAAGTGAATCAATTGGGTTTGAAAAACGTGAATTTCATCTTCGTTTCAGACCACGGAATGATTAAAGTTGATAAAGAAAATCCACTGTCTATTCCAGAAATGCTTCTCAATAAAGAAAGATTTGATATTTATAATTCTCAAACCTTACTCAGAGTGGTGGTTAAAAATCCTGATGAGGTAAAATCAGCATTTCGTGAATTGAAAAATTCAAAAACTGAAGATTACCAAGTTTTTTTGACCAAAAAATTTCCTAGAAAACTGCATTATGGAACAAAAGATGACAAATATAGCCGTATCGGTCAGATTTTATTAGTTCCAAAAGCGCCAAAAATATTTTTAGAAAAAGGAAAATCTACTTCTGCAGGAAAACATGGCTACAATTCTAGAAAAACACCAGAAATGAAAGCCATTTTTTACGCTTGGGGAAATGTTTTCAAAAACCAAACAGAAATCGATGAATTTCAGAATGTGAGTGTTTATCCTTTGGTTGCGGAAATTCTCGGTTTAAAAATTTCAGAACCTATTGATGGGAAATTTTCAGAAGTTAAAAAAGCTTTGAAATAGACTATTCAGGAATCCAAACGCTTACATTTCCAGCGGGAACAGTGAAATTTCCCCAACCATTTTCATCAATTTGAACAGTATGTTCGAATCTTCCTAATGCGTCATAAAAAAACTGACCAGCATATTGAGTTCCCATTTCCATAGGTTTTTCGTATTGTTCTTTATTGCTGATGACTACTGCACAACCTTTATGTTCGCCATCACCTTCTCGAGTCCAACCGATGCAATTAGCATCTTCGAAATAATCTCTTTGCATTCCGTAAGCATTATTTTTTCTCAACTTCAAAAGTTCTTCTATTTGGTCTACTTTTTCTAAGAAAATTTCGTGTTCATTGCCATCATTTCCATAATCTTTGTAAGTTGCTCCAAATAAATCTGGGTAAAAAACACAAGGAAAACCTTCTTGTCTAAGTAAAATTAATGCATAAGCAGTCGGCTTAAACCAAGGTTCTACAGGAGCTTCTAAAGCTTGCAAAGGTTGAGTGTCATGGTTATCAGTAACGGTAACAGCTAAATTTGGTTGAGCTTGAACCAAAGTGTTGTCAAAAATTGTTCGCATGTCAAATTCACTTCCCGATCGTGAAGCAGTATGCAAATTATAATGCAAAGAAGCATCAAAAAGGCTCATACAACCTTCGGTTTCTTCAATATATTTTTCTAAAAGTGGTAAATCACCGGGAGCCCAAAATTCTCCTACTGCAAAGAGGTTTTTACCAGTATTGGCTCGTAATAACTGAAGCCATTCTTTATAAAATTCAGGCGATTGATGTTTCACAGCATCTAAACGAACACCTTCAAAACCGACGGTTTCATGATACCATTTTCCCCAATAATTAAGTTCTTCTCTTACATGAGGATTGCGATGTTCGATGTCATTGTACATCAAAAAATCGTAATTTCCTTTTTCATCGCTGGTCATTTCTTCCCAACCATCACCATGTTCGGTAATAATTTGATAAATGAAATCTCCTTCTTCACCTTCGGCAAAATCTACGCCTGTAAAACAAGTGAAATTCCATTCGAAATCTGAATATTTTTTATTTCTTCCCGGAAAAGTAAATTTAGTGTAACTTTCTATTTCAAAAGGTTCAGAAATGAAATTTTGTCGATTGTTTGGGTCTACTTTGTATACTTGGAAGCGTTCTTTTTCATCACCGCCAGCTTTGTGATTCAGAACAATATCTACAATTGCTCCAATTCCTTTTTCACGAAGCATATTGATAGCAGAAATATATTGTTCTTTAGTTCCATATTTGGTAGGAATTCCACCTTTTTGGTCAAATTCTCCCAAATCAAATAAATCATAGGGATCATAACCCACAGAAAATCCGCCACCATTAGCTTTGTAAGCAGGTGGTAACCAAACCATTGTAATGCCAAGTTCTGCTAAATATTTTGCGTTTTGTTGTACTTCTTCCCAAAGTTTTCCATCGCCTTCTGTGTACCAATGGAAATATTGAATCATGGTTCCGTTCATCATTTCTGTTTTTTATGTTGCAAAATTAGAACGATGAACCGAAATTAATTTACAGATTTTCAGGGAATTATTTTATAATTATTCTTTTTCGAATTCTTCAAAAGGAATTTTGAGTTGTACAGAAATTTGTTTTTTCTCTTCTGTGTTGAGGTTAGAAAGTGATAGACCTAACAAACGAATCGCTTTATTATAAGGTCTTAGTTCCCAAAGTTTTTGGGCGGTTTCGTAGAAATCTTCAGCGTTTTCATAATACACTTCTTGTGTTTTGCTACGCGTGTATTGAGAAAAATCCTTGTATTTTATTTTTAAAGTCAAGGTTTTGCCCTTAATTTCTCTTTTCGAAAGTCTAGATTCTAGTTCTTCGCTTAGTGATTTTAGTTTTTGGTAAAGTTCTTCATCTTCGTTGATATCATCCCAAAAAGTATGTTCTACACCTACACTTTTTTGAATTCGATGAGGTTTTACTTCTCCATGATGAATTCCGCGAACTACGTTATAGTAGTAAATTCCAGATTTTCCGAAAAGTCTTGCCAGTTCTTCCATAGATTTTGCCTTCAAATCTTTGCCTCTGAAAATCTGTAAACTGTACATTTTATTGGCGGTGACTTTCCCGATTCCGTAGAATTTTTCAATCGGAAGTTCTTCTAAAAAATCTAAAATCTGAGTAGGATGAATGGTTTTTTGTCCGTTGGGTTTATTGATATCCGAAGCTACTTTAGCCAAAAATTTATTCACCGAAATTCCCGCAGAAGCAGTAAGTCCTGTTTCTTCAAAAATTTTTTGACGAATTTCTCTTGCTATTTCATTGGCAGACTCTATGTTTTTTTTGTTTTCGGTAACGTCTAAATAGGCTTCGTCTAGAGAAAGCGGTTCTACCAAGTCAGTATATTCATGAAAAATTTCTCTGATTTTTTGCGAAATTTCTTTGTAACGATGAAATCTTGGCTTTACAAAAATAAGGTTCGGACATTTTTCTTTGGCAATTTTGCTAGACATAGCAGAACGAACGCCAAATTTTCGGGATTCGTAACTTGCTGCGGCTACTACACCTCTATGTTCACCGCCTACAGCAATAGGTTTTCCTTTAAGTTCAGGATTATCGTGCTGTTCCACAGAAGCGTAAAACGCATCCATATCTACATGTATGATTTTTCTCTGTGGAATTTGCATACACAAAGATAAGGAATTGGGGATTTTATAAATATTTCAAAAAAGGTTTTACTTTTTCGATTTGTTTGATGTAGTTTTTCTGTGCAGAAAGTGAATAGAAAACACCAAAAATAATTAAGTAAATTGACATGAAGGTAAATGTGATTTCTATAAAAATTGGTTTATCACTTTGGAAAGTGATGATTTTTTGATATTTCTCAGGATTATCTATTAACCTTGTGTAAATATTCAGTAATGGAGAAAAAATAATTAAAAAAATAAAAACAGAATGTTGATGTAAAGTGAGAACATACTTTTTAAATTTTTTAGCTAATTTGAAATCTTGGTAATGGGAAAAATATTTTATTAAAGTATAAAACGTCAATCCAAATACTATTGACAAGGTTAAATATCCAAAAGTTTCTGCTTTAAAATTGAAAGCAATGATAAAAATTAAAAGGGTAGGGATAGTTGAAAATTTTAATGCAAAAAACAAATTAGTCTTGTCAATTTCCTTTTTAGTTTTAACCATAAAATCAGAAATATCCTCAAGATTTAAATTTCCTCTCCAGTATGGTTTCAATTCTTTGTCCCAACTTAATTTAGTTTTTTCAAAAGCTTCCTCAAAACTCAAATTTTCTTCTCTTTGCAAATCTGAAATCTGAGAAATAAAATGGTCATTTACTTCGATGAGAATATCAATTGGCAGTTTTTTTGAGAGCAGGTAATTGCGGATTTCTGAGAGTTGTGATTCGGTCATTACAAAGAGATTTTTAAATGTGTAGATAACTTTTTATAAACTTTTTTGTATTCCATTAAATTAAAAATACCTGTGAATAGAAATAGAATAAAAATGTTAGAAACAATATAATGTTTATTAATGTTAGAAAAATCCATATTTAAGATTTTCTCATGAGCTTCAAAAATTTTTTCAAATTGATTATTGAAGATGAAAATATTTATTGCAATTATCACAAAACCACTATTAAGAAATCTCACAAAATAATTTTGGTAAATGCTTATTCTCTTCTTATAATTTGAATTACAACTTTTTATAAGTTTATAATTCATAATTATCAGAACAACACTTAATGTAAAACCCATCCAAAATAGTGTTAATAGATAATTTTCGGAGAAATCTTTATTGAAATTTTTAAATATAATGGTGTTTAAAACGAATTGAAGAGCTAATAATCCTAAAGATTTTAGTATAACATTAGTTAGAAATTTCTGAATAATTCTACTTTCAAATTTGGTAATGTAGTTAAAACTTAATAGATTAAAACGAAGTTTAAGTTCATCTTTCCAATCATTTTTAGTCTTCTCAAACGCATCTTTAAAACTTAAATTTTCCTCTTTTTCTAATTCCAAAATTTGGGAAATAAAGTGGTCTTTTACTTCCAAGAGTAAATCAATGGGTAATTTTTTAGAAAGTAGAAATTTTGTAATTTCAGTATTTTGTTCTTTGGTAATCATGCTTTAGTTTTTAAATATTAAAAATTGCATTCAGATTAAATAGGTAAGATTTCATTTCTTCTTCTTGTAAGGCTTGTTGTTTTTTTCCTTTTTCGGTCAGCAAATAATATTTTCTATCTCTACCATTTACTTGTTGCATTTCAGAATAAATAACTCCTTCATTTTCTAATTTGTGTAACAAAGGATAAAGCGCACCTTCTGTCATCTCCAGTTCACCTTTTGTAAGTTCTTTAGCGCGTTGCGTCAACTGATAACCATACATTTTTACTTCTGAAGCGAGAAGTTTCAGAATAATATTTTGTAAAGTTCCTTTATATAATGCGTTTTTCTTCATACCTATATAAATTATGCATTACAAATATATACATAATTTTCTTATGTGTGAAAATTTTTTTTAAAAACTTAGAAACAAAAAAAACACCTCGAAAATCGAGGTGCTTCCTATGAAAAATATTTAGATTAGGTATAGTTATCTTTCCTTCTGAGAAGGAGATAGGCTACTTTAAAGGCAACTAATCTAAACGTATTCATTTTTTTCCTTTTTTACTTTGAAACAAAATTAAGATAAGGCTGCCATTAAGTCTTTACAGAATTTTATAGTAACGTTATAGAATTTTCATAAAAAAACGCTCCAAAAAAAAATTGAAGCGTAATATTTTAAAAATTCACTGCGAAGCAAAAATTCATTTATTGATAATTCTTTACCAAGCCTTTTACAATTTTAATCACATTAGGCATTGCTTTATTAGCTGCTTGTAAAACTTCTTCATGAGAAACGGTGAAAGCGATTTCTGGTCCGCCAACATCCGTAATGATAGAAATTCCGAAACAATCCATTCCCATGTGTTTTGCTACAATCACTTCGGGAACGGTACTCATTCCTACTGCATCTCCACCAATTGCTCTTACCATTCCGTATTCTGCAGGCGTTTCGAAAGTAGGACCTTGAAGTGCAACATAACAACCTTTGTGCACTTTAATTTCTAAATTTTTTGCCACTTCTTCTGCGACAGCAATCATTTTTCGGTTGTAAGGTTCGCTCATATCTACGAATCTTGGTCCCAATTCATCAATGTTTTTACCACGAAGCGGATGCTCTGGCATCATATTGATATGGTCTTCGATAATCATAATATCTGCCACTCTGAAATTAGGATTTACTCCTCCAGAAGCATTAGAAACGATTAAATTCTGAATTCCCAAAAGTTTAAAAACTCTGAAAGGAAAAGTTACTGTTTCCATAGAATGACCTTCGTAGTAATGAAATCTACCACTCATCATTAATACTTTTTTACCTTCTAAAATCCCGTAAATGAGTTTTCCACCGTGTCCTACCACTGTAGTTTGCGGGAAATTAGGAATTTCGTGATATTCTAAAGTGTGAATAGCCCCTACTTCTTCTTGTAATTTGCCTAAACCAGAACCCAAAACGATGGCGAAATCAGGAGTTTCTTGAATGATATTTTGGATGAATTCGGCGGTTTGTTTAATTTTTTCTAACATAATCTTGAATGATTTGATTAAATTCTTCTGCGCGGTCTATTTCTACATTAATCGGCCAATAGTATAATTTTTCTCTTAAATAATCGAAACCTTTTAATCGAACATAATCTTTTTCTGTGGTCAAAATCAATTTATATTCTCCTAGTTTTTCATATTCTTTTTTGATGAGAGAAATATCTTCTGTGGTGAAACTGTGATGGTCTTTGAATCTTAAGTGTTTTACATTTGAGCTGTATCTTTTTACTTCTTCTACAAAGGTTTTTGGGTTGGCAATTCCTGTTATGAGGAGAATGTCATAATAACTCATGTTGTTATCTGGAAGTTTCAATTTTGGGTCAAAACAAAAAATTTCTTCATCATAATTGATGGTAGAGAAGAACACTTTTTGGTAATATCTAGGTTTAATTCTAGAAATATAGAATTGTTTTTTTTCTTCGGTAATATTTTCTGGACACTTGGTCACTACAATGATGTTAGCACGTTTTGCGCCACGTCTTGACTCTCTAAGATTACCTGCAGGTAAAACAAAATCTTTAAAATACGGGTCATTATAATCGGTCAACAGAATATTAAAACCGGGTTTTATTCTGCGGTGTTGGTAGCTGTCATCTAATAGAAGTACATCTAAATCCATGTCTTCGATGATTTTTTTTGCCCCAAAAACGCGATCTTCACAAACGCCGATAACAAATCTGTTTTTAAATCTTTCGAAGAGTTGCATGGCTTCATCACCCACCATTTTAAAATTACTATCGTAATTTACAATACCATAACCTTTGGTTTTTCTTCCATAACCACGAGATAGAACCCCAGTTCTAAAATTTTTAGCAAGATAATCTGCCAAATACATTACCATAGGCGATTTTCCACTGCCACCTACAGATAAATTTCCTACGCCAATCATAGGAGTTTTAAATTTCGTAGAAGAAAAAATTCCCCAATCGTACATTCTGTTTCTGAGGGCAGTAACAAAATGATAAACCAAGGAAAAAGGGTAGAGATACCATCTTTTCATGCAATAAATTTTCTTTCTGACGACTGAAATTCGTCATTTAATCAGGGGGCAAATTTACGAAATTTTTAAGGATTTTTTGGGACTATTTCATCTACTTATTAACAATGAGAAGTCTTATCGGTTTTAAGTTTTAAGAAAAAATTAACTTTCAGCATCTTTTCTTATCTTTGTGCTTACATATACACATTATGATTTTATCAATGACAGGCTTCGGAAGAGCCGAAGGTATTTTTGAAGGAAAAAAAATTAGCATCGAACTCAAATCGCTTAATAGCAAATCATTTGACTTGAATCTAAGAATTCCGCTTCGTTACAAAGAGAAAGAATTCGAAGTAAGAAAATTGTTAAATGACACCATTCTCCGTGGAAAAGTAGATTGCTATATCAATTGCGAAACCATCGATGACTGCAATGATGTAAAAATCAACCAAGACATTGTAAAAGCATACATGAATCAGCTGCGTGAGATTTCTCCCAATGCAGAAGAGTTCGAATATCTGAAAATGGCCATCAGAATGCCTGAAGCAATAAACGGTAAACCTGCAGAATTAAATGAAGAAGAGTGGAAATCTTTGGAAAACTTGATTAAAGAAGCCTTAGCAAAATTTGTAGATTTCAGAAAGACAGAAGGCGCAATTTTACACGAAGAGCTGGCTAAAAATCTTAAAAATATTGAAGAAAATCTTCTCAAAGTCATTCCTTACGAAGACGATAGAATGATAGCGGTAAAAGAACGTTATCAGAACACTTTGAAGGAATTTGAGAATGTAGACGAAACCAGATTCTATCAAGAACTGGCTTATTACACCGAAAAATTAGATATTTCCGAAGAAAAAGTACGTTTAACTCAGCACTTGAAATATTATCTTGAAGTGATGCAAAACGAAACCTTCAATGGGAAAAAACTAGGATTTATCTCTCAAGAAATCGGTAGAGAAATCAATACTCTTGGTTCAAAAGCCAATCACCACGAAATCCAAAAACTGGTAGTGATGATGAAAGACGATTTAGAAAAAATTAAAGAACAAACGTTAAACGTATTGTAATGATGAGTTATAAGTCATGAGTTATAAGTTGTTTTTTAGTCTTTAAATAACTCATCATTCATAATTCATCACTCATAACTATTAAAAATGAACAAAGTAATTATATTTTCAGCACCTTCAGGAAGTGGAAAAACCACTTTGGTAAAATATTGTTTAGGCATTTTTCCTGAACTACAATTTTCTATTTCTGCTACAACTAGAGCATTGAGAGGTGAGGAAATTCATGGGAAAGACTATTTTTTTCTTTCAGTTGAAGAATTTAAAAATCTGATTGCAGAAGATGCTTTTGTAGAATATGAAGAAGTTTATCAAGATAAATTTTACGGAACCTTAAAATCTGAAGTGGAAAGAATTTGGCAAGAAGGAAAAGTGGTTATTTTCGATGTTGATGTAAAAGGTGGCGTAAATCTGAAGAAAATTTTCGGAGAAAATGCCCTTTCTATTTTTATTGCACCACCTTCTATTGATGAATTGGAACGAAGATTGATATCTAGAGCTACAGATGATTTAGAAACCATCAAAACCAGAGTAGCAAAAGCTAAAGAAGAAATGACGTATGCTGAAGAATTTGACCAAATTATCATTAATGATGATTTAGAAACCGCTCAGAAAGAAATTGAGCGAATTGTAAGAAATTTTATTGAAGAATAAAACCAACACCAAATACGATTACCCAATGGAACAAGCATTAGATATAGCAAAAAATAACCTTCCTGTAAAAGGATTTTTGGATTTGAAAGATATTCAAATTCCTCAAGGTCAAGATTTAATTGATGCGATTTTAAAGCTCAAAAAAGAAAAAAATGCCGTGATTTTAGCGCATTATTATCAGCCAGGAGAAATTCAAGATATTGCAGATTATTTGGGAGATTCTCTACAATTAGCCAGAGCTGCAAAAGATACAGATGCAGATATGATTGCTTTTTGTGGGGTACATTTTATGGCTGAAGCTGCAAAAATCCTTAATCCTACAAAAAAAGTAGTTCTTCCAGATACTTTGGCAGGTTGTTCACTTGCAGATGGTTGCAGTGGAGAAGGTCTTAGAAAAATGCGTGAACAGCATCCTGGAGCTTTGGTGGCAACTTATATTAATTGTAATGCAGAAACTAAGGCAGAATCTGATATTATTGTCACCAGTTCTAATGCAGAAACTATTATCAATGCATTGCCAAAAGATCAACCGATTATTTTCGCGCCAGATAAAAATTTGGGAAGATATTTGATGAAAAAAACGGGAAGAGACATGATTTTGTGGGACGGAAGTTGCATCGTTCACGAAGCATTTTCTATGGAAAGAATTGCAAAACAATTGGCAGAAAATCCTGATGCTAAATTGATTGCACACCCAGAATCTGAAACTCCAGTGTTAGAATTGGCGCATTTTATTGGTTCTACCTCAGCTTTGCTAAATTATGTGGAAAAAGATGATTGTCAGAAGTTTATCATCGCTACAGAAGAAGGAATTCTTCACGAAATGAAAAAACGTGCTCCTCATAAAGAATTGATTCCGGCTTTGGTTTTTGACGAAAGTTGCAACTGTTCAGAATGTTTCTTCATGAAGAGAAATACTCTAGAAAAGTTGTATTTGTGCATGAAGTATGAATTGCCAGAAATCACAATGGACGAAGAACTTCGCTTAAAAGCTTTGAAACCTATTGAAGCCATGCTTGAATTAAGTAAAACAATTAAATAAAAATAAAAATAGATATGAGTTTTTACTTGTAACTCGTATCCCGAAACTCCCAATTTTTCAGATGACCTCAAAAATACTTTTAGAAGATATTAAGATTTATGCCTATCATGGTGTTCTACCCGAAGAGAAAATTTTAGGAACCTATTACATTATCAATGCAGAAATTGTAGCAGATATTACCAAAGCTACTGAGACCGATGACTTGAATGATACCATTAATTATGCATTGATTAACGATATTATTCATGAAGAAATGGAAATTCTTTCACATTTGTTAGAACACGTAGCGGGTAGGATTATTAGAAAAATTAAATCAGAATTTCCTCAGGTTCAGAAAATTAAAATCAAAATAACAAAAACTAGACCGCCGTTAAGAGCGGAAATGAAAGGTGCAAGCGTAGAAATTGAAGAAATTTTTTAAAAAAATCTATTTCTAAAATTTTTAAAATTCTGAAAAAATCCTATATTTGCACTCCGAAACACATGGTACTTTGGCCGAGCGGCTAGGCAGTGGTCTGCAACACCATCTACAGCGGTTCGAATCCGCTAGGTACCTCAACGCACACAACAACACAAATCCTGAAAATTTAAAATTTTCGGGATTTTTTTATTTATATTTACATAATGCTTAAAATTTTTCTTTCTTTATTGATTATTTTTCCCGTTTTGATGGGTTTTGGTGAGATTTTCCAAAAGTTGTTTGGGAGGATTTGGTCTGGTCTTTCGGCTAAATTATTTTCTGGAATGTTTTTTTTAACCTTAATTTGGCAAGTTTTAGCTTTTTTTCTTCCGCTTAATATATGGGTTGAGAGTATAAGTTTAGGCATAGGTGTAATATCCTTTTTTTATTTCAAAAGTTATAAAGATTTTTTAAAATATAAGAATGAAGAGATGATAAAATTTTTGGTACTTAGTTTACCAATAGTTTTTGCAGGTAGTTATTATCCTTTCATTATTGATCATTTTGGGTATTATGTTCCTAGTATTCACTGGCTAAGAGAGTTCGGATTAACAAAGGGCTTAGCAAATATTGAGTTGATATATGCGCAAATGTCTGTTTGGCATATTTTCCAAGCGGGTTTTTCTAATTTTTCTGATGTTTTCCTTAGGATAAATGTAATTTTTCTATTGGTTTTTTTGCTTTATATTTTAGAAAAAAAAGCTTGGGCCACGCTTTTTATTTTGCCTATTTTTTTGTTTTTCATACAGTCTCCTAATTCTGATTTGCCCGCGATTGCATTATCACTTATTATCTTAAATGAGGTAATAAATGGTAACAAAAATATCAAACTTCTTTTTGCCTTTTCTGCTTTCATTTTCACAATAAAACCTACTATTGTTTGGGTATTATTATTTGTTACAATGTATTTCTTTAAAAAAGAAAATTTTAAATATGCAGGCTTGGGAATTATGGTTTTAGGAATTTATATTTTTAAGAATATCATAGTATTTGGTTATCCTTTTTTCCCTATCCAAATTGGCAATCTTCACCTTTTATGGATGCCTCATCAAGATGTGCTGAAACAATCTTCTGAACTGGCTTTAATGAAAACATACGATTTGCAATACAGTATTTCTGAAATAAAAAAATTTACTACATGGGATTATATTTATAATTGGTTCACTTTAAACTCTTATAAAAAATATATTCATTTTGCTTTTATTTTTGTAATGTTTTCATTTGGGACCTTAGCATTAATACAAAGAAATAGATTAACTACCGCCCTATTTATTGCTATTTTTTTCAAAAGTTTTCTCGTACTTATTTTCTCAGCTCAGCACCGTTTTTTTATAGCAATTTTCTTTGTTTTTTTTCTAATTCTTTTTCAAACAAAAATTAAACAAAAATTATCCTTTGCTAGTTTTTTTATCGGAGTTTTTTTTATCCTTTTTTCTTTATCTTTCCCTCAACTTTTACAAAAGAATTTCCCATCATTTAAATCAGGACATTATATGCAAGGTTTTACTCAGAAACAGATATATAGACCAGCTTCTTTTGCGGCTTTTAAATATTCTGAGTTTAAAATAGGTAACCTTAAATTTTACATACCACATCATCATTTGGCTTATGATACGCCACATCCATCGATTGCTCCATATTCAGTAAAAAAATATTACGAAGCAGGAATTTTTCCGCAAAAAATATCAAAGAACATAAAAGATGGTTTCGTTTGGAAGAAACTGTCAACTAAAGATAAAGAAAAATTGAAGGGAATTATCTCTAAATTTTGATACGAGTTACGTGATACAAGTTCTTATGTTATAAAAATCTTACAACTCGCACTTCGCACCTCACTCCTTTTCACTAACTTTGCTTTTATGAACAATTTAGGAAATTTTCTCACACTTTCTACCTTTGGCGAAAGTCACGGAATAGCTTATGGTGGAATTATCACCAATTTTCCAGCAGGAATTGAAATTAATTTTGAAGAAATTCAGCATCAACTTGACCGCAGAAAACCTGGTCAAAGTTCTATCGTTACCCAAAGAAAAGAAAGTGATACCGTACAATTTCTTTCGGGAACTTTTGAGGGGAAATCTACAGGAACTCCGATTGGTTTTGTGATTTATAATGAAAATCAAAAATCGAAAGATTACGAACATATTGCCACTGCTTACAGACCTTCTCATGCAGATTTTACGTATGACCAAAAGTTTGGAATCAGAGATTATAGAGGTGGTGGAAAATCTTCTGCGCGAGAAACCATCAATTGGGTTGCAGCAGGAGCTTTGGCGAAACATATTTTACCCGAAAATGTAGAAATTCATGCTTATGTTTCTTCGGTGGGAGATATTTTTTGCATGAAACCTTATCAGGATTTAGATTTTTCTAAAATCGAAAGCAATGACGTTCGTTGTCCAGACGAAGAAACCGCCGAGAAAATGATTTCTAAAATCAAGGAAATCAAAAAAGAAGGAAATACCATCGGTGGAACCATTACTTGTGTCATCAAAAATCTTCCTGTAGGAATTGGCGAACCTATTTTCCTAAAATTACAGGCAGAATTGGCAAAAGCGATGATGAATATCAATGCTGCAAAAGGTTTTGAGTACGGAAGCGGTTTTTGTGGAGCAACGATGACTGGAAAAGAGCATAATGATTTGTTCAATGAAGATTTTACTACGAAAACTAATCTTTCTGGCGGAATTCAAGGTGGGATTTCAAACGGAATGGACATTTATTTCCGTGTTGCTTTTAAACCAATTGCTACGATTCTTAGACCTCAAGAAAGTGTAGATAAAGACGGAAATTTAGTTATTGTAGAAGGAAAAGGAAGACATGACCCTTGTGTTTTGCCAAGAGCAGTTCCCGTAGTGGAAAATTTGGCAGCATTTGTTCTTGCGGACTTGTTTTTGATGAATCAGATTAGAAGAATTTAAAATTTAAAAATGAAAAATTACTGGCAAAACGCAGTCACTTTTGACGAATATATTAAAGAAACGGAACGTAGAATTGAAGTTCAAAATCCTGAAGATGACCATAATGAATATTATGAATTGGGGCTTCAGAGAATGAACAGAACTTTGAAAACTTATAAAGTAGACGAGAAGCAATTAGAAACGCTGAAATCTAAAAACTTCAATGGTAAAATCCTTATCATCACAGAACCTTGGTGCGGAGATGCAAGTGCTACTGTTCCTGCTGTTTCTAAATTTTTTGAAGGACATAATGATGTGAGAATTTTCTATCGTGATTCTGATACTTCTTTAATTGACCAATTCCTAACGAACGGAACCCAATCTATTCCTAAAATTTTAATCTTGAATGAAGATTTTTCGCTGAAAAATGTTTGGGGACCAAGACCGCAATATGGAACAGAATTATTGAAAAAATTCAAAGAAAATCCAGAAACGTATCCTCGTGAAGAGTTTTATAACGATTTACAAGTGTATTACGCTAAAAATAAAGGTAAAGATGCAATTCAAGAAATTTTAGAACTACTGTAGTTAGAAGAGTTCCCCTCTTTTAGAGGGGTGGCTTCGCAAAGCGAAGTCGGGGTGTAAAAATAAATATTATCACATCAACAAATTATCACATCAACACATCAATTTATGAACTTTTTAAGAAAAAACTGGCTCACATTATTGCTTTCGGTGTTTCTGGTTTCTATGTTTTTGTTTCCAGATTTTAGAGCGTTTGTTCAGCGACAAATTTTGATGAAACCTTCTTTAGAAAAAGTAGAAAAAGATGTCACTTTTACAGCTGAGGAAATGAATATTCAACTGAAAGGAGTGAATGTTCCTGATGCGAATTTGGCAGATTTTAAGGACAAAGTCGTTTTCTTAAATTTTTGGGGAAGTTGGTGTCCACCTTGTAGAGCAGAATATCCGAGTATTCAAAAATTATACGAGGCCAAAAAAAATAAAGTGGCTTTCGTGCTGATTGCCATGCAAGATGAAGAAGAAAAAGTGAAAAAATTCTTAACAGATAACAATTATACTACGCCGGTTTATTTTGCTACATCGCCACTTTCTGAAAAAATGCTGCCAAAAGTATTTCCTACGACTTTTATTTTGGGCAAAAATGGAAGGATTTTGATGAAAGAAGATGCTGCAAAAGATTGGAATTCTGAGTCTGTGCATCAGTTTTTGGATTCTGTAAATCCTTAAGAATTATTAAATAAAGTTAAAATCTATTAAAATAAAATAAGCAAAGAGTTTTTAATTTAAATTGGCAAAGATTTTGAAATCTAAATTACAACACACCTAAAAACTCAAAATATAAAAATGAAAAAAATAGCATTGTTGTTTCAAGCATTTAAAAAAGACGGACTGTTTTCTAAATTTCCGAAAATTTTAAAAATGTTTAAAGCGTACAAAAAAGGCGAATTTCAAATGGATCTCATGAATGTAATCATTCCATTAGCAGCATTTGTTTATATCATTTCGCCATTAGATTTTTTACCAGGAATTTTCTTAGATGATTTAGGAATTCTAGCATTGGTTTTACCGATGGTTTTAAAAGAAGTAGACCGATTTATCATTTGGGAAAACGAAAAAAATGCGGTAAAGAAAGATAATAAAGTTATCGATGCAGAAATAATAGAGTAAATAAAATAATTTCATTTGTGTTTTTTTAAATCGTTCCGAGATTTTCTTGGGACGATTTTTTTTGAATAAATTTGCACTATGCAGAAAACACTCATTTCTATCGTTGGTTCTACAGGAATTGGCAAGACAAAACTGGCCATAGAAATGGCAAAACATTTCGGTACAGAGATTATTTCTTGTGATTCTAGACAGTTTTTCAAAGAAATGAAAATAGGAACTGCAACTCCTACAGATGAGGAATTAGCAAAAGCTAAACATCATTTTATTGGTCATCTTTCGGTTCAAGATTACTATTCTATAGGTCAATATGAAGAAGATGCTTTGGAAAAAATAGAAGAAATTTTTGAGAAAAATGATTTTGCAGTTTTGGTTGGAGGAAGCATGATGTACGAAAAAGCAGTTGTAGAAGGACTGAACGATTTGCCAGAAGCCAACGCTGAAAACCAAAAAAACTTACAAAGAATTTTGGACGAAGAAGGTCTGGGAAAACTCCAAGAAATTCTCAAAAATCTAGACGAAGAATATTATAATGTAGTTCACAAAGAGAATCCCAGAAGATTATTACGAGCCATAGATGTGATTTGGCAGACCGGCAGAAAATATTCTGAAATTATTGCAGAACCTAAGCATAAAAGAGATTTTAAAGTTGTAAGAATAGGAATTACTGCGCCCAGAGAAATCATGTACGAAAGAATTAATCTTCGAGTAGATAAAATGTTAGAAAATGGTTTGATAGATGAGGTGAAATCTTTGACAGGATATAAAAACCTTGTTCCGCTACAAACGGTAGGTTACACCGAAATTTTTAAATATTTAGAAGGGACTTGGGATTTAGATTTTGCTATTGAAGAAATCAAGAAAAACTCTCGCAGGTATGCAAAACGTCAAGAAACGTGGAATAGAAAAGTAGAAAATGTGACTTGGCTTCCGTATGATTATTCAGTAGAGCAGCTTCATGAGATTTTATCGAAGATAGAAAAATAAATTCCGTAATTTTGCAGTCAATAAATTAATGATAAATCCATAGTTATGGCAAATACACCTTCCAATATGCTCGCTTTAGGTACTAAAGCACCTTTTTTTGAACTACCAAATCCTTCTCACAGCAACGAAATTCAATCTTTAGAAGATTTAAAAGGCGAAAAAGGAACGTTGGTGATTTTTATGTGTAATCACTGTCCGTTTGTTTTACACGTTATCGATAAATTGACGGAATTATACGAAGATTATCATACGCAAGGAATAGAATTTATCGCTATTAACGCGAATGATGTAGAAAAATATCCAGCAGATTCTCCAGAAAAAATGATAGAATTTCAAATCGAAAGAAAATTTGAATTCCCTTATTTATTTGACGAAAGTCAAGCGGTGGCAAAAGCTTATGACGCAGCTTGTACACCGGATTTTTATTTCTTTGATGAAAAATTAGACTTGGTTTACCGTGGACAAATGGATGATTCTAGACCAGGAAATCAAAAAGAAATCACAGGTGAAGACTTAATTATCGCTTTCGAAAATCTATTGTCAGGAAATCCACAGGAAGAATTACAAAAACCAAGCATGGGTTGTAATATCAAATGGAAATAATTAAAATTACCTCATAAGAAGCAAAAGAGTCAAGCATTAAACTTGACTCTTTTTTTATTTTTTAGAAAAACGGATTGTGTTTTTTCTCAAAGCCGATTTGCGTTGCGTTTCCGTGACCGCTATACACTTCTGTTTCTTCTGGTAAAGTAAAAAGTTTCGTGCGAATGCTTTCTAGCAATTGCTCATGATTTCCTCTGTATAAATCTGTTCTCCCAATGCTTCCTTGGAAAAGTGCATCGCCAGAAATTACAAATTTCTGCGCTTCATTGTAGAAAGCTATGCTTCCTGGCGAATGTCCCGGAACATGGAAAATTTCAAAAGAATCTTCGTCTATAAAGTATTTTTCGCCTTCGTTTAAAAGTTCTATTTCGCCAACAAAAGGTTTGAAGTCAAATCCATAATTTCTGGCAGACATCGGATTTCTGTCGAGTACATCTTTTTCTTCTTCGTGCATTTTTACGGCAACTTTATAAGTGTCAAAAGCCCATTGTAAGCCTAAAACATGGTCTATGTGAGCATGAGTCAATAAAATATTTTTGATAGAAATTTCTTTTTCTTCGATGAAATTTTCTAGAATTTCATTTTCTTTTTCGTTCCAGTTTCCCGGGTCTATAATGACGCCATTTTTTTGGTCATTAAAAAATACGTAAGTGTTTTCTGAAAAAGGATTGAACTGAAAAATATGAATGTGGAGCATGTTTTGAAGTTTAGATTTTAAGATTTCAAATTTAATCATTTTCTGCGTTTTAATTTTCAATATTTTGGCTCGATTTTCGTTATCTTCGTGATATGAAATTTCTAAAATTTACTTTTTTATTGCTTTCTGTTTTGGTTTTTGGTCAAAAAATTAGAAGTGTTCAGCTTTTTAATCCTCAAACCAATGATGAAACACCTGTCATTAAATTTGGGGAACAATTGGTTTTGAATTTTGATGATTTAGAAAATAAATCTACGGTTTATCGATATACATTTAAACATTTTGATAGAAATTGGAAAGATGACGGTTTGTTTTTTACAGAATATGCAAAAGGTCCTGTGAATTCTTACATTCAAGATTTTAGATACTCTTTTAATACGGTTCAAAAGTATACACACTACACTTTAAAATTCCCGAATGAAAAAGCTCAACTGAAAATTTCTGGAAATTATGAAATCATCGTTTTTGATGAATCAGTGAATAAACCCCTTTTTAAGAAAAGATTTTGTGTAGTAGAAAATGGAGCGAATTTAGGGATTAATGTAACCAGATTTGCAGATAGCAAAGCGCCAAATCTTAATCAAAGAATAGAAGTTTCTGCGATTTCTAATCAAGCAAGTTTGTTCTCAAACCTCAATTCCATTAGTCTGAATGTGATTCAAAATAATAATTTTGGACTTGGGATTTATAATCAGAAACCTAGTGCAGCGATGGGAAATAAGTTGCTTTTTCAACAGATGAATTTGGTTTATCCGGGAAATAATGAGTTCTATTATTTTGATAATAAAAATATGAATCAACCTTTTGATATGGTGGCTGCAACGAACAATGATGACGAAGGAAATCATACCTATTTGCATTCGGTTTGGGCTTTTCCGCTTAACTATCAATATCAGCCAGATGTAAACGGAGCTTTTTATTTCAGAAGAAATGATTTAGGAATTGAAAGAAATGCAGATACAGAAGCGGATTATTCTTGGGTGTATTTTTCTTTGGATTCAGAAAAAACAGAAAAGGAAATTTATGTTTTAGGCGCTTTTAATGATTTCATTCCTTCAGAAGAAAATAGAATGTCTTATGATGAAAATGCTAAAAAATATATTGCCAGAATTTATTTGAAACAAGGTTTTTACAATTATATTTTGGCTACCAAAGATGCGACAGGCTTCATTGATTTAGGTGAAATTAATGGTAATTTTTGGCAAACCGAAAATTTATATCAGGCATTTTTATATTACGCTCCTTTTGATAGAAATTATGACGGTTTAATTGGCTACGGTGAAACCAGAAAAAGATAAATTTGTTTAATTTTCTATATTTTTCTTGACGAAAACAGCGGTGATAAAAACGGTCTCTGTTTCTTTTTCGAACGTATAATGCAAATTAATAGGAAAACTGTCGAGTTCTATGATTCTGATGTTTTCGTAGATGATTTCAGATTGTTCTGGATTTTCAGAAATTTGGATGGCTTTTAGTTTTATTTCTTCCAGAAATTTTTGACCTAATGAAGGATCATCAGATTTATATTTTCTGGCATAAAGTAAAATGTCGTTTTTGGCGATAGATGAAAGTTGTATTTTCATAATGATGTGTAAAGAGAATGTTCTAGTTCTTTTATGTTTTCAAAAAAATCTAGTCTACTTTTAGGATTTTCTCTATGAAATTCTAACCTTTCTTTTACTTCGTCTATTTGGTAAGTGCAAATCCCTGAATTTTTTTTAGGTTCTAGGTTTTCAAAGTAATTTGAAATCATTTCTAAAAACTCAGCAGGAAGTGAGTTGATTTTGCTTTTTAAAGAATCTAAATTATTTTCCATTTTTATTAATTTTTTTATTAACCCTTATTTTTAGTCAAAATTATGAATAAAAAATGTAATAAAATAAAAATACCCCTATTTTTTTAGGGGTATTTGTTAAAAAATATATTTATTTTTATAATTCTTCTTCGCAAAGTTGTTTTACGACTTCTATCCATCTATCTTCGTCGTTAAGGCAAGGAACGTAGTGGAAGTTTTCTCCACCTGCATGTAAAAATTCTTCTTTTCCTTCTACAGAAATCTCTTCTAAGGTTTCTAAACAATCGCTTACAAAAGCTGGACAAACAATCGCTAGGTTTTTCACGCCATTTTTAGGTAAATTTTCTAAAGTTTCATCTGTGTAAGGCTCTATCCATTTGTCTTTTCCTAATCTAGATTGGAAAGTAGATTTCACTTGGCTGTCTTCCAAACCTAATTTTTGTCTTACCAGTTCAGTAGTTTTCAGACATTGGTGTCTATAGCAATATTGATGTGAAGGATGATCTTCTTTGAAGCAACAATCGCCTATTTTACAAGTTTTGGTAGGGTCTGTTTTGTAAATATGTCTTTCTGGAACTCCATGATACGAAAACTGAAGCAAATCCAAATTTTCTGGCAATTTTTCTTTAATGCTTTCAGCCAAACAATTGATGTAAAGGTCTCTATTATAGAAAGGTTTTACATAATTGATTTTGATATTTGGAAAAAATTTCGCTTGAACTTCTTTCGCTTTTTCAACTACAGTTTCTGTAGTACTCATCGCATATTGAGGATAAAGCGGGAAAAGAACTATTTCTTCTACGCCTTTTTCTACCAAGTTTCTGATTCCGGTTTCTATGCTTGGTTCAGCGTATCTCATCCCAATTTCTACAGGAATATCCACTAATTTCTGCAATTTTTGTTGAATCTGTTTCGTGATGACAATCAATGGCGAACCTTCATCTGTCCAAACGGTTTTGTAAGCTGCCGCAGACTTTTTAGGGCGAGTATTGAGGATAATTCCTTTTACTAAAAGCGCTCTAAAGAACCATGGATAGTCTATCACACGTTCGTCCATCAAGAATTCATCTAGATATTCTTTTACGTCTTCTACTTTTGTAGATTTCGGCGAACCAAGATTTACGAGGAGTATTCCTTTTTTTATGTTGTTGGTTGTCGGTTGTTGGTTGTTGGTATTCAAAACTTTGATTTTTTTATATTATCGAAAGTTATCAGTGTAAATACTATCAACTGACAACTATCCACTAAAAACTAATTATCCGTTTACAGCTTCTACTTTTTCTACTAAATCTGGCAAGAAATTTTTAAGCACTTGTTCTATTCCTCCTTTTAGCGTAGCGGTAGAACTTGGGCAACCGCTACAAGCACCTTGTAAAAGCATTTTTGCGGTTTTATTTTCTGCATCATATTCTAAAAGCGAGATTTTTCCACCGTCGTTTTCTACAGCTGGTGAAACGTATTCAGTTAAAATATCAGAAATTTTTTGCTCAACATCTGTATATTCTCTATTGATAATTTTTTCTACAGGACTTTCGTGTTTCTGAGGTTCTTTGTTGGTAATTTTGTGGCCATTTTGTAAAAACTCAGCAATCACATTTCTCACTACAGTCATCACTTCATGCCATTGTACAGAATCATCTTTGGTTACTGCCACGAAATTTTCTGAGACAAAGACTTCTTTTACAAATTTGAATTCATCATAAAGTACTTTTGCTAAAGGAACTTCATCTGCTTCTTCTCTAGATTTTACTTCTACGAAACCGTCTAATAATAATCTGTTTCCACCGAATTTCATTACCGAAGGATTGGGTGTCATTTCAGCAAAGATTTCATATCTCTGTTGGGGCTTTTGTCTGTAAATTCTAGGATTTGCTAGAAGCTCATCTTCGATTACATTTTTAAGACTTTCTGCGATGTGCTCCCATTCTACATGGTCTTCTTTGGCAACTGCTACAAAATTAGCAGAGATAAAAACCTTAGAAACAAAAGGATAATTGAAAAGTTCTTGAGCTAATGGAATTTCAGAAATATCAGAAGTCCTATCAAGTTCTAATGAACCAGGAATCAGCGTATAATCAGCTACAAACTTAATTACATTTGGGTTTGCAGTAGGTTCTATAATAATTGTATGCATTTTTTATTTAAATTTGAGATGCAAAAATACGGAAAGCAAGTCAGAAGAGAGAAGATGCAAGTTAGATTTTTTCAATTATTAATATTTTTCAAAATTTTAAAATTTCAACCACAAATTATAGACTAAAAATATGGCTTTAGTAAGAGAACTTTTAGGAAAAACTCCCAAAATCGGGGAAAATACTTTTTTAGCGGAAACAGCTGTAATCATAGGCGATGTAGAGATGGGAAATGATTGCAGTATTTGGTATAATGCGGTAATTAGAGGAGATGTACACTATATAAAATTAGGAAACAAAGTAAATGTGCAAGATAATGTGATGTTGCATTGTACGTATGAAAAATTTCCTTTAGTGATTGGGAATAATGTTTCAATTGGGCATAATGCTTGTGTACATGGTTGCACGATTCATGATAATGTACTGATTGGGATGAGTTCTGTAGTAATGGATAATTGTTTGATAGAAAGTAATTCTATTGTGGCGGCAGGTTCTGTAGTTACACAAGGAACACACATTAGAGCAGGTGAATTATGGGGAGGAGTTCCTGCAAAAAAAATAAAAGACGTTTCACAGGAACTGATTTCTGGTGAAATAGACAGAATTGCAAATAATTACGTGAAATATTCTTCTTGGTATAAAGGGGAGAAATAGAGTGTTAGAGTTGGAGAATGGTAGAAAAATAGAGAATCTTCATCATGCTACAATTTGTTAAAATATTAAAAAATATCGGAACTCTGAACTAAAATGCAAAATTTCCCCACGTTTTCCACAGCCAGATTAGTGCTTTCTTTGCCTGCGATTTCAGATTTAGAGGACATTATTTTTCATGCCAATTCTACTTCGGAAATTGCAGAAAACACCATTACTTTTCCTTATCCTTATGAAGAAAAGAATGCTCATTTTTGGCTAAAAATGGCTGAAGATGGTTTTGCGAAAAAAGATGCTTACATTTTTGCTATTCGTGAAAAAGAAAATTTAAAACTAATTGGTGCGATTGGTCTTCATGTGGATTTTGCAAATCGAAAAGCAGAAATTGGATATTGGCTCGGGAAATCTTTTTGGAATAAAGGCTATGTTTCAGAAGCATTACAAAAAATTGTGGAATTTGGCTTCGAAGAATTACATCTTAATAAAATTTATGCTTCTCATTTTCCGCACAATCCTGCTTCGGGAAAAGTTTTGCAGAAAAACTGTTTCGAATTTGAAGGAATTTTGAAGCAAGAAGTCCTTAAGAATGGTCAATTTTTGGATTTACACCGATATGCTATTTTTCAAGAAAATATTTAAATTCAGAACAATAAATCAAAAGCCTGACTCGTGGAGAATCAGGCTTTTTTTACTGTATTTTCTTTGTCACAGATTGCCAACTAAATTTGAACAAAGGATAGAGTAGCGCTATCAGTGCCAAAAGAAGTACAGCGCCGGAACTGGTGAAAATTTTGAAATAAATGCTCAAGGCGTTAATCATGTCATAAAAACTCTTGTTTTGCAATTTTTCAGAAATTTTTTGTAGTCCCATTCCGACTAAACAAACCCAAAATATAACCAATGATAAATTGAAGACTAAAAGACTCCAATTGTATCTTTTCCAATTTAAAAAATGCGGCGCCACATCATCTACAATTAAAGTGATTGAAGCTAATAACAGTAAAGTATTGATGCCAATTGTAGAACCCATTGCATGCGCCACTGTAATATGTGTTCCGTGCGTATAGAAATTTATAGCAGGGATAGATATAGAAATAGAAAGAACCAAATTGAGCAAAATCCAGATTTCTGCGTAAGTAAGAATCTTAAACGAAAGCTTGTGATTTTGGTGGTTCGCTTTTAGATAAGTTTTTCTAAAAGAGTAAATAATATTCGCCAAAATAAGCAATTCCGTCATACTAATGCTGTAAGCAATCAGTTTCACTGTTGGTGAAGCAGGAACAATGTAAGTATGATGTCCCCAGTTGAACATGAGATTCGTTAAGCCAAGAAAATAAAAGAAAAATGCAATTTTGGATTGATTGATTTTTTGGTCTCCAGAGATTTTTTCCATAGCAAACATAGCAGTTCCGTAGACCAGCATATTCCAAGAACCTACCATAGAACCCATCGCTTTCCATTGAATGGTTACATCTCGAATGATATTGTCATTAAAAAATGATAATTGCCAAAGTTGAGCTTCTATTGTAGTAATCAAAAAGAAAATTAAACCTGTACTCCAACTCCAAATGTAAACAGGAACGGTCTTGTAATTGGGTTTTACCGTCATGAAGAAATTATACATGAAAATCAACCAAGAACTCACAATCAAAATCACGATATATGGCGGGAATTCTAAATATTCTCTTCCTCCGAATTTTCCTAGTACAAAGAAAACCGTTACCAAAACTAGTATTAAAATTTGCAAAGCGATTTGTAATTTCGCCAGTTTTTCAGAATAAATTTTTCTACCCGAAACTTCTGGTAAATAGTAATAAATAATTCCTGTAGCTGCTGTAAAAATCCAGTTGATAGAAAGATAAGTGTGAAGCGGTCTCATTTTTTGGAAAGACAATGTATCTTTCAATAAATTAGGATAAAGATGTTGCAATCCTCCTAAAACTCCAAAAACAAGTCCTAAAAAAAGCGAAAAAATGGCAATGATAATGAACCAACTTCCGATGATGTTATTTTTCAGTTTCATTTGGTGTAGTGTTTTTATAAGAAAAAGCGTTTTCGTCTACATATTTTAAATAATCTACCAATGCTTCTGTTTGTTCTTTACTGAAATGAAAATTAGGCATTCTGGTTCCGCCACCATTTTCTATAAAAGCTTTTACGTAGGCTTCTCCACGAGTTTTATCTGAAATAGCGGTGGTAAGTTCTGGACCTAAATATCCTCCTAAACCAAAAATCTGATGGCAAGATTGACAATTGTACTCTTGATATATTTTTTTACCCAATTGTTGTCGGGTAGTCATTACGGTTCCGTAGTCTGTTGCGCCTGTATAAATCCAAGAAGAATAAGTGGCAAACGCAAAAAAGAGCGTCAAAAAAATCCATATCTTTTTCATAGGATATCTCTTAAAAATTCTGGTGCAAAGTTAATTTCTTGGTCAATATCTTTTTTATGATTTATATCATCTATTAACTTGATAGTTTTTATATATCGTTAAATCTTTCTCCATTTTTTACATCAATAATTTTGAAAAATTAGATTTAAAATCTTCAGAATGCTAAATTCTCAAATCATCACATCTTGATTTTTTTTCACTATTTTTGAGCCTAGAATGAATAACCAACTTTTTGACCTTGTAGAAAACACTTCACGAAACATTTTCCTCACAGGAAAAGCAGGAACCGGTAAAACCACTTTTCTGAATAATTTCGTTAAAAAAACACGTAAAAAACACATTGTAGTAGCGCCTACTGGAATTGCTGCTATCAATGCTGGTGGTGTAACCATTCATTCTATGTTCGGGTTTCCACTCAGAACTTTTATCCCAACTTTAGACCGAATTAATGAAAATCTGGCGATGAATATTCCAGATTTAATGCAGCATTTTAAGTACAGAAAAGATAAACTAAAATTGCTAAGAGAAGTAGAAGTCATCATTGTGGATGAGGTTTCTATGCTAAGAGCTGATGTGTTGGATATGATGGATTTTTCGCTGCGCCATATTCGCAGAAATCAAGAAAAATTCGGAGGTGTTCAGATGCTTTTTATTGGTGATTTGTACCAACTTCCGCCTGTGGTAAGAGACGAAAATGAATACATTATGAAGCAATTTTATGCTTCGCCATTTTTTTTCGATGCTTTTGTTTTAAAAAACACCAATCTTCTCACGGTGGAATTGACCGAAGTTTTCAGACAAAAAGATGAAGATTTTCTAGAAATTTTAAATGAAATCAGAGACGGAAATCTTTCTAGGGAACATTACGAAAAACTTCACGAAAGATACATTCCAGATTTTGAACCAAAAGAAGAAGCCTACGTTTATCTCACTTCTCACAATAGAATTGCAGATGATATTAACACGAAAAAGCTCAATGAATTAGGTGGAAAAACGTATCAGTTTAAAGCTAAAATTGTTGGTGATTTCAAGGAATCTCAATTTCCAAATGAAGAAGTTCTAGAGCTCAAAGTAGGCGCGCAAGTCATGTTCATCAGAAATGACGCTACTCAAGAAAAAAAATATTTCAACGGAAAATTAGCAGAGGTGCTAGACTTGTCTGCTGATGAAATTTGGGTGAGAATAGATGGAGATGATGAAGATTATAAACTCAAAAAAGAAAACTGGGAACAGAAAAAATATTCTCTCGATGCAGAAAAAAACATCGAAGAAGAAGTGTTAGGAAGTTTCGAGCAGTATCCCATTCGTTTGGCTTGGGCGGTGACGATTCATAAATCTCAAGGACTTACTTTTGACCGATTAATTGTAGATGCTGGGAAATCTTTCGCTTCTGGTCAGGTTTACGTGGCACTTTCGCGCTGTAGAACTTTAGAAGGAATTGTTTTGAAATCTAAAATTTCTAGCGATGTGATTTTCAGTGATAGAAGAGTGGCAGAATTTCAAGATGCTACTCATGCAAATGACCGATTAGAAGAAATTTTGCATGCCGAAAAATACGATTACAGCATCAGAAAAGTGCTTCGTTATTTAGATATTTCATGGGCTAAAGAATCTTTGGAAACTTGGAATAAGGCTTCTAAAGAAAGCAAATTTGTAGACAAAGAAAAAACGCAGAATTTATATTTTCTCATCAAAAAATCTGTGGAAAATCTCACAGATATTTATCTGAAATTTGAAAAATTTATTTGGCCAAAAACCAGAAAATTCATTCAAACGCAAGAAAATTGGGAAGAAATAGAAATCAAATCTTCAGGAGCGGTAAATTTCTTTTTTACCAAGGTAAATGAAGAGATTTTCAAACCATTTAGAGAATTTTATGCCGAAACAAAAGGCGTAAAAGGAATGAAACAATACAATGAAGATACGCGAGTTTTTCTGGATGATTTAGAAGATTATTTGAACGATTTAAAGCAGGTTCACTTGTTAGAAAAACCTCTTTTTGACGAAAAAAATGACGAAAAAATTTCGGTGAAAATTGCCAAAGTTCCTTCTCATGTTTTATCTTATCAATTATTTGAACAAGGAAAAACGCTTAACGAAATCGCTTTGTCAAAGGGAGTTTTAGTGTCTACTATTTTTTCACACATGGCAAAAATTGCAGAACAGGGAGTTCTGGATTTTGAAGATATGAAAAGAATTTATCCTATCGAAAAAATAGAAATTTTCAAGAAAGTTTTTGATGAGAATCCTCAAGAAGAATTGAAAGATTGGTTAAAAGTTTTGCCAAAAGATTTTGAATTCCACGAAATCAGATTGCTTTGGAATTTCTTTTTGAAGAAGCAAAATTAATTTAGAATTTCCTGTAATTCTAGCCAACGCATCTCGTATTCTTCTAGTTTTTCGGAAACTTTTTCCAACTCAGCAGAAAGTGTTGCGATTTTCTCATAATCAGCTTCATTATTTAGTTTTTCTAGAATTTCAGAACGTTTTTTCTCTAATTCTGGCATTTCTTTTTCTATCGTTTCGAGTTCGCGCTGTTCTTTGAAAGAGAGTTTCTTTTTTGGTTGCTGGTTGTTGGTTGTTGGTTGTTGGTTTGTCACACTGAGCGGAGTCGAAGTGTCAGACTTTGGACTTCCGATTTCAGTCTTTTTCCATTCTCTAAATTCCGAAAAATTCCCAACAAAATCTTTGATTTTTCCATCACCTTCAAACGCCAAAACATGGTCTACAATTCTATCCATAAAATAACGGTCGTGAGAAACGATGATGAGACAACCTGCGAAATTCTGTAAAAAGTTTTCTAAAACCGTCAATGTTGGCAAGTCTAAATCATTGGTAGGTTCATCAAAAATCAAAAAGTTAGGATTTTGATACAACACATACATTAAGTGTAATCTTCGTTTTTCTCCGCCAGAAAGTTTAGAAATCGGCGAATATTGCGTTTGGTCGTCAAATAAGAAAATTCTTAAAAACTGCGATGCAGAAATGGTTCTTCCGTTGGCTAAAGGGAAATTTTCAGAAATATTTTTGATGAAATCTATTACTCTTTCTTCCTCGTTATATTGCAAACCTTTTTGCGAAAAATACCCAAATTTGATGGTTTCTCCTGTTTCTATTTCGCCAGAATTTTTGGGCTCTAAACCTTGAATAATATTGAGAAGTGTAGATTTTCCTGCTCCATTTTTTCCTACAATTCCTACTTTTTCGCCTCGCTGAAATGAATATGAAAAATCTTTGAGCAAAACCAAATCTCCATAACTTTTATTGATATTTTTGAGCTCCAAAATCTTTTTTCCCAATCTTTTCATTTCAAAATCGAGTTCCAGAGATTGCTTTTTGGTATTGGTTTTTGCTACTTTTTCGGTGTCGTAGAACGCATCAATTCTAGATTTTGATTTGGTGGTTCTCGCTTTTGGTTGACGGCGCATCCATTCTAATTCTTTTCGGTAAAGATTGTTGGCTTTGTCAATCGTAGCGTTCAGATTATCTTCACGAATCATCTTGTTTTCCAGATAAGTCGCATAACTTCCGTTATGAACATAGAGATTTTGGTCTTCCATTTCCCAAACCGTGTCGCAAACTGAATCCAGAAAATAACGGTCGTGCGTTACCAAAAGCAACGTAATCATGGTTTTAGAAAGGTAATTTTCTAACCATTCTACCATTTCTACGTCTAAGTGATTGGTAGGTTCGTCCATAATCAGCAAGACGTGTCTGTGTTCTGCTCTGGTTTCGGTAAGGAGTTTTGCAAGGGCAACTCTTTTGATTTGTCCTCCAGAAAGTGTGCCCATCTTCGCCTCTAAATTGGTGATTTTTAGTTGCGAAAGAATTTGTTTCATTTCGGTTTCTAAATCCCAAGCTTTGTGAATTTCCATTTCTGCCAAAGCTTTTTCTATGAATTTTTGGTCAGTAGAATGAAGCGATTTGTGATAATTTTTAAGCGCTTGAATAGGCTTAGAATCGAGTGTCATCATAAATTCTTCCACAGAAAGTTGAGAGTCAAACTCAATTTCTTGGTCGAACAAAACTACCTGAACATCTTTATTAATCACTACTTCGCCAGAATCTGCAATTTCTTTTCCTAAAAGGATTTTCAAAAGCGTAGATTTTCCAGTGCCGTTTTTGGCGACAATCGCAATTTTGTCTCCTTCATTGATATGGAAAGAAATATTTTTAAAAAGCGTTTTGATGCAATAAGATTTGGTCAGATTTTCTGCGGAAACGTAGTTCATGTTAGGTTGAGGAAAAGGTTAAGGTTGAGATTGCGAAAGTACAAAAAATGAAATGGGAATAAATTTTATTGTGAAAAGATTTATTTTTTCTTCAAAGCTTCTCCTTCGAAAACAATTCCTTCCCAGCCAAATTTCATGAAATTTCTGATATTTTGATGGTCTGTTCCTTCTGGATTTTTCAAAACGTCTTCTCTGTAAAACTCGCTAAATAATAAAAGCGTCTCTTCTGGAGAAAGTTGGTTGATTTTGGCAAAACTGAAAACTTTGCAAGAGCCATTATTTTGATTGGCTTCATTTACCGTATTTCCATTGGTGAATTTAGAGGGTGTGAATTCGTAATATTCATCTATATAAGCAATTACGTTGCTGAAAACCAATTCTTCTGGTGTGTTTTTTAATTGTTCTACTATCATTTTATTTTTCTTTAATCAAGTTTTAATTCGCTGAAACTCCAAGAATTTCCATTATAAATATTAAGGTCAACTTTTACATTAATTCCTTTTACAATGCCTTTTTCCGTGAATTGCCACATTTTCCATGAGTCTTCTTCCGACGGAACTAAAACATCATTGTAGTTGGCTAGCCAAAGTGGATAATCGTCAAACTCGCCACGCAAATAATCTTTGTAGTAATGGTAATAAGTATAGATAATTGGCTTTTCACAATATTTTTCTTCTATAATTTTACACCAAACCTTCAAGTCTTCTATCAATTTTTCCTTAGATTTTCTTCTGGGAATTCTTTCGATGTCTAAAACAGGTCGTAAATCTCCGCTTTCTAAATGTACACTTTCTAAGAAATTATTAGCTTGTAAAATAGGGTCTTCGTCTGCACGATAAAAATGATAAGCACCTCTTGTAAGATTATTTTCTTTGGCTAATTCCCAAAAATCATCAAAATGTTTATCTTTTTTTCGATTTCCCATAGTCGCCCTCATAATTACAAATTCTAATGGTATTGAACCATTGGCAATGGTAAGGCTGTCCCATTTTATGTCTCGTTTGTGCTGATAATGAGAAATATCGAAACCGAAAATTTTGTCATTATATTCAGTGACGATTTTATTGATTCTTGCGGTTTCTTCTTCCGAATTTTTTAAATTTTTATGTACAAATTTCTCAAAATACATGGCGTAATAAAATGCCACTTTGTCTCTGAGGTAAAGCCCAGTTCCTAGCAAGGTTAATCCTAAAATAGCCAACAAAATATATCTGCGAAAAAGATAATTTTTTCGTCTGGTTTTATGGATTTTTTTTCTTTTGGTGGCTTTTGGATTGGTTTTTGACATAAGTTTTGCAAAAGTAAAATTTTTAGAAAATAAATTCAGTAATTTTGCCAGAATCTTATGGAAATTAGAGATAAAATAATCGTCATCGGTGGTGGTTTTGCAGGATTGCAATTCGCTAAAAAACTTAATGGCAATCGTACCAAGAAATTGGTGATGATTGACAAAGCGAATCATCATATGTTTCAACCGTTATTTTATCAAGTAGCTTGCGGAAGAATTGAGCCTTCTAATATTTCGTTTCCGTTTAGAAAGATTTTTCAGCGTTCTAAAAATATTCAATTTAGAATGACGGAAGTGAAACAGATTATTCCTTCGGAAAATAAAATTATTACAGAAGACCATGTTTTTCACTATGATAAATTGGTGATTGCAACTGGCTGTAAAACGAATTTCTTTGGAAATCAAAAAATGGAAAATCTGGCTTTTGGGATGAAAAATACTCAGGAAGCGATTTCTATAAGAAACCATGTTTTGCTTACTTTCGAAAAATTAATTATTGAAAAAAGCAGAAGTGATGATGGCAATTGGAACATCGTAATCGTAGGTTCCGGACCAACTGGTGTGGAATTGGCTGGTGCTTTTGCCGAAATGAAAAGAGAAATCTTGCCGAGAGATTATCCTAGAATGAATTTTGATGATTTAGAAATTATTTTGGTGAGTTCTACCGAAAAACCTTTGGCGGTAATGAGCGAAGAATCTCAAGGAAAATCAGAAAAATATTTGAAAGATTTGGGCGTGAGATTTATCTCAAACGATAGGGTGACAGATTATGATGGTGATAGAGTTTATCTAAGTTCTGGGAATATCATTCCGAGCAATAATGTGATTTGGGCAGCAGGTGTAACTGGGAATATTATTGAAGGATTAACCGAAAATTCCATTAAAAACAATAGGTACATCGTAGACCGATATAATAAAATAGTAGGATTTGATGATATTTATGCGATAGGAGATATTGCCTACATGGAAACCCCAAAATATCCAAATGGTCATCCTCAAGTGGCGAATGTAGCGATTAATCAAGGAAAAAATTTGGCTAAAAATTTCTTGAAAAAATCAGAGAATGAATGGCAACCTTACGAATATGATGACAAAGGAAGCATGGCAACCATTGGGAAGCATAGAGCAGTAGTAGATTTGCCAAAATTTAAATTTCAAGGGATTTTTGCGTGGTATTTTTGGATGTTTCTTCATTTAATGTTGATTTTAAGTGTAAGAAATAAACTCGCCATTTTCTTCAATTGGATGTGGAGTTACATTAATAGAGATTCTTCGCTTCGCTTAATCATCATCCCAAATAAAAAAAATAAAACCGAACAATGAGAATAGATATTATAAGTGCAGTTCCTGATTTATTAGAAAGTCCTTTCAAAACTTCCATCTTGAAAAGAGCAATGGAAAAAGGTTTGGCAGAAGTTCATTTTCATAATGTTCGTGATTTTGCATTTAACAAACATCGTCAAATAGATGATACAGTTTATGGTGGTGGCGCTGGAATGGTGATGATGTGTGAACCATTAGATTTATGTATTTCTCAGTTAAAAGCTGAGAGAGAGTATGATGATGTTATTTACTTAACTCCAGATGGAGAAACTTTTAACCAAAAAATAGCGAATTCTTACTCGCTGAAGAAAAATTTAATTCTGCTTTGTGGTCATTACAAAGGAATAGACCAAAGAATTAGAGATTTACACATTACCAGAGAGATTTCGATTGGTGATTTTGTGCTAACTGGTGGCGAACTGGCAGCTTGTGTACTTGCTGATGCGATTATTCGTCTTTTGCCAGGCGTTTTAAATGATGAACAATCTGCTTTGACGGATAGTTTTCAAGATGATTTGCTTTCTCCGCCTATTTATACCAAACCAGAGGTTTACAAAGGAATGCGAGTTCCAGAAATACTTTTAAGCGGTAATTTTGGGAAAATTGAAGAATGGAGACATCAGAAAGCAATAGAAATTACACAGCAGAAAAGACCAGATTTATTAAAAGATTTCTAATCATAATAAATTATTTTTACTAAATTTACAATCCGAAAAATTGAGGCAAGGCTATGGAGAATTTTTTGAAAAAAGAACTTGTCATGTTCTATAATGTAGAAAACTTGTTTTCTCCAGACCCTAAACCAACACATTTTTTAGATCCTACCATTTCTGGATTAAGGAATTGGGACGAAAGAAAGTATCAGAATAAACTTCGAAAAATTGCCAATGTTTTTAGGCTAATCGAAGAAAAAGAAGAGGTGCTTCCGATGATTGTAGGTTTATGTGAAGTGAATAATGAAGAGGTTTTACAAGACTTGATTCAACAAGAGCCCCTTCAAAATTATGATTTTGTTCATTATAATTCTTTAGATGAAAGAGGCGTAGATACAGCGCTTCTGTATGATAAGAGAAAAATAGAATTAGTAGATTCTGAAGCCATTTCTTTTATTTTCGAAGGAGTGAATGAAGAGCAAGATGAGTATTATGATACAACCAGAGATGTTCTTTTTTGTAAATTGAAATACAATGATGAATTGCTAAATGTTTTTGTGGCACATCTTCCTTCAAAAAGAGAAAAAGATGTAAACAAACCCAAAAGAGATTACATTCTTCATTCAATTAAAGAAAGAGTTCTTACATTATTAGAAAAAGAAGAACCCGTAATAATTTGTGGAGATTTTAACGATGACCCGATTGAAGAAAATCTAAATAATTTATTATATGACAATGGAGTTGATAAAATCTTAGTGAATCCATACATAGAATTATACAATAATAAAATCTATTCTACGTTTCACTACAATCAAGGACTGTTGTTCGATCAGATTCTATTTTCTAATCATTTCTTTTTGCCTATTTCTTCATTAGCATTTAAAAGTGCTGTAGTCTTTAATTCAGAAAAATTAAGTAATTGGGACAAAAAGTTTAAAGGAAGACCTTTTAGAACTTTTGCAGGAACCAGATATCTTGGTGGGTATAGCGATCATTATCCCGTTTATACAATTTTAGAAACAAAAGACAATTAAATTAAAAATGAAAAGCGTTACAGAAGTAGGTTACAAGCTAGATGCAATAGATAAAAAAATAATCTATATGCTCATGGACAATGCCAAAACATCTTTGGCTCAAATTTCTAAAAACATTGGTATTTCTACCACTGCTGTACATCAGAGAATAAAAAAACTAGAAACCGCAGGCGTAATAGAAAATTCTGTATCTTTTCTTAATCCAAGAAAAATAGGTTACAAAGTAGTTTCTTACATCGGCGTTTACATGGATCAACCAAGTCATTTCCAAGAACTGATTAAATCTCTGAACGAAATTAATGAAATCGTAGAAGCTCATTATACTACAGGAAACTGGACGGTTTTCCTTAAAGTACTTTGTATTGATAATGATCATCTCATGCAAATTTTAAGCAAAATACAGAAGCTAAAAGGCGTCACAAGAACAGAAACTTTCATATCTTTGGAGCAAAGTATTAACAGACAATTAAAAGTGTAACATTATGAAAATCAACACTTATTTAGATTCTACTTATCTAAAAACTCCAGCTCAATCTGGTCTTACCGAAGAACAAACGCTAGAAACGGTAATTAATCTTGCCAAAGAAGCCATCGAAAATGACATTTTTGCAGTAATGATAAGACCTGATTACGTTAAAAAAATGAAGCAATTCCTTACAGAGCAAAATTCTAACGTAGTAATCGGTACTGTAATCGGTTTCCACGAAGGAACTTATTCTAAAGAACATAAATTAGCTGAAGCTCAAAAAGCAATCGAAGATGGAGTAGATGAATTAGATTTCGTAATCAATTATGAAGCGTACAAAAATGGTGAAGTAGATGCTGTGAAATCAGAATTTGTAGATTGTACAAAACTTTGCTTAGATAACGGTAAAATCGCAAAATGGATTATAGAAATCGCAGCGCTTACCGATGAGCAAATTGCAGATATTACCAAAAAAATCTCAACTTGGGCTGAAGAAAATTTCAAAACAGAAGATTTACACAGAATATTTGTGAAATCATCTACAGGTTTCTACCAAACAGAAGGCGGAAAACCAAATGGAGCAACTGTAGAAGGAATTAAAATCATGCTAGAAAACGCAGGTTCACTTCCTGTAAAAGCTGCAGGTGGTGTAAGAACACCAGAAGAAGCAGAATATATGATTAACCTAGGCGTAAAAAGAATAGGAACATCTTCTGCAAAAGCATTAATAAAAAACGAAGAAGTTTCTGGAGGTTACTAATCTTTAGAAATTTCCAAAAATAAAAAACCATCGAACTTCGATGGTTTTTCTTTTTTATGATTAAAAAAAATTATTGCTGTTTTACCACTTGCGTTACCTTTTGGGTATTGTCTGACAAAGTGTATTTCATTAAATATTTGCCAGGTTTCAGTTTGTCTAATCTAATTTCGGCGGTGTTCATGTTTACCATGGTTTCTGAAACTTGAGTCCCGATAATAGAGTAAAAAGTTACGGATTTTACCTTTAGCATTGGGTTTTTAGCTTTTACAATGATAAAATCTCTTGTAGGATTAGGATAAGCGACTAAAACTCCATCATCAGATTTTTGAGAATCAGAAAGCGGCTCTCTTAATGTTTGTTGAGCTTTTGCTTCGCCCGAAAACATTAATAAACCTACCGAAAATAATATAAAATATAAAGTTCTTTTCATTTTACTTAATTCATTCTTATCTCAAAGAATATACAAATTTATTTAAACGAATTGATATACACAATAGTTATAAATAACTAAATTTGCAGCGTATAAAACAAACTTTGTTCCAAAAATGATAATTTTTTCAAGAAATAGAAGATTACGTACTAACGAAAGTATCAGAAGTCTTGTGAGAGAAACAGTACTCACTACCAATGATTTTGTAATGCCAATGTTCGTAATGGAAGGCGAAAACGCACAGGAAGCTATTCCATCAATGCCGGGAATTTTCCGCAGAACAGTAGATTTAACGGTGAAAGAATGTAAAGAACTTCTTTCACTGGGAGTGAAAGCGGTTAATATTTATATGAAAGTTCCAGAAAATTTAAAAGACAATCTCGGAACCGAAGCTTGGAATCCGCATGGTTTGATGCAAAGAACCATCAGAGAAATTAAAAATGCTATTCCAGAAATGATTGTAATGCCAGATGTTGCATTAGACCCTTATTCAATCTATGGTCACGACGGAATTATTACCAACGGACAAGTAGACAATGATGCGACTAATGATGCTTTGGCAAGAATGTCTGTTTCTCACGCAGAAGCAGGTGCAGATGTTGTGGCGCCAAGTGATATGATGGATGGTAGAGTTGCTGCAATTCGTCAAGCTTTAGAAGAAACAGGTCATACCAACGTAGGAATTTTGAGCTACGCTGCAAAATATGCAAGTTCATTTTACGGACCTTTCAGAAGTGCATTAGATTCTGCTCCGAAAGATTTTCAGGAAATTCCAAAAGATAAAAAGACTTACCAAATGGATTTTCATAATTCTAGAGAGGCCTTAAATGAAGTGTACAAAGACATCGAAGAAGGTGCAGACATTATTATGATAAAACCGGGTCTTCCGTATTTAGATATCGTTGCAAAAGTTCGTCAGGAAATAGATTTACCCATCGCAGTTTATAATGTAAGCGGAGAATACGCAATGCTGAAAGCGGCTGCTCAAAACGGTTGGTTAGATAATGATAAAGCCATTATAGAAAGCCTTACTTGTATTAAAAGAGCTGGTGCAGATATGATTTTTACTTATGCTGCCAAAGAAGCTGCTATTCTTTTAAATCAATAGGGCGCCAAATTCCAGCTTTCGCTACTCGCTTTTTTTCTGCAGCGGCGAAGCCGCCGCAGAAAAAAGAGCTCAAACATGCCGCTCAATCTGGGGCGCAAGTTCAGGGATTTTTAGAACCTATTTTTCTAAAAATAACTTACAGAAAAAAATATAACCAACCCTTTCTGCGTTTTATGCACATACAAAAAACGCAGAAAGGGTTTCGTAATTTGAAAACTTCCATTTTTTTAACTTAAGATTTGCAATTTTAAGACTTCCGACTTCCGACTTCCAACTTCATACTTCTGACTTTTTTCATATCTTTGTCTCTATGATTTTACGTGGCGAAAATTTAATTAAAGAATACGGACCTAAAAAAGTAGTAAAAGGCGTTTCCGTAGAAGTAAAAAAAGGAGAAATTGTAGGTTTACTCGGGCCAAATGGTGCGGGAAAAACCACTACTTTCTATATGATTGTGGGATTGGTAAAACCTACTTCTGGCAAAATTACGCTTGACGGAAAAGATATTACCAATGATGCCATGTATAAACGTGCGCAAAAAGGAATTGGTTATTTGGCTCAGGAAGCTTCTGTTTTTAGAAAGCTGTCGGTAGAAGATAATATTTTAGGCGTTTTACAACTCACAAATAAATCCAAAGAAGAGCAAATCCGCAGAACCAATGAACTCATCGAAGAATTTTCTTTAGAACACGTTCGCAAAAACCGTGGAGATTTACTTTCAGGTGGTGAAAGACGTAGAACCGAAATCGCGCGATGTCTCGCAACAGACCCAGATTTTATTCTTCTTGACGAACCTTTTGCAGGAGTAGACCCAATTGCTGTGGAAGATATTCAGAAAATCATTAGAAGTTTGGTGAAAAAAGACATCGGTGTTTTGATAACCGACCACAACGTACAACAAACTTTGGCGATTACCAATAAAACCTACATCATGTTCGAAGGAAACATCTTAAAAGAAGGTGTTCCAGAAGATTTAGCTAATGATCCACAAGTAAGACAAGCTTATTTGGGTGAGAATTTTAGATTTGAAAAATTCTAAACATCCATCATCTAACTTCCAATATCCATCAATTTTATGAAAATTTACACCAAAACTGGCGATAAAGGCGAAACTTCTTTATACGGAGGAACTAGAGTTTCTAAAGCTGCTGCAAGAGTAGAATCTTACGGGACTTTAGACGAACTCAATGCGTTCATTGGTTTGGCAAAAGCCGAAATTTCTGATGAAAAAGTTTTAAGTCAATTACAAAAAATTCAATTTGATTTATTTACCGTAGGTTCAGAAGCAGCAACGCCAACAGATAAAATGTTTTTGGCAAATGGTAAAAGCAGGTTAGATTTGTTAATTTCCGAAGAAGAAATTATGGAATTAGAACGTTGGATGGACAATTTTGATGCAGAATTAGAACCTTTACAATTCTTTATTTTACCAAGCGGTGGAAAAGCTGCTGCATGTATTCACGTTTGTAGAACGGTTTGCAGAAGAGCAGAACGCGCTATGGTTCATCTCAATGAAACCGAAGAAGTAAGACCAGAACTCATCAAATATCTCAATAGATTGTCTGATTATCTGTTTATTTTGGCAAGATATATTTCTAAAATTTCTGGAGAAAAAGAAGAATACTGGAATCCTTCAGAAAGAGCTAAGTAAAACGCTCTAAACAATTATAAAATCTGTGATAAAATCTGCCCTACTTTTCATCAACGGAACGCCTCCTAATGAACTTCCTCATTTGGAAGGTTATGATGTGATGGCTTGTAGCGATGGAGCTTTTCATTATTTAAAAGATAAAAATTTCCCTCTGGATAAACTTGATTTTATTTCAGGAGATTTTGATTCTCATGAAGGCAGTGACGAAAATATTTACCACGAAAAATTCATTCATACTCCAGATCAAGATTTTACCGATTTTCAAAAAGCTTTAGATATTCTCAAAAATCATGGTGTACAAAAAGTAGACGTTTACGGAGGAAGCGGTGGTGAACAAGACCACTTTTTAGGAAATCTTCACGTAGCTTTTCTCTTTAAAAATGAAATGGAAATCACTTTTTTTGACGAGTTTTCCAGATATTTTTTCATTTCCAAAAATTTTAAAATTCACGAGGTAGAAGGAAAGATGATTTCGCTTTTACCATTTCCTTTTGTAGAAAAAATTTCGACTAAAGGTCTTAACTGGGAGCTCTTTAATGAAGATTTGAGCTTAACCAAAAGAGTAGGAACCCGAAATTTTGCCCGAGAAAACACTGTAGAAATCACGTATGAAAACGGTGATGTATTGATTTTTATCGGAATCTAAATTTGTGATTTTTTAACTCAAAAAATTCAATCTTTTTTTGCATTTTTGTAGTCTTAAATTTTTGCAATAAATGAAGATAAAATATGCTGAACTTATTGACCAAACACTTTACTTTCCGCAAGAGGAATTTAAGTATGAGGATCAACAGTTGTACTTTCATGATATTCCATTGATGGACTTGGTAGAAAAATTCGGAACTCCTTTGAAGTTCAGTTATTTACCTAAGATTTCGCAAAACATTCAGCGTGCAAAAACGTGGTTTAAAGATGCCATCAAAAAGAATGAATATAAAAATTCTTACAGATACTGTTACTGTACCAAATCTTCGCATTTTTCTTTCGTATTAGAAGAAGCGCTAAAGAATGATATTTCTATCGAAACGTCTTCTGCTTTTGACATGAATATTGTTAAAAATCTATTCGAAACAGGGAAAATTGATAAGACAATAGAAGTGGTTTGTAATGGTTTCAAAACCGATGATTATTTGGCTAAAATTTCAGATTTAATCAATAATGGTTTTGAAAATGTGATTCCTGTTTTAGATAATTACAGAGAATTAGATAAACTGACCGAAAGTATAGATACTACCTTTGACATTGGGATTAGAATTGCTTCGGAAGAAGAGCCTAAATTCGAATTTTATACCAGTAGATTAGGAATTGGGTACAAAGATATTATCCCTTATTACAGCCAAAAAATTGCAGAACACCCGAATGCAAGGTTGAAAATGCTTCACTTTTTCATCAATACCGGAATTAAAGATACTGCGTATTATTGGAACGAACTTTTCAAATGTTTGAGAGTGTATGCAAGATTGAAAAAAATTGCTCCAGAAGTAGATTCACTAAATATTGGTGGTGGTTTCCCAATTAAAAATTCTCTTCAATTTGATTATGATTATGAATATATGGCAAATGAAATTGTGTATCAAATCAAAAAATTCTGTGAAGAAGAAGGGGTAGAAGAACCAAACATTTATACTGAATTTGGTAGTTTTACAGTAGGTGAAAGTGCTGGAAATTTATATAAAATCATTTCTCAAAAACGCCAAAACGACAGAGAAAAATGGAACATGATAGACTCTTCTTTCATGACTACACTTCCAGATTCTTGGGCGATTTCTAAGCGTTTTATCATGTTTCCGCTGAATCGTTGGGAAGATTCTTACGAAAGAGTTTTCTTGGGCGGATTAACTTGTGATTCAGATGATTATTACAATTCTGAGCAACATGCGAATGCGATTTATTTGCCAGTATTCAGCGATACCAAACCATTATACATCGGTTTCTTTAACACAGGAGCTTATCAGGAAAGTATTGCTGGTTTTGGTGGAGTTCACCACTGTTTATTGCCTCAGCCAAAACATATTCTCATCCAAAAAGCTAAAAACGGAAAGTTACAATACGAAGTTTTCAGCGAAGAGCAAAAACCAGAAGATGTATTGCATCTTTTAGGGTATAAATAATTGGTAAACAGAGTTTTGATGTTGTTAAATCAATGGATTCTCCTTACGTGAAACCTACTGCGTTTTTAACAGCTAAGTTGTACTATAAAATGTTTGTTTACTATCATTTAAACCAAAAATAAAAAATTGATTTATTCAAAATAAATTTTAAAGCCTCAGAATTCTGGGGCTTTTTTGTTGGAATCTCATTTGAATTTTTAAAAATTTAATAAAACTTTATAAAAATTGTATAAAGCAGACCTAGTTTTTATCTTTACATTTGGAAACAATAATCATTAAAATCCTCTCATTATGAAAAAAACGATTAAAATCACTGCTTTAGCTTTCGTGGTTTCTTTTGCAGCCATCTCATGTCAAAAATCTGTTTCAGATGCAGAACTGACTACACAATCTACTACAGCTATCTCTGCGTATCCTGAAACTTCCGTTGAGGTAAAAGATGGAGTGGCACATTTAAGCGGAACTTTTGCTTCTCAAGGAGATAAAGATGCTGCCATTGCTGCGATTAAAAATATTAAAGGAGTAAGAGATGTAATGGATATGGCAAGTGTAGAAGCTGCTGATCCTGTAATGGAGACGATTACAGCGATTGACCAAGAAACCCAACAAAAAGTAGCAGATGCTATTAAGGATTTTCCATCGGTAAAAATGGGCGTGGTGAATGGCGAAATTACTTTAACTGGAGAAGTTACAGCAGAACAAGCAAGAAAAATTAAAATGTCTGTAGATGCCCTGAAAGTAGGAAAAGTAAATTATGATTATAACGTTAAAAAATAATTACCATGTCATTACAAGAAAAATACTCAAAGGTAGTTTCGGCTGCTCAGTCGGCTGAAATTAATGATTTAAAGGTAGTGGAGCAAGACGGCATTCTTTACATTTCTGGAAATACTTCTACAAGCGCTGCAAAAAATAAAGTTTGGGATGCTTATGGAGAGTTAGATGCCTCTTATTCAGCTTCTGATATCAACATAAATATACAAATTACAGGTTTAGCTAAAGGAACTCCATTAACTGTAGATACAGAAAATTCTAATTTGAACATCAGACAAGAACCTTCTATAGAAGGAGTAATTTTAGGAAAAGCTGCAAAAGGCGAAGTAGTAACTCTAGTAGAACAATCTTCTAGCGATTGGTGGAAAATTAAAACCCAAGACGGAGAAGAAGGTTACGCTTATTCTAGATATTTAAAAGCTTAATTCCAATTCTCAAAAATATATTTACAGTCCCGAATTTTTCGGGATTTTTTATTTTGGGCCATCCCGAAAATTTCTTCAAAGCTTTTGCCATTCAAGAAATTTCGGGACCGCGCTATTCGTTACAATCTTTTTCGGTGGCGGCAGCAAAGCTGCCGCCACTAAAAAGGATTTCCACTGCTATCGCTTGTCCAGAAATACCGCTTCAAAACAATTACCAAAATTTCATTAAAAAAACTATATTTGTATTCTATAGAAAATCAATATATGAAAGGACAAAACAAACTTTTCTTTGCAATTATCATTGCTTTAGTTTTAGGGGTAATTATTGGTGGAGTAGTACACACTCAGTTTCCAGAAAATACAGAATCTTTTTCTAAAAATATAAAACTTCTCGGAACCATTTTCATCAGATTAGTACAGATGATTATCGCACCATTGGTTTTCACAACATTGGTTGTGGGAATCGCGAAAATGGGAGATACTGCCATGATTGGTAGAGTGGGAGGTAAAGCAATGCTTTGGTTTATTACCGCATCTTTGGTTTCGCTTTTGTTAGGTTTGGTTTTGGTAAATTGGTTAGAACCTGGTCACGTTACCAAATTACCTATTCAAGATGCCAATTCTGCAAAAGAAATCTTGGATAACTCAAAAGGATTTTCTCTAGAAGATTTTGTGAAACACGTAGTCCCAAAAAGCGTTTTCGAAGCTTTTGCTACCAATGAAGTTTTACAAATTGTATTGTTTTCTATTATGTTTGGCATTGCCCTTTCTCATTTGGGAGATGAATATTCTAAACCTGTAATCAAGTTTTTAGATATTTGTGCACATGCTATTTTGAAAATGGTAGGTTATATCATGTGGTTTGCTCCACTGGGTGTTTTAGGAGCTATAGCAGCAGTTGTGGCAACCAATGGTTTCGAAATTTTCAAAGTTTATGCGATTTATCTTCGAGATTTCTTCTTTGCACTAGCTGTTTTATGGTTGATTTTATGTATTGTAGGTTATCTCATTTTAGGAAATAGATTATTCGAATTATTAAGAAGAATCAAAGAACCTTTGCTTATCGCCTTTTCTACAACCAGTTCTGAAGCCGTTTTTCCGAAGTTGGTAACAGAATTAGAGCGCTTTGGGTGTAATAACAGAATTGTATCATTCATTCTACCACTAGGATATTCTTTCAATTTAGATGGAAGTATGATGTATATGACTTTCGCATCTATTTTCATTGCTCAGATTTATGGAATCGACATGACAGTTGGTCAACAAATCACTATGCTTTTAGTGTTAATGTTGACTTCAAAAGGAATTGCAGGAGTTCCAAGAGCGAGTTTGGTGATTATTGTAGCGACTTGTTCTATGTTTGGAATTCCGCCAGAAGGAATTGCCTTAATTTTACCGATTGACCATTTCTGCGATATGGGAAGAAGTATGACCAATGTTTTAGGAAACGCACTCGCTACTTCAGCCGTTTCTAAATGGGAAGGGCAGCTCGATAATCACGGTGGTGAGTTATAAAAATTTTAAAAATGACTAGTCCTAAAAAACCGATACAGATTATAGGGCAAAAATAAATAATTAAACCAAAGCAAAAACGTTTTTGCTTTGGTTTTTGTTTTTATAGGTT
>NZ_PTPZ01000008.1 GCF_002943105.1 Cloacibacterium normanense | reverse complement strand
CTGGAAGTAGATGAAACTTCAAAACCTGTTGGGGCTGTAATGGTGATTACATCTGTTAAAGATTGCCCACTTACGGTAAAACTTGTTGTTGTACTTGGCGTTCCATAAGTTGTTGTTAAGGCACTTAATGTTCCATTTGCAAATAATGTAGGCGTAGTAGCTATAATATCTGCACTTAAAGTAGGCTCTACCAATTGGTAATCGCCTGCTTTGGCTCCTGTTAAACTGTATCCACTTACCGTAACAGCTATTGCATGACCAACACTAGAACTTGCAAAAGTAGCTGTTGGTGTTCCTGTAAGGGAAACATCATCACTTCCTACTACTCCATTTAATACTGGTGTACCTGTAAGCGTTGCTGCTGTTGTTCCATCAAATGTTTTATTTTCTGCAGATAAACCTGTTATTGTTAAAGATTTTTTATTAATCGTAAGAACTTGATCTACGCTTGTTGCTGCATTATGATTTCCATCTCCTGCTTGTGAGGCCGTAATCGTTGTACTTCCTGCTCCTACTATCGTTACAGTATTACCTGAAACTGTAGCTACATCAGTATTTGAACTGCTGTAAGTTAAGGCTAATCCTGAGCTTGAGGTTCCTGCTAAATCAAAAGCAGCATCTCCATAAGTCTTAGCTGATAATGAACCAAAGGTTATTGTTTGGTCTGCTTTGTTTATAGTTAGAGTTCCATCTACATAAGTAATAGCGTAATTACTAGCGGTGAAAGTTCCTCCAGTAGCTGCAGAAGGCATAATAGGGTAAGTTCCCACTGCTGTGGTGGCGGTAGAAGCTGCACCTGCAGCGCTTAATGTGACTGAACCAATAGTTTCACTATTGGCAAGACCACTTGATGTAAACTCTGAAGTACCAAGTGTAAGCGTGGTACCATACGTTTTTGTTCTATTATTAGCAGTGATAGTGAGTGCTTTTGTGGAAACGGAGTTTCCTGAAGCTGCCGTAGTAATATTTACCGAAGTAGCTCCTGTAGAACTCAATACGATATTTTGAGCATTATAATTTCCTGTTACGGCTGCATTTGCTTTTAAACGTATACTTAAAGTACCACTTGCATTTCCACTAGTTTGGGTAAAAGTAGCGGTATTTCCGTAGTTGATGCCATCTGCTGAAACCTCAAAACCAGTTGGTGCCGTAGCAACCAAATTAGCTGATAAACCAGACCCCGAAACCGCAAAAGTTTGGGCTGCCGAAGCTGTACCATAGGTAGTAGTAAATGGCGCAGCTGTTGTACCACCTGTTATAATTGGAGATGTGACACTAATGTTAAATGCACCGCCACCAGAACCATAATCTTGAACTAAAATTTTATATGATGTCCCAGCGGTAAATGTTGCTTTAGCTGTTTCACTACTTGTTGAAGTAGTAGCTCCTGACACAACTACATTTGTTGTTGTTGAATATGTATTCGGACAAACGCTGTAAACATAAAAATCTTTATCTGAAGCCACACTAAACCCGTTTATAGTTATGGTATAGCTTCCTGTTACAGAAGGAGTGAACATGAAAAAAACATCATTTTTAGAAGCTCCTGTCATAGGAGTTGCTCCTGCAAAAGTTCCGCTCACAGCAGCTGCATTAACTGTTAAGTTAATAGCTCCACTACAATCATCATTAGCTGGTGGCGGTGTTGGAATATTAAATGTACTAGAAGTTACAGGGGTTAAAGAACCACTACTAAACGTGATAGTTGCTCCAGTTACCGCCGCAGCACTTGTAGCTGTTAACCCACTAAAGGTAGACGTTCCACTTACGGCTGCAACGCTTGTTGTTCCGCCTAATGTCCATGTACCAGCCCCTACAGCTGCCGTAACACTAGCAGTGCTTGTAGTAGTATTTCCATATTGATCGACTATGTTTACTTTAGGTTGCGTAGCCAAAGCACCTCCATTTGTAGAGGGTGCTGCTGGTTGCGTATTCATAGCCAATTTAGCCGGCGCTCCTACCCCAATGGTTTGAGAAACTGTAGCGCCACTATAACCAGTAGCATTTATCACAATGCTTTTTGTTCCTGAAGATTGCAATAAGTTTGCAGGAACAGAAGCCGAAGGGGTAAACGTAATTTTTCCTGAAGACACTGAATATCCCGCTGTTAAAGCAGTCCCTCCTACCGTTACACCAGTAATAGCTCCTCTCCAAGTAGCATCATCTGTAAAAGTTACATCAAACGGAGCATCTACTGTAGCACTAGCAGCAGCATTTAAGGTTGGTGCTGCTGAACCTGATGCTGGTGCAGCAGTCCATGAAATATCATCAATAGCAATTCTACTATTCTGAGTAGTCTGATTAATAACAATTGACGTAAGTGTTGAAACATTAATGTCTGACCAAGTATAACTTACCACTGTAGAAATAGTTGCTCCAGTAGTTGTTTTAGCAGATATTACAGTCCCATTAACTACAAGCTGAAGCGTACCAACATCAGGATTTCCATAAGGTGCTTTTGCTTTTAACGTTAAACTTCCTATACCAGCTGCCTTTTGAGCTGCTGTAAGTCCAAATGTTAACGATCCATTTCTTATAGTGATTGCTTTGGTAGTTATTGTGACATCCGTTCTAGCATCCGTTGCACTCCAAGAAGTAGCATTTACTCCATTCCATGTTCTTGTAGAATAAGTGGTACTACTACTTGTTGGTATGTTTTCAAATGTCTCAGTTCCTTGTCCTTTAATAAACAAAGAGCTTATAAATAGCAAAAAAGCAAAAGTGCTTAATAAAAGTCTCACTGCTTTTTCAAGAAGTAAATTTTTCCTCATATCTTCAATTTAATTTTCACGTTAGCAAGCCCCAATAGTATTCAAAAAAAGACAAATGTTTGTTAACAAAATATTAAGTTAACTTTACGGCTTTCTTATTTTCTCTAAAATAAATTTTTGAAAATCAATAGACTAGGGGGTAACGAATGTAAAAATTTTTTTTGGAATCTTCAAAAAAAAAATTATGATTTTTTAACATTTCTTTGTAAGCCCTTTTAACACTATATTTTTCGTAAGCTGTTCATAAAAAAATGTTAGACTTTTCAGTCTAACATTTCTATGATTTCCTCATATTCAAATCCTTTTCCTAAGAGATAGGTGATTGTTTTGCTTTTTTTTTGGTAAGCGGCACCTGCGGGAAGTTTATCGTAATAATCTCTATAGATTTCTAAAATTTTAGCTTTGTAATCTTGCTCGTTTATTTCATCCATACATTTACGAATTAATTTCTCGGTAATGCCTTTCATTTTTAGGTGATTGGCTATTTTTTTCTTACCCCAAGATTTTATATAAAACTTACCTCTGATATAACTTCTAGTGAAACGCTCTTCATTAATGTAATTTTCGGCAATCAGAAATAAGAGAATTTCTTCTTTGGCTTCCGGAATGAGCAAAAATTCTTTCAACTTCTGTTCTACTTCTTGATGAGAACGATCTTGATAAACGCAATAATTAGCTATTTTTTGCTTAATTTCAGAAAAAGTATAAGATTTTTGTTTCATTATGGTTAAAAAATGTCTTTGCCTTAATTTAACTGCCAAAAAAAGAGAAACCTCACCGAAACCTTCCATTCTGTTTTCTAGAAATGAAATAATAACAATGAAATCTCCCTGTTCTATTAATATTTAAAAAGAGGTTGATCACTCATCAGTTCATTAACCTGCGAACGCACTTTTGCAATTACCGCTTCATCTTTAATATTAGTCACCACTTCATTGATCAAATCTGCAATGGTTTCCATGTCTTTTTCTCCTAAACCTCTTGTGGTGATGGCAGCGGTTCCTAATCTGATTCCAGAAGTGATGAATGGAGACTTATCGTCATAAGGTACCATATTTTTATTACACGTAATATCTGCTTTTACCAAAGCTTTTTCGGTTTCTTTACCGTTTACGCCTTTGTTTCTAAGGTCTACCAACATCAGGTGATTATCTGTACCTCCACTTACAATGTCAAATCCTCTGTCTACCATTGCTTGAGACAATGCTCTAGCGTTTGCTACGACTTGTTTGGTATAGGTTTCAAATTTCTGGTCGATGGCTTCTGCATAGGCTACTGCTTTTGCAGCAATTACGTGTTCTAGCGGCCCACCTTGAGTTCCTGGGAATACTGCTCCATCTAATACGGCACTCATCATTTTGGTTTCGCCTTTTGGTGTTTTGTGACCATAGGTATTTTCGAAATCTTTGCCCATCATGATCATTCCTCCTCTTGGCCCGCGAAGCGTTTTATGCGTAGTAGTAGTTACTACATGGCAATGTTCGAATGGTGAGTTCAATAATCCTTTGGCAACTAAACCTGCAGGGTGTGCAATATCTGCCCACAATGTAGCGCCTACCTCATCAGCTATTTCTCTGAATTTGGCATAATCTAAATCTCTAGAATAAGCTGAGAAACCTGCAATCAGCATTTTTGGTTTTTCTCGCAATGCTACTTCACGCATTTGGTTATAATCAATCAACCCCGTTTCTTTTTCAACTCCGTAAAATACAGGACGGAAATTAATTCCCGAAAAATTCACATGAGAACCATGTGTCAAATGACCTCCCATTGATAAATCCATTCCCATAACGGTATCTCCTGGCTTTAACACCGAAAGATAAATGGCAGCATTGGCTTGTGAACCAGAATGCGGCTGTACGTTGGCATATTCTACGCCGAAAAGTTGTTTTGCTCTTTCAATCGCCAGTGTTTCTACTTCGTCTACCACTTCACAACCTCCGTAGTATCTCTTTCCTGGGTAGCCTTCTGCATATTTATTCGTTAAGACACTTCCCATGGCTTTCATCACGTTGTCAGAAACAAAATTTTCTGATGCAATAAGCTCTATGCCATGCGTTTGTCTCTGTCTTTCTTTTTCAATCAATTCAAAAATGATATCGTTGCTCATATTAGATTTTTTATTTTGCTCAAAAATAAGAAATTATGCAGATATTTGCAGATAACTTTACATTAATAATTATGGGAAAGAAAAAATATAAAAAACAGTTGCTTAAATCTCTGAAATCTTTAGGGAAATCTGAACATCTTTTGTTGGAGAGCATGACCAACTTAATGCTTCTAGGAGAACTGAAGAAAAACAATATTGAGTTTAAAGATGGAGACACCTTTACTTTTAAAGACAATATTTTTGATTACAGCGAAGACAAAAACATCAGAAAAATGGCAAAACTTCGTCATAAAATGATGAAAACCATGAATAAACTGGTGGAGAAAAATAATTTCAAGGATAAGGAAATTAAGTTCTTATCGTAAAAATAAAAAAGCAATCTTCAATGGAGATTGCTTTTTTTATTGAAAGATTGATGTATTCCATTATTTTTAAAACGCAAAGTTTTTTTTATCCTTTCAACGTGTTTTTAAGAGAGCAAAGAAGCGAATAAATTCGCAAAAGCTGATGCTTTACTTAAATTTCCGATTCATTATCATAATGCTTTCTGGTTTACTTCTAAATCTCATCTATGATTCTTTATTAAAACAACGTTTTGGGTTGAGCCATTACGGGAACATGAATTTCTGTCCCAAATGCTTCGTTAATTTTCTCAATGAAATAAACTGACAACAATGGTGAAGCCAATTCTACATTTTGATGTACAAAGAAATACAGATTTTTCAAGCCTTCTTCTTTCCACAGTTTAATGCGTTCTAACCAATCATCTAATCTTGCATAATCGCTGTCTGCATTGGCGCCTACATATCTTACAAAAGCAGTGTCTGATGTGAGCCTCATGTGCAACATGTCTCTTCTACCTGCAGTGTCTACGATGATATTCGCAATGTTATTCTCTTCCAGCAATTGAGAGAATTTTTCAAAATTTTCTTCTTCAAACCACTCTGCACTGCGTACTTCTATCGCCAATGGAACTTCTTTTGGCCAGTCTTTTATAAATTTTTCTACCCTGTCAAAATCTTTAGGCTTGAAATTATCATGCAATTGTAAGAACACCATTCCCAATTGGTCCCCGAAATTCATTACCGAAGTTGCGTAATCCGTCACTACATCAGTCACATTAATCAATCTTCTGAAATGTGAAACGGTATTGGTGATTTTTGGAAAAAACTTAAATGTAGGCGGCGTTTTTTCTTTCCAAGTGAGCACTTGTTCTGGACTTGGCAAAGAATAAAATGTAGCATTCAACTCAATAGAATTGAATTGGGTAGCGTAGTATTTCAACTCGTCTTTGGTTCCTTTTGGGTAAAATCCTTTCAGGTCGGTTTTGTTCCATTTGGCACAACCGATGTAGATATTGAAATCGTTTCCTTTAGATTTTTCTAAAATTTCTTGGGTTTTAGGATGATCTTTCGGAAGGGTGAAGTCTATTTGTGATGGGTCTGCTACTTGTCCGAATTTCATTTTTTTAGTTTTAAGGGATTAGGAAAAAGGGATTGGTTTCAAAGGTAAAAATTTCTTGTAGATTTTAAAAAGAAAGTGAATTTATATTTCCCGCAGATTTTGCAGATTTTTAACACAGAGAGCACAGAGTTTTTATCACAGAGAACACAAAGATTGCATTTTATGTTTATCGTTCCGTAGGAATATAAAAGAATCTTATAATTTTGATAAAATTAAAAATCTCTCGCGGATTGGGCTGATTGCATAGGTTTTTAACACAGAGAGCACAGAGAATTCACAAAGAACACAAAGATTTAACATAACGTTTGTCATTCCGTAGGAATCTAAAATAAACTTATGATTATTTCTAATCTTTTAAGTTTTGGCTAAAGCCAAATTGCGTTGTTAATTAAAAAGTCGGGCTAAAGCCCGACTCTACTGAAAATTAATTTATTATTTTCTTATCTTTTTTTTTCACGCGGATTGCGCAGATTTCGCAGATTTTTAACACAGAGAACACAAGGATTGAATTTTATGTTTGTCTTTGCGAGGAGTAAAAGAGAATGAAGCCACGAAGTTGTCTGTTGTTTTTTTTAATAAATTTTACTTTTAGCTTGAACCAAAAGTAACAAAAGTTCAAGACTGGAAACTTCGGCTAAAATTTAATCATACATTCTAAAATCCCTGAAACTCTCTCGTCATTCTGACGAGTTCAAACAGCAAGAATTTTTTAACGAATATATGATTAAATTTCTTAACGCCTTCGTTCCCTAGGTCATTAAAAAAACCGCAGAAATTTCTGCGGTTTGTATATTGTAAATCAAAAATCGTCAATGGAATTACGCTTCACAAGAGCTACACGTTACAAAATTCACCATGAGTTCTTTAGAAACAGATTGTGAACGCTGATAGTATAAGGTTTTTACCCCTAGTTTCCATGCTTCAATCATCAGATTGTTGACATCTTTAATCGCCAATGAAGCGGGGATATTCAAGTTCAATGATTGCGCTTGATCGATGTACTGTTGGCGTTGTCCCGCTTGTGTAATAATTTCCATTGGAGAAATTTCCTTAAAGGTTTTGAACACGTCTTTTTCGGTCTGTGTTAGTTGTGTCATGTGTTGTACAGAACCGTGATTCAACATGATTTCTCTCCAAACATCTTCATTGTCTAAGCCTTTTTCTTCGAGCAATTTTGCTAAATATTTGTTCTTTCTCATGAAATTTCCTTTTGCCAAACCTGCTTTGTAGTAATTCGATGCAAAAGGTTCAATTCCTGGGGAAGTTTGCCCTAAAATTGCTGATGAAGAAGTGGTAGGTGCAATTGCCATCGTAGTGGTATTGCGCATTCCGTAGCCTTTCAACATTTCTGGTTCGCCATAAATATTCGCCAATTCTTTTGATGCTTGAATGGATTGCTCTTGAATTTGTTTGAAAGCTTTGGCATTGAACATTTTCGCTTCCATGCTTTCAAAAGGAATCATGTTTTTTTGCAAATAAGAGTGGTATCCTAGAACGCCCAAACCTAATGCTCTATGTCTCAAAGCAAATTTACGAGCAGAAGAAAGGTAGTAGTTTCCTTCGGTTTTTTCTATAAATTCTGACAATACTGCATCTAAGAAATAGATGGCTAATTTTACCGCATTGGTATCCTTCCACTCATCATACAATTCTAAATTCATGGAAGAAAGACAGCAAATGAAACTTTCGTCTGCTGTAGAAGGTAACATGATTTCTGAACACAAGTTACTTGCATTGATTACCGCTCCAGAATCTTTGTATACTTGAGGCTTATTACGATTGACATTATCGGTAAAGAAAATATAAGGAAGTCCTTTTTTCTGACGAGATTCTAAGACTTTTGCCCAAACTTTACGTTTCTCCATATCTCCATCAATCATGTCTTGCATCCAATAATCTGGAACGCAAACTCCCATGAACAAGTTCTGAATGGGGCTACCAATTTCTTTGATGTTTAAGAATTCTTCGATATCTCCGTGGTCAATGTCTAGGTATGCTGCAAAAGCTCCTCTTCTTACGCCTCCTTGAGAAACTACATCCATCGCGGTATCAAATAATTTCATGAAAGAAACGGCTCCTGAAGATTTACCATTATCGGTAACGGCAGTTCCTCTGTGACGCAGTTCGCCAAAATAACCAGAAGTTCCTCCTCCGATTTTGGTCTGCATAATCACTTCTCCTAATTTATGGGTAATGCCTTCGATATGGTCTGGAACGTGAACATTAAAACAAGAAATAGGCAAACCTCTTTGTGTTCCCATGTTTGCCCAAACTGGAGACGAAAAAGAAATCCAACCTTTGGTAATCATTTCCTTAAAAGCAGGAATGAGTTCTGGCTTGTACAAGCGTTTTGCTGCCGCTGTAGTAATTCTGTCAATAGCTCCTTCTACGGTTTCTCCCTTCAAAAGGTAACCTCTGTTTAGCATTTGCTCAGACTCTTCATTAAGCCACCAAATATCTAATTTTTCTTCCATATCGTTTAAATTTTTTCACAAAAAAAGAATTCTAAATTTTCCATTTAAAATTCAAGATTATTATTTATAGCAGAAAGTTCTGCGATTTTTATATTTTAAAAACTTTTATTTATTTTTCATCGGGCTTTACCCGATGCTACTGCATGTTGCCACTTCGTGGCTAAGTCATTTGAATTTTTGATTGAGTAAAATTCTATTGAATTTTTTCAATTTAAAAAGGTTTAGCTCAGCATAAAAAAATCCGTTCCTATTGATTTTTTACGTTCTCTATCTTGAAAACAATTGACGCTCGCTTCAGAAGATCAATCATTAAGCATTTTCACACTTATAAGAAGAATAGGCTCATCTTTTGGAGAATTTGAAAACCAAAACCTTTTAGTTATAATACCATTAAAGCTTAAGTGATTTTTTTCAAGTTCATATTTGAAACTTTCCCTTTCTTCTGTATTATATGGCAAAAAATTTAGCACACAAATCTCATCACCAACTTTTGGTGATTCTGGAAAAACAACAGTAATATCTTCAGAATTAAACTGAACGTTTGTTGTATTAATTTTTACTTTTACCATTTATTTTATAAATAAAATTTAAAACAAATCGTTCGCAGTGATACTTTTATCGTGCTTGGTGTAATCTACTGGTCTTTTTGCAAAGAAGTCATCTAATGAATTGGCGAAAACTTCTTCCTCGAACCACGTCATTGGTCTGTATTGTTCAGGGGTTACATTGTAACGGGTTTTCATGCCAATTTTTTTCAAAGAATCGTCTACTCTGTATTTCATAAAGTTGAGCAAGTCTTCTTTTGAGAACATGTCTATCTCTCCCGCTTCAAAAATCCAGTCTAGAATTTTCGCTTCCAATTCTACAGAACGGTCTACTAAACCATAAATATCTTCAATGTCTGCATCGGTCAATAATTCTGGTTGTTCTTCACGGATTTTATTGATTAAATAGATTCCAGCATTGGCGTGAATTTGTTCATCTACCGAAGTCCAAGCGATGATGTTCGATACATTTTTCATGTACCCTTTGAATCTTGTGAAAGATAAAATCGTGGCAAATTGACTGAATAGCGAAACGTTTTCTATTAAAATAGAGAATAATAACAGTGAAGAAACGTACTCTTTATGGTTGGTAGATTTAGCATTGGCTAAAACGGTGTTTAAATAGTCTATTCTCTCTCTGATGGCTGGAATTTCAATCACATTGTTGAATTCATCATTATATCCTAATACTTCCAATAATCTAGAATAGGCCTCACTGTGACGGAATTCGCACTCTGCAAAGGTAGCACCCAAACCATTAAGTTCTGGTTTTGGCATGTGGTTGTACAGATTTCCCCAGAAAGTTTTTACAGAAACTTCAATTTGAGCAATCGCTAGAAGCGCATGCTTTACCGCATTTTGTTCGTACGGCTGAAGATTAGAATGGAAATCTTGTACATCCGCAGTAAAATCTATTTCTGAGTGTACCCAAAAAGATTTATTAATAGCATCAACAAATTGTAGTACTTCTGGATATTCAAAAGGTTTATAACTGATACGTTTGTCAAAAATTCCCATAGGTTGTTGCTTTTTTTATTAATTATCTGATTAAGTCTGACCACAAAAATAGAAATTGAAGTTATAAATCAAAAATGAAAACGCCTCATTCATGTTAAATTTTTGGTTTTTAGGGGCAAAAGTTTTCCACAATTACATAGAGGTTTGATGAATAAAGCCTTTGCGTGCACTTGGTACTTAAATAGGGCTTTTACGAGGTATCTTTTATTAAACAATTACTTAAAAATTCTTTATTTAAAGCTATTTACAATTAAACAAAACTTTTTAAAATTTTTGCTCTTTTTTTCTTGTAACAAGTTCCTAAAATTTACTACTTATTCCAAAAAAGCCCATGCTAGTCATCAAGGATTTACATAAGTCTTACGATATCGGTCATAATAAGTTGCACGTTTTGAAAGGAATTAACCTAGAAATCGGCGAAGGAGAGTTCGTTTCGATTATGGGAAGTTCTGGTTCTGGAAAGTCTACTTTACTGAATATCATTGGTATTTTAGATGAAAAAGACAGCGGAATCTATGAATTAGATGGCATTCCTATAGAACATCTCACCGAAACCAAAGCGGCAGAATACAGAAGTAAATTTTTAGGATTTGTTTTCCAATCGTTCAATTTAATTGGGTATAAAACGGCATTAGAAAATGTGGCGCTTCCACTCTATTATCAAGATGTTCCCAGAAAAGAGAGAAACCAGCGCGCAATAGAATATTTAGAAAAAGTAGGTTTAGCACAATGGGCGAATCACTTGCCTAATGAACTTTCGGGTGGACAAAAACAGCGTGTAGCAATTGCAAGAGCTTTAATTACCAATCCTAAAGTGATTTTGGCGGATGAACCAACAGGAGCACTCGATTCTCAGACCACACATGATATTATGAAGCTGCTTCAAGATATTAATAACGAAGGAAAAACCATCATTGTAGTTACCCACGAACCAGATGTAGCGGCTCAAACCAAGAGAAATGTACATTTGAGAGATGGTGTCATTGAAACAGATGAGTATATACAGCAGGTGGTTTTGTAAGGTGGTGATAAGGTGATGAAGTTATGAAGTTATGAGGTTATGAGGTTATGAGATTATGAGGTTATGAGGTTATGAGGTTATGAGGAGGAAAAAATACAGTAAGTGAATGGTGAATTTTTTCAACAAAGTTGAAAAATGAATGGTAAATTTTTTAAAAAAATTGACAATTGACTGCAAAGCAAATTGACTTTGCAAAGCAATAAATTAAAAAAATAATATGTTTGATATAGACCGTTGGCAAGAAATTTTCAGTTCTATTCGCAGTAATGTATTGCGAACGGTGCTTTCTGGGTTTACCGTAGCGCTGGGTTTATATATTTTTATTGTTCTCTTCGGTATTGGAAAAGGATTGCAAAATGCCTTCCAAGAAGGATTTACCAGAGATGCACAGAATCTTATTTCCATTTTTACTGGAAAAACCACCATTGCTTATGAAGGCTTACAAGCTGACAGACAAGTAACCCTCAATAATAGTGACTATAATGCTATTGTAGATGCTCATCCTGAAAAAGTGCAGTATTCTACTCCACGATATTCTACCAATCTTAATGTAAAATATGGGAAAGAAAGTGGTTTCTACCAAATCAGTGGAGCCAATGATGAAGAAGTAAAAATAGAGAACCGACAATTACTCAACGGAAGATTTATCTCTCCAAAAGATATTGACGAAAAACAAAATGTAGCCGTAATCGGTAGAATGGTACAGCGTGACCTTATCAAAAATGGAGATCCTGTAGGAAAAGAACTCGAGATTAACGGTAGTGTTTTCAAAGTGATAGGCGTTTTTTCTGATGATGGTGGTGACTGGGACGAACGTATGATTTCCATCCCTATTTCTACGCTTCAGCAAATGAAAAAAGGTTCTGATACGGTGAGTACGGTGTACATTGCCTATGACGAAAAACTAAATCCTGAACAAGCCCTCGCTTATAGTAACCAACTGAAAAAAGAATTAAAAGCCAGAAAAAAAGTTTCTCCAGATGATGAAAATGCCGTGGTCGTAAGAAACAGAGCAGAAGGTTTGAAAGATTCTTTCCAATTTTTATTTGTCATTACCATGATTGTGGGATTCATTGGTCTCGGAACTTTATTGGCGGGAATTATTGGGATTAGCAATATCATGGTGTATATCGTGAAAGAAAGAACTCAAGAAATTGGGGTAAGAAAAGCCATCGGTGCCAAACCGAGAAGCATTGTCACTTTGATTATTCAAGAAAGTATCGTGATTACCGTGATTTCTGGATTAATCGGCGTTGCTTTAGGCGTTTTGACTTTGAAATTAATTGGCAATAGTTTAGAAGAATATTTCATTAAAGACCCAAGTGTTGGTTGGCTATTGATTACTGCAGCCTTCATCAGTTTGGTAATGTCTGGATTGCTTGCTGGATTTGTCCCAGCATACAGAGCGAGTAAAATAAAACCAATAGAAGCATTGAGAGCGGAGTAATGGAGGTGAATTAATTTGTGAATTTTTTCCTTCGGAAAATGAATGGTGAATTTTTCCAATTGAAATTTTTATAAAATCTTAACCATAAATATGTTTTTAAACTTAAACCATTATAATTTAGATGTATATAAGGCAGCAAAAGAATTGAGAAAACAATGTTACAAAACCATAAGATTTTTGCCTGATGCAGAAAAATATAATTTAATTGATCAAATAAGAAGAGCATCAACTTCTATTGTTTTGAATATTTCAGAAGGCTCCTCTAGAAAGTCAAAAATAGAAAGAAACAGGTTTTATGAAATAGCAAGAGGCTCAATCATCGAAATTGATTCTTGTTGTGAAATCATTTTAGAAGAGAAATATTTAGAACAAGAAGATTTAACAGAGTTAGGAAAGAATATTAAAACAACTTTTATATTATTATCAAAATTAATGAATAGTTAAAAAAGTGAATCGTGAATTTAAAATTCATTCGTAGAAATTCACCTTAAGAAATTCACTTTTGCAAAGCAAAAAATTGACAACAATATGAACATCATATTCAAAATAGATACGTGGCAAGAAATTTATTATTCACTTAAAAATAATAAACTTCGTACTTTCCTCACCATGATTGGTGTAGGTTGGGGTATGTTTTTATTTGTTAGTTTATTGGGAGCTGCAAAAGGCATGGAAAACGGTTTTGACAAATTATTTTCTGGATTTGCAACCAACTCTATTTTTATGTGGGCACAGAATACTACTATTCCGTATAATGGTTTCCCAAAAGGCAGACAACTGAGTTTGCACCTTCCTGACATGGATTTATTAGAAAAGAAAATTCCACAGATTGATTACATTTCGCCCCAAAACTCCAGAGGAAATTTTGGAAATCCTGGTGAACAGATGAACCGCAACGGAAAATCTACCACGTATACCCTTACTGGAGATTACCCTGCAGGAAATAAAATTTCTGAAAAGAAATTAATCTTCGGAAGATATATCAATGATGCAGATGTTACTGCCAGTAAAAATGTAGTAGTCATCGGCGAAGAAATATATAAAAACTTCTTTGATGCCAAGAAAAATGAAAATCCTATTGGGAAATCTATCAATATCAAAGGTATTTTCTTTAACGTCATCGGTGTTTATAAAGTAGCCAAAGCTGGTGGACCAATGGATGATGATACCACAGCATACATTCCGCTTTCTACTTATACTAAAATGTACAATGATGGAGACAAAGTAGGCTTTTTTGCCATCGTGAGTAAACCAGAAGCCAATCTGGAAACCGTAGAAGAACAAGCCAAACTGGAACTCAAAAAGAAAAACAATGTTTCTCCTGAAGACACCAACGCTTTTGGAAGTTTCAACTTGGGGAAAATGTTTGGGAAAATGTATGGTTTTTTAACAGGAATGCAATTGCTGACCATTATTGTAGGAGCGCTTACCATTTTGGCGGGAGTGATTGCGATTTCTAACATTTTATTGATTACCGTAAAAGAAAGAACAAAAGAAATAGGCATCCGAAGAGCTTTGGGAGCGAAGCCTTCTGAAGTAAGAAACCAGATTTTGCTAGAAAGTGTGGTAATTACTTTGACTTCGGGATTATTAGGATTTATTTTCGGAATTTTCCTTTTGATGATTATCAATGCGATGACTCAAAACCAAGATGCTTTCCCATTTTATAATCCTACGGTAAATTATTCACACGTTTTTGCAGCGATGGCGGTGATGACGATTTTAGGACTTCTCATCGGGATGATTCCTGCACAAAGAGCCGTGAAAATTAAGCCAATAGAAGCTTTAAGAAGCGAATAACACATGTGAATTTGCCATTATTTTTTTTCTTTTGGATAAATGAATGGCGAATTAAAAATAAATTAAACTTGATAACAATTAAATATTTCATATAAAATGAAAAACTTAACCTTCAAAAAAGTAGTTTATATTCTCTTAGGTTTGCTTTTTTTAGCTGGACTTCTGATGGGAATAAGTTACCTGATTAAATCTAATTCTCAAGAAAGCGAAGCTTTTCTCACCAGAAAACCATTCGTGCAAAATCTTGATGATAAAGTAATGGCTACTGGTAAAATAGTTCCGAGAGAAGAAGTAGAAATTAAGCCGAATATGTCTGGGATTATAGACAAAATCTTGGTAAAAGAAGGCGACCATGTTTCTGCGGGAGAACTTATTGCTACCCTTAAAATTGTACCGAGCGTTCCTCAGGTAAATGCTGCTCAACAAGAAGTGCAAAATGCAAATCTTCAAATTAATAATGCTAAAATTAATTTGGCAAATCAGCAACAGCAATTTGCGATGCAACAGCGTTTGTACACTCAAGGCGTAATTTCTAAACAAGAGTTTCTTACTGCTCAACAGCAATTGCAATCCATGCAAAATCAGTTGAAAAACGCTCAACAACAATTGCAAACCGCTCAGAAAAATCTACAAATCGCTAGAACTGGTGTTGCCGAAGGTTTACAAAGTCTTGCTACTACTCAAATTCGTTCCAAAGCCACTGGAACGGTACTAGAAGTTCCTGTAAAAGTTGGTTATCAGGTAATTGAAGCCAATCAGTTTAATGCTGGAACTACTATTTGTAGTGTTGCAGACCTTAACTCTCTTATTTTTGAAGGAAAAATAGACGAAGCTCAAGCTGGAAAAATTAAAGAAGGCATGGAAATGAACATTGTGATCGGTGCTTTACAAAATAAAACTTTCCCAGGAAGAGTAACCATGATTGCTCCAAAAGGAAAAGATGAAAACGGAACCATCAAATTCCCGATTGAAGGAGACGTTTTTAACCCGAATAATGAATATATTAGAGCTGGATTTTCTGCCAATGGCGAAATTGTTTTGAGCTCTCAGAAAAACGCTTTACTTCTAGACGAAAGTCTTATTCAATATGAAAAACTAAATGGTAAAGATGTTCCTTTTGTAGAAGTAAAACAAAAAGACGGAAAATTCAAAAAAGTGACCGTAAAACTGGGTGCATCTGATGGAATTAATGTTCAAATTCTTTCAGGAATTACTAAAGATTCTGAAGTAAAAGTTTGGAACCCATCTGATAAAGATAAAGAAGAACTCAAAGAAAAGAAAAAATAAAACTGCCTAATCATACAAATGAAAAATGAAAGACTCCAACATTATTTGTTGGAGTTTTTCTTTTGAGCCTTATTTTTAGGTTTTTTCATTTTAGATTTTACCAATTCTATTCTTTCATTTAAAAAATCGATGTAGTTTTTATTGGGCGCTGTTTTCTTTGCTTTTTCAAGAGCTTTCAGTGCTTTTTTAAATTGTCCTTGCTTTTCAAAGAAGATGGCTTTTCTGTAGCGTATTCTAGATTGATCAATTCCTTTAATTTTTTTAGCATAGTCTATCAGTTTTTTGGCTTCTTCATAATCTTCATTATTCAGCAAACAATCTATATAGAACAGCGGTGTAGAAACAGAATCTAGTTTCACTTGCATGGCTTCTTCGAAGTAAGATTTTGCGGTTTCATAATCTTGCAAAACTTCAGAATACACCCTTCCTAAAAGACAAAGACTCTCTGCATTATGGTCATCATAAGACAAAGCATAATTCAGTGCTTCCATGGTTTCCTCTAGGTTATAGGGAAAATTATCTAAGGCTTGAAAATAGTATTTGTTTGTTGTCATTTTTTTACATTTTAAAAATTTTCTTGGGATTTCCTCTTTCCAATTGGAGATGATTCATCCACTGATTTTGTTTTTGTACCGAAGATTTTTTGGCATTAAGCTCCAAAATCTTCAACTTCAATCTTTCGACTGCGATTTTTTTATTTTCCAATTGCGAACGAGAATCCACTGCTACCACTTGAATTTTTGTAGGCAAATGCGTCACGCGAACTGCGGAATTTACTTTGTTCACGTTTTGTCCGCCATTTCCCGAACTTCTCATGGTTTGAAATTCCAGTTCTTTTTCATCGAGTTCAAGTTCAAAGAAATTTTCGATTTCAAAAACGCCAATGAACCAATTTTTACGTTGATGATGTGGTCTGAATTTACTTTTCCCCATGAATTGAATGCTTCCTATCCAAGAATTTAGAAATTCAGGATTCTCCTCTACTTCAAAAGTAATCGACTGAAAACCTGAAATTTCACCTTCTACAACTTCTAAAACTTTGTAGTTCAATTTTAGAAATTCCATTTCTTTTTTCATCAGATTAAAGGTTTCTTGTACAAAAAACTCGCATTCTACAGGTCCTTTTCCTGAGGTGATTTGAACGATATTTTTATTTTTTTGTTTCATATAAGTTTTGGCTAAAGCCCATTTGTATTTTTGATTTTTTAAGTCGGGCTAAAGCCCGACTCTATTGATTTTCACTTATCCATTCTCACGATTCTCGGTTGAAAAGTTCCCAGAATATCTACCAAATCTTGTTGAGCATTCATCACCTGATTGATGTCTTTGTACATCATGGGTGCTTCTTCTAAACTCCCACCGATTAAGGTTACTTTATGCTTTTTTAATTCTTCTTTCATCTCTTTTTGGGTGAAAGCATTTTTGGCAAAATTTCTAGCATGTTTTCTTCCTGCTCCGTGAGAAGCCGAATGAAGAGAAGCAGCATTTCCCCTGCCTTTTACAATGTACCCTTTGCTGGTCATAGAACCGGGAATTATTCCCAATTGTCCTTCTGAAGCTGGAGTTGCTCCTTTTCTGTGAACAATCAGTTCTTCTCCGTCCACATTTTCTTTCCACGCAAAATTGTGATGGTTTTCTATTCTGGCTTTCAATCTTCCGCCAACCGCTTTTATCAAGCGTCTGTGAATATCGGCATGACAAGCAGCAGCGTAATCTCCCGCCAAATTCATTGCAATCCAATATTCTTGTCCGAGATGTGTGTCTACATCTAGCCAAGCCAAATGTTGCGCTTCTTTTGGAAGCGGACAGTTTTCTACCGCCACTCTTGTGTAATATTGTGCAATCTCTGCTCCGAAGCCTCTGGAACCACTGTGCGAAAGAATTCCCACGTATTTTCCTTTGGGCAAACCAATTTGTTCATCATCTTCTAGAATTTCTACTTCTCCGAATTCTACAAAATGGTTTCCACCACCAGAAGTTCCCAATTGTTTGATGGCTTTGGATTTTAATCTTCTCAAAATGGGCATTAGGTTAAATGTTTCATTATCAAAAATTTCATTTTCTATGTGCGTTTTGTGCACTTCGTTTATTCCGAATTTGGTATGTTCGGCTAATGCTTTTTCGTATTTGTCCTTTGCTCCATCTAAGTAAGAAACTGGAGTATCTAAAATACTCAAACACATTCTACAACCAATATCCAAGCCTACTCCATAAGGAATTACAGCATTTTTGGTTGCCAAAACTCCACCAATTGGTAGACCATATCCGAAATGTGCATCTGGCATTAATGCACCTTTTACCGAAACCGGAAGTTTGAGCGATGTATAAAACTGATTGACTGCATCTTCTGAAATTTCCTCTCCGAAAATTTCAAATGAAACTCTGTTGTTCAAGAGCATTCTTTTTTCTGTTTTTTGACTCGTTAAAAGTTCCTCTGCAATTTGTCCTAGCATTAGATTGCTTTTAAATTCTTCTGGTTGAAGTAAAATTTCCTTCAAAATATTTTTCACGTAAGCGGTATTCTTATTGGCAAAATTTTTCTTTGCCACTTCTAAAGCTACCGTCACGGATTTATTATTAGGATATCCCAATTTCAGGATATCTTTTCCTTTTAGTTTTAAATTTCCCATTGTTTTATAATTGATAAAAATATTTGATGACTGATTACAAGAATCATCATCTTAAAAACTCTGGATGTATTTTTAAAAAATTACATCGAGAATATGCCAACAAAAAAATTGATGGTAAGCCTGCATTCAAGAAAATTTCGGGGAAATTTGTAGAATCTTGTATCAAAATAAAACCCGAAATTTTACAACTTCGGGTTTCTATATTTCATTATTGATTACAATTCTAGCTGAAACCGAAAACACCGAAGCGTACCACAGAAAGTGGTAATCCTACTGAAGATAAATTGTGAAATTTGAACATTTTGCTTCGTTTTTTTAATTGTTAAACTTTGTTTTCGGGTGCAAATATAAATGGATTTTTTTGAAATTCGCAAAAAATCTTTGAAAAAATATTTTGAAAGCCAGCAAATTAGCTTTTTTTCTTTCTCGTAAGAAGCACGATATTTAAGAATAAAACCAATAAAGTAAGAGAGACAAAAATGCTTTGATTTACATTTTCGAGCTTATTCTTTTCTATCACTTTTTCGGCGATGTCTGATAGTTTTTGACTTTGGTTTAAAAAGGTTCTCACCTCTATTTTTTGGTCTTCTTCTTTGTTCTGAACACTGTGTTGTGAGAAGTAAACCAATTTATTTTTTACATTGTAAGCAGCCACCCAAAATTCATTAGAATTGCTCATCACAAAATAGTCTATTTGGTAATGATTAGTTCTTACTTTGCCTAAATGTTTGGTGAGGAATTTATTTTGGTCTTTGTCGATAACTTTTATGGCATAAATATCAAGCGGTTGATTCACTCTATTGATGACCTGAATCGACATGGATTTTTCTAAAAAATTGCTGAAACTCTTTTGAAAAAACCAATATCCGAAAAATGCTAAACCTAAAATTACAATAAAAAATCTGATGTTTTTAGCCCATCTCGCTCTGGCTCCTGTTTTAAATAAACTTAAAATAAGAGCTAGAATTAAGAGGAAAAGTAAAACAAAATTGAGACTATTCATTCTAACAAAGATATTGTTTTTGGTTGACTTTTGAAAAAATCAGAAATTCTACAGTTCCACATTCCATTCTTTATAAAATTCATCTAGAAATTGCAACATAAAATTGTGTCTTTCTGACGCGATTCTTTTTGCGGTTTCGGTATTCATTAAATCTTTGAGCAACAATAATTTTTCATAAAAATGATTAATAGTTGTCCCGTTGGATTTTTTGTACTCTTCTTTGTTCATGCCAAGATTCGGCTTGATTTCTGGATGATACATCAAATTATTCTTGAATCCACCAAAATTGAAAGTTCTTGCAATTCCAATCGCACCAATCGCATCCAAACGGTCTGCATCTTGCACAATTTGTAATTCTAAAGGAGGATTTTCTGGAGCTTCTGCTCTATTTTTGAAGGAAATATTTTTGATAACAAACAACACTTGCTCTATTAATTCACCCTCTACATGAATTTCTTCAAGAAAATCTTTAGAAATTTTCAGCGCCAAAGTTTCATCACCGTTGTGAAACTTAGGGTCTGCAATATCGTGCAATAGCGCAGAAAGTTCTATCACTTCTAGATTTCCGCCTTCTTTTTCGGCTATTTTTTTAGAGAGTTTCCACACGCGTTCTATGTGAAACCAATCGTGTCCTGCTTCTGCGCCTTCTAGTTTTTCTTTAACAAAATTTATGGTAAGGGTAATGTGATTTTTCATGTTCCAAAACTACGAAAACCAATCGAAAACCATGCTCCAAAGTTTACTGTGTTTTGCTCTAAAAAAATTAATGTGACCTATTTCTTCACCATTGCTTTCGTTAGGATGCACGGTTCTGTAAATAGGTTTCATATTGACATACGTTTCGTTCATGAGCAGTTTCATTCCCGTTTCTGTAATCCAATCATCATCTTGCATGTTGAGATATAAAACCTCTTGATGTAGATTTTTAGAGAAATTCTCCGTTTTTTCGAGTAATCGATTTACGGATTTTCGGTTCATGATGAGAGTTCGCCAATCATCTGAAACGCCTTTGGGTAAAGATTCGCCTAAATTCACAAAATACGTCTTGAAATATCCTTTTACTCGAGTTAAAACGGGCTGATACAATCCAAAACCTAATAATCCCAACATTTTAATTCTTGGAGAAAGATGCCCAAAATAGGTATTTTGAGTAGCAACGAAACAGAATTTTTCAAAAATTTCTGAACCTTTATTCATTCCAAGAATTAAAGCGCCCACAGAATGCCCAATTAGAAATTTTCGGTGATGAGGATAATGCTCCTCTATAAAATCTGTAACAGCTTTATAATCTGTATTTCCCCATGTTCTCATGCTTGCTTTAAAACCTTTGAGCTGGTCTGGTTTAGAAAGCGCCACTCCTCTGTAATCATAGGTAATCACTACAAATCCCAAGTCTGCAAAATGTTGTGCAAAAGGATAATAGGTCTGTTGCTTTACACCTGTCGCAGAATTCATCAACAGTAGTTTCCCATTCGCATTTTCTGGCTCAAAAAGAGTTGCAGTGATGGGATATTGGTCTTGAGTATGGATGGTAATGGTATTATTCATAAGAGAAAATCTGTTGAGATTCTGTTTCCAAAAATATCTAAAAAAAGAAGAGAATTTCAAAAATTTGAAATTCTCTGCATATTATTCTATGGTAAAACGTTACAAAGCGAAATCACTTAATCTTGGTAAACCAGTTTGTGAACCTCTTTTTTGTGCCACTTTTAGCGAAACATCATTCCCGAATTTCACACAATCATCTACCTCATTCCCATGACACAACGCAATGGAAAATCCCGAAGTAAAAGCATCTCCCATTCCCATTTTATTTGGCATGTCTTCTGGGTCGTTTCTGTGGTATTTCATCTCTGAACCATTGTGATAAATGGTAGAATTGGCATCGTCTCTTACAAAAAGTTTATTTGGATATTTTCTTAAAATTTTTTCTCTAGATTCTTCCCCAAAAATGACGGAAAGTTCATTGCTTTTAGCCACGATAAAAGAAGCATACTCTAAAATCTCTTCTGAAATTCTAGCAGCGGGAGAAGCATAAATTCCCAGTTTTTTGTTGTATTTTTTAGCAAATTCATACGTCTTTTCTACCACACTCATCGGAATCTCTAACTGAGTTAGCACTAAATCTGCTGTAGAAAAAAATCTTTCTGCACTCTCTAAATGCTTTGGCTCTAGACAATAATTGGCTGAAGGAACTACTACGATGGCATTTTTACCGTGAGCTGCAGTCACATAAGCCGTTCCTGTAGCGTGGTCTAAATCTTCGTGTACAAAACCTACGTTCACATTTTCATCTACTAAATTTCTAAGAATTTGTTGACCATAAGGATCTATTCCTACGCAACCAATAAAAAACGTACTTGCTCCTAATCTCGCTGTTCCTACTGCTTGATTGGCTCCTTTTCCTCCAAAAAAGGTTTCAGATTTTTGGGCGATTACTGTTTCATTAGGTTCTGGGTGATATTGCGTATTGAGGACTAAATCGATAGAAGAACTTCCTATAACTATAATTTTGGGCTGTTCTGCGCTTACTTTCATTGAAGTTTAATTTTAAGAAATTTTGAAATAGGTTTAAAATTTCAGCGTTTGGTCTACAACAAAATTAGTCTTTTTTTGTTTCGATAAGAATAATTATTCAGATTTTATTTCAATAAATTCTGTAATGATTTTAACCGGTTGATTTTCTGCACCAAAACCAATATAACTTGCATAGAAACCTTCTCCATATCCTGTTTCGAAAGCAAAAATATTTCCTGGTTTTTCTTCGTCTGGTTTTAGGAACGCAAATTGGTCAATCGCTCCATTTTCATCAAAGAAATGACTGTGGAAAAACTCTTCATAAATTCCCATAAAATCTGCTCCTTTTCTATGGAACAGTCTATTTTCTAGATGATTAAGACTATCCTGAGTTTCTGCATCCATAAAACAACCCATCCCCGATTCTACAGGATACCCGAAAACTTCTTCTCCATGCAAATCTTCTACATGTTGACCTTCTGTAGTTGCCATTTTAAAAGAATCTACGTGTTCATTGCTGAACACTATTTCTACATAAGCAATACAATTGCTGTCTCTTTCTTTGTGTACCAAAACAGGAAAATCACCTACAGGAAAATGAATCACAAATTCCTTCATGTCATGGGTAATCAATGGGTCACAAGCGACTAACTTTCCGCTAGGAAGATGAATTTTTCCTGCCTCGAAAGTTTCTAGCATTGGATTTTCTACAAAATTTTTAGAAAAAAGTTTTGATATGTTTTCTAAGTGTGACATGATTCTGATGGATGTTTGATGAAAGGAAGTTGGGTGTGGTCTTATGCAAAATGCAAAAGAGCACCTCACATCAGACTTCCAATCCCTACAATGTTTTTAATTTTTCTTCTAAAATTGCAATTTTATCTTGCGCATCTTTTTGTTTTTTGCGCTCGTTTTCTACTACTTGAGCAGGAGCACCAGCAACAAATTTTTCGTTAGATAATTTCTTTTCTACCGAAATTAAAAAGCCTTTTAAGTATTTTAGTTCTTCTTCTGTTTTTGCTTTTTCTTCTTCTAAATCAAGGTTTTCACTCAATGGAATAGAAACTTCTGTAGCTCCCACTAAGAAAGTGAAACTTGGTTTGTCCGTTTTATTTCCGAAATTAATTTCAGAGATGTTGGCTAATTTTTTCACCACCGCTTCATTTTCGAAAGCAACAGCATTGGTAAATAATTCTACGGCTTCTCTAGGCGAAATCCCTTTGCTTTGACGGTAATTTCTAACGCCAGAAATCAATTCTTTAGCCGTTTCGAAGGCTTTTATATTTTCTTCGCAGAAAGGTTCTGCTTTTTTCTGTTGAGCAATCACCAAAGCTTCTTCTGTGCTTCTTTCTGCAATTGCCTGATACAATTCTTCAGTTAAAAATGGCATGAAAGGATGTAACAATCTCATCAATTCCTCAAAATAAACGATGGTTTTATCATAAACTTCTTGAGAAATTCCTTCTCCATAATTTGGTTTGATGGCTTCTAAATACCACGCACAGAAATCGTCCCAAATCAGTTTATAAATCAAATGCAACGCATCAGAAATTCTGAACTTTGAGAATTGGTCATTGATTTCGGCAATGGTTTTATTCATTTGATTTCCGAACCATTCTATCGTCTGAAGATCTGCTTCATTCGCTGGTTTGTCTTCTTTTTTCCAACCTTGAATGAGTCTGAAAGCGTTCCAGATTTTAGTCGCGAAGTTTCTTCCTTGCAACATTAAATCTTCATCAAAAAGCAAATCATTACCGGCTGCTGAACTCAGCAAAATCCCTACTCTTACTCCATCTGCGCCATATTTTTCAATCAATTCTATTGGGTCTGGAGAGTTTCCGAGTGATTTAGACATTTTTCTGCGTTGTTTATCCCTAACAATTCCTGTAAAATATACATTTTTAAAAGGAACTTCGCCTTTAAATTCTAATCCTGCCATAATCATTCTGGCTACCCAGAAGAAAATAATATCTGGACCAGTTACCAAATCAGAAGTCGGATAATAATACTTGATGTCTTCATTGTTTTCATCTAACATTCCATCAAAAACGGACATAGGCCATAACCAAGAAGAGAACCATGTATCTAGAGCATCTTCGTCCTGATGAAGATTTGAAATTTGTAAATCTGGATTTTGAGATTTTTCTTTGGCTAAGACCAAAGCTTCTTCTACATTTTCTGCAACCACATAATCCTCACTTCCTTCTCCATAATAATACGCTGGAATTTGCTGCCCCCACCACAATTGACGAGAAATATTCCAATCACGGATGTTTTCCATCCAATGTCTGTACGTATTTTTGAATTTTTCTGGGTGGAATTTCACCTCGTCATTCATTACTACATCCAAAGCTGGCTTCGCAATTTCAGACATTTTCAGGAACCATTGTTGAGAAATTTTTGGTTCAATTACAGCTCCTGTTCTCTCAGAAGTTCCAACTTTATTTACATAATCTTCGGCTTTTACCAAAAGATTATTTTCTTCTAATTCTTTAGCAATCAGTTTTCTAACCTCGAATCTATCTTTTCCGTTGTAATGCAATCCGTGTTCATTCAGTTTACCATCATCATCTAATGCATCAATCATTGGCAAATTATGCTTTTGACCGATTTCGTAGTCATTAATGTCGTGAGCTGGAGTGATTTTCAACGCTCCAGTTCCGAATTCCATGTCCACATATTCATCTTCAATAATTGGAATGACTCTATTTACAATCGGAACGATTACGTTTTTGCCTTTCAGATGCGCATATTTTTCATCGTTAGGATTTACACAAACCGCTACGTCACCGAAAATAGTTTCCGGACGAGTGGTAGCCACAGAAATAAACTCTTCAGAACCCTCAATTTTATATTTAAGGTACCAAAGTTTCCCATTGAGTTCTTTATAAATCACCTCTTCATCAGAAATATTGGTTTTGGCTTCTGGATCCCAGTTCACCATTCGGTAACCTCTGTAAATCAAACCTTTATTGTATAAATCAACGAAAGATTTGATGACTTGAGCAGACAATTTCGGTTCCATCGTGAAACGCGTTCTGTCCCAATCACAAGAACAACCCAATTTCTTTAATTGTTCAAGAATTGTTCCGCCATATTTATGCGTCCAATCCCAAGCGTGAACTAAAAATTCATCTCGGGTAATATCAGACTTATTAATTCCTTCAGATTTCAGTTTCGCTACCACTTTAGCTTCAGTAGCGATAGAAGCGTGGTCTGTTCCCGGAACCCAAAGTGCATTAAATCCTTGCATTCTGGCTCTTCTGACCAAAACATCTTGAATGGTATTATTTAACATGTGTCCCATGTGAAGAATACCCGTCACGTTTGGTGGCGGAATTACAATCGTATAAGGAGGTCTGTTATCTGGAGTAGAATGAAAATAATTGTTTTCTAACCAGTAATTGTACCACTTCTGTTCTGTTTCCTGAGGATTATATTTTTCTGAAATTTGCATAAATTTTTAAATAAAAATGAGTTTGGCTTGTAATTTGCAAAAATACGATAAAATGTGAATTTTTAAATGGTTAAAACTCTTCTTTTTGAGAATTTTGGAATAAGAATGAGACAATGTAAAATAAAAAAGAAGAATTTGAATTTAATTACAGAATTTATTTATAATTTTGAACTTTAATTTACAACAAAAAAACTTTCTAGATATGAAAAAATTTATTGGAGGTTTGTTGCTTATAGGAGGTTTTGTTTTCTCTTCTGCACAAACTATTTCTTTTGAAAAAACAACAATTGATTACGGCACTATTCCTGTAAACGCTGATGGAAACAGAGTTTTTACTTTTAAAAATACTGGTAACAAACCTCTAGTTCTTTCTAACGTACAACCTGGTTGCGGCTGTACAGCTTCTGAATGGCCAAGAGATCCAATTATGCCAGGAAAATCAGGACAAATAAAAGTTCACTATAACACTGCTAATATTGCCCCTTTTAAAAAATCTATTGATGTATTTTCTAATGACCCAGTAAACGGAAGAATCGTTCTTTACATTCAAGGAAAAGTAGAAGGAAATGCAAAAGAAGCAGAAGTAAAAAATACTTCTGACCAGAAAAAAGATGCTGTAACTATAAAATAATCAGCTATTAAATAATATAAAACCGACTAGTTACAGTCGGTTTTTTTTATTATCTTTAGTTGAACAAAACACTTTAAAAATGGATACCAATTTCACCGATAACTTTCTTGTAAAAGAAAATCAAAAATTCAATCTCAAAGATTTCAACACCGATTATAAAGGCGAACTGACCAAAGAAGAAGGTCAAAAAATGCTTGATGCAGAGAAGAAAAAACTCTATGAACTTCAAGAAAAGCTTTACGCAGATGGCAGTCAATCACTTTTGGTAGTGATACAAGCGATGGATGCTGCCGGAAAAGACAGTTTGATAGAACATGTATTCGGTGGAGTAAATCCGCAAGGTTGCGAAGTGACCAGTTTTAAAACGCCAACTTCTAAAGAATACAGTCATGATTTCATCTGGAGGCATTATTTGGCTTTACCAGAAAAAGGGAAAATAGGAATTTTCAACCGAAGTCATTACGAAAGTGTTTTGGTGTGTAAAGTGCATCCTGAATATAATCTAAGCGAAAAAGTTTGGAAATCTACTAACGAAATCGATGAAAAATTCTGGAAAAACAGATACGAAAGCATCAAAGATTTTGAAAAACATATCGCTAGAAATGGAACGAAAATCGTGAAAATTTTTCTCCACGTTTCCAAAGAAGAGCAGAAAAAACGTTTCCTAGACCGAATTGCTGAACAAGAAAAAAACTGGAAATTTTCTATTGGCGACTTAAAAGAACGTGCCGTTTTCGACCAATATATGAAGGCTTACGAAGAAGCCATTTCCGAAACCAGTAAAGATCACGCACCTTGGTTTGTGATTCCTGCAGATCAAAAATGGTTTGCAAGAGTAGCAGCTATACAAATTATTATAGAAACGCTAGAAAAAATGAATCTGCAATATCCTACACTTTCAGAAGAAGAGAGAGCAGGACTGGATGATGCGAAAAAGCAGTTGGAAAGCGAATAAAAAACCACGAGAAAAACGATAAGCCGGATTCTGTTTCCCGATGAATCGGGACGCTTGTTATTTATCTACGGTTTACATTACTACAAACCTTGAGCTGGTTACCCCTCGATTTTCGGAGCGAGCTACTCCTATTCTTAGATTGCTCTAAAAAGCATCGATATACTTACCATTGCATCGCATAGAGTTTACCTGATTTCACTACAGCCGAACTGTACTTGCTTTCTGTTGCACTTGTCCTCGTCTCACGACGGAAGGTTGTTAACCTTTATGCTGCTCTGTGATGTCCGGACTTTCCTACCCCAATTTCTTGGAATCAACAAGCTGTTTTTCTCGTGGAGTGCAAAGATACGGAAATTTTGAATGTTAGATGTCAGAGGTTAGAGGTCGGATGTTGTGGAATGTATTTTTATTATTCTGTACCCTTTCTGCGTTTTACAGATTCCTCAAAAAACGCAGAAAGGGTTGGTTGTATTTTTCACTGAAAGTTATTTTAAAAAAAAATGGTTTCTAAAAATCCCTAAACTTGCGCCCCGAGTTGAGCGGAGCTCTTTTTGTTTTTTGTCATTCTGAGCGAAGTAGAAGAATCTAAAAAACAAAAAAGCGGGAGCGGAATGAGGAATTTGGCGCCCAAGAAAAAAAATATGTTTTGGCATTCATTAATGAGCGCATTTTCTTATCTTCGTTCTTTAATTTCTAAAAAATTGGATTCTAAACAAAAAGAATTTTCTAAGTTGGTAAAAGAAAATCAGGGGCTTATTATAAAAGTCTCCAGATTATATACCAATTCTCTGGAAGATGAACAGGATCTTTTTCAAGAAATTGTGTTACAACTTTGGCGCAGTTACGACTCATTCAAAGGACAGTCCAAAATTTCTACTTGGATGTACAGAGTAGCGCTCAATACGGCCATTACGCTTTTCCGAAAGAAAACGAAATCTCCTCAAACCGATGAGTTGATGGATTTTCACCACAGAGATTATGTGGAAGATGATGACGAAAAGCAACAACAAATCACTCTGCTTTATAAGGTGATAAAAATGCTCCCAAAAGTAGAACGTGCGATTGTGATGATGTATTTAGACGATTTGCCTTACCGTGATATTGCAGAAAACCTAGGGATTACAGAAGTAAATGCCCGTGTAAAAATGAACAGACTCAAAAAAACACTTAAAGAATTGATGACTCAACATGCTTAATGAAGATTTCAATATAGACCAATTTAAAAAATCTTGGCAGGAACAACCCGTTTCTGATGTGTATAACACGTCTGAAATAGAAGGAATGCTCAATAAAAAATCTACCAACTATGTAAAATATATTTTCTGGATAAGTTTGGCAGAATTTTTATTTTTCGCCATTGTTGGGATTTGTACGATTTTTTCTACTCAAAGAAGCAATAGTTTTACTAATATTTTAGAAAAACTGGGCGTGCAAATGAATGATGATGTGGAAATGAATTTTGAGCATCTTTATTTTGCCTTGAAAGTCTTTAGTTTACTGATTACCGCGATTTTTGTTTTTCTTTTTTATAGAAATTACCTAAAAATTAAGGTAGAATGCAATTTGAAAAATTTTATTCTCCAAATTATCAAGTTCAAAAGAACGGTGAATTTATTTATCTTCACCAACATTGGTTTATTGATTGTTTTTTCGGGGATTATTACTTATTTCATTATGAATGTGTTGCAAGCTCAAAACATTCATTTAAACCAAGCCACTTTGATAGGATTTATCACTGGAATAGTGATAAGTATTGGTTTAGGCGTTCTCATGATTTGGCTGTATTACAGAATTGTCTACGGAATTATTATGAGCAGACTGAGCAGAAATCTAGAGCAATTGCAAAAAATAGAACAGGAACAATAAACAATAAAAAACCTTCAGCATTACTGAAGGTTTTTTTTATTATAATTCTTTTCTCAATCTTGCGACTGGAATATTGAGTTGTTCTCTGTATTTTGCGATCGTTCTTCTAGCAATGTTGTATCCTTTTTCCTTCAAAACATCTACCAAAGCATCGTCTGTCAATGGTTTTCTCTTGTCTTCATGACTGATGACTTCTTGCAAATGGTTTTTAATTTCCTTGGTCGAAACTTCTTCGCCATCATCATTCGTCAATGAATCTGAGAATAAATTTTTAAGCAAAATAATTCCACTTGGCGTGTCTGCATATTTGCTTTTCACCACTCTAGAAATCGTAGAAATATCAAATCCTGTTATATCTGCTATATCTTTCAGAATCATTGGCTTGATGTTTTTTTCATCTCCGGTTAAGAAATACTCTTTCTGTAATTTTACAATCGCAGAAATGGTTTGCATCAGCGTATTTTGTCTCTGATTAATGGCGTCAATATACCATTTTGCAGCATCTAACTTTTGTTTGATGAAAAGTGCGGCCTGTTTATGTTCCGCAGAGTTTTTATCATGAGAATAGGTGCTTAAAATTTCTTTGTATTCCTCAGAAACTCTAAGTGTAGGTGCATTTCTACTATTCAGAAGCGGTAAAACTTGTCCATCTTTTATTTGAATCACAAAATCTGGAATAATTTCTTGATTGATGGTGATGGTTTGTGTATCAAAATTCCCGCCTACTTTTGGAGACAATTTAGAAATCACTTCCAGTGCATCTTTTAAATCTTCTTCTTCTATATCATATTTATTGATGATTTTGCCGTAATGTTTATTGGTTAAAGCATCGAACTGATATCTTAAAATATTACCCGCTAAAATCACCGATTTATCTCTGCTTACTTTTTTCTCAATTTGCAATAAAAGACATTCTTGTAAATCTCTCGCTCCTACTCCAGCTGGATCAAGTTTTTGAACATAATTTTCTAGAATTTCCTTTACTTTTTCTTGAGTGGTATAAATCCCTTGCGAAAAAGCCAAATCATCTACAATAGCTTTAATCTCACGTCTCAAATATCCGTCATTATCTAGATTTCCGATTATGTATTCTGCAATTTTCAGGTCTTCATCGTCTATACTAGACAAGTGGATTTGCTCCATCAAATAATCATACAAAGACTGTCCTTCTGTTAATAAACTTTCGTTATCAAAATCTTCGTCATCTGCAGAATAATTGCTAGAAGCGGTTTTATAAGAAGGCTCATCATCATACAAATATTCATCTACATCAAAATCAGTATCTATGCTTTCGCTTCCTTCACTTTCGTAATCCGAGTCTAAACTGCTAAAATCATCCTCATCACCACTGTCTTCTTTAACTACTTCCAAGGCAGGATTTTCTTCTAACTCACGCTCTAACTCTTCCTGAAATTCTAGCGTGTGAAGCTGTATCAACTTCATCAACTGAATTTGCTGAGGAGCTAATTTTTGTCCTAATTTTATTTGTAGGTTTTGTTTGAGCATTGTTTATTATTTAGAAATTCAAAATTATCAATTTGAATTTTTGGAGTGTTATATTTTTAAAAATTATTTTTATAAAATTTATTTATCGGTTTTTCTTTTGATGGTGTGTTTAAATTTCAATACCGCAAAATTGAGTTCTACAGTGGTTTCTGTATCTGTCGTTTTCATTTCTTCTCCCAAAATATCCGAAATAATTTCACCACTTTTCTGCATCAAAGATTTTTGTTCACTTTCATCTTTTACTTCTGCCAATTCTGAAACAGTACGAGATAATTCTCTAATTTTTGTAAAAGTTTCAATAATAGCGATGGTCGTTTGTGTTGCTTTTTGACTTTTCAAAATCGTAGCCAACATATATAAACCCTTTTCTGTAAAAGCTTTTGGCAAAACTCTAGATTTTGACGACCATTTTGTGGTCGAAAATTTCGACCGCAAATCTTCAATTTCTGTTTTGTCAATCTCTAAAATATATCCATGCGGAAATTTTTCAGGATTGTTTTTTACCGCTTCATTTATTCTTTTAGTTTCTACTCCATACAATTCTGCTACATCACTATCGATAATTACTTTTTCATTTCTCAAGGTAATTATCGTTTCCTCGATGTTGTTAAATTTTATAAGCATTTGGTTATTAGTTTTCTGAAATTTTAAGGCGGTAGATTAAAAAATATCTAGACACAACCTTAATTTTCCTTAAAACTCAGCGTTTTTCGGAGTTCTAGGGAAAGGAATCACGTCTCTAATATTAGTCATTCCTGTTACGAAAAGAATTAATCTTTCTAGACCTAAACCGAAACCAGCATGCGGAACAGAACCGAATTTTCTAGTATCTAGATACCACCAAAGTTCATGTTCATCTACGTGCATTTCTTGCATTTTGGTTTTCAAAACATCTAATCTTTCCTCTCTTTGTGAACCACCAATGATTTCTCCAATTCCTGGGAAAAGAACATCCATTGCCGCTACGGTTTTCCCATCTTCGTTTAATCTCATGTAGAATGCCTTGATTTCTTTAGGATAATCAAATAAAACGACTGGAGATTCGAAGTGTTTTTCTACCAAATAACGCTCGTGTTCTGATTGTAAATCTGCGCCCCATTCTTCAATTGGGAACTGGAATTTTCCTTTTTTATTTTCTTTAGAATTCAATAGAATTTCGATGGCTTCAGAATAAGAAACTCTCATGAAACGTTTTTTAATTACGTTTTCTAGTTTTTCTATTAAACCTTCTTTGGCTCTATCTTTTTCTGGTTTTTGTTTTTGTTCTTCAGCAAATCTTTGGTCTAAAAATTTCAAATCGTCTTTGCAATTTTCTAGAACATACCCGATTACATATTTCAAGAAATTCTCAGCCAAATCAATATTGTCTTCTAAATTATTGAAAGCCACTTCTGGTTCTACCATCCAGAATTCTGCTAAGTGTCTTGTAGTATTAGAATTCTCTGCACGGAAAGTCGGCCCAAAAGTATACACTCTACCTAATCCCATCGCTGCTGTTTCCGCTTCTAACTGACCAGAAACCGTCAAATTGGTTTTTTTGCCAAAGAAATCTTGTGCAAAATCGATGTCACCGTTTTCATCTCTTGGAATTTGATTTAAATCAAAATTCGTCACTCCAAACATTTCACCAGCACCTTCTGCATCAGCACCAGTAATAATTGGCGTGTTCATATAAAAGAAATGATTTTGGTTAAAGAACTGGTGAATCGCAAAACTTACCGCACTTCTCACTCTGAAAACCGCGCCGAAAAGATTGGTTCTGAATCTAAGATGCGCCTGCTCACGAAGAACTTCCAAAGAGTGCTTTTTTGGTTGAAGAACAGTTTTTTCCATTTCTTCAGAGAAATTATCACCAAGAATTGTAATTTTCTTCGCAATGATTTCTATATCTTGACCTTTTCCTTCACTTTCTACTACCTCACCGGTAATTTTAAGTGAAGAAGCAGTTTTAATATTTTTGATGATTTCTTCGTCGAAATTTTCGAAATCTACTACAATCTGAATGTTGTTTATCGTAGAACCGTCATTCAATGCGATGAAACGGTTAGAACGGAATGCTCTCACCCAACCTTGAATGGTAATATCGTGATGTAAAAGTTTTTTATAATCTCCTAAAATTTCTTTAATGGTCTTCTTACTCATGACTTCATAATTATTCAGCAAAAATAAGAAATTTTGGCGTAATTTTTGATGTAACGCGGAGATTTTTACGGTTTTAAAAATTAGTTTTTGAAAAGAATAATTTTATTGCTCGTCATTCTTGGATGGCGTTAAGAAAACATCCATCAATCCTTCTGGCAATTGCATTTTGATAAATTTTTCTTCACGGTTTACTTCTAGAATCCAGCCTTTGATAATTGGAATGATGATTTCTTTGTCTGCTAATTTTAGAATAAAGTAATGTTGTGCAGTTTGGTCGTTTATTTCTACAATGTTTCCGCAAGATTTACCATCTTCTTCTCTGATTTCATACCCAATGACTTCGTGATAATAAAATTGATTCCCTGAAAGTTTTGGCAAGGTAGAAAGTGGTAAAAAAACATTCTTTCCAATAGATTGTTCTACCAATTGTTCAGAAGAATTCTTGAAAGTAATGATTTTAGAGTTATCATTTCCCCATTGTTGCTTTTCCACAAAAAAAGGCACGAGAAGTCCGTTCACTTCCACAAAAATCCCTTCCAGTTTATTGTATAATTCTGGTTGGTCTGTGTCTAGTTTTATGATTACATTTCCCTTTAGACCGTGTTTTCTGGTAATTTTTCCTAAAAAATAGCAATCTTCTTTTTTCATGGGTTGATATTTTAAAATTTTTTAAAAACCAAAAAAATTTTATTTGGTTTTATGATGCAAATATACTTTGTTTTAAAAGAATAAAGACGCAATAAATTGCGTCTTTAGTACATTTTATTTCTAAAATTGTTATGCTTCTGCTTCAGTTCCTTCAGCTTCAGCAGCTGGAGTTTCTTCAGTAGTTTCTTCAGCTACAGGTTCTGCGTTTGCAGCTTCTTCAGCAGCTTTAGCATCAGCTTCTGCTTGAGCAGCAGCAGCAATTCTAGCTTCGTTTACTTTAGCTTCAGCTTCTAGAGCAGCTTTTTTAGCAGCTTCTTTAGACTGAGTTAAACCGTCTTTTTTAGCGTTTACAGCAGCTTCTTTAGCTTCTAACCAAGCGTTGAATCTTTTTTCAGCTTCAGCTTCGTCGAAAGCACCTTTCGCTACACCACCTTGTAAGTGTTTTTTGTATAAAGCACCTTTGTAAGAAAGGATAGCTCTTGCAGTATCAGTTGGTTGAGCACCATTGTTTAACCATTTAACAGCTGAATCTACATCTAGTTCAATTGTTGCAGGGTTAGTAATTGGATTGTAAATTCCTAATTTCTCGATGAATCTACCATCTCTTCTTGCTCTAGCATCTGCTACTACGATGTGGAAAAAAGGTTTTCCTTTTTTACCGTGTCTTTGTAATCTAATTTTTACTGACATATTGTTGTGAATTTATGGGAACTCGTCCCTGTTAATATTTTTAAGTGTGCAAAGATAGTAAAATATTTTGTTTCAAAAAAATTTTGCCCAGTGTTTGTTATTGGAAGCTGAAACTTAAACTTTCCCTAAATAAAACAATCCGAGACAACGTTGATTTTCTTCTAAATTCAGAAATTCACCGAGATGATTTATTACTGTGTGAGAACTCCAATAACAACCTATTTGATTTGCCGTACAAGTTAAATACATATTCTGAACCGCCATCGAAGTTGCTGCAATTTCTTCCCATTCTGGAAGCAAACCACTGAAATTTACAGAAATGGTAACCACGGTGTCTGTTTTGGCAATTTTATCTGCAAAATCAAGATATTTTTTCTCTAAAAACAAGTGTTCTGGCGTAGTTTCTTTGTAAATTTTCTGAATTTCTTTTGCCAACTGCTGCTTTTCTTCTCCTCTAAAAATACGGAATCTCCAAGGTTTTGTTTTCTTGTGATTGGGCGCAAACTGTGCAGAACTTAAGATTTCATCTAAGATTTCTTGAGAAATTTCTTCGCTAGTATAATCTTTGGGATACGTACTTTTTCTGCTCTCTATGATTTGTTTTAAAATTTCTGAATTGTTCATTTTTAAAAAAAAGCTGTTAAGTTTTGGCTAAAGCCAAATGGAATGATTGATTATTACTAAGCGGACTAAAGTCCGCTCTATTGATATTTGACAAAATTAATTAAATAATTTTTTCAATTTTTTGGTGAATTCTATTGAGAACAAATTCTTCGCCTTCGGTTTTGCCTAACATGATTTTAGCCATCGGACTTTCTTCTGAAATCGCATAAAACCGATCTCCTTCGTAAAAAAACTCGCCGAGAGAAACCGAAAGATAAAATCTGGCTTTATTGGTAATGACCAGTGAACCAAGTTTTACTCTATCCGAAGAATGACGAAGCACCTGATTCATTTTCTTTTGCATGGTTTTGAGCGCAAACATTTGTTTATCCAAGTGATAAATTTCTTCTTGCATTTCTTCCCTTATGGAATCATACTTAGAAGTTTTCTTTACTTCTCTCGTTGCTTCCAAAGTAAAATTGAGATAAAACTCCAGCGTTTTTATCTTCCCAGAAATTGTGTCTTTCACAAAATTCCTCAGTGCAGTTTTATCATAATCTTTGACCAACATCTTCATTAAAATATTCAGCGAAGATAAAATTCTCTTTTGAAATATCGAAAAATAAAAAAACGGGAAATTTCCCGTTTTCTATATTTCTAAAATTTTAAATTAAGGTTTTTCTGAAAGTTTTTTCAAATTTTGGAGTCCTTCTTCATACGATTTTCCCATCCAGTAATCCATCATTGGCTTCATTAGATTAGAAGGATATTCCATTTCTGCATCTAGCGTCCAAACCACTTTTGTAGCATTTCCTTCTTGTGTCAATACAATATCAGAAGTGGCTTCACCTTGACCTTCAAAAGCCATTTTAGTGCTTTGTTTCTGATTTGGAATAAGTGCTGTGATTTCTTGGCATCCATTTCCTACATCTTTTTTATCACTTGTCCAGCAATGCTTATCGCCAATCTGACCAGAAACTCCAGAATAAGTAGATTGCAACTGCGGGTCTAATTTCATCCAAGGATTCCATTCATTAAATGCTTTCATAGAATTGAGATGTGAATACACTTTTTCTGCAGGAGCATTAATGACAATCGATTTTTCATAATGGTATTTTTCACCAATAACGAACATGGCAATCACCAAAACGGCTAGAATTGCCAAAAGGATTTTTAAAAACTTTTTCATAGTGTGAATATTTTCAGTGTTTTAACAAAGATAATAAAATGAACTAAATCAACATTTGTTATAGAAAAATGAACTAAATTTGAATATCTAAAATCAAGAACCATGAAAAAATCTTTTTTAATAGTTGTTTGCTTATCTATATTTTCCAATATTTTAGCACAAAAAACAAATCCCATCCTATTTTTTGACCTTGGATTGGGATACGCTAAAGAAATTAACAATTCTGGCGGCATTATACAATACGGAAGCATCAATTATGAAAAGAATAAAAATTTATTTACAGCCAGATATTCAGAGTTTAACCAATTAAGCGTAAAAGCTATCCCAATCACTCCTGTAACACCAATCCCATTCCCTTCAAGTGATTTTAAAAACACGGAAGTTGGTATTTTATACGGAAGAAGATTCATAGAAGACAATTTTGCGTACAGTTTTTCTGTAGGAATTTCTACCAACAAATATGAAATTTATAAGAAAGATGATTATGACAAAACCTATACAGAATCAAAAAATTACGCAGGTTGTCCATTTGAAATTTCTATAAAATGGTTCAAATCGGAAAAAAGTCCTTATAGAATTTATGAATTAATTCCTGTAGGCAAACCTACTGCTCTAGGGAACAGTGTAGGCTTTAAATTTTTAGGAAATATTTCTAAACATAGTTTCATGGGAATTGGGCTAGATTTTGGGATAGGTTATCATAAAGAATATTAGTATTTTTGTTAAAATTTTAGAAATGACAAATTTACTCTTACAGAAATTTAACACCCAATATAATTCAGCTCCATTTGCAGAAATAAAAGAAGAACATTACTTACCTGCATTCAAAGAACTGATAGACAAATCTTTGCAAGAAATAGAAGAAATCACTCACAATCCTGAAACGCCTACTTTCGAAAACACCATCGAAGCTTTGGCTTATTCTGGTGAACAATTAGATGTGGTTTCTAGTATTTTCTTCAACCTTAATTCTGCTGAAACGAATGACGAAATTCAACAAATCGCTCAAGAAGTTTCGCCTTTATTGACCGAATTTGCTTCTAAAATTTCGCAAAACGAACAACTTTTTTCAAGAATTAAAAAAGTTTACGACGAAAAAGACCATTACACGCTTAACGAAGAGCAAAAAATGCTTCTAGAAGAAACCTACAAAGGTTTTGTAAGAAACGGTGCATTGCTGAATGACGAGAAAAAAGAACAACTCAAAAATATCAATATTGAGCTTTCTAAAAAATCTTTACAATTCGGACAAAACGTTTTGGCAGCGACCAATCAATATTATAAACACTTGACCAACAAAGATGATTTGGCTGGAATTCCAGAGGCAATTCTTGCGCAATATGAAGAAGAAGCAAAAGAAAGAAATCTAGAAGGTTATGTGATTACGCTTCAATTCCCGAGTTTACTTCCTGTACTTACTTATGCTGAAAATCGTGAATTGAGAAAAGAATTGGCAATTGCAAACGGAAAAAAATCTTTTGATGGTGGTGAATTTGACAACCAAAATCTCATCAAAGAATTGGTAAAACTTCGTCAAGAAAAAGCGCAATTGTTAGGCTACAAATCTTTTGCAGATTATGTTTTAGAAGAAAGAATGGCAAAATCTCCACAGAAAGTGTTAGAATTTTTGAACGAATTATTGACTAAAGCAAAACCTTTTGCCCAAAAAGATGTGGAAGAGCTTTCCGTTTTAGCAAAAGCAGATGGAATTACAGAAATGCAAAGTTATGACCACGCTTATTATGCCGAAAAACTCAGAAAACAAAAATTTGATTTCAATGATGAAGAATTGAAACCTTATTTCCAGTTAGACAAAGTACAAGAAGCGGTTTTCGGGTTAGCTGGAAAACTTTTCGGGTTAGAATTTGTAGAAACCAGTGACATTCAAAAATATCACACTGATGTGAAAACGTATGAAGTTCTAGAAGTTGGAAGTCAGAAGTCGGAAGATGGAAGTTTCAAAGCTTTGCTTTATGCCGATTATCATCCAAGAAAGGGGAAAAGAGCGGGAGCATGGATGACGAGTTTTAAAAATCAATACATCAAAAATGGCGAAAATCACAGACCGCACATTTCTGTAGTTTGTAATTTTACCAAACCTACCTCAGAAACACCTAGTTTACTGACTTTCAACGAAGTCACCACGCTTTTCCATGAATTCGGGCATGCTTTACACGGTGTTTTGGCAAACACTCAGTATCCAAATCTTTCTGGAACTTCTGTGAAATGGGATTTTGTAGAATTGCCTTCGCAATTTTTAGAAAATTACTGTTACGAACCAGAATTTTTGAAAACATTTGCGAAACATTATCAAACGGGTGAAGTTTTACCAGATGAAAAAATTCAGAAAATAGAAGATTCTAAAAACTTTATGGAAGGCTATCAAACCTTGAGACAACTCAGCTTCGGAATTTTGGACATGTCTTATCACGCTGAAAACGTAAAAGTAGAAGATGTAAAAACCTTTGAAACCGAAACCATCAAAGCGACTCAAGTTTATCCTACTCTATCAGAAACAGCTGTTAGCACAAGTTTTTCACATATTTTCCAAGGAGGATATTCTGCGGGATATTATTCTTACAAGTGGGCAGAAGTATTAGATGCAGATGCTTTTCAATATTTCAAAGAAAATGGAATATTCAATCCTGAAATTGCAGCAAAATACAAAGTTTTACTTTCTAGTGGAGGAACAAAAGATCCGATGGAATTGTACAAAAATTTCAGAGGAAGCGAACCGAAAGTAGAAAGTTTATTGAAAAGAGCTTTTGGTTAATGGAATATGGAAAGTTGAAAATTGAAAATTGAAAATAACAACCAATCTAAAATCTAAAATTTAAAATCTAAAATTTGAAAAATCTTTGCCCTTGTTGTTCAGAAAAATTGTACGATGAATGTTGCGAGCCGTTTCATTCTAAAAAAGAGTTTCCAAAAACTGCGGAAGAACTGATGCGTTCTCGTTATGCTGCATTTGCCATTCCGAATGGTGAATATTTATGGCAAACCACATTGCCCAGCAAAAGAAAATTTCATGACAAAAGTGAATTGGAAGCTTGGGGAAAAGAAAACACTTGGACAAAACTTGAAATCATCAATTCCAGCGAAAAAGAAGTAGAATTTAAAGCGTATTTCACAGATAAATTCGGGAAAGAAAACATTCATCATGAGTTATCCACTTTTAAAAAGGTAGATAAAAAATGGTATTATGTTTCAGGGAAATTTTTAGATTAAAGTGAAATTCAGTTAATTTTACGTTTTTTTAATAACCTAATCAGCGAAAATTATTTTAGAACACGACAAGTTTTTAAAATGATTTTTAAAACCACAAAAGAGACAAAAGCTTTTTATTTCTTAAAGCAATCCAAAAGTAAAAAAAGTAGAATATTTTACTTTTTTTACTTTTGAAATACTTGTTTTCAATCCTTTCTTTTGTCTCTTTTGCGGTTTATTAATTTTTAACATATACTAAAAACAATTATTTATTTTTCTTCTTTTGTCTCAAAACATAGAGATAAAGGCTTTCCACTTTTTTCCTTGCCCAATCTGTTTTTCGTAGAAATTTAAGCGAAGAATTGATGCTCGGATTTTCGTTGAAACAACGAATGTTTATTTGCTTTCCCAGTTCCTCGAAACCATTGTAATAATCTACCAATTCTTCGAGAATGGCATCTAATCTTTTCCCGTGTAAAGGATCTTTAGAATTCTGTTCCATGTTATAAAATAAAATCCCGAAAATTTCGGGATTTTTTGTTTTTAAAATATTTTTTTAGGTATAATTTCAAAAAAAGATTAGAAATTAGTGACCAGAGTTGCCATCAATTCCGTGTGCATGTCCATGCGCTAGTTCTTCTTCAGTAGCTTCTCTATGATCTACGATTTCTACATCGAAATATAAAGTTTTTCCAGCCATTGGATGATTAAGGTCTGCTACTACCACTTCTGGAGTAACTTCTACCACTACTGCTTGGAAATTATTTCCTTGATTATCTGAAAGTGGAAGAATTGCACCAACTGGTGGCATTCCTGATTCATTGAACATTTCTAAAGGCAATTGTGCTACTGCTTGAGGATTTCTCTCGCCGTAACCTTCTGCCGGCAAAATAGTAAAAGAAGCTTTATCGCCAGAAGTTAATCCTTTTATGCTTTCTTCAAATTTTGGAATCATCATTCCCACTCCATATAAAAATGTAAGCGGATTTCCCGCATCTGATTTTTCTACAAGAACTTTTTCGTTATTTTCTCCATCTGTGTGAAGAACATAGTTGAGTGCAACTACTTGTTGGTTGTCTATTGTCATAATATTTTATTTTTTAGAGAATGCTCTCTTTTTATTCTATTGGTGTCAATTTTCTTGCCTTTGGAGAAAATAAAACTTTTAACTGCCAAATTGACCTGTTTTTTTTTAAACTCTTATCTAAATTGAACCAATAAATCTTTCAAAAAAATTAATTCTTTAGAATTCGACCAAAAAAGTTCTTTTCTATCAATTATTGTGATATTTCTTTTGATTTTACCGCTTCATTTCTAGCTTTTGCAAGCATAGGAATAGAAATAAGTCCCATTACTAGCATAATTACCAATTGCATGGTATGAGAAATAAAAGCATAGCTTAATCCTACTTCACCTCCCAATTTAGCATCTTTTCCCATAGAAAGAAATAGGGCAGAAATACCTAATTTCATAGCTAGGTGAAATGCTCCAATTCCTCCAGAAGCTGGAACCATCATTCCTAATGTTCCTACTACAATTAAGAAAAATCCGTCTGCAAATGTAAAACTTGAAGTTTCTGGCAATGCGAAACACACTAAATACGCTGCCAAATAATAAGCAACCCAAATCGCGATAGATAATATAATAAATTTACCTTTTTGCTTGAGTTTGAAAATGGTAGTTAACCCATGAAAAATCCCTTCTACAAATTCTATCACTTTTCCTATCAGAGGAAGATGGGTAAACTTGTCTTTGAATTTAAAAAAAATAAAAGTTCCTACTACCAATACTGCAATTCCACCTATAATATAAGTAGGATTTATTTTAATCCCTGATTTTTGGTAAAAAGTAACAATGGCGTCTTCTTTAAAAACTATCGTAAGAACCAAAAATCCTAACATACAGAATAAATCTACTACCCTTTCTAAAATAATGGTTCCGAAAGATTTATCTACCGGTACTTTTTCTACGCCATATAAAGCAGTAGAACGTGCTAATTCGCCACTTCTAGGAATGGTAAGATTCATGAGATACCCGAAAGAAATCGTCCACAATGAATTAGAATTAGAAATCTGGTAACCCATCGGTTCTAATAATAAATTCCAACGAACTGCTCTGAACCAATAAGCTAATAACCCAAAAATCATAGCGGCAAAAACCCAAAGATAATTGGCTTTAGCTAAAGAGGCTTTGATATTTGTAAAATCTAATCCTTTTAATGCAAACCACATAAAAAGGGCTGCAAAAGCAATAGATACCAGTATCGTAGAAACTGTTTTAAGAGACGATGATTTTTTTTGATTTTCCAAAAGAATAGCAATTAAGTAAGAAGATTGGTTTTTTCGTCTGGGAAAATAATTTTCGGTTGGAAGTTTTGTGCTTCCTCTACAGACATTTGCGCGTAAGAAATAATGATGATTACATCTCCTTTTTGCACTTTTCTAGCGGCTGGTCCGTTGAGACAAATTTCACCAGATTTTCTTTTACCTTTTATAACATAAGTATCAAAACGTTCGCCATTATTTACATTTACGATGTAAACTCTCTCTCCTACCACTAAACCTGCGGCATCAATAAGGTCTTCGTCTACTGTAATACTGCCGATGTAATTAAGGTCAGAAGCAGTAACCGTAACACGATGAATTTTTGATTTAAAAACTTCTATTAACATGGCGCAAATTTAAAATAAATTAATTGATTAGTAAAGAATTATCTGAGATTTAAACAAATATAATATTTCGCCAAATTCCATTTAAAAAAAGACATTTTAGCAGATAAACAAGTTAAACATTATATTTAATAACAAAAAAGAGGAAAAAAAATATCAAATTAACAAATTCATAATTTAGAAATTCATTAAACGCTTATTTAAAAAACACTCTATTCAAAGCATATAAAAAGAATTTCAATGCTCGGAAAAGCCTATTTATTGTAATAGATAACAATTATCATTTTCTCGTTAATTTATAGAAAAAACTATAATTATTATTAATATTGTGAAAAAAATTTGCACAATATGAAAATTGTTATATATTTGTCTTACGTAACAAATTAACAATTAATATTTATAACTATGAACAAGTCTGAATTAATCGACGCAATGGCAAAAGATGCCGGTATTACTAAAGTTGCTGCTAAAGCTGCTCTTGAGTCTTTCGTTGCTAACGTAACTGCTACTCTTAAGAAAAAAGATGGTAAAGTTGCTTTAGTTGGTTTTGGTACTTTCTCAGTAGCTGAAAGAGCTGCAAGACAAGGTATTAACCCTGCAACTAAAAAACCAATCAAAATTGCTGCTAAAAAAGTTGCAAAATTCAAAGCTGGTGCTGATTTAGCTGCTGCTGTTTCAGGTGCTAAAAAGAAATAATTCAAATTATTCAAAAGAATTAAGCCTCACCTTTCGGTGAGGCTTTTCTTATGGAGCTAATCTTGATATTTTCCAATTGTAATTTTCATCAAGCTCATAGATAATTCTATCATGCAAACGGTTAGGTCTTCCTTGCCAAAACTCTATCTGATAAGGTTTTGCGATGAATCCGCCCCAGTTTTTAGGTCTAGGAATTTCTTTTCCTTCGTATTCTTTTTCTAATGCTGCTAATTTATCTTCTAAATATTCTCGATTAGGAATTACAGAACTCTGTGGAGAAACTGCTGCACCTAATTGACTTCCTCTTGGCCTTGAACCGAAATAGCCATCACTTAAATTCTCGGCCACTTTTTCTAAATCCGCTTTTATGACAATCTGCCTTTCTAAACCTGGCCAAAAAAAGTGAAGACAAGCCTTATTATTTTTTTGAAGAGCCTTCCCTTTTTTGCTATCATAATTGGTATAGAAAATAAAACCTTCCCAAGTATAAGCCTTTAGCAAAACCATTCTGGTTCTGGGGCAACCATCATCTTCTACCGTAGAAATTGCCATCGCATTTGCTTCAGAAACAGAAGGACTTTCTTCTGCATCCAGAAACCAATCTCGAAACATTTCGATAGGATTTTCTTTAATTTCGCTTTCTAATAATTGTGACTTTTCGTATACTTTTCTTTTATCATGAAGATTTTCCATCAAAATTTTTTTTAAATTTGAGTAATGAATAATTCTTACAAAGGTAAAATTTTAATTTCTACACCTGATATTTCGGGGGACATATTTTCTCGCTCTGTAGTTTTAATTATAGAGCATGATGCTCATGGCGCATTTGGATTTATTTTGAACAAGAAAAATCATTTCATGAGCGAAAACATGAAGCATTTACTCGGTACCGAATTAGAAGTGTATGAAGGCGGTCCTGTAGAAACAGATCGTATATTTTTTTTAGTCAAAGGAAAACCTTTCACTTCTGAATATTTACCAATTGATGAAGATTTCTATATAACAGAACAGCAAGAAGAAATTGTTTCTGCCATGGTAAACCAAGACCTCAATAAACAAGAAGTAAAAATCTTTAAGGGTTATTCTGGATGGAGTCCTTATCAATTAGACCAAGAAATTCAGAATAAAATGTGGACGGTAGTAGACCTTTTTCAATTGGATTACACCTCGCCAAATGATCAAACGCTTTGGAAAAAAATTATGCAAAATCTAGGCGGAGATTATTTGCTTTGGGCCAATTCTCCAGAAAATGTGAGCTTGAATTAGGCTGAGGTAAAGGTAGAGGTAAAAGTTGAGGCAGAATGTTTAACAAAAATTTAGGATTTCTTTTAGAAATAATTATCGCTTAAACTGGGTTTTTATCTAAACTCTCAATAAAAGAACTCGGTAATGGACCTTACAAAAGGTTGATTGCCGAGTTCGTCAATTTTAAGCGAAACTATTACTCCAAGATTCTACCATTGCAGAGAATCTTTCGTTGCCAAATTCTTTATTTCTAATTTTTGATACCGAAAAAACTCCTTTTTCATCAGAAATTACGAGAATTTCTTCTGCTTTTTGTGTTTCGAAAGCACTTAATTCTGCTTCTTCGATGATGACAAAAGCATTTTTATGAAGGAAAGTCACGAAATTTTCCATTAACGGAGAAATATAAGCACCTTCTGATTGTTTCGGGATTTTAATCGTATTTTCTTCCAGCAACAAGATATTTCCAGAGATGGTTCTCGCTACTCTTTTATCTGGATTGAGCAAAATTACATCGTCTAAATCATTTTCAGCAGCATAGATTTCTGCATAAATATTTTCCGGCGAATGCGTTCTGATATTGCTCAAAATATTGGTATTTACTGAAATTTCTTTAAGCAAATCTATTTCAATATTTTTATGGATAGACAGTACATTTACATGAGGATTCAACTCAAAATAATATTGCACTGGCGTTCTAGAAGAAAGCACATCTTCTCTGTTTCTAAACGCCATAAAAGTAATCACTCCCAGTTCTAAATTATTTTCAGAAATGGCTTTATTAAAGGTTTCTGTGAAAAATTCAAGCGTAAAAGAAAGCGGAATATTCATTCTCATTTTTCGCATTGAAGCCATCAAAAAAAAGTAGCATTCTTCTGCCATAATCAACTGATGATTCTTAACAAAAAAATGAACTTTTACAGCATCGCCATTTAAAAATGCATTATTCTGAAGTACTATTTCTTGTGTTTTTTGTCCGTTTAGATAAATCATGTTGTAATGATTTTTAGTTATGAAAATTGCAAAAAAAATGATAACTGAAATTTCAATTATCAATCTTTTTACTTGGGTTGAAAGATTAAGCCGCGCCTAGTTTGATTTGTAAATTTTCGATGAGATTATCCCAATATAATCTGGTTTCCTCTTCATCTCCTTTTTCGCAGAAATCGGTAATATTAAGAGAAAGGTCATTGGTAATTTCATCAATGATAATGGTCATTTCGAAGAAATATTTTGTTCCTTCGTCTTCTTCCCAACGGAAACGCACAAAAGATTCAGGTTTATATCTGATTAATGTCGCTTTTTCTGCGGGACCACCATTCCAACTGAAATAAAAGTCATCACCTCTTTCTACTGCTTCATCTGCAAACCATTCTGAAAGGCCTTCTGCAGTTGCCATATATTCATACAAAATCTCTGAAAGACAATGCATTGTATATTCAAACTGTACCTTATGTTTCGTCATATTTTTACCATTTTTGGTGTCGCAATATATAAATTAATTTTATATATCTGCAACTATTTTTCGATAAAATATATAATTTCTATATGAGTTTTCGCATAAAAAAAAAGAGTTTTAAAAATTTAAAACCCCTTTTTTTGTTTATTCTTCATTTAAAGTTTCTAAAATAATTTCGCAGCCTTTTTTAATCTCTTCTTTACTAATGGTTAACGGTGGAGAAATCCTCATAAATTCATTTCGGTAGAGTTGCCAAAAAACAATGAGTCCTTTTTCCATACAACGCTTCGCTACTTCTAATGTATACTCTGGAGATTCTAATTCTACTGCGAGCATTAAACCTCTTCCGTTTACTTTTTTAATTTTTGGGTGAACCAATAATTCTCTGAACAGTTTTTCTTTTTCTTCTACTTCATTCATTAAACTACTCTCTAAAACTTCTTTTAAAGTTGCATAACTCGCCGCTGCAATGAGAGGATTTCCGCCAAAAGTAGTAATGTGTCCTAGTTTAGGAGAATGCTGAAGTGATTTCATAATTTCTGCAGAGCTCATAAATGCGCCAACTGGAACTCCACCTCCCATTCCTTTTCCCATCACGAGAATATCAGGAACCATATCATAATGTTCAAAAGAAAATAATTTTCCTGTTCTTCCAAAACCTGGCTGAATTTCGTCAAGGATTAATAAAGCCCCAACTTCCTCACATCTTTTCTTTAAATTTTTAAAATAATTTTGAGAAGGCGTCAAAAAACCTGCAGCTCCTTGAATCGTTTCTGCGATTACGCAAGCTGTTTTTTCGGTAATTTTAGAAAATTCTTCTTCGTTATTAAATTCTATGAAAGAAATCATCGGCAACAAAGGACGAAATTCTCTCTTGTGAAACTCATTCCCAGAAACCGACAAAGCACCATGAGTATTGCCATGGTAAGAATTTTTCATGGAGATGATTTCTTCTCGTCCTGTGTATCTTTTTGCTAATTTCAATGCTCCATCGATGGCTTCTGCACCAGAATTTACCAAGTAGGTAACTTCTAAAGGTTCTGGAGTAGCTTCTGCTAAAAGTCTGCACAGTTCTACTGGTTTTTCTTGAGCGTATTCTCCATAAACCATTACGTGAAGATATTTATCTGCCTGTTCTTTAATTGCATTAACCACTTTAGGATGAGAATGCCCTAAAGTATTGGCAGAAACTCCCGCTACAAAATCTAAATAAGCTCTACCATCTTTACCATAAATATAACTTCCTTCTGCTTTTTCTACTTCGAAACCTGCTGCATAAGGAGTAGTTTGTGCTTGATATTTGAAAAATTCTTGTTTCATTTTGCAAAGATAAAGAAGATAAAAGTTGGAAGATGGAAGTTTTTGAAAAATTTTGAAATTTAAGTTTCGATAAAGCCAAATATGAATTCAAAAATAAAAGTCGGACTAAAGTCCGACTCTATTGATTTATAGTTTTCTATCTCTTTTGATGGTTTTTGGTTTTTTCTTGGCTTCCTCTTTCTTACGAAGTTCTTCCGCTTTTTGGTACAGCGTATCATCTGTTTCATATTTCACTTCTTCATAATTAGGCGTATCGAGGAAAATATCTTCCCATTTCCGTGGTCGGTCTTTGGTATTCCAATTAAAATCTGTGAATTTTCTTTTCTCTGGAGCAATCATACTCATCGGGTAAATATCAGAATTGGCTCCAATATTACAAGAGAGAATCTGAATTTTTCTTTCTTCAAAAAGTGCTTCAATTTGTCCACAAGTAGAAAGCGCAATACCGATTCTATCTAATTTTTTGGTCTGCGCATCTTCAGAATCTGCATAAGTAATAGCTTGAGCATTCCCTGTTACTTTGGCAATTTTAATTTCGTTGTTTTGATAAAAAACGGTCATTAAATTTCCTTTCACTTGATTAAACTCGTCTTTCAACGTGAGAGAATCTGCTTTAGAAATGGCAAATGCATTTCCGATGACTTTTAGAGAGTCTATATTTTGTTCCGTTGTGTTGAAATAGGCTTCGATTTTATCTCCAGAAATTTGTTTTTCTCCGCTCCAGAAAAGAGGTTTCACGTTTAAATGAAGAATTCCATCCGTTTCATTAAAGCTCAAAGAATCTGCTCTACCTTGGGCTTTAGTCATGAACAACCTTACTTTTTTATAGCCACGAAGGAAACTTTTTTTCTTTTGGGTAGAATCTAATTTTTGGTAACTTAAAAATCTTTCTGCAGCGATGTAAGCTGTATCTTGATTCATGATTTTTACCGCATAAGGTTTTTGGGTAATCATCGCCGAATCTATTTTTTCGTAGATTTCTCCATAACCACCGATGATGTAACGATTTTCTTTCGGGTCATCTAATCTCACGTTTCCTTCTGCTTTACCAAAACCTGTGAGTTGATTAAAAAACATTTTATCTCCTTTCAGAATTTTACCATTGTAATAAATTCTAGAATTTTTATTAAGATACACCTGTTTTTCAGTCATAAGATACTTCCCATTTTCAGTGTAGACGTAATTAGAAGGTTTTTCTTTATTGATAATGGTTGTAGGCCCGAAAAATTCAGCAATATTGGTATTTTGGTAATGCTTAATATTTTTTCCTTCTACTCTATACTGGGCATTATCAATAGTGTAATTATTGGTAAATTCATTGGTTTTAGAATCTATGAAATAAGTAGCAGTTTGGCTCCACATGGTACTTTTACCATCATTTATAGTTCCTCCAGAATTGAAATAAGCGGTATTTTTTACTCTATCATAATACAAAATATCTGTAGTAATGGTTTGTTTCGCATCAGTAAGCACCACTTTTCCACGGGCAATTCCTCGTTGAGTATTTCCATCATACTCCATTTCGTTTGAGGTAATTCTGTTTCCGTCTGAAGTAACAAGCAAAACCTTTCCAATGGCTTTAGCGAAATTTTCTTTTTCGTAAAAAATCACTCGGTCTGCCGTCAACATGGCACCTTGATGTTCAAACTGAACATTTCCTGTGAAGAAAGGATTTCCTCCGTACATATCTGGTTTTCTTTCGAATAAATCTGAGTGAATAAAACGTACTTTTTGACCAGGCTGAACCGCTACATTGGTTTCTTTTTTGAAATAAGGATCTTTTACTAAAGGTTCTTTGGAATTGAGTTTATCAATCTGCGAAAAACCTAAAGCATAAATAAAAATGAAGAGTACGAAAAGGATTTTTTTCATTATTTTTTTTTGTGGCCGTAAAAATATAATGAATGATTGTCAATTTTCACGCCAAACGCTTCTTCGATAGATTGTTTGATGCCCTGAATTCTAGGGTCGCAAAATTCTATAATTTCTTCAATCTCTTTGTCTGAGCCATCTTTGTAAATCACTAAATGGTCATGTTGCTTATCAAAATAAGATTTTTCGTAAGAAGATGAAGAGAGTGTCTTTTCGCCGAACTGGTGTTTACGAATCAAGCCTGCATCTAGAAAAATTTCTATAGTATTATAGATGGTTGCCTTAGAAACATGATATTTTTTATTAATCATGATGAGATATAAATCATCTACATTAAAGTGATGATCCATATTATAAATCTCTTCTAAAATGGCATATCTTTCTGGAGTGTTTCTGTAGGCTTTATCTTGTAAATATTGCTTCAGAACATCTTTTATTACACCTATATTTTTTTCTTTTTGAGTAGCTTCCATTGTTTTAATTGAAAAGCAAATTTATTAATTTTTAACTAATAAAAGGTAAATTTTAATGAGAGACAAAATCTAAAAACCTCAATTGCTTGAGGTTTTCATTTTATATTAAGAATCGTAACGTTTAAACTCTTCTAAAATAATTTTTTTCTCTCTAATCGGATTATTGATAAGCGGTACAGATTCTACCAAAACATTATGCGGTGCTAAACCATACGCTTTGAAATCACTACTACCGATATATTTCACGAAATTATAGATATTCAAGGTAATTTTTTCTTTTACCGTCAATAAGAAGTCATTGATATAAACATTGTCAATAATCACATATTTTAAATCTGGCGGAATATTATGATTTCTAAGAGAAGGATGGCTACTTCTATCAGGAATAATGCCTTCTTTCATCATATCAAACAACACTTGATTGAAATAATCATTGATTTTTCTATCAATTTTGAATCCTAAAAGGAAATTCACTTTATAAACCGTTCCTGGCATTACCTCATCAATAGAATATTTATAGGTAAAAGGATCTTCTTGGTTGATGATATTTAAAATAAAATAATGGTCTGCTCTTTTTGGCTGAGAGCGCATGATAGAGTAAATAATTTTAGATTCCACCTCATCCTCTTTCTTCGCTCTACTCAAAAATGCTAAATTGGTTGCATATTTAGGAATAGACTCATCTAGTTTAATATCTTTAATTGTAGAAACATAATCTTTCAGTTTTACAAACTTGATAAAATTTTGCTTAATCATTCTACCATTAAACCAAGCGTACATACAAACTGCCACAAAACCTGCTAAGAAAACGGTAATCCAACCACCTTCGAAGAATTTAATGATGTTGGCACTGAAAAATCCTATTTCTATAGACAAATAAACCAAGGCAAAAATTCCTATAAAAAGTTTATTCACTCTATTTCTCCACAACCATGCAATCAATAAAATGGTAGTCATCATCATGGTTACCGTAATAGATAAACCATAAGCTGCTTCCATATGTACAGATTCTTTGAAATAGAATACTACAATTAGACAGAAAATAAGTAAACCCCAATTGATTCTTGGAATATACATTTGACCTTTTAAACCAGAAGGATATTGAATCTGTTGGAACGGCCAAAAGTTAAGAGACATTGCTTCTGAAAAAATAGTAAATGAACCTGTAATTAATGCTTGAGAAGCAATAATTGCCGCTGCTGTTGCCAAAATTACGGCTGGAATAATTAAATAATGTGGTAACATTCCGAAGAAAGGATTGGTTCCCGTGAAAACCATTCCATAGTTATTTAGTAACCATGCACCTTGACCTAAATAGTTTAGAATTAACATGATTTTTACAAAAACCCAACTCACTCTAATATTTTTATAACCGCAGTGTCCTAAATCTGAATACAAAGCTTCTGCTCCTGTAGTACAAAGAAATACCGCTCCTAAAATAAGAATCGCACTCGGAGAAGTTACGATTAATTTATAGGCGTAATAAGGATTAAATGATTTTACAATTTCTGGATGTTCCATTAAATTCACCACACCGAATCCTCCTAAAAACAAGAACCAAATCACCATTACTGGTCCGAAAAACTTTCCAATAAAACTGGTTCCAAATTGCTGAACTACGAAGATAATGACCAGAATTACAGAAGTCATTGCTAGAATAGAATTGATTCCTAAATCTAATCCTTTGATTTGCTTAAGACCTTCTATAGAAGCCATTACCGTAAGAGAAGGCGTGATTACCCCATCTGCAATTAACGCAGACGCTCCTATAATTGCAACGAGATACAACCATTTTGTTTTCATTTTTTTCACCAAAGAAAACAACGCTAAAATCCCACCTTCCCCTTTGTTATCAGCTCTAAGGGAAATAAGAACATATTTGATGGTGGTTTGCAGCGTGAGCGTCCAAATAATACAAGAAAGTGCTCCTTCTATATATTCTTCAGAAATCATTTTAGCTTCTTTTCCAGATTTAATGATGGCACTCATTACATACAATGGTGAGGTACCAATATCTCCGAAAACGATTCCTAATGAAACTAAAACTCCTATGAAAGTTAATTTTTTGGTGTCAAAATGATGACCTCCAGCTAAAACGTCTGACATTTTTCAAGTTTAAAAATAAATGCAAATTTAATCTAATTTCTAGAGGAAATACTTTTTCCTAAGAAAATTTTACATGAAATTAAAAAAGCGCAACCAAAAATGATTGCGCTTTTTTAAAATATGATTAAAGTTTTAAGATTTTACGTATAAAACGTTTTTAATCTCTTGTTTTACTTTTTCTAATTTCGGGAACCACTCTGCAAATAACGCTGCTGAATATGGAGCAGGTGCATCTGGAGTTGTAATTCTCTTAATTGGTGCATCTAAATAATCAAATGCTTTCTGCTGAACCATGTAAGTAATTTCTGAAGCTACAGAACCAAATGGCCACGCTTCTTCTAGAACTACTAATCTATTGGTTTTTTGTACAGAATTAAGAACTGTCTCATAATCTAGCGGACGAATTGTTCTTAAGTCTATTACTTCTACAGAAATTCCTTCTTGCTCTAAATCAGCTGCTGCTTGCATTGCTAATTTTAAGATTTTACCAAAAGAAACCAAAGTCACATCTTTACCTTCTTTTTTGATATCAGCTTTACCAATTGGGATGTAGTATTCTTCTTCTGGAATTTCCATTTTGTCTCCGTACATCTGTTCAGATTCCATGAAAATTACAGGATCATTATCTCTAATTGCAGATTTTAATAATCCTTTTGCATCATATGGATTAGAAGGAACAATTACTTTAAGACCTGGGCAGTTTGCATACCAGCTTTCAAAAGCTTGAGAGTGAGTAGCTCCTAATTGACCTGCAGAACCAGTAGGCCCACGAAAAACGATAGGAACATTCCACTGCCCTGCACTCATTTGGTACATTTTAGCAGCATTAGAAATAATTTGGTCAATAGCTACCAAAGAAAAATTAAAAGTCATAAACTCTACAATTGGTCTATTTCCGTTCATTGCAGCTCCTACAGAAATCCCAGCAAAACCTAATTCTGCAATTGGTGCATCTATTACTCTTTTTGGACCAAATTCTGCTAACATTCCTTTTGAAGCTTTATAAGCTCCGTTATATTCTGCTACTTCTTCGCCAATGAGATATATCGATTCGTCTTTACGCATTTCTTCGCTCATTGCTTCACAGATAGCCTCACGAAATTGTACTTCTTTCATTTTGATTAATTTGTTGAGTTGCAAATTTAAGGAATTTTTATCAAACTATTATGTATCAATTATTACTTTAGTCAACAAATAAAAAAGACACATCTTTTAGGACGTGTCTCGTTTGTTTTTATCTATAAAATAGATTAATCTACTCTATGCCAAGTTTGGTTTCTACCGATTAATGAGATTCCTACGTAACCTCTTACATTCAGTTTATCACCACTTCTTGTCACAGTACAATTGTACGTTTTTCCTTTTTTAGGATCTGTAATGGTTCCATCAGTAAATTCTGAACCGTCTTTCTTTAAACCTCTGATGATTTCTAAACCAACTAACGGCTTATTTTTTCTGTCATCTGTACATTTTACACAGTTGTTATTTTCTGGTTTTTGTAATAATTGTACAATTTTGCCATAATATTTACCGTCTGATTTTTTGAAAATTTCTACGATAGATTTAGGCTTCCCTGTTTCATCATCAATTGTTTTCCATTTCCCTTCTATTTGAGCATATGAAAGAACACTGAAGAATAAAGCGAAAAATGCGAATGCTAATTTTTTCATGTTTCTAATTTTAAATTTTTGTTAAAAGTAAATATTTTTTGTTAAACAACAAATTTATTGTTATTCTTATCATACTAATAACAAAGCAGGTGCCAAAATTCAGAAAATTAAACACTAGTTTAATATCTCTAATAAATAAAGCTTTTTCAACTTTTCATTTCTGGTTTTAGGATTCAGAAATTTTAGGGAAAGTTTAGTAATTTTAAAATGCGTTTCCTGATGAAGAATTTTATACGGTTGTGTAATATTTTGTAAATCATTTTCGTATACCAGAACTCTATCTCCTTTTTTCAACAGAGAAACCTCTTTTCGAGGCGTGTTTTGTTGAGTATAAAAATCAAAAGACCAAATTTCATAATCTTTCGGCATGAAAAGATTTTGGGTTGAAACTTGTTTTTTTTCAAAATATTGAGCCATTTTTAAACCACCTTGATATTGCGTCAAAACAGGATAAAACTGCGAATTGAGAAAAATATTAATGGTTATAGCAAAAAGCAATGAGACCAAAACCCATCTTCTCACCATATTTTCTTTTTTGAAAATGTAAAGCAGTAAAGTTCCCACAAAAAACAAGCCTACCACAAATAAAACCACTTCATGAATTCCAGTAAAATAATACGTGAGCAGTAAAACGCCTACTAAACTTACCGAAATAACCACCAACTGAATCACCCAAAAAACTCTGGCTTTTTTCCATTGATTTTTTTCGAAAATTTCAAAAATATAAGAAGCGGTAAAAACCGAAATAATGGGAATTAGTCCGTTTAAATAATGAGGCAACTTAAATTTAGAAAAACTAAATACCAACATCACCAACCAGAATCCGCCTAAAGTTAAAAACTCTACGCCTTCTACTTTTTTAAATCTTTCTTGAATCAAATTTTTAGTTCTTTCAAAAACACCCGTGTAAAATGCGATTGAAAAAGGTAAAAACGCCCAAAGCAATGTGTGAAAAAAGAAAGAATAATCAGGACTATTCTGCTCAAAACCTTTGGCTTGTAAACGATTTACACTTTGATTAAATAGAATAAATTCTACACCTTCGTTTCCAAATTGATGATAATACGCGTACAAAATCGGCAAAATCCCCCCTCCGAAACTGAGCGCGGCAAAAATGATTTTCACATTAAAAAATTTCAGCCATTCTCTAGAATACAGCAAATAAGAAAATATCGAAAATCCTATAATCACAATCGCCATCAAACCTTTTGAAGAAAAAGCCAATGCTGTAAAAAAACCTGCTAAAATAACATTGCTGATTTTTTGTGTTTTGATAAAAGCTAAAAACTGCCAAATAGAAAGCGCAATAAAACCCGTCAAAACAGCATCTGTTCTTACATCGTGTGCAGAAAGAATAATCGTTTGTGACGCTAAAAATATCAGTGAGGCGGTATAACTTAGATTTTCGTTTTTATACAATAAATCAGCAATCTTTTTTACAGAAAAAGCCGCTAAAAACAAGCATAAAATCGCTGGAATTCTATAAGCAATATGATTAATTCCAAAAATTTTCATCGATAAAGCTGCGAGCCAAAAATGCAAGTGCGGTTTGTCTAGATAAGGATTATCTCCTTTATAAATTTCTAGAAAATTGCCAGAATTGGTCATTCTCATCGCCATTGTAGCATGTTGAGCAGAATCATTTTCCATGAGTGGAATAAATAGCCCTACTAAGTACACCAAAACAAAGCCTACAAAAAGAAAAAAGATTTGATTTCTAGAAAGTAATTGATTTTGATTCATTATAAAAATCAGGTTTTTTAGTATTTTTGCAAAAATTTGCTTTGCAAAGGTAACAAATCAAGCGCTACAATGGATAAAAATAAATTCTACTCTCTCGTTATTCCTATGTATAACGAAGAAGGAAATGCAGAAATTTTAATTGACAGAATTTCTGATGCTATGAATGGATATCACTACGAACTCATCTTAATAGACGACAATTCTACGGATAAAACCATACAAGAAATCAAAGAAAAAAAACATCCAAATGTAGTGTTGATTGAGCTCAAAAAAAATTACGGACAGAGTTCTGCGATGATGGCTGGTTTCGATTATGCAACTGGTGATTATGTAATTACACTTGATGGTGATTTGCAAAATGATCCTTCAGATATCCCAGCAATGGTAGAGCTATTAGAAAACGGAAATTTCGATTTGGTGGTAGGGAAACGTCAAAAAAGAAAAGATTCTTCCATCAGAACCATTCCTTCAAAAATTGCGAATTTCATCATCAAAAAATCTACAAAACTCAATATTTCTGACCAAGGTTGTGCACTGAAAGTTTTCACCAATGAAACGGCAAAAGAACTGAATCTTTACGGCGAAAACCATAGATTTATTAGTTTAATGGCGCATTTAAATGGTGCTAAAATTACAGAAATTCCCGTAAAGCATCACCCAAGACAACATGGCGTTTCTAAATACGGAATGAACAGAACTTTCAAGGTGATTAATGACTTGCTTTTGGTTTTATTCAATAAAAAATACCTTTCTAAACCGATTTATCTTTTCGGAAATATTGGTTTAATCACTTTTACATTGGGAGTTTTGGTTAATATTTATTTATTGGCTCTCAAAATTTTAGGAAATGACATTGGCGGAAGACCTTTATTAATCCTAGGTGTTTTACTTATTTTCATTGGCATTCAGTTTTTCACCACAGGAATTATTGTAGACATGTTGATGAAAACCTACTACGAATCTCAAGAAAAAAGACCTTTTAACATCAGAAATATCACAACATTTGGAGAAAGTCAATCTTAAAAAACTACTCATCAACTTTGCTAAAATTTTCATTAGCATAGCTTTGTTGTATTTCGTTTTTCAGAAAATCCCTTTTCGGGAAGTAACCGTTTTATGGGCAAAAACGAATGTTTTTTATCTCGTGATGGCTGCTATTCTCTTTTTGGCTTCCCAAATTATTTCTACCAAAAGACTTGAACTCTATTTTAAAGCCAATGATTTCCATTTGAGTTTCAGAAGCAATTTAGAACTCTATTTTTTGGGAATGTTCTATAATTTTTTCATTCCAGGTGGAATTGGTGGAGACGCTTACAAAGTCTATCTTTTGCATAAAAATTTTGGTTGGAGTGCCAAAAAAATTACCTCATCGCTTTTTAATGACCGATTAAGCGGACTTTTGGGAATCTGCGTATTGATTTTAGTATTTTCATTCAATTTACTGGAAGCTAAATTCTTCCCCATCTTATTTGTGCTTTTAGTGGTGGGATTTTTCTTTACTTATTTTTTAACTAAAAAGCTTTTTTCTACTTACACCAAAGTTTTTTTTAAAGCTTTTTCCTATTCATTTTTAGTCCAAATTTTACAAGTCATCAGTTTTATATTTTTATTAAAAAGTTTAGATGTAACTGACAATTTCACCATTTACGCGGTAGTATTTTTGGCAAGTTCTGTGCTCAGTTTAATTTCTTTTGCAGGAATTGGAGTGAGAGAAATGCTTTTTTTACAAGCGTCTAAGTGGTTCAGTTTTCAGCCAGAAATTTCAGTTTCTGCGTCTTTACTTTTTACAATGATTACTGCATTTTTTTCACTTTTTGGAGTGATATTTCAAATAAGAAAGTTAAATTTGAAACTTACTGAAACGCCATGAATTTTATAAAAAATAATTTAGCCAATGCTTTCACTCTCGGGAATTTATTTTCGGGAAGCATCGGTGTTATCAATTTAGTAGAAGGAAATTATAAAGTTGCCGCAATTTGCATCATCATTTCTTTGGTTTTAGACTTTTTAGACGGATTTGTAGCAAGAGCGCTTAAAGCCAATTCTAATCTCGGCGCACAATTAGATTCTCTAGCAGACATGGTAAGTTTCGGACTTTTGCCTGGTGTAACGATGTTTAAAGCATTGGAAGGTTTCGGAAATCAGTTTATGGATTTCGAATTGCCATTTCAGTTGAAATATTTAGGGCTTTTCGTGGCTTTATTTTCATGTCTCAGATTGGCTATTTTTAATTTAGATGAAGAGCAAAGCTATTATTTTAAAGGACTCAACACACCGAGTAATACGGTTTTACTTTTCGGAATGTATTACGCATTTCAAGAAACAGGAATGTTCTGGCGAACGTTTGAAAATCCTGTATTTTTGGTAGGACTCATCGCAGCAAGCTGTTGGTTACTTATCAGTCCCATTAAAATGATTGCGCTTAAATTTAAATCGATGAAACTGAAAGATAATTACCCAAAACTCATCTTACTTTTGGGCGGAATTCTACTAATTTCAATTTTAGGATTGGCAGGAATCCCTATGGTTATCGTTTTTTATATAATCGTTTCCCTAATTTTTCAAAAACAAATGTAAGAACAAGTCGCGACTTGTCCCTACCAAAATAAATTTTATGAATTTAAAACTCCATAAACCACTCTGTATCTTTGATTTAGAAACTACTGGAATCAATATTTCTAAAGACAGAATTGTAGAAATCTGCATTTTAAAAGTTTTTCCAGATGCTTCTAGAGAAAGCAAAACTTGGTATGTAAATCCAGAAATGCCTATTCCTGCAGAAGCTACTGCTATTCACGGAATTTCTGATGAAGATGTAAAAGATTCTCCTACTTTTAAAGAATTGGCTCCGAAAATTATTGACATGATTAAGGATTCTGATTTAGGAGGTTTTAATTCGAATAGATTTGATATTCCTCTTTTGGCGGAAGAATTGTTGAGAGCTGGTTATGATTTTGATTTATCTAAACACAGACCAATTGACGCACAAACCATTTTCCACAAAATGGAACCTAGAAATCTAAGTGCAGCGTACCAATTTTATTGCGGAAAATCTCTAGAAAATGCACATTCTGCGGAAGCAGATACACTGGCAACCTTCGAAGTTCTGGATGCTCAAATCGAAAAATATGCAGATTTACCGAATGATATTGCTGCTTTAAGCGAGTTTTCATTCCATAATAAATTTGCAGATTTGGCAGGATTTATCGCCTTCGATGATAAAGACGAAGAAATTTTCACTTTCGGAAAATACAAAGGTCAAAAAGTGAAAGATGTCTTCACGAAAGATGTAGGATATTTCGGTTGGATTCAGAATGCTGATTTCCCGCTTTATACCAAGAAAGTTTTGACTAAAATTCAGTTGAGAAGTAAGTTTTAAGATTTTTCACAAAATTTTTCACGCGATGGCGCAAAGATTTACGCAGAGAACGCAGATTTTTGTAATTTTAGACAAATAGCTAAACGTTTTTAAAAATTTTAACGACGCAAAAACATCCATCACCCAACATCTAATATCTAACAAAATGAAAATCATTTGCATAGGAAGAAATTACGCAGAACACGCGAAAGAATTAGGAAATGAAATTCCAGAAAATCCTGTTATTTTTATGAAACCAGATACTGCTGTTCTCAAAAAAGGCAGTGATTTTTACATTCCAGAATTTTCTAATGATGTGCACTACGAATTAGAAGTGGTACTCAAAATTTCTAAAGGTGGAAAATACATCCAAAAAGAAAATGCACCTAAACATTATGACGAAATTGCGCTTGGAATAGATTTTACGGCTAGAGATTTACAATCTCAGCTCAAAGGAAAAGGACTTCCTTGGGAATTGGCGAAAGGTTTTGACGGAAGTGCTGTAGTTTCTGATTTTTTCCCAAAAGAAAATTTTGATTTAAAAAATTTGAAATTTCAACTTCAAAAAAATAAAGAGACTGTACAAGATGGCAATACCAATCTGATGATGTTTTCGCCAGATGATATTATTGCTTTTGTCTCTCAGTACTTCACTTTAAGAGTAGGAGATTTAATTTTCACAGGAACGCCAAAAGGTGTAGGAAAGGTATCAGAGAACGATGAACTAGAAATGTTTCTAGAAAGCGAAAAGGTTTATAGTCTGCGCATACAATAAATCATGCCGAAAAGCTTTTATTTCCCGCTAAAAAATTGTAAATTAGTAGTGTTTTAAAAGCATATCATGAAAAATATTATTTTACCTATCGATTTTTCTGACACTACAGATACTCTTGTAGAAGGCGCTGTAGATTTTGCAAAAGAAATAGCCGGAAAAATTTATTTAATACACGTAGCTCCTGCAGATATAGGTTTTGCTATAGGAGATATGGGATTTCAATATTTCCCAGAGATAGAAAAATCTGAAATTTCTGAAGAACTCGCCGAGTTGAATGAAATTGAAAAAAGAATAGAAGCAAAAGGTGTAGCTTGTGAACATTTACTTAAACAAGGCATCGCTGCTGAAATTATTTTAGAATATGCTAAAGACAAAAAGGCGAACTACATCGTCATGGGAAGCCATGGAAGAAGCGGCATTTACGATGTTTTCGTAGGAAGTCTTACCAAAGATATCACCAAAAAATCTACCATTCCTGTTCTAGTAGTTCCTTGTCACAATTAATTTTAACAAATAGAATAAAAAAATCCCGAAATTTTACAATTTCGGGATTTTATATTGTTAAGAAATCTGATTAATCTTCTTTAGTGTGTAATTCTGGGTTGTAGTATGGGAATTTACCTTCTGTAGGTGAATAATATTCTTTATCTTTATTGTTCCCTAATGTAGTTACTAAAACATAACACCAATAGCAAAATAAAGCACTAGCTACAATAAATAGAATCCAGTTCAATACGTTTCCTGCGAAATCATAGAATCCGAAAGACCATTTGAACAAATCACTTAAGAATAACCAAAAAGACGTCATTTTTTTCTTATTTTAAATTAACTTTGCACAAAATTAATAAAAATGTTCAGATTACTATCAAAAGAAAGCAATATTTTTTCGATTCCTGTCTATATATTTTTTTTATTTCTTTTGATCATATCATTTAATATATTGGATTTCAAAACGTTAGGTGTTTTTTCTAGCATTATTACGTTTTGCGGATTTGCTTTAGGATATTTTCTTTTTAACGCTATTGGCCTGAATTACAATACTCATCTTCCTCTTTTTCTATATACCTTTTTTGTGTTTGCATTATATCCAGGAAGTCTAGACATAGGAATTGCAATGTCACTCTTTACCAATTCTTTTGTAATGGTTTTATTGACAAGCAATCAAGATGAAGTAAGGAAAAATTCATACCTAATCATTGGAGCAATTTTGGCGGTGAATTTCTTGTTTTTGCCTACAACTTGGCCTATGTTTATTTTCGTGTTGATTCACCTTATTTCTACTTCAGATCATATTTCGCTGAATATTTTCAGATTATTTTTTGGCAATACATTGGTTTTTGGAACTTATTTTGGTGTGATGTATCTTATTGGTTATCATGATTTTGACGAAAGTTATATTCCTTATGTAGAAAACTCACTCATGCAAGATTACTATCCATTATACTTTCTTTTACCCGTTGCTTTATACGTTTTGTATGCTGTAATGGATCATTTTGCCAACTTTAATAAAAAAAGTCCTTCGAGTAAATTTAAGTATACGTTTATGCTCTTGTTTTTCTTGGCACAATTGGTCACTGTTTTTCTTTACATGGGCAAAAATTATGAATATTTACTTTTATTGGTTTTACCGAATGTGATTATCCTTTCTAGAGCCTTGAGATTTTTGAAAAAATATTGGATGAAAGAATTCGGTGTATGGATAATTATTCTCACTTTATTACTTTTTAAACTTACTACTTATATAGATTTAGACGAACTAATAAGATTATGATTCAAATAGATGATAAATTAATTTCTGAAGATATTTTTTCTGAAGAATTTGTATGTAACCTCAGCAAATGCAAAGGAATCTGCTGTGTAGAAGGAGATGCGGGAGCTCCGCTTGACAAAAATGAGACTGAAATTTTGGAAAGAATTTATCCAAAAATTAAAAGTTATCTTAGACCAGAAGGAATAGTTGCCATAGAGCAACAAGGAACACACGTTACTGATATTGATGGCGACTTGGTAACGCCACTCGTAAATGGTGGAGAATGCGCTTATGTAATTTTTGATGAAAAAGGCATCACCAAATGTGGAATCGAAAAAGCATACGAAGACGGAGTTGTAGATTGGCAAAAACCTATTTCTTGTCACCTTTATCCGATTAGAGTAACAGAATACAGAAATTTTTCTGCAATCAATTATCATGAATGGGACGTTTGTAGCGACGCTTGTACCTTAGGTAAAGAATTGCAAGTTCCTGTTTATAAATTCTTGAAAACGCCACTGATTAGAAAGTACGGCGAAGATTTTTACAAAACCCTTTGCGAAGCTGCAGAAGAATGGGAACGCGAATTTAATTCGTAGGAAAAGTAGAATATGTATTATTGATTACCAAAACATAATTTCCTTGATTCTGGGAATTGGTTTTGGTAACTTTAGTAGGATTTCCCTTCTCATCTACCTCATAAGTAAAGGTATTTTCTACCACTTCACTATTGCTGAACACTTCTTTTACAATCCAACCTTCTTTATTATAAGTATTTTTAACATTGGTTTTCAGGTTGTACATTTCATAATTGGCTTCTACCAATAATTTATTTTCATAAATTTCTTCGGTGGTTTCTAACACTTTTCCATTTTGAAAATCCTTTATCAATTTGGTGAAAGAATCATCATTTTTGTAGTTTTTGTACTCTACTATTCTGCTCACTTTATTTTTAGCATCTTTTTCTATTTCTTTTATCAATCTATTATTCTTGTCATAGAAATATTGAGTTTTAGAAAACATTTTACCATGCATCCAAAGTTCAGAATTCTGCAACTGAAGATTTTTATAGTGAAAAACCTCTTTTTCTTTCTCGCCAGAATTAAGATGCTCCGTTTCTATTTTCACCAATAAATTATCAATATTGTAGTAATATTTTTTCACGGTAACATAATCTCCATCTTTGTTTTTTTTCTCTTCTAAAAATGTATTGTAGAATTTCAATTCTTCTGTAAAAACTATATTCGATTGGTCATCTTCCCAATATTGTTTAGAAATCACAGTTTCGGTATTTTTATGCAAGCCAAAATCTTGAGTGGTGAGTTTTTCTTGAGAAAATCCGAAAATGGAAATAATTATGGTGAAAAATGTTATTTGTTTCATGTTTTCAAAATTTTTAAAGCGCCAAAATATAAAGCGGATAAAACTTCAAGAAAGTAAGTTTGTCCAAATTCGGAACAAAATATTTAGCCACACCATTTTCTTGAATAACTAAATTTCCCATATCTTGAGCCAATTTCATATTAGAAGTATCGATTTGTTTTCCGTTATCAAAAATGATGAATTGATAATCATTATTGATGACAATATATCTTTTAGAAGGCACATTATAAGGCTTCATCGTCACGAAATCTTCACTAGGTTTCATATCTTTCACCAATGCAACTTCTCCATTATTAGGGTCAAAATAAATGAAATCTGTTTTGTTTGGACTGATAAAACCTTTACTTAAATCTGGAATAGGCTGATTTGCTTGATTCTCCATTTTAAATTTTCCGTCTTCGCCTAATCTAATTTTGTAACTCGATTTAGGGTTTTTATTTTCTGGAAGTTGAGTAATATCTCCATTAATTCCTTCTGTGAAATAGGGATTATATTCTGTACTTCCAGTGGTTTCTCCGTTTGTGTAAGTTAGTTTTCGAGAGTAATAAAATCTTCCTAAAACTATATGATTTTCTCTTATTCTAAAAACATTTCCGAATTGATCTTTTCCTTCAATCCAATATTCTTTGTTCTTTGGTTTTTGTCCGTTTACTAAACTTTCTTTTAGTTCAAAAACCTTTTTACCATCAGTTGTAGAATAATTTTCATAAATATAAGTAAAGTTTTTCTCGTCTTGATAAGAAGTGATAATATCTTTTTCAGAAAGTGTTCCATCTTTAAAAATTTCAATTACAGAAGGTGTTCCATTAGATTTATATTGATATTTATAATGCCAATGAAATCTAGGATTAGAAGGTTTTATTTCTATTAAATTTCCTTTTTTATCGTATATAAATGTAGAAACATTTTCACTGGCTTTATCTGTTCCAGTAGAAATATAAGTGAATTTTGTAGGTTTTCCTTTGGTATTATATTCAAAAGTTTCTATTACTTTATCTTTAGAATATTGTGTTTCTATAGAAATTACTTTTCCGTTTTTGAAGGTATAAATTTTGGTTTCTCTTGGTTCAAATTTTCCAGAAGTAAAGCCAACAGAATACTTCACTTCTTCTATTTTTGCTACATCTTTATTGACGCCCCAGTTTTCGGAGAGAAATTTTACCACATTATCTTGTTGTGCAAAAGAAAATTGCACGAACAAAAGCACTAAAAGTTGAATTATTTTTTTCATCATGGTATATGTTTATTCCAAATATAAAATAATTACTTTAAATCATCTATAAAATCATAAGATAAAACACTCATATTGAAAGATTTAGCAAATTCTTTATCAAAAACTCTGCTTCCTTCTGTAGAACCATCTTCGTAAGTAATTTCAGAAAATTCAAAATAATTAACGATGTCAAATTCTAAATCATCATACTCTGTTTTTTTGGATTTCAGAATGGCACCAGTTTTTCCGTAAACGTAATGACTATCAAAACTTGTTGTCATATCACTTTTCATCACTTCATTTCCGTTTTTGTCATACTGATAAGTGTAAGAAATTTTAGCAGCAGGGTCGTCTATTTCTTCTGAAATTTTCAAATTATTTTGATAAACAGCGTCTACCATTTTTCTAGAATTGTCATTAATAAAAACCACTTTTTTGGTAGTGAAATTTTTATCAGAAGTGTAATGATAATCTACAGTAGACAACACCAATTTATCATCTTGATATCTTTTTTCCTTAAGAATTCTTCCTTTTTTATCATAACTGAAATCTGTAAAAATTCTTTTGTTACCTAAAACTTCAGAAATTTTTGACAATTTGCCATTTTCATAGAAAAAATCTTCGTAAGGATAGTATTGAGGCTTCTCATAATCATCCGCTGTTTCTATAGAAATCAATTGATTTTGAGCATTATATGTATATCTTTTGATTTGAGTAAATCTATCCAAATAATTATCCAAAACATAATCATATTTTAGCAAACCTTTTTCAAAAATTCTGATGTGTTTTTCGATGACGAAATATTTACCTAATTCTACATCGTACTTGTAAACAAATGTATTATAGCTTTTTACATTATTGAGCAGTGAATAATCTGATGCTTTGTATTTTTCGGTTTGAGCAAAAAAGACTGCGAAAAACAAAACAAAAACTGGAACGAAAATTTTCTTAATCATATTGAAAAAATTAAAAATGATATTGAGCACCAAATCCTACTGTACTCATTTTAAAAGACGATGTGTTTCCGTTTCCGTTCGTCCATTTAAATTTCCCGAAATCAAACATCGCATTTACAGACCATTTTTCGTTTTCAGAATTGTAAATAACAGGCTGAAATCCCCAACCAAAATAATTCATGGTTCTATTGGTAGTGGTTTCTACAAAACTATCATCATAAATATTTGAGGATTCTTTGAGTTTTCCAAAACCAACTCCATAATCAAAGTGTAAACTATTCACCGTAGAAATTAAGATTAAATACACAGGAATATCCAAAAAACCAATTCCCAAATCTTTTTCTTTGGTTACTAATCCTGCAAAATCAAAAGCAGAACCTTTAAAACACAAAGGATAAATTCTTCCTTTAATATTCGGAATAGACGTCTTAATTTGAGTAATCGCATCACTAGAAAGAATGTGTGTATTGTCATAACCTACCACTGCTGCAATTCTAAATCCCAATTTAGAATCTTTCTTGTAACTCAAAAATCTTGCAGCTTCTGCACTTACGGAGAGTTGCATGTTTTTACCATCCATTGCTACCGTTGCCAGTTCATCACCAGGTTTAGAAAAAGAAGTTCCTAAGTTAAATTTTACAGAATTATTGCCTTCTTGCGCAAAAGTAAATGCCGAAATCATAAATGCTGAAACAGCAGATAAAATAAATTTTCTTCTCATAGTTTAATTTTTTTTTTGTAAAAATACTCGGAAGAAATAGGCAAGTAAATACGAATAAAATCGTATCTTTTTAAGAACTTTAGTTAATATTACTCTTTGGTTTTTCCAAAATTTTTAAAAATCTTGAACATTCCTATTATAACCATAATTGCGAAAAATAGCGTTACTATAGGGTTTCTGCGATAAACTTCTTTCACAGCATAAATGGTTAAATCAAAAGTAGAATCTAATTTCTGCTTCGAAACTTTTTTGCCGATTTTCACTTTTGTAGTATCTACTTTTTGAATAGATTTTGCAGCGATTGGTTTGCCATTTACTTTCAAAACTGCATCTTTAGAATTTTGTGCAGAAATAGTGGTAACAAGTATTAATGACAAGAAATAGAGAAGCTTTTTCATGGTGTACTATTTAAATTAATTTATTCTTCTTAGCAATCTGCACTGCTTCTAACTTATTATGAACCTGTAATTTAGCATAAATATTCTCCACATGCTTTCTAATCGTTCCTTTAGAAAGGATGAGATTTTCTGCAATAGCATCATATTTTAATCCTTTGCTCAATTGCTCCAAAACCTGAATTTCTCTTGCAGTAAGTGTAATTTTTTCTTTTTCTTCTTCCGTTTCGAAAACCTGAGGTTCTCTGAGCAATTTCAATGTTTTCAGCGCGATAGATGGCGTCATTGCAGCGCCTCCAGAAAGCGTTTCTTTGATGGAATTATACAATTCTTGAGGATTAATTTCTTTCAGCAGATAACCATCAGCTCCAGCTTTGATGGATTTAAAAATTTTTTCATCATTATCAAAAACCGTAAGCATTAAAATTTTGATGTGCGGATAACGCTTTTTTACTTCGGCAGTTGTTTCTACTCCATTCATTTCTGGCATTTCTATATCCATCAAAATCAAATCTAAGTTGGAGTTTTTTTCTAATTTTTGGAGCAATTCTTTTCCGTTCAGAGATTTCGATTTGATTTCTACATCTTCAAAAAAAGACAGTTTCTCTTGAACCGTTTTTTGCAAAAAAAGATTATCGTCTACTATCGCTATTTTTATCATGGTATATTATTTATTAGTTTCGAGATACGAGATACGGGTTTCATGTTTCATAATTATTTTCAATCAATCTCCAACTCTCCCTCTCTACAATTCTCCCACTCTACAACTCTACAGTTCTATTTCTTTAAAATTTCAGCAATTCTACATTTACACTAGTTCCTTTCCCGATTTCTGAATTGATGGAAAAATTCCCCCCGATTTCCTCCATTCGTTTTTTCATATTGAGCAATCCGTTTCCTACATCTACATTTTCGGTGTCAAAACCTTTTCCATCGTCTTTGATTTCAATTTTTAAACCTTCCTGAAATTTTTCTGCATTGATGACGATATGACTGGCATTAGCATATTTCATGGCATTATTCACGGACTCCTGAATCGTTCTGTATAAATTTACTCCTACTACAGAAGAAAATTTCTTGTTTTTAAGATTTTCATCAATGCTAAAATTGAACAAAATATTTTGATTGGCAGATTGTGCATGTTCCACAAAATTGAAAATCCTAGAACTCAAATCTTCCATGGTGAAATCTGCTTTATTCATTGCCCAAATCGTGTCTCGAAGTTCTACAATCGTATTTCTGGTAAAGTCACTGATTTTGTCTAAACGCTTTTCTACCGCAGTTTCTAAATTCGGAATTCCAAATTTTGTATTTTCTAAAGACGAAATGATAAAAGTTAATTGTGCGCCAATATTATCATGCAAATCTCGGGAGATAGACAAGCGCTGTTCTTGCAATTTATTTTGACTTTCGATTTGAGCCATTGCAGATTTCAATTCAAATTCCTGATGCTGTTGCTTGTTTTTCAATCTTTGTTGACGATAAAAAAGAAAGCCAATAATAGTGGCTAAAATCGCAAATACAATCGCCACCGAAAATTTGATTCTAGAAGTTTCTACTTCGGCTTGTTTCTGAAGCAGTTGTTTTTCTTTTTCATTGGTATCAAATTTCACCTCTAATTCGGCAATTTTAGAATTGGTTTCCTGATTGATGAGGCTGTCTTTGAGTTCTGAAAATTTCTTGAAATTCTGCAAAGCATTTTGATGTTCACCTAAATTTTCATAACATTCTGAAATCTTGCGATAAGAATCTTGCGAAAGTCCTAAATACTTGTGTTTATCTGTAATTTCTGTTGATTTTTGATAATAACCAATCGCTTTTTTGAAGTCTTTTTGCATCAAATGCAAATCTCCTAGGTAAGAGTAATTTTCTGCAATTCCTACCGTATCATTTATTTTTTTTCTGATTTCAAGGGCTTTTTGATAGTTTTCCTCCGCTTTGTCAAATTGTTTTCTGAGCACAAAAACCCCTGCAATATTATTCAAACTATAAGGAATGCCGACTTGGTCATTAATTTTTTGTTTTAAGGCGAGCCCTTTTTCGTAATAGAAAAGTGCGCTGTCATATTCTACTTTCATTTCTTTGAGCACACCATAATTGTTATAAATGCTCAATAAGGGTTTCTGAAGGTTATTTTTTTCTGCAATTTGTTTAGATTTCTGCATGTACTGAATCGCTTTCGCTAGATTTCTTTTCTTCATTCTATACCCTAATTCTCCCCATTCTAAAGAAAGATTCTCTAAGTCGTTTAATTTCTCGAAAATATGAATCGCTTTCAGAGAATACGCCAAATCTTTCTCATATTTCCCTTGATAATAATAGACCAAACTGAGGTTGCTGTAAGATTTAGCTTCGCCTAAGTCATAATGAATTTTAGCAGATTCCTCTGCATTTTTCAGATAAACTTTATCTAAAATTGCGGCATCTTTTAACCTTACTTCAAACGGAAGATTATTAATAGAATCTATTTTTTTATGGTTTGATTTTTGCCCAAAAGTCAAACTCAGTGTAAAAATGAATACAAAAGATAAAATTGATTTCATGCAGAGACTTTTCTAAGTCTAAATTTATAAAAATTTATGAATTATGATTTTTACAAATTTGGAGTTTAAACTTCTACCAATAAATACGAAAAAGTTCGTATATTCTGACATAAAAAATCCGTCTCGAAAATCGAGACGGATTTATATTTCTATGAAATTAATTTTTATTTGAAGTCTTCTACTGACACTTCTTTATTAACGATAACTTGATTATTGGTCATTTCCATGTTTTGTCCCATCATGGCTAATTTGATATTTTTAGGAAACTTAATTCCGTCTACTTCCATGTAATCTAGAATAACCATATCTCCTTTGTCAGAAGTGCTTTTCACCAATAAATTGGTTTTGGTATCAAAATATAATTTTTTACCAGCACCAGCTAAAAGGTATAATTCTTTACCTTCTTCCGTTACTTTTTCTACTGTTTTGAAATCTGCCGCATTGTAAGAAAGCACTTCGAATAGTCTTTTTTTCTTTGCTTCTTCAATTGCAGGAGCTGGTAAATCCATTCTCTGACCAGCTTGCATCATATACCCTTTCTCGCCGTCAAAAACTTGAACCATTTCTTGTCCCATAACTTTTTGAACCGCTTTAGATTTATTCGGTGCCATTTCTAAAGTAGTCGCTTCCATTTCCATCCCCATTACTTTAATTGTAGAAAGTGTTTTCACGGTTTTTACCGCTTCTAATTTAGATTTTCCACCCAAAGCTGCGGCATAATTATCAATCACTTGTTGAGCCGTTACATTTGCAGAAACTGCTGCTTTTGGAGCTTCTGTTTTTGGCGTTTCTACTTCTGGCATTAAAGTAAATACCATTCTATTTTTATCGGTTAAATACTTTTTACCAACGGCCTGTAAATCTTTTACTGTAAGTGCTTTTACTTTAGTTAAATAATTAAGAACGCTGTATTTATCGCCACCTTGAGTTTGGTAGCTCGTGATGTTTTGTAGCCAATAATTATTGTCTTTCATATTGGTTACATCATCATTCGCTTCTCCTTCTTTAAATTTATCTAAATCTTTTTGTTCTGGACCGTTGTCAATCATTTTTTGAAGTTCGGCCAAAGCAATTTTGGTTAATTTTTCTGCATTTTCTGGTCCACAAGGGAAATTAATACTGAAATTGTAACTTCCGTAAGGAACTTTGTTTAAGCTTCCTCTTGCTCCACCTCCGTAAATTCCGCCTTCGTCTTCACGAAGTTTTTCGATGATTTTAATCGTAGCAACTTCACCTAAAGCTCTCATGGCAAGGTCTTCTTGCTCATTATATTTGGTTTCGCCACTGAATCTAATCATCACCATACTTTTAGGATCTTTCCCTTTTTTAATCACTTTTTCTGTAGAAGTGAAAAGAGGTCTGTATCCTAAATCTTTATACGTTTCTGATTTTTGGGTAGAAGGTAAACTTGCTAAATACTGTTCAGAAAGTTGTTTGATTTGGTTTTCGTCTACATTTCCTACAAAATAGAAATGGAAGTTTCCTGCATTAGCCACTGATTTTTTGTAAATATCATACGCTAATTTATAGCTGGTTTTTTCCCAAGCTTTAGCATCTGGTAAAATTCCGAAGAATCTAGGATTTTTTTGGTTCAAATATTTCTGAACTTCGCTTTGGAAATACGTTTGAGGATTTGCCAAAAGGTTATCTAAAAATCCTTGTTGTTTCGCTTTATAAGAATTGTAGCTTGCTTCGTCATAATTTAGGTTGGTAAAATAACCATAAATCATTTGGAAAAGTGTTTCGAAATCTTTTTTGGTAGAATTTCCGTTAAATCCTGTAGAAATCCCTCCTACATAAGGCATTACAGAAACCTGTTTCCCAGAAAGGAATTTGGCAATGTCATTTTTAGAATATTTATTAAACCCAGATTCTGAAAGCGCTGGAAAAGCCCATTGCGTTTTTTCGATGTCTTCATTAGAAATTAAAGAACTTCCACCTAAACTAATCGCTGAGAAAACAATTTCGTCTTCTTTGAAATCTGTTTTTTTGTAAGTTACTTTTGCGCCATTACTTAATGTAAAAGTAGTGGTTCCCAACTTGGCATCTGCTTCGGTTTTTACAATTTTACCATTTGATTTAAAAGGCTCAACCAAAGTTTTAATGGCAGCTTTGTCTTCGTAAGGTTTTAACTGTGCATTTTTCACATCATCTACAATTGCCAATAACTGCGCATCTGTAGGAAGTACTGCATTTTCTTTTTTAGGACCAGTTACCACAATCACTCTGCTATCATCTTTGATATAATTTTTCAGAATGTTATTCACTTGGTCTAACGTTACGCTTGGTAAATATTGTTTGTGCAATTCATATTCCCATTCAATTCCTGGAATTGGCTCTTGGTTAAGGAAATTTCTTACATATTCCATTACCAATCTTGCACTTTCTGTTTTATCTCTATTGTTATAAGATTTTTCTAGGTTAGAAAGGGTTTCTGATTTTGCTCTGTCTAATTCATTTTGAGAAAAACCAAATCTTTTTGCTCTTTCTACTTCTTCTAACAGCACTTTAAGCGCATTTTTTTGTTCTCCTTCTTTGGTCATTGCATACGCTTGAAAAGCATCTTTGGTTCTCAAGAAATTGCTATGAGAAACATATCCGAAAATAAAAGGTGGCTTCTCAGAATTGGTTAATTCTTGTAAACGGTTATTCACAATGGTAGCAGCCAATTGTTCTACAATGCTTTTTTGATAATCATTTACGGTAACATCTGGTTTTGCAGGACCATCATCTTTGATATAAAATTGCGCCGAAGACGAAGTTGCATCTGCATCAGTAGCAATAGAAATCAAAGTTTCTTTATGATTTGGCATATCATAGTCTACTCTTTTTCTAGCATTTGCAGGATTTTGATATTTACTAAAATTAGCTTTAATTTTTTGCTCCATTTCATCTACATTAACATCTCCTACTACTACCAAAGCCATTAAATCTGGTCTGTACCAATCTTTGTGAAATCTTCTCAACGCATCTGGTTTGAAATTTTGTAGAATTTCTTTTTTACCAATTGGTAATCGGTCTGCATATCTAGAATTGTAAGCTAATTTAGGAAGATATTGGTCTAGCATTCTTTTGTCTGCTCCTAATCCTAAACGCAATTCTTCTAAAACTACGCCTCTTTCTTTTTCTATTTCTTTATCGGTAAGTAATGCGTTAAAAGCCCAATCTTCCATTACTTTAAGTCCAGAATCTAGGTTTCCTGGCTTATCTAATGGAACAGGTAACATATAAACGGTTTCGTCAAAACTGGTATACGCATTAAGGTGTTGTCCGAATTTAATCCCGATAGATTGTAGAAAATCTACCAATTTATTCTCTGGGAAATTTTTAGTTCCGTTGAAATTCATGTGCTCCATAAAGTGAGCAAGACCTCTCTGGTCATCATCTTCATTGATAGAACCCGCATTAATCGCTAAACGGAATTCTACTTTTTTTTCTGGTTTTACGTTTTTCTTGATGTAATACTTCATCCCGTTAGAAAGTGTGCCTGTTCTGACACTAGGATCAAGAGGAATGTTCTGTGCAAATGCATTGGCAATCAGGAAGAAAGACAATACAAAAGAAAGAAATTGTTTTCTCATGGTTTTAATTTTGATTAATATTAATTTAATTTGATAAAAATATAAAGAAAAACCTTATCAAGACAAGAGAAATCAGTTAAATGTGTGTTAAAAAAAATCCGTCTCGAAATTCGAGACGGATTTATATTTCTAAGAAATTTCTAGAAAATTATTTTTGTAATTCTGCTAAAAATTCTTCGTGTGTAATTTTAGTTTCTTTTTTGCTTGCTTTCTCTAGGATTACATCTTTTAGTTTACCCATTGCAACTTCTTGAGAAATCTGTCTTACTTGCTCTTCTTGTTTTAGCATTTCTACCGCATATTTCTGTACTTCTTCTTGTGGAAGATTGTGGATTCCGTACATTGCTAATTGGTTGTTTACTAAAACTTCAGCTTGAGCTAAAACATCTGCATAATCTACTTTTACATCATAATCTTGGAATAATTTTCCTTCGATGATTTGATTTTTGATGATAGATTTTTCTGCTTCAAGAATTTCTTTAGCTTGCTCTTCAGAAGTAATGTTTGGATTAGAGAATAGTAACCATTTTACTAAGAATGCTTCTGGTAACTGAACTTCAGTTTTTTCAGAAACGTTTTCTAATACTTTATTCACAAAGTGAATATCAGCATTTTGTTGGAAATATTCGTCTAATTCAGTTTTTACTCTTGCTTTTAATTCTTCTTCAGAATTAATATTTCCTTCACCATATACTTTATCAAATAATTCTTGATCTAGTGGTGCTAAGTTTAATTTATAGATTTCTGTAACAGTAGCTTCTAAATCTTCATGATGAATGTGACCTAGTTCATGCTCGTTGTAATTTAAATCTTTAGCCAAAGTTTCGTTTTCCGTTAACTGAGTTTTAGTTAACTTCACTACATCACCTACTTTGTGAGATTTTACCAAACCGAAAGCTTCTTTTTGCTCAGCAGAAACTACTACATTTTTCGGTGGATGATTGTGCTCTCCTTCTGCATCAGCTTCTACTACTTGTGCAATAGAAAGTGCTACATAAGAATCTTTAGTCGCTTTATCTTGAGCATCTTTATCAGCAAATCTTTTTTGCATGTTTTCGATGCTTTGGTTGATTTCTTTATCAGTAGCTTCTACTTTATAATGAGGAGCTTCGTAAGAAGATAAATCAATATTAAAATCTGGCTCAAAACCAACTTCGAAACCTACAGAAACTTCTTCTGCATTGTAATCTAGTTCGTTCATAGGAACTGGAACTGGCTGACCAACTAATCTTAAATTGTTTTCGTTTACATAGTTGTTCAACGCTTCAGAAATTTGTTTGTTAATTTCTTCAAAAGCAATACCTGCTTCAAATTGTTTTCTCACCATGCTCAATGGAACTTTCCCTTTTCTAAAACCAGGAACAGTAGCATTTTTAGCATAATTGATCAGTTGTTTTTCAACTTTATCTTTGTAATCAGATTTATTTAAAGTTACTGTAAGCAAAGCACTTACTTCGTCATGATTGGTTCTTGTAACATTCATCTTGTTAAAAATTTTGAGTTGCAAAAATAGTGTTTTTTTATGAAAACAGAAAGCATTTTTTATAGGTAAATTTTCCTTATAAAAAGTCAATTCGCTTTACCGAGAATTTTATCATCTCAATAAAGTAATTTTCTTAGATTTTTAGAAATTCATCATCAGTTTCACACTGAAATTTCCGCCCATGTTAAAAACGCCAATTCTTCCTGTTGCTGGGTTTTCAGGAGCATATTTTAATCTGCTCAAATGGTTCTGATACGCTACATCTGTTAAGTTTTCTCCGCTGATGAAAACATTGAAAAAGTCTTTTTTGCCAAATGCTTTAATGTCTGCACCAATTCCTACACTCAAAAGTGTGTAAGCAGGAGTAGCAGTTTCGGTATCAAAAGCGCTGTAAATATTATTTTGCTTGAAATAATGGTCTACTGAAAATTTAGCATAAAAATCAGAAAAAGTATTATTCACCTTCTCGAAATTGGTTTTAATCTCTCCACGATATTTTGGCGCTGGAATAAATGGCAAGAACTTTTCATTTTCTGGACGATTATTCTGCGTAGCTCTTACATAAGAAAATGAATTTTCTACATGCAACCAATCAAATGGATGTGGGTGAAAATCCAAGAAAATCTCTCCACCGAAAAGCTGCGCGTTTCCTTGAGTAAATCTAAATGCAGGAACTGGATCATTTGGGTCAATAATCACATCATTTCCGTTTGCATCTTGCATTTTTTCGGTATAAATATAATTAGAAATGAAGTTCACAAACGGCGTAAATTCAAAACTAATATGGTCTGAATTTAAGAAATATGCCGCATCAATTTGGTGACTGATTTCGGATTTCAGGTTGATGTCACCAATTTCGTATCTGAAAGTTCCTTCGTGAATTCCGTTAGAAGAAAGTTCTGCAATATTCGGTGCTCTGAAACCTCTAGAAAGATTTAATTTTAAAGTAGATTGCTTGTCTAATTGATAAGACAAACCTAAACTTCCAGAAATTCCGCTGTAATTTTTATTAAATTCCGCAAATTTCACATCGGTATCTTCCAGCATTTCTTGAGCATCTACATTTCTATTGTCAAATCTCAATCCTCCCGCTAAAGTCAGTTTTTTGTTAAAAGTTTTTTGTGTGAAAACAAACGCTCCTGCATCGAAAAATTGATAATCAGGAATAAGCGCTTCTACTCCTTTATTGGTGTTCGATTGTTGCATCCCACCAATTCCGAAAGAAGTTTCCCAATTATTGGTTTCTTTCACGTTATATCTTACGTTATAGTTGAAAGTATTCAAATCAAAGAACAATTCTTTTTCATCAGGATTGGTTGCGTCTGCAAATTCTTTTCTTTTATTGTTTTGAAAAGCAAAATCAGCATTAATGGTTCCGTTTTTCAATAAGAAATAATTATTAGAAGTCAATCTCAAGTGATTGATTTCTTGATGCGGAAATCCTACTTTATAGCCTTTGTAATCTTCATCTGTTGCAGTAACATCGTCGCCATTGTTATTGATGAACGTGAACTTTCCATCAGCATCTCTTTCTCCTTCTACAATATTCAAAGTGGTATTATAAGAACTCACGTTGAAATAAGAATGTCCCCAGTTTTTATTGATTCCTAACATTAAGTTGCCATCAAATTCTTTAAAACCCGAGTTCAAGACTTTTCCGTCATATTTATTTTCATAATTTCCAGCCAATTTATTGGTCAATCTACCTTCCCAAACGAAGCCGTTTTTATTTCCTTTATTCGAAAAAGAAGTCGCAATTAAGTTGTTATTCGTTTGATAATTGGTAATCAATTGATTTTCGATTTTACCATTTGCTGCAACTTTTGGAGAAATAAAATTCAGTACACCCGCAATTCCGTCTGAACCGTACATTAAACTTCCCGGACCTTTTACAATTTCTACTTTCCCAACAGAAAATTCATCGATTTCTATTCCGTGTTCGCCACCCCATTGTTGACCTTCTTGCTTGATTCCATCTACCAAAGTGATTACTCTATTGTAACCTAAACCTCTGATTACAGGTTTAGAAATAGCAGCTCCAGAAGTAATTTGGTTCACTCCCGGAATATTTTTCAATCCATCAATTAAGTTGGTGGAAGCATTTTGGTTGATGATATTTTTATCTACAGATTTAATGACTACTGGAATCTTTTTCAGTTCCGAAGCTCTGGTTACTGCAGTTACCACCACTTCATCTATTTCTTTGGTAGATTTTTGAAGAGTGAAATCAGAAACAGCATCTTGGTTTACTTCTATTGAAACCAACAATGAAGTATAGTTATCACCTGTAATTTCTACGAAATATTTTCCAGATTTTAGATTTTGGAAAGAGTAATTACCATTTTGGTCTGAAACGGTACTGGTTTTAAGGTCTACCAGATAAACCGAAGCATTTTTTACAGGCTCTTGAGTATCAAAATCAGTGATTTTTCCACTTAATTTATATTGCGCCATTACCAACTGTGTTGCAAGAAACATTGCAACAAAAAAATATATTTTTTTGATTAACATTTAGATTAATTTTTGTTAAAATTGAAATAATAAAGGAATTTGCGAACTTCTAAAAATAGCATCGCAAGTCGTAAAAAATCTAAATGAAAACTGGTGGCGCCCGTAATGAGAAGAATACTACTTTTTCTGTAGGTACAGTAAAGTGATATTGGAAATTTTTAAGCGTAATTTTTTTAGAAATAATGAACAGAAAATTTGCATCGGAATCTAAAATTCCTACCCCAGCATTAAAAAAATGTGAAGAGAAACAATCATCTACTCCACCAAAATTTACAATTTTTTCAGAAACAGGTTTCTTGCTAAAAGACAGTAAATCTTCTTTGAAATTATTGGTATGGGTATGGAAAAAGCCCGAAAATACTACAGCAAACAGATATACACTTGCAAAAAGTGATGCCAGAAATCTTCTGTTTGAATGTAATTTTTTGTTCATTTCTGCAAAAATAGCAATATTTTATTAATAGCCAAAAAATCAAATATGACCAAAAACATGGTATCCCGTTTTGTATTATTTTGTAAATTTGCATGTCAAATTAAAACACTATGGGTAACGCAAGTTTGAAAAAAATCGCGGTGCTTACTTCGGGTGGAGACGCACCGGGAATGAATGCAGCAATTAGAGCAGTGGTAAGAACTGCAAACTACCATAAAATAGAATGTGTAGGAGTAAGAGGAGGCTACACTGGTCTTATCGAAGGTAATTTTACCAAAATGGGACCTCGTTCTGTAAGCAATATCATTAATTTAGGAGGAACCATCCTTCGTTCGGCTCGTTCTAAAGAATTCAGAACCGAGGAAGGTAGACAAAAAGCTTTCGAACAATGTCAGAAAAATGGTATTGACGCTTTAGTATGTATTGGTGGAGATGGAACATTTACAGGAGCTAAAATTTTCGCAGAAGAATTTGGCGTAAAAGTAATTGGTGTCCCAGGAACCATTGACAATGATATCTTCGGTACAGACTTTACCATCGGTTATGATACTGCACTGAATACTGCAATGGAAGCCATTGACAAAATTAGAGATACTGCTACCTCTCATAATAGAGTATTTTTCATCGAAGTAATGGGAAGAGATGCTGGTTTTATCGCTTTGAATAGTGGTATTGCTTCTGGAGCATTAGATATTCTTATTCCTGAGAAGAAAGATAGCTTAGAAGATTTGTTCGAAACTTTCGAAAAAGCACAAAAAAGAGGAAAAACATCTAGTATTGTTATTGTAGCTGAAGGTGAGAGATTAGCTTCTACTTATGAGTTAGCCGAACAAACTAAACAAAAATTCCCAGATTATGATATTAGAGTTTCTATTCTAGGACACATCCAAAGAGGTGGTGCGCCAAGTTGTGCAGACAGAGTTTTGGCAAGTAGAATGGGATATGGAGCTGTAGTAGGACTTATGAAAGGATTAACGAATGTAATGGCAGGAATTAGATCAAACGATTTAGTTTTTACGCCAATAGAAGATGCGATTAAAAAGCATAATGAAATCAATCAAGATTTACTCCAGATTGCAGAAATCTTGGCAATGTAAATTAATTTAAACAACTAAAAACAAAAAATATGTCAACAATTAAAGTAGGAATCAACGGATTCGGTAGAATTGGAAGTCTAGTTTTCAATGCAATGTTAGAAAGAGATAACATTGAAATCGTAGGGATTAATGACCTTATCAACGCAGAATACATGGCTTACATGATGAAGTATGATTCTGTTCACGGCAAATTTAATGGAGAAGTAAGAGTAGAAGGAAATAACTTAGTAGTAAACGGAAAAACAATCAGAATCACTTCTGAAAGAGACCCTAATAATTTAAAATGGAACGAAGTAGGTGCAGATTACATCGTAGAATCTACAGGACTTTTCTTAGATAAAGGTACAGCTTCTGCTCACATTAATGCAGGTGCTAAAAAAGTAGTTCTTTCTGCTCCATCTAAAGACGATACTCCAATGTTTGTAATGGGAGTAAACCACAAAGAATTACCTGCTGATTTACAAATTTTCTCTAACGCTTCTTGTACTACTAACTGTCTTGCTCCTTTAGCAAAAGTAGTTCACGAAAACTTCGGAATCGTAGAAGGTCTTATGACAACTGTACACGCTACTACAGCTACTCAAAGAACTGTAGATGGCCCGTCTATGAAAGACTGGAGAGGTGGTAGAAGTGCATTATTAAACATTATCCCTTCTTCTACTGGTGCTGCTAAAGCGGTAGGTAAAGTAATTCCTTCACTTAATGGAAAATTAACAGGTATGTCTTTCAGAGTACCAACTGCTGACGTTTCTGTAGTAGATTTAACGGTAAGATTAGAAAAAGCTACTTCTTACGAAGAAATTTGCGCTGCTATGAAAGCTGCTTCTGAAGGGGAATTAAAAGGAATCCTAGGTTACACTGAAGATTTAGTAGTTTCTCAAGATTTCGTAGGAGATAAGAGAACTTCTATCTTTGACAAAGATGCTGGTATCATGTTATCACCAAACTTCGTAAAATTAGTTTCTTGGTATGACAACGAAACTGGTTACTCTAACAAGTTAACAGATTTATTATTACATTCTGCTTCTTTATAATTAGCAAGAAATAATATCAAACATAAAAACCTTCGGAATATTTCTGAAGGTTTTTTTATGTCCATATTTTTCGAAAATAAAAAAACCATTTGCTCTATTTTCAAAAATAGAAAAGCCATTCGAAAGAATGGCTTTTTATTTGATTTTATATTGTAATCTTATTTGATAATTACTTTTGATACAGACATTCCTTGATCTGATTTCAGCATCAGTAAATAATTACCACTTTGTAAATTGCTTACTGAAATGGTATCATCTCCAGAATTGGCAGAAACTTTTTGAGTTTTAAGCATTTTACCACTTAAATCATAAAGATAAAGGTTACCGCCTTTTGCATTAGAATATCTTACACGAATCACACCATTTAAAGCAGGATTTTGTAAAATGTCTAAGGTTACCTTTTTAGCATTCACCGCTAGATCATCTGTAGACAAACTCACTTGTTTCACGAATAAAGAATTTGTAGGGTCCCATTCATACCAAGAGTCTTGAGTTACATTCACAATATCACCAGTCTGGGTTACTCCTAAAGTACCAGTAGAATTTCCATCTCTGAATAAGAAACTTACTTTGCTAACATTCGGGAAAGTATATTTAAACCAACCTACATTTTCAGTATCTGCCGTCATATTTATAGGAGTTCCCCAATTTGCAGCAGGAAGTGCATTAGATGGAGAATAATTCCAATAATGAATTTTCGGCAATGGCCAATTAGGAGTTGTAGTTGGAGGTTTGAATCTCACTACAATATTTTGAGGAGCTTCAAAAGAAAAAGCTTTTTCAACTACTCCCGAACTTAATCCTAAGTTATCAAAAGCTACCGCTTTTACAGTAGTATTAGAATTAATTACAAATGGAGAAGAATAAATAGGTGAAGAAGCTGTAGGATCGGAACCATCTAATGTATACCTAACAACAGGAGCTACTCCACTATCATCAGTGGAAGAAATAGTTACTGTTAAATTAGTTCCTTGAGTATATTTACTAACAGCAGGGGTAATATTAATATTAGGAGCAACATTTACAGCTGTTTTAGTCCAAACTGCATAATCAGTACCAGAAGCAGAAAGCACCCATCCTGTTCCTAAAGTAGGAGTCCAACTATATGGACCAATTTTAACAGCAACTACTGGTTCTGAATCTGTGAAACTCTTTTTGATATAAGCTGCATATAATCCAGCCTCCGCTTTATCAATGGTAATATGGCTATAAGCATTTATTCCAGTAGTTTTCCTTATTGCCATTAACTTATTAATTGCTGTCGCATATCCTGCACCATAGTTTCTTGTTATCCCATCTTTAGTATAAGTTCCTCCATAATAATGTGGCGCAAAAACACATGGAATTCCTGGATGAGTAAGAATATAAGCGTAAGCCTTAGGAATATCAGAGCCAAGAAAAGATGAGTCATGAACAAAAGTGTCATGGTTATCTACGAAAGTTACTGCTTTTTCGCTGAATCCATATTGCCCTGCTAAACCAGCCATACTTCCTGACCAATTTAATGACGCATAATTATTAGAGGCAAATTGTTTTCCATTAGTAACCATAACTCCAGAAAGAGTATAATATAAAGAAAAGTCAAAAGCTCCAGAAATAGTTGCACCACCAGAATACGTCCCGTTAATCCAAGTTTTAAGAGCATTTACATCACTATCCCAAAATTCACCTACAGAGTAATATGGTTTACTATCATTGATATAGTTTCCAAAATATGATGCAGAAAAACCTTTCGCTACATCCCATCTCCATCCTTTAAAACCTAAACCTTTTAGTCTAGTTAAAAATTCTTTGTACCCATTCTGAACGGTTAAATTGGTATGATCCATGTCTCTTGAACCGCCAAATTCCATTCCTGTGTCTGGAGCACCAGAAGGTCTACAACCTACATAAGAAGCACTCGCTGCATCATCATTACTACAAATTGTTTCACAACCCCATGCTGGATTTGTAAAATCTACCCAACCAGTAGTTCCACTTCTATGATTTGCCACTACATCTGCAATAGGATAAAGACCTCTTGCATTCATATTAGCAAGCATTTTTTTTAATTGAGCTTCAGAACCCCAAGAAGTTTGAGAAAAATTATACAATTCTGTAGGAAAATAACCCACACCTCCTGTAGAAGCACTTGGTGGTGGCAACCAAATCATATCAAAACCCATCGCCTTTAAATTTCCGGCTCTTGAGTTATAATATTCGTAAAAGCCACCTTCACTGGTGTGTCTTGACTGAGAGTATTCATCCCAACCAAAAGACTGGAACATAATATCATCTAAATAATCTTGTCCTTTTACGGAAATTACAGATAATAAGAGTACCAGCAATAAAGTAAATCTATGTTTCATTTTGTTCGTATTTCAGAAAGTAAAGATATATAAAAGAAATCTTTTTCAAAGCCATTTTTTTATGACTTTTGTAATTTTTCTAGAAAAAAATGTCATTTTTTTAACACAAATCTTAAAAAAAGGAATATTATTTTTTATTTCCCAATTCATTTCTGAAAATAAATTCTTCTGTTTTTCCTTTTAATTCTAGTTTTTTGAAGTAATAATTTCTAGATAATTTTCTTAAAAAATCTTTTTGGTCTACTAGATTCCAATAAAGATCTTCATGAATTTTTTGAGGCAATCTTCGGATATAGAATTCCGTTTTCCAAGTATCTTCATTGTGATAAAATTCTATTATGCCACAATGCTGGGGAATTTCTTCCAACGCAATCATTCCCATTGGCAATAGAAAGCTGAAATGATTACAAACATAATCACCACAACAAATTTTGTCATGCTTCAAAAATTTCTCTCCGCTATTTTGATTCTGATAAAATTTTTTGAAATCATTTTTGAAATCGCTCTTCGATAACTTAATTTCAATTTCATGAGAAAAACCTTCCTGATTAATCACCAAAATATCGGCTTCCCAATCGGTATGAAAATGATTGGTCAAGACAATATCTTTTTCAAAATCACAAAATTTTTGAATGTAGGCAAAAGTAAGTTCCTCTACTTTAATCATAGCAGAATTTTATGAAACCAATAAACTACAACCGCGAATATCAGAATGGTCTATTCTTCCCAAAACCTGAAACCCATGTTTGTCATTCTGAGCATAGTGAAGAATCTCAAAATCATTTACAATTTTGCCCAAATCTTGTGTCGCAATAAAACTGCAAGAATGTCTATTCGCCAAGTCTATAATATTGATAGCGCCAGTTCTGCCTGCTTCCATATAAGAAAATGGATCTTCGGTATTTCTGATGAGAACACGCATCCAGTTGGGCGTTTCGTATATATTTTCGCCTAGAGAATATGCCTGAGAAAGCAATTCTGTCATAGAATATTCAGAGAAAATTTTGTCTGTTCCGAAGCCTTTTTGTAAAATTTTCAGAAGTTCATCTTTGGTCATTTCCTCTTTTCTGCCTTTCATCCCGCCCGTTTCTATGACTGTAAAATCGTTGATTTGTAAAGTCGTAAAATCGTTATGAGATTCTAGGAAATCTAATAAGGCAAAAGAAACACCGAAAAGAATTACTTTTTTATTTTCTTGACCTAATTTCTGTAACAGTTCAAACAATTCTTGGTGATTATAAAGAAAATATCCGTTTTCTGGCTTTCCAGACTTTTTCATCAAGAAATCTACCATATAAATCAATGAAGAATGTGGATTTTCTGAATAATTGGGCAATAATCCTAAGAAAATATAATCTTCTGGTTTCCCTATAAACTGCTCAAAACTCTTATAAATACTTTCTTCGTAAAGGTTAAAATCTGCAATATAATGTTTAGAACGCGTCTGAATTTGCGTAGTTCCCGAACTTTGAAAATAACTTAAAGGTTTGTCAGTCTGAGCGGAGCCGAAGACTTTGTCTAAAACCAAATGGTTTTTAAACATTTCAATGGGCAAAAATGGAATATCTTTTATTTCTTTTATTTCCGATGGATTTTTACCTAAAAAATCTACAAATTTTCGGTAAACTTCTACATTTTCGTACTGATAAAGAAATGTTTCCAAACATACTGCTTGGAAATCTGCTTCAGATTTTATGTTGAAAATGTTTTTCAAAACTTACGCCTTATTTATATTCTAAAACTTTAAATTCCTCTCCATCAAAAACGCCATACGTAAAATACGAAATCCAATCACCTAGATTCACATGTTTTGCTTCCTTTCCATCAATTTTCAAATCTATAATCATAGGTAAATGACGATGACCATATACGAAGTAATCTAAGTTTTCAGACTTCAATTTTTCTTTAGAATAAATGATAAGAAACTCTTTGTCCTCGCCTAAAAACTTCATGTCTTCTACTCCACTAATCATCTTATTTTTGGTAGAAAAATAAATCGCAATTTTCATCGCAATATCAGGATGAAGCCACTTAAAAAACCACTGCGCAATAGGATTGGTAAAAAGTCTTTTCATTCTCTTATAACCTTTATCGCCTGGTCCAAGTCCGTCACCATGAGCTAAAAGGAAGTTTTTCCCTGAAACTTCATAATATTGTTTTTCAAAGAAAACTGGAATGCCGATTTCTTCTTCCAAATAATCTTTCATCCACAAATCATGGTTACCCACGAAGAAATAAATATCTATTCCATTGTCTTTCAGTTCGGCCAATTTCCCTAAAATCCTCACGTAACCTTTCGGAACTACATATTTCCATTCGTGCCAAAAATCAAACAAATCGCCCATTAAAAAAAGCACTTGCGCATCTTGTTTTATTTCGTCTAACCATGCTAGAAATTTAGCTTCTCTTGGCTTACTCAACTCAGGAGTTGGCGCACCAAAATGCTGGTCAGAAGCAAAGTAGATTTTTTTATTGGGTTGTAATTTTATTTGTTTCAAGGTTCGAGTTTCAAGGTTCAAAGTAAAAAATTATCTCATCATCAAATTAGCACATTAACTGTTTTCTTCCGCAAACCATTCTCCGTAAGAATTTTCGGTTTCGTGGAGTTTCAGATACGCCAATTGAACATGAGAAGGCAATTTATTTTTAATTTTTTCGGCAATTTCGTAGAGCATATTTTCGCAAGTGGGTTGGTAATTGCACTCAATTACTTTATGTCCTTTTTGAGCCAAATCTTCGCCCAATTCTTTGTGCGGTGTCAAAGCATTGAGTAAAACCGCATGATCCCAAACATCTACAATTTCCTCTTTTACAATTTTTTTAATATCTCCAAAATCCACTACCATACCGTTTTTCACGTTATTGATGTCATTAATTGGAGTTCCTTTTACGGTCACAAAAAGTTTGTAAGAATGTCCGTGCATATTTTTGCATTTGCCGTCATAGTTATACAAAACATGCGCCGTCTCGAAGGTGAAAATTTTAGTAATGCGTATCATGGTGCAAAGATAGAGAATTTTTGAAATTGAATTTGTTTTAAAACCATCATTTAATTAGCTTAAATTTGATTTAAAAATCTGCTCAATCAGCAAAATCAGCGAGACAAAATTCAAGATAAATTTCATAAATTTTTAAATTTCAATTTCCTTACCTTTACGCTAACAAATTTTAATGTTTTAGGAAATGAAATACCCATTTTCAAAACTCTTGTTTTTATATCAAAAGTATAATTTAGGGTGTTACATCTGTCCTCTAAAAAAATAATTATAATCAGATGAAAAACCTTTTCAAATTTTTGCTGCTTTTCTTTGCAGCAAGTCTTTTCGCACAAAACAATCAAAGATTTTTTCAAAAAATTGAATTTAAAAATAACACCGCCGAAATTTCTGTCAATGATGGATTATATCAAGTGAAATTCTACACGCCAGAAATGGTAGAAACGGCTTTTATCCCAAAAAATCAAACGCTTGCAGAAAATTCTCACGCCGTAATTCTCTCTCCAAAATCTGTAAAATACAATTTCAGAGAAACCAGAGGTTTTGCATGGATTGAAACTTCTGGAATTACCGTAAAAATTCAAAAAGTGCCTTTTCAAATTTCTTATTATAAAGGTAATGAACTCTTGATTTCTGAAAAAAATGGTTACGGAACTTATGAAAATGGAGAAATCAATAATCATCCGCAAAATTTTGAAACATTAAATTTCAATCTTTCTCCAGACGAAGTTTTATATGGAGCTGGAGCAAGAGCACTCGGAATGAATCGTCGCGGAAACAGATTAATGCTTTATAACCGTGCTCATTACGGCTACGAAACCAAATCTGAATTACTCAATTACACGATGTCTATTGTAGTTTCGAGTAAAAAATATTTGATTCATTTTGACAATGCACCGATTGGTTACCTTGATTTAGACAGCAAAAAAGACAATTCATTGACTTACGAAACCGTTTCTGGAAGAAAAGTTTATCAGGTAATTTCTGGAAATTCTTGGGAAGATTTGGTTAAAAATTATACCAATTTAACAGGAAAACAACCGATGCTTCCAAGATGGAGTTTAGGAAATTTTTCAAGTAGATTTGGCTATCGTACACAGCAACAGACTTTGGAAACGATTGAGAAATTCAGAGCAGAAAAAATTCCAGTTGATGCCATTATTTTAGATTTATATTGGTTCGGAAAATCCATTCAAGGAACGCTAGGAAATTTTGCTTGGGACAAAGATAATTTCCCGAAACCTCAACAAATGATTGACGATTTGAGAAAAAACAACGTAGAAACCATTCTCATCACCGAACCTTTCGTAGTGAACACTTCTTCGCGTTATCAAGAAGCGCTGGACAAAGAAATTTTAGCAAAAAACAACGAGGGAAAAGCATTTATGTACGATTTTTATTTCGGGCACACTGGTTTGATTGACATTTACAGCCAAAAAGGAAATTCTTGGTTCAAAAATATTTACAAAGACTTATTAAATCAAGGCGTTACAGGAATTTGGGGAGATTTAGGTGAGCCAGAAGTTCATCCTTCTACCATTCTTCACGGAAACGGAAAAAACGGCGACCAAGTTCACAACATTTACGGAATGGATTGGGCGAAATTGGTCAAAGAAAGTTTTGCTGAAACTTCACCAAATGCTCGTCCGTTTATTTTGATGAGAGCAGGTTATTCTGGTGCTCAAAGAAACGGTCTTGTTCCTTGGAGTGGCGATGTTTCTAGAAATTGGGGCGGATTGCAAAGTCAGCCTGACATTGCTTTGCAAATGGGATTGCAAGGAATTGCTTTTATGCACAGTGATTTAGGAGGTTTTGCAGGAAAAAATGAAGACGATGAATTGTATGCTCGTTGGTTGCAATATGGCGTTTTCAACCCAATTTACAGACCTCACGCTGACGAAAATGTACCAAGCGAACCGGTTTACAGAAGCGAAAAAGCAAAAAATTTAGCGAAAAAAGCCATTGAATTGCGTTACGCTTTGCTTCCTTATAATTACAATTTAGTTTTCGAAAATCATAAAAACGGAACTCCGTTAATGAGACCTTTATTTTTTGAAGAACCAGAAAATCAAATATTGTACACGTATAATACCGCTTATTTTTGGGGCAAAGATTTCTTAATTTCTCCGATTTTAAATAAAGGACAAAAAGAACAAAGCATTTATTTTCCTAAAAATTCTGATTGGGTAAATTTCTATACTGATGAAAAAACTTCTGGCGGAACTACTCAAATTTTTGCCACGGAAGAAGATAAAATCCCAACTTTTGTAAGAGCAGGAAGCATTATTCCGATGGCGAAACCGATGCAATCTACTAAGGAATACGATGGAAATTCTTTGATTTTACATTATTATTTTGACGAAAAAGTAAAAGAAACCGAACTGAAATTGTATAATGACGATGGTTTACAAAACGAAGCCTACGAAAAAGGTCAATTTGAAATGATGAATTTCGAAGCTAAAACCAATGGAAGGGCCATCAATTTTGAGTTAGAAAATGAAGTGGGCACAAATTTTTCAGCAAAATCTAAAAATTTAGAACTCATTATTCACCATGTTTCTAAAAATCCAAATTCTGTAAAAGCAGGTTGTAAAAAATTAGAATACACTTATGATTCTGAGAAGAAAACTTTGAAAGTGAATTTGGTTTGGGATTCTGCGAAAGAAAGTAAAGTGAAAATAAAACTATAACACCAAAATCGCCTCGCAAAATTGCGAGGCGATTTTTTCAACAAATTAAAAACTATGGACTCTTTGTTTGTTAAGAGTGACAAATGGAAATGAATTATGAATAAATCATTTTTTATTTTCTAAAATTTCAGAATCCTTTTTAAACTTTATTCTTACTTTTTACTTGAGTCTTTTTACTTGGCTCTTTTTAACTTTTACTTGGCTCTTGATTAATGAAACTGCTCCGCTTCCGTAGAACCAGCTAAAGCTGTGGTAGAAGAATTTCCTGCGGTAACAACGGTTTGAACTGCATCAAAATAACCAGTTCCTACGAAACTTTGGTGTTTCACTGCACGGAAACCTTTCGCTTGTAATGCAAATTCTCTTTCTTGTAATTCGCTGTAACCCGCCATTCCTCTTTCTTTGTAAGCCAATGCTAGTTCAAACATCGCAGTATTCAAAGCGTGGAAACCAGCCAAAGTAATGAATTGGAATTTGTATCCCATTTTCGCTAATTCTTCACGGAATGTTTCCATTTCAGGAACGGTTAATTTCGCTGCCCAGTTGAAAGATGGAGAACAATTGTACGCCAACATTTTTCCAGGAAATTTTGCATGAATTCCTTCTGCAAATTTTCTCGCATATTCTAAATCTGGATTAGAAGTTTCCATCCAAATTAAATCTGCATAAGGCGCATAAGAAAGTCCTCTGTCAATACCTTGTTCTACTCCACAATTCACTTGGAAAAAACCTTCAGAAGTTCTTTCACCAGTTACAAATTTTTTATCTCTATCATCAATATCAGAAGTCAATAAATCTGCTGCATCAGCATCTGTTCTTGCTACTAAAACAGTAGGAACTCCGCAAACATCTGCTGCTAATCTTGCCGCAATCAATTTATTGATCGCTTCTTGAGTTGGAACCAAAACTTTTCCACCAAGGTGACCGCATTTTTTAGCAGAAGACAATTGATCTTCGAAGTGAACACCAGCTGCACCAGCTTCTATCATTTGTTTCATCAATTCAAAAGCATTCAGATTTCCTCCGAAACCAGCTTCTGCATCTGCAACGATTGGAACCAAATAATCTTTTTCACCACCTCCATTTACAGACTGAATTTGGTCTGCTCTCAAAAGTGCATTATTGATTTTTTTCACCACTGCTGGAACTGAATTCGCAGGATAAAGCGATTGGTCAGGATACATTTCTCCAGAAAGATTCGCATCTGCGGCAACTTGCCAACCAGAAAGATAAATCGCTTCTAAACCTGCATCCACTTCCTGAACTGCCTGATTTCCTGTTAAAGCTCCTAATCCTGCAACAAAATCTTGACTATTTAGCTTTTTCCAAAGCAACTCTGACATTTGAGCAGCAATGGTATAATCTAACTTGTATTTTCCTCTTAGTTTTAAAACTTCTTCAGCAGAATAAGGTCTTGTAATTCCGCTCCATCTTGGATTTTCTCTCCATTCTTTTTCGAGCGCTTGGATTTGTTCTTGTCTGTTCATGATATTTTGGGTTTGTTTGTTAAAATTTTGATACGAGTTCCGTGTTCCGAGTTCCGAGTTAAAAATTTCGTATCTCGTATCTCGAATCTCACATCTAGATAAACGGATACGATTTTAAGGTTAAGAAATCTTCAAAATTTTCATCGAAAACCAATTCATTAAAGAGTTTGGTTGCTAAATCAAATTTTCCTTTCTCGAAACGATTTTCGCCTACATATTTTTTGATATTTTCAAGTTCTTCTTTCTCAAATTCCAGAACCATTTCTTGGGTCAATGTTCTTCCGTCATTAAGTTTTGCTTGATTTTTTAGCCATTGCCAAACTTGAGTTCTAGAAATTTCCGCAGTGGCAGCATCTTCCATTAAATTATACAATGCAGCTGCTCCAGTTCCCATGAGCCAAGATTCTATATAAAGAATTCCTACGTTGATGTTTTTTCTTACGCCTTTTTCGGTGATTTCACCTTTTGGAACTTCTAATAAATCTGCCTCTGTAATATGATATTCTTCGTGTTTTTTATCTATTTGATTTGGTGTAGGCATAAATTCATCAAAAATTTTCTTTGCTACAGGAACCAAACCAGGATGTGCAACCCAAGTTCCATCGTGCCCGTTTTTCACTTCACGTTCTTTGTCGGCTCTAACTTTCGCATATGCCAATTCGTTTTCTTCTTCATTATTTTTCACAGGAATTTGCGCTGCCATTCCTCCCATTGCATGAACTCCACGTTTGTGACAAACTTGAATTACTCGTTTAGAATAGGCACTCATAAAAGGTGAAGTCATGGTCACTTGATCTCTGTCCGGAACTAAAAATTCCTTGTGATTTCTGAATTTTTTGATGTACGAGAAAATGTAATCCCATCTTCCACAATTAAGTCCAGAACTGTGTTCTTTGAGTTCGTATAAAATTTCATCGAGCTGAAAAGAAGCAGTAATGGTTTCGATGAGAACTGTGGCCTTAATAGTGCCTTGAGAAATACCTAAATAATTTTGTGAGAAATTGAAGATCTCATTCCACCATCGTGCTTCTTTATAATGCTCTAATTTTGGTAAATAGAAATAAGGACCGCTTCCGTTTTCTAATAATTTTTTCGCATTTCTGAAAAAATAAATCCCGAAATCAATCAGAGAGCCAGAAGCTTTTTCTCCATTTATTGTAATATTTTTTTCGTATAAATGTAAACCTCGAGGTCTTACCAAAAGCACCGCCAATTTCTCGCCCAATTTGTATGATTTCCCTTCTTCGTTTACAAAATCTATGGTTCTATTGATTGCATCAGAAAGATTAATTTGTCCTTCCATACAATTTTCCCAAGTTGGCGAATTAGAATCTTCGAAATCTGCCATAAAAGTAGACGCTTCAGAATTCAAAGCATTGATAATCATCTTTCTATCAACTGGACCTGTAATTTCTACACGTCTGTCTTGTAAATCTTTTGGCAATCTGCTACATACCCAATTTTCTTCTCTAATTCCTGAAGTTTCTTCGGGAAATTTTGGAAAAACTCCTCCATCTATATTTTGTTGCACCATTTTTCTTGCAGACAATAATTCTAATCTGTCTTGATTAAATTTTTTATGCAAGTAAACCAAAAATTTCACCAATTCTTCCGAGAAAATTTCGGGATAATGATGAGCGGCTGTGATTTTGAAATTAGACTCCATAATATATTTTGTTGTGGGTTTCAAAAAAATGTGGTCATTAGTTTTTATTTGAAACAAAATGAATAGATTTTGAATTTGTTCTTTTGCAAATATAAAAAATATTTTCACTTACAGCGAACGTTCGCTAAATTTTTAATATGATTTATTATGCGAAAAATCGCTTATATTTCTTATCTTTGAATTTTAAAGGCTTTTTCGCCTTATTTAGATTCAATAAAAATTTTATCATGAGCAGCGAAAGTGATTTTATCAAGACCGTTTTTGGTTTAAAACTGAGACAACAGAGACAAAAAAGAAATTGGTCACTGCAAGATTTAGCAGACAAAACCAAACTTTCTAAATCTTATCTCAACGAAATAGAAAACGGAAAAAAATACCCTAAACACGACAAAATCATTCAGTTAGCTGATGTGTTGAATTGTAAATTTGACGATTTAGTCTCTACCAAATTAGACAAAAATCTTGCTCCATTTAGTGAGATTTTACAAAGTGATTTCTTCAAAGAAGTTCCGCTAGAACTTTTTGGAATCAATAAGAACACGCTTATTAATATCATCAGCGAAGCGCCAAAAAAAGTAACTGCCTTCCTTAATACTTTAATCGAAATTTCCCAAAATTATAATCTAGGAAAAGAGCGTTTTTACTTCGCTGTAGTGAGAAGTTTTCAAGAATTATACGACAATCACTTCCCCGATATCGAAGAAAAAGCAAAAAATTTCGCTGAAGAAAATCAATTAAAGCTTGGGAAAAATATTGACATTAAACATTTAGAAAAAATCTTGATTGATGTTTTCGACTATGAAATAAAATCCGAAGATTTTGAGCAATACGGAACCTTAAATCATCTTCGTTCGCTTTACGTTCCTGAAAAAAAATTATTGCTTCTGAATCGTTTACTTGACGAGAACCAAAAAACCTTCATCCTAGCCAAAGAAATTGGCTTTCAAGTTTTAGAACTTAATCCAAGACCGAATACTTATTCTTGGTTAGATTTCACGAGTTTCGAAGAATTATTAAGCAATTTTTACGCATCTTATTTTGCAGGTTGTATTCTGATTCCAAAAGATGAATTGATTGAAAAAACAGAAGAATTTTTTGACGAACCAGACTTTGATTCTCAAAAATTCGATGAATTAATTGCCCATTTTACCAATTCTCCTGAAACTTTTTATTATCGCTTAACCAATTTACTTTCAGCCGAATTTGGGATAAAAGATTTATTTTATTTGTGTTTCGTCAAAAAGAAAAATACAGACAAGGTTCAAATTCTCAAGGAATTACACCTAAATCAACAGCAAGCTCCACACGGAAATGCTACCAATGAACATTATTGCAGACGTTGGGTTGCCATTAAAAATCTAAAAGAACTAAAAGAAAACGAGACCGCCACTTCTGCACAAATTTCTCATTATAAAGATTCTGGATTGAGTTATCTGGTTATTTCTACCTCGCACAGAAATCCATTTTCAGACGGAACCAACAGAAGTTACTGCTTGGGAATTTTACTGAATTCAAACTCTTTGAAAAAAATAAAATTTGCGAAAAACGACAGCATTAAATCTGAAGATGTAGGCGTAACCTGTGAAACATGCAGCATTTCTGATTGCGAAGTAAGAAAAGCACCGCCAACCCGATTAGAAAAAGAACACTTCAATGAAAGCATGAAAAAAGCGATTGCAAAAATCAGAAAAGAATTGCTATAAATTTTAACATTTTTTGCGGATAACTTTAGACAAAATCTATTGAAATTTTATTTTGCGCGAACTATCTTTGACCAGAGAAGATTATGAATTTCGACAGAATAAAAGAAAAACTAGAAATCCTTGCAGACGCTGCTAAATACGACGTTTCCTGCTCTTCGAGTGGTGGAAATCGTAAAAACAAAGGCGGGTTAGGCAACAGTCACACTGCGGGAATTTGTCACTCTTACACAGAAGATGGCAGGTGTATTTCCTTGCTCAAAATTCTCTTGACCAATCATTGCATTTACGACTGTTTATATTGCGTTTCCAGAAAATCAAACGACATAAAACGAGCAGCTTTCACTGTGGAAGAAGTGGTAGACCTCACCATGAATTTTTACCGCAGAAATTACATTGAAGGTTTATTTTTAAGTTCTGGAATTTTTAAAAATGCAGATTTCACCATGGAACGATTGGTGAGAATTGCCAAAAAACTGAGAGAAGAACATAACTTCAATGGTTACATTCACCTAAAAACCATTCCTGGAGCAAGTGATGAATTAATTAGAGAAGCGGGTCTTTATGCAGACAGACTTTCCATTAATTTGGAAATCCCTACAGAATCTGGCTTAAAACTTCTCGCTCCCGAAAAATCCCATCAAGACATGATAAAACCGATGGGTTTTATTAAAAATGCTTTAACGGTTTATCAAGAAGAAAGAAAAATTTTCAGAAAAACTCCGAAATTCGCCCCAGCTGGTCAATCTACCCAAATGATTGTGGGCGCAACCAATGAAACCGACCTGAAAATTATTCATGTAGCCAAACATTTTTATCAAAATTACAACATGAAGCGGGTGTACTATTCTGGTTACGTTCCTGTTTTAGAAGATAAAAATTTACCTTCCATTCATGCGCAAGTTCCAATGCAAAGAGAAAACCGACTGTATCAAGCAGATTGGTTGATGCGTTTTTATGGATTTGACGCGAATGAAATTTTAGACAAAAATCATCCGTTTTTAGATTTAGAAGTAGACCCAAAATTAGCTTGGGCGCTTAGAAACAGAGAAAAATTCCCTGTAAATATCAATACAGCTCCGAAAGAAATGCTGTTAAGAATTCCTGGAGTGGGCGTAACTTCTGTAAATAAAATTCTGATGGCGAGAAAATTTCAGAAACTGAATTTAGAGCACCTCAAAAAAATGGGCGTTGCCACCAACAGAGCCAAATATTTTATAGAATTTGAAAGTCAAAATATTTTCAACCAACTGATAGACGAGCAGAATTTCAGACAAATCATTGTAAACGGCATGAAATCTAAATGGCAAAATCCGTTTTCGGAGCAATTGAGTTTGTTTTAAATCTACGCAATGACGCAAAACACTTTTAAAAATAATGACAAAAAATTAAGTCGCAAAGTTTTCAACTTCGTTGAAATACTAATCTGAAAATCTTTGATTTTCTTGCGTCTTAAAAACAATGATAAAATGAAAATTATTTAGCGCCTTTGCGTTTAAAATATGACCACCTTACTCTACGATTCCACTTTTGAAGGTTTATTTACAGCGATATTCGAAGTTTTCGAGTACAAATATGATGTGGTGGAAATTGTGGCTCAACAAAATTACAGTCAAGAGAATTTCTTCGCAGAAACACACGAAGTCATTACTGATTTTAACAAATCTGACCGAGTTCTGAAAAAAATAGAAGAAAACCTAGGAAAGCAAGGCATTTCTCAACTCATGATGGTTTATTTTTCGGAGAGAAAAGACTTAGAAAGATTAATTTTGAGCGCAATCCAGCATTCTATAAAACATCCGAAACAAAATATTTTACAAGATTTTGGAAATGATGATATTTTAGAAATTTCTAAAATTTGCAGAAGCGTGAGCCGAGAACGACACCGAATGCTGGCTTTTGTACGTTTTGAATTACTGCAAGACGAAGTGTATTTTGCCAAAATAGAACCTGATTTTAATGTTTTACCACTTATTAGAAAACATTTTAAAGAAAGATACGCTGATCAAAAATGGATGATTTTCGATTTGAAAAGGCATTATGGAATTTTCTATGATTTAAAAGAAGTTCATTTCTTCACGCCAGATTCTTCTCAATTACAAAATTTTAGAAATTCTGAACAATTCCATCACGAGGAAGAGAAAAAATACCAAAAACTTTGGCAAAGTTATTTTGTAAAAACTGGAATTCCTGAACGAAAAAACATGAAACTTCATATTCAGTGGGTTCCGAAACGCTATTGGAAATATCTGACGGAGAAGTTTTAATGAATGGAAAATGGAAAGTTGAAAATGGAAAAATAAAGAATTTTTACGGAGGAATTTCTCAGTTTAAGAGAGGTTTCATTTTTATCTCGCTGATTAAGCTGAATTTCTAAAAAGTGAAAAGAAAACCGAAACCTTGTTCTAGCCCGGATTGAAATGAAAATCTTTTTTCTTGTTGATGGAGCAGAGCAAAGTGGCAAGAAAAAAATTGTAATGGAAAGCCGGACTGCAAGTTCAAAAGTTGACAAAAACGTCTTGCTCCTAAAAAAATCATTTCTTATCTTACATCAATGCATCTAGGATTCTGTGCGCTGTACATTTGCATCATAATAAATAACTAAAATACAAAATATTATGGCAACAAAATGGAACTTAGACACTACACACAGTGAAATTACCTTCAAAGTAAGACACATGATGATTTCTAACGTAAAAGGAGCTTTCAACACTTTTACTGCAGAAGTAGAAGCAGAAGATGATACTTTCAAAAACGCAAAAGTAAGCGCGACTATCCAAACAGATTCTATTGACACAAATAACGCAGATAGAGATACTCACTTGAAAAGTGCAGATTTTTTCAACGCTGAACAAAACCCAACGATTACTTTCGAAAGTGCTTCTTTAGCTGATGATGTAACAGGACATTTAACCATCAACGGTGTAACTAAGCCTGTACAATTAGAAGTAGAATTTGGTGGAATCAACCAAGATCCTTGGGGAAACACTAAAGCTGGATTTACTTTTGAAGGAAAAATTAAAAGAAGTGATTTCGGTTTAAACTGGAATGCAGCCTTGGAAACTGGCGGTGTTTTAGTAAGCGATGAAGTAAAAATCGCTGGAGAATTACAATTCGTAAAAGGATAATAACAAACACAAACGATGAAAGATGCAGAACGCTTTAGAGCATTCTGCATCAATTTTTAATTAAAATGAACATCAACGTATTAGAATACATTTCCGAACAATTGCCCAAAAGCGAAAAAATGCCAGTTCTATTTTTAGGACACGGTTCGCCGATGAATGCAATAGAAGAAAACCAATTTGTGAGAGGATTTAGAGAAATTTCTAAAAAAATTCCTACTCCCAATGCTATTTTGTGTATTTCTGCGCATTGGTACACCAAAGGAACTTATGTAACTTCGGGAGAAATGCAGAAAACGATTCATGATTTTTATGGATTCCCGCAAGAACTTTTCGAGGTAGAATATCCCGCCAAAGGAAATCCTGAATTGGCGAAAGAAACAGCAGAACTTTTGGCGCCCACTTCAGTTATAGAAACCGATAGTTGGGGACTAGATCATGGAGCGTGGAGTGTGATTAAACATTTATATCCCGCAGCAAATATTCCTGTAATTCAAATGAGTATAGATTATACTCAGCCTGCTCAATATCATTTTGATTTGGCTAAAAAATTACAAAAATTAAGAGAAAAAGGCATTCTGATTATCGGAAGCGGAAACGTAGTTCACAATCTTAGAATGATTGACTGGAAGAACATCAATACGGTTGGCGCTGGTTGGGATTGGGCAATAGAAGCGAGAGCCAAAACAAATGAATGGATTCTCGATGGAAATTTTCAGAATTTAATTCATTTTGAAAAACAAGGAACGGCGCTACAAAATGCCATTCCTACTCCAGATCATTATTTACCTCTGATTTATACGCTTGGTTTGAAGGAAAAAAACGACAATATATCACTTTTTAACGACGAAATCATCGGTGGGAGTCTAAGTATGACGAGTGTTTTGATTAATTGAAAATGGAGAATTGAAAATTGAAAATTATAAACTTTGTCAAGATTTTTTGGCAAAGTTTTTTTTTATTTTTTTATCAAATTTATTTTTTCTAAAATCAGTTCATAACTATCAGAATTAAACGGAATTTCCATCTGATTAGTCATAACAATGGTTCCTCCGTTTGATTTATTAATAGAAATGAGATTATTAAAATTCACGATATAAGATTTGTGAACTCTTATAAATTGTGGATTTTCGGCTAAATTTTCTTCGAACATTTTCAGGTTTTTACTTGCCAAAATCTTCTTACCATCCGTCAAATGTATTTCTGAATAAGCGCCTTCTCCTTTGATATAAACAATTTCATCTGGCAAAATAAGTTCTATTCCGTTGCTATGAGAAATTCCTATTTTTTTGGTTTCTGAAAAATCTTTTCCTAAGTTTTCGTGAAGCACTTTTATTTTCTGACTTGTTAATTTCTGAAATCTATTTACCGCTTCTAGCAATTCTGTAGGATTAATGGGTTTTAACAAATAATCTACCGCCGAAAGTTTAAACGCTTTAATGGCATATTCTTGATAAGCTGTGGTAAAAATTATTCCAAAATTTAAATCTTTTTCGTCAAAAAAGTCTAGAATTTCTAATCCAGAATGTCCAGGCATTTCGATGTCTAAAAACACCAAATCTGGCTTATGTTTATGTATAGATTTTACAGCATTAGGAATCCCATCACACTCTGCCACAATTTCTAAATGGGGCAAAAATTCTGCAATTAAATATCTAAGAGAAACTCTAGCTCTTTCTTCGTCATCTACAATCAGTGCTTTCATAATACATTCATGGGTTTTAGTTGAATTTTCACCAAAGTTCCTGTAGAAACTCCATTTTCGTTTTCCTTATTTTCTATGATGATAGAAACCGAATTTTTATACATTTTATTAAGGATTTCTACTCTTTTTTCTTGTGCTGAAGTTGCAAAAGAAGCTGGTTTTTGGTTGCCTTTTTGAGCATTAATAATTTTACTTTTTTCGATACCAATTCCGTTATCTTCAATAATAATACAGAGAAAATCTTTTTTCTGTTCAAAGGAAATATTCAATATTTTTTCTTTTCTAGAATGAAGAAGTCCGTGTTTAATTGCATTTTCTACATAAGGTTGCAGAAGCAAAACAGGAATATGAATTTTAGAAAGATGGTCCATATTTTTAGTCGAGATTTCATAGTGTAAATCTCCATTAAATCTCGCTTTTTCTAATTCTAAATACAGTTTCAGCGTTTCTATTTCTTCTTCTAAAGAGATGTAATCTTGTTCTGTAAATTCTAAAATTTTGCGCGTTAATCCAGAAAATTGAGACAAATAAGTAAGCGCTGGCTTTTTTTCATTGGTTAGAATATACGACTGCAAAGTATTGAGTGCATTATAGAAAAAATGCGGATTCATTTGCGATTTAAAAGCTTTGAGTTTTGAACTATTGCTCTCTTTTTCTAAACGAATGGTGTCAATTTCTAGCTGTTTGGTATAATTTATTTTTCTGATTTGATATCGATAATAAAAAATGATTAAAAAAATCAACAAACCTCCTACAAAAAGTATAAAAATCCAAGATTTCCAAAAAACTTGTTTTATGGTAAAATTTAATACAATGGGCGATGCATTTTTATCTTCGGTTTTCAATGTGATTTGATAATCGCCAGCCGAAAGTGACGGAAAGTCTAATTTTCTAGAATTTTCGTCTGCGAGATGCCAATTTCCATTATTTATTTTATAAAAAACCTTGTATTTTTCTCCTGGAGTAAAATTGAGCAAAGCATATTTTAATTCCAAATTGTTTTCATCATTTTCAAATGATTTTTGAGAAGAAAAAGAAGTGATTTTACCATTTACTTTCACCTCATCTAAAATTAATTTCGGGTAATTCTGATGTTCTTGATAAGAAAGTGGCAAGGATAAAATCCCTCTATTTACACCAATAAAAACCTTATCGCCTATTTCTGTAATTTGACTGAATTCAAAATCTTGGTTGTAAGAAAGTTTTTTGTATTGTTTTCGAGTTTTAAAATCATAGACAAAAATTCCATTGTCAGAGTTCAAGTACAATCTCTCATTAATCATTCTGATATTGAGAATTTTATTCTGAGAAAGCGACTGAAAAACATTTGGTTGAATGATTTGAAAGTCTTTTACTTGCAACAATTTATTATTCTGAGTAAGTGCAAAAATCTGCGAGCCATATTGAACCAATCTACTGATATACACAGATTTTCCTCGATATAAAATTTCTTGAGTTTTATTTTTTGAAACCACAAAAAGACCTTTATTGGTTGCAAAATATAATCTCAAATTTTCTGCATTGAAAACCACAGATTTCCCTCTCACTTTATTGATTAAAGTATTCTGAGTTCCTAAAGTAATCTGAGGAGGAAAGATTTTTTTCCAATCGGCTTTTGTATTTCCAAAACTGAGAAAACCGCAAGTTCCGCTCGCTGCAAAAGCAAAGTTTTTCTCGTCTAATGGAACAATATCTTTGATGGCTGCTTCGTCTTGGTAGACTAATTTTCCATTTTGGTCTAGAATTCTAAAACCGTAAGAAGAAGTAAAAATATTCGGAGAATTATTGAAAGATCTCAACAAATAAATCTCGTGTTTATTTTCTCCCTTAAAAATTAACTTTTCTTTTTGATTTTCAATATTTTTCAGAAATAACTCTTCATTTTGTGTCCCGATGAGCAGTTGGTTTTTATACGCAGAAAGTGAAGTGATAATATTTTTACTTTCAAAAAACTGCACATGAAGATTGGGAACTAAGAAAATTCCATTATTGATGGTAGCAAACCAATAATTCTGATTTCTATCTTTATAAACCGTAGAAATGTTATATCCTTTGAAAAAAGGTTGTGCTAAATTCGTGCTAAAAGCGCCATCAGTAGTACAAAGCCAGTTTTCTTTTCCATCAAAAGACGTGTTTTGCACGAAAGTGATTTCTTTAGGAAGACTAACTTTAGAAAATGTATTATTTTTAAAATAATACCCAAAATTTTCATGCTTAGAAGTAAAAAGCAAACCATTTTTGGTGTTCTGCATAATTCCTGCTCTGAAATTTTTAAGCGCTCCTGGAAGTTGAACTGCGGTTTTTCCTTTTTCATTAATGATGAGTAATTCATCTGCGAAAACATAAAAATTCTTTCCATCGCTATGCGTAAAATTGAGTTTTTTTTGATTGATAAGATAAGATTTCTTTTTCTTTCCCGTCATCAAATCATAAACGATTACTCCTTCTTCTTCTACCGTAAAAAGCGAATTATTAATGAGTCCAAATTTAAGATAACCAATAGGAATGTGAGGTTTGAACAATTTCAGTTGTCCTTTTTCTATAAAATAAAGATAACCATCAAAATTGCTATACCAAATTCTTCCATATTTATCTTCGCTGATACAAGAACCTGATTTAGAAGTCTGTTCATCTAATGCATAATTCTGATAATTTTTACCGTCATATCTGAATAGACCTTGTTCTGTAGAAAGCCAAATAAAACCTTTTCTATCTTGATAAACATCATAAACCACTTCTGTAGGCATTCCGTTTTGCTTACTGAGATGGTAATAATAGGGAATATTATTTTGTGCAGAAAGCACAAAATTTATTAAAACCGCGAGAAAAAATAAGATTTTCTTAATCATTATAAACAAAATTAACAATAATTCTTCTCACTCCGTTTCAGAGTTTACTAAAAACCATTTTGAATTAACGAAAATCTAAAAGTTAGTTACGTTAATCCAAAATCAGATTTGGTTAAATGTACTCCAGAACAAAGCATCACTAGAAATAATTTTGCAAAAAAAACATGAAGAAACACTTTAGCCAATTCTTACAAAAATTATATCGCTATTGGTTTATTGATGAAAACACAATTTAATATATAAAAACATTATGAGAAAAACTATTTCTATTCTCCTTCTTACTTGCTTTACTCTACAAGCAAATGCTCAATTCGGAAAACTCCTTACCAAAGTTGCCGAAAAAACATTAGGAACACCAGAAGGAGATGCTAAAAAAGCGATTACTCCAGACAAAAAAGATTTAAAAGCACTAGAAGAAGATGCTGCAGATCCTTTTTTAGAAAAACAAAATTTCAAAAAAGATGGACCAAGTGGAATTTACTACGCATCAGTTCCTTTAGGAATTAAAAATATTACTAATGGTAAGGTTTTAGCCCTTAAAAAAGTGTATTTAGAATTTGATGATGCTAATTTCAAAGTCAATCTTTATTCAAGATATCATTTCCAAAAAAACAGCGAAGGAAATCCAATTATTGATGCTCAATATACCACTTGGATTAGCTCTGGTGTAAATGCAAAATACAAAGCCATGCTATTGCAACAAATGAAATCCAAAGGAATTTTACATTACAGAGACTGTTATATGCCAGATATTGCATATGTACAGTATTTAGACAAAGATCCCGCAAAAGGTGTAAAAAAAGGAGAAGTAAAAGGTTTGCTACAACTAGAACCAGGATTATTCTATGCTTCAGACGAACCTTACGCAGCTTCGGGTGGTGATCCTTATGGTCATAATTTATTTGACGGTCAGCAATATTTATTCTTCTATAAAGCAGGAATGGAAGACAAAATTAAAAATTATCCTCCCGCAAAAATTGCTCAAATCTTTAAAGATATGGACAAGAAAAAAGAAGAAGCTTATTCTGCAAATATGAATCTTCCTAAAAAAGCAACTCCAGGAAAAGCACCTTCTCAACAAGCAATGATGGCAGCAGTAAAAAAACGTGTAGCAGATTACGGATGGAAAGAAACGCCAATCTATTGTTACCCAACAAGTGAATGGGCGCCACAATATCAAGATTTAAGGAACAATCAAGGAATTTATGTAAAAACTTTAACTTCTAGAATTATGGCTATTGTAGCAGTTTTCAAAAAACCAGACGGAACTTGTGGATTTATGAATATGCAAATAGAACAGCAAAATTCTTATTCTGCACCAGGAAGTTTAGCCGAAAACTATATCACTCCACCTACAGATTATGCCAACTCTGGAATGGACCCGATAGATTGTGCTAAAGCAAACGCAAACAAGTAACCTTCTTCATATGATTACTGCGGGACTTTTCTATAAGTTCCGTGGTAATTTCTTTAAATTTTCTAAAAATGATGAAATTCAAATTAAACCTTTTTGCTCTTCTACTTCTTTTCACATTCAACGTATTACCGGCTCAAAAAACATTGAATATTAAAGAAAAAACAGTAGTGATTGTAATGCCTTCTAACGATAAAATTAACCAACTGAAAAAAGAATCGGCGAGTGAAGATGAGTTTTCTGTGATTGTAGAAGATGGCTTATATTATTTAGATCAAGCCAAAATTTTCTTAAAAAAGAAAAACATCAAAACCATTAAAATCAATAGTTCTGATCAAGTAAGATTCTTAGAAAATGGCCGATTTAAGAAATTCAACATTAAAGAACTTTCTTGGGATATTATTTTCTACATGCCGAAAAAAAGCGCAAAACAAATAGATATAACAGACATAGAAAACGAATTTCAAAATTATTTTTTAACAATCAAAAAAACGAAATTTTAAATTAAAAAACATATAAAATGATAAAAAAAATACTACTTTTCGCAGTTACAATTTTAATAAATAGTGTAGCTTTTGCACAAACTGTAACCACATTTTCATCTTCTACCGAATTAGCAGGTCCAAAAGGAATTACAATTGATACATATAATAACTTATATGTAGTTAATGGCTCTGGATCTAACATTTTACAAATATCACCAGCTGGGTTTGTTTCAGTATTTGCAGGTTGTTTAAGTTGTACAGGAAACACAGATGGTTTTGGAACTTGGGCTAGATTTAATAGCCCTACTGGAATTGCAATTGACTCTAACAATAATTTATATGTAGCTGATACAGGTAACCATATCATCAGAAAAATAACTCCAACTGGAAATGTAACTACTATAGCAGGATCTGGTGTCGCAGGGAATACTGACGGAACAGGAACTTCAGCAAAATTTAGTGCTCCTAGAGGTATTGCAATTGATAATAATGACAATCTCTATGTGACTGATTACAATAATCATAGAATCCGAAAAATAACTCCTACAGGTATCGTTACTACTTTTGCTGGAAGTACTAATGGACAGATTGACGGGCAAGGAACCGCAGCAAAGTTTAGCTATCCTTCGGGAATCACTATTGACGGAAATGGTAATTTATATGTAACAGACATAAATACCATTAAAGTTATCTCTCCTACAGGCTATGTAAGCACACTTTCTGGTAATTATGCATATGACTATATTGATGGAGTGGGAACTAGTGCTAGGTTTAATATGCCACTAGCTATTTTCGCAGATAATAATGGTGATTTATTGATTTCTGATAGTAATAATAATAGAATTCGTAAATTGACCATTAATGGTGGTGTTGTAACTACTTTTGCAGGAAACGGAACAGCAGGAGACGTAAACGGAACTACACTTAATTCAAGTTTTTTTACACCTTATGGAATTACAAAAAATTCTACAGGAGATATTTTTATTGCGGATTATTTCAATTCAAAAATTAAAAAAATTTCCAACACAAACCTTGCGATTCAAGAAAATGAACTTAAGCTAAAAACATCAATCTATCCTAATCCTGCATCAGAAAAAATTTCGATAAAATCTGAAACTGCAATTTCTAAAATAGAGCTTTATGACTTGTCTGGTAAAAAGCTGAAAGAATCAACTTTAAAAGAAATGAATATTTCAACTCTACCAAGGGGTAATTACCTTCTTAAGATTTCTGATAAAAATGGAAATACTGAAACTCAAAAATTAATAAAAAAATAAAAAAACGTTTATGAAAAAAACTTTTTTAATCCTTTTATTAGGATCTGTCCTCTCTCTTTCAGCTCAAAGTACAGGTAAATTTAGCAATGGCAAAACGTACAATATTTCTGGTAAAGAACTCTGCACCAAAACTGCAATGCCAGATGATAGCATAGACGAAGAAGACTTCGAAAAACAATATGCCAGAGTAGAAAACGGCAAACTATATCTTACTATAGAATCTTATAATAAGCAATCTGAAGGAGGAGATTTACGCCATGTCTTTAATTACACCATTAATCTTAAAGATACTAATTTAGAAATTGGCAATGTTGAAAAATGGTCTAATGATGACATCTACAAAATACAACTTTCTGCCAAGAACAAAGATGCAAATTACTTTTCTGGCGAATATAACAAAGACGGATTTGTAATGAATATGGGCAATGCTTATCTCCCTATATTCATTAAAACCGAAGCTGCTGCCAAAACTTTACACAATCAATTAATAAAATAATCTCAAAATTTTAAACTTATGAAAAAAGTACTTTTTACTTGTCTTATGGCGAGTGCATATCTTACAGCTAACTCAAATGTGTATACAAATACAATTGCAAAAGAAATAATTGCTCAAGCTAAAATTGACATTAAAATCAAAAATGACACCAGCGAAGCAGTACAAGTTTACAATGCCGGAAGTGGCGGAACTTATTCTTTAACCAAAGGCGCTACTACAACTATTAAAATGGAAGAAGGCGACAAACTTTACATTTCTGAAAAAGGAAAAAAAGGTAAATTACTTCTTGAAGCTTCGTCTGATATGAACGGAAAAGTACAATTACTGAGTAAATTATAATTAATTTTTTGCAAAGACCACCATTTTTGATGGTCTTTGCATTATATAATTTTCAAAAAAAATTCTTTAAAAAAGAAAACAAATACATAAAAAACATCATAGAATGAAAAAATCTCTATTTTTTTTAATATTATTAGCAAATATTTTCATTTTTGGACAAGCTCCAACTAATGGATTAATTGCATATTACGGCTTTGAATCCAATATTAATAGCCATGATTCCCAAAACAATTTTACCGCTAGATCTAATACTACCGCTACTATTTCTTACAATACAGCAAAAAGAGGAAGTGGAGTCTATTTTCAAGGTCAAACAGGAATTATTAATACCAGCCTTTCTCCAATTATATCTCCCGCAACTAGTGGCTATAGTAATACTCCTTTCACACTATCATTTTGGGCTAAAGAATCTGTAAACCCACAAAGTAGTTATGGAAGTTTATTTGAATTATATGGAGGCTATCTTTTAAGATTTCAAACCAGTTATTTACATTCAGAAGTTTATGCCAATAATAGCTACTTATCAGTAGACTATACTGATGTATTTCCTAACATGAATAGCTATCGTCATTATACCGTAGTATATGAGCCATCTTCTTCTAGTGCTATGAAGTTATACCTTAATGGAGTTTACAAAGGAAATATTAACTCTTCAGCTTGGCTTAATAAATCTACAAATAATTTTGTCTTTGGAAATGGCATGAGTGGAAACGGATTTCATCCCTTTAAAGGTTATCAAGGAACTATTGATGAACTCTTTGTATACAATAGAGCTTTAACAGCAACAGAAATCACCAATTTATATAATGGTATAAATTATTCTATTATTACAAATACATCTCATACAGAGGTAACAGGATATGGTGCTAAAATTAGTTATTCTTACATTCCATTAGATGGAGTAACCAGTGATTGTAAATTATACTTAGGAACTTCTAGCAATAATTTGACTTTACATTCTACGGGTACATCAGGAAATTCAGGAACAATTTCAGGAAACATTGACCTTACTGGCTTACAAGCAAATACTACATATTATTACAAAATCACTTCTACTAATTCTAACGGAACTACTGAATCTGAAGTAAAGAGCTTTACCACTTTAGCCGTTACAAGACCTACAGTAACTTGGGATCTATCTTCTACTCCTGCTTTTAATATTACCTCTACAAGTGCTGATATAAGATTTGATGTAAACCCAAATAACGGACTCACAACATCTGTTATAAAATATGGATTATCTACAGGAACGCTTACCAATATAGCATCATCACCTACTCCAATTCAAGGTGGAAATCAAGTTGTAAATCAAATAATTAGCTTAACTAATCTTCAACCAAATACAGTGTACTATTATATTGCTGAATCTACTAATAGTGCAGGTACAGGACAAGCTTCTCTAAACGTAGGTGGAACTAATTACCCAGCAGTATATTCTTTTACAACATCAAATCTGGGTACTAATGATTTGAAAAACAAATTAAACATCTCTATTTCCCCAAATCCTGCAAAAGATTTCATCAATATTCAATCTGATGGAAAAATAAAATCAGTTGAAATTTATAACCTTCATGGGCAAAAGTTAATTACAACCACTCAAAAACAAATCAATATTTCTAGTTTATCTTCTGGTGTGTACTTGGTGCGAATAGAAGATGATAAAAACAATACAACTACAAAAAAGATAATCAAAAAGTAATAGTTTTTTTCAGTTTAAACGTTATCCCTCAATTTACTTAGTTTCAAAATAACTTGAAACGGTATTTTGGGGGATTTAATTAACTCAAAACCTCATTTAATTAATTACTAAAGAAAAATTATGATTAATAAATTTACTTTCGCAGAAAATTAAAGACATGAATATCAATAAAATAACCATAACAATTGTATTATCAATCCTTACTATTATTTCTTGTAATAAAGTTGAAACCCAAAAAATAAAATCTGGAAATACCGTTGAAAAAAATACTATCTCTTCAACAAACCAAGAAAAATTAGCCCTAGAAAAATCCACAAAAGAAGAAGAAACAATCATTCACCCTTTTGAAGTGGTACATGTTTCTGCTACTGAAAAACAAATTGATAGTCTTACGCAAGGTTTAGACGAAGAAGATTATAGCATTGTTACGGATGATGCTTATTACTATACTGCACAAGCTCAAAAATATTTAGACAGTATGAAAATAAAAACCATAAATGTAGATGCTGGGAAAAGAGTAATATTTGTTTCTAAAACTGGAAAGAAATACCCTTACAAAACCAAAGTTACCATTTCAGAATTTATTCTTTTTAACGGAGAATCAAAACCAGAAGTTGCAGATATGGTTTCTATTCACAAGCATATAGAAAAACTTTACAAAAGAGCCAAATAATGAAAATGAAAGCTACCAATTCTATTTTTCTATTATTTACAATGTTTTTCAGTATTTTGAATTTTGCTCAAAAAGCTAAAAACTACAAAGGATTTTACGATGACAAAGCCATTAATATTGTCTTAAAAAGTAATAGCGATGGTACTTTAGAAGGTTATCTATTTTATATCAAAAATTCAAAATCTAAATTCAAAATTAGCATCTCTCAATATGCGGAATTTATTGATGTAAGCATTTATAAAAGCAAAACTTCGAACGAAAAAATAGCTTCTGGAAGTTTAAGACCATACAAAAACAACTATTCCGGCTACTTGGAAGACCAATTTCTGAAAAAGCACTTCATTAAAATTTTAAATTTCAAAAATTTGGCATTAGGTTTTAAGCAACTCGAAGATATTTCTTCTGTTGGTTCATACGAAATGTTCGGAAATTTAGACTTCAATGTAGAGCAAAACCTTGCTTGGAAATATCTTTTTGACCAAAATCAATACATGAAAGTTGAGGAAACTTTTGCTCATCCAGTTGGTTGGGATAAACTAAACGATAAAATTGCTGTTCAGTTTTTTTTACCAAGGAAAACCAACCGATACAAAATATATTCTTTCTGCAATTACGATGAAATATACAGATGATAAAATCATCGATAAACTCTTCATTTTAGGAACTTTTTCTAAAGATGGTTCTACAGACGTTTGCAAATTAACTATAAAATCAAAAGGAAATTTCAAAGCAGTTATCTAGGAAAAAATGAATTTGGAATAAGTGCTTTAGACCTCAACAAATCTAAAGTAACCGAAATAAAAGCAATTTAAAAGACCGTAAAAGGCAGTCTAATATATCTAAAAGAAAATCAAATAATTACAGTAAAAAATTATAAAAATTCATGAAAAATTTAATTATTATTTTATCGTTTTTTTTAAGTTTTCAATTGAATGCTCAACAAAAGAAAATCAAAAGCACAACCAAAAAGAGCAGTTTATCTTATATGAAAAATTATAACGGAAAATATCCTTACGAAGTAAAACTCATCGAGAAAAAAAGTGCTTTAAGAACACGACTACAAAAATTATTGGGCAAAGAAAAATTTGATTTTTTAGAAAGTCATTTTGATGTTCAATCTCCAATGTTCATCAAAAACAATGTCTTAATTGCTCATGGTTGTATGCAACACAATTGTGACGGCATTTTTTTCAATATTTTTTATGATTTCAAAAAAGACATCATCAATGTTGGAATAAAAAACGAAGAAAAAGAAATTGAAATTCATGCAGAAAAAGAAACTTTCTTAACAGAAGCTGTCTCGTGGAAAACAAATCCTTTACTAGATTTTTAAACCAATAATTACATCATGAAAAAATCTTTAATTCTTGTAGCAATAATAAGTACTTGTTTTTGCCAAGCTCAAAAAATCGTGGAAACGATAGATGGAAAATTTAAATATCCTATAGGTGTTACGGCAGATAATCAAGGAAATATCTATATAGCGGATACTCAAAACAACGAAATTAAAATATGGGATGTAGATTCTAAAAAATTAGAAATACTAGAAAAAACTAATGCTCTCTATCCACAGCAAATGGCAACCGATTTTTCTACTGGTTTAATGTATTTTGCAGACACTAATAATCATCAGATAAAGCAAATAAACCCTAAAACAAAAGAAGTTTCTATAGTTGATAAAAATGTAAGTTGGGGAACACCTTATAATATTGCTTTGGATAAAAATGGAAATCTCTTTTACACTGAATTTTTTCACAAAGGAATAAAAACTTACAATTTTAAAACCCACGAATTTAAGGACATAGAACTTGAAAATGTAGGAGACGATTTGGGCATTGCAGTAGATATTGATGGTAATGTATTGTTAGGTGACCGAGATAACAAAGTCATTCTAAAGTATGATCTTACAAAAAACACTTTAGAAAAGCTACCTATTAACGACGAAATCGAGCCAAAGGATTTAGATGTTGATAAAAATGGATTTATCTATTTTTATAACTATTCGAAATCTAATATTTTAAGATATGATCCAAAGACAAAAAATACAATCGTAATTTTAGATGACAATTACCTTCTTTCTACTGAACAAATTACATTAGACGAAAAAGGTTTCTTATACATTGCAGAAGCTGGAAATTCTAAAATATACAAGATAGAATTACCCCCAAATTAAAACAATTTTACTTTAATATTCCATTATTTAGATGAAAAGGACTTCAAAATAGAAGTCCTTTTCTTTATTTAAGCTATCGTTGATTTATATTTCCACTTTAAATGCTCTATTTTTCACCATTTCTGCAATGGTAAGAATATCTTCGCCAATTAATCTGTCGTTTTCTAGTTTTTTCACTTTAGCTCGAATGATTTCGTAATTTTCTTCTATGATTTTAGAAGATTTCAGCGGTCTACGGAACTCTAAACCTTGCGCTGCAAACATCAATTCTATTGCTAAAATATTTTCTAAATTCCCTAAAACCTGATTAAATTTTCTCCCCGAAATACTTCCCATAGAAACATGGTCTTCTTGTCCCAAACTCGTAGGAACAGAATCCGCCGAAGCTGGGAAACAAAGCGTTTTATTTTCGGTAACCAATGCAGCAGTAGTATATTGCGGAATCATAAATCCAGAATTCAATCCAGAACTTTCAATCAATAATTTTGGCAAACCATATTTTCCTTCTAATAAAAGATAACTTCTTCGATCAGAAATATTTCCTAATTCTGCAGCAGCCAAAGTTGCATAATCAATGGGTAAAGCCATTAATTGACCATGAAAATTTCCTCCAGAAATGGCTTCTTCATCAGAAATTACGATAGGATTATCGGTTACAGAATTCAGTTCTGTTTCTGCCATTTGTTTCAGGTGCTCATAAGCATTTCTACTCGCACCGTGAACTTGCGGAACACAACGCATAGAATACGGGTCTTGAACTCTTCCGCAATTTTCGTGATATTCTAAATTTTCAGAATTTTTGAGCAGTTTGGTCATTCTTTTCGCCACCAATTGGCTGCCTTTGTATGCTCTAATTTCGTGTAATTCTTTCTTAAAAGGACTTGCAGAACCTTGATACGCTTCTATCGAAAAAGCAGCAGCTACATCTGCTAAATCTAATAAGTATTTAAATTTATCTAAGCCTAAAATTGCATGTGCTAAGATAAATTGAGTTCCATTAATCAGCGCTAAACCTTCTTTGGCTTGTAATTTTAGAGGCTGTAATTGATGTTTTTCTAAAATTTGAGCAGTTTCTACTGTATTTTCGCCATCCCAAACTTTTCCTAAACCTAAAAGTGGTAAAACCAAATGAGAAAGTGGCGCTAAATCTCCACTTGCGCCAACTGAACCTTGCTCTGGAACTACAGGAATAATGTCTTTTTCTAGCATGAGCATCAATCGTTCTACAACGTCTAAAGAAATCCCCGAAAATCCTTTTGACAAAGCGTGAATTTTACACACCATCATAATTTTTGAAAGTTCTTTAGCAATCGGTTTTCCTACTCCTACAGAATGCGAAATGATAAGATTTTCTTGTAACTGTGCGGTTTCTTCTTCGGAAATTTTCACATCACAAAGTGGACCAAAACCTGTATTAATTCCATAAACGGTTTTATCTGATTTTACGATTTTCTGTACATTTTGGTAAGAATTCTGGATTTGGGTTTTTGATTTTTTATCCAAATTTGCTTTTTGCTTACCATTGATAATATTGATGACATCTTGGTAAGTAAAGTGGTCTACTCCGTAAATTAACATTTTAAATTATTTTGTCTAAAATTACACAAATCCTTGCAAAGAAAAAAGCGAGAAAAAATCTCGCTTTTCGTTTATTTTTTTACCAGCGTTATGAGCTGACCTTCGAGTTGTGTAATGGCATCAAAAATCTGCTTAAATGCAGGGTAATATTCTTTAGGAAAATTATCCGAGTCTATTTTAACTGAGGTTTCTACAGTGATTTTGTTCCCTTCAGTGCTCACTAGATAAGAATAAACAATCCCTTCATCTTCGGTTTTGAATTTTTTAGACTTCGGAAGATTTTCAAATTTATAGTTATCTGGAATGGTAATGGTTACTTTTTTCACCGTTTCATAAGGAGAAAGAAACTCTATAGGATATTTTCTTTCTTCGGTTTGGTTAAATTCGTGGTTTTGTCGGTATAAAAATAGCAGTGGATTGAAAATTAATTTACCCCCAACTCCATCTACAAAACCGTCTGTATTGAAATCAAAACTGGTCTGAAACTCATTATCATTTACTACTTCTGATTTATAATTATTAAAATTAAAGGTGTATCTTTCTTTGTACTTTTTCTCGTAGTCTTGTTTATTGTCTACATATTCATCATAGGCAAGAATCGCAAAAGTTTTAGTATCTCTATCTTTAAAGTTGCCTTCAAAAGTAGTATCTTCATTCAGTTTAGCATCTACATTAAGATAGGTTTTACTTTCGATGAAATTATTAATTTGTAGAATTTCCGCTTTTTTATCTTTTAACAGAATAGCGTTATAGTTATAAGCTCTTGGTGGCAATAAGTTTGGCAAAGAAAATTTAGAAGTTGCATCATACAAATAGTAATTACCATTATCTTCTAAACAAGCTACTACATAATTAGGAGCACCAATTGTAGGAAATGCAATATTCAAAATTCCTCTATTTACAGTATTCATAATCATTGGACTTACATTAAGGCCAGCTTCTCTCATCAGCATAATTAAATAAAGATTAATCTCTGCACTATTTCCTATTTTAGAGTCTATTAAACTTTTAATACCATCTCCTGTAAATAACCCAACATTTCCGTCCCAAGTATAAGTAGATTGAACAAATTTTAGAATTTTACCCGCTTTTTCTTTTGGCAAAGTCATGCTTAAAATATCTTGTGAAAGCACATTTCTTGCCAAAGATTTTTTACTTAATTGTCCTCCAAAATCATCATACTCTTTTAACTTATCTCTAACATCATCCCAAGTTGTAGCGTAAGATTTAAAAATATTATTAAAATTTGTAGAATTTAACTCAGGTCTCACACTAGCAATATAATTCCTTTCATTTTTCATGAAATTTTCGGCTTTAAAAGGCGGTACATTTTCGAAACCTAATCTCAAACTGTAGTAATCTTGACCATACATCATTTGAGCTTGATCTTCTTTATATTTTGGCATTAATCCTCCTTGAAAATTATAATTGTACCCAAAAAATTTAGGAAAATCAAAAATATATTCTTCATAAATAACAGGAATATCAAACTCCAAATAAGTTTTGTCTAGCAATTGTAAAAAAGGAGAATTTAATTGATATTGATATTCTATAATAGACCCATCTTTTACATTAGGAAACGTGAATTTTTGAATTACTTGATTTTTTTGTTCCTTAGACTTAAATTTTGCGTCTTTTTCTACTTTAGAACTAATGACTTTATCATTTTCTAAATTGTAAGTTACCGCCTTCAATCCAGAAACATATTCTCTTTCTCCATTTCCTTCATATAAAGGTATTTCAACATCTAGATACTGAGAAGATTTTTCTTTATTGTAAATTTTAATTCTTTTAAAAACTTTGGTTTCTAATTGTCCATTAATAATCAAATTACTAATAGAACTGTATAATATTTCTGCATGAGCATCTTCTTTGATGGTAGATTTCGTTTTAGAAAGGTCATTTTTATTAAATTCTGGATATTTCAAAAACTTGTGCTGCGAAAACACAAACATTGAAATAGAAAATAAAAAAACAGTTAAAATTTTAGTCTTCATGGTTATATTTTAGTTAAAAGAATTTTAGTATTATCTAGGTTATTGGTTTTTTTTCTGAATTCTATATATTCTTTGAATTTTTCTTTAGGATAAATATTTTTCAGAATGGTAATTTTTCGTTGAGTAACCAATTTGCCATTTTCCATAGAAAATTGGAGAGAATAGCTGCCAAACTCTGAATTTAACTGTACAGATTTTGGAACTTCTGCCAATTTATATCCTTCTGGAATTTCTAGAGAAAAATTGTAAGTATCTTGATAAGAAAAATAGACTTCTAATGGTAATTTTCTGTCTTCGTGAATAGTAGTTTGCATAAGATCTAAGAACGGCATTGCTCTTAAAATGATGTCATTTCCTAATTTTTTAGAATAATTTTTCGCTTGCAACTTCACTTCATAATTTATCTGCGCTTCATCTCTATTATTAGTCACATTATTAGCCTCTAGATTTTCCATATTAAGGTAATAAAATCTTTCTTTAAGCGCTTCTTTTACCTCATCTTTGTTTAAGGAAGTAAGTGGTCTTTGGAAATCATATTGCGCCCCAGAAAATCTAAATTTAGCATCCACATTTATACTATTATCTGGATTTAGTTTAACTTCAGCATTTAGAATTTCACTGCTTTCTTCTGGTTTATAAGTAGGCGTATTGACTAACTTGATTTCATCTTCAGAAATGGCCATCACATTTCTATCTAAAGAAGTATAATTCAAATGATTAAAAGCAATTTCTTGTGAAGTATTTTCTAACCAAATGTTTCCTTTTTCTGTAGGAATCATGAGAATAGCATGATTTCCAAACATTTTTGGAAAATCTTCAGAAAATTTTATCGGTGACCGATCATCTGTGATGATGCAGTAATAAGATTTAATTCCTGCCGCTTGCAATAATGTTCTCATGTAATTGGTTAATGCTTTACAATCACCATATCCTTTTTTTCTAACATCTTCTACCAACATAGGTTTCCAACCACCAATTCCTATTGCTACCAAAACATATCTGGTTTTGCTCTGCATGTATTGGAAAAGTTTTTTCACCTTATCATGAGTGCCTCCTGTTAAATTAAGTGCTGCAACTTCTGCTTGAAGTGCTGGTGTAATTTCTGAAACAGGCTGAATTAAACTTTGGTAATACCAATTCCCAAATTCATTCCACTGAGTAAGGTTTCCTTTTTTCCCTTCTAAGGAAAATTGATCTAACGAAAACTCAGCTTTTGGTAAAAAATCTATTAAACTAGGTGAGCGTGGTTCATCTTCTACTGCTGGAACATTAGAAAAACTGTAAAAATATTTTTGCCCATTTTCTGAAAATGAAATTTTCGCGAAATCATTCTCATGAACTTTAGTTCTTAATTTAATTCCAGATTTATTATTAATTACTAAACTGTTTTTTTCTGTAGAAATATTATAGCCATCAATTGGGAAAAAATCTGGCATAAATACTGTATTTCTTGTCTCTGTGGTATAAGAATACTGTATAGAATACGGATAAGAAATTGACATGTAATTTAGAAACAAAATTCTACTATCATCATAAAAAGAAAAACTAGGACTATGACTAGCATCTATAAAATCGCTTTTAGAGTATTTCTTAATTACTTTTCCATTTTGGTCTAAAATAGACACTTTTATATTGCTTACCGAAACACTTTTATCATAAGGAATACGAATACTTGAAAAATTATCACCAGATTTATTCAGTATGGTAATGGTTTTATTGTAAGTCTGCACCATATTATCTATGGCATTAATATCAATAGTGGTTTCATCATTTCTTACTACAGCATTGGCTTTATGAAGTAAATTTTCTGGAATCGCAGAAACTGCATAATTTTGAGAAAATAGTAAAGTACTGAAAACAAGAAAGATAAAAGAGAAAAGCTTGTTCATAAAATGGTTTTGTTAGTTTTGGCTAAATTTATAAAAATTATTTTATTAAACAAACCTTTAAGAATTTGATAAAAATCACAAAAAAAGCGAGAAAAAATTTTCTCGCTGTGTGAATTAAAAATTAAAATAAAAAGTTTATAAAGTTTGTGTTTTACTGAGGTGTATTTTGTGGTTTCATTCCGCCTTGTTTCCCTCCTTTTCTCATGGCTTTATTTTTCCATGCGTCTCTTTGTTTCTGCATGTTTTCTAATCTTTGTTTTTGCCATTTATCATATTGTTCAGGCGAAAGGATTTTTTTCATTTCTGCATCATGAGCATCTCTTTTCGCTTGCATTTCTTGTTGTCTTTGCTTTCTCACTTCTTCCATTTTTGCTCTATTCGCTTCTCTTTCTGCATTATTTTTTTCTTGCAAAGCTTTTATTTGTTCCACTTGCTTTTTAGAAAGATTAAGTTCTGTAGTCATCTTGTCTAAATGAGCCTGTTGTCTTTCTTTCGCTTTCTGAACCATTTCTGCTTTTTTAGCTTCTCTTTGTTCTGGCGTAAGTTTTTGTCTCTCTTGTCCGAACATAAATACTGCACCAAAAATGGCTGCACTTAAAATTATTTTCTTTGTCATTTTTTTGTAATTATTTGGTTAATTATCTTTTTGATGACAAAACCTTACAAAGGTTAAATGCTGAAAAGCTAAAATTTTGTTAAAAAAACTTAGCTGTATTTTTCGATGAGGTTTTTAATGACTTCTTCTGTTTCATCAGGAAAATTGACTTGAATGGGTTCTGCATTTTTGAGCCAATGATTTAATTTTTGGTCAAATTCTTTCTCACTCCAAATCACAGTTGCTCCCATTTTTTCAGCAGCCAAAGCATTGCATTGTTGTTCATACTGATGAAACATAGGCACACACAGAAGTTTTTTGCCCAAGAATAAAGCTTCAGCGGGACCTTCGAAACCGCCACCCGTTAATAATCCTTCGGATTTTGCTAAAGATTGATTAAACTTTTCATTATTCACTTTGTAAACTTCTACATTTCCTTGAGAATAATCTACGCGAGTATGTTTAGAAAAAACTTGAAATTTCTGGTCTGGATGCTTTGATAATTTTTTCAAAATAAATTCATCTGAATACGCAGGAAGATATACCGTATAATGTCCTAAATTCTCTGGTTTTAAATTCCTTATTTCCGAACGAATCACAGGAGTTCTGATAAAATCATCATATCGCTCGAAGTGAAATCCCACTTTATCAGTAGCTGGAGCATAATTTTTGAGAATGATTGCACCCAAATGAATTCCAGAAATAATAGGCGTTTTAGGAGACAAAAATGCTGATTGATGACTCAGCGCAACCGATTTTTTCCCTCTCAGTTTACAAGCCCAAGCGGTAACAGGTTCAAAATCATTAATCACCAAGTCATAATCTTTCACTGGGAGATTTCTAATATCTTTTATTAATTGTGAAAAATCTGCTTTTCGGAAACTGCTTTTGTAGTCTATTCCACCTTTGGTTCCGAAATCAAACCCGAAACCTTTGAACTGATATTTTATTTCTTCATCTAGATTTACATCGGCTTGAGTTCCGCTGATGAGAATATCTAGTTCACCATATTTTTTGAGGATGGGAATAATTTCTCTTGCTCTGGAAACATGTCCGTTTCCTGTTCCTTGAATCGCATATAAAATTTTCATAACTACGAAGTTAGAACAAAAATTTTCTCAAAACTCAAGTTTAAATAAATTTAATATCAAATAAAAAAGCGAAACCAAAGTTCCGCTTTTGTGTGAATGTAAAAATTAATTTGATATGAAGAATTACTTCTCTTATTTAACGTAACAAATCTCGTGCCTAAAAATTGGTTTATGTTTTTTATCATAAAAAATGAGGAACTATAGAATCGTTCCTCATTTAAAAATCAAAATATTAGTATGTAAAGTATGATGTTTCTATCTAAATCCGCCACCTCTGTTTCCGTTTCCGTTACCATTTCCTCTTCCATTTCCTGAAGAACGATTTTCTGAAGCTTTATTTTCTTGGCCTTGATTTCTAAAACCACCGCCTCTTACTGCGTCATTTCCTCTGTTTTGGTTTTCACTTCTTTGAGGAGAAACACTTCTGAAGCCTTCATTTCTAGATGGTTGTTGACTTTGGTTTCCGTAGTTTCTGTCATTATCATTTCTAGAATCTGAACTTCTGAATCCACCATTATTTCTAGGTCTTTCATCAGATGAACCTGATCTAAAACCTGAATTTTCTCGAGATTTTTCGAAGTTTCTATTGTCATTATACGATCTATCATTATTTCTGAAACCACCTGTTCTGTAAGCATCATTTTTAAAAGTTCTTACATCTACATTTCTATATCTAGGCGTAACATAAACTATTGGTCTATAATATTTTACTCTATAATTTTGATAATAAACGATTGGATTATAATTGCGATAATATCTTTGATAATACACTACGTAAATTCTAGGACCTAGAATTCTTTCTAATGCAATAAATCTGTCATAGTACCATCTGTTAGGATTATATCTGTAATATCTGTGCCAGTTTCCGTAACTAGAGAAACGTGAGTTTAAAATTCTTATTTCTCTGATTTGATAAGGAGAAAGCCTGAATTCTACAAAAAATCTATCCCAATTGATGCTAATAATCGTGTTCCTATAATCATTATAATATCCTCTATATAAATCATTGGTGTAATAATCATTAGGATATTCATAATAATATTCGTCTGGATAATTGTAATCATCATAATAATATTCATAGCCATAATTGTTGCCATAATCATCATTAGGATAATATTGTGCGTATGAAATTCCTGTAACTGATAACGCAGAAACGAGGAATAATTTTGTGAATATAGATTTCATCTTCTTAGTTATTTAATGTTCTATTATGCATTATTAAAAATACGTGCCAAACTTTCTATTTTTTGATAATGAGAAGTTGTATCCTTTTAAAAATGTAGAATTTAAGCCATATTTACTAACTAAGAATTTGATGTAGAAAAATAAAAAAAGTTAAAATCTAAACTCGATTTTAACTTTTTTATTGTGTAACTAAGGAATTTTAATCTCAATTATTGTCTGTTTGATTCACTTACAAACTGTGCAATTTTATCATTAAAATGTTCTTTTTGTAATAAATCTTCTAGTGCAATATGCATTCTGTATCTCCAATAATGAGGGAAAACCGCTGGATTATTGATTCTCTCGTCATCTGCATAAGGATTTACAATTTCATAATCTGTAGCAAAATACTCTTGAATTGGGAAAATCGCCAACATCGCTTGAGAATGCAAATGCTGTTTCATAATAATCTCTGCCAATTCTGGAAGAAGTTCCGAAGGTGCAGTTCCGTATTGATTCAATTGATTATTATAGTAATTCTGGGTGAGTTCTCGGTTTTCTTTCCACCATTGTCTTAATGTAGAACTGTCGTGAGAAGAAGCCGTAACTACGTTCATATAACCTGCATTTTGAGGATTGTAATACGGAACATCTTCTTTTGGCGAACGCTGAACTTTAAGCGCTGTAATTCCTAAAGCATCCATCACACCAGGAACACAATCTGGAACCAAACCTAAATCTTCGCCGCAAATTAACATATCTGTTGCTGAAAGCAGCATTGGTAATTTTTCCATGGCTTTTTCATGCCAAAGTCCATCTTGTCTTCTGAAGAAATAATCGATATACAATTCATGCAATGCATTCTTTTCCCAATCAGAAAGATGTTGGTATGAAGATGTTTTTTGAATATTAAATCTTGGATGATAAACAATGTCTTCGCCGTTATTTTCGGTTAAAAATAAAACATTTGCAGCAAGTGAAATCAGTTTCTCTTCCATCCAATCTCTAGGATGCGTTTTAAAATAATCTACTAATTTTCTTTGCGAATCATATTCTGGTTTGAAATGATACACTCCATTTTCTTGATATAAGAAATGTTCTGCAATCACCTCTTTTTCGTAACCGAAATTATCCCAAAGAATTTGGTCATTGATAAAAGGGCTGCAATATCTATCATAATTAAATGGAATATGTCTTGCCGAAAACTCTTGCAAAGTCACAGGAACCGCAGGATAAAAATACCCTAAAATTCCTTGTGTAGCAGTCATTGGCATTCTCCAAATTCTGAAAAACCCTAGAATATGGTCTATTCTCATTGCATCAAAATAGCGCGCAATTACGTTAAAGCGTTTTTTCCACCAATCGTAATTGTTTTCTTTCATTACTTCCCAATTATACGTTGGGAATTCCCAGTTTTGACCTAAATCAGAGAATTCATCAGGTGGTGCTCCTGCTTGAAAATCCATCCCGAAAAGTTCTGGCTCTGTCCACGCATCGGCAGAAAATCTGTAGATACCGATTGGTAAATCTCCTTTCAGAGAAATCCCTAAACCGTGAGTGTAATCTACAGCGTCTTTTAACTGCAAATGCAACTGATATTGCACCCAAGAATGAAGCATTACGCCTTCAAATTCGGCATGTTTTGCATCAAAAAATTGAGAAATTTTTCCTGCAACGTATTTTTTATGCGTTTTCCAATTGTTAAAATTCGGAGTGTTATTTTTGTCTCTTAAAACACAAAAAGCAGCATAAGGTTTCAGCCAATCTGCATTTTCTTTCAAGAATTTCAAGAAATCTTTGTCTTTAAGAATTTCAGATTTATTTTCTTCAAAAACAGCTTTGATGAATTTCCATTTTCCTGAAATCATTTGTTCATAATCCACAAACTTTTCAGCATTTAGTTCATCTTTCTTGTGCTTATATTCTACTTTTAAATTTTCTGGAATTGAAAATTGCAGATTCTCTAAACTCAAATACTGTGGATGCAGTGCATAAACCGAAATCGCCGCATAAGGATAAGAATCCGTCCAACTGTAATTAGCGGTAGTATCATTAATTGGCAAAATCTGAATGATAGAAAGATGGGTTTTATGTGCCCAATCTGCTAATTTTTTAATATCTGCAAACTCACCAACTCCAAAACCTTTTTCGCTTCTTAAACTGAAAACAGGAATGGCAACTCCAGCTGCTTTGTATAATTGTTCGGCATTAAATCTGAAATAATGATCTGCGTGAACTTGCAAAACTTCCGCATCCTGATTAGGGAAAGCTAATCTGTTTTCGCCGTATTCTACAGCAATAACTTCGCCTTTTTTCTCGTCGAAAATCCCGTATTTATACTGTACAAATTCTTTTTGTTTTTTTAAATCTACCGCCAATTCCCAAACGCCAACAGAAGTTTGAGCCATTTTTGGAGCGTCTGCATAATTCCAGTTTCCTAAAGTTTCATTATTTCCCAAAATCACCATTTTCCAATCAGGCGAATACAACGGAGCTTCTATTCTAAAATGATGCGTATGTTTTTTAAGAATTGCAACTTTCTCGGCTTTTAAATCTCCTAGTTTATTTTGAAGAATTTTATTATTGAGATAGTTTTCGGGGAAATTTTTATTGTTCCAGACATCGTAAATATTATACTCTTGGAAATTATTCACAAAATTCAATCGATGATGACAAATCTCCTCATTAATGATTTGATTATTAGCATCTAGAACCAAATATTTGTATTCTATAGATTTAGAGAAAAAATCGATTTCGCCCTTCCAATTTCTATTATCCGAGAAATGAAGGTCATGTGTTTTCACATTTTTCCCTTCAGAAACTTGAATGGCTAACTTCTGCCCAAACTCAGTTCCATAATTAATAGTGAAATATAATTTCATTTTTTTCGTTTTTCAACTCACGAATTTACAAAAATATATATGCTTTAGAAAAAATTAATTATATGATTTTTAATTTGTTTCTGATAATTTATGCCTTTAAATAAAGGGATTTAATGTCTCTTTATGATATAATAATATTTAGTAAAGTATCTAAAAAATTAAGGTATTTTAAAAAATTCTATTCTGTTGAAAATTTATCCTTTTTAGTGAAAAGTATTCCCAATTTACAATCAGGAGTTATTTTCAAGAAAACAAAAAACCCTTTCTGCATTTAGAACACAAAAAGGGTCTATTATAAAAATTTATTTTTTTTTAATTTAAAACGTAAGAAGTTCCTTCTCTTCCGTCTTTCAGTTCTATACCTTGTTCTAATAACTTATCACGAATTTGGTCAGAAAGTTCAAAATTTTTGGCTTTTCTGGCTTGATTTCTAAGTTCTATGAGCACTTGTAATGTTTGGTCTAATTTTGAATTGTTATTTTCTTCAATATTTTGTAAACCTAGAACATCAAACACAAAAGCATTCATCAAGGTTTTTAATTCTTCTAAATCTTCCGAAGAAATAGACTCTTTTCCATCTTTTAGTTTGAAAATAAAACTTACTGCTTCAAAAAGATGAGAAATTAAAATTGGCGAATTGAAATCGTCATTCAAAGCATCATAACATTTCTGTTTCCATTCTTTTAGGTCAAAACTAGAAGACGCTTCGACTCCACTCAGCGTGACAGTGTTTAAAACTTTCAAACTTTCCATTAAACGTTGGAAACCTTTTTCTGAAGCCAACATCGCTTCGTTTGAAATATCAAGAACGCTTCTGTAATGCGCTTGTAAAAAATTAAAACGAACTACAGTTGGATGAAACGGTTTTTCAAAAAAATCATTTTCACCGGAAATTAATTGCTGCGGTAGAATGTAGTTTCCTGTAGATTTACTCATTCTTTGTCCGTTCATGGTCAGCATATTCGCGTGCAACCAATATTTCACTGGCGAAACTCCGTTGCAACCTTTTCCTTGAGCAATTTCGCATTCGTGGTGCGGAAATTTAAGATCCATTCCACCTCCGTGAATATCAAATTGTTCGCCTAAATACTTGGTAGACATCGCAGTACATTCTAGATGCCAACCTGGGAAACCTTCGCCCCAAGGTGAAATCCATTTCATAATATGTTCTGGTGAAGCTTTTTTCCAAAGGGCAAAATCTTGTGGATTTTTCTTTTCGTTTTGTCCGTCTAAATCACGAGTATTGGCAAAAAGTTCGTCTATATTTCTTTTAGAAAGTTCGCCGTAATTTCCGCCTTTTTCGTTGTAAGCACGCACATCAAAATAAACAGAACCGTTGCTTTCATAAGCCAAACCTTTTTCGATTAAATCTTTGGTTAATTCAATTTGTTCGATAATGTGACCAGTTGCAGTAGGCTCAATCGTTGGAGGCAAAAGATTAAATTTTTCTAAAACTTTATGAAAATCTACAGTATATTTTTGTACAATTTCCATAGGTTCTAGTTTTTCTAGGCGAGATTGCTTAACGAAACGGTCGTTATTTACATCTCCATCGTCTGTTAAATGTCCTGCATCTGTAATATTTCTTACGTAACGAACATCATAACCCAAATGTTTCAAACTTCTATAAATAAAGTCGAAATTCATAAAAGTTCTCACATTTCCTAAGTGCACATTGCTGTAAACGGTTGGTCCACAAACGTACATTCCTACTTTGTTGCCGTTAATAGGTGTGAAAATTTCTTTTTCCGCAGAAAGCGAATTGTATATTTTAAGTTGCATTGAATTTTTATTTAATGATTGATAGATTTAAAAAAATGAAGAATTAAGATTTTATTTTATAAAAATCAGCAACAACAAATAATTATAGTTGTAAAAATCTGGTGTGATATTTTTTTAAATCTGGTCATAATACTATTTTAGATAAATTATTTAATCCAACTTCGCATGACTTCCTACATAATGTAAGAATTCTTGTCTGGTAATAGGATTGGTTCTAAAAATCCCGCTCAATTCTGCAGTAATGGTAGAACTTGCGGTATCTTTTATTCCTCTACAATTTACGCAAAGATGTTTCGCATCAATAATACAAGCTACATCTTTCGTTCCGAGTGCTTCTTTCAGTGCATCTACAATCTGCATCGTTAATCTTTCCTGCACTTGCGGACGTTTTGCATAATAATCAACAATTCTATTGATTTTAGAAAGCCCAATTACGTCTCCGTTTGAAATATACGCAACGTGCGCTTTGCCAATAATCGGTAAAAAATGATGTTCACAGAAAGAATACACCGTGATATCTTTCTCTACCAGCATTTGTCTATACTTATATTTATTGCTGAAAGTAGAAATCCCTGGTTTGTTTTCTGGCAAAAGTCCACCAAAAATTTCGTTCACATACATCTTTGCGACACGTTTTGGTGAATCTTTAAGAGAATCATCGGTCATATCAAGACCTAAAGTGTGCATAATCTCTGCAAACTTTTCTTCTATAATTTTTATTTTTTCTTCTGGTGTTTTTACAAAAGCATCCTCACGAAGCGGAGTATGGTCTTTGCCTGTAAAAACATCATCATCGTTTTCAAAAAAGTTACTCATAGTCTGAAATAATGTCACAAAATTAAGAATTAATCTCTAAATCATATTACTAAAATATTATTAGACTGATTTACAATAATTTAAAATCAAAATATGTGAAAAAAATTTGTATTGGCACAGAATTTTATATATTTGCACTTGAATTAACAAAAATTTTTAAAACAAATTGCTATGTCAGACATTACATCAAGAGTAAAAGCTATCATCGCAGATAAGCTAGACGTGGAAGAAACAGAAGTAACTCCTGAAGCAAGCTTCACTAATGATTTAGGTGCAGATTCTTTAGATACTGTAGAATTAATTATGGAATTTGAAAAAGAATTCAACATTCAGATTCCTGATGATCAAGCAGAAAAAATCACTACTGTAGGTCACGCAATCGCTTATATTGAAGAAGTTATCAAACAATAATTTTTATTACAAAAATTAACAAAACTATGGAATTGAAGAGAGTTGTAGTAACAGGATTTGGTGCAATTACACCAATTGGTAATAATGCTCAAGAGTATTGGGAAAACCTTGTAAAAGGCGTAAGTGGCGCTGCTCCTATCACTCTCTTCGATTCTACTAACTTCAAAACAAAATTTGCTTGTGAGGTAAAAAACTTCAATCCTTTAGATCATTTTGAGAAAAAGGAAGCAAAAAAAATGGACCGAAACACTCAACTCGGTGTGGTGGCAGCTCGTGAAGCTGTTTCACATTCTAGAATTATCGAAGATCAAGTAGATAAAAACAGAGTTGGTGTAATCTGGGGCTCAGGAATTGGAGGTTTAGAAACTTTCGAAACCGAAGTTCTAGGCTGGGCAAAATCTGAAGGAATACCTAGATTTAATCCTTTCTTCATTCCAAAAATGATTGCGGATATTACTCCGGGTCACATTTCTATGGAATACGGGTTTCACGGACCTAATTACACTACAGTTTCTGCGTGTGCATCTTCTGCAAATGCTTTGATAGATGCTAAAATGCTTCTTCAGTTAGGAAAAGCAGACGTAATTGTATGTGGAGGTTCAGAAGCTGCTGTTACCGCTTCAGGAATGGGAGGATTTAATTCTATGATGGCTCTTTCTACAAGAAATGATGATTATAAAACTGCTTCTAGACCTTTTGACAAAGACAGAGATGGATTCGTGTTAGGAGAAGGTGCAGGTTGTATCATCCTTGAAGAATATGAACATGCTAAAAAACGTGGTGCTACCATTTATGCAGAACTTGCAGGTGGTGGTTTAAGTGCAGATGCATATCATATGACAGCACCTCACCCAGAAGGTTTGGGCGCTTATTTAGTAATGAAAAATTGTTTAGAAGACGCAGGATTAACTCCAAATGAAGTAGACCACATCAATATGCATGGTACCTCTACTCCATTAGGAGACATTGCTGAATCTAATGCAATTGCCAGACTATTAGGCGAACATGCATATGATATTCAAATCAACTCTACTAAATCTATGACTGGTCACCTTCTAGGTGCAGCTGGTGTAATAGAAGCTATAGCAGCGTTAGGAACTATTTTACATGGTATTGTTCCTCCTACTATTAACCATTTTACTGATGACGAAAACATAGACAGCAGATTAGATTTTACGTTTAATCATCCTGTGAAAAAAGATGTAAAAGTAGCCATGAGTAACACCTTTGGTTTCGGAGGTCACAATGCTTGCGTTCTATTCAAGAAATTATAATGGGCTTAAAAAATTCATTACAAAAATTTCTACTTAAAAGACCTTTCAAAAAAAAGACTGAAAAAGAAAAGCTACTTTCTGCCAGAGTTAGTAAAATAATTGGGCAGAATGTGAAAAATCTTGATTACTATCATGAAGCTTTTTCTCTGAAAATTCCTAATAAAACTACGGGAGCCAAAAACTACGAAAGATTAGAATTTTTAGGAGATGCAGTCTTAGGAAGCATCATTTCTTGCTACCTTTATAAAAATTATCCTGTTGCCAATGAAGGATTTCTTACCCAAATGAAATCAAAAATTGTCAATCGAAAAAACCTTAACTCTCTAGGCGAAAAACTGAAGCTTACAGATTTTATTCAAAATGGTGGAAATGGTAATTTAGGTGAAAACATTTCGGGGAATCTCTTCGAAGCCTTTATTGGTGCGCTATATTTAGACACCAATTATGAAACTTGCGAAAAAATTGTTTTAGAAAAATTGTTTACCGATAAACATATAGAAAAACTAGAAAACAAAATCGTAAGTTACAAAGGATTATTGCTAGAATGGAGCCAAAAGAAAAAGGTGACTATCAAATATGATATCACCGAAGAAACTTTGCCCAATAAGAGCCTTCTATTTAAGAGTTGCATCTACTTAAATAATGTAAAAATCTCTTCTGCCACAGAAACTTCTAAGAAAAAAGCAGAAGAAAAAGCAGCACAAAGAGCGTTTTACTCCTTAAATAAAAAAGAACACATTGTTGAAAAACAAAAAAATATTTCTTGACCTAGAAGATGATGAACCAATGGACATTGGTTTACTAAGATTGGCTAAAAAATTACCCGATCACGAAATATTTTTCGAAATTAACAAAATAAATCCCTTCCAATTCGTAAGAACAGACGACTTAAAAATAAAACAGTTTTGTTTTACAAAATTCGAAGGATATCACAAAGAAACTAAAAATTGCTATTCTATAGTATCTAACAAATCAGCACCATTACGAAAAAAAACAGACAACGAACTCTTTGCACAGACTGAAGAAATAAAATTTCTGATGCCCAAAAATAAAGATGTAGACTACATTATTTATGCAAAGGATAGTTTTAAAGATTTTTCACTAATTTTGCTGCCAGAAAACATCATGTTTCAAATACAAGATTTTTCTTTACAACCCAATAGCGAACTATACAAGCTAATTAATTATTATGAATAAGAGAGCGAAAAAAACCAAAGTAATCGCAACATTAGGACCTGCTTCTTCTACGAAAGAAATCATGCTAGAACTGGTAAAAGCTGGAGCCGATGTTTTTAGAATAAATTTTTCTCATGCCGATTACGAACTGGTTAAGAGAAATGTAGACATTATTAGAGAAATCAATCAAGAATACGGTTATAACATCTCTATTTTAGGAGATTTACAAGGTCCTAAATTAAGAGTAGGTGTGGTAAAAGAAGGTTCTTTCCTTAATCCAGGAGACGTACTTACCTTTACCAATGAGCCTTGCGAAGGAGATTCTACCAAAGTATTCATGACTTACGAAAAATTCCCGCAAGACGTAAAAGTTGGCGAAAGAATCCTTATTGACGATGGGAAATTGGTTTTCGAAGTCATCGAAACCAACCAAAAAGATACGGTAAAAGCAAAAACGATTCAAGGTGGACCATTAAGCTCTAAAAAAGGAGTGAATTTACCGAACACTAATGTTTCTCTTCCTGCTTTGACAGAAAAAGACATCGAAGATGCTAAATTCATGATTGAAAATGAATTCGACTGGATTGCACTTTCATTCGTTCGTCATGCTCAAGACATTATTGATTTAAAGAAATTAATTGAAGCGCATTCTGATTTCAAAATTCCAATTATTGCAAAAATTGAAAAACCAGAAGGTGTAAAAAATATTGACGAAATTCTTCTAGAATGTGACGGATTAATGGTTGCACGTGGAGATTTAGGAGTAGAAGTTCCAATGGAAGAAGTTCCTGTCATTCAGAAAAAATTAGTAGACAAAGCCAGATATTACTCTAAACCAGTAATTATCGCTACGCAAATGATGGAAACCATGATCAGTAGCCTTACTCCAACTAGAGCCGAAGTAAATGACGTGGCAAACAACGTGTTAGACGGTGCTGATGCAGTGATGCTTTCTGGTGAAACTTCTGTAGGAAAATATCCAGTAGATGTAGTTAAAAACATTACAAAGATTATTAAGAATATAGAATCTACTAATCTTTACGAAAAGAAAAATGATATTATAGAAAAAATAACTTGTGTAGACGATCGTTTCGTAACAGATATGGTTTGTCTAAACGCAGTTAAAATTGCAGAAACTACTGGTGCAGCAGCCATTATTACGCTTACTCACTCTGGTTATACTGCTTTCCAAATTTCTGCACACAGACCTACTTCTAGAATTATCGTTTTCAGTTCTAACAGAAGAGTTCTTACCATGCTGAACCTTTTATGGGGAGTAAGAGCGTTCTACTATGACATGAACAAATCTACAGACGAAACGGTAATCCAAGTGAACATGTTAACTCACCATTACGGTTATGTAGAAAAAGGAGATTTTGTAGTAAATCTCAATGCAATGCCAGTTTATGAAGGTGGAAAAACCAATACACTCAGATTAACAACTATATAAAATGAAAGCTCCAAAATTTGGAGCTTTTTTATTTTTTAAAATTTCTAAAATTTACCGATAATGGTTTTGGGAGCGGTAAATTCTTTGAGTGCATACATAGACAATTCTACTCCATATCCAGAATTTTTTCTTCCGCCAAAAGGCAATCTTACATCTGAACGAAAAATTTGATTAATTGCCACGCTTCCGCTTTCTAAATTCTCTGCAAATAACAAAGCTCTTTCTTTATTTGAGGTGAAAACGGCGTTTCCTAATCCAAACATCGTATTATTGGCAATTTGTAAAGCTTCTTCATCATTTTTTACTTTAAAAACCATTGCCAATGGACCAAATAATTCTTCCTGAGCAATAGGATTATCTGGATTCATTTCTAAAATACCTGGTTTAAAAGCTATACTTCCTACAGATTCTAACGCTACAATAGCTTTCGCTCCGCTGTTAAGCGCTTTTTGATATTGTTTTTCTAAATCTGTAGCTAAATCTTCTCTCGCCATTAATCCTAATTTCGTTTCTTCATTCATAGGATTTTCTGGTTGATATTTTTGATACTCTTCTGTGAATTTTTCTACAAAATCTTGATATATTTTTTCGTAAATGATAAATCTTTTTCCTGCTACACAAGTTTGTCCATTATTCTGTAATCTTGCTTGTGCTCCATCTTTTGCAGCTTTTTCTACATCTGCATCTTCACAAACAATAAAAGCATCACTCCCGCCTAATTCCAAAACACATTTTTTTAAATTTTTCCCCGCGGTTTCGGCAATTTTTCTTCCTGCAGCTTCACTACCTGTGAGAGAAACGCCTCTGATAATAGGATTGGCAATCATTTCTTCAACTTCGGTGTGAGAAACTTTTAAAAAAGTAAAAATACCTTTTGGAAAACCTGCTTCTTCAAAAATTTCTTGCATGGTTACACCAGATTTTTCACAAATAGAAGCGTGTTTCAGCACAATTACATTTCCTGCTAAAATGGTAGGAACTGCAAATCTAATCGCTTGCCAAAAAGGAAAATTCCATGGCATAACGCCCAAAATAACGCCCAAAGGTTCGTGATGGATTTCGGAAATTTGAAACTCTGTTTCTAATTGTTCCGTTTTCAGTACATTTTCTGCGGCCGCATAATAATCACATAACGCCGCACATTTTTCTATTTCTGAAACCGATTGCGAAATGGGTTTATTCATTTCTTGGGTAATTATTGTCGCAAACTCTTGTTTTCTATTATTCAGAATTTCAGATAGTTGAGTGAAATATTTTTGTCTTTCTTCAAATGGAATTTTTTTCCATTTTTGGAAAGCGTCTTGAGAATTTTGTAATTTATTTTGAAGGAATTGTTCCATAATTTTTGATTAAAAAAGTGTACAAAGATACTGTACTAAAGCCTAAACGTGGTTTTGCCAAAGATAAAAATTTTAAATGCTTATCATTTAAAAAAGTGAAAATAAAACCGAAACCAATTTCTAGCCCTGATTGAGCGACATGTTTGAGCTCTTTTTGTTTTTTTTAGATATTTCGAATTCGCTCAATATGACAAAAAAAAAAAACAAAAAAGCGAGTAGCGAAAGCAGGACTGAAAGTGAAAGAAAATATAAACGTGTTGCTTCTAAATCATAAACCACTCATTTACCAAACTGGCGGCCAATCTGGCGGTTCTCTCGGCAATATCAAAATCTGGATTTACCTCGGCAACATCTAGCGCGACCAATTTTTCTGACTTCAAAATATGTCTGTAAAAATGCAGAAAAGTGGCATCTGAAAAGATTCCGTTGTACGCAGCAGCCGAAACTCCGGGCGCAATAGACGCGTTGAAAACATCCATACAAATGGTGAGGTACAATTGGTCTACCGAAAGAATTAGTTCATCTATTTGCTGATAGATTTTAGAAAGATTTTCGAAGAAAATTTCGTCTGCCAAAATATATTTCATGCCGAATTGATGAGCAGTATCAAACAATTTGAGTGTATTAGAATTTTTCTGAATCCCGATGTGCAATGAATGAATTTCTCCTTCTTGGGCGATTTGCCAAAAACCCGTTCCAGAGCTTGCTCCTACTCCATTTTCGGGTTCACGGTTATCAAAATGTGCATCGAGATTGATGATACCAATTTTTTGGTTGGGAAATGCTTTTTTGATACCAGAATAATGCGCAAAAGTCAATTCATGGCCGCCACCTAAAACAATTGATTTTCCATTTTTTTGCAGAATTTTAGAAACTTTTTCAGCAAGATTTTCTTGAGTATTTTCTAAATTTCGGTCTTCGCTAGTGATATTTCCGAAATCTAATAATTTAAAATCTGGAGAAACTACAGGAAAATTGCTCATATTTTTTCGGATGATGTCTGGAGCTTTGGCAGCGCCAACTCTTCCTTTGTTTCTTCTAACGCCTTCATCTACCGCAAAACCATACAAAACGAAATTATTCGGTGAAATATTTTCATAGTTCTCCACTATTTCTACTCGTTGGAATACTCTGTGATGAAGCGGTGAATCTCCATCGTTACGTCCTTGCCAAATGTTGTCCATGTTTAATTAAATTTTTTCTCCATCAATATACACTTCATTCGCCATTAAACTTCCTTGGTTGTATAAAATATTCTGAAAATTATCGGTTTCAAAAACTACGAAATCTGCCTTCATTCCTTTTTTCAGAATTCCTCTATCAGTCAAATTTAATGCTTTTGCAGCACGGAATGTAATTCCAGCCAAAACTTCGGCAGTGCTTAATTTTTGAAAAGTGGCTAAAATGGAAGCTTGGGTAATGAGATTTCCCATCGGTGCAGAACCAGGATTCCAATCACTTGCAATAGCGAGAATTCCGTTTTTATCTAAAATTTTTCTCGCTGGGGTAAAAGGTTCTCCCAAACCTAAACTCGCACCAGGAAGTGCAACTGCAACGGATTCTGAATTGGCTAAATATTGTATATCTTCATCAATTGTCGCTTCTAAATGGTCTGCTGAAACAGCACCAACTTCCACTGCAATTCTAGAACTTCCCGCTGTAAATTGGTCTGCATGAACGGTGATTTCAAAACCTAATTCCTTTGCTTTTTCTAAAAATTTTCGACTTTCTTCTGGTTGAAATGCAGATTTTTCGATGAAAATATCTACTCTTTTCGCTAAATTTTCTTCTTTTACTTTTGGTAGAATTTCATCTACAATATATTGTAAGTATTCTTCATTATTTCCTTCAAAATCTCTTGGTTTTAAATGGGCAGAAAGACAAGTTGGGACTAAAGTTGCTTTGGTTTTAGTTTGCGCCTGTTGAATCACACGAAGCATTTTCAGTTCACTTTCTACATTCAATCCGTAACCAGATTTGATTTCAATAGTCGTAATTCCCAATGAAATTAATCGATTTATTCTTTCTAAAAGCGTTTCTAAAAGTTCTTTTTCGGAAGCATTTCTGGTATGCTGAACCGAACTCCAAATTCCACCGCCTTTTTCTGCAATTTCTAGATAAGTTTTCCCCGCATTTCGCATCGCAAAATCATTGGCTCTGTTTCCTCCAAAACAAATATGTGTGTGACAATCTATGAATGCGGGAAGAAGGATTTGAGGTTCGAGATTCGAGGTTCGAGGTTCGAGTTCAGCGTTTGGGAAGTCAGATTTCAATTTTTCAAAATCATCAACTTCTTCAATTAAGGTGTTATTATTAATTAAAATTCCGCCGTTTTCGATAATTTCTAATTGTTCATCAGAGAGTTTTCCTCGAAGTGGAAGATTATTGAGTGTAAGAATTTGTTTGAAAGGACCGATTAGTTTCATAATTGTAAAAATAAACAATTTGTTCTTTTGTCTTGATACAAAAGAACCAAAAATTGCCTCCTTTATGTCGGCGAATACTATTTCAAGACTTGAATTCTCGGCTAAAAATTTCTAAATAATTCTAAAATCCCTGAAACTCGCTCCACCACAAACCCAACAATGCTCAAACAGCAGAAACTTTTTAACGAATTATTTCAAAATTTTCTTAACGCCTCCGAATTCTATGTCGTAAATTGAGTAAAAAAGAATAAATTTGAAGATATAATTTTCACTGATGCCAGATTTTTTACACGCAGATAAAGAAAATTTCTCTGATGAGGAATTAATGCAGGAAGAACAGATTCGCCCACAAAGTTTTAAGGATTTTGCGGGACAAAGAAAAACGTTGGAAAATTTAGAGGTTTTCGTGGCGGCTGCTAAAAATAGAGGTGGCGCTTTAGACCACGTGCTTTTACATGGGCCTCCAGGTTTGGGAAAAACTACTTTGGCGCATATTATTGCCAATGAATTGGGTGTAAATTGTAAAATTACTTCTGGGCCAGTTTTAGATAAACCTGGGAGTTTGGCTGGACTTTTAACAAATTTGGAAGAAAACGACGTGCTTTTCATTGATGAGATTCACAGACTTTCACCCGTGGTTGAAGAATATTTGTATTCTGCGATGGAAGATTATAAAATCGACATTATGCTGGAAACAGGCCCAAATGCTCGTTCTGTACAAATTGGCTTGAACCCTTTTACATTAGTTGGTGCTACCACTCGTTCTGGAATGCTTACAAAACCAATGTTAGCAAGATTCGGGATTCAATCTCGATTAGAATATTACACGGTAGAACTTTTGGGAATAATTATCGAGAGAAGTGCAAGAGTTTTGGGCGTTCCTATTTATGAAGATGCTGCACTGGAAATTGCAAGAAGAAGCAGAGGAACTCCGAGAATTGCCAATGCACTTTTGCGCAGAGTTCGAGATTTTGCAGAAATTAAAGGAAACGGTGAAATTGAAATAGAGATTACCAAGTTTGCACTCAATTCTCTGAATGTAGATGAATATGGATTGGATGACATGGACAATAAAATTATGCGTGTGATGATCGAAAATTTCAAAGGAAAACCAGTTGGGATTTCTGCTTTGGCAACTTCTATTGGCGAAAATCCTGAAACTTTGGAAGAAGTTTATGAACCGTTTTTAATTCAGGAAGGTTTCATCATTAGAACTCCAAGAGGAAGAGAAGTGACGGAAAAAGCTTACAAACATTTAGGAATTTCGAGGCCGAAAAACCCAGGAGAACTTTTTTAGGTTGAGGCAAAGAGTTAGGTTAAGAAAATGAAAAATATAAACTATCAGAAAATTAATTAAATTAGCAAAAATCACACTTTATATGAAACTTTACCCTATACAATGCGGAAATTTTAAATTAGATGGCGGTGCTATGTTTGGCGTCGTCCCGAAATCTCTTTGGGAACGTACTAATCCTGCAGATTCTAAAAATTTAATCGAACTAGGGACTCGTTCTCTTTTGGTGGAAGATGGCAAAAAACTCATCTTAATAGACTGTGGATTAGGAAATAAGCAAGATGAGAAGTTTTTCGGGCATTATTCGCTTTATGGAGACGAATCTTTAGACAAAAATTTAAAAAAATTCGGGTTTGTAAGAGAAGACATTACAGATGTTTTCTTGACACACCTTCACTTTGACCATTGTGGTGGCGCCATTGAGTGGAATGATGACAAAACAGGTTATAGACCAGCATTTAAAAACGCACAGTTTTGGACTAATGAAAATCATTGGCAATGGGCAACTGAACCCAATCCAAGAGAAAAAGCAAGTTTCTTGAAGGAAAACATTTTACCGATGCAAGAAAGCGGACAATTGCAATTTCTGCCTACTCCAAAAACGGGAAATTATGGTTTCGCACCAGATTTGAAAATGGACGTGATCTTTGTAGACGGACACACCGAAAAACAAATGCTTCCTGTGATTCAATATCAAGAAAAAACGATTGTTTTTGCAGCAGATCTCATTCCAACAGCTGGGCACATTCCGCAAGTTTACGTGATGGGATATGACACGAGACCGCTTCTTACCATGGAAGAAAAAGGAAAATTTCTAAAACAATGTGTAGAGAATGAATACTTACTGTTCTTCGAACATGATGCACAAAACGAATTGGCAAGTCTGAAAATGACTGAAAAAGGCGTGAAGCTAGATGAAACTTTCAGTTTTAACGAAGTTTTTGGGTATTAGATATGAGTTACGAGATACCAGATACGAGTTCTGAAAAACCCGAAACCCGAAACCCGAAACTCGGAACTAAAATCATCGGAATTACGGGCGGAATAGGAAGTGGAAAATCTACGGTTTCTAAATTTATTGAAGAGCTGGGATTTCCTGTGTATGATTCTGATTTTTGGGCAAAAGAATTGGTGAATATAGACGAAAATCTAAAGTCTAGAATTATAGAACTTCTTGGCGAAGAATCTTATGATGAACACGGAAAATACAACCGAAAATTTGTTGCAGAAAAGGTTTTTAACCATCAAGAATTGCTTTTAAAACTGAACCAAATCATTCATCCTGCAGTAAAAATACATTTTGAAAATTGGGTAAATGCTCAAAACGCTGAATTTGTTTTCAAAGAAACGGCTTTACTTTTTGAATTAAAACTGAATGAAAGTTGTTATCATTCAATTTTGGTTACTGCTGATGAAAACATCAGAATAAAAAGAGTGATGGATAGAGATGGCAGAACATACCGAGAAGTAAAAGAAATCATCGATAAACAAATGCCTGAAGTTGATAAAGTAAAATTAGCTGATTTTGTGATCCAAAATAATACTGATTTAAAGACTTTAAAAGAATTTACTCAACAAGTTATAGACGAGTTAAAAAGAATGGATTTGTAAATTCTAATTTTCTAAAAATAAAAAAACCTTGAGATGAACTCAAGGTTTTCTTTTTTATATCATTGTCTAGTCCTGAAATAGCGATACACAAAAAAAACATCGTTATGAAAGAACATCAAGAACCGCTTTATATTAAGCGAACACAGAAAGATTACAGC
>NZ_PTPZ01000007.1 GCF_002943105.1 Cloacibacterium normanense | reverse complement strand
TGATGAGGATTTTTTGTTTTATAACTATTCTATCCTATCCTATCAAACTATCATTTTGAAAGCATAATACTTTAAATGAGAAAAATACTCATGAAAAATGACTTGCATATATAATTATAAACATCAATTTATATTTGAAAAAGAAATAGTATTAAAAAGCCTCTGTTCAATCATTAGGACAGAGGCTTTTTACTTTATAATTTTATTTATGTTTGAATTACTCCCAAATTAAACTTATCTGTAATAGGAGAATTATTTGCAACTTCTATTCCTGCAGATATCAATTTTCTTGTGTCTAAGGGATTGATAATAGCATCAACCCAAATCCTAGCGGCTGAGTATTCTACTTTAGTTTGTTTAGTGTAGTTCTGAGTGATTTTCTCTACAAGTTCATTATGCTCTTCTGTTGTAATTTCCTTTCCTTGTTTTTTGAGAGTAGATTCTTGAATTTGAACTAAAACTTTTGCAGCTTGGGAACCTCCCATAACGGCTAATTGTGCCCAAGGCCAAGAAACGATTAATCTTGGATCATAAGCTTTTCCGCACATTGCATAATTCCCTGCTCCAAAAGAATTTCCTGTTATTATGGTAAATTTTGGAACTACGGAGTTGGCAACAGCATTTACCATTTTTGCGCCGTCTTTGATGATTCCTCCATGTTCTGATTTTGAACCTACCATAAAGCCAGTTACATCCTGTAAGAAAACCAAAGGAATTTTTCTTTGATTACAATTGGCTATAAATCTAGTGGCTTTATCTGCAGAATCTGAATAAATAACACCTCCAAACTGCATTTCACCTTTCCCAGATTTTACCATTTTTCTTTGATTGGCTACAATTCCTACTGACCAACCATCGATTCTTGCGGTAGCACAAATGATGGTTTTGCCATAATCTGGTTTATATTCTTCGTATGCTGAATTATCTACAAGTCTTTTAATAATTTCATAAGTGTCATATTGTTCGCTTCTAGAAGCGGGGATAATACCAAAAATTTCTTCTGGATTTTCTTTAGGAGGAAAACTTTCTGTCCTATCAAATCCTGCTTTTTCGAAATCACCAATAGATTTCATAATGTTTTTAATTCTGTCAAGAGCGTCTTTATCATCTTTGGCTTTGTAATCTGTAACACCAGAAATTTCGCAATGTGTAGTTGCTCCACCTAAAGTTTCATTGTCAATATTTTCACCGATTGCGGCTTTTACCAAGTAACTTCCAGCTAAGAAAATAGAACCTGTTTTATCTACAATCATGGCTTCGTCACTCATAATTGGAAGGTAAGCACCACCTGCTACACAACTTCCCATAATGGCAGAAATTTGGATGATTCCCATAGAAGACATTTTCGCATTATTTCTAAAAATTCTACCAAAATGTTCCTTGTCTGGGAAAATTTCGTCTTGCATAGGGAGATAAACACCAGCAGAATCTACCAAATAGATGATGGGCAGTCTGTTTTCCATGGCGATTTCTTGGGCTCTAAGGTTTTTCTTTCCTGTAATTGGGAACCAAGCTCCTGCTTTTACGGTAGCATCATTGGCTACAACGATGCATTGTTTACCTGAAATTTTACCAATTTTTACAACTACTCCAGCACTTGGACAACCACCATGTTCTTCATACATTTCGTGGCCTGCAAAAGCTGCTATTTCTATCGCTTCATCGTCATTATCAAGCAGATAAGCGATACGTTCTCTAGCGGTGAGTTTACCTTGTTCGTGTTGTTTTTGTAAAGCTTTTTCTCCTCCACCTTTTTTGATTTTGGCGTAGAGTTGATTAATTTCTGAAAGCCTGAGTTTATTAGTGTCTTCGTTTTTATTGAATTGTAAGTCCATAATTTATTTTGTGTCTCTAAAAATACACATTTTATAAAATATAAGAAATGAATTCTGAATGAGATGTACCATAAATTTTAATTTTAACTCTGAAAGTGATTTTATGACCGAACTGCGCCCGTGATGGAGCCATTGTTGGAGCTCTCCCGAAAAGAAATGGGAATGAATTTGGCTTTTCGGGAAGCGACTGGCGACAGCACGAAATTGGCGCCAAAAAAAATAAAAATTTAACTAATTTTTAAGAAATATTGAATCTTGGTTTTCCGTTATTTATAGAAAGAATTTAATGATTTATTTTTCCTAATTAGTTTTTATAGTTTATTATTTGAGCCACGCCCCGAATTTTCGAAGAAAATACGGGGCGTGTTTATAGGAATGAATTGAGGAAACGCAATGATAAATAGAAAATTAATGATATTTTTGTACAGAAAATTTGAGATATGTATAAAACTTCTACTTTTAGGCTTCATTTGATTGTTTTTTTATGGGGATTTACTGCTATTTTGGGAAAATTGATTCAGGCGAATGCAGAAGTTTTGGTTTTTTACAGAATGCTTTTCGCTTCGGTTTTTCTCTATTTATTCATTAGGATTATCAAAAAAGACAGCATAAAAGTTTCTAAGAAATTGCTCTTAAAATTAGTAGGAATAGGAAGTTTAATGGCATTTCATTGGTTGTTTTTCTTCAGTTCTATTAAGGTTTCTAATGTATCTATTGCGCTGAGTTGTCTGGGAACATCTACCTTGTTTGCCGCACTTCTGGAACCTCTTATTTTTAAAAGAAAAATTGACGTTTCGGAGATTGTGATGGGAATTGTTATTGTGATTTGTATTTCCTTAATTTTCAAAGTAGAATTTCAATATAAACTAGGGATTATTTACGGTTTAATTTGCGCTTTACTCGGAACTATTTTTTCAGTTTTTAATGGAAAATTATATGGCAAAACATCTTCTGGAAACATTATTTTCTATGAGATTTTCGGAGGTTTTCTGGTGATTAGTTTGTATTACGTTTTTTCTGGTCATATTTCACAAATTGGCGAAATAAGTTACCGTGATTTAGCGTTATTAACCTTATTGGCGAGTGTTTTTACAGCATATCCTATGTTTGAATCGGTGAATTTGATGAAGTACATTTCACCATTTACTCTTATTCTTACAGTAAATTTAGAGCCTATTTATGGAATTATATTGGCTTTTTTTATCTTTGGAGAATCAGAAAAAATGAGTGCTGTTTTTTATGGAGCATCTTTGGTTATGATTTTGGCAATTGTCATTAATGGAATCATTAAAGCCAGAAAAAAATCTAAAGAAATAGCGATAGAAAACACTCAAAAGTGATATTAAACAAATTTGATGAAAAAATATTTACTTGTTTTAACCTTTTTGTCAGTCATTGGCAACGCACAAATCGTAAGAAAATATTCTAACGAATTTCTCAATATTGGAGCTGGAGCCAGAGGTTTAGCAATGGGAGGAGCTGTGATTTCTAATCAAAATGATGTCTATGCTCCTATGTGGAATCCTGCTGGTTTGACAGAAGTAGAAAGCGATTGGCAAGGCGCAGCAATGCACGCAGAATATTTCGAATCTATTGCGAAATACGATTATATTTCTTTCGCCAAAGCGCTCGATTCTAAAGATGGAGTTTTGGGAATTTCTATTGTAAGACTAGGAGTTGATAATATTTTGAACACTACTCAGATGATAGATTCCGAAGGGAATATTGATTATGATAAAATTTCTAAATTTTCCACTTCAGATTATGCAGGAATTATTTCTTATGCTTTTCGTCCTGGTGGAAACCAAAAACTAAGCGTAGGAATTAATGCCAAAATCGTTTACAGAAATATTGGGAAATTTGCCAATGGTTTTGGGTTTGGATTTGATGTAGGAACGATTTATCGAGCAGATTCTGGTTACCAATTTGGAGCTATGCTGAGAGATGCAACGACTACGGTGAATTTTTGGAGCATCAACCAAAAAGAATTGTCAGCAGTAGTAAACGGAGAAGAATTCAATCCCGCTCCAAAAGATAAAATGGAAATTACCATGCCTAAATTGAATCTTGGCGTTTCCAAAAATTTCGAAATCAATAGAGATTTAGAATTATTGCCAGAAGCTGGTCTTAATGTAGATTTTGCCAAAACCGCCTCAGTAATTTCTACAGATTTTGCAAGTATTTCGCCTTATTTGGGTGCAGAACTCAGTTTCCAGAAAATGATTTTTGTGAGAGCGGGTCTCAATAGATTTCAAACCGTGACCGATATAGAAGACCTAAAACGCAAAGTTTCTATGCAGCCTAGCGCTGGAATTGGCATCAAATACAAGGGACTTACGCTAGATTACGCCATCACCAATACAGGAATTGGCGGCAGCAATTATTTCTCGAATTTCTTTTCTCTGAAATTGGATATGAGAGATTTTAGATATTAGAAGCAACCCGTTTTCAGTTTTTAATCACGTTTTCACCTGCTTTCGCCACTCGCTTTTTTGTTTTTTGTCATTCTGAGCAAAGTCGAAGAATCTATAAAAAACAAAAAGAGCTCAAACAAAGGCTCAATCAGAGCTATTTTTCACTTTCATTTCTTCGTAAACACGTTTTTTAGGAAATTAATTTCATTAGAACTTAATTATTTTTTACATTTACTTCACTAAAATTTCTCACAATGAAAAAATCATTTGCACTTGCTTTCTTGTTTTTCACGCTTATATTTTCCGCTCAAAATATTACCGATTACGAATACATTTATGTTCCCAAAAAGTTCAAAGATTTTGAAGCAAATGAATATAATCTCAATACCCTTTTGAAAAAATCTTTAGAAGCAAAGAAATATAAAGTAATTCAAGATGACATTGTAAATTGGCCTTTAGAATTAAGACAAAATCCTTGCAAAGTTTTAAATGCAGATTTGCTTAATGATTCTAACATGTTCAGAAACCGACTGAAATTACAATTTTCGAATTGCGAGAAAAACGTAATTTTTGAAACCAAAGGAAGTTCTATGATTAAGGATTTTGAGTTAGGTTATCAAGACGCGATGAATATTTCACTCAAAAATTTACAAAATTCTCAACCTAAAGAAATAGAAGTTTTAGCAAAACCAACTGAAAAAATCGCAGTAGAAACCGTTGTAGAAAAGCCAGTTCAGGCTGTAGTAGCTTCTTCAAATTCTGCAACTCCAGAAGTTTCCAAAAAAGCAGAAAGTTATAGCAATGGAACAATGAGTTTCCAAAAAATTCAGATTTCTAAAGATCAATTCATTTTGGTAAGTTCTAGTAGTTCTGTTCCTTTTGCCACGTTTAAAAATACTACAAAATCAGATGTTTACAGAGTCACTTTAGAAAATGGAACTTCTACACTAGGTTACACAGAAAACGGAAATCTGGTGATAGAAATTCCAACCAATGACGGGAATTATAAGAAAGAAGTTTTTACAGCGAAATAAAAAGCAGAGTATCAATTTTTTCTTTTTTTAACGGCAAAAGCGATTAAAGATTTATTTTATTCTAAGCTATCCAAAAGTAAAAAAAAGTGATTAGTGAAAACTTTTTTTACTTTTGATAAACTTGTTTTCAAATATTTCTTTTGTGTCTTTTGTGGTTTATAAATAAATCTTTTTATTGATTAAAAAACTCCCAAACAATTTTACCTTTCTGTTTCCCAAGAATTTCTTCCAAAGTTTCTAGGTTGGCTTCTTTTACTCGTTTTACAGATTTTAGTTTTTTCAGAAGCAATTCTATGGTTTTTTCGCCCACTCCAGGGATTTCTTCCAACTCAGATTTTATGGTATTGTTGGTTCTGCGAGTTCTGTGATGTTTAACACCAAAACGGTGCGCCTCGTCTCTTACTCTTTGCAGAATTTTCAAAGTTTCAGATTTTTTATCTAAATACAACGGAATTGGATCTTCTGGAAAGAAAATTTCTTCCAAACGTTTTGCAATACCTACAATCGTGATTTTTCCGTACAAACCCAATAATTTTAAACTTTTTACCGCAGACGAAAGTTGACCTTTTCCACCGTCAATCAAAATCAATTGCGGAAGATTTTCACCTTCATCTAGCATTCTTTTGTAACGTCTGTAAATCACTTCTTCCATCGTCGCAAAATCATTTGGACCTTCCACTGTTTTTACATGAAAAATTCTGTAATCAGATTTACTAGGTTTTCCATCTTTGAAAACGACACACGCCGAAACAGGATTACTTCCTTGAATATTAGAATTGTCAAAACCTTCAATATGTCTTGGTTCTACTGGCATTCTGAGCAGTTTTTGCATTTCTGCCATAATTCTGTTGGTGTGTCTTTCTGGATCTACAATTTGTACTTGTTTCAGTTTTTCCAGTCTGTATTCTTTGGCGTTTTTTTCAGAAAGTTCTACAATTCGTTTCTTATCGCCCACTTTTGGAACGATGAGTTTTATATTTGGGATTTCTATATTCAAATGAAAAGGAAGCAAAATTTCTTTGGATTCCGAAGCAAATTTTTGTCGGATTTCTATGAGTGCTTCTTCCAAAATTTCTTCATCGGTTTCTTCCAGCATTTTTTTGATTTCAGTAGTGAAACTTTGGACAATATTTCCGTTTCTAATTTTGAAGAAATTCACATAAGCAGCAGTTTCATCACTCGTCATTCCGAAAACATCTACATCATCTATGTTTGGATTTACAACCGTATTTCTTGCTTGGTAATCTTCTAAAATATCTAATCTTTCTTTTACATTTTGTGCCGCTTCAAATTCTAAATTGGCGGCAAAACGAAACATTTCGTCTTCTAAATATTTCCTCGCTTTTCGGAAATCTCCTTTGATAATTCCACGGATGGCGTCTATTTTTTCATCATAACTTTCCAGACTTTCTAAGCCTTCACAAGGACCTTTGCAATTTTTGATATGGTATTCTAAGCAAACTTTATATTTTCCGTCTTCAATTTTTTTCGGGGCCAAATCTAAATTGCAAGAACGAATTTTATACAAATTTTTAATCGTTTCCAACAAAATTTTGGCGGGACGAACTTTAGCATAAGGTCCGTAATATTCACTTCCATCTTTGATGATGGTTCTGGTCAGAAAAACGCGAGGAAAATTTTCGTTTTTGATGCAAATCCAAGGATAGGTTTTGTCGTCTTTCAACATCACGTTGTAAAACGGCTGATGTTCTTTTATCAGGTTATTTTCCAGTAAAAGTGCGTCATATTCAGAGTTTACAACGGTCGTTTCTAATCGTGCGATTTTAGAAACCATAATTCTGGTTCTGTAACCGTTTTGATTTTTGTTGAAATAAGAAAGCACTCTTTTCTTCAAATTTTTGGCTTTTCCTACATATAGAAGTTGACCGTTTTTATCGTAATAACGGTAAACTCCGGGTTCTGAAGGAAGTGTTTTGAGTTGAAGTTCGAGGTTTTCATTCATTGAACAAAAATAGTGAAAAAGTATCGAGATACGAGATACGTGTTTCGAGATTTTAACGTTTCATACAACCATCTCAATTATTTTTTCTCTGCTATTTCATTTCCATTGCTTCAATATAAATCGCTTTTCCTCTTGGCAAAAGAACAGGTTCAACAAATGGTTGTTCCTCCAAAATTTTCACAGAAATGATGGCAGATTTATCCAAAAGAAGATAATCTTTTTCATCTACGAAATGTTTGTTGAGCACAATTGGCAAGAATTGGTCTGCTTTTGAAATTTTAAATTCTTTAACAATATTTTTAAAATTTAGAAATTGAGTATTTGGTTTAGTTTTAAAGATTAAAACTCCATTTTTTGCTCTATAACCATATAATCCCGTTGCTCTTTCTCCTTTTATAACATTAATACTTTCAATGTTTTGAACATTAATAGCAGAGCAATCAGAAAAAGTTGGCATTCCGTCAATTACATAAAGTACATTTTGGAAGTTATTGTTATCTCGTATTTTTACATTCTGAGAGTTGTTAGAAATAATTTTTTCAAGGTTATTTTCTTGAGCAAAACTCATTTGAGCAAAAGACAAAGCAAGGAAAAATAATAATTTTTTCATGGTATTAATTTTTTATAAAGTTACAAATAAATCAATTCGGCTCCACCAATTTTTCTACCGAGATTTTCCATTGCAGATTGGTATAAATCAATTTGTTTTTGATGTTTTTCTGAAGGATTTCCTGTTTTAAAATCAATGATAAACCAAGCATCATTTATTTTTACCATTCTATCTGGTCTGTAGGTTTTTCCATCAATCATCAGTTCTCTTTCGCTTAAAACTTCTTGATTTTCTGCAAAATATTTCGGATGTTTTTCGATAATTTCAAAAATTCTTTCGGCGATTTCAGATTTTTCAGTTTCGGTGATTAATCCTTCTAAAAGATAAGATTTCAAAACTTTTTCTACATCGTTTTTAGTGTTAATTTTCGCCAGAATTTCGTGGGTGAAAATTCCGTTTCTTACTTTTTCGTTTCTTTCCTGATAATTTTTAGAAGGCGTCGCAATGGTAATATTAGCAGATTTTTCGTGCTTTTGAGTTAATGAAGAAATTTGTTGAGAAATGTGTTGTTTTTTTTCTTTTTTACTTTGTTTTCTCAGCGTATTTTCATCAATTTTAAAAACATCAAAACTGTCTAAATTTTCTACATTTTTAGATTTCAAGAAATCATAAATTTCAATGTTTGAAGGTTTTTCTGCACCTGTTTTACTGTCAGTTCCAGGTTTTTGAACATAAAGAAAAAGCTGTTCTACAGGTCTGGTTGTAGCTACATATTGCAAACACAATCGGTCGATAAAATTTTTGTAAGCATTTTCTTCGTTAAATTCAGAAATTTGGTCATCGTAGGTTTGTAATTTTTTGTCAAAACCACCAATATTTACCGATTTCAAAGCGGTATTTTCTTCCAAAGAAAACCAATCTTGAATTTTATTGTCTTTGTGCGCATTTTCCATCGGAAGAAAAACGATAGGGAATTCCAGACCTTTCGCTTTGTGAATGGTCATTAATTGAATAGCATCAATGTTTTCCGAAGCTTGAATGCTCGTATTTTTGCCTTCTTCTTCCCAAAATTGGAGAAAATCTTTCAAAGTAGCACCCGCATTTTGGGTGTAATTGTAAAGCAATTCCAAAAAATTGAGCAAGAAATCGGTTTCTTTATCTTTCACCGAAAATTCGTGAATGTAATATTCTATGAAATTGTACAAATTAAGATGCGGAAAATCTTCCTGTTTCAGCGCAACTCCATATTTTTCTTTGATGAAATTTTCAATATCTTTTTTGTTTTCGATGTCTAAAATTTCTTTCATTTCCACCGAAAAATCTTGCATTTTTATTCTGCCCAATTTTTCTAATTCATACATCATTTTCACCAAAAACCTTCTGTTTTTAGGGAATGTTTCCCAATACAAAAACTGAATCAAAGCTCGAAGTGTTCCCGAAAGTTCGAGTGTTAAACCTTTTTCTGAAATGGTTTTAATGTAGGTTTCTTCTCCTTTGTAATTCACTTTTAGATTTCCCAACAATTTAGAAAAATTGAAAATATCATTATTTCCTCGACAAAGAATGGTGATGTCGCTAAATTCAAATCCATTATTAATGCACTCTTGCAAATCTTGTTTCATTTTTTCGGTGCAATCTTGGTAATACGTTTCTTTCAAATCGTTTTCTAAAAAATGGACTTTCACTCTTCCTTCTTTTCCAGAAAAAGCACTTTGTTCAGCATCTTTTCCAAACAATTTTGCGTGTTCTTCATTCAGGTAACTTCCATAGAAATGATACAATTCATTGTTGAATTTCACAATGTTTTTGGCACTTCTAAAGTTTTGTTGAAGCGTCTCAATTTCCACTTCAATTGGCGAAAAATCTTTTTTATTGATAATGTCGAGCATTATTTCTGCATTCCCACCACGGAATCTATAAATGCTTTGTTTAGGGTCGCCAACTAACGTAAAACTAGAATTTTCGGTAGCGATATTGTGGTCACGAAGCGGAAGAAAATTCATCCATTGTAATGCAGAAGTATCTTGAAACTCATCAAAAAAATAATGCTGAAACTGTGTTCCTACTTTTTCATAAATGAATGCAGAAGGCTCGTTTCTAAGGTTTTCATTAATCAAAACATTAAATTTTGAAAGCAAAACCAAATCGTTTTCATCTTCAATTTGTTGCAATTGGTCTTGAATTTCTTTGTTGACTTTCAAAGGTAAAAGTGCTCGCAAAATTTTCTCTTTTTTCTCTCCGAGAATATAATTTTGAATAATTTTTCTGCGATTTTCTACCAAAATATCTAAAATAGAAAAAATAATTCCTTCTTTGTTTTTACTTTTTGCAGAAACTCCTTTTTGATAACTTTCTAGTTTTCGGTTTTCTTCGGCTTCGGTTTCGTAAAGTAAAGGTTCAGATTTTTCTATAATTCTATTGAAAAAACCGCCAATACCGTTTTTTCCATTGGCAAAATCTTCTATTTCTAAACCGTTGTTTTTAATTAAATCTAAAGAATCTTGGGCAATTTTTTTAGAATTTTCTTTCAGTTCTTTAATCTCAGTTCTGATGTTATTTTTGGTATTTTCATATGCTTTCCAATCGAAATCTTTATTTTCTTCGAGCCAATGATAATGCTTGTCATTCACAAATTCTTTGGCAGAATCGAGTAGGGTTTTGTTGATGTTGACACGCTCATTTTGGTCGAGACTGTAATTTACATAATCCAAAAAAGCTTCGGAAATTTGTTCGTCTTCGCCAATTTTATTCAGCATTTGATCTACCGCTTCAATCAAGAAAGGTTCTGGTTGAATTTCGAGATTAAAATTCTGCGCTAACCCCAATTCATAAGAAAAACTTCTCACCAATTTGGCGTTGAATTTATCAATCGTCCCGATGTTTAAAGTAGAGTAGTTGTGCAAAATATAATCGAGCACTTTTTGCGAACGCTGGTGTAAATCGTCTAATGTAATTTTCTTGCCTTGTTCTTCAAATTTTTGTTGAATTCCGAGTAATTTATCGTTTTCAGCGTAGTTTTCTTGTGTAAATTCTTTGAGCCAAGAAAGAATTCTCTCCTTCATTTCGTTGGCTGCTTTATTGGTAAACGTCAACGCCAAAATATGACGAATAGCGTCTTTTTGATATGGATTTTCAAGGCAAATCATCAACACTCTTTGTACCAAAGTGTAGGTTTTACCAGAACCAGCAGAAGCATTGATGGCGATGTATGGTTTCATTTTACTAATTTCTTGAAATTTTTTGGAAATAAAAAATTTTTAAAACCGCAAAAGTGACAAAAGAAATTATTGAAGTAAGCATTTCAAAAGTAAAAAAAAGTTTCAAATCGTTGAATAAAAAAATCCGTCCAAAAAAATTGAACGGATTTTAAAATTTATTGTTTCAGCGACACGCTGTTACATCATTCCTGGCATTCCGCCTCCCATTGGTGGCATTGCACTTTCAGGTTTTGGAACTTCTGTGATTACACATTCTGTAGTCAATAGCATTCCAGATACAGAAGCAGCGTTTTCTAAGGCAACTCTGGTTACTTTGGTTGGGTCTATAATTCCAGCTTCTAGCATGTTTACATACTCGTCAGATTTTGCATTATAACCGAAATCTCCGCTTCCTTCTGCTACTTTAGCTACAATTACAGAACCTTCACCACCTGCATTTGCTACGATTTGTCTCAATGGTTCTTCAATAGCTCTTTTTACGATTTTGATACCAGTAGATTCATCTTGGTTAGCTCCAGAAAGGTTGTCTAGTGCAGAAATGGCTCTTACTAAAGCAACACCACCACCTGCTACAATTCCTTCTTCTACAGCAGCTCTGGTTGCGTGAAGAGCATCGTCAACTCTATCTTTTTTCTCTTTCATTTCTACTTCAGAAGCGGCACCTACATAAAGAACAGCAACACCACCAGCTAATTTAGCCAATCTTTCTTGCAATTTTTCTTTATCGTAATCAGAAGTAGTAGATTCCATTTGAGCTTTTATTTGGTTTACTCTACCTTTGATTTCTTCTTCATTACCAGCACCGTTTACGATGGTTGTATTGTCTTTGTCGATAGTTACTTTTTCTGCTCTACCTAACATTTCAATAGTAACATTATCCATATTGAAACCTCTTTCTTCAGAAACAACTTGTCCACCAGTTAAGATTGCGATGTCTTCTAACATTGCTTTTCTTCTGTCTCCGAAACCTGGAGCTTTAACGGCAGCAATTTTAAGAGAACCTCTTAATTTGTTTACTACTAAAGTTGCTAAAGCTTCGCCTTCTACTTCTTCAGAAATAATTAAAAGAGATTTTCCTTGTTGAGCAACTGGTTCTAAAACTGGCAATAATTCTTTCATTGAAGAGATTTTTTTCTCAACTAAAAGAATATAAGGATTGTCTAATTCAGCCACCATTTTCTCAGCATTGGTCACGAAATATGGAGATTGGTAACCTCTGTCGAATTGCATACCTTCTACTACATCTACAGTAGTATCAGTACCTTTTGCTTCTTCTACAGTGATTACACCTTCTTTACCTACTTTAGAGAAAGCTTCAGCGATTAATGAACCTATAGTATCGTCATTATTTGCAGAAATAGAAGCTACTTGTCTGATTTTTTCAGCAGAATCACCTACAGATTGAGATTGAGATTTAAGATTTTCAACAACAGCAGTTACCGCTTTGTCAATTCCTCTTTTTAAATCCATAGGATTAGCACCAGCTGCAACGTTTTTAAGACCTTCTCTTACGATAGCTTGAGCTAAAACAGTAGCGGTAGTAGTACCATCACCTGCAATATCATTGGTTTTAGAAGCTACTTCTTTCACCATTTGAGCGCCCATGTTTTCTACTTTGTCTTCTAGCTCAATTTCTTTCGCTACAGAAACTCCGTCTTTAGTTACGTGAGGAGCACCGAAAGCTTTCTCAATTACTACGTTTCTACCTTTTGGTCCTAAAGTTACTTTTACTGCATTTGCTAATGCATCAACACCTCTTTTTAGAGCGTCTCTTGATTCAATATCGAATTTAATTTCTTTTGCCATAATTTTTAGATTTTAAGATACTAGACACAAGAGCCTAGATTTTTAAATTTTTAAAATTTCTTGATTCTTGGATTAGCCAATGATTCCTAATAAATCACTTTCTCTTACAATTAAATAATCTTTACCGTCTAGTTTTAATTCTGAACCGGCATATTTACCGTAAAGTACTCTGTCACCAACTTTTACTGTCATTGGTTCGTCTGGTTTTCCGTTGCCAACAGCAACTACAGTTCCTTCTTGTGGTTTTTCTTTTGCGGTATCAGGAATGATGATTCCTGAAGCTGTTTTAGTTTCTGCTTGTACAGGTTCTACTAAAACTCTGTCTGCTAATGGTTTAAAATTTACTGACATATGTATAATTATTTTTAAATTTTCTGTGATGGAATTCTCCAATTCTGTGCCAATGGTAATTCTGCAATATAAATTGAAAATTGAGAGATAATTTGGCAGATTTTTCTCAAATTGGAGTGAAATTTTGGCAGAAAAAAGCCACTCTATTTTGTGAGTGGCTTCAGGGTTATATCAATTATTTAAGCTTTAGTTTTTCTTTCCTGCGGCTTGCATTGGGTTTACCATTCCTGCAGCAGCTCCTCTTCTTCTGTTTTCTTGGTTCTGTTTGAACACTTGGAATTTAGAAGTGCTTTCTGGTGTAACTTTATCAGCAGTCCATAAGTTATTAGTGGTGTCAATATCGGCAGTTTCTAACATTGGGTCTAACTGAATTGACTTTAATTTTTTGTCAAAATAGTATGTTTTAGAAACTTTTTTCTCGTCTGATCTCCAGATTTGCGCTGGGATTTTATCGTTTAATTTAGTTCCATCTTCGAAAGTGAATTCTAAGATAAGAGGCATTACCATTCCTCCTTTGTTAGAGAAGTCAATTTGGTAGCCTGTGATATTTTTTAGATTTTCTCTTTCTTTATTGTCAAGATTTTTCGGAGCTTCACCTTTGATGGTATATTCTTTTTGAGTGTCTACTTTTTCTAAACCTCTTGCGTATCTCCAGTAGAAATCTCTTAAAGATTGGTCTTCATCAGTTTTGAAAGTAATTTTCTTATCTTCTTTATTTCTGATTTTAGAAATATCTTCGAAGTCATTTACTTGTGGTTCGTCTACTTTGTATTTAAAATCTCTAGCCTGAGGTTTTCCGTCAAAATCTGGAGTTGCCACAGTAACTTTGTCAATTGCGATATCTACTGCATCTGTGCTGTAGAACCATCCTCTCCAGAACCAATCTAAATCTTCTCCAGACGCATCTTCCATCGTTCTGAATAAATCTGCAGGTTCTGGATGTCTGAACGCCCATCTTTTAGAATATGTCTTGAAAGCTTTGTCAAAAAGTTCTCTTCCCATGATGGTTTCTCTCAAAATATTAAGACCAGTTGCAGGTTTTGCGTAAGCATTAGGGCCGAAATGAATAATGTTTTCAGAGTTGGTCATAATAGGCTCTAATTGGTCTTTTGGCAATTTCATGTAGTTCACAATAGTGTGAGCTGGTCCTCTTCTTGATGGGAATTTATTATCCCAAAGTTCTTCGGTAAGATATTCTACAAAGGTATTAAGACCTTCATCCATCCAAGACCATTGTCTTTCGTCTGAATTGATAATCATTGGGAAGAAATTATGTCCTACTTCGTGGATAATTACTCCAATCATTCCGTTTTTAATTCCTTCTGAATAGGTTCCGTCTTTTTCTGTTCTACCATAGTTGAAACAAATCATAGGATATTCCATACCATTTGACGCTTCTATAGATTGTGCTACTGGATATGGATAAGGAATGGTAAATTCTGAATAGGTTTTAATCGTATGAGCTACTGCTTTAGTAGAATATTTTCTGTATAAATTGTATGCTTCTTTTGGATAAAGACTCATACACATTACTTTATTGTTATTTTCTTCAATGAGTTGAGGCATTGCATCCCAAATAAATTTTCTAGAAGAAGTCCAAGCGAAATCTCTTACATTTTCTGCTTCGAAAGTCCAAGTTTTTCTGTTTTTTGATTTAGATTTTTCTGCTTTTTTAGCTTCATCTAGTGTAACGATTTCTATAGGTTCTTTAGTATTTTGCGCTTTTTGCCATCTTGCAAATTGTTCAGCGGTTAAAACTTCTGAGAAATTTTTTCCAGAACCTGTAGAAGCTACAATATGATCAGCAGGAACATTCATATTTACTTTGAAATTTCCAAAAGTAAGGGTGAATTCTCCACGACCTGTAAATTGGTGATTTTGCCAACCTTGATTGTCAGAATACACACAAAGTCTAGGATACCATTGTGTCATGGTAAAAAGGTGGTTGCCATCTTCTGGGAAGAATTCATAACCGCCTCTTCCTCCTTGCTTCATTCTATCAGGAATGTTATAATTCCAATCAATTTTAAATTTAAAAGTTTCGCCTTTTTTTAATTTTTTAGGTAAATCTATTCTCATCATGGTTTTATTAACTACATAAGAAAGTGCATTACCATTAGCATCTGTTACTTTTTCTAAATTAATCCCGAAACCATTATCTTTTACGGGTAATTCAGTAGCTTTTAATCTATCAGATGAAATTTGTTTAGCTAGAGTAGAAGAAGATTGATAACCTGCATCTTTTGTGTTGCTGGTGTCATTCTCATCTAATTGTAACCAAAGATATTCTAATTCGTCTGGCGAATTATTGTAATAAGTAATTGTTTCTGAGCCTTTTAAGTTAAGTTTTTCCTCGTCTAGATATGCATTGATTTCATAATCAGCACGTTGTTGCCAATATTCATGACCAGGTGCTCCAGAAGCGGTTCTGTAACTGTTTGGCGTAGGTAAAATGGTTCCTAGTTGCTCAAATTTATTCCCATGATTGCTCCCAGGATTATTCTGGTGATTTTGGGCGGAAGTACTTACGAAAGCGTAAAGAAAAACAAAAATACTTAGAACTTTTTTCATTATAAATTTTTAATTTTTATCGATTTGTCAACAAATATAAAAATTTGTTACAACAGAGCATGTTTTTTTTATAAAAAATAACTGTTAATGTAGTTTTATGCAGATAAAATTGATTAAGGAATTCTTTCTAAGGCCATTTTTAGTGCAAAAATGAAGATAGGAACAGATATAATGTAAATCCAAATTTTATTAGAAAGTTTCAGAACTTCCGAGAAAATATAATGTATGAATAGTGCGATGGCTACGACTACAATTTGCCCTAATTCAAGTCCTACATTAAATCCAAATAAAGGTAAAGTAATGTCTTGTTCACTTGCGAGCATCATTCTTACAGAATTGGCAAATCCCATTCCGTGAATTAAGCCGAATAATAAAGCCAAATAATAATTGAGTTGAATGAGTTTTTTCTCGTTTTTAGAAAAAATAATGTTGTCTAAAGCAGTGAAAACAATAGTGCAAGGAATTAAAAATTCTACCCAATCAGAAGGAAACCTGAATACATCTAATGCGCTTAAAACCAATGTTAAAGAATGCCCAATCGTAAAAGCAGTTACTAGAATTAAAACTTTTTTCCAATCTCTAAAACTGAAAATAGCAATGAGTGCCAAAATGAATAATTGATGATCTAGAGCGTCTTTTGAGATGATGTGTTCCCAACCTAATTGTAAATAAAATAAAAAATCTTGCATATTTTAAAATTTGAGTTACGAAAATAATGATTAATTTCGGAACGGATTTTGAAATAATGAACGCATGAAAAAATTCTTCTTACTTTTTACTTTTTTACTGGCTTTTGTAGTTTCGGCGAAACCTATTCATCCTTATCATGTTGGTTCGGTGGAAATTAATTATAATGCTAAAACCAAAACTTTTGAGATTTCGGCCAAATTTTTCTTAGACGATTTAGAAAATAGTCTTAATGCCAAGTATAATAAAACGTTACACTTTGGCGAGGAAAAAAGTAAAGCAGGATTAGACCAAGTTCTAGAAAATTATTTTGCAGAATATTTTAAATTGAAATCTAATAATAAATTTCTAAAAATCAATTATTTAGGTTTTGAAGAAGATAAAGAATCTGTCAATGTTTATCTAGAATCTGAAGCAACAGAAATGCCTAAAAAAGTAGAAACCGCAGTGAGTTTATTGTATAGTTTTTTTGATGATCAAATGAACATTGTACACATTATTGTAAATGGCGAACGAAAAAGTTCTAAACTAAACTATCCGGATCGATATCTGTATCAGATTTTTTAAAATTATCATTCAAGGAAATGCAGAACTGATATAAATCTGGGAAAAATTCTTCGTAACAAGAGCGCAAAAACTCTTTGTGATGCTGGAAAAATCCATATACAGGAATAGAATTGTCTAGATATTTTGCTTTATTCAATACATTATTAATGCTGTATTCCATTCCCCAATCAAAACGATAATTGTAGAGCCAATTATCTTTTTCCATTCTAGGAAGCACTTTTCTGAAATTTTCAGGTAAAAGAGCTTCATGTTTATTAAGAACTTGGTAAACATGAGCGGTAAAATCACGCCACTCTTTGGCAGATTTTACATTTTTATCATTGGCTAAAAAATAATCAAAAACCACATCTACAAAAGCACCAGAATACAACCTTACAATCGGTTGGAAAACGGTTTTGGCTTCTAAAACTTTTGGGTGAACATCCGTAAATGCATCAATAGCTCTGTGCAGCGTAATTCCTTGCTGAATTCCTTCTGATAAGTGATCTCGCTTTTTATTTTTAATGAAATCACCAATCAAATTCCCCACGATTTGCTCATCGGTAAAAGAAAGGTAAGTATGTGCAAGGAAATTCATTTAGTCTAGAATTGTCTATTAAAGTTATTAATTATTATTTTCAAATTTAAAAAAATTATTAATTACAAGTCTCGAAAATATAATGCCGAGAATAATACTGAGTATAATAAAAATAATTAAATGGTTACTATTTGGTTCAGGGCCTACATGATGCATAATGTCATCCATATATAAAAATTTCATCCAAAATGGAGGAGTTCCTGCTTCTGGAGAATGATAGGTACAAGCATCTGGAAATGGTAATTTTGGAGAAATTATATAAAAATCTAGATACCCAATTAATACTCCACAAATTATTGTAAAAATTGGAATAAAAAGCCAATAAAGAAAATATTTTTTCATTTTTAGAATTCTTTAAAAAAGTTTTTCGTGGAACTCTTCTATTTTACTCACTTCTTCTATTTTAATTCCAAACTTTCTTTTAGGAATTTTGTTGAGGTTGGAAACAAAAATCTTTTCGTAACCCAATTTTTCTGCTTCCGAAATTCTTTGTTCAATTTGAGGAATCGGTCTAATTTCTCCACTCAAACCTATTTCGCCCGCAAAACAATATTTCTCAGAAATGGCTAGATCTTCGTTGCTGCTCAAAACAGCTGCAATTACCGCCAAATCAAGAGCTGGATCATCTGTTTTTATTCCACCAGTAATATTGAGAAAAACGTCTTTTGCACCCAACATAAAACCAGCGCGTTTTTCTAAAACAGCAAGAAGCATATTTAGTCTTTTACTGTCAAAACCAGTACAACTGCGTTGTGGAGTTCCGTAAACTGCAGTAGAAACCAAAGCTTGAATTTCTAGAAGCATCGGCCTGTTTCCTTCCAAAGTAACGGCAACTGCATTCCCAGAAAGTTCTTCAAATTTTTTGGTGATTAAGATTTCCGAAGGGTTTTTAATTTCTTTTAAACCTTGAGTCACCATTTCGTAAATACCAATTTCTTGTGTAGAACCAAAACGGTTTTTCTGAGCTCTTAGCAATCTGAAAAGGTGATTTCTGTCTCCGTCAAAATTCAAAACTACGTCTACCATGTGTTCCAGAACTTTTGGGCCGGCAATTTGTCCGTCTTTGGTAATGTGACCAACTAAAATAACTGGGATGTTTTTTTCTTTGGCAAATTTTATCAATTCTCCAGAACATTCTCTAATCTGCGAAACCGTTCCTGCAGCACTTTCTAGCAATTGAGATTGTAAAGTTTGAATAGAATCTACAATCATCAAATCTGGCTGAAGATTTTTGGCTTCCATCAATATTTTTTCGATAGAAGTTTCGGTGTAGAGGAAACAATTTGGGTTTTGAATATCTGTAATTCTGTCGGCACGCATTTTAATTTGCGAAGCGCTTTCTTCGCCAGAAACATAAAGAATTTTCTTCTTCATTTTTAAGGCAAGTTGGAGTAGGAGCGTAGATTTACCAATTCCAGGTTCGCCACCAATGAGAATAACGGAGCCTAGAACAATTCCGCCTCCTAAAACACGGTTCAGCTCTTCTGAAACAGTTTTCAGACGAATTTCTGTTCCTGTTTCTACTTCGGTAATGTTGATGATTTTTTGTTTCCCGCTTCCTAGAATATCATAGTGAGAAGATTTTTTTTCTACAATTTCTTCTACTAGGGTATTCCACTCTCCACAGTTTTTGCATTGTCCGTGCCATTGCGGATATTGTGTTCCACATTTCTGACAATAGTATGCTGTTTTTATTTTTGCCACAGATTTATAATTGATAAATGATGTTGCAATTTACAGAATTTTTGAAATAATTAATCGTTTTTGGGACTTTAGTCAAAATCCATTAACTTTGCACAAACCTAATCTAATGAGTAAAAAGAATACCAAATACATATTTGTGACAGGAGGTGTAACTTCGTCTTTGGGAAAAGGCATTGTTTCGGCTTCTCTTGGCCTGCTTTTAAAATCCCGAGGATTTAATGTAACCATCCAAAAGCTTGACCCTTACATTAATATAGATCCAGGAACGCTTAATCCTTATGAGCATGGAGAATGTTATGTAACGGAAGATGGTGCAGAAACCGACCTAGATTTGGGTCACTACGAAAGATTTCTAGATTCTGCCACTTCTCAGAATAATAACGTTACTACAGGAAAAATCTATCAGACTGTAATAGAAAAAGAAAGAAAAGGAGATTTTCTAGGAAAAACCGTTCAGGTAATTCCGCATATTACCAATGAAATTAAACGAAGAATAAAAATTCTTGCCAAAGAAAATTACGACATTATCATCACAGAAATTGGCGGAACAGTAGGCGATATAGAATCATTACCTTATATAGAAAGTGTTCGTCAATTAAGATGGGAACTCGGCGAAAATAATTCTATGGTCATTCATCTTACCTTGCTTCCTTACCTTGCTGCAAGTGGTGAATTGAAAACCAAACCTTCTCAGCATTCCGTAAGACAATTGATGGAAAGCGGAATTCAAGCAGATGTTTTGGTGTGCAGAACAGAGCATAAAATTACCAAAGAAATTAAAGCTAAACTGGCACAATTCTGTAACGTTCCTGCAGAAAATGTAATCGAAAGTATAGATGTAGAAACGATTTATCAAGTTCCGTTAGAATTACAAAAACAAAAATTTGATGAAGTGGTTCTTAAGGAATTGGCTTTGCCAGTGAATCAAGAATCTGATTTGAAAGATTGGAAAAACTTCCTTAAAAAATATAAAAATCCTAAGAAAAAAGTTGAAATTGCTTTAGTTGGAAAATATGTTTCGCTTCAAGATTCTTATAAATCTATTGCCGAAGCATTTATTCATGCAGGAGCTTCTCAAGATACTGAAGTAAAACTGAGATGGGTTTACAGTGGCGATTTAACCGAAGAAAATTTATCAGAAAACTTCAAAGGAATTGATGCAATGCTTATCGCACCAGGTTTTGGCGATAGAGGAATAGAAGGAAAAATTTTGGCGGCAAAATTTGCGAGAGAAAATAAAATTCCACTTTTGGGCATTTGTTTAGGAATGCAGATTATGACCATCGAATTTGCGAGAAATGTTTTGGGATTAAAAGATGCCAATTCTGCTGAATTTGATTTAACGACTAAAAATCCTGTTATTTCTTTAATGGAAGAACAAAAAAATGTAGTGGATAAAGGTGGTACGATGAGGTTAGGTGCTTGGAAATGTCAATTAAAACCTCATACTAAACTTATAGAAATCTACGGAAATAAAAATATAACCGAAAGACATCGTCATCGCTACGAATTTAACTCAGATTATTTAGATGATTTCGAGAAAAATGGATTGTATGCTTCGGGAATTAATCCAGATACTAAATTAGTAGAAACTTTGGAGCTGAAAAATCATCCTTTTTATATAGGTGTTCAGTATCACCCAGAATATAAAAGTACTGTAGCTACACCGCATCCGCTGTTTGTAGCTTTGGTGAAAGCAGCTGCAGAAAAATAAATCTTAAACTCTCATTTTTTGAGAGTTTAATTTTTTAGAAATGACAATCTGACAAAAAATTCATATTTTTGTCACCCAAATTAATAAGGAATGCTATTTGAGAAAATTAAATCTCAAATCTTAAATTTCAAATCTTAAATTAAAGTAATGCAAAAGAATAACGGATTAGATAAAAATCAACTGATTAGTTTTGTGATTTTTTCTGCCATTTTGATGGCTTTCATGTTTTATTTTCAAAACAAACAATCAGACGAAAAAAAAGTAGCAGATGCTAAAGCAAAAACGGAGCAAAAAGTAGCTTCTAAAACTATTGCTAACAATATTAATGCTACAGTAAATGCAGCAGCAATAAAAAATGTTACGGTAAGAAATAAAGAACTTACTTTAGAATTTGCAAGTTTGGGAGGTCAACTTTCGTCTGTAGAAATTAATCAATACAAAGCTTATAATGCTAAAACCGATAAGCATGATTTGCCACTTTATTTAATAGAAAAAAATAATTCTAGTTACGGATTTCAGTTTAAAGACAAAACAGGAAAGACTTTTAATACAAAAGATTTAGTTTTTGTACCTAGCGTAAAAGATAACACAGTTACTATGACTGCTCAAGTTTCTGGCGCTACAATTCAGTACGTGTATCAACTTTTAGATAATTATACTTTAGATTTTAATGTTAAAACTCAAGGTTTATCTTCTATTGTTACAGATGAAAAAGCAGATTTCCACTGGAATTACACTGTAAGAGGAATGGAAAAAGGGCGTTCGCAAGAGCAAACCCATTCAGAATTTAATTATGCTTTTGATAATTATGGTTCTACCGATTATGATACCAATGGATTTGAAGAGCCAGAAGAAACCCTAAATTGGTTAGCAGTAAAACAACAGTTTTTTACTTCTATTATAGAGTCTAGCAATGGATTTACACACGCTAAGGGAACTCAAGAAACCATAGAAAAAGGACAATTTTTGAAAAAGTTCAATTTTGATGGTCAAGTAAAATTGGCAGGAAATGAATTGAATCAAAATTTCAAATGGTATTTCTTACCACTTGATTTGCCATTGCTTAAAACTTTTGAAGGAAAAGAATTTGACACAATATTACCTTTAGGTTGGAGTTTCATAGGAACTTTGAATAGAATTTTCTTTGTGCCAGTTTATAACTGGTTATCTGATTGGGGAATTGCAGCAGGTTGGGTAATTTTCTTAATGACTATTGCCACTAAACTTATCTTGTCTCCAGTAATGTTTAAGCAGCACAAATTAAGTGCGATGATGAAAGTGGTAAAACCAGAAATAGAAGAAGTTACAGAGAAATTTAAAGGTCAAGAAAACGCAATGAAGCGTCAACAAGCGACAATGGAAATTTACAGAAAAGCTGGAATTAATCAGATGGCCGGCTGTTTACCAGCGCTGGTTCAGATTCCTATTTTCTATGCACTTTTCCGTTTCTTCCCGAATATGATTGACTTGAGAGGAAAAGGATTCTGGTTTGCCAATGACCTTACCGCTTATGATGATTTAATTAAATTGCCATTCCATATTCCATTAATCGGAGAGCATATCAGTATTTTTGCGGTAGCATGTACCATCGTAGTTTTGATTTATACCATTATGACTTCTGGGCAAATGCAACAACCACAGCAAGAAGGAATGCCAGATATGAGAATTATAATGTATATTTTCCCAATTACATTCTTCTTCTTCTTGAACACGTCTTCTTCTGGACTTTCTTGGTATTATTTTGTTTCGAATGCTTTAAATATATTAATTATCCTTGCGATTAAATATTGGATTTTAGATGAAAAGAAAATTCATGCTCAGATTCAACAAAATAAATCTAAAGCACCAAAACCAGAAGGTAAATTCCAGAAACGTATGCGTGAAATGATGGAAAAAGCTCAAGAGCAACAAAAAATGCAAGAAGAGCAACGCAAAAAAATGAATAAGAAATAATTCAGTTTAAAAATAAATAAAAGTCGGTTAATTTTTTAACCGACTTTTTTTATTGTATTTAATCATAGTTTAATCTAAAAGATTGTCTATGATATTTGGTGGGGCCAAATTTCTTCAAAGCTTCTATGTGAACTTTAGTGGCGTATCCCATATTTTTATTCCAACCGTATTCGGGAAACTCTTCATGCAACTGAATCATGAGTTGGTCTCTGTAATTTTTTGCAAGAATAGAAGCCGCAGCAATTGATAATACTTTAGAATCTCCTTTTACTATACATTGATGTGGAATGAAATTATAGGGGTGGAATTTATTGCCATCTACTAAAATTAATTCAGGCATTATTGTAAGTTTATCAAGAGCATTATGCATGGCATGTATGCTTGCGTTGAGAATATTATGCTGGTCTATAAAAGTTGGTGAAAGTTCTGCAATAGCATAATCTTTTACATTATTTTTAATGTAATCATCTAGCTCTAAACGTGTTTTAAAATTTAGTTTTTTAGAGTCATTAACTAAATTTTGCTCGAAATTATCGTCTAAAATCACTGCAGCAGCGACTACAGGACCACATAAACACCCTCTTCCTACTTCATCGCACCCTGCCTCGATGTAATTTTCAGACCATTTTTTTATCAATTCCATAAATTTTAACGAAAAACCAGCCTTAGTATTGAAAACATTGCAAAGTTAATAATTATTTAAGGTTTTTTTAACAAAAAGTTTGGATATGTTAATAATGTTTTGCATTTTTGTATCAATGAAAAATTTAATTTGATATGAAGAAACTAACAAAAAGCGTTTTAGCTGTTGTCCTTTCTGCTTCATTTAGTGTTACTTATGCACAAAAAGCAAAAACAGATACAGTAAAAACTAAGGATATCGAAGGGGTAGTAGTTACAGCCTTGGGTATTAAAAGAGACGAAAAGTCACTTTCTTATGCAAATCAAACAGTTAAGTCAAAAGACTTGAACTTAACACAGAATGTAGATGTTAAAGGGGCTATTGCGGGTAAAGTTGCGGGTGTACAATTGAATGCGCAAGCAGGATCCAAGCTTGGTGATACAGGTAAGCTTAGATTGAGAGGAGCCGTGAGTTTATTAAGTGATGATGACCCAATCTATGTTCTCGATGGGGTAGTGGTTGACCCTAATACTATTGACATGGATAATGTTGAATCTGTGAACGTTCTTAAAGGACCAAATGCTACTGCGCTTTATGGACAAAGAGCTCAATATGGGGTAGTCTTAATGACTTTGAAAAAGGGAGTTAAGAACAGATTGAATGTAGAATTGAATTCTACCATAACGGTTGATAAGGTTGCTAGAACAATGAAGTATCAGAATGTATATGGTCAAGGTTATGATGGAGATAATTCATTGCAAACCTTTGTATTCGATCCATCTTCTCATCCTGCTGAATGGTCCGTTTTTGATGGTATGAGATATAAAGCTGGAGATAACAATTTAGCGGATGAATCTTGGGGTGCAAAATTTGATGGTCAAGATTATGTGCCATGGTATTCTTGGTGGAAAGATAGCCCATATTATGGTAAAACAGCAAAATATGTTGCTCAGCCAAATAATGTGAAAGATTTCTACGAAAATGCAGTTAGTTTGAAAAATACTATTTCATTATCTGGAGGTAATGATAATTATACAGCTAGACTATCATTCACAAATTTAGATCAAAAAGGTATTACTCCATATACATTTTTGAAAAGAAATTATCTTAATATGAATTCAAACTATAAATTTACAGATAATTTCAATGTTGATTTTGTATTTAATTATTTAAGCGGAAAAGTTAGAGGAGAGTTTGATGATGGCTATTCTAACCAAACTTCAGGATCATTTAATCAATGGTTTGGTAGAGATTTGGATATCAAAAAAATGAAAGAATTAAAAGATTTAGAAACTCCTAATGGATATCATGCTTCGTGGAACTGGTGGGGTCCTGATAATTGGGGAAGTGGAATTTATGAAAAGCCTGCTTTCTGGTTTAACCCTTATACTTACATGGAAAGATATGAAAATTATACTCTTAGGGATAACTTAATGTTTTCGGTATCTCCAAATTACAAGATAAATAAAAATTTATCTATTAGAGGTACTTTTTCTAGAAGAGATGATGGTAATAGTTTTAAATATTTTATGCCATACTCACTTACTAAAAGTGCATCTGGTACACAAGGAGGTTACATGGATTTCCTAAATGGATTTGGTTATAGTGACAGTAAAAGAGTTGAAGATAATTATGAGATTAGAGCAAACTATCAAAATAAATTTGGGAAATTTGATTTAAATGCATTTGTAGGAGGGATAATTACTAATTTTAATTGGTCAGGCAGTTCTGCTCAAATGGATGTGTTTGGTAAATTAGGGCAACTAATTATTCCAGATGTATGGGACTTTAAAAATGCTGATATTGCTCCTACTTCTAATCCATATAGTTATAAAAAGACAACAAAATCATTGTTTGGAACATTTTCATTAGGTTATAATGATTTTATATATGTTGATGGTTCATTAAGAAATGATATAAATTCTGCGTATTTTAATAATAATAATTCATTTATTACATTTTCACTAGGAGGTAGTGTACTTTTGCATAACCTTATAGAGAAGAATGACTTATTAACTTTCTTTAAGGTAAGAGCTGGTATTGCGCAAATCGCAGCAGATATCAGTGCAACAGCCCTAAATCCAGAATTCAGATATAATAGTCAACCATTTAAATCTGGTACAAAATCATATATTATTGCTTTACAGCCTACAAGATATGTTGATCCAAATCTAAAACCAGCAATTAATCAAAATTTTGAATTAGGAGCCGATTTAAAATTCTTAAAAAATAGAGTTTCACTTTCTGCAACCTATTATAATGAAAAAAGAAATGATGAGCCAATTCCTGTAACAGTACCTTCTTCAAGTGGAATGCTTGATACATTTATTAATTCTGCGGATGCAGTCAGAAAGGGGGTTGAATTATCGCTTTCTGGAGATGTATTAAAAAATGCTGATGGTATTAATTGGACTACTTCATTTAATTTTGCAAGAAATAAGTCAACAGTTGAACGTGTTGCCGAAGGATTAGATGCAATTAATTATGGATTTGCACCTGCTTTTGGATATGTTTCAGTAATTCAAAAAGAAGGAATGGAGTGGGGACAATTAGTAGGAAATGGGTTCAAATTAGATGCTAATGGTAATAAGATATTAAATGCTAATGGAACTTATGCTGTAGAACAAAATAAATATTTTGGTTCTGTATTACCTAAGTTTACAGGAGGTTTTTACAATACTTTAAGTTATAAAGGGGTAACATTAAGTGCTGCAATTGACTTTCAAAAAGGAGGAAAGTTTTTCTCTCTTTCAGAACAATGGGGTAATTCCGGAGGTTTATTAGAAGCGACAGCGGCAATTAATGATAAAGGATTTAATGTAAGAGATGATGTGAGTACAGGCGGTGGTGTACATGTGAAGGGAGTAAGCGAAGCAGGTGCTGCTATTGATACTTATGTAGATGCATATACATATTTTACTCAATTCCATGGAAACAGACTTGCAGAGGAATATGTTCATGATGCAAGTTATATTAAATTGAGAGAAATGGCTGTAAGTTATTCTTTACCAAAATCATTAATAGGTTCTAAATTCCAAGGCATATCAGTGGGACTTGTTGCAAGAAATCCTTGGTTAATTTGGGTTGCAAAAGATAATCATCACAAATTTGATCCATCTGAAATGTCACAAGCTTATGGGGAAGATGGACAATTGCCAAGTACTAGAGGATTTGGTGTTAATGTAAAACTTAATTTCTAAAAGAAACTATTATGAAAAAAATAAAATCAATACTGTTATCTTTGACTGTTTTTTCTTTTGCTTTATCATGTGCAGACGAAAATTTTGGAGATAACTATAATAAAGATGTTAATGGTATTTATTCTTCAGATTATAAATCTTTAATGTCAGGAGCAATGATGAATTTTGCTCAAAATGGTGGTAATGCATATTTAATGAATCCTCAATTATATGTTCAATATCAATCACAATATGTTTATACCACGGAATCACTATATGGCGAAACAGCTTCTGCTTGGTCAAGATACTATGTTAATCAAATGAATTCATTAACTAAAATCATTCAAGATTATTCAGGCACTGTTACTCCAGCAATGGCAGTTCAAGGAAGTGCTCAAAATATGATTGGAGTGTCTAAGATTTTTAGAGCTATTGTGATGAAAAGAGTTACAGATGCATTTGGCGATGCACCTTTTTCTGAAGCAATGCAAATACAAAATGGAATTAAGACGCCAAAGTATGATTCTCAACAAGCCGTATATACTCAGATAATAAAAGACCTGAAAGATGGTAGAGATGCTCTTAACTCTTCAACTACAGCTCCTCAAGGGGACATTATATATGGAGGAAATGTAAGTAAATGGAAGAAGTTAGCAAATTCTGTTTTATTACAAGTAGCTCTCCAGATGTCAAAAAAATATCCTTCAGCAACAGGTATTGCTGCTACAGAATTTAAAGCAGCTTTATCAAATTCTTCAGGAGTTATCGAAACTATTGCAGATGAGGCTTGGTTTACTTTTTCATCATCAAATTTGTTGCCTAATCCATTAAATGCTTTTAGAGCAGCTGACTATAGACTATCGAGAGAATTAGTTGAATCATTAAAAGGAACAACTACTTCATTTAACAGAACTTCAAATCATACACCTGACACAAGATTAAAAATGTACAATAATGCATTTTCTATGAGTATTACAGGTCTTCCTTATGGTTATAGTTCTCAAGGTCTAACAGCAGCTGGTTATTCTGCGCCTTCATCAGCAACAAATTCTCAGAGTTTGAAATTTAGAGGAGCAGACTCTCCTATGAATTTGATGACAGCAGGTTATACATTTTTAAACAGAGCTGAAGCTGCAGCTAGAGGTTGGACAACAGAAAACGTAGAATTAATGCTATCTCAAGGAATTGTTTTAAATTATCAAACCTTGGACAAACATTATATTACGAATTCAGATAATTATGATAGAAATACAAATGTATGGGGAGGTCCTAATATTTCTGGTACTACTCTTCAACCAACAGTTTATGCAGATGCTTATGCTGCTGCAAGAGTTGCTGACATTACTGCTTTTGGAGCTTTAAGAGTAATTGGAGAAGAAAAATGGGTAGCTCTATTTAATAATGGTTTAGATTCATGGTCAGAATGGAGAAGAACCGGATATCCAAATTTAGTTCCAGCGACCAATGCTCTAAATGGTGGTGTAATACCTAGAAGAATGATTTATCCTTTGGAAGAGCAAAATTTTAATAGTGCAAATTATAAAACTGCTTTATCAGGATTAAATCCAGGGACTGACAGTAATAAGTCCAAAATTTGGTGGGATCAATAAAATTTGATTTTCAATAATACAATAAAAACCATCCGATTTTTCGGGTGGTTTTTTTATTTATTATCTTTGCATAAAATATAGAAAATGGATATTAAACAGCATATACAAAACTCTATTTCTGAGATTCTAAAAAACAATTATCAAATTGAAAATCTTACCTTAGAAGTTCAACAAAACAAAACAGATTTCGAAGGAGATTTTACGGTCGTAATTTTTCCTTTGGTGAAACTGGCAAAGAAAAGCCCAGATGTTTTGGGCAATGAACTTGGTGAAGAATTGAAAAAACAAAAGGTAGTAGAAGCATACAATGTAGTAAAAGGTTTTTTGAATTTATCTGTAAATAATGAAGCTTTTATTCAAAATTTTAAAGAAATAGTTGCTCAATTCGAGGTTAAAGAAAATAAAAACCAAACGGTAATGGTAGAATATTCTTCTCCTAATACCAACAAACCATTACACCTTGGACACATTAGAAATAATTTATTGGGTTTTTCTGTGGCTCAAATTCTAAAAGAAGCTGGTTATAATGTGGTGAAAACTCAAATCATCAACGATAGAGGAATCCACATTTGCAAATCTATGCTCGCTTGGGAAAAATTCGGAAACGGAGAAACTCCCGAAACCTCTGGCTTAAAAGGAGATAAACTAGTTGGTAATTATTATGTAGAATTCGATAAAAACTATAAATCTCAAATTTCCGAACTCAAGGAACAAGGTTTAGACGAAGAAACTGCAAAAAAACAAGCGCCAATAATTTTAGAAGCTCAAAAAATGCTCTTAGATTGGGAACAAAATAAACCTGAAGTTCGTGAACTTTGGGAGAAAATGAACGCTTGGGTTTATGCAGGTTTCAATGAAACCTATAAAAGATTAGGAGTAGATTTCGATCAAGTGCAATACGAAAGCAATACTTACCTTTTAGGAAAAGACATTATCGAAGAAGGTCTATCAAAAGGTGTTTTCTTCAAAAAAGAAGACAATTCGGTTTGGATAGACTTAACGGAAGATGGTCTCGACCAAAAACTGGTTCTTCGTGGCGATGGAACTTCGGTTTACATGACACAAGATTTAGGAACTGCCGTAGAACGTTTCAAGCAAAATGATATTCAAAAATTGATTTATACCGTTGGAAACGAACAAGATTATCACTTCCAAGTATTGTTTTTAATCCTGAAAAAGTTAGGTTTCGATTGGGCAAATCAACTCTATCACCTTTCTTACGGAATGGTAGAATTGCCAGAAGGAAAAATGAAATCCAGAGAAGGAACAGTGGTTGATGCTGATGATTTAATGCAAGAAATGTATCTTACCGCCAAAGAAAAATCTGAAGAATTAGGAAAACTAGAAGGTTTGTCTGGCGAAGAAAAAGAAAAATCTTACGAAATTGTAGGTTTAGGTGCTTTGAAATATTTTATGCTGAAAGTAGATCCTAAAAAGAAAATGCTTTTCAACCCTGCAGAAAGTATTGATTTCAATGGAAATACAGGGCCTTTTATTCAATACACGTATGCTAGAATTCAGTCTTTATTGAATAGAACAAATTTTGTAGAAGCAGATTTTGGAAGTTATCAACCAAATGCTTCAGAGAAAGAATTAATTATGCAATTGTCTAATTTTAAAGATGTTGTAGAAAAAGCAGCTGAAACATTAAGTCCGGCTCAAGTTGCGAATTACGTTTACGATTTGGTGAAAACGTATAATTCTTTCTACCAAAACAATCCTGTAATGACTTTGGAAGACGAAAATGCAAAGCAATTCAAACTCCAAATTTCAGATTTAACAGCAAAAACCATCAAAAAGTCCTTACATTTATTGGGGATTAATGTGGTAAACAGAATGTAAAATGATTTTAGATTTTTCTAAAAATATCAATATAGAATCACTTTTTCCAGAGAATGAATTCGAGGAAAAGGTGATTTCTTTTTTGGAAGATTGGTTTTCTCATTCTGAAACAGTTTCTGTCCAAACATCGGGTTCTACGGGAATTCCGAAAGTCTTTGAAATCGAAAAAAAGAGAATGCTCAATTCGGCAAAAATGACTTGTGATTTTTTAGGATTGAAAGAAGGAGATACGGCTTTGCTTTGTTTGCCAGTTCAATATATTTCGGGTAAAATGATGTTGGTGAGAGCTATTGAAAGAAAACTGAAAGTCATTATTTCTGTGCCAAGTTCCGCTCCTGAAATTTCTGAAAATTTGGAATTTTGCGCAATGACACCCTTGCAAGTTCAAAATTCTTTAGATAAAATTCATTTTATCAAAAATCTCATCATTGGAGGAGCAGCCGTTTCAGAAAAGTTGAAAAATGAAATCTTTACTACTCTTCAATTCTCCAATTCTCCCACTAGAATTTACGAGACTTACGGAATGAGCGAAACGCTTTCTCACATTGCTTTGAAGCAGATTTCTCCTGTTCAGGAAAATTATTTTACGATTTTAAATGATGTTGAGATTTCTGTAGATGAAAGAAATTGTTTGAGAATTTTTGCACCAAAGCTCAATCCGGAAATTTTGCAAACTAATGATATTGTAGAACTAATGCATTTCGATTCCACTCAATGTGACAAAAAGCAATTCAAATTTTTAGGGAGATTTGACAATGTTATTAATTCTGGAGGAGTAAAAATTTTTGCTGAAGAATTAGAAAGCTTGGTTAAAAAACATATTGATAGAGATTTAGTTTTTCTTGGAAAACCAGATGAAACTTTAGGCGAAAAACTCGTTTTAGTTATCGAAGGAAAAAATGAAGAACATCCAAAATCTAAAATTTATAATTTAGAATTTCCAAGCAAGTTTCATATTCCTAAAGAAATCTTATTTTTAGAGAAATTTCCAAGAGCGGAAAACGGTAAGGTTTTGAGGAAAGAAATACTTAGGATTCTCGCAGATTGAGCAGATTATGCAGATTTTCATTAGTTTAGCCTTTTATTTTGCAATTATATTAAATTTGAAAAGTTAAATATCTGCTGAATCAGCTTTATCAGCGAGAGATAAATTATGAAAAATTTCGACCTTGAACTTTCTTTCAAAACTTCCCGAAGCAGCGGAAGTGGCGGACAAAATGTAAACAAAGTAGAAACTTCCGTAACAGTGATGTGGAAGTTAGAAGATTCTGCCGTATTTACAGATTTGGAGAAAGAAAGAATTGCTTTGAAATTGAAAAATAGAATTAATTTGGATGGAATTCTTCAGTTGACCGTTTCGGAAAGCAGAACACAATTGCAAAATAAAAAAATTGCGATTGAAAAGATTCAGGAATTGGTGAATAAATCGCTCATCGTTCCGAAGAAAAGAATTGCAACCAAACCGAGCCGAGCAAAAGTAGAAAAGCGTCTAGAAAGCAAAAAGAAACTCTCTGAAAAGAAAGAAAATAGAAAATTCAAGTATTAAAATATGAAAAAGTCAGTTTTCCGAATTGTTAACCGATTCAATAAAAAGTTCTTACCCAAATACAGCCATCTTGACCCAACTAAACTAACGAAATTTCAAAAAGGAATTTTGGCTTTTAGATATTATGTTTTAATCAATTCTTTGGATTAAAACTTCGTGAGTCCCACTTCTCACTTCTCTTTAAAAATCTTATCTTTGCAAAAATTCTTATAAAAATGAGCAATAAACCGATTACCGAATTTATAGAAAAATATTATTTGCATTTTAATTCTGCTGCTTTAGTAGATGCTGCAAAAGGTTATGTAGCACACCTTAAAGATGGTGGGAAAATGATGATTACGTTAGCTGGAGCAATGTCTACTGCAGAAATGGGAAAAATTTTGGCAGATATGATTCGTGAAGACAAAGTAGATATTATCTCTTGTACTGGTGCGAATTTAGAAGAAGATTTAATGAATTTGGTAGCACATTCTCACTATGAAAGAGTGCCTCATTACAGAGATCTTACGCCTCAAGAAGAGTGGGATTTGCTAGAAAGAGGTTTAAATAGAGTTACCGATACTTGTATCCCAGAAGAAGAAGCTTTCCGTAGATTGCAAAAGCATATTTATGAAATCTGGAAAGATGCAGATTCTAAAGGAGAAAGATATTTTCCACACGAATATATGTATAAAATGATTCTTTCTGGAGTTCTAGAGCAATACTATGAAATCCCAAGAGAAGATTCTTGGATGATTGCTGCTGCAGAGAAAAATTTACCAATTGTAGTACCAGGTTGGGAAGATTCTACGATGGGTAATATCTTCGCAAGTTATTGTATTAAAGGAGATTTAAAAGCTTCTACTATGAAATCTGGAATTGAATATATGATGTTCTTAGCAGATTGGTATCCAAAAAACAGCGGTGGAAAAGGTGTTGGTTTCTTCCAAATTGGAGGAGGAATTGCAGGTGATTTCCCAATTTGTGTTGTGCCAATGTTATATCAGGATATGGAAATGCACGACATTCCGTTCTGGAGCTATTTCTGTCAGATTTCAGATTCTACCACTTCTTATGGTTCATATTCTGGAGCAGTTCCGAACGAAAAAATTACTTGGGGAAAATTAGATATCACTACACCGAAATTCATCGTTGAAAGTGATGCTACGATTTGTGCTCCACTAATTTTCAAATATATTTTAGAAAATTCATAAAGCTAAAGACGAAAGTTAGACGTTAGAAGTTATATAAACGCTCAAATTATTTTGGGCGTTTTTTTATTCCCCTTCTTTGAAGGGGTGGCTTCGCAAGGTGAAGTCGGGGTAGTTTAAGGAGCAACAAGATTTGTGATTTTTAGAAAACGCAGTCCCGCTTTTCGCTATATCTTTTTTGTTCATATTTCGACTCCGATCAATATCACAAAAAAGGATGCCGCTGCAATCGGGGCTAAATTTTACTTTTCAGTTTTTATTTGAAGATTAAAAAAATTGAAAATAATTGAGCGCGAGCGAAGCGAGCGTCAATTCCATAAAAAAAATTTATCTTTGAAACAATCTGATGTCTGAAATCTTACTTCTAAAATCTAATAATAATGAACGAAACTTTCAAAAAACAAGTTTTTGAAATCATCATAATGATTCCTAAAGGTAGAGTAACTACTTATGGAGCAATTGCTAAAGCAGTTGGTTTTCCAAACCATTCTCGCCACGTAGGAAATGCTTTGAGGAATTATGATGAAGATTTCCCTGCACATAGAGTTTGTAGTGCTTGTGGAATTATTTCTGCGGAAAGTTGTATTCCAAAATTTACCGAAAAGTTAGCCAAAGAAGGAGTAAAAGTGAAAGGAAATAAAATCCAGAATTTTAAACAAATTTTTTGGAATCCTTTAGAAGAAATTAATTTGTAAATGTAGGAACGTGCCTTTGGCAAGTTCAGAAAAATGATAATAAAATTACGGCGGCAGCGAAGCTGCCGCCGTATTCTTAAAAAAACCGGCGCGAGCTTTGCTCGCGCCGGTTCTGTATCTGAAAAAAATTATTTCTTTTCTTTAATAGCCACTTTTATTTTCTCAGCTAATTCTTCTAAAAGTTCAGGATTGTCTTTTAGTAATTCTTTCACGGCATCTCTACCTTGTCCCAGTTTCGTGTCGCCATAGCTGAACCAAGAACCAGATTTTTTAACAATGTCAAATTCTACACCCAAATCTAGAATTTCGCCAACTTTAGAAATTCCTTCTCCATACATAATATCAAATTCTGTATTTTTGAATGGTGGAGCAACTTTGTTTTTAACAATTTTTACTTTCACACGATTTCCTACTGCGTCTTCGCCTACTTTTATTGGAGAGCCACTTCTTCTGATGTCAATTCTTACCGAAGCATAGAATTTCAAAGCATTTCCACCAGTAGTTGTTTCAGGATTTCCAAACATTACCCCAATTTTTTCTCTTAATTGGTTGATGAAAATTACCGTGCATTTTGTTCTTGAAATCGTTGCCGTTAATTTTCTCAGAGCTTGTGACATTAATCTTGCGTGCAATCCCATTTTAGAATCACCCATTTCTCCTTCAATTTCTGCTTTTGGTGTCAAAGCTGCAACAGAGTCGATTACCACGATGTCAATCGCTCCAGAACGAATTAAATTATCTGCAATTTCTAATGCTTGTTCACCATTGTCAGGTTGAGAAATGATTAAATTTTCTACATCAATTCCCAATTTTTTAGCATAGCCAGCATCGAAAGCATGTTCTGCATCGATAAAAGCCGCAATTCCGCCTTGTTTTTGAGATTCTGCAATTGCGTGCATGGTAAGTGTGGTTTTACCAGAAGATTCAGGGCCATAAATTTCGATGACTCTTCCTTTTGGATAACCGCCAACTCCCAATGCAATATCTAAACCAAGTGAACCACTCGGAATTACTTCTACCTCTTCTACTGCACTGTCTCCCATTTTCATTACGGTACCTTTTCCGTAGGTTTTATCCATTTTTTCGAGGACTAATGCGAGTGCTTTTTTCTTATCGTCTATACTGCTCATTTTTCTTAAATTTTATCAAAAATACAATTAATTTGTTTATACCTAGAAAGAAAATTTCGTAATTTTCTTCTTTTCTCCGACAAAGATAAAACAGTTATGCGACAAAATATGTCGCGTAAACTGATTTAAAATTTTATTTTAGTTTTGTAAGGTAATTTTATATCATGAAAATATTTAAAATAGCTTCATTTCTCCTTTTACTGTCCCTTTTTAGCTATAATTTGACTTTTGCACAGCAAAAAGTAGATACTGTTTTTGTAGGAAAAGCGACTTCTAAAACTATTAAGCAAAGTATTGATAAAAAAGCTTTGGTTTATATTATTGTAAGACATGGAGAGAAAGAAAATAATGGCAAAAATCCTCACCTTTCTGAACCAGGAAAAGAAAGGGCAAAACATTTAGCTCAACTGTTTAAAAAAGTAAAAATTCAGAATGCTTTTAGTACTGATTTTTTCAGAACTCGAGAAACATTAGAGCCTTTGATTTTAGAGAAAAAATTAGATTTGAAGATTTACAATCCAAAAGAAATTTCTGAATTTGTAAAAAATGATTTATCTAAAAACACAGGAGTCAATATTATTTCAGGACATTCTAATACCAACCCAGTTTTGCTTAATGAATTAATTCAGCAACCTTTGTTCAAAGATATTCCAGACGAAAAATTTAATGACATTTATATTGTCAATTTTTTTGAAAATGATAAAAAAGTGAAAGTTTATCATTTATTATACTAAAAAAACTGCCTCAAAAAGGGCAGTTTTTATTTTAATTATTTGCAACAGTATCTTTATTCTTTTTAGATAATTCTGCGATTCTAGAGATGTCATCCAAAGAAAACTTTCCTAAAACTTTTACATAAACCAGCTCTTTGTCGTCTCTCACGGTAATCAGTAAATCCTTAATCATGGTGTCTGAATCTGTAATTGCAGACATAATTTTAATTTTGGAATCCTTGCTGTTTACACTCATCAATTCTTGTAAATTACTGCCAAAAGATTGTCTAGAAAATTGGGCAACCATTTTATCAGAAGCATTTTGTACGGTGTAAACTTTTACTTTTCTGATTTTTTTGATCAGGCTAATAATTTCTTCTGATTCACCGTCTTCTCTCAATGCTTTTTTGATGTAAGGTTTTACGATAAACATGGGAACATTTATTTTGGTAACGGTTGCGTTTCCTTTTGTTTCTTCGTTGTAGAGAGACTTTTCACTAACAATACAAGATTGCAGAGAGACCAAAATGGTGAAAATTGCTATAAGTTTTAGAAATGATTTCATAAGTGTTAATTTTAGTTGACAATGGTTGAAAGAGAATCGCCATTTTTAAAAATTTGTATAAATGGCGATTTCAGTGTTTATTTTTTAGGTTTTTCTGGTGTTTTAGGCGTTTTGTCTTCTTTTTGAACGTCATTAATCAAGTTAGAAACATCGTCCATAGAGATTTGTCCGTCTAACATCATCAAGATGTTTTCATCCTCAGAAGAAATGGTTAATAGCATGTTATTCAGTAGATTAGAGCTTGTGTCTGCTGCTAAAAACTTGATTTTATTGTCTTTGCTGTTCAGTGTCATGAGTTCATCATATTTCAGATTTTTTACGGCAGCTAGAATTTCATTTTTTACTTTACTAGCTTCATTGATGGCAGCTAATTGAGCAGCGGTAGGATTTTCTGCTTTTTCAGGTTTTTCCATGATGAGGATTTTTAAACCATTCATTTTACTGATGAGCGGTTTAATTTTGTCCATATCAGAGTCATCAATATTGATGTTATTGAGCAATCTAAACATTGGTTTAGCAATCTTAATAGAAGTTACGCCTTCTGCTTCTTGATATTTTTCAAAAATTGCGTCTAATTTTTCAGTTTGTGCCAAAGCAAACACTGGCAAAAACATGAGGAATAGGAATGTGATAATATTTTTCATTGTATTAATTTTTTAAAAGTTAATGGATAAATTTTTGATAGGCTCTGCCTGGTTTATAGTTTTGGTAACGTTACTCGCGAAAAGTTGAAATGCTTCCTTCGTAATATCGATGGCTTCTTCTTCGTTATAGATTTTTTTGCCATTTACGATTACATAATCTGCGCTGTATTCTTCTGCTGGATTTTCTAGAATTTCATGAGAATTTTCTACAGTTTTACTTGGTTGAGAAGCAATATTTTGATGTTCATTTCTGAACTCATGATTTATTTTTTTAGTGGGTTTTACGTTATTTTCAGCAACTTTTATAGTGTTTGAATTGTTGTTAATATCTTGATTTTCAGTTGGTTTTGTGGTGTTGGTTTGTTCTGGTTTTTCTGAAGAATTACTTTCATTAGAAGCAATAGGTTTCAAGGTTGATTCTGTAATGTCTGGGTTAAAAAACATCATCATTCCAAAAAGCGTAACCAAACTTGCCGCCATCCAATACCATTTTTGATTGCCACCACCAGATTTTTTTTGCAAAGGAATTACTTTAGTTTCCTCTGGTTTTTCTTCGGTTTTTTTCAAGAAATCTTCGAAATTCCAATCCATTTTTTCTTCCTTCAGTTCTCGGAAGATATGTTGGTATTCTTTATCTATATTTGGGTTCATTGTTTCGGGTTTTAAATGTTTTGAATTTTTCTGTTTTCAAACGCTAACAGGTTGTTAATCTGTTCTTTTACTTTTTGTCTGGCTCTCATTAGATTCACTCTCACTGCATTTTCTTCAATTTCTAAAATCTCTGAGATTTCCGAGACTTCATATTCTTCTACATCTTTCAGGTGAATGACCAATTTCTGTTTTTCGGGGAGCGCATTGATAAATTCTAAAATTTTCTCCTTCAGATTATTGGTTTCCATTTTGTAGAGCTCACTTCTGTGTAATTGAAAATCTGCAAAATTCTGTTTCACCGTTTCGTGTTTCAGTTTATTGAGACACTCGTTTTTCACACATTTTAGTACATAAGATTTTAAATTGAGATGTACCAATTCATCCTTTTTTTGCCAAAATTTCAACATTAAATCCTGCACCAAATCTTCGGCTTCGTCACTACTCACCAAGAATCGCTTTGCAAAACGATACATCTCGTCTTTCAAAACAAATACAGTATTCTTAAATGTTTCTTGATTCATAGGTTAGTTTCTATAGGTAAGACAACGAAGGTCGGAAAAATATTACATCTGAAATAAAAATTTTTTATTTTATTGATTTTTAGTCATAAAAAAGCCGCTTTCAAAAATGTTGAAAGCGGCTTGAAATTATTTTTCTGAAATTTCAATTCCATTAAAATCTATTTCATATTCATTGTTTTCAAAATCAATTAACTTTATTCTATCATCCTTAATTTCTACTTCTTGTTTTCCTTCTATATTAACCCAAATGTCTTTACCACTAAAACTCCATTTAATATCACCCAATTGTGTTATTCTAAATATTTCTAATTCCCCGTGAATAATGAAATCATCTTTAAATTTATAAATGGTAAAATTTGTCACAGAATCTAATTTTTTATGATAGATTAATTTTAATGACGGTATTTCTAAACAATAGATTTTATTACTTATACAAATCCAAATTTTATTGTCATTAATAATAAGGCTGTTTTCTGTTAAACCATTTGTTGTTCCGTTTTCACAAATTATAGCATTTGAAATTTCTTGGGAATTTTCAAATGTTCTTACAGCAATTTTATTATTAAAATCATCATTATCACTATAATATACGTTTTTATAACTCGATGTATTATCTGCTGAATGTAATTTGAAACTTCCATCATTAAAAATTTCAATTTCAAAATTTTTGTAGTTTAGCTTCATAAACGAAATCCTTAACAATTCTCATAAACCCATTTCAGAATCTCTTTATCTTCTTCTGTTAAAGCTATTTTTCTTCTTGCCATTGCTTTTTCGGCAACTTCGTAAGCGGTTTCTAATCTGAATTTTTCATCTCCTTTAAATCCGCCCCAAGAAAAATGTTCAATCAAATTGGGTGGAAATCCACTTTTGAAAATATTCGCACCAACTCCCACTACAGTTCCTGTGTTAAATTGAGTATTAATCGCAGTTTTAGAATGGTCTCCCATAATTAATCCGCAAAATTGAAGTCCAGTTTTTACAAATTTTTTAGATGGATAACTCCAGAGTTTTACTTCTGCATAATTGTTTTTGAGGTTAGAAGAATTGGTGTCGGCTCCCAAGTTGCACCATTCTCCAATCACAGAATTTCCTACAAAACCTTCGTGACCTTTATTGGTAAAACCAGTGATAACAATATTATTCACTTCGCCGCCAACTTTAGAATGTGGACCAATTGTAGTAGCACCATAAATTTTAGAACCCATATTGATTTTAGAACCTTCGCAAAGTGCTAAACTTCCTCTCACTACAGAACCTTCCATAATTTCTGCGTTTTTGCCGATGTAGATTTTACCGGTTTTGCAATTAAGCGTGGCAAATTCTATTTCGGCACCTTCTTCTATAAATAAATCTTCTTTTTTGCCCAAAAATCCATTGGTTTCAGAAAGTGGTGCAGAAGTTCTTCCTTTGGTCACCAATTCAAAATCAAAATCAATGGCTTTGTCATTCAGTGAAAATAAATCCGTAGCTTTTTTAAAGAAAATCAGTTCTTCGGTTATGTCTGTCATTTTTTCAATCTGCGAAAGTGAGAAGTTTTCCATGTTTAATCTTGCCGCTAAAACTTCGTTTTCATATATCAAAGCTTCTCCTAATTGTAAATTTTTAATTTGATCCAAAACATTTTCAGAAGGAAGAAAATTTGGAGTAATCAGTAAACTTTCTTTCTTTTCGTAAGATTTATATTTTTTTTGAAGATAATCTTCGGTGATGTAAGAAACTTCTGAAGAATCTAACAGTTTTTGCCAACGTTCAGAAAACGTAAGAATTCCTGTTCTAAGTTCTGCGATAGGTTTGGTATAAGTAAGCGGAAGAAAATCTCCCCAAAATTGAGCATCAGAAAATATAAGTTGCATTTTAGAATGTGCTAATTGGTTAATATGATAATGTGCTGATAAACAAATTTACAAAAAAAGTCCTTCAAAATTTTTGAAGGACTGATTTATTATGAAAAAATCGGCTAAATTACTTAGCGAATTTTTTGTATTTGTTCATGAATTTGTCTACTCTACCTGCAGTATCTACTAATTTTACTTTACCAGTGTAGAATGGGTGAGAAGTAGAAGATATTTCCATTTTGATTAATGGATATTCTGTACCTTCGTAAACAATAGTATCTTTAGTTTCAGCTGTAGATTTGCAAAGAAACACTTCGTCATTACTCATGTCTTTGAATACAACTAATCTATAATTTTCTGGGTGAATTCCTGATTTCATATCTTTATTGTCTTTTTAAATTTTAGTTGATAATAATTGCGTGTAATGGCACTGCTTTTATTATTCTTAATTTTAGACTGCAAAAATAAAAATATTTTTTGAATTGACAAATAGCGTTTTAAGTTTTTGTGAAAGAAATTTTACAGTTTTTTCGTTTTTAGAAACAGTTCAGCTTTTTTCATTAACTTTACGCTTATTTTTAAACTTCCATGAAGACAAAATATTTTCTTTTTTTCGGGTTTTGGTTGGCTCTTTTTGTCATTTCTTGTAACAGAGATGAAATAGAATTTGATGCACCAAGCAAAAAACTCAGATTTTCGGTAGACACTTTGGTTCTAGACACGGTTTACAATCAGGTGAGAAGCGAAACCTATGCTGTAAAAATTTATAACGACGAGAATAAAGATATTTCCATTCCAAAGATTTATCTGGAATCAGGAAATTCTTCACTTTACAGAATTAATGTAGATGGAAAAGCAGGAACGGAATTTACCAATGTTCCCCTTCGTAAAAAAGACAGCCTTTATATTTTTGTAGAAATTGCTCCTACTGCAAATGCTCCAGAAGCGATTGCGGAAGAAAGAATTCAGATAGAATCGCCAGTTGCGAATCAACATGTTACTTTGCTTTCAGTAGTTCAAGATGTGGAATTTTATATTTCTACCGAAAACAGTCCGAAAATTTTAACAGACAATACTTCTTGGAACAATAAAAAAGCCAAAATTATTTATGGCGATTTGAAATTAGCTGATGGAAAATCACTGACTATTTCTGAGGGAACAAAAGTTTATTTTCATAAAAATGCCAATTTGAAAATCGGGAAAAATGCTCAATTGATTGCCAATGGAGATTTAGGCAAAGAAGTAATTTTCCGCGGAGATAGAAATGATGCGAGATATGACACGCTTCCTCTTAACTGGGGCGGAATTCAGCTTGAACAAGGTGCAATTGCCAATTTAAAATATGCTAAAATTTTTGGTGGAACCACTGGTTTAGAACTCAATCACGCTTCTGCTACGCTTAAAAATACGATTGTTCATACTTTTCAAGATTTTGGAATTTTAGGAATTAATGCCACTGTAAATGCAGAAAATTTGGTGGTTAACAATTGTGGACAAGCGAATTTAGGAGTTTTTAAAGGCGGAAATTATACTTTTTTACATGCTACTTTTGCCAATTATTGGAACTTAAATAGCACTTTGCCGAGTTTTGGAATCTATGCAACTAACGAATATAACAACGGAACTTCTAACGAACAAGGCGCTTTAACATTAAATCTTCAAAATTCTATCATTTACACCGAAAGAAATAACGCGATTCAGTTCAAGCCAACTACTGGACAAACATTTAATTATTTCATCGAGAATTGTTTGGTGAAATTTGATGCTGCAAACGCAGGTTTTACTTGGGACGGAAATGCTAAAATTGTGAATTCCATCAAAAACGAAGATCCAAAATTTGAGAATTATTTCACCCAAAAAATGAATTTGAGAGTGAAAGCAACTTCTCCCGCAAAAACCAAAGGAAAAGTTTCTACAGCAGCTTTGGTTCCTCTAGATATTGTAAAAGTGAACAGAACTAGCAATCCTACTATTGGAGCGTATCAATAAAAAGTTTCGAGTTGTGGGTTTCGAGATACGAGATTATCTCGCAACACGCAACACGTACCTCGTAACAAAGAAATTATGGAAATAAAAATTCTACAAAATCAAGTTGATGAATGGATAAAAACCATTGGCGTTCGTTATTTTAATGAATTGACGAATATGGCAATGTTAACCGAAGAAGTAGGAGAAGTTGCTAGAATTATTGCCAGAAAATATGGTGAACAAAGCGAAAAAGAATCTGATAAATCTAAAGATTTAGGCGAAGAATTAGCAGATGTACTTTTTGTAACTTTGTGCTTGGCAAACCAAACTGGCGTAGATTTACAAGCCGCTTTTGATAAAAAGATGAAAGTAAAAACCGAAAGAGATTTTGACCGTCATCAAAATAATGAAAAACTGAAATAATGAGAGAACCAAAATTTATTACGGATTTAAGGCACAAAGTAGAACATGAATGGTTCGGAACGCTCACCAGATTTGGGAGTAGACTGGGAATTCCTGTTTCTAAATTACGTGTATTTTTCATTTATTCCACTTTTGCGACTGCTGGTTTTTTCTTCTTGGTTTATCTCATGATGGCATTTACACTTTGGGTAAAAGATATTTTCGTTACCAGAAGACCTAATGTTTTTGACCTATAAATAATGGTTTTCATTAAAATCAAAAATCGTAAATCAAAAAATCGTAAATCGTAAATAAAAATGGTTTGGTTCGAAGAATTACAAAACCGCAAGAAAATTTCTAAAATTTTCTACCGCTACGAAAAGACTTTTCCCGAAGAAGAAAGACGAAGCAAAGACCAATTTTTAGATTTGGCCGAAAATCCAGACGCTTTTGTTTATTCCATTAATCACGAAGACGAAAATATAGGATATTGTGTAATTTGGGAGCTTCAAGGATTTTATTTTTTAGAGCATTTTGAAGTTTTTGAAGAATTCCGAAATCAAAAATTTGGAGAAAAAATTCTGGAAAGTTTACAGGAAAAATTTGAAAAATTGATTTTAGAAACTGAGCCTGATTCACTTTCAGAAATTGCAGAAAGAAGATTGCGCTTTTACGAAAGAAATGGTTTTAGCATCATAGAAAAAAATTACCTTCAACCAAGTTATGGCGAAGGTAAATATGCTGTTAATTTATTTTTAATGGCTAATTTCGAACCTGAAAATCTAGAAACGTTAGTAAAAGAAATCCACGAAATGGTCTACGAAATCTAAAATTTCAACTAATCTACTTCATATTCTAATTTAATGGTAATGCTCGCTTCTTTTTCTTTTGATTGAGTATTATAAGTTCCGCCATAAGAAAAATCTTCATTAGAATTAGGTGCGGTAATTTGGATAACACCCATTGTTGCTTTTTTAAGGTTTCCTAAATCAGAACCTGCATTTTCTGCAATTTTTTCGGCGCGTTCTTTAGCGTCTTTTGTAGCATTAGCAATCATTTCTTGTTTTACTTCTGCCAATTTGGTGTAAAAATAATTAGGTCGAGAAGAAGTGAATTCTATTCCTAGATTGATGATTTCTGTAATATTTCTAGACAAGTTTTCAATTTTTGCCACATCTTTACTTTCTAATGAAACCGATTGAGTTAATTGGTAACCTGCAAAAGTTTGGTGACTGCTTCCATTAGCGTCTGAAACATAATTGTATTGCTTCTGAATATCTACCGCCGAAAAAACGATTTCGTTTTTAGGAATTCCTTTAGAAATCAAATAGTTTTCGATGATTTTTCGATCGTTTGAAAGTGCATCATAAGCTTGTTTCAGTTCAAAACTATTTCTGGAGAAGTTTCCGCTCCAAGTGATGAGGTCCGAAGTGAATTTTTTGGTTCCAAGACCGGTAACAGAGATGGTGTTTTCTGATTTGTTTCGGTTTTTGATGGCGCTTCCTAATAAGCCAAGTCCAATGATGAAGCCTAATGAAGCAACAGCAATGGCGATAATGTTTTTGTTCATAAAATTGTGATTTTAGGTGATGATTTGATAACTTTAAATTTACAAAAAATTATACATCAAATTCAATTCCATACTACTTTAATTTTCTAAAATCATTAATTTTTGTTTCTGCTTGTTTCCTGAACTGAGCAATATCGCTTCCTTTGAGATAACCATATTTATAAGCGTTTTTTAAATCTAAACTACTCATTACATGAAAGATGAACGAGGAAATTTCACTTTTCTTAAGTCCTAAATCTGTAAAATAATCTTCACCCAGAATTTCTAGAAAATCTTCAGCTAAATCAATTCTATCTGCTTTACTAGAAACTTTACCTACAGAAAAACCTTCACCTTTAGGTTGTACAAATTCGCCTGCTTTTGGTTTTAGTATTAGAGGATCAGATTTTTGAGTGATGTATTTTGCGATATCTTTATTGAGTTTTACTTTTCTCACAGATTCTACTCTTCTTGCATCTTCTCTTAAATTGCCGGTAAGTTTGGTTTTAATTTCTACTTCTTCTATTTCTACAACGGATTTTATCAGCGTAATTTTTATAGAATTTTTAAAATCTTCGGGTTTTACAGAATAGGTAAATCTATCAAATTTTTGTTTTACGAATCGCAGTGCATCATTGTTTTTTGCAGAAATCATAAAATTTCCATCGCTGTCTGAATATGTTTTTTCGTCGGTTCTGGTGTTTAGAATTAGAACTCCAGATAATTCTATGTTTTGTTCTGAGGTAATTTTTCCAAAAATGTATTCTTGAGCATGAACAGAATGGGAGATAATGAATAAAAATAGGATTAGAGTTTTCTTCATGGGTTATGATTAGCAGGCTCAAAATTATTTTGAAATTTGATTGCTAAAACAACTTTAACCGAGATTAACTTTTTTATGAATTTTTAAGAGAGAAATTTTCAAAATTTGGTTAAAAAGTTCTAATGATGACGGAAGGCGGAAATTTGGCGCCAATATAAAATAAATACAGAATTAAAATTTAGGTACATTTTTTGCTTATATTTGCATACTTAAAAATTGGGGTTGACTGGTTTCGACAGCAAGACCAATGGGTAAGTAAGCATGCAGAGAACCGTAGCGCGATCTCTTTAATCCCTTGCTACAGAATTTAACTGGCAACGAAGAGTTTGCTCTTGCTGCTTAATCCGAAGCTTAGTAGGATTAGCGTTTTTCCCGAAGTATAGTAAGGAAACAAGATGTCTCCCGAAAGTTCTGTTCTGCGACGTTCGATTCCGAGGCATAGAAAATGCGGAAATAAGTCCCGAAAAACTTCGGTTCGGGAACGAAAATTATAGAAGATAAGCGTAAAGTTGGCTGTTTGCTGTCTGCTTTACGACGAAAACCAATAGCAAAATAAGCATGTAGAAAGCTTGCGTATTGCTTGTTTGGACGAGGGTTCGAATCCCTCCAACTCCACAAAAACTCCTGTAAATTATTGATTTACAGGGGTTTATATTTACGGGTGCTAATTTAGGTGCTAATATCAATTAGCGGAAGCAAGATTCCGATTGTCAATTTCTGTTTTTTCTTGAATAAAAAAATGTATTGTATAAGATTCTAAATTCAAAAAAAAGTAAAATAAAATAGTATATTACAATTGAATATCCCACAACGAATTGATTTGTGTGAAGATTGAATTTTATAATTAATAAACCTATAGGAATACCATACAAAACAGTTATTACAAATCTAAAAACTATCCCTTTCCCTTTGAAAAAATCATCATTCGCTTCAACTCCATAATCTCCTGTCTGAAGAATGAAGAAAATAAGATGATTAATTAGTATCATTGTTGTCTGATAAAACAAGAAGGCTTCCTGAAAACATCGTAAATTCATTTTGCGCACTACAAAATACCGGAATGATAAATCTTTTTATTTTTGATTTTCTTAAAAATTTACGAATTAGGACGGCTAATTTCCCAATTCCAGTTGGTTTTTTACAAGGTTATAACAATCTGTATTTTTGTTAACTATATTTTGATGATTGCCTTACCACCAGAAAAAAGCAGATTTTAAAGCCCTACAAAAAAACCTCCTTTAAATCGCTTTAAAAGAGGTCGTTATTTTAGATTATTATGAGATTTTATTAAATTGTGGAGTTCTGCCACGAGTACCTATGATATAGAATGTTTTTTAAAATGTATATCCAATTCTAAAAGTCAAGTCCGGTGCTATTTCAGATTTGTTATTTATGTATCCTGCATCTTTTAAATATAAATAACGATAGCCTAATCCAAAAGAAAATTCATAATTGAAGTTCTTATTTATGTTTCTTCTGAATCCATATGTTGGAATTATAGAAAAATCACTTATAATATTTACGTTATCATAATTTGAAATTACAAACCAATTTGGATGAAAAGTTGATTTCAGAGAGAAAAAATTAGCAGAATTACTTTCAATATTTTTTCCTTTGGATAATCTACGATCAATATTATAATAGTATCTTGGCTCAAGACGCAAAAGAGGAGTTAATAAAAATCCTTTTTTTTCATAGTAACTTCCTCCCCAAAAACCAGCGGATAGTCCAATTTCACTTCTTAAAACGGTGTTTTTGGTTATTTTTGCTTCATTATTAAACCAAATTCCAGCAATTCCTATCTGAGTGCTGAAGATTGAATTCTCTACATCTTTATTTAATTCTTGTGAAAAAATTAAATTTGAAATGATTATAGTGAATAATATTATTGTCTTTTTCATTTATATTATTGTTTATTTATTGTCCAATTTCCAGATAAATTATTTTGTTTCCAAGTTCCACTTTTCGTGGCTAAACTACCATTTAAAGTAAATTCCGAATTTTGAGAGTAAACAGAGTTTAAAACTCCATTGTCAAAAACTTGTCCATAAAATGTTTCAGATGAATTATATATATTTCTTATTACTTCAACATTTCCAGCTTTATATACCTTTAATGTGAATGTTGAATTAATACCTGAACCACTATAAATACCATACCAAGTTCCTTGGTATGGTGAATTATAATTATTTAACTCACTATTAAATTGATTTTGCTCTATTATTCTTCCACAAGAGTTTAATAAAACCAAAATGATTAATATTGAAAGTCTCATATTTAGTTGTTGATAGTATTAATTTTACTTCCGTGCCAAACTCCATTTCTTTTAGCAATTCCATACATTAAAACTCTAAATTCTTGAGGTTTTTTTAATGCGCTTCCACTTAAATCTGGTGAAATATTACCATTGTCAGGATTGAGATTAAACCCAATCTGAAATCCAAAATCAAAAGACTTTTCTAATTTATCATCGTTGTAAGCATGTTTATACAAAGTTTTTTGAATTAATATTTTACCTAATGCAGGAGCTTTGTATGTATATGTAATGTTATTTGAATCTGGAGTTGGTTTTCCAAGGTTTTGCCACCAATTGCCTAAAGTTGGAATTACATAGTTCCAAAATTGCTGGTTTAATTTATCTGCAGCTAATTGTTTATTGCCTGCTTGAATTGCTTGATTGATATATTGATTATTACTAAACTGTTCTATTACAATATCATCTTGCAAAATTTTTGGAAAACCTTGTGTAGAATATCCAGTTATGTTTAGTCCATTTTGTGACCAATTTACGTTTGCATCAAACATTAAACGGCTATTATTATTGTATATTGTTGTAATACCATACTGTGTAGTAGGATATTGAAAATAGCTAGAATAATCGTATGAAAATTGTCCAGAAATAACACCTAATCTTAATTCTTGACAGTTTTCTTTTCTCCACAATCCAGTCCATCCTTTGTATTGATGCTTTACTTTTACACCCAAATTATAAACCAAATAGTAATTATAATTATATGCCTTTGTTTTTACTCTATATCTGCTTTCATATTTATCTATACATATATCGCTATCTCCAAATATCCCATCAAATAAACCATTTGTTGGTGAACAATTTTGCAAATTATTAATGAAATTATACATCTGGTCGTAATTGTTTGCTGGTGGAGTGTATGTGCTTCCTCCTCCTCCATAACCACCACCTGAATTTCCTCCGCAGTCATATGAATTGAAGTATTCAATGTCGGTTGAAGCAACTAAACTTAATTGATTGCAAGGTTGTTGTTGGATAAAATTAATTTTTGCTGTTTCTTCCGTTGGAATTAAAAGGTCACTTGAAATATTTTTAGAAGCTAAAAAAGAATCAAGTTGAGCATATTTATCTTCTTCAATTACAAATAGACCAACATCTGTATATTTATAAATTTCAGTTCCTACTTGTATTTCAGCATCATTATTTAGAAAAGCTCCATAAGCGTCATCACCTATAACTTCTTCTAAATCATCAATATCATCGATTATTTCTTCATCACTTGTAGTCTTGCTTAAATAATTAGATATTTTTGAATGTTTTGATGCTTTAGCTTTTTGCTTCAAACCACCAATCCTTGATTTCAGTTTTTGAGCGACTAAATTTTCATTTTCTTCAGTTAAAATTGGTCTTAAAGGTAAATAATCTTTTTTATCAATATAGTTTGCAATTTCATCTTCACTTGCATTTTTGAGTTTATCATAATGAAATTGCAACGAAGACTTATTTGGAAAGTATAACCTTCCATTTTTCACACTTGCATCAGATATTACTTCGTTTTTTATATCTTGTTGTGATGTATTCAGTAAGTCATCATTACAAGAATTTATTAACAGCATTGATGTTATTAATGCTAAAATTTTGATTTTTTTCATAAATTTGATTTTAAGGTTATTTTTATTACTAATCTACTCATTCACACTTTTTACAACTACCACTTAATTTCATCCTTTTTCGGAGGGTCGCTTTCTTGTACCTCTAATGAATTAGATTCATTGGAGGTGGGAGTAGTAATCCCCACTGAATCTTTTTTTACTTTTGCAGATATTGAATTATTTTGTATTCCATCAGGAACTGTTGTTAATTCTTCTGCTTCTCTACAACTGATTACCAAAACAAATACAGCAATTGCTGATACCCAAGAGATAAACTTTTTCATATTATTCTGTTTTTTAAGTTTATCCCGGCGCCGGGAAATTTTATGATTGAATTCTGGATCTAAATTATTTGTGCAAAATGACTTTTCCTAAAAAAGCCAGTCTTGAAATGGAAATTGACAAATAAGGACGTCGTAAAAAAGAAATTAGGACAAATATTTAACTGACAATTAACAATTTAAATTTTATTTATATAGATTATAAATAATTTGTAAATGATGAATTTTAGGCTGTTTTATCTAAATTTGTATTCATAAACGTGTTATAAAAGTGTTATATAGAAAAATATTTTTTTGTTTTTTTTATTTGTCTTTGTTTTTTTCTTCTGGAAAAATATATGGACAGACAAATTATGAAACCCTAAGAAGTGTTTATGAAAATTTTGATGAGAGTGATAAAAAAGCATTACACTATGTGAAAATTTACATACAAAGAGCCAAGCAGGAAAAGAACTATCCCGAATTGGTGCAGGGATATAGAGATGCTACTTTTTACTCTAATGATAAAAGACTTAAAATAAAATATGCCGATAGTGCCGTAGCTACTGCACACAAAACAGATGATAAGGAACTCATTTCTACTGTTTACCTGCTGAAAGGCAGTTTGTACTATTTCTATTATAAAAACTACCAATCTGCATTGGCAGAATATTTAAAAGCCTATCAATATTCTAAAGACAATAAAGATGATTATCTTAAATATAAGATTATCTATCAAATGGGATTAGTGAAAAGTTATCTGGGATACTACAACGAAGGCATTGAACACTTTAATGAATGCATTTCTTATTTTGAACCAAAAGCAAAAGGAAACTCCCACCGAAATATAATATACAATTCTACTAAAGGCTATCTCAATAGCTTACATCAAATTGCCGTTTGTTACAGAAATATAAAAGATTACAGGAAGGCAGACTCAATTATTGATGCAGGGCTTCGTTTTTCAAAAATCGATGAATTCCCATCAGAAAAAGCTTACCTAACAAAATGTAAAGGAATTTCTGTATATCATCACAAAGATTATAATTCCGCTATTACACTTTTACAAAAAAGCCTGCCTGTTTTTAACAAAGAAGATGATTTCTATTGGGCTTCTGTCGCAGATTTCTACATCGGAAAAAGTTATTTAGGATTGGGAAAAGAAGATTTGGCAATACAACAATTTGAGAAAGTAGATTCTACTTTTCAGAAAAGACAATTTATTGTTCCCGAAATTCTTGGAAATTACAATTTTCTGATTAAGTATTACCATAATCAAAAGGATTCGGAAAAAGAGTTGGAGTACTCAAAAAAACTTCTGAAAGCAGATAGCATTCTTAATAGAGATTATAAATATTTGTCTGAAAAAATCCATAAAGATTATGATACGCAAATCTTGGAAGAATCGAAAACTAAATTAGAAACTCGTAATAAATGGGGATTAGGAACAATTGTCATACTTATCACAATATTACTTATAGTTGCTTTATTAGCTTGGAAATTTTACAAAAACGGTAAACAGATAAAATTAAAATATCTTGAACTAGAAAATAATCTAATACAGCAAAACCAGCAAACTTCACTATCGTACGAAAGCGTTTCCATCTATGCAAATTCAGTATTAAGTGAAGATATATTTAATGATTTACAAAATAAACTAAAAGAGTTTGAGACTAATAAAGGATTTAAAGAAAATGGGCTAACTATCGACAGACTTGCAAATATTTTAAATACAAACAAATATTATCTTTCGCAGTATATCAATGATGTGAAAGGTGTAAATTTCAGCAAGTATCTTTCAACGCTTCGCATTAATTACATTACCAAATTAATGTATGAAGATCCATATTATCTGCAACTAAAAGTTCAAGGATTGGCTGATGAATGTGGAATAGGTTCCCGCCAGAATTTTTCTGACCTCTTTCAGGAAATCAACGGCATACGCCCAGCAGATTTTGTAAGACAAAGGAAAAAAGAGATGGAAGGACAAGGTGGTATTTTAGGTGCTTTATCTTAATTTAAATCACTTTTAGCGCCCCAATTTGCTCTTTCTTTCAATGTTGATTTCTTCAGGCTGACTATTTCTCTTTTCTCCAAACCGAAGCAATGTGAAAATCTTTGCCATTTTCTCAGAATCCCTAAAAACCTCCTCAAAAGCAGAAAACGGAATATTATTGTCTTTCGATATTTTTTCACAAATCCTTGCAACTTCATCAGAAATTTTAAAATCTTTAGATTTTAGGCGTTCATAAAAAGATACTTTCAAACGCTCATTATTGATGGTTTTCTGTATGATATTAACCACCGATTCCAAATATTTTTTCTTTTCAACAGCAAAAACAGTTGCATTGGTCAGGAGCGTGGAGTTTTTGTTTTTGAAAAAGAAAACTTCGTTTTTTAGGCTTTCGATTTTGGTTTTCAGCTCTGCAATTTGTTTCTCTTTGGATTCCAATTCTGTTTTATTTTTCAGAATTTGGAGATTGTTGGATTTGATAGCCTTTTTGTAGTTTTCAATCGTTTTGTCCGTTTTTATTTTCTGAAAACCGAGAAAATCGGATTCTTTTACGATTAAATCTTCTGCTTTTTTAGAATCAATTTCCTGTTGCATTTCATTGCACCTTTCTTCCAAAATTTTCAAATCTTCTTCTCTTTTCTTGATTTTAAATTCTACCGCTTCCAGTCTTGTGAGTGAACCAGAAACACCACGTTCCATTCCCAAACATTCCGAAGCCAAATCCTGCATTTTGGAATAATGAAAGGATTGATGTTTCAACGTTTTTCCTGTTTCCAAATCCTGCCAATCTGCGACTAAATGAGCGTGATAATTCGGTTTCCATTCTTTGGTGTCTTTATCGTAATGCCCTTCGTCTTTGTGAATGGCGATTTGAAAAACCCTAATTTTCAGTTCATCTTCCAATCTTTTTGAGAGGTTGTGCAAATCCTGCATTGAGGTATTTTCTTTAATCACAACCACCGCTTCCCGAACCGGCATTGCATTTTTCTGTAATTTTCTGCCTGATTTTTCTTTGCAAAAAGCTTCTATTTTTAACAGTCGGTCTGCAATTTTTTGCTCCATCCAATATTCGTTTTTCGGGGTTAAATCTTTGCGGATGTAATCAAAGGATTTCTTTCTAAAATTATGAATTTCGGAATCTGATTTTGCCACTTTGAAATTGATGGATGTCTTCATTTTTCTTACTTTTGATGATGATTTGATGATGATTTGACCTGTGAATTTTTTACGCAGGTTACTCTACAACCTGATCATTTTTTTTTTTCAGGTTACGGACTGACCTTGCATTATTTTTTACAGGTTGGGAAAGCCTTACTCTGAATTATTTTTCACAGGTAAAACGCTGAACCTTATACTATTTTTTACCGCTAAAAGCCTCGCAGAGCGAAGTAGAAACTTTGTTGGGAGAGCATCGACCTTCAAAGTTGCGAATGAGCTCCTAACTTTTGCCGATAGTTGTTAAAAAAAATATCCGCACGCATTTTCAACGTTTTCTTTTGTAAATCGGATTCGCTTGGTTGGTTTCGCTTTCCTGCTCTTCGTGTTTTGATTTGATTGGGTTGTGTTCTTCTATTTTGATTTTTGTATTAATTCCGGAAAGCAAATAGTCATTCAAATCTTTGTGAGGCAAATAAATTTCCGAACAATCTTTGGCTTCAGGAAATGATTTCAGAATTTCATTTTTGCAAATTTCTCCTGCTTTATCATTGTCTAAAAACAAATGGATTTCGGAATAATTTTTTAAATATTCTTTGGTTTTATGCAGTAATGAAATAGAATTCATCACCAATACATCGCCATTGAAAAACGGTTTCAGCTCAACAAAAGACAAAGCATCCATAAATCCTTCAAAAACAGCGATTCTTTTCCCTGTTTCATTTTGATTTTGGCTTTCATTATTAAGCTTAAAAACAGAAATATCTTTCTTCAATAAAGAACCTTTGTAAAATGAATTTCTCAATTCCCAACCTCCGGAAAGGTTTTCAAATCCGATAGCATAAAGATTTTTCTCGCCCAATGTAAAATGAATTTCTTTTACTAACGGATAAGCACTTGACGAAAGCCCTCTTTGATGAAGATATTGTTTCAGATTTTCATTTTCAAGTTCATTAATTGCCGTGATTTTATAATTTGGTTTTGAAATTTTTGAACAAATAATATTTTGCGGTTGAAAAGAAGAAAAGTTTTGCTTTTCCGACCATTCCAAAACTTCTTTTACGGAAGCATTCAGATATTTTAGCATAAAATCGGTATTATTTCCGCCTATACCTTCCGAGTGGAGATACCAAATATTGTTTCTTTTATCCAATTTAAAAGAGGCTTGGTTCTCGTTGGAAAAAGGATTGAGATACCAAGCTTCTTTATCCGTTTGTTTTGTAGGAAGATGTCCGAGATTTTGAAGGACTTCTTCCAACTTTATGGTGTTGAATTGTTTGCAGTTCATTTTTTATTTGTTTTCTATATTTTTTCTAATTTCTCTTACCTCATTACCTTTCCATTGATTTACAGTGTTTTAAAGCATATTCTTGTCATTACCTTTCTTTACCTTCTTACCATAAATCCTTTGTTTAGGTAGTTTTAGGTAATTATTTTAAAAATTCAATTACCTTAATAAATTATTGATTATTAGATATTTAAAATAATTAAGGTAACTTGGTAACTTTGGTAGGTAGATTTACTCTGATTTTCTTTTGATGAGATAACCGTACACCTGAAGTTTGGGATGTTTTATTCTTTGGTATTTCAAACTGGTGAGTGCTTTGCCTATTTTTATGTTATTCAGTCGCAATCCCAAAGCGTTGTTCATCGCCAACATAATATCGGTTGCCGTAAGAAATTCCTCAATTTTTTCCGATTTTTCAAAATGTGCCGAAATTAACTCTTGTTCCATCGAAACCTGTGCGTATTTTTCGTTCCGCTTTTCATTTTCGGTGATGTCTGTTGCTGTCAATTCCGGATTGTAATTTTTTCTTTCATAAGCATTGTAATAGGCTTGAGCCCAGACTTGATTGATATTGATCTCCTTAGAATAATTGAAGTCGAAAGAATACACCTCAAAAATTAACCAACGAATGCTACCTGTTTCATCGGTAAGAAAATCAGTCCGATTGGTTGAACCTACAAACGAGCAAATCCGCTCTAAAAATTCAGCTTTTCTGGCATAAGGAAGTCTAATATTGGCACTGCTTTTTGAAATGAAAGATTTCAAAGTATTCACATCCGATTTTGATAAAACTGCCAATTCATCAAGGTTGCAAATCAAATTTTTACAAATGGAAATAATTCCGTCTTTGTCGATGGATATATTTTCTGTATAATAATTTTCTAATTTTGGCGGAATTAAAAACCGTAAAAAATATGATTTTCCCGAATTTTGATGCGATGCTAAAACCAAAGATTGTTTATTGACATAACCTTTATTTAGAGAACACAAAACCGCTCTAGTCAACCATTTTTCAAAATGATAAAGAAATGCTTCGTCATCATTAGTTTTAAGATATTGACAGAGATTTTTGATGTAATTTTCTCCATCCCAAGTTTCTAAATTTTCAAAATACTCACGGATAGGATTATACTGCTGAATTAAATGGCTTTTTACCAAAATTTCCAGTTTATTCATATTGATTTCGATTCCTGATTGCGCCAGCTCTATCAAAAGGGAATTGATGTTTAACGAAGTCCATTCACTGGCGGAATCTTTCAGGCAAATCTCCAGTTCCAGCGCAATGACGTTGAAACGGATTTTGTATTTCCCTTCCAGATAATCAATCGTCCTGTCATATATCGTTTTTGATTTGGTTTCCGACTGGTACAACGTGGGCTTTCCGTGTAAATGCCCATTTTGTATCAGTGGTTCAATCCCTGTTGTCGAAGAGGGAACTTTCTCGCTCATTTTTTGTGGATTTTAATTTACTCCGTAAGAGATACGGAAGGTTAGAGAATAGTGTTTCGGATAAACAAAGACATGTCTATCTTCTATACTTCAATGATTTTACTTCATTTAAAGCATTCATCAAATCCAAATGATTGATACGGTAAAATCTGCCTATTTTGTCAGCTTTGATATTTCCTTTGAGAACGTGGGAACGAACGGTCTGATAATCTAACTTCAAAATTTCCGATGCCTCCTTAAAGGAATAGAATTTCTTTTTCAGTTCGATTTCAGGTTCTTTCTTTATGGAATGGATAAGTTCTTTTAGCTCTTCTAATCCGTCCATAATGGGTTGAAATGGATTGCTTGTCTGCATAGTAATTGTTTTAAAATTCTATGCAAATATTGCTTAGTTGTGTTTTAAATCTATGAATTTTAGTAAATTCAGTAAAATTTAATACTTAATCATAAATTCTATTGATAAATCATCAAATAATTTTTTCTCTTCTTCTTTGGTTGGATAGGGCATTCCATTTGAAAATGAAGCAGTTGAAATTTCAAAATCAAAATCCGTTTTCAAGGCTTTTATGATGTCAATATTTTTTACATTCTTTATCAAACCTTTTTTTTTGAGGAATGTTAATACTCCGGCAAAGAAGATAATGGGAATATCAAATTTGTTATTTCCATTTAAGTAAAAATTATTTTTCATTACTGAAATGAATTTATTATAGTTTTCCTTATTTGCAAAGATTGATTGGAATGTTTTTTTAGGTTTTTTATTCTCATTTATAATAAAATAATAAAAAAGCGTTTCTTGTGCACCTTTTAAAAAATTTTCTTCTAAAACTACTGTGTTGGCAGCAGATAATAAGCTTTTGGATTCTTTAGCATACTTTTTTAAACAGTACTTTATTTTATCTTCGAAAGTATGTTCATTGGAATTTTCCAGCGCTTTAAAGTGTGTGGCAAAAAAATTTTCAATGTTATTATATTCTATTTGAGATTCAAATTTCTCCAGCTCATTTAACTTTACATTAGCAGCTTTTTCTCTAAGAGCATTAATAATTTCATAAAGCAATTCTTTTATATTTTTTCCTTTAATAATTCGACTGACAATAAAAGGTATTGCTATAATTTCTGCACCAGGATTGTATTTGAGATACAAATTGTTTTGTTTCATTATTTAAAAACTTCATTCATATAATTAACTTTATCTTCTTCGCTCGGGCGGTAATAATTATTGAAAACCTCCAAACTTCTATGTCCTGTATAAGACATAATTACCTTATCTGGAACTCGTTTATTTTTCATTATTGTAATAAAACTTCTTCTGGCGGTATGGCTGGATATCCTTTCCCAAAATTCCGATTTTTTATCTATCAGTTCATCGCCATATTTCATTGTCTTTTTTATTTCATCCGTAAACTCCATTTCCTGAAAGACTTCTTTTATAAATTTATTCATTTTCTGATTGGAAATATTGGGAAGATTATAATCATACTTTTCTAAAATTGCTCGTGAGATACTGTTTAATGGTATTGAAAGATTTTTTGTTTTGCTTTTCAAATCGACTACACGAATAAAATCTTCTTGAATATCTTCTTTGGAAATACTGCTGTAATTTCCAAAACGCATTCCTGTAACACAACCCAAAACAAACAAATCTCTTACTCTTTCCAATCTTCTATTTTTACTGAAATCGTAATTGTAAATTTCTTCTACCTGCTGATAATTTAAAGCTATTTCATCGGTTCTGAATTTTGGAGGTTTTTTGAAATTTAGAAAACTATTGCTGTATGTATATTTTTTTCCCAAAGCCCAACCTAAAAAAGTTTTTAACAATCCTACATTACGATGAACCGTATTTGCCGAATGTTTCTTCTCCTCGATGCAATATTTGAGAAACTTATTATAAAGCTTTTCATCGAAATTTCCGAGTGCTATCTTAATTTTATAATCTTTTTGGAAATCTTCAAGCAATGTCTTATTGCATTTATATCTTTTCAGTGTTGAAATAGAAATGGCATTCCCTGTATAGTCATTTTCTTTTTCAGTTAAAAAATCTTGATAAATTCTAAAAAAATCACTTTTAACAGTTACTTTTTTAAAATGTTCATCAAATCTCTGTTTAATTACATCTGTGGTTAGTTCTTCATTAATATTCTTATAACGATCGACAATTTCAGTAAAAAAACCACTATACCTATCTAACTGCTTTTTCACGCTTCTATGATTTTCTGCTCTTTTTGTTCGTCCATTCAAATCATTGGGTTGCCTATTTTCAAAATCCCACTCAATAGGTTTAATTTTTTCTCCGGTAGAATAAATAAAATTTTTACCTTCATTTCCAAAATAAGAACGAAAGTAAATAAGAGTTTCCTTTTCGCTATTAGGTTCTTTGAGTTTAAATGTATAATTCATTAGGTGCTAATTTAGGTGCTAAAACTTCTATATTTAAGCATAAAAACAATATGTTTTTATATATACAAATATATGTAAAATATTGATAAATAGAATATTTATAAAATATAAAGTATATTAACTTCATATAAGTTCATTTCCCTCCAACTCCACGAAAATTAAAACGCTACAAAATCATTTGTAGCGTTTTTTTATTTCTTAACTTTGAGGAAATTACTGAAAATGAAAACAAAAATTCTAGTTTTTTTCCTTGTTGTTTTTTCTCAAAGCTTTTTTTCTCAAAAAATTGACCAAAAATATTTTCCTAAAGAATATGTAGAAATTACCCATCCTGAATGGAGCAAAAATGCTACGATTTATGAAGTAAATCTTCGTCAATATACTGCAGAAGGAACTTTCAAAGCCTTTGAAAAACATTTGCCTAGACTGAAAAGCATGGGTGTAGATATTATTTGGCTCATGCCGATTCATCCTATTGGCGAAAAAAACAAAAAAGGGGGTTTAGGAAGTTATTATTCTGTAAAAGATTTTCGTGGGGTGAATCCAGAATTTGGAACTATGCAAGATTTTAAAAATTTGGTCAAAAAAATCCATGATATGGGAATGTACGTAATCATCGATTGGGTTGGTAATCATTCTGCTTGGGACAATTCTTTGGCAACCACTCATCCTCATTGGTACACTAAAAATAGAGACGGAAATTTTCAACCAACACCTTGGTATGATTGGGATGATGTGATTGATTTTGATTATGAAAATCCAGAATTTAGACAATACATGACAGAATCTCTTAAATTTTGGGTAAAAGAGGCTAATATTGATGGTTATAGAGCAGATGTAGCAGGTTTTATTCCTGTAGATTTTTGGGAAAATGCCAGAAAAGAATTAGACCAAATAAAACCTGTTTTCATGTTGGCGGAGTGGGAAAGTAGAGATTTGTACAAAAAATCTTTTGACATGACTTACTCATGGACGCTTTTTGAAAAATTAAAAGATGCCACTACACAAAATAAAGGAATTGGCGGATTGGTAGAATATTTAGCTCACGATGTAGGTTCGGTTCCTAGAAATGCTTACAGAATGGTTTTTACTGACAATCACGATATGAATTCTTGGAACGGAACGCCGCAAAGAAATTTCGGGAAAGGATTAGAAACTTCTATCGTTTTTTGTGGTGTGGTAAACGGAATGCCTCTTATGTATAGCGGACAAGAAGCTGGACTTGATAGAAGTTTGAAATTTTTTGACAAAGACCCAATCGAATGGAAAGACCATCCTCATGTAGCGTTATTTAGTACTTTATTTCACTTGAAACACAAAAATCAAGCGCTCTGGAACGGAAAATACGGTGGCGAAATGGTAAGAATTACCAATGATAAAATGGACAAAGTAATCTCATTCCATCGTGAAAAAAATATTGACGCTGTTTTGCCAATTTTTAATTTCTCTAACGAAGAATTAACAGTGACCCTAGATTCTAAATATTTCCAAGGAAATTACACAGAACTTTTTAGTAAAGAAAAAATTCAAGTAAAAGAAAGCTACACTGTTTCTTTGAAGCCTTGGGATTACAAAGTTTTGGTGAAGGATTAACAAATAAAAAATAATTACTACATTTAAAATCCGATTCATTTAATCGGATTTTTTTAATGTATGCTGAAATCTATTCTCGTTAATTCGCCAGAAACGCAAAAAGAATTTTTAGAATTTCCAGCTCGTTTGTTTAGAAACGAGAAAAATTACATTCGCCCATTAGATAAAGACATTGAAGAGGTTTTTAATCCCAACAAAAATAAATTTTTCAGAAATGGAACTTGTGAAAGATTTCTTTTTAAAAATGCAGAAAATCAAATAGTAGGGAAAGTTGCGGTTTTTGTCAATCCAAAGTATGAACAAAAGTTAAAAACTGGCGGAATTGGTTTTTTTGATTGTATTGATGACCAAGAAACGGCAAATTTCATCTTTGATTTTTGTAAAAATTGGTTGCTGGAACGCGGAATGGAAGCAATGGACGGGCCGATAAATTTCGGGGAGCGAGACAAGTTTTGGGGTTTGCTCATTGAAGGTTTTCATGAACCGTTGTACGGGATGAATTTTCATGCGCCGTATTATCAGAAATTGTTTGAAAATTACGGTTTTCAGATTTATTTTAATCAATTGTGTTACGGCAGGAAAGTCTATGATGAGGTTTCACAAGTTTTTATGAATGGACATAGAATGAATGCTAAAAATCCAAATTTGAAAGCAGTTCATTGGAAAAAAAATCAATTGGAAAAATTTGCGCATGATTTTGCAGAAATTTACAACAAAGCGTGGGCAAATCATGGTGAAGGAAAGCAAATAGAAGCTAAAAAAGTGCTGAAAATGTTTCAAATCATGAAACCTATTCTAGACGAAAATATCTCTTGGTTCATTTATGAAAATGATAAACCGATTGCGATGTGGATTAACATTCCAGATTTGAATCAATGGTTTAAATACTTGAATGGGAAATTCGGTTGGATTGAAAAATTGAAATTTTTATTGGCTAAATTTTTTATAAAAAATAAGAAAATGGTAGGATTGGTTTTCGGAATTGTTCCAGAATGGCAAAGAAAAGGTATCGATGGATTTATGATTTGGGAAGGTACAAAGCATTTCAGAAAAACTAGAAATTATACCGATTACGAAATGCAATGGATTGGAGATTTTAATCCAAGAATGATTAAAATTGCCGAAAATTTAGAAACAAAAGTCACGAGGAAACTCGCGACTTATCGTTATATTTTTGACCAAAATCTTCCGTTTGAAAGACACAAAATGCTTTAGTCTTTAAACACTTCAGAAGCAATTCTTTTTACCACTTCGCTTTTTCCCATGGAATAATAATGTAGAACAGGAGCGCCGTTTTTCATTAAATCTTTGCTTTGCTGAATGCACCAGTTGATTCCAATTTCTTTTACTTCTTTGTTGTCTTTTGCTTTAGCAATGGCAATCACCAACTCGTTAGGCAAATCTACCTTAAAACGATGCGGAATCATACTCAGTTGAGACTTGGTAGTAATTGGTTTTAATCCAGGAATAATAGGAACATTAATACCAGAAGTTCTACATTTTTCTACAAAATCGTTATATTTTTGATTGTCGAAAAACATTTGCGTCACGATATAATCTGCACCTGCTTCTACTTTTTTCTTGAGGTGGTAAATGTCTTGTTCCAGACTTGCTGCTTCCATGTGTTTTTCAGGATAACCTGCAACACCGATGTTAAAATCTGTACAGGCAGAATTTTCTAAACTTTCGTCTAGGTAAGTTCCGTGATTCATTTTCACGATTTGCTCTACCAAATCTTTGGCAAAAGCATGTCCGTTTTTCTCTGGTTTAAAATAGGTTTCTGTTTTCACCGCATCTCCTCTTAATGCAACTACATTATGAATTCCCAAAAAATCGATGTCTATCAAGAAATTTTCGGTGTCTTCCTTAGAAAATCCACCGCACAAAATATGCGGAACTGCATCTACACCATATTTATTCTGAATTGCAGCACAAATTCCCACGGTTCCCGGTCTTTTTTTCACCACTCGTTTTTCCAGAAGTCCATCTTCACGTTCTACATATTCATATTCTTCACGATGATACGTAACATCTATAAATGCAGGATTAAATTCCATCAATGGATCAATCGCATCAAAAATCGATTGTATATTTTGACCTTTTAGAGGTGGCAAAATTTCAAAAGAAAAAAGTGTTTTTCCGTTTGCGTTTTGTATGTGTTCTGTAACTTTCATTTTCTCAATTCAAAGTTCAATATTTTAAATTTTAAGCTAAATTCGGGCTCAACCATTTTCTCGCGAATTCTAAATCTATATTTTTTCTTTCGGCGTAATCTTTCAGCTGGTCTTCTGTAATTTTTCCTACTCCGAAATACTTCGATTTTGGGTTTGCAAAATAATATCCAGAAACAGAGGCTGTAGGGAACATTGCCAAACTTTCTGTCAATTCTAATCCTATGTTTTCCTTCACTTTCAATACTTCCCAAATCGTGGTTTTTTCTAAATGGTCTGGACAAGCAGGATAACCAGGAGCAGGACGAATTCCTACATATTTTTCGGAAATTAAATCTTCATTTTCTAGATGTTCATCACTAGAATAACCCCAAATTTCAGTTCTTACTTTTTTGTGTAAATATTCCGCAAAAGCTTCCGCCAATCTATCAGCAATTGCTTTTACCATAATCGCATTGTAATCATCATGTTCTGCTTCATATTTTTGAGCCAATTCATCCGTTCCAAAACCTGTAGTCACCGCAAAAGCACCGATGTAATCTTGTTTCCCAGAATCTTTTGGAGCGATAAAATCACTCAAAGCCAAATATTCTTTGCCATCAGATTTTTTATGTTGTTGACGAAGCGTTCTAAATGTGAATGTTTCCTCACCATTTTTCAGTTCAATATCGTCTTGCTCATTAGAATTGGCAGGAAAAATTCCGAAAATTGCTTTTGCAGTTAATAATTTTTCATCCACGATTTTCTTCAACATTTTTTGAGCATCTGCAAAAAGTTCTTTTGCGTGTTCTCCTACAATTTCGTCTTCTAAAATCTGAGGATACTTTCCAAATAAATCCCAACTTCTGAAAAACGGACTCCAATCAATAAAAGGTATTAGTTCTTCTAAATCTTGATTTTCAATCAATTGAATACCTAAATTTTTAGGTTCAGAGATGGTCTCGTTTTCCCAATCGATTTTGAATTTCTGATTTCTCGCTTCTTCAATCGAAATATATTCTTTATCAACTTGTCTATTCAAAAATTTCTCACGGAAATCGGCATAATCGGTTTTCAAATCCGAAACATATTCTGCATTTCTATTGCTTAACAAAGAACTCACTACTCCAACCGCTCTGGAAGCGTCATTCACGTGAATTACCGCATTTTTATATTTCGGGTCAATTTTTACTGCAGTATGCGCTTTAGAAGTTGTGGCACCACCAATCATCAAAGGGAAATCTAAATTTCTGCGTTCTAATTCATTGGCAATGTGCACCATTTCGTCTAAACTTGGCGTAATTAAACCACTCAAACCAATGACATCTACTTTTTCATCAATCGCAGTTTGAATAATTTTTTCGGCAGGAACCATCACTCCTAAATCTACAATTTCGTAATTATTACAACCCAAAACTACGCTCACGATATTTTTTCCAATATCGTGAACATCACCTTTTACAGTCGCCATCAATACTTTTCCATTGGCTTTTTGAGCAGAATCTTTTTCAGCTTCAATGAAAGGTTGAAGATAAGCCACGGCTTTTTTCATTACTCTCGCAGATTTTACTACCTGTGGTAAAAACATTTTCCCGCTGCCAAATAAATCACCAACTACACCCATTCCTGTCATTAAATTTCCTTCAATCACATCTAGAGGTTTTGCAGATACTTTTCGAGCTTCTTCTACATCTTCTTCAATAAATCTATCAATTCCTTTTACCAAAGAATGCGTAATTCTCTCTTGCAAAGGCAGATTTCTCCATTCTAGATTTTCTACAATTTCTTTTTTTACCGATTTATGTTTTTCAGAATAATCCAATAATCTTTCCGTAGCGTCATCTCTTCTGTCTAGCATTACATCTTCCACCAATTCTAATAAATCTTTCGGAATTTCATCATAAACTTCTAGCATTGTAGGATTTACGATTCCCATATTCATTCCATTTTTGATAGCGTGATACAAGAAAACCGAATGCATTGCTTCTCTTACCGAATCATTTCCTCTAAATGAAAAAGAAACATTAGAAACACCACCAGAAACCGAAACGTAAGGCAAGTTTTCTCGAACCCATTTTGTTGCTTCTATAAAATCTAGAGCATTTCTACGGTGTTCTTCCATACCTGTTGCAACAGGGAAAATATTGAGATCGAAAATAATATCTTCGGCAGGAAATTTTACAATTTCTGTGAGGATTTGGTAACTTCTTTTACAGATTTCAATTCTGCGCTCGTAATTATCAGCTTGTCCATTTTCATCAAAAGCCATTACAACTACTGCAGCACCATATCTTTTGATGGCTTTGGCTTGACGAATAAATTCTTCTTCACCACCTTTTAAACTGATGGAATTTACTACACATTTCCCTTGAACCACTTGCAAACCAGCTTCTAAAATTTCCCATTTTGAAGAATCTATCATCATTGGAATTCTGGAAATGTCAGGTTCTGAGGCGATTAAATTTAAGAATTTAACCATGCAATATTTTCCGTCTAAAAGTCCATCATCAAAACAAATGTCTAAAATCTGTGCGCCACCTTCCACTTGATGACGAGCAATATCTAGAGCTTCAGAAAATTTTTCTTCTTTAATCAATCGGAGAAATTTCTTAGAACCTGCTACATTGGTTCTTTCTCCAATATTGATAAAATTGGATTCTGGAGTTATAATTAAAGGTTCTAGACCCGAAAGTTTTAAATATTTCATATTATAAATGAGATAATTAGTTAATTTGAAAATAAGATAATGCTTGTGAAAAGCATCACATTAACTCATCATCAAATCATCACATCAACTTTTCTTGGTTGATAATTTTTCACGATTTTTGCGATTGCAGCAATGTGGTCAGGAGTTGTTCCGCAACAACCACCAACGATATTTACCAATCCTTTTTCTGCGTATTCACGGATTTGTTCTGCCATAAATTCTGGAGATTCATCATATTGCCCGAAAGCATTCGGTAAACCAGCGTTTGGATAAGCAGAAATGTAAAATTCAGAATTATTAGAAATGGTTTCTAAATAAGGCGTTAATTGTTTCGCACCTAGAGCACAGTTAAACCCAACGCTCAATAAATTAAGATGAGAAATAGAAACCAAGAAAGCTTCAGCTGTTTGTCCACTTAAAGTTCTTCCAGACGCGTCTGTGATGGTTCCAGAAACCATAATTGGAATCTGAATTTTTCTTTCTTCCTGAATTTGATCTATGGCAAAAAGTGCAGCTTTAGCATTCAAAGTATCAAAAATGGTTTCTACCAAAAGAATATCAGAACCGCCATCTAAAAGTGCTTCTGCTTGTTGTTTGTAAGCAATTCTTAACTCATCAAAAGTAATGGCTCTATAACCAGGGTCATTTACATCCGGAGAAAGAGATGCAGTTTTATTAGTAGGGCCAATAGAACCTGCTACAAATCTTGGTTTTTCTGGAGTTAAAGCCGTGAATTCATCACAAACTTTTCTTGCAATTTTTGCGGATTCATAATTCAGTTCATACACCAAATCTTCCATGTGGTAATCTGCCATTGCAATGGTAGTCGCAGAAAAAGTATTGGTTTCGATGATGTCTGCACCAGCTTCTAAATATTTTTTGTGTACCGCTTCAATAGCATGAGGCTGAGTAAGAGAAAGTAAATCATTATTTCCCTTCAATGGAGATTCCCAGTTTTTAAATCTCTCGCCACGATAGTCTTCTTCCGTAAACTGATATCGCTGAAGCATAGTTCCCATAGCTCCGTCTAGAACAAGGATTCTTTGCTGTAAATTTTGATAAAGTATGTCGCTATTTTGCATTTCAATGTGATTAAAAAAATGAAATGCTATAAGAAAAGTTGAGGGAATCAACTGTTTTTATGTGTTATCTATCCCAAAAATGAGTAGAATGTAGCACCTTTTCTCGTTTTCGAAACGCGATAGGTTGCCAAGGTTTCACAGAGTCTAATCTCTCCACCTTTCTTGATAACATTTCGATTATATGAAAGAACAAATCTTTTGCAAAGCTATATCATTTTTTTCACAATAAGAAATTGTCATTGAAAAAATTAATATAAATGAAATTTCATAGTTTTTATTTTTTTCTACCTTCGCATCATGTTATATTAAAAAATAATGGTTATGAATGCTGAAAAACAACGATTACAAGATATAAATTACAGAACTTGGGGACCTTATGTAAGCAATAGACAGTGGGGAAACGTAAGAGAAGATTATTCCTTTGATGGAAATACTTGGGGAGCTACTGGTCATGATGATGCAGAAAGCAGAACTTACAGGTGGGCAGAAGAAGGAATCGCGGGAATTTCTGATGACAAGCAATGTTTGTGCTTCGCTTTTTCTTTTTGGAACAAGAAAGATAAAATGGTTAAAGAGCGTTTCTTTGGATTGAGCAACCATCAAGGAAATCATGGTGAAGACATTAAAGAAATTTTCTATTATTTAGACAATACGCCTACTCATTCTTACATGAAAATGGTGTACAAATATCCGCAAAATGCCTTTCCTTACGAAGATTTAATCAAGACAAATGCAGAACGAAGCAATAAGGAAACAGAATATGAAATTATAGATACGGGAATTTTTGACCAAAATGAATATTTTGATATTTTTATAGAATATGCCAAAATTCACCATGATGATATTTTAATCAGAGTTACCGTCACCAACCGAAATACAGAAAAAGCACCTTTGGTGATTTTGCCCACACTTTGGTACAGAAATAATTGGAGTTGGGGTTATAATTCTTATAAACCTAATTTTACAACGCGCCATCGTGGTCAAATAGAAATAGAACATGAGAGTTTGGGAATGAAAAAACTTTATTCTCGTGACAAATCCGTGAAAATTCTTTTCTGTGAAAATGAAACCAATACCGAAAAATTATTCGGAAAAAAATCTGAAAATAAATACTTTAAAGATGGAATTAACCATCATATCGTTCATCATAAAAACACGGTAAATCCTAAAAAGTTCGGAACTAAAGCTGCTTTTGTAATCGATACGGAATTAGAAGGTGGAGAAACTAAAACTTTTGATTTCAGAATGTCTCCTCATAAAATGGAGAACGCTTTTTTTGATTTTGATGAGGTTTTTGAAGTAAGAAAAAAAGAATCTGATGAATTTTATGACGAAATTCAAAAAGATTTTAACTGCGAAGATGAAAAAAATGTGCAGCGACAAGCTTTTGCAGGATTGCTTTGGAATAAACAATTTTATCATTATAAAGTTGGAAAATGGTTAAATGGAGACCCAAATTTCCCTGTGGAAAGGAATTTTGAGCATCATGTAAGAAATGTAGAATGGAAACACATGAATTGCAAGGACATTATTTCTATGCCAGATAAATGGGAATATCCGTGGTTTGCAACGTGGGATTTAGCCTTTCACTGTGTGAGTTTTAGTATTTTAGACCCAGATTTTGCCAAAAATCAATTGCAGTTATTGACCAAAGAATGGTACATGCATCCTAACGGTCAGCTTCCAGCGTATGAATGGGATTTTTCAGATGTCAATCCGCCAGTTCACGCATGGAGCACTTTTAGAGTTTTTAAAATCGATGAAAAAATCAATGGAAAACCAGATATTCATTTCTTAGAAAGCGTTTTTCAGAAATTGTTGCTCAATTTTACGTGGTGGGTAAACCGAAAAGATAAGAATGGGAAAAATGTTTTTGGAGGAGGATTTCTTGGATTGGATAACATTGGTGCTTTTGACCGAAATATGCAGTTCAAAAACGGGGAATACCTAGAACAAGCTGATGGAACTTCTTGGATGGCGATGTTTGCCCTGAATATGATGAGAATTTCTATGGAATTGGCATTGTATAATCCAGTTTATGAAGATATGGCGATTAAATTTTTCGAGCATTATCTCTACATTGCAGAAGCCATGGAAAATCTTGGCGAAGGAAAAAATGGACTTTGGAACGAAGAAGACGGATTTTTCTATGACGTTTTACAACTTAACGACGGAACGGGAATTTCTTTAAAATTAAGAAGTATTGTAGGTCTCATTCCAATGTTTGCAGTAGAAGTGATAGAACACGAAATGCTTCAAAAACTGCCTAATTTTACCGAAAGAATGGACTGGATTCTAAAAAATAAACCCGAACTAGCCAAATTGGTTTCGCATTGGGATGTAGAAGGAAAAGGCAGAAAACATCTCATGAGTATTTTAAGAAAAACGAGATTGACCAAAATTCTGAATAGAATGTTAGACGAAAAAGAATTTTTAAGTGAATTTGGAATTCGTTCAATGTCAAAAGTCTATGAAAAAAATCCGTTTCAGTTAGAAATTAATGGCATCAATCACGTTGTGCATTATACGCCTGCCGAAAGTGATAGCCGTATGTTCGGCGGAAACAGCAATTGGAGAGGCCCGATTTGGTTCCCGATTAATTTTTTAATTGTAGAAAGTCTTCAGCGATTTTATTTTTATTACGACGAGAGTTTGAAAGTAGAGCTTCCTACGGGAAGTGGGAATTATCAGAATCTAAATTATGTAGCAGATCATTTGAGTCAAAGATTGTGCAATATTTTCTTACCAGACAAAGACGGAAATCTTGCTTTTAATGGGAATATAGATAAATTAAACCATGATGAACATTTCAAAAATTACGTGATGTTCTACGAATATTTTCATGGAGACAATGGTCGTGGAGTAGGCGCTTCTCACCAAACTGGCTGGACTTCTACCGTTGCCAAATTAATACACCCTAAATTGAAAAATTAATCCTTTAAAATTTTCAAGCTAATACTACAATTCAAGCAGTTTTTGTATGAACATAAATGTTTATGATGATACAAAAACGCTTGGGTTTCTAATGCTGAACTAAATTTTACGTTCAGTTTTTTCCATGAAGAGATGATAGAATTTTTTTCAGGGCTTAAATTTTTGTAAAATTCTAAAACTTGGTCAGTTTTTTCGGGATTTATATTTTTAAAATACGTGTAAATAATAGGCAAAACTGCATTGATGAGAAGAATTTCTATAAAATCGTCAGACAATTTTTTCTCTATTTTTTCTTCGGAAGTTTTTTCGAACGTGTAGTGATTTTGCCAAAATTCTGAAGTTTTTACTTTTTCGAAAAGTGATTTTAATTCTTGAATATTTTTAGCCTTTAAAATTTTAGAAAATAAATTGGGTTGAAGATGATACAGCATCGCCAACTGAGAAAGCCGAATCGTAGGAAAAGAAGGTGGCATTAACCGCATAAATTTTACTGGAAAAGTTTGTCCTGAAATTTTAAATTTAGTTTTCAGAAATTCAAATTCTCTCTTCCATTTTTGATTTGTTTCGGTTTCTTTTTCTAATAAATTTCCTTTCCCAAAAAGTAAACTTTCTAACTGAAATTGATTTTGAGAAATCTTCTGAATGATTTTGAAATCAATGTTTTCTGCAATATTTTGATAAATTTCTGCATTTACTTTTAGACCAAAACTATACGCTACTTTTTGAAATAAGACGGCTTCGTAATTGTTCTTTGATTGAGCTAAAAGTTGCTCAATTTCTATAGATTTTTCGTCTAGTTTTTTGAGTAAAGTCTCTTCTGAAAAAAGAAATGGAACTTTAGAAGCATCAAAGATGCTTTCACACGGAATGAACTGATATTGATTTTCTAAAGTTTGATATTTTGCAAGAATTTCCTCATTAATATACGCTTTCAGCTCTAAAGTAGGAATTCCGGCTTCTTTCAGTTCAGAAACATCTTTGTCATTAAAATAAACAACATGCAGAATAACCGATTGATAATCTTTTTGAAGGTCATGATTGTGAAAATACCAATCCGAAGATTTCACATGAATTTCTATGTTTCCTGCTAAAACGATGTTTTTCGTTTTAATTTTTGCCAAAGAAAAATCTGGTCCTGAATTGGTGTTCAAAGTTCCAAAATCTAGAATTTCGATTGGGTTTCCATTGGTATCTTTGAAGTCAAATTTGGAAAAGACCTTATACTTCCAAAGATATTGGAGTAAATTTTCGTTCATGGTTGGTTAGTTTTTTAGTTTTATTTCCCGCAGATTTACTTTTTGTAGAATCTACGAGAATGATTGTTAAGCCATTTTATGAAATTCTTCTAGCGTTTCTTCATACATTTTTTCATAAATCGGAAGAATATTAACTAAGTCAAATTCTAATGCTCTTGCTTTGGTTTTTTTCTTAATTTCTGCGAGAAGTTTATCGTCTGAAAGCAATTTTATCGCATAACTTGCCATAGCTTCTACATTTCCTACTTCTGCTAAAAATCCGGTTTCTCCCTGAATGTTTACCTCTGGTATTCCACCTGCATTACTCGAAATTACTGGCGTTTCTGCTGCCATTGCTTCTAATGCTGCCAAACCGAAACTTTCTTGTTCTGAAGGCAATAAAAACACGTCTGCAAACTTCAGAATTTGATATAAATTATCTACTTTTCCTAGGAGTTTAATTTTATTGATGAGGTGCGGATTTTCATTGATAAATTCATTGATGACTTCTACATCTGGACCGTCTCCCAAAATCAATAATTTAGATTTTACCGATTTTTCAACTTTGTTGAAAATTTCTAAAACGTCTTTAATTCTCTTCACAGGACGAAGATTGGAAACGTGAATTAGAATTTTTTCATCTTCATTGGCGAAATGATTTCTTTGGCAAGTTTTTAAATCTTCAAATTCTGTATTGTCGATGAAATTGGTGATGACTTCAATCTCTTTGGTGATTTTAAAAAATTTCAAAGTATCACTTTTCAAACTTTCAGAAACCGTAGTAATTTTATCTGATTGGTTGATGGAAAATTCTACTGCATGTTTGTAACTCGGGTGTTGACCAACCAAAGTGATGTCTGTTCCGTGAAGTGTTGTAACTAACGGAATATCAGCTTTTTCTTCTTTTAGCATTTGCTTGGCGAAAAAAGCAGCATAAGCATAAGGAATGGCGTAATGCGCGTGCAAAATATCTAATTTGTACAATTTCACCACTTGATAAATCGTGGAAGAAAGTGCAATATCAAACGGTTGATGTTTGAATAAAGGATAGGTTTGTACATTTACTTTGTGGAAGAAAATGTTTGGGTCTGTCATGTCTAATCTTGCAGGCAATTCTGAAGAAATAAAGTGCACTTCATAACCTTTTTTGGCAAGAGACATTCCGAGTTCTGTGGCTACGATTCCGCTACCACCGTATGTTGGATAACAAAGGATTCCTATTTTCATTTTATTTTTTGTGAAACGAAGTTTTCCGTTTCTGTTTTAAATTTATTATATTTTTTTAACCACAAAAGGAACAAAAGCAATATAAATATTTGAGTTAATAAAAAGTAAAAAAAGGATCGGTTTTTCTTTTTTTACTTTTGTAATACTTGTTTTCAATCATTTCTTTTGATGCTTTTACGGTTAAATTTTTTTTATTTCTCAATTCCACTTCCTGCTTTCAAATTTTCATTGACAATCACTGGTAACTTTCCAGAAATTTTTGTTTTTCCTAAAAGCGCTTTTGCGGTTAAATTTTTTTTATTTCTCAATTCCGCTTCCTGCTTTTAAATTTTCATTAACAATCACTGGTAACTTTCCAGAAATTTTTGTTTTTCCTAAAACCGCTTTTGCAGACGCTTTCATAGACAAATCATTGTTTTCATAACTTACCAAAACCGTAGAAATTTTAGTGATATCAATATCTTTCAAAGCGTAAGGCGAACCAAAAACATCTAAAATCACATTTTGTTTTTTGCTTAATTCTGCTAAAATGTCTTTACTTTCCTGTGAAATTTTGTACGGTTTGTAAGCCGTAGAATTGTCTTTGTGAAAACCAACAATCACCGTAGAATTTTCAGGAATTTGAGCAATTTCATTTTTTGAAATGATTTTTACTGTAGTTCCTAAATTTAAATTTTCTACAAAATTCTGAAACGGCGCTTCTTCCAAAGGAAGATAATAATAGATTTCGCTGCAACTTAAAGGCAAAAGATTTTTCTCGTCTTTCAACAAAGTTATTGCGTTGGAATATAATTTTTCTGAAAGTTCGGCGTGAGAAGCGTTGTTTAAATCTTCATTAATATTTTCAGAATTTATGGATTTTAAATTTTGAAGTCCTAATAAATATTTGGTTCTCAAAATTTTCTTTACACTTTCCGCGAGGCGGTTTTCAGAAATTTCACCTTTTTCTAAAGCTGATTTTATCAAAGCTTTTCCGTTTGGAACGTCTTGGGAAAAAAGCATAATGTCATTTCCCGCTTTGAAAGCCCTCAAATCTAATTCACCTGCAGGAAATTTCTTCGCTACTGCATTCATATTCAAAGCATCAGTAATAATTAAACCATTGTATTGATAAGATTTTTTGAGCAAATTCGTAATCAATTCATAAGAAACAGAAGCAGGAATTCCCGATTGTTTTTCTAAAGTTGGAACATATAAATGCGCCACCATAACTCCGCCAATTTTTTTATCCAAAAGTGCTTTGAAAGGAGCTAATTCTACAGAATTGAGTCGCTCCAAATTGTGCGAAACCACTGGTAAATCTAAATGAGAATCTGTATCTGTATCGCCATGACCAGGGAAATGTTTCATAGAAGCGAGAACGCCATTGTCTTGCAAACCTTGTGCATAAGCCAAACCTTTCGCAATCACATTATTGATGTCTGAACCGAAACTTCTGTTGCCAATAATAGGATTTGCAGGATTGGTATTCACATCTACAACTGGCGCGAAATCCCAATAAATGCTCATTCTTTTACAATCTTCTGCAATTTTAGAGGTCATTTCATAGATGAGAGAATTGTCTTGAATAGCGCCCAAAGTCATAGCCCAAGGAAATTTATGTGCGGCTGGAAATCTTTGGAACAATCCCCATTCTCCATCAATGCCAATCATCATTTTTACTCTAGATTTCCCTTGAAATTCATTCAGTAATTGGATGTGTTTTTCGGCGTTGTCTTGCATGAGAATCAATCCACCAATTTTTTCTTTTTCTACCAAATTTCTAATTTTCTGAACTTCTTCTTCTCCACGATTATTGTACAAAGCTACAATGTATAATTGCCCGATTTTTTCGTCTAAAGACAATTGTTGATACAGAGAATCAGCATATTTTTCGGCTTTTTGCTCTAAATTTTTCGGAGCGTTTTTGGGGAAATATTGAGCCGAAAGATTCGCGAAAATTAAAATGAATAAATAAGTGAATATATTTTTGATGAATTTCATAAAAGCAATGTTATCCAACAAAAATACAAACATATTTTTGTGATTGCTATAGAAATAATGTATTTCTAAAATTTTAAATCATTAAAAGTTAAGAATTAGCTTAGAATTAAGCCTTTTTTGAATCAATTATCTGTGATTTCGTTTCAAGAATTCTACCATTTTGGGAATAGAATTTTGTGGAAATTCGTGTCCTGCATTTCGGTCTTCTATGATAATTTCTTTGTTTTCAGAAGTTTGATAAATTGTAATTTCGCCTTCTGTTTGTGCTGTATTTTCATTGGCTTCAAAAAATTTTAGATATTGCTTGGAAGAAAATTTATGAATTTTATAAGGCACAATTTTATCATTTTTTCCAAAACTTATCCAAACGGATTTTTGTGGTGCATATTTTAGCCAATTTCCACCAGGACCAGCAACAGTAACGAATGCGGCAAATTTTTCTGGTCGCATTTTCCATAAAACATTTACAAATCTAGAACCATTAGAATGACCAACTGCATAAATTCTATCGAAATCAAGGTTGTAATTTTTAGAAATTTGAGAAAAAACTTCATCAAAAAACTTTACATCTCGGTTTTGTAATTCGTCTGGATTCATTTGCCAACCGTTATATTTTCCTTCTTTGTCTACAATAGAATTGGTAACTCCGGGAATTCCTTGCATATAAATGACTAACGCTTCGGGGAAATTTTGATGAAAATTAAGATTTCTACTGACGTGTTTCGCATTTCCACCATGACCGTGAAAAACAAAAACCACTGGAATTTTTTCTGAATTTATTTTGGGCTCAAAAAAAAGTGCTTTTCTTTCTACGCCATTAATTTGATAAAATTTTTCAGTTTGAGCGAATAGTTTTATGCTGAAAATCAATAAGAAAACGATGATTGTGTTTTTCATTTTAAAAGCTTTGATTCTTTGATGAAAATTAAACAATAAAGTTAAAAATTTATTTTGGCACGCAACTTGGAATGTAAAAACCATTAACCAACAAATAATTACTGATATGAAAAAATATTTTACTTTAATGGTTCTTACGATTTTCGGAGGATTATTGATGTTGAGCTGCGAAATGAATGAAGTAGTAGATAGAGATATTCAAGATAATGATACATATCCTATGATGAAGGATGTAACGGGAACTTTTAGTTCTACTAATAATTATGCTTTGGATCAAGCGATTGATATTCCTTCTTCTGATGTAGTTTTGGTGTATAGGAATATCAATTCTAACAGCTCAGCAAGTGCAATTTGGCAACTTTTACCTAAAACTTTTTACTTGAGCGATAACAGAGAATTAGATTACAACTTTATTTTTGATACAAAAAGAGTTCAAGTAAGAACAGAAGCTAATTTTGACCAATCTACCATGACGAGTACAGAAAGAGCGACTTATCTCAACAATCAAACGTTTAGAATTGTATTGGTTCCAGCTTCTAGAGCAAATAGAACTGCTGCTCAAGTAAATTACGAGGATTATAATGCAGTAGTGAAATATTTTAACTTAAAAGAACCTAAATAATCACTAAATCATTCAAAACCATCCATATATTAATTTTTCACAAAAAAGAAATCCTAGCAAAATGAATTGCTGGGATTTTTTGTTGGGTAATAAAAATCAGATTTTTTTCCCATAAAAAGTTCTTACCTTTGTTGTCCTTTTAAAATTAAAATTATGAGTGTTCACATCAGTGCCAAAAAAGGCGAAATTGCAAAAACGGTATTGCAGCCAGGAGATCCTTTAAGAGCTAAATACATAGCAGATAATTTTCTAGAAGATGTAAAATTGGTAAGCAAGACCAGAAATATTTTTTATTTTACAGGTTTGTATAAAGGAAAAGAAATTTCTGTAGGAGCGAGTGGAATGGGAGTGCCAAGTATTGGGATTTATTCTTACGAATTATTTACAGAATATGATGTAGATACCATTATCAGAATTGGGACTTGTGGTGGTTATACTACAGATCTTAATGTTTTTGACCTTATTAATGTAGATGGAGCTGCAAGTGAATCTACTTATGCTAAATTTGCTTGGGAAATGGATGAAGAAATCATGTATCACCAAGGAAAAGCTTTTGACGTAATTAATGAAACGGCTAAAGAATTAGCGCTTGAAACTAAAGCGGCAAATATTCACACCAGTGATGTTTTCTACAGAAAAACACCAGGAATTCCTGCCATTGCAGAGAAATATAATTGTCCAGCAGTAGAAATGGAAGCTTTCGCACTTTTTGCTAATGCAAAACATTTAGGGAAAAATGCAGCAACGATTTTGACAGTTTCAGATATTATTCCAACAGGTGAAGAAATTTCTGCTGACCAAAGAGAAACTGCTCTTAGAACCATGATGACTCTGGCTCTAGAAAGTGGAATTAAACTTTAAATAATTTCAAATAGATACTAAAAAAACGCTTCGAAATTCTCGAAGCGTTTTTTATTATTCTGTTTCGTCATCTAGAAGATGTCCGAAATATTCTTTTTTAGTTTTCAGATATTCTTTGCTGTTTTCATTGGCTTCCATCTGAAGTGGAATTCTTTTGTTGAGATGAATTTCGCTGTTTTCTACGAATTTAATTTTATCAGGATTATTCGTCAAAAGATTGATTTCTTTTACGTCTAATAATTTTAAAATTTCAATCGCTACATTAAAATCTCTATCATCTGCAGGAAGACCTAATTGAAGATTCGCTTGAACGGTATCTAATCCTTTTTCTTGTAATGCGTAAGCTTTAAGCTTATTGATAATGCCAATGTTTCTACCTTCTTGACGAAGATAAACGATGATGCCTCCGTTTTCTTGAATGTATTTCATGGCTGCATCTAACTGCTGACCGCATTCACATTTTTTAGAATGGAAAACTTCTCCAGTAATACATTCTGAGTGAAAACGAACATTGAGAGGTTTAGAAAAATCTGTGTTTTCTGCAACCAAAGCAATATGAGGCATCCAGTCTTTTTCACTATCCGAAAAAGCCATTACTCTAAAGTTTCCAAAATCGGTAGGAACTAATGATTCTGCCTGTAATGTTATCATCTAATTTTTTATGTAAAGATAAGATTTACTTAGATTCTGTACTATCGAAAGAATCTATAAGACTAATGTTTGTTTTGATTTTAGCCAAATATCTATTCAGTAATTCTAAATCGTCTTTTGGAAGACTTGTTTTTAAGGTCTGAATAGTTTTATAAGAATTGGTATAGTTGTTATAAGCCTTAGTTTGCTCCGCTTTGTTATTCTGTTTGATAGAATAAATGTAATCAGAAATATGCAGTTTCATTTTATAAATTTCTGCATTGAGTTTTTGATTTTTAAAAACTGGAAATTCTGTAAGCGTATTGGTGATTTCTGAGAGATAATTCACCCTTTCCATAGATTTATACGTCTGTTCAGAAAAACTAGTCTGGGTAGAATAACTCGAAAAACTATTAGACAAAGGAGATAAATTTACTTTTTCTACCGAGCACGAAGTCAATAGAAGCAAGGCGAAAAGTAAATTTATTGTATTTCTCATTTTTATGAATTAGATTTTTGATAAAGGATAGGGTTAAGACTTTCGTCATTATACATCTTCATTTGTTTGTATACCTTCATCTTAACATCGCCGTTTTCTATATCTAAAAGTAATTGATCAATCGCTTGGCTTAAATCTTCTTTCTGTTCTAGAAGTACATTGAGTTTTTCTGTACACTTTGCTCTATGTTCTTCTGTAGCAGATTCTCTAGTAGCTTCTTGGTTCATGTGATACACTTTCAAAACAAGAATCGAAAATCTATCAATTGCCCAAGCTACCGTTTCTGTATTGATTTTAGCGTCTGATTTAGGCGTGATATTTTGATATTTTTGAAAAAAATAACTGTCAATATATTCCACCAAATCAGTTCTTTTTTGGTTAGAAGCATCAATTGTTCTCTTCAATTGTAGTGCTTCTACCGGATCAATATTTTCGTCTCTAATGATATCTTCTAAATGCCATTGTACGGTATCTATCCAATTCTTAGTATACAAAAGATGTTCCAAACTGCCATTTTCGAATGGATTATTGATAGGAAAGTCTACATTATCATGTAAATGATAATCTTCAACAGATTTGTTGAAGATATTCCAAGCGTGTGCGGTAAAAGACATGTTAAGAAGGGTTTTGAGATTTATCTTCTGGTTTTTTTTCGTCTTCTTTTACAGCGTCTTTAAATTCTTTAATTCCGCTACCAACTCCTCTCATTAATTCAGGGATTTTCTTACCTCCGAAAAGTAATAAAAGTACTACAGCAACAATTAGCATATGTTGCCAAGAAAGTGATAGTATAATAATTGGTGAAATCATTTTTGAAAATTTTTACAAATGTAAGGATTTTTTAATACGAAACCCAATCTAATGGATTAACTGGATTGGCTCCATTCCAAATTTGAAAATCGAGGGCAAAATTCCCATCAAAATCTGTTCCTATACTTCCAATGGTGGTTCCTGCAGAGACTTGTTGGTTCTTGGCAACGTTTACATTATCCAAGTTTCCATAGATACTGAAGTAGTCTCCATGTTTAACCAATACAGTTTTTGCGCCTCCACTTACCAAAATGTTGCTCACAACACCTGGGAATACACATCTTGCTCTCGTTCCGTTTGGAACTACCACTTTTATTCCGTTATTTTCAATAGTAATTCCTTTGAAAACTGGGTGCGGTTGTCTACCAAATCTTTCGGTTACTTGACCAGAAGGAACAGGGAAAGACATTTTTCCTTTATTTGCTGCGAAGTTACTTCCTGCGGTAATTGCTCCCACTCCGAAGTCTTTCATTTTTTTCTCTTCTACAGCTGCTTTTTCTTTGTCTGTTTTATCTGCCAATGCTTTTGATGCGTTTCTCGCTTCATCAGCTTTTGCTTTAGCTGCATTTGCTTTTTCTTCAGACTCTTTTTTCTCTTTTTCTGCTTTTGCTATTTTTTCTGCATCATTCTTTTCTTTGGCAACTCTTTCTGCTTCTGCTTTTTCACGGGCAAGTTTTGTGGCTTTTCTTTCCTCTTCTTCCGCTTTTTTCTTCGCAAGAGCAAGAGCATCAGCTTTCGCTTTATTCTCAGCGTCTATTTTTGCTTTTTCTTTTTCCGCGGCAATTTTTGCTAGTCTTATTCTTTCTGCTTCTGCTTTTTTATCTGCTTCTGCTTTAGCATTAGCTGCTTTTATCTCTTCATTGATGAGATTTCTGATGGCATTTTCTACCTTTTTATTTTCTGCTTGCTTGGTTCTAAGTTCTGCAACCAGTTTGGCCTCGTTTTTCTTAAATTCTTCTAGAAGTACTTCTTTTTGTTTTCTTTCTACTTGAATTACAGCGAGTTCTTGTTTTTGTTTATTAAGAAGGTTTTCCTTTTCTTTTACAGATTTTTGCTTTAAACCGATGGATTTTTTGATTTGAGTAGCTTTTTGATTAATCTCAGCTGCTTTTTTATCTTGATATTCTCCGTATTGCTTGATGTATTGAACTCTTCTCAATGCTTCCCCTAAATCTCTAGAAGAAAGAATGAAAGTAACTTTGTTTTGAACACCTTTGTTTTTATATGCTTTTACAAGAATATCAGCATATTCTTTACGAAGAACTTTCAGTTCACGGTTAAATTTATTGATTTCTAACTGACGGAGGTAGATGTCATCTTCTATGAATCTTTTCTCTTTCTGAGTGTTATTATAAACTCTTTCTCGGAGCGCAATTTTTTTATTGACATCATTAAGGTAAGCAAGAGATAATTTTGCTTCTCCTCTCGCTTTTGCAAGAGTAGCATTAATGGCAGCAATTTGTTTTTTTAGCTCTGAATTTTGTTTTTGCAGTTGTTCTTTTCTTCCTTGTTGAGAAAAGAAAATGCTAAAGGCTAGTAATCCTAATAATAAACTCAGTTTCTTATGCATCATTTAATTTCTGTCTTTGTATAATTAGTAGGAATGGAAAAAGGAGTTTCCATCTTCAAAAATTCAAATTTCGTATTTTCTATTAAAATTTGGTCTGTTTTCTGTGCTTTTATAATTATTTTAACACTTTTTGGGAGTTTTTGTGAACCGAAAATTTCATAATCATTATAGCTCACTTCTAGGCTATTGTTGTTCTTAATATCTTGTAAAAAAACCTTTTTCAAAGCCAATTCAGGAGAATATTCTAGTGAAGTTTTGTATTCACTGGTTTTGCCATTTACGGTGATAATTTGGTTTTTAGCAGAATTCAGCAAATAACCGTTTTCATTTTGTGAAAATGTATAATCTTTTTCGTTTACTGGAATAAAGGTTTTACCCAAAAGTAAATTTTGTAAAGCACTGTAATCTATGAAATTAACTTTCAAAAGATTATTGATATAGTCAAAATTAGAATCAATATACGTCTTATTTATCTTTTCGTAGGCTTTGATTCCGGCAGGTGTAATATTGGCTCTTGCTTGAGAGATAAAAAGGAATGAGAAATTAGCCCAAATTTTTTGGTCATTTTCTATGTAAAATGTTCCATCAATAGTTGGGATAAATCTGTCTGTCTCCGCATTTACTTTGCTAGTGATTTTTAAACTCTCAAAAGCATCTTTTTTAGTAATTGTTTCGAAAAAAGCTTTATTAGAACTTACATTTTCTGCAGGAGCTGGATTTTGTTCTACGGTTTTTCTAGCTTTACAAGATAATAAAGCTAATGATGAAATAAGGATAAGTATATAATTTTTCATATTCTATGATTGTAAATGTTACTTGTGGAAGAACATTACAATTTTAACGCCAAACCACACAAAATGTTTTGTGTGGTTTGGTTAATTTATTGATTTATAGTATATTAATCATTTCCTTTTGATAAAAAATCTAGCACCGAATAATCTCCTAAGGAAATTTCTCTAGAAACGCCAAAGTACTGTGCGTGACTTCCAATCATAGAGTTGCTTAAATTACCATGATTAATCACTGTTTTCTCTTGAATCAAAGAATTTTCGATATTAGAATTTTCTACGCAAGTTCCGTTTCCTAAAGAGACATAAGGCCCAATTTTAGAATTTTTAATTTTTACATTTTCCCCGATAAAACATGGCGGAATGATAAGGCTGTTTTCTATTTCTGCAGATGCTGGGAAATTTGCAAATTCTTCTTTTTCGTATTGAAGAATTTTACCATTGGTTTCTACGGTTGCATTTTTATTTCCACAATCCATCCAATCATCTACTTTCCCTAGAGAGAATTTAGCTCCTTTTTGACGAAGATTTTCAAGAGCGGTAGTTAACTGATATTCACCACCTTGTTTTATATCATTCTCCATGATATAATTAATTTCATTCATTAGATTCTCTGCAGATTTGAAATAATAAATTCCAATAATAGCCAAGTCTGAAACGAAAGTTTGTGGTTTTTCTACAAAATCTGTGATGAAACCATAATCATCTAATTTTACAACACCAAAAGCAGATGGATCAGCTACTTTTTTTACCCAAATTACCCCATCAGAATTGGTGTCTAATTTAAAATCAGCACGGAAAAGGGTATCCGCAAATGCTACTACCACGTCTCCTTGCATTGATTGTTCTGCACATTTTATAGCGTGAGCTGTTCCTAGAGGTTCGTCTTGCGTATAAACGCTTCCTTTTGCTCCTAGTTTTTCTGCAATTTCTATCAAAGATTGTTCTACTTCTGGCCCGAAATCTCCTATGATAAAGGCGATTTCATCTATATTTTCGCCAGCTACTTTTGCTATATCTTCTACTAATCTTTGTACAATGGGTTTTCCTGCAATAGGAATTAATGGTTTAGGAACGGTAAGTGTATGTGGTCTTAATCTAGAACCACGTCCTGCCATTGGAACTATAATTTTCATAGTTTAATTTGGTTTAAAATTATTTGTGTTTTTAATTGTTATTTTTTTGCGACTCCTGAACTGCCAAAACCACCTTCTCCGCGTTCTGTTTCTTCTAAAGTGTCTACTTCTTCCCAAGTTGCGGTTTCGTGTTTAGCAATCACCATTTGAGCGATTCTATCGCCGTCATTGATGGTAAATTCTTCGGTCGATAAATTTACTAAAATTACTCCAATTTCCCCACGATAATCTGCATCTATTGTTCCTGGAGTATTCAGAACCGTAATTCCTTTTTTTAGAGCAATGCCACTTCTAGGTCTTACTTGTGCTTCGTAACCTTCTGGTAATGAAATGAATAATCCTGTGCTGATTAATCTTCTTTCTAAAGATTTCAGCGTGATGGGTTCAGAAGTATTAGCATATAAATCCATTCCTGCAGAAAGTGCAGTTTGGTATTTTGGTAATGCGTGTTTTGATTTGTTGATTACTTTTATGGTCATCTTTTTAAAATTCTTTTGATAATGGCTTGTTCCTTAAAGGCTACAAAACCTATGAATAATGCTAAAAATAAGTTTCCTACTATATAATTAGTTCTAAAATAGTAAAACGAAATCATAGAAAGTGAAACCGAAATGACGAGATAAAGGATTACTTTTCCAGTGTTATAAGGAATAGGATATTTTATTCTTCCCCAAATGTAGGAAATTACCATCATACTCGTAAACGTTACTAATGCAGCAGTCGCACTTGCCCAATATCCATATTCTGGAATAAAAAGAACGTTAATAAGGACGGTAATTGCTGCTCCGATGATAGAAATATATAAACCAACTCTAGTTTGGTCTGAAAGTTTGTACCAAATAGAAAGGTTAAGGTAAATCCCTAAAAATAAAGCACCTAACATCACCATCGGAATGATTTCTATTCCTTCATAATAAAGCGGATTTCTCAAATATTTTTCAGAAATCCATTGAAGATTTACCATCAATCCCATGTAAATCAAGCAATTACAAATTACAAAAACGTCCATTAAAACTGCATAGGTTTTATGATTGTTTTTATCTTTGAAACTGCTGAAAAAATAGGGCTCAATGCCTAATTGATAGGCTTGTCTAAAGACTGTAATAAACGTTGCGATTTTGTAAACAGCGCCATAAACTCCAATCTGATGGCGCGCTTCTTTATCTGGAAGTAAATATTTAAGAAATTGTCTGTCAAGGGTTTGATTTACAATTCCAGCCAAACCGGCAATCATTACTGGCCAAGAATAATTCATAATTCTTTTCCAAAGTTGAAAATCAAATTTTTTGATGCTGAAATTCACAAATTCTTTGCCTACAATCGCTAAAGTGACAATACTCTGAACCAAATTAGCAATAAAAACGTAACCTACCCCAATTTCTGGATTGTATTTTAACCCAAGAATTCCCTCTGGAAATTTAGGCAACCATTTGATGAAAAATACCACTAGAAAAAAGTAAACCAATGAACCGATTACTTTAGAAAGCATATATTGAATTGGCCTTCCTTCGAGTCTTAAAACAGCCGAAGGAATAGTGGAAAACGCATCAAAAGATAAAATGAATAAGAAAATGACCAAAAAATTGACTTGGTCAGGCGTTTCGAAAGCATTTGCTAATTCTTGTCTGAAAACATATCCTAAAATCAAGTAAATGAACCCAACCGAAAGAATGCTAAGTGCAGTAGTAGAGATTAAGGTTTTTTTGTCAATATCATCTTCTTGCGCAAATCGAAAAAACGAAGTTTCCATTCCGTGCGTTAAAAAAACCGTAATAACTCCAGCAATAGAGTACCAATCTACAAATGGTGAAGATGCAGCTGGCCCAAATGCTCTTGTAACGATAGGAGCGATAAGAAAAGGAAAAATCCTTACTAATACTGAACTTAAACCATAAATGGCGGTCTGTCCGAATAGTTTTTTATACAATTTTTTAGCGTTTTTAGAATGCAAAAGTAAAGATAAGATTTGAGATTTAATATTTTGGATTTTACAATTTTTAGAAATCAATTTATTGAAGTGTTAATTGGGTATTAAAAACCCAAATTTCTTTGGCTTTCCTCAAAAGTTAAATTAAATTTGTAAAAATCTAAAAGTAAAATGAAAACCCTAATCAAAAACGCACAAATCGTAAACGAAGGAAAGATTTTTAAATCTGATGTATTGATTGAAGATGATTTGATTGCGAAAATTTCATCAACTATTTCCGAAGAAAATGTAGATAAAATTATTGACGCCGAAAATTCTTTTCTTATTCCGGGTGTGATAGACGATCAAGTGCATTTTCGTGAGCCTGGTTTAACGCATAAAGGCGATATAGAAAGCGAATCAAAAGCCGCAATTGCAGGTGGAATTACCAGTTTTATAGAACAACCGAACACCGTTCCCAATGCTGTAACACAAGAACTTTTAGAAGAAAAATACAAAATTGCTTCTGAGAAATCTTATGCCAATTATTCCTTTTCGATGGGTGGAACCAATGATAATTTAGAAGAAGTTCTAAAAACCAATCCAAGAAATGTAGCGGCCATCAAACTTTTTTTAGGTTCTTCTACAGGGAATATGTTGGTAGATAATCCCGAAATTTTGGAAGAGATTTTTTCTCACGTGAAAATGCCGATTTGTGTGCATTGTGAAGACGAAACAACCATCAGAAAAAATACAGAAATCTATAAAGAACAATACGGAGAAGATATTCCTGTGAAATTTCATCACTTAATTAGAAGTGAAGAAGCGTGTTATCTTTCAAGTTCAAAAGCAATAGAACTCGCCAAAAAAACTGGAGCGAGATTGCATGTTTATCATCTTTCTACTGCAAAAGAAATGGAGCTTTTCCGAAATGACATTCCGTTAAAGGACAAAAAAATCACCGCTGAAGTTTGTGTGCATCACCTTCATTTTACCAACGAAGATTATGAAACCAAAGGTTCTCTTATCAAATGGAATCCTGCTGTAAAAACAGAAACGGATAAAAATGGACTTTGGGAAGCACTTTTAGATGATAGAATAGATGTGATTGCAACTGATCATGCTCCGCATACTTTGGAAGAAAAATCTAACAAATATTTGAGCTGTCCTTCTGGAGCACCTTTGGTTCAATATTCTTTACCTGTAATGTTTGAATATTTCAAAAAAGGCAAGATTTCTTTAGAAAAAATAGTTGAAAAAATGTGTCATAATCCTGCTATTTTATTCGAAATTGAAAAAAGAGGTTATGTAAAAGAAGGGTACAAAGCAGATTTAGTTCTCATTAATCCAAATGCAGAAACTACAGTTTCTAAGGAAAATATCCTTTCAAAATGTGGTTGGAGTCCGCTAGAAAACGAGACGTTTCATTCAGAAATTACACATACTTTCGTGAATGGTTTTCTTGCTTTCGAAAATGGTAAAGTTTCTCCTGAAAAACACGGAGAAAGATTGCTTTTTGAACGCTAAAATCATTCCTTTTCAAAAAATATGAATGTTTAAGAAACATTTTTGCATTTTTTGCGTCTAATAGAAAAAAATTAATTCAATATGATTAGAAAGCTTACTTTGGCATTTGCTGCAGTATTAGTTTCTGTAGTTGCTTTTGCCCAAAACCAGTTTCAGTGGAAAGAAGCTTCGAGTGGCGGTTACACCTATAAATATGTAACCAATGACCCTACGAAGGCTCGTTTTTACACTTTGAAGAATGGTTTAACTGTTATTTTAAGTCCTACGAATAAGGATCCTAGAATCCAAGCGTATGTTGCCATCAAAGCAGGAAGTAAAACAGATCCTGCAACCAATACTGGTTTGGCGCATTATTTAGAGCACATGTTATTTAAAGGAACTGATAAATATGGTTCACTAGATTGGTCTAAAGAAAAAGTAGAATTAGAAAAAATTGACGCATTATACGAACAGTATAATTCAACTAAAGATGAAGTTCAAAGAAAAGCCATCTATAAAAAAATAGATTCTGTTTCTGGAGTTGCTGCAAAATATGCTATTGCAAACGAGTATGACAAAATGATGTCTGCAATGGGCGCTCAAGGAACCAATGCTTTCACCAGTTTTGAACAAACCGTTTATACAGATGACGTTCCTAGTGCTTCTTTAGATAAATATTTAGCAGTACAAGCAGAAAGATTCAGAAATCCAGTTTTGAGAATTTTCCATACTGAATTAGAAGCGGTTTACGAAGAAAAAAATAGAACGCTGGATAATGACGGAAGAAAAGTTTCTGAAACTTTATTCTCTAATCTTTTCCAAAAGCATAACTACGGTTTACAAACCACCATTGGTACAGTAGAACACCTTAAAAATCCTTCGTTAATAGAAATCAGAAAGTATTTTAATAAATATTACGTTCCTAATAACATGGGAATTATCCTTTCGGGTGACTTCAATCCAGATGAGGTAATTGCAAAAGTGGACAAAGCGTTTTCTTACATGCAACCAAAACCATTTGATAAATACACTTTCCAACCAGAAGATGCGATTACAGCTCCAATTGTAAAAGAAATTGTAGGTCCAGATGCAGAAAATTTAACCATCGGTTACAGATTACCTGGAAATAAAGATAAAGATGCTTTGTTAGCTGACTTAGTTGGTCAAATTTTAACCAACGGAAGAGCGGGTTTATTAGACTTGAACTTGGTTAAAAAACAAAAATTATTGAGAGCTTCAGCTTTCACTTATTCATTAATTGATTACGGAATCTTATATCTTTCTGCTGCGCCAACTTCTGGTCAAAGTTTAGAAGATGTAAAAGCTTTAGTATTGAATGAAATCGAAAACCTTAAAAAAGGAAATTTTGATGACCAACTTATCACTTCTATCATCAATAACATCAAGAAAAACAAAATCTACGAAACCGAAAAATACGGTGATAGAGCTAGTGTTTTGATGGATGCTTTCACTTCAGAACTAGATTGGAGAGACCAAGTTGCGTATGTAAATGATTTGTCTAAAATCAAAAAAGAAGACATCGTAGCTTTTGCAAATAAATATTTTGGTGACAATTATGTAGCTGTTTTGAAAAGAAAAGGAGAATCTCCAGCGACTGTAAAAATTGAAAAACCATCAATTACACCAGTAGAAACCAATCCAGATAAGCAATCGGCATTTGTGAAAACAATAAATGAAATGCCTGCAACTGCTGCGAAACCAGTTTTCTTAGATTACAAAAAAGATATTCAGAAATCTAAATTAGGAAAAGCAGAAGTACTTTACGTTCCGAATAAAGACAATGATATTTTCAGATTAAGCTACCGTTACAAAATCGGTTCTTTGAATGATAAAAAACAAGGTTTAGCTTCTCAATACATTCAGTTTTTAGGAACTGATAAAATGACTGCCGAAGAAATTTCTAAAGCATTCTACAAAATTGCATGTAGTTTTAATGTTTCTACAGGAGAAGAGTACACTACGGTAAATATTGAAGGTTTACAAGAAAACTTCGAAAATGCAGTGAAATTGTACGAAGAAGTGGTAAAAAATGTAAAAGCAGATGACAAAGCTTTGGCAGCACTTAAAGCAAGACTAAATAAAGCCAGAAAAGATGCAAAAGCAAATAAAGGTGCTATTTTACAAGGTTTAACAAGTTATGCGCTTTATGGTTCAGAAAATAAATTCAACAATGTTTTGACCAATGAAGAACTGAATGCGGTAACTGCTCAAGAATTAGTAGACAGAATTAAAAACCTGAATAATTATGAGCAAACAGTAATTTATTACGGACCAACTCCTGTTTATAACGTTGTTTCTCAGTTGAAAACATTTCACCAAGTTCCTGCAAATTTTGCAGTAGCAACTCCAGCAAAAACTTTCAAACAAGAAGTTCCTACTAAAAATCAAGTGCTTTTTGCAGATTATGATATGGTTCAGGCAGAAACGAGATGGATTAGAAATACAGAAACTTACAACCCAGAAAAAACGACGATGGTTAATGTGTTCAATAACTATTTCGGTGGAGGTATGGGAAGCTTAGTATTCCAAACGATTAGAGAAAGTAAAGCTTTGGCTTACAGTACTTACGGATATTATGTGCAGCCACAGAAAAAAGACCAAGATTACTATTTATTAGGTTATGTAGGTTCTCAAGCAGATAAATTTAATGATGCTACGGTTGCTATGAATGAATTGCTAACCAAAATGCCAGAATTGCCTAAAAATTTAGAATTGGCTAAAAATCAAGTGAAAAAAGATATTCAGACAGAGAGAATTACTCAAGATGGTATCATTTACAATTATTTGAATGCTAAAAATTTAGGTCTAAATGATGACATTAGAAAGAAAATGTATGAAACGGTAGATAAAATTACGATGGCAGATGTTAAGAAATTCCACCAGAATTATTTCTCAGGAAAACCTTACAAGTATGCAATTGTAGCTTCAGAAAAAAGAGTTTCTATGGACGATATGAAAAAACTTGGAGAAGTGAAAAAACTTTCTTTAGAAGAAATTTTTGGATACTAGAAATTTTTTAAAATATTTTAAAAAAAAGACCGCAATTTTGCGGTCTTTTTTTGTGAATCATCTTCTTTACATAACAGATTTTTTTCACGGAATTTTATAAATGCTTACTTTTAAGCATTAATTTTAAACAAGATTTATTATGAATATGTATACTCAACCTATGCTTCAAGAGAACGCATTAAAAGATAAAGTAGCCATCGTTACTGGTGGTGGAAGTGGTTTAGGAAAAGCCATGACTAAATATTTTCTTCAATTAGGAGCCAAAGTAGTAATTACTTCTAGAAATTTAGGAAAATTACAAGGAACTGCCGCAGAATTAGAAGCAGAAACAGGCGGAAAAGTACTTTGTGTTTCTTGCGATGTAAGAAATTGGGACGAAGTAGAAGCTATGAAAGAAACTGCGATTAAAGAATTTGGTAGAATAGATATTTTGCTCAATAATGCTGCGGGAAATTTTATTTCACCCACCGAAAGATTGACGCATTCTGCTTTTGATTCTATTTTGGATATTGTTTTGAAAGGAACCAAAAACTGTACACTTTCTGTAGGAAAATATTGGATAGACAATAAAATTCCGGGAACTGTGCTTAATATTGTTACCACTTATTCTTGGACAGGTTCTGCTTATGTAGTTCCTTCAGCTTGTGCAAAAGCAGGAGTTTTAGCGATGACGAGAAGTTTAGCTGTAGAGTGGGCGAAATATAATATCCGTTTTAATGCAATTGCACCGGGTCCATTCCCTACAAAAGGAGCTTGGGAAAGATTATTGCCAGGAGATTTAGCCGAAAAATTTGATATGAGAAAAAAAGTACCATTGAGAAGAGTAGGAGAACATCAAGAATTGGCAAACTTAGCGGCGTATTTGGTTTCTGATTATTCAGCGTACATTAACGGAGAAGTTGTAACCATCGATGGTGGAGAATGGTTGCAAGGTGCTGGAGAATTTAATATGCTAGAACAAATTCCACAAGAAATGTGGGATATGCTGGAAATGATGATAAAAGCAAAAAAGAAATCATAAAAATCAACTTTTTAATCCCGAAATTTATTTTCGGGATTTTTAATTTTAAATCCCTAATTTTATCCTTCCAAAAAATTGAGGTTTTGTGAAAAAAAAATACTTTAAATTCCTTTTATTTCTAATTCTTTGTTTTTCAGTAAGGGTAATTTCTCAAACATGTGGAGGTTCGTTCGGAGCTCCAATTTTCGTAGAAGATTTTGGGAGGGTAAATAATTCTTATCAGACGGTTTCTCCAGCGTTGGTTTCTCCAGCATTTACCAATTATATTTATTCATCAGTAATGCCACCCAATGATGGTTATTATACAATTTCAAATACTACGGAATATTTACCTTGGAGTTGGCAAAAATCATTAGATCATACCAATGATCCGTCTGGAACTTATGGAAATATGTTGGTGGTAAATGCAGATTACACGCCTGGTGAATTTTACAGAAGAAGAGTTTCTAATTTGTGTTCCAATCAAATTTATAGATTTTCTGCATGGATTTTAAACATCCATAGAGCGGGAAGTAATATGATAAAGCCTAATGTAACTTTTCAAATTAGAAGTACTTCTGGAGTTATTTTAGGCTCTGTTTCTACGGGAGATTTGCCTCAAGAAGTAGGCGAAGTTTGGAAGAATTACTATTTAGATTTTAAATCAGACCCTTCTTCCTCTGATGTAGATGTAGTTTTAATTAATAATGCTCCTGGAGGAAACGGAAATGACTTGGCGATAGATGATATTAGTTTTTCACCCTGTGGTCCATCTACATCTATCACTGCTACTTTAGGAAATCTTTTCACTACTGGAGTTTGTGATAATTCACAGAGTTTTATTCTAACTGCGCAAATGAGTTCTAATACTTTTCAAAATGTAAATTTCATTTGGCAAAAAAGTACAGATGGCGGAAATACCTGGTCGAATTTAACTGGCGCAACAAGTAATCCTAATATTACCATTCCGGCAGGGAGTTATCAGAATAATGACCAATTCAGATTTATTGTAGGTGAATCTACTAATATAAATTTGACTTCTTGTAGGGTAATGTCTGGTGTTTATACGGTTAAAATGAATGGATATCCAAACGCACCAAGCAATGGAAGTTTTATTTTTTGTAAAAATTCTACCGCAACCTTCACTATTCCAGAAAATAATATACTCTGGTATACTTCTGCAACAGGAGGAATAGGAAGTGTAAATACTCCAATTATTGATACTTCCGTAGTTGGAAGTAAAGATTTTTGGATTACACAAACGGTAAATGGTTGTGAAAGCGCAAGAGCGAAAATTACATTTAATATTCTTGATAATCCATCGGTTCCTATCGTTTCAAATTATGAATTTTGTCAAAATTCCACTGCCTCATCTTTGTCAGCAGTAGGTACTAATTTGAAATGGTATACTAGTTTAACAGGAGGTACTGGAGATTCAGTCGCTCCAATTCCTAATACTTCAATTGCTGGAGATTTTTCTTTTTGGGTTACACAAACGGTAAATGGTTGTGAAAGTGAAAGGGCAGAAGTAAAAGTTAAAATTCTACAAGCTCCATTTTCCACTGTTTTAAAAGATGATTCTATTTGTGATGGTGAAACGCTAGTGTTAGATGTGGGAGAGGGTTTTATTGCTGAATGGCAAACCGTTCCTCCTGTATTGAGTAGAACCTTTCCAATTTCAAGTCCAGGTCAATATTCTGTGAAACTTATAGATGGGAATGGCTGTGTAGCTATTCAGACAGTTGAAGTAACTCCTGGTATTACTCCGATAATCACTCAAGTGAAAAGTGGGGAGGATTTTCTAGAAATTTTAGCGGAAAATGGGAATCCACCATATTTATATTCTTTAGACAATGTAAATTGGCAAACTTCAAATATTTTTAAAAATTTGTCCGCTGGAATTTATCAGATTTATGTGAAATCTCAAACCAATAGTTGTACAGCGGTTGCTACTTCAGCGGTGCTTTTTATTCCAAATGCTTTTACACCGAATCAAGATGGTTATAATGATGTGTGGAGGGTTTCTAATATTGAGTTTTTCTCTAAAGTGAAACTTAAAATTTTTGATAAATTCGGTACTCAAGTTTTCACGGCTGAAGATGTTTCTAAATTCTATTGGGGCGGTTTATATAACGGTAGACTATTGCCTTCGGGAACTTATTGGTATGTAATGGAAATTGATGGACATTATACCAGAACGGGCTGGATACTTCTTAAAAATAAATAAAACAAAAAGCCGAATCATTTCGATTCGGCTTTTATATTCAATATAAAATTTTATAAATTTCTTAATCCTGCTCTAGCTCCACCTGCAGCTACTACAGCTTGCATTCTGTCTTTTTGACCAGCAGAGAACATATACATTGCAGCATCATCTACATAATCCATGTAGTTCATGAACATTACAGATCTTTGTACACCACCACAAGTGTTGTATAATGGATAAGCTGGTTTGCCATAATTAGCGCCTGTTTGAGTAGGGGTGTCTGCTACGAAATCGTTTCCACAAGTTGCATCTCCCCAAATGTGACGAAGATTTAAGTAGTGACCTACTTCGTGAGTCGCAGTTCTACCTAAGTTATAAGGAGCAGAAGCGCCAGTTACACCTACGAATGGAGCAGCTAATACTACACCATCATTCCATAAACCAGCAGATTCTGGGAATGTAGCGTATCCTAAGATTGAAGACATGTCACCAACTACCCAAATGTTGAAGTATTGAGTAGGATCTGTAGCATCAATTCCTTTAGGAGAAGATTTTTTCATAGCATCGTTAGTTCTCCAAGATCTTACAGTAGTTGATTTTCTTACAGTTTTTACTAATCTAAATCTTACTTTAGTATCACCAGCTGCTACTGTAGAGAATTCCGAAGGGATTTTAGATGCATCCGCATTAGTTCCAGCGTAGTCTGCATTTAAAACAGCAATTTGTTCGGCGATTCTTGCATCTGAAATATTTTCAGCGCTTGTTCTGTATAATACATTGAATACAACAGGGATTTCTACAGTTCCATCAGCTAATACTCTTCCTAATTTTTTAGCTTGAATGAATCTTTCAGTTCCTGCTTCAATTGCAGCAAATCTTGCTCTTGCTTTTGCGTCATTTTTAAGTAGTTCTGCTCTGATTTCTTCAGACGGACAAGATTTTCTAGATGCAGTTGCTGTTTTTGCGGCACTGTCTGTTAAGTTTGCAGTTTCCTCAGTTGTGTTACAAGCGGCTAACATTCCGAGTGCTATAACACCGAATAATAATTTCTTCATAAAAATAGATTTTAATTAACAATGTGAATATATAAAGTTGTAAATTATATTGAAATATTTTTTTTTAATTTTTTTTAAATTATACTTGTTTTATATTTAATATTTTAGATTTTTAATTGTTAATTAACTATCTAGAAGTTTATTATGTTTGTTTATTTGTTAAATATTTTTTTTTATTTATTTTTGATGATATTTTATTTTATAGTGTTTTTTTTAGTTTTTAAATTTGATTTTAATCTGATAGGTTGATAATTTGTTAAAAATAGAAAAATCCGCCTGAAAAATTCCAGACGGATCTCCTATGAAAAACTTAAATAGTTAGTTATATATGAAAAATATGAATGTTATATTTCAACTGGTCGAAAAACCAGTCCGCTCTCTTCGAAATAATCTAAAGTGATTCTGTCTCCATCATTTATCTTTCCTGCGAGAATTTCTTTAGATAATCTGTTCAGAACTTCTTGTTGAAGCACTCTTTTTAATGGTCTAGCTCCAAATGTAGGGTCGTAACCTTTGTTAGTTAGATATTTTAAAGCATCTTCGGTAGCAGTTAAGATGATGTTTCTCTTTTCTAGCATTTGATTAAATCCTCTTAATTGGAAATTTACGATTTTACCAATTTCTGATTTGCTTAACGGTTGGAAAAGCACCACTTCATCTATTCTGTTTAAAAATTCCGGACGAAGAGATTGTTTCAATAATCCGAAAACTTCTTCTTTGGTTGCTTCTAAAGTTTCAAAATCGATATTGTCATCTTTGTCACGCTGTGCAGCGTCAAAACGTTCCTGAATAATATGCGAACCGAGGTTGGAAGTCATGATAATGATGGAATTTTTAAAATTCACTACTCTTCCTTTGTTATCGGTTAATCTTCCATCGTCTAAAACTTGTAAAAGCGTGTTGAAAACATCTGGATGCGCTTTTTCTATCTCGTCCAAAAGCACTACAGAATATGGTCTTCTTCTCACTGCTTCGGTTAATTGTCCGCCTTCATCATAACCTACATAGCCTGGAGGTGCACCAACTAATCTAGAAACTGAGTGTCTTTCTTGGTATTCACTCATGTCTATTCTGGTCATGTTGTTCTCGTCATCGAATAGAAACTCAGCCAAAGCTTTTGCTAATTCAGTTTTACCAACTCCAGTGGTTCCAAGGAATAGGAAACTTCCGATTGGTTTTTTCTCGTCATTTAATCCAGCTCTATTTCTTCTAATTGCGTCTGAAACAGCAGAAATCGCGTCTTCTTGACCTACCACTCTGTGGTGGAGTTCGGTTTCTAGATTTAATAATTTTTCTCTTTCAGATTGAAGCAGTTTGGTAACTGGGATTCCAGTCCATTTTGCAATGACTTCTGAAATATTTTCAGCGGTAACTTCTTCTTTGATCAGCTCATTCTGATGATTTTGCATTTCGAGTTCTAATTTTTTCAAATCTTCCTCTTTTTCACGTAATTTTCCGTATTGAATTTCTGCAACTTTAGCATAATCACCAACTCTGGAAGCTCTTTCTGCTTCTAATTTCAGAGATTCTATTTCTTTTTTAATGGCGGTTAAATCTTCAGATTTTTGCTTTTCGCCAAGCCATTTTGCGTGGATTTCGTTTCTTTGTTCCTGAATTTTCGCAATATCTTCTTTTAGGTGATTGATTTTCAATTCATTTTTTTCTCTAGAAATTGCGGCGAGTTCTATTTCTAACTGCATTAATTTTCTGTCGAGAACATCTAATTCTTCAGGTTTAGAATTGATTTCCATTCTTAGTTTTGCTGAAGCTTCATCAATCAAGTCGATGGCTTTATCTGGTAAAAATCTGTCTGAAATATATCTTTGAGACATTTCTACGGCCGCAATGATGGCTTCGTCTTTTATTCTTACTTTATGGTGCGCTTCGTACTTATCTTTAATCCCTCTCAAGATAGAAATCGCAGATTCTGTGTCTGGTTCTTCTACCATTACTTTTTGGAAACGTCTTTCTAAAGCTTTGTCTTTTTCAAAATATTTTTGATATTCGTTTAGTGTAGTTGCACCTACTGCTCTAAGTTCTCCTCTTGCCAATGCAGGTTTCAAAATATTAGCAGCGTCCATTGCGCCTTCTCCACCACCAGCTCCTACTAAAGTGTGAATTTCATCGATGAAGAGAATGATTTGTCCATCACTTTTGATAACTTCATTCACTACAGATTTCAAACGCTCCTCGAATTCACCTTTGTATTTTGCTCCAGCAATTAATGCGCCCATATCTAGTGAATAAATGGTTTTGTCCATCAGGTTTTCTGGAACGTCACCTGAAATAATTCTGTGAGCAATTCCTTCTGCAATTGCGGTTTTACCTACGCCAGGTTCACCAATGAGAATCGGGTTGTTTTTGGTTCTTCTTGATAAAATTTGTAAAACTCTTCTTATTTCTTCATCTCTGCCAATTACAGGATCTAGTTTTCCTTCTGCAGCGAGTTCGTTGAAGTTTTTAGCATATTTATTTAAACTTTGATAAGTTTCTTCTGAACTTGCCGAAGTTGCTTTGCTTCCTTTTCTCAATTCTTTGATGGCTGCTTCTAATGAATTTTTAGTCACTCCAAAATCTTTTAAAATTTTAGAAACTTCAGAATTTACCTCTAAAAGTGAAAGCCAAAGATGCTCAATGGTTACATATTCATCGCCCATTTTTTTGGCAACATTCGGTGCGTCTAAAAGAATTTTGTTCGCTGATTGAGAAAGGTAAATGTTTCCACCTTCTACTTTTGAAAGTTTTTCTAAGGCTTCACGGTTTTTTTCTCTAATAAGATTAAGGTCTGCTTCTGATTTTTTCATCAAGAATGCAGAAATATTTTCATCTACTTGAAGAATTCCTTCTAATAAATGTTGAGGTTCAATGCTTTGATGGCCAAAATCAAGCGCGATTTGTTGTGCTTTTTGAATGGCTTCTTGTGATTTTGTGGTATATTGGTTTAAGTTCATATTAATGGTTTTGATTGGTATGCTTCAAAATGTATTCTAAAGTTATTTTTAGGTCAAAATTTCCTGATTTTTGTAATTTCTTAGGTTTTTTAAAGACAAAATTTCTGGATTTTAAAAAATAAATAGATGAGGAAATGACATGATTGCTTGTATATCTTTCGAGGTTTGATAAATAAAATTCATAATTTTTATTTGTTTTATTATATAATGTTAATTTTTTTAGAAAATTTATATTGTATATTTGTTAAAAGCACAAATACAAATGAAGAATCTCACTCCGAGACAACAAGAAATACTTAATGTAGCTCTTGAATTGTTCTATAAAAGAGGTTTTGCAGATACCTCTATGAGAGACATAGCAGAAGTGATGAATGTAAAAGCTGCATCACTTTATGCACACATTAAATCTAAAGAAGAAATTATGGAGTGGATTAGTAATGATGTGTCAAATAGATTTATGCAGAGAAATGATGATCTCAAAAATCCTAGCCTATCTGCTTTTGAAAAAGTTAGAATCTTAGTCATCAATCATCTTACCGCAATGTATAATGATGTAAAAATGTTTGATGTTTTTTTTACAAATATTTATAGATTAAAAGTTGATTTTAAAGATCAACAGAAATATTTTCAAAAGATTAATGATTATAAAGACCTTGCAGAAGAAGTCATCAAAGAATATTTGCTTTCTTTGGGTTTAAAAGATGACGAAAATTTAATGTTGACCACCAAGTTTTCCCTCAATGTACTGAATAACGTTTACCGATACATTCCCGAAGAAAATTTTGATCTAGAAAAGCATATTCGTTTTCTTCAAAATGTTTTACTCTATGGCGTGATTGGTAAAAAATAAATTTATCTTTTATTTTTCGCATAAAATATTATATTTGTTGACATCGGGTTACTTCCGAAGAAATGAATTGATATGAACCATTTTTATACATTAAAAGTAGCTAAAATTCAGAAGGTTACAGATGAGGCAGTGAGAATTACCTTCGAAATACCTTCTTCTATACAAGATAAATTTAAATTTAAACAAGGGCAATATCTTAACCTCAAGTTTAATTTCGGGGAAGAAGAGTTTCGCCGTTCTTATTCTATCATAGATGCACCTTCAGAAAATTCTCAAACGCTTTCCATTTTAGTTAAACAGATGGAAAATGGCACTATTTCTACCTATCTTAATCAAAATCTTAAAGAAAATGATGAGGTAGAAGTGCAACAACCTATGGGAAATTTCTGTACCAATTATCACGCATCTAATCATAAAAATTATGTAGGAATAGCAGCAGGAAGCGGTATTTCTCCGGTTTTGTCTAATCTCAAAGAAGCATTGTTTCAAGAGCCAAATGCTAAAGTTTTATTGTTTTTTGGCAATAAAAATTCTCAAAATATTTTACTCAAAGAAGAATTAGATGCTTTGAAAGAGAGATTTCCAGAGCGATTTCAGGTGACACATGTTTTGAGTAGAGAACCACAAGAAGATGCTCTTTTTGAAGGAAGAATCACCACTGAAAAGTTAGGTCAACTTTTAGATAAAAATTCAGAAATAAAACCAGAAGATTCTACGTTTTTTATTTGTGGACCAACCGAAATGATTAAGTCCACTTCGGATTTTCTGAAAAAAGAAAGAAAAGTTCCAGCATTGCAGGTTTTATATGAATATTTCTCCGCTCCAGATGATGAAGATAATGCAGAAATGAGCGAAGAATTCAAGAAAATACCCAACTTAGAAAGTTTCGTGACGTTAATTATAGATGATGATGAATATTCTATTCATCTCAATTCTAAAAAAGAAAGTATTTTAGATAAAGCATTGAAAGAAAACTTTCCAGTTCCGTTTGCTTGTAAAGGCGGTGTTTGTTGCACCTGCAAAGCTCAAGTGATGGAAGGTGAGGTTTTTATGGAAAAAAACTTTGCGCTTACCGAAGACGAAGTCGCAAGAGGTTTTGTGTTAACTTGTCAGTGTCATCCTACTACCAATATTGTGATGCTGAACTATGATGTATAATTCATTCTAAAAAATTAAAAAAATGGTCAATTGGAAATTCGCAAAAGCCATCGATGAAAACGAAGAGTTTAAAATAAATGGCACAAATATTTGGAACCATTATTGGCATTGTGTCAACAAAAAAGTAGAAGTAAAAGGACCTTATGAAGGACAAGTTTACTTTTTCAAAGAGTATGAAATTACTAACGGAGACCAAAAAATAAACTTCGTGGCAGGAGAATTTGTAAATTCTAAAGTAGGGATTTATATAAAAGACGATTTAAGCGACGGAAAATTATGATTTGGCTTATCGCTGTCTGCTTTCTGCAATCAGCTGAAAAGAGCTCATAATCAAAAAAATATTGTATTAAAAAATTTAAAAAATGCTGAAAGCAGATTGCCGAAAGCTGAAAGCAAAAATATGAATACAGAAAAATTTTTACAATACGTTCAAGCCGAAAATAAGGTAGAACCCAAAGATATGATGCCAGAAGATTACAGAAAACTTCTGGTAAGACAGATTTCACAGCATGCTCATTCTGAAGTAGTGGGAATGTTGCCAGAAGCCAATTGGATTACCAGAGCGCCAAGTTTGAGAAGAAAAATTGCACTTTTGGCAAAAATTCAAGACGAAGCAGGTCACGGTTTGTATTTATATGCCGCTACAGAAACGCTGAACAACGGAGAAATAGCCGCAGATAGAGATTCTACCTATAATGATATGCTTTCTGGAAAAGCCAAATATTCTAGTATTTTTAATTATCCAGCGTTAAGTTGGGCAGATATTGGAGCGATTGGCTGGTTGGTAGACGGAGCTGCGATTATGAATCAAGTAATGTTGATGGGAAATTCTTACGGCCCTTATTCCAGAGCGATGCTCAGAATTTGTAAAGAAGAATCTTTTCACCAAAGACAAGGCTACGAAATCCTGATGACGCTTTGCCGTGGAACCAAAGAACAGAAACAACTGGCTCAAGATGCTTTAAACAGATTCTGGTGGCCAGCTTTGATGATGTTTGGACCGAATGATGACGCCTCTCCTAATTCTCAAAAATCAATGAATTACCGAGTGAAAAGAGAAAGTAATGATTCTCTTCGCCAAAGATTTGTAGATGTTACCGTTCCTCAAGCAGAATTTTTAGGGCTGAAAGTTCCAGATAAAAATTTAAAATGGAACGAAGAAACAGGACATTATGATTTTGGCGATTTACCTTGGGATGAATTTAATGAAATCTTAAAAGGAAACGGACCGTGCAATAAAAAACGCCTTGAAACCAAAAGAAAAGCACAAGCAGAAAACGCTTGGGTAAAAGAAGCTGCAATTGCGTATGCATCTAAAGTTAAAGAATTAACAAAATAATTATAAAAGTCAGTTTCGTAGAATCGACAAATTTTCTAAAGTTGAAATTTATTTCAACGAAAAAATAAAATCGTTCCATAGGAACGAAATATGTGTAGAAAAAAACAACCACCCAAAAACGGCTCCATAGGAGCCGAACGTTAAAAATGAATTTTATTTTTAAAATATTTATAATTTTTCTATCTATTTCTTTAAATGCTCAACAAAGAAGAAGTGCAGATTATTATGCACAAATTCCTGAAAAAATTGAGAATGAACAAGAAATTAGAATTTATAAAGATTTTTCTTTGACTAATGGAGGTAAGGTTTTTAGAATTTATTTTAAGAATAATAAATGTAATGCTGAATTAATTAGTTGGTTTTTTCCTCAAACAAGATCAGATGAATACAATAGTGAAAGTCCAGAAGTAACCAAATTTCAATGTTCAGATAAGACATTTATGAATTTTGAAATTAGAAATATTCAATACTTACCAAAAGAAAATTACTTTAATTACAAAAGAGAGAAAAAAACTGTAGTTTTAAATGATGAAACCAAAGAATATGATATAGAAATTAGTCATACAGAAGTAATGGATGGAGTTGGATATAATGTAATGTACAGGAATGGTAATGTTTTTAATCAATTTTTTTACTCTAATCCCCAAACCTACTCAGAACATTATCCCGAAATTGATGAATTACAAAACTTCATGGAAATTTTAAAATACATTGAATCAGAGTTTAAAATAAAATTTTAAAAAATCTAAAATCTAAAATTTATAATTTAAAATAATGAATAACCTTGATATGTGGGAAGTTTTTATCCAAACCAAACCAGGACTTTCTCATAAACACGCAGGAACGGTTCAAGCGCCAACTGCAGAACTGGCACTTCAAAACGCTAGAGACGTTTATACAAGACGCGGAGAAGGAACTTCTATTTGGGTAGTTCCCAGCAAATATGTGGTAACAAGCGAAGGAATAGACAAAGAAGCTTTCTTTGATCCTGCAGATGATAAACTCTATCGTCATCCTACTTTTTACCAAATTCCTAATGATGTGAAAAACATGTAAGAATGCTTTCAGCAATCAGCAATCGGCAATCAGCAATTTTTGGCTGCCGAAAGCAGATAGCCGAAAGCCGAAAGCCAAAATTATGAAAAACTACCTCCTAAAACTCGCAGATGATTCCCTAATTATGGGCCAAAGATTGGCAGAATGGTGCGGAAAAGGTCCGTACTTGGAAGAAGATATTGCAATAATTAACATCGCTCTTGATCAATTAGGTCAAGCCAATAATTTCTACAATTTAGCGGCAAATTTATTTAATGACGGCAGAACTGCAGATGATTTTGCCATGCTTCGTGTAGAAAAAGAATATCTCAATGCACAATTGCTAGAATTACCAAACGGAGATTATGCTAATACCATTATGAAGGCTTATTTCTTTGCGGTTTACCAAAATTTATTGTACGAAAATTTAAGCAATTCTGCAGATGAAGAACTGAGAGCCATTGCTCAAAAATCTCTGAAAGAAGTAAAATATCACTATACTCATACCGAAACTTGGATGCGTATTTTTGCTCAAGGAACTGAAGAAAGTCGAAAAAGAATAGAAGCGGCTCTCGAAAATCTTTGGGAATACACAGGTGGACTTTTTGATGAAGTAGAAGAAGAGGAAAATTTAGTAGCACTGAATTTAATTCCTGCGTCTAAACAACTTCATGAAGAATGGAAAGCTAAAATCGCAGAAGATTTTGCCAAATTTGGTTTAGAAGTTCCTGCTTCAGAATTTATGCAAAAAGGCAGCAGAAAAGGAATTCACACCGAATATTTTGGATATATTTTGTGCGAATTGCAGTACATGCAAAGAACCTATCCAAATTGTGTTTGGTAGAAAGTTGGAAGTCTGAAGTCAGAAGCTGGAAGTTTTTTAACATACTGTCATTCTGAATGAAACGAAGTGAAATGGAAAATCTATTTTCGATAAAATAAAATAAATCTTTGCGCTCTTTGCGTTAAAAAACAATGCAGAATCTTTTAGAAAAACTCACTCAGATTCCAGACCCTGAAATTCCAGTGATTAACATCGTGGAACTCGGGATTGTTCGTGATGCAAAAATGATTTCTGAAACAGAAGCAGAAATCATCATTACGCCTACTTATTCTGCGTGTCCCGCTATGTTTAATATCGAAGAAGATATTATCAAACTATTTAAAGAGAAAGGAATTTCTGCAAAAGTAATTACCAAAATGTTTCCGATTTGGACTACAGATTGGATGACCGATGAAGCCAGAGAAAAACTAAAAGCTTACGGAATTGTTCCACCAGAAAAAGGAGCAGAGGAAAATCATCTTCACATTCCCAAAAAATGTCCGAGGTGTGGCAGTGAAAACACTACGCAAATCAGCAGATTTGGTTCCACACTTTGCAAAGCCAGTTATCAGTGCCAAGATTGTTTAGAACCTTTTGATTATTTTAAATGTCATTAGCGTAAAATTGTGGAACTGTAAAGTTGCAAAATCGCAGAACTAAAAAAATCACATAAAAACATTAGATTTGTAAAAACGACTTTACGATTTTACAAATTAACAATTCTAAAGAAAATGTTCACTCAGATAGAAATAGAAACCCATTTCGAGGGTAAGTTGAAAATCGCTTATCTCAATCAGCCCGAAACCTACAATTCACTCAATAAAGTTTTACTCCAAGAGTTGAAAAATTTCATTGTAGCATGCAATGAAGATGAAAATGTGCGATGTGTAGCACTTTCTGGCAGAGGAAAAGCTTTTTGTTCGGGGCAAAATTTGAAAGAAGCACTTTCACTCGGAAATATAGAGGAAGAAAGAGTGATTCAGAAAATGGTGGTAGATTATTACAATCCTTTGGTTGAAGAAATTGCACATTGCAGAAAGCCAGTCGTTTCTTTGGTGAATGGTCCTGCAGTTGGAGCTGGAGCAATGTTGGCGCTGATTTGTGATATTTGTTTGGCTACAGAAAATTCCTATTTTTCTCAAGCTTTTGTAAATATTGGTTTAATTCCAGATACTGGCGGAACGTATTGGTTGCCAAAATTATTAGGACGTCAACAAGCGAATTATCTTGCTTTTACAGGAAAAAAACTCACGGCAAATGATGCATTGAAAATAGGTTTAATTGCAGATGTTTTCGGTGATTCAGAATTTTCTGCAAAATCTATGGAAGTGCTGGAAACGCTTTCTCATTTACCAACAAAAGCGATTGCATTAACCAAAAAAGCATTCAATCATTCTTATGAAAACGATTTAAAAGAGCAGTTAGATTTAGAAGGAATTTATCAACAAGACGCAGCAGAAACCCAAGATTTCAAAGAAGGCGTTACTGCATTTTTAGAAAAAAGAAAACCCAATTATACAGGAAAATAATAATGATGTGATGATGTGTTGATTTGCAGATTATCACATCGTCACATCATCACATCATCATATTATGAAGAAAGTAGGAATCATCGGCTCAGGAACTATGGGAATTGGCATTGCGCAATTAGCAGCTACTGCACATTGCGAGGTTTTTTTATACGACGCCAACTTCTCACAAACCGAAAAATCTCTAAAAAATTTAAAAACCACATTAAATAAATTAGCGGAAAAAGGAAAAATTTCTACTGAAAAATCTTTAGAAATCTTCAACCAAATTAAGCCTTGTCAAGAAATCAAAGAATTGAAAGATTGCGATTTAGTCATAGAAGCCATCATCGAAAATAAAGAAATCAAACAAAAAGTTTTCGCCGAGTTAGAAACTTATGTTTCAGAAAAATGTGTTTTGGGTTCTAATACTTCGTCTATTTCCATTACTTCGCTTCAGGCAGAACTTAAAAATCCTGAACGTTTTATTGGAATTCATTTTTTCAATCCAGCGCCATTAATGCCCTTAGTTGAGGTAATTCCAGGGCTATTGACTGAAAATAATTTGGCTCAAGAAATCGTAGATTTAATGAAATCTTGGGGTAAATCTCCTATCATTGCTAAAGATGTTCCCGGTTTTATTGTTAACAGAATTGCAAGACCTTTTTATGGTGAAGCTTTGAGAATTGTAGAAGAAAATTTGGCAACACCCGAACAAGTAGATGACGCGATGAAATCTTTTGGGAATTTCAAAATGGGACCATTTGAATTGATGGATTTAATCGGAATTGATGTGAATTTTTCGGTAACGAAAACGGTTTATCAGGATTATTTTTTCGATCCCAAATATAAACCTTCCTTGCTTCAACAAAGAATGAATGAAGCCAAATTACTTGGCAGAAAAACAGGTAAAGGTTTTTATGATTATTCTGAACAGAGACAAGAATCAAGAGCCAAGAATCAATATTTAAAAACCGAGAACCAACAACTGATAACCGATAACCAAATCTTTATGAGAATTATTTCTATGCTCATTAATGAAGCGGTAGAAGCAAAAAGATTAGGAATTGCCAATGATGAAGATATAGAAACTGCGATGCAAAAAGGCGTAAATTATCCGAAAGGATTATTGAATTGGGGAAAGGAAATTGGATATCCAAAAATTTCTGAAGTCTTACAAAATCTCTACGAAGAATACCAAGAAGAACGCTACAGACAAAGTCCGTTGCTTAGAAAATTGAATTAATTTAAGAGCTCAATTTCATTATCAAATTGTCTCATTAACGCATTATCACATTCAAAATATGAATCCAAAACTAATTATTGCAATCATAAACGCTATTGTATCTTTCGTCATTATTGTTCCGATGAGTTTTTTTATGAATAAATTCATCAACAATTCTGAGGATACTTTTTTACAGTTTTTCCAAGATAAATGGTTGATTTTAACAATATTTGTTTTAATTTTCACCATATACAATAGCTTTTTAAAAGGCAGAAAACTTAAATAAATCAACTACACAATTTTACAAATTAACGACTTTACAATTTTATAATAAATGACACCATTAGAAACCGCACAATATATGCTCAATCAAGATTTTTTCTCTCAATGGATGGAGATAAAACTGGTTGAAGTTCGCGAACATTACTGTTTGATTGAAATGCCCATCAAAAAAGAGATGATTAATGGCTTAAAAACGGTTCATGGCGGAGTAACTTTTGCTTTTGCGGATTCTGCATTGGCATTTTCTTCTAACAATACAGGAGATGCAGCAGTTGCGCTCAATTGTATGATTAATTTTACCAAAGCAGTACGTTTAGGAGACACGCTTTTTGCCGAGAGTATTCTCATGGCAGATACCAGAAAAACAGCAGTTTATGATATTACGATTACCAATCAGCATAAAGTGGTGGTCGCAAGTTTCAGAGGAACTGTTTATAAAATTGATAAAAAAGTAGTTGATTTATAGATGTGTTAGAGTGAAAACGTGCTGATTTTTTGATTATCACATTACCACATCATCTAATTATCTCATTAAAAATATGAAACAAGTATACATCATAGATTACATTAGAACACCAATTGCTAAATTTCAAGGAGGCTTATCAGAAGTCAGAGCAGATGATTTAGCAGCCATTGTTTTGAAGGGAATTGTAAAAAGAAATCCAAAAATTCCCGCCGAAGAAATAGAAGACGTGATTTTAGGTTGTGCCAATCAAGCTGGAGAAGATAACCGAAATGTCGCAAGAATGGCTTCACTTTTGGCAGAGCTTCCTATAAAAATTGGTGGAGAAACCGTGAACAGATTATGCGCTTCTGGAATGGCAGCAATTGCCAATGCGTACAGAGCAATTGCAATTGGAGAAGGCGATTTTTACATTGCAGGAGGAGTTGAACAGATGACCAGAGCGCCTTATGTTTTGAGTAAATCTGCTCAACCTTTTGGTAGAGATGTTCAGTTGTTTGATAGCAGTTTTGGATGGAGGTTTGTTAATCCTAAAATGAAAGAACTCTACGGAGTTGACGGAATGGGAGAAACCGCGGAAAATCTAGCTGAAATCTATAAAATTTCCAGAGAAGCGCAAGATGAATTCGCTTTACATTCTCAACAAAAAGCTACTTCTGCTCAAAATTCAGGAAGATTAGCTCAAGAAATTGTAAACGTAGAAATTCCACAAAAAAAAGCCGAGCCAAAAATCTTTTCACAAGACGAATTTGTAAAACCAGATACTACTTTAGATAAATTGGCGAAGCTAAAACCTGCTTTCAAAAAAGAAGACGGAAGTGTTACTGCAGGAAATTCTTCTGGCTTAAATGACGGAGCTGCTGCTATGATTTTGGCAAGTGAAGACGCCGTTAAAAAATATAATTTGAAGCCATTGGCAAAAATTATTTCAAGCGCAGTGGTTGGTGTAGAACCTAGAATTATGGGAATAGGACCAGTAGAAGCGACCAAAAAAGCACTTTCTAGAGCCAATCTTTCGTTAGAAGATATGGATATTATTGAACTCAACGAAGCTTTTGCAGCGCAAGCATTATCTGTTTTACAAGAATTAGGAATTGATTCAAAAGACGAACGATTAAATCCAAATGGTGGCGCGATTGCATTAGGTCATCCTCTCGGAATGTCAGGAACCAGAATTGTAGGAACTGCTGCTTTAGAATTACAGAGAAAAAATAAAAAATATGCACTTTGTACGCTCTGCATCGGAGTTGGACAAGGTTACGCAATGATCATTGAAAAAATTTAAAAGCTTTTTCTTTTTTTGACATTGAATTGGAGGTGTTAAAAAATTTTGAAATTGATTCGTTAATAAATTCCTGTTGTTTGAGCGAAGCGAGTTTCAGGGATTTTAGAATTAATGAAAAATTTTAGCCGAGAATTCACAGTCTTGAACTTTTGGTTCTTTTGTTTCAAGACAAAAGAACATAAATAAAAATATATGGCAAATATTTATTCATACCACGGCATAAAACCAATCATTAGAAAATCAGCATACATTCATCCTCAAGCGGTAATTATAGGAAATGTAGAAATTGGCGAAGAAGTATACATCGGGCCTAATGCAGTTTTGCGGGGAGATTGGGGCAAAATCATTATCAAAGACGGTGCAAACGTTCAAGAAAACTGTACGCTTCACGTTTTTCCGGGAATTCCCACTATTTTAGAAGAATCGGCACATATTGGTCACGGCGCGATTATTCATTCGGCGCACATTGGCAAAAATTGTTTGGTTGGGATGAACGCCGTCGTAATGGACAATGCCAAAATTGGAGACGAATGTATTATTGGTGCGTTAAGCTTCGTTCCTACTGGTTTTATTTCGGAAAATAGAAAATTGATAGTTGGCAGTCCTGCGAAAATTATTCGCGAAGTTTCAGACGAAATGATTGCTTGGAAAACCAAAGGAACCGCTATTTATCAAGAACTAGCTAGAGAAGGAAAAACCGCCATTCAACCGTGCGAACCATACACAGAATTTGTAGAACAAACGCCCACCAAAATTGTAGATTACTCTGTTTGGACGAAATAATGGCGCCAAATTTTTTAATTTTAGAATTATCTAATTATCACATCATCACATCATCACATTAACATATGAAACTAAAAAACTACATATCAGGACAATGGATTGAAGGAAATGGCCACGAAATTCCGCTTTACAATGCTGTAAACGGAGAATTGGTTGCCATTTCAGATACTTCGGGACTAGATTTTGAAGAAGCATTGCATTTTGGAAGAACTACAGGTTATAAAAACTTGTCTTCTATGACTTTTTACGACCGCGGTGAAATGCTCAAAAAAATCGCATTGTATCTTTTAGAAAGAAAGAAAAAATATTATGAACTTTCTTATAAAACAGGTGCCACACATGTTGATTCTTGGGTAGATATAGAAGGCGGTTTTGGTACTTTTTTCACCTATTCAGGTTTGGCGAAAAGAATGCTTCCCAATACACCATTTTGGGTAGATGGAGATACTCAGAAAATTTCTGCTAACGGAACGCATCTCGGAACGCATATTCTCACACCAAGTGAAGGGGTTTCTGTACAAATCAACGCCTATAATTTTCCTGTTTGGGGAATGTTAGAAAAATTGTCAACATCACTTTTGGCGGGAGTTCCAGCCGTTGTAAAACCTTCGCCGTACAGTTCTTATCTTACGAATGAGGTTTTCAAAGATATGATAGAAAGCGGTTATCTTCCTGAAGGTGCAGTTCAATTGATTTGTGGCGAACCTGGCAATATTTTAGATTTCGTAAAAGATGGAGATTCTGTAGTTTTCACAGGTTCCGCAAATACTGGTAGAAAACTGAAAGCGCTACCTTCAATTTCGGGAAATGCAGTTCGTTTTAATATGGAAGCCGATTCTTTGAACTGTTCTATTCTTGGGTTAGATGCCAAACCGGGAACTCCAGAATTTGATTTGTTCATCAAAGAAGTTAAAAATGAAATGACCACCAAAGCAGGACAAAAATGTACGGCAATTCGTAGAATTATTGTTCCTGAAAATTTAGTTGGTGATGTTCAAAATGCGTTATCAAAAGCTCTTGACCAAACAAAAATTGGAAATCCATTAAGCAGAGAAACCAAAATGGGCTCTATTGTTGGAAAAGAACAAATGCAGATTTTAGAAGAAAAAGTAAATCTCTTAAAAGCTGAAACAGAACTCATCTACGATGGAAAGCATGATTTGGTAGAAGCAAATTATGAAAACGGAGCTTTCTTTACTCCGAAAGTTTTCTATAATGACAAACCTTTTGAAAAAAATATATCTCACGAACTAGAAGCTTTTGGCCCGGTTTCTACAATAATGCCTTACAAAGACGCAGAAGAAGCTGCTGCTTTAGCAAAAAGAGGAAAAGGAAGTTTAGTAGGTTCTATTGTTTCTCACGATAAAAAATTTGTGGTAGAAACTTCTTGGAAAATGGCGAGTTCTCATGGAAGAATCTTTGTTTTGAATAGAGATAATGCCAAAGAAAGCACAGGTCACGGTTCTCCGTTGCCAACTTTAATGCATGGTGGTCCTGGAAGAGCTGGTGGTGGCGAAGAAATGGGTGGTTTAAACGGACTTCATTTCTTTTTACAAAAAACTGCGATTCAGGGTTCGCCAGATATTTTGACAGCGATTACCAAGGTTTATACGCAAGGAGCAGAAAAGAAATTCAGTGATAAGCATCCTTTCCAGAAATATTTTGAAGAAGTGGAAGTTGGAGATTCTCTAGAAACCGCAGGAAGAACAGTTACGGAAGCAGATATTGTGAATTTTTCTAATGTTTCTTGGGATCATTTTTATGCACATACAGATGCAACCAGTTTAAACGGAACTATTTTTGACAAGACCGTTGCACACGGATATTTTATCCTTTCTGCAGCAGCAGGTTTATTCGTTTCTGGAAAAAAAGGGCCAGTTATTGCGAATTATGGACTGGAAAATGCAAGTTTCTTTAAGCCAGTTTATGCTGGAGATACCATTACCGTTTATTTGACGGCGAAAGAAAAAATCAACAGAGGTGTAAAAGGTAGAAATATTCCAAGTGGAGTAGTAAAATGGTTGGTTGAGGTAGTGAATCAAAGAGAAGAAGTGGTTTGTGTCGCTACCATTTTGACTTTGGTGGCAAAAAAATCTCCTTTCATTGAACTAAATAGAAGAAATATTCAAAAATTATTGAATGGTTTAACTGAAAATACAAAACCAAATTGGGGTAAAATGACTGCTCAGCAAATGTTGGAACATCTAGAAACAACTATACTGTATAGCATGGGTGAACCAGAAGCTGAGAAATGCTTCACACCAGAAGAGCATTTAGAAAAGTATCAAGATTCTCTATACAATCACCGAAAAATGCCAAAAGATTTTCCTGCGCCGTTCCTTCCAGAAGATGGAACTTTACCAGTGTTGAAGTATAAAAATCTGGAGCAAGCCAAAGAGAAATTTTTAGAAAATCTTCAGAAATATCAGATTTATTATAGAGAAAATCCAGAAGCGGAGCATATGCATTTTGTCTTTGGAAAGCTCAATAAAGAAATGATGGAGTTGATGCACACAAAACATTTTACGCATCATTTTGAACAATTTAATCTAATTTAAAAAAACTAGTTATGCTACCATTTGTAATATCAGAAATTAAAAATAATATTTCCGAAATCACTTTCGGGACGCCAAAAAGCAACTCATTACCCGGCGAAATTTTAGAAAAATTAGCGCAAACTATTTTAGACGAAGCGGCTAAAGAAGAAGTAAAAGCCATTTTACTAAAATCTGAGGGAGAAAAAGCGTTTTGTGCAGGAGCAAGTTTTGATGAATTGTTAGCAATCAATGATTTAGAAACATCAAAAACTTTCTTTGGCGGTTTTGCTAAAGTGCTCAATGCCATGAGAACTTGCAGAAAAATTGTAGTGGTAAGAGTTCAAGGAAAAACGACTGGAGGTGGAGTAGGAATTGCTTGCGCTGCAGATTATTGTTTTGCGACAGAGAATGCAAGTTTGGCACTTACCGAAATTAATCTGGGAATTGGTCCGTTTGTGATTGGACCTTATGTTGAAAGAAAAATCGGTAAATCACAATTCACTGCGATGGCGATAGATGCCGATTTCCGAAGCGCAAATTGGGCAGAACAGCATAATATTTACCATTCGGTTTCTCCAACGATTGCAGAAATGGATTCGGAAATTGCTCAATTTTTAGAAAAATTAGCAAGTAGAAGTTCAGATGCCTTAGCTTTAATCAAAAAAGTGTCTTGGGAAGGAACAGAGCACTTTACAGAGCTTTCTCCAGAAAGAATTCAAATGAGCGCAAGTCTTATTTTAGAAGATACAGCCAAGAAAAATATTGAAATGATAAAAGAAAATCTTAGAGCTAAATAAGAAAGAAACTGCAAATTAATTTTGCAGTTTCAAAATAAATAGTAACTTTGTGTTTCAAAGTGCTTTATTTATGGAAAATAAAAACTACCAAGAAGACTTGCAGCACATCAGAAAAATGATGGAAAAAAGCTCTCGATTTATTTCTTTGAGCGGAATTTCTGGCGTTTTTGCTGGTTTATTTGCTTTAGCTGGTGCTATTTATGTTTATTTCTTTTTCAAAAAAAATGGTGTAGATTATTTTGAGGGAACTGTAAAATACTATGAAAAAGACTTTATTGTTCACTTGGTTATCGTGGCGATGTTCATAATGGTTTTAGCGATTTCTTCTGGAGCGTATTTTACCATTAAAAAAAGCAAAGCCCATCATCTTCAAATTTGGGATGCTACCACCAAAAAATTGTTGTATAACTTTGCCATTCCATTGGGAATTGGAGGTTTATTTTGCGCAGGATTATTGTATCACGGTTTACATGGTTTACTTTCTCCAGCCACTTTAATTTTCTATGGATTAGCGCTATTTAATGCAGGAAATTACACTTTTTCTGACATTAAATATTTAGGATTGTGCGAAATGGCATTAGGAATTGTATCACTGTTCTTTTTAGGGTATGGATTATTTTTCTGGGCAGTTGGTTTTGGAGTTTTGCATATTGTTTATGGTTTGATAATGCATAAGAAGTATAAGTAAAAATAATTAAAAGTGAAGAAGTTTTCCGAAATATTGATCTTTATTCTCATGATTTTATCGGGATTATATTATTTATATTTCACTTATGTTAATGCAAATGAATTCTTTATTTTTGATGGGTTTGTGTATTTTGTATTAATTCTAGTTTTTTTTATTTTTTTTGGATTTACTTTAAAGAATAATCTAATTCGATACCATAAAGATAAAAGCATGAAGAACTTTATTCCCACTTTCATTGGCGGTTTTATAATTTTTGGAGTCTTAGTCGTAATTTTTTATTTGTGGTATAGAGACAGTTCGGAAGTTATATTGCAAGCTAATTATGATGGAGATATTAATGGTTATTCATTTGAATTTAGAAAAGATGGTTCTTATTTATTTGAGAATGGCTCAGTATTAGGACGTTCTCAATTTCGAGGTAAATATAAAATTAAAGATAGTCTGATTTTTTTAGACAAAAATGAAATTGATAATGTTGTGAAAACTAATCAATTGGCAATTAGATATATAAGTGAAAATATTAATGGTAAAAATAAAGTAATTGTTCAAATTGATAAAAAGCATAATCGAATAGAAGACAAATATTTTGATTTTGTAATTAATATTGATAAAAGGTAGTTTATAAATTGAATTAAAAATTATGATTTCTCAACTCAACAAAGAATTTGAAAGCCGTGTCAGATTGGGTATTATGTCCGTTCTGATGGTTAACGATTGGGTTGATTTTAATGAAATGAAGCAACTGTTAGAAGTAACAGACGGGAATTTAGCCAGCCACAGTTCTGCATTAGAAAAATCTAATTACATAGAAATCAAGAAGGAATTTGTAGGCAAAAAACCAAAAACATCTTACCGTGTTACACAAGCAGGAAGAAAAGCTTTCGAAGAACATCTATCAGCTTTAGAAAAATTATTAGGAAAGTAATTTTTTAAATTGAAAATTAAAAGTGGAGAATTGAAAATTTAAAACAATCAACTGACAACAATTAGTCAAAAATCAAAAAGGAGCAAACCTTTAATTTTTTAGAAATTAACTTTGTAATTCAAAGTACTTTAAATAAAAATTTAAATTAAAAATTATGATAACAAACAAACAAAGAAGCTTCGTCATTTATGGATTGGCAGCTTTACTATTAGTTATTCCGTTTATTGGGATGCAGTTTACCAAAGAAATTAATTGGTCTGGTTTTGACTTTTTAATCGCTGGAATTCTTCTTTTTGGAACCGCATTTTGCGTAGATATGGTTCTGAAAATGGAGAAAAAGAATGCGAGAAGAATGTTTTACATCGTAATAATTCTGTTAGCATTATTTCTGATTTGGGCAGAATTAGCGGTAGGAATTTTCGGAAGTCCAGTTGCGGGAAGTTAATTTTTATAAAAAAAATCATATGAAAACACATCACTTAATCTTTTTAGTTACAGCAATGTTTGTTGTACTGTTTTATGACCAAGAACCTGGATTAAATATCGGTATTTTAGGAATTTTGGTTGCGGTTCTTACTTATTTTAATACCGAAAAAAGATTCAAAACCCGAACTTTTTATTCAGTTTTGGCGACCAGCATTTTAAGCAGTATTGCTTTTGCTTGGTATGGTGATTTTGCCTCTTTTTTGGCCATTTTCACTTCGCTTTTTTTATTGGGTTTCACTTCCAAAAACAAAGAACTTAAATCCATTCTTGTCATTCCAGTTTTTGCAATTAATTTTGTGACTTTTATTTACCGTGTTTTTCAGTTGGAACAATGGTTGCCACAGAGAAAAACCGAAAGTTTTTGGCAAAAAGTTTTAGCGGTGGTTCTAATCCCAGCTTTTCTGCTTTTGATTTTCTTTGCGATTTATACACACGGAAGTTCACATTTTGCTTCGCTTTTTTCTGATTATGAATTAGATATTAATCTTTGGCAAGTGATTGCGTTAAGTATTTTAGGGTTTTTCTTGGCTTTTAATTATTTCAATTTTTCGATTTATGAATTTTTTATCAAGAACAATCATTATCTGAAAAACGATTTTTTGAATGAAGACAAAAAACTGATACCTACTTACGATTTTCTAGACCTTCCTTTTGAAAGATTAAGCGGTGTAGTTTCCTTTGTAGCATTGAATATTTTATTGTTATTCTTCATCATTACGTTTAATTATGAGCAGTTTGTAGAGTTACCAAAAGCTACAGCCAATCAACTTGCCGAAGAAACGCACGAAAGAGTAGGAGCGGTAATTGCGAGTATTGTGATGGCAATAGGTGTGATTATGTTCTATTTTAAAGGGAGTTTCAATTTTGATACACGAGCAAAATCTTTGAAAGTTTTGGCAAAAATTTGGGTATTTCTGAATGCAGTTTTAGTGATTTCAGCTTTTGTGAAAAATTCTGAATACGTATTCAATTTAGGTTTAACCTACAAAAGATTAGGTGTTTATGCGTTTTTAATTTTAGCCATTATTGGATTGGTTTTTACTTTCATTAAAATTCATAAGCAAAAAACCAATGCGTATCTTTTTAACCAAATGGTTTGGTATTTCTACGGAACGATTTTGGTGTGTAGTTTTATCAATTGGGGAAATATTGCCACAGTTTACAATATTAAGAATGAAAAAGCAGATTTTAAATTTCTGTATTCTTTGAATTACAATGATAAAATTCTTCAAGAAAAATTTCCGAAAGAAATGAGTGAAAGAGCGAATTATGAAAAAGAGTTGAATGATAAAAAGCCGTATTTATCAAAAATTCTGTACTACGAAACATTGGATTTTTAGAATTCTAACGAATTGTTATAACATTTGCATTAAGCTGAATATTCTACAATTTATTGATTAACTTTGGTATAATATTAGCTCGCTAATGATAAACCAGATGATATGAAAATTTTAATTAATGTTTTGTGGAGTTCTATTTTGGGAGTGAGTTGTTGTTCCAACAACGGAATTTCTCAAAATGCAAATACAACTACCACTAAAACAGAAATCATGGAAAATAATTCTTCTCAACCATCACAAGGAAGACGAGGTGCAATGAGAACGGTAGAAGGTAATAAAATCATCAGAACTGTAGATGCTTCTCAACTTCCATTTACCATTGGTGAAGAGTTTACAGATGAGAACCAACAATTTATTCTGGTGATTAAAAATTTTAATAAGCCCACTCTTTCTGCTAAAATCAATACCGTAGAGAAAGGTAGAAATCTCAGAATTAATCAAATTATTTTACCAGATGGTTCTGCGGATGGTCCTTTTTCGAGAGAAATGAAATATGCTAAAAAACAAAGCGGAACCTATAAGATTGTTTTTGGCAAAAATCTCATGGCAGAAGGAAAATTGAAGGGAAATATCTCCGTAACTGTAGAATAAAAAAAAATGTAAATATGAAAAATTTAATTTTATCAGCTTTTGTAATTGCAGCTACCACAGTGAGTTGTGGTACAGTGCAAAGCATCGTGCAGAATACCGTTCCTTATACCACAAATGTTTTGGTTTCTTCTGGAGTGCCAGGAAATCAAGAAATTTCTGTAACGTCTTCTGCTACGAGTTTCGCTCAATATGTAGGAGCGGGAACCAGCATGGTTCAAGATATTAGAATTTCTAGCGCCAAAGCAACTGCTACCAACTTGAGTACGAATGGCGAATTGGGAATTTTTAAATCCATCAAAGTTTATCTTTCTGGAAATAACACTGGTGAAATTTTAGTGGCTCAAAGAACGGATATTGGCTCTAATATTGGGAATACGCTCAACTTAGATCCAGATACGTCTAAAATTTTAGACCAAATTGTAAAAAGCGGTTCTGTAAAAGCTAGAGTAGCTTATGTATTGAAAAATACGGCGACTAATGATACTAATCTCACTATTAGCATGAGATTTTCAAGTATTCCTGCGCCAAATCAATAGAAAAATAATCCAAGAATTTGGATCAAAGAATCATTTAAAAATATAAAAGCATCCTAAAAAAGGATGCTTTTTTTAATTTTATACTTCGTCGTCAGATTCGATTGTGAAAGATCTAGACTTAAAGTCTTTGTCATGTTTTTCAGAAATTACGTCCTCACCTTTTTGAGCGATGATAAAATCTGTAGATTCATTAAACATTTCTCTGAAACTTGCAAAATCTTCTTTGTATAAATAGATTTTATGCTTCTCGAAAGTTGCTTCTCCATTCTCACCAAAATTCTTTTTGCTTTCTGTAATGGTAAGATAATAGTCTCCTGCTTTTGTTTCGCGCACATCAAAGAAATAAGTTCTTCTACCTGCCTTCAACACCTTTGTGAAAATTTCATTTTCGTTTCTCTCCTTGTAATCACTCATTGTTACTTATTTTAGAAATCCTATTGAACAAATATAAAAGATTTCTTTTAATCTCAAAATAAATTTTAAAGAAATTGAGATTTTAGCGTAATTTTTAAGTTTTTACGAAGTTTCCGTAGTATCTAAATCACTAAGATTTAGAATAAAGTCGGCTCTTTTTGCGCTTGATTCTCTGTGAGTTATGATGATAGAAGTGCAAGATTTAATGTCTTTTTCTATGTTTTGAAGGATGTTTTCTTCGGTCTCTGTATCGAGTGCAGAAAGTGAATCGTCAAAGATGAGAATTTCTGGTTTTTTAATGAGTGCTCTTGCGATACAAATACGCTGTTTTTGCCCTCCAGAAAGCATTACACCACGTTCTCCAACCATAGTTTTATATTGGTCTTTGAACTCTACAATATTCTTATGCACATCTGCTTTTTTTGCAAATTCTTCTACCAAATCATGCGTAGGATGGTCTATTGCAAAGCCAATGTTATTCTCAATCGTATCCGAGAATAAGTAACTTTCCTGAGGAATATAGCCAATGTGTTTTCTGTATAATTCTAGATTATGGTCTTTCAGATTTTTCCCATCAATTAAAATTTCTCCTTCATCGGGATCAATTAACCTGCATAGTAACAATGCGATAGTAGATTTTCCGCTGCCTGTTTTTCCCATAATCGCCATAGATTTCCCAGCTTCTAGTTTGAAACTTAGATTTTCTAAAGCTTTAATTCCTGTATTTGGATAAGTGTATGATACATTTCTGAATTCTATATCGCCTTTAATTTCATATTGGTCGAAATTTTTGTTGACGATTTCAGATTTTATGTCCAAAAATTCATTCACTCTGGTCATAGAAGCAGCAGCTCTTTGATTAACAGATGAAACCCAACCTACCATAGAAAATGGCCAAATCAGAATATTAATATACATGAAGAAATCTGCAATGGTTCCTACCGTAAGTTTTCCTTCGAAATAATTTTTACCACCGATGTATAAAATGGCAACATTCAATAAACCAATAACAAATAAAATAATGGTAAAGAAATACGCTTCTGTTTTGGCTAAATCTAATGCTTTGTCTTGATAATCTTTTACTTTTTCGCCGTAATTTTTTTCGATGTACTTTTCTTTGTTGAAAAATTTCACCACTCTAATTCCCGAAAAACTATCTTGTACAAATGTAGAAATCGCACTTTGGCTTTTCTGCATAATTTTAGATTTTCGGTTGATAATAGAACTTACTTTGTAAATTAAAAAAGACAAAATAGGAAGTGGAATAAGTGTCCAAAGTGTCATTTGCACATTAGTCATGAGCATGTAAATACTCGTGATGACTAATAAAATCACCAAGTTCACCACATACATTACACCAGGACCAAGGTACATTCTAATCGCCACTACATCTTCAGAAAGTCTGTTCAGTAAATCACCAATTGTGGTTTTTTTATAAGTAGTAAGCGAAAGCTCTTGGTAATGTCTGTAAATTTTATTTTTGAGTTCGTATTCTATTCTTCTAGAAGCTACAATAATGGTTTGTCTCATCATAAATCTGAAAACTCCAGACAAAACTGAAGTTCCCACGATAATGGCGCCGTTAATTAATAAAGTGTTGAATAATAATTCTTTATCTACATTTTTCTTATCTAAAACACTTTTGATAACATCTACACTCTGGCCTACAAACTGTACTTGATAAATAGCAAAAAAGTTAGATGCTATGATAAATAGCAAGCCCCAAAATAGCAGAACTCTGTGTTTCCAAAAGTAAGGATTAAGCGTTTTAAGTGAATTCATAGTTGCAAAAATACAGAAAATATAAGTTTGAAAAAGAAGCAAAAATAACTTCTGACTTCATGTTTCTTACTTCCAGCATTTTTTTCTATCTTTGCAGCATCTTATTAAAAGCTCTTTGAAAATGTTAGGAAGAAGACAAATCCGCGAAAAAGTAGTGCAGACACTATATTCTTATCATCAGAATCCTATAAAAACTGATGTTTTAGAGAAAAATATGTTTACAGAGATTGAAAAAATCTATTATCTCTATATTTATCAACTCAACTTTTTGGTTGCATTAAAAGATCTTGCCGAAAGACAAATTGAAATCGGTAAAAATAAATTTATTAAGACTGAAGAAGATCTTAATCCTAACATGAAATTCGTAAATAATCAAGTTTTTTTACAACTTGATCAAAACGAAGAAAGACTTTCCTTTAATTCAAAACACAAAAAATATCAGTGGGACTTACACGATGAATTGTTGGTGAAAACATTTCAGAGAATTGTTGCGAGTAAGCGTTACCAAGAATATATGGCCGAAGAAAGCCTAAGTTTTGAAGAAGACCAAAAGTTTGTTGGGAAATTATTTCTAAAATATGTTGCCGAAAATGAAGATTTTCATGAGCGTTTAGAAGAATTAGAATTGTCTTGGGCAGATGATTTTCATATCTCGAATTCTATGATCCAGAAGACCATTGGTTTTATGAAACAAAATCAGCCGAGTCATACTTTAATCAAAATGCTTAAAGATGAAGAGGATAGACATTTTGCTAAAAAATTATTACTGCAAAGCATTTCTCACTGGGAAAATTCTGAGAAAAAAATCGAAGAAAGACTGGAAAATTGGGATTTAGAAAGAATTTCTTTAATGGATAGATTGATTTTAATTACAGCTATTACAGAGATAGATAATTTCCCTCTCACTCCAGCAAAAGTGATTATCAACGAATATATAGAGGTTTCTAAAGTCTTTGCTACCGATAGAAGTCAGATTTTTGTGAATGGAATCTTAGATAAATACACGAAAGATATTTCTAGAGCATAAATTTTGATTAAATTTGAGGAAATTTTAAAAAATCAGAATCAATGAAAAGAATATTAGGTTTAAGCTTACTAGCTGTTTTGACTTTAGCTTCTTGTAAAAAAAATGAAGCAACAGAAACATCAACTGCTACTACAACAGAGCAAAAAGATCCTTTTGCAGATGATAGAGTAGTAAAACAAAGTGACTTGGTAAGCGAAGCAAAAAATCATGCAGAAACTACATTAGCACTTTCTGAACCAGATTTTAATTTCGGAAAAATCAAAAAAGGAGATGTGGTAGAACACGTTTACGAAGTAACCAACACAGGTAAAAATCCTTTGATTATTTCTGCGGTAAAACCAGGTTGCGGATGTACTGCTCCAGATTATACTAAAGAACCAATTATGCCTGGTCAAAAAGGTCAAATTACGCTAAAATTTGATTCTACAAATTTTGATGGTGTAGTGTATAAATCAGCAGAAGTTTATGCAAACGTAGCACAAGTTCCTATCGAAATTAGATTCTCAGCAGATATTCAACCCTAAAAAATAAAATATGTTTACAACAATATTTCTACAAGCACAAGGTGGAGGTGATTTCTTCTCAATGATTTTACCATTTGTCTTAATGATTGTAATTTTCTACTTCTTAATCTTGAGACCACAAACTACCAAGCAAAAGAAAGAAAGACAATTCCAAGATTCTCTAAAACCAGGTGCTAGAGTAGTAACCACTTCTGGTATGCATGCTAAAATTGTACAAGTAGTAGAAGACGGCGTGATTTTAGAAACCATGAGCGGTAAATTAAAATTCGAAAAAGCTGCAATTTCTAGAGAATTTACAGAAGCTAGATTCCCTGAAACAGTAGGAAAATAATTCTAAAAAATTTAGAACTTTTATAAAATAAAAATTCCATCAAATTATTGATGGAATTTTTTTTATTGGGTCAAAGATTAATTTTTAAGTCAATAGCAAGATTAATAAACTTGCGGTAAAAATTCTGGCAATGGTAACCAAAGGATAAACTTGCGCGTAACTTTGGATTGGAATGTCAGAATCTAAATAATTAGTACTGAATGATAATGCAGCTGGGTCTGTATAACTTCCGCTCATAATTCCTACCAATTGTAAATAATTGATTTTTAAGAAAAATCTTCCTACAATCACCATCAGAATTAATGGAATGAAAGTTACTGCAGAACCATATAAAATCCATAGCCAACCGTTATATTTGATGAAATTTTCATAAAATCCTTCTCCTGCATGAATACCTACTGCTGCAAAGAATAAGCAAATTCCTAAATCTTTCATGAAATAAGTCGCTCCGTTATTGATATAAGAGTGAATGAAAGAAATACCACCATATCTAGAAATAAGTAATGCTACAATAAGTGGTCCTGCTGCAAATCCTAATTTTAATGGAATTGGTAAACCAGGAATCACTAACGGAATAGAACCTACGATAATCCCGATTAATAAACCTCCGAAAAGAGATAAGAAATCTGGTTCTATTAATTTTTTCTCTTGATTACCAATAATTTTTTCTGCTTCTTTAATACCTTGGTCAGTACCAATAACTCTCAAAATATCTCCGTAGAAAAGTTCTAAACTTGGTCTAGGAATCATCTCTTTCCCGGCTCTGAAAACTCTAGTTACTTTTACATCATAAGCATTGTACAAGTCTAAATCTGAGAGTGTTTTGTGAACGGCAGAAGGTTTGGTTACGAAAATATTTTTCTTGTTAATGTCAGAATCAGATTCTATGAAAGAGTCAGTAGAAGGTCTTCCTACTTTTTTGATGAAGTCTTCTAAATCGGCTTCTTTTCCTACAATCATCAGTACGTCTCTGTCTTGAAGTTCTGTGTCTAATTTTGGCGAAAAAACAGAAACCTCGCCACTGTGTTTTAATCTAGACACTACAATATCATATCCTATGTTGCTAATTACTTCACCTAATGGAATTCCAAAATATTGAGGATTTGTAACTCTTAGTTTTTTGTGAACTAATGGTTCTTCGCGATTAATTTTATTCATTCTGAATTTTCTCATTTCTACATCAGGATGAATTTTTAGAAGAACTTTAGATAAAATAATGACGCCAATGATTCCAAAAACACCTAAAGGATAAGTGATGGCGTAACCAATTGTTGGGTCGTCAAATGTTTTATCTGGAAACTGATTTTTTAATTCTACAATGGTATTTTTAGCAGCTCCTAAACCTGGTGTATTGGTTACAGCGCCACTCATAATTCCCACTAAGTTTTCTATGCTCACTCCTGTGAATTTAAAGAGTAGAAAAGTGATGAATCCTCCGAATAAAACTGTAGAAACAGCTAGAATATTAAACTTTAAACCTTCATTTCTAAAAGAAGAAAAGAATGATGGTCCTACTTGTAATCCGATACCATAAACAAACAAAATCAAACCGAAATCTCTAATGAAATCGAATATTTTTTCATTCATTCTATAGCCCAAATGCCCCAAGATTAATCCAGTAAACATTACTGCAGAAACACCGAAGGTAATTTTGCCCATTTTCAATCTTCCAAAGAAAACTCCAGTACCTATTGCAAGCATTATGGTAACTAATGATTGAATTACACTTGGGTCTTCAGTTGGGAAAAGTAAGGTTTTAAGCCACTCGAACATAATAATAGTTTTTTAGTAGTGCAAAGTTACGCTATTGCTATTGCGTGAATAATATTTTTAAACTGAAATATATCAGAAATCAAATAATCGTTTAATTTCCAAAAAAGCGAGGAGAAAACCTCGCTCTAATTTATAAAAATCAATTTAATTTTCTTTTTCTTTCTCGCTTTTCTATGTAATCTAGAACAGCTTCTTTGGTTGTAAGCCAATTTCTACCTTCCTTGAAAGCGTCTATTTTTCCCTTTCTAGCCAATAAACTTACATATTCTTGTCCATAAGGAAGTCTTTCTTCTTCTACAATATTAGAAATCGGACGATAATTGTCATACGTATTATTAAGAGAACCTAAATAAATGTCTAAACTTCTCTCCAAAGCTTGAAGAACTAATAATAAAATTTTAGAATAATCTCCATTATTTGCTAAGTTTAAAGCATCATAATATTTTTTTCTGTCATTTTTGAGGATAATTGCAGGAGGAAATCCTTCTCTCATTAATAAAAGATTGAAAATCAAACGTACAGTTCTACCATTTCCATCGAAAAACGGATGAATCCAAACAAATCTGTGGTGAAAAATTGCCGCTTTTATAATAATATTTATATCTGAAGAATTTGCCCAGTCGATTAATTCTGTTACCAGTTCATCTACTTTAAAAGCGTTTGGTGGAGTAAAATTTGCTCCAGAAATTCTTACACCAGAAGTTCTGAACATTCCAGCAAAATCTTTTTCAATTTTTTGTAAAACCAAATAATGAACTCTCATAATATCGGTTTTGTTTAAATTTTGTTTATCCGATATTAATGACTCTACAAATTCGATGGCTTCCTGATGATTTATCGCTTCGAAATGTTCTCTCAAAGATTTTCCTTTGATGGTGAAACCTTCTTCAATTACCATTTTTGTTTCGTGAAGTGTCAAAGTATTTCCTTCGATGCTGTTAGAATTATACGTCCATTCTAGCATTAAACTTTCTTTGATGCTTTTCACAGCATAACTCGGAATTGGACGTAATTTATCCAATTCTGCTTTTTTTTGCAGAATTCTTTCGAGATGTTTCTCTAAACCTTCAAAGTGATAAGGATAATTTTGCCAATTCATTGGGCAAAGGTAAGAAATTTTTCTTAATATCGGATGTATTTAATTTTAGTTTTATCCGATGTTAATAATATTGATAAATAAAAAAAGCGAGGGAAAAACCTCGCTCTAATGTATAAATTATTTTTTTAAATCCTTAAAGGTTTTAGAAACCTTTAAGGATTGTATATTTTTACAAATTCACTTTCAATGCTAATTCATCAAGTTGCTCATTGGCAATCGGGCTTGGTGCATCAATCATTACATCTCGTCCAGAATTATTTTTCGGGAAAGCAATGTAATCTCTAATTACTTCGTTTCCGTCGAGAATGGCAACTAATCTATCAAAACCAAAAGCCAATCCAGCGTGAGGAGGCGCTCCGAATTTGAAAGCATTCATCAAGAAACCAAACTGCGCTTCTGCTTCTTCTTTAGAAAAACCTAACAAATCAAACATTTTGCTCTGCAATTCTTTATTGAAAATTCTTACAGAACCACCGCCAATTTCGTTTCCGTTCAGCACCATATCATAAGCATTGGCTCTTGCTTTTCCTGGTTCGGTTTCTAACAAGTGTACATCTTCAGGTTTTGGCGAGGTAAAAGGATGGTGCATTGCGTGATATCTTCCAGTTTCTTCGTCCCATTCTAAAAGCGGAAAATCTATTACCCAAAGTGGAGCAAATTCATTGCCTTTTCTTAAACCTAATCTGTTCCCGAGTTCCATTCTTAAAGCGGAAAGTTGAGTTCTCACCTTATTGGCGTTTCCGCTCATTAAGAAAATTAAATCTCCTTGTTTTGCGCCGAATTTTTCTACAATTTTCTTTAAATCTTCTTCAGAATAAAATTTATTGACAGATGAAGTGATAACACCGTCATTTTGGAATTTAATCCAAACCATTCCTGTTGCTCCAATTTGTGGACGTTTTACCCAATCGATTAATTCATCAATTTGTTTTCTTGTATAATCTGCACAACCTTCTACATTAATCCCAACTACCAATTCTGCTTCATCAAATATTTTGAAATCTTTTCCTTTTACCAATTCATTTACTTCCACGAATTTCATTCCGAATCTTATGTCTGGTTTGTCGTTTCCGTAGGTTCTCATCGCTTCATCGAAAGTCATTCTTGGGAATTTACCAAATTCTTTTCCAGTGATGTCTTTCAATAAATGCGCCGTCATTCCTTCGAAAATTTCTAGAACATCTTCTTGTTCTACAAACGCCATTTCGCAGTCAATTTGGGTAAATTCTGGTTGACGGTCTGCACGCAAATCTTCGTCGCGGAAACATTTCACAATTTGGAAATATCTGTCCATTCCACCAACCATTAAGAGTTGTTTGAAAGTTTGTGGAGATTGTGGAAGTGCATAAAATTGCCCTTGATTCATTCTGCTTGGTACCACAAAATCTCTCGCTCCTTCTGGAGTAGATTTTATCAAAACTGGCGTTTCTACTTCGATAAATCCTTTATCTGACAGATAATTTCTAACTTTTTGCGCCATTTTGTGACGGAAAATCAGTTTGTCTTTCACAGGATTTCTACGGATGTCTAAATATCTGTATTTCATTCTCAATTCTTCGCCGCCATCAGTTTCGTCTTCGATGGTGAAAGGCGGCAATTCTGCGCTATTGAGAATCGTAAGTTTTTCTACTAAAATTTCAATTTCTCCAGTTGGGATTTTTGGATTTTTAGAAGCACGTTCAATTACGGTTCCTTCTGCCTGAATCACAAATTCACGACCGAGTTTTTTCGCATTTTCTAGAATTTCTGCCGAAGTTCTGTCTGCATCGAAAACCAATTGAGTAATTCCGTAACGGTCTCGCAAATCTATCCAAACCATAAAACCTTTGTCTCTGATGGTTTGTACCCAGCCAGAAAGTGTAACTTTTTCATTAAGATTTTTGAGTGTAAGTTCTCCGTTAGTGTGCGTTCTGAACATTTTTTTTAGATTTTAGATTTTAGATTTTAGATTTTAGATATTTCAAATTATGAAATTCAATTTCAAAATTTGAGGAATATATAATCTCCTAATTCCCAAAAATTAGGTTGCAAAGATAAGATTTTAGGATGGAAGATGGAAGTGAGATTATAGAAGTTTTTTTGCGGATTAAAAACTATTTTTCTGGAATATATTCTAATAAATCTGCGGGTTGACAATCCAAAGCTTTGCAAATGGCTTCTAAAGTCGAAAGTTTTAATGCTTTGGCTTTACCTGTTTTTAGTATGGAAAGATTGGCTTGTGTAATGCCAATTTTTTCTGCGAGTTCTTGCGATTGCATTTTGCGTTTCGCAAGCATTACGTCTAGGTTGATGATGATTGGCATATTTCTAAATTGTTAAATCGTTTTCTGATTGAATTAAATTTCCTTTTTTTAAAAATTCAATTACAAACAGTGATACTATTATAAAAAAACTTATTGTGAAGATGTACAAAATAAGCTCTACCAATGTAATAATCTTCCAAGTGAAATACCAAAGCACAACGAATAATATTAGAAATATTAAATTATTGATTGTGAATATTTTAGTCCATTTTATTATGTTGATTGTAAATATTTTATCATTAACTAAGAATTTCATTATTCTGTAAGAAGAATAGAAAAAAATGATAAAGTAAATTAAACCAATGGTAATTCCTAAAAAGCTTCTTATGTTATAAACTGCTTCAATTAAAGGTGTTTTTGTAAATGGAAAATTTATTGTAAAAAAATCAAAAATTCCACTAGTAAATATCTTCTTTTCTACAAAAAAAGTATTGGAAAAGATTTCAAAACCTTCTTTGTAGTTTAAATAACAAATAAAAAATCCGAATAGAAAATATAGTAAATAAAATAAAAATCCTAAAAATCCTATAAAGAAAAAATGACTTAAATATTTTGAAATAGAATTTTGTCCTATTAGTTTCATAGTTTATAATTTTAAATTGTTAGATCGTTTTCTGATTGAAGTTCGTAGCCTTTTTTGAAGAAAGCGATGATGAAAAATATAATAATTCCTAAGCTTAAAAATATAAAATTAGTGTACAATAAATCAGCGCTCATTTTTAAATTTAGATTATAAAACCAATTGATAATTTGAATAGGAACGAATAGAATGCTTAACCAAGCCAATTTTTTGAACAAATTTATTGTCTTCAAGTTAAATATATAATCTTTACTTAAAGAATTGGTGATTTTATAGCATATAAAACTGAAAAGTGTAAAAAAGCCAGAGCCAATTAAACTATTAATAATGAAGTTTTTAATGTAAATTCCAGTTAATAGATTTTGTTCTGTGAATGGATAATAAATTTTAAATTTCAGAACATCTTTTATTGGATTGGTGTATTCGTTTTTTGCCCAACCAACATCATTTCCCAGAAGAAAATAGTCTGATAAAATATTGCTTCCTGTTTTATACTTATAATAAAGGACTGAAAAGCCAATGATTTCATAAATAAAATGAAAAGCAATAAATAAAAAAAGGACTAAAAAAAAGTAACTGAAATACTTAGAGACAGAGTTTTTGCCGATTAGTTTCATGATTTTTGTTTTAAAATTATATTGCAAATGTATAAATAATTATCGTAAATTAATAAAAAATATTTAAATTTTGATAAAATTTATTTTTCTGCGTTGCATTTTGCGTGAGGGCGTAACCGAAAATCCCGCAGTAGGCGCAGGCTAAAGCTTTGGAACGAGGAATTGTAGGTGAAGACCGACTTTTTGTTTTTTGGGGAAAGGAATGAAGTGGCTAAAAATAAAAAGGCACGCCCAAAAAATCTAAATTTTTAAGATGATAAAATGCATTTGTGTACTATTTTAAATTTTTTAACTTTGTAATAACCAATCATTTAAAACTAATATTTATGGGAAAAGGCGATAAAAAAACGAGAAGAGGAAAAGTAACCGCAGGAAGCTACGGAAAAACAAGACCGAGAAAATCTGGAACATCTAAAGTAGCGGCTCCAAAAGTGGAAGCAAAAGCTGAAAAACCTAAAAAAGCAGCAAAACCTAAAGAAGAAGTAGCTGAAGAAAAGCCAAAAACTACTAGAAAGAAAAAAACCGAAGAATAATCTTCGGTTTTTTTAATGTTTTTTTATTTCATCTTCTGGGATGTTTTTTGTTTTCAATAAGTTGATGTATTCCATAGCGCTGTAAGTCATCCAATTAACTTTTTCGGGAGCTTTTCTATTTTCCAGAGTAAATTCTACAATTCCTACGTTTTCATTCATCCAGGGTAGAAGGTAATAATTCAACCCTCCTTTATAGGATTTGAATTCACCAAAATTTTTTCCTTTTTCTGTATGCTGAGCGATGCTAAAACTGAAAATATAAAATAAAGGAATCAAGAAAGCGATAAAACTAAAACTTTTTAACATTATTTTATTTTGGATTTTAGAAAGTCCAACTCCTATTAAAATGGCAAATAATATATTGAAAGGAATGAAAAACACATAATTATCTGAAACGGCATAGAATGTAGAAAACCCGTAAACAGCTAATGAAGCAGTTAATATGAACCAAGCGATTCTTGGTTGAGTAGTAAACAGTAAATAAAATCCGTATATGCCAATAATTACAAATAGATTGAAATTATAAATTAAATATCCTAAGGATTTTATAAAATCATATAAATAAGTAGATAAATCTTTCTTAAAAGAATTAGATACCCAATTGCCTTGTTCTGAGGTAAAAACTGAATGAAAGGATAGGTTTTGGCTTATATTTACCACAAAAAGCAATCCGAAAAGAATGCAAAAAGCTAATAGAGGAAAAAGGTAAGCGTTTGTTTTCTTCTTAAAATAAAAAAGTAACAATAAATAAGAAGGAATAAGCAATATGTTTTGGATATGTGCCCATAAACTTATCCCTAAAAATATACTTGAAATGAATAGATGTTTAGGAGAATTTTTATTGTAAGCTTTTAATGCAAAATAATAATAGAGTGTAATCCAAACCGCATTAAAAGTATATACCTCCACAATTTCTGCATTTCTCCAAAAAGAAAAACTGAAGCCAAAAACCACAGCAGATATGAAGGATGTTAATTGTTTTTTGGTCATCTCTAATACAATTAAATATATCAATGAAACGACTGCTGCTCCTGATGTAATCACTAAGATTTTATTTGCTAAAATACCATCGATAAATAGTAATTTTTTAATTAAAATGGCTGTATTAATATATAAGATGTGTGAAGTTGCAGTAGCTTCTTTTATGAATATTCCTTTTTCTGTTGTTAAAACATAGCCCACACAATCTCCAAAAGGTATTTTGCTGAAACTTCCTAAGCTATATACAATGATAAAAAAGATAAATAAAAAGATAAATTGGTTATTAGTAGATTTCATTTTTTAATTTTTAAAAATTGGGACATTAGAACAAGCTTCGCCGAACATAAGTGATTTTACAATAGGTTTCAGTTTTTCTACCAATTCTATGTACGCGTTTTCGGGAATGTCTTCTTCGCTGCAACCTTTTACGAGGACGCGTTTAGCTTCTAAATCTGCAAAATTATAATGAGAAATCGCTTCGTGCATTAAAACCACTTCTAAATCTTTCTTGGTTCCGTAAACTATTTTTTTTGCCACTCCTGTAAGTTTGGAAGTGATGAGGAAATAAGCCCAAATCGGAACAATAGCGTCTACCGAACAATAAACGTAAACAAAGGCGTCACAATATATTTCAGGGTCTATTTCTGCAACTTTTTCGCGGAAATCTTTTTCTTTCAAAATCATTTCCATGAAAAGAAAATCCTTTAAATCTATCCCAATTCTTTTGCCTTTAGGAGAAAGTGCTGATAAATCAAAATTCACCAAACCGCTTTCTGCTACTTTATTTTTTATTTCGAAATCTTCTGACATTTTTTATTATTATCTTTGAACAAAATTAAGTCAAATTTTTAGAATAAAAATTTTTAGTCCATCTGAAAATCTAAAATCTAAAATCTAAAAAATCTAAAATCTTGAAATACTATATCATCGCAGGAGAAGCATCAGGAGACTTACACGCTTCTAATTTAATGAAAGCCATTTTACAGAAAGACCAAAATGCAGAATTCAGATTTTGGGGAGGAGATTTAATGGCGAAAGTTGCTGGTGAAAAACCCGTAAAACACTATAAAGAACTCGCTTTTATGGGCTTCTTGGAAGTGGCGATGAACCTTAGAACGATTTTGAAAAATATAAAACTTTGCAAAGAAGATGTTAAGAATTATCAACCAGATGTCTTGGTTTTGGTAGATTATCCAGGTTTTAATTTAAGGATTGCAGAGTTTGCAAAAAATCTTGGAATAAAAGTAGTTTACTATATTTCTCCACAATTATGGGCTTGGAAAGAAGGCAGAGTAGAAACCATCAAAAAATATGTAGATGAAATGCTGGTGATTCTTCCTTTCGAGAAAGATTTTTATAAAAAACATCAAGTAGATGCGCATTTTGTAGGTCATCCTTTACTCGATGCGATTTCTGATTTGCCAGAAATTTCTGTTGAAAATTTCAAAAAGGAAAATGGTTTAAATGAAAAAGAAATTATTGCCCTTTTACCCGGTTCTCGAGAGCAGGAAGTAGAAAAAATGCTCGCTTTGATGCTTTCGGTTAGAGATTCTTTTAAAAATTATCAGTTTGTAATTGCAGGAGCACCAAGTTTACCTAAAGAATTTTACCAAAAATTTGTAGATGATGATGTGCATTTTGTTTCCAATAAAACCTATGATTTATTGAGATGTTCTATAGCAGCTTTGGTGACTTCGGGAACGGCAACTCTAGAAACAGCGTTGCTGAATGTTCCAGAAATTGTGTGTTACCGAACCAGTAAAATTTCTTACGAAATTGGTAAACGTGTGGTGAAAAATATCAAATTTATATCACTCGTGAATTTGATTATGGACAAAGAAGTGGTGAAGGAATTGATTCAAAATCAACTCAATACGGAAAATTTAGTTGATGAACTTCAAAAAATTCTGGAAGGGCCAAAACGTGACAAAATGCTTCAGGATTATGAACTTCTCAGAGAAAAATTAGGTGGAAAAGGAGCAAGTAATCACGCTGCAGAAATTATTGTTAATCTATGATGAAAAAAATAATTGTACAACTCGAAGAAATAGAAAATTTAAAACAATTTTCCCATAAAAATGCTCCTGAAATTTCAGAAGCGAGTATTGGTTGGCATTTAGAACACTCGCTTTTGGTGATTTCTAGAATTTTGGAAGGTTTGCCTGCTTCTCATCCAGAAAAATATCAACCTAAATTTTCTTGGGCTAAATTTATGGTCATGACTTCGGGATATATACCTAGAAAAAAAGGAAAAGCTCCGAAATTCACTATTCCTACAAGTGAAAACTTTCTAGAAAATATAGATAATTATCTAAATTCCGTTAGAGAAAATTTGCAAATGATTAAAAATCTCCCTTCTCAATCTTATATAGAACATCCTTATTTCGGACATTTAGATGTAAAACAAACTTTAAAATTTTTAAAAATTCATACTCAGTATCATCTTAAAATTGCAAGAGACATATTGGCTAAATCTCATTAGAGAATTTTAATGAAGAATAAATTACAAATAAAAGAGTAACAAGAGGTTGCTCTTTTTTTATTTTGAAGGGATAAGTTTCAGAGTGGTTTCTTCATGTTTTAATCAATTTCATTGCGTAAATTTGTTAAAAATTAAGAATTATGGCTTTTAACGAAAAGGATTATCAGAAAATTTCTACGGACCGTACATTCATCATTGATTGCTATACAGAAATGTTGTCTAGAATTAATGAAAAGGAACTAGTAGATTTAATCAACAATACAGAAGAAGGGAAGAAGTTCGAAGAAAATGAATTGTCTAGTGAGAAAATTATACAATCATTAAGTATCTATTTTCAATTGATGACATTGGTAGAAGAAAACGGAGCTACACAATATAGAAGAAGATTAGAAGACCAAGAAAAAATCACCGCAATTCGTGGTTCATGGGGAGAAGCATTCCATTTTTGGAAAAATTCCAATGTGACAGAAGAAGATATGCTGAATGCAGTTTCTGCTACTCATGTTATTCCTGTTCTTACTGCGCATCCTACTGAAGCAAAAAGAGTTACGGTTATAGAATTGCATAGAGAATTGTACTTGCTTTTGGTGAAAAAAGAGAATACTTCTCTCAGTAAATTAGAGCAAAATGAGATTAAAGAAAAAATTATTCAACTTCTAGAAAGATGGTGGAGAACAGGCGAAATTTACCTGGAAAAGCCAGATATTACAGACGAAAGAGCAAATGTTTTATATTATCTTACCAAGATTTTCCCCAACGTTTTAGTGAAAAGTGACCAAGAAATCATCAATTCTTGGATTGAGTTAGGGCTTAATCCTCAGAAAATTAAAAATCCAGATTATTTCCCGAAAATTAATTTTGGAAGTTGGGTTGGTGGTGACAGAGATGGTCATCCTTTTGTAACACCTGCAGTGACTAAGGAAACACTTTTGCTTCATCGAAAAGCCGCATTAACATTGATTAAAGAAGATTTAATTCATTTGGCTAAGAAAATTTCTATTTCGGCGGTGTCTAATCCTGTTCCTTTTCAGCTTTCTGAAATGATTCAGGAGAAAGTTTCTGCATTAGGTGAAATGGGCAAAAAAGCAGTTGAAAGAAATCATTATGAACCGTGGAGACAATTCGTAAATCTTATGATTTGTCAATTAGAAAATACCATAACAGAAAATTTTGAAGATTCTAAAACCTATTATAAATCTAGCAAAGCGCTTCAAGAAGATTTAAAAAATCTGAGAGAAGTTTTGGTACAAAATGGTTTCCAAAGCATTGCCGAGGATTTATTATTCTCGGTAGAAAGAGCGGTTCAATGTTTCGGATTTCATTTGGCTAAATTAGATATTAGACAAAATAGCGCTTTCCATGATAAAGCTATTTCGCAGATTCTTAAAGCCAGCGGTGAAACAGATTATGATTTCGAAAATTGGGAAGAAGAAAAAAGAGTAAATTACCTGAACCAAGTCTTGAGCAGCAATGCTTTTATTACAGACGTTACCATTTCTTACGGTCCAGAAGCAGATAATGTTTTAGATTGTTATAGAGTCATTCGTCAACATATCAGTCAGTATGGAGCAGAGGGAATAGGTTCTTTCATTGTAAGTATGACCAGAAATTTAAGTGATTTATTGGTGGTTTATTTATTAATGAGAGAAACTCAACTTCTTAACACCAAGATAAGAGTGGTTCCGCTTTTAGAAACTATCGAAGATTTACAAAATGGTTCAGAAATTTTAGAAAAATTCTTGCAACATCCTATCACAATTAGCAGAGCTAAAAATTTAGATGGGAAACAAGAAGTAATGCTAGGTTATAGTGACAGTAATAAAGATGGTGGAACAATTGCAAGTAAGTGGAATCTTCATAAAGCAGAAATTGCTTTGTCAGAAATTGGTAAGAAACATAATACCGAAATCTATTTCTTCCACGGAACTGGTGGAACCATCAGTAGAGGTGGTGGTAAATATCATCGTTTCTTAGAAAGTATGCCAGAACAAGCCGTTTTTGGAACCGTGAAAATCACAGTTCAAGGAGAATCTGTAGCGCAACTTTTCGGAAATCCTATGACGGCGAAATATAATCTCAATGCACTTTCGTCTGGAACAGCAAGACATATTATTCAAAATAAATACAAAACCGAAAAACCACAATATCCATTTGAATCTATGGAATTTCTGGCTCAAAAATCCTTTGAACATTATAGAAATTTAATAGAAACTCCAGGATTTATCAATTTTTATGGAAAAGCAACGTGCATAGATGTTTTAGAGAAAAGCAAAATAGGTTCTAGACCAGCCAGAAGAACGGGAACCAGAACATTGCAGGATTTACGCGCGATTCCTTGGGTTTTCAGCTGGAATCTTTCTCGTATTGCACTCACAGGTTGGTACGGATTAGGTGAAGCGCTCAAAATTTTGAAATCAGAAAAACCACAAGAATATCAACAGTTAAAAGAAGCAGCTCAAAATTGGAATTTCTTCAAATTTTTAATGATTCAGACCGAGACCAATCTTATTTTGTCTAATCTAGAAATTATGAAAAAATATGCAGAATTAGACCAAAATGAAGAAGAAAGAAACCTATTGATGAATAAATTTCTTACCGACCATCAAAATGGAGTTCAGCTGATAGAAGAATTGTTCGGAGAAGCGGCTCTGGAAAGAAGAAGCGGACAATATGATAACTTGAAATGGAGAAACCAAAAACTAGATGTTTTACACCATTTACACCTTCATTATCTTCAACAATGGAGAAATTTAGATGACGAAAATAAACTAGAAAAAGACAAAATTCTCAATAAATTATTAAGTTTAATCAATGCTATTTCTAGTGGTTTGAAAAATACTGGATAAGAGTATAAAATTCCTTAAATGTAACGTTTAAGGAATTTTTTTGTTTAAAAATGGAGAAAAAGAACTCGTGAGTTCAATAAATTTTTATATTTGATTAAACTAATAACCAAATTGCATGAACAAGCAACCACTTTTGATTTTGTGGATTTGTTTCATTTTCGGGATTCTTATTTCCGAAAAGTTGAGTTTGTCAACTGCTTTAGTCAAAGTGTTTTTGAGTTTTAGCTTCCTGTTTTTAGTTTTTAGCTTTTTAAAAATTCATTTTTTCTTCAAAATCAAAGAATATGTATTGGCAATTTTCTTTTTGGGATTAGGCGATTTCGCACATGAACTCCATAATAAAGAACAAGTTCTTCCACATTTTCCTAGTTCGTCGGAAGTGGTTTTTACTTTGGATAAAAAGCTGAATTCCAACGAGAAAAATAAACGTTACGAAGTCAAAATTTTGAAAGTTAACGACGAAATAAACCATTTAGGTTTGGTTTTGTCGGTTCCAAAAGAAGAAAAGGAACTGGATTTCAAACATTTTTATAAAGCCGAAATTTATCTCAACAAAGTAAAAGCGAATGCGCAGGATTTTGGATTTGATTATCAAAAATATTTGGCCAGAAAGCAGATTTATTTTCAAGGATATGCTCCTAATTCTTTTCAAGTTGCGGAGAAAGAAAACCTTACTTTTTCCGAAAAAATTAAACAAAAACGCTTAGAAATTTTGCAAAATATCGACCAAGCAAAACTTTCTGAAAAATCTAAAGAATTTACCAAAGGAATCATTCTGGCAGATCGTACAGAAATGGACCGAGAAACCGTGGAAGATTTTAGCAAATCTGGTTTGGTGCATATTTTAGCGATTTCAGGTTCGCACATGGCGATTATTTTTTGGTTGATTTTGTTGCTTTTGAAACCAATTTTTCCTGCAAATTTTAGAAATTTACCGATTGTAATTTCTTTGATATTCATTTGGTTATTTGCAGTTTTTATAGATTTTGGAAGTTCTGTGATTCGTTCGTGTATTATGATTTCTGCGTATTATTTCTATGTTTTATTGCAACGGAAACCAGATTTGTTACATGCAATGGCGATTTCTGGTTTAGCGATTTTGATTTTTGACACGAACCAACTTTTTGATGTAGGATTTCAATTGAGTTTTATTGCTGTTTTTGGAATTTTTTGGCTCAATGAACCGATTTTGAAATATTTACCAAAGCCTAAAAATAATGTTCAGAATTTTTTTGTGAATGTAATTTCGATTAGTATTGCTGCGCAATTGGTGACTTTACCATTGGTTATTTATTATTTTCATCAATATTCTTTGATTTCGGTTATTGCGAATCTGGTGGTGATTCCTTTTTCTGAAGTAATTATTATTTTTGCTTTATTGATGACCATTTTGTTGGGTTTTGGCTTCGAAATTTCTTGGTTAAATGCTCTTTACGATTCTGGAGTTCAACTGGTTTTGAAAGTGATTCATTTTTTCGCAAGCCTTGATGTTTTCTTCTTTAAAAACATACCAATGCATTGGTCAGAAGTCATCGTTCTTTTTAGTATGATTTATTTTTTGAGGAGATTTTTAATACGTCATCATTTAAAATCACTCATCAAAGTAGGATTTTTGGTCATTTTATTTTTAATGCTTAGAATAGGATTTAACTACTATGAAAATTCTAAATCTGAAATCTTAGTACACGAATTTTTTAAAGAAAAAATAATTTCTGTTAAAGAAAAAGATAAAGTAGTCTTTTTTGTGAAAAATTCCAAAAATTTAGAAAAGCAGAAAAAGTACATCATAGAGCCTTATTTGGTTGCTAGAAGAGTGAATGATTTTAAAATTGTCTTTGTTCCTCAAAATGTAAAAGCTATAGTCATAAATAAGAAAAATTATAGACTAGAATAATTTATTTAGAATAGTTATAAACTAAAAAACATGACATTTGTCATGGTTTCAAACGTTAACAAATTCTTAATTTTGTGAAAATTCAAAAAAATAAATAAACAATGGCAGGATTAACTCAATCTACAATTGGTAGAAAGTTTTTAATGGCGCTTTCAGCAATGTTTTTGCTTGTCTTTTTGTTGATTCACTTGTCGGTAAATTTACTATCGATATTTAGTGAAGATGCATTTAACACAGCGTCTCATTTTATGGGATACAATCCTTTAATACAATTTGTGATGCAGCCGGTTTTAGTAGCGGGTGTAATCTTTCACTTTGTAATGGGCTTCGTTTTAGAAATGAAAAACAAAAACGCAAGACCAGTAAAATATGCTGTAGCAAATAACAGCGGAAATTCTAGTTGGTCTTCTAGAAATATGATTATTTCTGGAGCAGTAATTTTAGCTTTCTTAGGACTGCATATGTATGATTTCTGGATGCATGAGATGAATTATAAGTATGTAGAAGCTCTATCAATCAATGAAACAAGATATTGGGAAGAGTTACATGCTAAGTTTGCAGATTTATGGAGAGTGATTTTTTACGCAGTTTCTTTTGTTTTATTAGGATTGCACTTATCACACGGTTTCCAATCATCATTCCAATCGATTGGAGCTAGACATCCTAAATATTTAAAATGTGTAATCACTTTAGGAACTTGGTATTCTGTTTTAATTCCGCTAGGATTTATCGTAGTAGCTGTATTTCATTTCGTAACTCAATAATTTACATAATATTATGAGCAAATTAGATTCAAAAATTCCAGCAGGTCCTTTAGCAGACAAATGGAAAAATCATAAAGCACACATGAATTTGGTTGCACCAAATAACCGTGATAAAATAGATATTATTGTAGTAGGAACTGGTTTAGCTGGTGGTTCTGCTGCGGCAACTCTTGCAGAGCAAGGATATAATGTAAAAGCTTTTTGCTACCAAGATTCACCAAGAAGAGCGCACTCTATTGCAGCTCAAGGTGGTATTAATGCAGCTAAAAATTATCAAAATGATGGTGACTCTGTTTACAGATTATTCTATGACACCATCAAAGGTGGAGATTATAGAGCAAGAGAAGCTAACGTACACAGATTAGCAGAAGTTTCTGCAAATATCATTGACCAATGTGTAGCACAAGGTGTTCCTTTTGGTAGAGAATACGGCGGTCAGTTAGATAACCGTTCTTTCGGTGGAACTCAGGTGAAGAGAACTTTCTACGCAAAAGGTCAAACTGGTCAGCAATTACTATTAGGTGCATATTCTGCAATGAGCCGTCAAATTGGTAAAGGTAGAATTAAGATGTACAACCGTCACGAAATGATGGACTTAGTAATGGTAGATGGTAAAGCTAGAGGTATTATCGCAAGAAACTTAGTAACAGGAGAAATCGAAAGACATTCTGCTCACGCTGTAGTGATTGCTTCTGGTGGTTACGGAAACGTATATTTCCTTTCTACTAACGCGATGGGTTCTAACGTTTCTGCGGCTTGGAAAATTCACAAAAAAGGAGCGTATTTCGCAAATCCATGTTTCGTACAGATTCACCCAACTTGTATTCCAGTTCACGGAACACAACAGTCTAAACTGACTCTGATGTCTGAATCTCTTAGAAACTCTGGTAGAATTTGGGTTCCTAAAAAATTAGAAGATGCTCAAGCAATCAGAGAAGGAAAACTTAGACCAGAAAATGTTAAAGAAGAAGATAGAGATTACTATTTAGAAAGAAGATATCCTGCATTCGGTAACTTAGTACCTAGAGACGTAGCTTCTAGAGCTGCTAAAGAAAGATGTGATGCTGGTTTCGGAATCGAAAATAATGATACTAAAGAAGGTGTATTCTTAGATTTCTCTACAGAAATTATGAAAAAAGGTAGAGAAGCTGCTACTGAGAAAAATATTCACAATCCTTCTGAACAACAAATCTACGATTTGGGTAAAAAATGGGTAGAAGAAAAATACGGAAACCTATTCCAAATGTATGAAAAAATTACAGCAGACGATCCATACGTAACTCCTATGAAAATTTATCCTGCAGTTCACTATACCATGGGAGGAGTTTGGGTAGATTATAACTTAATGAGTACTATTCCTGGTTGTTTCGTAATTGGTGAGGCTAATTTCTCAGACCACGGCGCAAACAGATTAGGTGCATCTGCTTTAATGCAAGGTTTAGCAGACGGATATTTCGTATTGCCTTACACGATTGCAGATTATCTTTCTGCAGACATCAGAACAGGACAAATTCCTACTAATTCTTCAGAATTTGAAGCTGCTGAAAAAGAAATTAAAGATAAAGTAAACTTCTTCTTAACCAATAAAGGAACTCATTCTGTAGACTACTTCCACAAAAAACTAGGAAACGTAATGTGGAACAAAGTAGGTATGGGAAGAACTCCAGAAGGTTTAGCAGAAGCAATTAAAGAAATAGAAGAAATCAGAAACGATTTCTGGAAAAATGTAAAAGTTCCTGGAGAAGCAGATGGAATGAATACAGAGCTTGAAAAAGCATTCAGAGTGGCAGATTTCTTAGAACTGGGTCAATTAATGGCGAAAGATGCTCTTGAAAGAAAAGAATCTTGTGGAGGACACTTCCGTTGGGATCACGCTACTCCAGAAGGTGAAGCAGAAAGAGATGACGAGAACTACAAATATGTAGCAGCTTGGGAATACAAAGGTGATGATATCAACGCCGAAGTATTGCACAAAGAAGAATTGGTGTACGAGAATATTGAAGTGAAAACGAGAAGTTATAAATAATCTCCATAAAATAATTTAAAAAATGAGTGCAAAAAAAGGATTAAACCTGACTCTGAAAATTTGGAGACAGAAAAATAATAAATCAAAAGGTCAGTTCGAGACCTACAAAATATCAGATGTTTCTACGGATTCTTCTTTCCTTGAAATGTTAGATATGCTAAACGAACAATTGGTAAATAACGGAAGCGAACCAGTAGCATTCGACCACGATTGTAGAGAAGGAATCTGCGGTATGTGTTCATTGTACATTAATGGTAGAGCTCACGGACCAGATACAGGAATTACAACTTGCCAATTGCACATGAGAATGTTCAAAGATGGCGAAACCATCACTATTGAACCTTGGAGAAGTGCTGCGTTCCCAGTAATCAAAGACTTGGTAGTAGACAGAAGCGCATTTGACAGAATTATGGCTGCAGGTGGTTTTGTTTCTGTAAATACTTCAGGAAATACACTTGATGCAAACGCAATCCCAGTTCCTAAAGAAGATGCAGATAAAGCAATGGATGCTGCAGCTTGTATCGGTTGTGGAGCATGTGTAGCCACTTGTAAAAATGGTTCTGCTATGCTATTTGTAGGTGCTAAAGTTTCTCAGTTTGCTCTTTTACCACAAGGTAGAGTAGAAGCGAAGCGAAGAGTACTAAACATGGTAAAACAAATGGACGAAGAAGGCTTCGGTAACTGTTCTAACACAGGTGCTTGCGAAGTAGAATGTCCTAAAGGAATTTCTCTAGAAAACATCGCTAGAATGAACAGAGAATTTCTTGCAGCTCAATTTACTACAGTAGATTAACCTTATCAATGAAATAATTTGAAAATCACCTCTTTCTTTGAGGTGATTTTTCGTTAAAACTTTCCCAAAACACAAAGTTTTTTTCTGCAAATAAAACTAAAAGTATATTTTTGCGTGATTAAAAACAAAAACAACTTTTTTAAAGAAATGAAAAAATATTTTTTATTATTCTTATTCTCCATTTTATTGCTATCATGTTCTAAAGGTGGCAAAGTAACCATAAATGGTAAAGTGACTAATGGCTCACCATTAGAAAGATTAGAAATCATTGATGCTTCAGGAATTGCAACTTTACCGCTTGCTAATTTTGGTGTAGATGCCAAAGGAAATTTCTCAGAAACCATAGAAATTCCTAGAGATGGAGTTTATGTTATTACTTATGGCGGGAACACAGGTTTTCTTTATCTAAAAGGTGGTGATCAAGTAAATCTTGATTTTGAAGCGATGCTTTTCCCTCAAGGAATGAAAATTACTGGTGATGCTAAAGGAAATACAGAATACTTAATGGAATCTCAACAGTTCATTAACCAATACATGTCTAAATTAGACCAATCTGTTATTTCTAAAAAAGAAGAAGATTTCCTAAAAGAATTAGAAAAATATAAAGGTGATATTACCAAAAAAATGGACGAAATCGCTAAGGTGAAAAAACCAGACAGCGATGTAGAAAAATTCAATAAAAGAGAACTAGATGTAACTTTATTGATGATTTCTTCTCAATACGAAAGTATGCATGGTCCAGCTACCAATGACCCAAAATACAAAGCAGGAGCTAAATTGTTAGAATTCCAAAAAGGTCTAGAAAACGAAAGTTATGTAGAAGATATGCCTAATTACAGAAACTACGTTATCAGTAAATTAAGTGCAGGTTTCCAAAAATTCTTCGAAGGACAAAAGAATGCTGCTCCGACTTCTAATGTGCAAATGTTCTCTAAATTCTTAGACACCCAAAAAGATGTTTCAGACAAAACTAAAGAATATCTTCTTGCTGCGGTAGCTGCTCAATATGATTTAAGAGAACCTGCTAATCCTAAATTACAAGAAGTTTTCAAATTTTTAGATACTAAAATCAAAAATTCAGCAATCAAATCTGAGTTGAAAAATTTAGAAGAAGCTATTTACGGAATTGAGCAAGGAACAGATGTTTCTGGTTTAAGTTTAGTAAAACAAGATGGCAGTAAAATAACTTTAGCAGATCTTAAAGGAAAACCTACAGCATTAGTGTTCTACGCTTCTTGGAATCCTTACATCACAGAAAGCACAATGCCTGTTCTTAAAGAAATGGTGAAATTCTATGGTTCAAAAATGAATTTTGCTTTCATTAACTTAGATGATACTCAAGACCAATTCGTGAAAACTTCTAAAGCGATGTTCACAGGAATTCAAGGGAACAATTATTATGCAACTGGTGGTATGAAATCTGAAATTGCTAAGAAATTTGCTGTTTACGGATTTAAAATGCCAAGTTTCATCATCATTGATAAAGACGGTAAAATTTCTAGTAAAACTTACTTAAATATCGCAGACCCAGCTTTAGTAGATGGATTGAACAAAGCTTCTGGTTTACAAGCTCCAACTGCTGTTCCTCAAGCACCAGATTTAATGACAGCACCTTCAGCTACAGAACAACATTCTGCAAATGATGGTCACGGTCACTAAAAAAGATAAAATATCATATCAAAAAGCGGACTTTAGTCCGCTTTTTATTTTTTCAAAATTTATGAAAATCAATAAACAGTCTGAAAATTAGTTTTAAAACATTAATTTTGCATCGTTATGAGTAAGAAAAAGAAAAACATTATTTTAGAAAATATTAAATTAATTACTGCTGGTGCAAAAGGTGTAGCCGTAGGAAAAACTGAAGAAGGGAAAACAGTTTTAATTTCTGGTGCGGTTCCGGGTGATGTAGTAAATGCCAGAGTGAAAAAATCTAAATCTAAATACTTCGAAGCAGAAGCCATAGAGATTTTAGAAAAATCACCTTACAGAGTTGAGCCGAAATGTACTCATTTCGGAGTTTGTGGTGGTTGCAAATGGCAGAACCTTTCTTACCAAAAACAACTCGATTTCAAGCAAGAAGAAGTTTATAACAATATCAAACGAATTGGCGGAATCGAAAATTTTGAAACCTTGCCAATTCTCGGTTCAGAGCAAGAATATTTCTACAGAAATAAAATGGAGTTTTCTTTTTCTAACGCTCGTTGGCTTACTCAATACGAAATCAGTTCCGAAGAAAATTTCGGGAATAAAGATGCTTTAGGATTCCATATTCCAGGAATGTGGAGTAAGATTTTAGATTTACAAGAATGCTTCCTTCAAGAAGCGCCATCTAATGATTTAAGATTAGCTGTAAGAAATTACGCCATCGAAAATGGTCTAGATTTTTTTGATGTAAGAAATCAAGAAGGCTTTTTGAGAACTTTAATGCTTCGTCAAAACTCTCAAGGAGAATGGATGGTTTTATTCCAATTGTACAGAGAAGAAAAAGAAAACAGAGAACAATTATTCGATTATATTTTAGAAAAATTCCCACAGATTAAAACTTTGGTTTTTGCCATCAATCCGAAACAGAATGATTCTATTTATGATTTAGATGTGCAGACTTATTTCGGCGAAGGTTTCATTTATGAAGAAATGGATGGGCTGAAATTTAAAATCGGACCAAAATCTTTCTTCCAAACCAATTATAAGCAAGCACTGAATTTGTACAGAAAAACATTGGAATTTGCAGAAATTTCTGAAAATGATGTGGTTTATGATTTGTATACAGGGACAGGAACGATTGCACAATATATTGCCCAAAAAGCAAAATACGTAATCGGGATAGAATCGGTTCAAGAAGCTATTGATGCTGCAAAAGAACATGCTAAACTTAATGGTTTAGAGAATTGCGAGTTTTATTGTGGCGATATGAAAGACGTTTTCACAGAAGAGTTTTTAGCCAATCATCCAAAACCAAATGTTTTGGTTACCGACCCACCAAGAGACGGAATGCACCAAAAAGTGGTAGAACAAATTCTGAAATTAGCTCCGCCAAAAATTGTCTATGTTAGCTGTAATTCTGCTACTCAAGCCAGAGATTTAGCACTGATGAAGGAACATTATGATTTGGTGAAGATTTTGCCAGTAGATATGTTTCCGCAGACACATCATGTAGAAAATATAGCGCTATTAATAAAAAAATAACTAAATTGGGGGTTCGAAACAGAATCCTCAATTTTTTTATCTTATAGTTGAGGTATTTTTAACCAAATAAAAATTTAAAATATCGAATGAAAAATGTACTGAATTTGTTTTGCGCATTGTCATTAATGATGTCAGCGAGCGCATTTTCTCAACAGAAAGACAGTGTAAAAGTAGATGTAAAAGCTAAAAAAGACACTGTAAACACTGCAAAACCAAAAGACAAAAAACCAGAAAAAATTCAACCTTTCGAGAAAGTAATTACCAACAAAGCAGTTAGCGATGAAGGAATTATTACCGTTCACAAAGTAGAAGACAAATATTATTTCGAAATTCCGGATAAAGCACTGAAAAAAGAATTTTTGGTAGTCACCAGATTGACCAAAGCTGGCGCCGAAATGAGAATGGGAACAGTAGGTTATGCAGGAGATCAAATCAGTCAAAACGTTATCAGTTTCGAGAAAGGACCAAATGATAAAGTGTTTTTGCGCTCTATTTCTTATGTAGATTATGCTAAAGATTCTACCTCTGCAATGTATAAAACAGTGATGAGAAATAACGTAAATGCTATAGAACAAGCTTTTGACATTAAAGCTTTCGGTAAAGAAAAAAACTCTACCGTGATAGATGTTACAGATTTTATCAATGCAGATAATGATATAGTTTCTTTTGATACTCGTTTCAAGAAAGGATTTAGAGTAGGAGCTTTTCAAAAAGATAAATCTTTTGTCAATTTCGTGAAATCTTTCCCTACCAATATAGAAATTAATACGACTAAAACCTACAACAGAAGTGCAGGAGAAGCTTCGCCAATTCCAGGTGCTCCAAAACCTGAAGTGAGCGGAAATTATACTGTAGAAGTGAATTCTTCTATTATTCTTTTGCCAGAAAATAAAATGCAGGCAAGGTATTTCGATCCTAGAGTAGGTTATTTTACAGTAGGTTATACTGATTTTGATGAAAATCCTCAAGGCGTAGAAAGAGTTTCTTTGGTAAAAAGATGGAGACTTGAACCAAAAGCAAAAGATTTAGAAAAATATAAAAGAGGCGAATTGGTAGAGCCAGAGAAACCAATTGTGTTTTATATAGACCCGTTAACTCCAAAAAAATGGATTCCATATTTAATTCAAGGGGTAAATGATTGGCAAAAAGCTTTCGAAAAAGCAGGTTTCAAAAACGCTATTTATGCAAAAGTTCCGAATGCAAAAGAAGATCCAGAATGGAGTTTAGAAGATGCAAGATTTTCGGCTATCGTTTATAAACCTTCAGATGTTCCCAATGCTTCTGGTCCTTCAATTGCAGATCCTAGAACTGGAGAAATTTTGGAAAGTCACATCAATTGGTATCACAATGTGATGAAATTGTTGAACGATTGGTATTTCGTGCAAGCTTCACCAAATGATCCTAGAGCTAGAAAAGTAGATTTTGATGATGAATTAATGGGACAATTAATCAGATTTGTTTCTTCACACGAAGTAGGTCATACCCTTGGTTTGAGACATAATTTCGGGTCTAGTTCTACGGTTCCTGTAGAAAATCTTAGAAATAAAGCTTGGTTAAAAGCCAATGGACACACTCCTTCAATCATGGATTATGCGAGATTTAACTATGTAGCACAACCAGAAGATAATGTAGGCGAAGCTGGATTAATGCCAAGAATTGGTGACTATGATGACTGGGCAATAGAATGGGGTTACAGAAGATTTTACAACTATAATTCTCCAGAAAAAGAAAAAGCTCATCTGAATAAATGGGTGATGGAAAAATTACAAAATCCTAGACTTTGGTTCGGTACAGAAACCAATCCTTATGATCCGCGTTCGCAGAGCGAACAAGTAGGAGATAATCCTATGATTGCTGGAAAATATGGAGTGAAAAATCTTCAGCGAATCATGGAAAACATAGAAGCGTGGAGTACAAAACCAAATGAAGATTACAGCAGTCTTAATAATAGATTTACTCAAGTTTCTGGTCAGTTTACTAGATATTTAGGTCATGTTTCTAAATACATCGGTGGCGTAAAAGAAACACCGAAAATGGTAGAACAAAAAGGAGCTATCTACGAATTGGTTTCTAAATCAGAGCAAAAAGAAGCTTTGAAATTTTTATCAGAAAATGTATTCACCACTCCAAATTGGTTGTTGAAAACTTCTGTTTTAACCAAAATAGATAAATCGCCTGTAGAAGTGGTAGAAAATCTTCAAAAAATAGTGCTCAATAGAGTTTTAAGCGAAGGTGTTTTGAATAAATTATACGAAGGAGAATCTTTAGATGCTAATGCTTATGCAGTGTATGATTATCTTCAAGATATTAAAAATAGTGTATTTTCTGAGTTGAAATCTTCTTCTAAAATTGATATTTATAGAAGAAATTTACAGAAAAATTTTGTAGAAACTTTAATAGCGAGAACTCAGGCAAGTAAACCAAGCACAGGCAGAAATGCTGAGACGATTTCTGATAACTCTGATGTGAAATCATTAACCAGAGGAGTTTTAAGAGAAATAAAAGCAGATGCTTCTAAAAATGCACAAAATGCACAAGATGCAGTGACCAAATATCATTTAGAAGATTTGGTTTACAGGATAGATAAAGCTTTAGAAGTAAAATAATTGAAAAATAAAGTTCATCATTTCCAGAAAATGGTGAACTTTGTTTTATAAAAGAGATTTTTCTGAAAATTTAAAATAAGAAAAATCAAAATAGTAAGTTAAATATCTGAAACCGACTTTCAAGTTGAATAGGCGTTTTCAGAATATTATTTCCTCGTAAAAAAATGAAAAAATTAATCTTTCCCTTTTTGATATTGGGTTTTTTGCTCACTTCTTGCGAAAACGATGACGATGTTTGCGTAAGCGGAGAAGCTACACCTCGACTAAAAATTAAATTTAAAAGTGCAGATAATAAAGTGCTGACTCTAGAGTCACTTTATTTAGATGTAGATTACGGTAATAATAATATTTTAACGGTTGTAGAAGCTACTAAAATAGATTCCGTATTGGTTCCTATTCGGGTAGACGATGCAGGTTTTACTGAATTATATGTTAGAAAAACTAAAAATGGCAAAGTTTCTAAAATAAAACTGAATTATAATACCACTTCTGAATATGTTTCGCCAGCTTGTGGTTTCAAAAGGCTTTACCAAAACCTTTCAGGAACTCTAGAAACTGCAAATCCAGTGACTAAAGTAGAACTCAATCAAAATCAAATAATCAATGAAAACAAAGCTCACCTTTATCTTGTTTTTTAGTTTTTGTTTGGGTTTTTCTCAAGAGAAAGATTCAGTAAAAACCAAATATCAATATAAACCCAATTTTACAGTAGGATTAGATGTGCTGAATGCTGGATTATCTGCTTTTAGTGATAGAAAATTATTTCAAGGATATGTTTCTTCTGAGATTAAGAAAAATCTTCATGCAATTGTAGATGTAGGTTTTGAAAAAAATATTTATCAGAAAAACGGATATGATGCTACTGCAAACGGAATTTTCGGAAAATTAGGAGGATATTATATGCTTTCTATCGATACCGAAAATCATAATAATGGTTTTTATGCAGGTACAAAAATAGCAGCTAGTTTTTACAGTCAAGAATACAAAAAAGTTCCCATTCGTGGTTTTGGTGGCAGCGACCAATATCTTGCCTTTCCATCAGTGAATCAGTCTGCCTATTGGTTAGAAGGTTTTGCTGGAGCAAGAGTTCAGTTGTTCAAATCAAATTTATATGTAGATGTGAATGCACAACCAAGATTTTTATTTTATTCTACCAAGCAAGAAGAAATGAAGCCTATGATTGTTCCGGGCTTTGGCAAAAGCTCTACTAAATTTAATGTGGGCTTTAGCTGGAATTTGGCGTATCAGTTTTAAGGAATTTATATTGAGATTATAATAATGTTATATTTTTTTAAAAAAAAATGAAATTTATTTTAAATAATTGAATAAAAGTGTATAACTTTGATTCCCTTTAAATTAAATAATAATTAAAATATATTAGATGAAGAAAATTCTATTCTTTCTGATGGCTGGATTAATTTCAATGAACATTTCGGCTCAGACAAAAAAAACAGTAAAAAAATCACCGAACGGTTATATAAGATGTTTATCTACTGAGCATGAAAAAAAGATCCAACAAAAATTCAAAAGAGCGACTATAGGTCAGTTTGAAACTTGGATGTCTAACGAATCTTTGAATTTAAGAAATAAAGGAGCAAATAAAGTTACTGCTGTTAGAACGATACCTGTAGTTGTGCACGTAATTAATAAAGGAGAATCTGTGGGACAGGGCACCAATATTAGTGACGCACAAGTGAGATCTCAAATTACAACTTTAAACAATGACTACAGAAAAAAAATAGGTACAAAGGGATATAATACTAACCCAGTAGGTGCTGATACTAATATAGAATTTGCTTTAGCGGTTAGAGACCCTAATGGAAATCCAACTAATGGTATAGACAGAGTATCATTTGATAAAGAATTTTGGCAAGAATCCGATGTTGAAAATGTTTTAAAACCAAATACTATTTGGGAGCCTACAAAATATCTTAATCTTTGGGTAGTTAACTTTGGAGGTGATTTGGAAGGAGTTTTGGGGTATGCACAATTTCCAGTAGGTTCTACATTAAATGGATTAGATGACACAGGTTTGGCAAATACAGATGGCGTTATTATCGGATACCAATTTTTTGGAAATTTAGATTATAATGATGGTAGTTTTAATTTAGATGCTACTTATGGTTATGGTAGAACTGCCACTCATGAAATAGGTCACTGGCTTGGATTAAGACATATTTGGGGAGATGATACTTGTGGAGAAGATTATGTAGCAGATACTCCAGTCCATGAAGATGCTAATTATGGATGCTTTACTCATCCTAAATCAAATGATTGTGGGACATCAGATGAAATGTTTGAGAATTATATGGATTATACAAATGATGATTGTATGAACATATTTACTCAGAATCAATTAGATAGATTTAATACTGTTTTAACGAATTCAGTGAGAAGAAAAGAATTGCTTACTTCTGATGCTCTAACAGCGGTAACCTTATTACCTAATGATGGAGAAGTATCCGTGAGACCTTCATTTAGTGGGTTATGCGGAGGAAGACCTGTTGGTAATTTTAAAATTATAAACAGAGGTAGTAATAATATTACTTCTGCAACACTTTCAATTAATGATAATGGAAGTACTTATACACAGAACTGGTCAGGAAATTTAGGAACGAATCAAGAAGCAGTTATCCCAGTTATGTTTTCTGGAAATGGAGTTATCACAGCTACACTTACTTCTGTAAATGGGGGTGCAGATTCTAAACCATCTAATAATACAAGTTCTTATTCATATACTATAAAATCTACTCCTAACTTTACTACTACTACAGTAAAATTAGATTTAAAATTAGATATTTATGGTACTGAAACTACTTGGGAACTCATTAATGCAAATGGAGATGTCTTATACCATGGAGGCCCATATACAGATACAGCCACACCTCCAGCATTAAAGACTTTTACTTTTAATTTAGCAAATAATGACTGCTATTCATTTATAATTCGAGACTTATATGGAGATGGTATTTGCTGTGATGCTGGTTCGGGATATTATAAACTCAGCACAAGCTCAGGAACAGTAATGATTAACCAAACAAGTTTTAATGGTTATTATGATTCTTATACCTTCTCTCTAGGAACATTATTAGCGGCAGAAGATGTAAAAAAAGGGAATGTTGAAATTTTCCCTAATCCTGTAAATGATGTTTTAAATATTACAAAAGTATCTAATAATGCTACTTTTACCATCTTTAACGTTGCAGGTCAATTTATTTCAAAAGGAAAAGTGACCAATAATAAAGTCAATGTAGCTACTCTTGCAAAAGGAGTCTATTTCATCGAAGTTTCTGAAAAAGGAGCAACTTCTAAGATGAAATTTATCAAAAAATAATCTTCCATGTGACTAGTCCTAAAAAACCGATACAGATTATAGGGCAAAAATAAATAATTAAACCAAAGCAAAAACGTTTTTGCTTTGGTTTTTGTTTTTATAGGTT
>NZ_PTPZ01000006.1 GCF_002943105.1 Cloacibacterium normanense | reverse complement strand
AACCTATAAAAACAAAAACCAAAGCAAAAACGTTTTTGCTTTGGTTTAATTATTTATTTTTGCCCTATAATCTGTATCGGTTTTTTAGGACTAGTCAGTTAGAGATTCTTAATTATTTGATAACTCTTTCTAATACCCATTCAATCATATTTTTTTCTGATTGATGATGATCAGCAGAAAACTCTCCGCGTCTTCTATTCGCAATTACGTTATTAATGGTAACTGCTTTGTGTCCTAAAAGTTTAGACAAACCATAAATCGCAGAAGTTTCCATTTCGAAATTAGTAACGCCTAAATCATTAAGTGTTTCTAAAAATTTATCATCTACAGCTTTTAGACGCAATTGTCTTCCTTGTGGCGCATAGAAACCAGGGAAAGTAGCAGTATTTCCTACGTATTTAGCATCTTTGAAGTAATCGTACTGAGATTCTGTCCATTCAGAAAAATAAAGCATTGGCTTAATTCTTTCGTATGGGAATTTTTCCATGAAATTTCTAGAAAACTCATTTTCGAACTCATAATCTTGGTAAAAATGCATTAATCCATCTAAACCAACAACGTTTTGAGAAACCAACATGTTATCTACTTCCACATCAGGATTTACAGAACCACAAGTTCCTAATCTGAATAACTGAAGAGCAGTATGTTCTGATTTGAATTCTTTTTCTTTTAAATCAATATTCACCAAAGCATCCAGCTCGTTCATCACGATATCGATGTTTTCTGTACCGATTCCGGTAGACATTACCGTAATTCTTTCACCTCTTAAAGTTCCAGTATGCGTGTAGAATTCTCTTTTATTTTTTTGAATTTCGATGGTATCAAAATATTGAGAAACTTTTGGCACTCTGTCTGGATCGCCTACTAATAGAATTTTCTCTGCAATATCTTCTGGTTGAAGATTAAGGTGATAAACGCTTCCGTCTGGATTTAAAACCAATTCTGAAGCAGCAAGTTTATTTAGCATATTTATAATTTTATTTGCTTTCGGCTTTCAGCAATCTGCATTCAGCCAAATTTGTTAATATTCATTTTAATTGCAGAAAGCCAATTGCTGACTGCTGATTGCTTTTTTATCCTCCAACTCTTTTGGTTTTATAGCCCATATCTTGAAGAATTTTCATGATTTTATCACGATTGTCTCCTTGAATCACGATGATTCCGTCTTTTTCTGAGCCGCCAATTCCTAGAGTGGTTTTTATTTTTTTAGAAATTTGTTTCAGTTCTTCTTCTGTTCCTTCGAAACCTTCTATTAAAGTCACAGGTTTACCATTTCTTCCTTTTTTTTCGAATTTACAGATAAGAGGATTCTTCTGCTCAAATTTTTCTTCTGGCATTTCAAAATCTTGTTCCTCGTGTTCTGGGAAAAGGTTTTTTAATTGGTCTCTTAAATCCATATTACTGTTTCAAAAAAAGGAGTGTAAAGTTACAAATTAACTGATAACAGAAAAATTAATATTTAAAAATATTTTAATTACTGATAAATATCGCTTTAAAAAGAATTATTCTATGCCTAGAAATTTCGTAAATTTGCATTATTAAAAAAATACTAAAATGGCTAAAAAAGCAATACTTGCCATTCTTGATGGATGGGGTTTAGGAACGGATAATAAAGTGTCTGCAATTTACCAAGCAAACACACCTTTTATAGATTCTTGTTATACAAAATTTCCACATACCACGCTAGAAGCTTCTGGACTTGCAGTAGGTTTACCAGCAGGACAAATGGGAAATTCTGAAGTAGGACACATGAATTTAGGCGCAGGAAGAGTAGTTTACCAAAATTTGGTAAAACTGAATATGGCGGTAGAAAAAAATACTCTAGGACTAGAGCCAGGAATTCAAATGGCTTTTGAATATGCTAAATTAAATCATAAAAAAGTACATTTTATCGGTTTGGTTTCAGATGGAGGAGTTCATTCTCATATCAATCACTTGAAAGGTTTATTAACTGCAGCTCAAGAATTTGGATTGACAGAAAATGTTTACGTACACGCATTTACAGACGGTAGAGACTGTGATCCTATGTCTGGAAAAGGTTTCATAGAAGATTTACAAAATCACATGAAAATCTCTACCGGAAAATTGGCAACCGTAGTTGGAAGATATTTCGCAATGGATAGAGATAAGAGATGGGAGCGTGTGAAATTAGCTTATGATGCAATGGTAAATGGAGTAGGAGAAATCACCAAAAATCCTGTAGAAGCGATTGAAAAATCTTATGCAGAAGGAGTTACTGATGAGTTTTTAAAACCAATTATCGTTTCAGAAAATAATAATCTTCCTACTGCTAAAATTGAGGAAAATGATGTAGTTTTCTGTTTCAATTTCAGAACAGATAGAGGTAGAGAAATTACAGAAGTGCTTTCTCAACAAGACTTCCCTGATTTTGGAATGAAAAAATTGGATCTTTACTATGTTACTTTAACCAATTATGACGAAAGTTTCCAAAATGTAAAAGTTATCTTTGATGAAGAAGTTTTACAAGAAACAATGGGCGAAGTTCTAGAAAGAGCAGGTAGAACTCAAATTAGAATTGCTGAAACAGAAAAATATCCTCACGTTACTTTCTTCTTTTCTGGAGGTAGAGAAAAAGAATATGTAGGAGAGAGAAGATTGCTTTGTCCGAGTCCAAAAGATGTTGCAACCTATGATTTAAAACCAGAAATGTCTGCTTTTGATATCAGAGATGCTATTTTACCAGAATTAGAAAAAGAATCTGCAGATTTCATTTGTTTAAATTTTGCTAATGCAGATATGGTAGGTCATACTGGAGTTTTCGAAGCGGCTGTAAAAGCTTGTGAAGCGGTAGACAAATGTATAGAGGCAGTAGCAACTACAGCTTATGAACATGGTTATGCTGTTTTCATTTTGGCAGATCACGGAAATTCTGATTATATGATTAATCCTGATGGAAGTCCTAACACACAACACTCTACTAATTTAGTTCCGCTAATTGTGATGGATAAAGACCAAACTTGGAATTTAAAACCTGGCAAATTAGGAGATGTAGCGCCATCTATTTTAAAAGTGATGGGCGTAGAAATTCCTGAAATTATGACAGGAGAAGTTTTAGTCTCTTAAATTAAACAGACTTTTACAAAAAGAAAATAATATTTAAAAAAAGGCTTATTAATAGCCTTTTTTAATTTCATATATTTGTCCAAAAATTCAAACGATATAATATGTTAAGTAGTAAAAAATTAGCTATAGACTTTGATGGGACTATTGTAGAGGATGCTTATCCATCAATTGGAAAACCTAAAATTTTTGCTTTTGAAACCCTTAAAAAATTACAATCAGAAGGTTATAGATTAATTCTTTGGACTTATAGACATGGCAAGTCTTTAGAAGAAGCGGTAGAATTTTGTAGAAAAAATGGAGTAGAATTCTACGCCGTAAACTCTAGTTTCGAAGGTGAAATCTTTGATGATGAAACTCAATCCAGAAAAATAGATGCAGATTTATTTATAGATGATAGAAATTTAGGCGGTTTTCCAGGTTGGGGAGAAATCTATAACATCATCACCGAAAGAATAGAATTCAGAGTAGAAGGAGGCGAAGTTTTAGCTTATTCTAAAATGAAAAAAGAAAAGAAAAGAGGTTTATTTTGGTAAAAAAAAGTTAAATCTCTAATTTCAAATTTATAAAAATGATTATACTTAAAACAATAGAAGAACTCCGTTTAATGCGAGAAAGTGCTCAGCTCGTTTCTAAAACTTTAGGAATGATTGCAGCAGAAATTAAACCGGGAGTTACCACATTACATTTGGATAAATTAGCTCATGATTTTATTAAAGATCATGGCGGTGAACCTGCATTTTTAGGAATGTATGGTTTCCCCAATTCCCTGTGTATTTCTCCCAATGAAGAGGTAGTTCATGGGATTCCAAAAGATATTCCGTTGGAAGAAGGAGACATTCTTTCTGTGGATTGTGGTGTTTACATGAACGGTTTTTATGGTGACCATGCCTATTCTTTCGAAGTGGGAGAAGTAGCACCAGAAACCAAAAAATTACTTCAAGTAACCAAAGAATCACTTTACAAAGGAATAGAACAATGTGTTCGTGGAAAAAGAATAGGAGATATTTCTAATGCTATTCAAACACACTGCGAAAAACATGGTTATGGAGTGGTAAGAGAATTGGTAGGTCACGGTTTGGGTAGAAGTATGCACGAAGATCCTCAAGTTCCTAATTATGGAAGAAAAGGCAGTGGAAAAGTCATCAAAGATGGTCTAGTTGTCGCTATAGAACCTATGGTTAATTTGGGAACACATCAGGTTAAATTCCACAAAGATGGATGGACGGTGACTTCATTAGACAAAACACCTTCTGCACATTTTGAACATGATGTTGCAGTGATTAATGGAAAGCCAGTTTTACTTTCTACCTTCAAATATATTTACGAAGCATTAGGAATTACAAGCAACGAAGAAGAACCATTTACTATGGATTTTTAGAAAATATGAATATCAATTAAAACGGGCTTTTGTCCGTTTTTTTTATGTATAAATACTCCAAAATTTATTTTAAAAAATGAAAAATATTTTTTTAAATTTGGTTTAGAAATTATATGAAGAAACTCGCATCATTTTTATTGAATAAAATTCCAAGACCTATGCTTATTAACCTAAGCATTTTTCTTCGCCCTTTAATCTATCTTTTTTTCAAAGGAAATAAATTCACCGACCCGATTGACGGGAAATCCTACCGTAAATTTTTACCGTATGGTTACGGAAAACAACGTGAAAATGCACTTTCGCCAGGTACTTTAAGCCTTGAACGCCATCGTCAAATGTGGTTGTATCTAAAAAATGAAACCGATTTTTTTACTCAAAATTATAAAGTGCTTCACATTGCTCCAGAGCAAGAATTCTTGAGGAAATTCAAGAAAATGAAGAATTTAGAATACACTTCTGCAGATTTGTTTTCGCCGATTGTAGATGTAAAAGCAGACATTCTAGATTTGCCTTTTGAAGATGAAAGTTTTGATGTTATTTTCTGTAATCATGTTCTAGAACACATTATAGACGACAAAAAAGCGATGAGCGAACTCTATAGAGTGATGAAAAAAGGAGGTTGGGGAATTATGCAAGTTCCCATGAAAAATTCTCTAGAGAAAACATACGAAGATTTTACCATTACAGACCCAAAAGAAAGACAAAAACACTTCGGGCAATACGATCATGTTCGTTGGTATGGAATGGATTATTTCGAAAGGTTAAAATCAGTAGGATTTTCAGTAGATATTAATTTCTATTCTCAAAAATTTTCTGAAGAAGAACAAAAAAGATTCGGATTAAACGTAACCGAAATTTTGCCTGTAGTAAGAAAGTAATTTTAAATTCTTATAAATTGTACAACTTTCGAAATTTTTAAAATAATTCTCGTTCCTTAGGAACGCAATGTTTCAAAGATTCTTTCGCAATGACAATTTTTTCGTTTTAATTATTTCCCAATTCTATTTTCCTTACCTTTGCAAAAAGAAATTTTAAATCTTTTAATCCTTTAATTTTAAGTATATCGAATGCACAAAGCAGGATTTGTAAACATAGTCGGGAAACCAAACGCAGGAAAATCTACATTGCTCAATCAATTGATGGGCGAAAAATTAGCGATTGTGACCCAAAAAGCACAGACAACAAGACACCGTATTTTCGGAATTTATAATGAAGAAGATCTACAAATCGTATTTTCTGATACTCCAGGAGTTCTAGAACCTAAATACGAATTGCAGGAAAAAATGATGGATTTTGTAAAAGATTCTTTACAAGATGCAGACGTTTTCTTGTTCATTGTAGATGTTACGGATAAAGAAGAACCGAATGAATTTTTGGTAGATAAACTGAACAAAATTCCAGTTCCAGTCCTTATTTTACTCAATAAAATAGACATTTCTAATCAAGAAGAGATGCTCGAAAAAGTAGAGTATTGGCATAATAAAATTGAAAAAGCAGAAATTTTACCGATTTCGGCTTTAGAAGGTTTTAATACCGATTTAATTTTGCCAAAATTAAAAGCTTTATTGCCAGAAAATCCGCCTTATTACGACAAAGACCAATACACAGATAAATCTGAACGTTTCTTCGTAAATGAGAATATCAGAGAAAAAATCTTGTTGAATTACGACAAAGAAATTCCATATTCTGTAGAAGTGGTAACAGAAATGTTCAAAGAAAAAGAAGGAATTATCTTTATAGACTCTATTATTTACGTAGAAAGAGACACCCAAAAAGGGATTCTCATCGGTCACAAAGGTGAAGCCATCAAAAAAGTGGGAACCGAAGCCAGAATAGATTTAGAGAAATTCTTTGACAAGAAAATCCACCTTAATCTTTTTGTAAAAGTCAAAAAAGACTGGCGTAAAAACGAAAGAGACCTTAAGAATTTCGGTTACAGATAAAATAAAGACTCAATCATTTTGGTTGAGTTTTTTTATGATAAAAAGACACATCATTTCAGATTTATTTTTTATTTTTGAGAGTCTAAAAATAAAGAGAAAATGAAGAATCTTAATACAACGGGTTACAACAAAACCTTGTTAGATTGGGCGTTATTAGCCATTAGAATTTTTGTAGGATTAGGAATGCTCACTCATGGATTTCCGAAGCTCATGCAACTTCTCGGAGGAAGTCATGATTTCATTAATTTCTTCGGAATCGGTAGCAAAACATCCCTCGTTTTAGCAGTTCTTGCAGAAGTTCTTTGTTCACTTTTCTTAATTTTAGGACTTTTCACCAGATTTGTTTCTATTCCGCTCATTATCACGATGTTAGTTGCGGTTTTTGTGGTTCATGGAAACGATCCTTTTGCCAAACAAGAAATGGCATTGCTCTATTTATTCCACTACATTTTAATATTTGTAGCCGGTCCCGGAAGTATTTCCATCGACAGAATGATCAATCGAAAATAAATTCAAAGGCGCTTCTAGCGTCTTTTTTATGGCGCTTTAACACGCTGTCCGCTGTATCTTTTTTAAATTTTGGTTCTCTCTTTTAGGAGAGTCAGTGAGGAAAAAATTTAAAAAAGGATGCCGCTTCCATCGTTAGCGCAAATGCAGAAATCTTCAGAAATTTCAGGAAAAATTGTAACTTTCAAATCAATTTATCCACTAATCATTAAGATTTAGAATCTAAAATTTATAATCTATAATTTGAAAAATATGAGATCTATCAAAATTTCTGTTTTATTTCTCGCTTTATCCATTTGTGGATTTTCGCAAGAAAATTTAACCTACCAAAAACCTTCCGCCGAAATTCTTCAACTCGCTGATTTCCAAAGAACACCTTCTGTTTCTATGAACAGCAAAAAAGACTGGATGGTTTTTTCTTACAGACCTACTTATAAAACGTTAGACGACCTTAACCAAGAAGAAATGAAATTGGCAGGTTTACGTGTAAATCCTGTAACCAATATTTCGAGTTCTGTTACATACATTAGCAATTTAAAGGTTAGAAAATTCAACGAAAAGCAAGAAACACAAGTAATTGGATTACCTCAAAATCCTAAAATTACCAATCTTTCTTGGTCTCCAGACGAAAAAAAATTAGCATTTACCAACACTACAGAAAAAGGAGTAGAACTTTGGATTTTAAATTTAGAAACCAGAACTGCAAAGAAAATCTCAAATGATAATCTTAATGCTAACTTAGGTTCTCCGTTTGTTTGGCTGAAAAACTCTCAGGAATTAATCGTAAGAAAACTTCCGGCAAACAGACCAGCTCTTTTAAATGAGAAGAAAAACCTTCCAACTGGACCAATTGTTTCTAATGCAGACGGAAAAGTTTCACAAAACAGAACATATCAAGATTTGTTAAAAAATCCTATGGATGAAGCCAATTTCGAGACTTTAACAAGAGCAGAACTGGTAAAAATGAATCTTGATGGAGCAGAAACTCCTTATAAATCTGCTGATATTTATGCCGGAATTCAACTTTCGCCAGACGGAAATTATGTGATGATTTCTACCATCAAAAAACCGTTTTCATACATCGTTCCGCTTTCTAGATTCCCGATGACTACTCAAGTTTTTGATTTACAAGGAAATTTAGTAAAAACCGTAAATGATGTTCCATTGAATGAAATTATGCCAAAAGGTTTTTCATCAGTTAGAACAGGAAAAAGAAATATGGCTTGGAGAGCAGATAAACCTGCAAGTTTATATTTTGTAGAAGCTTTAGATGGCGGTGACCAAAGCAAAAAAGCAGAATTCAGAGACGAAATTTTTACTTGGGATGCACCTTTTTCGGCTGAACCAAAATCCTTGATGAAAACCAAACAAAGATTTGCAGGAATTCAATTCGGGAATGAAGAAAATGCTGTTGTAATGGATTCTTGGTATGATACGCGTTCACAAAAAACGTATTTCTTGAATCCAAAAACTGGAGAAAATAAAGAAATTGCCGAAAGAAATTATCAAGATGTGTATGCAGACCCTGGTAATTTCCAAAGCGATAAAAATGAATTCGGACAATATGTAATTTCTATCAAAAATGGAAAAGCACACTTAATTGGTGATGGTTTTACCAAGGATGGTCAGTTTCCTTTTATTGATGAATTTGATTTTAAAACTTTTCAAACCAAGAGATTATACACTTCAAAAACACCCAATGTAAAAGAAGATATTATTGACATTATTGATGCCAATAAAGGAACGGTTTTAGTAACGCAACAGTCTAAAAATCAGTATCCTAATTATTTTGTGAGAAATATTAAAAATAATAAATCAGAAGCGGTAACTCAGTTTGCCAATCCTTTTGCGAGTATTTCTACTATTCATAAAGAAGTCATCAAATATAAGAGAAATGATGGAGTAGAACTGAAAGGAACACTTTATCTACCAGCAAATTATGATTTCAAAAAGAAACCAAAATTGCCACTTTTAGTTTGGGCGTATCCTGAAGAATTTAAAGATAAAGCCACGGCTGGACAAAACACTGCCAATCCAAATGAATTTACCTTCCCAAGTTATGGTTCGTTTATTTATTGGGTGACTAAAGGTTATGCGGTTTTAGATGATGCAAGTTTCCCAATTATTGGGGAAGGAACTACAGAACCGAATGATACTTTTATTCCGCAATTGGTTGCCAATGGAAAAGCTGCAATTGATGCAGTTGACCAATTAGGCTATATCGATAGAAATAGAGTAGCAGTAGGTGGACATTCTTATGGAGCTTTTATGACGGCTAATTTATTGACGCATTCTAATGATTTTGCGTGTGGAATTGCGAGAAGTGGCGCTTATAACAGAACTTTAACGCCTTTTGGTTTCCAAAGTGAACAGCGTAATTATTGGGATGTTCCAGAAATCTACAACGGAATGTCACCATTTATGAACGCTAATAAAATGAAAAAACCAATGCTTTTAGTTCATGGTGAAGCAGATAACAATCCTGGTACATTTACATTGCAAACAGAGCGTTATTTCCAAGCGTTAAAAAACTTGGGAGCACCTGTAAGAATGGTGATTTTACCAAAAGAAGCTCACGGTTATGTTGCTAAAGAAAATATTCTACATTTGCTTTGGGAACAAGACCAATTCTTAGAAAAATGTTTGAAAAAATAAATTTTAAAAGACGCTTTTCAGCGTCTTTTTTATTTTTGAAATAATCTTGAATTTGATAAAATTGTGTAATTTTAAAAAAGTCTAGAATCTCAAATCTGAAATCTAACATCTAACAAATGAATAATCTTTTACCAAAAGACGGCACTGTACATTATTATGGAAAAATTTTCACGGATGAACAAAGTGAAATATATTATGTTAAATTGCTCAATGAAATCAATTGGCAACATGATGTAGTTAAAATTTTTGGTAAAGAAATTATTACCAAAAGAAAAGTTGCTTTTTTAGGAGATGAAGGAATTTCTTATAAATATTCGGGAAAAACTAAAATCGCTGAGAAATTTTTAAATTCGACGAATGTCAATTGGCTAAAATTTATTTTAGAAATAAAATCTACGGTGGAACAAATCTCAGGCGAAAAATTTAATGCGTGTTTATTGAACTATTATCACAATGGATCAGAAGCAATGAGTTGGCATTCTGATAACGAAAAAGAAATTCTCAAGCATTCTGCAATTGCGTCTATAAGTTTCGGAGCAGAAAGAAAATTTGGTTTCAAACATAATTTTAGCAAAGAAGAAATTTCTTTAATGATTGAGAATGGCTCATTACTCATCATGAAAGATGAAACTCAAATCTATTGGAAACACAAGCTTTATACAAATGTTAAAATCACCGATCCAAGAATAAATTTGACATTCAGAACAATTGTAAACGATTAAACATAACATTTCAGTTAATTCCTATAATTTATAAAATGTGAAATAATGTTAAATTGATTTTCAACATTTTACACAAATGTTTTTTAGGGCAAAATTTTGTTTATCGTTGTAAATTTATTTTTCTTTTACAAATTTATATGATTTTTTTTGATATATGCAATAGGGTAGAAGAAAAAAAATAAAAAAAGTTTCATAATTGAATATGAAACTTTTTTCTTTTGGCGTTTGAGCCCGTAACAAATTAGAGTTAAAAATGAGTGGTTAAGGCGTTTGAGCCCTCAAAACAACGTTTAATTTTTGGGTTTTGCTGGAATAAAAAAACCCTTTTCATATTGATTTATGAATGAATTGTTCCGCCTTGCAAATACTCTTATATGAGTCCAATTATTTAAATTTTGGCTTTCTGACAACCATTGAGAAAATTTATAAACATTGCCAACATAATTCTGTTCATAGATTTTAACGTAACGTTGATAATCTTTACCAAGATATTGATATTTAGCAAGTCGATAAACTTCTATTCTGTAGTCAGAATCATTTTTAAATATGTCACTCATTTTTTTGATTTACTTCAAAAGTTTTTCCTTTCTGATTGATTGTTGATTTTGTTTTTTGCTTTAATATTTTTTGTCTAATTAAATCAAATACCAAAGCAATTATTTGAACAACAATAAATAATAGTGTAGGATGATTCTCTATAAAAGTTACAAATGTACCAAACAAAGCAAAGGTATTACTTATCTGATATTTTTCATAGAAACTATGTAACATATTATACTGTTGTTATAGGGGTTACTAATGGATTTATAATGGTTGATACTGGAGAAACATATTGATTCTCACTTGTTAATATTGGAAGAATTGTTTCTTTTAAATCCTGAACTGGTTTAGCGTAATCAACAGTTGATTGTGCAGGAAAGGTAATCGGTGGAGTTGTTCCGGGAGAAACTTTTGCAGATGAAATTATGACTTTTGTGTTTAAAAGTTTGTAAAGGATAATTGCTAAAACTCCGTAAAGTGCGATTTTTAAAATGTTCATTGTTTTATTTTTTTAAGTTAAATTGTTAAGTTTTCTTCTAAAATTATTTCTTGGTCATCTGATAATGTAAACTGAAGATAAATTAAAATAATACCAATATTATTGATGTACAAAGTTGTTTCTGATGATGAAAGATTATCTAAATAAAGAGTAGTTATTTCATAATAAGATTCAAATGAAACACCATCACCTATAGAATAATATAATTGTGATGTATACGTATTTATACGCATATGGTTTCCAGCTACTTCAACAACTGAATATTTTGGATTAACTTCTTCTATAACATCTTGAAATACTTTTTTTTCTAATAATTTTTCAATATTAGGAATTGAAACAAATGAATAATTACCATCAACATCGGGTTCAGATTTAAACATCTGAGAATAGTATGGTTTTTTTACTCTTTGTCCATTATCTTTATAATATTCGAAAAAACCAAGTTGTTTCCTTTCAAATGAATAATTAATAAAATTTTCTTTTGGTTTTAATAAATATGATTCAGAAAGTAAATCAAAAATTTTTTGTTGATAGTTTATATCTTCAAAAGAACTTTCATTTATTGTAATAGGTGAAGAAGACTTTGATTCTAAAGGTAATGGAATAAAGTCAGATTGATTAATTTTTACTGATTCAGAAAGTAAATCAAAAATTTTTTGTTGATAGTTTACATCTTCAAAAGAACTTTCATTTATTGTAATATTACTCATATTAATACTTTTTTGAATTAGTAGTTGTTTCTGTGGTTTTGATTAGAATTTCAGGGAAAAGAAATATAGCTAATGCAATTGCTTGAATTAAAATTGTTGGTTTCATTTTCTTAAGTTTTTTAAATTTCTAAATAAATACCGTTAGAGACACGCTGAACTTTTGTAAAAGTGGTTAAGCCTTTTGAATTCAAATTATTGATAATATTTTCTAAATTATCAATTAATGTAATATTTGAGGCGGTAACGGTTACAGCTTGACAAGTGTTATATAAATTTGTTATCAAACCATTAACTGGCGGTTCATATCCACTTATAACATAAATAGGTTGTTTAAGTGATTCTCTAGCTTTATCTAAGTAAAAAGCAAGTTTTAACCAATTATTAAAATATTTTAAGGGAATTTCAAAGTTTTTGAAGTATTCTTTTGTTTTAAAATAAACTGGTTGATATGTACTGATTTCGTCAGTAATATAGGAAGTTTCAGAAGTTTCTGAAATTGGCAATTTCTTAGCTGAAATAAAATAATAAATTACTGCAACTAGAAAGCCTATTAAAAAAATTATTTTTGGTGTGAATTTTGATTTCATTTTTGTATTAAATTTGAATAATTAAATAATTATATTACCATGAAAAAATTTCTATTCGTTTTGTGTTTTTCTCCTTTGGTTATGTTTTCGCAGTCTGATGATATTTCTAAAAAACAAGCCTATGAATTATTTTTAAAATCAGAATCTAGAAAAATTCTAGAATTGAAAGAAAAAGATTTTGAAAAAATATTTAAAATTGCAAAGTGCATTAAAAAAAATTATGATATTAAGTTTAAAGAAATGAACTTATTCATGGAGAAGGATTTAGAGGATTTTTTATCTACAGATAAAGACCGTTTACAAAGTGGTTTTGGTTTAAGTTCAGCAAGTTACCCAATGTATCACGATGATGGTAAAACAAAAACAGTAACATGCGGAGTGATAAGAACATTTTAAAATAAATTTTAAAGAGCGTACTATTTTAGTACGCTTTTTTTAGTTCTCTTTCAATAACAGCACGACTTTTTTCAATTCCTTTAATTAAATAATAAGCGCCTAAAATCCTTCTAGACCAACCTAAACCAATATTATTCCTATTATAATCTCTAAAGGTTTTATACATTGAAACCATATATTTTTTATAAGTTTCAGCACAATAAGTTAAATCTAAAACACCACGACAAGAGGCTACAATATTTTTGAAAGATATTTTATCAAAATAACCATCACCCATGTTATAAGCAGCTTGTAAAAAAGCATAATATAATTTATTGTTAACAGCATAACCAGAAGAAACTAAATATCTATTAAGTTTTCTAGCTGAATTTTCGACATAGTATTTCAATTGCAAATCGGCAGTTTCTTTACTCCAAACTTCACCCTTATAAACTGGTCTAATTACAGAACCATCTGGACGAAGTAAATTCATAGAGCCCCAACCAGTTGTAAACTTTCCACGTCCTTCAATATCTTTTCCGTATGGGTGCCATGCTTCCCATAATTTTAGAAATGATAAAACGGGAGTCAAATCGGGAATTGAACGACCATCACAAAGAAAAATATTATTTGGTTTTTGAATGGTGCCAGCTTGAGAAAGTAAATTTACGCCAACTATTCCAGACATCCACCCGAAAAATAAAGTTAAAAAATCCATTTTATAAGTATTTTAATTTTTGTTTTTGTTTTTTAAAAAAGCGCAACAGCACAGAGAAAAAGGCTATTGCGCTTCGTGAGAAATAATTAATATAGTATGCAGAAAAAGAGGTTTATTTTTTAGTTTCTTCTTTTTTATTGAAGATGTCAAATTTTCCGTCTTGTTTTCCGTCAAGGACATCCAAGACAAACCAGATGACTGTGATTGCTTTTCTGATTCCTTCACGACTTTTTAAAAGTTCCAATAACTTATTCATTGTTTAAAATTTTAAAGTTTAACGTTTGTTTTTCATGCCTTTTGGCATTGCAAAAGACCAATAACTTTTGTTTGCAGAAATGATACATTTTGTTGTACCCATTTCGAAAAAGAAAATTGATTTTTTCTTGTTATACATTCCGTAATAAGTGGTTTGTCCAGTTGGAGTCTTAACAATGAATCTCCATTTTTCATAACCATCTTTTAATTGTTCGCCATCTTTTGTTGCTTGTTCCAACATTGCAAAGCCATTTAAAGACATAAAACCGAATTTTTTAGTATACTTCCAAGCAAAAAGCCTTTCAAATTTTTCTTTTGGTCCTTGCATTAATTCTATTCGCGCACCATTACGATTTTTGGAATCGTATTTTGTTGAATTTGAATTATTAGATTTTGAATTATTAGAAGGATTGTTATTACCTTGTAAGGCTTTTTGTCTCCAATATTCGGCACGTTCGGCATCTGTATATTGTTTTTTTGACATAATTTTTAGATTTAGAAGTTAATATTATCTTCTTCTAGCTTTTGGCTTCTGAGAATCCATATACAACCAAAAAAAAATTGCACCAAGAACAACAGATAAAGCGTGACCAACTGTTAGGTTGAAGGTTCCATCAGAATTTTTTAGTAGTGAGGTTGAAGTGACACTATTTATTTGTGCCAATAAATTGTTTTCGTTCATTTTGAAAATTTTTAAAATATTAGAAGATTATTTTTTCATAAATTTATAAGCAACCAATCCCGCAATGATTAATAAACCATAGGTTAAAGCGTTATTTTGTTGCGGTGCGTTTGTAGCTGAGGCGCTCCAAATAATTTGACCGTTTTCGTATCTTACCCCCATGTTTCCATCTACTACAGCCTTAAGATTTTGAACTACATCTGTAGTTTGTAAACCAGTTTGTTGTGTAAATTGATTTAGCATTGCAGAATCATTTAATATTTGCTCTGCTTGTGCAGGTGTTAAAGTTGGTGAAGTCGTTTGAGTGTTTACAGTTGGCATTACTGGAGTATTTAAAGGGGTTGAAAAGTTGTATTTAGTGTACTCGTGAGTTCTTTTTGTTTTCACGAAAACGTCTGAAGATTTTTCAGTGGTGTAGTTCGCAGGGAAATTAGGTTTTAAACCGTCGAAGGTTTTTTGATACAAGTCCCTCAAACCTTGTGCGGTTTCTTTGGAACAACCACCAACTTTTGTAATCTCATAATCTAAAGCTGAAATAATAAAAGAAAGATAATTGATAAAATTTTCAAATGATTTTATATCATCTTTTTTAACTAATTCTGATTTTTCTTTTAATTCCTTAGTAAAATAAGTTACAGTTCCTTGGTCATATGCTTGATTTCCGATACACCATTTACCAGATTTCAAGAAATTAGAGATTTGACCAGTAACATCGAAGCCCATAAGAGACTCAAAACCATTAACAATAGGAGAAGCAAAGGGAACGGCGGAAAGACCAGAATCTACTATATTAAGACCATTTGAAGAAGAAGCAGAACCGAAATAATCTGAAATATCTAAAGAACCACCACTGTTATAAGGTAAATTCATAATTAAAGATTTTTGAATTATTAATACTGTACTAAATAAACATTAGTAACTCCGTTTGATTTTACTTCTACAGTTTGATTCAGACCAGTTTGAAGATGTACAAATGTTTCAAATTCTGAATCTATAAATTCTCTTGTTAAGAATATATCACCATCTTTTGGAGTTTCAGAAGCTAGAGAAACTAAATTAGCTTTATCAATGACAACAACGTCTTTGTAATATTCAGTATCAACTTCTTTTACTGTATCGACTTCTACTTTTTTGAAAGTAAAAGGAAGTGTATTGATTTTATCTCCTTTTGATTTTCCTAACTTATTCATTTCGTATTGGAAAGAATCAACAGACTCATCAGCATGAAACTTGATTGTTACTTTTACAGAAACTTGGTCGTTTAGAGCTAAATCAATTCCTTGTTGATTTTGAAACGAAATTGGGATTAATTTTGAAATTTGTTTATCAAAAATAGATGAAACAATCTTTCTTAGGTTGGAAAATGTATCAGAATATAATGAAACATCTGTTTTACCTTTTCTTACTAAATCAACTGAAATGGTAGATTTTTCTAATGGTACATGTTGGCCATTTTTTCTAGCATCATAAGAAATAGATGAACATGCGTCATCAATTGAAAATTGTACGGTTTTATTTACACCGTCAACAATTGCGTAATTTCTAGACATAAAATTTTGTTTTTAATTAATTTTTGTTTGAATTATGAAGCAAAATTATAGTGGTCTGAAAGAGGGTAGGAGAATATTAAACAAAAAAAAACGTTTTAAAGCGATTAAGGAGACTTTAAAACGTTTTTAATGTATTTATATTATTGGTAAGAATTACCAGAAATGGTAATGTTTCTAACTGGCTCATCATAAAATAACTGATACTGTTTAAGTGTGATTTTTTCATTTTCAGGAAGATTGAAATATTCACGAATTATTTTTATGATTTTTATAGCTGAATTTTTGCCACATTGGGACAAAAATTGAACGTCTGCAATTCTCAATTTTGCAGTGGTGAAAATTACTATTTTAGACATGTGGAAAATTTATTTGTAATTGATGATATTGTATTTTATGTATTTGCTTGAAATCTGAAATTGTTTCTTTGATTTCTTTTGAAATTTCGTATAAATAAGAATAAACTTTTTTATAATGGTCCTTAACCCAGCTTTGTAGTTTATAGGAACATTGTTTTAAAATATTTCGAGTTTTACCCTTGAAAACTTTTATAAAATCGGGTGCAGTTTCTGGAAGTTCTACGGGAGTCATGTGTTGGCGCATTTCGTCAACAAAATAAATTTCGTTTTCGTAAAATGTTGGAAAATCTAGTTTTCTCATATCTCTAGAACATCCCCAGCTTTTATACATAACGGGGCGACGATATTTTTCAAAAGTTGATAATTTGTCTAAATCTTCTTTAAACATTTTTTTGCATTTGTCTCTTAATGGTTGCTTTGTCATGTATTTTAAAAGATATGCGTGAACATCATTAATTTTTTCTTTGTTCAATGATTCTACACGTACGGAATTATCAGCTTCTTTGTAACCAATTTTTTTTAATTGTAGATTCCAAAGCCTTTTAACCATATACATATTCAAAAAACAATCAGAAATTAAATGGAAATGTATAACTCCATTTTCTGTTGTTTCTGCACGCCAAAAGTAGTTCTTTAAACGTGGAGCTTTTTTATCAGTGAGTTTTCCATTTTCAATAATAAAATTATCTACTTTTTTTAAATGGTCTATAAAATCGACAAAAGCCTTAACAGTTTCTTTATCTGTGGTATGTTGTTTATCTGATGTAAGGGTAAAAGTTGATAATGTTAAAAGTCGTTGTTGTAATCCAAAATTTGGATTGTAATTTTTTAAAACAGAATTAACGAAGACGCTACAAATTTTTTGTATCTTATTTTGCAAGGTTTTAGAAAGTAAACCATCATAATCCTTTTTAAAATTAGCTTTGTAAGCCTCGTTGTAAGCCATGAACACATTATTAATATTATCAAAATTTTTAAAATCTGCAATCCTTTTGCAGGTTTTAAGTAATGCAGTTTTTGATTGTCTAAGATTTTCTTTAGAAGTTTGATTGTATTTTTTTGAAGGGAATTTTTTGTAATAAACAATTGAGTGTGGTTTTATGATTGCAACGTCTAATATTTGTTCCATAGGTTCTTGGGGAGATAAAAGTAAATTTGGATCAGCGCTACGCTTTTATCCAAATTCACTTTTTGAAGTTTTTAATTAGATTAATTTTGATTGTGTAAAAAAAATTCTTCGGTTAGTCCGATTCTTTTGACTAGCACAAAAGAGAATGATTATGTTTTTTTAAATCTTCTAGAAGATTTTGAAGAAATTTAACACGTGGTTTTACTTTAGCTATTGGAAAAAGAAAAACACAATCTTTTTTTAATAAAATTTCAATATAATTTTGATAAAAATTATCTAATTGAGTTTTTGTAATTAATTTATAAACAAATAGTCTTGATAAAATTTCACAAATACCAGTATACAAAACTTTTTGTAATGTAGGATTTCTGATTTCATTTATTAGAAATTCTGTTATTTCTATGTCGTTAGTTAATTTTTTATGCTGCATTAGATTTAATCTTTAAAGGTTGAAAAGTTGGTTTAGATTCAATTTTATATTGATTATTATTCATTAATTGACATTTTCCAGAATTAAAAAAAATTTCTGAGTTCCTATCATAAAAACAGATAATTGTATTTTGTTGAAGTGGTTTAGGGAAATAGAAAAAACCGTTTTTTGGAGGTGTAGATGTATTATAAATCATGTTTATTTGGTATTAATACAGTAAAAATTGAGAGAATCATTTTCGAATAAATGATTTGAATTTTTAAGAATGTGAGAAAGATTTTCAGAAATTCCTTTTAAATGAAATTGATAAGTTTTAAACTCATTAAATTCTAAAGTGATTAGAATATTTAGCAGTGATTTTATTGTATAAAAAATATCAATTAAAATGTTAGTATAATAGTAAGCAGGTTGATAGTCTTTATTAATTTTTATTTTTTGGAAAAGTGAATCAATATTTTTTATAACTTCGGGCATTTTATAATAATATTGACTATAATCAAATAATTTGCTTTGTAATTGTTTGTAGTAAAATGAAATAACTTCAAAAAATTGGGAGTAACATTTTGAAAGTTGATTTGCAAATTTTGAGACATCAGTTTTAGAAGTAGAAACAAAATGATGATAGATTAAACGAACTTTTGGAGAGACTTCCGAAAAAATTGTTTCAGGTTGGTTTGTTAATCTTATTATATAAGATTGTTTTTGTTTTACAGATGTAAAGTCAGGTAGTGTGTTTTCGATTTTAATTTTAATCTGATACATAATATTAATTTTTAGCGATTAGTAGATATTTACTTTTGCCTATAATTTATATTATGTTAAATTGTAGTTTTAAGACTTCAATATAATTTTAGATTCCTAACCTTCTCATTCCTTTTAATCCATTGAAAGTTTATAATCATTGATGAGAATTCTATAAAGTTGTAAATCGTTTATCGCCATACTTTTACAAGAAAAATAATGAAAAATTTTGTAGTTACTCTTTTGATAAGCATTTCTTTTATTTCTTGTAACAAAAAAGAAACATCTTCATATACCATAATTCCTGAAGATACCATTCATCAGAACTATCCAGAAACTTTTGAGCCAAAAAAAGATACTTTGCAATTTTGTTATCTTTCTGTGGTTGGAAAAGATTCTTTACACCTTTCTTACACTCTTTATCCTACAGATTCTGTAAAAGGAAAAATGAGTTATGATAATTTTGAAAAAGATGGTTCTACTGGAAAAGTGTATGGTATAAAAACTGGTGATACCTTAAAATTAACTTACGACATGTTTTCTGAGGGAATGCATTCTTTAATAGATGTTCGCTTTTTGACAAAAGACAATAAACTTTACGAAGGAATTACTGCTATGAAACAAAAGAACGATTCTACTATGATTATTGTGAATGATAAAAGTGTAGATTTTAAATCTGGAAGAGTTTTATCGCCTGTTAAATGTAAATAATCTTAGTAATTTTTCATGCTATTCTACTCTATTTTAGATGAAATTTTTAATTTTTTCTCTACAATTAGTTGCAGTTTACTTTTTCTATTGGGTATTTTGATACTATGCGAAATCCTCGTATTTTTAGCAAAATTTAAACGCAATGTCATACTATCCTTTAAATAGCATTCCAGATTATTATGGAATTGATGATTTACTTACAGAAGAACATATCTTAATCAGAAACTCTGTAAGAGATTGGGTTCAGTCATTTATTATGCCTCAAATTGATGATGCAGCACAACATCATAAAGACATTCCTAATCTCATGAAAGAATTAGGAGCAATTGGCGCTCTTGGTCCTTATATTCCAGAAGAATATGGAGGTGCTGGTTTAGACCAAATTTCTTACGGATTGATTATGCAAGAGTTAGAACGTAGTGATTCTGCCGTTCGTTCTGCAGCTTCTGTACAGAGTTCTTTAGTAATGTTTCCTATTTTCGAGTTTGGTTCAGAAGTACAAAAACGCAAATATCTTCCAAAATTGGCTTCTGGTGAATTTATCGGTGCATTTGGTTTAACAGAGCCTAATCACGGTTCTAACCCAGGAGGAATGGAAACGCATTACAAAGATATGGGTGATCATTATTTGCTTAACGGTGCTAAAATGTGGATTACCAATGCTCCACTTTGTGATATTGCTGTAGTTTGGGCAAAAGGTGAAGATGGAAAAGTTCGCGGAATGATTGTAGAACGCGGTTACGAAGGTTTTACTACTCCAGAAACTACCAATAAATGGTCTCTCAGAGCTTCTAAAACGGGTGAATTGGTGTTCAATAATGTACGAGTTCCAAAAGAAAATTTATTACCAAATGTAGAAGGTTTGAAAGGTCCTCTTTCTTGTTTAAATTCTGCTCGTTACGGAATTTCTTGGGGAGTAATTGGCGCAGCAATTGATTGTTATTGCACTGCTGTTCAGTATTCTAAAGAAAGAACACAGTTCGGAAAACCGATTGCAAGTTTCCAACTTCAACAGAAAAAATTAGCCGAATTTTTAACAGAAATTACAAAAGCTCAATTGCTTTGCTGGAGATTAGGAACCTTGAAAAATGACCATAAAGCTACTCCAGCTCAAATTTCTATGGCAAAAAGAAATAACGTGAGAATGGCAATTAACATAGCAAGAGAATCTCGTCAAATTCTTGGCGGAATGGGAATTATGGGAGAATTCCCAATGATGAGACACTCTGCCAACTTAGAATCTGTAATTACTTACGAAGGCACTGAAGACGTGCACTTGCTTATCACAGGTCTTGATATCACTGGAATCAACGCATTTTCATAAAAATTATACTTTGTCAAAGCTTTTAAATCTTTGACAAAGTTTTTTTTTGATTTTGGCGTGCCTTTTTTCCACCGCTATTGCCATGCAAAAAAGTCGCGCTTTCCGTTGCAATTCCTCGTTCCAAAGCTTTTGCCAACGCATACTGCGGGATTTCCACTGCTATCGCTCACGCGAAAGGAAAAAAGATATAAATCTGCTCAATCAGCAAAATCTGCGAGAGAAAAATGAATATTAAACAACTTTTTAAAAGACCTACTCTATTTAAAACTATTTCTGTTTTACTTCCTTTATTATTTATTTTTGCAATAATATTGAATAGATCTGTAGAGATTTTTAGAATACATGATAATTTGCATTGGATTTATCAATATGGAAAACTTTCATCATTAATAATTGGATATGGAGTTTTACCAATATCAATTTTAAATTTTTTATTTATTATTTCTGAGCAAGCAGAATTGAAAAATAGATATCTGTGGATTATGATTGGATTTATTCCATTTATATATTTTTTAATAGTATTTTTAAGTTAAATGAAAACCATCAATATACCATTACCTAAAATAGGAGAATCTACTATTGAAGCCAAAATTGTAGAATGGCTGAAAAAACCGGGAGATTTTATCAAACGTGATGAACTTTTTGCCGTAATTGGAACCGACAAAGTAGATTCTGAAATTTTCTCAGAATACGAAGGTACGCTCAAAGAAATTCTCGTAAAAGAAGGCGAAGAAGTTTCTGTAGGAACTCCTATTTGTACGATGGAAGTTGATGATTACATAAATGTCTCTCCTGTCACACTGAGCGCGAAAAGTAGTGAAGCAGTCGAAGTGTCTAATAAAGATTTTTCGACTCCATTACATTCCGCTCAAAATGACAAAGCTCAACTCACACCTCGAAACTCGAAACTCGTATCTTTTCTTTCTCCAGTGGTAAGAAAAATGGCTGCAGAAAACGGTTTGAGTTTAGAAGATTTGCAGAAAATCAATGGAACTGGTGAAAACGGAAGAATCAGAAAACAAGATGTTGAAAATTTTTTAAAATCAAGAAAACAAAAGACTTTCACTCCATTTGTTGAAGAAAAACTTCAACTCAAAGTAGAACTCGGCGAAGCTTTAGAACCACTTTCTAAAATGCGTAAACTCATCGCCGAAAATATGGAAAAATCTTGGCGAAGCATTCCACATGTTACGACTTTTATGGATGTAAATGTGACGAAATTAGTGTCTTATCGTGAAGAAAATAAGGAGAAATTTCTTCAAGAAAATGCGGTTAAATTAACCTATACGCATTTGATTATGAAAGCAGTGATAGATGCAATTAAGGTCTATCCTACTCTAAATTCTTGGTTTAATAATGAAGAATTATTAGAAAAGAAAAACATCAATTTAGGTTTTGCAGCTGCACTTCCTGACGGTAATCTCATCGTTCCGAATATTAAAAATGCGCAGAATTTATCGGTTGTAGACATTGCTCGACAGGTTTCAGAAATAGGAACCAGAGCTAAAAATGGAAAACTAAAACCAGATGATATTCAAGATACTACTTTCACGGTTTCTAATACAGGAATGTTCGGTTCAGAAAGCGGAACGCCTATTATTTCTAGACCGCAAGTTTCAGTTCTCGCTTTAGGAAATATACTGAGAAGAGCTTGGATTATAGAAGAAAACGGCGAAGAGAAAATATTGCCTCAATCGGTGATGACTTTGTCTTTAAGCTATGATCACAGAATTGTAGATGGCGCTCTTGCATCCAAATTCTTAACAGAGATTAAGAAAAATATGGAGCGTTATTAAACGCTCCATTTTATTTGTTGATTATATTTTTTTATCAATTCCAGCTTTCATGAACTTTTTCTGTAAATGGAATTTCGGGATTCAGGATTTCTAGAATTAAGTTTTTTACAGAAACTAAAGAATCTTCAAAATTATCCTCAGTAAATTCTACTTTTTGTACGCCGTTATTCACCTCTGCAAAACTCCAAATTCCTGTTTCTAATTCGCGATTTTTAAACTCATCTATTTGAGAAATACAATATTGATACATGCACAATTGCATCGCTTGTTTGTATTTGTCATCAAAGAAAAGATTTTCAATTTTGTCTTCTTTTATTTTGATTTTTAGGTTTTTAGGCTTTGCGGTTTTATAATCAATGATTCTTAAAGTTCCGTTCAGAATATCAATTCTATCAATAAATCCGTAGAAAATCACTTGATTATTTTCATCAATTTTAAAAGCAATATTCTCAATTTTTCTTTCTAAAGCTACAATTTCCAAAGCATTCCCGTTTTTAACCAACTCTAAATCATAATTCAAAACAGATTCTACTACTCTTTTGGCTATTTGTTTGTGAACGAAATTCATTCCTTTTTCGTAGAATTCTGGTTGATGTTTTAGTCTTTCAATCGCTTTGTCAATTGATTCATCTACTTGTTGAAGTGAAATTTCTAAATCATTAACTTTTAATATTTTACCAATTATTTTTCCGTATAAATATTCTAAAGCATTGTGCACTAAAGTTCCATAATTTCGTTGAGAAAGTTCTTCTTCAATTTCTGTAGTTTCTCTGGTGTTGAGAATTTTATCCAAATAAAAATCAATAGGATTATAAAGATAGGTTACCAAATGTGATGGCGAAACCTTCTGCTTCCATTCTTCTAATTTTTCAAGAACAGCAGGTGTTTTTTCAATCGTAATGGGTTCTTGATTAATCGGTTCGGAAGTGTTTTCGATGATGATATGTTCTATTTTGTGTTGAGATTCCATTTCAATTTGGGTAATGAATCTCGTTTTTTCGCCTGTATTTACGCCAGAACCGAGAGCATTGTAAAGCAAATAAATATTTTTGGCATTTTGTAAAAATCGGTAAAAGTGATAGGCATAAATTCCATCATTTTCTAAGAAAGTATGCAAATTAAACTGCTTTCTTACATCAAACGGAAGATAAGTATTCTGCGAATTTCCGAGCGGTAATTTTCCTTCGTTGGCAGAAAGAAGAATGATATTTTCAAAATTCAACAATCGTGTTTCCAAAAGTCCCATCAATTGTAAACCTTCTAAAGGTTCTCCCACAAAATCTATCGATTCTGAATTAATAAGCTGATTAATCAACACTTCCAATGTTTCGATTTTTACTTGATATTGATATGGAGAAAGTTGATTCTTGATGATGATGAAACTCTTCTCAAAATGAGAAATGTTTTCATATTGCACATTGTCTATTTCATTGTATTTTAAATTTTTACAAAAATCAATTAAAGTATTAAGTAAAGTTTCAGCGTCTTGTTTTTCAAACAAATTATAGAAAGAAAGTCCGTTCAATAATTCGCTTAATTGCTTTTTAGAAATATAAACGATGTTTCTTTCTTCTAAGGTTGCAACGAAGTTTTTGATGATATTTTCGTCTTTAAAATTCTTTGGAAGTTCATCTAAAATCGGCAAAATATCATTGTAATAATACGAAGAAGCATTTTTTTCTAGTTGTTTATGAAGATGAAACAGTTTTTTCATCGCGTTTGAAAATGCCAAATTTTTCAACGGAAAGCCCATTGTAATGTTCAGTTTTTCAACAGATGCGAGAGAATCTAACGTTGCAGGAAGCAAATTTTCATCCAATAAAACTACTGCAGTATTTTGATAATCAGAATTTTCTGTGTGAATTTCTGAAAGAATTTCTGGCAAAACTTTGGTTTGAGCAATATTTCCTGAAACTTCATAAACTTTTATATTTTTAGGTTCAATGAATTCATTTTCAATCCAGTTGAAATCTCTAGAATCATTGAATTCTTTCCAAGTTTTGTATTCGCGGAGAAATTTCCCTGCTTCTTGTCTTTCGTCATGGAAATAGTATTCATCTGCATGAAAGAAAATATCTGCTTTGTCCCATTGTAAAAGCGTTCTGACTAATTTTTCTTCAACTGGAGTAAATGCATTAAACCCAATAAAAACTGCTCTAAGATTGAAATTTTTACAATAATTTTCTAAATTTTCTCTAGTGTAAAGATGAATCATTCCCGAAGTAGCCAATTGCTGTTCCTCTAATTTTTCTTGTAAAAAAGGAAGAAAAGCATTCATTTTTCGCCAAAAATTGAGATTTCTCTTTCTTGCGCCTTCTTCATCGCCCAAATTTTCGCCCCAGTTTTTGATGCGCTCTTCAGCAAGCATCCATTCCAGAATTTCTTTATCATTTCCATGGAATTTCAGCATATCATCCCAATCTTTTTGCAATGTAGGGAACCATTTTAAAAATGTAGCAAGATCTTCATCTTGATAAAGTTGAGTATAGGTTTGATAGGCAAAAAGCCAAAGTGCAATGCCTTTGATTTCTTGTTTTTGGCTTATTTTGTGAACTAATTCATCAATCGTAAAAAACTCTGGGAGGAGCCCGTTATAGTTTTTTTCTTTTAAAATTTCTTTAATAAAAACTACGGGTCTTTTCCCTGGAATTATAAATGAAAAACCCGATAAATCCGAAGATTTTTCGAGTATTTCTGAGATGACTTTTTGTAAAAATTTTTGGTGTAGCATTAGTTTTTATAGCGTTCTAGTTTTTTGAGTTCAGCTTTAATTTCTTCATCTAGCTCATTTTGTTTTTCGGCGTTGGTTCCACGTTTGGTAATTTTATCATAATAGTTTTGATAATCGAGAAATTCGCCATACATTACCTGATAAATCAACTTAAATTTCAGTTGGTAATCTTTCTCCGTTTTTACATTTTCCAGAAATTCTTTTCTCAGTTTTCTAGCGTAAATTTCGGCGATATCAAAATGGCCTTGTTCATGATTGATATTGAGATTTTTGGTCTTAATAGTATGCTTCCAAGATTTGCTTGGGTCAAAAGTAGCATCTATTCTCACCTTCATTTTATTATTGGCTTTGTCTTTAAAAGCGGTGTAACTTAGTCCACAAGAAGAATAACTGACAATGGTGCTGTCACTTTTCATTTTGTTTTCAGATGATTTAAAAAGGCTCCAATTAAGTTTTGTTCCTTCTTTCCAGACTAATTTTTGAGAAAAAACAGTTAAAAAACAAAACAATAAAATAAGGCTAAAAATCTTCTTCATACTACTCTACTACAATTGTTTTCTCAATCCAAATGTTTTGGTTGCTGCTGTCTTTTCCGTTCCAAAATTTGAAAGTGTAAATCCCTTTTTCTTCTGGTCTAAAGTTGAAACCATTTACTCCAACTCTTGTTGCTTGAGTACAAGTTCCGTTAATGGTGTAAGAATAAGCTACCACATTTCTTTCTAAACCATTTCTGATGTAATCATATCCAAAAAAATCATCACAAGCGCTAGGATAAGTAGAATACGTTTTGATGATTTGAATGGTGAAAACATCCATCGTGTCTTGTGCAATTTTCACGCTGTCTATTTTGATGGCTTCTACATTTTGAATTTCATCTTCGTCATTTCTATCACAAGAAACAGCGATAAATCCAGCTAATAAAGCGATTATACTGAGGTTAAAAATTTTCTTCATTGATTTTAGTTTTTATGAATTAAAATTTCCTTTGGATAAATATACTACTTTTTTAGTGTCAAAAAACTCTTCTTCGAATTGGTCTTTCAGATGGTAAATTTCACATTTTATTCCAGCAAGTTCTTCTCCTAAATCACCACCTTTTAAGTATAAAACGCCATTATGTTTTGGGTTGAATTGTTCTTTTTCGAATTTTCCCTTTAACCAACGCAAGAAAACAGGCATTTGTGTAACTGCTCTGCTCACTACAAAATGAAATTTGTCTTTTATTTTTTCGGCTCTTTCGTGATAGGCTTTTACATTTTTTAAACCAAGACTTTCGGCAACTGCATTCACTACCGTAATTTTTTTGCCAATAGAATCTACCAAAGTAAATTCTACATTTGGAAATAAAATAGCCAAAGGAATTCCCGGGAAACCACCGCCAGTTCCTATGTCTAGAACCTTGGTTCCATCTGCAAATTCCATAATTTTTGCAATTCCCAATGAATGAAGAACGTGTCTTTCGTAGAATTCATCAATATCTTTTCTCGAAATCACGTTAATTTTTTCGTTCCAGTCTTTATAAAGCGTTTCAAGTTGTTGAAACTGAGATTTTTGTTGGTCTGTTAAATTTGGGAAATATTTTAAAATAATTTCTGAAGACATATGCGTTCTAATATTTCAACAAAAATAAAGAATTTATCGCGGAAATCTTTCGGAATTTATACTTTAAAATTTATCTTTGCTAAAAATCGTAAAAATGAATAAACTGTCAGATAGATTAAACAGATTAAGTTATTCTCAAACTTTCGTAATGAGCAATAAAGCCCGTGAAATGAAAGCTGCGGGAATAGATGTGATTTCGTTAACTCTTGGTGAGCCAGATTTTGATGTTCCTGCAAATATCAAACAAGCTGCTTTTGATGCTATTAATCAAAATTTCTCTCATTATTCGCCTGTTCCAGGATTTTTAGAATTGAGACAAGCGATTGCTAAAAAGTTGAAAAGAGATAATCATCTGGATTATAAACCGACTCAAATATGTGTTTCAAACGGTGCAAAACAGTCTATTCTTAATGTTTTAGCAGCAGTAGTAAATGATGGTGACGAGGTGATTTTACCAGCTCCTTATTGGGTTTCTTATGACGAAATGGTGAAAATGATGGGCGGAACTTCTGTTTTTATAGAAACGAATATTGACACAGAGTTTAAAATGACTGCTGAACAACTGGAAGCAGCAATTACTCCAAAAACCAAAGTGATTCTTTATAGTTCGCCTTGTAATCCTTCTGGTAGTTATTATACGAAAGATGAACTAGAAAAAATAGCCAATGTAGTTGCGAAATATCCTTATGTAACGATTATTTCTGATGAAATCTACGAATACATCAATTACGATGGAAAACACACTTCTATTGCAGAATTCCCACAAGTTTATGAACAAACTGCAGTCATCAACGGAATGTCTAAAGCATTTGCAATGACCGGTTGGAGAATTGGTTATAGCGCTTGTCCAGAATGGTTAGCCAAAGCTTGTGATAAGGTTCAAGGACAAATGACTTCTGGCGCGAATACGGTTGCGCAAAGAGCTTCGATTACAGGTTTAGAAACAGATCCGAGTGAATATCATTTCATGGTAGAAAGTTTTGAAAAACGAAGAAATTTGGTTTTTGAATTGATAAAAGATATTCCAGGATTTAAAGTTAATTTGCCAAAAGCTGCCTTCTATTTCTTCCCTGATATTTCTTATTACATCGGGAAAACGATTGACGGTGTTCTCATCAATAATTCTGATGATTTTGCGATGTTTTTATTAGAAAAAGCACATGTAGCTTGTGTAGGAGGCGTAAGTTTTGGTGATGCTAATTGTATCAGATTCTCTTATGCAGCTTCTGAAGAAGAATTAAAAGAAGCGATGAGTAGAATTAAAAAAGCTTTAACAGAAGCAGAAATTCATTAACAAATTTTTAAAAATATCCTTAAAATCTTCAGTCAAAAGCTGAAGATTTTTTGCTTTTTAGGAGTCATAGAAAAAAATTATCGGTTTCTCATTTTAAAAATTTTAAAATTGATTAATTTTGCAGTCTGAAAATATAATAGTAAAAAACAACAAAAAATGGCATTAGTAGGAAGAAAATTTCCAAATGTAACGGTAGACGCAATCTCTAAATCAGGAGAAAATTTAAGAATTAACGTTTTAGAAGAAGCAGTAAAAAATCAATCAAAAGTTTTATTATTTTGGTATCCAAAAGACTTTACTTTTGTTTGTCCAACAGAATTACACGCTTTTCAAGCTGCTTTAGAAGAATTTAAAAACAGAAACACTATGGTTATTGGTGCTTCTTGTGACACAAACGAGGTACACTTCGCATGGTTATCTACTCCAAAAAATATGGGAGGAATCGAAGGAGTGACTTATCCACTTCTAGCTGATACACATAGACAATTGGCTAATATTTTAGGAATTGTAGACCAAGATTTCGAATATGATGAAGAAGGAAACGAAACTTTTTCTGGGTCTAACGTAACGTACAGAGCAACTTATTTAATTGATGAAGAAGGAAAAGTTTTCCACGAAAGCGTAAATGATATGCCTCTTGGAAGAAACGTAGCTGAATATTTAAGATTAATTGATGCTTACACTCACGTTCAAAAATACGGAGAAGTTTGTCCAGCAAACTGGCAAGAAGGTAAAGCAGCAATGAATGCTAATAGAAATGCAACTGCAGAATATCTTAGCCAAAACTAAAATATTAAAATACAATTAATACCAAAGCAGAACATTTTGTTCTGCTTTTTTTGTAAATTTACTTGTTCAAAAATGTATGAAATGACTAAAAATGTAAGATTGCTTTCTCCTCAAAAAACAATAGCGCTTATTGCTCACGACCATAAAAAAGATGAATTACTTGAATGGGTAAAAAAACACAGTGAAGTGATTCAACAACATCAATTAATTGCTACGGGAACCACGGGTAAATTGATAGAAAATGAATTAGGCGTTCCTGTTCACAGAGTAATGAGTGGACCACTTGGTGGAGATCAACAACTCGGTGCAATGATTGCCGAAGGAAAAATAGATATCGTTATTTTCTTTTGGGATCCTATGGAAGCACAGCCTCATGATCCAGATGTGAAGGCATTTTTAAGAATCTGTGCCGTTTGGAATATTATCGTAGCATGTGATGCCTCTACCGCAGATTTTATTCTAACTTCGCCTTTCATGCATACAGAATATGCAGTGGAAACTCCTGATTATAAAGTATATTTAAATAGAAATATAGAAAAAGGAATTTCATAAAAATAAAAAAGCCCGAAAATTCGGGCTCTCATTATCAATATTTAATCTCTGTTTTTATCGGTGATTCTTTTTGTGCTTGATTTTTCTTTTTTTGCCGTGTTCATCATAGTAATAACGATCATTCTTTTGTTGACCAGGCGCGAAAACTTTAGCAGATTTGGTTCCATAGACTTTTTTCATTTGTCCAGGAGGTAAATTTTGTGGTCTGTCATCTACAATGATTACCGTAGAAGAACCACTTCTGATTAAAACACCATTTCGGTAAACATCACCATTAGGTGCTCTATAAATTTCGCCTTGTCTGTAAACTCTACCATCTGGAGCTCTATAAACTCTTCCATTATCTCCGTAAACATTACTAGAACCACAAGAAACTACAGTTATTGTGAGTGCTAAAGCGCCGAATATTTTAAATATATTTTTCATTTCTTTAAGATTTTGGGGTTGATACTTTCTATAAAACAAAAGCTTTGCCAAAATCTTATTTCTTATGAAAACTTTAACGTTTTTAGAATTTATTTGTTCTTCTTTCTAAAAGAATTACATCTCTCCAAATACCGTTCATTTCAGCGATTTTTTCTCTTCTTCCAATGATTCTGAAGCCTAATTTTTCGTGAATTTTAATACTCGTTACATTTTCTGGAAAAATCCCAGATTGTAAAGTCCAAAAATGATGTTCTTCTGTTTCTTCTATTAATTTATGGAGCAACATTTCGCCGAAACCTTTTCCATGAACTGAATTATCGAGATAAATGCTTACTTCTGCTACGCCTTTATAGCAAACTCTTGCAGAAATAGGTTGAATGGCAGCCCAACCTTGTACTACTCCATTTTCGTCTTCTAAAATCAATCTACAAACTTTGAAATATTTATTGTCCCAAGTTTCCCAACTTGGAACTTCTTTGTCAAAAGTAGCATTGCCGCCATCAATTCCCTGTTTGAAAATTTCTAAAACTCTCGTTCCATCATCTGGAAGCATTTCACGGATTTGGTAGTTCATTTTTTATCTACGATTAGGTTTATTTTATTTTAAAGGTGAAATTTTATTCCATTTCCTTTTTCAAAAATTTAGCAGTCAAAGATTTTTTTGATTTTATCAATTCTTCAGGAGTTCCTGTTGCAATAATTTCTCCACCGTGTTTTCCACCTTCTGGACCGATGTCTATAATGTGGTCTGCTAATTTTATTACGTCTAAATTATGTTCAATAATAATAAAAGAATTGCCTAATTCTACCAGCTGATTGATAGCTTCCATCAAGATTTTTACATCTTCAAAATGCAAACCTGTTGTAGGTTCATCCAGAATATAAAGCGTGTTTCCTGTTTGTTTTTTGGCAAGTTCTGTCGCCAATTTTATACGTTGAGCTTCTCCTCCACTTAGTGTGGTAGATTGTTGGCCAAGTGTAATGTATCCCAAACCAACATCCTGTAAAGTCTTTACTTTTGCATAAATTTTAGGAATCGGTTGGAAGAAATCTACCGCTTCATCAATGGTCATTCCCAAAACATCAGAAATTGATTTTCCTTTGTAGCGAACTTCCAAAGTTTCTCTGTTGAAACGTTTTCCGTTACAGGTTTCGCAATGCACGTAAACATCAGGTAAAAAGTTCATTTCTATGACTTTTAAACCGCCACCTTGACACGTTTCGCATCTTCCACCTTTTACGTTGAAAGAGAATCTTCCCGCTTTGTAACCACGAATTTTAGATTCTGGCAATTCTGCAAAAAGGTTTCTAATATCGGTGAACATTCCAGTGTAAGTTGCAGGATTAGAACGTGGTGTTCTTCCAATCGGAGTTTGGTCAACATCTACAATTTTGTCGATATTTTCGATGCCTTCAAATTTTTTGTAAGGCAAAGGTTCTTGAACCGCTCTGTAAAAATGTTTATTGAGAATTGGATAAAGCGTTCCGTTAATCAAAGAAGATTTTCCACTTCCTGAAATTCCTGTTACCACCACTAATTTTCCTAAAGGAACTTCTAGGTTTACGTTTTTCAGGTTATTTCCTGTTGCGCCTTTTAATTTTAGAAATTTTCCGTTTCCTTTTCTTCTTTCTTTAGGGATTTCTATGCTTCTTTTACCCGTGAGATAATCTGCCGTGATTGTATTGGCTTTGATTAAATCTTTAGATTTTCCTTGCCAAAGAATTTCACCGCCGTGTTTTCCAGCTCTAGGACCGATATCGAGAACGTAATCGGCTTCTAGAATCATGTCTTTATCATGTTCTACTACGAGAACAGAATTGCCAATATCACGAAGATTTTTCAATGAATTGATGAGTCTTTCGTTGTCTCTTTGATGTAAACCAATGCTTGGTTCATCTAAAATATACAATACATTTACGAGTTGAGAACCAATTTGCGTAGCGAGTCTAATTCTCTGAGATTCTCCACCAGAAAGCGTTCTAGAACTTCTACTCAAGCTTAAATAATCTAAACCGACGTCTAATAAAAACTTCAATCTGGTTTCTATTTCTTTTAGAATTTCGTTGGCAATAATTTTATTTTTTTCGCTGAATTTTTCTTTAACTTCTTGAATCCAATCTTTCAAATCCAACAAACTCAAAGCATTGATTTCAGCAATGTTTTTTCCATCAACTTTAAAAGCTAAACTGCTTTTTTGAAGTCTTGCTCCGTTACATTCTGGACAAGTTTCTTCGGTGGTAAATTGTCTTTCAAGCACTACTGCGTCGTAGTTTTCTTTATCTTCAATTACTTGACTGAGATAAGGAACCAACCCTTCAAAATTGATTTTTATTTTCTTAGAAATTCCCGCGTATTTCAAGTCAGCAGTGAATTCTTTTTGGCAACCGTAGTAAATATAATCTACAGCTTCACGAGGAATTTCATTGAAAGAAGTATTTAAACCTAGCCCGAAAATCTCTAAAATGTTTTTAATTTGAGTGAGAAGCCATTTGTTTCCTTTCAAAACTTCTAGAGGTAATAAAGCGCCTTGATTGATGGAAAAATTAGGGTTTTCTACCAAAAATTCTTCATTGATTTTTTTGATGGTTCCGAGACCTTTACAAGTTGGGCAACTTCCCTTTGGTGAGTTGAAAGAAAACGTGTTTGGCTCTGGAATAGGCAAAGCATTTCCGCTGTGTGCATCCATCAAATTTTTAGAAAAATATTGATAGTCTGTTGCGCCTAATTTCTGAACCATCACTACTCCTTCTCCCATTTGCAATGCCGTTTTCAGCGATTTTGCCATTCTGGTTTCCGTGGCATTTTCGCCGATAATCCATCGGTCTATTACCACTTCTATATCGTGAGTTTTATAACGGTCTAACTTTAAATCATATTCTATATCTTGTAATTCTCCATCAATTCTGGCTTGTGAATACCCTTTTTTAGCCAATTGTACAAAAAGTTCGTGATAATGTCCTTTCCTGGAACGTACAACTGGAGCGAGAAGCAATACTTTTTCGCCTTTATAATTTTCTTTGATGGTTTCTAGAATTTGTTCTTCTGTGTAGCTCACCATTTTTTGACCAGTTTCCAAAGAATAAGCATCTGAAACTCTAGCGAAAAGCAAACGCAGAAAGTCATATAATTCTGTAACGGTTCCTACCGTTGAACGTGGATTTTTATTGGTAGTCTTTTGTTCGATGGCAATTACAGGAGAAAGTCCTTCGATTTTGTCCACATCTGGACGCTCTAAACCGCCCAAAAACTGACGAGCATATGCAGAGAAAGTTTCGATATAACGTCTTTGTCCTTCTGCAAAAATGGTGTCAAAAGCCAAAGAAGATTTCCCAGAACCTGAAAGTCCCGTAATGGTAACCAATTCATTTCTAGGAATTTTAACATTGATGTTTTTAAGATTGTGTTCTCTGGCTCCGTATATTTCGATGTATTCTTTTTCTGTACTCATAATGTCAATCTCGTCAAAAAAATCAAGACTTACAAAAATACGGAATTATTCTCTGAAAAAGTTTATCAATCGTAAGATTTCCGCATAAAAAAAGAACCTCAAATTTGAGGTTCTTGTGAATATATTATCTAAAGATTTACAAAGTTTCTTTGTCTGATATTTTGTTGAATTTCAAAAATCTAATGAAGAACAATCCTAATGCAAAGAAAACAGACATGGAAAGTGCTGCAAATCTCATTCCTGAAGTGGTAGGCAATTGGAATGAAGTTTCTTGTAAGAAGAACAATCTTATTGCATCATAATTATCAATCAATAGAGCAAAAATAAATGTTCCTAAAATAATTGCTATCTTTTCTAATACATCATAAAAGCTGAAATATGTAGTGTTATCCATAGAATCTTTTGGTAAAAGTCTACTGTAGGTAGAACGAGACATCGACTGAATTCCGCCCATTACCAAACCGATGATGGCTGCAATTCCGTAAAATTGATACTCTACATTTGGATTTTCTTTTTTGAGGAAATAAGCAGAAAGACAAGCAAAAATCCATAAAATAATGGTAATGCTAATCACATTTTTATTGCCTATTCTTTTGGATAATCTTGAGAAGAAAATTGCACCAATAATCGCTTCAATTTGAATGATTAACAAGGTCATAATCAGTTTTCCTTGTTCAAGGTTGATTTCACTCTTTCCGAATAATGTGGCCATTAAGAAAATGGTCTGCATTCCCACACTGTAAAAGAAGAAACTTGCTAAAAAATACTTAAGATTAGCGGTTCTAAATAATTGTGCACCAACTTTATACAATTCTCTAAAACTTTCTTTCACGATTTCAATGTAGAAGATAATATTGTCTTTTAAAACTTCGATAAAGCCACCGTTACTTTTATGATTTTGGAAAATATTTTTTAGATTCAGCAATACTAAATCTTTTGGTAATTGGTCTTTTACTTCACCAAATTGAGGTAAATGTTTGAAGGTGTATTGAGAGAATCCAAACCACCAAGCTCCCGTGAATAAGAATGAAATTCTAGTGTATAAAAGTGCTTCTTTTGGAGTATCCGCAAAAAACATTATCAATGCCAAACAAATCACCACTAAAATTACAGAACCAATGTAACCATAAACGTAACCTTTTGCAGAAAGTGCATCTTGTTTATCTGGCGTAGCAATATCTGGCAAAAAGGAATTGTAGAAAACCAAACTTCCCCAGAAACCTACACTCGCTGTAATACTGAAAAGCAATCCTAAGAAGACGTTATTCATATTGGTAAACATCGCCAATCCCATACAAGAAGTTGCTCCTAAATAAGCGAAAAATTGCAAGAAAGACTTTTTATTTCCAATGGTATCTGCTAAAGATGATAAAATCGGCGAAAGAATAACCACAATCAAAAACGAAATGGTAAGCGAATAGCCATAAACAGCATCTGGTTGATAATCTTTTCCGAAAATATTAATCATATTTCTCACTGGAACTTTTATCCATTTTCCTGTTTCGGTTACGTACTCGCTTTTTTCGTAAGCAGTAGTAATAATAGAATAGTAAATAGGAAAAATGGTAGAGGTAATTACCAGTGAATAAACAGAATTCGCCCAATCGTAGAAAGCCCAAGCTTTCATGATTTTAGGGTTATTTTTGATATTTTGTTTCATAGTTTTTTTCCGTAAAAGGGAATTATTACACAAAAATAAAAAAACCATTAAGAAATTGACTAAAAAATCAATAAATCTTAATGGTTAATCATTTGTAAGATGAGAAAATTATAAATTCTCAATCACAATTGCAGAAGCACCACCACCTCCATTACAGATTGCAGCAGCGCCATATTTGCCATTGTTTTGTTTTAAAACATTAATGAGTGTAACGATAATTCTAGCACCAGAACTTCCTAGAGGATGTCCTAATGAAACGGCACCACCATTTACATTTACCTTAGATTCGTCTAAACCTAAAATTTTATTGTTGGCCAAACCAACTACTGAAAAAGCTTCATTAAATTCGAAGAAATCAATGTCAGAAACTTCTAAACCAGCTTTTTTAAGAGCGATTGGTAATGCTTTTGCAGGAGCTGTTGTAAACCATTCAGGTTCGTGAGCAGCATCTGCATAAGAAACGATTTTTGCCAAAGGTTTTAAGCCCAATTCTTCCATTTTTTCTTTTGACATTAAAACCAATGCAGAAGCGCCGTCATTTAAGGTAGAAGCATTAGCAGCCGTTACCGTTCCATTTTCTTTTTGGAAAACAGTAGGCAAAGTTCCAATTCTATCAAAATTTACATTTTTATATTCTTCGTCTTCTGCGAAAATAATAGGTTCTCCTTTTCTCTGTGGAATTTCTACAGGTACGATTTCCTCTTTAAATTTACCAGAAGCCCAAGCTTCTGCACTTCTTTTATAAGACTGAATTGCGAAGTTGTCTTGGTCTTCTCTTGAGAATTCATATTCTGCTGCACATTTTTCTGCACAAACTCCCATGTGAATTTTGTTGTAAACATCAGTCAAACCGTCAACTAACATTCCGTCTTGCATTTTTACATCCCCCAATTTTACAGCATTTCTCGCGTTATAATAATGCGGAACTTGGCTCATGTTTTCCATTCCGCCAGCTACGATTACGTCTTGGTCGCCAGATTTAATTGATTGTGAAGCCATCATTACGGCTTTCATCCCAGAAGCACATACTTTATTGATTGTGGTAGAAGGTGTTTCGTTTGATAAACCAGCGCCTAATGCAGCTTGACGAGCAGGAGCTTGACCTTCTCCAGCTTGTAAAACATTACCCATATAAACTTCTTGAACGTGTTTTGTGTCAAGATTAATTTTGTCTAACGCTCCTTTGATAGCAATTGAACCTAATTTAGGGGCAGGAATGCTAGATAAACTTCCTAGAAAACTTCCCATAGGTGTTCTTGCTGCTGAAACGATAAATACTTCTTTCATGATATTTAATAGAGATTTAAATTTTAAAATTCTTTTCGCCAAAGTACAAAAAAAAACACACTTTTTAAAAAGTGTGTTTTATGTTTATAATCAATGATTTAGATTAATGAGATACGTTTCCTATTGCTTCTGGATTGTGCTTGTGTTTAAACATAATGCCAAAAAGAACAGTTATTATTAATGCATATATTGCAAAAGTAAGCCATATTCCGTGCCAGTCTTTAACTCCTGCAACATCTGTGAAAAATTTGCTAATGATTACTCCACTTAAATAGCTTCCAGAAATTGCTCCAAAGCCATTAGTCATCATCATAAATAAACCTTGTGCAGAAGAACGTATTTTAGAATCTGTAGATGTTTCTACGAAAAGTGAGCCAGAAATATTGAAAAAGTCAAAGGCCATTCCGTAAACAATATTTGACAATATTATTAACAATAAACCAAAACCATCTGGAGAACCAAAAGAGAAGAATCCAAATCTAATCACCCAAGCTACCATACTCATTAGCATCACTTTCTTAATACCAAATTTTTTCAGGAAAAAAGGAATCGTTAAAATGAATAAAGTTTCAGAAATTTGAGAAATTGATACAATCATAGTTGAGTATTGTACAACGGTAGAATTAGCATATTCCGCTATATTTTTAAAGTCTTTTAAGAATGTGTCCGCATACATGTTTGTTAATTGTAATGCAGCTCCCAAAAGCATTGAGAAAGCAAAGAATAGTGCCATTTTATAGTCTTTAAATAAACTAAATGCATTAAGTCCTAATTTTTCAAATAATGAGCTATTGCTATTTACATTTTGAGGAGGACATTTAGGCATTGTAAACGAATATATGCCTAAAATTATAGCAACAAATGATGCAATATAAAATTGATTAGCATTTATTATGTTTCCTGTTATTGATGCTAATTTCTCTCCTGCTTCTACTCCAAAGTTTAATGGTGACAAGTTATCACTGAAAATATTAGTTATCCACATTGCGGCAATAAAACCTATTGTTCCCCAAACTCTAATTGGAGGGAAAACCTTAACCACATCGTAATTATTATTCTTTAATATTGTATAGGATAGAGAATTAGATAAGGATATAGTTGGCATGTAAAAAAACATGGCAAATAATAAAATCCAAAAGAAAGTTGTAGGGTTATCAGTCTTAGCTAGAAAAACTAATGTTATACCATAAAGGATATGTAGTATTCCATAAATTTTTTCAGCGTTGATCCATCGGTCTGCAATCATACCAATTATAGCAGGCATAAATATCGAAGCAATTCCTAATGTCATAAATACAATTCCGAATTCTTCTCCTGACCATTTTTTTATACCAAAGCCATAAGTTCCTAAGGTAGTAAGCCAAGCTCCCCAAACAAAAAATTGTAGAAAACTGAGCAGTGTCAATCTAAATTTAATATTCATAAGTAGTAATTTTTTCTTTTACGGTATTTTAGACCGTTGAGTGTTTTCAGAGTTTATTATTTAATTTTAATTTTTAGCGCTAGTCAATTTTTTTATTTCGTCTTTTGAGTTCTTCTTGGATTTCCATAGCGGTATCATAGTCTTCTTCTCTCACAGCATCGTCTAATAAAATTTGTAATTCTTCTGTGCTGAGTTTTCTGAGGTCAGAAGTTTCGCTTTCTGAAGCAGTTTCAGGTTCTGGCAATTCATTGTTATTGTCAATTTCTAGAAGAATTCCAGCTTCGTTCAATACTTGTTCTGTAGTATAGATTGGGGCATCAAAACGTACTGCCATTGCTACGGCATCAGAAGTTCTGGCATCTAAAATAAGTTCTTCTCCGTTTTCTGTATTTTTAAAATTGAGATTAGAAAAGAAAACACCGTCAATAATTTGATAAATAATTACCGATTCTAGCGTGTAGTGCGTAGAATTTACAAATTTGGTAAATAAATCATGCGTGAGTGGACGAGGTGGTCGCAAGTCTTTTTCTAAACCTAAAGAAATAGATTGAGCCTCAAAATTACCAATTACTACAGGTAGTTTTACGCCAGTTTCTTCATGTTCCAGAAGCAGTGCATAAGCTCCAGATTGAGTTTGGCTATAAGATATTCCGCGTATGATTAGTTGTTTATAATCCATGAATACAAATATACTTTAATTTTTAAAATTTAACATTTGATATTTAAAATTTTATCACTGCCTTCAGATGATTTATTTCACAAGTTTTGATGATAAAATTGGTTTTACTTTTTATATAATGAGAAATTCATTTATTCTTCAAAAGAAATAAAAAATTTTGGCTTCTGCAACGACAAAAAAATCCGAGATAAAAATCTCGGATTGATATTTTTAAAAAGGATGATATTTTAGTGTCCTTTTAATGCTTTAATTTTTTCTGTTAGTGCAGGAATAATTTGGAAAGCATCTCCTACTACTCCATAATCAGCAGATTTAAAGAATGGTGCTTCTGCATCATTATTAATCACTACGATGGTTTTAGAAGAGTTTACACCAGCCAAGTGCTGAATAGCACCAGAAATACCTACTGCTATGTATAAATTAGGAGCAATGGCTTTACCGGTTTGTCCTACGTGTTCTGAGTGAGATCTCCAACCGATATCAGAAACTGGTTTAGAACAAGCAGTAGCTGCACCTAAAACATTAGCTAATTCTTCAATCATTCCCCAGTTTTCAGGACCTTTCATCCCTCTACCTGCAGAAACTACAACTTCAGCTTCTTTAAGGTCTAATTTTCCTGAAGATTTTTCTTGGTTCACTACTGTAAGACCTTCTGCAGAAACAGAAACTTCTTTTACTTCTTCAGAACCTGCTACTGGATTTTCTTTTACTCCGAAAGAGTTTTGAGAAACAGTAACCACTACATTTTCACCATGAGCTTTAGCATCCATAAAAGCTTTTCCAGAGAAAGATTTTCTCTTCGCTTCGAATGGAGAAACAGCAACTGGAGCAGAAACTACATTAGTTAATAATGAAGCGTTTTTAATCACAGCAAGCATAGGAGCTACAGAACTAGCATCTGTAGAATGCGGAAAAACTACTACTCCATCTACTACAGTAGCAAGAGCTTCTGCATAAGCTTTTGGGTTGAAACTTTTAAGTGCGTCACTTTTTAGAGTGACCACTTTAGAAGCTCCGTATTTGTAAAGAACATCTGCAGCATCTGTAGGATTAATGCTTACCGCTACTACATCAGTTCCAGACATATCTGCAACTGTTTTTGCGTAAGAAACAGCTTCTAGAGCTGCTTTTTTATATGCTCCTGAAATATTTTCGGTATATACAAAAATTGACATAATTTAAAAAGATTTGAGATTTGAGATTTAAGATTTGAGATTTTTTGAATTTCAAATTTCAAATTTCAAATAGATTAATAATTTGTTAAATAACTTTTGCTTCTTCGTGAAGTAATCTTACCAATTCGTCTAGATTATCCGCAGAAACTAGTTTTACTTGAGCTCTTGCCGGAACAGCATCAAAAGATACTGCACTTACTTTAACATCAGTTTCAGTTGGTTCTTTTACGGTTAAAGGTTTAGTTCTAGCAGACATAATTCCTCTCATGTTAGGAATAATAAGGTCTTTTTCTTCTACCATACCTTTTTGACCAGCGATTACAGCAGGAATTTTTACAGTTAAAGTTTCTTTTCCTCCCTCAATTTCTCTCACTGCAGTAGCTTCTGCACCGTTTACTTCTAAACCTACGCAAGCGTTTACGAAAGGTCTATTAAGTAATTGAGCAATCATTGCTGGAACTGCAGCACCATTATAATCAATAGATTCTTTACCGCAAAGTACCAAGTCATAACCACCTTCTTCTACAATTTTAGCCAATTCTTTAGCTACGGTAATACTGTCTTTTGGTTCAGCGTTTACTCTTATTGCGTCATTTGCACCGATAGCAAGAGCTTTTCTCATTACAGCTTCAGTGGCAGCGTCACCTACAGTAGCGATGGTCACTGTAGCGCCTTGAGATTCTTGTAATTTTACAGCTTTTGTAAGAGCAAATTCGTCGTAAGGATTAATTACCCACTGAATTCCGTTTTTGTCAAAAGCAGATTTATCTGCAGTAAAGTTAATTTTAGAAGTAGTATCTGGAACACTACTAATACAAACTAATATTTTCATATGTAGAATTTTATTGTTTTTTTTAAGGTCATATGCAATCGCTCATTCATCATTATAATTAGTTTTGGTAATCACGGCGATTTCATAAGGTTCAATTTTTCTTATTTGAATGTTTGCTAATTTAAATAAAAATATATTATGCATGCATAATACTCTAAAAATATTTATATTCAATGCATAAATATACGATAATTGCCTGAAACAAAGGAAATTTTGAGATTTTATTTCGGAAATAATTTTTGAAATCATTAAAAATTACCACAAATTAATTGTTTTTTCTTTCCCAAAAAAGTGGAGTTAATTCTCAAATTTTAACCAGAAATAAAAAATCCTCAATCTTTTCGACTGAGGATTAACTTAAAATTTATTGTTGAGTATAAAATTCAAAGAAATATGGAATACTTTCTATTCCTTTGTAGAAATTATACAATCCGTAGTGTTCATTTGGCGAGTGAATCGCATCAGAATCTAAACCAAAGCCCATTAAAACTGATTTTGCTCCTAAAATTTTCTCAAAAAGAGAAGTAATAGGAATACTTCCGCCACTTCTATATGGTAAAACTTCTTTACCAAAGGCTTTTTCCATCGCTTTTTTGGCCGCTTGGAATTCTTTGGTATTGCTTTGTAAAACGTAAGGCATTCCACCGTGATGAGGCGTAACTTTTACCTTAACAGAAGCTGGAGCTATTTTTTCAAAATATTTCGTGAATTTTTCAGTAATTTCTTCGTCTGTTTGATAAGGAACCAATCTCATAGAAATTTTAGCAAATGCTTTACTAGGAATGACGGTTTTAGCGCCTTCACCTGTATATCCTCCCCAAATTCCGTTTACATCAAGAGTTGGTCTTATAGAAGTTCTCTCTAGGGTAGTATAACCAGTTTCACCTTCTACTCCACTTAATCCAATTGATTTTTTGAATTCTTCTGGGTTGTCTTTTAATTTATTCATTTCTGCTCTGTCTTCCGCAGAAACGATTTCTACATTATCATAAAAACCATCAATGGTAATTCTCCCTTCTTCATCATGAAGTTTAGCAATCATTTCGGCTAAAACATTAATTGGATTAGGAACAGCACCACCATATAATCCCGAGTGTAAATCTCTGTTCGGACCTTCTACTTCTACTTCCATATAACTTAAACCTCTAAGACCAGTAGTCACCGTTGGTTGTTCGTTAGAATAAATATGCGTGTCTGAAATTAAGATAACATCACAAGAAAGTTTTTCTTTATTTTCTTCTAAAAATCCAGCTAAACTTACAGAACCTACTTCTTCTTCTCCTTCAATAATGAATTTAATATTACAAGGTAGAGAATTGGTTTTCATCATTGCTTCAAAAGCTTTTACGTGCATGAAGAATTGGCCTTTATCATCTGCACTTCCTCTTGCAAAAATCGCACCTTCTGGATGAAGTTCTGTCTTTTTAACCACTGGTTCAAATGGTCCGCTTTCCCACAATTCTAATGGATCTGCAGGTTGAACATCATAGTGACCATAGACTAAAACAGTTGGTAATTCTGGATTGATGATTTTTTCACCATAAACCACAGGATAACCTTTGGTTTCGCAGATTTCTACTTGATCTGCTCCTGCATTGGCAAGGTGTTTTGCCACAGCATCAGCACAATTGAGCACATCTTGATTGTAAGCTGGGTCTGCAGAAATAGAAGCAATCTTCAATAATTCTATCAATTCGTCTAGAAAACGTTGCTTGTTTTGTTGGATATAACTTTGTGTGTCCGACATTGTTTTAAAATTTTAGTAAATATAAAAAATGTCTCGCAATTGCAAGACATGTATTTTGTATGAGAAAATATCTTATTTTTTTGCAGTGCTATCTACCTTAACTTCTGCTGCAGCTGGTTGTTCTACTACAGTAGCAGAGTCTGTTTTTTCTTTGTAAGTAGGCGCTTCAGCATTTTCATCGTCATATCTTACTACATCTTCAGTTTTTTTCAAAACTCCCTTGTTTCCTCCTTCAGGTAAACCACAAGAAACTAAAAAAGACGCTGCAGCTACAGCAAATACCAATTTTTTCATATCTAAATTATTACGTTTATAAATTTTTCCAAAAGTAAGAAATATTGAGTTTACCACAAAAAAAACTTAAAATTTTCTTAATCAAGAAGTTTTCCTACTAGGAAATGATTTCCAGAAAGAGATTTTACCGCGATAAGGTATTGGTTTCCTCCGTCTTTTATTTTGTATTTTTTCTTGATTTCTTCAGGTTTTAAAGGGAAATTTTTGGTGATGATATTAAATTGTTCACCCTTTTTAATCGCTTTTGAATTGATTTCTTCTGTCTCAAAAATTCTTCCAGGGAAATATTCTATCTTTTCTTCGGAAGTATAAATATGTGTGTTCTGATGTAATTTTCTCAAACCAAATTTCTCTGAAACTAAATTAAAAGCTCCAGATTTTAATACGGAATTATTTGGAATGTAAATATATTTTTTTGGAATTGAAAATTCTGATTTACAATGTTTTTCATCATCTAAATTAAAGTGAAATTCAGGTTCTGAAGATTGTAAATTGATGCAGAAGATTTCTGGTTGATTTTCTGTTTTCTTGAGATAAACCAAAACTTCTTTTACTTCATTTTTGACCGCAATAATCCATATTTTATGAATATTTTGAAGCGAAGAAACCAAATGCTGAATATCAATCAGCGGTGACAGTTTTATTAAAATTTCAGGTGAAATGTCACTTAAATGCTCTTGAATTTCAATAATATTAGGCGACAAATCCTCTAAAAGAAATACTTTTCTGTTATGATTATCTCTTCTTGCAGGGTCTAAGTAAATCAAATCAAATTTATCCGAATTGTTTTCTAGAAAATCTTCTAATTTTTGGTTAATGAAATTCGCTTTTCTTCCGAGAACTTCCCAATTGTGTTTTACGATGTCCAAAAGCTCTGTATTCTGCTCTATTAAAGTAATTTCTTCAAAATTTTGAGAAAAAAAATAAGCGTCAATTCCAAAACCACAAGTTAAATCAATGAATTTTTTCCCTTTAAAAAACTGTTTTTTGAAGTCTGCGGTGTCTTGTGATGAAGCCTGTTCTAGATTAAGATTTGGCGGGAAAATAATGTTTTCTTGATTCAAAAAAGGAAACTTTTTCTCTGCTACTTTTCTACCTTTGATTTGCTGAACCAATTCTTGTATAGAAACCTCAGGAAATGGAGATTTTTTCAATAACAAAGAATGCAAATCTGCATCTTTATATTTTGCCACGAATACACGAATTTTATTTAATTTTTCTTGATTCAAAGTTTATTTTTTATGCCACAAATGCGCAAATTATATTTAATTTATTTGATTTTTATAATAAATTTTGACTAAAGAACTATTCTTTTATAATTAAGTTTTGGTTCGCCAAAATTTACCAAAAGAGCCAAATTATTTCCAGATACTTTTAAATAATTAATACATTGTGCAATATCTTCATCAACTATTTTATTTTTCCCTTTAACTTCAAGTATAATTTTATCAAATATGACAAAATCTGCATAAAATTTATGAGAAAGGATAATGCCTTTGTAGTTTACTGCATATTCTTTTTCTCTAGAGTATTCAATTTTAGCATTCTTGAATTCTAATTCCAAAGCATCTTTATAAACAATTTCTGAAAAACCTGCTCCCAAATTATTGTGAACTTCCATACAAATTCCAATAATTTGATATGACTCATCCTTATGAATGATACCCATATATTAGTTTTTCAATTTGTGAATTAGTGGAATTAAAAACAATTTTTTTTTAAAAAATATTCGTGCATTAGTGGCGATTACTCAAACATTTCAGCCCATCTTACTGGTTTTATTTCCTGAGGATTATAAAGTTGTTCTACAGATTTGGTTTTTTCTAGTTTTGGATAAAGATTTACACCAATGAGTTTTATTTTCCCTTCTTCTACCCAATTTTGTTCTGCAATTGCCTGTTGATAGATCATTTCAGCAATTTTTCCAGATTTTAGATTTTCTATAAAACCACCAGAATTTTCGATTTCTAAGAATAATTTCCAAGCGTTTTCTGCAAATTGATGGGTAATTTCTTCAATATAATAACTTCCGTTGGCAGCATCGTCAAAAACATTAATAATACTTTCGTATGCCAAAACAATTTGTTGTTTAAATGAAATTTCCTCTGAAAGTGAATTAGAATTTTGTACTTTAAAATCATTGCTATAAACCGCATCAGAACCAGCAATCATAGCAGCGGAAAGTTCTAGCGTAGAACGAATAAGGTTATTTTCTTCGTCGTTTTTAGCTTTATTTCTTAGAGAAGTTTCTGTGAAAATGTAAGGAATGCTGTCTAGTCCGAATTCTTTAGAAAGTTGATTGAAAAGGATTTTAAAAGCTCTGATTTTTGCAATTTCAAAGAAATAATTTCCCCCTACTGCAAATTTGAAAACCAATTTTTCTAAAATTTCAGCTCCAAAAACTTCTGCCAAATCTTTTGCTTTTGCTAATGCTAAAGCCAATTGTTGCGTGATAGAAGCTCCAGCATTTTGATAGAAAGTAGTATCTACCGCAATATTTCTTTTGAAATTTTTAGATAATAATTCTTCCGCTAATTGCGTGTTAATTTCTTGATTTTCAAAAACATTTATCAAAGAAATATATTGATTATCATCTGCAAGAGAAATGTGTCCTGCCAAATCTTTATTGGCCACGAAAAGCGTTTTTTCGGTCAAATGTTCTACATTATGCTCAAGTAAAAACGCATAAGCATGTTCTTCTAAATTATCTTGATATTTAGCAACCAAATGCGTAGATTCTTCTACTTTTGGAAGGTTTTTTAAGACAAAATCAGTGTCGGCATAATAAGGTTTTACAGAAATGCCTTCCAAGTTTTCTTTGGTAAGAACGGCATAAATATCTTCTGTTTTCAATTGTTTTTTGACCAGATTTTCCCAATCCTGAAGGGTAACTTGAGCAAACATAATGTATGGTTTTTTGTTTTATGTTCAAATGTTTTTCGACATTCGAAATTCAAGATAATTTATTTATTCTTCTTCTTTTTGCTTAATGGCAGAACTGTCTACCACGAGAATGAAAATTTCTTCATTTTTCTTTTTCATGAAATAATTTTCTCGCGCAAACTTTTCTTTTTCTGCTTTGTTGTTCATGAGCTTTTTGTAGAAAGCATCATTTTTATGATATTCTGACTTGTAATACGAGAGTTGTTCTTCGTATTTGTCTATTTCTTTGTTTAAATCTTTGATGACTAACCAAGATGTGGAATCAAAAAAAATCATCCATACCAAAAAAAGAAAAATGGTAATAAAATATTTATTGAGAAGGTATTTCTGAACGAAACGCCAACTCGGAGATTTTTTCTGAATATCTTTAATTAGTTCCTTCATTAATAGGCTTTTTTAAGAGAATTGTTAATGACTGTAGAAAGAAAATCAATAGCTACAGAATTTTTTCTCATGTTAGGAACAATAAGGTCTGCTTCGTTTTTAGAAGGCTCTATAAACTCTTGGTGCATTGGTTTCAGCGTAGTTTGATAACGGTGAAGAACTTCATGTAAATCTCTGCCGCGTTCTTGTGTATCACGTCTAATTCTTCTGATTAATCTTTCGTCTGAATCTGCGTGTACAAATACTTTAAGATCGAATTCCTTTAAAAGTTCCTGATTAGTCAAAACCAAAATTCCTTCTACAATTAAAACGTTTTTAGGTTCTACAGTAACGTGATCTCCAGTTCTAGAATGCGTAACGAAAGAATACAAAGGTTGTTCTATGTTTTCTCCTCTTTTAAGCGCTTTTACATGTTTTACCAATAATTCAAAATCGATTGATTTTGGATGGTCATAATTCAGCGCTTCTCTTTCTGAGAGCGATAATTGGTGATTATCATGGTAATAATTGTCTTGAGAAAGTACATTTACACCTTCTGCATTCAATTGTTGCAAAATATTATTCACTACGGTGGTTTTACCAGAACCAGTTCCACCTGCAATACCTATTACTAACATTAAAAATATATTTTTTACAAATTTAGCTAAATTCCTAAATAATTGGTTGATTGATGCGTTCTTTTTTGGTCAGAAACCCTATTTTTTCAGATGTTCTTCTTCATTGGAAATTCCAAAAATATAATATACTACAGCTTGTACTCTTGCGAGAAATTCTCTAAAGTGATTTCTGTAATAACTCTGATATTTAGTAACGTCTTGGGCATCAAATCCTAATGCGTTCATACCAATGTTTCTTGCAAAAAATAAAGCTCTAAGGTTATGAAATCCTTGTGAAACAATGATTACGTTTTTTTGTTGGTATTCATTTTTGCATCTTAGAATGCTTTCGCGAGTGTTAAAACCTTTTGGGTCTTCTAGAATAATGTTTTCGGGAACTCCACCTTGATAAATCAAGAAATTTTTCATGGCTTTTGGTTCGTTATAGCCTTTACTTTTTTCGCCACTTACAATGATTTTTTTGATTTTTCCATGATGATAAAGTAGCGCAGTAGCATCCATTCTAGAAATGAAATATGGATTGGCATTTCCTGCCATCGTTTTGGGGGATGTTCCTAAAACCAGTGCTACTTCTCTTGGCGGAATTTTAGAAATTTTAGTATACGTTCTTCCTTCGGTGAGAGAAAATACCCAGAAGTTTGCCAATATCATCAGCAAAAATCCTATTTCTATCAACAAGAAAAATTTTTTAAATATGTCTAAAAGGATTCTCAATAAAATAATTCTAAATTCGTTGGTAACAAATATATCAAAAGAAGCATTTTGATTTTATTATATTTGTAAAATCGACTCAATAATCAATTCCATAACAAAAATAAACAATTAATATTTATGAAAAAATTAATCTTTTCCACACTTATATTAACCGCACTATTTTCTTGTAAAAAGAACGAAGCTCCAGATCAATTAACAGAAGAAACAACCAATGAAACAGTAGATAGCTCAGCTGTAACTACTGTTAATGCTTTGCCTGAAGTAAATCAAGAACAATTAAAAGCAATGGTTGCACCAAAAAAAAATGACACCATTTATGTAACCAATTTCTTTGCAACTTGGTGTGGACCTTGTATGAAAGAGATTCCGCATTTCAAAGAAAAAATGGAAGAACTAAAAGGAAAACCAGTGAAATTTACCTTTGTAAGTGTAGATGCTAAAGAAGATTGGAACACAGCTGTAAGTGATTTTGCAGATGAATATGATATCAGAAAAAATGTAGTTCTTTTCGATGCTTCTATGATTGCACCAGATTATTTCACTACGATTACCAAGACTTGGGATGGTGGTTCTATTCCTTTTACCGTGATTAAAAAAGGTGATAAAGAAATAGAAACAGTAGGAATGATGAGCAAAGAAGATTTAGATGCAAAACTGAATTCTTTTAAATAAAATATTTCTCTCGCAGATGGGGCTGATAAAGCAGATGAATAGACTCAAAAAAATCTGCAAAATTTGCAAAATCAGTGAGAGTTTTCTTTTTCATAGATTTTTTTCAGTTAAATTTGTGAAGTTTTTAAATAAAATCTGTGAACAATAAAACTTTCAAAACCATTCTTATTTTCCTATTTTCATTGGTGGTGATTACGATTCTCATCAATTTAAATATAGGTTTCATAAAACTAGGTTTAGCAGATTTTTTTGATGGCAATGCTCAGAACTCACAAATTGCAGAACTCAGAATGAATCGTGTTTTAGCGATGTTTCTAGCAGGCGTTTCTATTCCTACTTCTGGATTTCTTTTGCAAGAATATTTTCAAAATCCATTAGCGGGACCTTCGGTTCTTGGGATAACTTCAGTGGCGAGTTTAAGCGTAGCTTTTTATATCTTTTTTTCTCAAGATTTTACTTTACCAGAATTTTTGCAAAATGGTTTCATCAGTATTTCTGCAATTCTTGGAAGCCTTTTGCTGATGAGTATTTTATTGATTTTTTCTAGAAAATTTCAAGATAAATCATATCTGATTATTTTTGGTTTCTTGGTTTCTGCTTTAGCAGGAGCAGTAGTTTCTATCTTACAATTATATGCAGAAAATCAAAGTCTGAAAAACTATATTTTATGGAGTTTTGGTGCGAATAATCAAGTGACCAGAAATCAACTTTGGGTGCTATTTATTGTAGTATTAATTGGATTGTTTTTAAGTTTCAAAAGCATAAAACCGCTCATCGGGAATAGTTTAGGAAATCAATATGCTAAAAGTTTAGGGGTAAATTTAGAGCAACTGAAATATTTTGTCATCATTGCTTCTTCCCTACTTTCTGCATCTGTTACGGCGTTTTTAGGGCCAATTTTGTTTATAGGAATCGTAGTTCCTCATTTTAGCAGAATGATTTATTCGCCTGCAAAATTGTGGCAGCAATGGATTTTGAACATGATTTTGGGAGTTTTTATTATGGAGTTTTTCTCTATTATTTCAGAGATTTCTCAATTCCCAATTAATGTCATTACGAGTTTGTTTGGAGTACCTGTAATTCTGATGATGATTTTGAAGAAAAAATAAAACTAAACGCAAAGTCGCAAAATAAGTTTTATCTGCAAAGCGCATTTAAGACGCAAGTCATCTAAGATGACAATTCAATAAAAACTAATAACAAAACTATGACAGAAAATGAATTATCAAAAATTGTTTTTGATTTAGGATTAAAAATTCACAGGAAATTTGGAGCAGGATTATTTGAAAATGTTTATGAAGAATGTTTGTTTTATGAATTGAAAAAAACTGGATTAAAGGTAGAAAAACAAAGAATACTTCCCATCATCTATGAAGAATTAAGAATTGAAAATGCCTATAGAATTGATATTATTATTGAGGATAAACTTATACTAGAAATAAAAACGGTTGACTTCATAAATGATGTTCATAAAGCACAGATATTGACTTATTTAAAATTGACAAATTGCAAATTAGGATTAATTCTTAATTTTAGAACAGATATATTTAAAGACGGAGTAAAAAGAGTTGTTAATGGTTTATAAAAAATGAAAATCTTTGATTTTCTTGCGCCTTAAAAACGTAACACTTATAAAAAATTGAATTGCGCCTTTGCGTTAAAAAAAATGTTTTTACAAATAAAAAATACAACAATTGGTTACCAAAAACCTCTTATTTCAGAGGTTAATGCGTCATTGGATTACGGTGATGTTTGTTTGCTGATTGGTAATAATGGTGTGGGTAAAACCACATTGATTAAAAGTATACTTCATCAGATTTCTACATTAAATGGTGAGATTTTGATACATCAAAAAAATATAGAGAAACTTTCAGATAAAGAAATTGCAGAACAAATAGCAGTGGTTTTTGCAAAATCTCAAATTCCTGCAAATTACACCACAGAAGATTTAATTTCCCTTGGAAAATTCATCCATTTGCCTTTTTATTATCAATTGGAAAATGAAGATGTAGAACATGTCAACAACATTATTTCTCAGCTAAAGCTGGAAGAATATAGAAATATTCAGTTGCAGAAATTGTCAGATGGAAATCTTCAAAAAGCCTTTATTGGAAGAGCTTTAGCACAGAATTCTCCTATGATTATTTTAGATGAACCTACAACTCATTTAGACGAAGAAAATAAAATCATCATCTTAAAATTGTTGAGAGATTTAGCTAAAAACCACAATAAAATCATTCTTTTTTCTTCTCACGATTGGCGATTGGCTAAAGAATTTGCTGATAAAATTTGGTTTATTAATGACCAAAAGCTCCAAGAAGGTTTGGCGGAAGACATTCTCTTGAAGAATGATTTATTGACCAATCCTCGACTTTTTACCATCAATGAAGACTTTGTTTCACCTGAAATTATAGCTCCATTTTTAGAAAAAGAAATGTTGTACTCAGCTTTGCAAAAAAACTTTAAAAGAGACCTTTCTGGTTTTAAAATAGAATTTCAGGGTGTATTTTGGGAGATTTTTTACCAAAATAATAGGTTTTCTTGTCAATCTATTGACGAAATACTGTTATCAATTAGAAATTGCTTATAATCAGCGTTTTTCGTTTGAAATTTCTCATTTTCAAATTCTTTCTCTTATTCTTTGCATAATAATTAATTGTCACATAATCAATAAGTTATCCGTTTGTAATAAAAAATACTATGCACGCATAGTATTTTTTTTATATTTGCTATGCACGCATAACATTTTTTAAAAATGGAAACTAAGACTAAAGAAAAAGTAGAAAATGTAGACTTAATGCTTAAATCAGTTTGGTTGGCAGTGAGTAAAATGTACTCCGAACAAGCTTCTATGCATAATTCTACGGCTGTACAAGCTTTAACGCTACTTAAAATCGATCCAAAAGAAGGAACAAGAAGTACTAATCTTGGTCCTAAAATGGCTATTGAGCCTACTTCTTTGACTAGAATTATCAAGCTTTTAGAAGATAATGGTTATATCTACAAAGAAAAAACAACTTCTGATAAAAGAGAAGTAATTATTAAATTGACAGACAAAGGTCTTAAATCTAGAAACCTTTCAAAAGAGGTTGTGGTAGGATTTAATAAAAAAGTGGTAGAAAAAATAGACCCAGAAAAATTCGCTGTTTTCAAAGAAGTCATGGGAGACATTTTGAAAATTGCTAATGATATGAACAATAAAAAATAAACCTATATTTATAATGAAAAGACGAATTAAACACGTTACAGTTCTTGGTTCAGGAATTATGGGAAGCGGAATTGCTGCGCACTTTGCAAACATTGGCGTAGAAGTTCTCCTTCTGGATATTGTTCCGTTTGAATTAACAGAAGCTGAACAGAAAAAAGATCTTACCAAAGAAGACAAAGCAGTACGAAACAGAATTGCTACAGAAAGTTTGGCTAAATTAGTAAAAGCCAGCCCTGCTCTACTTTATAAAAAGGAGTTTGCAGAAAGAATCTCTGTAGGAAATTTTGATGACGATTTGCAAAAAATCAAAAATACAGATTGGATTATCGAGGTGGTAGTAGAAAGATTAGACATTAAAAAGTCTGTTTACGAAAAAATCGAACAATTCCGTAAACCTGGAACTTTGGTATCTTCTAATACTTCTGGTATTCCAATTAATATGTTGGTAGAAGGAAGAAGTGATGATTTCAAAAAATATTTTGCAGGAACGCACTTCTTTAACCCGGTAAGATATTTACCGCTTTTAGAAATTATTCCTACCAATGACACCGATGCTGAAATCGTGAAATTCTACATGGAATATGGCGCTAAATTCTTAGGAAAAACTACTGTTTTAGCAAAAGATACTCCTGCGTTCATTGCAAACAGAATTGGAGTTTTTTCGATGATGAATTTACTTCACAATGTAAAATCTATTGGTCTTAATGTAACTGAAGTTGATAAATTAACAGGTCCAGTTATTGGTAGACCTAAATCTGCAACTTTCAGAACTGCAGACGTGGTAGGTTTAGATACTTTGGTTCACGTAGCAAACGGTGTTCATGCTTCTGGTGTAGAAGATGAACAATTTAAAGGAACTTTTGTTCTTCCAGATTACATCAATATGATGATGGAAAACAAATGGTTAGGGTCTAAAACGGAACAAGGTTTCTATAAAAAAGTGAAAAATGCTGATGGAAAATCAGAAATTCACGGTCTTAATTTAGATTCTTATCAATACGAAAATCAAGGAAAAGCAAATTTTGCTACTCTTGAACTCACTAAAAATATTGATAAACCAATTGACAGATTCAAAGTTTTAATTGGTGGTAAAGACAAAGCAGGCGATTTATACAGAAAATCTCTTGGTGCTCTTTTCGCTTATGTTTCTCACAAAATTCCTGAAATTTCAGACGAGCTTTACAAAGTAGACGATGCGATGAAAGCAGGTTTCGGTTGGGAAAACGGTCCTTTCGAAATTTGGGATGCTGTAGGTGTTCAAAAAGGCATTGAATTGGCTACAGAAGCAGGTTTCACTGTTTCAGAATGGGTGAAATCAGTAGAATCTTTCTACAAAGTAAATGAAGAAGGTCAAAGCATTTTCTTCGACAAAAATTCTGGAAATTACAATAATATTCCTGGTCAAGAAGCTTTCATTATTCTTGATAATATTAGAAAAAATAAAACATTGTGGAGCAATTCTGGTTCTGCAATCCAAGATTTAGGAGACGGAATCATCAACTTTGAAATTCGTTCCAAAATGAATTCTTTAGGAGGTGAAGTTCTTGATGGTTTAAATAGAGCAATTGATTTAGCAGAAAAAGAATATGATGGTTTAGTGATAGGAAATCAAGGTGCTAATTTCTCTGTTGGAGCTAATTTAGCGATGATTTTGATGATGGCAATCGAACAAGATTGGGACGATCTGAATATGGCAATTGCTTATTTTCAAAAATCGATGATGAGAGTTCGTTATTCTTCTGTTCCTGTGGTAGTTGCACCTTTCGGAATGACTTTAGGTGGTGGTTGCGAAATGACAATGCACGCTGATAAAGTAGTTGCTGCAGCTGAAACATACATTGGTTTAGTAGAAACGGGAGTTGGTGTAATTCCTGGTGGTGGTGGTACTAAAGAATTTGCTTTAAGAACTTCTAAAGAATTTGTTGCAGATGATGTGAAAACCAATAGAATGCGTGATGCTTTTATGAATATCGCAATGGGAAAAGTGGCAACTTCTGCTTACGAAGCTTTCGATATGGGAATTCTTGAAAATCATAAAGACATCGTGGTAGTAAACAAAAACCGACAAATTGCTGAAGCTAAAAAAGTGGCTAAATTATTGGCAGAACAAGGTTATACACAACCAATTCCTCAAAAAGTAAAAGTTCTTGGGCAAGGTGCATTAGGAATGTTCTACGTAGGAACAGACCAAATGGTAACTGGAAATTACATTTCTGAACACGATAAGAAAATTGCAGATAAATTAGCTTATGTAATGGTAGGTGGTAATCTTTCTGAGCCAACTGTAGTTACAGAACAATATTTATTGAATCTTGAAAGAGAAGCATTCTTACAATTGTGTGGTGAAAGAAAAACACTAGAAAGAATTCAGTTTATGTTACAAAAAGGGAAACCGCTAAGAAACTAAAAATCTTAAAAATCAAGTTTTGAGCCACGAAGTGGCGAAATAAAATAGCATCAGGTAAAGCCCGATGAAATTAAAAGCCATAAATAAAAAAGCCACGAAGTGGCGAAATCAAAATTTAAAATTTAAAAAATATGTCAAATAAAACAGCATATATAGTAGCAGGTTACAGAACAGCGGTAGGTAAAGCTCCGAAAGGAAGTTTAAGATTTACCAGACCAGATGTAATGGCTGCAAAAGTGATAGAAAAATTGATGGCAGATTTGCCTCAGCTAGATAAAGATAGAATCGACGATTTAATCGTTGGTAACGCAATGCCAGAAGCAGAACAAGGCTTAAACGTGGCACGTTTGATTTCTTTAATGGGATTAAATACCGATAAAGTTCCAGGAGTTACCGTAAACAGATATTGTGCATCTGGTTCTGAAGCGATTGCGATTGCTTCTGCTAAAATTCAAGCAGGAATGGCAGATTGTATTATTGCAGGAGGTGCAGAATCTATGTCTTTCATTCCAATGGGCGGTTATAAACCAGTTCCAGAAAGTCATTACGCAAAATCTAACCCAGATTATTATTGGGGAATGGGTTATACTGCAGAAGAAGTTGCTAAGCAATATAAAATTACAAGAGAAGAACAAGACCAATTTGCTTTTGAATCTCATCAAAAAGCTTTGAAAGCTATTGCTGAAGGAAAATTCGCCAAACAAATCGTTCCAATTCCTGTAGAATATAATTTCTTAGACGAAAATCAAAAAGTTCAAACCAAAAAATTTGATTTCTCAGTAGACGAAGGTCCTAGAGCAGATACTTCTATCGAAGGTTTGGCAAAATTAAGACCAGTTTTTGCTGCTGGAGGTTCTGTTACAGCAGGAAACTCTTCTCAGATGTCTGATGGTGCTGCTTTCGTAGTAGTAATGTCAGAAGAAATGGTAAAAGAATTGAATCTTGAACCTATCGCAAGACTAGTTTCTTATGCAGCTGTTGGTTTAGAGCCTAGAATTATGGGAGTTGGCCCAATTTACGCCATTCCAAAAGCGCTAAAACAAGCAGGGCTTTCTCTTCAAGATATTGGTTTAATTGAATTGAACGAAGCCTTTGCTTCTCAGTCAGTTGCCATTAAAAAAGAATTGGATTTAAACCCAGAAATATTAAATGTAAATGGTGGAGCAATCGCTCTTGGTCACCCTCTAGGTTGTACAGGAACTAAATTGACGGTTCAACTTCTTGACGAAATGAAATTAAGAGGCGTGAAATACGGAATGGTTTCTATGTGTGTAGGAACAGGACAAGGCGCTGCAAGTGTAATTGAACTTCTTTAAATCGTAGAAAGTACAATGTACGATGTACAATGTATCTTTTAAAATTTCAAAAAAAATAAATTAACCAAATGTACTTTGTACTTTATACATTTTACATTATACAGAATAAAAAAATAATAATATGAGCACATTAAAAGGAGGAGAATTCCTAATAAAAGAAATAGAAGCTAAGAATATCTTCACGATGGAAGATTTTTCTGAGGAACAAAAAATGCTTCGCGACTCTGCAAGAGAATTTATTGACAAAGTTGTAGTTCCTAACAAAGAGCGTTTCGAGAAAAAAGACTACGCATTCACTGAAGAGTGTATGAAACAAATCGGTGAAATGGGATTCTTAGGAATCGCAGTTCCTGAAAATTACGGAGGTCTTGGTCTTGGTTTTGTATCTACTATGATTGCTTGTGATTACATTTCTGGCGCAACTGGTTCATTGGCAACTGCTTATGGAGCACACACTGGAATTGGTACGCTTCCTATCCTATTATACGGAACCGAAGCTCAAAAACAAAAATATTTACCAGATTTAGCAGCTGGAACTAAATTCGGAGCATACTGTTTAACTGAGCCAGATGCTGGTTCTGATGCAAACTCTGGAAAAACAAAAGCTAAATTGTCTGAAGATGGTAAACATTATATCATTAATGGTCAAAAAATGTGGATTTCTAACGCAGGTTTTGCAGATACATTCACATTCTTTGCTAAAATTGATGATGACAAAAATATCACTGGTTTCGTAGTAAATAGAAGCGAACTAGAAAATCCTGAAAGCCTTACTTTCGGTGAAGAAGAGCACAAATTAGGGATTAGAGCTTCTTCTACTCGTCAGGTTTTCTTCAATGATATGAAAGTTCCTGTAGAATGTCTTTTGGGTGAAAGAAACAATGGTTTCAAAATCGCTTTAAATGCATTAAATGTAGGTAGAATTAAATTGGCTGCAGCTTGTTTAGATGCACAGAGAAGAATTTTCAACCTTTCTGTAAACTATGCGAACGAAAGAAAACAGTTCAATACTCCTATTTCTACTTTCGGAGCCATTAGAAAAAAATTAGCGGAAATGGCTACTGCTACTTTCGTTTCAGAAGCTGGATCTTATAGAGCGGCTCAAGATATTCAAGATAAAATTGATGCACTTGTTGCTGGTGGAATGTCTCATCAAGAAGCTGAGTTAAAAGGTGTAGAAGAATTCGCGGTAGAATGTTCTATCCTTAAAGTATATGTTTCAGACATCGCTCAAAAAGCAGCAGATGAAGGAATTCAGATTTTTGGAGGTATGGGATTCTCTGAAGACACACCAATGGAAGCAGCTTGGAGAGATGCCAGAATTTCTAGAATTTATGAAGGTACAAACGAAATCAACAGACTTCTTTCTGTAGGAATGTTAATTAAGAGAGCTTTTAAAGGCGAAATCGATTTAATGTCTCCTGCAATGGCAGTGGGTAAAGAATTAATGGGTATTCCTTCTTTCGAAACGCCTGATTATTCAGAATTTATGTCAGAAGAAAAAGCAATCATCGCAAATCTTAAGAAAGTATTCTTAATGGTTTCTGGTGCTGCACTTCAGAAATACATGATGGAGATTGAAAAACAACAACACTTGTTAATCAATGCTTCAGAAATCTTGAACCAAATCTATATGGCAGAATCTGCAATTCTAAGAGTTGAGAAAAACTTCGGTCCAGATTCTATAGAAGCAGCAATGGCACAATTAAACCTTTACAAAGCGGTAGAAGCTGTAATTACTTCTGCTAAAGAAGGAATTGTTTCTTTTGCTGATGGAGATGAGCAAAGAATGATGCTTTCTGGTCTTAGAAGATTTACAAAATATACCAATCAGCCAAACGTAATCGCGTTAACTGAGAAAATTGCTAAGCATTTTGTAGAGAAAAATTCTTACTAAAATTTGTTAATTCAATTATATTCAAAAAAACCGCTTCAAATTTCTTGAAGCGGTTTTTTGTTTATTTAAGAAACGATTTTATATTCTGAAAATAAATTTCGTTGATAATTTTTCGGAGTAATACCTTCAAAAGTTTTAAAGGTTTTGATGAGATGATTGGTATCAGAAAAACCAGTCGCAAAAGCTACTTCTTTAATGCTTTGGTTTTCTTTGAGCAATTCTTTAGCACGTTTTATTCTTTGCTGAAGAATATATTCATTTGGAGACGTTCCGAGTTCGTATTTAAAAAGTTTAAAGAAATTAGATTTGCTTACGAAAGCCAATTTTGCCAAATGTTCAATACTTAATTTTTGATGAAGATTGTTTTTAATATAGTCTATGATAAAAGCCAATCGGTTTGAAGTTTTCAGGGTTTTGTAATCGTTTTCAATGAGTTTTCCTGCTTGAGTTTGCATCAATCTCACCAATAATTCTTTCAGCGCCAAATCTGCCATAATATCCTTATTCATGTTATCTTCCATGGCAATTCTCATGAGATTATTGGTTGCAGAAGCAAGTGGTAAACTGTTGAACAGATAAAATTCTTCGCTAGAAATTCTCCAGCAAGTGCTTTCGTCTACTTTCATCAATTTGGTATTGAGATAATGCAAAGATTCTTCTACAAAATCTGGACTGAAACTTAATGCAATACATTGTGAAGGAGTTTCGTCTGCCTCTGGAAAATCGATGACCATTGTTTCACCGGGAGAAACTAAAACCGTTTCACCAGGAAAATAATCAAAATACTCAGATTTATTTTCCAATTTCATGTGCTTTTTCCCTCGTAACATCGCTGTAAAAGTCAAATCATTAAACTTTAGTTTAACATCTTCTGTCTTCTTGTGCGTTTCATACAAAGAAAATTCACAATTATTTAAGGTGAAAGTAGTCTTGTTTTCTATTATATTTTGTAATTGCTCATGTCCCGTTAATTCAGGGGTATAGAGCAAATGTTTGTCTTCTCGTATCATAAACTATGAATGATATTTTTGATAAAATAATCAATTTGGCTAAATATATAATAATTTTTCAATCAAACAAGATTTATATTAAAGTATTATAATCAATATTTTCAAAACACTATTATACTATTATTTGAGACGATTTTACCATGACATTTGTCATGTTTAAGATAATTTGGCTGAAAATTAAAAATTCAACAAATTATGTCAACACACATCAATCGTCCGGTTTTAAAAGAAAAATACGACAACTACATTAACGGAAAATGGACTGCTCCTTCTACAGGACAGTATTTCGAAGTGCTTTCTCCACTTGATGGAAAAGTTATGGCAAAAGCTGCACATTCTGCGAAACAAGACATAGAAATGGCTGTAGATGCTGCATCTGAAGCTTTCAAAACATGGAGCGAAACTTCTGCGACAGAACGCAGCATTATTTTGAATAAAATTGCGGATAGAATTGAGGAAAATCTACCTTATATCGCTGCAGTAGAAACTGTAGATAATGGTAAAGCTGTAAGAGAGACATTAGCAGCGGATTTACCTTTAGCAGTAGATCATTTCAGATATTTTGCAAGTGTAATAAGAGCTGAAGAAGGTTCTATTTCTGAGTTAGACAAAGACACCGTTTCTATTATCGTACACGAACCAATTGGGGTAATTGCACAAATTATTCCTTGGAACTTCCCTATTCTAATGGCGGTTTGGAAACTTGCTCCTGCTCTAGCTGCAGGAAACTGCGTAGTTCTGAAACCAGCAGAAAGTACGCCTATTTCTATTATGGTTTTAATGGAGCTAATTGAAGATTTACTTCCTGCAGGTGTGGTGAATATTGTCAATGGTTTTGGCGCTGAGTTAGGAAGAACTTTAGTAACCAATCCAAAAGTGGCAAAAGCAGCGTTTACTGGTTCTACAGCTACAGGTAGAATGGTAATGCAATATGCTACAGAAAATATTATTCCAGTGACTTTAGAATTGGGAGGAAAATCTCCAAACATCTTCTTCCCTTCTGTGATGGATGCAGATGATGAATTTTTTGACAAAGCCATTGAAGGAGCGGTATTATTTGCTCTAAATCAAGGTGAAATCTGTACTTGTCCTTCTAGATTATTGGTTCATGAATCTATAGCTGATAAATTCTTAGAAAGAGTGGTAGAAAGAACTAAAGCCATCAAAACAGGAAATCCTCTTGACCCAACCGTAATGATGGGAGCTCAAGCTTCACAAATTCAAAAAGATAAAATTCTTTCTTACATCAAATTAGGCAAAGAAGAAGGTGCGGAATTGCTTTGTGGTGGAGAAGTGAATCATCTAGGTGGAGATTTAGAAGGTGGATATTACATTCAGCCAACCATTTTTAAAGGGCACAACAAGATGAGAATCTTCCAAGAAGAGATTTTTGGGCCAGTTTTAGCGGTAACTACTTTTAAATCTACAGAAGAAGCGATAGAAATTGCGAACGATACTATGTATGGACTTGGAGCTGGAGTTTGGACGAGAGATGCACATGAATTATACAGAGTTCCTAGAGCGATAAAAGCTGGTAGAGTTTGGGTAAACCAATATCACGCATATCCAGCTGGTGCACCTTTTGGCGGTTACAAACAATCTGGTATTGGTAGAGAAAACCACAAAATGATGCTTGATCATTACAGACAATCAAAAAACATGTTGATTTCTTACAACAAAAATAAACTAGGATTTTTCTAGTTCACTTGTGATTTAAACTTTAAGGAATGTTGTTCATCAGCATTCCTTTTTTTAATTTTATAAAAAAAATTTAGAAATGGTAAAAAGTTTAGACGTAACAGAAAAAGCGTTGGAAGTCATTAAAACGCTAAAAGAAAAACACGGTGATTTAATGTTTTACCAAGCTGGGGGTTGCTGCGAAGGAACACAACCTCAATGTTTTGAAAAAGGAGGTTTCTACGTAAGAACCAATGATGCCATGATTGGTTTGGTAGATGGTTTTGAATTTTGGATCGATAGAGATTTATTTGAATATTGGAAATTTTCACATTTCACGCTAGATGTTACAGAAGGTTTCGGACCAGGCGGTTTTTCTCTGGAAACACCATTAGGAAAGACTTTTAAAATTATTTACAGACTTTTTACTGAGGAAGAATTGAAAAATTTAGAGCCTGTAAAAAGAATGGAGTAATCTGGTAATTGATAACTTTTCAATCTATTGAAAATTAAAAACTAATACATTTTTACATGACTACCTAAGTGTTTGTTTTGTGCATAAAATTACAAACGTCTATCAATAAAGACTTTTAGATGAAAATGATTGTGCATAAATCATATCTTAAAGTGAGTAAACAGAAAGCAAATTAGTCTATAAAAAGTAAATTTCTACGCTACCTTTACATCAATAAACAAGTCAAACTTTTAGGTAGAAAAATGAGAGTTGTGAAGTTTCTTCAAACTTGATTTTGATACCAAAAAAAGAACAAAGTTTAATTTATTAATAAATAGTTTTTTAAAATTTTCTCACAAGAATTTTGAAACAAAAAGATAAAGAAACTTAGATTCTTAAAGTAAGACTTAAAAATAGTCAACGTAGACTTTGGTTGTTTTTCAGAAGAATACAGAAGTGTTTGACAAGAAAATAGCTCAACCCAAATTCAAGTTGATAAAATTGCCCGAGCAATGGAATATGTTTTAATGAAAAATGGCAAAATTTTTAGAAATATCTGCGGATAGAATTTAAAAAGATGCAATTAAACATTTTTCGGGAGTTGAAGCAATAAAGGTTGCAGAGGCAATGTTTCCGGACTGATGACAGAAACGACAATGCTTTGAGAAAAGCAAAGAAGTTTTGCCATCAGTCTTTTTTATTTTCCACTTTTTTATTATTTTTACTCTGTAAAACAATAACCATGAGATCTTAGAAATTCTCCTTTCTTATTTTTAAGATTTCTTAAAAAATTTTAAAAATGGGAAATACCACATAATTCCTCAGAGTACTCTACTCTTTTTTCAAAAAAATCTTTTCTAGAATTTGATTTTATGTTCCTTTAGTAAAAAAACAAAAAAATAATCATTAAACCAATGTCTAAAAAAACATTACCTCCTATCTCTTCGGAGTATAAAAAACAAGTAACCAAGGCTATTCTCTACATCATTTTATTCTTTTTAGTTTATTTAGTATTAATCACTTTGGCACTAATATTAGTCGCTGCTATTGGCTATTTAGTATTTGAAATCATTGTAAATTTTAGATTTAATTATTTGGTCATTTTGCTTTCTGGTGGATTAATAGGAATGGCGGTTTTCATTTTGATTTTCTTGGTTAAATTTATTTTTAATTTTCAGAAAAATGATACCAGCGCATTTATCGAAATCAAAAGAAATCAAGAACCTGAATTTTTCAAATTAATAGATGAAGTGGTACAAGAAGTAGGAACAGATCAACCTAAAAAACTGTTTTTATCTAATGATGTAAATGCTTTTGTAAACTACAACTCTCCTTTTTGGAGCATGTTTTTCCCAGTAAGAAAAAATCTTACTATAGGAATGGGCTTAATCAATACCACTACGGTAAGTGAATTAAAAGCGATTCTTGCACATGAATTTGGACATTTTTCTCAAAAAAGCATGAAGGTAGGAAGCTATGTAAATCAAGCCAATAAAATGATTTACGACATGCTGTACAATAACAAAGGCTTTGCAGATTCTATGGAAAGTTTTGCGAGTACTCATGCTATAATTGCACTTTTTACAAGATTGGCAGCGTGGATTATTGAAGGAATACAATGGGTGTTGACTAAGTTTTATGATTTTTTATATCTGAAACACATGTCGCTAAGCAGACAGATGGAATTTAATGCAGATGCAATCGCTACGTATGTGGTAGGTGCCGATGTTAAAACCTCTGCTCTTCTAAGACTAGACCTTTCAGAATCGGCGCTTTCTAATGCGATGAATTTTTACCTTGACAAAAATGTAAAAGCCGACACCAAAAATATCTACCAAAATCAGACTACATTGTTACATTTTTTTGCTCAAGAAAATAACCATGAAATTAAAAATGATTTGCCGTATATCAATATTAATGAAATAGAAAGGTATAATAAATCTAAGCTTCAAATTGAAGATCAATGGGCTTCTCACCCAACCATAAAACAAAGAATTGAAGCCATCAAAAAACTCAATATTCCTTCTGAAAAGGTAGACAATAGGATTTCTAAAAACATTTTGAAGCATTTTGATAAATACGCAGAGAAATTTACCAATAAACTCTTCGAGTATAATATGCTTACGCATACAGAAGAATTTCTTTCCGAGGAAGAATTCAGAGAGTAATATAAAAGCATAGTGAATGAAAAGTCCTTCCATAAGATTTTTAATTCTTATTATGATTTTAAAAATCCAATTTTCGAAAATCTTGAAAATGAAACGTCTACTATAGATGAGGTCGTAGCTCAAGATTTTTTCTCAGACGAAAAAGTAAGCCTTGTCTTTGAAAAAAATGCATTAGAAAACGATGCTAAAGTCTTAGAAATGATTCAAAATGGAACGTATAAATTGAAAACCTTTGATTATGACGGTGCAAAATTCACCAAAAGTCAAACACCAAAAGTCCTGAAAATTCTAAAACAAAGAGAAGAACAAGTTGACCAAAAAATCAAAGAAAATGATGATGCTATTTTAAAGTATCTTTTGCATAAAGCTTCGCATGAACAGAAAGAAAAATTTTCTGAATTGGCAACCCGTTTTACACAAACAGATAAAGATTTTGATGAGTATTATAATGCTTTTCAAGAGTTTGTTCCGTATATCAATTTTATGTCTCAAAGACTTGATTTCGAAACGATTATGAGAAACAGAAACATAATGGTTTCTAAAGAAAAGATTTTCAAAAAGAAAGTTACAGAGCTTTTATCTTCTACTTTTGCCATGTATATGGAAGAAGAAGACCAAGAAGTGCTAAGAGAATATGTGGATGCAGATTTTATTTACTTCGAACACAATAAGTATAACGATTCAGAAATACAGATTTTAGACAAAGCTCTAGGGAAATACCAAGAAACCATGAGCAAATCTTATTTCAAATTGAAAAAAGAATTATTAGAACTTATGGTAGAAATTTTAGAATAATTTTAATCCACCGTTTTACTAGAATCTTGGAGAAGTTGAGCCAGTTCTTTCATTTCAGCATCGGTTAAATATCTCCATTTTCCTATGGGTAAATCCAGTTTGATGTTCATTATTCTAATGCGCTTCAGTTTTTTTACTTCGTAGCCTAGATATTCGCACATTCTTCTGATTTGGCGGTTTAAACCTTGTGTAAGTACAATTCTAAATTGCAAAGTATCGATTTGTTCTACTTCGCATTTTTTGGTTACGGTGTCTAAAATCGGAACACCATTGCGCATTTTTTCTAGAAATTTGGGTGTAATGGGTTTGTCTACACGTACAATGTATTCTTTTTCGTGGTTGTTTCTGGCGCGTAAAATTTTATTCACAATATCACCGTCAGAAGTCAATAAAATCAATCCTTCACTAGGTTTATCAAGTCTACCGATGGGGAAAATTCTTTTCGGGTGATTGATGTAATCTACGATGTTATTTTTTTCACGTTTGGTATCTGTGGTGCAAACAATTCCGATGGGTTTGTTAAATGCGATATAAATGTGTTTTTCTTCTGTTTTTTTGATGTTTTTGCCATCTACGCAAATTTCATCAGCATCAGAAACTTTAGTTCCTAATTCTGGCTTTTTGCCATTGATGGTAATTCTTCCTTGTTCCAAAAGTTTATCGGCTTCTCTTCTCGAACAAAAACCTACTTCTGATAAATATTTATTGATACGCGTTTCCACAAATTTTTGCAAAATTTAAATGTTAATCAGAAAATCTAAACTCATTTTCCAAAATTTCTGCGTGGGCATTTTCTACATGGTACTCTCCTATTTTGGTTCTTCTGAGTTGAGTAAGATAAGCACCAACTCCTAAATTTTGACCAATATCGTGAGCCAAACTTCTGATGTACGTTCCTTTGCTACAACCTACGGTAAAAGTGACAAAAGGAAGATGAATTTCGATGTTATTGAGATAATGAATGGTTGTTTTCCTAGATTTCATTTCTACTTCTTGACCAGCTCTTGCTAAATCATAAGCGCGGTTTCCATCTATTTTTATCGCTGAAAAAACAGGCGGTTTTTGTTCAATTTCTCCTACAAATTTTGCCAAAATTTCCTTTATGAAATTTTCTGTAATGTGTGAATAATCGGTGTGAAGGATTTCTGGTTTTTCGGTGTCGTAAGATTCTGTTTGTACGCCAATTTTAATTTCGGCGATGTATTCTTTTGGCGCATCTTGAATTTCTGGAATTTTCTTGGTGAATTTTCCGGTGCAGACAATCAATAAGCCAGTTGCTCTAGGATCAAGCGTTCCAGCATGACCTATTTTAAATTTTTTAGGAAGATGGAACTCTCTTTTGAGTTTGTACTTCAATTTATTAACAGCCTGAAAACTGGTCCAATCCAAAGGCTTGTCCACCAAAAGTACTTGTCCGTTTAAAAAATCTTCTGCGTTCAATGTAAAAAGTATAAAATGAAATTACTTCACCCAACCAAAATAAATCAACAATAAAATCCCTGCAATAATTCTATACCAACCCCAAGGTTTGAAGCCGTATTTGGTCAAAACACCAATGAAAAACTTAATCGCAATAACCGCTACTACAAATGCTACCAAATTCCCCACGAAAAAACTCATCGTGTTTTCTGGAGTCGCAAAAATCATTTCGTAACCTTTTTGCTCCACTCCATTATGATTCCAATCTTTTACAAAAATCGAATAAAAGGTAACCGCTAACATAGTAGGAACTGCCAAAAAGAATGAAAACTCTGCGGCAGCCTTTCTGGTAAGGTTTTGTTGCATTCCACCAATGATAGAAGCCGCACTTCTACTCGTTCCTGGCATCATCGCTAGACATTGCCAAAAGCCAATTGTTAATGCTTTTTTGAAAGTAATATCTTTTTCATCATCTATCGTATGTTTGGTGAAAATCTGGTCGATAAAAAGTAAAATAATACCACCTACAATCAGAACAACTGCAATGGGAATTGGTTTTTCTAATACCGTTTCTATTTTATCATCAAATAATTTTCCTAGAACCAAAGCTGGTAAAACGGCAACTGCCAATTTTAAATAGAATTTAATGTTTTTAAAATCAAAAAATTTCTTCCAATACAAAAAAACTACCGCCAAAATAGCTCCAAACTGAATAGAAACTTGAAACATTTTAACAAATTCATCTTCTTGAATTCCAAAATAAGAACTCGTGAAAATCATGTGTGCGGTAGAAGAAACGGGTAAATATTCGGTAAGACCTTCTACAATTGCAATAATAATTGCTCTGATTAAATCCATAAACTGTATTGTGATAAAAAAATTAAAAGATTCAAATACCAATTCAAATCTTTTAATTCTTTAGTTTTTTTAAATGTTTTTATTTGTTTCTTTTAAGAATAGCGAAAACCTGAACTACAAATCCAGCAATCACCAATAACGGCGCTATTCTGATTCTTCTGATGGAGAAAATGTCTTCATTCCAAGCATTAGGATCTAGTTTTCCGTCGACTGTATTAGCATCTGGACCGAGCATTAAAAGAAATCCTGCTAAAATTAAAGCCAATCCTACCAACATGAGTTGATAGTTTTTTTTGCCAAAATAAAAAGGATTGTGCTGGGATTCAGACTTTTCTATAGTTTGTTTTTTAGACATTTTTAAAATTTTCTATGAGTAATATAAATCATCTACACTAGATGCTAAGAATCTCCAAGTTGCAAAAACTGTACTGATGACGGTAATAAGAATTCCCACTCCAAATACGATTGCGACTAACCAAATGTATTGATTGGTGTCTTGTACAAATGGAGTCCCGATTTCGCTGGTAAAGAAATACCAACCAGTGAATAATGCTGTTAAACCAATAATAGCACCGATAATTCCTAAGATTACCGCTTCTTTTACAAATGGTTTTAAGATGAATCTGCGTTTTGCACCTACCAATTGCATGGTTTTGATAATGAAACGTTTAGAGAATATTTTTAAACGGATAGAATTGTTAATCAACACCATTGCTACGATTAAGAATAAGATAGAAAATGCCAAAATCCAAGTCAAAATTCTATTCAGGTTATTGTAAACTTCAATCGTCAATTTACTGTCGTTTTTCACTTCTTTTACGCCTTCTACTTCATTCAGTTTTTTTACAACATCATTTATTTTTTCAGGATCTACGTATTCTGGTTTCAAGGTAACTTCTACAGATGGTGGAAAAATATCTCCTTCAAAAAGTGCATCTGTTTCTATACCCAATTGTTTTTTGGCAAGTTCAGTGGCTTCTTGCTTAGAAATAAATTTAGCTTTTTTCACAAAAGGCTGTAATTTTATTCTTTCGTAAGTTAATTTTTGCAACTGCTCTGCTTTCGCAGAATCTCTAGGGTCTATATAGTCATCAAAATAAGCTTCTACCACCAATTGCTCCTTGATATAATCCGAATATTTTTGAGCATTTATCAATATCAACCCAAAAAGTCCTACTAAAAATAATACCAATGCAATACTAATGGATACGGTAATGTTGCTAGAACGGAGCCTTTTCTTGTTTAAATCTTCTGCTAATTTTGCCATCAATAAAAAATTTTCTGCTAAAATAGAAAAAAAACTCCGAAATTTGCCCCTGAACAAACACAAAACTGTGTTAAAAAATCTTAAAAATTTTGAACGTAAAAGCAAAAAAACATCTTGGTCAGCATTTTTTAACTGATGAAAATATTGCCAAAAAAATCGTAGAAGGTCTTGACTTTCAACCATATCATTATGTATTAGAAGTAGGTCCTGGAACAGGTGTTTTAACCAAATATCTCCTCGAAAAACCTACGGAAACTTACGTTGCAGAAATAGACATAGAATCCATAGAATATCTGAAATTACATTATCAAAAACTTGAAAATAAACATTTTACAGGTGATTTTCTCAAAATTAATTTAAGTGATGTTTTCTCTGGTGAAGTGGCGGTAATTGGCAATTTTCCCTACAATATTTCGTCTCAGATTCTTTTTAAGATTATAGAAAATTATCAGCAGATTCCAGAAATGGTAGGGATGTTCCAAAAGGAAGTGGCAGAACGTACAGCTGCGGTTCCTAGAACCAAAGATTATGGAATTTTGTCGGTTTTGGTTCAAGCGTATTATGATGTGAAATATCTCTTTACCGTTCACGAAAACGTTTTTAACCCACCTCCAAAAGTAAAATCTGGAGTCATCAAACTTACCAGAAACAGAAAAGAAGGTTTGGAAGGCAATGAAATTCTTTTCAAACAAATTGTAAAAACGGGTTTTGGTCAAAGAAGGAAAAAACTGAGCAACGCACTGAAATCTCTAGATATTCCAGAAGTGTTAAAATCTCATGCTTTTATGGATAAACGTGCAGAAGAACTGAGTGTAGTAGATTTTATCAACTTCACGAAAGAATGGAAAGCTGCAAAAAATTAATTGAAATCTTTCTGAATTAACTCTTCTAATTTCGATTGTAAATCGTGAATTTTAGCTTTTAATTCCTTGATTTCTTGCTTGTTATTAGAGACATTGCTCTTGAGAATTACTTTTTGAGCTTTTTCTTTGTGTTCATCTTCGTCTTCATCATCAGCAATCTCGTCGATATCTTCTTGAATTTCGTCAATGTCTTCCTGAATTTCATCGATGTCTTCTTGGATTTCATCAATGTCTTCCTGAATTTCGTTTACATCTTCCTTAATCACTTCTATGTGTTTATTGCTCTTGTTCACAGACATTTGAATGAAAATAGACAAGTAAATCGCTTCTAAAGACACAATCGTGGTGAGAACCAAAAGCATTTCTTCGAATTCTACTACTTTAAATAGCGGAAGTAAAAAACTGGTGATAAATAGTAAAGTGTGAAAGACCAATGAAGAGGTAGAACCAATCCAAATGATAACGCTGTCTGCCATTTTATCGAGCATCGTACTATTTTCTGTTTTAAGTTCTCTAAACTTCATTTTGCTTAATTTTTTGACAAAATTACGATTAAAAATCGACTAAAATTTGACTTTAATGATTATTAATGTGAATTTTTGAACTCTTATTTTGTATTTTTGCAAAAATTCTAACTTTTTATCCCAATTAATTTCTGTGATTGAAGAGCAAAAAATATCTCACACCTTACAGTTTCTCATCGAGGAAAGAAATGTAAAAGCTGTTTCTGAAGCCATTTCGGAAGTAGAAGCGGTAGATATTGCCAAGATTTTTGAAATTCTAGAAGAAGAAGATCAAAAATTTCTTTACGAAATTATGGATAATGAGCGCTCTGCAGAAGTACTACTCTATATAGACGAAGACGCGCGTAAAAAATTCCTAAAAAACTTCTCTACCAAAGAGATTGCAGATAATATCATCAACGAAATAGATTCCGATGATGCGGCAGATATTATTGCAGAATTGCCTGAATATCAACAAGATGAAGTTATTCAGCACTTAAATGACGAGGAGCACGCACAGAATATTGTAGAACTTTTGCGTTATGATGAAGATGTTGCAGGTGGTTTAATGGCAACCGAATTGGTAAAAGTGAATCAGAATCTTTCTATTATTTCTGCGGTCAAAGAGATGCGTAAACAAGCCGAAGAAATGGAAGAAGTCTACTCTATTTATGTAGTAGATGATTCCGAAAAATTACTCGGGTTGTTAAGTCTCAAAAAATTATTAACCACTTCATCTTCTACTCGAGTTTCAGATGTTTATAACTCTAAAATTCAATACGTTAAAGACACTGAATCTGCTGAAGAAGTAGCGCGTTTTATGCAGAAATATGACTTGTTCGAAGTTCCTGTTGTTGATAAATTAGGAAAATTAGTCGGAAGAATTACGGTAGATGACGTTATCGACTTTATTACCGAAGAAGCAGAAAAAGATTACCAGTTAGCATCGGGGATTTCTCAAGACGTTGACTCTAGTGATACCATTTTTCATTTAACCAAAGCGAGATTACCTTGGCTATTCATTGGAATGGTAGGTGGTTTAATTGGTTCTAGAGTGTTGCAAAGCAATCAAAATGCGATGCACGACATTCCTGCATTGATGTTTTTCGTTCCGCTGATTGCGGCAACTGCGGGAAATATTGGAGTTCAAGCTTCGGCAATTATTGTACAAGGTTTAGCAAATAACACTTTAGGAAAAGATACTTTTAAAACTTTATTCAAGGAAGTAAGCGTTTCTGCAGCTTCAGGAATGATACTTTCTTTAATTATTTTTGGATTCAATTTATTGATTAACCATAATGATTTGATGGTTTCTGTGACCATTTCTATCTCTCTTTTAGCAGTAATTATGGTAGCGGCGATTATTGGAACCATTGTTCCTATTGTTCTGGAGAAAAATAAAATAGACCCCGCAATTGCTACAGGTCCTTTTATCACCACTTCTAATGATATTTTAGGAGTTTTAATCTATTTTGCTATCGCAAAAGCACTCCTCCACATTTAGAAATATTTTTTATAATAACTCATTAGAAACGCCAATCCCGAAAAGAGCATAATCGTATACAGCAGGATCTTGTGGATTGTATTTTCTGATGATTTGGTCAAGTTCTTCTACGGCTTTCCAATCGTTTTGAGTTCTTTGTAAAATTCCTAATTTTCTGGAAATATTCGCGGTGTGAACATCTAATGGAATGGATAAATATTGAGGAGAAAGGTTTTTCCAAATGCCAAAATCTACGCCTTTTTTATCTTGACGAACCATCCATCGCAGAAACATGACCAATCTTTTTGAAGCAGAATTTTTATAAGGTGAACTCACGTGTTTATGACTTCTGTGCGGAATTTCTCCTAAAAAACGAGTTCTAAATCTTTCGATAGCATGATAATAATTTTCTTCGTGTTCTTTTAAAAGAAATAACTGCTCTAAACTTTCAAATTCAATGTAAACGCTTTTCAAATTCAATATAAACTGCTCGAAATCTTCTGCTGAGAAAGTTCTATGAACCGCCTTATTTTCTAATTTTTTGAAATCTTTTTGGGTTACATTCATCACGAAATCATACGGAGAATTTCCCATGAATTGGATGATTTTTTGAGCTGATGTAATGATGGATTTTCTATTTCCCCAAGCGATTGTAGCTGCGAAAAATCCTGAAATTTCTATGTCTTGTTTCAAAGAAAACTGATGCGGAATAGAAATAGGGTCTAATTCAATAAAATCTACATGATTATATTTTTCGGCTTTTTGATTGAGAAATTCAAAGATTTCTTGTTCGTTCATCATAATTTGTGGGATGATGGATGTTTGATGTTTGAAATTTTGCAGACTGATTAGAGTTAAACTCTAACTGCGAAATAAAAATTATAAATCAAAAATCGTAAATCTTAAATTTTAACGGCTTCCAATTGCTCTGGAAGATAAGTTTCAGGGAAAATTTCACAGGCTTCACTGAGAAAAACCGACAAGTCATTGTAGCGATTAGAAAAATGCCCTAAAATTAATTTTTTAACATTGGCTTTTCTGGCAATTTTCGCAGCTTCTAGAGCAGTTGTATGCCCTGTGTAATCTGCCATTTTCTTTAAATCATGTAAAAAAGTAGCTTCGTGATACAACACGTCTACATTTTTAATAATCGGAATGATGCTCTCTAAATATCGAGTATCACTGCAAAAAGCATAAGAAACAGAAGGTTCTGCTGGTTTCGTTAAATTTTCATTTTTGAGAATATAACCGTCACTCAACTGAATATCTTTGCCGCGTTTTAAATTATGATAATCACAGATTTCAATTTCAGGATATTTAGAAATTTCCTGCATATTGAGGTGTCTTTCTTTTGGTTTTTCCTTAAAAAGATAGCCGTTACAGTAAATTCTATGGTCTAATGGAATGGTAAAAACCTCTACTCGATTATCTTCATAGACTTTTTCAGATTTTTTAGAAGAAAGTTCATGGAAAACAACCTCAAAACCTTGTTGCGTTTCGGTAATTCTAAAAATGGTTTCCATCATTTCTTTAATGCCTTTTGGACCGTACACATGAAGTGGCGTTTCTCTACCCAAAAGTCTAAAACTAGAAATCAATCCCGGCAAACCAAAAACATGGTCGCCATGAAGGTGTGAGATAAAAATGTGATTAATTTTAGAAAATTTGGCTTTAGCTTTTCTCAATTGAACTTGCGTTCCTTCACCACAATCGATGAGGAAACAACGCTCTTCCATTTCTAGAAATTGCGCAGTAGGTGCAGATTTCACAGTAGGAATTGCTGAGTTATAGCCGAGAATTGTTAAATAGGTACTCAAAATGCTTAAATGATGATTTTTAGAGGTTTAAAGTCTGCAAATTTCGTGAAAATTATTCTAATATCAAAAGTAGAAAACTATTTATTAATCTGTGAAATCTGTGGAATCTGTGGAAGTTTTTTTTTATAAAAACTATTTTTCTAAAAATGCAAGAAATTTATCTAAAGCATTTTTGCGGTGACTCATGGCATTTTTTTGTTCTGCAGGCATATCTGCAAAAGAAATTTCATGATTTTTGGGAATGAAAATCGGGTCATACCCAAAACCTTTATTGCCGCTTTTTTCTTTGCTTAAATCACCATAAACTCTACCTTCAAAGTATTCTGCTCCATGTTCGTTATACAAGCATAAAACCGTAATAAAATAAGCTTCTCTATCATTTTTGTCTTGCATTTCTTCTAGAACTTTGGTCATGTTTTTATCAAAATCATGATTTCCTGCGTAACGAGCAGAATAAATTCCAGGTCTTCCATCAAGCGCCGGAACTACCAATCCAGAATCGTCTCCTAAACTGGGTTTTCCAGTTTTTTCAAAGCAGAATTTGGCTTTAATCAAAGCGTTTTCGTGGAAAGAATTTCCGTCTTCTATTATTTCGTCGTGAATATGATAATCAGTAAGTGAAGTAATGTGGTATTTTTCGCCTAAAATCTGTTGAATTTCTTCTTTCTTGTGTAAGTTGTGCGTGGCAACGAGGATTTCCATTATGTAATATTAAATATAAGATTTATAATTTTTAAATTTTTAGCGCTTATTCTCTGTAATAAATTCTATTTCGGTACATGAATAAATAATAAGAAACAGACAAAAGTACAATTCCTACTATTAGACCATAATATTCTGGAAGATGTAAGTTTTCAGTCACGCTTTCTGAATTTCCATTCAGTAATAAATAGGCAGAAATAAAATTATTAAAAGCATGCAATAAAATGGGCATTAATAAGGATTTTGTCTTGTAATAAACTACGCCTAAAACCAATCCTAATAAAAATGCATTGACTGTTTGCCAAGGATTAAGATGAAAAATTCCAAAGGCTAAAGCTGAAAAAATAATCGCTTTTGCTGGTTTTACACCTTTATTAATCAATCCTTTTTGAATGATACCTCTAAAGAGAATTTCTTCTAAAATGGGCGCAAAAAGTACCGTAAGCAGATAGATTCCCGCAGTATCTGTAGCGATGGTGCTAAAAGCATCAGACATTTGATCATACAAAGGACCAAAAAACTCTCCTTCAATAGGAATTCTTGAAACTAAAAATTCAGAAACCAACATCATTCCTAGCATCATAGGGAAAATCATAAGATAAACATGAAAAGGTCTGGTTTGCATGTTAAAATTGAGCTTTTTTCCATGACTCTTCATCACGAAAACATCAAAACCTATAATCGGAAAAAGCACTGTGCAGAGATAACTCACAATAAAAAATACCATGCTGCTCTGTATTTCTGGATAGTCTTGCTTTAGAATAAAATAAGCAAAAAGCGTATACAAACCTAAAACCATGATGCCAATAAATAGTCCAGCAAATAAAGCTGCCGCCGCTTTGAAATCAAAAATATAATTCCTGTATTTTGTATTGTCTATACTCATAAATGGTTATAAGTTGATGGGTGTTCAAAAAAAATCTAAAGAAAAATTTCTAAAAACTTATTTTGTTCAAAGATAGAAAAATGAGTGAAGCTACAAGTAGGAAGCTGAAAGTTTTTTGCGCCTTTGCGTGGAAATAAACCAATATTTTCAAATCTCAATAAAAATCACGATTTTTGCAACTTCAAAATTTAGAAATGAGTTTATTACAAGAAATATCAAAACGTAAAACTTTCGGGATTATCTCTCACCCAGATGCTGGAAAAACTACTTTGACGGAGAAATTACTTCTTTTCGGAGGAGCAATTCAGGAAGCAGGTGCTGTAAAATCGAATAAAATTAAAAAAGGAGCAACTTCCGACTTTATGGAAATCGAAAGACAAAGAGGGATTTCGGTGGCGACTTCGGTTTTAGCATTTGAATACAAAGGAAAGAAAATCAACATTCTCGATACGCCCGGTCACAAAGATTTTGCGGAAGATACGTACAGAACGCTTACTGCGGTAGATTCTGTAATTGTAGTAATAGACGTAGCAAAAGGTGTGGAAGAGCAAACTGAAAAACTCGTAGAAGTTTGTAGAATGCGTAAAATCCCTATGTTGGTTTTCATCAACAAACTCGATAGAGAAGGTAAAGATGCATTTGATTTGCTGGATGAAGTTGAACAAAAATTAGGCTTAAAAGTAGTTCCGCTTTCGCTTCCGATTGGTATGGGAAGTGATTTCCAAGGAATTTATAATATTTGGGAGAAAAACATTCAGTTGTTTCTTGAAGAAAAGAAACAAAAAGTAGGCGAAACCATCGTCATCAATGATATCAATGACAGTTCAGTAGATGAAATCATAGGTGAAAAAGCTGCAGCTACTTTAAGAGACGAACTAGAACTTATAGAATCAGTTTATCCAGATTTCGATAGAGAACAATATCTTACTGGTGAACAACAACCGGTGTTTTTTGGTTCTGCTTTGAATAATTTTGGGGTAAGAGAATTGCTAGATGCGTTTGTAGAAATTGCACCAATGCCTCAACCCAAAGAATCTGACCTTAGATTGGTAAAACCAGAAGAGAAAAATTTTACAGGATTTGTCTTTAAAATTCATGCCAATATGGATCCAAAACACCGTGATAGATTGGCTTTCGTGAAAATTGTTTCTGGAACTTTTAAGAGAAATGAAAACTATCTTCTAGTAAGAGAAGGTAAAAAAATGAAGTTTTCTTCACCGAATGCTTTCTTTGCAGACAAAAAAGAAGTGGTAGACGAAAGTTTTCCTGGAGATATTGTAGGTTTACACGATACTGGAAGTTTCAGAATTGGAGATACTTTAACTGCTGGTGAAAAATTACAGTTCAAAGGAATCCCGAGATTCTCACCAGAACATTTCCGTTATATCAATAATGATGATCCTTTAAAAGCTAAACAATTGGCGAAAGGTATTGACCAATTAATGGATGAAGGTGTGGCGCAATTGTTTACATTAGAAATGAACGGCAGAAAAATTATTGGAACAGTGGGTGCGCTTCAGTACGAAGTAATCCAATACAGATTAGAGCATGAATATGGCGCAAAATGCACGTATGAACCTATCGGAATTCATAAAGCGTGTTGGATTGAAGCCGACGAAAAATCTGAAGAATTCAAAGAATTTGCAAGATTAAAACAGCGTTTTATGGCAAGAGATAATCATGGTCAGTTAGTGTTTTTAGCAGATTCTGCTTTTACGATTCACATGACTCAAGAAAAATTCCCGAATGTAAAATTACACTTCATCAGTGAATGGAATCACGCAAAATAATTATTCTCTTTAGAATGATAAGAAATAATACATGATAAAAATCTTCAAGGAAACTTGGAGATTTTTTTTTGTAAAAAGCCAATTTATATTATCTTTACGGCCGTAATTAAAATCAATAACCATGAAAAAACTAATTTCCCTTTCAATGCTATTATTAGCATTTTCTTTTGTGTTCATTTCTTGTAGTAGAGACGATGATGAAGGTTCTTCTTCTTCCAATTACATTCAGGTAGATAATGGCAGTAAACTCGCTGTTTCTAGTGCTGCTGTAATGGGTTTCAAAGCAAGTGATGCTTCAGAAGAGAATTTTTACACCATTACGCTCATTAACACTGCGGGAACTTCAACGAAAATGGCATCTTTAGCCATTTATTTCCCTTACAATCAGTCTATGGATGGTACTTATACCTTAACAAGTACTTCTAGAAAATTAGATGATTGGTTAAGCAGTTATGCTGAAACTACAGGTTCTGCTATGCAAAATTATAACGACTTAACACAAGGAACATGTACTGTGAAAAGAAATTCTACAGATAATTTTACGGTAAGTTTTTCTTTTAAAACAGCTTCTGGCAAAACCGTAAATGGTGAATTCAGTGGTAAAGCTTCTGTTCAAGAAAGTAACTAAAAGTATATTTCTCAATACAAGTCCTCAGATTTTTTCTGAGGATTTTTTTTGTAAAAATTTTGAAAATTATTTTACAATTCATTGATTTTCAAAAATTTAATGTAAATACGATTTTTTACCTATTTTTAGGGAACATTTTTTGTATTAAGTTTGGCATCAACAAAACTATTAAAATGAAGAAAACAATTTTTAGTCTTTTTATTGCTACTCTATTATTGGTAGCTTGTAATAAAACCGATATTCAACAAACAGCTGATTCCTTTAAAACAGCAGATAGCCTTTTTAACCAAGCAAAAGAAAGTTATCAAACCCTCGATTCTATTTCTAAAATTGTCAATGATTCTAACAGTACGGTAGGAAAAGTAATCCTTCCAGAAATTAATAAGCATAAAGAAATCATAGAAGATGCCATTAAAAAAGGAAATGTAAACATAGATTCCCTCAACAGGGAATTTAAAAAATTAGATAACAAAAGCCAACAAGCACAAGACATTAGAAAAGCGATTGATTCAGCGAATAATGCCATAAAAAGTGGCGACAATGCTGCTGTGGTCATTGCTGAAACGGCCAATAAAATTTTGAAACAAACTTCTAAAAATAATACACAAAACCAATCTGAACCAGAGATTCAAAATCAAAATCAAGTTCAGAATCAACCAGTTCCTCAGCGTGAACTCTACCCTATTTCGAAAACCACGAGATTGCAAGTTTCGGTAGAAGATTTGGCTGCTGCAAAATCCCTGTTAAATCAAGAATTGAGCACGTACAATGCAGATATTATCACAGAAAATTATACCGAAAACGAAGGAATTGCCAAACAATATTTGACCGTAAAAGTACCATTGAGTAATTTTAATGAATTGGTGAATAAAATGAGCAGTCTGGGAAATGTAGAATCTAAAAATACAGAAGTGCAAGGCAATGATTATGTAGGAAGCCAAATGTGCGATGTGGAACTCACTTTGGTAGACAATACTCCAGAAACCAATAATGCAGAGGATTTAAACATTCTGAATGACGAACAAAAAGATGAAACTTTCGGGGATAAATCTTCTAATGCATTTATGAAAGGATTTGCGGTTTTGGGTGGATTATTTTTAGCGCTTATTCCGTTTTGGCCAATATTTTTAATCGGAGGAATTGTTTGGTATTTCGTGGCAAAAAGAAATAAGAAAAAACGCGAAGAAGAATTCCAAAGACGATTGGCTTTAGAAAGAGAAAAAATAAAAGCAGCGGAAGCATTAAAACCATCAGCAGAAACGCCTCAAAATACAGAACCAACCAATGCTGAGGAAAATAAAAACGATGACGATATTTCTAAATATATGCCGAAAGAGAAATGAAAAATTAAAGAATTAAAATATTTAAAAATTAAAATCCTTCAGAAAATTCTGAAGGATTTTTTTAGTTTTTTCCAATATCGTCAAAAAACACTTTTTCTCTAAAATTTGGATATTTTTTGCCGATAAAAATATTTAAACTGAATCCAAACATATGTAAATTCCTTGATGATCACTTAAAATTCCTGCTTCAACAAAGACATTGCTTTCTAAAATTTTTGATGTTAAATTTTGTGGAATAATGATGTGGTCAATATTTTTCTTAAGGTTTTTCGTGGTATTATATAAACTTAGTTTGTCAATAAGATTTTCTATAGTTTTAGTAGTTTCTTTATTAATGCAATATTGCATTTCATTTTCAAGAAATGAAGTGTTCAAATCTCCAACAATCAATAAATTTTGATTGGTCTTGTATATATTTTCACAATCTGTGACACAATTTTCAAGCTCCTTTTTTGCAAAAGGTAGTTTATTAAACCATGTCCCAATAATTGTTGCATAAATTACAATGTCACCAAATTCTGTTTCAAATTCAAGCGCTAAACTTGTTTTATTATCACTAACTTGATATTTCTTCCTAGAAGGAAATTTTGAATAAATAATTGTTCTAAATGCTTTTTCTCCATTTAAATATTGGGAATAATTCAAATTTTCATAATCAACATTTTGAGGTATTTGTTCTGAAAAATAACAAAAATTATAATTCTTTAAATTAAGAGCTAAAGCTTCTGTTAAAATAAAAAAATCAAAATCTTGTTGATTAAGAAATTTTTCAATTTTTAGAAAATGATTTGGAGAGTTATAAATTTTTGCCCAATCTATGTTTAATGTTGCTATTTTCATAAAATTACTCATTACTCATTACTCATCGAAAGCGCATACACCGCAAAACTAGCCAACCAATGGTCGCCTCCATAATTTCCTTTAAAAACCAATGGTAAAGCATTTTCTAAAAATTTGGCAGAAGTTTCCTCGAAATGTTTTTTGTGTCGGTGATTTTTAGGTAAAACTTGAGCAATGTTTTTCATACACCAACTTCTAGTAAAACTTAAACCAACCAAATGAACGGTTTGATAATCATTAATATCCGAAATTACAGGAATCTGTGAAACATTCTCAATACTTCTTTTTTCGTAGAATTTATTAAACCATTTTACATATTCATCTTGCGGAAGAATTCTAGTCATCAAATCAGCAATTTCTAAGCTTGGCGAGAAGAAATCACTTCCGTCTGGTTCCAGATAAGCAGGCGTTTTTTCGTCTTTTAGATAGAAATATTTTGCTTTTTCGATGAGTTGATTTTCAAAATCTTTTTCGCCAACCGTTCTTGCCCAATCTATGGCAAAACTTAGCGCAAATGCAGTGTTAGGATGAACTCCTGTTCTATTGGGATACGTTTGTTTCGGTAAATATTCTTTCCACAATTTTACGATTTCATCAGTGAGAGGTTTTAAATTCTGATGCCAAATTTTCGCTTGAGAATTATCCCAACTCGCCAATTCTGCATCTAATTGAAGCAACCAAGCCCAACCGTAAGTTCTCTCAAAACCTTTTGCCACTTGATATTTATGGAAATATTCTGCTTCGGTTTTTATTTTTTCCGCTTGAAAAGAACCGTCCAAAATTTTTACAATTTCTTCTTTATTTTTGAGAAAAGGTTTGTCTTTGAGTAGTTTTACGAGCATCCAATGTCCATGAACCGATGAATGCCAATCAAAACAGCCATAAAAACTAGGATGCAATTCTTTGGGAGTCAGTTTTACATCAATTTCATTATTGATAACATGCGCGGTTTTATTGGGGTATTCTTGATTGATGCAATGTACTGGTTTTTCAGACAATTGAAATGCGATTTCATCAGTAAGCGTGGGAACTTGAGCTGAAAAACTTAAAGAAAACAAAACTGTAAAAAGACTTAATTTTTTCATAGAATAAATGTATAAAAATTTGATAAATAGGAAAACAAAAAGTCGAACAATTGCTTGTCCGACTTTCATATTTTGAAAAGAATTTGCCAATTATTTCTTAGCAATACTTCTAGAAATTACAATTTTCTGAATTTCTGAAGTTCCTTCGTAAATCTGAGTAATTTTAGCATCACGCATCATTCTTTCTACGTGATATTCTTTTACATAACCATAACCACCGTGAACTTGTACTGCTTCAATGGTAGTATCCATTGCTACTTGAGAAGCGTATAGTTTTGCCATTGCTCCAGATTCTGAAATATCTAGACCTGCATCTTTTTCAGCAGCAGCTTTATAACAAAGCATTCTTGCCGCCATAATATTCACGTGCATATCTGCTAATTTGAAAGCAATTGCTTGGTGATTAATGATTTCTGTACCGAAAGCTTTTCTTTCTTTAGCGTATTTAAGTGCCAATTCATAAGCTCCAGAAGCAATACCTAAAGCTTGAGAAGCAATACCAATTCTACCACCATTCAAAACAGCCATGGCGAAATTGAAACCAAATCCATCTTCACCGATTCTATTTTCCTTAGGAACTTTTACGTCTGTAAACATTAATGAATGTGTATCAGAACCTCTGATTCCTAATTTTTCTTCTTTTTTACCAATTACAAAACCTTCCCATCCTTTTTCTACGATGAAAGCATTGATTCCTTTGTGTTTTTTCTCCACATCAGTTTGTGCAATCACAATGTAATATTGAGCGTTTCCACCATTGGTAATCCAGTTTTTAGTACCGTTTAATAGATAATGGTCTCCCATATCTATGGCAGTGGTTTTTTGAGAAGTAGCATCAGAACCAGCTTCTGGTTCAGAAAGTGCAAATGCACCGATGACTTCACCTTTTGCTAAAGGAACTAAATACTTTTGTTTTTGTTCTTCAGAAGCGAATTTTTCTAGACCAGCACAAACCAAAGAATTGTTTACTGACATTACTACAGCTGCAGAAGCGTCTACTTTTGCAATTTCTTCCATTGCCAAAACATAAGAAATACTATCCATTCCTGCTCCACCGTATTTTGGGTCTACCATCATTCCTAGGAATCCTAGTTCTCCCATTTTCTTTACTTGTTCATAAGGAAACTTCTGGTGTTCGTCTCTTTCTATTACGCCAGGCAAAAGTTCAGTCTGCGCGAAATCTCTCGCTGCTTGCTGAATCATCAGTTGTTCTTCTGTTAAATTAAAATCCATTTTTTGTATTAAAATTAATTGCCGTAAATATACATTTTTTAGGTATTTCAACGAAAATTGATATTAACTATTTGTTAATTAAGAAAAAGTATTATTTTTACAAAAATCAAAAACCGTAAAGTATGTCAGTTACAAGATTGTTTGACTTTGCTCATCATGCGCTATACAAATTCCCGAAAGAGGATGCTTTGGTGACCAAATATAATGGAGTTTGGACAAAAACTTCTACAAAAGAATATGTGAATCAAGGAAATAAAATTTCCAGAGGACTGTTAAAATTAGGGATTAAACCAGGAGATAAAATCGGGTTAATTTCTACGAATAACCGCACAGAATGGCACATTATGGATTTGGGAATTTTGCAAATTGGTGCAATAGACGTTCCTGTATATCCTACTATTTCTATTGAAGATTATATTTACATCTTTAATAATGCGGAAATAAAATACGTTTTTGTTTCAGATAAAGATTTGTACGAAAAATTACTTCAAGTAAAACCTCAAGTAGAAAGTTTGAAAGGAATTTTTACTTTTGATGACATTCCTGGAGCTGCAAACTGGAAGGAAGTGCTCGATTTGGGAGAAAATGATGACAATCAACAAGAAGTAGAAGACATTGCTAAAACGATTCAACCAGATGATTTAGCAACTTTAATTTACACTTCTGGAACTACAGGTAGACCAAAAGGTGTAATGCTTACACACAGAAACATTGTAGCAAATGTGTTGGCTTCTGATCACAGAATTCCTAGAAATTGGAAATTAGAATACACAGATACTAAAGTATTAAGCTTTTTACCTATCTGTCATATTTTTGAGAGAATGATTTCTTATCTATTTATGTACAACGGTTTTTCGATTCACTTTGCAGAAAGTATTGATAAAATTGGGGATAACGTAAAAGAAGTGAAACCTCATTACATGACGGTAGTACCAAGATTGGTAGAAAAAGTATATGATAAAATTGTAGACAAAGGAGCTGCAGCTGGTGGTTTAAAAACCAAAATTTTCTATTGGGCATTGTCATTGCTTGAGAATTATGACATGAAGAAACCTAAATCTCTAAAACACAGAATTGCTGATAAATTGGTGTTCTCTAAATGGAGAGAAGGTTTAGGAGGCAATATGATTACTTTAGTAAGTGGTTCTGCTGCTCTATCTACCAAACTGAACAGAAGTTTCCACGGTGCTGGAATTCCTATTTTAGAAGGTTACGGGCTTACAGAAACTTCACCAGTAATTGCGGTAAATTCTTTCGAAAGAGTGAAAATAGGAACTGTAGGTCATGTTTTAGACAACTTAGATGTAAAAATCCAAGCAGATGGAGAAATCACCGTAAAAGGACCTTCTGTTTTCCAAGGATATTATAAAGACGACGAAAAAACCAAAGAAGCATTTACAGAAGATGGTTACTTCATGACGGGAGACATTGGTCATATAGACGAAGAAGGTTTCTTACACATTACAGACCGTAAAAAAGAAATGTTCAAAACTTCTGGTGGAAAATATGTTGCGCCTCAAGTTTTAGAAAATTTAGCGAAAGGTTCTAAATTTATCGAGCAAATTATGGTAGTAGGTGACGGCGAAAAAATGCCGTGTGCTTTAGTACAACCAGACTATGCTTTTGCAAAGCTTTGGGCAGAGAGAAAACATCTTAAAATAGGCAAAACTCCAGAAGAAATGGCGAATTCTCCTGAGCTAAAAGCAAGAATTATGAAAGATATTAATTTGCTGAATGCTACTTTAGGAAAATGGGAGCAAATCAAGAAAATAGAACTTACGCCTACACTTTGGACGATTGAAGATGGTTTACTTACTCCAACGATGAAACTAAAACGTAAAGCGGTAAAAGAAAAATTCTTTAACCTTTACGAAAAATTATACGACAGAGCATAAATCAAAAAAGACCTCCCATTTTAGGAGGTCTTTTTTTAAGATACTTTTCTAAAAGATATAGATTTTCCTATCCATTCTACCTTCCAGAAACCGCGAACTTTTAATGTTCCGTTTTGGAGCAATTTGGCACAAGAACTCCAATATCTTCCGCTAGAAGCGTCATAAATTTTTCCATTAACCCATTCTTTTTTCTGAGCATCATAGCGCAATCCATCTAAAATTTCCATGCCAAGAATTTTTCTATTTCTCAATGCAGGATTGGGATTATTCGTATCTAAAGACAAATGCATGGGCGTTTTGCTTTCGCTCAAAAGATGATTAAACCAAAGAACTTTGGCTTTAAATTGATTATTGACTTTATATACTTCTACTTTTACACTATTATCTGTGCTCATCCAAGTTCCCAAAAGATCATCAGGATTGGTAGCACTCAATTTTCCGAAAATAAGAAATAATAAAATAAATAATATTCTGCTCATGACTTTATATTTTTAAGGTGATGGTGTTGTTTTAAATTTTTGTAAAGATGTAAAAGCCGGAGATAAAATGTTTTACAGAATTTTGAAGAGGATTTTCAAAATTTTTAGAAAAAAGAAAAACCTCAATTTCTTGAGGTTTGAATCATATTTAAAATGAAATGAATTTATTCTTTGCTGATGAAGATGCTTTCTAAAACAGAAGTGATGATAGATAAAGCCACACTGAAAATAAGTGCCCACCAGAATCCATCAATCTGAATGCCGTCTGTAAAACGGTCTGCCAAAAGTATAATGATGGCATTAATAACCAAAGCAAATAATCCTAAAGTTAAAAGCGTAATTGGAAAAGAAAATAAATGCAAAATAGGTTTTACAAATAAATTCAAAAGTCCTAATACAATAGCAAAAATAATCGCTGCAGAGAAAGTAGTAACATGTACTCCACTGAGAACATTGGGCAATAAATAAGCCACAACAGCGGTAATGATAAGTTTAATAATAGTGTTCATAATTTGGTATTTATAAGAGTAAATTTAGTTATTTTTTTGAAATTTTGCGATTTATTTTTACTTCTTTTATTTCAGAAATAAGCCATTCTTCTAACTGAATAATGAAGTGATTTCTCACCAAAACCATTTTGCAGATATAAATCATCGCTCCAAAAACAAAAGCGAGAATCAATGAGAGCCATCCCAGACTCGTAGAAATGTTCCAGCGCTGTTCATCAGTAAGCACAAGATGTAATTTTTGGGCGACTGTATCTAAAAATATTTTATAATGAAGCAAACTTTCGAGCAAAAGTCCAATGCCCAAGAGTAAAAAGACCAGTGCAAACAGCCAAGATATTCCCCAAACAATGAAGATAAAATAAGTGTTTCCAGAAACAGAAGGTTGCTGGTCTAAAATGCTTTGTAGTTGTTTGATTTTCATATATTTTAAAAATTATCGGTACTTAAATAAGATAGGTGTATTTTGCGGAACGTCAAACTCATAGAGTTCTTGGGTTTTTGCATTGTAAAATAACCATTGAAATGTTTTCATATTGGATTTTCCCATCGTAAAAAGGCCAATTTGGGTATAAAGTACGCCTTCCCAATCGGTTTCTTCTACAGAATAACCCAACTTCGCTTCAGGATTTTTAAGTTGAAATTGTACACCAGTTTGGTTATTTTTATCCAGATAATATTCAACTAATTTAGCAATCCTTTTTTGGTAAGCATCACTATATACACTGCGGTCTCGCTTCATTTTAAAGAGTTGTTTATCAAAAAAGGTATAACTCAAAACCTGACCATTTTTTTGGAGAATAGTATCTGTTTTAATGCGTTCTGATTCTTTTTCAGAAGATTTATTTTGGCAAGAAACCAAAAATGAAATGAGTACTACAAAAGAAAAAAAGGCTTTCATTTTTTCTTTTAAAGTTAATGAATTTCTTAGAATTTATTCTACAGAATTTAAAAATTCATATAAATCTTCATCTGGCGATAAATTCAGTTTTTTTCTTAATCTAGAGCGACTAACATTAATACTCGAAGGAAGAACCTGAAAAATATCAGCCATTTCTTTAGAATTGAGACCAATTTTGAGATAAGCACATAATCTGAGGTCATAGATAGAAAGATTTGGGAATCTTTTCTTCATGGCTTTGAAAAACTCTTGATGCAACTCATCCATTTGAATTTCGAAGGTATGGTCTTCTGTTTCTAGATAATTTTGTACCATTCTTCGGATTTCACCTAATTTTAGTTTAAGAATATTAGGGTTACTTTCAGCTTCACCTATTTTTTCATTAATGGTTTGCAAAATTCTATTTTTATCATCATCATCTTTTGCTTTGGTAGCGAGTTCAATCGTCTTATTTTTAATCTCTTCTTTGAGTTTATTTTGTTCTAGCTCCAATTGCTTTTGTTTTTCTAAAAGCATTTCTTGGCGGTGTTTTTCCGCTTGTTCTTCTAGTGCTTTTTTCTCTTTTTCTAAAAATATTTTTTTCTGTTTAGCTAATCTTTTTAAGTGAATTTTTTTCAAAAAAACAAAAGTAGCATATAACAAAAGAAGGTAGAAAAAATAGCTCCAATAAGTTCTGTACCAAGGTGCATTAATGATAAACGAAAAACTTTTTACAGAAGAAATTTGCTCCCCTTTTTTGGCTTTTACAAATAAAATATAACTTCCTTCTCTTAGTCCTAAAAACTCAATTTCGTTCTGTTCGCTAAAATTGCTCCAATCGTCAGAAAATCCTTTTAAATAATATTGATATTGAATTGCCGTTTCATGAGGATGAATAAAAGAAAATTTCACGTTATTAAAACGATAAGGAACCTCCGAACCACGATATAAATCTTTAGTTTCTTGATTGTTAAAAGCTTGACTTTTTCTGAAAAGCAACTCTGAATAAAAAGGATAATTTTGTTTTTGTTTTATTGTTTTTTCAAGGGCAAAACCATTATGAATGGAGTAAAAACCGTATTCTGAATTAAGTGCAAGAGGAAGATAAAATCCCGTAAATCTATTATTAATGTTTTTTAGATGAACTTGTTTTTTTATCAATTTAAACTGTTGGGTAGAATTACTATATAAATATTCTGATTTATTGGTAAGAATATGAATTCCCAAATGATCTTTGAAAAGATAAGGGAAATATCCTTTAAATTTTTTAGGATTAATAATGGTTTTGGTGATAGGATTAAACTGAGCATCCATCACAAATCGTATAAACCCGTAATTGGGGATATTTACCCAGAGTGTACGATTGTTTTCCTTCACAATTTGATTAATGGCGCCAAGAATTACCTTCATTTTTTTGACGAATTTCCATGAGTTGCCTTCTTTTTTGAAAATAGAAATTCCGTTGTAATTTCCGGTAAGTAAAATGTCATCGCTATAAGACAAAATGCTCATAACGCCTGGTTCATTGTAGATTTTATTCAGTTGACCATTTTCTATTTCAAATAAACCGCTGTCATGACCGAAGAGAATGATATTGCCTACTTTTTGCAAAGTCCAAACTTGTCCTTCTGCTCCATTAATAATGCGGAAAGGATTGGCGTCTTTGCTGTTATTCATGGCGTTCCAAGAAGCACTATAAAGTCCTTGATTAGTGCCTAAATAAAAAGAATCTCCATCTAAAGCAGCGGTGTAACCTGTTCCGAAATTGGTATTGGTGTTATAAAAGTAAGTAACGTTGTTTTTGATATCAGAATAAGATAACCCATAATCTAATCCCATCCATATTTTTCCATTTTTTTGATAATGCAAACTGAGGATGGTATTATTGGGCATTCCCTTGTCTTTATTGAGATGCTGAATGATTTTTCCTTGATGGTCAGTAATATATAAACCATTGAGAATCGTACCAAAAGCCCAATATTTTTCGTCAAAATAGGTAAAACTAAAAACCTTATTTTTGATAATTTCTGAACTGATTTCTAGAGTAACTGTTTGTAATTTTCCGTTTTGGAAGGTGTAAATTCCAGAACTTCTCGTCACGATAATAATGGTACCGTTTTGCTCAATATAAATCCCTGAAATTTCTAAATTTTTATCATTTGGATAAGAAAACAAGAGCTCCAATTGGTTATTCACATATTCATAAAGACCTTTTTTCTCATCGGCTAAAAAGATTCTGCCTTTTACTTGAAAACTTTCAAAAAAACGAACAGGAGCAGGAATTTTGGTGATTTTCTTGTTGGAATATTGATATAAGTTCTGATGAGAAACAAAAACAATTTGATTTTGATAAGCGTAAGTTCCCCAGAACTCTTCATTTACGCCACCGATTTTTCTGTTGTAAGGATAAAGCGATTGATAATCAAATTTTTGGAATTTATTTTTTCTCCAAATCCCAAAATCCATGTCTGCACCGGTATAAATAGTAGAATCATTGGCTAAAAAAAGCGAACGAGTGTATCCTTTGTAATCTCGGAAACGGTTCCATTTTTTACCGTCAAATTCTAATAAACCGTTTTCAGAAGCCATGTAAACGAGACCATTCTGTGCGGACTTTATTTCCCAGATTTTACCGTGGTTTCCATAATCTTCAGGAAGATAATTTTTAATAAAAGGAATCCCTTTTTCTGCGATGACTTGTCCCCCAGAAAAAATAGAAATAAGAAATAAAAAATATGTGAAGTATCTCTTGTACATGAAGTATTTCAAATATACGACTTTTTATAAAAAAAACGCTCGTTAATAAAAACGAGCGTTAAAATACATCATGAAATAAAACTTTAGTTAACGATAAGTTTAGAAGTTAAAACTTCGCCGTTATCTTTCGTTGCTTTTATAAGATAAATTCCTTTAGATAAGCCATCAGTACTAATTGTTTTACCTGTAACGGTTTTAACCTTCTGCCCTACTAAATTATATATCTCTAAACTTTTTACATTTATATTAGCGTTAATCATTTCACCAGAACGAACAGGATTAGGATAGACTCTAAAGTTTTCTTTAGCTTTAATATCTTTAACTCCTAATGTTTCTGCAGTAAAATATACATTATCTATAAACAAAATTCCGCTACCAAAAGGAGTACTAGTGAAAATAAATTGTTGTAAATCATTAAGGCTACTTAATCCTGCAGCAGTAAAGTCTGACAATGGAATATGCAATTGGTTCCACTGACCAGCAGTTAAATTTACATTTACATTACCTTCAGAATCACCATTAGCACCTCCATATCCATCTCCTAAGAAACTTACAAGTTTCAAGCCAAGGGTGGTAATATTTGGAGTCCAAACATCCATATGTAAATAAGACATTCCTCCTGCATTTATTGGATTACTTGTAGTTTCTACTCCATTAAATCCTAGACTTGTATATTTTTTTGTGGCATTACCAGCAATATTGACTTCAGAATAAGATGCTTGGCTCCATCCTGTATTCCATGTGTCAACATTTATATTGGAGTAGGCTCCGCTATATAAAGACACCACATTAGAATGACTTGGTGTAGGAGCTGCAGTAGCTGGCGAATTATAAAAATAAGAAATCGTATATGTTTTAGTTGTTGTTCCATCTGCTGCAGTTACCAATACAGTAGCATTTCCTGGTATAGCACTTGCTTGAGTTATACTAGTTATTGTAGCTGATGAATTAGTAGTTGTAGCTGCTGTAATCTGCGGAATAGGATTTCCTCCCGGAACACCATAGTTATAAGTGGTTGCACTTCCATTAAATCCTGTAATGGTAGCACCATCAATTTTTAGATCACTCAAAGTAGCATCCGCAGAAGCCGTAGTGCCTGTTTTCCAGAAATAAATATTGTCTAAATATACAGTACATGGTGTAGTTCCTGATTGTGCATCAAATTTGAATTGAAATACTGAATCCCATGTCATTCCTGTAAAAGAACTTTTAGGAATATCTACACTGCTCCATCCCCCATTGACAAGTGTTACTTCTACTAATTTTTCATTTGTCCCAGTTCCATTATTAATAGGAGAAACTTTAAGAACGGTAGCATTATTGGTCCAAACATCTATATGCAAATATTCCATTGCAGAAGCATTTTGGGTTGAAACTTCGGTCCCTTGATAATTAAAATTAGAATAAACTAAAATTTTATTTCCTGAACCAGAAACTGCTTCAAAATTGGTATTAACTGTGCCCGATTGACCCCAATATGGATTATAATTAGTGGCAACATTTGTATATGTATCACTAAAAATAGATATTACATCTGTAGATGCATGAGTAGGGGTTGGAGCATTAGTGCTAGGCTGCGAAAAAACCAACACTGATAGCAAAAACATCAAAAAAATAGATATTTTTTTCATAATTAAAAATTTTTTGGTTATTATTAATAAATTTACTTAGCCTTGTATACACGTACATAATCGATGTACATATTCTGTGGAAAGGAAGTTCCATCGGTTGGAAAACCCACGAAATTCCCTCCAACTGCTACATTAAGAATTAAGAAAAAAGGATTATTGTAGACCCATTCTCCAGTAACATCTTTTGGAGTAACTCTCTGGTAAAGAAAGCCATCTACAAAAAAGTCAATTTGGTTTTCTTTCCATTCGATACCGAATACATGAAAATCTTGGTCAAATCTAGAATTTTGCAAACCATAAGATTTGGTTTTGGCAGCACCACCAGAATAGCCAGGACCATGTAAAGTTCCGTAGACCACATTTGGAATATTACCTTTAAGTTCCATGATGTCTATTTCTCCAGATTGTGGCCAACCAACAGTGCCTATGTCATCTCCGAGCATCCAAAATGCTGGCCAAATTCCAGGTCCATAAGGTGTTTTAATTCTGGCTTCTATTTTACCATAGGTCTGAGAAAATAAACCTTGAGTTTTAATTCTTGCAGAAGTAAAAGCAGAACCAGAATAATTTTCTTTTTTGGCGGTAATGACTAGATTTCCTGTGCCATCAAGTTTTACATTATCAGTTCTTTTGGTGTAATATTCTAATTCTTGGTTTCCCCAACCATTCGTACCTGTTCCGATGTCATAAGTCCATTTACTTGCGTCTGGTAAAGTTCCTGCATTACCTTCGAATTCGTCGCTCCATACAAGTTCCCAATTTCGGGTAGGTAAATTTTGTACAGCTTCTTCTTCACAACTTATAAGTGGTAGTAAAAAAAGTCCTAAACTACTGGTAAGAATTACTTTTTGAATATTTTTGATTTCGAAAAATTTCATAAATTTTAATTTAAAAATTAGGAATCATTTTAATTGTGGAAATAAATATTATCAAAGAAAACATCTCCGTTTCCATCTACTTTAAACTGAATAAGATTATTAAGCGCTACAGGTGAAAAGGCTGACAATGGAATATCAATGCTTTTCCAACCATTATTATTAGTTCCCAAACTTGTAGGAACAGACAGAGAATACGCTTTTTCTACAGGTCCTGAACTGATTAAATAAAAATTAAGGGCAGTAGAATTAGAAGAATAATAATCAATGTGTAAATACCCATAAGAAGATACATTAAGATTACTACCAAACTGTGTTCCTTGATAGTTGAGTCCGGCGTATTTTAGAGTATTATTACCAGAGACTGATACTTGTGACACTTGGGTAGCTTGTCCCCAATTAGGATTAAAATTTGTGCCTGTAACATTGGTATAAGCATCACTAAAAATTGACAATACAGTATTAGCTGCATGAGTAGGTGTTGGTGCTGCTACTGTAGGAGTTGGGGTAATGATACTTCCGTCATTGTAAAAATAAATATTATCTGCATAGAATCCAGAAATATTCGTTCCTACAAAAATTACTTGACCAATATGTGCTTTAGAAGTAAGTCCAGCAAACGCAGTTATTGGAATATTTAGGCTCACCCATTTTTGACCTTGTAAAGTAGGAGCTGTAATAGTTGTTTCGCCTGTTTTGTCATCATTTCCTCCATAAACTCCATTGGCACCGAAATCTAAAACTTGTATTTTAAAATTAGCTCCAGCTGGCATTGCATTTGGTAAATAAATATCTAAATGCAAATGTGACATAAAGGTTGCATTCACTGGAGGTGAACTCATTTGCATGCCTACAAAGTTGAAATTAGTATAATTTAGTACATGGTCTCCTTCTACCACAAAATCTGAAGAGAGAGTTGTTTGATATGGTGCCCAATAACCATTATAATAATCTACGGGAACATTAGAATATTTGTCACTAAACAAAGAAATAACTTTAGAAGCATCTTGGGTTGGAGTTGGAGCATGCGTATAGGCACCACTAGAATTAATGGTAAGACTTCCTTTAGCAACATTATTTCCCAAAGAAGCGGTAATGATAGAGTTTCCTGCTGCTATGGTATTCACATTACCTACTCCATCTACAGTGGCTACACTAGGATTAGAACTCGCAAAATTGAAATAATAAGGCGTAAGGTTAACTGCTTGTGTAGTTCCATTAGGCATACTAAACTGAGCAGTTAAACCATCTAATACATTTTTTACGCCTACAAATGAAGTCACCGTTTTGTTTTCTCCATTTAAAACTGTTGCAGATTGATAAGAAATAGTTCCTATTTTTTCAAACTTTACTTCGTCAATCCAAAAAGTGTAACCTTTATTGTTTTCTGGTCCTTCGGAATAGAAGAACATTCCTCTTTCCATTTTTAGTTTCGCAGCATCTGGAATAGGAATAATAACTTTCTTCCAATTCGTGTTCACGGCAACTCCAGAAAGCGAAACTTGATATTTATTTTCGCCTAAATCATTACCAAAACCTAAAACGTCTATATTAGCAGATTGAGTGGCTTTAACCCAAAATGTTAAGGCATTGTAATCGGATAAATCTCTTCCTACAGAAGTGAAAAAAGTTCCACCAGCATAAGCTCCTTCTGGACTTCCATAATCAGGAACAGCAATTTTCATAGAGGTAGTTCCAGAATACTTCACTTGAGTATCTACATCGAAAGCTTTAACATCTGAACCGCCAAATGCGGCATAGTTAAGTCCTGCACTAAAAGTGTCTAAGAAAACATCTGGATTTTTAGAATAACTAGCAGGTTCTAGGTCATTTAGATCTCTTTGACAGCCCAATGCAAGCAGCAAAGAAATTCCTAAAAATGGCTTAATGAATTTATGTTTAAATATATTTTTCATTTTGATAAAATTATTTGCCTATGTTGATTTGAATATACGTTCTGATTTCCCACTCGTTTCCATTTGGGAAACCAATTGCAGTAGGATCTGCTACCCAATTTCCAGCGGCATCTATGGTATAAGTAGGTGCATATCTAGGAGAATATTGGTCTAAAGTTCTATAAGTTCCACGAATACCAATTCTAGTTCCCGGCAAAATCCACCATTCTGGTTTGCCGATTTCAAAAGATAAATCACCGATTAATTGCATTGGGAAAGTTAAGTTGTAATCTCTATGATAATCGTAAGGTCCCCAATCATTGAATTTAACAGCAGAAATAAATTTCACTTTTTTATAAATCGTTCTTAGGTCTAGTCCTACTCTTTCTACAGTTCTAGTATCGCTACCATTGGCTTGAGCGGTTCCTCCATAAATATTGGCAATAATTCCAAAATCATTAGTGAGTTTAGAAACGATTCTCGTGTTCACTTCCCAAAGATCTTTTGCTGGAGCAGCACCAGGGAAAGCAAAAGTGGTTCTGCCGTCTGGTAAAATTCCGATGGCAGCGTCTTGTGTAGTTGGTAAATGTCTGTAAACAAATCCTGCACTGATGGCAAACTTAGCATCTTCGGTTTTGTCACTGTCCCAACTGTACATCCAAGTAGCGGGTGTAGGATCATACGTGAATAAAATTTCTCCTGCAGTTTGTTCTCTGTTGGCTCTTACTACAAATGGATCTTCTAAAATATTTCTAGGTCTTCCTGGAGCAGGAGCGCCAAAAGGAACGGGTCCTTCGATTGGTTTTTGCCATAAGAAATTAGGCGCAATCTGTAAATTTCCGATATTGAAAGTAAAACCAGTCAAGAAATTATATTGGTTACCACTTCCACTGTCTTTTAATCTCCAACCGGTGAACGTTTGAGTATTATCTGCTCCACCATTAGCAACCAATCCCATTGCTGCACCTTGTGCATACCAATTAAATCTTCCGCCTGCATAAGTAAATTTTACTTTTCCTCCCCAATTGTCTTGGTCGTTAATTTGGTCTTGATAAACGTTTCCATCTCTGTAAACTTGGAAGGTTCTACCGTTTAAAGGTTGACCAGCCCAAATTCCGCCTAAATCAATGCCCAATTTTCCAAATTTTCTTTGAACAGCAAGTGTAGCTCTTCTCGTTTGTGGTTGCGGAATGGCAAATGAACTCTGAGTAGTGCCTCTTTGGTCTAAATCTTCATGGAAAACTCCCGTTAGATCAAATTTTCCTACTTTTTTGGAATATTTAACCAAAACAGCTGGGTTTGCGCCCCACCATAATTCTGGACCGAAAGCGATTTTTAATCCATTGATGGCTTTTTTACCTGCAAATTCAAATCCGAAAGGTGCTTCACCATTATAAATATCAATATTAGGACCGTAATTGGCTTCTGGATACAATCCAAAAATATCACCTTCGTAACCCCAATGATAATGACCTGTTCTGTAGAATCCGTCTAAGTCAAACCATTTATGATTCCAATGATAACTCGCGCTATATATTTGTACGCGGTTCAGATCTTTCATTTGGGTAGTGGTACCATCTGCATTTAGAACTTCTACGCTTCTACCTCTGTTTTCATAAAAGATTTGGTCAATAGGATTTTCGGCTACATTTCCTAAAATATTTACATTCACATTGGCTCTCATATTAGAAGTAGGATTCGCTTCTACACCAATGTAATACGATTGGGTATGATCAAATCCTTGTTGATTTGGGTAAGAATTATATCCATCAGTTTTATCTTTTGGAGTAGTGATAAGGCTACCACCAGTATTATACGTGTTAAAATCAGCTCTTAAATTGCTTATTTTTAGTTTGTCACTGCTTTCTGCTTTTAAGGCAGCTTGGTCGCCTCTAGCTCTAAGTTGAGCGTCTGCAATATTAATTTGGTTAAAATGGTTTTTAACGGTGTTAGAATTCACCAATGATGAGCTGTCATAAGGATTAAATTGATGAGCTTGTTTCAAAGCGTAATATGCAGAACGTGGAAATTCTTGATACAATCCATTAGCATCTGGAGTTCCTTTTGCACTGATGCCAAACCATTCTTCGTTCATGTTATTCTCGCCTTTTGCATAATCTTTTATGTAACCACCGTTACTCCAAGAAGCATTAGCATCATGAACTTCTAAATTTTCATTTTGTTTGTATTTCCACCATCCATCACTGAACTGAAAAGTAAAACCACCAATACTGTTACCAGCTTTTCCCATTCCTGCTGCATTTTCATAAATTTCTTGCCAGTTTCCTAGTAAATAATAAGTTTGGGCATCTTGATCTTCTTTACCCGTAAGTTCATTGAAAGCATCGGCTCCAAATTCTGTAAATAGTAATGGTTTTCCGAATTCATTTTTAACACGTAAAAACGCATCTCCGAAAGAAACGCCTCTGTACATATTGGTTCCATAGATGTCTATATCTTTACATTCTTTAGCAATAATGTCTAGAAATAATAAATCACCATTACACATGGCTATAGGATGGTTTTGGTCTACTGATTTCATTTCTAGAGCAGCTTCGTTAAAGAGTTTATACATGGCTTCTGCTCTATGCGTAGATTTTCTTTCGGCTACAGGAATATTTTCTGTTTCTGCACCATCCCAAAACAAACCATAGTTATTCTCATTTCCTAAAAGATAAAGAAGCAATCCTGGTGTGTTTTTGTATTGTTGACTAAGTTGTTTTACTTCTTTGAGGAGTAACGCTCTGGTTGCGGGATTGGCGTAATCTGTATTCGGAATCCAAGTTCCATTTACGGTAAGTCCATATCTGCCAAAAGAATGATTAAGCATGGTGTAGATTCCGTAATTTTCATAAATGTAGGTAATCCATTTGGCTGGAATGCCAGTGTAAACTCTGATGGCATTTACACCCATGTTTTTGAGAAGTGACATTTGACTGTCGAGTGCTGTTTTAATGAAATCATCTTTTTGATTCCACAGCGAATAGTTATAGTTGGTTCCTATAGGATAATAATCCCAATTCATACCATTAATCATCAATGGTTTTCCGTCAACTAAAAGTTTTTGACCATCCGCTTGATTTTCAATTTTTACATTCGCACTTTGGGAATACAAGAGTTGAGTCATCAAACAAATAAAAACTAATGCAATTTTTTTCATAGTAAATAGCTTATCTTACCTATAATCTGAACTGAAAAATTTTCTTCAATTTTTCTTATCCTAAATTTAATATTTAAATAAGATATAGATAAAATTTAGCTATATATACATTTACTATACAATTATAATTTAAAAATTAAATGACTGACTATCAGTAATAAAAAATCAAAAAAAAGATTTTTTTAAAACGGTAATCAAAACAATTTTAATTAAAAGAAAAGTAAAAATTGAGCTTTACCAAGAAATAGAATATAAAAATGTTAACAGAAAAAAACTTTATATCTACTTAAAATTATAGATTAATGATTGTAATGCTATTTTAACAAAATTTTCTGAAGTAAAATTTAAAACAAATAGATTAAATATAATATCAAAAAACACTATGATTTTCTATAAATTTATTCAAAATGAATTTTAAAACCACTAAAAATATAGCATGAAAATATTAAAAAAAAATTTTAAATTTTTGGGACTGTTTAAAAATGGCTTTTTATTTATCTCAAATGATGTTAAATATTCAGAGAGCTATTCTTTATTTTTCTATAAAAAACAGGATAACTCCTATAATAATTACGATAGGTATCAAAAGTAATCCTGCTATTGTGTTTATATGACTTTCTTCAGGAGAGTTATTTGCATTCATTTTTTTTAAATCAAACTTATACACAAAAGTAAGTCTGATAAATAATCCGAAAAAAGTCAAAAATAAAGTCTATCATTTTTATATTCGTATTTGTTATTTAATTAGAATATGATATTTGGTCTAAGATGTCAGATGTCGAGGATTTGCAATCTTTGACATTTCATTTTATTAAAACGAAAAAAAGCAAATTTTCAAATCATCACTTCATAACTATATAACCTATTTCATATTTTGCAGATTTGAAAAAACAATATTTGTTTTATTTTCAATGCTATTTAAGAGGTTATAAAACTCCATACTTGACCAACGGACACATTAGAGTGATTATCTTTTGCTATAATTTTCCAATAATATTTTGTGTTGGCTACTAATTCTTTAAACTTATAATTAGTTGATGTAAGATTTGATTCTGTTAACCTTAAATTGTTAATATCTGTACCTAAATAGAGATCATAAGTAAGAGGATCATTGTCTAAATCTTCACACTTCCAACTCACAGAATTATCAACTATAGTACTTCCAAGTGTAGGACTTATAAGTTCTGGAGCAAATGGGGTATGATTTGTTATGGCTAAAGATTCTGTTTGAAACTGAAAAGTACTGCTCATCATAGAATTTTGAGGGCCTATAGTTTCCACTTTCCATTTATACAATATTCCTTTTTCAAGATTATTAAATGAATAGTTTGTATTTGACGTAGATTCTGTAAAAACAGTAGTTTCTTTACCGTTCTCTACTTTATTTACGGTTAAGTTGTAACTGGTTGCATTTGTTACGCTTTTCCAAGAGAATGTAATAGGCATTTCCATACAGATTTGTTTATCAGATGGTAGCAGTAAAGTGGTAGCTGTTACTAATTTTTTGGGAGTATTTTCTTCTCTATTATCGCTACAAGCTATTAAGAAAAAAAGACAAAAAAAAATAATAATTATAGAAGTATTGTTTTTCATTGCTTAATAATTTTTTTAATCATTTTTCTATTTTCGGATTCCAACACTAGAAGGTATGTCCCTGAAGGTTGTTTTTTGATAGAAATAGTTTTGGAGTGATTTTCTTTGATATCATCTTCCATAATCAGTTGACCATTTTGTGAGTATAGAGCTAGGTGTACCTTTTCATTTAAATGGTTAACAATATTTATCAAATCACTCGTAGGATTTGGAAATATTACGATATCATTTTGGGTAGTAATTAATTCTTTAATAATTTTCCCTTCACATGATTTGGACGATTCTAATACAATATTATCTGCAAAATTATCTAGAATTAAATCATAGCTTCCTTTACTGTAAACCGTAATATTTTTTTTTCCATAAGTAATGGTAAAAGGTGCTGTACCTGACTGTATCTGAACTTTAGCAAGCCTTCCAGATAGTTCAATTTTTCCCTTTAAATTTTCAGGTTTTCCGATATTTACTACATAACAATACTGCGTATCATTTGATAATTTAATGCATAGATTATATGTGCCGCCATTCAGGTTATTGAGCGTGACAGATGAATTAAAAGACACCCAATTACTTCCATTTAATGAATAGCTGTAAGTATAATTTTCTTTAGAAGTAATTAATATTGCTCCATTATTTTTGGTATCACAAGTTTCATCTTGTGCAGTAACAGTAAATAAATTAGGTGCGTAATTATTAAAATTTATTCGCCAAACATCATTATATAAATCACCTCCGAAGAAATATAAGTTTCCTAACTGATCATTCCAAGTTGCAGAATTATACCTATGAGGAGGAAGATTTGTGGGCGAAGAAACATTTATTTGACCATAATTTTTTGGTAATGAAGATTTAGGACCATACATCCAAGTCCAATTATTTGTATTAATATTATATCTCCATAAATCTAGTTTAGAATAGCTGTCCTTTCCTCCCAAAAACCATAAGTCACCATTTTTTCCAGTCCATGTAAATGCATTGGCTCTGTTTCCCGGAAAATTAGTGTCGTTTTCTACTCCAATATTTCCATAATTAAGAGCCGTAAAAGGTATTGAACTCCTTACTTTCGTCCATGTATTATTATTGGTTTGATATTTCCACATAATACCAGAAAAATAATACCAAAAATTTTTATTTTCATCTTGCCATCCTATGCCACTTTCTTCCTTGGCAATAGGATAATCTTTACTGTTGGTGCTGTTGATTATTTTATCTCCACTTAACCAAACCCATTGATTAAGTGTTATATCATATTTCCATACATCATTTAGATAACCTCTTTGAGAAGACTTCTCATCAAAGCCATAGCCGCCATAGAGATAAAAATTTCCTTCTTGGTCTACCCAACTCTTGCCATCTCTTCTAGCTCCAGGAATATTAGTAATAGAAGAAACGCCTAACGTTCCATAATTAGCAAATGGTTCATCATTTTTTTGTTTGCCCCCTTTCCATACCCAATTATTAGTTTTTCTGTTATACATCCATAAGTCCTGATGCAATTGATTATCAAAGCTGCCATAATTGCCGCCAAAAAGCCATAGATTTCCATTTTTATCTATCCATGAAAACGCTTCATTACGAGATCCTGGAGAATTTCTCTTGTCTTCAACATTTAACACCCCATAATCTAAAGAATTATAATTAGAAAAATTGTAGAAAGAAAAATAGTTTCCTTTAATCCATTGCCATTTTTTTTGAGAAATATCAAACTTCCATAAATCATCTGATCGATACACATATAGGGAAAATCCTTTATGGAATGAACCTAGAACCCCATAAAGCCAAAGATTTCCATCTTCATCAGTCCATTTAGCGCCAAAATCTAAGGTTCCGCCTGGTGTATTTTCACTTTCTAATAGTCCTGCAAGCTTTTGATACGTATTTTTATTAACAGAATTAATGTTACTATCTACACCTTTAATCCAAACCCAATTGTTGGTTTGGATATTGTACTTCCATATAGCATCAATGTTTTTACTACCTTTAAACTGATACAAGTTCCCGTCATTTCCAATCCAACAAGCTGATCCATTAATAGTTCCTGGAAAGTTTTTTGGATCTTCTACATTTATTGTTCCATAAATTGGTTTTTTATCATCATCGGTAATAATTTTTTTTTGTTTCATTACAGCCCATGAATTTGTAGATATTCTGTATCTCCACATGTATTGATTTACAAATATCCAAAAATCACCGCTATTATCTACCCAATGATTAGGTTTTGGATTGTCCAAACTCCAGTCTAATGTATTGGGTAAATTATTTGGATCTTCTACTCCAATGTCACTTACAATACTTTCTTTACTAGTTAGACTACCTTTTAACCAAGTCCATTGTCCAGTATTCATATTAAGCTTCCAAAGATCATTTAATAAATAATATTGAGATTTACCATTAAAAAAACCTCCATAAATATATATGTTACCTTGAGAATCTTTAAATGAACATGAACCATACCTTGCACCTGGTGAGTTTAATGAATGCTCCTGACCTAATGTATTATAATTACCAGTAGCATTAGGTTGATCACTTCCTCCAATCCAACTCCACATCTTCGTAGAAATATTATATTTCCATAATGTATCATATTCTACAGTATTAGATCTATTACTAAGGCCTGTTCTTCCTCCAAAAAGATATAGGTTCCCTTGTTCATCGGTCCAAGTTGTTGTATTAATTAAAGCAGGAGGTATATTTGCAATGTCTTCTACGCCTTTCGTTCCAAAATGCCCAGCTCCATCATTAGTAGGTTCAGATATTTTAATCCAATTATTGGTTGCAATATTAAATTTCCAGAAATCATTGCTCGCTGTTAAAGAGCTAGTAATCCCTCCAAATTTATATAAATTATTATTTGAAGTCCAAAATGAAGATAGTGAAACTCCAGAAGGCATATTGCGATAACTCTCTACGTTGATTCCTTTATCAAAACCGTTAGAATCATTATAAGGTCTGCCTTTTTTAAACGTAAAATTATTGTTTTGCTTATTGTAGCTCCATAATATACTGCTATAGCTACCCTCACTGTATCCGCCAAACATCCAAAATAATCCCTCTTTGTCTACTACATAAGACATATCTCTTTGAATACCTGGCCAGTTTTCATCAGAGTCTAGTCCATATAAACCAATTTCTGCAGTTTGTTCAGTTTGATTTGTACCTTGAATCCAAGTAAAATTTATGTTTTGAGAATAAAGTAATGTACTTAATAAGAGAAAAAATAAACTTTTTTTCATTCAGATAAGGTTATTAGTTAAAGTCATGCTAAAATAAAAAAATAATTTTTATTCTATTGATGATTTTTATTATGCTTCTGATGAGTAATTTTATTACTTTCCGATACAGAATCTAAAAAAGCCTTTATTTAAAGCATATTAAAGGTTATTAGGTGTACAAAAGTAGTACATTTTAAACTTCAATTGTCCAATTTAAATTATTGATTTCTGATTTTAATTTTTGTAATGTCTCGATAATTTCAGAAAAAGTAGGTCGATTTTCGCTGTAAAGCATTTCCAATCTCATGGTTTCATAATCTTGTTCCCACTTTTTAATTATTGTGTCTGGTGGAATTGGATTTATGGTTTGAGAACTGTGTAATGAATAATCAACATCTGCAACTCTATTAAATTCTAACCTATGTTGTACTATTTCACGGTACAAGGCTTCATCATTTAGGGCTTTATCTTTAAATTCAGAATTGTAAAGCATATACAAGTCATATAAATGTCTGCTCAAACGATCTACTCTAATTTTCTCCTGAGATTTTTGAAATTCTTCATGCAAAAGAAATATTTTTTCTAAAAATGTTCGTTCTGGATTTACTGAAGGAACAAAAAATGGTTTTTCAATAAAATCAACTTCTCTAAATTGAGTATCTACCAATGAGGAAATTAATCTATCAGAATACGGTTCAATCAAAGATCTACAACCAATTTCGATCTGAACTCTAGGATTCATATATCCTGTAAGCTCAATAATATTGGGATAAAATATATTGATAATCCTTGGATCCTGATCGGATGATTGAGCTGGTTCTAATGTAAAATTCACATTTTCTCCTATCCCCTTTGATAAAAATCGTTCTTTTAAATCGGGAAAGAACTCTTCTGAAATGAATTTTCCAGATTTTTTACGCAAATTGGTTTTTCGTTTCGGGATTTCATCAAATCCTAAATATGCCCTATCAATAGCCAAATCAACATCTTCTGAAAATCTCTCTATTAAATTCCAAGCCTTACTTAATGATGTACCTCCTTTAAATACTAAGTGAGGGGCAACATTTTCCATTTCAAAAATGATCGATAAGGTTCTTGTAACCCACCAATCTTTTTCGGCTGCAAAAGGAGTAATACCCAATTGATCAGCAACTCTGTTGAAGATGTTAATTCGGGTTTCTTTTGGAAGTTCTAGAAATTTATTTTTCATTTTTCTTAGGCAATGCTTTTCTCATGATAATTCGTATCCATTCTGGAGCCAATTTTATGTCGTGCTCTAAACGATAAGGCTCTTCTTTTTTAAGATGTTTAATAATGATTTCTAACTCTTGTTCTGTTATGTTATCCTTTCCTATTTCCTTAAGTGCCTGTATAGCAAGACCGCTGATGCTCCCAATAACAGCTAAATTTTTTGGACTCGCCTTTTTAAATACAACACTTCGTTTTCCTAATTTAATTGTTCTTGCTGAACCATCTGTTAAATAAACTAAATTCATGGGAATCTGAGTGGAAAGACCTAAAGCATTAAGTGCTAAAACTCCTGTAGGAATTAACCTTGCTTTATCTCTTTTTCGAATAGATTCTGCTATTTCTTCTGTACTAGGATACACTTCACCAATAATTGGATCTTTTTCCAAAACCGCAAAAATTCCTCTGGAAACTCTTGAAATTTCATTGGTATTCACCAAACGTTCTAATGCTTTAGATACTGCTTTATAATTACCAAATGATAAGAAATCTTCAGTATAAAAAAGCGAACCCCTCTTCGCTTTTTTTATTTTTTCAAGTATTTTACTGTCAATACTTTCCATTCAATATGTTTATTTATTTTGTCGCAAATTTAGTAAATATTTGCGACAAAACACTCATCATTTGTATTTTCACTCCATACTCACTAAATTTGCACCAAATTTAGTGAGTATGGATAATTACCATTTCCATTTCTTCTTAGAAGTATCCTCTAAAGTATCCTTATCCACATGATCTAACAAATCATCAAATTCATTTTTAGCGGGATTATACCAATCTAATTTCTTTTCTGCCCATTGGATCCACTCCAAATCGTCAGGATTTATATTCTTCACATGCTCAAAATACTCTTTAAGAACGGTAAACTTCTTCCAACGATGAGCATCATTAAAAAATCCAATGAATTTTTTAAGCTCATTATCTTTCAACTCTTGTTTGGCTTCCTCTATCTTTCTACACTTTTCTTGTCTCTCATGCTCAGCCTTCCAAAGTTTTCTTCTTTCATCCATTTCGCGAAACTCAGTTTCAACTTTGATAAGGATTTTTTCGATTTGGTCTTCTATTAGATTCTTATCTGTATCAACAAACTCAAAAGTACCAAACCGTCCAACTTTTACTGCTAATTTACCATTAGCAATTAAATCTCTGTCGTTTCCTCCCCATCGATTTGGAGTTAACAAAACTTTGCTTTTTTCCCGAATGTAGATTAGCATTTTATCGTCATCATAAGCAACAATATTTAAGCCCTCATCATTCAAGAAAATTTTATAACCTAAAACTTTAAAATTCTTAATAAGATTATTCAAAATTCTCAATGAACGCGATACATTTTTTGGAGAAACTACAATGCTAGGTAATCCTCGATCTGTACTAATTGTTCCTTTTACTCTTTCATAGGATTCTGATAATTTTTTCTTTTCAAGGTTAGATTGTGTTTTAATTACAATATCATCAGAATTACTTAACCTATCATTTACTTTCAAAATCAGAGCTGAATTACTTCTTATTTCTGCGGTAACAATTCTTCTAATTGAATTCTCAGAATAAATATTTTCTTTTAGAGAATCAACGTGAATATTAATCTCATTTTCTTCCTCTACTTCAGGCAGGTCTGGTTTAACAACTTTTTTACCGTATTGAAGTTTTTGCCAGTAACCAACTGGCGGTAAAGGAATAACATATTTAATACAAATTTTTCGCAGACCATTATCTGATAAGTTAAACTCTTTAGCTAATTGAGTCATTGGAGTAGCCCAAACCTTATCATAAAGTTCTTTTCGAGAAATTTTAATATTGTTATCCATCTTAGATGTTTTATAATTTTTTATAGGCCTCTTCAACAACTTTAGAAATTAACTTTCTCCTTTCAGGAAGAAAATCACGATAATTCATTTCTTGCCAATTCTCAGGTAAAGCATACCAAAAACGCATCTTTTTTAATTCGTTATCATCGAGTCTTTTTGCATAAATTGGCAAGTAAACTTTGGGTTATTTATAGCTAATTACAATATTATCATTCCATTTTACTAAAGCAAAATTGGCAATTTGATTATAATTTCTTTGTTCGGTAACTCCATTACGCATCAACCAAGCTTTTGGAAATAAATGATGTCTTTCTAATTCAGATTTACTTGCTCTTAAACCAGAGATTCCAAAAGTTCTTTCACTTGCAATTTGGAAAATAAACCAAGTGCCCCAATACACAATCTTAACTTTCTTTTATTGATGGCATTTTCAAGTGTATTGAGGTGTACAAAAGGGTACATTTATAAAATGGTTTTTTGAAATTTTCACCATTTTGAAATACTACGATTAATAAAATTGATATTTGAATCGCTAACACCATAATATTTAGCTAAATCCGTCCATTTACCAATTGCAGAACGTGTTTGATCAATAACACTCTCTATGAAATTTTTTGAAAGTTGAGCTTCTGTACCTAATTTTAAAAGATGTTGTAGGGTTATATTTCTACCCTCACCCAATACCATAGTACTTTGTTCGCCACCAGGTCCGTTTGAAAAGGTAAGGTCATAAGCTGGAGATAATTTCCATTCGCCCAATTCATTCATCAAAAACGAAAAATTCTTTGCATGGTCATCCTGATTATGTGCCATGACATTGAAAACAGCTAATCGAAACATTTTTTCCACCTCTCGAATATCTTTGGTTAAATAACTTGTCAAAGACAATAAATCTTCATAATCAAGAGATGGAAATCTAAAATTACTGTGAATCAATCCGCTCACGGTATGCATATGAAGGCGTTCATTTCCTTCTCTGTCAAAACGTTTGACTGCAAAGTAACCATTTCCTTTTTGTGAAGAAAATAAATGAACATTTGGCATTGCAATTCCTGCTTCTGTAGCCATTAAAGCATATACATATTCAATCGCACCAGAATCATTGCCATCTTGTGAGTTCGGGAATTTCACCATCCAAGGTTCAAAACCATCGCTTAAATGATGAGCTCCATACGAGATGTTTTTTCTTTCTTTATCTACGCCAATTAAAGCTTTTGGCATTGCTCCCGCAGAAGAACCATTCAATGCTAAAAGTTCTGCAATAACTTCATCAGATCCTCCTTCTAAAACTTCTTTTGTTTGTGAAGCTAATACATCTAAATCAATTATTTCATCATCAAAATTTGGGCTTTCATCTGGCTCATAAACCAAAGCGCCCAATCCATGTAAACCTACGTGAGCCAAACGATCAAGGAGAGTAACTTCTGATGGTAAAATACCTTCGTAACGAAGCATACGATCAAAAAGCAATCTCCCCCAACCATCGGGCAAACTATCATTGAAAACGCCTGCTAAACCTTCAAATGGATCTCTTGGAAGCCCTATCACACCTCGCTGCAAAGGAAGTTTGATGGGTGATATTTCTAATTCTGTCTGCAAAAAATCATTGTCGTACTCAAAATAGATAATACCATTTCGTATTGCCAATCTCCCAACAGGTTGAATTCCAGAGCCAAAATCTAATCCTACTTTTATTTCTTTGATAGCTGTTTTCATTTTTTTCTGCCCCTTTTTTTAATGATTTCTGCCTCTGTTTTTAGAACATCATCAATGGATTTAAAATTTGGTATGTTAGGCTTTAAAGCGTTTATTACTTCCTCTAAACCGCCTATTACAGAAAGTAATTTTAAAAATGATTCTAAAGAAATATTTCCTTTTTGTTCAAATTTCCTCAATGTGGACAAAGGCACACCTGATCTCTCCGCTAAACCTTCTTGTGTAAGATCCATTTGTAATCTTCTTTCACGTACATTTTCAGCTATTTTTTTTTGCGCTTTTGAAGAAGAAATAAATAACATAATACTGGTATTTAAATAAATTATGTTGCAATAATTAATATTATTGTATTACAAATGTACGAAAAATTAATAGGAGTACAAACACACAAAACTCTATTTAATTTTCGCTAACAGTTTGTGTCGTGGTATTTTAAAATTTAACAATTTACTTTCAAAACAAATTACTTTTATTTGCTTTAAATTCTTACATTTGAGAAATGACTTAATTTAAAATTATAGTTTTTGTTTATTCTAATCATTTAATCTTTTTTGCAGTGAGAAAAGCACATATTCAAATCATTTTTTCTGCTTCTGATTTATCTAATCATATTCATTGTAAGCACTTAACTAATCTTAATTATGATGTTGTTGAAGGTTTAAAGGAAAAGCCAATTAGTAATAATAAAGTTTTAGATGTTTTAAGAGAAAGAGGAATTGATTTTGAAAATTCTTTTTTAAATGAATTAGAATCTAAAGGTTTCTCAATTGTCAAAATAGATCAAGAAGTAGAAAATGCTAGGCAAAAGACTATTGAAGCTATGCATCAAGGAGCTGATTACATCTACCAAGCAAGATTAAGTAATGAAAAATGGCAAGGATGGGCTGATTTTCTAGTAAAAGTAAATAAATCTAGTAATTTAGGTGATTGGTCTTATGAAGTAATTGATACAAAACTTTCAACAGAAACAAGAGCAGGAACCATATTACAAATTGCTCTTTATTCTGAAATGATAGAAGAAATTCAAGGAGTTCTGCCTGAAAATATGCGTGTGAGAACACCTGAAAGTGAAATTGTATATCGTGTAAATGATTACATTTCTTATTTACGGTTAATTAAAAAACGATTAGAAACTGCTATTGCAACACCAGTGGAAACTTATCCAGAACCTTGTTCTCATTGTGATATTTGTAATTGGTGGGAATATTGTAATAGCATTAGAAGAAAAGATGACCATTTGAGTTTCATTGCAGGAATGGGTACTTCTCAGATTAAAGAGGTAAAACTTCATGGAGTGACTACATTACAAGCTATGTCAGAAATGCCATTACCTATTCCTTTTAAACCAAATAAAGGTTCAAAAGAAACATTTACAAAATTAAGAGAACAAGCTAGGATTCAAAATGAAACTAGAAGTTTACAAAAACCAATTTATGAAGTTATAGAATTAAAGGAAACTACTGGATTTTACAATTTAGCTGAACCAACTGATGGAGATATTTATTTAGATTTTGAAGGTGACCCATTAGTGGAACCATCAGGACTAGAGTATTTATTTGGCTGGGTATTTCAAGGAAAATATCATTGCATTTGGGTTTCCAATATGGAAGAAGAAAAAATAGCACTGGAGCAGTTTATTGATTTTGTTTTTGATAAAAAAAGTGAATATTCAGGTTTACATGTTTATCATTTTGCTCCTTATGAAACTATAGCCTTGAAACGAATGATGGGTAAATATGCTACAAAGGAAAATGAAATTGATATTTTATTACGAACCAATTGTTTTATTGATTTACATAGAATTTTAAAACAATCCATTAGAGCTGGAGTTGAAAGATATTCATTAAAAGATTTAGAAAAGTATCATGGATTCGTAAGAGAAATGGAATTAAGAACTCTATCTAAATTTAAAGCTGATTTTGAATTTTTATTGGAAAGTAAAAAATTTGAATTGATTACAGAAGAGATGAAACAAGCTATTCAGCTTTATAATCAAGATGATTGCTTTTCTACATTGCATTTGCATCAATGGTTAGAAAAAGAAAGAGCATTATTGATATCAAAGGGAAGTGATATACCAAGGCCAATATCAAATGATATTGAAGAACCTGAACATGTTACTGCTCATTTGGAACGCATCACGCCTATTTATGAGGCTTTGATGCATGAAATTCCACTCGATGTAACTGAACGAACCAAAGAACAACAAGCAAGATTTATTTTGGCTAATATGTTGGATTGGTATAGAAGAGAACAAAAATCATTTTGGTGGGAGTATTACAGAATTATGGAATTAGAACCTGATGAGTTATTAGATGAAAAAACCGCTATAACTTACTTACAATTTACAGGTGAAAGCGTTCCTGTCAAGAGAAGTTTTGTCGATACTTATAGATTTCCTAGTCAAGAAAGTGAACTAAAACCGGGAAATCAAATAAAGAATGAGAATGGAGGAAATGCAGGAGAAATTAATGAAATTGATGAATTAAATGGAATTCTTAAGCTTAAGAAAGGACCAAGCATCAAAGATAACCATCCATTTACCATAATCAAGTTTGAGCAGTTCAGTACCAAAGATAAAGAGGAAAATTTAATTCGTTTTGCCGAATGGATTGTTGCTAATGGTTTTGAAAATGAATTACCTAGCTACAAAGTTACAAGAGATTTATTATTAAATAAGTTGCCTCAACTTACACAACCACTAATTGATACAGACATTTTATTGGAAAAGAGTATTGATTGGGCTACTAAATTAGATTCTAGTTACTTACCAATACAAGGACCACCAGGAGCAGGAAAAAGCTATACTGGAAGTCATATGATTTTTGATTTGATTAAGAAAGGCAAACGTATTGGAATTACAGCACTTAGCCATAAAGTAATTATCAATTTACTTGAAAAAATAAAACATCTAGCAGACAAAGAAACCTTTGATTTGAAGATAATTTATAAAGGTTCTTCAACAGATGAAGGAGATTATCCATGGGATATTGCCAAAAACGTAGATACAATTGTAGCTAATCTTCAAAATTACCATATAGTAGCTGGAACTAGTTTTATGTGGTGTAGTGAAAAGTTGAAAGATACTTTAGATTATTTATTTATAGATGAAGCAGGTCAATTTGCTTTGATTGACACTCTAGTAGTTTCACATGCAAGTAAAAATGTTATTTTACTTGGTGATCATCAACAATTGAAACAACCTATTAAAGGTGTTCATCCTGAAGGGACTGAAGTATCTGCTTTGGAACATTTGTTAGAGGGGAAGAAAACCATCCCTATTGATAAGGGAATATTTTTATCTAGTACCTGGAGAATGCATCCTAATATTTGTTTATTTGATTCTGAAATGTTTTATGAATCGAGATTACATTCAGAGAAAGGAAGAGAAAATCAAAGGATTGAAGGAAATACACAATTTATTGGTTCTGGGTTATTTTATAAATCAGTTGCCCATGAAGGTAATAGCAATATGTCATTAGAAGAAATTAATGCAATTGAAAAAATTGTTCAAGAACTTACAAAGGGTGATGTTTTTTGGTATGATGAAAAAAACAAAAAAAAAGTTTTAGTTGCTAGTGATATAAAAATAATCACACCTTACAACAGTAATGTTTTTGAAATGCAAAAGCGATTACCACATATTCAGATGGGTACTGTAGATAAATTCCAAGGACAAGAAGCACCCGTAGTTATTTATAGTATAGCAAGCTCATCACCTGAAGATGCTCCGCGAGGAATGGAATTTTTATATAGTCCGAATAGGTTGAATGTAGCTGTTTCAAGAGCTAAGGCAATGTTTATTATAGTAGGAAATCCAAGGATATTTGAACCTGATTGTAAATCACCCGAACAAATTAAATTAGCAAACCCATTTTGTAGATTTATAGAGCTTGCTAATTATTGCATTTAAATTAAACGCTGTTTTTTATTGGTAAACAAATACCCATTTTATAGATATTCTGATAAGATTTTATTTCAGAAAATTTTAGCTCAATATCTTTATTAAGAGTAGGATAAATAATGATACAATCTATAATTTCAGTATTACTAATTTCTTTAGAGAAATATAAATAATTACCTTCTCATTACATTAGATTTTTGTTTATCTTCAAAAGAAATTGCATTGCTTTGTTTTTCAATCATTCCTAATTGTGAAGCATTAAATAATTCAGAGTTTTCTGCCTTTCTCTCTCCTACATAGTCCTCACTCTCTCTATTTTTTAATTGCTCCTCCTTTTCAAATCTGTATTTAGAAAGCAAATCCTCTCTTAAATTGGACAAATCCTGCAACTTCTTATCCAATTCTTCAATTTTATTTTCGGTTACTAATTTCTTGTTTTCAATTTCAGTAACATTGATTCCTTTTTGCAATAAATGCTCAACTTCCTCTTTTACTTTTTCTTTAGCTAAATTTATTGTCTTTTGATAAAACGGTAACTGGTTTTTCCAATATTCAGCATTATCACCTTCTTCTTTTGAATAGCCAAGGATCCTATTATAATTATTCTGAGCTTTGGTAACATCTTCTTGTACTTTTAAAAAATCTTGATGCTTTCTCAAAACAAAAGCAATGTCGGCGAGATGCTTATTTTTCTCATTTTCGATTCTCTTTTTCATTAATTCAATTTCAATATTCGCTCTAGTTTCAGGATTAGTGATAATTGCGGTTTTTAATTCTTGAGTACTGATATCAGAAACATCCAAAACATCGGCTCCTTTCTTCATGGCTTCTAAATATCTTGCTTGTTTTGATTGTAACTTTTGAAGCATAAAAACATCAATACTATCGTTAGTAAGCATAAAATTGATCCGCACATTTTCATTTTTATTTCCTTGTCGCCACGCTCGCCCCTCCACTTGTCGTAATGATGTGAAATTGTAAGGTAATGAAAGCATATAAATATCCGTCGTATTTTCCTGAAGATTCATCCCTTCCTGAATAGCCTCACTTCCAATAACTATTTTTATTTTTCCATCGTTAAAGTCATTTTGAATCGCTATTCTTTGATTTTTATTTGTTGCTCCTGTGATAATTCCGATTTCTTCTGGTTTGTAACCAATTTCTTGAATAAGATATTCTTTGAGTTTTGGAAATTCCGCTACTGCCAATTCAGAATAAATAATTTGTCCAGATTCAGGAATGTCTTTTTTGTTCTGTTGGATTAAATCCATCATTTGCTTCAGTTTCGGAGAATTTTCAACAAACTCTTTTAAGGAAGGATTTTGACCATCATAACAAGGTGATAGATATGGAGAAATAGCAATTAGTCGTGCATTAAGAATATGGGTAAGAATTGCTCCTTTCTGAGTTTCATTAAAACTTTCATTGAGTATTTCGTATTGCTCTTTCGTTAAGTCATTTTGTTCAATTTTATATTCTTTATTGATTTTATTGGGGCGTTTTAATTCTGGATTGTCTTCTTCTCCTTTAATGTCAATAAATTCAGATAGAAGTTGTTGAAACAAAGAATTATTCTTAAACCTTCGGACATTGGCTTTAAATTTCACATCACCTTTTGCATCAATCTCCATATCATTGTCTGCCTCCATAAAGGTTTCAAAGAAAGTATTCACATTGAAATATCCCGATTCTTCCAAACGTTTATTGGCAATTAATGAAAGGATTGAGTAATATTCTAAAGGTTTATTGGTAAAAGGCGTTGCTGAAAGAAGAGTAACATTTCTGCCATCGTTTTTATCTTGAATGTATTGTGCAGCCATCCAAGTATTGATTCCCAATTTTGAAGTTTGTTGATTTTGGCTTCTGAAGTCTGATGCAAATCTGCGGTCTTCGATTTTAACTTTTCCAACAATATGATTTGCGTTGTGAACTTCATCATAAGTGAGATGATCAAAACCGAAATCTTCCCAATCATAGATTTTCCCACGCTTCATTTTTCCCTCTGTTTCTTTCACTTTTTCAAGTTCCTTTTGAAAATCTCTTTCACTAATGGAATTTAGACTTTTTAATTCGTTTTCAGAAATATAGGAAAACTTTGAAGCAAGATTTTGAGTAATATTTTCTGAAAAGCCAATATTATTAAACCCTTCGTAAGTAACAATGGTAATTTCCCCGTCATTATTATGAAATTTTGACAGGTCGTAATCCTTACCAAGATTGCCAAGAACATTCACTTTTGCATTCGGAATTGTTTCAAAAATCGTTTCCACCCATTGTTTCAATATACTATCATTGGGCACAATAATGATTGGTCTTTTAGCATTTCCTCTTTCCATAGCTTCATGCATTGAAAGAATACCAGACAATGTTTTCCCAAAGCCAACCTCGTGCGCCAAAAGCCCTACTCCTTTGGTGGTTTGTCGTCCAATTCCAGCTTTTTGAACTTCGGTTAGTTTTAATTCTTTTCCTTTGAAATTTTGATGAATTTTTGAGAATAGTGGAAATTTAGAATAATCCGGAACATGTATATTGTTGTAATTTCTATTAAATTCTTTCACGAAACGATTTCTGATATCATCGTTTAATTCTTCCCGAACAAATTTGTAAAACAAATCATTCGCAGCAGCTTTTCTTCTTTCTCTGACCAAAGCATTTCTTTCTTTATCACTTCCAGTGACTGTTTCATTATTTACAAAACTTCGCACTTCCCAAGCCGATGAACCCGCAAAAGCCTCACTGGATAAAGTCCCAACAAAATCTTTGAATTTTTCCGCAAGATTGTAATTTTCTGTAATGGATTCCATTTGTCTTGTATTCGGATTCCATCGATCTTTATCTATTATCCCTAAATCAAATTTATGTACAAACTCATGATTAGGACTGATGAAAATTTCGTCTAAAGATTTTGTTTTAGGGAGTACACTTTCTAATAAAGATTTTTGTTTTACATATTGATTTATCATTTCTCCATTGGCATTTTTAACCGAAAAATCTTTTTCAAGTTGTTCTAATTTTTTATAGATATTCCCTTCAGCATAATAAAAATCATGAACCCATTTACCATCAATATAATTTGCAAATCGAGAATGTTTTTCATGATTATTGAGTGTTCCTTCATAAGAGGTATCTCTGAAAGCTTCAATTTGTTCTTTGGTAATATCAGAACTATTTTGTAAAGAAGTATTGACGATTTCATCTCGTTTGGAAAACTGATATTTTAAAATTCCTTTCTTGAGTTCAGGTTTGGTTTGAATTTTATACTCATTCTCCTTTTTGTTATTGTGAATAGAAATTATTCTATCACTTTTTTCAATAATCTCTTTTAAATTTTCTTCTGAAAACAAAGTCGGTTTTGCTATTAAGTCTTCGAGAAATCTTTCATATTTTCTTATCTCTGAAACAATTGTAGGCGATTTAAATTTGATATTATTGAGTTGAGAAAGTACCGTTTCAATTTTAACTTGAGCTAAATCAAACTCTTTTTCGATGGATTGCTTTTCATTCTCTGTTTTAGTTTCAATTTTTGTTTCAAATTTTTCATCAATTTTTTGTTCGGTATTTTCTAAAAATAAATCTTCGAAAAGATTTCCAATTCTTGCGGTTTCCTTTTTGTTTTTAAAATTTTGAATTTTTGATAAAGCCTCTTCTAAACTTCCATGAACATAATTTTCTAAACGTCCGAAACGATTAGTTTTTTCCCTTATTTCTCCTAAAATCCTTGAAGGATTAACTTCAAAATAGTTCGAAATATCAGTAGAAATTTTATGAATACTTTTTTTGAGAATAATAATATCCGTTCCTATTTGAGTTCCTGCAAAAGCTCCGTTTGGCAAACGAAAACCTTCTACGATATTCGCATTTTGCAAATCCTTTTGTCTATTCAGCCAACCTGAAGGAAGCACCATAGCCAAAATCCCATCTGCTCTTAAAGAATCTAAAGAACGTTTTACAAAATAATCTTCGTATTTTGAAATTTTGGACTCTTCCCCCAAACCTTTATATAAGCCGCGATGTTCACCATAAGGAGGGTTTCCAATTACTAAGTCATAAAGTAAATATTCTTCTTTTTTAATTCCTTTTTCATCAATAAATTCGGTTTCAAATGAACGAAGATTAATATCTGCTTCGGGATGCAGAATTTTTGCAATTTTAGCCGTAGTTTCGTTGATTTCAAAAGCAGTAATAATAGATTTTAGTGCTAAATCTTTTGTAGCATAAAGAAAATTACCCGTTCCAACACTTGGTTCTAAAACTGAAATTTCTTTTTGATTAATAATTTGATCTCTGATTAAATTTCGAACTGTATTTACGATTTTATCGTCGGTGTAATATTCGTCTAAAATCCCTCTGCCTTCCTTTGTAGTTCCACCACTTTTGAACTGGTTACAAATTTCTTTTAAATCCTCAGTGATTTTGAGATTTTCTTTCAGAAAAACTTTTTGATTATTAGAAACAAAACAAGCTACAGAAACTACTTCTGCAACTTGTTCATTGGTCAGTTTCTGACCTTTATATTTTGATATGAGTAAGTCTAATTCCTCATTATTTGTAGAATTAGGACTTAATGTTTTTTCTGTTCTATGGGATACAGTTCTCCTGGATATGATTCCTCCCAAGGAATTTTCTCTTCTTTCATTTTTTTCATCATCATTTTGTTGTGGACCACCATCGTATCCTCTTTCTCTTTCTCGTTCTCGTTCTCTGTATCCGACCAAATGCTTCCAGATTGTGTCTGCAAGTCCATTTCTAGCATCGTTGCTGCCCAATCTTTGTCCGCTTGGGTGATTTCCAATTTGTTCGGATTGGCTGTTTTTGCTAAGTTTTCCAATATCTCTTCCAATAGATTCGGATCCCAAGTGCTGAGTATTGGGAATTCCTTTTGATTTATTGTAATCTCTTTCATTTAGTGTTTTTTTTGGTTCGACTAAAGTAACATTTATATCATTAGATTGAAGTTTATTTTTTAAATATTCCTCCAAATTAAGATTGGCATTTTCAGAAATCCCATACAATGTTCTGATATCCTTAATATTTTTGTTTTTAAATTCCGTAAGAATGTTGAGAGTATGCATATTTCCTGTTCTATCCCCCTCCAGACAAAGAAATATTTTACCTTCATAGTTTTGAAATCGGTTAATAAATCTTTTAGAATATTCATCGGCATTGAGCGTTACTAGAGTTCTATTGTTGCTTTGATTATTCAACTTCAAAAGTTCTAAAAATGATTCTTTGTCTTTATGATTTTTAAAGACAATCAACTCGTTTTTAGTTCCTTGTTCAACGGTAATATCCTCAAAAAAAGGATTCAAAAGTTCTTTATCACTCACTTTTTCGGTTTTTTACAAACTGGTTAAACTCAAAAATTTCTTTTGCTGTATCATCCCAATTTTTTCTGGGAATTAATTGAAGGGATACAAAGATGTCGTTCTTTTTATCATATGAATCGATCCTTTCAATTCTACCATGATAATCTTTACCAACTTCTTTGTATATTGAATAAGGCAAAATCGTATCAGATGGATAAATATAATATCGGGTATAATTCCAAGGCGAATTGATTTCAAAGCGTTTGTAATTCTTTTTGAAAAGTATAGTATCACTCAATTTTCTGCGGTTTCTGTAATTGAGAAGTGTGGTTTTTGTAAAAACAGCTCCTACAGTTTTGGCATATACCGAAGTTGGTTTTTGCTGTTTTTGTATTTCCGAAAAAACTGATGAAGTATTATTATTCAAATTGTAGTAAACAGTATCTTTTATGAAATAAGTGTCTGTTATTATTTCTGGAAATTCATTATCAGAAACTAATTCTATAAGTGAATCATTTTGATAGTTGAGTCTAGAAATATGGAAGGTTTGCATTTTATTTAATCCTTTGGAAGCATCAAAATAAACGTTGGAAATGATGTCGATACCTCCTTTTTCTGCCTTTATTTCTTTGTGACAAGAATTCAAAACAAAAAGCAGAAGAAAAAATGGGAATGTTAATTTTTTTTTCATTTTTTATAGATTAAAAAAAACGGCAAATCTGAAGACCTACCGCTTTTAAATTAGTTTAAGGAATTATTTATCGTTTAATACTTTGCTCCTTCACATTGCTTTTTTCGTGTTTATTGTCTTGTTCGATACCTTCCAAAGGTTTGTTGGTATTGATTCTATTCATATCAGAATCATACAGCTTTAGATTTCTGTTTTGAGGATTAAGGATGGCTTTTCCTTCAATAACCTTATCATCCTGCTCAAATTTCACCTTAACAATATTTCCCTTTTCCAAAGATTTAATAGTATTTTCTTTATACTCAGGCTTATCAAAAATAAGGTTGGATTTTTCTACTATTTTGTCGGTCTCAACACCATAATTTTTATAAAAATTTTGAAATAGATAGTTTCCTTTTTCTGTTTTAGGCTCATCAAAATTTAACTGTACAAAAGCAATTTCCTTCTGCTCACTTTTAGGGTTATGAAACTCAATTTTCACACTTCTTCCTTCCAAAAGATTAATAGCTTCTTTTGCGGTAAAGGTATTTTCTCGGTTCACGGGGAAATTATGAGAAATCTCCTCCTTCTTTTCGTTCGTCAATTTTGCGCAGTACGAATTAAGAAAAATACCTCCACCATCTGTTTTGTTGAATTTCAAAGTAAAATCTGCCTTATTTCCAGATAATGCTTTGTCAGAAGTCGTCTTGACTTCAAATTGTTGATTTTTGGATTTGATACCTTTTTCTAAATCTTTGTGGAGTTTCTCTCCTTCTCCAAAACCAAGGTATTTTAATTGATTTTTTAGATACTCTACTTGGTCGAATTCTTTCTGTGTTTCCATAATTTTTGGGGTTTAAATGTTATTGATTAATATTCTAATGATAAATTTTTGATCTATCTTCTAAATTTTCGTGATTTTTTTTGTTCTTCCGACTGTAGCTCTTCTTGTTCCTCACGATTTCGGTTGGAATCTTCATACATATCTTTGTCATTTACATTCAGCTGAACCTTAGAATTATTTTCTTTTGCAATTTGTTTTTCATCTAGCGTAATACTGTTTACAGTATCAATTTCTCGAGAAACAATATTCAAATCGTTTGTAATTTTCTTAGCGATTTCTGGATACAACCCTATTTTTTCTTGTAAAAAACTTTTTAATTTTTCTAGCTCCAACTTATATTGATTGATTTCTTCTTGATTTTTTCTTTCCGAAACGATTTTTGTAAGTTCATGAGCATTCTTGATCAAATCCATTTCTTTTATGGTATTTGTTTCCTTGTCAAAAACAAATGCCTGTTTTGAAAATCCCAATTGAGCAGAATGCCTATTATCATTAACATAGTATTGTGATCTTGTTTCAGAATACTGAATTTTTTCTTTACTCTTATCCAGTATTTCTGATAGGTTTTTATCTCTTTCCAAAAAAATAACTTTTAGCTTAGTGTTATTTTCGGTGAGTTGAAAAGTAGCCCTATTGTTTTCGTTGTCAGCCACAATAGTATAACCTTGTAGGAATTTCTGAATATCATCTGCTTTTAGTTTTTTTGAGAATGATAAGTCTTCATTGATTATCCCGAACTTTTTCAGTTCTTCGGTTGGTAAATTTTCATTTTGCATAATTGGTAGTTATTAATTGGTTTACTTTTATAAGGTCATTTAAAAAATGAGTAGGATTGATGTTTTTGCCGAATTCTTTTACAGAAAAGTGCAAATGCGGTCCAGTTGAATTTCCAGAACTTCCGCTTTTAGCGATGATAAAACCTGCTTTTACAAACTCTCCGACACTATAATAAATTTCTGAAAGATGGAGATAGGCAGTCTCATAACGGTCAAAGTGTTTAATTTTGATGTAATTTCCACCACCATTATTGTCCCAACCTGTTTCAGTGACTTTCCCGTCCAGAACCGAATAGACATTTTCATAATTCGCAATCAAGTCAATTCCATTATGAAATTTAGATGCTCCAAAAATCGGATGAGTCCTTATTCCATAAGGTGATGTGACAGAGATTTCATTATTTAATGGCATTACAATTTTTAAATAATTCATATCTCGTGCTTCATTTGCAAAACTGTATTGAGACAATTGATTTTTATTATTTTTAATTTGATCAAGCATTTTATTTTGAACAACTAGAATCAAGGAATCCTGTAATTTTTGCGTATTCCATTTTTTATTGTGAGTTGATGATTTTTCTTTAAGTAATGTTTTCAGAGAATCCAATTCTTTTTTCAGGTTTGTTTTTTTGACCATGTTAAAAATCTCTTTCAACGACTTTTTATTTTTTTTTGGCTTATGATTGTCCGTTTCTTTCACTTGCTCTATTACTTTTAGATTATCAATTTTCTTTGGTAATGTATATGTCAGGGTATTAAATTGTCCTAAAACTAGAATATGAAAAGACAATATCAATACTGCTATAAAATATTTTTTTATGGTTATCATTTATGTTGTTTTTATATTTTCATTGACTATAAGTTCCACCTCTTTATTAATTTTTCTAAAGTTGGTCATCAGAACATCTTCTTTACGATTGTTTCCAGCTTTGTCTATAAAAGAATAATAAATTGGCATCGGAACGTAGTTTTGTTCTTCTTGATTAATGGCTTTCATATCCAAATTGATTTTCCCGTTAATTGCAGATGTCTTGTATTCATCGGTATCGTTCTCTTCTCCTTGCGCAATCATTCCTACCATTTCTCCTGTTCTTAAAGCTGCTATTTTTCCCGCAGGAATCATGAAATCCATCTTTTCGTTGATGCTAGTTGTAGTTCCTTGTTGGGAAATAGATTGAGAAAAAGATTTCTGCTTGATTTTCCCAAATAGTTTTTCAAGCCATTCCAAAGTGTTTTTATCTCTTGCCGAACCAGAAAGTATATTCCCCACAATAGCTGAAATAGTATCAGCCACTTCTTTTTTATAGAACTGACGTAATTGCGGTATTTCCTGAAGTCCTAGCAGAACAGCAACCCTATTGCTTCTTGCAGTCGCAACTACATTATCAATTTTGTGGATGTATATAGTAGGAAACTCATCAGCGATAATTGCTCCAGGCATATTATGTTTGGAATTGACTAAGCGTAACGTACGATTCAGAACAGCAGAATATAATGCCGAATTAATATCTTGTGTTCCTGGGTCGGATGCCAGAATAATGATGGATGGATTTTCTCTGTCTGTTATTTTCAGTTCCACTTCATCCCCCGAAAACACCCAAAAGCTTTCTTTAGTTGTCAATCGGGAAAGGAAAATTTTGAGCGTTCCGACTTGTCCTTCCAATTGGTCAAAAGCTTTATTGTCATAAGCCGTTTTGAAAGGCGAAAGCAAGGAACCAATTTCTTCATTTGTAAATAATGTGTCAAAAATTTCCTTATAGCTTCTATTCATAAAAGAAAGAATATGAGGCAAGTCTGAATATTTTCCGTTCTCTAGTTTTGCAAAAAAGTAAATGCAGGAAGCCAGAAAATTAATAGCAGATTGAGTGAAAAATGCTTCAGAACCGCCTCCCGAACTCGAACCACCTTTTTGCAATGAGGAAACCATTGATTCTGCCATTTCCTGGGCTTCCGCCAAAGTTTGGATGTATTTTTTATGAAATGGATTGACTCTCCTTGATTTTTCGACTTCATTTAAGTTAATTACATGAAAGCTGTAATTATAATCCGAATCTTTGCTTTTTTTCAGCAGGTAATGGTAGTATGCAATCTGTGCCAAATCGGGAAATTTAAAATCATAAATGCAAAGACAAAAACCTTTGGCAATCATCTGTCGGATAGCTGGATTAATCACGCCGAAAGATTTTCCAGAGCCAGGTGTTCCAATCACCATTGTTCCACGAAAAGGATTCAGATTAATCCAACCTTTATTGCTTTTTCCTTTGTATCTAAATAAATAAGGAATGTTGATATTAGTGTCTGACTTTATCAGTTCCTGATTTTGGTCAAAAGATTCTTCCTCGACGTTCCATCGGTCTTTTCCCATCTTTTGCTGCATCAATTTTGAAATGCTGTCAGCTCCCATCTGAAGAATGACTGCTCCCAAAAATGAAAGAATTGCATATATGACCTGATAGAGATTAAAGCCTGGAAATATTTTGGGGAGTTTTACATTTCCAGCTTCATTCTGCACAATCAGAGATGAAAAAATCATGATTAATCCTAATACCATTGGAACCACAATCTCTGTAGAAATATTTAAGTCTTTCTTTTTTTTGGCTTTCGTTCCAACAGCTACCAATCCTATCAAAATCAATGTGGCAAACTTGGCATTGATAGGAGGGTAAATAAAACTCAGCTTTGAGAAGTTTTTCAATAAATAGGATACAACTGGAATATTGGCATGAAGATAAAAAAGCGATGCACAATCTAATGCCACGACAGCATACACTGCCTTCTGTAGGAAACCGTAAATCTTGATTTGATGTTGTTGCTCTTGCATTTCTTGAATTAAAAAATTAAGGGAATAAAAGATTAAAAAATTGGAAGAGACACTGCCTCTAGAATGTATCAGCTTTAAGAATATCTGAATAGTTCACTTTCATTTCGATGGTTCTTCCTGAAAGTTGTTCTTCAATTAATCGTACCATCATTACTTTACTGTTTGGAAAGGTGAATTTTTTGAAGACATAAATATTTCTGAAATTTTTACGGAAGTGTTTTTGTGGATTCAGTTGAAAAATGGGAGTCATCTCAATACTTTGATTGTTGGTGGCTTTATATATTTTTTTGTCTTCTATGGAAAATTTCAAGTCTTCAATATCATAACTCAGATTTGAATTGTTCTTAAAAGTCATATCCAAAAAAATATAATCACTCATTACATACACATTGTTCAACTGAATATTGAGTTTCAGATTTTTCTCTTCTCTGATTGGATTTTTTTCTGAGCTTTTCTGAATAATATCCATTGCAAACTTTCTCAATTCAAGATTAGAAAACACCATTTTATCAAACTCAATAGGTTGCATATTTTCGGGCTGAATATGAATATTGGTAACCGTATTTAAGTTTTCGGAATTTCTGTAAACTGCTTTGTACTGAGCAATAAATGATTGTCCAACAACACTTATAACTCCAATGTTTTGTCCACTAGTAAAAGTTGTCTGCTTTTTTATTTTTTCTGTCTCATTAGATTCGGGACTGTCCGTAATTTTAATTCTGGCAATATTGGTGGTCGGTAAATCTCCCGTAAGTTTTTTAGTAGATAAATCAACGTACTGAATCGGTTCAGGTGAAATAATGTGTAAATTAATTCCTTCTGTAATTTCTATTTCGGGTAAATCCGAAATAATTTGTTCTTTGGTTGCCGTTTGTGCGGTTAAAAATTGAGCTGTAAATAGTAACAGACTATATAATATCGTTTTCATTTTTTATTTTTTTGTTGGTTTTGTGAATCTTTGAGTTGTTTTTCGTCAATCAGAAATACGTAAGAATTGTACTTCAATTTGGCTTTGTTGGTTTTAATCAGGTTGGCAAGAGATTTGGAAGTGGATGTAAATAATTTAGAACCAAGACTGGTAAAAAATCCTTGTCCGCCCATATCCATTTGAGTTCCTTGTACAGAATTGCTTCCCATTTCTCTTATCATATCTCTGAAAACACTTTGGGGTACATACAATCCTTTCATTCCATCCACATCATAGATTGAAAGATTGACAGGAAAAATTTCTCCTTTCGTAAATACGGATACAATTGTAAGATCAACTCTTTGCATTGAAAATCCCGAAATCTGTCCATATAAAATGGAACCTTTGCTTATTTTTCTGTTGCTTATGAAGATGTCCTCCAACAGTCGAAATCTAATCCTGCTTCCTAGAAAGCCTTTATTGTTTTCATCAATCACGGCTTTGATAAAGCTGTTTTCTTTTTCTTTGTAAAAAGCATTGAAATCGTTATTAATACCTGATTTGCTAACATTGAAAGTAGAATTAAGAAACTCGTCCATTTTTTCTTTACTGGTTTTGAGTCTCTGTTCAGCTGCTAGTTTGCTTTGATACTCTGGGTCTCGTGCTTTTTCTAAAGAATCCATCACCAGCATTTGCTGTTTCAGATATTTTACGGGATCTTGTGGCTCATTTTTGGAAGGAGCTTTCTGACTTTCTGAATCAAATCCATTTTCTTGCTTTCCGTAAGATTTGGCATTCAGCATCCTGATAATTTCAGAAGACCTTTGGTAATCTTTATCTTCTCTCTGAGATGAATTAGGGCTATAATAAGAAGATGGATTTCCTTTTTCACGATATTGATTTTGTCTTGAAGAAACGGCTTTTAATGAATCGATTTTTCTTTTTTGAGCTAGTGATAATTGGTCATCATAGTTGTATAAGCTGTCTTCTTCTTTGTCCAAACCTTCCAACATGGTTCTGTTGTCATCTTTTTTGAAAAATGCATCATACGCATCATTCTTCGTCATAATAGAATCCTGTGTTTCACCGAGTGAAAGTGACAATTCTTTAGGTTGATCTTTTTCCGATGTGTCTTCTTTGGTAAACTGTGCTCCTACATATACAAATAGCAGCAGAAACGGCAATGCTAAAAGTGGCAAAACATATTTTCTCTGTTTGAAGTCAATTTTTTTCATTTATTTTTGATTTTTAGATAAATTGCCTCCGGTGCTACCGGCCATTTCGCAATTTTTGGTATTGGTTAAACAAGTAGTCAATTCGTAAGCTGTCTTCTTTTTGTAATTCTTTATGTTCGCTTTTCACTTTCAGTGATTTAAGTTCATCCACTATTTTTCTCATTTCTTTTTCATTATTTATGGTGGTATTTTGTTCCATTTTACTTTTGGAATACAAAATCGGAGGCTTTATTTTAAAAGCATTATCTGAAGGGAAAAAGATGCCTTGAATGAGAGAGCCAATAAAGGAAACCGATAAAAATACCATCGAATAGATGAAGAATTTTTTCGGTTGTTGACTTGCCCAATTCAGCCATTTTTGTCCAGTTTGTGTTAGTGTAGTATTCATTTTTAGTACGAATTTTTGGTTTGGTTAGAGATTTCTTCGTTATCTAGGATTCGCCAGTTTTTAAGCATTACGCCATGAGGATTATTAGGACTTCGGATAATGTCATCAAAATAACCTTCAGTAATGAGTTTTCTTGTAATGACGGAAGATTTTCTGGTAATCATCTGCTTTCCGAAAAAAGCAAACTTCTTCTGCTCCATATTAATTGTAATAGAATCTGCGTGAATACTGACCATTGAACTAGAGGCAATAATTTGATTGTAAAAGCCTTTTTCTTTCAGATTGGTGTATTCTTTTTTTCCACTGTCATCAATGAGATATAATGATTTTTGGATATTATCCTTGATATAAGCATCATCTGGAGCTAGCGTAAAAAACAATCGATGGAAAAGCTCAATCTGCGCTTTGTATTCTACAGGTCTGTTGAGTAAAACATCGGTTTGCTTTGCCAGTACAGGAACTCCATTATCTAAAATATAAATGGATTTTCTGGAATCTTCAATTATTCTGTATGCAAAGAAGAAACCTGCTATAACGATGAAGACCGCAAACACAATGGCAGAGATGGAAACCACCTTGTTAATTTTAATTCTTTGTTCTATATTTTTAATAAGCATTTTTTTTAGTTGTTGGTTGTTGGTTGATTGTTGATAGTTGATAGTTGTCGGTTATCGGTTGTCGGTTGTCGGTTTGATGATTATATTTACTTTCCTTTTTTCATGGCTTCTTGAACTCTTCCTGATGCTGAACCTGCTGCTGCACTTTTTGCAGCGGATGATGCGATAGAAGCTCCTCCTGTTTTTGCAGTTAATATTGCTGTTTTGGCACTGCTCGTCATTTTTCCTACAGCACTTTTCATCTTGGTCATCGCTCCAGCTCCTCCTGCAGTAACAATGGTATCGGCAATGGTGGGTGTCATCAGAACTCCAATTCCCGTAACGATATAGGCAACGCAGGTAAACAATTGGTTATAAATCATTCCCGAATTACTTACATAGATCATCAGAGCATCTAGGTTGGTGATGGTTCCGTTGGATAGAAGGGTGTCATATCGTTCTATTTCCATGGTATAGCCAGAAGCAATCAATTGCTGTCCGATATTGATAATCGTATAAGCCACAAAAGTGTAGAGATTGATATTGATAAATTTAGACACCCAGCTGTACAAGGAATTTTCAAATCCTGGAACTAGTGCCATTCCAACCGCAATAGGTCCTAAAATAATAAGGATATATGCCCAAATTTTTTGGATGAAGAAAATAAGATACACACAAATTCTCAAGATGGAAAGACAGACAAATTCAATGACTTCAGCGACTAATTTTTGCATTTGGAACTGCATTCTAATCTGCCATTCTTTGATGGGTTGTATCAATTTGTCTAATCCTTCACTTACATCAAACCAAGAATCATCAGCGTTTTGACTGGTGTTGTTGATGACTTCCTGTTTGGCATCTTCTTCCGCATTGAGTTTGATGACGGCATCTAATAGTTGCTGTTGCTTTTTGAACCTTTGCACTCGTAAATCATTGACTTCAGATTCAATGTCACTGAAGATGGCAATTCCTGGTTGAGCTATGGCTTCAAAAGGGGCTTGTATCAGATTGACAAATCCTGACCAATAAACAAGCGTAAATCCAATCAGAATTGGTTTTAGCATGGGAGTAATTTCCCATTCTCTGTCTCCAGCCGCCATTTGCCAGCCCATATATCCGAGATACATCAAGGCTCCTAATCCTCCAATGGCTTTTCCTACCAAGGCAGAACCTTGAGCACTATCTTGTACACTGTTATCCAATTTGGTAAAGATTTCCATAAACCATTTTTCGAAAGCGCCGTCGCCTTTTAAAAATTGGAGCAGACTGCTGTAATCGCTGTCTGTTTGGGAAAATCCCATAATTGGCAATACTATTGCCAAAAGACAAAATAATAAGGTGAGTTTTTTATTCATTTCTAAAATCGGTGTTTATATTGTTGCATGGTGTTATGAACAATTTGTTTATCTGAAGCAGGTGTCCATTGGTTGGGTAAAGCAGTAGATAAATGGTTTTTAAAAATATTTTTATAATCTAATAGAAGTGTAGTCCTGTCATTGTACTTCTTTAATTCCTGAACAAAATTTCTCCATTTGATGAGTGTTTCATGGTACATCAGGAAGCGTTTTCCTCTGGGCATATCCATACTTCGGGACATGGCATATTTTTCTTTAATAAGATCCAATTCTTCCTGCCATCTTTTTAATGTGCCTGTGGTATTGAGCGTTTCATATGTTTGCTGATCTTTCAGTCTCCATTCTATAAAATTTTGAGGGGTGTTGGGAAATTCAGTAATGGGTTTCAGCATCCTCTTATAGTATAAAAGCCATAGCGGATCGGCATCAACGGTGGCAGAAGTCCAATGCGCAAAATCCTGAACACATCTTTTGTAAATCGTATCAGAAGCGGCTTTGATTTTTTTTGCTTCTTCTTCCTGAAGTTTTAACTGGGCTAATCTTAAATTTTGTTCTCCGTTTGGTTTTAATGGTCGAATATCTTCACCATTCTTATAGGCTCTATTGATACTCGGTGCCCACATTCCCCAAACTGTAGCATAGGCAAAATTGGTCTGAATGCCTAAAAAATATTTCGGATAAGGTCGCCAATCTCCCCAGCTTTCAAAAGTCATTCTTTTGTGTTGGGCTACAATGGAGGGATCGTTCAATTTCTTTATACTTTGTCCAAATGCTGAAGTCGCAATAAATAGTAAGAGGAAAAATTTTCCTTTTTTAACTATATTTTTCATCTGTTTATCTATTTGTTTTTAATTAAAGATGTATTTATATTTTGTGATAATATCTCCGACAATCGCCCTGTCAATATTGATGTAGTTCCGAAGCTTGGGAACTTGATACAGATAAGGGATTTTGTTGGCGTTCTCTAATCTTAAAATGATGTATAGAATGTTCCCATTGATGTTTCTTACTCTTGTAAAGACTTTTTCAATGAGCATTTCTCTATCACTAGCATCCATTAAGAAATCTTTATTTTCATTGAGAATATCTTGAGTAACTTCCTGTTTAAGCTTCATGGTTTGATTTCCGATTTCTACATAGTATTTGGAAACTAACACGGCATATTCAGGGTGTTGTGCTGATAAATCCAACATTCTGTTGGAGTTCGTCACAACCTTCCCTAAATACTGATAGAGATACATGAGTTTTTTGCTTTGAGTAAGCGCTGAATTGACATTTTTGAGTTGCTGATAAATGTATTCTTGAATGGCAATTACTTGAGCAGTTTTGTTTTTAATATCGTCATACAACTGTTTTTGCTTTTCATAAGAATTTAAAAATGTTTGTTCGCTTCCCATTCTTACCGCATGATCTTTCGTCATTTGCGCAAAAAGCTTGTCATTGAATACAATCTGTTGGCTTTTGATTAAAATTCCAAAAAATGTCAATAATCCAAAAATTACTATTTTTTTGCTCATTACTTTATTATTTTCTTATTAAGGTATTCGCGAAATGTATTCATCGACTGAAAGGAGATAATCTTCGATTTCATCTTTAAAAAGATTTAATATTTTTCATGATGTTTTCTACCACTTGTTTATCTCTATTCACGTAATATTGAAAAGCTCTTTTGTTGCGTAATACTTTGGCTTTGATATCTCTAATCTTTAAGAGCATATGTGTAGAGTTTCTGCTTAATGTTTTGACTTCTCCCAAAGAGTAATCCAATAAAATTTTACGTTCCGACTTTTCCATCTGGTTGATAGCACCATAAGAAATAACAATCCCCATGATGAGCCTCGTTACCATTTGCAAATCGTCCACAAACTGTACTTGGGAAGGCAATACTGCAATAATGGAATAAGGCGCTGTATTGATTTCGTTAATAATGTCTGTCTGGTTTTGAGTGATTTTATTAACTTCTCTACTCATCGCTATTCCCGTAGGAATTGCCTGAATAGCAAATGACACAATTCTCAATCTGTCTTGAACTTTGGTTACCTTATCTTTAAAGTTGTTCCATTGAGTTCTATTGGCGGTTTCTATGGTAGCATTGTCTGTTTGTTTTTGCCTCATGGCTATTTGTCGGTTATGCTCTTTCATGGTGGCATTGATTTCGATATTCATCATAGGGAATGATACATTTTCTTTTTGCCAAGCTGGCGTAGAACCACCACTGGAAGAAGTAATAATAAGATAGATGGTAGGAATTAACAGAATTTGAAAAATCTTTTTCATCTTGTGATTTCTTAAAAATTTCGCTTATACTTGGTCATTATGTTTTCCACAATGCCTTTATCGGTATTGATGTAGCCTGCAAATGGATTGATGAAATTCCAGAATCCCAAACGATTGACTTTTTCCAATCTTAACTTGATTGCCAAAAGCCACAGTTTTAGATTTTTTAAATTCTCTGAAATATTATGCAGGATTTTATATCGGTCTCCTGCGGTTGCCAAATTGAGCTCTCCAGAGGCAAGAACATCAGACACATCCGTTACGATTTTCAGGCTTTGCTCATAGGTCTTCTGCGATGCTTTCACTCCGAATATGGCATACTGCGGATGCGCAGAGGCTAACTGAACAACCTCTGACGAATAATTGTAGCATTTATTCAGCTCAGAATAAATCTGCTGTACCTGAATTCCGTTTTGTAATGTTCCTGAAACTTCTTTCAGCCCCTTCAGTATTTTGTTTTGAATTTCATTGGCTGCTACCATTTGAGTTCCTACCCATGCTTGTGCATCTTTCAATTTGGAGGTTTCGTCAATGACTTCATTTTGTTTGGCTTTCAAATTTTCTGAATACAAAATCATAGCAGCCGTTACAGTCGGGTCGATGTAAGTATTTTGGGAAAAGCTCAACATTCCCCAAAAAGAGAATAATAGTATTACTATTTTTAGACTAAACTTTTTCATATAACTCTTGTTTTTGATTGATTAATTCTGAAAAACTAATATTTTGATCTTCCATTTCCTGAGAAATGATTTTGAACACATTCTTTCCTTTGAGTATTTTCTTCATTATTCCGTAATAGGAAACAATTTTTTCATCCATAGGATTCCTGTAGAGATTGACCAGTGATACCAAATTTTCAAGACCGTCGCCGAAATTTTTTAAATCATTAACAATACGGTGCAATGCTTCATCATAACTTCCATATTTGTGTACATAATACTCTACTGCCGACTTTTCTGGTTTTTCAGTGGTATAGGTCAGGTACTGCTCTATTGAAACTTCATTCCCGTAAACTTCTCCTTTGTTTCCTCGTTTCAGATAAAATTCCTTAAAGCGGCTTCTTCCAAACTTGTTGTTCAAATTATTAATGGTGAAAATCTTATTCTGTTCCACTTTATTGAGTGAAAGTAAAGCAGCAATACGGTCAAAATTGTCCTTGAATTTGGTTTGATCCAACAAAATGAACGTATCAGAATTGTTGATGATGGAGTCTTTTACTACAGCATTTCCAATAATATCATCGAGTTCTTGAGTTACCACGACAGCCTCTCCCCAAAATTTTCTAACCGTTTTGTAGAGATAGAGAATATATCCTCCCATCAGTTTACTTGCAATGGCTTTCCACGCTTCTTCTATGATTAAAGCTTTTCTGCGGTCTTTTCTTAATCTCATTTTCTGAATGAAGGTATCCATAATAATGAGTGTTACAATAGGAAACAATTTGGGATTATCTTTTACATTATCGATTTCAAAAACAATGAATGGTTCTTCAAATAAACTCTCGTCTGCTTTATTATTTAAGGTGTTTCCATATCTTCCGCCTTTATAAAAGTCTTTCAGAACAAATAAAAAAGTACGCAGGTTGAATTCTTTTTCGTTGATTTTGTGCTTTTTATTGTTTAAGTAAACCGGTAGGAACCGGTCGCAATACTCATAGAATCCATTGAAAGAAAGTTCTTTTGCTACTAACTTTTCTTCGAGTTCCTTAATTTTTTTGATGATGGCTTTTCTAAAGGATTCGTTCCATTCTTCTGCAGATTTAGGTTGTCTAATGATTTCATTAGATTTGATAAGAATCAATTGTGTTTCGTTATAAATTTTTCGCTTTTCTTCGTCATTTAAGGTTTCATAAGCCTCATAGACTTTGTAAAATTTTTCGCTGTCATAATCGGGATTGTTCAGGTTTTTATCGGGATGATATTCGATAGCCAATCTTCGGAAGGCTTCCTTGATCTCATCAGACTTAGCATCGAATGCAATTCCTAGAATATCATAATAATTGCGTTTTCCTTTAGCTTCATTCTCATATTCTGTAAATAGATCTTCTTCGTGAATATTATATTTGCTTAAATAGAGAATGAGCTCTTCTGAAGTTTTATTCTCATACCACGGAGTTCCCGAATTGAAATACTGGTGATAATAAGACATCAACACATTGTCCAATATGGATTTTTGTGCGGATGACATCATCGCATCGGGACCTTGCCAAATCAAGAATATTAAATTGGTTAAAAACTCAATTTTTTCAATATTGAACTCTTCTTTATTCATCAGAAAGGGATTCATGGTAATGGGTTTTTCTTCGGTGTACTGAATATATCTTCCTCCCTTATATTTACAGGTTCCTGAATAGGAATCTCCTGTATCCACAATGACTACATCATAATTGTACGTCAGATATTGTTCTATGATATTATTCATTAAAAAACTTTTGCCTGACCCGCTGGGTCCTAAAACAAACTTGTTTCTGTTGTTGATTCTTCCTGTTTTCATCGGTAAATCCGAAGGATCTACTTTTAGTGGAACACCTTGTCTATCGGTAAATCTTAGATAGAAGTTCGATTCTTCGTTCATGGGGTAACTTTCTTTAAAAAAAAAACACACGGCTGCTTCGCTTGTCGTCATAAATAAATCATACTCCCTCAATTCTGTTCCATTTCCTGGAATGGCTGCTCGAAAGAGTTCCAACTGGTTGTAAGCATTTTTGGAAACAATAATTCCTTTGGTAAAAAGCTTGTTTTCAATCAGGGACTGTGTCCCCTCCATTTCTTCCAAAGTATTTGTTGAAAACAAAATAGAGAAATGGGCATTCACAACGAGTTGTCCATCTATAGCGATATTATGAAGTAGGGTTTGAATTTCTTCTGCAATGATGGCATTGGATGGAGAGTTATTGGCTGCTCCTTCGTGCTTTTTCTTTTTCTTGTCTAATTCTCTTTGCTGTGGTGCTTGTAGCGGAATCGTAATAATCTGATTGTAAACAATCGTTTCATAGTCTTCCAGTTCGTTGATGAAGGTAAAATTATCGACGGCTGTTTCTGATGCAGCTCCGTTTCCTCCTAAAATAGAATAAGGCTCGATTTCAGAAGGCAAATCAATGTTTTCTACATCGACATAAGATATATTTTTGACAAATCTTTTGCCTATTTTCAGATATTCGTTGGTGCTTTTGATATTATCAAAAGTTGGTACCTCTGAAAAATTCATCGACAAAACTCCAGAAATATAATATTCAAAATCTTTCTCCAACAAAAATTGAGGTTCGCAATCGCTTTGTTTCAAAAGCATAAAAACTTTCTGGCATTTATCTCGAAGTTCTTTGTAGCCTTTTTCCGAGTGGTGGTACTGCCTGTTTTTCTTTTTCAGTTTGTCATCCACAATATCGGTAAACACCAATACCGTTTCAATGGTTTTGAAAAGTCGTCCATCAAAATGCTCTGAATATTTTTGCTGAAGAAACTGGTTAGATGGTTCAGCCGTATATTTCTTTTTTGAAAAAATATCGAGTTTCTGAACAATTCTTCCTTCTCCAATAATCGAAACAACTTGATTCAAAATGGTATGAAAATTGAGATAGTTATCAGGATCTGCCGAATATTGCTTAACCATATTTTTTATCTTAATCCCGATAATAGGGTTTCCATACTGTCCGAAAAGAACATCAAAATCCCAATTGAAATCTTTTCCATAATCGTAGCCGATAAATGGAATATCAAATGCTTGTTTTTTTGTTGATGCCATGTTGTAAAATTTTTTTATGTTTTAACCTTTTGGGAAAAATGAATATCTGATTGAAATTTTTGGTTTTGTCGTACAAACCATACTTATCCTGTCTTTTGAAGATGAGATAAACACCTCCTGCAGTAACTGCCAATCCTAATAAAGAACCTAGTAAACCGAATTTGGATAATACTAATGCCGCAATGACACCGCCTCCGATGACACCAACTGCATAAAAAATGTATTTCCCTTTGAGTCCGAAAAATACAAGGGGTTTTTTAAGCCCCTTGTAAAGGTAAAATCCCATTTTAGGCAAAGAATGCAGTGACAAATTCTGGAACTACAATAAGGAAAATCATTGCGCCTCCATAACCGAGGATTTCTTTGTTGACATCTTGGTCTCCATTCGTCCACTTGTTGTACACTCGAAGACCACCAATGAAACCTACCAATCCGCCGACTGCTTTCAAAATCAGCTTGATCGGGTCCCAGTAATCTTTGATATCACTTGCTGCATTGGAGATGGCTGTTGCACCTCCTTGTGCAAAGGCTGGAGTAATGGCTAAAAGTAAAATGAAAGCAGTGAATACTTTTTTCATCATTTGGTTTTTTTTGAATTTTTGATTCATAACACATAAGGTTTTTTAAAGGTTAATATTGAATTAATTTTTAAGTTTAAAGCAAAAAATATCCTGCAACGGATTTTTAATGCGTTGTTTTTGAATGTTTTAAATATTTTTATGGATAAGGATTACATAATGGAATGATATATCTTATATCCGTCATTATGGGAAATCATCTGCACACTGGTTTCTGCCAGATTAAGCAATTGATACCATTTGTTTCTGTTTGATTTTTGAATGGATAAACCTTGTTCTTCTTGAATCTGGTTTTGATGATTTTCGTTATTTTTTGATTGAATAGATTCTGTATTTTCAGTTACATTTTTTATTGGTTTTTCCACGTCATCAAAACCATCCAAGTCTTGTTCGGATTCAAATCTTCTTCTTAATTCTTCCAAATCGGGATTTTCTTCAAAAGTGTTTTGAGCTTGAGCTGTCGGGATTTCACTTTTCAAAAAGGATTTTGGAGTGCGAATATTTTCTACATCTTCAATTCCGACTGAACTTGGAGGAAGGCTCTCTGACTGTGCAAAATCAGCAAGTGAAAATTCTTCTGTATCATCGGTATGTACTGTTTTCTCTTTTTTCAAAAAAAGGTCGTAAACTACGTTTCCAGCATAATACAGAAAATAGACTGCTAATAGAATGAATGAGTATTTTAACATTTGTATTTTTATTTAAAGTGTTATTTTTAAAATGCTGTTTATTTGGTCAATAATTTCATTAAAGGGCCTTTTTACGGCGTACTTTTGTTCGTAGGTTAGCTTTCTGGTATCTATGGTTTGAAGGCAGTTTCTTTTGAATACAGGATTTTCAATGAGTGTTCCATATTTTGAAATTTCTTCGTCCATTTCCTTTTGGTTAGGGTATTTGTAGCCTTTGTCGTATTTGGATCTGATAAATATTCGTTCTGCTTCGCTTTCCAATAAACACAACAGATTTTTGAATACCAAAGTCGATTTTACCGATACATCGGAGTATTCAAAAGGAATGATGATAAAATCACTGTAAATCAGCAAGTCACTGTATTTCTGATCGAGTGTTCCTGCCAAATCAAAAAGATTAATTTCTTCACTTTCTTTTAGATTAATGAGGGTTTCAAAGTCAGAAAATGGTTGCTCTTCATCTTCACCAATGGTTTCTACCTCATACAATTTTGGAAGGTCTGACTGTTCGTCTTCTTTCCATTTGTAGTAGAAGGATTTTTGAAAATCGAAATCATAGACCTTAATTTTCCTTTCTGATAGCCCAGAAATGTAATTAGCAAATGCAATGGCAAGTGTCGTTTTTCCTGTTCCTCCTTTTTGTGTGGCAAATGTGATAATCATAATTTCTTTCTTTTTTTTCTTTTTCTGAGTTCTTCTTCCGCAGGGTCTTTTGATGTTCCTGAATGTTTTGTCCATTCAATCAGCATTTCATTTATTGCTCTTGATAATTCTTTTGCTTCATTACTTTCAGTCTGGTTTACTATTCTGGTTTCGTTGGCTTGATTTGGATTTAGAAATTTTTGATATTCCTTTTCTCCAATTAATGATTGAAGTTCTCCTATATAATGCAACTTGGTATGAACTGCGTAATAGATTCCTTCTTCCGATTTTATAATTTTAACACTATTATTGTTTTGTGTTTTGAGATACTTTCTTATCTCATTTTTCACCATATTGAATACTTCCTTGTTTTTTCTTTTCTTGTTCTCAAAAAGCATAAAGTCTTTTGGTACATTTTCAAGATTCTGGTGTTTCAGATATTCTATCAATACTTGTTTAGAAATTTCATCTGATAAATTGTAATCCTTTAAGCTTTCAAATAGTTTCTTGTCCATGACTTCGGAAGTAAATTCAAACAAATTATTCATTTTCAGAATTTCGCTTCCTTTATAAATCGTTCCAGTTTTATGGTCAATTAAAGTATAACCAAAAGGGTGGAGTTCGTCTTTATGATGAAAAACCACATCGATTCCAAACACCTCTCTGAGCTTTTTCTGAAGCTCGCTTTCAAATTCAATCTTTGGCTTCCAATTTTCCTTTTGCTTTTCTTCAGGAAGCATTTTTTCTAAATGTCTTCGGTCTTCCGCTTTGAAAACCTTGTTAGAATAGACCTCTTTATATTTATTCAATATAGCCTTGATTTGCTTTCCTCTATTGTCATTTTTAACATTGCTGAAAATGAGTTGATTTCCATAAATCGTTTTCTCTCGAACTCCGTTTTTCAGAATATCTAAAGCGTTTTCATCATTTTTGTTCTTTACCAACTTGAATCCGTTTCTTTCCATCAAGATTTCTAGCTGCTTCAACGAACTCATTTTGTAATTCAAAAGGTTGTTGATGATTTCTTCGTTACTTTTATCATAAATCCTTTCTTTTATATTAATCATCGCCTTTTGGGCTTTCAGTTTTTCGTAACTGTCATTGAGCTTTTTCCCAGTCGATTTATTAACTCTCGTAGAAACAATATGCACATGATTGTTTTCGGTATCGTTATGAAAAACCACAATAAATGGCTGATTTCCGTAACCCATTTCTTGCATAAAATCTTCTGCAACTTTTGTCAATTCTTCTTTGCTGTGCTGTTGAAATTTTGTGGAAATCACAGCGTGGAATTGAGGTTTCTTTACTTTTTCATTTTTTGAAATAGATTTGAGGTAATTTCTGACTGCTTCCTGACTGCTTTTTTCATTAATGAATGAAGGAAAATTTTTCATCAGCATCAACTCGCCAGTCCCTTTTTCTACTTTTTTATCGTTATACTGTACTCCGTGAAAATTGGAACTTGCTGAGCCTAAAATCTTAACTATCATCAGCAATTAAGGAGTAGATTTTTGAAAAATTTCATTCTGCTTTTCTTTCAGTTCAGTGATGGCTTTCAGTTGGCTTTGGAAATAATTTAATTCCTTACTGCTGATAAATTTTTGAGCGTTTGCAATTCTGGCAATCTGATTGATGTTGGTTTCAATTTTTATGAAGATGTTGTCTTGTTTTTCAATGAACTCCAATATCTTTTTCCTTTCATCTTCTAGAATTCTGTTTTCAACCGATGCCGTGATTAAGTTGGTTAGGGTGATGTTTTTTTCTTTGCATATTCTTTTCCAGTGTTGTTTTCTTGTTATGGATATCCTAATTTTTATATAGTCTCTTTTTTCCATTTTTTATCAAACTCTCTGTAGCTATTTTCTATGGCAAATAAGATTTTCTCCAGTTGGAGTATCCCTGAACTTCTCCATAAGTATAGTAAGAGGTGGACATTGAATTTAAAGATGTCTGCGGAATTTGTATGGCATAATTTTCGAGTAAGGCAGGAAAATACTGCGTAGAATTTTCGGTATGCAGTAGAGCAATCTGATTTGGAATATAGCCTATATCGCTGTATATATTAGCAATGCTAATAAAAGCATCTCCAGTGATGGGGGCAGAATCTGAGGATCTGTAGATTTGAAAATGAACATTGACAATACCTTGAATTTTTCTGAATGTTATAGCTCCCTTTAATCCTCCGAAATTTTTGGTTCCGATGGTATAGGATTTTGAGGCAGTCAGATATGTATTGGTATTTCCCCAATAGTTCACTGGTGCAGACCATACCGAAGTTGCTGTTAGTCCAGCTGTGCTGTTTGAATTTAATGTTAATAAGATATAGTATTCAATAGGAGCTATCTCTTTTGAAAAAGACTGCCATAAGGTTCCGTCAAAATAATAAGGGGCTGCTTCGGTAATATTTTTAACCTGACCTGTCAAATTAGAAGGAGTGGATGTTGCATAAACCACTGCTCCTTGTTTAGCAGATGAATACGTTTTGGCTGCTAATTGATTTCCTGTAATACGTGGTGGAATAATTCCATCATAATGACTAATATCGTTTGGCTTTCCTACAACTTCTAAAGTAGTCTCTGGAGTTTGGGTGTTAATCCCGACTTGTCCGTAAATGAAAGTTGTAGATAATACGAATAAAAGATAGCTCGATTTTTTCATCTCTTTTTGATTAAAATTCTGAGGCAAAATTGAGCGTTAAAAATCTTTAAAACAATAGTATTCAAAGGGTTTGGGCTAAATAAGAATAGTTTGGATTAATCTGGATTCTCTAAAGATTAAAAAAGAATATTTTGGACTAATCTGGAAAATTAAATCCGATTTCAACGAAATAAAAAAATTCCGAAACTTTATCCCTTCTCATAAGAAAGGGCAAAAGTATCTCTGTTTTTACTTTCTCAAAGTAGTGAAGTTGCTATTTTAGAAAAGCAAAAATATTTTTAACATAATGAAACACATACATTGCTTTTTCTACATTCTTTTTTTTAATTATGCAGAATTATTATTTTTACTCAAATTTCATCTTTATTAAAAATGGAAATTTCAATTTATGAATTATAAACTTGAACTCAACAAACAAGGAGCTGGTGCTAATATTATTTTTCACAACATTATATTTGATTTTTTCAAAGTTAATATTGTAGAAAGATATCCTAAATCTATGGCTTTAACTCTGTCTCCAGATTTTGTTATATTCAAAGTTAGAACTTTAAATGATGAAATTATAAATACCAAAAAAGGAAATGGTCGAGTAAAATTAAAAGGAGATACTTTCCTTACTTACAAAGAAATAATAAAGGTGTTAAATTCTTACAAATACCAAAATAAAATCATCAATAGAGAAACTGCCAAACAAAAATTTGTTGATTTTATTTTAGGCCTAGTAGTTTCTAACTATAAAATTAATTGATGTTTATTTTTTAGTCATTAACGAAAAAAATACCTTTTTTTATTTTCTATTATATCTAGTTCTATTTCAACAAAAAACAAGGTTCCGCAGTTTTTTCCCCTTTTTGCAAAAAAGGCAAGAGAGTCTTTGGACGCAAAACTTGAAAAGTTTGTGGGTACAAAGACACATCTTGCCAAACTAAAGGTAATTTTTTTAAGAGCTCCGAAAAAGGTTGTATGATATTGATAATGAAATATTTTAGAAATTTATTGCTTTGAAAAAAAAATAATGAGAAAAGTTTTTTGAGCCTGCGTATTTTATATGCAGGTATATAAATAAGACGTATAGAAGTTACGCAGGTTCTTGTTGTACTTATGATAAAATATATATAGTTTTAGGAATAGAATGTATCTTTTTTACGCAGGTAGAATTTGATGAAGTGCCTTATAATTTTTGACACAGATATATGTAGAAAATGTGTAAAAATTACACAGGTTCTTGTTTTATCTGTATATATTTTATACAGTTTTAGGAGCAGAATGTGTCTTTTTTGTGTGGGGTGAATTTTGATGAAGTTTCCAATAACATTTTTACGCAGGTTTATGATGAATAAATTCAAAAATCACACAAGTTCTTGTTGTACCTATGCATGTTTTATATAGGTTTAGAAATAGAATGTATCTATTATGTGCAGGTTTAATTATGCTATTTTCTTTAAAATTTTCACACATGCATATTTATTACTACTCTAAAGAAATTTAAAACTAGTTATAAATGATAGATACCTACTGTTTATTAAATTTCAATTTTTGAATTCACAATAAAAAACATCTAACTTAATCATGATATTATTTAAGTTTTCCTAAATTCTACAATCTTAATCTTTTTTTAATTTATATAAAGAAGAAATAAATTTAAAAATCATCTTAAAAAATGGATAAGAACACTTTTTTTAAGATGATTTTTAAATTGAAAAGCTAATGAAAAACTATATAATTGAGGTTAAAACAGTTTTTATGATTGTACTTATTACTTGATTTTTGAAATTTGATAATTTAATTTTTGAAATACCAGCTTCTTTTAGTGATGTTAAAAAAAGTATGTCTTTTTGACTTTTCACCAACCACTCAAATTCTTCTTTTGTTATTTTTCCTTCCAATAATAAAACAGACCATCTTTTCAATTTTTCTTCACTCTCACTTAAAAATTTATTCAAATCTTTTTTAGATTCGTTAGATAAGTTCTTAAAATTATCTGCAAAAAGTTGGGTGAGTTCATTTTTAATTTGTTTTAAAATTTCATCTATATTCATTAGTTTTATTTTTTCATATTAATAATATCTAAAAGATTTGCTTCATTTTCTTTAGTTTTAGATGATTCGTATTTCAATAGAATTGAAAAAGCTTCATCTATTTGTTTTTTGGCTTCTTCAGAAAAGGAGCTTGATAGTGTTTTATTCTTTTTCCAAAGTTCAAAATAACCCATCAATAAACTTTTATCCTTATTATTCATTAGTTCCCACATTGTATAACTAATTTCATTATTAGGCCTATTTTTTTCATACTCTAGAATGAAAGCTACTTGATTTTTTAAATTTTCTATATCCTTTTCGTGTAAAGAATAATCTTCTTTAGAAATATCAATAAGTTTGTCTGCTTCTACTTTTATTTCAACTGTTTTCTGATAGGCAGTTTGATCAAAAGTTGCAGTTCTTAAACTATTGCAGGAAAAAATAATTGGAAAAATTAAAATACTTAAATATTTTTTCATAATAATTTTTTGTATTTATTGTAGGCCTTTTCTAATTTTTTATCATATTGATTAATAGAATAACTAATTCCATTATAATTCTTTGCAAATTTTGCCCATTCTTTAGTTCGAAGGTATTTTAGAATATCATACTTTTCTAAGAATAGTCCAAAGGCATTAAGATGCTCAGCTTCACTTAATTTCATTTTTGAGACAAACTCATCGATAGTTTTATAACCTAATTTGGAGAAATGATATCCCATAATTTGAAAACTACCCCACGATGCAGAACATAATGCTGCCTCTCTAAAATTATCATCATTAGATAGTCCTATTGCTTTAGCGAGCCTTTTATATTCTTTTTCACCTCCTAAATAGTATTTTTTAGTCCATTTTGGATATAAAATATCCGGATTATTTTTATTATAATCTTCTGGATCAATCCCTCTTTTCAATAATTCATTCCAAAACACGTGTCCTTCAAATAAAATTTTTGGCTCGCCATTTAGTAAAAATCCTTTTCCTGAACTTTCTATTTCGTTTACAGCTTTTACTGCAGCTAGCTCAAGATTAAATTTTTTGGAGAAATCTATTAAATCTTTTTCTGAAAGAAATTTTGTTTTTTGATTTAGTACTACTTCATTTGTTTTTAATAGTACTGTCCAAGTTTTCACACCAACAATTCCATCTGCAACAAGTTTATTTTTTTTCTGAAAATCTATGACTGCATTATGAGTATCTAGCCCAAAATAGTCACTTATTATTACTTTGTATCCTATATTGTTTAGAATCTCTTCTAACAAATAAACAGATGCATTTTTTGATTTAAATTTTAATATTTGCATTTTTTATTTGGATATTTATTTTTTTTGTTTTACATTTGTCATGTCTATTTGAGCAATCAAAACAGACCCTAGGATTGTCGATGAACTCAATTGAGGGATTCGATGATCTTTTTTTTTAAACACTTAATTCTGATATAGTATAATGGTTTACTTGCCCATTAACTATAAGAGTCACTCTATTCATTCCTCTATCAGCAAATAAATCAATTAGAACTTGTTTTAATGTTATTTTATTAACATTGATTTTAGATAGATCACTTCCTAAATCAATAACACATTCTGTAGCCCCACTTCTTCTCGCTTGCTTAACACAATCTTTTAAATAATTAATACTATACATAGGGTTTAGCGTACTATTTTTATATGAATAAGCACAACTAAACTGTCTAGTTCTTAAATTATAGGCATGAGGGTTTTTCTTACCATCAAATATTTCAGGTAAAATGATATATTCATCAGACATTTTTTTCCAAAGTAGAATTCGTTCTGCACTATTTATCCCTGAAATATTGCTATTACCTCCATTATACGAATTATAAAATTTATATGGAGATAACAGTAAATTCCCATCTCTTCTTAATTCATTCTTTTTGAAATATGGAGTATATCTTGCTAAAGCAATATCTAATGATGTAGAATCAACTAAACTAGTATAATAAAATCTGATTTCTATTGAAGTATTAAACAATTCACCATCATTTATACCCTTAATGTATAAATAGTTACCATTTGGCGTAGATTCAATTTTAGTTGACGCACCCAAAATATTATTGTTCCTAAATTGGTTACTTAATGATATAAAAATATTATTGATTGAAATATTAGTAGGTAACAAAACTTTATAAACTCCCGCACTTTCTCTACTCCAAAAGAAATCTTCTCCTGTATTATTTTCTAAAATATTTGATGTAGGATGATTAATACTCGTTTGACTCAATAATGCTACATAATTTCTAAAAGGTCTTTCAGCAGCTAAACTATCTATTAAATCACCAAATTGTGCTTGTGTTGGTCTTTTGCCTGTTTCAAAATATGTTTTTAAAACAGTTTTACTTCTTTGTGCCATATTATTATTTTTTTATTATCTAATTATAAATGTTTGATCTGTTATCATTCCGTCAATTCCGTCAGAAGATATTCCGTCTAATTGAATTGCATTATCATTATTAAATATTGTAAGTATATTTTCTTGTGAACTTAACATATTAGAATTATTTTCTGCTATAACTTTAAAGTGGTGATATATACTATTACCTTGAGAGTCTTTAATTGTTAATGGCAATAAATTTAATTGACTTAATGTAATAAATATTTCATTACTTTTAGCTTGTAAATCTTCTATTTTATTCCAGTTTCCATTTTCTAATCTATAAAGAGTAAATTGATTAGGATTACTAGGGTTAATTTCTAGTTTAGCAATTTCACTCCAATTTCCTTGTGCAGACATTTTGTACACATGATATTTTCCTCTATATAAAGTATGCCCCCATGTTAATCCTCCATAATTAATACTTGATGCATTTTCCAAAACTTCATCTGTAACAAATTTAGGAGTTGGAGACTCTGGATTTTGGCTTTCAACTATTAGGGTAGAAATTATTTTAGATGGTTGAGAAGGAACATAATCAATAACTAATTCAGGATTTTCGCCTCCAGAAACATAGTCGGCTTTTGCATATTCGATACGTTTTTCTACTGTTATTCTATAATAAATAGCTTCTCCATAAGGTACTTTGTCAAAACTATCAAATTCATCATAAATAGTCCAAATATTAGAATCTTCTAAGGAAAAATTAGAAATATCAATTGTTTTCACTAAATCCATATGCATAATAGCTTGTGCATTTATTCTCTCTGTTGTTCTATATAAATTAACTCTCTTGATTTTTTGAACGTCAGGATATGCATGAATTTCAATTTTTATTTTTGGGGTAATTCCTAAAACACTGTTACCCAAGACTGGTAAAGCAGAATTAATTTTGGGCGCTTCTGGAGCATTAGCATCTACTACTTTTACTGGACCTATAACTGGACTAAATTCACCAAACTTCATTGCAGAGCCAATCTCTCTTGCAACATAAAAATAAAAACTGTCAGTAGTAGCGTCTATAGTAAAATCTGTAAATGACACTTTTTTATCACTAATTCCTTTCATCATTGGAGCCATTTCAAATTCATCACCTGCAGCTTTTATAACAAAACCATTAGCATCTTTTTGTGTGCTGTTTGGCTTTAATAATACTCCATCTTTATCTCTTAAATTTTGTTTTTTATTAGTAGGAACATAATCTCCCCCATAAATTTGATCATAAACTACTGGCACTTCTGTTAATGGCAAAAATGCACTATATAAATACTCTTTTACAAAATCTCTAAAGAATATTGGTTTATCCAATATTCCTGAAATAATTTTAATAATTTCAGAATCAAAAGGCAATACACCATAATCTTCTTCTGTTAAAAGCCTATTATCGCTTTCTGTTAATTTGTAGAAACTATTATGTTGTTTAATAAAATAATTAATATTATCAAATAGTTCTTTGTTATCTGGCTGAGGCAATGCCCAACCCCATTTTCCTAAATGAGGTAGTGGTTCATATTCCATTTTATCCTCAGAATAATTTAAAAAATCTTGCCATCTTTCTGCAAAAGCAATTTCATTTTTCCCGCCTCGCATTTCAAGTTCACGATTAATATATTCTATAGTTTCTGTATTATATAAAGCATTTAATAAGGTATTATCATCTGCTCTATAGAATTGAACTGCAAATGGATTATCCTCAAACTCTACTTGGAATGTATAGGTAGCCTTACCATAAAAATCTGGTCTCGTAGTGTACAATGCACCTTTTGGCTGTTTTGGTCTTTGTGGAACAATGGTTTTTTGCGCTAATAAAATAGAAGGTGGACAGAATCTAGATGCATAATAAAGATTGTTATTATCCTTATATAAAGTATCTATAGATCTCAAACCAAAAATAGAATAATTCACATCTTTATCTCCATAAACTTTAGATTTCGTTAAATCATTACTTATATCACTGTATAGGTAAACTCTATAAGAAGGATAGTAATTAATTAACACATTATTTCCTAATAAAAATTCTCTGTTTAGATTTGGATTAAGTACAGTTCCTGTTTTATAGTCAAATTTAAAGTTCTCATCAATTACATACAATATAAGATCCTTAGTAGAATCACCAATATTCTCTGTTTTGAAAACTTTAAGTGAAGTTCTTGGTGCTATATATTTACCATCATTATTAATATCTGATATCTTGAATAATCTAACAAAACCATTAAACCATTCTACAGATTTAGCATTAGAGCTAAATTGCTCATGTTGAGGAAGTTTAAAATTATTGAATTCAATTTTATAAATTCCTTTGTGAATTTTTTTAACAACAGGATTAGATACAATAGCTCCATCCTCATCAATATACTTACCTTCATCATTTATTAATGCATGATCTTCCATAAATTCGGTAACTATAGCCTCTTTCCAAAAACCTCTTGTTTTCTCAATAAATTTTTGGGTATTGCCATCTTCAGAAGTTATTGTTATTAATTCTTTATTTACTACCCAATCTGCATTTCCTAGCTTCACTTTTAGTTGATTCGGATTTTTAATTCCCCAATTTGAAGGAGTTTGCATATTTTCTGTTGCCACAAACATTCCGTCACTTATAACTGTATTACTTGCATTAGTAAACTGAGTAATTTCTAAAAGCAATTTATTTTTTAGTGATGTAGCACTTAAATCAGAGTATTTACCAGAAAGCAATAAATCACTTGCTTCTTTTTTGTATATATTAAATTTAAGATTTTTAGTTCCTGCTTCTATACTATCAATTACATATGCTTGTTGATTCATCAAGAAAATTCCACCAACGAAATTTGTAGCACTAGTACCACTAGGATATTTTGACTCATAAACCTCTCCTGTACTAGCCATAGTATAACTATTGGTTGAAACTTGCATCAGTAATAAATTATTAGGTAAATCAGTTAAAGATGTTACTTTTGCTGTAATACTTTTAGGAGTTGAACTTCTATAAAAAATTTCTATTTGATCCGCAAATACTTCTTCGTTATCAGGAAAAACGGGCTCATTTTCTGAATCTACATTATATATTTTTATATCTTGTTCTGCATTATAATCAAATAATAATCGAACTAATGTATTATCAGAGCTTTCAGGAATAGTTTTCAATCTATCTTGTTCACTTACAGATGTAAACATTAAAGGATTTTCCTCTTTTATTAATTGACAATTTATACCAGTTGGAGGCAAAAGTGTGTTTGCTGGCTTTAAATCAGTTATTACTACTTTAACCTGTTCAGATGATGGATTGTTAGGTACATCAGAAGCTCTAGAGAACCAATCTATACCATAACTTGCATAAAAATATTTACCTTTTAAATTATGAAAATGAACATATAAAGCCTTATTTTCTTCGGCAAGAAGTATTGGTAAGGTTTCACCTATTGTTTCACTACCATATATAAAATACTCAGAATCATGTGATAATTCTGGAGATTGCCAAATAATTGGATTTTGAGCATTTACATAGTGTCTATGTTCTAGCCCAGCATAAATTGGGACTGTAAATTTACTGGCATCAAATTCTTTAAATGAATCAAAAAATGGAGGATATACTTCATACTTGAACGATTCTTTTGCATAAATACTTATCACTCTTTTTTTACCATCTTTTGTATAGCCATTTTCATCATACAAATCAGACTTTTCTGGATTTTCTGCTGGTAACCCAAATTTTATTTCTGAAATATCTACTGACAGAGGTTTTCTTTCTTCACTTACAGAAACTGGAAGAGACATAGACAACTGTTTTACCGTAAGCTCATCTCCTGATATTTTGGCACTAGCAAGGTTTTCTTTTTTATCATATTCAGCAATATAAACATATTGCCCATCAAAAATATTCGGATTAATATCCATAGTTCCCATGCCTAACATTCTAGCAACATGAAAATCTAATGCTGCCAACTTCAGTAAATCTAAATTTGAAACCTCACTATTTTCATCAGGATATGATTGGTAGCCACCTTCGTCATCATTTTGAGCATTTGGTTCTACTTGATTAAAATTGAAAACTTCTTTTGCTTTAGGTTTAATCTCACTTAACTCAATATATTTTTCAACTGTTTTCTTTATAGATCTTTCCCATGAATTAGCTTCTACAGATGGATCTACATTCCATTTATGTTTATAATTATTGATATTTACATAGTGGTCATCATTGTATTTTTTCCATCTTCCATGTACACGATTATCACTAGTATTAGGTTCTAATCTTGAAAAAACTAAATTATCATCTAAAGAAAGAGAATAGCTCCCTATTCTACTCCATCCTATAGAATTAGAATTAGAAATAAAATCTTTATAATATTCAAAACTGATTTTGCTTACTTGACAATCCTTCACTCTAAATCTCAAACTTCTACCATTTTCAATTCGTAAAGAAGGAACTGTATTTAAATCTGTTGATTTATATAATTTTCTATAAGATAAAACTTTACTATTATAAGTGTCCCTTTTTGCTAAAGAAAGACCTTCTAATTGTAAACTAGAATTCTCATTTTTATTAGAAATCTCAAGTTCCGCACCAAAAAATAAATCTACTTTATTTTCAACTTCAATTATACCACCATATGCTTGGATAAATCCTAGAGGATTTGTTTGAGGTGAAACTTGCGACAAAGCATTTCTGAATAAAGTTTTATTTTTGAAATATACATAAACGCTCCTATTATCAGCATATTTATAAATCCAATAATATTTTAATGGGTTTACAAAATCTGGCGTTTTACTAAAATCAATTATATACTGAACTTTATTATATGGAGCCCTATAAACGTTTACAAAATCATTTGGCCTATTATAAAAATTTGTAGATGTCGCTAAATTACCTTTTGGAATATGATTTTCTCCAAATTCATCTCCAAACTCCCATCTTAAATGCACGCCTTTCGTTTCAGTTACACCATTAGAACCTACCGCCTGCATAAAAAACTCTGGAGATTGGAGTTTTGTCTTTGGATCATTAGGGTCAATTATCTGTCTAACTTCGAATTGTATTTTAAAACTACTTGGATTTTTAATACTATCATTAATATAAATTAACTCTGAGTATGATTTAGCATAATTAGGAGTTCCTGTTATCCTTATATTTATTTCCTTTACTTCTTGAGGTAAAATATTTATATCTACATCACTATCGATAGTAAAAATAAGGCCTCCTATTTCGTTAGATTTGTGGATTTTACTGTTTTTAGCTAATTTATATGGAATTCTACTTTTATTTTTAATTGAAATTCTTCCTGCATTTCCATTAATAGTTATTCCATTAAAAAGTGTTGGTATTGTAAGATGATTCTCTACTATTTCTAAATTTGCAATACAACCTACTTGTGCAATATTTAGTTCATTTGCTAATTCATTTAATGCACTTCCCAAATCTTGAAAGTTTTGTAGTGGCAAATAATCTGATGATAATATATTGTTAGTGTTTGTCTTAATTATAGAATTTCTACTAAGATAAACTTGTAAAGCTTCGCCTAAATTATATGTAAATTCAGAGCCGTTATAATAATAAGAATTATTTAGTTGAGAAATGCCATATACGAAAATATGTGAATTAGAGTTAACAAATTGATAATTACTTTTTAATGTGCTTATTTGATTTACTTGACACCCGTCAGTAATAATAACAACCAAATCTTGTATTGGTAATTTTTTTACTTCTTCAAGTCCTGAATTCCAATAATCTGATTCACTATTTACATTTCTATTTCTATACTGATTAATCCAGTTTTCAAAATTAATTTTAAAATCCTTAATGTTTTTACTCAAAATATGATCTGTTCTAATTCCCGAATCAGAATTAGACATTCCGATCAATGAGAGTGTTATATTTCCATTAAGTTGGTTATTTATAAAACTTAATAATCCGTTTTTAATTTCTGCTGCTTCCGTAGAAGAAATAGAACCTGATTCATCAATTACTAATGCTAAATTAATAGGACATTCTGAAGTATTTCCTACACAAAGATCTTGCTGCGTTTCATCCAAGATAGATGTGGTGTTAGCTAATATACTTGATAGGTTCATTGAAGAATTTAGTATATCTAAACCATAACCTAAAACATCTATTCTATCTTCATAAAAATCATTATTACTTATTTCTACTGTTTTACACGAATTAAAGTCAGAAGATGTGTTTATAATTATGCTGGAGATATAATCTTCTCCAACAGCCATAATAGACTGTTCATAATCATTAAAACTTAATGATAAAATTTTTGAACTATTGTCACTAAAGATTATTCTTTTATTCCATAAGATATTACCTACACCATTTTCATCAATAAGAGATATAATACTTTCATCACTTGTTTTAGACAAAAGATATATTTGCTGATTTAACTCATTATATTCTATTTGTGAAGATCTACCAGAAGAATTTGCTAAAGTATTTAGTTTATATTGTTGGGCACCTATATTGGATATAAATGTAAACAGGTTATTTGTACTACCAGAATATCCAGATGCAATATACATATTATTCCTAAACTTAACAGAATGAATAGTACTATTACTAATACTCATCTGTGTTGGATTCAGTATAAATGAGTCAGTAATACTTAATGCAGTATTAAGATTAATAATTATTCCAACTGAAGTATCAAATTCTTGATTTTGATATAATATTCTACCTCCTAAAACTACTCCTTCATCATATGCTTGAAAATCATTTATAATCAAACTACTATCATTTAGTAATTTTTGATTAATCATGTTACCGTCTACTGAAATTTCTGATACAATAGTTTGTCTAAAGTCTTGTTGATTTTTATCAGAAGTGCATAAGAAAAATGAAGCAACATCTGTTTTATTTGCAGAAATAAAAACATGTTCTGTAGTATCTATACTACCTATTTGTTTACACCATATAATATTCCCGTTATTAGGATTTATACTAAATATATATTTATTTGAATAAGACATGCCAGAAACTGAACCCAAAACAAAATAGTAATATTGGTCACCAATATAATTTGGAACTATTTTTTGGATTATTTTATGGAATGTTAACCCTCCAAAGTTCTGAATAGAATAACTTTTCTCCCACAATATATCTCCATTCTCATTTGAGCATGTTATTAAACCATTTCCAGAAATATTTCCTATTGAAAAAATTCTGTTTTCACCACCATCTCCTCCAGGATAAGAAGGAAGTTCAAAAAATTTGCAAGAATAAAGATATTTATAATTGCTAGACTTGTTATATCTTTTAATAAATGACATCCTTTTAATTTTTTAATTGTTGATAATAATAGAATCTGTAACCACTGTACTATTTGTATCAGTTATATTTATTTCATACTCTCTATTTTCTGGATTCCAAGTTTTATAAAGGAACTTAAATACAAGAGATTTTTCCTCAATCACTTTAGTTTTATGCATTATAAGTACCTGAGAATAATCTTTGGAGAATAATTTTTTAAACTTGATATTCTCTGTACCGTTTCTCATTACTTGTATTGTATTAGCAATATCTTCTCTAGAAATTTTAGGATCGTTAAATGGTTCAGGATTTCTTATTAATATTGCAATCGCTTCACCATTTTTATTTCTAATGGTAACAAAGTCTGTACAAGTAGGTGGATCTAGTGGTTTCATACCTAAAACTCCTTCTAAAACTCTATCAAATTCATCAATATATTGTTTAGCAAGAATTTCTGTTTGTGTATTGCTACTACCAGAAACCAAAGTATAAGCGTTATTAACCTGACTATCTGTAAGATCTAAATCTATATTGAATACCGCTTGTTTTCTACTAATTACAACACCATTTTCATCTTTATTTTCTAACCAGTAACTCATTACTTGATTTCTAAAATTTGCATATCTAGATGTGGCAAAAACATACTGATGTACTAATTGATTCTCTTCATAAATTATATTTCCGCTAGAATCTACTTGTGCGTTAAATTCATTATCTGCATTATCATCAAATGCATTATATACCATTGCGGTATATAGCTTACTTGGTTTTAGATTTGTAAGTTTTACTTCATAAGAATATGCTTTAGGTGATTTAGGTGCTATTGGATTTCCTGTATGGAAAGTGCAGTTTACATTTGGATTATTTTTAACCTGAGATTCAATGAATTTTTTCAAAATTTTGAATTGAAGCGGCATTCTCGGATCATTATCATCTTTCCAATTCCCATCATCTAATGGTCTAGGTATTTCTCCCAAATTAATTAACTCTACTGGTAAAGGATAAGGGATTATGTCTTCGGATACGGGATCTTTAATAACAATATTCATTGCGCCTTTATACTCAGGTAAATCTCCATATTTTTCCCATTTTTTAAGCATATGATATGCAAAAGGTCTGTCAAAATAAATATTGATTTTACATTGCTCATTTCCATAGAATAATGGTTTTGCATTAAGAATATTACCATCTGCATTAGGATAAGATCTTCTATAATCTATGTATGGAGCTAAAGAAGTAATCGTAAATTCTTCCGGTTTTTTATATCTATTAGGATCATTTATATTCAAATCTTTTTTGGTTTCATCTAGTAAATATTCTTTATGTTTTTTATGAAAATGTCCAACTGGACCTACCGTTCTAAATCCATAATAATAGTTGAATATACCAGAATTAGGATCTTTACTATTATCCACTTCATCTCTTACTTTAAATCTAATATAATACTTAGTATTTGGTCTCCATATTGGCTGTACAATTTTAGTTTGCGCATCTATTGCTTGCATATTATCTTCTTTTACAGCGTCAATACCAGGTATGGTTATATTATATTCGTAATCTTCTAATGTTTTCCATTTTACATATTGCAAATATGTGTGACAACTATATTGAGATTCGTCTTTAATACAACATCCTAAAGATTTAAGTGCATTAACAAAACCTTTTATTGAGAATAATGCGGTTTCAAGAGTTGATCCGAAGGAATCATCCCATTGAGAAGACCAATCAAATTTATCCATAATTACATATAAATTATCAGTCAATTCATCATATTCTGATATCCTTAACATGAAATAATCAAAATGTTCTCTGTTATCATCAAAAGATAGATTGTAATTAATATTACTTAATAGTTCTTCATGAATAACATCGGCAAAATCACAAATATTATAAACTATGTTATTGGTGTCAGAACAATTACAATTTGTATTTAATTCAATAGGAAAATCATCTGGTAATTTATCAGTTTCAAGCAAAATATATGGGTAGCTCAACATTTCTACTTGCTCTGATTCATAGTTACAATCTCTCACATTTGTATAACAAACATTAACTTTACCATCAGTTTTTACAACTTTATTAACAAAATATTTAGGCTCTCCTGATATATGAATACCAAAACTGATGAGAATAACCGATTTACTGCTGAAATCAATTGTAGGGCCTGCTACTGGCACTCCATATTCTAAATTAAACTCCGATTGATTATTAATTACTTTAGCAAAATAATTTTCATGTCTGCAATCTAAATTAAATATGAGATTTCTAAATGGTAAGTTTCTACAGGTTTCTGTAGGTGGTGGGCTATCATTGCAACTACACTTTTGATTTAAAACAAAATTTACAGGGATATTGATTTTATTAATCGCTAAAAGATAATATCCATCTTCACTGCCGTCAGTATTTTTATCATAACAAATATTTAATGTACCATTAAGTGAGTCAATGGATTCCCTACTAAAAATTACTTTGGTAAAATTCGGTTTATTAGTTTCTAAAACACTTAATAAGACATCATTAATCAAAATAATTGAATTATTATCAAAAAAAGTTTCGGGATCAATGTCAAAATATTTTACATTATACTGTAAATTTCCATATATGTCATAATCACTATAATATTCTTCTTTTGAATTAATAATTTTAATAATTGCATTTTGGCTTGAATTTCTGCCATACTCTAAAAGCTGAGGAATCATTTCCTTACACAAAGAATCTGAATTACCTATACAATTACAATCATAATTTCTTAATAGCAATGATCCATCTTCTATTTTTTCAGTTTCAAAGACATAAATTCTAGTAGGAATTCCTTCTAGAGGCATTTCATTTAAAAGATAATCATATGAATAATCGTAACAGACATCTATAGCTCCATCAGCTCTTCTAATAAGCTTATTCAGATTAATTGTGATTTGATTTGATGAAATTACTGATGGATCATAAAGATATATCATTGCGCTATCTAACAATAAGACAGATCTATTTGTAAAATCAATTTGAGGAGTAAAATATGAGTCTCCATTTTCAGTTATAAAAGATGAATATAAAAGGTTTAACTCAGCCTGAGTGTTAATTAATCTTGGGTTTCCAATTAACGTTTGAGCACCACCTTTATAACCATAGCCCCATGCAGAAAACTCTAATTCAGTACAATTAGAAGTATTAATTCCTTGTATAGATGCAAATTTTGCTTGTGATACGTTTATATTTACAGAATTAATATTAACACATAGTTTATCTTTTAATTTTTTTAGTTCATTATCTAAAAATTCATATCTATCTAAATCAGCTCCTGCGATTTCTCCATTTGTATTAAGATTAGCACGTTCTACAATTTGATTCATTTCTGCTTTTATAAGTTCAATAGTAGTTAAACTTGAACTTTGTGGGGTAATCTCAATTTTAGAAAATGCTTTACTTAAATCATACTCTCCATTTGCATTTTTAGGACTTTCTATAACTATTTTTTTATTGAGAATTTCTGCCCTAGTATATAAAGTTTTATCAGGCGCTATTACTTCTTCGTGTAAAATATTTCCCGACAAATCATCTAAAATGATTTTTTTACACTCAATTCTTACACCATCTTGTAAATAACTATTTAATTCTAATTCTACCCAAACGCTTTCTTGAGGGAGAGTTATCACTAATGTGTTAGCATTACTAAATCCTAAAGATTTTACATTATTATTTATTGGGAAATCAACTTTCATTACATCTTTACTAACTACTTCTTTTATATTACCATCTTCATCCATTTCATAACTTTGATAAAAATCTCCTTTAATATTGTAGTATGCTCCATTGATAAAATGTGCAGGATAATGTGCAGGAGGATAGAAAGTAGTTCCAGTAGTTAGATTTTCAAAATTAGAAAGATGCTCTCTTGTAAATTCAGATTTACAGAATAATTCTGAAGGTGTAATGCCATATTGTTCAGGAATAAACCAACCTGATGATGCACCTTCTAAGAATGAAAAAGGATTACTCGCTAAGATTCTTATAGAATCATACCTTTCATTTTT
>NZ_PTPZ01000005.1 GCF_002943105.1 Cloacibacterium normanense | reverse complement strand
ACTGCAAAGGTAACTCTTTTTTCTAAACTTCCAAATATTTTTTTAAATATTTTTAAGTTCTCGTTTCGTATCTTTTTCTTTAATTAGCTCCTGCGCTACCGTTATTTTGGTGATGCAAAAGTATGACGATAAACCTATACAATGCAAATATTTTACACAAAAACTTATACAGTTGTTTAAATTGGGGAAAACATTCTTCTGATAACAAATAACTTACACTAGTTTTCAAAGTTATCCACAATAAGAAAATACGCTTTGTTTAGTATTATTTATACTATAAATCCTAAACATTATTAGGGGCCATATAAATTTAGAAGTAATAGTTTTTTATTTTTTGATAGGTAAAGTATCCTATCAACACTCCTAATAAATCTGCAACAAGGTCTAATAATTCCATACTCCTGCCTAAATGCATTTCTCTTTGTAGTATTTCTGTACCTAATCCATATATAAACATAATTAAGAAAAAGGTAAAAAATCGCATTCTAGGAAAACTTATTCTGAAAACAAATCCTAATAGGGCGAATATTGAAATATGTAATAATTTATCAATTCCAGAGAACATAAACCAATATTCTTTGTTTTCTACTCCTGGTTTGAGGAGCATATATGTGAGTATTGCCCAATAAATGGGCAATACGTAATATCTAAATATGTGAGTTATCTTATCCAATGAGTTCTTGGTACTGTTCTGCAGTTAGCAATTCTGATTGGTCTGCACCTTCTGAAAGTTCTACTTTTACAATCCATCCTTTTCCGTATGGGTCTGTGTTTACCAATTCTGGTTCACCTTCTAACTCTTCATTAAACTCTATTACTTTACCTGAAACTGGTAAATATAAATCTGAAACAGTTTTTACAGCTTCTACGCTACCGAATACTTCTCCCGCATTTAAATCATCGTCTACAGTATCTACATCTACAAAAACGATGTCTCCTAATTCGCTTTGAGCAAAATCAGTGATTCCAACTGTAGCTACGTTTCCTTCTAGTTTAACCCATTCGTGATCTTTGGTGTACTTTAATTCTGATGGTGTGTTCATTTCTAAATTTATTTTTCCCAAAATTAATGAAATTATATGGAGGTTGCAAAAAAGTTTTTTCTAAAAAAAATAGAACCAAATAAATTTGATTCTATTCTATATTATATAATATATATATATATTATATGTGCATTTAGAAACCTTGACCTCCTCCAAAATTAAAGGTAGCAGTAATACCAGCTCTCACCGTAGAAAGTGGAAATGCTGTAGAAATTTTATACTTGGTCATTAATTGATCATAGAAAAATCTTAGATTAAAGTTCTGAGAGATGTTATAATCTGCCGAAACTTTTACGCTCATTAATCTTTGACCTCCGGTAATCTGTGAATCATCTAATAATATATTGGTAATTCTGGTTTGATTATCTCTCAGTGAAAAATCTGCTCTTACATTTAAATCACTTTTCAGATTTTTTTCTTTTCCTTGATATCTAACTTTGATTTTTAAATCTTTTAAAATATATCCAAAACCAAAAACATATTCAGAACCTAAATCTTCGGTTAAAGTATGATTTACCAAACCGAGTGTATACATTCTGTTCTTATTATATTGTAAACGGAACTGCATATTATTTCTCATGGTAACATCTGCTCCTAAAAGTGGAGAGAAATCTTCTACATAACCAATCGTGTTAAATGTATATGGATTATACACATCATTATTGATATCATATTGAGGAGCTCCAGGATTTACATTCTTATTATAATAGTCTACACTTTTTTGAATTCCAGTTGCGGTATAAGTAGAAGTGTAAGCATGAAGAATATCAAACTTAGCAAACTGACTATTAATAAAAGGTATGTTTTTAATTCCCGAATAAGTAATTCTCCAGTTTGGCATTGGGAATTTAGATTTTTCTAAATTGTTATTTTTCGTTGGAGACTTTCCTTCAATCGCTGCTTGGAAAGCTGGAATCAATACATAAGCATTGGCTTTGCTGTAATGTTCTGCATAACCATCAGCTTGTGGTATTCCATACATTTGAGAAATTGTCTTAGCATTTTCTATGATTTTTTCGTAAATATTATCGCTTCCAAAACTTGTTTTCAAGAGAATATTAGAATTGGTAAACGTAATCATCTCAGTTGCAAAAGAAAAATCAAACTGAGGTGTACTGCTAATCGCATCTACATTAAAGTTACCATGCATTAAATTCTTCATGTAATTTTTGGTAAAACTCACATCTATTCTAAAATCATTGATTGGCTGAATCTGAATATTCCCAGTAAGATTTCGGGTCGTCATCTGAGAATAAGCTTCCGTCATGTATTCCGAAGAAGAAATCCAACTGTTTTCTATGGCATATCTTCTTATGTCTGCTTGAGAACCCAACAAGAATCCAAAAGTTGGACCGCCAATTCCTTTTCCATATCCATAGAAATTAGGAGAAGATAATAATCCTGGTAAAACCGTTCCGTTATTTTCAGTATAATTAAAATCTAATTGTTTTATCGCCGTCAATGCATAAGCAAAAGCTTGAGTAGGCGTCAATTTATTTTTAAATGTATAAGATTTGAATGCTTTTTTCCTTCCTTTTTTTAAGAAATTCTGAGTATAGACATTGTTCAGAGAATCTATTTCAGATTTTCTGGCATTCATTTTATCATTTACTTTTCTAAAATATTTAAACTTATTGAAGAAACTATTAAAATCTGCACCTCCAGTTACATTAATATTATTGGTATTTTGTGCCAAGTTCCCTAGTTTTACTCCATTAGTATCTACCATTGCTGTAGAACGAGCGCTCCAATTATACTGTACACCGTAACCAATTTCTGTATTTACAAAATCTAAATACGGTAAATTTTCAAATGGCAATCTGTAACTCAACTGAATTCTATGGTTATAAAGAACCGGTCTTCCTTTTTGGAAAACATTTTGGAAAATAGAACTTCTGTCAAAGGTTTGAATATCCAATTGGTCATTAATCGTTCTGGTAGCAGATGAAATATCTAATTTTAGAGATTTGGTTAAATTAAATCCTACGTTATATTGCCAACCGAAGAAGAAGTTTCGGTTTTTAATCACATCAAAATCCGCTGAAGAATTTCCATTGAGTAAAGCATCAATATTTCTAAATTCTAGTTCATTATAATTTCTATCTAACTCTGTTCTGAAAGAAACTCTTGTCGGAACTAGGTTAAAGTTAATTTCTTTTGCCCATTTCAGATAAGGATAAGATTTCGCGGTATCGCTTACAATTTCATTAAATGGTTTAAGATTCCAAGGTTTAAAATTAAAACTGTAATCTATATTTCCTCTTAAATATTGTCTATAATTGTCTTTAGTATAAACATCTCTATACTTATCATCATTATAAATTAAAGAAATGGATAAGTTTTCTACGTCATAGAATTTTGGTTTTTTATTAGGATTCATTCTATCCTTTCTCATATTGAGCACCCCAATACTTCTTTGTTGCGTATACGTTCTTGCTACTTTTTTCAGTTCATCTTTCTTTGGATCTTTGTTAAATTCCACATCGTCATTTAGTGGATTGTACTTAGGATCTTCTATGGTTTGAGAATAAGAATAATTCACCGGAATCTTCAATCCTAACTTTTCTGGTAAGAATTTATCTACGTTCACCATCGTATTGATACCAAAAGCTGAGTTAGTAGTCTGTGAACGTTCCGCAGGTTTTTGGTTAATGAAACCAAAACCAATAGTAGAATAAGCGCCACTCGCATTTACAGTTGCAAAATCTCCTAAATTAAAGTTAAGATTTGCATTTCCTGCATAACCTCCTTTATTTTCTATACCTGAAAGTCTGATTTCATTCACCCAAAGAATAAGATTTTTATCTACCTCATCATTATTTCTTACCCCAATCATCATGGTGGTAATATTTCCTAAACTTGGTCTACCTTTTACGTAGAAGGCTTTATTTTCATCACCAAAATCTGCCGAAGTAAATCTTTCGTTGGTCACCGTAGAATTTTTATCTCTCAAGATTTTTAAGTCTACAAAATCCTGAATCGCTAATCTCACGGTGTTTTCATTTGGCCAAATATCTAGCGGAGAAGTAGCATTCGGAGCGGTATATTTAAGCGAAGCTTCATATTCATAATAGTTATCAGTAGCATCACTACCGAATCTAATGAAGAACTTCGCAGATTTATCAAGATTAGAGCCTTTGCCAATTAAATCTTCTGCGTGAACAAATAGTTCTAAATTTTGGAATCTTCTCATATCTAAAGCGATATTTTTGAAAACACCTCTTGCTTCCCCATTCGGAAGGTTGGTTTTCATATAAAGAGAAGCTTCGTTTTGTCTTTGAGCACCTGCATTTCCGCTGAGAACTTGTCTCTCAATTCCTGGAGGCAATACATAAGGTGGAGTTCCCAATGCATTTTCTTCTAAGTTTACACTTCCTACATCAAATTTAGAGTTATCTACAGTTCCTGTTCCTTCAAATTGATTCTGATCATCTACTCTATTTGAAGCAATTCCTTTACCATATTTTCTCCATTCACTTCTTACCAAGTCTAAAGTTCCGAATCTAATGGTAGCGGTTTCATCAAAACCTGTAAGCATCATTCTGGCAAATCTTACGTTGTTGAGAATTTGGTCTGCGCCAGAAGTTTCGGTAGAAGAATTATAATTGGCAACTGGAATTCTGAATAAGAACCATTTATTTTTAGAAGTTTGTCCGTTTTGGAATTTCACTTCTACTTCTTTTACATCTACAATATTATTTCTTCCTAAAACCAATTCGCTTTGTGCTAAATTAATATCATACTGATTGTAATTTTCGCTTTGGTCTAGGTTATAATCTTTATTTACATCTTCTGCATCCGGAGTTTGAGAAGAAACTTCTAAAGAGTTCGACTGAGAGTTTCCATCTGGATTTCTGAAATATTTATAACGCTCAATCATAGATGAAGCTAATGCTCCCTGAAACTGATTAGAAAGATAAAACACAAAATCATCTGCAGCTGGGTCTGGCTCATTTTTTACTGGATTGATAAAATTGGTATTGAAAGCTGTAGCTTCCGCTGCGTTATCTAAACCATCAAAACCTACATCTTGAGCTGTTCTTTCTTCGTTTTCTGTACTGAAAGCATATAAAACCGGAAATTGGTCTGGCTGAGTTCCCCAATTGGTAGAAGAAGTTTTCGCTGGAGTATTTGGTGTAGGCAAACCATTTTCATATTGCAGTTTTCCATCTTTCAAAATATCTTCTGAAACGTTTCCTAATTGCAACATTAATTTAGGAGCAGTTCCTAGCATTTTACCATCTGCATAAGGATCCATCATCCAAAATTCCACATATTCTATATTCGAACTTCTGAAGTTAGAAACCGTAATCGGTCTCATTAAACCAGCCCATCTTTGTGATGGAATTTCTGCATTTTGATTTAAGTTATACGGACCTCTTTCTTTAGGATAATACGTAATATCAAAAGTATTGGTGAAGGTTTGTTCACCCGCTACAAAATCTCTATTGTTAAAGAGTTCTATCATCTGAACTCTTCTGGAAGCGTGATTAGAAAGTGCTTCAGCGTTAATTCCATTTGGTGCTTTTCCACCAACTCCGTAGAATCTTGGGTCTATATTGTACCAAGAAAGTAGACCTCTTCCGTATCCATTGGTTAAGTCATTATTATTAGAGCTTCCGAAACCAATTTCAGGTTTAGATGCTAAACTCCAAACTGCAGGTTCTTTTAATGAAATTTTAGAAGTGGTTTGTTCAAAATCATCAATGTAAGATTCATCATTAATTCCTTTATTTTGACCTGGAATAAGATATGCTCCTTCTAATTTCAAATTAATATTAGATGGTGCTTCTGTATTGATAAACGGAATTTTATCTGTAAGTCTGGTTAAAAACTGCGATTGGTTATTGTACATTAGGTTAAAACCAGCCATCGTGTTATTCACGGCTTCGAAACCTGTTTGTACTTTTTGAGTGAGTGGTGTTTCTGAATAATTCACCACAGTTGCACCAATGGTAAGATTTTCATTAAATTTTCTCTCGAGATTTAATCCTAAAAATCTTTTTCTCTGGGTGTTGAAGGTTAATTGGTTTTCTAAACTCACGTTGATGGCTTGACCAGATTGTTTTACCATTTCATTGATAATGGTAACTTGGCCCAACATATAATCTACGGTGTAATCTACGCCTTCTGTAAGCACAACTCCGTTTGCAGTTACTTTTACAGAACCACGTGGAACATTAATCGCTCCTAAAGAAATTCCTGTTCCTTGTGAACCTTTATATCTACCTTCGATGGTGTATCTAAGTGCTAAATTATTTTCAGAAGCGACTTGTTTTTGTTGGGTATACAGTTCATTGAAAACAAATTTCGGGTCATTGCTTCCTAAAACAGATTCTAAGTAATTCCCAAAAGGTTGCGCTTTGGTAAACATTACTCTTCCGTTTTGTGCATCTACCGTAATTCCTTGCACAAAATCAAACAAACCGTCTCCTTGTTGACCATTCGTGTTATTTTGAATATCGTTATTTACATTCAGTCTATCCCAATTGAATAATTTCAATAAATTTTGGTCTGCAACAGGTGTTCCTGGTAGATAATTTACTTTTCCACCGCTGTCGTTATCACGATATAAAACGTTTAATAGGAAATTCTGCGAGTCAATTTGATTGGCATTTAAAGAATACACGTTTTTCATCATTAAATTCCACATCGGTGAAGTGGTTTTTACGGAAACGTTCGGTTTCAATAATTTGGTAATCACCACTGGACTTTCTTCGGAAAATTCCCCTACTTTATAGACTTTGCTGTCACCAGAAACGGTATAAGAGAAAGACACCGCCAAAAGTTGATTGTCATTTAATCTTTGATTCAAAGAAATATAACCAACTTGTGGATTAAAGGTATATTCAGCAGGATTTAATCTTTTTGCTTTTCTATTAAAGATAAAATGTTCGCCGTCTTTATAATTGGGGTCACTTGTAGTATTCGGAAGTGATTGATTATTAATCGCGTTGTAGGTTTGATTTACATCTCTTATTCCGCCAAGATTGGCTACGGCATTATAAACACCTAAATTAGAATTATCTGGGAAACTTCCACCTTCTCCTAAATCTCTAATTCCGAGAATACTTTTCTGCTCTTGCAAATTACCAGAACCTTGGTCTAAAACCCAAAGTTCTAATCGGGTAATCGAAATTCTAGAATTGATTAAAGGATAATTGGCTAAAGCGTTGTCATAATTATTTAAGAAATATTGGCCTAAGAAATAGTGCTGATTATCTTCGTAATCATAAGCATTTATTTTGAAGGTTTGCATTACACCACCTCCTTGAACCACAATATTTCTGGCTTCACCTTGTTGCTGAGAAAACACCAAAGTTCCGTACGTTTTCCCTAATTGGAATTCGGTTTTCAAACCAAAAAGAGATTCAGAACCTCTGATTAGATTGGTAGAAAGTGGCATATTCACATTACCGAATTCTACTCTTTTTATAATTTTATCCTCGCCACCTTTTAGTGGATTTTTTGCTTCGCTGATGGCTTGATTTTGTAAATCTCTCCACGTTCCTTTGGCTTGCCATACGAGATTCATTCTGTTTTCGAATGCAAAACCAGACTGCGTATCGTAATTGGCTTTGAGTTGAAGATTTTCCCCAACTTTCCCTAAAACACCCAGCTGAATTCTTTGCTGAATATTAATCGCAAAATTGCTTCTGTTCTGCGGAAGAATTAATGGATTTTCAATTTTTTGGTGCAAACCTCCTAAATCAAAACTCGCAAAACCATTCGGAATTAATTCTATTTTATTGCTCCCAAAAATGGTTTCAAAAATTTTATTCTTGATGGTCACGCTTTGAATTAAGCCTTTCTTTTCGGCTTCTTTTTTGTCTTCTTTGTAGAGATTTCCTCCAAAAGCTTTTTGTTGATAATAATCTTTGAGGCTATTATTCAATGTGTAGGTAGAATATTCTTTTGGAGTAAGAACAACGGGCGCTCCTGTTACTGTATTTCCAATTTTTGGGTAGAGATAATACATCCCTGTTTTTACATCATAGAACGCTTCGTATCTCGTAGGATTGGGCAAGGCATAATCTTTCCTTATAGAAATATTCGCTGTATCCGATGGCTTTTGCTGCGCAAAAAATAACGCAGAAAAACATAAAAATACAATCGAAAAATAGATTTTATGCAGAGGAAAAGTTTTCTTCACTTGTGTTTATATCATTTTTAGAATTTGCTTCACCAATTCTTCGGTTTGCAAATCTGGATTTTGTTTTAAAATTCTATCGGCAATCTTCTCGCTCATCTTTTTAGGAATCCCTAAAACTTCTAAAGCAGATAACGATTCTTCTTTCACTTTATTGTCTGCAAAAGCAGAAATGTTCTCCGCAGAAACCCCGAATTTTTCTACCTTATCTCGTAAATCTACGATAATTCTTTCGGCGGTTTTAGCACCAATTCCTTTTACTTTTTGGAGCAGCGCAGAATTTTTATTGAGAATCGCTTGTGCAATGTCTTTAAGATCTAATGAAGAAAGCAAAATCAGCGCAGAAACTGCACCCACTCCGTTTACCGAAATTAAGAGATTAAACATTTCTTTTTCTTCTTTGGTATAAAACCCGAAAAGCAAATGTGCATCTTCTCTGATGATTTGCTGTGTAAAAAGAAAAACTTCCTTTCCTAAAGAAAGTCGCTGAGACGTTTGCAAAGAAATGCCTACATAATAACCCACTCCATTTACCTCTATCACCACATAGGTAGGAGTAAGTTCTTGAACAATACCTTTTAATGAAAAAATCATAGTTTTTTAATAATCTTCAAAGATAACAAATCTCTAAAAATTAAAAAATCAATTTATAGGTATAAAACATGCAATAATTCGTAATTTTGGGAAGTTATATTATAAATAGTAAACAGATAATGAAAAACCTACTTCAGCTTTTAGAAGAAAACACCAAAAAATTCCCACAGAAAACCGCTCTTAGCTTTAGAAACGGTGACGAAATAGAGATTCTTACTTGGAAAAAATTCTGGGCAATGGTTTGCCAAACTGCAAACGGATTGCATACTCTAGACGTAAAAAAGGGAGATTGCGTAGGTGTTTTTTCTCAAAATTCTAAAGATTGGATTATTTTTGACGTTGCCGTGCAAATGTTGGGGGCGATTACCATTCCCATTTACGCCACCAATAATTATGACCAAACCGAATATATCATCAAGCAAACCGAAATGCAACATATTTTGGTGGGAGATACTCCTCAACTTGAAATTCTGAAAAGTGCCGAAAAACATTTGGGCAAAAAATTACATATTTTCACGTCTCATGTGATAAAAGACGAAGCCGAAAACATTACCTATTTCCCAGATTTCATCAAGCATTTTGCTACGGAAAGAAACCTCATCGAAATTACCGATGAAGATTTGGCAACCATTCTTTACACTTCTGGAACTACAGGAATCCCGAAAGGTGTAATGCTTACACATGGTGGTTTCAAAGCGGTAGTTGTGGCACACAAAGAATTTTTCAGTTTCGACAATTTGTACGACATGAAATCTTTGGCATTTTTACCATTAAGTCATATTTTCGAAAGAAGTTGGTCGCTTTTTGTACTTTCACAAGGTGGTGAAGTTGCCATTTTAGAAGACCCAAAAAATATCTTGAACACTCTGAAACATGTTCACCCAACTGCAATGTGTGCCGTACCAAGATTCTACGAAAAAGTATATCAAACTTTAGTTAAAAAAATAGAAGCTTCTTCATCTACGAAACAAAAACTTTTCAAAAAAGCTTTGGAAGTGGGCGCTAAAGTAGCTGATAAAAAAAGAACAGGTGCTAAAGTTCCGTTTGGTTTACAATTACAGTTTAGTTTCTTTGACAAATTGGTTTTCAGAAAAATTAAAAATGAATTGGGCGGAAATCTTTCGTTTTTACCTTGTGGTGGAGCGATGCTGAAAAAAGAAATTTCAGAATTTTTTGCAGCTATTGGTTTACCCGTGATTGTAGGGTATGGACTTACCGAAACTACTGCTACAGTTACTGCACTTCCTCCGAAAAATTATGTGTACGGAAGCGTAGGAAAAGCTCTACCTGGTGTAGAATTTAAAATAGGAGCGGATGATGAAATCTTGGTAAAATACCAAGGTGTGATGAAAGGATACTACAAAAACGAAGAAGAAACAGCTAAAGTTTTCACGGAAGATGGATATTTCAGAACGGGTGATGCTGGTAGAATAGACGAAGAAGGAAATCTCTACATTACCGATAGAATAAAGGATTTAATGAAAACTTCTAACGGAAAATATATTGCGCCACAAAGCATAGAAATCCCATTACAAAGCAATCCTTATATTGCTCAAGCGATGGTAATTGCCGAAGGAAAACCTTATGTTTCTGCGGTGATTGTTCCTAATTTTGAAACCTTGATAGAGAAATACGAGGAATTTAAAAATTACCTTTCTCTAAATATTGAAGAAAAGAAAAAATTACTGGAAACGCCTTTCATTAAGGAAACTTTTGAAAAAGTAGTGAACGATATTCAAAAGGAATTTGCAAGTTTTGAAAAAATTAAAAAATTCAAACTTTTACCAGAAGAATTTACCATAGAACGTGGCGAAATTACCCCAACGTTAAAAATAAAACGTAAAATTATTCTTGAAAAATTCAAAGCCTTGATTGAAGGAATGTATGCGTAGAAAGTGTGCATTTTATATAGATTAAAAAATTGGAACGAAATAGGGATAAGTGATATTCAATAATAGTGGATTTTCTAAAAAGATTTTATAGAAATTTTTTCCATATTTGAGTCTTATCTACAGGTTCACAAAAAATTCACACAAGATTGTATGTTGACAAAAATTTTGAATCTATTTGCCTTAGTATTTGGTCTTACTTTATTTTTATTTCTGACTTTTATATTTTATAGTAACGCTTCAAAAAAATTAACTGAATATTCTCAAATTGATAGTAATGTACTTGAAAAAGGAATTATAAAAACTGACAATAATTCTAAAATATTCTTTATAAAAGTATCTAATTTTAATGAAGATTTTGCTGTATATAATATGACAAAAAATTATTCAAAACTTGAAAATGAAATTAGGATTGGCGATAAAATAAAAATATATTTTGAGAATTCAAACCCTAAAAAAAACGAATATTTAGATGTAATTCAGATCGAAAAAGGCAAAGAAATATTAGTAAGTCATAATAAACATAAAATCACCTATTACTTCTTAACTCTTTTAAGTTCTCTAGTTTTTATCTATATAATTCTTATGGTAATTGAATATTTAAAATATGGAGAATTCAAAAATCCTATTCCAACAATTTTTTAAAAAATCTTGATGTTGCGAATTTCCAATCCGTGACTTATTCTGTAAAAAACAAACCCCTCCAAAAAATTTGGAGGGGTTTTTGATTTGTAAAACGGTTATTTCTTTTTCTGTGAGAGAAGCCACTTGTAAAATTCTGGGTTAGAATAAGTAGAATCCCAAGAATTGTGATTATCGTTCGGGAAGAGAATGAGTTCTGCTTTTGGATTAATCGGGTGAACTTTCATCCAAAAATTAGTCGCGTTTTCTGGCAACACCACATCATCCATTCCGCCATGATAAATTTTCAGGTTCATATCTTTATAATTATGAATATTCGCCAACATTACTCTGTCTGTAGGTGCACAAACAGAAGCTACTGCTGCAAACATTTCAGGATGTTCTCCTGCCAATTTCAGCGTTCCCCAACCTCCCATAGATAAACCTGTAAGGTAAATTCTAGACGCATCTATTTTATATTTCTGCACGATTTCTTGAATCAAAAAATATACGGCTTGTGTATCCCACCACATATTTTCGGGACATTGCGGCGCAAGAATTGCCACAGGTTCCTGCATTAAATTTTTATAGGTAAACGGACTGTGCGCTTTTACCATTTCTAAATTGGTTCCTCTTTCGCCAGAACCGTGTAAAAAAACAATCAACGGAACATTTCCTTTAGCGTTTTGAGGATAATCAAAAAAGTAGGAAATATTTTTTTCTACTTTTACTTCTTTCTTGAATTCTGCTTTTATTTCTTGAGCATTTGCTTGACTGAGAAAGCCGAATGCAAGTAATGCCGTGATTTTTAAAATGAATTTCATCTTCATATTTATTTAATGTTATACTTCTCAGATTTGAATTCTAGCTTTTTAAGCCCTTGTTTGATTTCTGGTGCGTTCATAAACAACTTCCAAAGGAAACCTGTTCTGTAATTTTCAATCATGGGAGCAATCGTTCCTTGGTCAATAGCCAAATAACGTGGTGTAAACCAATTATCATAATGAATAGAAGTTGCATCAAAAGGACCTGCACTACCTATAAATTCTGGTTTCTGCGTGTACATAAATCTTAAAAAATTCATCGATTCTTTTGGTGAATACGGAAAACTACTCAAAGCAGCAGTTGGTGTAATAACGCCTCTATCTTCTGTAGGTTGATGAGCGGTATAACCTACTCCACCATCTTTATTTCTGGTATAACTTGCGGTAAGTCCCCAATAATTTTCGCCATAACCTTTCCAATTTTTAGGATTTTCTACACAATATTTATAATCGATAAGCACTTGGTTTTTATTCAAATCAAAATAATTCTTGATGAGTTTATCACTTAAACCAGTTGGGTCTAAACCAATGTACGAATAATGTGCCCAAAATAAAGGACCACCATATTCCTCAGAATAATTGTGTTTCACATAAAGCGGAAGTCCGTACTTAGATTTATCAGTAAGATAAGCTCCGTTTCTAGTCCAGCCTTGGTAATAAGTTTCTGCATCTATTGCATGAGTAGGCGATGAAGCCGCTAAAATATAAGTAATCAAACATTCGTTATAACCTTGCAATGGGAAATTCATCTCCCACTGATATTCTGGTGACCAATGCCAATACAACACTTTTTCGCCACCTTTGGTATACCAATTCCATTCGATTCCTTTCCAAAGTTCATCACATTTTTGAGCCAATGCTTTTTCTTCTGCATTACCATCTTTAAAATATTCGCGAACCATTAAAATCCCTGAAGTGAGAAAAGCAGTTTCTACTAAATCTCCACCATTGTCTTTTCTGCCAAAAGGAACTACTTTTCCTGTTTCTCCATTAATCCAATGACTCCAAGCTCCGTGAAAACGATCTGCTTTGGCTAAGAAATCCATCATTGTATTGAGTCTTTTTACGGCTTCATCTCTTGGAATAAAACCTCTTTCTACTCCTACCAAAACGGTGGCTAAACCAAAACCTGAACCACCTGTAGTCACTACATGTTTATCATTTTGAGGATAGATATTGTCTTCGTGATAGCGTTCTCTTCCGAGCAATGAATTAGGTTCTGCATAATCCCAAAAATATTTGAGTGCATCTTTTTGAACCTTATCCATTAATTGTTGGTCTGTTAATTTTGAAATTTCTGTATTCTTGCTCTCTGTCACGGTTTTCTGAGACTGACAAGAACTCAGCATGAAACTTGCAAAAAGAAATATGATTATTTTTTTCATTTTTATTAATAATTAAACCTATTCGAATGAATTTTTAGAATCCATATTGAGTAGAATGGAAACCTAATTTCAGTAAACCTTGTTTTACATCTGGAGCATTCATAAACAATTGCCACAAAAATGCCGAACGATGGTTTTCTACCATCGGCGCGATTGTTCCCTGATCTATTGCTAAATATCTTGGAGTAACCCAATTGTAATGTATAGAATATGCATCATAAGGTCCTGCTACACCGATGTATTTTTTATAATTTTCATTGTATAAAAATCTTAAAAAATTCATGCTTTCTGTAGGCGTATAAGGCATATCCGAAATAGCTGCTGTAGGCGAAATTATTCCTAAGTCATTATTCGGCTGATGTGCTGCATAATCATCTCCGCCAGTTTGAGGATTTCTGGAATAACTTGCCGTTAAACCCCAACTTTTAGAATTATATCCTTGCCAGCTTTTAGGATTGGTAACACAGTACTGATACATAATTTTGGAATGATTTACTACTGCATCTCCATAATTTACATAGTCATCTCTTAAACCTCTAGGATCTAATCCTAAGAAAGAATAATGAGACCAAAACATAGGGCCAACTGTTCCGTTTGCTCCGTTATGATTTACTATTAAAGGAATTCCGTATTGTGAGGCAGATGTTTTTATAGCACCACTTCTTGCCCAACCTTCGGTATAAACCGTTTTTTCAATAGCATAATTAGGTGAAGCTGCTGCTAAAACATAGGTGATTAAAGTTTCATCAAAACCTCGTAATTGGTGATTCATCTCAAAATTATAATTGGGTGACCAATGCCAATACAAAACGTTTTGACCTTGAGTATACCAATTCCACTCGATTCCTTTCCACAAATCGTCTGCTTTCTTTGAAATGGCTAATTCTGTGGCATCTGTAGAATTTTTGAAATATTCTCTTACACAGATTAAACCTTGAGCTAGAAAAGCTGTTTCTACTAAATCTCCTCCATTATCTTTTGTGCTGAAAGGAATAACATTCCCTGTATTCCCATCCATCCAATGTGGCCAAGCTCCATGAAAACGATTGGCATTTTGTAAGAAATTAAGAGCGGTCGATAATCTAGAAACGGCATCGGTTCTAGTAACATAACCATTTTTAATCCCTACTAAAATCGTCATCAATCCGAAACCAGAACCACCAGTTGAAACTACATGAGCATCTTGACCAGGATTATCTGTATGATATCTTTCTCTAGCCAGTTTAGAAGTAGATTGTGCATAATCCCAAAAATATTTAAGCGCATCTTTCTGAACCATTTCTATTATTTCTGGGTCTGTGTAAGCTTTGGGAGGATCTGTAGGATTTGTAGGTAAAGGTGTTCCTCCTCCTTTTGGTGAATCATCGTCGTTGCAAGAGAATAAGAATAAAGATGAAATCAAAAAAATGGACAATATTTTTTTCATATTAATGGATCTAAAAAGAGCCATCATAAAGATGGCTCAAAATTATTATTATCTATTGTTCTTTTCGAGCTGATACAATGATGAAACTTCATTAGGTTTTAATGCCGCTTTATATATTCTAAACTCATCTAATTGACCAGCGAAACTTGTTGCCCAATCTTCTTGACCACCTCCATTTTGAGAAGGCACGGTTTCAAATTGGTGATTCCCTATTACAATCTTGCCGTTTGTTCCAACCATTTGTAACACGCCATAACCTGGAACATTTTTTGTATTATCAATACTGCCTGGATCGTCTGAAAACCAAGGAGCCGAGCCAATTAGTCCTGTTGCAGGAGCATAAGCAAAACCACTAAGATTACTAGCTAGTTCACCATTTAAATAACAACTCACCTTACTAGTATTAGAGTCATATGTCATCGTAACATGGATCCATTTGTTTTTCTGCCCATCAATATTCATAATAACACTTTGACCTCTCCAAACTACTGCACTTCTGCCGTTTTCCACTCCTAATTTTAATCTTATTCTATCTGGAAAAGCTGTATCAGGGTTTTCAATATATAAATTTATACCTCCCCAGAATTCAGTTGGTCTTACTATTGTAAAAATACCTTGCGCACCTTTTCCTTGACCAGGCGTACTTGGAGAAACAGTATTTGCTGATTTCATCCAAAATGAAATAGTAAAATTATTGAGTGCTGTAATTGCTGAATTAGCATTAGCAACTGCATATCTTAGTTGAGTTGCTGATCCATCATAAGCTTTACCTTTAGCGCCTACTGCATAAGCCACATTATTTGGTACTGCTCCTGTTATATTATTTCTTGAATCAGAAAGATTATCTTCAAAACTAAACTTAGCAACTAAATCACCTGAAGCTATATCGTCTGAATTTTCATAACCTCCAATTGCTGGATATGGAATAGGCAAGTTTTCTTTATCTATACTATCTTCGCAACTAAACAAAAAAGCACTAAGAATAAAAAGTGAACTTATTTTAAGTTTTTTCATAATAATTAAATTAAAGATTAATAACCAGGATTTTGTTGAGACAACCCTTTAGATTCATTGATAAAAGATTGAGGAATAGGATAAACCTCATGCTTGCCAACTACAAAAGTTTTTCCATTAGCAGCCATTGCAGCTTGAGCCTGACCTGTTCTAATGATATCATACCATCTGTCATGCTCAAAAGCCAATTCTAATCTTCTTTCTTTGTAAATAGCTGTTCTGAAATCTGCTTGGGTTGTAGCAGTGGTATTTGCTAAACCTGCTCTGTTTCTCACTTGGTTAAGGAATGGAGCAGCAGCACTTGTTTGGTTAAGTTCATTTAAAGCTTCTGCTTTCATAAGCAGAACTTCTGCATATCTTAAATATCTAATATTAGCGTCTGAATCATCATTACCAGAGAAGTTAGACGAATACGCTTTGTAGTTATAATAAGGATTCTCTACTGTAGCAGGAACTACTCTTCCATCATAAAGGGTAGAATTTCTAAAAATGATGGTTGCATCTCTTCTTTCAGTATCACCTTGTTCATTAAAAGCATCTACTAATCCTTGAGAAGGAGTACTAAAGCCCCAACCCCAGCCTCCAGCTCCACGAGCTCCTTGAGTCTGAGAATATTGTTGTATTCCTGGTTTACCTATACCGCCTTGTCCTTGAATTTCAAAAATAGATTCAGCATTGTTTTCACCTGTAATTTTATAAATTTCTTGGAAATCTGGAGTTAATGAATACCCAGTAACCATATTACAGTTGTCTATAACTTGTTGCCATTTCTTTTGGTATAAAGAAACTTTAGCTAATAGAGCATAAGCTGCTCCTTTAGAAGCTCTACCTACGTTTGCTCCTGTATAAGCAGATTTTTCTGGTAATGCATTAATAGCGTCTCTTAAGTCTTTTTCTATAAATGCATAGACTTCTTCTTTTGATTTTCTTGTAAGCTGCATTACTCTATCATCTTCATTTCCTGCTACTGGGACATGATCTACAATAGGTACTCCTCCATAAGTTCTTACTAAAGTAAAATAAGTAAATGCTCTAAGAAACTTAGCTTCTCCAATTAATCTATCTCTTAGTGCTGCATCTGCATTATTTAACTGAGGTATAAAAAATAGCGCCTGATTACATCTATTTACAATTTGGTAATTAGCTTTGAAAACTTCTTCTATAGAACCTCCAGTTGGAGTAAAATTAAGTGCATCTAATAAATTTTTATCACCCCCTGTATCTCCTGGAGAAGAGCCTTTATCTGCTTCATCACTTGCAATACTTGTGATACCAATCCATGAGAATGAACTTACATTCCAATCTAAAAATTTAGCATAAATAGCAGTTACGAATCCTTCAGCTCCTGCGTTATTATTATATAAAGATAGGTCTTCTGCTGAAATAGATTGTGTTAGCGGAACATCTAAATAATCATTGCTGCAACTTTGTGAAGACAAAGATAAAAGCAAAATAGAGGACAATAATATTATTTTTTTATTCATGATTTCAAATTTTAAAATTTAAGATTAATTCCAAATACAAATGATCTTAAAGTAGGATAAGCATCTAGCTCTACTCCTGTTAAATCATAAGGATTCCCGTTTGCATTAAGCTCTGGACTGAATCCAGAAAACTTTTGGATAATTATAGGGTTAATAGCACTTACATAAAGTCTAACATTTGAAAGATAATCTACAGTTTTACTTAATGTATACCCGAGAGTGATGTTATTTACTCTAAAGAAATCTCCTGATTCTAAATAATAATCAGACGCAATTGGAACCGCATTAAAAGGTGCTGGATTTGCAGAATCTGTATTGGTAGCGGTCCAAAAATCATTAGCCACACTATATTCTATATTTTCTCCAGAGAATCTTTGAGCTTTTTTTCCATTATAAACTTTAGCACCAAATGTTCCATATCCATTGGCTGAAAAATCTACATTTTTATATTTCAAGCCTATATTAACACCAAATGTAGACTTAGGAATATATGAGCCCATAAATTTTCTATCATCCAAGTCATTTGCTCCTGTTCTACCGTCACCATCTACATCTACATAGGTAAAATTACCATTGGCATCTTTTCCAGAAACTTCCCATAACCAGAAACTTCCTAAAGGTTGATTAAGTGCCAATTCTGAAAGCAATTTAGTGTATTGTCCATTACCAAGACTACCACCTCTGATTGGGTTAATATTAGTTGCTACTTTATTCAGTTTATTATCATTGTAAGAATAATTACCACCAATGCTATAGCTTAAATTTTCATTGATTTTATCATCCCAACTCAATCCAAGTTCTATCCCTTTATTGGTTACTTCTCCTAAATGAGCATAACCATAATTAGAAATACCAGAAGTCAGAAGAGGAATTGCTCCTAAAATGATATTTTTAGTCACTCTGTTATAAACATCTACTGAACCTCTTAATCTTCTATTTAACAATTCATAATCTAAACCAACTGTAGATTCTTCCGTAACTTCCCAAGAAAGATTTGGATCATAAACTTGATCTATTGTATTACCACTTGAAGAGGTTAAACCACCAAATGCATAATTATATACATCTCCTGTAGCGAAAGGTAAAATATTAAGTCGTACATTTTGGTTTCCTAATCTACCCCAACCTCCTCTTAATTTTAAAAGGTTAATTACAGAATTATCTTTTAAGAAGTTTTCCTCAGAGATAACCCATCCTAAACCAAATGCTGGGAAATTACCCCATTTGCTACCTTCCATAAATTGTGAAGAACCATCCCTTCTAATTGTGGCAGTAACTAAATATTTATTCATTAACTTATACTGACCTCTAGCAAAATAAGATGTAGTTCTGTTATTATTTCCATTTCTGCTATTTACTATATTAATTTGACTTTGATAATTTTGACCATCTAAATCCCAATAATTACTATTAGCAATCATGTTCTTTCTTTGCATATAGAAATAATTTTCTCCACTTCTCTCAGAGACTTCCATCCCCACAGTAGCTTCAATATCATGTACTCCAATTTTTTTATTATAGGTTAAGTAATTTGTTAGTACCCAATTAAAATAATCTGTTTTGGTATTATTTAATAAATTAATAGGGTCTTCAGCTTTGTATGCACTAGAAACTCTTGTAGGGTCTGCTGCCAACCAAATTGCTTTAGAATCTGCATAATTATAACTTTTAAAGTTATAATATTCTCCATTAAATTGTGATGTTAATTTTAAATCTTTTAAAATACTCATATCCAATTTTAATCCTCCCTGTAGTGTTACTGCATTTTGTCTTTCTTTAAAGAAATTTAATTGTGCAAGAGGATTACCTACATTGTTAAATGAAGAACCTGTAGGAGATGCAAATCCATTAGCCCCCACAAAAGATACCCCATATTTTCCGTCTGGATAATATAAAGGAACTATAGGAGATTGTTTATAAGCTGTAGTGAAAACACCTAAAGGCTTAGGTGTAACATTATTAAATGCTACACTAAAGTTTTGAGAAATCGTAATTCCTTTGCTAACCTTAAATTCATTATTGGTTCTAACTGTAGCTCGGTTAAAATCAGAACCTTTTAAAATTGCTTTTTCATCATAATTGCTCAAACTTAAAAAGTATTTAGCATTTTCTGAAGCACCAGAAAGGGATACATTATGTTGGTTATATGTTCCCGTACGCGTTATAGCATCAAACCAATCTGTATTAATTGGCTGATCTTGAGAGAATTTTGTACTTGACAATGCAGTATTTGTATAATAAGAAAACAAATTACTACCTGCCATTTTAACTTTTTTTAACGGCATTCTTACCCCTGTAAATCCATCATATTCAACAGTGATTTTTTTTCCTTTTCCGCTTTTAGTTGTTACAATAATTACTCCATTTGCAGCTCTGTTTCCATAAATAGCCAACGCAGATGCATCTTTCAAAATATCATAAGTGAGAATGTCGTTTGAGTTAATATTATTAATATTATCAACAAACATCCCATCAACAACATAAAGTGGAGTTCTTCCACTTTCCGCAGTACCTAAACCTCTAATAATTACCGTAGGCGTAGAACCTGGTAAATCAGAAGCGATTACAGTTACACCTGCAGCTTTCCCTTGAATAGCTTGAGTAGCATTAAGAACTTTTGTTTTTGTAATTTCTTCTGGGTTTAAAGAGCTGATAGAAGTAGTATTATCTACTTTTTTTCTACTACCATACCCAATCATCACTACCTCTTCTATTTGCTTTTCTTTAAGCGAATCTTTTGTTTGAGCGCTTAATTCTTGATATCCTGCAAATAAGTAAATTGCAGCTATCATACTTGTTAATTTCACAGTGTTTTTCACCATAACAATAATGAATTAAAAATTATTTTTTATTATCTTATTTTGAGACAAAATATAAAATCAAATGTACAATTTTATTTAATCCATAACATTTATTTTGTTAATTTTTTAAAAAAAATGTTAAAAATCATTAAAAAAGTAAATCTGAAGCCTTTATACAAGCTCTTTTTTATGAATTACTCAACTTTTGCAATTTCGGTTTTTTCTGAAATACCATTATTATTGAAGGCTTCTATCTGAAAATAATAAGTATCTGCAGCATCCATCCCGGTAAAATAGTAGTCATTCTTACCATAAACCATAATACTTCCGTACATCTTGTCTGGAGACTTTCCAAAGTAAATTACATAGCCATCTGCTAAGTTATTTTGCTTCCATTTTAACCATGAACTTCTTCTCTCTCCTGCTTTTTCTTTTGGATTTCTCAGAACCACAAAATTTTCTACTTTTTGAGGCTTTTCACCACTTCCATTTCCGAAAACTCTCAATCCACTGATGGCAAATTTGCCAGTAGGCATTTTAATGTTTTGAATTTTAAGATATCTTGCGGTAAATGGTTTCTCTATTTCTATATAATCGTGAGGTACATCTTTGGTGTTATTTGACTTGTCTACCACTAATTTCCAGTTTTTTTCGTCATCCGAAGCATAGATTTTATATTGATGAGATTTACCTAAAGTTTTACCTAAAAACTCAGCATCTTGGTCTGCAAAATTGATTTGAATAGCTTTCACTAAGGATCTTTCGCCTAAATCTGTTTGTATATATTCATTAGCGCCACCAGTTTTAGCACTCCAATACGTTTTAATATCTTCATCTACTGCAAAATTGGGTTGGAAACTTCCTAAAGTAGAAGAAACTTTAACAGGTTTATTGTAATTTAATAACATCCAACCTGTAAACAATCCTTTAATATGGTCTGCATTTTTATATGGAAGATAAGTAGGATAATCACCGTAAGCTGTATTACTGTACATCACATCATCTTGATCAAAACCAGCTGGCCAAATTCCAATCCTTCTTTCAAAATTATTTTTTTGGCTAATGACCATGGTAGAAACATGCCAATATTGCCCGAAATTATCTTGATAAGTAGCACCATGTCCTGCTCCTCTTGCAAAACCACCGGGTTTATATGAGAAAGGGTTGTGTTTTTGATAAGAAAATCCTTCCAGCGGATTATTGCTCACATAAACTCCATCTGCGTAACCGCTAAACTCAGTTCCTGGAGCGCCATATTGCAGATAATACTTATTATTATGCTTAGTTACCCAAGCTCCTTCCATAAATGGTTTGAGAAAAGTATTGTCATTATATTCTCCAAATCTTTCCCAACCGTGATCATCTGGATGCAAAGACATCAATGGTTTTACGTAACCTTCAGATTGCAATGTTTGCGTATTAATCTCAGTTCCTAGAAGTGGAAATTCATTGCTTGAACCCCAATACAAGAACAGTTTTTTCAAATCTTTATCATACAAAAAGGCGGGATCCCAAGCTCCTACTTTAAAATTATCTACCGCAATTTCCCATTCATCTTTTGTAGGATTTTTAGATTTCCAAATGGCAAAATTCGGTCCGTGTGTAGAACCTATTACGTACAATTCATCATTCATTTCGAAAACTGCAGGCGCACATAATTCATCATAAACTTGATGATTAACATCTAATTTATGGTCTACTTTACCAGCTTCTCTGTTTGGAAATTCGTTTTCGGGTTTTAAGAATTTTCTAGAAATAAAATTCCAATTTAACATGTCTTCACTCCACCAATATCCCCATTGATTGGTACTAAAAAGGAAGTATTTTCCTTTGAAATTAACAATTACTGGATCTGCAGTTGCTCTATGTTTTCCTTGAGTTGCAAAATTAGGAATGGGAGTATATCCGTAATCTATATTAATAGGATTACAATAAGTTTTCTGCTGTGCCGAAAAGAACACAACAGAAAACAATGCGATGATAAAAGCTCTCATATTTTGAGATTTATTTATTCCAAGTGATTTTTTGAGAAACGGTCTTTTGAGAATCACCTCCTACAAAAATTTCAAATTCGCCAGATTCCCAATCGTATTTTAGGTTATTATCATAGAACTTTAAATCTTCTGGAGTTATATTAAAGGTAACCGTTTTGGTTTCACCAACTTTTAAATACACTTTTTGGAAACCTTTCAATTCTTTTACTGGTCTTGTATTGCTACCTACCATGTCTCTGATGTATAATTGTACGATTTCTGCACCGTCGTATTTTCCAGAATTTTTCAATTCTACAGAAACTTTTAAAGTTTGGTTTCCTTTTAAATTTTTAGAACTTACATTTAGATTATTGTATGCAAACTGAGTGTAACTTAAACCATAACCAAATGGATAAAGTGGAGTGTTACATTCATCTAAATAATTAGAACGGAATTTTTGAAACTCACATTTCTCTGTTTTTTCAGTATCTAAAGGTCTTCCTGTATTTTTGTGATTGTAGAAAATAGGAACTTGACCTACACTTCTTGGGAAAGTCATCGGTAATTTAGCGGAAGGATTTACTTTACCAAAAAGTACATCCGAAATTGCTAAACCAGCTTCTGATCCTGGGAACCATACATTAAGAATAGCATCTGCTAATTCACTTTCTTCATTGATTTCCATTGCTCTACCTGCAAATAATACCAAAACAATTGGCTTACCTGTTTTTTTCAATTCTTTTAATAAATCTTTTTGAGCTTGTGGAATAGAAATATTGGTTCTAGAACTAGATTCGCCGCTCATTTCAGCAGTTTCGCCAATGGCAAGAAGAATTACATCTGCTTTATTAGCAACCTCAACTGCTTCTTTCAGCATTTCTTCTTTGCTTCTGCTGTCTCTGTAAGTGTTTTTGCCAAACATAGCAGCGTTTTGTTCGAAAGTTGCATCATAATCTATATTAGAACCTTTAGCATAAGTAAAATTCACAGAATTACCGAAAGTCTTTTTAAGACCTGCTAAAAGCGAAATCGCATCTTTATGTTTTGCAGCAACGCTCCAAGTTCCCGGCATGTTTTCAGCATTGTCTGCTAATGGCCCAATTACAGCAATATTTTTTTGAGATTTTAAAGGAAGAATTTCATTGGTGTTTTTCATTAAAACCATTGACTGTGCTGCAATATTTCTGGCCATATCTCTGTTTGCCTGACTGTAAACTTCATTTTTTGATCTGTTTGCATCACAATATTTATATGGATCCTCAAAAAGTCCTAAATCATATTTTGCTTCAAGAATTCTTTTTACGGCTAAATCAATTTGTTTGATATTTACTTTTCCTTCTTGTACAGATTTTTTAAGGGTAGTAAGAAAACCTTCGCCTACCATATCCATATCTACACCAGCGTTCATTGCCAAAGCCGAAACTTGCTGTAAATCTCCCATTCCGTGGTCTATCATTTCATTAATACCTGTATAATCAGTCACCACGAAACCTTTGAATTTCCATTGATTTCTAAGAACTTCAGTCATTAACCATTTGTTTCCTGTTGCAGGAATTCCGTCTACTTCATTAAAAGAAGCCATCACAGAACCTACACCTGCATCTACAGCAGCTTTATATGGAGGAAAGTATTCATTATACATTCTTACATGGCTCATGTCTACCGTATTATAATCTCTACCAGCTTCTGGAGCTCCGTACAATGCGAAATGTTTTACACAAGCCATTATCGTATTATTCAGAGATAAATCTTTTCCTTGATAACCAAAAACCATTGCTTTTGCCATTTCGGAACCTAAATAAGGATCTTCTCCAGCTCCTTCTGCTACTCTTCCCCATCTTGGATCTCTAGAAATATCTACCATTGGCGAGAAAGTCCAGTTAATACCACTTGCACTTGCTTCATTTGCTGCTATTCTTGCAGATTGCTGCACTAATTGAGTATCAAAAGAAGAAGCCAAACCAAGAGGAATAGGAAAATTGGTTTCATAACCATGAATTACATCCATCCCGAAAAGCAAAGGAATTTTTAAACGGCTTTTCTCTACGGCAATTTTTTGAACTTCTCTAATTTTTTCTACTCCTTTAATATTAAAGAGACCACCTACTTTTCCTTCTTGTATTTTCTTTGCAATATCAGAACTTTGAGCTTGTCCCGTTGTAATATCACCTGCTCCGGGAAGATTAAGTTGACCTAGTTTTTCGTCTAGAGTCATCTTTTTCAACAAAGAATTTACGAAAACAGACTTTTTAGATTGATACTCTTTTGTTTGGTAATTGTAGTATGGTTTATTTACAACTTCTTGAGAATGAGCGTAACCAGAAATTAATACTACTGCTAATAAGAATTTTGACTTTATGCTAAACATAATTTTAATTTTAAGGTTAAAGTTAGATAATTATTTTTGAGGAAAAAAAAATTTAACAATAAAAAAACCGAGAAAATTCTCGGTTTAAATATTATTGATTTTCGCGCATTTGAGCATCTAAAACGGCAATAGTTGCCAAGTTTACAATTTCATCTACACTTGCTCGCATTTGTAAAACGTGTACCGGTTGTTTCAGTCCTAATAAAATAGGTCCTACAACTTGTGCTACTTTCATTCCTCTGATAATTTTATAAGAAAGATTTGCACTTTCTAGATTCGGGAAGATAAAAGTATTGGCAGGAGTTTTTCCTAATTTTGAGAAAGGATAATCCTGAAGATGGTCTGCACTCATCGCAAAATCTGGCTGAAACTCACCATCTACAATCATATCTGGATATTTTTGATGTAGAATATTCACTGCTTTTGCTACTTTTTTAGACGTCTCAGAATTGGCTGAGAAATTTTCGTAAGAAAGCATGGCAATTCTTGGTTGAATAGCGAAAGATTTAATCGCAAACTCTGCCATCTTCGCGATGTTGGCCATTTCTTCTGGAGTAGGATTTACATTGATAGAAGTATCAGCAAAGAAATAAGGCTTTTTATCTGATAAAATCATCATCATAGAAGCAATTTTATCTACTCCCTTTGCTTTTTCTATAATTTCTAAAACAGGTCTCAGAACAGTTCTGTAATTTTTAGAATATCCTACAATTAGTGCGTCTGTATCACCATGTTGTAACATGAGTGGCCCGAAATAATCTCTGTTTCTTACCAATCTTTTGGCAATATATTCATTTACCCCTTTTCTATTGCGAAGTCTCCAAAGCGTTTCTCTATATTTTTTACGATTTTCGTCTTGGTCATCATCCATAGGATCTACAATCGGAACGTCTAGATGAATTCCGAATTTTTCCATTTGTTCTTTGATGAATTTTTTCTCTCCTAATAAAATAGGATGAGCAATTCCTTCTTCATAAAGAATTTGTGCAGCTTTCAATACATTATATTCTTCAGCATTTCCTAGCGTAACACGTTTTGGATTAGAACGCGCTCTGTTTTGCATCATTCTGATGAGTTTTTCATCTCTACCCATTCTATCTAGCAACTGATTTTCGTATTCTTCGAAATCGGCAATAGGTTTTCTAGAAATTCCGCTTTCCATAGCCGCTTTTGCTACTGCAATGGAAACTTTGGTTAATAATCTATTATCAAATGGTTTCGGAATGAAGTATTCTCTACCAAATCCTATATTTTTAACATTATAAGCCAATTTCACCATTTCAGGAACCGGCTCTTTTGCTAATTCTGCGATTGCTTTTACAGCAGCCAATTTCATTTCCTCATTAATTCCAGTAGCTTGTACATCTAATGCACCTCTGAAAATATATGGGAAACCAAGAACGTTATTCACCTGATTAGGAAAATCACTTCTTCCCGTTGCCATAATAACATCTGGTCTCGTTGCGATGGCAAGATTATAATCAATCTCTGGAGTAGGATTTGCCAAAGCAAAAACCACAGGATTTTCCGCCATTGAACTAAGCATTTTTGCAGTCATTACATCTCCTTTAGATAGACCAACAAAAACATCTGCTCCTTCTAAAGCTTGTTCCAACGTAGAAATATCTGTTTGTGCAATAAAATCTAATTTTTCTGGAGTAAGATTTTCTCTCTTATGATTAATTACTCCTTTAGAATCGCACATCAATACGTTTTCTTTTTTAAGACCTAGTGCAATGTATAATTTGGTACAAGCAATTGCTGCTGCTCCTGCTCCATTTACCACCATTTTCACCTCATCTATTTTTTTATCTGCCAATTCTAACGCATTAATTAATGCTGCTGCAGAAATGATGGCAGTTCCATGTTGGTCATCATGCATCAAAGGAATATTAAGCTCTTCTTTCAGTCTTTGTTCTATGTAGAAAGCTTCTGGCGCTTTGATATCTTCTAAATTGATTCCACCAAAAGTGGGCGAAATTCCTTTTACGATTTCTATAAATTTGTCTGGATCTTTTTCGTTAATTTCAATATCAAAAACATTGATATCTGCAAAGATTTTAAACAATAATCCTTTTCCTTCCATTACTGGTTTAGAAGCTTCTGCACCGATGTCTCCCAATCCTAAAACAGCAGTTCCGTTTGAAATTACAGCAACTAAGTTTCCTTTGGTGGTATATTCATATATAGTAGAAGGATTTTTTTCGATTTCTAAACAAGGTTCTGCAACTCCTGGTGAATAAGCTAGTGATAAATCTCTCTGTGAAGAGTGAGGTTTAGAGGGAATGACTTCTATTTTTCCTTTAGGTTCATTTCTGTGATAATCAAGTGCTGCGTTTCTAAATTGCTCTTGATCTCTATGCGTTTTATTTGACATAAATTTTAAAAAATTTAATTAAAAGTAAATTCTATATTAAAAAAAGAAGAGGAAATATTTTTTTATTCCTCTTGGTTGAAAATGTATTTTTTATGATACTCTACTAGGCTTTCTATAGGTTTTTGTACAATTTTTCCTACGGTAAGATTAAGTTCTGCGGCGGCAGATCTCAAAATATCTTCGTACACAAAAGCGATAGAACCAATAAAGTTAATCTCTGCTTCTCTGGCTTCTTCATAAGGAAGCACTTGATATTCAAAGAAATTTTTCATCTCATCAAATATCATATTTTGAAAATATGGATGTGATTTTTTGAGGACTACAAATTTATTAAATTCTGCGAGATAAGCATTAGCTCTAGGATTGTGATACATATTTCTGATGGCATCTTCTATGGTAAGATGATAAGTAGCCATAAAATCTTCGTGTAAATCTTTGGGCAATTTTTTCATAAAAAACCTGCGCAACAATTGTTTACCCAGTGCGGAACCACTTCCTTCGTCACCAATTAAAAAACCTAATGATGGCAAATCTCTTCTTACGGTTTCTCCATCAAAAAAACATGAATTAGAACCCGTCCCTAGAATACAAACAATTGCAGGTTTACCATTGTAAGCTGCATAAGCAGCAGCCGTCATATCTTCTTTTACAATCACTTTAGCATGTGGAAATGCTTTTTGTAAATTGACTTCTACCAAAGCTGCATTTTCTGGAGTACCACAACCAGAACCGTAAAAATAAATTTCTTTTAAATGTTCTTTAAGAAAATACAGATGCTGATTCTTCTCAATTTCTTGAGGAATCAAATCTGCATTAATAATATTTGGATTAAAACCGAGTGTTTCGGTCTTTTGAGAAATCTTACCAGAATGATCTAGAATTACCCAGTCACATTTTGTAGAACCACCGTCAACAATTGCAATCATACACAAAGCGTTTAAATTGCTAAATTAGGAAAATCTTTTTTATTCTATGCTTTCCTCATCTTTTAGGTCTAGCCAATGGTCTATTTCATCTTCTAAATAATGAGTCTGTAATTTAAGGGCAAACATAAAATCATCTGGCACAGAAGCTCTATCTCCAGTTTCTATGTCCCATATTTCGTCTGAGAGATTTTCGAATTCTGAATAGATTCTTTTGAAGCGTGGATTATGTTCTTCTAAGTCCTTAATTTTCTCTTGCTTATACTGAAATTTTCTGTATGGTCTCGGGGTTTTCATACTTTTATTTTTTGATTTGGTGTGGTAAATATCAATGAACAATCTGGTGTCAAGACAAAAAAATCACTTTCATATATAATTGAAAATGAATTTTTTATCAGGTTTTGATGGCGTATTTTGTAATACTAAATTATATATTTTTTTGTTATAAAAAAATAATTAATGATAATTTATTAAACTTTAACATTTAAGTTTAAATTTGTAGTAAGAAAATTTTATGAAACAACTTTTATTAAAACAAAAGCAAGTTCTATTTTTTATTATTGCGGGAGGTTTAAGTGCGATTGTAGAAATTGGGAGTTTTAAATTATTCAGTGTTAATATCCCTATTTTTTTTTCAAGTGAGACTAATTTTCACGGAATTCATTTTCCGTTGAGCAACATATTATCTACTACTTGTGGTATCGTTTTCAATTATTTTTTAAGTATTTGGTTTGTTTTCGAACGTGGGAAGCACTCTAAAAAAAGGGAATTTGCTTATTTTATGGTGATTTCTTTTTTCTCTACCATATTGAGTTTATTATTTTTCCAATTATTTTACAATACTATCTTTAGAGATAATCTAGACCTGATTATTTACACCTTCAGTCCACAGATTTTAAGTAAAATTGCCGCCATTGGATTGGTTTCTATCCTTAATTATTCGATCAAGAAAAACGTAATTTTTAATGGTTAAAAACATGAAAAGAGCACTTAATTATCTTTGGCGAGGCTGGATGGTTTTACTCGCTGGAATTTTACTTATTCTATTCTTTATTCCTGTTTATTTGCTCTCCATAAAAAAAGAACACTATAAATATGCTTACTTTTTCGTGAGACTTTGGTGTAAAGGTGTTTTTTATGGTATGGGATTCAGATATGAACTCATTAATAAGACCAACAAAAAAATTGACAGAAACCAACAATACGTTATTATTGCCAATCACACTTCGATTGTAGATATTTTTATTCCGGTTTTATTATTCCCTCATCATCCTATTTGTTTTGTTGGTAAAAAGGAATTGGTGAAAATTCCTATTTTCGGTACTATCTATAAAAGAATCTGTGTAATGGTAGACAGAAGTTCGCCCAAAAGCAGAGCAGAAGTCTATGAAAGATGTGCAGAACGTATGGAAGAAGGAGACAGCATTGTGATTTTTCCAGAAGGAGGCGTTCCAGATGACACGTCTGTCCTTTTAGACAAATTTAAAGATGGAGCTTTTATTTTATCTAACAAACACCAGTCTCCACTTGCTGTTTTTACGATTATAGGATTGAAAGAAATGTTTCCTTTTGACCATGGAAAAGGATATCCAGGAAAAATTAAAATTTATTTTAATGAGATTCTAGAGCCAACAAAAAACATACAGGAATTGAAAGAAGTTTCACATAATCTTATTAAATTTACCCTTCAAAATAATTAAAAAATCTATTATATCATTTCGAGAAAATAATAATATATTTGTTAGCATAATTTCTGCTCAGGATTTATAAAATAAATTAAAAACAAAAATATGGACACTAACCAAAACAAACAAAGCTATGCTTTACCGATTGCAATGATGTTTGCACTCTTTTTTATGATTGCCTTCGTTACAGGTTTACAAAACCCGATGGGAGTAATTGTAAAAAACCAATTTCAGGCAAGTAATTTACTTTCACAATTAGGTAATTTTGCCAATTTTCTCGCTTATGCTTTCATGGGAATTCCTGCAGGTTTAATGCTGCAAAAAATTGGTTATAAAAAAACTGCTCTTACTGCAATTTTGGTAGGTATTGCTGGTGTAGCAATTACTTTCTTCTCTGGTAAAATCGAAAGTTTTGCCGTTTATTTAATTGGAGCATTTGTAGGTGGTTTCTCTATGTGTATGCTAAATACTGTAGTAAACCCTATGCTAAATACTTTAGGAGGAGAAGGAAAAAGAGGTAACCAGTTATTACAATTCGGTGGTACTTTAAACTCTATGGGAGCTACAATCGTTCCAGTATTAGTAGGTTATCTAATGGGAGACGTAGCTAAAGCTACTATTTCAGATGCTAATCCAGCATTATTCTTAGCAATAGGAATTTTTGTTTTGGCATTTATCGTATTATATTCTATGAGCATTCCAGAGCCACACATTGTAGCAGAGAAAAGCACAGAAAAAAATACACACAGTCCTCTTTCATTCAGACACTTTGTATTAGGTGCAATTGCAATTTTCGTATATGTAGGTGTAGAAGTAGGAATCCCGAATATTGCCAACCTTTATATGACTGGCGACTTAAAAATTAATGCTACCACTGCAGGAACTGTAGTAGGAACATATTGGTTCTTAATGTTAGTAGGAAGATTAACTGGAGGTGTTTTAGGTTCTAAATTTTCTAGTAAATCAATGTTAAGTTTCGCAGCAGTTCTAGGATTGGCATTTGTACTTTTAGCAATCTTCTTACCAAAAGACCAAATGGTAAGTATGCCTGTTTTCCAATCTGACATTTCTTTCGGATTAGCTCAAGTTCCGGTAAGTATTATGCTATTGGTATTATGCGGATTATGTACTTCTGTAATGTGGGGAGGAATCTTTAACTTAGCTACAGAAGGATTAGGAAAATATACTGCAGCTGCATCTGGTATTTTCATGGTGATGGTTTGCGGTGGTGGAATTATCCCGGCAGTTCAAGGTTATGCTGCTGATATCTTCGGATATGTACAGAGTTATTGGGTAGTAGTTATAGGAATTACTTATATGCTATTCTATGCATTAGTAGGAAGCAAAAACGTAAATAAAGACATTAAAGTTGACTAACATGAAAGAAAAATATGCAATTGGTATCGATGTAGGTGGTACCAATACCAAATTCGGTATCGTAAATAAAAAAGGGGAAATTCTAGTTCAAGACAGAATTAAAACCAATGAACATGATAACGTAGAAGCTTTTATAGATGATTTAGCAGAAAAACTAAATCCTATGATTGAGCAATATGGCGGTCCAGAAGCATTCGTAGGAATAGGAATGGGAGCTCCAAATGCTAATTATTATCAAGGAACGATAGAATATGCTGCCAACCTAAAATGGAAAGGCATTATTCCTATGGCTGAACTTCTAGAACAGAAATTCCACATTCCTGCTAAATTAACTAATGATGCTAATGCTGCTGCTGTAGGCGAAATGCAATATGGCGCTGCTAAAGGAATGAAAAATTTCATCACCATTACTTTAGGAACTGGTGTAGGTAGCGGAATTATCATTGATGGAAAAATCGTTTTAGGACACAATGGTTTTGCGGGAGAATTAGGTCACGTAATTGTAAGAAACGGTGGTAGAGAGCACAAAGGAACTGGACTGAAAGGATCTTTAGAAGCTTACGCATCTGCAACAGGTGTAAGAGATACCGCTATTGAATTATTACAAGAAACCCAGCATTCACCTAGTTTATTAGAAAATTATCCTATCAATGAATTGACCAGTGAAACCGTATTTAAATGCGCAGAACAAGGAGATTCTTTAGCCAATGAAGTTTTCGAATTTACTGGTAAAATATTAGGAGAAGCTTTAGCTACTTTCGTGCATTTTTCTGCACCTGAAGCCATTGTACTTTTCGGTGGATTAACCAAAGCTGGTGACCTTATCATGAAGCCAACCAGACAAGCTATGGAAGACAACTTATTACAAGTTTTCAAAAATAAAGTTAAAATTTTGTACAGTGACTTACAAGAAGCAGATGCTGCAATTCTTGGGGCAAGCGCTTTAGTATGGTAAAAATTTTAAAAAATAAACAATCATTTTTTTGGGCAGGCTTATTGTTTGCCCAATTTCTTTTATTCTATATCTTTTCAAAAAACGAAATAATCGTTCAGCAATTCACAACTTTTTTTCATTTCAAAAAAGAATTTCAAAATGAGCTTTTCTCTCATTTTATATTTTCTGTTGGAGATGTCTTTTACATTATTTTTATCGTTTTACTTTTTCTTTTTCTTTTCAAAAGCATTAAGAATAGTAACTTTAGAGCTCTATTGATTATACTAAATATCTCTTATTTTATTTATCAAATTTCATGGGGAATGCTGTATTTCCAAAAACCTCTTTATGACAAAAATAAAGTAGAAATCTCCACCAAAGAATTAGAAAAACTTACTTTAAAATACATTGCATTAACCAATCAAGAAAGAAAAAAAATTGAAACAAAGCATATATTCAAAATTAAAAATATTGAAGTATTAAAGTCAAGCATACTTCATTCTCAAAAGCGCTTACCAAAAGAGTATTATCCATTTGAAACGTCAAATATTGACAACTTTAAAGCGAGTTTATTTAATCCAATGATAAGCTATACAGGAATCCTTGGCTATTATAATCCATTTACCACAGAAGCACAGTATAACGCGGAGTTACCGCACACTTACATTCCTTTCACTTTGTCTCATGAAAGTGCGCATCAATTAGGTTTTGCAAGGGAACAAGAAGCTAATTTTATAGGCTTTCTCATTTGTGAAAATTCAGATAGTTCTGAACTTAAATATAGCGCCTATTTGTATGTGACTAAAAGTTTAATTAATGCTCTACGAAACTCTAATCCAGAGTTTGCTTCTCAATCGAGTTTATTTATTTCTAAAGAAGTGAAAAGAGATTTAAAAAACGAACGATTATTCAAAGAAAAAAACGATTCTTTTATTACCGAAATATTCTATTTCACTAATGATATTTTCTTGAAATCAAACCAACAAGAAGGTAGCGTTACTTACTCTTATTTCATTGATTTACTTGTGTTATACGAACGAAGAAAGGCATAAAAAAAGAATCACATCCTAGGATGCGATTCTAAAAACACAAATGATGAAAAAAAATTTATTGCTTTCGAGCGATGCTCATTGAAAGCGATGTAAAAATACATATTTCTTTTATACTAACAAAATTTTTTACATTTTTTTTACCTAATTTTTATCATTATTTCATTAGGAAATAATAGCATTTTATTAATTCCTGAAAATAGAATTTATATCCTCAAGGAGATTATTTTTTTGTGAAAAGTAGAAAATTGACGAGAACTTATATAATAAAAAAAAGCAATAAATATTTAAAATATTTATTGCTTAACTTGTAGCGAAGACGGGATTTGAACCCGTGACCTTTGGGTTATGAATCCAACGCTCTAACCACCTGAGCTACCTCGCCGTTTTTCGTGGTGCAAATATATAAATAATTTTAAAGTCTACAAATTATTTTAGCTGTAATAATTCTAAAATTTCAGAAAAGTTATCTGGGTTAGCTATAATCTTATTCTTAGCATCTACTATATAGAAAGTTGGTGTTGCATGAACATTATAAGTATCTACATAACTGCTGTACCAACCTTTGAGTTCTGTATCATTAATCCAAGGCAGCATTTTTACTTTATCTGAATAAGACTTCGCATCAGAATCTAAAGAAAGTCCTACTACTTCTATATTTTTTTCTTTCAATTTATTATACTGAAGCACCATTTCGCCAATTTCTTTTTCGCAGTGAGAACAAGTAGAAGACCACAATATGATAATCTTTTTATCGGCTTTCACGTCGTGAAGAGATTTCATTTTAGTATTTACAGGATTTAAGAAAGTATTATTGGGAATAATCTTTCCAATTTCTGTATTCGCATTAGATTTTATAGTATTGGCTAATCTATCATTAATGGTACATTTTAAATTTTTGGCTTCTGTAAGATATTTTTCTTTTAAATCTTTAATGCTGTAAACATTAAAAATTTCAATTAATTCCGAAAGTATTGTTTGTCCGCGAGGTGTTTCTACATTTACAGTTGTAAGTAATTTATCTACTTCATCGCCTAAACTTGATCTGCTTGTATTGCTTAAAAAAACCATTAAAATTGGCTTGAGCAATGAAGAGGTTTCTAAGTAGTTCTGTGTATTATTTAAAAAAGAAACAATATCTTCATTGGTAATATTCTTTTTGGAGTTAGTTTCTTTTATATAATTTTGATAAGTCTTAAAATAATAGTTTAAAAAAGGGTGCTCATCTTCATTAAAAACAATATCTTGATTTAATGCTGAAATTTCACTTTTTAAGGCACTGCCAAATGCAGAATTTTCTTTATAAAAGGTCTGAATCTGATTAAGTGCAGGTAAAATTTGCTCCTTTTTTATTTGCTGGTCTTGAATAGCATAAAAAATCTTATTTGATTCATCTTTATAGTCTATTTGATTTACTTTATTGTTCTTTGTTTCGAAACTAAGGTCTATATCTTTATTTTCAGAAATAAAATTTAATGAGGTATTAGCCTGTGGAAAATATATTTTTAGCATACCCACATAATTTTTATTCACATTAAAAAACCAAACATTATTCTTTTTCTCTACTTTATCTAATAAAATATCTTTAGACCCGTTTAGCGAATAAAGATAGGCTTCCTTAAATAAAAAATCTTTTGGAGATTCTACCTTAATGGTAAATTGAGCTGAAATAAAAAAACTCAATAGTAAAAAAGGGAGGAATAAAAATTTTCTTTTCATATTGTAAAGATATTCTTTAGTTTTAAAATATTACAAAATTCTTAAGTTAAATTTATGGTTCTAAAATATTTCCGCCATCTATTCTAAGTTCTTTTTCTAACTCATCTATTCTATACATATAATCCTCGAGAACCTTCTCAGTAGTACCTCTAAGACCTCTTGCTCCTAAACCCTTATCAATGGTATAGTCTACAATTTTTTCAAGGGCTTGATCCGTAAATGCAAGTTTTATGCCGTCTAGCCTAAAAAGTTCAACAAATTGATTAATAATTGAATTTTTAGGTTCTGTAAGGATTCTAAGCATTGTTTCTTTTGTCAGTTTATCCAAATGAGTAACAATAGGAAATCTACCTAATAATTCAGGAATAAGCCCGAAACTTCTTAAATCTGTAGCATTTAATTTTTCTAAAATATAGCTTTCTTCTTCTACTTTAGAATGCTTATCTGTACTGAAACCTATCGCTTGTTTATTGAGCCTTCTCTCAATGATTTCTTTAATTCCATCAAAAGCTCCACCTGCAATAAATAAAATATTCTGCGTGTTTACTTGAATGTATTTTTGGTCAGGATGTTTTCTTCCTCCTTGTGGTGGAACATTTACAATACTTCCTTCTAGAAGCTTCAATAAACCTTGCTGAACCCCTTCACCAGAAACATCTCTGGTAATACTCGGATTGTCTGATTTTCTAGCAATTTTATCAATTTCGTCAATAAAAACAATTCCTTTTTCCGCCTCTTCTACATCATAATTCGCCACCATTAAAAGTCTAGACAAAATACTTTCAACATCCTCTCCTACATAACCAGCTTCTGTTAAAATGGTAGCATCTACAATACAAAACGGAACCTTTAATTGCTTAGCAATCGTTTTTGCTAAAAGTGTTTTCCCCGTTCCTGTTTCGCCTACCATAATAATGTTAGACTTTTCTATTTCTACAGATTTATTTTCGTCTTTATTATGAAGAAGTCTTTTATAATGGTTATAAACTGCTATAGACAATTGTTTTTTAGCTTGATCTTGACCAATTACGTATTCGTCTAGAAATTCTTTAATTTCTCTAGGTTTTTTAAGTTCTTCAATCGAGGTAGCTGGCGAAAACTCATCTTCATGTACACTTTCTTTTACAATAGCATGCGCTTGTTCTACGCAGTTTTCACAGATAAATCCATTTTGTCCTGAGATTAAAATTTCAACTTCAGATTTTTTTCTTCCGCAAAATGAGCATTGATTAGGATTCATTCTTTTTATTTTTGAAAAAACTCAAACTTCGCTATGAAATTTGAGTTAATATATTTTAAGAGTTAATTATTTTATTTTGAATTTCTTGATATTCTTCTGGTGAAAGTTTCAGCCTTTCGTTACCAAAATTAAGGTCTTGCATGGTATTCATAGGAACCAAATGAATGTGCGCATGAGGAACTTCTAATCCTATCACAGCCACTCCCACTCTTACACATGGCATCGCTGCTCCAACTTTTTTGGCTACTTGTTGAGCAAATCCCCAAAGATTTTTAAAATCTTCTGATTCTAAATCAAAGATTAAGTCTACTTCTTTCTTAGGAATCACAAGAGTATGACCTTTTGCTAATGGCATTACATCTAAAAAAGCCAAATAATTTTCGTCTTCAGAGATTTTGTAGCAAGGGATTTCTCCGTTTACAATTTTGGTGAATATAGAACTCATAATTTGTAAATTTTAAAGATTAAAATTACAATGAAATTTCTAAAACTTCAAAAGAAAGTTTATTACCGTTTGGTAAAACAATCTCCGCAGTTTCGCCTACCGCTTTACCTAATAATCCTTTTGCAATAGGAGTATTTACCGAAATTTTTCCTGCTTTAATGTCAGACTCATTATCGGGAACCAATGTGAATTTTTGTTCTTGTTTGGTCGCATTATTTTTAAGACGAACGGTACAAAGAATAGAAACTTTAGAAGTGTCTAATTGACTTTCGTCAATCACTTTAGAGTTTGCGATAGTATCTTTAATTTTAGAGATTTTCATTTCTAGCAAACCTTGCGCTTCTTTCGCTGCGTCATATTCTGCATTTTCAGATAAATCCCCTTTATCTCTTGCTTCTGCGATTTGTTGAGTAATTTTAGGCCTTTCTATGCTTTCGAGTAGTTCTAACTCTGCCTTCATTTTTTCCAAACCTTCTTTGGTTACATAATTCATTACTTTACTCATATCTGGTTATTTTGCGTTAATGTTAATATAAAAAAATAATCCGACCTTTGCCGGACAATATTCATTAAAATTTCGAGTTACAAAGATATGATTAATTTTAATATGAAACCAAGCCTTTTAAAAATAATTATCCCAATTTTACTGGCTTTCAGCGCATTAAAAACGCTCAACTCTTGTTCTAACAGAGAAGAAACTACCAGTTGTTTTCCCAATCAATTTATTTCTGTTCAACTCAATTTAAGTCTACCTTCTTATTATCCTCTTAACAATATTGGAGGCTGGATTTACGTCTCAGAACAACAATCTGGAACCAGAGGCTTAATCGTTTACAGAACCAATGATGGTTTCAAAATTTATGATAGAAACGCTCCACATATTTGCCCTTCCACAGACACTACATTAGAAGTAGAAAATGGCAGCTTGGTTATTTGCAAAAAAGACAATGCAAAATGGTTTCTCAATTCTGGAGCGCCAGCTTCCATAAGTCCTTATCCTCTGAAACAATATTTTTATAATTATAATTCTTCTACCAACATTTTAAATATTTATAATTAATTTAGAGGCATGAAAATAGTAGTTCAACGTGTAAAAGAAGCATCTGTTGTAGTAGAAGGAAAAATTGTAGGAGAAATTTCTCAAGGATTACTCCTTCTCATCGGCGTAGATGAAAGCGATACTCAAGAAGATGCCAATTGGTTAATTAAAAAAGTGGTAGACTTAAGAATTTTTTCAGATACTGAAGGAAAAATGAACCTTTCTGTAAAAGATTTAGCGGGAGAAATTTTATGCATCAGTCAATTTACTTTAATCTCTGATTACAAAAAAGGCAACAGACCGTCTTATATAAAAGCGGCAAAACCAGAAAAAGCCATTCCTTTATTTGAATATTTTAAATCTGAGATTGCTAAATCTGGCCTAAAAATAGAAAGTGGGATTTTCGGGGCAGATATGAAAGTATCTTTACTGAATGATGGTCCTGTAACTCTAGTTCTGGACAGCATCACCAAAGCGTAGAATTTCTAAGACATCCATAAAATAAAAAAGCATCCAGAATTAGGATGCTTTTTTTGGGTGAATGATGGGTCTCGAACCCACGACCTTCGGAACCACAATCCGACGCTCTAACCAACTGAGCTACAATCACCGTTTTTGCGTGTGCAAATATATAAAATTTTTAAAACAATTAACAAATAATTCCTTCAAAATTTTTAAATGCCAATAACTTTTCAGTTGTGAAACCTTCTGCATATTCTACTCCACTCAATCTTCCTAAATCTTGCGCTCTATAAGTTAGACTTTCTAAAAAATCTTTGGTAGCGATGGGAGTCATTGGTTCTGTGGAAGTTGGGTCATAAAACTGAGTTTTATATGCTAAACAAGCTTCTATTTTTTTGTCTAAAAATCCAGAAATATCCATTACAAAATCCGGTTCAATATTTTTCCACTGAATGTAATGAAAAACTTGTTTTGGCCTCCAAAATTTTTGAGATTCACCTTCATAATCGGTTTTTATCTTAACCAATCCAGATAAAAAACACGCATCTGAAACTAATTTTGCGGCTTTCGCATGATCAGGATGCCTATCATCTATCGCATTACAAAGCACGATTTCTGGTTGATATTTCCTAATCATTTCAATGATTCTAAACTGATATTCTTGAGAATTGATAATAAAACCATCTTTCATTTTAAGATTTTCTCTAGCAGAAATTCCTAAAATTTCAGATGCAGTTGCCGCTTCTTGCGCTCTGGTTTCATTAGTTCCTCTTGTTCCTAATTCACCTTCGGTAAGGTCTATGATGGCTACTTTTTTTCCTTCGGAAATTAATTTTGCTATAGTCCCGCCACAGCCTAACTCTACGTCATCTGGATGTGCTCCTATTGCTAAAATATCTACTTTCATGGGTCAAAAATACAGAAATTAAAATTAAATTTTCAAATTTAGAATTAAAAAAAAGCTTCTCAATAGAGAAGCTCATTTTTTATTTCATTAATTCTTTCTGTAAAAGAAGTGAATTATGATCGTTTGGTTTCATTGCTAAAGCTTTTTGTAAAGCTTCATTTGCCTTTACTTTATCCGTAGTGTGTAACAAGTAAGCTACAGAATAGTAAGCTCCAAACAATGTTTCTTGTAAAGCCTGTTGTTCTGCAGGAGTTTTAGTTAATGCTACATCTATATATTTTTGGAAAGCTACAGCAGCTAATTCTTTATAACCAGCTTGTTGTAATGCATAACCTTTGCTATAATAAGCCGGCTCCCAAGTTGGAAGAAGGTCATTCATTTTTTGCCAAGCTAGAGCAGCACCATCCCAGTTACTTACTTCTTGATAAGCCATTGCTAAATTGAACAATGCAGTAGTATCTTCTTTGTTTGCAGCTACTTGTTTTTTAAGAGCCACGATATTATCATTAGAAGGACCTGCGTCTGCTTTTGCTTGAAGTTCCGCAGCACCACTTGATGCTTTTGCGAATTCTGAATCCCAATCTAAGGTATCATCTTTAGCAGCTTTCACAACCGCTAATTTTTCATTAGCTTTTTGCATTAAGGCAGCTTTTGCAGCAGCGTCTGCTTCTTTAGATGCTAATCCTGCATAAATTACCGCTTCTAAACCTGCATCACTCGGGATGATTCTAGATTGCTCTACTTTTGCATAATAAGTTTCTAGATTAGTTTTAGCGTTTACAAAATCATTTTCATTATATTGTAAATAAGCTCTTAACTTAAACTTAATTGGATCATTTACTTTGTCAAAAACCTTATCTAAAGTCGCTTTAGATTCAGCAAAGTCACTATTAATAAAGTATAACTTGGCAATCTCTAATGCTGTACTTGGATCTTCGTCTGCATACTTCGTATAATTAATCAAACTCTGTGTAGTTTCCTCATGTCTTTGGAAAATTTTATTATACTGAGCTTGTGCTTTGTACGCTGGAGCATAAGTTGCATCTGTATTGATAGCTTTTACAATGTTTTCTTCTGCTTTTTTATACTGTTTTGCTGCCATCCATAATGTAGCCATTCTGTAGAAAACAGAAGCTTTATTTTTAGCAACTTCAGAAGCTCTATCATAAGCAGTCATTGCATTTCCTGGATCTCTAGTTAATCTGTATGCATCTCCTAAAGTATAATAATAGTAAGCAGGAACACCGTATTTCTGTGCTTTTTCAATTGCTTTATTGATATAAGTAATGGCTAAAGCTGGATCATTGTTATTCTCGAACATGGTAAGAGCTTCTCCAATTCTATAAAGAACTTCTGCGTCTTTTTCTTTAGACTCTTTTGCAACCTGAGTAAGTTCTGTGATTGCTGAAGCTTTTTGACCTTTCCCTAATTTAATGGTAGCAAGACCAATTTTATTAAGATAGCTTTTAGAATCAATTGCTAAACCTTTATCGAAATTTTCTTTAGCTAGTTCAAAATTTGGTTCAAACTGACTTAAATATGAGTATCCTAAATAATAATAGTTTTCTGCAGTAGGTGATTTGGCAATCATCTGATTAAAAACTTCTTTAGCCTTTGCATATTTATGGCTATCTAAATTAATAATCCCTTCTGACACTGTTTGTGCGCTTGCAAAACTTAATAGAAAAGTTGCCGCTGCACCAAAAACTATTTTTTTAGGAAGTCCGAATCTATATTTCATTTTTCTATTTTTTTATTGTTAATGTATTATGTTAATTACTAATACACAATTACCGTTCCAAAATTAAATTAAATCTCTTAAAATTAAAAATTTTTTATCTCATCATTACTTCTCTCTTAAAAATATTATAAGGTTGAAGTCCTTCTTTACTTACCACTATTTGACCTTTTTGAGTGCAAGAGAATCTGATAAAACCATTTCCTAACCCAAAATGTCCTTCATTAGTTAAAAAATAAAGAATCCTGGTGAAAGGATATTTCATATTTCTTATATTTTCTCTGTTCGGCTCATAAGCAATATTATTTTCTGTAACAGAGAGAATTTTTATTTGTTTCCTTAAATCTTCAGCTTCTCGAGAGTAAGGATTCGAGATGGTATTAAGACTAATAACCCCTATACTATTAGGGAATTTATTAATTTTCTCTACAATTCCTTTATTACCTTTAATTAGTGAATATTTTATTTTTTGAGGGGCTAAATTTAATTTCTGAGCTACAAAATTAAAATTACTAGCATTTACACCATCAAAAATTATATTTTTTTCATCAGATTGTAGTTCATTTTTTATTTCTTGAACACTAATTGAGTTTTTAGGAGAATCTTTAGCAACTACAAATACCACAGCATCTCCAGCGAATTTTGCTGGCTCTAAAGGAAGATCTACCATTTCTTCATAGAGTTTTTTTTCTTTTGCTGTAAGTTCTCTAGACATCACAATAACTCTTACGTTTCGCTTCAATAAATCCATTAAGGCATAGTCTTCTTTCTGAAATTTGAGATGAAGTTTAGTTTCAGGATAATGCGCAACATATCTTTCTGCCAAAGCTTCTGTTACGTTTCTAAAAGATTCATCTGCAGCAATGACTATTTCACCTTTGTTTGGTCTGCTTGATTCATTTTGAGAACAAGAAATGACTGAAAAAACTGAAATAAAAAAAATAAAAATCTTAAACGTCTTCTTCATCCTTTCTTCTTATGTAATAAATTGCTCTTCCTATTCTAAAAATTCCATATAAAATGAGTAATCCACCTAATAAATAAGATGGTATCTCATCTAATTGTACTAGAAAAAAACGATATACAATTACAAAAACACCTAATGCAATATAAAATAACCCGATTAAAACAGATAAGTAATTAAACATATAAAAGCAATTAAGTTTATTAATAAATGACATAAAAAAGAGAAGCTTACGCTTCTCTTTTTATATGAAAATTGGTAAGTTTATTCAAAATTCATAGTTAATGGTAACCTAAATCTTTGTCTTACTGGTTGACCATTAATTTTTGCAGGAACCCATTTTGTTCTAATACTTTTCACTGTTCTTACAGCTTCACTATTAAAATCTGGGTTAGAACCAGATGCTTTAACATCAGAAATTGTACCATCTCTTTCTACAATAAAGGTAACTGTAGTTTTAAGCGTTCCTTCTCCTCCTTCCATTGCAGAGTTATCAAAGTTTTCACCAATTTTATTTCTAAAAGAGTTTAAACTTCCAGGGAATTCTGCTTCTTGGTCTACAGATTCATAAACCTCTGTAGTACTTGGAGCTTTAGACTCTACTGCAGCAGCTTTTGGTGGAGCAGCAACAGGAGGTGGTGCATAATTCGTTTGTTTTACACCTTCTTGATTTACAAGACCTGTTGTAGTTTTTAACTGTTCAGAAATTGGCGGAGGTGGAGTTTCCACTTTAGGCGCCTTTACTGGTTCAGGTACTACATTTTGTAGAATTTCAATCTTTTCTTCTACTTTAGGTGGTGGAGGTGGTGGAGTTTCTTCTTTTTCCACAATCTCTTCTTTCACTTGTTCTTCAGGAAGAATTTCGATAAGGTTAGCATCTACTTCTGTCTTTTCTTTAGCAGCTAATTGCTTAATTTTCATTACTACAAAAGGAGTAATTGCTGCTATACAGAAAATAAGAGTTCCAATGATCATAGATCTTGTTAAGATTCTTCTATAACTTGATCTTAAATCATATGCACCGTATTCTTTATTTCTATGCTCAAATACAATTTCATCTAAAGATGGATTGTAATTTAAATTTTCATTTTCCATAATATTCAAATAAGTTTTGAATTAATTATTGAGCTGGTGCCGGTGTAGAACCTCCAACTTTTTTCTCGTAGATAACTTTTTCCCATGGCTTAATATCTGTAACCCCATATTGCTGAGAATTAGTAATCGCCATTTCATCTAAAATATCTACGAAATTTTTATACACTGCATCATCTGTAGGCTTGATAATTACTGTAAATTTAGTAACATCTTTAGCATTACGTTTTGCTTGCTCGATTACTTTTGTAATCCCTTCTCTATCATAAGTAGTCTCTTGTAAAGTCTGTTCATTAAGACCTGCTTGATCTAACTGGTGATAGAAAATTCTATTATTTTTACCAATAATCAACGAAATTGAATTCGTTAAATCAATCTGAGTATCTTTAGGTTTTGGTTGATCAACTTTTGGTTTTGCTGGTAACCCTAGGTCCATTACATTCGGTTTACTAAATGTAGTAGTAAACATAAAAAACATTAGCATCAAAAAGTTAAGGTCCACCATTGGTGTCATGTCAACTTTAGTACTCTGCTTTTTGGAACGGACTTTGCCTCCCTTTTCGCTCTTTTCTTGTACTTGTACTTCTGCCATTTCTTTACTATTTATTAGTTTCCTGGCTAGTAATTAACCAAAACTTATAATACTCTATATCTCTAAGCCCTTCAAATAAATTTTTTACTTTAGGGTAATTAGTGTTTGCATCTCCTTTAATAGCCAATTTATATTGTGGATTAATTTCAAGACTACTACTAATCCAATCTATTAATTGCTTATTTGTACTGTCTAATGGAACTCCCGCAGTTTTTACAAACTTTCTTTGATCTTCAGGCATTTTAAGAAAACTCTTAAGCTGATTCATCGGAACTCCAATTGCTGGAGTTTTGAAGAAAGCTACTTTTTCTTCTTCTGAAAATTTTACACCATATTTAGCTCCCATTTTGTCTAGCAACTCTGATCTTTCTTTAAAGTTTTCAACAGCTGCGAAATAAAACTTACCGTCTGGAGTAACATTAACTGTCATTAAGTTCCCATCTGGAAGTAATTTTTCAGAAATAGAAGTTGGCGGTTTAATTTGCTCTACATCAGGCTTTTTAAACTGAGTAGTCATAATAAAGAATGTAAGAAGCAAGAAAGTAACATCACACATTGCTGTCATGTCTGTTACAACACCGTGTCTTTTTGGTTTGACTCTCGCCATTTTATTATTTTTTATTAAATTAAACTTCTAGTTATGCATTCTTTCATTTAAAAAGAGTGCAATTTTTTTGCCAAAAATTAACTGATTAGTTAAATTCTGCAAAAGATTGTTGGATAGACATACCAATCTCGTCGATTTTGTATGTAAGTCCGTCAATTTTAGAAGTAAAGAAGTTATAAAGAATAATAGCGATAGCTGAAGTACCAATACCTAATGCAGTGTTGATAAGTGCTTCAGAAATACCGATTGATAATGCAGCAGCATCAGGAGTACCTCCAGCAGCACCTAAAGCTTGGAAAGACTTAATCATACCGATTACCGTTCCTAATAGTGCAACTAACGTAGCTACTGTACCTAGAGTAGAAAGAATCATCATGTTCTTTTCTAACATTGGCATTTCTAAAGTTGTAGCTTCTTCAATTGATTTAGTAAGCGCTACCATTTTTTGCTCTTTGTTAAGAGTTGTATCATTTGCTAAAGCTTTGTAAGTTGTAAGACCTTCTTTCACTACGTTACCTACAGAACCTTTTTGAGCATCACACTCTTCAACTGCTTCATCAATTTTATTTTTGTCAAGTAAATTTCTAACTTTAATTACAAAGTTTTCTAAGTTACCTGTACCTGCTGCTTTTCTAAGAACGAAGAAACGCTCAATAGCGAAAACAATAACAGTAATCATGAATAAAATCAAAATGTGAACGATTGGTCCCCCCATGTAAATAATTCCCATGAAAGAATCTGGATGTAAGTCCTTATTCTCTACATCAGAAAAAGCAACTGAAAGACCAGTAACCCCTTCGTTCTTAAAGTTACCAGGATTACCTAAAATAAAAATATAAATACCTAACGCTATAACATATAGAATAGGTAAAACAACTGCAGGATTAAGGCCTCCTACTTTTTTAGCAACTACTTGCTCCTCTTGTGTTGAAACATTCATTTCCATATTAAACTAAATTATAATTGTTAATTTTTTGAGGCTGTAAAATAAAGCTATTTTATTGGAAAATGCAAGTTAAAAAATCAAACTATGATAAATTTCTTGTTTCTCGAAAACCATTGTAGATTACAGATTTAACAATATATTTTATATTTTTTGTGAGATATTTTCACATGATGTTAAAATCATAAAAACTACAAAATTTTTAGCCTTATTTTTTTTCAAATATTCAAAGAAATTTTTATAAATTTTTAAAAAATATTTAACAATTCCTTAAAAAACGATATTGATAATCTTCTTTGGCACAATAATTATTTTTTTAGGAGTTGCTCCCGCTAAAATTTCTTGAACCTTTTCATTACTCATCGCTATTTCTTCAATTTGTTTAGCATCTAAATCCGCTGCTAAAGCCAAGGTAAACTTCATTTTACCATTGAAACTTACCGGATAGTTTATCTCATCTTCTACCAAATACGCTTCATTTAATTCTGGTAATTTCTCAAATTCTATAGAAGTATTTTTACCTAATTTTTCCCACAATTCTTCGCAAATATGTGGCGCATAAGGAGAAATAATAACCGCTAAAGGTTCTAAAATCGCTCTCTTATTGCACTTCATTTTTTGCAACTCGTTTACAGCAATCATAAACTGAGAAACCGAAGTATTGAATGAGAAATTCTGAATATCAAACGTAAATTTCTTAATCAAAGTATGTAGAACTTTCAATTCTGCTTTGGTTGGCTCTTCCTCTGAAACCGAGAAGTTATCTCCATCAAAATAAAGGTTATAGAATTTTTTCAAAAATCCGTAAACTCCGCTTAAACCTTGTGTATTCCATGGTTTTGATTGCTCTAAAGGACCAAGGAATATTTCATACAAACGCAAACAATCTGCACCATATTCTTCTGCAATATCATCTGGATTTACAACGTTGTATTTTGATTTTGACATTTTTTCTACTTCACGAAGAACCTTTAACTCCCCTTTATTATTTGTAATAACAAATGCGTTGTTAAACTCTGAACGCCATTGTTTAAATTTTTCAATATCTAAACTACTTTCATTTTTCAATAATGAAATATCAACATGTAAAAATCTAAATTTAATTTCTGAAATTGTCTTTTCATCCAAACCTTCATTTCTGTAAAATTCTTCCTTTTTTTCAATCCAATCCGATTCAACACTTGAAAGAGCTAATAAGTCTTGGGAAATATAAATTGGCGTTATTTTTTTATCTTCATGATAAGATTCAGCAATAAATGCGCTATAACCCAAAATCATTCCTTGATTTATCAATTTTTGGAAAGGTTCATCTTGGTTAATGTAACCTCTGTCTTTTAAGAACATATTCCAAAAACGAGAATACAATAAATGACCAGTTGCGTGTTCGCTTCCGCCAATATATAAATCGACGCCGCCCCAATAATCTGATAAATCTTTTGCACAAAATTCACCATCATTTTTCGGATCCATATATCTCAAGAAATACCAAGAACTTCCTGCCCAACCTGGCATGGTAGAAAGTTCCATCGGGAAAACGGTTTTTTCATCAATTAAATCTACAGCCACTACTTTTTGGCTAGCTTCGTCCCAAGCGAAATTTTTCGCATTTCCTAATGGTGGATCGCCGTCTTCTGTTGGTAAATATTTCTCTACTTCTGGCAATTCTAATGGCAATGCAGAAACAGGCAAAGTATAAGGCATTCCGTCTTTATAATACACAGGAACCGGCTCTCCCCAATATCTTTGACGAGAGAAAATCGCATCACGCTGTCTGTAATTGGTAGTTCCGTGACCGATTCCCATTTTTTCGATTTCTGAAATAATTTTTGCTTTCGCATCATTATAATTCAGTCCGTTTAAAAATTCAGAATTTACACAAACTGAATCTTTAGAATCATAAGATTCTTCTTGAATATCGAAATCGTTTTCAATAACATTAATGATTTCTAACCCGAATTTTTTCGCAAAACGATGATCTCGTTCATCATGCGCAGGAACCGCCATTACAGCCCCTGTTCCGTAACCCATCAAAACGTAATCTGAAATATAAATCGGGATATTTTTCCCTGTGAAAGGATTTATTGCAAAACTTCCTGTGAACGCTCCGGAAACGTTTTTCACGTCTGCCATTCTATCACGTTCCGTTTTTTTAGAAGTTTCTTCTATATAGTTTTCAACTTCAGATTTTTGCTCTGGAGTCGTTAATTTTTCTACCAAAGGATTTTCTGGCGCCAAAACCATAAAAGTTGCCCCAAAAATCGTGTCGGGTCTTGTTGTAAAAACCTCAATTTCTGCCTCATCAACTCGGAACTCGGAACTCGGAACTCGGAACTTTACCGCTGCTCCTTGAGATTTTCCAATCCAATATTCTTGAGAATCCTTCAACGGTTGTGGCCAATCTAAAGTTTTCAATCCATTTAAAAGTCTTTCAGAATACGCAGTGATTCTCATGCTCCACTGCATCATTTTTTTCTGAAAAACAGGATAACCGCCACGTTCAGATTTTCCGTCTTTTACCTCATCATTCGCCAAAACAGTTCCCAAAGCAGGACACCAGTTTACAGTAGTTTCGGCTCTATAAGCCAATCTGTAATTGAGTAAAATATCTTGTTTTTTGTTTTCATCAGCAGCATTCCATTCTTCTGCGGTAAAATTTAATTCATCATTTTGAACTGCGTTTAAGTTTTCAGTCCCGAATTTTGAAAAATGTTCTACCAAAGTTTCGATAGATTCTGCTTTATCCGAAGTTTTATTGTACCAAGAATGAAACAATTCTATAAAAATCCATTGCGTCCATTTGTAATAAGAAGCATCAGAAGTTCTCACTTCTCTACTCCAATCGAAAGAGAAACCAATTTTTCTTAATTGCTCTTCATATCTGGTAATATTTTGCTCTGTAGTAATTGCAGGATGCTGCCCAGTTTGAATCGCGTATTGTTCTGCTGGCAAACCGAAAGAATCATAACCGATAGGATGCAAAACGTTAAAACCTTGATGTCTCTTGAACCTTGCATAAATATCAGAGGCGATATAACCCAGAGGGTGACCTACGTGTAAACCCGCTCCAGAAGGATAAGGAAACATATCTAAAACGTAGAATTTAGGTTTTGTAGAATTATTTTCAGTTTTATAAGTTTGGTTTTCTTCCCAAAACTTCTGCCATTTTTGCTCTATCTGCTTGTGATCGTAAAACACGCTGTAATATTTTAAAGTATTGTTAAACTTGATTTCTAAGAATTTACAAATTTATGATTTTTAAAAGAAAAATCCCTATCGTTATGAATAAGGATTATAAAATATCTCGTTTACAAATTAATTAATCTTATGTATTGATCACTTTTACAATATACATTTTCTCCGCCAATTTCTTTTTCCCCCTTTTACAATGAGTTTTTGAGCGGTGAAAGAAACTACTTCTACTTTTTTCACAGCTCCATCTTAAAAAATCCCTTACGGAAAGCCTCTTAAAAAAACTTTGGCTAAATACAGAATGCGAGAAGGAAGTGTTTCTAGAAAGAAAACCAATATCATGAAAGACCAAAATTTGGTGTACAAAGAACACATGAATTTTTCCACGCTCAAGTCTTTATATTATACCGCCAATTGGGCTTTCAATGGATTTAAGAAATATTCTAAAATTTTTAATTAAGAAAATCTACTTTCCCGTCATTAAGATGGTAATAACCACCAATGACTTTCAGTTCTCCTTTATCAATTAAATCTTTCAGTTCTTGGTTTTGAAGAATTTTCTGAATTTGTTGGTCTACATTATAATGAATTGCGTCATCTAATTTTTCAGATTTTCCTACGAAAGGCTCCACTCCTTTTCTGAGTGTTTCTATAAGATTAGAAATTTCTTTGGGTTCTTTTCCTTCATTATGTTGAGAAATTGCAGCCGTAATTCCGCCACATTTTTCGTGGCCCACTACAATAATTAATTTAGTGTGTAAATGATTCACCGCATACTCTAAGCTCCCCATCGTCATATCATCATCTAATGAATTCCCTGCAGTTCTTATCACAAACAAATCACAAATTCCACGGTCAAAAACCAATTCTACAGGCACTCTAGAATCAGAACAGCTCACAACCGTTGCGATAGGATGTTGCCCAGAAACTTCTTCCTTCATTCTGGCTTCATCTAAATGCGGAAAAGCATTTTTGTGATGTACAAAATGTTCATTTCCAGTTTTTAAAACTTCTAAAATTTGATTTGGATTAAGATTTTCTTGGATATGGGTTTCTTTTTGAGAAATTTGGTTAGAAGTACAACCCGTAAAACTCCACATTGCGCCTACCAACATTAAAACGCCTACAATTACTTTCTTCATGATAATTTTTTGCAAAATTATGAAGATTATAAATCGCTACGAGATGATTGTTATCAGGTATTATGCTCAGAATAAATTATGCTAAAATTTTCTCTAGAATAATCTCAGAAGAATTCGGTTGAGAATGAACAAAATTCCTTGCATTTTCACTCATTTCTTGTAACAGATTTGAATTTTTTGATAATTCAATGACAAAATCAGCTGCCAATTCTTCATTATCGAAAGATTTACCTCCATTTTGGGCAATTAAAGCATCAGCTTCAGGATTTTTCTTGTATTGATTTCCAAAAATTACAGGAACGCCGAAAGTTGCCGCTTCTAAAATATTGTGCAAACCTTTATCGTGAAAACCACCTCCTACAACTGCAATATCTGCATAAGAATAGAGTTTGGAAAGCAAGCCAATACTGTCTATGATGAGTATTTGTGAAGTTGTAAAATCGTGAAGTTGTGAAGTCGTTTCAATTTCAGTTTTACGATTTTGCGATTTTGCGATTTCACTGTAGAGAATTGCGCTTGGAAAAATTTGTTTGAGATTTTGAACTCTTTTTAAATCATGTGGTGCGATAAGAATTTTAAAATTTTCTAATTTTTGAGAAAGAATTTGAGCCATTTTTTCTTCGGCTTCCCAAGAACTTCCGAAAACCAGCAGTTTTTTATCTGCTTTAAAATCTGAAATCAACTCTACGGAATTATCTCTGTTTTTGATTTGTTTCACTCTGTCAAAACGTGTATCTCCAGAAACCGAACCTTTGGTTAAACCTACTCTTTGAGCTAAAGAAAGAGACTTTTCGGTTTGATGAAAAATCCAATCCACATTTTTTTTCAGTTCATTCACAAACCATTTTCCTTGTGGTTTAAAGTAAACTTGATTTTCATAAAACAACGCTGAAATCACAAAAACTTTAGCTCCATTTTGCTTGAGTTCGTCTAAAAGATGATACCAAAAATCGTATTTTACGGTAAAGAAAATTTCAGGATGAACCGCTTTTACAAATTCTGAAATCGTAGATTTTTTATCAAAAGGAAGATAACACAAAATATCTTCTTTGTTCTTTTTCAACACGTTTTCATAACCAGAAGGCGAGAAAAAAGTAATTAAAACTTTATGATTGGGATATTTATCTTTCAGTTTTTCTAAAACTGGCAAACCTTGTTCATATTCTCCCAAACTTGCAGCGTGCATCCAGAGGACACTGTCCTCATTTTTTATTTTAGATTTTACAATTTCTAAAGATTGTTTTCTGCCTTCTAAACCACTTTTAATCTTGTCATTAAACCACGACAAAACCTTGAACGCTAATTCAAGATGAAAGATGGATATGTTGTAGAGAAATTTCAATGTGAGAATGTAATTTTATTTTTTGTAATGATAATAGGTATTAAAACCAACAATAGAAACCAACATAACAATAATTATTGTAGGGACAAAAAAAGATAAACTTTCTTGAAATCCTTTAATAATTTTTATTTCTTCAAATAAAATTCTGGAAAACAAGAATAGAATAAAAACTAATAGTGCATTTACAAAAGTTCTTGCTAATTCGGGCTTTGCTTTTATTTTTGGAGATATATTTAGTAATTCTGAATCTGTATTTTTTGAGACATGATTGAGCAAAAGAAAAAGTAAACTCCCTATAATAGGCAAAGTCCAAATCATGCTTTTATTTCCATAAACATTTGGTTTTCCATCAAATCCATAATGTTGAGGAATTATTTCGGGAAGTTCAGAAAAATGAATTATTGTGAAAATCCATAAAAATAAAAACAATATAACTTGAATAATTAACAGTAGTTTATTAATGTTTTTGTAGTTTATCATTTAATAAAAATATTTTTTTTAAACTTAGTCATTAATTCACAACTTCCAATTTTTAATTAAATCATTGTTTTCACAAACCTCAATTTGTGCGTGTGCTTATTTTGTTCTGCATTATAAATTCCAGAAAAATCTAGAGAATCTATTCTCACTTTTCCACTTGCATGAATAATTTCAAAAGGCGATAATACTAAACCTACATGAATAATTTTTCCTTCTGCATCTTCAAAAAACGCTAAATCTCCTGCTTCGCTTTCTTCTACAAAATCACGAGCTGTTCCATGTAAAGCTTGTTGTTCTGGATCTCTCGGTAAAGTAATTCCGTGAACTTTATACAACAACTGTACAAATCCGCTATCATCTATTCCAAAAAAACTTCTTCCTCCCCATAAAAAAGGGACATTCAAGAATTTTTTGGCCGTTTCTACTAAACTTTCTCGCAGGTTATTTGTATCAACAGCATTTTCTGTTGCAAAACCGACTTCACTTCCTATGGAAAGTAAACTTTTACCTTCTGGCAAATTAAATTCACCAAAAGACTGCGTCACCAAATTTTTAGAAATTTCAGCATTTTGTTTTTTTAAAACTGTAGAATTCACCCAACCTTCATAGCCATCAAAATCCATTTTGATTTTACTGAAATTCCCTTCCGTTTCTAAAATTTCACAGGTTTCACCATATAAAATTTGAGAAATCATTTCAGATTTTTCTGAAACTTCGGCTCTCATCGGTGAAACAGACACGCTGCAGTAGTATTTTTCCATAACCTTATATCTTACGAACTAAATGAACTCCGTCTCGCAAAGGTAAAATTACATTTTCAAAATCTGCATCTTCAGCAACTAATTTATTCACGAGTTTTATCTGTTCGGTTTGTTTATTTCCCTTTTCATCAAGCACTTTTCCGTACCAAAGTACATTATCAATCATCAAAACACTTCCAGATTTCATTCTGGGTTTCACCAATTGTAAATATTCATGATAGTTTTCTTTATCCGCATCAATGAAAATCAAATCAAAGGTTTCGCTAGAATTTTTTAAAAATTCTTTAGCATCTTGTAGTTTAAAGTCTATTTGAGAAGCCCATTCACTTTGGGCAAAATATTTTTGAGGCAAATAAGCCAAATCTTCATTTACATCTAGCGTGGTCAATTTTCCGTCTCTCTGCAAGCCTTCAGCTAAACAAAGCGCTGCATAACCGGTGAAAGTTCCAATTTCTAGAATATTTTTTGGCGAAATCATTTTTGAAATCAAAGAAAGAAATCTACCTTGAAGATATCCCGAAATCATGTGTGGTTGTGTAGTTTTCTGAAAAGTTTCTTTGCGCAATCTTTTCAAAATTTCTGGTTCTGCAGAAGCGGTATCTTCTAAATATCTATCCATTTCTGGATGCAATTCTTCGAAATAACTCATGGATTGATGTGATGATTTTTTACAAAATTACAGAATTTATTTACTTTTCTTTTTAACTTTGAGCAAAAGATTCATTTTGAAAAACATTTTTTACCATCCAATTTTCATCTTTTTTATTTGGCCAATTTTATTTTTCCCACTTATTTTGATCACTGGCTATGATATTTTCTACAATAATCATTTCAATAAAAATATAAGGAGAAATTTATTCACCCTGTCTTTTGGAACATTATTTTATTTGGCTGTTGGTATAGGTTTGTTTTTTCTTTCATCAAAAAAATAAAAAACCTCGAAAAAAATTCGAGGTTTTTAAATAATAAATCTAAGATTCTATTTTTTTACTGGAGCGATGTCCATTAGTTTCATGAATTCATCTAGCTTAGGCATGATGATGATTTCTGTTCTACGGTTTTCTGCACGTCCAGAAACGGAAGCATTAGTCGTTTTAGGATTGTACTCACTTCTACCTCCTGCTGTAATTCTGTTAGGATTTACGCCAAATTGTGTTTGTAAAATTTTCGCAACAGAAGTAGCTCTAAGCGCTGACAAATCCCAGTTGTCTTTTGGTAAATTAGCACTTGCTAAAGGAACGTTATCCGTATTTCCTTCGATAAGAACGCTGTAAGTATCATAATCATTAATCACTTTAGCCACTTTTCCTAGCACTTCTTGAGCCGCTGGTAAAATGTTATAATCTCCTGTTTTGTAAAGCATTTTGTCAGAAAGTGAAATCATCACTACTCCTTTTAGAACTTTTACATCTACATCTGCATCTGCTACATTATCTAAACTTCTTTTCAATTTATTAGATAAAGCTAAATTTAAACTGTCATTTTTAGAATTGGTAGAAATCAAACGCTTAATGTAAGAGTTAGACGCATTAATCTCTCCGATTAATTTATCAATATTAGCAGAACCTTTTCCTGCGTTAGACAAACAAGCGTCTAGTGAAGATTTAAGTGCACCGTTTTGGTCTCTTAATAAATTGTTTTCACTGGTCAAACCTGCATTTGCTGCTTGTAAATCTTGAATTTGTCTTTGTCTCTCTCCTGCATTCTCAACACATTGTTTGTAGTTAAGATTTAATGCATCATATTGCTTTTTGCTCACACATGAAGTAAGCGTAAGTGCGATTGCTCCAAAAGCAAAAATTTTTAAAATTTTCATAAAGCTTTTATCTTTTTAAAATTATTGTTACCAAAATTACAAAAATCATTCCACAAGAAGAATTATATTTGCCTAAAAATAGGCAGTTTTGTTAGATTTTAACAATTTTAAGGAAAATTTAGAAGTTTTAGGAGAAGACATTTTTTCTAAAAAATTTCTTTTGGCTGTTTCTGGTGGTGCTGATTCTATGGTGCTTTCGCACTTGTTTAGATTTTTCAATTCCAGTCAAAATGGCAAAGGTCTAGAGTTTCAAGTAGCTCATGTAAACTATCATTTTCGAGGAGATGATTCTAATCTTGATCAAAAAATTGTAGAAGATTTTTGCAAAAAAAATAAAATCAAATTTCATCTAAAAGATGTTTCAGAACAAGAAAAAACTCAAATGAAATCCCTTCAAAATTGGGCGAGAGAATTGAGATATGATTTCTTTTTCAAAATTTTAGAGGAAGAAAATCTGGATTATGTTGTTACAGCTCATCATCTCAATGATGAGCTGGAAACTTTTTTCATCAATCTTTCTCGAGGTTCTGGAATTAAAGGATTAAGCGGAATTCCTAAAAATGAAAACAGCATTGTTCGTCCACTTCTGAAATTTACCAAAGCAGAAATTTATGATTTTGCAGAAGAAAACCGCATCGATTTCAGAGAAGATAAATCCAATGAAAAAAACGATTATCTTAGAAATAAAATCCGAAATCAACTCACCCCAAAAATTCTGGAAATTTTTCCACAGTTTCTAGAACAATTCGGTGAAAGTTTGTCTTATCTAAGTTCGGTTAACGATTTTTATCAAAACGAAACCGAAAAGACCTTTCAAGAAATTTTAATGGATGAAAATGAAGAAGGATTTACCTTGAACAAAGAAATTTTATTCCGAAAACCGAAAGTTCTCATCATTGAAATCATTAGAAAACTAGGTTTCACAGGAATTGAAATCGAAAAAATCATAAATGCTGAAAATGGTAAATTTTTCCGAAGCAACACTTATGAAATTTCTATCAAAAGAAAAGAAATTGTTTGCAACAAAAGAAAAAAATGAAATTTTACAAGAAATTGATAAAATTAATTCTTAAAATAAGTTAAATCAGACTATTTATATCTTTTTAAGACCTACAATTTTATATTTTTGTACCTCTAAAAATTAAATAATGAAGAAGTTTTTGCTTTTACTTTTTATCGCTATTACCTCATTGTTCTCTGCACAAATTCAGAAACACGTCACGATAAAATACGATGTAAAATCACTCCCAAATAACGAATACGAAGCAGTAATTACCGCTAATATTGACAAAGGATGGCATATTTACTCTAAAGATATTGATCCAGAATCTGGAGCGATTCCCACAGAATTAAAACTAAATTCTAAAGATATTCAACTGATTGGAAAACCTGTAGAAATAGGTAGCAGAAAAACTGAATTTTCTGAAGCTTTTGGTACAGATTTGATTTTCTTATCTGGAAATGTGACAATTAAGCAAAAATTTAAACTCAAAAATCCTGAAAAACCAGCCAATGTAATCGCAGAGTTTACGTATCAAACTTGTGATGACAGAGTTTGTCTAGCTCCTGAATCTTTAGAATTTGAAAAAACGATAGAAAGTTCAGCAGTTGTAAAAACTGAGGACAACAAAGAAAATGTACAAAATGTAGATTCAGCAAAATCTGTAGCCTCTACAATTCCTGCAACAACTGAAAATACAGAAATTGCTCCTCAACAAGAAGGTTTAAAGGTTTCTTCATTAGATTTCGAAAATCCTTTAACAGACTGTGGAGTAGCAAAAGAAAAAAAATCTGAAAACTACCTCACTTATTTATTTTTAGGATTTTTAGGTGGATTAATCGCTTTGTTAACGCCTTGCGTTTTCCCAATGATTCCATTGACGGTTTCATTTTTTACCAAAGGGCAAAAAGACAAATCAAAAGGAAAAAGAGACGCATTTATTTACGGATTTTTTATTCTTTTAATCTTCGTTTTATTGAGCGTTCCGTTTCACATTATTGATGGAATTGCGGGAAACATTTTCAACCAAATTTCTACATCAGTAAGCTTAAATATTGCATTTTTCTTGATATTCTTATTCTTCGCAGGAAGTTTCTTCGGATATTATGATATTACTTTGCCAAGTTCTATCGCCAATAAATCTTCAAAAGCGGAAGAAGCAGGAGGAATCATCGGGATTTTTTTTATGGCTTTAACCCTGGTCATTGTTTCATTTTCTTGTACTGGACCAATTTTAGGAAGTTTATTAGGAAGCGCTGTTACGGGTTCTGCAAACGTTCCGATGTTATTAACTTTTGCTTTAGCAGGATTTGGTTTAAGTTGGGCAATCGTTTTCGGATTATTGGCATTATTTCCACAAGCGTTACAAAGTTTACCAAAATCTGGCGGTTGGATGAATACCGTAAAAGTAGTTCTAGGATTCGTAGAATTAGCTTTAGCATTGAAATTTTTGTCAAAAGCAGATTTAGTTTCCAAAACATTCTTACTAAAACGTGAACTTTTCATCGCGATTTGGATTATCATCACCATCGGTTTAGTGCTTTATTTATTTGGAAAAATCAGATTTCCACACGATGATAAAAACCAAAAAATTTCTATCACTAGAAAAATCTTTGGAGTTTTAGGAATTGGATTTTTGGTTTATTTAGTTCAAGGATTAGTTCCTGCAGAAAGACCAAAATTACAAATGCTTTCAGGAATTTTGCCTCCAATTAATGTGAGCTATCTCCATGATGAAAAAGACGGAATTCTGGGAATGCATCCAGAACATGATTATTTCAAAGCAATAGCATTGGCAAAGAAAGAAAACAAGCCCGTTTTAATAGATTTCACAGGTTATGGTTGCGAAAACTGTAGAAAAATGGAAGAATTTGTGTGGAGCGAACCAGACATTTTACCTACTTTACAAAACGAGGTTATTCTCGCTTCTCTTTATGTAGACGACAAAGAAGAATTGCCAGAAGCAGAACAAACCAAAGTAGATTTAGGAAACGGACAAATGAAACGCATTAAAACCATCGGAGATAAATGGAGTATGTTCCAACAAGTGAATTTTAATAATAATTCTCAACCGCATTACGTTTTGGTAACTCCAGAAGAAAAAGTGATTAACACTCCTGTTTCTGGTTATATGCCGAAAGAAGATTTCAAAAAATTCTTAGAATGTGGAATCGAGTTTTATAAAAAACAGAAATAAAATCATCATTTCATGGATAAAAAAGAAAGCTTTCAAAATTTTGAAAGCTTTTTTTATAATTAAATTCTTTAGAACATTTTATTTAGCCAATTCTTCGTTTACCGTTTTGGTATTGATTCCGTTGGTTACATTTTTTATTCCGTTATATTCTAGAATCGCTTTTGCTTGGCTGCTTCTGTTTCCAGTTCTACAAAAAACAATTACAGATGGTTTTCCTTTGAATTCATTCAATCTACTTTCTACTTCATCAAGCGGAATATTCACGGCTCCTTTTACACTTCCTTCTGCAAATTCTTGTGGCGTTCTTACATCTACTAAAAATGCTCCGTTTGCAACTTGTTCTTTAATTGAAACTTCTTTTTGGGCTTCAGTTTGAGCATTACTTTCTGCTGGTTTAGGAGAAGAACACTGTGTTCCTATAATAACTAAAGCTCCAAAACTCAATATTGATATTAACTTTTTCATTTTTTTTCTATTTTTTACAAAACTATTTCATTAGCGAGAGTTCTTATGTAACAAAAGTTACAATAGCAAATTTTGGTTTTGAATATTTTCGCAATCGATAATTCAGAAAAAACATGCTTCAAAAAAAATTACTTCTTCAACTTCTCTTTTTAGCACTCGCTGTTTTATCTTTTTCACCCCTAATTTCTCCGCCAATTGCTTTATTATTCGGAATTCTTTTTGTGAATATATTCGGAAAAGTTCTAGAGACAGATACTTTTGTCAAAAAATTATTGCAATATTCTATTGTAGGATTAGGTTTCGGCATTAACCTGAACACCGCAATAGAAGCAGGAAGTCAAGGTTTTCTTTTTACCGTTTCTACGATTGCTTTGGTCATGATTTTCGGCTTATTTTTAGCCAAAATTTTAAAAATTGACAAAACCATTGCTCAACTCATTTCTGCAGGAACCGCAATCTGTGGAGGAAGCGCCATTGCAGCAGTTGCACCCATTTTAAAAGCCAATAGCAAACAAACTTCTGTAGCTTTAGGAATTGTTTTTGTCTTGAATGCTGTTGCACTTTTTATTTTCCCAGAAATTGGGCATTTTTTTAATTTAAGTCAAAATCAATTTGGAATTTGGAGCGCTATCGCCATTCACGATACAAGTTCTGTAGTTGGCGCTGCCAGTAAATATGGCAACGAAGCATTACAGATTGCCACCACCGTAAAATTAGCAAGAGCTTTATGGATTATTCCGTTGGCTTTTCTTATTTCTATTTTTACCAAAAGTGAAGGGAAAATTAAGATTCCTTATTTCATTGGTTTCTTTGTTTTAGCGATTTTAGCAGGAACTTATCTTCCTTTTTTACAAAATTTCAATTCTATCATTTCTGAAATTTCCAGAGACACACTCAAGGTTGCTCTTTTCTTAATTGGAGCAGGATTATCTCTACAAAATCTCAAAAATATAGGTGTCAAGCCTCTTCTTTTAGGAATTATCCTTTGGATATTCATTTCTAGCATTTCACTTTACGCTGTTTTAGAATTTTTGAAGTAAGTATCGGCAGAATAAAAAGTTTGGTTTAAATTTGTATTCAATCAATACAAATTAATTAGATAACCATGAAGAAACTATTTTTTATTCCTTTGATTCTAATCGCTTTCTCGTGCAACAAAACCGCAGAAAATAATGCTAAAGATATAGACAGCACTAAGATTATTGATTCCATCAATGCGGTGAGAATGAAATACAATGACAGCATCAGAGCATTGAACAACAAAAATAATTACAGTGATTTAAGCGGAAAACATAAACTTACTTTCGTATCTGATGATGGCGTTTCATTAACTGGAACCGTGAATTTCACAAAAATTATGAGTGATGGTTACGAAGTAAAAGGAAATGCAAAATCTGGAAAAAACATCCTCATCATTGACGGAAAAGCTGATAGAGTATCGCCAAAACACATTAATTTCTACGGAAAAATCACACAAACCATCAATGGTAAAACAGAATCTAAGAGCAACAGCAATACATTCAGAGATGAAGGAAAAGGAGAGTTCTTTAGACTTCAACAGAAAATAAACGCTCAAGGTTTTGTAGATTACATCGATATTTGGAAATAAATTGAGGTAAAGGTAAAGGTAAAGGTAAAGGTAAAGGTTGAAAAATTTGAAATCTTTAATCTCGTATCTCAAATCTCTCATCTAAAAAATTAAAAATTATGCTACATCACGAAATTTCAGGAAACGGCAAAAAACCATTGGTTTTACTTCATGGTTTTATGGAAAACACGACCATTTGGGAAGAAATGGAAGCTCATCTTTCTAAAGATTTCACACTGATTAAAATAGATTTACCCGGCCATGGAAAATCTAAAGTTTATCAAGAAATACACACCGTAGAATTGATGGCAGAAAAAGTAAAAGAAGTAATTGATGCTCTAAAATTAGAGAAAATCAATTTGCTAGGACATTCTTTAGGAGGTTATGTTTCTCTGGCTTTTGCAGAAAAATTTCCTGAAATTTTAGAAAGTATGACTTTATTTTTTTCGACTACAGTTGCAGATGATGACGAAAAAAAGCAAATCCGTAAAAGAAGTATTGCAGTAATTGATGAAAATTTTGAGACTTTCGTCAAAACTTCTATCCCAAATCTTTTTAGCAATAATGAAAAAGATATTTTAGAAGGCAAAATAGAATTGGCGAAAAACATTGCAAAATCTACCAATAAAGAAGGCGTAAAAGCCGCTCAATTAGGAATGGCAGAAAGACCAGACCGAACTGAAATTTTAGAAAATTTAGATGCAAAAATCCTCATCATTACTGGGAAATATGACAATGCTGTAAAAACCGAAAATCTTCTTAAAATAATCCCTGAAAAGACCAACATCAAAACGTATGTTCTTGATTGCGGACATAATGGACATTGGGAAAAACCCACGATTTGTGCAGAAATTATCAATACGGAATTGTTGCATAATTTGCCGAAACATTTTGTTTTGTAAAATATCAATATTACTATTTACAATATGATTAATAAAGATATTTTTAAAATTTTCATATTAACTCTAATAATAACAAATTCCTTGATAATTGGTTTTTTGCCAGGATTATTATACTTCTATTTTTTACCAATAATAAGTCTAATAATTTTAATTACAATCTTATGGTTTACTAATTATAATTCTTTAAAAAAAATTGTATTTTCAATTCTTCCAATTATAATAGTTCCTATATGCATTTTAATTTGGAAGAAAATAAATACTATTGAACCAGAAATTTTTTTGATTCCAAAAAACTATAGAGGTTTTGTTTATATTTCTTATAATCATAAATGTGGAACTCCAATAAAATACGAAGAAGATTCACGAGTTTATGAGATTCCAAACGATGGCGTTCTTTTAACTCAATTTAAAGATGAACAAGGATTTATAAATCAAAAATTTTATATTATTGATAATGAAAAAAGAGTGAAAATTGAAGAGTTAATGGTACAAGATTTCAATGAAGAATGGACGTTAGAAAAAAATAAAAAAGAACCTCCTAGAGATAAATTAGCAATTTTTTATGCGGGAAGAACATATTCAAATGGTAATTCAGAATTTTTTATTGGAACGTATAACGATTTAAAGAAGTATTACTATTATGAAAAAAGAATAGATTCTACCGCAAATAAAAAAATTGAGAAATTAAAAACTGATTGCCGATAATGAAATAATAATCAAATCTCTTTTCACAATAGGGATTGCAGTGAAAATCCCGCAACCGCTGAAAGCGAGTGAGGAATTGCAACGGAAAGCCCGACCCTTTTTGCAAAATTGCAAAGATTTGGGTGTTGGAAATTTTGCAAATTGGGGATTGCCCAAATTCTAAAGCAACCCTAGATTTTCAACCACCACTTTTCCGCCGTAAACGATACAAAGTATAGAGGAAATAATCACCAAACTGGCTTGTAATTTTTTAGATTTCAAAAGACTTTTGGTATAAGGAATACTAAACAAATACGCCGCTAAAAACATCCCGAAAATAGAACCTAACCCGAAAATAAGAATGTACATCAACCCTTCTAAAGGTGTTTTCATCTGAGAAATCACCAAAACTACTAATGCTCCGCTCCCAGCCAAACCGTGAATTAATCCCACGCCGAAAGCTGCTCTAGAAGTGTTATGAGTATGAGTGTGTTCTTTCGGAAAAAAGAGTTTAAAAACTCTGTAAAGCCCCAAAATAATTAACATAACACCTACTCCTGCTTCAAAATTTTTAAAAACTTCTTCCCCAATTTGAAACTTAAATCCAATCATTAAAATTCCAATGAAAAAAATAGTTGCGGTATGACCAATTCCCCAATAAATTCCATCTTTCATGGATTGTTTCAGATTTTCGCGGTGAGAAACAAGTGTGTTCACCGCCAATAAATGGTCGGCTTCAAAAGCATGCTCTAAGCCAGAATAGATGGTAAGAAATATTTTAAACATTTTTAAGATTTGAGATATGATACTTTAGATATGAGATAATTATTAAATGAGATGTAATTTTTTAAATAAAAATCTGAAATCTCACTTCTTGAATCTCGCTTCTATTAACTGTAATGATAATACGCTGCACAAGCTCCCTCTGAAGAAACCATTGGTGCTCCTAAAGGATTCCCAGGATTGCAAAGTTTCCCAAAATGCGGACATTCAACTGGTTTTTTAATGCCTTTCAGGATTTCACCAGCAATACAAAGATTTTCTTCTTTTTTCTCTAAATTTTCAATGTCAAATTTTTTAGAAGCATCAAAATCTTTGTACTTTTCTTTCATGACTAAACCAGAATTTGGGATTTCGCCAATTCCGCGCCATTCTTGAGTTCCAATTTCAAAAATTTCGTTGACCACTTTTTGAGCAGGAATATTTCCTTCGTCTTTCACCAAACGTTCGTAGCAATTTTCTACTTTATGTTCGCCTTTTTCGAGTTGCAAAACAGCGTGATAAATGGCTTTAAGCAAATCTGCAGGTTCAAATCCTGAAATAACAATCGGTATTTTATATTTTTCGGCCAAAGGAAAATATTCTGAAGTTCCCATAATGGTACAAACATGACCCGCTCCCAAAAACGCATCAATATTGCAAAATTCATCATCTAAAATGGCTTCCATTGCAGGCGGAACCAGAACATGAGAAACTAAAAGTGAGAAATTTTTAAGACCTAATTTTTGGGCATGAACCACGCTTAAAGCATTACTTGGAGCGGTAGTTTCAAAACCTACAGCAAAGAATACCACTTCTTTATTAGGATTCTGCTCTGCAATTTGAACAGCTTCTAACGGAGAATACAGAATCCTTAAATCTCCACCATCAGCTTTGGCTTGAAGCAATGATTTTTCACTTCCCGGAACTCTTACCATATCTCCAAAAGAACATAAAACGGCGCCTTTTTCCATTAAAGCTACCGCTTTATCAATCAACGAAATCGGGGTAACGCAAACTGGGCAACCAGGACCGTGAATCATTCTCACTTTGTCTGGAAGTAGTTCTAACAAACCGTTTTTCACTAAAGAATGGGTTTGTCCGCCACAAATTTCCATGATATTCCAAGGTTTTGTAACAATTTTTTCGATTTCGTTTAAATAAAACTTTACGAGTTCTGGATTGCGGTATTCGGTAAGAAATTTCATGCTTTTTTATTTAAATACTTCAAATTCAATGTCTTTCAAAGATAATCATTTTTAGAAGAAATAAGTGTAACTTAATTTACCAAAAAACGGAGTTCCTGGCGTAAAGTGAATCTCTGAAACAGGCTGAATTTCGTTATACAATCTGCTTTCTGTATCAAATTGGGTTTCTTTCCATTTCACATTAAAAATGTTCTGAACAGAAACTCCCAATTCCCATTTTTTAGTGGTATAATTTACCGTTCCATCCCAAACAAAGTATCCTTTTGCCACCACAGAATTATCTTCATTTGCAGGTCTATCTCCCATTAATCGGTAACGCAAACTTCCGTTGAAACCCATTTGTTTTCTGTAGGTAATTCCTCCTGTGCTTACTAATTTTGGAGCTAGAGGAATGAAATTTTCATCAGCAGGAAAATTTAAACTTCTTGGTTTCGCTATACTTAAATTAAAATCTGCAAACCAATTTTTATAAATTTCGTAGCGAGCAGTGATATCAATTCCCATTCTTTCGGTTTTTCCACCTTCTTCTACCACCGCTTCATCTCCAACATAAACAAACTCTTGGTCTAACCAAAGATACCAAACCGCCGATTGAAGAATGAGTTTTTTGCCAATTTTAAAAACTCCACCAAAATCAGCTCCCAAAGCTGGTGGTAAAACCTTTTTGCCGTTTTCTAAAACTGTAACTCTGGTGTCATTGCTATGAAATCCTTTCCCAAAGTAAGAATACAATTGCACATTTTCATTGAAACGATAATTCATTCTTAATTTTGGACTGAAAATATTGGAATTTGATTTTAGTTTTTGCTGAAGAAGTTTGTCATTATACTGATTATCAAAATAATCAAATCTGATGGAAGGTGTAATATCAAAATTTTGATTTAAAGCAATTTTTTGACTCCAAAAAGCACCCAAATTCATTTCATTTACGTCACCAAATTTTAAAGCTTCTGTAGTGATGGTTCTGTCTTTGGTTCTGGAAAGTTCTAAATCATTTACATCATCATAACGCAATTGAATTCCTGCAAATGTCTCAGATTTCAGACCAAAAATTTTTGTGGATTTTTCGTAAGTAGAATTAAAACCGTACAAATTTCTATCTTCTTTTTGGCGAATTTGGTCGCCATTAATTGGGTCATTTAAGAAAAATGTAAAGTTGGAATACAACTCAAATAGGTATTTAGAATAGAAAATCTGATTAGTGAGTTTCCCACCATTTTTTAAATACGATTTTAGATTCGCATTAAAATTATATCGAGAAGTTTTGCCTCCTTCATTGTCATCAATTGCACCAAACCAGTCAATTGTCCCATCATCTACGGCTCTATCAGGTATTTGCCCGGAAGCATTCCATTTACTGGAAAGTCCAGAGAAATAAGCTGTTAAGAAATTATTATCATTCAACTTTCCATGATATTTCAGCATTCCATTAAAACGGTTAAAATCTTGAGGACTTTCAAAATAGCCGTCTGTGAAATAAGCTTCTGTTGCTAAAAATAAACTTTGATTTTTTACTTCTTTGTTGTTTTTTAAAAGATTAAAACCCAAAACTCCACGGTACGTTTTGAATTGCCCAACTTCTAATTTGGCAAAATTATTTTCCAGAAAATCTTTGGTTTTAAATTCTACAAAACCAGCAGTAGTGAAATTTCCTTTTTCGGCAAAATAAGGTCCTTTATCAAAATTTACTTTATCAATAAATTCAGGAATCACGAAATGCAAATCTGCATAACCTTGTCCGTGAGCATGAGAAACCATGTTTACAGGAATTCCGTCCACAGAAATATTAACATCCGTTCCGTGATCTACATCAAAACCGCGAATAAAAAGCTGCTCCGCTTTTCCGCCTCCAGCGTGTTGACCGATGAAAAGCCCTGGAACAGAACGCAAAATTTCTTGCGAATTGTTAATCGGGCGAAGATGAATATCTAATTCTGAAATCGTTTGGAAAATGTTATTTTTTGCAGAACTTTTCAATTGAATCTCTTCGATACTCACTATTTTTGGGTTGAGAAAAATGTAACCAAAATCTTTCTCTTTTTTAATGGAATTTAAGTCAAATTCTTCTTTTTCGTAGCCAATTCCTGAAACATAAATTTTTTGATTTTCCGAATTGAAATTTTGAAGACTCACAAAACCATTTTCGTCAGAAAATTCTTGAAAACCATCATTAAAATCACTTATTAATACTGATGAAATTGGCTTTTTTGTAATTTCATTTAAAACATAAATTCCTTTTAAATTTTGTGCAAAAAATTCATTAATTGAAATTAAAATTAATAAAAAAAGAAAGATTTTTAACCTCATACCGTATTACTTTTTTATATTTTCGTGTTACTTTTTGCAAATTAAAAACCCTTTCAGAGTTTGAAACTCTGAAAGGGTTAGTTTATATCATTTTACTGGTTACCAATTTCCCATGAATAATCCCTTTTAAACCAATTAATTTATTGGCTAAATCGGTTAAACGATTTGCGTTTCCTTTAACTGCAATAATTTCTAAGCAATTATCATGGTCTAGATGAAAATGTTGTGCTGAAAGAATTTCTTTGTAAAATTTATGCTGAATATCATTCATCTTTACACCTACATCACCTTTATGATGATCAAAAAGCAACACAATAGCACCAGAAACCACATCATTTTCTTTCCATTTCTTTTCTACAATTCGGTTTTCTACCAAGTGTCGAATCGCTTGTGAACGGTTTGGCAAATGATTGTCTAGAACAAATTGGTCTAATTCTTTCAAAACTTCTTCGTCTAAACTCACTCCAAATCTTACTTGCGCCATCGTGTTACTTTCTTAAAAATTATTGTTACTAAAATAATTAAATTCCAGATAGTGAATAAATTATTTTACATGATTTTATTCAGTTCTATCACAAAAACCAAAGTAGCATTCGGTTGAATCATTGGTGGCGCTCCGTTTTCGCCATAAGCTAAATGTGGCGGAATATACACTTTCCAACGAGAACCTTCTTGCATTTTAGTCAACACATCTTTCCATCCTTCTATCATTTCTGAAATTCTAAAAACTTGAGCACCTACATCTTTAGTAGAATCAAAAACCTGCTTATCTAGCAAATAACCTTCATATTCTACTTCTACCTCATCGGTTATTTTTGGAACTGCTCCGTTTCCTTCTACCAAAATTTCGTATTGCAAACCGCTTTCTAATTCTGTAATTTTAGGATTTTCTTTATTTTTTTCGAGAAAAGCTTGTCCTTCATCTGCATTTTTTTGCAACATTTCACCACGAAGCAAGAGCACATAATTGTTGAAAATATCAATAGATTTTTTTGGCGAAATTTTTCCCATTTCATTATTGAAAACAGTTTTCATTCCTTCCGTAAAATCATCGTATTTAATATCTTCAAAGCCCATATCTTTCAAGCTCATCGCCAAAACAACACCTGCAGAATAAGATACTTTGTCTTCGTCTTCGGTGTGGTCTATTTTTCCTAATAAATCGTAAATGTCCATTTATGAAATTTTAAATTTTTTTAATGTCATTCTGAATGCAGCAAAGCGAAATGAAGAATCTTTTACCATTAGATTCTTCACTACATTTCATTTCTTTCAGAATGACAGTATTCATTTTATTATTTTAACTTTAAGTAATAATTCAATTGTCCGAAACTGATGTTCTCGTCATTTGGTGAAAGTTTTTCGTGGAAATGAAGCTCAAATTTATCTCCCAAAAATTCTATTACCAAATCTACTAACAAAGCATTTTGCCATACTCCACCAGAAAAAGCGATTTCTTTCACAGCAAAACCTTCTGCTATTTTTTCAATCGCTTTAATTAAAGTATAATGAAAATTCAGTCCGATTTCTCCCAAATTTTTTCCTGATATTTTTTCTTTTAAAATCCTTGAAAATAGTTTTTTAGTGGGAATATTTTCAAAATTTTCTTCTTCTAAATAATCAATCAACTTTACATTTTCATCAAAAGCATCTTGAGAAATTTTCTCCAGCCACATTGCAGATTCTCCTTCAAAAAACAAAGGTTTTTCATAACCTAAAACAAAAGCAACCGCATCAAAAAACCTTCCCATAGAAGAAGTTTTAATCTCTGATTTTTCAATTAAGTTGGTGTAAATTTTCCATTCGTTTTCATCAAAAGCAAATTTCAAATCTTCATTATTTCCTGAAATTGAAAGTGCTGAAATTTTAGGTGTTTTAGACATTTTATCGCTTAAAATCCAAGCGAAATTTTCGAGTTGAGCCACTCTTTCCATTTTTTGATTTTCAAAAAGGAAAAATTCTCCGCCCCAAATTTCTGTAGAAGTTCCGAAACCAATTCCGTCCCAAATAATGCCCAAAATTTTATCTTTTTTCCATAGCTTTTTTTCTCCTAAAATGGAGGCGAAATGTGCTTTATGATGTTGGATTTCTTCTATTCTCGCAGATTGAGCAGATTTTTTTGAAAATTTTGAAATTATATTTTGATTTTCATATTTTGGGTGTAAATCTTTAAGAATTATTTCTGGCTGAAAATTAAATATTTTTTGATAAGATTTTACCGTATTTTCAAATCTTTCGTAGGTTTCAAAATTCGCTAAATCGCCTATGTATTCTGAAATATAAACGTGATTATTTGGAACAATAGCAAAGGTGTTTTTCAAGTCTCCACCTAAACTCAAAATTTTATTTTTCTCTTTATTGAGTTCCGAAAGTTCTTCGGCAAAGAAATAATTCGGCGCAAAACCTCTGGAACGACGAAAAACAATTTTCTGGTGATGTTTTGGAGAAAATTTAATCACAGAATCGTCTTGAGGATGCTGAATTTCTAATGTATTATGCAAAAAATAATCTGCAATTTTACCTAAAATTTGCTCAGCTTCTTCTGTTGTAGAGCAAATTGGCGAACCATGGAAATTTCCACTGGTTGCGATGAGTGGTTTTCCGAAAGTTTTCGAAATCAACTTCAACGTTCCAGAATACGGAAACATCGCGCCAATCGTATTCATATTCGGTGAAATTTCTTCAATTGCCAAATCTTTTTTGTCCTTAATTTTAGTAACAATTATAGGACTTTCAGAGGATTTGAAATGCTGAATTTGCAATTCAGAAATTTCTAAATATTCCTTCATTGTTGAAATTCCTGAAAATAAAACGGCGAAAGGTTTCGTAGGTCTGCGTTTTCTTTTTCTCAACTCTAAAATGGCTTCTGAATTGGTAGCATCACACATTAAAAGATATCCTGCTGTATTTTTGAGTGCTACGATTTTTCCTTGAGATAATTCTTTGGCTAATTTTTCGAAAATTTCTTTGTTGGAGCCTTTAAATTCGTTTCCTTGGTTGTCTTTTAACCAAATTTGAATACCACAATTCGGACAAGAATTGGTTTGAGAATGAAACCTTACATCCTCTGGATTTTGGTATTCTGCTAAACAATTCGGGCACATTTTAAAAACTTCAATTGCTGTGTTTTCTCTTTCGAAAGGGAATTTCTTAGTCACGGAATATCTCGGTCCGCACTGTGTACAAGTGGTAAAAGGATAAAAATAACGAGGATTTTTCTCATCAAAAAGTTCTGTTTCACAAGATTCGCAAGTGGCAAAATCTGGCGTTAACGGAATATCTACCACAATGTTTTTTTCGGTAGGTTTGATATAGAAATTATCAAAAATTTCTGCCGTTTCAATTTCTTTGATTTCCGAAAAAATGATTTCGGAAGATTTCGGTTTTCTATGGTGAATTTCATTAAAAAATTGCTCAGAATTTTCACCTTGACAAACGATGATTACACCCAACTCATCATTAGAAACGTAGCCTTTCAACTGAAATTCTTCAGCCAAATTGAAAATAAAAGGACGAAAACCTACACCTTGAACTCGCCCTGATATATGTATTTCGGTAGTTTTCATTTTGTTCGAACAGATTTCACGGATTTTCACAGATGAAATTATTTTAATAAAAATTTAAAATTGACTTGTTTATTTCTATGAAATCTATGAGCGTTTAATTTTTTCTAATTTTTTGAACTAATTCTAGAGCCATTTCGGTTACTTTTGGAATAGCCGCGGCTACTTTTGGTGAAAGCTCAAGATACATGGGCTCCATTTTAGAAATGGTAACCGTGAAAAGGTAAATATTAGGCATTTTATCCATAAAAGTAAGAATATCTACCATGTCTTTTAATCCAAAATTATGACCGCTCAACGAAACGGGGAAATCATCTGAAAATTTAGGGGTAAGAAGGGTAATCGTTCCTTCTTCTTTTCCGTCCATCGTGGCATCTACAATAATCACATGCTCATGACTTTCGATGTAGGGAACAAGTGAAAAACCGCCAGTTCCTCCATCTAAAAAACTGATATTTTTTGGAAATCTAGAAGTGTCTAAATTTTTAACAAACTGAACACCAATTCCTTCGTCTCCCATCAAATAATTCCCGATTCCCAAAATGAGAATGTCATTTCCGTCAGAATGAAATTCGTCTACGGTATATTGGAAAGTTTCTGTATTATTTTTCAAAATTTTAAATTTTTGAGGCAAAAAATTCCCCGAAAATGATCATTATTTCAGGGAATTCGGTTTAGTTTAATATTAATGTTTCTCCTCTTCTTTATAATCTTCGAATCTTTCCTTTCTTACGAATTTGTAACCACTTACCATTGCCGAAGATTCACCACGACCTTCTAACCAATCGTGGAATAAGACTAGGTAAAAATGTACTGCAATGAACAATATAAATGCCCACATTACAATATGGTGAATTCTTCTGATTAAAAATTCATCTGTAGTAATCAACGAGGTAGCCCAAGCAAAAAACTTAGGGAAGAACCAAGTAGAAGTTGGTGCATATAATGCAAACCCAGTGAAAATCATCACTAAAGCTAGAATGAACATTACCAAATAAGATGCTGCAGCAACTGCATTATGACCAATAGGAATGCTCGTGAACTTATATTCTTTTTCGTTGAATAAAAAGATATCGTACTTGATTACGTGCCACATTTTTTCTCTTCCTTTTTTATCAAAAGGCACAAACTGTCTCCAATTGGCAAATCTGTTTCCTACAAAAGCCCAATAAACTCTCATAAACATTACAGCAACCATTGCATAAGCACTTATGAAATGTACTTGTCTGATTAGTCCCATCCAAAATTGTCCTGACGCTTCTTTTGCAGTCATAATTGCAGGAGGTTTCGCGATTAAAAACCCTGTAATAATGAGAAAAGTAATTGCAAAACCATTAATCCAATGGAAAAAACGAACGGGCAATTGCCAAATGTACGCTCGTCTGAAGGTGACCGTTTTAATAGGAACGCCTTCTTGAATTTGAGTTGTGTTTTCCATTTTAAAATATTTTTAGATTAAACGGTACAAACAGAAACGTCATTAATTTCTTTGATGATATTTCCTTTTTCGTCATACAAATGCACTGCACAAGCAATACATGGGTCAAAAGAGTGAATCGTTCTAATGATTTCTAATGGAAGTTCTGGGTCTGCAACTGGAGTATTGATTAAAGTACTTTCGTAAGGAGAGCGCTGTCCTTTTGGATCACGTGGTGAAGCATTCCAAGTTGAAGGGACAATTTGTTGGTAATTTTCTGTTTTACCATCTTTTATTACAATCCAGTGGCTTAATCCACCTCTTGGAGCCTCTACTCTACCTACACCTTTGGCTTCGGCTGGCCATGTAGAAACTTCCCATTTCTCCATATTTGCCATTCTTTCATCACCTCCTTTGATATTTTCAATTAATTTATCATAGAATTCTAAATTCCACTGAGCTACTAATTGAGTTTCTAAACCTCTAGCTGCTGTTCTACCTAAAGTAGAGAATAATGCTTCTGCAGGAACATCTAATTTCGTTAATGCAGAATCTACTACTTCTTTGAAATCTTCTCTTCCTAATGCATAACCAACTAACATTCTGGCTAATGGGCCTACTTCCATCGCTTGACCTTTCCAACGAGGAGTTTTGATAAAGCTGTATTTATTTTCTACATCTAAGAATTCATATGGAGGTTTCGGACCTGTATAATTGATATTCGTTTCTCCACTCCATGGTTGTTTTCCAGCGTTTGGATCACCTGTATAATCGTACCAAGAATTATTCACGTGTTCTTCTACTGTTTTCAGATTTTCTAAATCTACATCATGTACTTTAGATAAATCTTTATTAAGAATTACACCTGCTGGGAATTTGTAGGTACTCATGTCTTTATTTCCATAACCAGCCATTGGGAAATCTCCGAATGCCATAAAATTATGGAAACCACCAATTGCGCCCCAATCTTTGTAGAAACTAGCAATCGTTAATAAATCTGGAAGATAAACTTGTTCTACAAATTCTTTTCCTTGGATTAATAATTTTTGAACCAATGCTAATCTTTCAGCGTTCAGTCCGCTCGCATCATCTACATTAATTGCACAAGCCATTCCTCCTACTAAGAAATTAGGGTGTGGATTTTTACCTCCAAAAATAGCGTGAATTTTTACGATTTCTTTTTGCCATTCTAAAGCTTCAAGGTAGTGAGCTGTTGCCATTAAATTCGCTTCTGGTGGAAGTTTCATAGCTGGGTGTCCCCAATATCCGTTTGCAAAGATTCCTAACTGTCCGCTGTCTACAAATTTTTTCAAACGTTTTTGTAAATCAGCAAAATATCCTGGTGAGGATTTTGGCCAATTAGAGATAGACTGTGCTAATTGTGATGTTTTTACAGGGTCTGCACTTAAACCATTGACTACATCTACCCAATCAAATGCATGAAGGTGATAGAAGTGTACAATATGATCATGCACATATAATGAACCTAGCATTATATTTCTCACCATTTCTGCATTAGGCGGTACATTAATTCCTAATGCGTTTTCTACTGCTCTAATAGAAGCAATAGCGTGGGTAGTAGTACATACTCCACAAGTTCTTTGTACAAAAGCCCAAACATCTTTTGGGTTTCTGCCTTTTACAATATTTTCTAAACCACGTACCATCCCTGATGAAAGGAATGCGTCTCTGATGGTTCCGTCTGTGATTTCTACCTCTGCTCTTAAGTGACCTTCAATCCTTGTAATAGGATCTACTACTATTCTATTTGCCATTTTTTAAATTTTTAAATCTTGTCTTTAGCTAATTTTTTTTCACTTTCTTCTGCTTCTTTTATTCTTCTTTCTAAATCTTTTCTCTTAGAAATATTAGAAGCTACGGCATGTATTGCAGCTCCGGCAACTACACCACCAAGAGCAACTTTACCCACAGTATCAGCATTACTCTCTGCGAAACCACCTATTGCAGAAATGTCTCTAGAATAGAAACTATCTGCTGCATCCCAGAATTTATCTGCACTACATCCTAGACATCCATGACCAGACTGAATTGGGTAAGAAATGCCACCATTCCATTTCATATTACCACAGGTATTATAAGTAGATGGTCCTTTACAGCCTACTTTATATAGACAATATCCTTTTTTAGCATTTTCGTCATCGAAACTTTCTACGAAAAGACCAGCATCAAAATAAGGTCTTCTGTAGCAGCTATCGTGAACACGTTTAGAATAGAAAGCTTTTGGTCTTCCTGCAGCATCTAATTCTGGTAATTTACCAAATGCTACATAATGTACAATCACTCCAGCCATTACCTCACCAATTGGAGGACAACCTGGAACATTGATAATCGGTTTATCTGTAATAATTTTATTAATAGGAACCGCACCAGTAGGATTAGGTTTTGCTGCTTGTACACAACCTGTAGTTGCACAGCTTCCCCATGCTATGATAGCAGCAGCGTCTTTGGCAGATTCTTTTAGAATATCTATAGCTGTTCTTCCTGCAATTACACAATAATTACCATCATCTCCTAGAGGAACAGAACCTTCTACACAAAGAATATATTTTCCTTTATATTTCTCCATGGTAGATTTTTTCGCAGCTTCTGCTTGATGACCACTAGCCGCCATCAATGTTAAAGTGTAATCTAATGAAATCTTATCAAGAATTATATCCGCTACGATAGGATGGTCTGAACGGATAAAAGACTCACTGCAACAGGTACATTCTTGGAAATGCTCCCATATTACAGGTAATCTTGGTGTAGTAGCTAATGCTTTGGCTACTTGACCAAGAGCTGAACTTTCGATACCCATGTATGCGCCAATAAAGGCAACAAATTTCATGAAATCTCTTCTAGAATATCCTTGTCTCTCAATACTCTGAAGATAAGTTTCATTGGTTGAAGTTTTAGTCCCCATATTATTTTTTATTAATCCTTCTAAAATTAGAAAATTTTTGAAATACAAACGAAAAACATTATGTTATTTATAATTATTTTAAATTTATTTTAAACAAAACATCCCATAAACAGTGACTTTATTAAACATATGTTACTTTTGTTACTGATTAAAATCATATAAAAGTCCTATTAAAAACACAAAAATCATTTAAAAAATTAATCAGAAAAGTGTAGATTTGTTACATATGATTTAACAAAAAAATGCACGAACTTTCAATTGCAACCTCTATTTTAAAAACTGCCACTCAAGAAGTTGAGAAAATTAACGGCAAAAAAGTAGAAGAAATTTACCTAGAAATTGGCAAAATTTCTGGCATTGAAATTCCTTCTTTAGAATTTGCGTGGGAACAATGCATGAAGGATAGTGTTTTAGAAAATGCTAAAGTTCACATTACAGAACCAGATGGTTTTGCGAGATGCGCAGAGTGCAATCATGAATTCGAGATTTCTAAAATTTATGATTCCTGTGAACGCTGCGGAAGTCCTTTTAAGGAAATCATTACAGGACAAGAAATGAAAATAAAAAAATTAATTATCAGCTAAAATTTAAACATATGTGCTCAACTTGCGGATGTAGCTCCAACGAAAACGGAATTACTTTAACAAAAATGGGAGAAAACCGTCATACTCACCATCATCACAATGGTCATACTCATTCTCATGAACATCATCATGGAGATCACTCCCACAGTCATGAACACCATCACGAACATGGACATGAACATAATCATGACCACGAACATCATCATCACGACCACAATCATGATCACCACCATCATCATGATGTAAATATTGTAGAACTAGAAAAAGATATTCTTCACCAAAATCAATTAGTTGCAGAAAGAAACCGTGGATTTTTTGAAGCTTTAAATATTTTCGCAATGAATTTGGTTTCTTCGCCTGGTTCTGGGAAAACTTCGCTTTTAGAAAAAACCATCGCCGACTTAAAAGGTGAAATAGAATTTTCTGTAATAGAAGGGGACCAACAAACCACCAATGACGCAGCCAGAATACACGCGTTAAACGTTCCTGTTCTTCAAATCAACACTGGAAAAGGATGCCACCTCGATTCAGAAATGATTGCCAAATCTTTAAAAGAACTAAAACCAAAACAAAATTCTATACTCATGATAGAAAATGTAGGAAACTTAGTTTGTCCTGCCATGTTTGATTTAGGAGAAAACCAAAGAGTAGTCATTATTTCTACCACAGAAGGAGAAGATAAACCTCTGAAATATCCAGATATGTTTTACAGTTCTAATATTTGTATTATCAATAAAATTGATTTATTACCATACTTAAAATTTGATGTAGAAAAACTGAAAGAAAACACAAAAAAAGTAAATCCAAATATCCAATTTTTTGAAGTTTCAGCTACTTCAGGAGAAGGAATGGAAGCTTGGTATGAATTTTTAAGAAGCAAAATTGTAAAATCGTAAAATCTCGAAAGAATTATTTTTTACAGTTTTACAACTTTACAAATCATCAACTTAACAAAGAAAATTATGTGTTTAGCCATTCCAGGAAAATTAGAAAACATTACTTCTCAGCTAGACGAAGTCTTTAGAATAGGAAGTGTAGATTTTGAAGGCATCAGAAAAGAGGTAAATCTCGCTTTGGTTCCAGAAGCCAAAGTTGGCGATTATGTTCTCGTTCACGTAGGTGCCGCTATCGGAATAATTGATGAAGATGAAGCAAAAAAAACGATGGACGCCCTGAAATTAATGGGAGAAGATTTAGAATTAGAGCCCGAAAACTAGGTAATCATCACGATTTTCTTATTTTTGTTAAAACTTTATAAGAATTTTGTGATAAAACTTAAAAATGATTCACCTAAAAAAAGCAGTTCGTTCCTTTGTGCAATCTAAATATTTAGACCTATTTGGAGCAACATTAGTCCTCGTTATCAGCATCTATAATCAATATCATCTCACTTATTATTTCCAAGGAAATGTAAAGTTCGACGTTCCTTTTTCAGAGCAAATCGCACTCATCAAACAAGGTGCTTTTCCTCTAGGAATTTTCTCTACCATCGGAGCCGTTTTTTCTTTACTCTCTACCAGATTTGTGGGCAAACAAAATAATGTGGGCAATATTATTGGCGTTTTTACCACTATAAATTCGGGAACGATTGATTACTTTTTAGGAAATCATTCCGCAGCAATTACCTATCCTTTAACCTTTATCATCACTTATTTCGCAGTGATTAAATGGAAAAAAGGTGAAAAAATTAGAAAAATAGACATCAACTATTACCTCATCAATAGTGTAGGTTTAGTTTTAGGATATTTACTGGTTTACATAGGAACGGAAATCTTCGGAGGAAGAGACGATTTATTGTTTTTCAACATCGTTTCTATCACTTTCGGACTTTCTTTGGGCGCCAATTTCAGTTCGGCGCTTAAATACGAGACCACGTTTTTAAGTTGGACCATTTATAACGTTGTACAGCTGATTAAAGCATTTTTACAACTGAATATTGCAAATATTGCCAAATATATTTTTTATATGATAAACGCTGCCATCACTTTGGGAGACTGGATTTGGAACAGAGATGTAAGAAAAAAAGCAGCATTATCTTAATTAAAATTTAAAAATTAAGCATCATGCCAGAAAGCATTAACCTTCAGCACGGAAGTGGCGGCGAAAAGATGACCGAACTTCTCAATAACCTTATTTTTAAAAATTTAGGAAACGAAATCTTAAACAAAAAACATGATGGTGCTTTTCTAGAATTATCTGGAAGGTTAGCATTTTCTAGCGACAGTTTTGTGGTTTTTCCTATATTTTTCAAAGGAGGAAATATTGGCGAATTGGCGGTTTTCGGAACGGTAAATGATATTTCGATGTGTGGTGCAGAACCCAAATATTTATCGCTTTCGTTTATTATTGAAGAAGGTTTTGCAATGGAAGATTTTGAAAAAATCATTCATTCTATAAAATTAGCCACCGAAAAAGCAGGTGTACAAATTGTAACAGGCGACACTAAGGTGGTAGAACGCGGAAAAGGCGACAAAATCTACATCAACACCTCGGGAATTGGTGTAATTTATGACAATGCAAAAATCGGAATCGAATACATAAAACCGAACCAAACCATCATCATCAATAGAGACATCGCTTCTCACGGAATGGCAATTATGAGCGAAAGAGAAGGTTTAAAATTCGATTCTGAAATCTTGAGCGACACTAAAAATCTCAATTTTGAAGTCAAAAAACTCATCGAAAATTTTGGTGAAAAAATTCATTTCCTAAGAGATGCAACAAGAGGCGGCTTAGCTTCTGTTCTCAATGAAATTACTTCTGAAAGCAACCTCGGAATTCATCTTTTTGAAGAAAAAATTCTAGTACAAAGACAAGTAAAAAGCGCTTGCGAATTGCTAGGTTTAGACCCAATGTACGTTGCGAATGAAGGAACATTTCTTTGTGTTTGCGACGATGAAATTTCAGACGAAGTTTTAGAAATTTTACAAAGAGTTAATCATCACGCTTCGAAAATCGGTTATATCACCGAAGAACACGCCGGAAAAGTCATTATGGAAAGTGCTTTTGGCGGAAAACGCGTGGTAAATCCTTTAATTGGTGAGCAATTGCCTAGGATTTGTTAAGATTTTTATTTCTTAATTTTCTTATTAAAAAATGATTTCAAAATAAACTGTGATAAATGAAATACTAAAAAATAAAAAGCTAGAGCCGAAGCATATCTTATCAATTTTTGATAAAATCTTGACAAACTTTTAACAAAATCTGGTTCATAAGGTTTCCATATAAAAAATATAAATGGTAAAATGGACAAAACACCAATCAAACCAGAGATTCTATACTGCCATTCTTCACGGCTACCATTCAGAAATTCAGAAATGTAGTCTTTTAACTCTGCGAAAAATTGTTTAAAAATCTTCATTCTCAATCTTCGATTTAAAATCTTCAATGGTTTCGTGGATATTTTTAAAATATTTACCTCCAGATGCATTGATATGTCCACCTCCATGGAAATGAGCTCTCGCAAATGCATTGGTATCTACATCGTCTTTGCTTCGGAAAGAAATTTTGATGAAATCTTCATATAAATCTTCCATGAAAAAAGCAGACATTTTAGTTCCTGCAATACTCAATCCGTAGTTTACAAACCCTTCTGTATCTCCTTTTTCGAAACCAAATTCTTTTAATTCGTCACGTTTTAAATAAAGAATCGCCACTTTTCCATCTTTTACCAATTCTATTCTTCCTAAAATCAACGACAAAAGATGTAATCTAGAAACCGTATTGGTATCCCAAGTATTAGACGTAATCATAGAAGGATCAGCGCCTTTTTCTATTAAATTCGCTACAATTCTATGTGTATCTGCAGAAGTAGAACGAAAACGGAAACCTCCAGTATCAGTCATAATTCCCGTGTAAAGACATTCTGCCACGTCTTGATTTACCAAATCTTCTTTTCCCAAAGCTTCAATGAAATGATACACCATCTGACAAGTTGCGGGAATACTGGTATTAGAATAGACAAAATCGAAATGCTCTGGTTGCTGATGATGGTCTATCAAGATTTTTTTCGCCCAAGATTTCGTGAGCCAATCTCCTAACATTCCAATTCTAGAAGGAGCATTAAAATCTAAACAAAAAATTACATCTGCATGATAAATCGCTTCGCCAGCAATTTTACGTTTGTACTCTGCGATGACTATTTTTTTTGCTTCGGGCATCCATTTTAGAAATTTCGGGAAATCATTCGGAACAATTACCGTAGCATCAACTCCTAAATTTTTAAGAAAATGTTTTAAACCAAGACTACTCCCAATTGCATCACCATCTGGATTGTAATGCGTGATAATCACTACATTTTTATTCGGTTGCAAAAGGCTTCTGATTTCTGTAAGTTGGTTTTCTGTAAACATTGTAAAAATTTATGGTGCAAAGATAATTTTTTTACTCCAAAATCTCGAAACCTCAAAGATGATGTTTGAACGCTCAACATTTATAAAATGATTTTCAGAATCATATTAAACAGAATTTGAAGAAGTACAATCATTAAAATCACTTAAAAATAGTTATTGAGAAAAGTTTTATTCCATTTACTCAAAAAAAACTTAATTATTTCTAAAATTAATTTGCAGAAAATAAAAAAAAACATATCTTTGCAACCTCAAAAAGAAGAATAATTACGGACCCATTATAAATTGAAGTAATGAAAAGAACATTCCAGCCATCAGAAAGAAAGAAAAGAAACAAACACGGTTTCAGAGAAAGAATGTCTACTCCAAATGGTAGAAGAGTATTAGCTGCTAGAAGAGCAAAAGGCAGAAAGAGATTAACGATTAGCGACGCAAGAGCTAAGAGATAATAATTTCTTTTGATTTTATTATAAAAGACATGCTTGGAAATTTACTTTCCGAGCATTTTTTGTTGTTAAAATTTCCTTAAAATTTAGGATAAAAAAAAGGTTTTCCTTATTTTTGAAAGTTGATAAAAAAGTAAGCCTTCTTATCAATCAAGAAAAATCAACCATCATTTATAATCATTATGCCACATCATAACACCTACGGAGAAGACATCATTACGCTGCAAGACGCGAAAATTGTACAAAAAAACTTTACCGTTTTATCTCATGTGAATTTACATATTAAGAGAGGTACTTTCTGTTACCTTATTGGTAAAACAGGCTCTGGAAAGAGTTCATTGTTAAAAGTTTTGTACGGACACTTGCCTTTAAAAGAAGGAAACGGAGAAGTAGTAGGATTTGATTTACAAAAATTAAGAGCATCAGATATTCCTAACCTTAGAAGAAGATTAGGCATTGTTTTTCAAGATTTTCAATTATTGACGGATAGAAGTGTAGAAAGAAATCTGCGTTTCGTGCTAGAAGCTACTGGCTGGAAGGATAAAAACCTGATGGACGACAGAATAAACGAGGTTCTAGACAGTGTAGACATGAAAACGAAAAAACACAAAATGCCTCATGAACTTTCTGGTGGTGAACAGCAGCGTATTGCTATTGCAAGAGCTTTACTAAATCATCCAGAATTGATTCTTGCAGACGAACCTACAGGAAACCTAGACCCAGAAACTTCTAACGATATTATGAATTTATTGAAAAAAGTATCTTTAGAAAGAAACTGTGCAGTTCTGATGGCGACTCACGATTACCACATGATTCAAAATTTCCCTGGAGAAGCGATTAAATGCGAAGATGGCGGAGTTAAGGTGATGAACACCGTAGAACTTTTTGAATAATTTTATTTTCCAAAAACATGAAACTCTTTTGTGAGTTCTAAATATTGGTCCGAGTATTTTCTCGGACTTTTTTCTATCGTAAAATCAAGAGTTTCCAATGCTGATTTTTTCTTAGAAAATTCTAAAACATTTCGTTTTAAAACACCGTTTTCAATACCGAAAATATTTACTTTTCTTACCAAATATAAATCAAAATCTTCAGCTAAGTTTTCAAATTCTTGTGCAGATTCCGAAGGAATAATTACTGAAAAAATTCCTAGTGAAGATAAAACGTCAGCTGTTTTTTGTATTAAATTTCTAAAAGTAAGTTCTACTTGTTGTCTCGCTAAAATATCTTTCACAGAATTATTTTCCTCGAAAAAAGGTGGATTACAAACCACAAAATCATATTCTTTTTGCGACGCAAAAGTTTTAAAATCTTGATGAAAAACCTGTAATCTTTTTGAAAACGGAGAATTTTTAAAATTTTCTTGAGCCAAATTCACCGCATCTTCATTTAAATCTAAAGCAGTAATCTCAGCATTTGCATTTCGCTGAGCAAGCATTAGAGAAATCAAACCTGTTCCCGTTCCTACTTCTAAGATTCTTTGAGCATTTTCAACCTTGCATAAAGCTCCCAGCAAAACACCGTCTGTTCCTACTCGGAAAACATTTTTATGCTGTATAATATCAAATTTTTGAAATCGAAAAGGTTTCATTTTAAAGAAATTCTCAATGAGAAAAGTAAAAAATTAAACGTTTGTTGGAAGAATGATGGTGAATTTGGTTCCTTTTCCTTCTTCGGATTTCACGGAAATTTCGCCTTTATACTCTTCTATCATTTTTCTGACCATGGTTAAACCGAGTCCCATTCCAGAATTTTTGGTCGTAAAATTAGGCTCGAAGATTTGCTCTAATTTATCTTTAGGAATACCAATTCCGTTGTCTTCTATAACGATGATGATTTTCTTATTGAAGAGTTCTGCATCTATATTGATGATGGATTTTCTTTGTTCAGAAACGGCTTGTTTTGCATTGGTAATCATATTGGTGAAAATTCTAGAAAGATAAATTCTATCCATTCTCACCGGCATCATATCTTTATTCGCATGGAAATAAATATTACCATCATCATTGAAAACTCTTACCAAATTTTCTAATTCTTCTTTTAAGTTAAAAGATTCATCATTTTTTGGCGGCAACTTGGCAAATTCTGAAAAAGCACTTGCTACAGTAGCTACTAAATCGATTTGATCAACCAAACTTCGACTTAGATTTCTGACTTTTTGATCAATTTCTGGGTCATTTTTATCAAATTTCCTCTCAAAATTCTGAATGAGCAACTTCATTGGCGTGAGCGGATTTTTCACTTCGTGGGCAACTTGTTTTGCCATTTCTCTCCATGCTTCTTCTCTTTCTTTATTGGCCAAAAGCATTTTTTGATCTTCAATTTGGTAAATCATTTTGTTATAAGATTTTACCAAACCACTTAATTCATCATTTTGAAAATACTTAATCGGCTTCATTTCTCTACCAAAAAGCGTAGTTCTGGTAATGAGCTCAGAAATTCTTGTAATTGTTTTGGTCAAATTTTTAGAAATCACCCAACTTAGCCAAATACTCAACAAAATGAGGAAAAGATTGACCAAAATAATGTACTGAACATATTTATTAAATGCACCTGCATAAATATTATCATTGTGATAAAAAGGGAAATACACAATCGCAATAGGCTCTAACATGTTATTCCTAAGAATCATATAAGAAGAGGTGACATTACTGCCCACTTTTTGATCGTATTCTTGTACATCTACTCTTTTGTCAGACTCCAAAACATTCATTAACGTTTCATGAGGAATTTTTTTCTGCGCTACAAGATTCAGTTCTTTATTGGATACCAAATAATTACCTTGTAAATCATAAAGAATTACATCATGCTTATTAATATCTGAAATCTCGTAAATTTCGTTTTGGAGAATATTGACTAAATCTTTGTCTTGAGTAATATTAGTATGGCTTACTGCGTAATCCAGCGTTTTCATTAATGCTTCAAACTTATTTTGCATTTCTGTAACGCTCTGTTCATCTGTAGATTTTTTGATGATAAGATAAGACATAGCTGTAGAACCTATGATACTGAAAAAACAGACTACCATAAATCCTATAAAAATTTTAGTTCTTAAGCTATAGCTATGTAATGCCATCTTTTATCTCTTCATAAGCTTGGCTACATATTTTCCAATAATATCGAATTCTAAATTTACACGGTCTCCCACTTTTAAAGTATTCATATTGGTATGTTCCCAAGTGTACGGAATTATCGCCACAGAAAACTGATTTTCTTTGCTATCAGCAACAGTCAAACTAATTCCATTTACAGTAATAGAACCTTGCGGAACTGTGGTAAAAGAACCATCTTCTTCGTAAGTAAATGTTAAATAATAACTTCCGTTAATATTTTCGATAGCAACAATTGAGCCAGTTTTATCTACATGACCTTGTACAATATGACCATCTAATCTGCCATCCATTTTCATACAACGCTCTAAGTTTACTACGCTTCCTACTTTCAATTCGCCCAAATTGGTTTTTTCTAGCGTTTCATTAATCGCTGTAACCGTGTACAAATCACCATCTATTGATTCCACAGTAAGACAACAACCATTATGCGCTAAACTCTGGTCTACTTTAAGTTCTTGTGTAAAAGGACCGCTAAAAGTAAAGACAACATTAGTCCCTTGTTTTTCCAATTTTTCTACCTTTCCTGTCGCTTCAATTATTCCTGTAAACATATTTTGTTTATATAAGTTAAAGTTTAAAAATATTAGATTAAAGATTTATAAATTAAAAATCACTAAATTTGTGACAATCTTTTTTTAAAATTCAAAGATAATTAAAAATGAATTCTAAACACCATAAAATTAAGGTAGGAATTTCAGTGGGAGATTTTAACGGAATAGGCGTAGAAATCATCCTAAAAGCACTGAAAGACAAAAACATTACTGACTTTTTCACGCCGATAATTTTCGGATCGGGGAAATTATTTTCTTACCAAAAGAATGTGTTTAAGATTAACACCACTTTTAATTATGTACAAACTGCCAAAGAAGCCGCTAATGGCAAACTCAACATTGTAAATCTCTGGAAAGACAATGTAAATGTAGACTTCGGTACACCTACTGAAGAATCTACTAAAATGGCTATAGATTCTTTAGAAGCCGCTACAGATGCTTTAATGAAAGGCGAAATAGATGTTTTGGTAACCGCTCCTATCAATAAAGACGAGATGATGAAGCAAGGCTTCAAACATGCTGGTCATACTGGTTATTTTGAAGAAAAATTCGGCAAAAAAGGACTTATGTTCCTCGTTACCGAAAAATTAAAAGTTGCAGTTTCTACGCATCATATTCCTGTTTCAGAAATTTCTAAAAATATTTCTAAACAAAAAATAAAGGAACAAGTGAGAGTTCTCAACCAATCATTGATTGAAGATTTCTGCATCCAAAAACCGAAAATTGCTATTCTAGGCCTTAATCCTCATGCTGGAGATGGCGGTGCAATTGGCAAAGAAGAAATAGAAATTATAGAACCTGCTATTAAAGAATTATTTAATGAAGGAATTTTAGCTTTTGGCTCTTTCCCTGCAGACAGCTTCTTCCAACCAGAGAAATACAGTTCATTTGATGCTGTTCTAGCAATGTATCATGACCAAGGATTAGCTCCTTTTAAAACATTAGCTTATGAAGAAGGCGTAAATTACACTGCAGGATTGCCCTTCATCAGAACTTCGCCAGATCATGGAGTAGCGTATGACATTGCAGGTAAAAATTTAGCAGATGAGCAATCTTTTTCTGAGGCCATTTTTACAGCGATTAAAATTTTTAAAAATAGAAACGAGTATCAAGACCTCATAGAAAACCGCTTGAAACCAAGAGTTTTAGCTCACGACAATGGTATAGATGAAGATTTACCAGAAGAAAATGAATAAAACTTTTGTTATTTAAAAAAATTAACTTATTTTTGCACACCATTTTTTATGGACAAATTTAGAAATTATGACGTAGCATTTTCAGGGCTTAAGACTGGAAAGCACGAATTTAAATTTGAAGTAGAACAAGCGTTCTTTGATTTATTCGAGACTGAACAAGAGTTTTTAGGCGCTAAAATAGACGTAGATGTATTATTAGAAAAGCACTCTACCTTTTTAGATTTCCTGATTAAAATCCATGGAACAGTAAATTTAGTTTGTGACATCACCAGCGAAACTTTTACTCATCCTATAGAAAACGAAATAAAATTCTTGGTAAAATTCGGAGAAGAATATGATGATAGTAATGAAGAAGTAATTACCATCCCACAAGGAGATAGTGCTTTTAACATTTCTCAGGCAATTTACGAAGCAGTAATATTATCTATTCCTATGAAAAAAATCTCTCCTAATGTAAAAAAAGAAGATTTTGAACTCATCGAAAAATTCAGTCCCAAAGAAATTGAAGAAGAAGAAACCCTCGAAATAGACCCTCGTTGGGAAGCTTTGAAAAAATTAAAAGACAAAAAATAGAAATCTTACATAAAGTTTAAAGAATTACAAAATGGCACATCCTAAAAGAAGACAGTCATCTACTAGAAGAGATAAAAGAAGAACTCACTACAAAGCTGTGGTTCCTCAATTAGCAAAAGATGCAACTACAGGTGAATTACACTTGTATCACAGAGCACATTGGCATGAAGGAAAACTATACTACAGAGGAAAAGTAGTATTAGAGAAACAAGTAGAAACTACTGAAGACTAATTAAGAAAAAGCATAGCTTTTTTCTTTTCGATAAAAAAACCATTCTATTTATATAAAAAATTGAATGGTTTTTTGTTGTTTTATTACTATATTTGAAGCCGTAAAAAATTATATATATGGACTCTAAAGAATTATTAAATCTTATAAGATTCGTAGCAAAAGCTGGTGTTTCTGAAGTGAAATACAAAACAAAAGATTTCGAAATCAACATAAAAACTCCACTTGCTGGTAGTGAAGCAGTAAGTTATGTACCTCAACCTGTAGCTTATCAAGCTCCTGCAGCTGCACCAGTTGCCGCTCCAGCTGCTACTGCTACCGAAACAAAAGCTGAATCAACTTCTGATGACAGCAAATACATCACCATTAAGTCTCCTATGATTGGCACTTTCTACAGAAAACCATCTCCAGACAAAGATGTATTCGTAAATGTAGGTAGTGAAGTGAAAAATGATACAGTGGTTTGTGTAATCGAAGCAATGAAATTATTCAACCAGATTGAAGCAGAAGTTTCTGGTAAAATTGTTAAAATTTTAGTAGATGACGCTTCTCCTGTAGAATATGACCAACCGTTATTCTTAGTAGACCCATCATAAGTAATTTTAAATTATAAATTATAGATTTTAAGTGAATCTTTTTCATTTTAAAATAATTTAAAAATTCAAAAATTTAAAATTTAAAATTTCTAAAAAGATGTTCAAAAAAATATTAATTGCCAATCGTGGAGAGATTGCTATGAGGATTCTTCGTACTTGTAAAGAGATGGGAATCAAAACGGTAGCAGTTTACTCTACTGCAGACAAAGACAGCTTGCATGTGAGATTCGCAGACGAAGCTGTTTGTATAGGACCACCTGTAAGTAAAGATTCTTATCTTAAAATTTCTAATATCATTGCTGCTGCAGAAATTACCAATGCAGATGCTATCCATCCTGGTTACGGATTCTTATCAGAGAATGCAAATTTCTCAAGAATTTGTGAGAAAAATGGTATAAAATTCATTGGTGCCACTCCAGAGCAAATAGAAAAAATGGGAGACAAAGCTACGGCTAAATCTACCATGAAAGAAGCTGGCGTTCCTTGCGTTCCGGGTTCTGATGGCTTAGTTCCTAACTATGAAACCGCTGCTAAATTAGCCGAAGAAATTGGCTATCCTGTAATGATTAAAGCTACAGCTGGTGGTGGAGGAAAAGGAATGCGTGCTGTTTGGAAGGCAGAAAACCTAAGAGATTTATGGGATTCTGCTGTACAAGAAGCTACTGCAGCTTTCGGAAATGGAGGTATGTATATGGAAAAACTTATTGAAGAACCAAGACATATCGAAATTCAAATTGCTGGAGACCAATATGGCAATGCTTGTCACCTTTCAGAAAGAGATTGCTCTGTTCAGAGAAGAAACCAAAAACTAACCGAAGAAACTCCATCTCCATTCATGACCGAAGAATTGAGAGAAAAAATGGGAGAAGCTGCTGTAAAAGCTGCAGAATATATTGGTTATGAAGGAGTAGGAACTATAGAATTCTTAGTAGACAAACATAGAAATTTCTATTTCATGGAAATGAATACCAGAATTCAAGTAGAGCACCCTATTACTGAACAAGTAGTAGATTTTGACTTAATTAGAGAGCAAATTTTATTGGCAGCTGGTCAACCAATTTCTGGTAAAAATTACTATCCAAAATTACACTCTATAGAATGTAGAATTAATGCGGAAGATCCTTTTAATGATTTCCGTCCGAGCCCAGGAAAAATTACTGAATTGAACATTCCTGGTGGTCACGGAGTAAGAGTAGACACTCACGTTTACAAAGGATATACCATTCCTTCTAACTACGACTCTATGATTGCTAAAATTATTACTACAGCGCAAACTAGAGAAGAAGCAATTGCAAAAATGAAACGTGCTTTAGAAGAATTCTACATTGCAGGAATTAAAACGACTATTCCTTTCCATAGACAATTGATGGAACATCCTGATTATCTTGCAGGAAATTACACCACTAAATTTATGGAAGATTTTGTAATGGATAAATCTTACGAAAACATTATTTAAAATGTTTTAAATAAATGAAAAAGTTGTCTTGAAAAAGGCAACTTTTTTTATTGAAAAATTCTAAAATTAAAATGTAAATTTGTAAAAATTCAATAATACATTTATGTCTACAAAAAACGCTCAATATTATATAGATTTAGAAGATAAACATGGTGCTCACAACTATCATCCGCTTCCTGTTGTATTAGAAAAAGGTGAAGGTGTATATGTTTGGGATGTAGAAGGGAAACAATATTTTGATTTTCTATCAGCATATTCTGCAGTAAATCAAGGACATTCTCACCCTAAAATTGTAAAAGCACTTACGGAACAAGCTCATAAACTTTCTCTTACCTCTAGAGCGTTCTACAATTCAAACTTAGGAGAATACGAGAAAAAAATCACTTCTCTTTTTGGATTTGACAAAGTTCTCCCGATGAATTCTGGTGCAGAAGCAGTAGAAACAGCCATTAAACTCGCTAGAAAATGGAGTTACGAAGTCAAAGGAATTAAAGATGGTTATGCTAAAATAATCGTTTGTGAAAACAACTTCCACGGAAGAACTACCACCATCGTTTCTTTTTCTAATGACAAAGATGCACACAATAATTACGGACCATTTACACCCGGATTTTTAAGAATTCCTTATAACGATATTGAAGCATTATCAAAGGTTTTAGAAGATGAAGCACAACACATCGCTGCATTTTTAGTAGAGCCTATTCAAGGAGAAGCTGGTGTTTATGTTCCAGATGAAGGATATTTAAAAAATGCTTCAGAATTGTGTAAAAAACATAATGTTCTTTTCATTGCAGACGAAGTTCAAACGGGTATTGCTAGAACAGGAAAATTAATCGCTTGTCATCATGAAAATGTTCAGCCAGATATTCTTATTTTAGGAAAAGCACTTTCTGGAGGCATGTATCCTGTTTCTGCAGTTTTGGCAAATGATAACATTATGCAAGTTATTCATCCTGGTCAGCATGGTTCTACTTTTGGAGGGAATCCATTAGCTTGCGCAGTTGCAGTAGCTGCCCTTGATGTAGTAGAAGAAGAAAAATTATCAGAAAGAGCAGAAGAATTAGGAAAATTTTTCCGTGCAGAAATTCAGAAAATCATTGCTAAGACAGATTTGATTTATCAAGTAAGAGGAAAAGGCTTATTGAATGCTATTTTGGTGAATGATACTCCAGAATCACCTACTGCATGGAATCTTTGTATGCAATTTGCAGAAAATGGTTTATTAGCAAAGCCTACTCATGGCAATATTATAAGACTCGCTCCACCATTGGTAATTACCAAAGAACAACTGTTAGAATGTGTAGCTATTATAGAAAAAGTAATCTTGAATTATAAAAAATAAAAAAATCCCGAGTATTTCGGGATTTTCAATTTTAATTTCTTTCGTAATCATCTTCTATTCTTACGATATCATCTTCGCCAAAATAAGTTCCAGTTTGTACTTCTACAAAAACCAAAACTTCATCACTGCGATTCTCTATTCTATGTTTAGCTCCTTGAGGAATAAAAATACTCTGCCCATATTGTAAGAAATTTTCTTCCCCATCTAATACTACTACCGCCTCTCCTTCTACGATTGTCCAAAATTCTTGACGATGATGATGGTACTGATAAGAAAGTCTTTGATTAGGCAAAACTTCTATTCTTTTTAATTTAAAATTAGGTTCATCTTGTAATACAAAATACTTTCCCCAAGGTCTTTCACCAATTTCTAGCATGTTTTTAAAGTTTAAATTATATTACAAAATTAAGAAATAAAAATTTTAGGCACTGTATAATAATCAGAAAACTATAAAAATCGTAAATTTGCAACTTAAAATTTCATAAAATGAGCAAAGTAAGAGTGCGTTTTGCACCAAGTCCTACTGGACCTTTACATTTAGGTGGTGTAAGAACAGCGTTATACGATTATCTTTTTGCCAAAAATAAAGGCGGAGATTTCGTGCTGAGAATAGAAGATACAGATACAGCAAGATATGTAGAAGGTGCAGAAGAATACATTATGAAAGCTCTAGAATGGTGCGGCATTATTCCAGATGAATCCCCAATTCATGGAGGAAACTACGGACCTTATAGACAATCAGAAAGAAGACATATTTACGACAAATACACCGCAGAAATCCTGAAAACGGATTATGCATATATTGCTTTTGACACTCCCGAAGAATTAGAAAAAGTAAGAGCAGAATACGAAGCAAAAGGCGAAGTTTTTTCATACAATAATTTCACCAGAAATAGTATGACAAATAGTCTTACACTTTCTGAACAAGAAACTCAGGAACTCATCAATCAGAACGTTCCTTATGTGGTAAGATTTAAAATGCCGATTGATAGAATTGTAAATCTAGAAGACATCATCAGAGGAAAATCTTCTGTAAACACCAATACTTTAGACGATAAAGTTTTGGTTAAAAATGATGGAATGCCCACTTATCATTTCGCTAATATTATAGACGACCACGAAATGGAAATCACCCACGTAATCCGTGGTGAAGAATGGCTTCCTTCAATGCCTTTACATGTTTTATTATATGAAGCAATGGGTTGGACTGCTCCAGAATTTGCACACCTTTCTCTAATTCTAAAACCAGAAGGAAAAGGGAAATTAAGCAAAAGAGACGGCGCAAAATTTGGATTCCCAGTTTTCCCAATGAATTTTTATGATGAAGCAACTGGCGAAACATACAAAGGTTATAAAGAAGAAGGTTATTTACCAGAAGCTTTTGTAAATTTCTTGGCACTTTTGGGCTGGTCACCTTCAGATGATAAAGAAATCCTAAGTCTAGAAGAAATGGCTTCAGAATTTGATTTGCATAAAGTTCACAAAGCGGGCGCAAGATTTTCTAAAGAAAAAGCAGAATGGTTTAATCACCAATATCTTCAAAAGCAGTCTAATGAAGAACTTTTAGAAAGTTTTAAAAATTTAGAAGAAACTCAAAACATCAATCTTTCAGACGAAACCTTATTAAAAATTATCGGTTTAATGAAAGAAAGAGCCACTTTCGTGAAAGATATTTATGCACAAGGAAAATTCTTCTTCGAAGCACCTGTTGTATATGATGAAAAAGCATTAAAAAAAGCTTGGAACGAAGAAACAGCTTCCATCATGACAGAACTTTCTGAAAAATTAAACACTACAGAATTTAAATCCGAAATTTTGAAAGAAGAAATTCATCATTTAGTAGAAGAAAAAGGGTTAGGTTTTGGGAAAGTCATGATGCCACTTAGACTCGCTCTAGTAGGGGAATTAAAAGGACCAGACGTGCCAGATTTATTAGAAATTTTGGGCAAAGAAGAAAGTTTAACAAGGCTAAAATTAGCCATAGAAAAAATAAAATAATTCTTTCAAACAAGAAATTTTACTACATTTGAAGGATTAATTCTAAACAAAAATGGAATATTTAGATTTTGAATTACCAATTAAGGAGTTAATGGAACAATACCAAACTTGTTCTTTAGTTGGTGAAGAAAGCGGTGTAGATATGAAATTGGCTTGCAGCCAAATTGAAGACAAAATCATCGAAAAAAAGAAAGAAATCTACGGAAATCTTACGCCTTGGCAAAGAGTTCAACTATCACGTCATCCAGACAGACCCTACACATTAGATTTTATTAATGGAATTGTAGACAAAGATAGTTTTGTAGAATTACACGGTGATAGAAATTTTGCTGATGATCCTGCAATGGTAGGTGGTCTTGCAAAAATAGACGGTCAAAGTGTAATGATTATCGGAACTCAAAAAGGAAGAACTACTAAGGAAAGACAGCGCAGAAGATTCGGGATGAGTAATCCTGAAGGTTACAGAAAAGCGCTTAGATTAATGAAATTGGCAGAAAAATTCAGAATTCCTGTTGTTACTTTCATTGATACTCCTGGAGCTTATCCTGGTTTAGAAGCCGAAGAAAGAGGTCAAGGTGAAGCCATTGCTAGAAACATCTATGAAATGTGCCAAATGAAAACTTCTATTATCACCATTATCATTGGAGAAGGTGCTTCTGGTGGTGCTTTAGGAATTGGTGTAGGAAATAAGGTATACATGCTAGAAAACACTTGGTATTCTGTAATTGCACCAGAAAGTTGCTCTTCTATTTTATGGAGAAGCTGGGAGCACAAAGAAACTGCTGCCAATGCATTAAAACTTACTCCACAAGATATGCTGAAAGAGAAAATCATCGATGGTATTATAGAAGAACCACTTGGTGGAGCTCATTATGATCCTCAAATAGCTTATAATAATGTGAAGAAAAATATTTTAACCAATATTAAATCGCTCAAAAATTTCACTGGTGATGAATTAGTAAATCACAGACAAGAGAAATTTATTGCAATGGGTAGATTTGTAGGTTAATTTTTCTAAAAAATATTTGAATAAAAAAGTCAGAAATTATTTTCTGACTTTTTTTGCTGCATTCAAGTTGATTTCTAAATCTTGTGTTATATTTTTAACCGATGCGTATTGCGCATTACAAATCATCGTGGTAATTCTGTACGTTCCTTTCTGCACCAGAATATAATTTTCACCCATTTTAGGAACATCTAGATTATAGAATTTTTTTCCTTCGAATTTTACAATGAGGTTACACTCAGATTTATTTCTAATCAAAACGTAAGCATCTTTTTTATTGGGGTCATTATTAAATAAGTGCGTAAGAACTTCGGCAGTACGTTTTGCTTTAGCATCTGGTTCTCCTTTTGCCTCACTTTTTTCTACTTGTTTTTCTAATTTCTCGGTATTCAGCGGTTGTATACTCGGTTTAGCGGCTGCATTTCCACTCCCAGTCATACTGTTTAGTTTTCTTTGAAGAAAAGCCGAATTCTTATTATGTGGATATTTTTTAATAAAATCCGCAATCACTTTAGGGTCTTTACTCAGCATTGCTTTGTCTAATTCCTGAGAAGTTTGCGAAAACGAAAAGGTGGAAAAGACCAGCAAAATAAGAAGTAAAAGTTTATTTTTCATTATAGTTTAATATCAATTATTTTAAGAAATATAACGCAAAAACCCTCTTTTTAGTTTACACGAAATTTCATATCTTTGCAAATCTAAAAATTTACCAAATAAATAAACAAAAAATTTCAATTATGTATACACCAGTTGCTGCAGACGTAGCTAAACTTAGAAACACGACAGGTGCAGGTATGATGGACTGCAAAAAAGCGCTTACAGAAGCTGAAGGAGATTTCGAAAAAGCTATTGAAATCCTTAGAAAAAAAGGACAAAAAGTAGCTGCTAACAGAGCAGATAGAGAATCTACAGAAGGAGCTGTAATTGCTAAAGTAAATGCTGACCACACTGCAGGTGTTGTAATCGCATTAAACTGCGAAACTGACTTCGTTGCTAAAAACGAAAGCTTCGTAAAATTAGCTCATGATTTCGCTGAAAGAGCGCTTAATTTTGACTCTAAAGAAGATTTCTTAGCTTCTGACTATAATGGTATTTCAGTTGCTGAAAAATTAATTGAACAAACAGGTGTTATTGGTGAAAAAATTGAAATCGGTGCTTTTGAAAAATTAGCAGGTGATTTCGTAGGTTCTTACATCCACGCTGGTAATAAAATCGCTACTCTTACTTCTCTTTCTGCTAATGTAGAAGGTGCTGAAGATGCTGCTAAATCTGTAGCTATGCAAGTTGCTGCTATGAACCCAATCGCTTTAGACGAAACTCAAGTTTCTCAAGAAGTTATTGACAGAGAATTAGAAATCGAAAGAGATATCTTAACTAAAGAAGGAAAACCTGCAAACATTATTGATAATATCCTTAAAGGAAAAATGCAGAAATTCTATAAAGAAAACACTTTAGTACACCAAGCTTTCATTAAAGATGGAGGTATGTCTGTAGCTGATTTCGTAAAATCTGTAAACGGAGATTTAAAAGTAACAGGATTCAAGAGAGTTGCTCTTTCTTAATTCTTTTTAAATACTTAACTCATAAAAAACTCTGTAAGAAATTCTTACAGAGTTTTTTTATGCATTATTGGCAATAATAAAGTAAATTTGCTGTCCCTGTTTTAAAAATATGAGTCTGTCTAAGAATTTTAGTTTTATACTATTATTATTCATATCATTCATTAATGCACAATACATTAATGTAAATACCACTTATACCGCTAATGATTTGGTAGACAAACTCATAGGCTCGTCTACTTGCTTATCTGTATCTAATATTAATTTAAAGGGATACAATTCTAACGGAATAAAAAGCTATGGATATATCACCTCCAACAATTCAGGTTTTGAGATCAATGAAGGGATTCTTCTTACGACTGGTGACGCTTCTAAATCATCTGGAGTTTTTTCTGGAATACAAAGTTTTGAACCTTCAGATTGGTTGGGAGATGATGATTTAGAAACCGCAGTCAACATTGTGGGAACAAGTAATGCTACTATTTTAGAGTTTGACTTTATCCCGACTACCAATAAAATTAGTTTTGAGTACATGTTCCTTTCTGAACAATATTTAAGACAGGGTGATCCTGGAGGCTGTGGATACACTGATGGATTTGCATTTTTAATTAAAAAAACTACAGACGCCAGTTATAAAAATCTTGCTTTAGTTCCTAACACCAATGTTCCTATTACTTCAGAAACCGTAAGAGGCTCTGGAGGAAGATGTCAAGAAAGCAATTCACAATATTTTGGTCATTATAATCCAGACAGAACACAAACCAATTTTAACGGTCAAACTGCCATTCTCACTGCTGAAACCAATGTGATACCCGGCACAAAATATCATATAAAATTGGTTATTGCAGACCAAGGAAATGGTAAATACGATTCGGGAGTAATTTTAAAAGCAGGTAGTTTTGTGGGAAGTAGAGATTTAGGTCCAGACAGATTGATTTCTACAAAAAATCCACTTTGCGAGGGAGACAATTTGACTTTAGATGCTTCTACTCCTAGTTCATCCTATCAATGGTACAAAGATGGAAATATACTCTCTGGAGAAACTTCAGCTACTTATACAGTTAATTCTCCTGGCAAATATGAAGTAAATATTTCTAATTCAAATTGTAATTTAAAAGGTACTATTTTGGTAGAATATCTAGAAAAAGCAATAGTAGCCACTAAAACTTTTAACAATTGCGACACAAATTTTGACGGAAATATTCCAATTAAGTTAGATGACTTAAATGCTACCATTATTACCAATTACAAACCAGAATTTGTAGTAAAATATTATCCAAATTTAACCGATGCTACTCTTGGAAATGCCAATACTTTGCCCAATAATTGGTCATACAATACAGACATCACCATTTATGTAAGAGTAGAAAATGGTGTTTGTGCTCCAGAAATTCAACCTATTCAATTTATTTTCGGGAATAAAATTTTAGTAACTAATTATTCTACAAATGTTTGCGATAGCGATTTTAACAATACCGAAACCGTAAATTTAGACACTTATCTACCTCAACTTACCTCAGAAACTGGATATACTCACCAATTTTATCTTACCAAAAATGATGCAGATTTAGAACAAAATCCTATTGCTTCTTCACAGAATTTAACCACACCTACTACTTTCTACGTAAGAATTAAAAAATCTGGAATTTGTGATAACATTGCAGCTCTTACCCTTAATTTTGGACAACCTAAAAGATCAAATTTACCTCCCGTGGTTACCATTTGTGAAGGGGAAACCACAAATCTTGATGCAAATATAGGTGGACTAGAATTCTCCACATACTTATGGAGCAATGGGGAAACTTCTCATCAAATTAATAATGTAGGAAAAGGTGAATATACCGTGATTTTGACTTCTGAAAACGGCTGTACTTTTACTCAAAATGTAAAAGTTGTAGAGTCTCCAAAAGCGATTGTTGATATTTCTAAATTCAATACTACCCTTTGTGACCAAAATTTAGATGGAACCATCAAAGTAAATCTGAACAAAGTTACTGCTGCAATTCTTCTAAATCCAGGAATCTATCGAGCTAAATATTACGCAAATATTACCGATGCAAATGCTGGAAACGCGAATGCTTTAAACAATTCTTGGTCATTTTCTACAGACACAACTATTTTTGTAAGGGTAGAATCTGATTATTGTCCTGCTCTAATTTATCCTTTAGAGTTTAAATTTGGAAATAGAGTAACTTTATTGACTTCTACTCTTTCTCAAGAGGTGTGTGATGATGATTTAGACGCTATAAAATCTGTAAATCTTAAAACATTTGAATCTTTCTTTACCACGGATAATAGCGTTTCCATAACTTATTTCAACTCTGAAAATGATGCGAAAAATAATATCAATCCTATTTCAAGCACTCAAAATATTACTTCAACTGGAACTTATTTCTTAAGATTAGAACAAGCAAATTCTTGTCCGAATTGGGCGAAAATTACGGTAAATATTAAAACTCCAAAAGCTTCTTTTGATTTACAAAATAAAACTATTTGTAAAAACACCACCGCTGAGGTAGATGCAGGTACCAATTTCATTTATTACAAATGGAGCAATGGAACCGAAGGAGAAACACTCCACAATGCTACTTATGGAATAGGAACGCATTATGTAGAACTTACTTCTACAAATGGTTGTGTTTACAAGCAATCTTTTACGATTTCAGAAGCAGCAGCCCCTGTAATTGACAGCGTGATAGAACAAGGAAACAGCATTACCGTAAATGTTTCGGGTGGAACTGCACCTTATGAATATTCTTTAGACCAAATCAATTGGCAGACTTCTAACATTTTTTACAATCTCAATAGAGGCGTGCAAAAAGTATACGTAAGAGACAGTAAAAAATGTACAGTTAAAGGATATGAATTCTCCATCATTAAGCTACTTAACGCCATTACTCCAAATGGTGACGGATTAAATGATGTCCTAGATTACTCAGATTTACGAGTGAAAAAAGAGGTGAAAATTCTCATTTTTGACCGTTTTGGAAAGAAAATTTTCAGCAATGAAAATTCTACTAGCTACATTTGGGATGGAACAGAAAACGGCAGACCTCTTCCTAGTGGCTCGTATTGGTACATTTTAGAATGGACAGAGCCTGATACCAATACTAAAGTAAGTAATAAAGGTTGGATTCTTCTAAAAAATAGAAATTAGAATGCTCTCATAATAAAAACATTACTTACATTTGTTAAGTTTTTTTTACACAAATGAAGAAATTTTTAACTTTTTTACTATTTTTATTTTTCTTTGCCAAAATTTTCGCTCAATTTGATACAGAACATTGGTTTGCACCAATGGCAGATGCTTCTAATGGCTCAGAAGCTCAACAATATATTTATATTTCCACTAATGAATCTACTCCTTTTAAAGTAGACATCTACAACAATAATATCGTCATAGGAACCATCAACAATCTGAGCAAAGGAAGTCCTCAGAAATTTTATATTCCCAGAGAGTATATTATCACCAGTAATAATATTGAAATCAATGCAAAAGCTACCTTAGGATTACACTTGGTAGGAGAAAAAAAATTCTTTGCCAATTTAAGATTCTCTGTATTTAACCATGCCGAAATTCTAACTTCTAAAGGAAAATCTGCATTAGGAAATCATTTTTTTATAGGAATGGGAGAACAATATATTCCTAACGACATAAGAAATATAAGAGGAATTAACGCTGTAGTAAGCGTGATTGCAACAGAAGATAATACTACTGTAAAATTGAGTGGTTATAACAAAGACGTTATCTTCTCGGACAGTAGTACAGATGATGAAAAAGTAATCGTGCTTAAAAAAGGAGAATCTTATATATTCGAAACTTTAGTAGCTGATACCAACGCTAATCTGGAAGGACTTATTGGTTCTACCATTACTTCTGATAAGCCCATATCTGTAACCAATGGAAACTTTCTAAGTGTAGCCGAAAATAAAGGTAATTATGATGTTTTAATGGACCAATCAGTCCCTATAGAAAGAATAGGAACAGAATATGTAATCCTTAAAGGAAATGGTACTGCAAATGGATTAAATGAAGGTTATACTGAAAAGACTTTGGTAATTGCTACAGAAGACGACACCCAAGTTTTTGTAAATGAGAGTAATATTCCTATTAGCCTTAATAAAGGACAATATCATTTCATAAGAGGAGGCTTTTATAATCCAAGTAATAATATTTTTAACTTATACATTAAATCCACTAAGCCTATTTATGTATATCAATTTTTAGCCGGAACAGATGGAACAGATGGAACTCCAGAATTTGCAACGGGCGGTTTCAATTTTATTCCTGCACTAAGTTGTTATCTTCCGAATAACATAGATGAAATTGGTTCCGTAAACGAAATGCCATATAGAAATTCTTTTGCAAAATATAAAAATACCAAACTTAATATCATTACAGAAAAAGGCGCAACAGTTTCTATCAACGGAGTTCCTATTAGCTCTAGTTATGGACCATTTGCGTTAAGTGGAAACTCTGCTTGGGAAACTTATGTTGTTCCCAACGTCTCTGCTAATATTTCTATAAAATCTAACAAAGCCGTTACAGCAGGGATTGCTTCAGGAAACGGAGCTGTAGGTTATGGCGGCTATTTTGCAGGTTTTAATTCTGTACCTATTATATCCAAAGGAGGTGATTGCGAAAAAGGAAATGTAACACTAGAAGTAGATAATACTTATGATGGTTATCAATGGTATTACAATGGAAATCCTTATACAGGATCTGGAGCAAACACCTACATCATCACTCCCACAGAAAGTGGAGATTACTATGTGAAAATTTCCAAAAGTAGTTGTGGCAGCCTAGACTCTCCTATTTTTAAATTTCAAAGATGTCCTTTTAAAACAACATTAGCGATAGAAGTAAGTGACTGTACTCCTACCTATAAAATCACTCCTAAATTTTCTACATCTACCCAAACTATAGATATTCGTTCTATAAAAATCACAAAAGCTCCATCTTATGGAACTGCTTCTATAGATGCTACTACAGGCGAAATAACTTATACTTTAACGGATACTACTGTAATTTCAGATACTTTTACCTATTCTTTTTCTGGCACAGAACCTAATTATCCAGATACAGAATTTGTAACAGTAAATATTATTGTCAATAGATTAAAAACCATCACTGGTGAAGCGCTTGCTTGTATTAAACCTGATAAAACAGGGGATTTTGACCTTACACAAGCCAAAGTTTCTAATGACACCAACATTACCAAGGTAGAATATTTTGAAAATTATGATGCCGCAACGAAAACGTTCTCTAATCCTATTGCCAATTTCACCAGCTATAACTCTATCCCAAAAACCATTTATGCAAAAGTGACAAACAGCTATGGCTGTACAGAAATGGCAGAAATAAATTTGAATTTTTATCCTATTCCCAATATTGATACGCTAAAATTTGATTCAACTTTATGCGATACTGATTTTGACGGACTTTACGAACCTGATTTCGATGAAATTTCTAAAACCATTGTCAATAATTCAGCAGATTTTGACATTTATTATTTTGACAACCCTGGATTTAATTTCCCTGCGTTACCAAAAAATTGGACTTATACTACACCAACCCGAATTTACATTTTAGTAGCTTCTAGAAATGGCTGTACCAATGCAACTGGCTTTTTGGATTTTAAAATTGGAAACAAACTTTCGGTTACAGACGCTACTTCTCAAATTTGTGATGGAGATTTTAACAATACAGAAGCCGTAAATTTAGACACTTATTTGCCTCAACTTACCTCAGAAACTGGTTACTCACGCCAATTTTATCTCACCAAAAATGATGCAGATTTAGAACAAAACCCTATTGCTCCTTCACAGAATTTAACCGCAACTACTACTTTCTATGTAAGAATCAAAAAATCTGGAATTTGTGATAACATTGCTGTTCTTACATTTAAGTTTGGACAGCCTAAAAAATCAAATTTACCTCCAGTCATTACCGTTTGTGAAGGAGAAACCACAAATCTTGATGCTGGACTAGAATTCTCCGCATACTTATGGAGTAATGGTGAAACCTCTCACCAAATTAAAAATGTGGGAAAAGGTGATTATTATGTTATTTTGACTTCTGAAAACAATTGTACTTATACACAAAAAATAAGCGTAGTAGAATCCCCAAAAGCCATTATAGATATTTCCAAATTCAATACTACAGTTTGTGACCAAAATTTAGATGGAACCATCGAAGTAAATCTCAACAATGTTACTGCTGCAATTCTTCTCAATCCAGGAATCTATCGAGTTAAATATTACGCAAATATTACCGATGCAAATGCTGGAAACGCAAATGTTTTAAACAATTCTTGGTCATTTTCTACAGACACCACTATTTTTGTAAGAGTAGAATCTGATTATTGTCCTGCTCTAATTTATCCTTTAGAGTTTAAATTTGGAAATAGAGTAACTTTATTGACTTCTACTCTTTCTCAAGAGGTGTGTGATGATGATTTAGACGCCGTAAAATCTGTGAATCTTAAAACATTTGAGTCTTTCTTTACCACGGACAATAGCGTTTCCATCACTTATTTCAACTCTGAAAATGATGCGAAAAATAATGCCAATCCTATTTCGAGTATACAAAATATTACTTCAACAGGAACTTATTTTTTAAGATTCGAAAAAGCAAATTCTTGTCCGAATTGGGCGAAAATTACGGTAAATATTAAAACTCCAAAAGCTTCAACTACTCTTCAAAATAAAACAATTTGTAAGAATACAACTACTGTTGTAGACGCTGGTACTGATTTTACCTATTACAAATGGAGCAATGGAACCGAAGGAGAAACACTCCACAATGCTACTTATGGTGCGGGAACCCATTTTGTAGAACTGAAAGCAGAAAACGGATGTGTTTACAAACAATATTTTACGATTTCAGAAGCAGTAGACCCTGTAATTGACAGCGTGATAGAACAAGGAAACAGCATTACCGTAAATGTTTCGGGTGGAACTTCACCTTATGAATATTCTCTAGACCAAATCAATTGGCAGAATTCTAATGTGTTTTACAATCTGAGATATGGAGTACAAAAAGTATACATAAGAGATGCATATGTTTGTACACCTGTTGAATATGAATTCGCCATTATTAATATTATTAATGCCATTACTCCAAATGGTGATGGAATAAATGACGTTCTAGATTACTCAGATTTAAGGGTGAAAAAAGACGTGAAAATTTCTATTTTTGATAGATTTGGGAAAAAAGTGTATTCCAGCGAAAAACAATCCAATTACATTTGGAATGGAACAGAAAACGGAAGAAGTATCATCACGGGAACATATTGGTATGTTTTAGAATGGACAGAACCTGATACCAACACTAAGATTACTTATAAAAACTGGATTATTGTAAAAAACCGAAATTAATACAATACAAAGCTTCCTAAAATTTAGGAAGCTTTTTTATTAAGAAAATTTAATTTTCATGATTAAAAAAAAACGTTTAATTTTGCAAAGAAAGTAAAGATGTCTATTCACAACAAAATCGTAGAAACCGCCATCACCTTTGATGATGTGCTTCTTATCCCTTCTTACTCAGAAGTTTTACCCAACCAAGTTTCTCTTAAATCTAGAATTTCAGACAAAATCACGCTTAATGTTCCTATCGTTTCCGCAGCGATGGACACCGTTACAGAAGCAGATTTGGCCATAGCTATTGCCAGAGTTGGAGGTTTAGGTTTTATTCATAAAAACATGCCTATTCCAGAACAAGCGGCACAAGTAAACCGTGTAAAACGTTCAGAAAACGGAATGATTGCTGATCCTGTTACGCTTTCTAAAGATCATACTTTGGCTGAAGCTAAGGAACTTATGGCGAAATATAAAATCTCTGGACTTCCAGTAGTAGATACAGAAAATAAATTAATTGGAATCATCACCAATCGTGATGTAAAATATCAAGAAAATCTTTCTGCAAAAGTAGAAGAATTGATGACCAAAGAAAATCTTATCACTTCTGATAAATCTACCAACTTAGAGCAAGCCAAAGAAATTTTGCTTAAAAACAGAATAGAAAAACTTCCGATTGTAGATTCAGAAAATCATTTGGTAGGATTAATTACCATAAAAGATATCGACAATCAATTAGAATATCCTCAAGCCAATAAAGACCAAAACGGAAGATTAATCGTAGGAGCTGGAGTTGGTGTAGGAGATGACACAATGACTAGAGTTGCTGCATTAGTAGAAGCTGGTGTAGATATTATCGCAGTAGATTCAGCTCATGGTCATTCTAAAGGTGTTCTCGATAAAATTACAGAAATTAGAAATGCTTTTCCAGATTTAGATATTGTAGGCGGAAACATTGTTACTGCAGATGCAGCTGAAGCTTTAATCAAAGCTGGAGCTAACGTATTAAAAGTAGGAGTTGGTCCTGGTTCTATCTGTACTACCAGAGTTGTAGCGGGAGTTGGTGTTCCTCAACTTTCGGCGATTTATAACGTTTACGAAAAAGCTAAAGAATATAATGTAGCCGTAATTGCAGATGGTGGAATTAAACTTTCTGGTGATATTGTAAAAGCTATCGCTTCTGGAGCTGGTGCAGTAATGCTAGGTTCACTTTTAGCAGGAACGGAAGAAGCACCAGGTGAAGAAATTATTTTCCAAGGTAGAAAATTCAAATCTTATCAAGGAATGGGAAGTCTTTCTGCTATGAAACGTGGTGGAAAAGAAAGATATTTCCAAAGTGAAGCCAAAAAATTTGTTCCAGAAGGAATTGAAGGAAGAGTTCCATACAAAGGAAAATTAGAAGACGTAATCTTCCAATTGACTGGTGGAATTAGAGCTGGAATGGGTTATTGCGGAACAAAAGATATAGAAACTTTACAAAAAGACGGAAAAATGGTGATGATTACAGGTTCTGGATTAAAAGAATCTCATCCTCACGATGTAATTATTACGCAAGAAGCTCCGAATTATTCACTATAATTCCTAGAAACTTTAAAATAGAAATCTCTCAAAAATTTTGAGAGATTTTTTTATATCTTTACTTCACATCAAATTAAATTATATGAAAACAGTTTACAACATTTTATGCATTCTCTTCGGAGTGGGAATGATTATTTTCGGGGCAAATAAATTTTTCAACTTTATGCCAACGCCAAAACTAACTCCAGAACAACTAGAAATGTTCAATGCTTTTGGCAAAATTGGTTGGTTAATGCCTCTCATTGCGATTACAGAAATTGTAGGAGGACTTTTAGTATTACTTCCAAAAACAAGAGCAGTTGGTGCATTAGTTATGTTACCAATTATTATTGGGATTTTAGCGCATCATTTTCACCATGATCCTTCCGGAATTGTTCCAGGATTGGTTTTCGCGGTAATTTTACTTTGGATTTTGTGGGAAAATAGAAAAAAATACAGTCAACTGATGAACTGATATTCTAAAGCTCAATTTTTATTGAGCTTTTTTATTTTTCACAAAAAACGATAACCCAATTCCCAAAGCTATTAAAACCAAAGCTACTTTATAGGCATATAATCCTGCGTTTTCGGCGAAATGATCTTTCATGTAAGCGGTGATTTGTGGACCTAAAATTCCACCAACTCCCCAAGCTGTAAGTGCTGCTCCGTAAACTATCGGCATCAGTTTTGTTCCAAAAAAATCTTTAATTAAAGACGGTAAAACGCCGAAACCTCCTCCATAATTCAGTAAAATCAAACAAACACCTACAGAAAATAAAATGGGTGATTTAATAAAAATCAAGGAAGCAAAAACACCCATTTCTATTAAAAGTAATAATCTGAAAGTGGTTACTCTTCCTAATTTATCTGAAATACTTCCCCAGAAAAATCTTCCTAACCCATTGAATAATGCACTAATTGCAATTAAAGTAGCTCCACTTTTTTCTAGCGTTGCGGTGTCTATATTTACGTTTTCGGCTTTCAATAAGTCTTGTAATAAAGGTGATTGAAACGATATAAAAATCATTCCTGCAACTACATTAAACATGAAAATCAACCAAATGAAAATAAAATTGGGAGAGAGAATTTCTTTGGTAGCACTTAATTTTTCGGCTGAAATTTCTGTCGATTTTTCTTCTGTTGGCAAGTTCAAAAAATTGGCAAAAAACGGAAGAAGAACCAAAAGAGTAATCCCAATTGCAAGGAAAGTTTTGGCTAAATCTTTTTCAAAATATTCTAAAAAAATCGGAGCGAGAAGCTTTGACATGAGTAAAGCACCCAATCCAAATCCCATTACCACCATTCCAGTAACCAAACCTTGTTTGTCTGGAAACCATTTAGAAACTGTAGCAACTGGCGTTACATAAGCCAAACCTAAACCAATTCCGCCCACAATTCCGTAACCGAAATACAGCAGCCACAAACTTTCGTTTTGTAAAGCGAAATAGGAAATAATATAACCAAAGGCGTAAAGAAATGCTCCTATTAACGCTAATTTTCTCGGCCCAAATTTCTGTAAATTTTGTCCGCCCCAACTTGCAGTTACACCCAACATAAAAATGGCTAAACTAAATGCCCAAGCTGTTTCTGAATTGCTCCAACCAAAAGTTTCGGAGACGGTTTTCTGGAAAAAACTCCACGCATAAACTGTTCCTAAACACAGATGTACTAAGGTCGCCATCACGGCAATAAACCATCTTTTTCCCGAATTCTGCATAGCACTTTTCATATATAATTTGACGATGCAAAATTATCACTTGAAAAAACTTCCAGAAATTTTATACGGCTGAATTATCGCAGGTTTTCGAAATTTTATTTTCCCAGATTATTTTTGAAATTCTCTATTCTAAAATCTGTAGCGGCGTTTCCTTTTTCTATTTTTTCTTTAGAATACAGTCGATAATCGTTTTCGGTTTTATCGAGAAGATAATCATAAGGTCCAACTGAGGAAATTAGCTTCACCAAAACAGGAGAAATTTCTAGCGTAATAAACATCATCATAATGAAAAATGACGCAAGAGCCATGATAGAATTAGTATCTCCCAATTCTGAAAGTGCTTGTAATCTCGCAGCAAAACCATCAAATTTATTTTCGGCTTGTTCAGAATTTTTCTGTTCGGTTTGTAGATTTTGATACACACCAGAAATTTGAGAATCCAAATATTTCAATCTCGGCTCCATTTGTTTTTGGTAATTTTCTAAATCTTTTCTGCGTTGTTCTTTCAGTTCAGATTTTCTTTTAGCATTTGTTCCGAAGCCTACTTTTCCTGAAGTTAAACCCGTTTTTGTTCCTAGAATTTCTTTTTCTAATTCCACCGCAGCAGAATCATAAGAAGCTTGATATGTGGCAATTTGTTTCTGAATTTTTTGTTTTTCTTCTGCAAAAGGACCAGATTGCTGCAAAATTCTACCATTCATGGTTTTCTGCAATTCGGTTTTATTTCTTTGGATGATAGTGTTCAACTGCTTATTGACTTCTTTTTCAAAAATTTTCAATTCCAAAGGTTTTGAAATCACAATTCCAAGAAAAGTTGCCAAAATCAAACGCGGAACTGCCATGAAAAATTGATTCCAAAAACTTCCTGTTTTATTGATGGAAGAGACAATATATCTGTCGAGATTAAAAATCATTAATCCCCATAAAATCCCAAATCCAGTCGAAATCCAAACATCTTCGAAAACCGTAAACATGGCATAACTTGCAGAAAGTGTGGCAAAAACAGCAGTAAAAAGTACAATTCCGCCAATTCCTGCATATTTATTCCATTCACTTGGAGATTTTTGTAAAATATGTAGATTAGAACCAGAACACATCATCAGAAATTTCTGAAATCCGTTCATTTGGTGATATATTCCACTTTTGGTAGGAATATTTTTATCGGGAGTTTGCGTTTTATTTTCCATAGGAATATTTTTTGATTGGTCGAATAATAACGCAACAATGTTACGAATAGTATTAGGTTTTACACAGTAAAATACTTGTAAAATCAATTTACAATTTTAAATTATTGAATTACAGCAAACTAAAATTTAATTTTACAAAATTTAGAAATCTTAAATTTACTTCAATCGATCAGGATTTTGTTTCAAAAAACTTGCCCAACCAGTGTAATTTTTATCATTTTCAGGTTTTCCCAGATTGAAACTGTGACAAACCGCCACTGCTAAACCATCAGAAGCATCTAGATATTTGGTAGGAAATTCTTTCATCGCAAGAAGATTTTGTAGCATTCCTGCAACTTGTTCTTTGCTGGCGTTTCCGTTTCCAGTAATCGCCATTTTTACTTTTTTAGGAGAATATTCGGTGATGGGAATTTCACGATGAAGACTTGCAGCCATTGCTACTCCTTGAGCTCTTCCTAGTTTGAGCATAGATTGTACGTTTTTCCCGAAAAATGGAGCTTCTAGAGCAACTTCATCTGGATGAAATTCGTCTATTAAAGCTAAAGTTTTGTCAAAAATCCTCTTGAGTTTCGTTTCGTGATTGGGTTCTTTTTTCATTACCAATTCTTCGATGGCAATGAGTTTCATTTTTCCTTTATGAACAGAAATAATCCCGAAACCCATTACAGAAGTTCCCGGGTCAATTCCCAAAATGATTTTTTCGGCTTGCATAAGGCAAATGTAGAGTTTTTTTTCTTTAGAAATAAAGCTATCTCACGTTAGAATTTTTATAATTTCTAATCACAAAATTGAGTCCAGTTTCTAGAATTTCTCCCATAGATTCACATTTTTTGAACTGAATGCTATAAGTAAGTTTGTGCAATCCTGCTTTCAATTCTTCTACATGTTCTGGTTTAGAAATCTCATCTCTTTTCATAATTTCTAACAAATGAGGCAACCTTCCGTCTGTACTGGCGCGTTTTGCAATGGCAGAACGAACTTCTTTTCGGTATTGTTCGATGGAATTGGGTTTAAGTCTATCATAAACCATTTCTACCATTTTCTTGTTTTCTTTGAAATATTGAGGCAGATAAATTTTGAGATTTCCTTCGTAGCATTGTTGGTCAAAATCAATTGGACGAATTCTATACACCACTTGGTCAAAATCATGTGCAGGAATCACCACGTAATTGTAAGAACGCATATCTCCGAGTAAACCGATGAGACATCTTTCGTTAAATTTCACAAATTCTTTGGCAATTTGAGCTTTTTCCTGAGGTGAACAATGGTCTAAATGCTTTTCTATAAAGACATCTCCAGGAATTCCTAAAATATGTTCCTCAATTAAAGTGTCTTTGTACAAAAGGAAATTAATACGATTAGGAGAAAGAATTTCTTCTAATTCCAGTCCATAAATTCTAGAAGCATCTGCTTTTTTAATGTAAAAATTGGTATAATTATCATTCAGAATATTTCTTACTCTAATTCTAAATGGTTTAGAGTTCCCAAACGTACAAAAATGAATAGAATCTACCTTCAAAAAAGGAAGTACATCTACATCTCCATCAGAATGTAAAAGCGTATAAATTTTATTGAGATTGGCTTCGATTTCGGCGTGTTCAAATTCTGGGTAATACACATTGAGCCAAAGTGTGTCCTTGCCTTCTTTATCATTAACAGGCATATAATCTGAAAAACGCAATAAATCATCATAATAAAATCTGATATTGGTAAGTCGATGATTTTTTTCCAAATAATCCATCAATTCTGGATTTACGGGATACATTGGTTTTCTGAATTCTATTTTTACGTCTTTCATCCTCCTGAATTTGTCTTTTCAAAGATACAAAATCTTTTGTAGGGCTTTTCTTTAACCTCTACAAAAAACCTCCAAGAAAATCTTGAAGGTTTGAAATATCATGTGAAATAATTTTATGCTTTTACAGGAATGGTTTTCAGTTGTCTGAAGGTAATCATTCTGTAATTTTCTTCGTCCCAAAGTGTATAAAAAGCATATTTAATACTGCTTAATAACGTAATAGTGGTCACATATTTTTGGAAAATAGGATTCTCCTTGCTGCATTTTTCTAATTTATAGAAAGGAACTTTCGGAGCCAAATGGTGAATGTGATGATACCCAATATTTCCTGTAAAAAAGTTGAAAATTTTTGGCAATTTATAATAAGAACTTCCTTTAATTGCTGCTAAAAGATATTGCCAATCTTCTTTCCATGCTTTGTAATTTGGGTCGTGCTGATGTTGCATGTAAAAAAACCAAATCGCTGTAAACGCAAACGTGATAAGAATAGGAATGTATAAAAGTGCTAATTTTTTAAAACCTTCGATAAGGTCAAAACTTGGCAAACTTAAAATCACTCCTAAAATGGCAAAAAATCCTAATAAGTATAAATTAGTTCTCAATAGTGTTAAACGTTCTTTTTCCCAACCTTTGAATTTGATAAAAGGAATTCTGTTGTGAATAAAAATGTAGTAAATCGGTCCCAAAACAAACATTACAGGAACGGAACGATAAATTCTGTATTTAATCTTTCCCCAATTAGAAAGTTCGTTGTATTCTCTCACCGTCAACAATGTAACATCTCCGATGGTTCTGGTATCTAATTGTCCTTGGTGTGCATGATGATGATTATGAGATCGTGCCCAATATTTGTATGGAATACACGTCATCAAACTCATTAGAAATCCTGTTCTATCATTTTTAGTTCTGTCTGGAAAAAAAGATTGATGCCCACAATCATGCTGAATAATAAAAATTCTGGTTAAAAATAATCCTGCCAAAAAGCAAATTCCTAAAGCGCCCCAAAATTGAAATTCATAAACTATGGCTGCCGCTATAAAAAGCAAACCGAAAGGTAAAACCGTTTTCCAAACCTCTTTTCTTGCTAATTTTACTTCTGGTGTAGCATAAGGTTTGATGAGTTCCTTCCAGTTTTTTAAGTCGTTAATAATGTTTTGTTCTCCTCTCATTTAATTATTTGTTAAAAAGACAAAGATATTATTCTATGAATAAAATTTATAAATTTTAAGACTATTTAACGTATAAATAATTAAATTCGTGAAAAATAAAATCATGAATCGCAAAGAATTTCTTACCACTTCTCTTGGCGCAACTTTAGGCGTTGCTATTTTGCCTCAATTATGGTCTTGTACTTCTCAGAGAACTGTTTTTGAAGTTTTAAAATCTTCAAAAGGGGACATTTCTAAAATAAGAGGAAATGTAAGCAGTTTCACCAATCGTGGCGGAACCGTAGGTTTGTTAGAAACCAAAGATTCATTTGTAGTTATTGATTCTCAATTTCCAGATTTTATCCAACCTTTAATTGACTCTATTTCTCAAGTCAAAGGAAAACCGATTGAGTTTCTTTGCAACACGCATCATCACGGAGATCACACTGCAGGAAATTTCGCTTTTAAAAATTTGACTCAAAAAATTGTGGCACAAAAAAATGTTCCAGAATTACAGAAAAATGCAGCAGAACTTGCTAAAAATTTAGATAAGCAGGTATATGCTAATATTTTATTTGACGACCAATATCTCATCAAATCTGGTGGAGAAAGAATAACCGCTTATCATTTCGGAGCTGGACATACGTTTGGAGACGCAATGTATCATTTCGAAAAAGACAATGTGGTTCACATGGGAGATTTAATGTTCATCAACATGATTCCTGTTTATCGAGTAAAAGATGGTTCTAATTTTAGAAGTTGGATTTCTGTTTTAGAAAAAGCTATTTCTACTTTTGATAAAGACACTTTATTTATTTTCGGGCACGCTCCCGATAAAAATCTCACAAAAGGAAATCTAGAAAATCTTACCGAAATGAGAAATTTCTTAGAAGCAAGCGCAGATTTTATTAAAAAATCTCTCGCCGAAGGAAAAACCACAGAACAACTTACTGAAAATCTAGTAATTCCAAAATTTGAAAACCGAAAAGCCATGAACAAAGATTTCACCAAAACCTTTGTAGAAGGAATTGCTAGTCAGTTGTAACAAAAAAACTCCAGAGAATTCTCTGGAGTTTTTAAATTTTTGGAAGCCGAACTTCGGCTACATGTTTCTTCTGTATTTTCCACCCACTTCGAAAAGTGCGTTGGTTATTTGTCCGAGAGAGCAATATTTCACCGCTTCCATCATCACTTCGAATAAGTTTTTCTGATTGATCGCAGCCATTTGAAGTTTCTGCAACCATTCATGAGTTTTATCTTCGTTGGATTTCTGGAAATTCTCTAAATTCTGAATCTGCAATTGCTTTTCTTCTTCAGTAGAACGAATTACTTCTCCTGGTAAAACCGTTGGCGAACCATCTTTTCCGAGGAAAGTATTCACGCCGATAATTGGATATTCTCCTGTATGTTTTAACCATTCGTAATGCATGGATTCCTCCTGAATTTTAGAACGCTGATACATGGTTTCCATTGCTCCTAGAACTCCGCCTCGTTCTGTAATTCTGTCAAATTCTGCATAAACTGCTTCTTCTACCAAATCCGTCAATTCTTCAATAATGAAAGAACCTTGAAGCGGATTTTCATTTTTCGCTAAACCTAATTCTTTGTTGATAATCAACTGAATCGCCATTGCTCTACGTACAGATTCTTCAGTTGGCGTGGTAATCGCTTCATCATAAGCATTGGTATGCAACGAGTTACAGTTGTCATAAATTGCGTACAACGCTTGAAGCGTAGTTCTGATATCGTTAAAATCAATTTCTTGTGCGTGAAGTGAACGACCAGAAGTTTGAATGTGGTACTTCAACATTTGACTTCTTTCATCAGCTCCATATTTAAGTTTCATTGCTTTTGCCCAAATTCTTCTCGCTACTCTACCGATTACCGCATATTCTGGATCAATTCCGTTAGAGAAAAAGAACGATAAATTCGGAGCAAAATCATTGATATTCATTCCTCGGCTCAAATAATATTCCACATACGTGAAACCATTTGCCAAAGTAAATGCCAACTGAGAAATAGGATTCGCGCCAGCTTCAGCAATGTGATAACCAGAAATAGAAACCGAGTAGAAATTTCTCACTTTATTTTGAATGAAATATTCCTGAACATCGCCCATCAATCTCAAAGCAAATTCCGTAGAAAAAATACACGTATTCTGTGCTTGGTCTTCCTTCAAAATATCGGCTTGAACTGTTCCACGAACTGTAGCAATAGTTTGTGCTTTTATTTTTTGATACGTTTCAGCATCTACAATTTCATCACCAGTTAAACCTAGAAGTTTTAAACCCAATCCGTTATTAGATTCTGGCAAATTACCATTATAAACTGGTCTTTTTAAGCCTTTATCATCAAATTTTGCTTTGAGTTTTTCATCAACTTTAGACCAAAGATTGTTTTCTTCAATGTATTTTTCTACGTTTTGGTCGATGGCTGCATTCATGAAAAATGCCAAAATCATTGGAGCTGGCCCATTAATCGTCATCGAGACTGAAGTCAATGCATTGATTAAATCAAAACCTGAATATAATTTTTTAGCGTCATCTAAAGTCGCGATAGAAACACCTGCATTCCCAATTTTCCCGTAAATATCTGGTGGAAAAGCAGGATCTTGACCATATAAAGTCACAGAATCAAACGCTGTAGAAAGTCTTTTCGCAGGCATTTCCGCCGAAACATAGTGGAATCTTCTGTTGGTACGTTCTGGACCGCCTTCACCTGCAAACATTCTGGTAGGATCTTCACCTGTTCTTTTGAAAGGATAAATTCCCGAAGTGTAAGGAAACGCACCTGGAACGTTTTCTTGACCTTTCCAACGAATTAAATCGCCCCAATCTTGGAATTTTGGCAAAGCAATTTTTGGAATTTTAAGATGCGAAAGTGATTCGTATTTGGTTTCTACCTTAATTTCTTTTCCTCGAACCAAATAAGAGAAACTGTCTTGTTGCATTTCTTCTTTGAAATGATGCCAACCCTGAAGGAACAATCTGTTTTCTTCCGAAAGTTCTTTTTTGGTTTTTAGGAAAACTTTTTCAAGTTTATCAGTAGTATGTTCATCATCTGTAATCAGTGCTTTAGCACCTTCAATAAGGTACATTTTCTTAGCAATTAGCGCTTGCTCTTCAACTTGTTTGTCGTAATTTTTATTATTATCTACGATTTCAGAAAGATAACGAACTCTTTTCGGTGGAATAATGGTAGATTCTTCCGAAACGTTTTGCTCTTCGTATGATTTTAAATCTAATGAAGTGAATTTAGCATTTACTTTTTCAATCAATGCATTGTACAAAGCGGTAGTTCCCCAATCGTTAAACTGACTTGCCTTCGTAGAAAAAACTGGCATTTCCTCCAATGGTTTTTCCCACAATTGGTGGTTACGCTGAAACTGTTTTCTCACCGCTTGAATGGCATCTAAAGCTCCTCTTTTGTCAGATTTATTCAATGCAATTAAATCTGCATAATCTAGCATATCAATTTTTTCTAACTGCGTAGAAGCACCGTATTCTGGTGTCATTACATACATAGAAACATCTGCAATTTCAGTAATTTCTGAACCAGATTGACCAATTCCCGAAGTTTCCAAAATAATAATATCTGGATTTGAAATCTTCAAAACATCTAATGCAGAATGAATGTAAGGCGAAACCGAAACATTGTTTTCACGCGTTGCCATAGAACGCATGTAAACTCTAGAATCATTGATGGAATTCATACGGATTCTATCACCAAGAAGCGCACCTCCTGTTTTCTTTTTAGAAGGATCTACAGAAATAATCGCTATTTTTTTATCTGCATTTGCTCTTAAAAATCTACGCACCAATTCATCTGTTAACGAAGATTTACCAGCGCCTCCAGTTCCTGTAATCCCGATGATGGGAATATTGAAATGTTTTGCTTTTTCTTTTAATGCTTCAACCAATTCTGGTTTCTCATCTGAGAAGTTTTCTACTGCAGAAATCACTTGAGCGATAGATTTAGCATCTTCAAATTTGATATTTTCAATGTCAGAAACGGTGATATTTTCGCCTGTAGCAAAATCAGATTTTTGAACCAAATCATCAATCATTCCTTGCAATCCCATTTCTCTACCATCATCTGGAGAATAAATTCTGTCGATTCCGTACTCCATCAAATCTTTAATTTCTTCGGGAAGAATTACTCCACCACCTCCACCAAAAGTTTTGATTTGAGGAGAGTTCTTCTCACGAAGTAAATCATAGATGTATTTAAAATATTCATTGTGACCGCCTTGATAAGACGTAAGTGCAATAGCGTTTGCATCTTCTTGAATAGCACAGTTTACTACTTCTTCTGCAGATTTATCATGACCAAGGTGAATAACTTCGCATCCTGTTCCTTGAATCACTCTTCGCATTATGTTAATGGCAGCGTCATGTCCGTCAAAAAGTGAGGCTGCTGTAACTACTCTTACCTTGTTGTTAGGTTGATATTTTTGGGTTTCCATAAATAACTTTTCGATAGGTCTCAAAGATAGAAAAATCCCGAGAATTGAAAAATTAAGTATTTTTGTAAAAATTTTAAAACATGAAGAGAGCTTTATTGTATACAATAGCAGGAACCTTAATCAGTTTTTTAATCAATCATTTTTTACTAGAAAGTGGTGGATTATGGCTAGAACTTTTTTACAGTTTTGCTTTCGGATTAGCTTGGGGAATGGCTTTTTATTTAGACAATCCTGTTATTTCTTTGCCGAAAAAACTAGGAATTTCTTTTGGCGCGATGATTTTTTTAGTACTGATTGGCGCTTTCATTTTTGATTTAGAAAAGGCTTTACCTTCTGTTTTTAAGTTTTCTATAGTATTTGTGGGGTATTATTTACTGGCAAGTTTCAGAAACAACAAGTCCTTAAGAGATTGAAAATTAATTTTTTAAGGTTAAATTTACGTTTAAATCTTGATAAAGTTTTTCAATTCCAAAAAAAATTAATACCTTTGCACACCTTTTTAGGGGAAAATTATGTTTAATCGTAAACGATAATAAGTGAATACATTAAGTTACAAAACCGTATCAGCTAACAAAGCTACCGCTAAGAAAGAATGGGTTGTGGTAGATGCAGCTGGGCAACCGTTAGGAAGATTAGCTTCTAAAGTTGCAAAGATTTTGAGAGGTAAGCACAAAACGAATTACACTCCACACGTAGACTGTGGTGATAACGTAATCGTTTTGAATGCAGAACAAGTTGCTTTATCTGGCAACAAGTGGGCAGACAAAGAATACATTTGGCATACTGGATATCCAGGTGGTCAAAAATCGTTAACTGCTGAAGAAGTGCACAAAAAAGACAATTGTAAATTGGTAGAAAAATCTGTAAAAGGAATGTTACCAAAAAACAAATTAGGAAGTGTTATCTACAAGAATTTGTATGTATACGCTGGGTCTGAGCATAAGCACGAAGCACAGCAACCAAAAGTTATTAACCTTAACGAAATTAAATAATTATGTCTATAGTTCACAAGATTGGAAGAAGAAAAACTTCTGTAGCTAGAGTTTACGTGAAACCAGGTACTGGTAACATCACTGTAAATGGTAAAGATGCAAAAACTTACTTCTGTACTGACATGTTAGTATATAAAGTAAACCAACCGTTCTTATTAACTGAAACTGTAGGTCAGTACGATGTTACTGTAAACGTTTTCGGTGGTGGAATTACAGGTCAAGCTGAAGCAATTAGACTAGGGATTTCTAGAGCACTATGTGCAATTAATGAAGAAAACAGATTAGCGCTTAAGCCAGCTGGTCTTCTTACTAGAGACGCTAGAATGGTAGAAAGAAAAAAACCAGGTCAGAAAAAAGCAAGAAAGAGATTCCAATTCTCAAAACGTTAATCTTTTTTCTCGGTTTATTTACAAATTATTACAAAAATTGCCCGTTATGTTTAGCACCCAAACTTTACTCCCATCCAACGTAAAGTTGATTGCTTAAAAGCGGAACGTAAACTAACAAAAATTAAAAAAATGGCAAAAGCACAAGTTAAAGACTTATTAGAAGCAGGCGTACACTTTGGTCACATGACTAGAAAGTGGAATCCTAATATGGCTCCATACATTTTCATGGAGAAAAACGGTATTCACATTATCGATTTGCATAAAACTGCAGTGAAATTAGATGAAGCTTGCAACGCTTTAGAAAAAATTACTTCTGCAGGAAAAAAAGTTCTTTTCGTGGCTACTAAAAAACAAGCTAAAGAAGTAGTAGCAAAACACGCATCAGAACTTAACATGCCTTACATCACTGAAAGATGGCCAGGTGGAATGTTAACTAACTTCGTTACAATCAGAAAAGCGGTTAAGAAAATGAACGCTATCGATAAAATGAAGAAAGATGGAACATTCGAAACTTTATCTAAAAAAGAAAGATTACAAGTAGACAGACAAAGAGCTAACTTAGAGAAGAACTTAGGTTCTATCGCTGACATGGTTAGACTTCCTTCTGCTGTATTCGTAGTAGATATTATGAGAGAACACATCGCTGTAACTGAAGCTAAAAAACTAGGTATTCCTGTATTTGGTATCGTAGATACTAACTCAGATCCTAGAAAAGTAGACTTCGTAATTCCAGGAAACGATGATGCTTCTAAATCTATTGACATGATTCTTTCTGTAGTATCAGAATCTATCAAAGAAGGTCAATCTCAAAGAAAAGCTGATAAAGAAAAATCTAAAGAAGGTGAAAAAGTAACTGCTGATGCAGATAAAGACTTTGACGCTGAATAATTTTTCGAAAATCATACAACAAAAAAACTCTCAAGAATTTCTTGAGAGTTTTTTTTTATTTTTGATTCAATCTAAATTTAATATAGGTAATGGTTTTGCCTTTAGCAGAAAACAATTCCTCATAATAAGTTTTTATTTCCCTTAGATAGAGAGTATCTGGTTCATATTCTGGCGCTCCATATATATCATGGTGAGCGGTTAGAATTTCGTGGCCATATCCTTGTAAAATCCCCAAAGTATAACCATGCAGAAACTCAGAATCTGTTTTCAAATGAATAATTGCGGAAGGTTTCAGAATTTTTTTGTAGCGATTTAAAAAATCTGGATGGGTGAGTCTATGCTTCCCTCTTCTGTATTTAATCTGAGGGTCTGGAAAGGTAATCCAGATTTCATCAACTTCATTTTCATCAAAAAAGCAATCTATCAATTCAATTTGGGTACGTAAAAAAGCTGCGTTATTTAAACCTTTTTCTACAGCTTCTTTTGCTCCAAACCAAAATCTTGCTCCTTTAATATCTACTCCGATAAAATTTTTCTCAGGAAAAGCTTTTGCCATTCCTACACTATACTCACCTTTACCACAACCAAGCTCTAGAACAATAGGATTGTCGTTTTTAAAAACCTTTTCTCTCCATTTTCCCTTTAGCTCAAAATTACCTAAAGCTTCTTCTCTAGTTGGTTGTATTACATTTGAAAGTCTTCTATTTTCTTCAAATCTTGTTATTTTATTCTTCCCCACAAGTCAATTTTTAAGAAAGCAAAGATATAATTATTTTAAATTTAATAAAAATTAGGAAGATGGAATTGCCCTATCATTGTTTAATTTAAAACTTCTTGAAGGTGAGAGTTGCGTAATCTTTTTTGATAAATAGGCAAATATTTTTCTATAGAGACTTTTACAGCCTCATAATTAGCCACATCTAAATAAATTTTCAAATTATCAGAAGTATATACAAATTGCAGAAAATTATCAACTAAATGTACGGGAACCTTTAATCTGGTAAAATAATCATCACCCAAATAAGCTTTAATATTTTTAATGCCAATTTGCATTCTTTCATATTCTTGAAGCCTTTGTTTTTTCTTAGCTTGCCCCGAAATTACATCATAAAGACTTTCTAAACCGATACTTAAACCTCCATTCGCTAAGCTTGCAACAGGAGTTATTGGTGGAGTTCCATCACCTTTTGGAGCTGGTAAACCTATTATTTTCGCTATTTCTAGAGAAGATTTTTTAGAATCTAAAGTGCGAACATCTTTTCTAAGATTTCCCGTAGGTTTAAATCTACTCAAAATCACTTCTTGAATTTCTCTATAAGCCACTTCGAGTTCTATCAAATTTCGAGGATTTTCAAGCAATTGAGGAGTAATTTTGATGTCTTTTCGCTCCGAAACAATTGAGGTAAATCTTATTACATCTCCTACTTTTGCAGGAATTTTAAATTCTCCAGTATAAGAAGTAAGATACGTTCTCTGTTCATTGAGATTGGTAACATAAATCTGATTGAGATAGAAAGAAGATTTATCTCGCATAAATAGAGTTCCAGAAAAAGTTTGAGCGCTTATTGTAGTTAAAAACAGCAAACAGCTTAGTAATAAAATTCGCTTCATAAATATGGAGCAAAAATACTTTGTTTTTCGGACTAAATAAAACGTTGATAACTAAAATTATAGTTAAACTTCTATTAAACTTTTTTTTCAACTGTTAATAATTGTTAGAAGAAACTCAAGGATTCTAAAAAAAATTAACATTCTGGGAATTTCGCTTTATTTTAAAGCACTTTAGAGAATTTTTTTTGGAGAAATTTAAAACTTACTGATGATTCCCCAATGAATTTTAGTGTCTTGGAATTTAAATGGATTATTAAATTCTTGTCCGTTGGAAATCTGAAAAGTCATCAAACCAATCGGTAATAAAAAATTAAAACCCAGTCCGAAACTATAGAGTTTAGAGGTAGTTTTCAATGAAGAATTTCTCACATTAGCCAATTGCCCGAAAACATCAAAAAATGCTTGATTACTCACCAAATAACGATATTCTACTCCACCAAAAGCATAAAAATCGGTAAAAAGAGACTGTTCATTAAAACCTCGAAATGAATTATAACCACCAATTCTGAAAAGTTCATTAGTAGTAATTTCTCCATCTGAATCCAGCATTGCAGATTCTGCTTTCACATTGAAATAATGATTTCCTTTGATGTGAAAATTACGCTCTGCAAAGAGAAAATAACGGGTTTGTTGAAAAGTTTTATCTAAATTTTGATAAAAAGAACTGAGTAAATCTGCCTCGCCAATAATTTTGGTTTTGTAAACAAAAAGCGGTTCTTCCGAAGTTTCTGTAAATTCGTAAAAAGCTCCAATTCCTTTTTTGCTAAAATCTTGCCCTGAAGTATAAGTATCATCTAAAACCGAAGAAATTTCAAAATTTCCTCTCGCTCCAATTTTATGTTTGGACGAAAGATGAAAATACAACGCTGGACGAAATTTCACATTGGCAAAAGTAGAATCTTGACGGTAAATATTCATATTGAGATTCGTGCCGATGTTAGAACCAAAAAGATACGGAATATCGGTTAGTAAATCGAAGTTTTGTCCGCTTTGTTGGTTTCTTTGCCAATACAAAGAAATAGTCTCAAAACTATTAAAAACGTTCTTCAGATTGAGATTAATGCTTCCTGTGAAACTAAACTTCTTCTTGTCATTATTCCCAAAACCTATAATTCCATCAAAATTATTGGCTTTTTTCTTCTGAAAAGTAAGATAAATTTGCGTAGAATCTTTCGTGAAAAGAGTTTGCGGAGTTTTTTCTAACATCAAAAACGGATGATTTTCTAACCGAGAATTGATTTTCAGCAGATTAACATCATCATACGTTTTTCCTACAAATTCTTTTTCTAAGTTTTTGATAAAACGTTTCGGAACTTTGGTGAATCCTTGCAAAACAAAACCATTGATTACTCTTTTATCTCCTTTGAAAACGGAGATTTCAACTTTCGGAACATCATTTTCAAGGCCTAAAAATTGTGTTTTCACTCGGTTGAATGCAAAACCTTCATTGGTGTATCTTTGGTTGATATTTTGTTTGAGAGAATCTAAATTTTTGGTAAAAATTTCAGGTTTTGATTTTAAAAACAAAGCAGTTTCTGACGAAAATTTCACTTTGGCTTCATTGAAATTTTTGCCTTTGTCAAAAACGATTTTTGTGGTTTTCTCTACTTTTTCAACATTTAAAATCTTGGTCAAATAATAATTGTTTTCCACTAAAGAATCTAGAAATTTCACCGCAGAAAGTGAGTCTTTTTTTACAAATTCTTTTTGGGTTTGAACATCAACTAAGATGAATTGTTTCTGTTGGGATTTCAGAAAAAAAGGAAGAAAAATTAGGAATATGTATAGATTTTTTTTCACGCAATGTCGCAAAGATGATTACGCAAAGAACGCAAATTTTTATTGAATTAGTATTTGGTAATCGCCACCAATGCACAAATAAACATTATAAAAATAAACTTTAGCAGCTTTTTAAAATTAAACTCTGGCTGATTTAACAAATTTTGCAGATTGAAACTGTTAATAAATCAGCACAATCAGCGAAAAAAATCTATAAATTTATTCGTGTATTCGTGGCAACCTTAATCCATTTTATTATACTTCTTCATCAGATTTTCATAGGTTTTCTGCGGAAGAATCCATTTGAGAGGCACGCCTATTTTTTGCCCGAACTTCCCGAAATAATAATGTGCTTTCCAAGATTTTTTTTCTAAAAGTTTTTCGATGTAAAAAGCCACTTCTAAAGGTTCTGTTCCTTCGTCAACGTGAGCATTCATCAAAGAATATACTTTGTCAAAAACATTTTTATACGGTTCTGAAACTTGAGTTTTCACTCTATTTTCTGCGATTTTGGTTTTAATATCTCCCAAATGTAAACTGCAAACTTCTACATTCCATTGATAAACTTCGTAACGCATTGCTTCTACCACTTTATCCAGCGCAGATTTCGAAGCCGAATAAAATCCACGAAACGGAAGTCCCATTTCTGAACCTATACTCGAAACATTGATGATTTTTCCGAATTTTTGTTCCCGCATTTTTGGCATTACCGCGCTCATCATTTGCACTGCCCCAACTAAATTCAGGTTGAATAGCTTCAAAATGTCTTCTTTGGTAGAATCTTCAACAGCGCCTACCATTCCCATTCCTGCATTATTGATGAGCACATCTATTCTACTTTCGGTCTTTAGAATATCTGAAATCGCAGCTTGAACTTGTGTGTTATCTGTAATATCGGTTGGAATCGTAGTAAAATATTGACTTTCCACAATTTTTCGACTTAAACCAAAAACTTTATGTCCTTTTTCTCCGAAATATTCAGCGAGTGTAAAGCCAATTCCTGTGGAAGTTCCAGTTATTATTATTGTCATCGACTATTATTTTTATTAAAAAAATCATTACGATTTCTCCGTAATCTCAAAAAAATCCGTCCAAAAATCTGGATAAGATTTTTCTACCACGTCTTCGTTTTGTATGTCTAATTCTTTTACCAAAGCAAACGGCGCAAAACTCATCGCCATTCTGTGATCGTTGTACGTTGCAATAGAAATCTCACTATTTGACTCAAAAAATTCTAAAGATTTGATGGAATTTTCGGTAATTTCTGTTCTACAACCTATTTTTTCTAATTCATTTTGGAGTGCAACCAATCTGTCGGTTTCCTTTACTTTCAAAGTTCCTAAACCTGAAATTTCAAAAGGTAATTTTAGCGCAACACACGTTACACAAACCGTTTGTGCAATATCTGGACAATCATTCATATCCAAAACAAATTTTTCTGGATATTGAAAATGAGTATCTGGAAGTAATGTAATTTTATTCTCTCCTGCATCAGAAATGGTATTTACTCCAAAAAATTTCAAATAAATTTCCTTCAAAGCAGAATCTCCTTGTAATGAATGAGCATAAAAACTCTTGAGATGCATTTTTTTCTTACCAATTGCCACCAAAGAATAAAAATAAGAAGCAGAACTCCAATCGCTTTCCACGATGTAATGCTTAATCTTAGAAGAGTGATAATGCCTATCTAATTTTTGATTCGATAAAGATGACGCTGCACTTAATATTTTTATAGTATTTCCTTCAAAATGTGTTTCAACTCCGATATCTTTTAAGATTTTAAGTGTCATTTTAATATAAGAACGAGAGGTAATTTCGCCTTGCAAATCTATTTCTAAACCGTTTTCTAAACTTGCACCTATCAATAATAATGACGTAATAAACTGTGAAGAAATATTGGCAGGGATTTTCACAAAATTCTTTTCAATTTTCTTTCCGTGAATTTCTAAAGGCGGAAAACCTTCGCTTTCTAAATAATTAATTTCTGCACCTAATTCACGCAATGCATCAACCAAAGGTTTTATAGGTCTCTGTTTCATCCTTTCCGAACCAGTAAGAATGGTTTTTCTTCCTTCTTGAATGGCATAAAATGAGGTCAAAAAACGCATTGCAGTTCCAGCGTGATGGATATCTACTATTTCAGAATCTTCGTTGAGTGCTTTTTGTAAAAGTTGAGTATCTTGACTATTTGAAAGGTTTTCTATTTTTAAATCTCCAAATAATTTGCCCAAAATAAGCAATCGATTCGAGATGCTTTTCGAACCTGTAATGGAAATAGTTTTTCCGTCTAAAAGATGTGATTTTGAAATTTTCATAATTTACAGAAATGCTAAATTATAAGGAAATTTAATCAAATGCAATTATATGATGTTCGAATTTTAAAATTTCTTACTTTTATAAAAATTTAGATTATGAATTTAACTTTTGAAAATCATAAAAACGGAAACGGAGGCTTTATTTCTCTTAAAAATGAAAGCGAAGAAATCGGAAGACTGACTTACACGATTCAGCCAGAGAAAAACACACTGATTATTTCTTATGTAATGGTTTTTCCTAAATTCGAGGGACAAGGAATGGGAAAAAAACTCGTAGAAAAAGGCATAGAATTTTCGAGAGAAAACAAATGGATTATTATTCCGCATTGTTCTTATGCTCGTTCTGTAATGCTAAGAATGAAAGATATAGAAGATGTATTTCCTCAATAAAAAAAGCCGCAAAATTTGTGGCTTTTTATTTTTATAGAGAATTCATTAATTCGTCTGTAATTTCCATATTGTGGTAAACGTTTTGCACATCATCATCATCTTCGAAACGTTCTAGCATTTTCATATTGGCTTTGAACTGTTCTTCGTTTACTTCTTTGGTATTATTTGCAATTCTTTGTAGTTCCGCACTTTTAGCTTCTATGCCTAAATCATCTAATTTATGAGACATAGAACCAAAATCTTCAAATGCAGTGGTAATCATCACTTCTTCTTCGTCGCTATCAATATCTTCTGCACCACCATCAATCATTTCCATCTCGAAGTCATCCCAATCCATTTTGATTAAAGATTTATCTATGGTGAAAATTCCTTTTCTATCAAAGATGAAAGCTAACTCCCCGTTCTTACCTAAATTACCATCAAACTTATTGAAAATTGCTCTTACGTTTGCAACCGTTCTGGTAGAGTTATTCGTTGTACACTCTACGAAGAAAGCTACACCACCTTGTCCATATCCTTCATAAGTAACCTCATCATAATGTTCTGCATCTGCTCCAGAAGCTTTCTTAATCGCTCTTTCTACATTATCTTTAGGCATATTTGCCCCTTTTGCATTTTGAATACATCTTCTAAGAGCAGGATTAGAATCTGGATCTGGACCACCAGCTTTTACTGCAATAGCAATATCTTTCCCAATTTTAGAAAATGTTTTGGCCATTTTATCCCATCGAGCCATTTTTGAAGCCTTTCTATATTCGAATGCGCGTCCCATAATTTGATATTTTACGTTTGCAAAAATAAGAAAATTAGCACAAAAAAACACCCTTAAAAATAAGGGTGTTTAAATTTATCTTAAAATAATTGATTATTTTTTAGATTTTTTTGGAGCTGGAACATCTGATTTTTGGATAGCATCCCAATCAGCAGCAGAAATAGCTTCTACAACTACTCTTCTGTCTGATAATCTTTCAGCGTCAGATGCAGTTTCAGCTACAGTAGCTTTAGCTTCACCAACACCTCTTGATTTAAGTTGTTCAGGAGCTACACCTCTAGCTTCTAAAGCAGCAACAACAGAAGCGGCTCTTTGTCTAGAAAGTTTTAAATTGTAAGCATCAGAACCTTTTTTATCTGTTCTACCTTCGATTAAGAATTTACCAGCAGGGAAATCTTTAATGTAAGCAGCAGCTTGGTCTAATTTTTCTTTAGATTCTGGTCTGATTGTAGCTTTGTTGAAATCAAATAAGATATCGTTTAATGCTTTAGTTACATCATCAGCTACGTTAACATCAGTTCTTGGGCAACCGTTATACTGAGCTAAACCAGCAACTGTAGGACAAGCATCATCTTTATCAAGGATACCGTCACCATCTGTATCTGGCCAAGGGCAACCATTGTTTGCAGCAGGACCTGCTACTGATGGACAAGCGTCATCTTTGTCAAGAACACCATCACCATCTGTATCTGGCCAAGGACAACCGTTATTTTCTACTGGACCAGCAACTTCTGGACAGTTATCATCTTTATCAGCAACTCCATCACCGTCTGTATCAGGACAACCTTGGAATTGAGCTAAACCAGGTACGTCTGGACAAGCATCGTCTTTATCTTTAATACCATCTTTGTCTTTATCTGTGTTACCGAATCTGAACATTAATGAAGCAGAAGCTTGCCAAAAATCAGCAACGTTTGAATTATTTCCAGGGGTAGAAACATAATCTCCTTGTAAATTAAATCCAAAGTTTTTTGTCAACCATAAATTTGCACCTAACCCCGCAGCAGCTGTAAAATGGTTTGCTTTTCCAGTTACATCATCACTATTATAAGTCCCTCTTAATACATCATTAGCATAATCATAACTTGGGAAAGTAAGACCTGAATAATCATGTCTTAAATAGTTGGCTCCAACTCTTGCATACGGATCAAACCATGATTCTTCATTCCAAAGGCTAGCAAATTTAAATTGCAAACCAAGACCTGTTTGCAAGAAGAATTCTTTACCCATTGCAAATCTCTTGTTGTCTACATTTCCAACTGAAGTTTGCCAATCAAGAACGAAATACTTGTTAAGGTTTCTTGCAACAGTTAATTTTGACAAAGGAGGTGTAATAGTATAGTTGTTAAGTGTGAAAACTTGATCAAAGTTATCAAATACTTTGCCAACACCACCGTTAGCAACTCCCATATGATTCACTCCATGTGCACCAACTCCGATAACCCAAGGGTTAGAAGTAGTCTGAGCGAAAGCAGTAGAGGCAAGTGTAAGTGCCAATGCTGAAATTCCTAATTTTAGATTTTTCATAGAATTAAATGATTAAATAATTGATAATGCAAAATAAACACAAAATATCGTTAAAAACAAAGTTTTTTTAGGTTTTCTTTAATATTCTGTCTAAATTTCTTTTATTTTCTCTGTTTTTTATTGTTTCTCTTTTATCAAAAAGTTTCTTCCCTTTTCCTAGTGCTATAAGCATTTTTGCCTTTCCTCTGTCATTAATGTATAGCTTTAATGGCACTATAGTCATCCCTACATCCTTCAACTTCCTTTGAAACTTTTGCAATTCTTTTTTGTGTAATAAGAGTTTACGCTCTCTTTTGATTTTATGATTATAAAAAGTTCCCAATTTATACTCATCAATACTCATATTCACAACGAATAGCTCATTTTCTATAAATTGACAAAAACTCTCTGTAATAGATGCTTTAGAAGAACGTAGCGCTTTAATTTCGGTTCCCGTAAGAACAATTCCTGCTTCTATCTGTTCTAAAATTTCATATTCGAATTTTGCTCGTTTATTTAAAATATTTATGGTTTTTTCTATCTTCATTGTATACTGCAAATGTCTAATTATTGCTAAAATATAAATTTACATAATTTATATTAAAGTTTATAAAATTTTACCATTTTTATTGAATTCTGAAATCTTCATTAAAATGACAAATGACTTGAAAAACCTTGAAACAAGCACCAAAGCACGTGCCAAATTTAGTTTTTCCACTCATTTTAATTTAATTAAATAACCAACTTACTGATAATCATTTATTAAAATTTATTAATTTTTTATGAATCAAATAATTTTAAAGGTCAATTTACTCACCCTAGAAATCTATTTTCCTTTATAATAATTCATTCTTTATCCGAAACTTAGCCTCGAAATACCAAATTCTTTTCTTACTTTTGCGCCAAATTTACGAAACAATATGTTAACAGTATCTAATTTATCACTACAATTCGGGAAGAGAGTTTTATTTGACGAAGTAAACATCATGTTTACCAAGGGAAATTGCTACGGAATCATCGGAGCAAATGGCGCAGGAAAATCTACTTTTCTGAAAATTTTAACAGGAAAACAAGAACCAACTACAGGAAATGTATCACTAGAACCTGGCAAAAGAATGTCTGTTCTAGAGCAGGATCACTTTGCTTACGATAATTTTACCGTTTTAGAAACTGTATTAAGAGGAAATAAAAAACTCTTCGAAATCAAAGAAGAAATGGATGCGCTTTATGCTAAAGAGGATTTCTCTGATGCAGACGGAATTAAAGCTGGAGAACTCGGTGTAATCTATGACGAAATGGGAGGCTGGAACGCAGAATCAGATGCGCAAACCATGCTTTCTAACGTGGGAATCAAAGACGAAATGCACTGGCAAATGATGGGAGAGCTAGAAAACAAAGACAAAGTAAAAGTTCTCTTGGCTCAAGCACTTTTCGGAAATCCAGATGTTTTGATTTTGGACGAACCTACCAATGACTTAGATATTGACACCATCGCTTGGTTAGAAGATTTCTTAGCAGATTATGAAAATACAGTAATTGTAGTTTCTCACGACCGTCACTTCTTAGATACCGTTTGTACGCACATTGGTGACTTAGATTATTCTAAATTAAACCTTTATACAGGTAACTACTCTTTCTGGTATCAAGCTTCTCAGTTAGCAACAAGACAACGTCAACAAGCGAATAAAAAAGCTGAGGAAAAGAAAAAAGAATTACAAGATTTCATTGCTCGATTCAGTTCTAACGTTGCTAAAGCAAAACAGGCAACTGCTAGAAAGAAAATGATTGAAAAACTGAATATTGATGATATAAAACCTACTTCAAGACGTTATCCTGCAATTATTTTCGAAATGGAAAGGGAAGCAGGTGACCAAATTCTTGAAGTAAAAGATTTAGAAAAAACCAAAGACGGCGAATTGCTTTTCTCTAACGTAGATATTAAGTTAAAGAAAGGAGACAAAGTAGCTATCATTTCTAAAAACTCTTTGGCAATTTCAGAATTTTTCGAAATTATTTCTGGAAATGCAACTGCAGATAAAGGAGAGTACAATTGGGGAGTTACTACGAACCAATCTTACATGCCTCTTGACAATACTGATTTCTTTCAAGATAAGAGCTTAAATTTAGTAGACTGGTTAAGACAATTCACTAAAAATGATGAAGAAAGACACGAAGAATTCATGCGTGGTTTCCTTGGCAGAATGCTATTCTCGGGAGACGAAGCACTGAAATCTTGTACCGTACTTTCTGGAGGTGAAAAAATGAGATGTATGTTCTCTAGAATGATGCTTCAAAAAGCAAACGTTTTACTTTTAGACGAACCAACCAACCACTTAGACTTAGAAAGTATCACTACACTGAACAACTCACTGTCTAATTTCAAAGGAAACATTTTATTAGCTTCTCATGACCACGAAATGCTTCAAACGGTTTGTAACAGAATCATAGAACTTACGCCAAAAGGTGTTATCGATAGAGATATGACTTACGATGAATATCTAGAAGACAAAAAAATCAAAGAATTACAACAACAAATGTATTCTTAAGCTGAAAGGCTAATGTAAAAAATAAACCGCTCAAAAATTTTGGGCGGTTTTTATTTTTTTAACGTTGATTTAATTCTTCTTAAAAGTGAAAGTTCCTTGAAAAGTCGTATTATTGAAATTCTGCGTCCAATTTCCTGAGTAAGTTTTAGCATTTACATCTGTAATTTTCCCTTTGAACAAAAATCCATTTCTGGTATTGCAAGAAAATTCTCCATCAGCAAAAATATAGCCTAAAAATTCTTCAGAATAATTTTTAGAAGTAGATATTTTGGAGCCTACAATGTTTCCTTCAGAAGTAATCTTAAAAGTGAGTGTTCCATTTTCTGCACCTTGATAATCTCCACTCCAATTTCCTTGAAAAGGTGAATTAATTTGCTCTGAAAGCTCTCTACAAGAAATAAAAAATGTAAAAAAGCCGAGAAGAACAACTGAAATAAATTTCATGATTTTTAGTTTAAACAAAAATAGAAATTATCATGTATATAATAGTCAATAGACATAATTTATAACTATTCTAATTTAAATGAATTTAAATTTCTAACTTTGCATTTATGAGCCAAAAATGGATATACAAACCAGCACCTGATGAAGAAATTGTAGACAGCATCAGTTCTTCAATTGGTTTCGGGACTTTAGAATCAAAAATTTTGGTTCTAAGAGGCATTGATGATTACCAAAAAGCCAGAGAATTCTTCAAACCAAAGTTAGAAGATATTCACAGTCCGTTTTTGATGAAAGATATGCAATTGGCAGTAGACAGAATTGCCTCTGCAATAGAAAACGGCGAAAAAATTTTGGTTTACGGCGATTATGATGTAGACGGAACTACTGCAGTTTCGCTCATGTATCTTTATCTTTCTAAAATTGTAGAAAAAAAATATTTAGATTTCTATATTCCAGACCGTTATTCTGAAGGGTATGGAATTTCTGATGAGGGAATTAATTTCGCTAAAGAAAACGGATTCTCACTTATCATAGCATTAGATTGTGGAATTAAAGCATTAGATAAAATAGAATATGCCAGTTCTCTTGGCATTGATTTTATTATTTGCGACCACCATTTACCAGGCGAAGAATTACCAAAAGCTTTTGCAGTTTTAGACCCAAAAAGAACCGATTGCAGATATCCTTACAAAGAACTTTCGGGTTGTGGAGTGGGCTTTAAATTATGTCAAGGTCTTAATACCATTTATAAAATTCCAGAAAACGAACTCTATGAACTTACCGATTTACTCGCTATTTCTATTGCGGCAGATATTGTAGCAATGACTGGCGAAAATAGAGTTCTAGCAAAACTGGGATTAAAAACCTTAAGAAAAACCAGAAAATTAGGAATAAGACTTCTGATTCCTGAAGAAAAAATTGCTACGTTTGATATTTCTAACATCGTTTTCGAAATTGCTCCGAAAATCAATGCTGCAGGAAGAATTTCTCATGGAAAAGCTGCGGTAGAACTGATGATTTCAGACAATTTAAAACACGCTCATCAAATTGTAGACGACATCTTAAACCTCAACGATTCCAGACGAGAATTAGATGCCAATACTACTCAATCTGCCTTTAACCAAGTCATCGAAACCCAACAAGAAAATAATTTCACCACTGTGGTTTATCACAATGAATGGAACAAAGGCGTTATCGGGATTGTAGCTTCTAGACTGACGGAAGTGTACTACAAACCGACTTTGGTTTTCACCGATGGAAACAATGGCGAAATGGTAGCTTCTGCGAGAAGCGTTTCAGATTTTGATGTGCACGAAGCCTTAGAAGCTTGTAGTGAATATTTCCTAAAATTCGGGGGACATCAAGCTGCGGCTGGACTTTCGATGGAGAAAGATAAATTTGAAGCTTTCAAAGAAAAATTTGAAAAAGTAGTGGCCGAAAAAATTCAGGAACACCAAAAATTCCCTTCCATTACGATAGATTCTGTTATTGAAATAGAAGATTTAAACCGTGATTTCTTTAATTTTCACAGAAAATTATCACCTTTTGGTCCACACAATATGAAGCCTGTTTTAGAACTGAGAAACCAAAAAGTTTCTGGTTACGTAAAACAAATGGGTAAAGACGGAAATCACCTAAAATTCTACATTCATCAACCGGTTTCTGGCAGAAATATAGAATGTATTGGCTTTAAATTAGGTCAATATATGGATGATTTCAAAACTAAAAATTTCGACATTGCTTTTACCGTAGAAGAAAATCACTGGAAAGGAAATGTAACCTATTATTTGAATATTCGTGATGTGAAATTTAGGAATTAGGAATTAAGATTTAGGGATTAGTTATGGGAGATTTCAAAAGTTTGATTGTTTGGCAAAAGTCTGTTTCTTTGGTTACAGAAATTTATCATTTAACAGAAAAATATCCTAAACATGAAATCTTCGGCTTAACTTCCCAAATCAGAAGAGCATCCGTTTCTATCCCATCTAATATTTCAGAAGGCCATCCTAGAAGAAGTTCTAATGATTATATTCAATTTTTAAAAATTGCAAGAGGAAGTTTAGCAGAATTAGAAACACAATTTCTAATTTCTAAAAACTTAAATTTTATTTCCGAAGAACAATATCAAGATTTTGATACAAAATTTATAGAAATTGCTTAAATGCTAAACTCTCTTATCACATCAATCCAAAAATCTAATCCCTAACTCCTAAACCCTTTAATGAAAAAAATCGGACTATTTTTCGGCTCATTTAATCCCATTCATATTGGGCATTTGATTTTGGCGAACTATATTTTAGAAAATTCGGATATGGATGAACTTTGGTTTGTGGTTTCTCCGCAAAATCCATTTAAAGATAAAAAATCATTGCTTACAGACCACAATCGTCTTGATATGGTGCAACTTGCAGTGAAAAACTATCCTAAAATGCGCGCTTCAAACGTAGAGTTTTCTTTACCAAAGCCAAGTTACACGATTGATACGCTTACTTATCTCAAAGAAAAATATCCCAATTATTCTTTTGCGCTGATTATGGGCGAAGATAATCTAGACTCGCTTCCTAAATGGAAAAACGCAGAAAAACTGATGTCTGATTATCAAATCATTGTCTATCCCAGAACTTTTGAAGGTGAGAAAAAAGACAGTGAATATCTACAGCACGAAAACATCAGCATGGTAAATGCACCGATAATAGAACTTTCTGCCACAGAAATTAGAAATATGATTAAAGAAGGCAAAAATGTAAGACCTATGCTTCCACCAGAAGTTTTTGAATATTTAGACGGAAGTAGTTTTTATAAGTAAAATTCATTATTAAATCTTTATTTTTGTACTTCAAATCAAGTAACACTCTATATAATGGAAGTCATCGAAAATTTCTTTTTATCCAAATATTCTCAAGAAAAACTCATCAAATGGTTTAGACAAATTTGTATCGCCGAAGCTATTTCTTGGCTTTTGCTTTTCTCGGCTATGATTTGGATTCGTGAGGACAAAGAAGGAATTTTACCCATTATTTACATTAGTGTTATGGGGAGTATTCATGGTTTATTTTTCACTTTGTACCTGATTCTAGCTATTCCTTGTAGAAAAATTTATCAATGGGATGACGAAGATTCTGTATTCGCACTTCTGGCTGCGTTTTTTCCGTTGGCAACGATTTGGATTGACAAAAAACTGGCAAAATTTGAGAGAGAATAAAGATTTGACCTTCAAAATATTATAAAAAGTGGAAAGAAATTTTCACTTTTTTTTGTTTTTTTGATGTAATACTCTTTCCATTTCGATTGTCTTACTTCTGAAAGCAATTCATTAGCTAAATTTTTATCACTGAAAATCAACAAGTTAAATCAAGTAATAAATTTTATTTACTACTTTGTATTGCATAATACTAAATTAATTATATATCTTTGCAATGTAAATTATTGAACAAAACATACTTCATCTGATTTGAAGCAAATTTTTAGAAAAACTTTTAACCATTTAAAAACGAATAACTAAAACAAATAACCAAACTTGAAAAAAGTCGCAGTGAAAAAATTAATAACCACAAAAACTAATCACCACACCAAATCACTGAACTAATAACCCACTGCGACTTTTCTTTTTTACAGAATTTAAACTTAAAAATTACACCATGAAAAAATTATTATTTACAGCAGCAATTCTTACTTCTCTTTTTTCTTATTCGCAAGAAGAAAAAACAAAAGACATAGAAGAAGTGAAAATGACCAAAAAGGTTTTTCACAAGAAATCTGATAGAATGGTTTATGATGTAGCCAATTCGCCAGTTGCAAAAGGAAGCAATGCTTTTGAACTTTTAAAAGAAACTCCACTTATTTCTACAAGTGACAATGCCAATCTAAAAATTCTAGGAAAAAATGACGCCATCATCTACATTAATGGTAGAAAAAGCAATATGAGCGCGGAAGCGGTTTTAGAAATGCTGAAAAATACACCATCTGAAAACATTCAGAAAATAGAAGTCATTACCGTTCCATCGTCTGAATTTCAGGTAGAAAGCAATCAAGGAATCATCAATATCGTGATGAAAAAGAAGAAATACGATGGGATGAGCGGAACTTGGAAGTTGGAAAACAAACAAGGCTATTATAACAATCCAAACACATCGGTTTCACTCAATTATAAAAAAGACAAACTTACTGTAAGCACCAATACTTATGTAGGAAAATGGTCTGAATATAACACCTATATTTTGAGCAACGGAACAGATACTTCTAGTAATTTATCCGTTGGAAACACCATAAATCCTAATGCTTATGCTGGCGGAAATATTAATGCTGATTATGAAATTTCGGATAAACAAATTTTAGGAATTTCTTACAGCTTGAATCTGAATAAAACCAAAGATGGTTCTTCTTATTTTAGAAATATCATCACCGATTTATCAAATAATTCTACAAGAGAAAACATCACCACAAATAACCAAAATGACCATTCTGCAAACCATTCTCTTAACCTGAATTATGAAATAAAAACAGATACATTAGGAAGCAAACTATCCTTGAATGCTGCGTATCTTAACTTCAATCAAAAGACTGAGAACGTAAACAAAACCAGTGATGTTAATGGAGTAACTTTGGCTAATTTCAACCAATCTATTCCTCAGCAAATTGATAATCTTGGTTTTATGGCAGATTACATTCAGAAATTCAATAAGAATTTAACGCTTTCTGTGGGAGGAAGTTACAACAAAACCAAAACTGACAATGACACTCAATTTGTAAATATTTTGCCACCAACAGGAATTGATGATAACCAATCTAACCATTTTATCTACGATGAAAATATTGTAGGAGTATATGCTACCCTAGAAAAAAGCTTCAATGATAAAATTTCTACCAAATTGGGAACTCGTTTGGAACTGACGAAAAGTGAAGGAAGCGTAATAGACAAAGACGAACATTTTACTAGAGATTACAACAGCTTTTTGCCCTATGCCTCTGTAAATTACGCCATCAATAAGAATCATAATGTAACGTATTCATTCTCTAGTCGTGTAAGAAGACCTTCTTTCTGGGAACTTAATCCTTCTAGAATTTATCTTACTCAGACCAATTATGTACAGAATAATCCTTTTATGAAAGCTTCTCAGTATTACAATCAAGAACTAAACTATATGTATAAAAACACTTATTTCTTGGTTTTAAATACTAGTCTTGTGAAAGATGCATCAGACCAAATTCCTTTACAAAAAGTAGAAAATGGAAATACCGTTTTGAGATACATAAGAACTAACTTTGGCGAAAAACAAGAATTCAGTGCAACTTTAGGATTCCAAAAGAATTTCTACAATGGAATTTGGAGTGCCAATTACACCACAACTTTTGGTCATAATGTGTTCAAAGGAAGTGTAGATACAGATCCAATTACGGGTGAAACTTTCCCAGCGTTTAATCTGAACAAGTCTACGAATTTATTCCACATTCAAGCGAATAACAATATCAGACTTTCGAGCAAAAAAGACTTATTCTTGGGTGTAAATTATTTTTATCTAGCACCTCAGCAAATCTCGATTGGTAAACTTTCCGCTCTTCAATCGCTGGATATTTCTGTAAGAAAAATTTGGAACAATTGGACGTTCTTATTCGAAGCGAATGATGTCCTTAATACGGGTTCAAAATATAATATCACAGATGTACAAAGCAATGGATATTACAATAACGTAAGAAAAAATGAATACAGAAGAATGCTTGCGCTTACCGCAACCTATACTTTTGGAAACCAAAAAACTCAAAAAGCCAGAAATATAGAAGGTGCTAATAAAGACATTAAAAACAGAACAGGAAACTAATCTCACAAAAATCCATCATATTAAACTAAATTTTAATTAAAGAAATCACGAGCAAAATTTTGTTCGTGGTTTTTTATATTTTTACAACATGATATACAGAAAAGCAACCATTAAAGATATTCCTCTGATACAAGTAGTGAGAAATTCTGTAAAAGAAAATCAACTTTCTAATCCTAGCTTAATTCCTAATGAATTGGTAGAAGAGTTTATTACCAAAAGAGGAACTGGTTTCGTGTGCGAAATTGATGATAATATTGTAGGCTTTTCTATTGTAGATTTTATAGAAAATAATGTTTGGGCGCTATTTCTTCTACCCGAACACGAAGGAAAAGGTATTGGCAAAAAACTTCATCAATTAATGCTTGACGAATATTTTAGCAAAACCGAAAAAACCATTTGGCTTTCAACAGAAACAAATTCTAGAGCAGAACTATTTTACCAAAAACAAGGCTGGAAAAACGCAGGATTCCACGGAGAGGAAATAAAATTTGAAATGAGTTTTAAAGATTGGAAAAAATAAAAGCACCGAAAACTTCGGTGCTTCAGTTTATATTTTATTTCTTCGGTAAGAAAACCTCAGCAAGCATACATCTTGCGCTACCGCCACCGTTTATTTCTATGGTTTCTAGATTAGAATAAATAATTTCATTGTACTTTTTGATAGCTGAAATTTGCTCTGGCGTTAAAGAATTGTAAGCCGTTTCACTCATTACCAAAAACTTTTTGCCATCTTCGTTTTGTACTTGAAGCATATTTCCCGCGAATTGTTGCATTTGATCTTCAGAAATTTCTATAATTTCCTTTCCTGATTCTAAAATCGTATTCACTACGTTCACTCTTTCGGTTTCATCATCAATACAATCTAGGCAAATCACCACAAATTGGTCTGCTACACACATCATCACATTGGTATGATAAATCGGCAATCTTTCTCCATTAGCTGTTTGAAAAGAATGAAAAACGACAGGGGTATAACCAAATTTCTCACAAAATTCTCTGAACAAAGCTTCGTCTAACCTCAGCGAAACAGAACCATACGCTAATTTTTGGTCATGATCGAAAATCATGCTTCCTGTTCCTTCTAAAAATTTCCCTTCTTTTTCTGGCGCCGAAAAATCGATAATTTCTTTTACCTCAAATTTCTCTTGAAGCGTTTCTAAAATATCATTTCTACGTTCCCATCTTCTGTTCACGGCACACATTGGATACAAAACCACTGTTCCATCTTGGTGCATAGAAATCCAATTATTGGGGAAAATAGAATCTGGAGTATGAGGTTCTAACGTGTCTTTAATCGTCATCACATTGATGCCATGACTTCTTAATTTTTCTGCAAAATTTTGAAACTCTTGCAGTGCTTTTCCTTGTGTTTCAGCATTTTCTGAATTTACTTGGAAATAATTATTCTGTGCCGTTTCTGCATTAAAACCAAATGCAACGGGCTCTATCATTAAAACGGTGCTTGTTGTTTGCATAATCTGTATGTTGTCTGCCAAAAATACAAATAAACAATTAGAAAATATAAAAGAGGTAGTATCAAAAGCAAAATAGCCTCAATTTTTTATCCCTTCGGATATATTTTTAACTCATCTCAACCTTGAAATTACTATTTCAGATACGTTCAGAAGTATTTCTTTGACGTTCTAGAGTATTCTGGCGGGGTTATAGAACCTATATTTTGGAGTCTCGAACCCCAAATTTATGCTTAGTAACTCCAAATGATGAGTATAACAACGTATATTTTATACTTAAGAACCTTAATAGATGAGTTGAGAACCTCAAATTATCAGTTCAGAACCACTAATGATGATTTAATGACCATAAATGATGTTATTGAGACGTAATAATATCCTTTATACAAAAAAACGTCGTCTTACAAAAATGCAAGACAACGCTTAAGGAAAAAACAAGTTAATAATTATAAAATATCAATCAACACAAATGACACCTCATCTTGATGCTTTGTGAAAACGTCTTTTAGTTGCTGAAAACGAATGCTTCCTACGAAATAAGCATCTTCTCTATTGCCATAAGACTCTTCGATTTCTTCAAAATAATTTTCAAAATTTTGGCTGTCTTTGGCTTCATGTCTAAATAAAACTTTCAAAGGAAAATCTTGAGACAATTTCAGATTTTCTGAGTTGGCTATTTTCTTGTATTCATATCTGTAATCATAAGCAATGGCAGAAATATCAGACAAAACTGCACTTGCAGTAGGCAATGAACCCGCTCCTCTTCCGTAGAAAAATTGCTTATCGGCAAAAGCGGTTTGTACTTTTACTCCGTTAAAAACATCACTCACTGTAGAAAAAGTATCGGTAGATTTTACAAATTTAGGAATCACGAGTGCGATGACTTCTTCTTCATTTCTTTTTTGAGCGTAAGCCAATAATTTAATCTGTAGATTTTTTTCTTTGGCATATTTGATTTCTAAATCTCCCAAATTCTGAATTCCTACATTGAAAACTTCTTCTGGTTTCGTGGTAATTCCGAAAGAATGCGTCAATAGAATTTGAAGTTTAGAACGTGCATCAAAACCACCTGTATCCAAAATAGGATTGCTCTCTGCATAGCCTTTTTCTTGGGCTTCTTTCAGTGCTTCTTCGTAGCTTAAATCATCTTGGAAAGTTTTGGTCAAAATATAATTGGTAGAACCATTTACAATTCCTTGAATAGATTGCAGAAAGTCATTATTGTAATATTCTTCTAAATTTCTGATAATCGGGATACTGCCACAAACTGCCGCTTCATACAGGAAAGGAACCTGATGCTTTTTTTGCAGATCATACAGTTCTTCGAAATGTTCTGCAATCATTTTTTTGTTCGCCGAAACCACTGCTTTTCCGTTTTCTAACGCAGTTTTTACGATTTCAAAAGCTGCATCTGCATCATCTATTAATTCTACCACCAGATTGATTTCTTCGTCTTGCAGAATTTCGTTTTTATCATAATGAAAATGCTCTGGCGAAATATTTCTAGGCTTATCTTTATGCTTTACCACAATTTTTTTGATAGTGGCATCTACCGTTTTACTTTTGTGCAAAACGTCATAAAGACCAGTTCCTACCACTCCATAACCAAACAATCCTATCGTTAATTTTTTGCTCATTTTTTTAATTTTAATTTTTTGAAAATCATCATTTGTGTTTTCTTATAAGTTGAAATGCTTTTTAAGCAATGTTGAAATTTTCTCGGTTTCGATTAAAAATCCATCATGACCATACAGTGAAGAAATCACTTCTAGTTTTGCGTTTTTTATATGTTCAGCTATAAATTTTTGCTCTGAAACAGGGAAAAGAATATCGCTATCTATTCCAATCACCAACGTTTTTGCAGTAATTTGGCTCAAAGCATTTTCCACTGAATTCCTTCCTCTTCCCAAGTGGTGAGAATCCATAGCTTTAGAAAGCATGAAATAACTTTCTTTAGAAAATCTTTTTCTGAGTTTTTCTCCTTGATGTCTTTGATAAGAAGCCGCTTTATAATTTTCTAATTTTTCTTCTTCATCAGTTTGAGTCGCTTCAAAAGTAGCATAATTTCTGTACGAAAGCATGGCGATCGCTCTTGCTGCATCTATTCCGTTTTCGCCTAATTCCAGCGCCATTCTTTGTGCTTCGTTAAAAGCAATTCCCCATGCAGAATGCTTTGCATTGGTAGCAATTACAAATAATTTTTTGATAAAATCTGGTTCTGCAATCGCCCATTCTAAACATTGCATTCCACCGAGAGAACCTCCTAGAAGCAATTCTATTTCAGAAATTTGTAAAAATTTTGCTAACTCTTGATGAAGTTTCACCATATCACGAATGGTGATTAATGGAGTTTTATCTTGTTTTTGGAAACTCGTTCCGTAACAAGAACCTAAAATATTGGCACAAACTATGGTATATTTTTCGGTGTCTAAGGTTAAATTTTCGCCAATGAAATTAGGCCACCAATCTTGCGCATCTGAATTTGCAGTTAAGGCATGACAAACCCAAATCACTTTTTTTTCTGGGGCTATTTCACCAAAAATATGATAAGCAATGTTTACATTTTTTATTTCAGTTCCACTTTCTAGGGCAAAACTTCCTGCCGTAAAATTTTCCAAAATTTTTAAATTTATATTAAAAAAAGATTGTTTTAATCTTAAATTTTGGCTAAAGCCAGTTGAATTTTTATTTTTTGAAATCGGGCTAAAGCCCGATTCTATTGATAATTTCCTACTTCCGACTTCAGCCTTCCAATTTCTATATTTTAGAGAATGATTGCTCTAAATCTGCGATAATATCATCTATATGTTCTATTCCTACACTTAATCTAATTTGTCCCGGAGTAATTCCTGCTTTCAGTCTTTCTTCGTCTGAAAGTTGTTCGTGTGTGGTAGAAGCTGGATTGATGATAAGCGTTTTAGAATCTCCAACGTTTGCTAAATGTGAAACCAATTGTAAATGATCGATGAATTTTACAGCTGCTTCTTTTCCGCCTTTGATTTCAAAATTAAGTACCCCTCCGAAACCTTTTTTCAAATATTTTTTGGCATTTTCATAATCTGGAAAACTAGGTAAACCTGGATACAATACTTTTTCTACTTTCGGATGATTTTCTAAAAATTCTGCTAATTTCTGAGCATTTTCTACGGTTCTGTCTACTCTCAGCGATAATGTTTCTAAGCCTTGAAGCAATAAAAATGAATTGAATGGAGAAATAGCTGGCCCGAAATCTCTAAGACCTTCTACTCTGGCTTTGATGATAAAGGCAATATTTCCAAAAGGTCCATTTACACCGAAAACATCTGAGAAAACCAATCCATGATAACCATCTGAAGGTTCAGAAAACTGTGGAAACTTACCATTTCCCCAATCGAAATTTCCTCCATCTATGATGATTCCGCCAATAGAAGTTCCGTGACCGCCAATCCATTTGGTTGCAGATTCTACCACTACATTTGCGCCATGTTCAATCGGTCTAAACAAATAACCACCTGCTCCAAAAGTATTGTCTACGATTAATGGAATATTATGCTTTTTAGCTACAGCTGAGATTGCATCAAAATCTGCCACATTCAACGTAGGGTTTCCTATGGTTTCTAAATAAATCGCTTTGGTGTTTTCGTTGATCAATTCTTCAAAACTTTCTGGAGCATCGTCTTTAGCAAATTGTGCTTCGATTCCTAATTTTTTGAAAGAAACTTTGAACTGATTATAACTTCCACCGTACAAATAAGGTGAACTCACGAAATTGTCTCCTGCTTGTAAAATATTGGTAATCGCCAAAAATTGCGCAGCGTGACCAGAAGCGGTAGCCAAAGCTGCTACTCCACCGTGAAGTGCAGCCAAACGTTTTTCGAAAACATCAGTGGTAGGATTCATGAGTCTGGTGTAGATATTCCCAAATTCTTTTAACCCAAAAAGATTGGCAGCATGTTCTGCACTGTTAAAGGTATAAGACGATGTTTGGTAAAGCGGCACCGCTCTAGAATTGGTAGTTGGGTCGATTTCTTGACCAGCGTGAAGTTGAAGCGTTTCAAATTTTAAATTGCTCATTTTTTTAATAATTTTTTAATTGTTAAATATTAGAGCAACTTATTTGCAGAAAATTCTTGACGAAAGAGCATAAAAAAACTCTTCCGACAAGTCGAAAGAGTTTTTGATATAGTGTATGACTATTTTAAACTGATTTCAGACTTATCTTTCCCGAATTTCGGGGTTGAATTTGGCACCTTACTCACATTTCTGTTAGCAGGTTGCCAAGGTTTCGCAGGGTCAATTCCCTCCACCTTTCTTAATAAGTTGCGTGTATAAAAGAACGTTTTTCGTGGTGCAAAGATAAAAACAAGTTTTACAGAAAACCAAATTTTTAGAAGAAAAAAATATTTTTCCATTTTAAACAAATCTTAACCAACTGATTAACAGGTAATTTATTGATTTCTATTTTTAACTATTCAATATCAAGATAAGTTTTTTGAAAATTTTATTATCTCATTTTGAGATAATAATAAAAAGTTGTAGTTTTACTGCACCAAAAAATAATTCTTATGTTCAAGAAAATTGCACTTGTTTGCTTAGTCTCGTTAATGAGTTTTCAAGCAAAAGCACAAGAAAAAAAGACACAAATTTATTTAGATGATTCTCAACCTATAGAACTTAGAGTAGAAGACGCGCTTTCTAAAATGACTTTAGAAGAAAAAGTAGCCATGCTTCATGCTCAGTCAAAATTCAGTTCACCAGGTGTTCCAAGATTAGGAATTCCAGAATTTTGGACGACTGATGGACCACACGGAATTCGTCCTGAAGTAAAATGGGATGAATGGGATCAAGCTGGCTGGACCAATGACTCCATCATTGCTTATCCTGCGCTTACTGCACTCTCTGCAACTTGGAACAAAAAAATGTCTTGGAACTACGGAAAAGCTCTTGGAGAAGAAGCTCGCTACAGAAAAAAAGACATTTTACTAGGACCTGGTGTCAATATTTATAGAACTCCATTAAACGGTAGAAACTTCGAATATATGGGAGAAGACCCATTTTTAACTTCTAAAATGGTGGTTCCTTACATTAAAGGCGTTCAATCTAATGGTGTTGCAACTTCTGTAAAACATTTTGCACTTAATAATCAAGAACAATTCAGACATACTAGCAATGTAATTGTAGACGATAGAGCACTATATGAAATTTATTTACCTGCTTTTAAAGCTGCTGTACAAGAAGGAGATTCTTGGACCATCATGGGAGCTTATGACATGTACAAAAATCAATATTCTAGTCAAAATCAATATTTATTAAACGATATTCTGAAAAAAGAATGGGGTTTTAAAGGAGTAGTGATTTCTGATTGGGGTGCTGTAAATGATACTAAACAAGCCATTATGAATGGACTTGACATGGAATTCGGAAGCTGGACAAATGGACTTTCTGAAGGAACTAGCAATGCTTATGACAATTACTATTTGGCACATCCTTATTTAAAACTCATCAAATCTGGTGAAGTAGGAACTAAAGAATTAGATGATAAAGTAAGAAGAATCTTAAGATTAGCTTTCTTGACCACAATGAATAAAAACAAACCTTTTGGAAACATTGCTTCTGAAGAACACAGAGCGATTGCCAAAGAAATTGGTGAAGAAGGAATTGTATTGCTGAAAAATCAAAAAAATGTATTGCCAATTAACATTGCTAAAACTAAAAAGATTGCAGTAATTGGTGAAAACGCCATCAAAATGATGACTGTAGGTGGTGGTTCTTCTTCCTTAAAAGTAAAATATGAAACTTTACCTTTAGACGGAATTAAAGCAAGATTCGGGAAAGATGCAGAAGTTACTTACGCTAGAGGTTATGTAGGAGATGTAGGCGGAGAATACAATGGAGTAAAAACAGGAAAAGACCTTACTGATAATCGTTCACAAGCAGAATTAACCAAAGAAGCGGTAGAACTCGCTAAAAATTCTGATTTTGTAATCTTCGTGGGCGGACTTAATAAGAGTGACTTCCAAGACAGTGAAGGAAATGACAGAAAAGATATGGGTTTGCCTTATCATCAAGATGAATTAATTTCAGCTTTGGCTAAAGCAAACAAAAATTTCTCTGTAGTTTTAGTTTCAGGAAATGCAGTAGAAATGCCTTGGGTAAAAGAAGTTCCTAGCATTGTTCAAGCGTGGTATTTAGGTTCAGAAAGCGGTCATGCTATCGCTTCAGTTTTAGCAGGTGACGCTAATCCTTCTGGAAAATTGCCTTTCACTTTCCCTGTGAAATTAGAAGACAATTCAGCGCATCAATTAGGAGAATATCCTGGTAACAAAGAAGAATTAGCACAAGGAAAAGGAAAAGACCAACAAAACCCTATCAACATAAAATACAACGAAGGTATTTTCGTAGGTTATCGTTGGCATGACACTAAAAATATCAAACCACTTTTCAGTTTCGGACATGGTTTAAGTTACACCACTTTCGAAATTGGTCAAGCTAAAGCAGACAAAGCCGTTATTACCGAAGATGAGACTATTACGTTTACAATTCCAGTAAAAAATACAGGCAAAAAAGCAGGTGCAGAAGTGGTTCAATTATACATAAGAGACCTAAAATCTTCTTTGCCAAGACCATTAAAAGAACTGAAAGGTTTTGAAAAAATCTACTTAAATCCGGGTGAACAAAAAGAAGTAACCATCACGATTGACAAATCTGCATTAAGTTTCTTTGACCCAGTAAAACACGATTGGGTAGCAGAACCTGGTGATTTCGAAGCGCTGATTGGGAATTCTTCAGACGCCATTAAAACGAAAATCAAGTTTTCATTACAATAATTTTTTATTTCTTATTTCTTTAAATCGAAAGGACAACCTCTTTATGAAGTTGTCCTTTTTTATTTTGATAAAAACAATCTAATTATTCTCTAACCAAAGGCATGGTAGAACATCTGAGCAAACCTCCCATTTTAGAAATTTCACGATACGGAATTTCTTCTACCGTAAAACCCCACTCATTTCTCAGAAAGTCATTCATTCTGGTAAAAGTTTCGTCTGAAACCACCACTTCTGGCGAAATAGAGAAAATATTAGGATTCATCTCGAACATTTCTTCTGGTGTTATGTGGAAGCAGTTTTCTTCCCCGAAAATATCTATGATGAGTTGGTAATCACTTTCGTCTACAAAACCGTCTTTGTAAATAATACATTTGTCTTTTCCGATAGGATTAAACGTACAATCTAAGTGCAAAACTCCTTGATATGGAACCTTGTCATTTTTCTTAAGGTCAAGGTCTATAATACGTTTTTTAGGGAAATATTCTTTCAGAATTTCGATAGCATATTCATTGGTTCTGGCTGTTTTATAATTTCTGTAATCTTCGGAGAAACATGTTCCTACAAACAGAAAATCATCCCAAACAATTACATCTCCGCCTTCTATATGTGCGGTTTCTGGTAAATTGATGATTTTGCGCCATTCTACTTTTTCAAAAATTTTGCGATAAGCTTCCTGTTCATCTGCTCTATCTTTGATGACGTTTGAGATAATCATTTTATCTTCGATGACGAAGGCTACATCTCTTGCGAAAACCTGATTGTAATCTTTGATAATATTCGGTCTGAAAACTTCTACATCATATTTTTTGAGCACTTTTTCGAAGGCGGTCATTTCTGCGATGATGTCTTCTTCTTTAGGATAAATGCCATTTTCTATGGAGTAATATGACTTAGCATCATAACTTTCTTCTAAAGTAGGAACTTGGCCAATAGACTTTGGCTGACCTAGAACTACCGATTTTAATCTGCCTGTTTCGTTTTTTATATTGAGCTTCATAAATAATTTCTGCTTAAAGCAAATATAAATAAAGGTTTTGAAGTGAGGAAATTTTTATTAGAAAACGGTAGTGATTTGATATTAAGCAAATTCTTTGAAAAATTAAAGGTAATGCGTATATTTGGGTGTTAGCAGTAATTTTACCCCAGAATACGAGAATTCAAAAACCTAACACAACAGAAAGTGAATAGTACTTCAAAAATTGAAAATTATAATATAGATGAAAGGTGATAGTGAAATGAATAATTGGCAACAAATTTCTACTGGAGGAAAAACGAAATATTAACCGAAGATTGTATATAAAATTAAAAATATGAAATCATTAAATAAAACAGTAAAAATATTTATCATTATAACGATGTATTTAACATCTTTTAATTGTAACGCTCAATATCAATCAAAAGATTTTGCTAATGGAGACAATTACCTTAATAATAATCTAGATAAATTTATTGGCACTTGGAAATATAGTGATGCTAATCAATCATTTACTATTATTTTAAAAAAAGAAAATATAAGATTACCTGTTGTAAATGATGTTAGAGCTGATGCTATGATTGGTTTTCACAAATTCATTAAAAGCGGAAACGTGATTGAGGATACAACCATTGACTATAATACGAATTTTTCCGACAAAAAATTTTCCCTATTTACGTTTGGAGATGATAACGAGATTACTGAATTCAATATAGGCCTTTCCAGTAACTCAACTAAAAAAAACGTAAGTGTAAAAATAGAATTTATAGACTTTAATCATATAAAAATAACGAGAATTAGAAATACTCCAGGTCTTAAACTAAAACCCTTTAATCCAATAATAATATATCCACAAAATATAATATTAATGAGGCAATAAAAACCACTACAGCCAATAACTAGAGTTTCGTTGCGTGCGGAGCACGAACAATGAAACTCCTGTTATGGCAAAATCCGCTCCGCTATTTTTTTTTAATTTATCCGCAAAGCGGATTTTTTGTAGCTTAATTCAATCATCTTTCTTCTCAATAAAAATAAAAAACCTCTCAAAATTTGAGAGGTTTCCTTTTTATAAATTTGTTAAAATTATCTGTTTTCCATAGGAACGTAGTCACGTTTTGGAGCACCTTGATACACTTGTCTTGGTCTACCAATTGGGTCACCGTGAAGACGCATTTCTTTCCACTGAGAAATCCATCCTGGTAAACGTCCTAATGCGAACATTACTGTAAACATTTCTGTAGGAATTCCTAATGCTCTGTAGATAATACCAGAGTAGAAATCTACGTTTGGATATAGTTTTCTTTCTACGAAGTAATCATCTTCTAGTGCTACTCTTTCTAATTGCATCGCAATGTCTAGAGCTTTGTCGTGAACTCCTAGTTTGTTTAAGATATCGTCTGCAGCTTTTTTGATGATTTTAGCTCTTGGGTCAAAGTTTTTATAAACTCTATGCCCGAATCCCATTAATCTGAAGCTGTCTTCTTTATCTTTTGCTTTTTGTACATATTTAGCAACATCTCCACCGTCTTTTTCAATCATTTCTAACATTTCGATTACTGCTTGGTTTGCACCACCATGAAGTGGTCCCCATAATGCAGAAACTCCCGCAGAAATAGATGCAAATAAACCTGTGTGAGCAGAACCTACCATTCTTACTGTAGAAGTAGAACAGTTTTGTTCGTGGTCTGCGTGTAGAATTAATAATTTATCTAGCGCAGCTACCACTACTGGATCAATTTCGAACTCTTCGTATGGTTTTCTGAAAGTCATTTTGTAGAAATTCTCTACATAATTTAGACTGTTATCTCCGTGGTTAAGCGGGAAACCATTGGTTTTTCTGTAAGTCCAAGCACAAAGATGAGCGAATTTAGCCAATAATAATTCTGCAGCATGGTCCATTTCTTCTTTAGATTTTACGTCTACAGCTTTTGGGTTAAATGCTGTAAGCGCAGAAGTAAGAGCAGAAAGTACACCCATTGGATGCGCAGAACGAGGGAAAGCATCAAGAATTTTTTTCATTTCTTCGGCTACGAAGTTGTAATTCTTAATATTGTTCTCAAATTGAGTAAACTGAGAAGCGTTTGGTAATTCACCGTGAAGCAATAAGTACATTACTTCAGAAAAATTAGATTTCTCAGCAATTTGCTCAATAGGATAACCTCTGTAGAAAAGTTCTCCCAAATCACCATCTAAGTAAGTAATATTACTTAAAGTGGCTCCCGTATTTTTATAGCCTAGGTCTAAAGTAATAAGTCCGGTTTGATCTCTCAATTTAGAAATATCAATACCTCTATCACCAATTGTGCTTTCTACGATAGGATACTCATAAGAATTTCCGTCGTAATTGAGTATAACTTTATTATCTGACATGTTTTAGAATATATTTTCAGTAAAAATACAAAAAAAAGAATTTTACCGAAAACTTTCTATTATGCAAACCTATTTATTTTTACTATATCTGTAATAAACTTGCTAAATTGATATAGTTGCTGTTTTTAAAAATAAAATTACTATGAAGAATCCACAAAAAAACCTCCTAAAGTAGGAGGTTTTTCAGATTTATGTAAATAAATTATCTTTTAATTTTAAAAGCATCTAATCCTGGGAAAATTGCATTTTCTCCTAGAGCTTCTTCGATTCTTAATAATTGGTTATACTTCGCCATTCTATCAGAACGAGAAGCAGAACCTGTTTTAATCTGCCCACAGTTGCAAGCTACCGCTAAATCTGCAATTGTAGCATCTTCAGTTTCACCAGATCTGTGAGACATTACAGATGTATACTTATTATGCTGAGCCATTTGTACCGCTGCTAAAGTTTCAGATAATGAACCGATTTGGTTTACTTTTACCAAGATAGAGTTAGCAATATTTTCTTTAACACCTCTAGAAAGTCTTTCTACGTTTGTTACAAATAAATCGTCTCCTACTAATTGTACTCTATCACCGATTTTTTCAGTTAACATTTTCCATCCTTCCCAGTCGTTTTCTTGCATACCATCTTCAATAGAGATAATTGGATATTTGTTTACCAATTCTGCTAAGTAAGAAACTTGTTCGCTGCTTGTAAATTGAGCAGAATCTGGAGTTTGGAATTTTCTATAATCGTAGATTCCATCTTTGTAAAATTCTGAAGAAGCACAGTCTAATGCAATCATTACATCATCACCTGGTTTGTAACCTGCTTTTTCGATTGCTTTAAGTAATGTATCTAAAGCGTCTTCAGTTCCTTTGAAAGTTGGCGCGAAACCACCTTCGTCACCTACCGCAGTAGATAAACCTCTATCATGAAGAATAGATTTAAGATTATGGAAAATTTCAGTTCCTTTTCTCAAAGCGTGAGAGAAAGAATCTGCTTTTACTGGCATAATCATAAATTCTTGGAATGCAATAGGCGCATCTGAGTGAGAACCACCATTAATTACATTCATCATCGGAACAGGAAGTGTATTAGCATTTACACCACCAATATATTTGTAAAGAGGTTGTCTTAATTCAGCAGCAGCAGCTTTAGCAGCAGCTAAAGAAACTCCTAAAATAGCATTAGCACCTAAGTTTCCTTTGTTGTTTGTGCCATCTAAGTCAATCATAATTTGATCGATAAGATTTTGGTCAAAAACTGGAAGTCCTACTAATTCTGGAGCGATTACTTCTTTTACATTTTCTACGGCCTTCAATACGCCTTTCCCCATATATTCTGAACCGCCATCGCGCAATTCTACTGCTTCGTGTTCTCCGGTAGAAGCACCAGAAGGAACAGCTGCACGTCCCATTGCACCGCTTTCGGTAAATACATCAACTTCTACAGTTGGATTTCCTCTAGAATCCAAAATTTGTCTTGCTTCAATAAATGAAATGTAACTCATATTATTCTATTTTAAAGTTTCTATTGTAGGGCTTATCTTTCAAAAAAATGAAGACCAGCTCTTTTCTTATTTTTTGCATTGCAAATTTACGCATAATTTAGCAATGTAAGTTTATGATTTTTGTAGGGTATTTTTTGTATTTTTAAAACATAAAATCCTTCAAATTTTATTTAAAGATACTTATTAATTTTTAAAAAATTGCAATGAAAAAATCTTTTAACTATATCTTAATATTAGCCTTCATAGGTATTATCAGCTGTGATAAGGAAAACAAAACCACCATAGAAAAGGAAGTAAAAGTAGTCAAAACAATAGATGCTAATGGAGTAAGCAAAACAGATTCTATAATTTTAGAAAAACCCAATTTGGAGGGCAAGATTACCAAAACCGAAAATAAAATTGAAAAAAAGGAGTACGTTTATCGTGCTTTTGACGGTACAGAAGCGAGTGTAACTTTTACTACGGGAACTAAGGAAGGTAACTTCATCCTTATCGAAAGAAATAAACTCAAGATAGAATTGCCGCAGATAGAAAGTGATATTTATGAAAAAGATGGTATAAAGGCTGTAAGTAAAGGAGATTTACTTACCATTACCCAAAACGGACAAATTTTCGAGTTAAGTCGTAAAAAATAAGCATAAAAAAACCATTCAGAAATCTGAATGGTTTTTTATTTATAGAAATTCTGAGAATTATTCTTCAGTTTTTTCTTCTGTAGCTTCAGCTTTTGGCTCTTCTACTACAGCAGCTTCTTCTACAACTGGAGCAGCTACTACAGCAGCTTCTTTCTTAGTAGATCTTCTGCTTCTTCTAGTTGCTTTTTTCTCTTCAGCATTAGGATTGTAAAGTTCATTGAAATCTACAAGCTCGATTAATGCAGTATCTGCAGCATCACCAGGTCTGAAACCAGTCTTGATGATTCTAGTATAACCACCATTTCTGGTAGCGATTTTAGGAGCTACAGTTCTGAAAAGTTCTGCAACTGCTTCTTTACTTTGTAAGTAAGAGAAAGCAATTCTTCTGTTGTGCGTAGTATCTTCTTTAGCTTTAGTTAAGATAGGTTCTACGTATACTCTTAAAGCTTTAGCTTTAGCAACAGTAGTATTTATTCTTTTATGTTCAATTAGTGAGCATGCCATGTTAGAAAGCAAAGCGCTTCTGTGAGAGGCTGTTCTACCTAAGTGATTGAATTTTTTTCCGTGTCTCATTGTTAAGGATTATTTATCAGCGTCTAACTTATATTTTGCAACATCAAACCCGAAGTTTAGTCCTTTTGAGTGAACAAGTTCTTCAAGTTCTGTCAATGATTTCTTACCGAAATTTCTGAATTTCATCAAATCAGACTTACTATAAGAAACTAGTTCACCTAGAGTTTCTACTTCAGCTGCTTTTAGACAGTTAAGAGCTCTCACAGAAAGATCCATATCTGCTAATTTAGACTTAAGTAATTGTCTTGTGTGAAGGGTTTCTTCATCGTATTGGATTGATGCTTTTACAGCTTCAGTTTCTAGAGTAATTCTCTCATCAGAGAATAACATGAAATGATAAATTAATATCTTAGAAGCTTCAGTTAAAGCATTTTGAGGGGTGATAGAACCATCAGTCTCAATGTCTAATACTAGTTTTTCGTAGTCTGTTTTTTGCTCTACACGATAGTTTTCAATGCTATATTGAACTTTCTTAATAGGAGTAAAGATAGAGTCAATTGCAATCGTTCCTATAGGTGCATTGTTAGATTTGTTTTGTTCTGAAGGAACATAACCTCTTCCTTTGTCGATGTTGAAATTCATTTCGAAAGACACCTCTTTTGTCAAGTTGCAGATTACTAACTCTGGATTAAGTACCTCGAAGTTATTCATCGAGCTAGCAAAATCACCCGCAGTGATTACTTCTTTACCAGAAACTTTCACACTTACTTGTTCTGCTGATGCGTTTTCTACTTTTGCTTTAAGTCTTAATTGCTTAAGGTTAAGGATGATTTCAGTAACATCTTCTATTACACCTGGAATTGTTGAAAATTCGTGCTCTACTCCTTCTATTTTGATAGATGTGATAGCATATCCTTCTAGAGAAGAAAGTAAAACTCTTCTCAAAGCATTACCGATAGTAAGTCCGAATCCTGGCTCTAATGGTCTAAATTCGAATTGACCTTTGAAATCCGTAGAATTAAGTAGAATTACTTTGTCGGGTTTTATGAATTGTAAAATTGCCATAATATTGGGTTGAGCAAAAATTTGATTAAAATTATTTAGAGTATAATTCGACGATTAGCTGTTCTTTAATATCTTCAGGGATCTGAATTCTTTCAGGAGCTGAGATAAAAGTACCTTCTTTCTTTTCGTCGTTAAATTGTAACCATTCATAAGATGATTTAGAAGCTAATGAATCAGCAATTACTTCTAGAGACTTAGATTTTTCTCTAATAGCAACTACGTCACCTGCTTTTAATAAATATGAAGGAATGTTTACAATTTCTCCGTTTACTGTTACGTGTCTGTGAGAAACTAACTGTCTAGCAGCAGCTCTGGTTTTAGAAAAACCTAATCTGTATACTACGTTATCTAATCTAGATTCACATAATTGTAAAAGAACCTCACCTGTAACGCCTTTGCTTCTGTGCGCTTTATCGAAAAGGTTAGCAAATTGTCTTTCTAAGATACCGTAAGTATATTTAGCTTTTTGTTTTTCAGCTAACTGTACAGCATATTCAGATTTTTTAGCACCTCTTCTTTTGTTAGGTCCGTGTTGTCCTGGTGGTTGATTTTTTCTTTTTTCGAAACTTTTATCGTCTCCGTAAATTGCAGCACCAAATTTACGTGCAATTTTAGTTTTTGGTCCAATATATCTTGCCATAGGTTAAATTTCTAAAAATTAAACTCTTCTTCTTTTAGGTGGTCTACATCCATTGTGTGGCATAGGAGTCACGTCAATGATTTCTGAAACTTCAATTCCTGAATTGTGAATAGATCTGATAGCAGATTCTCTACCTGCACCTGGACCTTTCACAAACACCTTTACTCTTCTTAAACCAGCTTCATAAGCTACTGAAGAGCAATTTTCTGCAGCCATTTGAGCTGCGAATGGAGTATTCTTTTTAGAACCTCTGAATCCCATTTTACCGGCAGAAGACCAAGAAATTACTTCTCCGTTTTTGTTTGTCAAAGAAATAATAATATTATTGAAAGAAGCTTGGATATGTGCTTCACCAATAGCTTCTACTTTTACTTTTCTTTTTTTAACTACTTTAGTTTGTTTTGCCATAATTCTAATCTAAAGATTATTTACTTGCTTTTTTCTTGTTAGCAACTGTTTTTCTCTTTCCTTTACGGGTTCTAGAATTGTTTTTCGTTCTTTGGCCTCTTAAAGGTAATCCCAGTCTGTGACGTATTCCTCGTTGGCAACCTATGTCCATCAATCTCTTGATGTTCAATTGCACTTCAGAACGTAATTCACCTTCTACTTTAATGTTTTCAGTGATGTAATTTCTGATTGCAGCCAATTCATCGTCATTCCATTCGTTGACTTTCTTGTCTTCGCTGATACCGGCATTTTTAAGGATTTCAGAAGCTGTGCTTCTACCAATTCCGTAAATGTAAGTTAAACCGATAACGCCTCTTTTGTTTTTTGGTAAATCAATACCTGAAATTCTCGCCATAATTTAATTTTAGCCTTGTCTTTGTTTAAATTTTGGGTTCTTCTTGTTAATAATGTACAATCTGCCTTTTCTTCTTACGATTTTGCAATCTGCACTTCTTTTTTTAATTGATGCTCTAACTTTCATTAGTATTTAATTTAATATCTAAATGTTATTCTTCCTTTTGATAAATCATAAGGAGAGAGTTCTAATTTTACCTTGTCTCCTGGTAAAAGTTTTATGTAATGCATTCTCATTTTCCCTGAAATATGAGCGATGAGAACATGCCCATTTTCCAGTTCCACACGGAACATGGCGTTAGATAGTGCCTCCACTATAACGCCATCTTGTTCTATATGTTTTTGTTTTGCCATAGATGTTTTTTATAAGTTTGATGTTCTAGATAATTTAGATTGCATCAATCCATCATAGTGATGGTTCAACAAATACGTATTGATTTGCTGAACTGTATCTAAAATTACTCCTACCATGATCAATAATGAAGTTCCTCCGAAAAAATGGGAGAATCCTTCAGTCTGAACAAAGCCTCCATGCACTAAAGCTGGAAGGATTGCAAAGATAGATAAAAAAAACGCACCCGGCAAGGTTATTTTAGATAAAATATCATCTAAGTAATTTGCAGTCTCTTGTCCTGGTCTTACTTTCGGTATTAAACCTCCATTTCTCTTTAAGTCATCTGCCATTTGATTCACTGGAATAGTAATGGCTGTATAGAAGTAAGAGAAGATGATAATTAAAATTACTAATAATACATTATACTGCCAGCTGAATGGATTTTTGAATCCTGCTAAGAAAGTATTGGTATCATCGAATTTAGTTAACAAACCTGGAACAAACATTAATGCTTGTGCGAAAATTAGTGGCATTACTCCAGATGCATTTACTTTTAGAGGAATCCATTGTCTTGCTCCTTGTAATAAATTTCTGTTTGCACCACCTGTTGCGTGAGCTCTACTTACATATTGAATAGGAATTTTTCTTACTGCTACTGAAAGTACAATTGCTAATAAGATAACTACCAACCAGAATAAAACTTCGATGAGAATCATGATGCTTCCTAAACCTCCGTTTCCTGTTTGAGTAGTAAATTCTTGTAAAAATGCAGTTGGTAAACCAGCTAGAATCCCTACCATGATTAAAATAGAAATCCCGTTACCAATGCCTTTATCTGTAATTTTTTCTCCTAACCACATTGCAAAGATAGAACCTGCAACTAATATCACTACACTTGGAACATAAAATGCAATAGATTGCGGATCAATATAATACGCAGATCTAAATTGTTCGTAAGGTAAAAAAACCTGTGTAATAGTACCTAGGTAAAATGGTGCTTGTACGAGACAAACACCTATTGTTAACCATCTTGTAATTTGATTTAAGGTTTTTCTACCACTTTCACCATCTTTCTGAAGTTTCTGTAAGTAAGGAATTGCCATTCCCATAAGCTGCACAATAATAGATGCAGAAATGTACGGCATGATTCCTAAAGCCATGATTGAAGCATGACTGAAAGCTCCTCCAGTAAATGATGATAATAGACCTAATAGACCTGCAGCTTGTTTACCGCCACCTTGTTTTTGAAAATGATCTAATAAATTTCCTACTTCTGCCATGTTAATAGCTGGTAGAGAAATATAAGAAGCAAATCTATATACTAGAATCAAAGAAAGAGTGACAATAATCTTGTCCCTCAATTCTTGTAAACTCCAGATGTTTTTAAGTGTTTGAATAAAACCTTTCATTTGTTTTTATTAAAGAGTGATCGCTTTACCTCCTGCTTTAGAGATTGCCTCTTCAGCAGATTTAGTGAATTTGTTAGCAGAAATAGAAACAGAAGATTTAAGTTCTCCTCTACCCATAATTTTCACTAATTCATTTTTAGAAGATAAACCATTTTCTATCAATACTTCTTTAGTAACTTCAGAAAGATTTTTAACGTCTACTAATGCTTGAATAGTATCTAGATTAATAGCTCTGTATTCTTTTCTGTTAATGTTATTAAATCCGAATTTTGGTAATCTTCTTTGTAAAGGCATCTGACCACCTTCAAAACCTATTTTCTGTGAGTAACCAGCTCTTGATTTTTGACCTTTGTGACCTTTTGTAGATGTACCACCTTTGCCACTACCTTGTCCTCTACCTACTCTTTTTGAATTATGAGTAGCTCCAGATGCTGGTTGAATATTATTTAAATTCATTTTGTTAAAATTTAATTAGTTTTCCTGTACTTCTACTAAATGTCTCACTGCAGCTACCATACCTAAGATAGATGGAGTAGCTTCGTGTTCTACAACTTGGTTTAATTTTTTAAGACCAAGAGCTACTAAAGTATCTTTTTGTACTTTAGGTCTTTTGATAGCACTTCTTACTTGTTTGATTTTAATTGTTGCCATGATATAAAAAATTAACCGTTAAACACTTTAGTTAAAGAAATTCCTCTCATTCTTGCAATTTCTTCTGGTCTTCTGATATCTAACAATGCTTTGAAAGTTGCCTTTACCACATTGTGAGGGTTAGAAGAACCTTTAGATTTTGAAAGTACATCATGTACTCCTGCAGATTCTAGTACCGCTCTTACCGCACCTCCTGCGATTAATCCTGTACCGTGAGAAGCTGGTCTTAAGAAGATATCAGCACCACCGTATCTAGCAGAAGTTTGGTGAGGGATTGTATGATTCATTACAGGAACTTTCACTAAATTTTTCTTAGCATCTTCTACTGCTTTAGCAATAGCAGAAGCAACTTCTTTAGATTTACCTAAACCGAAACCGATTACACCGTCTTCATTACCTACTACTACGATTGCAGAAAATCCGAAAGCTCTACCTCCTTTGGTTACTTTAGTTACTCTGTTTACGGCAACTAGACGGTCTTTAAGTTCTAGACCACCTGGTTTTACTCTTTCTATATTATCTAATCCTAACATAATTTTTTAATTTTTAAAATTTCAAACCACCTTCTCTAGCACCGTCTGCAAGAGCTTTTACTCTACCGTGATATACGAAACCGTTTCTATCAAAAACTACTTTTTCAAATCCAGCAGCTAAAGCTTTTTCAGCAATTTTCTTCCCTACTGCAGTTGCAACTTCAGTTTTAGTTCCATTAGCATCTACTCCTTTCTCTCTAGAAGAAGCAGCTACTAAAGTTTTACCTTCTTTATCGTCAATTAATTGAGCGTAGATTTCTTTGTTACTCTTGTAAACAGAAAGTCTTGGCGCTGAAGAAGTTCCAGAGATTTTGCCTCTTACTCTTCTTTTAATTCTATCTCTTTTTTGTACTTTTGTTAATGCCATTGTCTTAATTTTTAAGCAGATTTACCAGCTTTACGTCTAATTATTTCACCAACGAATTTCACACCTTTACCTTTGTATGGTTCTGGTTTTCTGAATGAGCGAATTTTAGCAGCCACCATTCCCAATAATTGTTTGTCATAAGATGACAAAGTGATGATTGGGTTTTTACCTTTTTCTGTTAAAGTATCGATTGTAATTTCACTTGGAAGTTCTAATACGATACCGTGAGAGAAACCTAGAGCTAATTCTAGTTTTTGACCAGAGTGAGATGCTCTATAACCTACCCCTACTAATTCTAATTTTTTGGTGAAACCTTCAGAGGTTCCCACCACCATATTATTGATTAACGCTCTATAAAGACCGTGTAATGCTTTATGATTTTTAGCTTCAGATGGTCTACTTACAGTAATTTTACCATCTTCTTGCTCAAGAGTAATTCCGCCTGTAATTTCTTGAGAAAGTTCTCCTTTAGGACCTTTCACAGTTACTACATTATCATTTACAGTAACTGTAACACCTGCAGGAATTTCTATAATTGATTTACCAATTCTTGACATTTCTTCCTAATTTTTACAATTAATAAACATAGCAGATTACTTCGCCACCTACTTTTTCTTCTCTGGCTTTCTTATCAGTCATTACTCCCTTAGAAGTAGAGATGATAGCTACACCTAAACCGTTTAATACTCTTGGTAATTCTTCTGTACCAGCGTATTTTCTCAAACCTGGTCTAGAAGCTCTTTGGATAGACTTAATAGCCGGTTTGTTAGTTTGCTTATCATATTTCAAAGCGATTTTGATAGTCCCTTGAACAGCGTTATCTTCAAACTTGTAGTTTAAGATGTAACCTTGATCAAATAAGATTTTCGTAATCTCCTTTTTGATTTTTGATGCAGGAATTTCCACCACTTTGTGGCCTGCGCTTTGTGCGTTCCTTACTCTAGTTAGGAAATCTGAAATTGGATCTGTTACCATTTTTTTATTTTAAATTATTATTGGTGAATGATATTCAGTATTGCAGATGGCTTTTAATTTTGAGGCTAAAAGCCATAAGCAACTTAAATATCTTGATTAAAAACTAATTGTTACCAACTTGCTTTTTTAACTCCCGGGATAAGACCATTGTTAGCCATTTCTCTGAAAGTAACTCTCGAAATACCGAAAGTTCTCATGTAACCTCTTGGTCTTCCTGTTAATTTACATCTGTTGTGTAATCTTACAGGTGAAGCGTTTTTAGGTAATTTCTGAAGTGCTTCATAATCACCTGCTTCTTTTAGGGCAGCTCTTTTAGCAGCATATTTAGCAACTAGTGCTTCTCTTTTGCGCTCACGCGCTTTCATTGATTCTTTTGCCATTTCTTAGTTCTTTTTAAACGGTAAACCGAAATGAGTTAATAATGCTTTTGCTTCTTTGTCAGTTTTAGCAGTAGTAACGAAAGTGATGTCCATCCCTTGGATTTTTTTCACTTTGTCGATCACGATTTCTGGGAAGATAATTTGCTCAGTAATCCCTAAGTTGTAATTACCTCTACCATCGAAACCATCGGCTTTGATACCGTTAAAATCTCTAATTCTTGGTAAAGCAGATGACGTAAGTCTATCTAAAAATTCGTACATTTTTTCTGCTCTAAGCGTTACTCTTGCACCAACTGGCATACCTTTTCTTAATTTGAAAGCTGCCTCGTCTTTTTTAGATAAAGTTCCTACTGCTTTTTGACCAGTGATAGCTGTAAGTTCTTCTACTGCATAGTCTACGATTTTTTTGTCTGCAGTTGCAGCACCTAAACCTTGAGACACAACAATTTTTTCTAATTTAGGTACTTGCATGATAGATTTGTACCCAAATTCTTCCATCATTGCTGGAACAATTTTTTCTGTATATAATTTTTTGGGTCTTGCTACGTATTCCATAATTAGATTTCTTTACCTGTTGTTTTAGCAATTCTTACTTTTTTATCACCTTCTACTTTATACGCTACTTTTGTAGCTTTTCCGTTTGCATCTACTAGAGATACGTTAGAAATATTGATAGATGCTTCTTTTTCTACGATTCCGCCTTGAGGATTAGATGCAGATGGTTTTACGTGTTTTTTAACAACGTTTACACCAGCTACGATAACTCTAGCATCAGCGTTTTCTTTCTTAATCACTTCTAGAACTTCACCTTTACTACCTTTGTTTTTACCAGTAGTAACGATTACGTTATCTCCTCTTTTTATTTTAACTTTTGCCATTTTTTTTAAAATTTTTAAAATTATAATACTTCAGGAGCTAATGAAATGATTTTCATATATTCTTTGTCTCTCAATTCACGAGCAACTGGTCCGAAAACACGAGTTCCTCTCATTTCTCCAGCAGCGTTTAGAAGAACGCAAGCGTTGTCATCAAATTTGATGTATGAACCATCTTTTCTTCTAACTGCTTTTTTAGTTCTTACGATAACTGCTTTAGATACTTGTCCTTTTTTTGCATTTCCTGATGGAGTAGAATCTTTGATAGTAACTACGATTTTATCACCTACAGAAGCATATCTTCTTCTAGTTCCACCTAGAACTCTGATTACTAGTACTTCTTTTGCACCAGTGTTATCAGCAACTTTTAATCTTGATTCGGTTTGTAACATTACTTAGCTCTTTCAATTATACTTACTAATCTCCATCTTTTATTTTTACTCAAAGGTCTAGTTTCTTGGATTAAAACTTTATCCCCTTCGTTGCACTCATTGTTTTCATCGTGAGCGGTATATTTTTTCGTTTTTAATACGAATTTACCGTACATTGGATGTTTCATTCTCATCGTTTCACTAACTACAATGGTTTTTTCCATTTTATTGCTAGAAACGATTCCGATTCTTTCTTTTCTTAAATTTCTTTCCATGATAAAATGAAATTATTGTTTGTTAGTTAACTCAGTTTCAAGTCTTGCGATTGTTCTTCTTAAATCTCTGATTTGAATAGGATTTTCAATCGGGCTAATTCTGTGTGCTAATTTCATTTTAGTGTAATCAGCTTTAAGAGCAGCTAATTGATTTTTAATATCTCCTGCGCTTAGATTTTTGATGTCAGCTTTTTTCATTTTTCAAAGATTATTGAGGTTGAACAAAATCGTTAGCTACTACAAATTTGGTAACTATTGGAAGTTTCTGAGCTGCAAGTCTTAACGCCTCTTTAGCTATTTCATAAGGAACTCCACCTACTTCAAACATAATTTTACCAGGTTTTACTACAGCTACCCAATATTCTACAGCACCTTTACCTTTACCCATCCTTACTTCGGCTGGTTTTTTAGTAATAGGCTTATCTGGGAATATTTTGATCCATAGTTGACCTTCTCTTTTCATATATCTTGTAGCAGCGATACGCGCAGCTTCAATTTGTCTTGCAGTGATCCAAGCACCGTCTATAGCTTTAATTCCGAAAGTTCCATACGCAAGTTGAGATCCTCTTTGCGCATTTCCCTTCATTTTCATTTTATGAACACGACGGAATTTCGTTCTTTTTGGTTGTAACATGTTTTCTAATTTAGATTTTAGATTTCAGATTTTAGATTTTAGATTTTAAAAAAGTAACGGTAATTTAAAACTTAAAATTTCAATCTAAAATTTTAATTATTTTCTGTCTCTTTTTTTACCAGCTGGTGCTTTTTTCTGTTGACCAACAAGTGGAGATAATTCTCTCTTGCCGTACACTTCACCTTTCATGATCCAAACTTTCACTCCTAGCTTACCGTACTGAGTAAGTGCTTCACCAATGTGATAATCGATATCTGCTCTGAAAGTAGACAATGGGATTCTTCCTTCTTTGAAAGACTCACTTCTTGCCATTTCAGCTCCGTTTAATCTACCAGAGATTTGAACTTTGATACCTTCTGCACCCATTCTCATAGTGCTGGTCATAGCCATTTTAACAGCTCTTCTGTAAGAGATTCTGTTTTCTATTTGCTTAGCAATACTTTCTGCTACTAGAATTGCGTCTAGTTCTGGTCTTTTGATTTCGAAGATATTGATTTGGATGTCTTTATCAGTAATCTTTTTCAATTCTTCTTTTAGTTTATCAACTTCTTGACCACCTTTACCGATGATAAGACCTGGTCTTGCAGTAGTGATTGTTACTGTTACTAATTTTAGGGTTCTCTCGATGTAGATTCTAGAGATACCACCTTTAGATAATCTAGCTTCAAGGTATCTTCTGATTTTGTAGTCTTCTGCGATTCTGTCTCCATAATCGTTTCCACCAAACCAGTTAGAATCCCATCCTCTGATGATTCCTAATCTATTACCAATTGGATTTGTCTTCTGTCCCATACCTTTGATTATTGATTATCTTGTTTGTTACCTAATACTAATGTTACGTGATTAGATCTTTTTCTAATTCTGTAACCTCTACCTTGTGGTGCAGGTCTTAATCTCTTAAGTTGTCTTGCACTATCCACATAAATTTCTTTTACAAAAAGATTAGCAGCTTCTATGTCAGCACCTTCGTTTTTAGTTTGCCAGTTAGCAATAGCCGAAAGTAAAAGTTTTTCTAACTTGTTAGAAGCATCTTTTTTAGAATATTTAAGGATATATAGGGCTTTATCTACGTTTTCTCCACGGATGATATCAGCAACGAGTCTCATTTTTCTTGGAGAAGACGGACAATTGTTTAATGAAGCTTTTACAACGTCTTTGTTAGCTTCTTTTCTTGCGATTGCGCTATCTTGTTTTCTTGATCCCATGATTATCTGCTACCTTTATTTTTGTTACCAGAGTGTCCTCTGAAAGATCTCGTTGGAGAAAATTCGCCTAACTTATGTCCTACCATGTTTTCAGTTACATAAACCGGGATAAAAGATTTCCCGTTGTGTACTGCGATAGTTTGACCTACCATGTCTGGAGAAATCATTGATGCTCTAGACCATGTTTTGATAACTGTCTTCTTATTTTGTTCTATGTTTGCCTGAACCTTCTTTTCTAAATGATGTGCGATGAAAGGTCCTTTCTTAAGTGATCTTGCCATAATTATTTTCTTTTAGATACGATGTAACGGTTAGACACTTTGTTTTTCTTTCTAGTCTTGTAACCTTTAGCTGGTTTACCGTTTCTAGATCTTGGGTGACCACCAGAAGATCTACCTTCACCACCTCCCATTGGGTGATCTACAGGGTTCATAGCTACAGCTCTTGTTCTTGGTCTCTTACCTAACCATCTGCTTCTACCTGCTTTACCAGAAACGGTAAGTTGGTGATCTGAGTTAGATACTGAGCCAATCATAGCCATACATTCTACTAAAATCATTCTAGATTCTCCTGAAGGCAATTTAATGATTGCATATTTACCATCTCTAGAAGTTAATTGCGCAGAAGAACCTGCACTTCTAGCAAGGATTGCTCCTTGTCCTGGTCTTAGTTCGATGCAAGAAATCACAGTACCTAATGGTATGTTTTTCAATTTCATTGCATTTCCTACTTCAGGTTCTACATTATCTCCAGAAACTACAGTTTGACCTACTTTAATACCGTTTGGAGCAACGATGTATCTCTTTTCTCCATCTGTGTATTCTACTAAAGCGATAAACGCAGTTCTGTTTGGATCATACTCCACAGATAAAACGGTAGCAGCTACATCAAATTTATTTCTTTTGAAATCGATGATTCTGTACTTTTTCTTGTGTCCACCTCCGGTATAACGCATGGTCATTTTACCAGTGTTATTTCTACCTCCTTTTTTAGAAAGTCCTACAGTTAGAGACTTCTCAGGTTTGTTGGTAGTAATTTCTTCAAAATTGTTTACAATTCTGAATCTCTGTCCTGGGGTGATAGGTTTTAATTTTCTAACAGACATTACTATTAATTATATAAAATTATTAATTTGTTGCAAAAATATCAATGGTTTCGCCTTCTACAAGTTGAACCAAAGCTTTCTTCAATTTATTGGTTTTACCAACTTGAAGTCCTTTTTTAGTGTATTTCGAAGAAACTTTAGGAGCATAAATCATTGTTCTTACGTCTTCTACCTTTACACTATAAGCAGCTTCTACAGCTTGTTTGATTTGGATTTTATTAGCTTTAGTATCTACTAAAAACGTATAAACTCCGCTCAATTCTGATTGGCTGTTTGCTTTTTCTGAAATGATTGGTTTAATGATAACTGACATGACTTATTTTCTTAAATTTTCTTGAAATTTTTCTACAGCACCTTCGAAGAATACTACTTCACCAGCATTAACTAAGTCATAAGAAGAAATCTCATTATAAGTTAAAACTTTTACTTTCGGTAAGTTTCTTGAAGATAAATATACGTTCTTGTTTGTTTCAGCAAGCACGAATAATGCTTTTTTGCCTTCCAAACCTAATGCATTAAATACATTGATGAAATCTTTAGTTTTAGGAGCAGCAAATGTTACTTCTTCTAATACTTTAATAGAGTTTTCTCTCATTTTTTGAGAAAGAACAGATTTCTTAGCTAATCTTTTTAATGCTTTATTTAATTTGAATCTGTAATCTCTTGGCTTAGGACCGAATACTCTACCCCCACCTTTGAAAGTTGGAGATTTAATATCACCATATCTAGCCGAACCAGATCCTTTTTGTTTTTTAAGTTTTCTAGTAGAAGCAGTAATTTCGCTTCTTTCTTTAGACTTATGAGTTCCTTGTCTTTGAGCAGCAAGGTATTGTTTCACTTCTAAGTAAACCGCGTGCTGATTTGGCTCAATTCCGAAGATAGCTTCGTCTAGTTGCACTTTTCTTCCGGTTTCTTTTCCTGATGTATTTAATACTACTAGTTCCATTTCTTGATAATTACATAAGAATTTTTAGCTCCCGGAACAGCACCTTTTACTACTAAAAGATTTTGTTCTGTATCTACTTTTAACACTTGAAGGTTTTGAACAGTTACCTGTTTTCCTCCCATTCTACCAGCCATTCTAAGTCCTTTGAAAACTCTAGAAGGGTCAGAACCTGCACCAATTGAACCCGGAGCTCTTAATCTGTTATGCTGACCGTGGGTAGCTTGCATTACACCACCAAAGTTATGTCTTTTAACAACCCCTTGGAAACCTTTACCTTTAGAAGTACCTGTTACGTCTACATATTCACCTTCGTTGAACATGTCTACGATTATTTGATCTCCTACTTTCACTTCGTGTTCGAATTCATTTCTGAATTCCACGATTTTCGCCTTTGGCGTAGAACCAGCCTTTTTGAAATGACCAGCCAACGCTTTAGATACGTTCTTCTCACTCTTGTCATCGAAACCTAGTTGCACCGCTTTATAACCGTCAACTTCTTCGGTTCTGACCTGTAAAACCGCGCATGGACCAGCTTGAATAACTGTACAAGGAATGTTTTTTCCTTCTTCGTTAAACAAAGATGTCATACCGATTTTTTTACCAATAATACCTGACATTATTAATATATTATACTTAAATTGTTTATTATAACTCCCTATTCTAGAGGAATTTAGTAATATCTACGTCTGAAATAGGCATACTTCTTCCCTAAAATGAGTGTGCAAATGTAAGAATATTTTTTGAACTGACAAACAGTAAGTTAAAATTATTTTCTTTTTTAATCCATTCATGTTCAGCCACTCGTGAAACCATAAACTGATATTTATTCTATCATAAAGATTAATTAAAATATGAGGCTTGTAATTAGGAAACGGAAGTCCTTTTAATGCTTATATTTTTGCTATAAATTTAAAATAGCTGTCAAATCGCATGTTTTTCGACACTTAATTTACTTTCATAACCGTTTTGAAAGCCGTATTTTTGCAAAATAAATTTAATCCTTTCTAAAAATGAATCATTCAGTATACGTAATCACCTCTTCTGCACAAAGCGGAAAATCTATTGTAAGTCTTGGATTAATGCAAATGCTGAAACGCACCACTCCTAATGTGGCGTTTTTTAAGCCTCTTATCGAAAACAAAAATGTAGTAGACAATCATATAGACACTATTTTATCTCACTTTAATATTAACATGAATTATGAGGATGCTTACTCATATTCTAGAAGTGAGTTTACCGAACATCAAAATCAAGGAAAAATCAATGAGGTTTATGATACCATCATCGAGAAATATAAAAATTTAGAAAATGAATTTGATTTTGTACTGGTAGAAGGAAGTGATTTTACAGAAGAAGGTTCTGTTTTTGAAATAGATTTTAATGGTTCTATTGCAAAGAATTTAGGAATCCCAGTCTTATTAGTAGTAAAAGACAGTTTCGAAACCGTTCCTGAATTGGTAAATAATGTGATTGCAGAAGTCAATTCATTTTTAGAAAAAGACGTTAATATAATAGGAGTAATTGTTAATCGTTGCGAAAAAGAACAAAGTGAAGTACAAAAACTCATCAACAAAGAAATTAAAAAAGGAATTTTCGTAGCCGTTATTCCAAATAATCCAGAATTAGGAAAACCATCTATCCGCGAAATCATTAATCATATTAGAGGTCATGTTTTATTTGGGAAAGAAAAACTAGACAACATTGCGAAAACTACAGTTATTGGAGCAATGCAATTAGCGAATTTCTTGCCTAGAATTACACCAGACAGCCTTTGTATTATGCCAGGAGACAGAAGTGACCTGATTGTAGGAACTTCTTTGGCAAATATTTCACCGAAATATCCTAATATTTCAGGTATTGTTTTAACTGGTGGTTTCACGCCAGAAAGATCTATTATCAAATTAATGCTCGACAATCAAAAACCTATTCCGATTATCACCACTAATTTGGGAACTTTTGAAGCAGCATCTGTAATTTCTAGAATTAAACCGAAAATTTACGCCGAAAATAAATCAAAAATAAAATTAAGTATTGACTTGTTTGAAAGTTCTGTTGACGTAGAAGAACTCAATACCAAAATAAACTCTGTGAAAACAGAAAGTCTCACCCCGAGAATGTTCCAATACAATCTCTTGAGCAATGCTAAAAAAATTCAAAAGCACATTGTTTTACCAGAGGGCAATGACGATAGAATTCTAACCGCTGCATCTCAAATTGCAGAAGACAAAGTGGCAAAAATTACCATTTTAGGCGACCCAGAAAAAGTAAAATCTAGAGTAGCGCAACTCGGATTAAACTGGGACGAAACTAGAATTTCTATCGTAGACCCTCACAATAGTGAATTTTACGAAGACTACGCCAATACTTTATATGAATTAAGAAAATCAAAAGGTTTAGAATTGACGTCGGCACAAGATTTAATGCTAGATGCATCTTACTTTGGCACCATGATGGTACACAAAGGTCATGCAGACGGAATGGTTTCTGGTGCGGTAAATACTACAGCTCACACCATAAAACCGGCTTTACAATTTGTGAAAACAAAACCAGGTTTCAAAACCGTTTCTTCAGTATTTTTCATGCTGTTAGATGATAGAGTTTTAGTTTACGGAGATTGTGCAATTGTACCAAATCCTAACCCAGAACAATTAGCAGAAATTGCGATTTCTTCTGCCGACTCTGCCAAAACATTTGGTATAGAAACGCCTAAAGTGGCGATGCTTTCTTATTCTTCTGGAACATCTGGAAGCGGCGAAGAAGTAGAAAAAGTGAGAAAAGCTACAGAAATTGTAAAATCTCTACGTCCTGATATTTTAGTAGAAGGACCTATTCAATATGATGCTGCAGTAGACCCAATCGTTGGTAAAAGCAAATTGCCAAACTCTCCAGTTGCTGGACAAGCCAATGTTCTTATTTTCCCAGATTTAAATACAGGAAACAATACTTATAAAGCGGTTCAAAGAGAAACTGGCGCATTAGCAGTTGGCCCAATGTTACAAGGTTTAAACAAACCGATTAACGATTTAAGTCGCGGCGCTACTATTGAAGATATTTACAACACCGTAATTATTACAGCGATACAATCTACTAACAATTAAACCTAATTTTTAGACAGCTCGTCTTTGCAGCCCGACTTGAGTGGAGCTCTTTTTATTTTTTTGAATGGAAAAAGCTTTGGCAAAAAATAAAAAAGCGGGAACGGAAGGCGGAAAAGCTGCCCAAATTAAAAATTTAAAAAAATCATTACATGAACATATTAGTTATTAATGCAGGAAGCTCATCTCTGAAATATCAAATCATCAATATTCTTTCTCAACAAGTTTTGGCTAAAGGTTTAGCAGAACGTATCGGAATTGAAGGGGGTAGAATCAAACATCAATATGCAACGAATGAAGGTTTTGGCGAATATATTTTAGAAGAAAATTTACCAGAACATGCTACAGCTTTCGAGGCGATTACAGGTTTATTAACTCATCCAGATTTTGGCGTAATCGATAATCCAGAAAGCATCAAAGCAATTGGTCACAGAGTAGTTCACGGTGGCGAAAAATTCACAAAAACGCAAATCATTACTCCTGAGGTGAAAGAAGCGATAAAAACTTTGATTCCATTGGCTCCACTTCATAATCCGGCAAACTTAATTGGGATAGAAGCTTCTGAAAAATTCTTTCCAAATGCAGTTCAGGTAGCAGTTTTTGATACAGCGTTTTTCGCTACACTTCCTGAACACGCTTACCGATATGCTATTCCTAAAAAATTCTATACAGATAATAGCATTAGAGTGTATGGTTTCCATGGAACAAGCCACAAATTTGTATACAATGAAGCCAAAAAAATTCTAAAAAATGACCACTTGAAAGCCATTACCATTCACTTAGGAAACGGCGCAAGTATGGCTGCAGTAAATGAAAACGGAGAAAGTATAGATACGACTTTAGGTTTCGGCCCACTTTGTGGATTGGCGATGGGAACCAGAAGTGGCGACATAGATCCTTCTGTAATTTTTTACATGGTAGAAGAATTAGGTTTCTCTTTACAAGAGGTGAAAAACATATTGAATAAAGAAAGTGGAATGCTTGGCTTAGGTGGAAGTAGCGATGCAAGAGACATCAACGAAAAATGTGAACAAGGCGATGCTGATGCTAAATTAACCTTAGAACTTTACACGCATAGAATTAAAAAATACATCGGTTCTTATTTTGCTTCACTCAATGGAATTGACACCATTATTTTCACTGCTGGTTTAGGAGAAAATGATGCTGTGGTAAGAAGTTGGTCTTGTAAAAATTTAGAAGCGCTTGGTATAAAACTAGACGAAGAAGCGAATGTGAAATTTAATCACACCAAAGTTCCTGTAGAAATTCAAGCTCCAGAAAGCAAGGTGAAAATTCTGATTATTCCTACGAACGAAGAACTGGAAATCGCTCAACAAACGTATGAATTGATTCAGTAATTAGATTTTAAATAATAGAAAATGATAAGAATTTGGACTAAGAATATTAGTCCAAATTTTATTTTAAAGGAAGTTTTAGAAATTTTATGTCGGAAAATAAGCATTCCCAAAAGTGAGCCTACACTTCCGCCAAGAAATGACAGCAATAAAAGGACAAACTCCGAAATTCTATACCCACCAAGAGTTGCGTTTCTTTTGTCAAAACCAAATAGCAAAAAACTAAAGGTAGAAATAGCAAGTATATAATTCAATATCATTTCAACATAAAAGTTAATGGAATAGAAAGTCTTTTTGCCCAAGATTTTTCGCTGTGGTCTTCTCCATCAAATTTTAAAGTTTGCCAATTTTTCTTCCCAAATTTTTTAGTTTTCATAATCTCATCTACTTTCATTTGAAAAGGTTCATACATTTTATCCAACGTTTCTGTACCGAAATCAAAATAGATTTTATGCGTTTTTGGATTCGGCAAATTGGCCTTCAAATAGTTTTGAAAGGCAAGAGGAATAGGATTATTTTCTGACGCAAAAATTCCTAGCCAATGTGTAGACATACAAATTGCACCGCCAAAAACTTCAGGATATTCGCAAATAGCATACATAGAAATCAATCCACCCATAGAACTTCCCATGATAAACGTATGTGGAGCATCTGTATAAGTGCTATAATTTTTATCAACAAAAGGTTTGAGTTCTTTTACTAAAAATTTCAAATATTCATCTGAATAGATTTTACCACCAAAAAGTGATTGGTTATTATTTCTGAAAAGATTGTATAGAGAATCTTGCTTTTTTTGAGACAAACTTTCAAAAGGTTTCTGCGGAAAATATTCGCTATGACGGTTTTTGTCTGCATTGTCTATGGCGACTACAATCGTAGGTTTTATTTTCTTTTCACGAATGAGCTCTCCTAAATTTTCGTCTAGTTTCCATTCTTGTTTGTTCCAAGTAATGGTTTCGTCCCAAAGCATTTGTCCGTCATTGGCATAAAGAACTTGGTGTTTTACTTTTGGATTATAATTTTCGGGAAGCCAAATTCTCACGCTTCTTTCTCCAATGATTTCGGATTTAAAATTTTTGTATTCTATGATTTTGCCAGAAGAAACTTCTGGCGTTTGTCCGAAAGTAACAATGGTAAGCAAAAGGAATACTAGGTTTTTCATTCGTTAAAATTTTGAATAAAATTACGAATTAAAACAAAACTCCCAAACTAAATAGTTTGGGAGTTTTTATCATAGCACGCTTCGACTTCGCTCAGCGCACGGAAACAAATTTTGATATTTTTAAGAGAAAACTTCTGTCTTCAGACATCCATCTTCTAACTTAATTATCACACTTTGATTTCTACGTCTACACCTGAAGGTAACTCTAATTTCATTAGAGCATCTACAGTTTTAGAAGAAGAAGAATAGATATCCATCAATCTCTTATGAGCAGAAAGTTGGAACTGTTCTCTTGCTTTCTTGTTTACGTGTGGTGATCTAAGAACTGTAAAGATTCTTTTGTGAGTTGGTAATGGAATAGGTCCGTTTACCACAGCACCAGTAGCTTTTACAGTTTTCACGATTTTCTCAGCAGACTTATCTACTAAATTGTAATCGTAAGACTTAAGTTTTATTCTGATTCTTTGTGACATTTTCTAATTTTTTAAAGATTAACCTCTTGCTTTAGCAATTACTTCTTCTGCAATATTTGTTGGAGCTGGTTCGTATCTCTCGAACTCCATAGAAGAAGTAGCTCTACCAGAAGATAAAGTTCTAAGCGAAGTAACATAACCAAACATTTCAGATAGTGGAACGAAAGCTTTGATTACTTTAGCGTTATTTCTATCATCCATACCGTTTACAGTACCTCTTCTTCTGTTAAGGTCTCCTACGATATCTCCCATATACTCTTCAGGCGTAACTACCTCAAGTTTCATAATAGGCTCCATAATTACAGCTTTAGCAGCTTTACCAGAAGCTTTGAAACCCATTTTAGCAGCTAATTCGAAAGATAATTGGTCAGAGTCTACTGCGTGGAAAGATCCATCTTTAAGGGTTACTTTCATAGATTCTACTTCGAAACCAGCCAATGGACCGTTTTTCATAGATTCTTTGAAACCTTTTTCAACTGAAGGGATGAATTCTCTAGGAATGTTACCACCCTTAATTTCGTTGATGAATTCTAAACCAGTTTTACCTTCGTCTGCAGGACCAATTTCGAATACGATATCTGCGAACTTACCTCTACCACCTGATTGTTTTTTGTAAACTTCTCTATGGTTAGCAACTTGTGTAAGTGCTTCTTTGTATTCTACTTGTGGTTGACCTTGGTTAACCTCTACTTTAAATTCTCTTCTCATACGGTCAACGATGATATCAAGGTGAAGTTCTCCCATCCCTGAAATAATAGTTTGACCTGAAGCTTCATCAGTTTTCACAGTAAATGTAGGATCTTCTTCTGCTAATTTAGCAAGAGCGTTACCCATTTTATCTTGGTCTGCTTTAGTTTTAGGTTCTACAGCGATACCAATTACTGGATCTGGGAAAATCATAGATTCAAGAACGATTGGTGCTTTTTCATCAGAAAGAGTATCTCCTGTTTTGATATCTTTGAAACCTACTGCTGCACCGATATCTCCAGCTTCAATAAATTCTACTGGATTTTGCTTGTTAGCGTGCATTTGGTAGATTCTAGAAATTCTTTCTTTGTTTCCAGATCTTGTATTTAGAACATAAGAACCAGCATCTAGTCTTCCTGAATAAGCTCTAAAAAATGCTAATCTACCTACGAATGGGTCAGTAGCAATTTTGAAAGCTAATGCAGCGAAAGGCTCTTTTACGTCTGGTTTTCTAATGATTTCAGCATCAGTTTTAGGGTCAGTTCCTTTGATATCATCCTTATCTAGTGGAGAAGGAAGATATTTACAAACTGCATCTAGCATGAACTGAACTCCTTTATTTTTGAATGAAGAACCACAAGTCATAGGAATGATAGATAAATCAATAGTTGCAGCTCTAAGTGCAGCATTGATTTCTTCTTCAGTAATAGAATCTGGATCTTCAAAGAATTTTTCCATTAGAGTTTCATCGTAATCAGCTACTGCTTCTACTAATTTTTCTCTATATTCCATTACCTCATCTTTCATATCTTCAGGAATTGGAACTACATCAAAAGTTGCTCCTTGTCCTGCTTCATCCCAGATGATAGCTCTGTTCTTAATTAAGTCTACTACACCTTTGAAATCTTCTTCAGCACCGATTGGTAAAACGATTGGAACTGCATTAGAACCTAACATTTCTTTAACTTGTTTTACAACGTTTAAGAAATCAGCTCCTTGTCTGTCCATTTTGTTTACGAATCCCATTCTCGCAACTTTGTAGTTATCAGCCAATCTCCAGTTGGTTTCTGACTGAGGCTCTACACCGTCTACTGCTGAGAATAAGAACACAAGACCATCTAATACTCTAAGAGATCTGTTTACTTCTACTGTGAAGTCTACGTGTCCTGGGGTATCGATGATATTGAAGTGGTAAGGTTTAGTTTCAGGAAGTGTTTTCCCTTGATCTGTTGGGAAATTCCAGCTACATGTAGTAGCAGCAGAAGTAATGGTAATACCTCTTTCTGCTTCTTGTTCCATCCAGTCCATTGTAGCAGCACCTTCGTGTACTTCTCCAATTTTGTGAGTTTTACCTGTATAGAAAAGAATACGCTCTGTAGTGGTAGTTTTACCGGCATCAATGTGCGCAGCAATCCCAATATTTCTTGTGTATTTAAGATCTCTACTCATTTCTTAATTAAAATTTAAAGTGAGAGAAAGCTTTGTTAGCTTCTGCCATTTTGTGAGTATCAGTTTTCTTCTTGAAAGCAGCACCTTCTTCTCTAGAAGCAGCGATAACTTCTGCAGCTAATTTCTGCGCCATAGACTTATCGTTTCTAGCAGTAGCATACTTAATTAACCATTTCATCGCCATAGAAATTTTTCTATCAGCTCTGATTGGCATAGGAATTTGGAAGTTTGCACCACCAATTCTTCTTGATCTTACTTCTACGTGAGGCATTACGTTAGTTAATGCATCTTTCCAGATTTCAAGAGAAGATTTTTCGTTATCTCCTTTTTTAGCTTCTACGATATCTAATGCATCATAGAAAATTCTGAAAGCGATAGATTTTTTACCATCTACCATTAGATTATTTACAAATCTTGTTACCAATTGATCATTAAACTTTGGATCTGGTAACAACGGTCTCTTTTTTGCTTTTGTTTTTCTCATTGTTCTTGTTCCTTATTTAATGATTACTTTTTCTTACCTTTTGCAGGAGCAGCAGCCTGTCCTGGTTTTGGTCTCTTGGCACCGTATTTAGAACGTCTTTGCGTTCTTCCGTTTACTCCGGCAGTGTCTAAAGCACCACGAACAATGTGATATCTAACTCCCGGTAAATCTTTTACTCTTCCGCCACGTACTAATACTATCGAGTGCTCTTGGAGGTTATGTCCTTCTCCCGGGATGTAGGCGTTAACTTCTTTTCCGTTTGAAAGTCTTACTCTCGCAACTTTTCTAAGTGCTGAGTTAGGTTTCTTAGGAGTAGTTGTATATACTCTCGTACATACGCCTCTTCTTTGTGGACATGAATCCAAAGCAGCCGATTTGCTCTTCTTAGCAAGTGTGGCTCTTCCTTTTCTAACTAATTGTTGAATAGTAGGCATTTGATTGCTTTATATTATTTTTTATTTTAGGGTGCAAAATTATGAATTATTTTTAAACTAACAAGCATTGATTATGAATTATTTGTAATATTTTTCAAAAAAATAAATCTAATTTCTTCATCTACCTATATAACGTTATATATATGCATCATTCTTTTTGAGTTTTTTTCTTTTAAATTATTAAAAAATTCTACATTATTTAAACAATTTTTGATATCCAGACAGATATTCTAAATATTACCGACAAAGCCGGCGACAAAGGAACCAATGCACAAATGAGTGGCTACATTACCGAACAAGAGAAATAAATATAGATACACTATGATTATTTAGGTAAATAATTACTTTTCAAATACCTATGAAAAATATTATATGAGAATACTCATTTTATTATAAATCATAAAAATAATTTCAAAATTTTTACATTTGTTGAAAACCTTGTCACAAATGAAAAATTTACTTTATCTAATCATCACTTCAGTTTTAGTGATTTCTTGTATCGTTTACCAAAAAGGTGAAAATGGAAAACCGGGAACCGCAGGTAAAAATGCTGATGAAATAGTAACCACTCAGGAAAAAAATAAAAAATTAGCAGATTCTCTCGGCGCAGATGAACGTGGCATGAAAACTTATATGCTCGTGATTCTGAAAACCGGCCCAAAAGATGCTGAAATTACAGATAAAACACAGCGCTCCGAACTTTTCAAAGGGCATTTTTCTAACATGGAAGCCATGGAAAAATCGGGAAAACTGAAATTAGCAGGTCCTTTTGCTACGAAAAACAACCTTCAATATCGTGGAATTTTCTTAATCGATGCTAAAACCAAAGAAGAAGTAAAAACTTTACTTCAAGGAGATCCAACCATTAAAAATGGAATTTTCGACGTAGAAATTCTTCCTTGGTACGGTTCTGCAGCAATACCAATGCATCTGAAATATCATAAAATGATTTCTAAAGAATAATCATGAAAACTCCCAAAACCTACGAAGAATATTACTTAGATTTCCCCGAAGAAACTCAAAAAATTTTAGAAAATCTAAAAAATTTCATTCAAAATCTTCTTCCAAAAAGTGAACTCTGCATCAATTACGGAATTCCAACTTTTAAAATAAAAGGCAAAAACGTAATTCATTTTGGCGGTTTCAGAAATCATATCGGTTTATATCCCGGTTCAGAAGTCATAGAAATCTTTGCCGAAAAATTAAAGAAATACAAAACATCTAAAGGTACAGTTCAGTTTCCTTTGAAAGAAGAATTGCCTTTTGATTTGATTCAAGAAATGGTGATATTTAGAAAAGAGAAATTTTAGTTTTCCACAAGATAATCATTATAACTTTTTCTTTTTGTAATTTTGAAAAATGGAAATCTTATACATTATTCTCGCATTTATTTTCGGTGCTGTTTTGGCATATTTTATTTTGAAATCTTCTTCGGTTTCTAGAAAAAGTTATGAAGAATTGCAACAAAATTTCAATCAAAAAGAAGCCGATTTTAACAAAATTATCGCGGAAATTTCTGCTGAAAATAAAGCTCAAATTCAGAAAATTTCAGAGCAGCAAGAGCTTAATTTTAAACAAAATACTGATATTGAAAAACTTCAAAACGATAAAAATCAATTAATCGGTTTGAAATCTCAATTGGCTGCTCAGAATGAAAGCCTTCAGCAACTTTTGGATTCCCAAAAAGAAGAAATTGTAAAAATTCAGGAAGAAGCAAAACTGCAATTTGAGAATTTAGCCAATAAAATTTTGGAAGAGAAAACCCTAAAATTCACGGAACAAAATCAACAAAACTTGAAGAATATTCTGAATCCTCTTCAAGAAAAAATTACAGATTTCGAGAAAAAAGTAGAAAATACACACAAAGAAAGTATAGATTATCACGCTGCTCTTCGTCAACAAATTCTTAGTTTAAAAGAAATGAATTTGCAAATGAGCAAAGAAACGCTAAATCTTACTAAAGCATTGAAAGGCGATAGCAAAATTCAAGGAAACTGGGGAGAGTTAGTTTTAGAAAGAGTTTTAGAAAAATCTGGCTTAGAAAAAGGTAGAGAATATGAAATTCAGAAAAGCTTTACCACAGAAGAAGGAAACAGAGTTCAGCCAGACGTAATCATCAACCTTCCTGATGGTAAAAAAATGATTGTAGACTCTAAAGTTTCACTTACTGCCTACGAAAAATACATCAACGAAGAAGATGACGAACAAAAAAGCAGCTTCTTAAAAGAGCATGTAAATTCTCTAAAAAGACATGTAGAACAACTTGGAAGTAAAAATTATCAGCATCTCTATCAATTGGAAAGTCCTGATTTTGTTTTACTTTTCATCCCAATAGAACCTGCATTTGCAATTGCTCTAAACGAAGACACTCAATTATACAATAAAGCTTTTGAAAGAAATATTGTCATTGTAACGCCTTCTACTTTATTGGCAACACTTCGCACCATTGATTCTATGTGGACGAATCAAAAACAACAAGAAAACGCCTATGAAATCGCAAAACAAGCTGGAGCTTTGTATGATAAATTCGATGGTTTTGTCACTGATTTAGTTAAAATCGGCAAAAAAATGGACGAAGCAAAAACCGAATACGAAGGAGCCATGAATAAATTAGTAGACGGAAAAGGCAATCTGATTACTAGCGTTCAGAAATTGAAAATAATGGGTGCAAAAGCTAAAAAATCTTTACCTGATGCTATTCTTAATAGAGCAAATTCTAGTTTAGAAAATTTAGACGAGGAATAGAACAAAGGAAATCTTATGATTTTCATCTTTGCAACCTTAAAAACATTCAAATTTTAAAAATTTACTTTGCGCACTTTGCGTTTCAAAAATATGATTATCGAAAGCTTACAAAACGAAAAAATAAAAAACCTCAACAGATTAATTACAGACAATAGGTTTCGTAAGAAATCTGGAGTTTTTGTGGTAGAAGGGAAACAAGAAAACGAACGCGCATTGCAATTCGGGTTCGAAAATGTAGAATTTTTTATTTGCGAATCTATTTTTGGCATCAATCATCCTGAAGGTAAAATACATTTTGTTTCCAGTCAAGTTTATGAAAAACTAGCTTATAGAGGAACTTCTGAAGGAATTATTGGCATTTACAAAACCAAAGAATTTGATTTAAAAAATTATCAGCCAAAAGACAATGCTTCAGTTATTGTAGTAGAATCTGTAGAAAAACCAGGAAATCTTGGCGCAATTTTGAGAAGTTGTGAAGCTTTTGGAATAGATGCATTAATTGTCACCGATTCAAGAGTAGATTTTTACAACCCAAATGTTTTAAGAAGCAGCGTAGGTTGTTTTTTTGGAATGAATGTTTTTTCTGCAACCAATGAAGAAACTTTGGCGTTTTTACAAGAGAACAGTTTCAAAATCTACACCACGTATATGGATGAAACCGCCGAAGATTTATACAAAAAAAACTTCAATGAAAAATCTGCATTATTTTTCGGAACGGAACATTCTGGATTAAGTGATTTTTGGCTTCATAAAGGAGAAAACATTCTCATCCCGATGTCTGGAACTATTGATTCCCTTAATCTAAGTAATGCAGTGGCTATTACTTGCTATGAAATACTGAGACAAAAACTCTCTAAATAATAAACCGCCTCGTTTTCACGAGGCGGTTCTGTTTGTAATTAATTTCTTAATTATTTTTTCACAGCTTCTTCTACTTTAGCTGCTCCTTCTTTCACTTCTTTAGCTGCATCCTTTACTGCATCTTTCGCTTCAACAGAAGCATCTTTTGCTCCGTCTTTTACTTTTGCCGCAACTGAATCTACCACAGCAGCAGCAGAGTCTACAGTTACCGCAGCTGAATCTACCATTGCAGTTGCAGCAGAGTCTACAGTTTCAGTTGTTTCAGTTGTTTCTTTTTTGTTACAAGCAACTAATGCTAAAGCAGCTACAGCTGCTACGAATAATGATTTTTTCATAATAATAAATTTAATTTAAGGGTTTAAAAAATTTGTTTGTTTCATTTTGTTGATACAAATGTAAAACTACTTCGAAAATTAAATTTGAAAATTCATTGTAAATATCTTTGTAAAGAGATTTTACAAAAAAACAATATTGATAATCAAAAAATTAAATAATTTTTATTCAAAATTTAATTCAATTTCCCCAACTTATAAATACAAAAAAACATCTAAAAAAATTTAGATGTTTATCTATTTAATTTTACATTTGTGGGAATAAAAAAAACGCTCTCTCTAAGAGGAACGTTTTAGTTTTTCTGTTGAGAAAAAATTATTTTTTAACTTCTTCTACTTTAGCAGCAGCAGAATCAACAACAGTAGCAGCAGAATCAACAGTAGCAGCAGCAGAGTCAACAGTAGCAGCAGCAGAGTCAACAACAGCAGCAGCAGAATCTACATTCTCAGTAGCTTCAGTAGTTTCAGATTTTTTACAAGCAACAACAGCTAATGCAGTGATAGCTGCTACGAATAATGATTTTTTCATAATAAATTAATTTAATTAAATTGTTTAAAAATTGTTTTGTTCACTTTTAACAGAGCAAAGATAGGGGCATAGAAAAAATTTGTTTTAGAAAATTAATTGTAATATATTTGTAAAATAGTTTTACAAAAAACTAATACTGATAATCAAACACTTAAATAATCTTATAAGATTTTGGCAGATTTAGATTTATTGCATTTCGAGCAATTAAAAGCAGAAGTTCAGGCGGAATATCTTAAAAATCACCATCCTTCCTACGATGAAATTTCGAAGTGGAAAGGAATTGATATTATTTATTTTCAAGAGGATTTACGAAAAAAAGCGAAGGGAAATATTAGTGAAAAGTCTTTTTATACTTATTTTAAGACGGTTCCTTCTAGTAAATTACCTAGAATAGACATGCTCAATTTATTGGCCATTTATGCAGGATATCAATCTTGGTATGATTTTAAGAAAAATCATCTTTTTGCCAATGAAATAATTTCTGAACATGAAAAACCATCAGAAATTATCATTGCAGATGAAGAAAAATTAGAAATTTCTACTGAAAAACCGACAGAAGTTACCTTTTCAATACCTGAAAAAGCTATTCCAACTATTGAAAAAACTACCACAGCAGAAATTCAACCATCTCTTGAGGAAACAAAAACAACCGTTGCAACATCTACATCTTCACAAAGGATTTTCAAAAATCCATTCATAAACCTTATAAAACAATATTTTTGGCTCATTTCTTCTGTAGTATTAATGACTATGGTCTTGATTTTAGTTTTTTGGCAAAGAATTTTTGCAACAGATTATAAATTCACTTTTATAGATGCTGATAGAAATACAAAAATAAAGGACATCATAGAAATAAGAGTTTTAAAAGAAAATGAAACTCCTATTAGATATATTATCAATTCTGGCAAAGATATTGAAGATGATGATGTAGGGGTTTTCAGATTTCCTACTCAAAGCAAGACTTTGGCTATGGAAGTCAATTCACCTTTTTACAGAAAAGATACTATTTATAGAAATCTAGATCCTGCAAGAACTAATGAAACGATAGAGTTAGAGCCAGATGTTTATGCACAAGCATTGTACTATTATTCTACCAATGATATTAGTAAGAAAAGAGAAGAATTAGATAAAATCATTAGCAACAATGCTTTAATTTATCAAGTTTTCGATAATGAAACGTATGGCGTAGAAACCTTAGACAAACAAAAATATATAGGACTTGTCACGACACCAACTACTTCTTTGAAAAATTTTAAAATGATAGAGACTAAAGTGAGTCCAGAAACTAAAAAAATAATCCTTATTAAATTTAAAATACAACCTGATGAAATCACTAAATAAAAATCTAATCTTTACTTTAATCCTAGCATTAATGACGATTATTGCTTGTAAAAAAGAGCAAACAATAAGTGATATAGATGTATTAAGAAACGGCAATAATGAAGATGTATATTCTACCACAAAACTAGACAGTGCGCAAGCTATAGCAAGTATAACCCAACAAAAACTGCAAGAATTATACGATATTTCTGCATTATATTCTTCTGGAAATAAAAATACGGCAATTGACTCACTAAATTATGAGCAAATTCAAGGATATTTTGTAAAAAAAGATTCAGCGAATGTAATGGGACTTTTGAAAGAACTTGACAGCCTGAAAGTAAAACTGGTGAAAGTAAAAAACCTTAGCATCAATACTGAAATCAACGGAAAAGATACGTTAGATTATGCCAATTATACAGTAGAATATAAAGATAGAGACCAAAGAATGATTGGCGAATTCAATAAAAAATCTCAATATAAACTTTTGAAATCACCTGTGAATTTCAAAAAAGAATTCAAATTTTATTTTGTAGAAATAGATGTAAAACCAAAAGACAGCACTTCTGTAGGAGTAACCAAATAATCTAATTTTACATCTTGTAAAGAAACATCATCAATTGAATCAGTCGGCGAGAAATAATTCACGCCGATTTTTTTTGCATCATGATTAATTCCTGCAAAAAATTGGTCGTAAAAGCCTTTTCCATAGCCTATTCTATTTCCTGATGCATCACAATACAGTAATGGTGTAATTACATAATCAAAAGCATCAGATTCATTTTCATTAGATTCTGGCTCCAGAATTCCCCAAGAATTTTGCAAAAAAATAGTGTCTGGTTTAATCTGAATAGAAATAATCTTATTCCCAACCATTTTGGGAACAAAAACCTGAATATTTTTTTCAAAAAAATAATTAATGAATATTTTAGTATTGATTTCGTTCAATTTTTCAATTGGAAAAAAAATGTGAAGTTTCTGATTTTCAAGTACATCAAATTGTAAAAAGAAATTTTCAAATATTTTTTGAGATAAAGACAAGACCTCATCTTTCGACAAGGTCTTTCTCAAATCCATATATTTTTTACGCAAATCTTTTTTAAGCATTTTAGATTTCCTTTACCGATATAATTTTCACTGGACAAGCTTTTGCTGCTTTTTCACATGGTTCATACGCATCAGGAATCGGTGTTTTAAGCGTAAAGAAGCCTTTCTTATCAGCAGATTTCAATAAAACAGATTTTCCGTCTTTCTTAGACATACGAAAATATTCTGGCGCGAACTCGGCACAGTAATTACAGCCAATGCATTTATCTCTTTGTAGTGTAATAATTACCATTATAACTTAATTAGTGTGAGTAAGTTCCTTCATCTACATTATTCTGTTGTGTACCAAGTTCTTCTACTTTTACAATTTTGTATAATTTATCAGATGGACGAACTCTAAATTCTGTTTTAAAAGTAACCACATCAGATTTCGAAGCTTTAGTAGCCCCTTCTTTACCATCTACCATCATATGTTCAATTACCATTTCTTGAGAACCAGTAGTAGGACCTTGAATCAGAACTCTATCTCCTATATTTAAATCATAGGCTTCAATTAAAAATTCTGCAATATTTGATTTTGGATAGAAATGTCTTCCTTTACCAATGTAAATTTTCTTTTGCGTAGCGCTACTTCCAGAGTTTGGTGACCATTCTCCTAATTCTTGACCAAGATAATAACCACTCCAGAAACCTCTATTATAAACAGTTTCCAACTGCTTCATCCAACCTTCTACTTTCTCTGCAGAAAAAGTTCCATCAGCAATGCTATCAATGGCTTCTCTGTAACATTTAGTCACCGTTGCTACATATTCTGGCGCTCTTCCTCTTCCTTCAATTTTTAGAACTTTTACACCAGCATCTACGATTTGGTCTAAAAATCCTATCGTACAAAGATCTTTAGGAGACATCATGTATTCATTATCTAATTCTATTTCGAAGCCAGATTCTTGGTCAATAACTGTATATTTTTTTCTACAATTTTGTTTACAAGCACCTCTATTTGCCGAAGAATTATGAGAATGAAGACTCAAATAGCATTTCCCAGAAACTGCCATACAAAGAGCACCATGTCCAAAAATTTCTATTTCTACTAAATTTCCAGAAGGGCCTTTTATTTGCTCTTTTTCAATTTGTTGACAGATTTTTTTGATTTGAGTAATAGAAAGTTCTCTACTCATCACCATCGTATCAGCAAAAAGTGCATAAAACTTAACCGTTTCTATATTGGTGATATTAATCTGAGTAGAAATATGTACTTCCATGCCTATTTGTCTTGCATAGGCAATTACCGCCTGATCCATTGCAATTACCGCAGTAAGATCTGCTTCTTTTGCTTTATCAAGCAAAGTTTTGATGATGGATAAATCGTGGTCGTAAATAATGGTATTAAGAGTAAGATAAGTTCTAACTCCTTTTTCTTTACATCTTCTAGAGATTTCTGGTAAATCTAAAATTGTAAAGTTCATAGAAGCTCTAGCTCTCATGTTGAGCTGCTCTACACCGAAATATATTGAATCTGCACCATTATCTAATGCTGCTTGTAAAGAAGTAAAATCTCCTGCTGGAGCCATTAATTCTATTCTTCCGCTTTTTGTCATTCTAAAATGTAAAATTTTTTGCAAAGATATGTTTTTTAGAATTATTCTAAAAAGCTTATAATAGATAGATTCGATTTATACTAATATCTTATTTTTTTCTTACTTAAAGTATAAAATAAGATAACAAAAAATAGAACTATAAAAAATAAAGTAGTCCCCATGATTACTAAAATTAATGGTTTTGTTAATATTCAAATTTACTTCAACCTATCTTTGGATTCAATACGTAAATTGTATGATATTCAATAACAATTCTAAAATTTTCTTAAACTCGTTAAACTTTGTTAAAAGTGTAACACTAATAATTTAGTGAACACTAATTTTGCATTAAATTTGTTATACATAAACTATAAAAGAAGAATTAACAATGAAGAACAGTTTAAAACAATTATTACCTTTTGCTGTTGTAGGTATATTATCTGGTGCTACAACTTTTGGTGCAATAGAGTATTTCAAAACGAATGAAAGTAACAGCGATTTTTCTTATTTCCATACTGCAAATGATAATGTAAAATTCGCAGGAATAAATTCCGCAAATGTGAGCGATGATTTTGTAAAAGCTGCAAAAACGACAGTTCCAGCAGTGGTTACCATTAAAAATTATCAATCCAGAAGTTCAAGTTCAAACAGATTGTCTGAACAAGACTTATTTGAACAATTTTTCGGAAATCCTTTTGGAAACCAAAGACAAAATCAAAAACAACAGCAACCACCTAAAGATGTTCCTTCTGGATTAGGAAGTGGCGTTATTATTTCACCAGACGGTTATATTATTTCTAATAACCATGTAGTTGCAGGTGCCAATAAATTAGAAGTTATTCTAAGTAACAAGAAAAGTTACGTAGCCAATCTTATTGGAACAGACCCAAGTACCGACATCGCTCTTCTAAAAATTGAAGAAAAAGGTTTGCCTTATCTTAATTTTGCCAATTCAGATTTAGTAGAAGTAGGACAATGGGTTTTAGCAGTAGGAAATCCACTGGGTTTAAACTCTACCGTTACCGCAGGAATTGTTTCAGCTAAAGGAAGAAGCATAGACTTGCTAAGTCAACAATCTAGAACTCCTATTGAAAGTTTCATTCAAACTGATGCCGCAATTAATCCAGGAAATTCTGGTGGTGCTTTGGTTAATGTAAACGGAGACTTAATCGGCATCAACTCTGCCATTTCTTCTAATACAGGTTATTATGAAGGCTATGGTTTTGCGGTTCCTGCTAACTTAGCTAAAAAAGTAGTTGAAGACATTAAAAAATTTGGTTTGGTACAAAGAGGATTCTTAGGAGTTGTAAGTTTAGACCTTTCTGATGATAGACAAGTTGCCGCTTATAATCAAAGTCAAAAAGCCAACATCAAAGCAAGTAGCGGAATTATGATTACTGAAATCACTGAAAATAGCGGTGCTGAAGATGCTGGATTAAGAAAAGGAGACATTATCAAAAAAATAGACAATTCTACCATAGAAACTTTCGCGGATTTATCTGCTGCTGTTGGTAGTAAAAGACCTGGAGATAAAGTTATGGTAACTTATATTAGAAATGGTAAATCTTATACTGAAACCGTAACGCTTAAAGACCAAAAAGGAGGAACTTCATTCCGAAGCAAAGCAGATTTATCTGTTACTGAAAAAATTGGTGGTGAATTCGAGGTTTTAAGCGACCGTTTTAAAACGGATTATGGTTTAAACAGCGGTGTAATTGCAAGAAATATAGTAGAAGGTGGTGAGTTAGAAAGAATAGGCGTTTATGACAATTACATCATTATAGAAGTCAACGGAAAACCTGTAAATTCACAAAAAGATGTAGAAAAAATCTTAGATGGATATAAGGGAACCGTACAAATAAAATACGTAGACGAATACGGTAGAATGTACACCAGAGGTTTTAAAATGCCTTAATTATAGTTTTATAAATTCCAAAGAAAAAGCCTTTCAAAAATTTTTGAAAGGCTTTTTTTATTTAGACTTAGGAAATTCTTTCCTTTTATTTCGTTCGTAAATTACTTCTACTATTTTTCCTCCTAACCATGCAAAAGGAAAATAAGTAATGAAGATTAAAATTTTATAAAATGTAGGATGATAAGGGAAAACAATAATATCTAACATGGCTATAAACAGCAAAATGAAGCCAATAAGAATCGCATAAGCTACTTTAGCATATTTTACAATAATTGCCGTAGTAACACCACCAATTGTTGCTCCAAATCCTGAAGAAAGAAGTAAAGTCCAGAAAAAACCTGGCTTATTTTCTACACTTTTCAACAATTCCCACCAATGTTCGAACGGAAAAAAACCTTCATAATTCACCCATGATGAATTAATTTTTACACCCAGCGAAATAATGACTCCTGCCATCGCCAAGCCACATAAAACGCCCAATGTATTTCTTAAAAAATTCATGTCTTAGAACTGATGTGCAATCATAGAGATTTCTACACTCACATTTTTTGGCAAACAAGAAACCTCTACTGTTTCTCTTGCTGGATAATTTCCTCCTTCGAAATAAGATGCATAGATTTCATTCATCACTGCGAAATCATCCATACTTTTTAAGAAAATAGTAGATTTTACTACATTCCCGAATCCCATTCCTGCTTCTTCTAAAATGGCTTTTAGATTTTTCATCACTTGGTGTGTTTCTATTTCTATTCCATCCAATAAATTCCCAGTAGACGGATCAATAGGGATTTGACCAGAAATATAGAGAACGCCATTTACAAGGTTAGCTTGTGAATACGGACCAATTGCAGCGGGTGCATTGTTAGTAGAAACTATCTTCTTCATATTTTTGTAAAATTATCATGCAAAGATAAAATTTCTGAACAAATAAAAAATAGTGTTCAGAGATTCCTTCGTTTTTTAGAAAGTACTGCCACTTTGTTGGAAACTTCTTTCCTTGTATTTTACGGCGTCTTTTAAAATATTTGCTTTTATACTGATAAAGAAATCATATACTTTATATTGACCAAAAGGCACCCAATTAAAGGTAAAAGAGAAACTTCTTTGGTCTCTAGAAAATCCTAATCTGGTATACGCTAAACTTTTTGAAACAAAATCATAATGCGTGTTTCCGCTTAAACTCCAATAAGGTGTAAGTTTCACGCTACCATCTAAGCCTAGTGAAGCTACACTTTTCCCAAATCTGGTATTGTTTTTAGAATAACCATAATTGGCATTAAGATTCAAAGTCCAAGGTTGATTAAATCGGGAGTAATTATCTTGGTCAAAATAATAGACTTCGTTTCGGATTTCTCCTTTGGTTTTATACTTGGTTGCTAAATCTTCTTTTTTTCCAAAAGTTTCATTGTTCAGAGGGAAAGAAAAATTCATGCTGAAACTCTGGATATTAAAATGCCCGAAATTCTCAGTTCTAATACCGTTTTCTTGACCTGGAATAAATACAATTTGATAAGGATCTATCGAAACATTAGAATTGACACTTAATTTATTTTGGAAGAAAGAAGTCTGTGTACTAATCGAAATCAATGACCATTTGTATTTATCCGCAGCAAAATTATAACCTCCAGAAATATTTAAACTTTCAAAAATTTTAACTTTTTTGGTTCCTGTAGAATCGGTTTTACTTCTCACCTTCATCTCTAAGTTGTTATTGATATTGAAACCAATAGACTGTGTTAAACCTTGATTAGGTGAACCAAACATCCCTCCTTCGAAAATAGAATAAGTGGTTAAAACGCCTCTTTCGTCATAATAACTTTTGAAATAACCAAACTTTGGATCTCCAAAATCTGGAGAATACGTGAAACCAATACTCGGAGTTACCATGTGTCTGATGGCTTGAATTTTAGATTTTTCACCAAATTTCAACATTCCATACAAAACGGTTTGCAAACTTGCAGATGTAGAAAACGTAGAATAACCCGTCAAATTTTTATTCAAATTCCTTTCTAAAGTATTGGTAACTGGATTGTAGTTTTTACTAATCGTTTTAGTAGTTGCTACATTATCAATATTAGCACCTAATGAAAATGTGAAAAATTTAGCAACAGTCGTGTTCGTAGCAAGCGCAATGTTATTTTTAGCACCAGTTTGCACATTATCCCACATGGTTTTGGTGAATAAATCGTCATTTTTCACCCCAGAAACATAGTTACTGAATTGCAATCCAGTATTTACGGTGATGTTTTCTAACATCCCTGTTCTAATTCCTGTCTTTGGTTTAAATAAATAAAACTGATTGGTAGAAACATTCAGCTGTGGCAATCTAATATCGGTAAGTCCCGTAGTAAAATTTTGCGAATAACTACCTGTTCCCGTGATAGTTATTGGTAAATTCAAAAATCTTTTGGTAAAACTCACCGTAGAGTTTTGTTGTGCATTTAGAGCACTTTGGTTAAAAATATGGGAGTTATTAACCGTGTTATTGTAGAATTTGTTACTCGTAATATTTACAGATGCCGAAAAATTAAAAAACGGATTGGCTTTAGTATCTTGAGTATGTGTCCATGCAATATTATAAACACTGCTTTTGGTATAATTTTCTAGACCTTTTATTCCTCTGATGGTAGTTCCTATTTCTCCTCGGAAAGAACCATTGTACTTATAATTTTTTCGATAAGTTACTTCTGGTCTGAAGTTCCAACTTCCCTTAGTATAATAATCAAAGTAGGTTTTCACATCAAAATGCTCCCCAATTGGCAAATAATACCCCAAACTATTCAAAAAAAATCCCACATCTTGTCTTTCTCCAAAACTCGGAATAAGAATTCCCGCCATTCTTTTTTCAGAAAACGGAAGAATCGCAAATGGTAGAATAAGTGGTGTAGGAACTTGCTCTATATACATCTGTATAGGCCCCGTAATTAATTTAGAATTCTCTTTTCCCTTTACCAATTTAATATCTGGCGCAAGCAAATAATAATCTGCTATGGTATCTTTTTTCTTAAGAAAATATTCGTCTGTAGTATATTTTCCTCTTTTAAGATAAAAAACAGAGTCATTTACTTTTTTGGTTTTTTCTGCTACAATTACACCTTCACTTTCTTCTGTTCTAGCGTTATAAGCAATGGCTTGTTTGGTTTTATAATTGTAGTTAAAACTTTCGTATTCATACTTTTTACCACCTTGAGTTGCAATTGCTGGTTCTAGCATTTTGCCGGTAGAATCTATTTTCCCTCTTGCAAAAATGAGTCCTTTGTCCCAATCTATTTGGATATAATCTGCATTAATCTTCATATCTTGATATGAAACTTCTGCATTTTGATTGAGATAAGACATTTTTTTCGGAACTTCGTTTCTAATATTATCCGCTTTAGAACGTACAATATCATCTATTTGTTCTTTTTCTATTTTTACGGTATCTGTTTTGGAAACAGCAGTTACCTTATCACTATTTTTAGGCGCATTTTCTAGCTTATTTTGTGCTAAAAAATTGTTAAAAATTAGGATAATTAAAATTTGTAAGGTATTTTTGAGACCGTTTTTAATCAATGGAGTGTATAATTTCAGGCTCCAAAATTAATAATTTTTAAAAAATGAAGACGCATAAACACGCATTTAATATAATTTTAACAGTATTATTTTTAATTTTCGCTCAATTAGGCGCACAAAAGAAGTTTGTTATTGTATTAGATGCCGGTCACGGCGGTTCTGATGTGGGAGCAACTAGAAAATACGAAAACATAGGATTAGTACAAGAAAAAGACGTTACACTAGGCATCGTATTGAAGCTAGGCAGAATGCTCGAAAAAAATAAAGATTACAAAATTATTTACACCAGAAAAATAGACGAATATCCTTCTCTAGCTGATAGAACAGACCTTGCCAATAGAAGTCATGCCGATTTATTTATCTCTGTACATTGCAATGCAAGCACTAAATCTACACCTTACGGAACCGAAACTTATGTACAGGGTCCAGACCAAAACAAAACCAATTTAGAAGTTGCCAAAAGAGAGAATGACGTAATTTTCTTGGATGATAAAGACCGCGAGAGATTCGCTTCTTACGACCCAACTTCTCCAGAATCATTAATTGCATTAAGAATTCAGCAAAGTAAATATCTAGAAAGCAGTTTGATTTTCGGAGGTTATGTAGAAGAAAATTTTGTAAAAAAAGATAAAAGATATTCTAGAGGGGTGATGCAAAAAAACCTTCACGTACTACGTCTAAATGCGATGCCCTCTGTTTTAATAGAAACGGGATTCATCAGTAATGCTGAAGAGGCGGAATATTTAGCTTCTGACAAAGGTCAAGATGAAATTGCAGAATCTATTTACGACGCCATTACCAGCTATAAAAAACGCATCGATAGAAACCAGAAAAAAATAGTAGAAGAACCAAAAGAACTTCCTCTAAAAAATGATTTCAGAATTCTTTTGATGAGCACTCCAAACAAATATGCAGTTGGGGATCCCGCTCTCAAAGGACTTAATTACATCTTAACCATCAAAGAAAATGGTTTGTACAAATACTATTACAGCGTAACTAATTTTGCTTCTATTAAAGAAAACAACCTTAAAACAGCTAAAGATGCTGGATTTAGAAATGCTACTGCTGTAAGTTTTATCCCTAATCAAGACATGAACACTGGCTACTATAGATTAGAAGTCTACTCCGGAAAAGATAAATTACCTAACTCTTCCCCTATTTTAAAATTATTAAAAGACGTAGAAAGAGTAAAAGCTAATGGCATATTTTACTACACTTATGGCAATGTGAAATCTCTAGAAGCAGCCACTAAACTACAAAAAGACCTTGAAGAAAAGGGGATTACCAATACAACAATAGAAAAAGTTTATAAATAATCAAGAAAATTTTGTGAGTTCTAAAAAAGTTCTTATTTTTGCACGCACAAAAAAAGAATGGCCTATTCGTCTAGTGGTTAGGACTCAAGATTTTCATTCTTGCAACAGGGGTTCGATTCCCCTATAGGCTACAAATTTTAAAAAAAATTAAAAAATAATTTGCAAATTAAAAAATAGTTTTTATCTTTGCACCCACATTTCAGAAACAATTATGGCAAATCATAAATCAGCACTTAAGAGAATCAGACAATCTGAGAAAAGAAGATTGAGAAACAGATACTATCACAAAACTGCTAGAACAGCTGTGAAAGTATTAAGAAATGAAGAAAACAAAGCAGCTGCTTCAGAGCAATTGCCGAAAGTAATCTCTTTATTAGACAAATTAGTAAAGAAGAATATTATTCACAAAAACAAAGCTGCTAACTTAAAAAGCAAGTTAACTAAACACGTTAACAAGTTAGCTTAAGAATAAATTTCTGGCCCGTTCGTCTATCGGTTAGGACTCAAGATTTTCATTCTTGCAAGAGGGGTTCGATTCCCCTACGGGCTACTACACACGCTGTAAATCAGTGATTTACGCATAGCGGGGACTAAAACAGGGACTTCAAGTCCCTGTTTTTTTATTATCTCTTTCTTCCATATTGTTGTATTTCTATTTTTTGTACATTTTCATTTTCAAAATTTTTATCAATTACTCTGATAATATTCGTCTTAAATAATTGTGAATTCTCCACCATTCTCTCCTCTAAATAACCCCTACTCTCATTAATTTTCAACTGCATTTCCTTCTCCTCCCTATACTTCTCAACCAATCCCTCCCGAACATTAGGCAAATCCTCCAACCTTTTATCCAATTCAGCAATCTTATCTTCAGTAATTTTTGTCTGCTGTTCAATCTCCGTCACATTCACGCCTTTTTGAGAAAGAATATCAATTTCCTCTTGGACTTTCTCCTTTGTCAAATCAATCGTTTTCTGATAAAATGGAAGCTGGTTTTTCCAGTATTCGGCATTGTCGCCCTCTTCCTTGGAATAGCCTAAGATTCGGTTGTAGTTATGTTGCGCTTTAGTTACTTCTTCCTGAATTTTAATAAAACTGTCATATTTTCGAAGCACAAAAGCAGAATCAGCCAAAAATTTATTTTTTTCGGTTTCAATTTGCTTTTTCATCAGTTCAATTTCTATATTCGCTCTGGTTTCGGGATTCGTGATGATGGCGGTTTTCATTTCCTGCGTGCTGATGTCAGAAATATCTAAAACATCGGCTCCCTTCTTCATTGCCTCCAAGTATCTTGCCTGTTTGGATTGCAATTTTTGAAGCATAAAGACATCAATGCTGTCATTGGTCAACATAAAGTTGATTCTTACATTTTCGTTCCTATTTCCTTGTCGCCAAGCACGACCTTCCACTTGCCGTAGAGAGGTAAAGTTGTACGGAAGAGAAAGCATGTAAATATCCGTCGTATTTTCCTGAAGGTTCATTCCTTCCTGAATCGCCTCGCTTCCGATGACCACCTTTATTTTTCCGGAATTGAAATCATCTTGAATCTTTAAACGGTTTGGTTTGCTGGTTGCTCCGGTGATGACTCCGACTTCTTCCGGTTTGTAGCCGACCTCCCGTACCAAATATTCCCTTAGTTTCGGAAATTCCGAAACAGCTAATTCAGAGTAGATAATCTGTCCCGAATCCGGAATGTCGTTTTTGTTCTGCCGAATCAAATCCATCGTTTGTTTTAGTTTCGGAGAATCCTCTATAAACTCTTCTAAAGACGGTTCTTCTCCTTCATAATAGGGAGAAAGATATGGTGAAATCGCAATCAAACGGGCATTAAGGATATGCGTAAGAATTGCCCCTTTTTGGGTTTCGGTAAAGTTTTCATTGAGCATTTCGTATTGCTCACTCGTTAAATAGTTCTGCTCAATCTTATATTCCTTGTTGATTCGGTTGGGCCGCACCAATTCTGGATTGTCTTCTTCGCCTTTGATATCAATAAATTCAGATAAAAGTTGCTGAAACAGCGAATTGTTTTTAAAACGTCGAACATTCGCCTTGAATTTCACATCACCTTTTGCGTCAATCTCCATGTCGTTGTCTGCCTCCATAAAGGTTTCAAAGAAGGTATTCACATTGAAGTAGCCCGATTCTTCTAATCTCTTGTTCGCAATCAAGGAGAGAATAGAATAATATTCCAGTGGTTTATTGGTAAATGGCGTTGCAGAAAGCAAGGTAACATTTCTACCGTCGTTCTTTTCTTGGATGTATTGCGCAGCCATCCAAGTATTGATACCCAACTTTGAAGTCTGCTGGTTTTGATTTCTAAAGTCTGAAGCAAATCGGCGGTCTTTTATTCTTACTTTTCCTACGATATGGTTCGCGTTGTGGACTTCGTCATAAGTCAGATGGTCAAAACCAAAGTCTTCCCAATCGTAAATCTTGCCACGCTTCATTTTACCCACCAGTTCTTTTTCTTTTTCCAGTTCTTTCTGAAAATCCCTTTCGCTGATGGTGTTTACACTTCTTAATTCATTTTCTGAAATATAGGAGAACTTGGAAGCCAGATTTTGGGTAATATTTTCAGAAAAACCGATATTGTTAAAACCCTCGTAAGTGACGATGGTGATTTCCCCATCCTTGTTGTCGAATTTTGAGAGGTCGAAGTCTTTTCCGAGATTTCCCAAGACATTCACTTTGGCTTCGGGAATGGTTTCAAAAATGGTTTCCACCCACTGTTTCAGAATGCTGTCATTGGGAACGACAATCAGCGGTCTTTTCGCATTTGCTCTTTCCATCGCTTCGTGCATTGACAGGATTCCAGACAATGTTTTTCCAAATCCCACTTCATGTGCAAGTAATCCGACACCTTTCGTGGTCTGCCTTCCGATTCCGGCTTTCTGAACTTCAGTTAATCTAAGTTCTCGACCTTTAAAATTCAAATGGATTTTTGAAAACAAAGGAAACTTTGAATAGTCCGGAACATAGATATTGTTGTAGTTTCGGTTAAAATCATTGACAAAACGCTTCCTTAAAGCGTCCGACAATTCTTCCCTCAAAAATTTTTGAAACAAGTCGTTGGCGGCGACTTTTCGTCTTTCGCGAACCAAGGCATTCCGTTCCTTGTCGCTTCCGGTAACGTTTTCGTTGTCTACAAAACTTCTTACTTCCCAAGATGAAGAACCTGCAAATGCCTCACTGGAAAGCGTTCCGACAAAATCCTTGAATTTTTCTGCAAGATTATAGGGAACCGTTACAGTTTCCGTCTGTCTTGTGTTTTGATTCCAGCGTTCCTTTTCTATGGATCCCAAATCAAACTGGTGGACAAATTCATGATTCGGACTGATTGAGATTTCGTCTAAAGTTTTTGGTTTTGGAAGAACATTGAGGAGTAAATCCTTTTGTTTCTCATATTGATTTTCTGTTCCGCCAACCGAGAACCTGTCCTTAAAGTCTATTTCCAGTTGTTCTAATTTGGCGTAGATATTCCCTTCGGCGTAATAAAAATCGTGAACCCAATTTCCGTCCATATAGTTGGCAAATTGGTAGTGCTTACCGTGATTGTTTAATGTGCCGTCGTAGGAAGTGTCCCGAAATGCCTCAATCTGTTCTTTAGTAATATCGGTACTGTTCTGAAGCGAGGCATTCACAATTTCATCGGCTTTGAAAAATTGGTATTTTAAAACCCCTTTCTTGATTTCCGGTTTGGTCTGAATTCGATATTCCGCATTTTTCTCTTTGTGGGACTGGATAATTTTATCCGCTTTACGATGAATTTCATCAATTTGGTCTTTCGAAAAATTTGGGGGATTATCAAAAATTTGGGTTTGGAGTTTGAAATACTTCTCAATCTCCTTTTCAATTGCGGGAGATTTGAATTTTACTTCATTAAGTCTGGAAAGAACTTGCTCAATTTTATCTTTCGTTTCTGCAAGGTCAATTTCTTCTGTTTTAGCGGGAATGGTGTTTTCTAAAGTTTTGCTTTTTGATTCTCCTTTAGGTTGATCAACCTCCAAAAACAAATCTTCAAAGAGGTTTCCAATTCTTTCGGTCTGCTTTTTATTTTTGAGTTGCTCAATCCTAGATAAGGCGTCCTCTAAATTTCCATAGACATAGTTTTCCAACCTCCCAAAACGGTTGGTTTTCTCTCGGGTTTCCCCTAAAATCCTGTCGGGATGTTTTTCAAAATAATTGGAAATATCTGTAGAAATTTTCTGGGAATTTTTTTGCAGAATAATAATGTCCGTTCCTACCTGAGTTCCGGCAAAAGCACCATTCGGCAGACGAAAACCTTCCAAAATATCTGCATTTTTTAGTTGGGCTTGTCGGTTCAACCAACCCGAAGGAAGCACCATTGCCAAAACTCCATTGGGTTTAAGAGAATCTAAAGACCTTTTGACAAAATAGTCCTCGTATTTGGAGATTTTGGGTTCTTCTCCCAAACCTTTGTATAATCCGCGATGGTCGCCGTAGGGTGGATTACCGATAACCAAATCGTATTTTTCGGCAAATTCCTTCTTGTTGCCTTTCTCTTCGATAAACTCGGTTTCAAAGGAGCGGAGATGGATGTGGGCTTCGGGATGAAGGATTTTCGCAATCTTTGCGGTGGTTTCGTTGATTTCAAAGGCAGTGATATTGGACTTGATTCCCAATTCTTTCACTGCATACAGAAAATTTCCCGTTCCAACGCTGGGTTCCAATACCGAAATTTCCTGCCTGTTCTTAAACTGGTCTTTGATTAAATTTCTGACGGCATCTACAATCCTTGAATCGGTGTAGTATTCATCCAAAATACCCCTGCCTTCTTTAGCTGTTCCGCCACTTTTGAATTGATGACAGATCTCTTTTAAATCCTCGGTAATGTTAAGACTTTCCTTGAGTTTAACTTGCTTATCGCTGGAAACAAAACAAGCTGCGGAAACAACTTCCGCAACTTGTTCATTGGTCAGTTTTTGACCTTTATATTTTGAAATAAGAACCCCTAATGCCTCATTGTTTTGAGTAGATGTTTTTACTATTTCTGCTATTCTATTGGATACATTTCTCCCGGATACGATTCCGCCCAAGGAATGTTCTGCTCCCTCATTTTTTGCAGCATTTTGCGGTTGTGTTCCGTCAACGGGTCCTCGCTCTGGTTTTCCGACCAGATGCTTCCAGATTGTGTCTTCAAGTCCATTTCCAGTATGGTTGCCGTCCACAGCTTGTCCTCCAAAGTGATTTCCGTTTTGCTTGGGTTTGCTTGTTTGGTTAGATTCTCCAGAATTTCGTTGAGAAAGTTCGGCTCCCAAGTGCTGAGTGTCGGAAATTCCTTCGGATTGAGTTCCATCGTCTTCATTTCTTATCGTTTTTTGTTCAACTAAAGTAGTATTTTTCTCTTGAACTTGGAGTTTATTTTTTAAATATTCTTCCAGGTTTTGGTTCCCATTTTCAGAAATTCCATACAGCAGGCGGATGTCCTTGATATTTTTATTTTGAAATTCATTGAGGATTTTTTGTGTAGACCTATTTCCGTCATCATCACCGGTTAGACACAGAAATATCTTTCCGTCGTAGTTTTTAAACCGTTCGACAAAGCTTCCAGTATTTTCATTATAATTGAGTGTTACAAGGGTTCTGCCGTTGTTTTGATTGTTTAGTTTCAAAAGTTCCAAAAACGAATCTTTGTCGTTATCGCTGTTAAAGACAATCAGTTCGTTTTTAGTTCCCTCAATAATGGAAATTTCTGAACTAGAATGATTTAAATAGGATGTCTCACTCACTTTTTCTGTTTTTTACGAAGTGGTTGAACTCAAAAATGTCTTTCGCCGTGTCGTCCCAGTTTTTTCTTGGAAGCAGTTGCAGGCTTACAAAGATGTCGGTCTTTTTATTGTAGGAATCGATGCGCTCCAATCTTCCGCCATAATCCTTTTCGGCGTGTCTGTAGAGGGAATACGGCAGAATCGTGTCTGTCGGATAGATGTAGAAACGGGTATAGTTCCAAGGCGAATTGATTTCGAAGCGTCTGTATTTTTTCTTGAATAACACCGTGTCGGAGAGTTTCCGCCTGTTATTATAGTTCGGAATCATTTCTTTTGAGAATATGGCGCCGTCCTTCTTGTTCCAAACCAATGCGGGTTTTTGTTTTTCAAGAATATCGGAAAGTATGATGTTGCCGTTTTCAGCATCCAATGGATAGCAGAAAGAATCTCTCACGAGATAGGCATTTTGATTCATTTCGGGAAAGGTGTGGTTTGGAACCAGTTCGATAATTTGGTTTTCCGAATAACTCATTTTCGAGATGTGGAAACTCTGCATCTTGTCCAATCCTCTGGAGGCATCAAAATAGACATTGGTAATGAGGTCGATTCCGCCTTTTTCGGATTTGATTTCCTTGTGGCAGGAATTTAGGATAAATACTGAAACGAAAACTAAAAATATGGATTTGATGTTCATAATGATTACATTTTAAAAAAAGCGGCAAATCAAAATTTGACTTACCGCCTTCGGATAATAGTCAGGTATTATTTATTATCGTTTGATGCTCTGTTCCTTCACATGGGCTTTCTCCTGTTTTTCTTCATTTTCCATTCCCTGCAAAGGTTTGTTGGTGTTGATGCGGTTCATGTCGTTGTCGTAAAGGTTCAGGTTCTTGTATTGCGGATTGAGCACTGCTTTTCCTTCCACCACCTTGTCGTCCATTTCAAATTTCACTTTCACCACATTTCCTTTTTCAAGTGACTTGATGGTGTTATCCCTGTATTCCGGCTTTTCGAAAACGAGGTTGGCTTTTTCCACGATTTTGTCGGTATCGACACCGTAGTTTTTGTAGAAATTCTGGAACATATAGTTTCCTTTCTCCGTCTTTGGCTCCTCAAAGTTGAACTGCACGAAGGCGGTTTCCGACTGGTCGCTTTTGGGGTTGTGGAACTCGATTTTCACGCTCCGTCCCTCCAAAAGATTTACGGCTTCTTTTGCGGTAAAGGTATTTTCTCTGTTTACCGAAAAATTGTGGGTGATTTCTTCGCCTTTCTCGTTCTTCAATTTGGCGTCGTAAGAGTTGAGGAAAACACCACCCGTTTCCGTCTTGTTGAATTTCAAGGCAAAATCAACCTTGTTTCCGGGCAGTGCCTTGTCCGAGGAAGTTTTGATTTCGAATTGCTGGTTTTTGGACTTGATGCCTTTTTCCAATTCTTTGTGAAGTTTTTCGTCTTCGCCGAAACCGAGGTATTTAAGCTGATTTTTTAGATAATCTACCTGGTTGAATTCTTTTTGTGTTTCCATAATGTTTGGGGTTTGATTGTTAAAATATTCTTTGTTTTTATTGAGGTGTTGTGTTAAGTCATCTCCGTTCATTTTGGCGTAATCTTTTATAGAAGGCTCTCCAATGATGTCGTCTATCGAAAATCCTGACCTTGTGGCATCCATTTCTTCTTTAAATCTCGAATGAAAATTACTTTGGCTGAATAAATTGCTCCGTTTTTTCTCATCGGGAAGAAAAAGACTTTTAAGGGAATCGATGATTTTTTCTGTTTCCTCATTTCCCTCGTAGGTAAGCAGTTCTCCGCCAACGAATAGCAAAACATGGTCTTCCGGCTTTCGATACAGCTGGATTTTTGAGGCAATCTGGCTGTAGTTCACTTTGTCGTCTTCCGTCAAGGAGATTTCAAATTCGTGCTTGGTATGACCTTCGGAATCGTCAATAAACAGTTTGACGTAATCCTTTTGTGGTGGTTCTTCCATATTTCTAAAATTTTTAGAGTAACTATTATTTAGGTTGTTTTCCGATACGCCGACAATGGGTTCCGCATTCAGATGGTTCTTGCTGAATTTGTCCAAAAGGTGGTCATAGACGTTGATTTTGGTCTTTTCGTAAAGGGAGTGGTAGTTTCCGCTTTCCAATAAAATCGCATCCAAAGCCGTGAACCCCATCAGTTCGAGTTTGTCGCGGTATTCCTTGTACATCTGCTCGTTTACATTGTTTCCATAAAGGATGACACCCGTTCCGGCGTGAATCGTCATCAGTTCGGTCAGTTTCTCGAACTGTCGATGCTGCGGAAGAATGAATTTCCCAACGATGTCGTTCGCATTGTTCAGGATGATGGCTTCCGTCTTGTCGGACAGTCCAAACTTTTGGCTTGAAATGTAGGCGGCGGAATCTTCGGGACTGTTGATTTTGAACGGCTGATAATTGGCGGCAAAAATCTGCTTGTTAAAGGAAAAGGTGCTGACTTTTCCCTGCTGTTGATTTTGCTCGGAAAGTTCCAGAACACGGTCGCTTCCCAAATCTCCGTTGAATACCAAATATTTCCCCGAACGCAGATTGATGACGATGCCGTCTTCCACCTTTATTCCTGTATGGTCGAAAATTTCGTGCAGTCTTTGCAACATGAGTCGGTCATGTTTGCTCGAAATCAGTTGTCCGCTCGGATGGTTGTGGACGAGCGTGATGCTTTCGGGCTGCATTTTGAAGACGTTTCCCGTCAACAACCGTAAATCCACAACGGTGGAAGTAATTCCGCCTGTCGAAAGATGTTGAACGAGATAACTGTCGTCCTTGAATTTGTAGAGTGCAAAGGTGTGTTCCACCGCCTCGTCTTCAAGCGCACGGAAAAGCCAAGCCACATCGTTCACATCAGAAATTTTGGTTCCCGCCATGAATGAAAGACTTTTGTTTTCCGAAAACTGCCGCTCTACGAGCGCAAAGTCATTGGCGTAACCTTGATTGTCCTTTTCCCGTAGGATGGCGGAATTTGGGTCAGCATCATTTCTCCCACTGAAGAGTTTGTACGGTAATATTTCGCCCGCCGACGTTTTGAGATATTGCGTATCCTCGTCCGTCGGAAATTGGAAATTCGTGTTCGGTCCATATTTGCTCTGGTAATTGATCGTTTCTGTTTCCATCTTTTCAAAAATTTATCTGCGGAATCCACGGCGTTTTTCCTGTTCCTGTTCGATTTCCTGTTCGATTTCTTCTTCCTGCTCTTCCCGGTTTCTGTTCGCGTCTTCGTACCTATCCCTGTCATTGACGTTCAGGTCAATTTCGGAATTGCCACCTTTTGAAATCTGCTTCTCATCGGGTGAGATGCTGTTTACGGTGTTGATTTCTCTGGAAACGATGTTCAAGTCGTTGGAAATTTCCTTGGCGATTTCGGGATATTGGTCGATTTTATCCATCAGGAAATTTTTCAGTTTCTGAAGTTCGTTTTTGTAGCGGTTCATTTCCGCGACATCCTTCTTGTCGGCAATGATTGCGGTGAGTTCGGTGGCATTTTTAATGAGGTCGAACTCGGCGACGATGTTGTTTTCCTTGTCGTAGATGAATGCCTTTTTTTCAAGCGAAAGTTTCTTCTCATTTTTGTTTGAAAGGTCTTGAATAGTGGAATACTCAATTCCATCCTTGCTGTTTCTGAGGATTTCGGAGATGCTTTTATCCCGCTCCAGAAAGATGACTTTCAGTCGGGTGTTGTTTTCCGTGAGTTGGAAAGTTGCCCTGTTTTTGTCGTTGTCTGCGACAATCGTGTAGCCCTGCAGAAATTTTTGGATGTCGTCCGCTTTCAGTTTTTTTGAAAATGACAAATCTTCATTGATGATTCCGAACTTTTTAAGTTCTTCGGTAGGTAGGTTTTCAGTTTGCATAGTAGGTTGCTATTAAATTGTTTGCTTTGTTTAGGTCGTTTAAGAAATGGTAGGGATTGATGCTTTGTCCAAACTCCTTTACTGCAAAATGCAGGTGCGGTCCGGTAGAGTTCCCTGTGTTTCCACTTTTCCCGATGATGAAGCCCGCCCTGACTTTTTCTCCGACTTTGTAGTAGATTTCGGAGAGGTGGAGATAGGAGGTTTCAAATCGGTTGAAATGTTTGATTTTGATGTAGTTTCCACCGCCTTTGGAATCCCAACCTGCTTCGGTAATGATTCCATCAAGCACGGCGTGAACATCTTCGTAGTTGGCTTTGAGGTCAATTCCGTTGTGCATTTTTGCAGTGCCGAAAATTGGATGCATCCTTGTTCCGTAAGGCGAAGTCACGCTAATTCTATTGCGCAAAGGCATTGAGATATTTTTCCGTAAACCTTCAAAGGTGGTTTCAAAATCCTTTTCCTGCTTTTTTTCGGGTTGAAAATTTTGCATCAGTTCAAATAGTGAATCTTTCATCTTTTTGTAGTCCACGTTACTTTGATTGTTTCCATTATGGTAGTTTTTAAGCATCGTCTTTAGAGAGTCGATTTGACTCGTTAACATCTTCATTGAACTTTCGGTTTCGTTTTTCAGTTCCGATTTTGGGGTGATGTTGAAGATTTCTTTCCACGATTTTTTCTCCTTTTTTTGGTTGGAATTCTCCTCTTTTGGGGTTTCCATAATTTTAAAGTCTTCCGTTTTGTGTGGTTTTGTCGGCATCAGCGTATTGAATTGAGCCATGGAATAACCGCCTGTTAAAAGGAGAATTGTTAATGTTATTATTGTCGTTCTATTTTTCATTTTTAGTAAATTCATTTACGATTAATTCAACCTCCTTATTGATTTTTCTGAAGTTGGTCATCAGGACATCGTTTTTCCTATTGTTTCCCATTTTGTCGACAAATGAGTAATAGGAAGGCATTTTCACATAGTTGTGTTCTTCCTGTTTGATGGCCTTCATATCCAAATTGATTTTGCCGTTCATCGCCGAAGTTTTGTATTCCTCGGTGTCGTTTTCCTCGCCCTGAGCAATCATTCCGACCATTTCGCCAGTTTTGAGCGTCGCAATTTTTCCTGCAGGAATCATAAAGTCCATTTTCTCGTTGATGCTGGTCGTCGTTCCTTGTTGGGAGATGGATTGGGAATAGGATTTTTGCTTGATTTTTCCGAACAGTTTCTCCAGCCATTCCAGAGTATTTTTGTCCCTTGCGGAACCTGAAAGGATATTTCCAACAATGGCGGAAATGGTGTCGGCAACTTCTTTTTTGTAAAACTGTCGGAGTTGTGGGATTTCCTGAAGTCCCAATAAGACCGCCACTTTGTTGCTCCTTGCGGTCGCCACCACGTTGTCGATTTTATGTATGTAGATGGTGGGAAACTCGTCAGCAATAATTCCTCCCGGCAAATTGTGTTTGGAGTTGATGAGTCGTAAAGTCCTGTTTAAAACCGATGAATAAAGGGCGGAATTGATGTCCTGCGTTCCTGGATCGGATGCCAAAATCAGGATGGAAGGATTCTCCCTGTTCGTAATTTTTAGTTCCACTTCGTCGCCCGAAAACACCCAGAAACTTTCCTTGGTCGCCAATCGTGAGAGAAATATCTTCAAGGTTCCGACCTGTCCCTCCAACTGGTCAAATGCCTTGTTTTCATACGCCGTCTTAAAGGGAGAAAGCAGTGAGAATATTTCCTCGTTGGTAAAAAGTGTGTCAAAAATCTCCTTGTAACTTCGGTTCATAAAGGACAGGATATGTGGTAAATCCGAATATTTTCCGTCCTCGTAGGTGGCAAAAAAGTAGATACTCGACGAAAGAAAGTTGATGGCAGATTGGGTGAAAAAAGCATCGGAGCCGCCTCCCGAACTTGAACCTCCCTTTTGGAGCGACGATACCATTGACTCCGCCATTTCCTGTGCTTCCGCCAAGGTTTGGATGTATTCTTTTTTCAATGGATTTACCCTTTTGGATTTTTCTACCTCGTTCAGATTGATGACATGAAAATCGTATTCATACCCTGAATCTTTGCTTTTCTTCAACAGATAATGGTAGTAGGCAATCTGCGCCAAATCGGGAAACTTGAAATCGTAAATACACAGGCAGAAGCCTTTCGCTATCATTTGCCTGATTGCGGGATTGATGATTCCGAAAGACTTTCCACTTCCAGGCGTTCCAATCACCATCGTCCCACGAAATGGATTGATATTGACCCATCCCTTGTTGATTTTTTTACTGTATCTGAAGAGATATGGGATATTGATCGAGGTGTCCGTTTCTACCAGTTCCTGATTTTGGGCAAAACTTTCTTCCTCTACATTCCATCGGTCTTTTCCCATTTTTTGTTGCATGAGTTTTGAGATGGCGTCTGCTCCCATTTGAAGGATTACTGCACCCAAAAAAGACAATACGGCATAGATGACCTGATAAAGATTCAGTGCAGGAAAAATTTTAGGGAGTTTGGAGTTTCCTGCCTCGTTTTGCCAAACGAGTGAAGAAAAAATCATCAACAAGCCCAATATCATGGGGATTACGATTTCCGTGGCGATGTTCAAATCCTTTTTCTTCTTCGCCTTTGTCCCGACAGCAACCAATCCAATCAGAATCAGGGTCGCAAACTTTGCGTTGATGGGTGGGTAAAAGAAACTCATCTTCGAGAAATTTTTCAATAGATTTGAAACTATAGGAATATCTGCATCGAGGTAGAAAAGCGACGCACAATCCAATGCCACGACCGCATAAACCGCCTTCTGAAGGAATCCGTAAATCTTAATTTGGTGTTGTTGTTCCTGCATTACTTCCTATAAATTGTAGTTTTTTAAAAACTCTTTCTCTTTTTCCTCAATACGGTCTTTACCATAAATCTTCACTGCAATCTCCTTATACCACGCTTTCAGATAAGCCATTTTTATAATTTCCTTTTCTATTTCCTTCTTTGCTTTTCTGAGACGGAATAAAAAAAATATGGATATGCAAGAAGCGATGAAAGCGATGAACGCCAGGAGAAGGACAATAATTAATTCTGTTGGTAATGGGTTCATAACTAAAATGTATCTGCTTTTAAAATATCTGAATAATTCACCTTCATCTCGATGGTTCTTCCCGAGAGTTGTTCCTCAATCAGGCGGATCATCATCACCTTGCTGTTCGGAAAAGTGAATTTTTTGAAGACATAGATGTTTCTGAAATTTTTCCTGAAATGTTTCGGGGCGTAAAGTCTAAAAATCGGTGTCATCTCGATGCTTTGATTGTTGGTCGCCTTGTAGATTTTTTTGTCCTCGATGGAAAATTTTAGGTCTTCGATATCGTAACTCAGGTTCGAGCTGTTTTTGAAGGTCATATCGAGAAAGATGTAGTCGCTGATAACGTACACATTGTTGAGCTGCATACTGAGTTTAAGGTCTTTTTGCTCCCTGATTGGATTTTCTTCCGTCTTCTTCTGGATGATGTCCATCGCAAACTTGGTCAGCTCCAAGTTGGAAAAACGGGTTTTGTCCAGTTCAATCGGCTGCATCTCTTCTGGCTGGATATGGATGTTGGTCACGGTGTTTTTATTTTCCGAATTTCTGTAAATAGCCTTATATTGGGCAATAAAAGACTGACCTACAACGGTTATTATTCCTATTTTGTCGCCATTCAATAAAGAGGTGGTTTTTGCCTTTTCCTTTGGGTCGACGTTGGTAGGAGCATCCGTGATCTTGATTCTCGCGATATTGATGTTCGGTAGATCACCCGTGAGTTTTTGGGTGGACAAATCCACATATTGGATGGGTTCCGGTGAGATGATGTGCAGGTTGACGCCCTCCGTAATCACTAGTTCGGGCAATTCCGAAATGACTTGTTCCTTGGTTGCGGTTTGGGCAATAAAAAGGTTGGATATAAGGAATAATAGGATATTGATTGCTGTTTTCATTTTTATTTCTTTTGTTGGTTTTGTGAGTCTTTAAGCTGTTTTTCGTCGATGAGAAATACATAGGAGTTGTATTTCAGTTTGGCTTTGTTGGTTTTAATGAGGTTGGCTATGGATTTGGAGGTGGAAGTGAACAATTTTGAGCCGATGCTCGTGAAAAATCCCTGTCCGCCCATATCCATCTGTGTTCCCTGTACGGAGTTGCTCCCCATTTCCCGAATCATGTCCCTGAAGACGCTTTCCGGAACATAAAGTCCCTTCAAACCGTCGATATCATAGATGGAAAGGTTGACGGGAAGAATTTCTCCCTTGGTAAATACCGAGACAATCTTGAGGTCAACCCGCTGCATGGAAAATCCCGAGATTTGCCCGTAAAGGATGGAGCCTTTCTCAATTTTTCTGTTGCCGACGAAGATGTCTTCCAATAATCGGAACCGGATTCTGCTTCCCAGAAATCCCTTGTTGTTTTCATCAATGACGGCTTTGATAAAACTGTTCTCATTTTCCCTGTAGAAGGCATTGAACTCGCTGTTGATTCCCGACTTGCCGACATTGAAGGTGGAATTGAGGAACTCGTCCATCTTTTCCTTGTTTGCCTTGAGTTTCTGTTCCGCCAAGAGTTTGGCTTGGTATTCGGGATCCCTCGCTTTTTCTAGGGAATCCATGACGAGCATCTGCTGTTTCAGATATTTTACGGGGTCTTGCTGTGCATTTTGATTACTAGATTTTTGATTTTCTGAAAGTTGCTCATTTTCCTGTTTCCCATTGGACTTGTCGTTCAGCATTCGGATGATTTCAGAAGACCTCTTGAAATCCTTGTCCTCATTTTGCTGTTTTGGATTGTAATAGGAAGAGTTGCCTCCTTTTGACGCCTGCTGATTTTGTCTGCTGGAGACCGCCTTCAGTGAATCGATCTTTCTTTTCTGGTCCAAAGACAACTGGTCTTCATAACTGAGCAGACTGTCCTCTTCCTTGTCCAATCCTCCGAGCATCGTCCTGTTGTCGTCCTTCTTGAAAAAGGCGTCGTAGGCATCGTTCTTCGTCATGATGGAGTCCCGTGTTTCTCCCAGAGACAGGGAAAGTTCTTTCGGCTTGTCCTTTTTAGAGGTGTCCTCTTTGGTAAATTGGGCACCTACATACACAAAGAGCAGCAGGAACGGCAATGCCAGAAGGGGCATCACATATTTTTTTTCCTTAAAGTTGATTTTCTTAATGTCCATGTTGCAGTTCTTGGTATTGGTTGTACAAATATTCTATTCTCAGGCTGTCTTCTTTTTGGAGTTCTTTTCGGTCCCTTTTCATTTTTAAAATTTTGAGTTCATTAACTATTTTCTCCATTTCTTTCTCTTGGTTTTTATTAATTTGCTGGGTCGTGTTGCTTTTGGAATAGAGGTTTGGGGGCTTGATTTTAAATGTCGACTGGCTCGGAAAGAAAATTCCCTGTATCAGCGATCCGATAAAAGACACGGAGAGAAAAACCATCGAATGGGTGAAAAACTTCTTCGGATTTTTTGCCGCCCATTCCAATCCCTTTTTTGCGGTTTGTTTTAGAAAATTTTTCATCTTTAATAGGAATTTTTGGTTTGGTTGGAGATTTCCTCGTTGTCGATAATCCTCCAATTTTTAAGCATCACACCGTGCGGATTGTTTGGACTTCGGATGATGTCCTCAAAGTATCCTTCGGTAATCAATTTTCTTGTAATCACGGCAGACTTTCTGGTAATCATCTGCTTTCCGAAAAAGGAGAATTTCTGTTGCTCCATATTGAGCGAGATGGAATCCGTATGAATACTGACCATGGAACTGGAGGCCACAATCTGGTTGTAGAAGCCTTTTTCCTTGAGATTGGTGTATTCTTTTTTTCCGCTGTCGTCAATGAGGTACAGTGATTTTTGAATATTCTCCTTGATGTAGGCATCATCGGGAGCCAAGGTGAAAAATAGTCGGTGGAACAGTTCAATTTGGGCTTTGTATTCTACGGGTCTGTTTAACAAGACATCGGTCTGCTTTGCCAGTACCGGAACCCCGTTGTCCAAAATGTAGATGGATTTTCTTGAATCCTGAATCATCCGATAGGCAAAGAAGAAGCCCGCCAATACGATAATTACGGCAAATGCTATTGTTCCCAGCGAAACTACCTTGTTGATTTTTATTCTTTGTTCGATATTTTTGATCAGCATCTTATTTATTTTTTGTTGTTATTCATCGCACTGTTGACCATTCCCGATGCGGAACCTGATGCAGCCGATTTTGCTGCTGCTCCCGCTACGGAAGCTCCACCGGTTTTGGCTGCCAATACCGTTGTTTTAGCGGCACTCGCCATTCTTCCAGCAGCACTCTTCATCTTGGTCATCGCACCTGCACCTCCCGCTGTAACAATGGTGTCGGCAATGGTGGGCGTCATCAATACCCCGATTCCCGTCACGATATAGGCGACACAGGTAAAGAGCTGGTTGTAGATCATTCCCGAATTGCTCACATAAACCATCAAGGCATCTAAATTGGTGATGGTTCCATTGGTTAAAAGCGTGTCATACCGCTCAATCTCCATTTCATAACCCGAAGCGATCAGTTGCTGACCAATATTGATGATGGTATAGGCTACAAAGGTGTATAGGTTGATGTTGATGAACTTGGAAACCCAGCTGTACAGCGAGTTTTCAAATCCTGGAACGAGCGCCATACCTACCGCAATAGGCCCCAAAATAATGAGGATGTAGGCCCAAATTTTTTGGATGAAGAAAATAAGGTAGACACAGATTCGAAGGATGGAAAGGCAAACGAACTCGATAATTTCTGCAACCAGTTTTTGGAGCTGGAACTCCATCCGTAACTGCCATTCCTTGATGGGTTGGATGAGTTTGTCCAGTCCCTCGCTGATGTCGAACCAAGAGTCGTCGGCATCTTTGCCGGTGTTGTTGATGACGTCCTGCTTCGCATCCTCGTCGGCTTTCAGTTTGATGACGGCATCGAGTAGCTGCTGCTGTTTCTTGAATCGTTGAATCCTCAAATCATTCACTTCGGACTCAATGTCGCTGAAAATGGCGATTCCCGGTTCTGCAATGGCTTCAAAGGGTGCCTGAATCAGATTGACAAAACCACTCCAATACACCAGGGTAAATCCAATGAGGATTGGTTTGAGCATCGGGGTGATTTCCCATTCCCGGTCGCCCGCCGCCATTTGCCAACCCATGTATCCGAGATACATCAACGCTCCCAGTCCTCCGATCGCCCTTCCAACCAAAGCGGATCCGACAGCACCGTCTTGAACGCTGTTGTCCAGTTTGGTAAAGACCTCCATAAACCATTTCTCAAATGCGCCGTCGCCCTTTAGAAATTGGAGCAGGTTGCTGTAGTCGCCGTCGGTTTGGGCAAAGCCGATTATCGGCAGCAATATTGCCAAGAGGCAAAATAAGGGTGTAGTATTTCTTTTCATCACTAAAATTTATGTTTGTACTGCTGCATCGTGTTGTGGATGATCTGCTTGTCGGAAGCGGGAGTCCAAGCCTGTGGCAATGCATAAGGCGAATGGTTTTTCAGAATATTTTTATAGTCCAAAAGAAGTGTCGTCTTATCGTTGTGTTTCCTTAATTCCTGCACGAACCTTCTCCATTTGATAAGGGTGTCATGGTACATCAAAAAGCGTTTTCCTCTCGGCATATCCATCGACCTCGACATTGAATATTTTTCCTTGATTAAGTCCAATTCCTCCTGAAGTCTTTTTAAAGTTCCCGTGGTATTGAGCGTTTCGTAGGTTTGCTGGTTCTTCAGCCTCCATTCGATAAAGTTTTGAGGATTGTCTGGAAATTCGGTAATGGGTCTGAGCATCCTTTTGTAGTAGAGCAACCAGAGCGGGTCTGCATCGACCGTCGCCGAAGTCCAATGGGCAAAGTCTTGGACGCTTCTTTTATAGATGGTGTCGGATGCCGCCTTTATCTTTTTTGCCTCTTCCTCTTGAAATTTCACTTGGGCAAAACGCTGGTTTTGAAGTCCCGTCGGTTTTAGCGGCCGGATGTCTTCTCCATCCTTATAGTCCCTGTTTCTGCTGGGAGCCCACATTCCCCAAACTGTCGCATAGGCGAAGTTGGTCTGAATTCCCAAAAGATATTTGGGATAGGGTCGCCAATCGCCCCAACTCTGGAACACCATTCTTTTGTGCTGGGCGACGATGGAGGGATCGTTCAAACGCTTTACGGTAAACTGTCCAAATACGCCGACTGCTGCCAGCAAAAGCGGAACGAAGGCTAATTTTTTAACTAATTTTTTCATCTTTTTAATTGAATATGTATTTGTATTTCTGGATAATGTCTCCGACAATCGCCCTGTCGATATTGAGGTAGTTCCGTAGGACGGGAACCTGGTACAGGTACGGAATTTTCTTGGCGTTTTCTAACCGCAGTATGATGTAGAGGATGTTTCCGTTGATATTCCTAACTCGGGTAAACACCTTTTCAATAAGCATCTCCCTGTCCATCGGATCCATCAGGAAATCCTTGTTCTCGTTCAAAATATCCTGCGTGATTTCCTGCTTGAGTTTTAAGGTATGTTTGCCGATTTCGACATAGTATTTGGAAACCAAAACGGCATATTCCGGATGTTGCGCCGATAAGTCCAGCATCTTGTTGGAGTTGTTCGCCATCTTTCCCAGATATTGGTACAGGTAGATTAACTTTTTGCTCTGCGTAAGTGCCGAGTTGACATTTTTTAACTGCTGGTAGATGTATTCCTGAATGGCTATGACCTGTGCGGTCTGGCTTTTAATGTCGTCGTACAGTTCCTTCTGTTTTTCATAAGAGTTTAGAAAAGCCTGCTCGCTTCCCAGTCTTACGCCGTGGTTGGTGGTCATCTGCGCCAAGAGTTTGTCGTTGATGACAATCTGCTGTCCGCTTACCAAACCAACAGAAAAAAACAAGATTCCTCCAATAAATAGTTTTCTCATTTTTAAAAGGATTTAATGTTTTTCATAATGTTCTCGACCACTTGTTTGTCCCGATTCACATAGTATTGAAAGGCTCTTTTGTTTCGTAAAACTTTTGCCTTTATGTCCCGAATCTTTAAAAGCATATGGGTAGAATTTCTGCTCAGCGTCTTGACTTCTCCCAAGGCATAATCCAATAAAATCTTGCGCTCCGACTTTTCCATCTGGTTCATTGCCCCATAGGAAACCACAATCCCGACAATCAGCCTCGTCACCATTTGCAGATCGTCCACAAACTGAACTTGTGAAGGCAGAACCGCGATGATGGAATAGGGAGCCGTACTGATTTCATGGATAATGGCTTGCTGGTTTTGGGTGACTTTCGTAATCTCCCTGCTCATCGCAATTCCTGTGGGAATCGCCTGAATGGCGAACGATACGATTCTAAGCCTGTCCTGAATTTTGGTCACCTTGTCCTTGAAATTGTTCCACTGGGTTTTGTTGGCGGTTTCCACCGTGGCATTGGCAATCTGGTTTTTCCGCATCTCCTTCTGCCTTTCGTTTTCATCCATCGTCGCCTTAATTTCAAGATTCATCATCGGAAAGGAGACGTTTTCCTGCTGCCAAGACGGCGTGGAACCGCCACTGGATGAAGTGAGAATGATATACGCCAGCAAGCCCCCAAACCCCCAAAGTGGGCTTTTTAAAGCGTTAATTATGGGATGTTTCATTTTCATCTTATTTTTTACATTGTTCCCCTTTGGAGACAGGGGCTAGAAATTTCTTTTATATCGGTTCATGATATTTTCCACAATGCCCTTGTCGGTATTGATGTATCCTGCAAATGGATTGATGGAGTTCCAGAATCCCAAACGGTTGGCTTTTTCCAGTCTCAACTTGATCGCAAGAAGCCACAGCTTGAGGTTTTTCACGTTCTCGGAAATGTTGTGCAGTATCTTGTAACGGTCTCCTGCGGTCGCAAGGTTCAGTTCTCCCGAGGCGAGTATGTCGGACACATCGGTCACGATTTTCAGGCTCTGTTCATAGGTTTTCTGTGAAGCTTTTACCCCGAATATCGCATATTGCGGATGCTGTGATGCCAACTGTACTACCTGCGAAGAATAGGTATAGCATTTATTGAGTTCGGAGTAGATTTCTTTTACCTGTATTCCGTTCTGCAAAGTTCCCGAAACTTCCATCAGACCTTTCAGAATCTTATTCTGAATGTCGTTGGCAACCACCATCTGTGTTCCCACCCACGCTTGGGCATCCTTCAGTTTGGAGGTTTCATCAATCACATCGTTCTGCTTGGCTTTCAGGTTTTCTGAATAAAGAATCATTGCCGCCGTTACCGTCGGGTCGATGTAGGTGTTTTGGGAGAAGCTCCCTGTACTCCAAAGTGGGAAAAGTAAAAATAGCAGCCTCACCCCAACCCTCTCCAAAGGAGAGGGAGTTTTGCGTGTGTTCCTTAAAGAGGTTTTATGCGGTTTCATATTTTAGATTTTGAATGTTGATTAATTCTGAAAAATGGATATTTCGGTTTTCTAGTTCCTGAGAGATGATTTTGAAGATATTTTGTCCTTTGTGCGTCTTCTTCATCATCCTATAATAGAAAACCACCTTTTTGTCCAACGGCTTCTGGTAAAGGTTGACGAGCGATACCAAGTTTTCGAGGCTGTCTCCAAAATTTTTCAAATCATCCACAATCTTGAGCAAAGCCTCGTCGTAGTTTCCGTATTGTTGCACATAGTATTCGACTGCTGATTTTTCGGGCTTTTCCGTGGTGTAGGTTAAATACTGCTCCAGGGAAACCTCATTGCCGTAAACTTCTCCTTTGGAACCCCGCTTCAGATAAAATTCCTTGAAACGGCTTCTTCCAAACTTGTTGTTCAAATTATTGATGGTGAAAATCTTGTTTTGCTCCACCTTGTTCAATGAAAGTAGCGACGCAATCTTGTCGAAGTTGTCCTTGAACTTGGTCTGATCCAAAAGGATGAAGGTATCGGAGTTGTTGATGATGCTGTCTTTCACGACGGCATTTCCGATGATGTCGTCCAATTCCTGTGTAACGACCACGGCTTCTCCCCAAAATTTCCGAACCGTCTTGTAGAGATAGAGAATATATCCGCCCATCAGTTTGCTGGCAATAGCCTTCCACGCTTCCTCGATGATGAGTGCCTTTCTTCGGTCTTTTCGAAGCCGCATCTTCTGAATAAAAGTATCCATGATGATGAGCGTCACAATCGGGAAAAGTTTCGGATTGTCTTTCACATTGTCGATTTCAAAAACAATGAATGGTTCGTCGAAGAGCGTATTGTCTGCACTTTCATTGAGCGTGGTTCCGTATCTTCCGCCTTTGTAAAAGTCTTTCAACACAAACAGAAAGGTTCTTAAATTGAATTCTCTTTCGGTAATTGCGTGCTTTTTATTATTCAGATAAAGTGGTAGAAATTTATCGCAGTAGTCGTAAAATCCATTAAAAGACAATTCTTTGGCTTCCAACTTTTCTTCAAGTTCCTTGATTTTCTTGATGATGGTTTTTCGGAAGGACTCGTTCCATTCTTCCGCCGTTTTCGGCTGCCTGATAATCTCGTTGGACTTGATGAGGATGAGTTGCGTCTCATTGTAGATTTTTCTCTTATCTTCATCGTTCAAGGTTTCATAAGCTTCGTAAACCTTGTAGAATTTTTCGCTGTCGTAATTCGGGTTGTTCATATTTTTGTCCGGATGATATTCGATGGCGAGTTTTCGGAAAGCCTCCTTAATCTCGTCAGAACCTGCATCGAAAGCGATTCCCAAAATATCGTAATAGTTGTACTGTCCGTTCGACTGGTTCTCAAAATCTGAAATAATGTCTTCCTCGTGGATGTTGTATTTGTTCAGATAGAGAATGAGTTCCTCCGAGGTCTTATGCTCATACCACCTGGTTCCCGAATTGAAATATTGGTGGTAATACGACATCAGCACATTGTCCAAAATAGATTTTTGTGCGGACGACATCGTGGCATCGGGACCTTGCCAAATCAGGAAAATCAAATTGGTCAAAAATTCTATTTTTTCGATGTTGAACTCTTTCTTGTTCATCAAAAAAGGATTCATGGTGATTGGTTTTTCTTCAGTGTATTGGATGTATCTCCCGCCTTTGTATTTGCAGGTTCCCGAATAGGAATCTCCTGTGTCCACAATGACCACGTCATAATTGTAGGTCAGGTATTGCTCAACGATATTGTTCATCAGGAAGGACTTTCCAGAACCTGACGGACCGAGGACAAACTTGTTTCGGTTGTTGATTCTTCCTGTCTTCATCGGCAAGTCCGCCGGGTCAACTTTCAATGGAACGCCTTGTCGGTCGGTAAAACGCAGATAAAAATTGGAATCCTCGTTCACGGGGTAACTTTCTTTAAAAAAAAAACACAAGGCCGCTTCGCTTGTCGTCATAAATAAATCGTATTCCCGAAGTTCCGTGGCATTGCCTGGAATGGCGGAGCGAAATAGTTCGAGCTGGTTGTAGGCGTTCTTGGAGACGATAATTCCTTTCGTAAAAAGCTTGTTCTCGATCATCGACTGTATTCCTTCCATTTTTTCCAGTGTATGTGTTGAAAATATTAGGGAGAAATGGGCATTGACCACGAGTTGTCCGTCGATGGCGATATTGTGGAGAAGCGTTTGGATTTCTTCCGCAATAATGGCGTTGGATGGAGAGTTGTTTGCCGCCCCCTCGTGCTTCTTTTTCTTTTTGTCGAGTTCCCGCTGTTGTTGCGCCTGCAGAGGAATGGTGATGACCTGATTGTAGATGATGGTTTCGTAATCCTCCAATTCGTTGATGAAGGTGAAGTTGTCCACCGCCGTTTCCGAGGCTGCTCCGTTTCCTCCCAATATGGAAAAAGGATCTATTTCTGAAGGCAGGTCGATATTTTCGACATCCACATAGGAAATATTTTTGACGAAGCGGTTTCCGATTTGGAGATATTCGTTGGTACTTTTGATATTGTCAAAAACCGGGGTTTCCGTAAACTGCATCGACAATACACCCGAAATGTAGTATTCAAAATCTTTCTCATATAAAAATTGGGGTTCGCAACCGCTCTGCTTCAAGAGCATCAACACCTTTTGGCATTTGTCGCGAAGTTCTTTGTAACTTTTTTCGGAAAACTGGTAGTGCTTGTTTTTCTTCTTGAGTTTGTCGTCCACAATGTCCGTAAACAGGAGTACCGTTTCGATGGTTTTAAATAGTCTTCCGTCAAAATGCTCGGAGTATTTCTGCTGGAGGAACTGGTTGGAGGATTCGGCGGTATATCTCTTTTTGGAAAAGATGTCGAGTTTTTGAACGATTCTTCCTTCGCCAATAATGGATACGACTTGATTCAGCACGGTATGGAAGTTCAGGTAGTTGTCTGGGTCGGCGGAATACTGTTCCACAATGTTCTTAATTCTGATGCCGATAATCGGATTCCCGTACTGTCCGAAGAGGACATCAAAATCCCATCCAAAATCCTTTCCGTAATCGTAGCCGATGAAGGGAATGTCAAATGCCTGTTTCTTTGTCTTTACCATCTTTTAAAAATCTTTTGTTGTTGAGTTTTTTTGGAAAAATGAATATCTGGTCAAAATTTTTGGTCTTGTCGTAGAGTCCGTTTTTGTCCTGCTTCTTGAAAATGAGGTAGACACCTCCTGCGGTTACCAATAAACCTAATAATGAACCCAGCAATCCGAATTTGGATAAGATGAGTGCCGCAACCACACCTGCGCCGATGACGGCTACCGCATAAATGATGTATTTGCCTTTGAGTCCGAAGAATACAAGGGGTTTTTTGAGCCCCTTGTACAGGTAGTATCCCATCTTAAGCAAAGAATGCGGTTACAAATTCCGGAACCACGATAAGGAAGATCATCGCACCGCCGTAGCCGAGGATTTCTTTGTTGACATCCTGGTCGCCGTTCGTCCATTTGTTGTACACCCTCAATCCTCCGATAAATCCTACCAGTCCACCGACTGCCTTTAATATCAGCTTGATGGGATCCCAATAGTCTTTAATGTCGGAAGCGGCGTTGGAGATGGCGGTTGCTCCGCCCTGCGCAAGCATCGGGGTCATCGCCAGCATCACCAAGGCAAGGGTTAGAACTTTCTTTTTTGTCACGTTTTTTCTGATAAAATTTTTCATCATTTTTAAAATTTAGGTTAGTTATTATGGGTATATTGGTTAAATCGTCGAGTGGTAAACCTTTTGTCCCTCAATATTGTCCACCAGTTTTACATTGGTTTCAGAGAGGTTGACAATTTTTTGCCATTGGTCTTTCTTGCTCTGTGCATCATTTTTTTTCTTTGAAACTATTGGTTCAATAATTTCTTTTTTTTGGGCGATTTCAGTTTGCTGTGGCGGATTTTCGTGGTGTTTCGTCTCCGGCTGTGATGGAGTCGTCTCATCCAAATCCTCTTCCGCCTCAAACCTTTTCCTCAATTCTTCCAGACTGGGATTGTCTTCAAAATTGTTCTGTCTTTGAATCGGAATGGGTTCGCTTTTTAGAAATGATTTCGGGGTTTTGAGATTTTCCACATCCTCGATGCCGACCAAGGTGGGTTCCTCATTCTCCACCTGTGCAAAGTCGCCGAGTGAGTATTCTTCTGCAACATCGGTCTGTATGGTTTTCTCTTTTTTTAGGAAAAGGTCGTAAACGATATTTCCGGCATAGTACAGAAAGTAGGCTCCTAAAAGGATGAGTGAATATTTTAGCATAATGGTTGTATTTGAGGTTTGTGGTTTTTGGATTCTTTTTTCTTGTCTCTTTTGTCTTTCGTTAAAGCGTAACTTTTTTGACCTCGCTGATCTGCTGTATAATTTCGTCGAACGGCTTCTTTATGGCGTATTTTTGCTCGTAGGTGAGTTTTCTCGTGTCGATGGTTTGAAGGCAGTTTCTTTTGAACACGGGGTTTTCTAGCAGAGTTCCGTATTTTGCCAACTCGATATCCATTTCCTTTTGGTTGAGATATTTGTAGCCTTTGTCGTATTTGGAGCGGATGAAGATTCGTTCCGCCTCGCTTTCCAATAAACCCAGAAGATTTTTGAATACCAGTGTCGATTTTACGGACACATCGGAATACTCGAAGGGAATGATGATGAAGTCGCTGTACACCAAGACATCGCTGTATCTCTGGTCAAGCGTTCCCGCCAAATCGAACAGGAACAGGTCTTTGCTTTCTTTCAGGTCGACAACCTGTTCCAAGTCCTCGAAGGGAGGTTCATCGTCATCTTCGCCGATGACTTCCACCTCGTACAGTTTGGGCAGTTCCGATTCCGCGTCCTCCCTCCATTTGTTGAAGAAGGATTTTTGGTAGTCGAAATCAAACACCTTAATCTTCCTTGTGGAAATTCCGGAGAGATAGTTGGCGAAAGCGATGGCGAGGGTGGTTTTCCCTGTTCCGCCTTTTTGGGTGGCAAATGTGATGATCATTCTTATGTTCTTTTTTTGTTTTTGCGTCTTTTTCTTAACTCTTCTTCGGCGGGGTCTTTCCCTGTTCCTCCCGATGGTTTGGTGAATTGGAAAATCAGGTCGTCTATGCTTCTGTCCAGTTCTTTGGAAAGATTTTCATCTCTATTTTCAGATGCGGATTCTTGGCTTGGATTGAGGAATTTTTGATAGGCTCTTTCACCAATTAATTTTTCCAATGATCCCACATAGTGCAGTTTGGAGTGGACGGCATAATATTTACCTTCTTCCGATTTTATGAGGTGGACATCCTTGTTATTCTGTGATTTCACATAATCCTTTACATCGTTTTTTATGGAGTTGAAAACCTCCCTGTTTTTTATTTTCTTGGACTCGAAAAGCATAAATTCTTTTACTACGTTTTCGGGATTCTGGCGTTTCAGGTGCTCCATTAAAATCTGTTTTAAAAGACTGTCCGCCAGATTGTAGTCCTTTTGGCTTTCAAATAGTTTCTTGTCTATTTTGTCATCGGTCATCTCAAACAGGTCGTTCATCTTCATAACTTCGCTTCCCTTGAACACCTTTCCCGACTTGTGGTCGATGATGCTGTATCCGAATGGTTTATGTCTGTGCTTGTGGTGGAAAACCACATCCAGCCCGAAGATGTCCCGCAACTTTTTTTGGAGTTCGCTCTCGAACTCAACCTTGGGTTTCCAATGGTCGCTGTGCTTTTCCTCAGGAAGCATTGATTCCTGAGCCCTTTTATCTTCGACCTTGAAGACTTTGTTGGAGCAGAGGTCTTTATATTTGCTCAAAATGGCTTTCAGCTGTCTCATTCGTCCGTTGTCCGAATTGGGGGTAAAACTGATTTGGTTACCGTGGATGGTTTTAAGTTTTACCCCGTTCTTCAGAATGGAAAAGTCATTTTCATCATTTGTGTCTTTAGTTAGTTTGAACCCGCTTCTTTCAAGCAGGAGTTCCAGTTGGCTGAGTGAAGCAATTTGATAGTTTAGCAGTTTTTCTAATTTTTCCTCGGAACTTACTCCGTATCGTTTTTCTAGTGTATCTGCCAATGCTTTTTGGGCTTTCAAGCGTTCGTAACTGTCGTTGATTTTCTTTCCGGTCTGCTTGTCAACCCTTGTGGAGACGATATGGACGTGGTTGTTCTCGGTGTCGCTGTGGTAAACTACTATGAACGGCTGTTTTCCGTAGCCCATTTCCTGCATGAAGTCTTTGGCGATTTCGGTGATTTCTTCCTTGCCATGATTCTGATATTTTGCAGAAATGACGGCGTGGAACTGTGGTTTCTTTACCTTCTCATTTTTTGAAATGGATTTGAAGTAGTCCCGAACCTGCTCCGGACTGCTTTCCCCATTGATGAAGGAGGGAAAGTTTTTCATCAGCATCAGTTCTCCTGTTCCTTTCTCCATCTTTTTGTCGTTGTACTGAACGCCGTGAAAATCCGAGCCTGAAGCAGGAATAATCTTGACAATCATTTTGCGAGCATTTCATAGATCTTTTCGAAGATTTGGTTTTGCTGCTTCTTCAATTTGGCGATTTCTGAAAGCTTTGCGGTGAAGTTTTTCAGTTCTGATTCCGAAATAAACTTTTGTCCGTTTGCAATTTTCGCTACCTGGTTGATGTTGGTCTCTATCTTGATGAAGACGTTGTCTTGTTTTTCAATGAACGCCAGTATCTGTCTTCTTTCGTTGTCTAAAATTCTGTTCTCAACTGATGCCGTCAGTAAGTCGGTCAATGTGAGGTTTCTGTGTTTGCATATTTTTTTCCAGTCCTGTTTTTTGGTTTTGGATATTCTGAATTTTATGTAGTCTTCTTTTTCCATTAAGGACTTTGTTGAATCATCAATTAGGGCAGATAAGGCTTGATCCAGTTGGAATAACCTTGAACTTCTCCGTAGGTGTAGTAGGATGTGGACATTGCGTTTAGGGAGGTTTGCGGAATCTGGATGCTGTAATTCTCCAGCAGGGCTGGAAAATATTGCGTGGAATTCTCCGTATGAAGTAAGACAATCTGGTTGGGAATGTATCCGATGTCGCTGTAGATGCTCGCAATGCTGATGAAGGCGTTTCCCGTAATCGGTGCGGAATCAGAAGACCTGTACATCTGAAACCATACATTTACAATTCCCTGTACTTTTCTGAACAAAACCGCTCCCTTTAGTCCTCCGAAATTTTTGGTTCCGATGGTGTAATATTTTGAGGAGGTAAGATAGGCGTGGCTATTTCCCGAATAGTTTACAGGGGCGGACCAAGTTGAAGTTGCTGTCAGTGCGGCGGTGCTGTTGGGATCGAAGGTGAGTACAATTCTGTATTCGACAGGCTGTTTCTCCTTTGCGAAATTCTGCCATACGTTGCCGTCAAAATAATACATTCCTGATTCTGAAATATTGATGACCTGCCCCGAAAGATTGGAAGCCGGAGCGGTGGCAAATACAACCGCACCTTTTTTTGCCTGTGTGTAAAACTTGTTCGCCAACTGGTCGCCCGTTATCCTTGGAGGAATAATCCCGTCATGATGTGAGGTGTCGTTTGGTTTTCCTACTACATCAAAAGTAGTTTCGGGTGTCTGTGTGTTTATTCCGACCTGCGCATTGAGGTTGATGGCAAAAAGTGTCAGGAGAACATAGAGGGTTGCTTTCATTTTTTTGATTAAAATTTCTGTTGCAAAATTGGGACATCAAATCCGTGAAAACAATAGTGTTCATGGGGCGTGGGCTAAATAAGAACAATTTAGACGAGTTTAGATTCTCCGAAGATTAAAAAAGAATAATTTAGACGAGTTTAGATGCTTGAACCAGATTTGGTGATTAAAAAAAACAAGTTCCGCCGTTTTTTCCCCTTTTGCAAAAAGGCAAGACCGTCTTTGTCCCAAAACTTGAAAAGTTTGTGGGTACAAAGACACATCTTGCAACAAAAGTTTACTGATTTTTTTAGAGGTCTGAAAAGGTTCCTCGAATGGCTATTTTAGGGCTGTTTTGCGGTTTTTTATGAAAGAGTTGCTTTGGAAGGAAAAAAATACGGAAAACAGGCTGATTTAGGGTGTAACTTTTCTACCCACGTTTGCGAGTAGGATGTGGCTGATTTACGCAGGTTGCATGATAACCTGTAGCTAAATTACCCAACTTATTGAAAAAGATAAGTTTATTTGGTGCAGGTTTTGAAGGAAGGTGTGTCTTTTTATCATTGAAATTTTTGTCAGAATGCTTATCGTTTAGGAAAATGAGGATGGGTCTGTTTTACACTGGTTAATTCTGAACCTGGGTCTTTTTTTCGCAGGTGGTTTATTTAGGAGTGCGTATTTTACCAGAAGATTTGGACGATTTACGAGGACTGAAAAATTCTGTAGATGATTTTTTTTCAGATTTTTAGCATTGGTTTATCTTGGAAGTTAAAAATACGGAAACAGACTCTGTTAGAAGTAGACTTTTTTACTCGGCGTTGTGGTCGGGATGTGCCTGATTTACCCAAGTTGAAAAATTACCTGTAGTTAAATTACGTAGGTTTTCGAAAAAGATGAGCTTGTTTGGCGAGGATTTGCACTAATAATACGCGGAGATTCCTAGTTTCTGTAAGAAATCTTAGCATTGACAATTATTTTTTACAAAAAAAACATCAAGCTTGATACCCCAACAATTTCCTGATCTGATAGAAAAACCTTTCAATTAGCCTTAAATCCTCGGTGACAATCTCGGCACTTCCTTTGAGTTCTCTGTCAAATGGCAACTTTTTCCCAAAAGAAGTCCGCAATCCTTTTGGAAGCAAAACGTCAACATAATAGTTCCCTTTATCATCTGGAGTAAGAGAGATGTTTTGGACCTAGCCTTCAACGATTCCATATTCTTGGTATCGGTAATTATCAAGCTTTACTAAAACCTTTTGATTTGGTTTAACTTTACCGGAATTCACTGATGGAATCAACATCCGACCAACAACTAATTCCTTATCATTGGGTAGAACAGACATCACAATATCACCGGGTTTTACAAATTGGTTCTCGCCCCAAAATTGTTGGAAACTAACTACTCCTTCTGTTGAAGAAAAAATTAGATAATTTTGTTCCCATTGTCTCAGTGATTTTCTTAGCTGTTCAAATAATTGGAGCGTTTGGGAGCTGTAAGTAATCTTATCTTTCTCAGTATTTATTGATGCACCGCTTTTGGTTTTATTTAGATTTGAAACCGCTTCCTGCATCTGTGACAATGTTATATTGATATTTTTCAAATTTTGTTCTGCCTGTAGAAATTTTGTTTTTTCATTTTCTAGTTCCATCGCGGCAATTACACCTTGATTGAACAATTCTTGGGAGCGCAAGTATTTTTTTTGGTAAGGTCAAATTTTGTAACTTCTAAGTTCCGCTGCTGTTGTAATGTAGCAATCCTTGCCCTGTATTCCCCAAGACTTTGGTTTGCTGCAATATTTTCAGGAGCATAGGGCTTAAGACGAGTAAAAAGTTTTTCATCCTGCAATGCTTTTGCAAAACTATTGTATTCTCCCTGTATTTCGCCAAGTTTGAAGGTTGATGCCTGTTGAGTAGGGAAGTAGAGAACTTGTGATGATGACATTGAATCAACTATATCTTTTAGAGCTAGAATATCCTTGTAATCAGCAGCTGACTGAAGCACCATCATGACTTGATTTTTATTTACAGACTGATGATCTTTCACTAAAATTTTTTCAATTTTAGAATTTGTTCTTGCTTCAAGTTTTTCAGGTGGATTTTTGGAAGTTACGACTATGGGGGCAGGTATAAACTCAGGATATTTAATTACATAACTCATCAAGAGAACCATCAGGAGAATGACGAAAATTACCGTGTTTCCCCATCGAATCATCCAATGTGGCGGCTGCGTGAGAATATCCTGCACGTTTTCTGAACGTAGTTCAAGATTGTCTAATATGTCTTTTTCCTTTTCCAATTTATTATTAAATTTTAAAATGTCCCAAATACGTCATAACAATATCTAAACTCTTTGTATTAACTGTGGAGCCATCATGAATACAATTATCTGTTGGAGCTATATAGTTGGTCCTTAAATCCTCCGTAGATTTTTTTTTGTAGCCATTTCATGAGTTTTTAAAAGGTTAATAAAAACAAAGTTACTAAAACGGCAAATGGGAAAAGCTACCGGAGGTTTAGTTCAACATCTAAGTTCTTGTTGCGTGCGAAGAACGAACAGTGATACCCTATTTAACGGAAGCTTCGGGAGTTTTTTTTCAGCATTATGGGTTTATCGGCGAAGGATTTTAGAGATTTACAGAGGATTTCTGGAAGAACCTCTTTTTTGGGTCGGTTTAGGCTTTTTTAGTTAACTTTACAAAGTGACAGATTTATGCGGTTGTTAAAGCTGCCGAAGCTTTAGTTCAGCGAATCTTTAAGTTATTAATTTCTTTAAAAAAATAGAAAAATCTATAATAAATCTGTTATTTCTCCAATTTATTTTTGGTTTTAAATTGGATCTATACTGTGGAAGAAGTGATGTAAGCAGGGAAGAACAGTCGATTTAAAAAAAATCTATAAATGTAATTGTCCGGCAAATGAGTAAAAAAAACGTGGTTGATATCATAGAATTTTCAGAAGAGTTATCTGTACCAATTAAGACACTGAATTACGAGTGGCTTGAAAAATATTTTCGTATAGAAGAAGGTGATGTTGCATCACTTTCAGATCCCCAAAAGCATATCATAGACAAAGGCGGCCATATTTATTATGCTAAACTCAATGGTGAAATTGTTGGTACAGCCTCACTGTTAAAGAAAAGTGAAACGGTTTACGAATTAGGTAAATTGGCTGTCAGCGACAAAGCACAGGGACACGGTATTGGGACAATATTGATTGAACATTGCTTAAATATTGCCAAACAAAAACAAATAACGATACTTATTTTATACTCAAACACAACGTTGCAATCGGCTATTCATTTATTTAGAAAATATGGGTTTGAAGAAGTTGAACTTGAAAGTGGAGTTTACGAAAGAGCAAATATCAAAATGGAGAAACACTTTTAAACAGGAAAGAACAGCCGTTTTAGAAAAAAATTATAAAGAATCCAGCGGACTTTTTATCCTGGACTTTGAAAGGTCTGTCACATGCGTGTAGATTTGGGTGGTTTTAATGGAATTATGCCCAAGGAGCTCCTGAATAAAGCGGATATCGGTTCCTGTTTCCATTAAGTGAGTGGCAAAACTGTGGCGCAATCCGTGAATACCGACTTTCTTGCGAATGCCTGCCTTTTCCATCGCCTTCCTAAATACCGCCTGCGCAGACCGTACAGAATATGCCTCGCCTTCTTTACCCTCGAAAAGGTAAACCTTTGGGCGGTAGCTCAGGTAATATTCCCGCAATTCGGGCAGTAAGCTTTGGGGAAGTACGGCGATGCGGTCTTTTTTACCTTTCCCCTGTTCGATGCGCACCAGCATTTCCGCACTGTCGATATCGGAAAGTTTTAACGCTACCACTTCACTCACACGGAGCCCCATGCCGTAACACACTTTCAGAACAAGTGAATGTTTGAGATTTAGTGTGGCAGCTATTATTTTCTTGATTTCAGCTTTGCTGAGCATTTTGGGAAGCAGCAGCTTTTTCTTTGGGCGCGGAATGTCGAAAAACATTTTTTGGCGGTGGAGCACTTGCTCAAAATAAAACTTTACGGCATTCATGCGGCTGTGGATTTCGCTTTCCGAGAGTTTCAGTTTTTCGTGGCAGTAGAGGAAATAAGACCGCAAACGTTCGGGAGAAAGCTCCTGCACGGGATAACTTTTTAGGATGTAGAGCAACTGTGCAAATTCTATGCTGTAAGTGCGTAAGGTATTTTGACTGTACCGCTTCAGCAGGAGATGTTCCTGGAAACGCTGGAACTCCGGCAAATTGACAAGGTGAATTTTGGAGAGTACTGCCTTGCCGGTTATTTTCTCGGGCAGCCCAAAAAGTTTGCGGTAGTGCCTGTTATCGGTAACATACCATTTTTTTTGTGAGGCGGACCACCGTGCTTTTGTGTGTTCGCGCAGAAAGGAAATGAGCTGCCGGTCTTTTTCAAACTGCACCCAAATAACGTTGGAGCCGTTGTGAGTTCCGGAGGAAAACTGAAATCTTTTGTCTGAAAAATCCATACCACCACTGCGTATTTTTTATATATTAAAAAAAGCTAAAATCAGATGGCGTTGGATGTTATCCGCCGCCAATAATTTAAAATACGCAATCCAAATATAGCTATAAAATATTAATATACAAATACTTAATAAAGATTCAAAAAAAATTACGATTTTATGATGCTTGATTCATAAATATTCATATATTTGAGTGTTGTGCGTCATGCGAACCAACCTACACGTGAATTTAAAAACTAACGAATAAAATTAATGCAAAATAAGAAAAACCTTTGGTTTATAGTTGGAATTACAATACTCAATGCAATTGGGATGACCATTGTACTTCCGCTCTTTCCATTTCTATTAGAGAAATATGTTGCCAATACGAAAATTGCAGCAACTATGAGTTTGTTAGTTTCAATATTTGCTATTTGTCAGTTTTTTGCAGCACCCATTTTTGGTACTTTAAGCGATAGGTTTGGGCGAAAACCGATATTGCTTATAAGCCTTTTGGGTTCAGTTATTGGCTATTTATTGCTTGGTATAGGTGGTGCTCTTTGGATACTTTTTTTAGGTAGAATTATTGATGGTATTACGGCAGGCAACCAGAGTGCTTTATTTGCATATATTTCAGACACCACAGAACCACATGAAAGAGGAAAATGGTTTGGATATTTGGGCGGAGCTAATGGACTTGGGTTTATGGTGGGACCTGCAATTGGTGGACTTCTTGGAGCGAAATCCATCACATTGCCTTTTTATGTGACTGCTATTATTACTTTTATTTCAATAGCTTGTATTTTTATTTTCGTTCCAGAATCACTAACAACGGAGAAACGCACTAAACAGATTACATGGAAAAGTTTTAACACATTCACCCACTTAAAAGAAATATTCTCTATCAAGACTGCCAAAAGCTTAATCATTATGGGAGCGTTTTTTTATATCGGTTTAGGAATATGGCAATTTAATGCCAGTATTTTTCTTAAAGATGTTTTTAAGTGGGGGCCAGAATTCATTGGTGGTGTTTTTGTTCTAGTAGGTATTTGCGATATTCTTTCTCGAGTAATCATCCTACCTCAAATGCTAAAAAAGTATAGCGAACAAACCGTTGGCATTATTGGTTTGCTTGGACTTGTTGTAGGACTTGGGTTGCTATTTATAAGTGCATTTATCACTTCTGTATTTTTTATTGTAGGAGCTGTTGCCTGTATTGTGTTAGGAGAAGGCTTATTTGACCCCTCATATAATGCAAGGCTTTCCAACACTGTTACAGAAGATAAGCAAGGACTGCTACAAGGAACAAGCCAAAGTTTGCAGGCTTTATATCATGTATTAGTTCCGCTTGGAGCAGCCGCAATTTATAGTTACAACAAAGCAACTGTGTTTGGAATTGCTACAATACTAATGATTTGTGGATTTCTGCTATTTATCAATATGAATAATAATAACTCATAGTTGAATGAACAAAAGCACGAACGCACAACATAGTATTGGCAATAGTGGGGCTGACAGTTGTAAACTCAACATTTGTTATTCTATTGAACATTTGTGCAAATGTTGAGTTGACGTTTTTCAAATGCCCCACCATCGCCAATACTCGGCCGTTGTACGCAATGTTGTGGGGTCGCGCATAAATTCAAAATTTGGCATTTTTTTTAAGATTTTATTTCGTTGTGATTTGATCATCTCTAAAAATTGACTTCATGCCGCAAAAAATATCTTTTATCGCATTTCCAAGCCTTTCCCTTTTCTTAATGCCATAAAAGATATTGGATATCAAAACAAAATGATTGTAATAATCACTTTTTGCATTTTTGAATCTTCTGCGTGAATAAAAAATGCAAAAAGAGATTTCGAAGATTTTTTACAATCGATTTGGTTACTTCATGGCAAGTCGGAGTGAATAAAAACACTGCGTACAATAACCAGAGTTTCGTTGGGCTCGAAGAGCCAACAATGAAACTCCTGTTGAACGGAAGCTTCGGGAGCTTTTTCAACACTATGGGTTTATCGTAAAGTTTTTAGAAAATATTTCAAGAGAACAGGACGTTCTCTTTTTTTTAGGCATTCGTTTTTGGCGAGTTTTTCTTGGTTTTATCGTGTTTTCCTTCACGTTGGGGCATAATTTCCCTTACCCAAATCTTTTAAAATGCAGATTTAGGAGCAGGTAAATTTCGGCTCATCTCCAAAAACCATTGTGGCGGACCTCGAAGATCGAACGTGGCAATCGTCACAAGATTTCCAACTTTACAACAACGACATTTCGGCTGAAAAACTTTAGAAAGGGGCTTTTCTTTGGTTTGAATACCTAATTTTTGTTGCAAAATTTTGAGTTTTTCACGCTTCCAGGTAGAGCTCAACAAACCATAATGACGGATTTTCACAAATCTTTTCGGCAAAATATGCATCGCAAAACGGCGGATAAACTCCTCGTGGCTCAAAACCATCTGCTTTTTGATGCCTTTTTGGCGGTAATCTTTGTAAGAAAAAGTGACCGTCTCCGCATCAATTTTTCTGATTCTCTGGTTGCTGACTGCGATTTTGTGGGAATAACGACCCAAATATTCCACCACCGATTTTGGGCTTCCAAAAGGCTTTTTGGCGTAAACTACCCAAGGTTTTTCCCACAGACTTTGCCTGATTTTTTCGTATTCATTTTCTTGATTTTCATTGAATTTATCCTTTAAATTAGCTTTCAGTTTCTCACAAAATTTAGCCCTGAAAACTTTGCTCAAAGCCTTTACAGAAAACAAAAATTTACCGTCACTTCTGATGTTTTTCCAAGCTCCGCTTTCATCCACACCACCGCCCGGAACAATGCAGTGCAAATGTGGATGAAGGCTCAGATTCTGTCCCCAAGTGTGCAAAACAGCAATCATTCCCATTTTTAAACCTCGATTTTCACCAAACGTTTGAAGCGTTTCCCAGGCAGATTCAAATAAAAAATCGTACAACATTTTGGGCTCGTGAAGCGCGGTTTTGTTCAATACATCAGGAAGCGTAAAAACCACGTGGAAATAAGGTACCGGAAGCAGTTCGGTTTCCCGATTTTCAATCCATTGCTCTCGGTTTTTGCTCTGACATTTTGGGCAATGACGGTTTCGGCAGGAGTTGTAACTGATGCTTACATTTCCACATTCATCACAAGCATCGATATGACCGCCCAAAGCCGAAGTTCTGCACTTTTTTAAGGCAAATAAAGTTCTTAACTGCCAAGAATTAAGTCCTAAATCTTCCAATTTTGAACCTAATTTGTTTAAAACATCGGCGACTTCGTATTGAGGTTGAGATTGAGGTTGAACTGACTGTTTTTTTGAGGTTTTAAAACCGCTCATTTCTTCCCAAATTCTGAAAAAAGGGTATCGAGCGGTGAAAAGAGTTTTTGGGTTGAAAGCTGGGCAATTTGAAGATAAACCAGCGTCGTATCAATACTTTCGTGACCGAGAAGATTTTTGATGCTCAAAATATCCATCCCATCTTCCAGAAGATGCGTCGCAAAACTGTGACGAAGCGTATGAACACTCACTTCTTTCAGGATGTTTGCCGTTTTTGATGCCTGTTTTACCGCCCACTGAACGCCGCGCTGGGAGTAACGGGAATCGAAATCGCCACCAGCACGCCCTCCACGAGGTTCTCCAAAGAGATAATCTTCCGGTTTTTCCGCTTCGATATACTTTTTGAGCCCACGAATCAGATGTTCGGAAAGTGGTAAATAGCGGTCTTTTTTGCCTTTTCCCTGAACCACTTTGAGTTGTTTTCGACCAAAATCTAAGTCGCACAAACGGAGATTTCGAACTTCCATACAGCGCAATCCGCAGCCGTAAAGAATGCCGATCAAAATTTTATGTTTTAAAAGTTTACAGCCGGACAACATCTGCCAAACCTCCTGTTTACTAAGCACTACAGGCAGTTTTTTCTCTCTTTTAATTTCCGGAAGACTCAAATAATCATAGCTCAAACCTTCCGATTTAAGCAGAAATCGAAGTCCGTAAACGGTGTGTTTAAAATACGACTGTGAAGGTGATTTTGATTTTTTCTGAAGGTAAAAAAGGTAATCGTGAATTTGCTCGGGATCCAATTCTGTAGGAATTTTTCCGAAATGTAGCGACACCGCAGCGACGTGTCTGGAGTAATTTTGAAAGGTACTTTGGCTTCTTCCCAATACAGAAACCGTACGTTCAAACCTATGCAAAAGCTCCGCAAATCCCGGAACTTCGCGCTTTGCCTGATTGATGATCTTGTTTTCTCTAAGCTCTTCTACACTCTTTTTTTTGTTGCCATTTTACTGATTTTTAATTAGTTTTACAAAGTAACTAAATATAGCGCTGAGAAAGCTACCGAAGGTTTAGTTCAACAT
>NZ_PTPZ01000004.1 GCF_002943105.1 Cloacibacterium normanense | reverse complement strand
AGCTGTAATCTTTCTGTGTTCGCTTAATATAAAGCGGTTCTTGATGTTCTTTCATAACGATGTTTTTTTTGTGTATCGCTATTTCAGGACTAGACAATTGTATAAATAAAAAAACTCGCCGAAAAGCGAGTTTTTTTATTTTAGATAAGTTTCTATTTAGAATTTTACCTTAAAAACTTTCGTTTCTCCATTTCTAATCACGGTAACTTCTTTTTCGTCTCCAGCATTAAGTTTTGATAGACAATCCATATAAGAATAAACTTCTGTGATTTTGCAATCTCCAATTTGGGTAAGAATATCTCCAGACTGAATTCCTGCAACTGCAGCAGGTCTGTTATCGGTAACTCCATCTATGTGTAAACCATCTTTAGAATCTGCATAACTTGGCATAATTCCCAGTGTTACTTTGTATTTTGGGACAGATTTGGTAGAAGTGGTTTTGGTCTTCGTAAACGGAATTTCAGATTTCTGAGAAAGTTCATTCGCAATGCCAAAAACATATTGGGTGATGGTTTTTACGCCATCGAAATTTATTTTATCACTGTCATCACTTGGTTTGTGATAGTCTGCATGCGTTCCCGTAAACAAGAATAAAACAGGAATATCTTTCAGATAGAAGCTGGTATGATCAGAAGGACCAATTCCAGATTCATCAAGTGTAATATTATAACCTGCAGGTTTCACTTTTTTAACCAAATCTGTGAAAATAGGAGAGGAACCTACACCTCCTACAGTAAGGTTTTTATCTTTGTCTAATCTTCCAACCATATCCATATTAATCATGGTGACTACATTAGGATATTGAGATTTTACATTTTCAGCAAATTTTTTAGAGCCAATCAGTCCGTCTTCTTCTGCAGAGAAAAGCGCAAAAACATAATTTACTTTTTCTTGAGTCTTATTTTTGGCAAAAATTCTCGCCAATTCCATCACTGCCGAAACGCCAGAAGCATTGTCATCTGCACCATTGTGAATTTGTCCGTCAGAATTCATCAGCGTAGATTGATGATGTTGGTTCAATCCTAAATGGTCATAATGTGCACCAATAACAATCGTTTTAGACGCTTTATTGTCTAAATATCCTATCACGTTGTTTCCTTTACTTGGAGTAGAAGAATTTTCATCATGTGGATTCAGTTTTATGGAATATTCAAACGGTTGTAAATGGGTTTTAAGGCCTAATTTTTTAAAATATTTCTGAATATAATTGGCCGCTTTTTTCTCACCTTCACTTCCTGCTAATCTGCCTTGCAATTCGTCACTAGCAAGATAAGTAAGATGATTTTTAAGTTGAGTTTCGTTTACATTTTCTGCTTCGTCTGTGTCTACCCAATCTGCGATGAAAACATTGGTTTCTCTCGGCTTCGACTGATTTCTATTGCTGCTGAAAACCAATTTTTTCCCGTCTTTAGAGAACATCGGGAACGCATTGAATTCGCTTTCGTAGGTAATTTGTTTCAGATTTTTTCCTTCTAAATCAATGGTGTACAACTGGAAATCATAACCTCTCGTGGAATGATGATTACTCGAGAAAATAATTTTCTTATCATTTGGAGTGAAATATGGCGCCCAATTCGCTTTTCCAAGGTGCGTAATTTGTTTTAAATCGGTTCCATCAGCATTGATGGTGTAGATTTCCATATTGGTAGGAGCAACGAGATTTTGAGCCAAATAATCTTTGTATTCTTTAATTTCGGCATCGGTTTTTGGTCGAGAAGCACGGAATACAATTTTTTTAGAATCATGAGAGAAAAACGCGCCGCCGTCATATCCTAAACCGAAGGTAAGTTGTTTCAGATTTTTTCCGTCAATATCCATTGTCCAGAGTTCTAAGTCGCCAGTTCTGGTAGAAGTGAAAACAATTTTTTTACCGTCTGGAGAAACCACAGCTTCTGCATCATAACCAGGAACATCGGTTAATTTTTTGACAATTTTCCCGCTCAAATCTGCCATATAAATGTCAAATTCTGGATAAATTGCCCAAAGATATTTTCCGTCTTTAGAAACAGGCGGAGCTGGACAAGCGCTGCTCGCTTCGTGTGTAGAAGCGTAGAGAATATGTTGGTTATCTGGCATAAAGAAAGAGCAGGTTGTTCTTCCTTTTCCTGTAGAAATTAATTGTAGATTGTCAGATTTTTTAGAATAATTCTTCGATAAATCATAGGCAAAAATCTGATCACATTCTGCTCCCAAATTTTTATTGGTGACTTGCATCGTCAGGAATTTTCCATTGGGAGAGAAATACGCTTCTGCATTATCTCCACCATCAGTCAATTGCTGAATATTTCTAAGATTTCTTTCTTGTGAAAATAAGAAAACACTGTTAAGCAGTGCAAGAACGATTACATTTTTCTTCATATTTGTTTTTTTAGAAAGGATAACCAATCGAGAAGTTGAAGGTTGGTTTAAATGGTTTTATTTTGTCAAATACCCATCTTTCGCCTTTTGGCTGATTTGGGTCGTGTAATTTGTAGGCTAAATCTATTCTTACGGTAATGTAGGCTACATGCATTCTCAACCCGAAACCAGAACCCAATCCCATTTGAGAAATAAATTTATTGAACTTAAATTCATCGCCAATTCCTGAATCCTTGGTGCTCCAAATATTTCCAGCATCTGCAAAAACGGCACCTTCAAACATTTCATTAAATGGATATCGGTATTCTATGTTGGTGGTCAATTTTACGTTATCCATCATATAAGCTCTCACTTTTTGGTCGATTTGTGTATCGGCAGGACCTAATCCTCCAAAAGCAATCCAAGCTCTGATGTCATTACTTCCTCCATTGAAATACGAACGGATAAATGGCATGTTGCTAGAATTTCCATAAGGAATTCCTACACCTATAAATTGTCTTACAATAAACTGTGATTTGTTTTTGAAAGTGAAATATTTTCTCGCATCAATGTCGAATTTCACAAACTGAGAAATCGGAATGCCGAAAATGGTTTTGCTGTTGGTTAAAACACCAGAATCCGTATTGTTTTTACTGAAAATACTCAATAAATTCCCAGCCAATTCTACTTTAGCATCTAAAAAGAATGGGTTTTGATAGCCTTTTTTCCCGATTTCATTGTAGATATAATTGTAAGCCAAAGAATTAATGAGAACGTCTTGAGTCAATCGGTCTTTTTTGATGGTTGACTGTCTGAAATTGAGCAATAAATCTAAACCTGTTGGCGAAAGACTATTCGCAAAACCTGTATCATTGAGCAATAATCTAGATTTGGCCTCGGTGTCTAAATTAATAGCACTAGGATTATAGATGTCATAAAGATTAAAAATTCCGTCTTTAATATCTCCTTCCGTTTTGAATAACTCATAATATTTATTCTTATTTCGGGTAAATGAAAACTGCGTGTTAAAAACTGAGAGTCGGTGAGAAATCACTTCATTCACGGTGATGAAATAATTCAAACCAGCGTTCACGTTGATTCTGTCCATCCCAATATTATTCTGTACAGAAGCACCTAAATTCACTGTAGAAACAGGAGAATATTTGTTTGGAACAAATTTTTCGGTGTTAAAGGGCAAGAGCAATCTTGGGAAATTCAGCCCAAATTGCAGGGAATATTCAGAAGCGTTAAACAACGAATTAGGATTTTTTTCATCGTAAACCGTACCAAAGGTTCCAGAAACACTTCCCGTAAAGTTTTCGGCGCCACCAAAAACATTTCTTGCCGTCAATTCGGCAGAAGGAGAAAACCCGAAGTTCAAAATTTGAGAATAATGTAAATCGAGCGCGGTTTTAAAATTGTATTTCGGTAACGGAATGAGTTTGTATTTTACATTGATAATCGTATCATTCGGATTACTGTATTTGTCTGGAGAAGCTTTATAACTGGCAATGCTGAAATTATTAAGCGCTAAGAAATTTCTTTTGGTAAGGTCTAGGTTTTTTTGGTTGTAAATTTCACCTTTTTTCAACGTAATCGGTCTCCAAAGTGCTTTTACCTTATATTGGTCATCTATTCTTTTGATGATGGCATTTTCGTATTCTTTTACGTCTACATTGGCAGTGTCGGTAAGTTTTTCTAAATATTGAATTTCTACGTTACCAATGGTGTATTGTTTGTAAGGTGTTTTGAGCGTGTCTTTCAAAATATCCATGGTGAGTGGAACTTGCTTTCTGCTTTGCAAAGTGTCTGCTGTAAAATAAATTTCGCCACCATCTCTATTGAAGCTATAATAACCTTTTTCTTGCATGAGTTCGGTAATTCTTTTGACCTCGTCTTCTAATTTTTCTTGGTCTAGAATAGCTCCTGATTTTACTTTAGATTCTGTAATTTTTTGTTCGTAAATATTACGGATGTTTTCGTAGGGAATATTGTAGTAATATCCGTTGATATAAGTAGGATCTTTGTACGTGATTTTGTAATTGGCTTGCGCTTTTTTTGCCGCCGAATCAAGTTTGTGAGAAAAATCTACATGAGCGTCCCAGAATCCTTTATACACCAAGAATTTTTTAATGGAATTAGCACTAGTTTCGGTTTTTCCTTGCTCTAAAATGATAGGAGGTTTCCCTAAAGAATGCCAAACTCTGTTCCAAAACAAACTATTGCCCTTCAATTCTGGATGATTGTATTTTACATAAAGAGAATCTCTGAGTTTTTGATTTCTCATTTGTCTCGGAAACGTTTGATACTCGTTTAGAATGCTGTCATATTTCGCATTCGCCATGTTATAAATCCATAAACGAGTAGGGAACAAATAGAGGTCTTTTTTATTGGGTTTTTGACTGACAAAATTCGGGATTTCTTCATCGAAATCTTTTCGGTCTACATATTCAAAATTATTTTTCGTCAATAAATACTCACCATTCGGAACTTTCTTGGTACTGTTACAAGCGTAAAGAAACCAAACGAGGATTGCAAAAGATAAAAATATGTGGTATTTTTGAAAATATTTAAAAAAATGCTTACTGCTCATAAAATAAAAGTTTTTCAGTCTCTGGACAAAAAGAAGTTCAGACAAAAATACAATTTGTTTTTGGTTGAAGGTAACAAAATAATCCAAGAGTTGAAACATTCTTCTTACAAAATTCAAGAAATTTTTTCTATTCAACCCGAAGATTTATCCTTCCCCGAAACAGAGATTCATCCGATTACAGAACGTGAACTGAAGAAAATTAGTTTTCTGCAAACACCAAAAGATTCTGTAGCGGTAGTAGAATTGCCTTCTCCTGAAATGCTAGAGCAACAGAAAATACAGATTATTTTAGACGGAATTCAAGACCCGGGAAATCTGGGAACCATCATCAGATTGGCGGATTGGTTCGGAATTGAGCAGGTGATTTGCAGTCAAGACACCGTTGATGTGTACAATCCAAAAGTGATTCAGTCCACCAAAGGTTCTTTTGCCAGAATCAATGTGGTGTATACCGATTTAACTGAATATTTGGCTAAAACAGACGCTGTAAACATCGGAACAGATATGGTAGGCGAAAATATTTATCATTTTGATTTTCCTGAAAAATTCAATCTTATTTTAGGCAATGAAGGAAACGGAATGCGACCAGAAGTTGAAAAATTGGTTTCCCAAAACATTACCATTCCACGATTCGGACAAAAACAATCTACAGAAAGCCTCAATGTTTCGATGGCGACAGGAATCATTCTAGGGCAGATTTTTTCTAAAATTTAGGGATTAGGATTTAGGATTTAGGGATTAGGAATTAATTTTGAGAAAAATGTTTATCTTTAAAAGCTAATTTTATATCAATTTTTACCTCAACCTTTACCTCAACTTTACCTTTACCTCTTTCAATGCCAAAAATCGCCTTTTTCATCAATCCTACGATTAGACATTTCAAGAAAATTGAAATTGACATTCAGCATCATTTTCTCAATCAAGACTATCAGTTTTTTATTTCAGAATATTCTGGGCATTTTTTAACCTTGCCAAAACGTGCGGTGGAAGAAGGTTTTACGCATTTTATTGCAGTAGGTGGAGATGGAACGCTGAATGAGATTGTGAATGGCATAATAGAAGCATTTCGTACAGAAAATGGCTATGATTGGGAAAAAATTTCTCAGATAAAAATTGGGATTTTACCATCAGGAAGCGGAAATGATTTTATCAAAAATCTAGGTTATCAAAATATAGAAGAATTGCAATTTCTTATTGCAAAAGATTCTTCCATACTTGTAGATGTAGGTTTTGCAGAATTTCTGAGCCGAGAAAAACAAAAAGCAGAACGTTTTTTCATCAATGTTTCAGATGTAGGAATTGGGGGAGAAGTAGTCATCAGTAAAGAAAGATTGCCTTTGGTTTTTCCGGGCGACGTGAATTATTTCATCGCCATTCTTTCTACTTTTTTAATGTACAAAAAGAAAACCATCAAGGTCACCGCCAAAGATTTTACATGGCAAGGAAAAGTGCTGAATTATGTAGTAGCCAATGCCAAATATTTCGGGAATGCTATAGGAATTGCTCCTCATGCAGAGATTTCTGATGGCGAATTTGCCATTACCAATGTGGGAGACATCAGTTTGTTAGATTACTTTAGAAATATTGGAACGGCTAAAAAATGCAAAAAAATCAATCATCCACAAGTTTCTTATACTTCGGCTCAGGAAGTTTTCATCGAAAATGCAGATGGTCTAGCTCTAACCATTGATATGGACGGAGAATTCATCGGTTATGCACCGGTAAAATTCACTTGTCTCCAAGAAAAATTGAGATTCTTGAAATAAAAAATTATTCTTTTACTGTTTTTCTTTCATCATCAGGATTGGGAGAATTCTCTTCGATTTGAATGTCTTGTTTTTTGATGTAATGAATAACCTTGAACAATATTTCAGATTTTAAACTGTTTCCGGGAGCGTTTACATCCGTCGTTTTGAACCAATAAGCGCCACGCAATTTTATTTTTTCGCCATCTATTTCCTGTACATAAACACTGGCGTGAGGATTTTTCTCTACTTCTTCAAACGAATTGATGATGTGTAAAATATCCTTCATTACTTTTTCTAAATCTTCGGAATAATCTACATTAATGAAGAATTCACTTCTCAAAAGTTGATTGTACGTGAAGTTTTCAAGTGGATTTTTAAGAATAATGGAATTGGGAATGAAAACATCTTTACCGTCAAGAGTTTTAATATTGGTTTCTCTGAGCGACATTTTTTTTACTCTTCCTCTCATTCCTTGCACTTCGATTAAATCACCGATTCTAAAAGGTCTTCTAAACGCCATAAGAATTCCTGCCAAGAAATTTTCGCCAATATCTTTTAAGGCAAAACCTACAATAAAAGTGGTGAGCGCTGTTCCTGCCAGAATTTTATCGGTAATGTTTCCGTAGCCCAAAATTCCCAAACAAACGATAACCAAAAAGATGGTGAGGATAAAAGAAACGATATTCACCAAGAAATCTGTAACGATAGAATCTTTTGATTTTTCGTCTATGAATTTAGTAACAACTTTTGAAAATAGTTTAATGGCGAAAATTCCCGCAATAAAAACCAAAATTGCCAACAAAATTGCAGGCAATTGACCAAGGAAATTTTCCCATGAATGTTGTATGGTAGTTCTAAAATCTACAAATTCCTTTTCCATATTATAAAATTTCTTCTAGGCTTTTTAAAACTTCACGTTCTTCGTATTCTTCTAATTTTTCTCTTAAAAATTTTAAAACCATGGGAGCCAAATAAATAAGCGCAATGCCGATTAATTTTTTCTTCCAACTGGTATGATAGAGGTTCTTCTTCGCAAAATTGGTCACTACGGCTGCCAATCCTATTTTGATGGCGTTTTCGGCGATGCTTCCTACTACGTTTTGAGTATTGATGCCAATTTTTTCTTCGCCGTATTGATTGATTTTGGTTTTGATATAATTTTCGGAAGCGCCACCAGTTGCAAAACTTAGAATTTCGGCTGGTTTCAGTTTTAATCGGTGTTCTCCGTTTTCGTCGGTCTTATCGACTAAAAATTGGTCGGTGAATCCATGAGTGATGGCACTTAAACTTTCTTTAGGATTTTTAAATGCTGCGATATCTTCCAACTCGGCAATTTCTTTTCTTAAAGTTTCCTTGCGTTTTCTTAAGTCTTCTAAGTTTTTCATGTCATGGAGTTTTAATCGTTAAACAGCATTTCTATGGCCTTGTTGGTAATGAATTTTTTAATGTAATTTCTCATTAAAAAGACCAATAAAATGAGCAATAAATAGAATCCTGCAAGAATGAGGAAGCCATAAGCAAAGTTGTGGAGCCAATTTCCTAAGAATAAACCTAAACTCACGTTTAACAAAAAGATAAAGAAAATGGCAAGAACAGAGATAATCATTACAGGTACTGAAACTCCAATGATTTTAAGAGATTTCTCGGTAGCATCTAGCTTTACGAGTTCTATTTTTTTTTCTGCGTAATCTTTGATGAGGTCTATCATGGCAAATTTCTTTGTTTAAAGGTACAAAAAAAGGAACTTTTATAATAAGTTCCTTTATAAAATTTTATAAAAACTTTACAGATTATTTTAAAGCATCTAGCTCTGTTTCTACTTCTTTTACTACTTCCGAAGCTTTATTGGCTGCGGTATGTTTGTATTTTTCGTAGCTATCTTTTACGCTAGAAACTACTTTATCTAAATTTTCTTTTGCCTTGTCTGATAGATTTCCGTATTCCGACTTTACTTTTTCAGATACTTTATCATATTCGTCTAATGCTTGATCTTTTAAATCATTTGCTTTAGCTTTTAGTTTTTTTCTGGTTTCTTTACCTTCTTCTGGAGCGTAAAGCATTCCTAGAACTACACCTACTGCAGCACCTGCTAGAAGACCTGCAATAATTCCTGCTGTATTTTTACCTTTTCCCATTTTGTAATAATTTAGTGTTAATAATTTATTTTCGTTTACCTCTTCATTCGCACAACTTCTATACCAAATATAAGGAAAATTTTCACAAATTTATGTTAAAATTGTATGAATAGATTCTATTTTTTATTTCGAAATATATGATAGAATCAATGCTATGGTTTCTTCTTTGTTCAGTAAAGTATTGTCTATCAAGATGGCATCATCTGCTTTTTTCAGCGGAGCTACAGCTCTTTCGCTATCGATTTTATCTCTGGTTTTTAGGTTTTCGTAAACTTCTTCTCTAGAAATATCTACGCCAGAATTTTGCAGTTCTAGATGTCTTCTTTTGGCTCTTTCTTCTGGACTGGCGGTGATGAAGAATTTATAATCTGCATTAGGCAAAATAACAGTTCCTATGTCTCTTCCGTCCATAATTACGCCACCTTTTTGAGCCAAATTTCGTTGAAAATCAAGTAAAAAAGCTCTTACTTCTGCTTGTTTTGCAATAAGGCTTACATGGTCAGAAACTCTAGGTTCACGAATTTCTTTATCAATGTTTTTGCCATTGAGGAAAAGCTCTAAAACGCCATTGTTTAAAATAAATTCCAAATGAATTTGCTCAAATTTTTCAAAGAGTGACTTTATGTCTATTTCTTGGCTGTCATTAAGGCAGTTTTCTAAAGCGAAATACGTGATTCCACGGTAGAGTGCACCTGTATCAATGTGGATGAGGTCAAGTTTTTGGGCAATCACTTTAGAAATTGAACTTTTTCCGGTAGATGAAAATCCGTCAATAGCAATAACTGGTTTTTTGTTCATGCTACAAATTTCGTTAAAGTTTTTTGAATTTGAAAATAATCAAAAGAAAAACCTTTTTGTGGTTGCTGAGTTTTTATCTTTTAAAAGGATTTATTTTTTGGATAGCCATGATAATAGTTAACTTCTATAATGAACGCTTTTCCATTGTTTGTTCTTTTAAAATTTTTTAGTCCAAGAGAATCCAAAATGCGATTTCCATGATTTAATATCAATTTGTCTAATGGTGAAAACTTTAAATAGATATTTTTGTCATAATCTTGGGGTAAATCTCCATCAAAAACAGTGTAAATCATTTGTTTTGAAACTTCACTAGTTTTTGTAATCTTATTAGGATAGAATTCGTAATAACTTCGAAATCCTAAACTATCAACCGAAGCATAAATATGTTGAATGTTGTTTTTTTTACTTTCGTTGTAAAATTTCACTTTCCCATAATGTGTATCGATTTTATCAACAAGTGTTTTGTTGCTTGAGCAAGAAACAAATAGAATTTGTAAAAGTATTATTCCAAAAAAACGTAGGTTGGTCATTTCGTAAAGTTAAAAATTACAACAAACTTGCAGACTTGCAAAGTTACCAAACCAAATATACAAAAGTTTTCTTGCTATTGATTTTCTAAAATCTAAAGTCTCAAAATGATTTCATTATCAATGTTTTAACGAATTGTTAATCTTGTATCTTCATACTTCCATCTTCCAATTTTTTTCACTACTTTTGCACCTTCAAAAAATATATATGCAAAATATCAGAAACATCGCAATTATTGCCCACGTAGACCACGGGAAAACCACATTGGTAGACAAAATTATCCATGCTACTAATGTTTTCAGAGATAATCAAGAATCTGGAGATTTAATTATGGATAATAATGATTTAGAAAGAGAAAGAGGAATTACCATTCTTTCTAAAAATATTTCGGTTACTTATAAAGATACTAAAATTAATGTAATCGACACTCCTGGTCACGCCGATTTTGGTGGTGAAGTAGAACGTGTTCTTAAAATGGCTGATGGTGTATTGTTATTGGTAGATGCTTTCGAAGGACCTATGCCACAAACTCGTTTCGTTTTGCATAAAGCTTTAGAATTAGGGCTTAAACCTATTGTAGTTATTAATAAAGTTGACAAAGAAAACTGTCGTCCAGACGAAGTTCATGATAAAGTTTTTGATTTATTCTTTAACCTAGATGCTACCGAAGAACAGTTAGATTTCCCTACTTTCTATGGTTCTTCTAAACAAGGTTGGTTCAATACTTCACTAGAACCTACGGATAATATTTTACCAATTTTAGATGGCATTTTACAATATGTTCCAGCTCCAAAAGTAGAAGAAGGGAACTTACAAATGCAAGTAACTTCTCTAGATTATTCTTCATTTTTAGGAAGAATTGCAGTAGGTAAAGTAACCAGAGGTTCTATCAAAGAATCTCAGTGGATTGGTCTTGCACAAGAAAATGGCAATATCCTTAAAGGTAAAGTTAAAGAATTATATATTTTTGAAGGTTTAGGCAAGAAAAAAGTTACAGAAGTTCAAGCAGGTGATATTTGTGCAGTAGTAGGTTTTGATGCGTTCCAAATTGGAGATACTTTCGTAGATTTAGAAAATCCAGAACCATTGACTAGATTGTCTATTGACGAGCCTACGTTAAACATGACATTCTCTATCAACAATTCTCCTTTCTTCGGAAAAGACGGTAAATATGTAACTTCTAATCACTTGAAAGAAAGATTAGAAAAAGAATTAGAGAAAAACTTAGCATTAAGAGTAGAACAAACCGAAGATGCAAATACATTCCTAGTTTTTGGTAGAGGTATTCTTCACTTATCTGTTTTAATTGAAACCATGAGAAGGGAAGGTTACGAGATGACGATTGGTCAGCCACAAGTAATTCTTCACGATGTAGATGGAGAAAGCCACGAACCATACGAAAGTTTAGTAGTAGATGTTCCAGAAGAGTATGCTTCTAGAGTAATCGATTTAGCTACACAAAGAAAAGGTGACCTTCACATCATGGAAACCAAAGGAGAAATGCAACACATGGAATTCGAAATTCCTTCAAGAGGTTTAATCGGATTGCGTTCTCAGATGTTGACGGCAACTGCAGGAGAAGCGATTATGGCGCACCGTTTTACAGATTATAAACCTTTCAAAGGAGCGATTCCTGGTAGAAATAATGGAGTTTTGGTTTCTAAAACTCAAGGTCCATGTACAGAATATTCTATCGCGAAACTTCAAGATAGAGGTAAGTTTTTTGTAGATCCGGGCGAAGAAATTTATGCAGGAATGATTATTGGTGAACAAAACAAACCTGGAGACTTAGTCGTAAATATTGTAGAAGCAAAACAATTGAATAACATGCGTGCTGCTGGTAAAGATAAAGACGGAAACATTGCTCCAAAAATCTTATTCTCGCTAGAAGAGTGTATGGAATATATTCAAGCAGATGAATGTATAGAAGTTACTCCAAACTTCATCAGAATGCGTAAAAAAATCCTTTCTGAAGAAGATAGAAAACGTGCGGAAAGAAACGCGAAATAAAATTAGAACTTCAAATTTCAAATAATAAATTACAATGAAATGTGGAATTGTAGGTTTACCAAACGTAGGTAAATCAACCTTATTTAACTGTCTTAGCAACGCCAAAGCACAATCTGCGAACTATCCGTTTTGTACAATCGAACCTAACTTAGGAACAGTTTCTGTACCAGATCCTCGTCTTTTTGAGTTAGAAAAATTGGTAAATCCAGAGCGTGTTTTACCAGCAGTGGTAGAAATTGTAGATATTGCAGGTTTGGTAAAAGGTGCTTCTAAAGGGGAAGGTTTAGGAAACCAGTTTTTGGCAAATATCAGAGAATGTGAAGCGATTATTCACGTTTTAAGATGTTTTGATAATGGAAATATCGTTCACGTAGAAGGTTCTGTAGATCCAATGAGAGATAAAGAAATCATCGACATAGAACTTCAGTTAAAAGACCTTGAAACACTTGGTAAAGCAGTTGAAAAAGCTAAAAAATTCATTAAATCTGGTAAAAAAGAAGATATTTTAACTTACGAAACGCTTCAGAATTTGCAAAAATTTGTTGAAGACGGTAAAAACGTAAGAGAATTCCCTACAGATGATTTTACTCAATCGATTATTGATGAGGTTCACTTGTTAACCAAAAAGCCTGTGCTTTACGTTTGTAATGTTGATGAAAATTCTATAAAAAACGGTAACGAATGGATTGCTAAAATCGAAGAAATGGCTGCTAAAGAAAACGCTGAAGTAGTTGTTTTAGCCGCACAAATCGAAGCTGATATCAATGAACTGGAAACTTTCGAAGAAAGACAAATGTTCTTAGAAGAATTAGGTCTTGAAGAACCAGGAGTTAACAGATTGATCAGAAAAGCATACGATTTATTGCACCTTCAAACGTATTTTACAGCTGGAGTTAAAGAAGTAAGAGCTTGGACAATTGGTAAAGGTTGGACTGCTCCACAAGCTGCTGGTGTAATTCACACTGATTTTGAAAAAGGATTCATTAGAGCAGAAGTTATCGGTTATGATGATTTCGTGAGCTATGGTTCTGAAGCGAAAGTAAAAGAAGCTGGAAAGATGAGAGTAGAAGGAAAAGAATACATCGTAAAAGATGGTGATGTAATGCATTTCCGTTTTAACGTGTAAAATTTTATAAGGAAAAACTTAACTATATTAAATCGAGCAAAGTAATTTGCTCGATTTTTTTGTAACGATTTCAATGGTTTCAAAACTAATTGTAAAAAAATAAAAATAATGAACAATCACGAAATAGACTACAAAATTCACGGTGAAGAATTGCAATGTGTTGAAATAGAATTAGATCCACAAGAAGCAGTGATTTCTGAACCTGGAAGTTTTATGATGATGACAGATGGTATCCAAATGGAAACTCTTTTTGGCGATGGAACAGAAACTGGCGGATTATTAGGAAAACTATTTTCTGCAGGAAAAAGATTGTTGACAGGAGAAAATCTTTTCATGACGGTTTATACCAATACTTCTTATCAGAAAAGACAAGTGACCTTTGCTGCGCCTTATTCTGGGAAAATTATTCCTCTAGATTTGTCTGATTTAGGTGGAAAAGTGATTTGTCAAAAAGATAGTTTTCTTTGTGCTGCAAAAGGCGTTTCTGTAGGGATAGAATTTCAAAGAAAATTAGGAACCGGGCTTTTCGGAGGAGAAGGTTTCATTATGCAGAAACTAGAAGGAGACGGAATGGCATTTGTGCACAGTGGTGGTTATGTGGTAGAAAAAGTATTGCAACCCGGTGAAATTTTAAAAATAGATACTGGTTGTATTGTAGCCTTTACCCAAACCGTTTCTTACGATATTCAGTTTGTTGGCGGAATTAAAAATACCATTTTTGGTGGAGAAGGTTTATTTTTTGCACAATTACAAGGTCCGGGAAAAGTTTGGATTCAGACGCTTCCTATCAGTAGATTGGCAAGCAGAATTTTACAATATGCAGGTCCTTCTGGAAGAAGAGAAGAAGGAAGTGTGTTAGGGAAATTAGGAAATATGCTCGATGGAGACGGATTTTAATATTTAACTATTGATTTCAAAAATAAAAGCGAACTTTTTAAGGTTCGCTTTTTTATTTTAATCGCAATTTCCATCTATGTCGCAAGAATCTCCAGAATTGATGAGTTGTAAACCTTTGTCACCATTTGAAAACTCTTCCCAAGTTTTTTCTAATGCTTCCAAGAACAATTCAGGTTGTTGTGCACCAGAAATTCCATATTTGTCATTAATCACAAATAAAGGAACTGCATTAATTCCTAATTGTGCAGCCAATTGTATATCTTGTTTCACGAGATAACCCAATTCATCAGATTGTAAGGCGTTTTTAGCCTCATCTTCATTGATTCCTATAGATTTTGCCAACTGAATCAATGTTTCCTCATCATCGATGTTTTTTCCGTCTAAAAACTGTGCTTCAAAAAGCGCTTCTTCCATTTCATTGGCTAAATTTTTAGTTTTTGACAACTGAATCAGCAAATGTGCTTTGTAAGAATTAGCCACTTTAGAATCATCAAAATTAAAGTCGATTCCCGCTTCTTTTCCAGCCATTGCTGCACCTTCATGCATGGCTTTTGCTCTTTCTATGGTAATTCCTTTCGCTTTCGCAAAATATTCATATGGACTCACTTCTGGCTGCGTTACCAATTGTGGGTCTAATTGAAAACTGTGCCAAGTGATTTCTAATTTTTCGGCGTGAGGAAATTTTTCTAATGCTTTTTCAAATTTCTTTTTTCCTACAAAGCAAAACGGACAACGAACGTCACTCCAAATATTTATTTTCATAATTTTCCTAATTTGAACTACAAATATAGTTTAGTTTATACGCTATTGCATTGATGTATGATAAATTCTCGCTAAAAAAAACTTTTCCACAAAATTTCTTCCATAAATTTAGTTTCGTTAAATTTGTGAGTTATTGGTTTTAATTAACTTTCACGCGGTAAAGCAGGAAATATATGAGTGAGAATCTACAGGTAAATTATTCAGAAGAAAACATACGAACGCTCGATTGGCAGGAACACATTCGTCTTCGTCCTGGTATGTATATTGGGAAACTAGGAGACGGTTCTTCTGCAGATGATGGGATTTATATTTTGTTAAAGGAAATCATTGATAACTCTATCGATGAATTCCGTATGAAATCTGGAAAAAGAATCGAAATTAAATTAGATGAAGGTAAAGTTACCATCAGAGATTATGGTCGTGGTATTCCTTTAGGAAAAGTTGTAGATGCAGTTTCTAAAATGAATACAGGTGGTAAATATGATTCTAAAGCTTTCAAAAAATCTGTAGGTCTTAATGGTGTAGGTACTAAAGCGGTAAATGCACTTTCTGATTATTTTAGAGTGCGCTCATTCCGTGATGGAAAAATGAAAGTGGCAGAGTTTTCTAAAGGAAATATCACCGAAAACCATCCTGAAACCGATACTTCAGACAGAAACGGAACCGAAATTTCTTTCATTCCTGATTACAGTATTTTCACGCATTTTAAATTCAGAAAAGAGTATATCGAAAGAATGCTTCGCAATTACGCTTATCTGAATCCTGGTCTTAAAATTATCTTTAACGGAGAAACGTATTACTCTGAAAACGGATTAAAAGACTTGTTAGAAGAAGAATTAGAAGGCGAAATTCTGTATCCAATTGTTCACTTGAATGATGAAGACATCGAACTCGCGATTACCCATTCTGATAAATCACAAACCGAAACCTATTTCTCCTTCGTAAACGGACAAAATACTACACAAGGTGGAACACACCTTAATGCTTTCCGTGAAGCGTATGTAAAAACGATTAGAGAATTTTTCAACAAGAACTTTGAAGCAGCAGATATTAGAAAATCTATTATTGCCGCTATTTCGATTAATGTAGAAGAACCTGTTTTTGAGTCTCAAACCAAAACCAAATTGGGTTCAAACGATATTGGTCCAAATGGTCCTTCTGTAAGAACTTTTATCATTGATTTCTTAAAAAATAAACTTGATAATTTTTTACACAAAAATCCAGAAGTTGCCGAAGCAATTTTAAGAAAAATCATCATTTCTGAAAGAGAAAGAAAAGAACTTTCGGGAATTCAGAAACTGGCGAGAGAAAGAGCGAAAAAAGTTTCGCTTCACAATAAAAAACTGAGAGATTGTAGACAACACTACAATGACCAAAAAGCTTCTAGAAAATCTGAAACCATGATTTTCATTACTGAGGGAGATTCTGCTTCTGGTTCTATTACCAAATCAAGAGATGTAGAAACTCAAGCGGTGTTTTCATTGAAAGGAAAACCTCTTAACTGCTATGGTTTGACCAAGAAAATTGTGTATGAAAACGAAGAATTTAACCTTCTTCAAGCTGCACTAAATATTGAGAATAGTTTAGAAGATTTGCGTTATAATCATGTTATCATTGCTACTGATGCCGATGTAGACGGAATGCACATTCGATTGTTGATGATTACGTTTTTCTTACAATTTTTCCCTGATTTAATTAAAAATGGACATTTGTATATTTTGCAAACTCCACTTTTCAGGGTGAGAAATAAGAAAGAAACCAGATATTGCTATTCTGAAGAAGAACGTTTGAAAGCACTGAATGAATTAGGCAAAAATCCAGAAATCACCCGATTCAAAGGTTTGGGAGAAATTTCACCTGATGAATTTAAACATTTCATAGGGAAAGATATTCGTCTAGAACCAGTAGTCATTGGTAAAGACAGTACCATTAATGATTTGTTAGAGTTTTACATGGGTAAAAACACTCCAGACAGACAAACTTTCATTTTAGAAAACTTAGTGGTGGAAGACCCAGATATTGATAAAAAAGAGGTTCTGAACGACGCATAATTGTTTCTAAGAATTGGAAATATTTGAAAAAAGCAAACAAAGAAGGTAAAACGCAAGGTTAATAATGGAAGGACACGAGCACAAGGAAGAATCCTTAAAAAAAGTATCAGGTTTATATAAAGATTGGTTTCTAGATTACGCTTCTTACGTAATTTTAGACAGAGCCATTCCGTCTATTTATGATGGTTTTAAGCCAGTACAGCGTAGAATTATGCATTCTATGCGCGAATTAGAGGACGGTAGATATAATAAAGTTGCCAATATTGTAGGAAATACCATGAAATACCATCCTCATGGTGATGCTTCTATTACGGATGCAATGGTGCAAATTGGCCAAAAAGAATTGCTCATTGATACTCAAGGAAACTGGGGAAATGTCTACACCGGAGATTCTGCAGCGGCAGCCAGATATATTGAAGCAAGATTGACTCCTTTTGCTTTGGAAGTGGTTTTCAACCCGAAAACTACAGAATGGAGCAAGTCTTATGATGGTAGAAATAATGAACCGATTGATCTACCTGTAAAATTCCCCTTGCTTTTGGCTCAAGGTGTAGAAGGAATTGGGGTAGGACTTTCTACCAAAATTATGCCTCATAATTTTAATGAACTTTTAAGTGCTTCTGTAGCTTATTTGAAAGGCAAAAAATTTGAACTCTATCCAGACTTTCAAACGGGAGGTTTATTAGATGTTAGCAATTATAATGATGGGCAACGTGGCGGAAAACTCCGTACTAGAGCCAGAATTATTCAAAAAGATAAAAACACCCTTTGCATTACCGAGCTTCCTTTTTCTAAAAATACAGGCGATTTAATAGATTCTGTAATCAAAGCCAACGAAAAAGGGAAAATCAAAATCAAAAAAATTGAAGACAATACTTCTGATAAGGTAGAAATTAATATTCATTTAGCGAATGACGTTTCTCCAGACAAAACCATAGATGCGTTATATGCTTTTACCGATTGCGAAGTCTCTATTTCGCCAAATGCGTGTGTTATTGTAGGCGACAAACCAGAGTTTCTTTCGGTTTCTGAAATTCTCAGAAGAAATACAGACCACACTGTTTCTTTGTTGAAAAAAGAATTAGAAATAGAACTCCATGAACTCGAAGAAAAGTGGCATTTTGCAAGTTTAGAAAGAATTTTCATTGAGAATGAAATTTACCAAGAAATTAAAGGTAAAAACTCAAAAGAAGAAGTTTATGAAGCGATTGATAAAGCACTGAAACCTTTTATTAAAAAGCTAATGAGAGAAGTTACGGTAGAAGATATCATCAAGTTGACGGAACTTCCTTTCATGAGAATTTCTCGTTATGACAGAGATAAAGCCGAAGAAAATATCCTCGCTCTAGAAAGTAAAATGGAACAGGTGAAACATCACTTAGCGAATTTGATTGCTTATGCCATCGATTATTTTACCAATATTCAGAAAAAATACGGAAAAGACAAAGAACGTAAAACAGAACTTAGAGTTTTTGATAATATTGATGCTACCAAAGTCGTTTTGGCTAACGAAAAATTCTATGTCAATAGAGAAGAAGGTTTCATTGGAACTTCGCTTAAAAAAGACGAATACGTTTTTGATTGTTCGGATATTGATGACATCATCACTTTCCAAAAAGATGGAACAATGAAAGTGGTAAAAGTAGAAGCCAAAACTTTCATCGGGAAGAATATTGTACACGTTGGCGTTTTCAAAAAAGGAGACAAACGTACCGTTTACAACATGATTTATCGTGAAGGAAAAGAAGGTCCTTACTACATGAAACGTTTTTCTGTAACAGGTGTTACCAGAAATACGGATTACAAATTGGCTTCAGACAAAAAAGGTTCGGAAATGTTGTATTTTTCTGCCAATCCAAATGGTGAAGCAGAAACGGTAACTGTTTTACTAAAGCCAAATTCCAGAGTGAGAAAAAATAAAATTGAGATTGATTTCTCAGAATTGGCGATTAAAGGAAGAGATTCCAGAGGAAATCTCGTAACCAAATATGCAGTGAAGAAAGTCGATTTAAAAGAAGAAGGCGTTTCTACTTTGGCTCCTAGAAAAATTTGGTTTGATGATACGGTTCGCAGACTGAATGCTGACGGAAGAGGTACATTATTGGGCAGTTTCAAAGGTGATGATAAGATATTAACCATAAATCAAAATGGTGAAGCCAAATTGGTGACTTTTGACTTGCTAAATCGTTTTGATGACGAATATTTAATTCTCGAAAAATGGAAGCCAGAACAACCGATTACGTGTATCTATTTTGATGGCGAAAAAGGAATCTATTTCATCAAACGTTTCTTGCTGGAAAACACTACAAACGTTCAGCATTTTATGCCAAGTGAACATCCGAAATCTTTCGTAGAATTTGTGGGAACTTCTGATGGTTGTACTGCAGAAATTATCTTCCCGAAAGATAAATCAGGCAAAGAAAAAGAGCCAGAAATCATCAATATTGATGAATTTATCGCCGTGAAAGGTATTAAAGCCATCGGAAATCAGTTTATCAAAGAAAAAGTAAAATCTATTAACATCACTATTCCAGAACCTTTGGAAGATGAAATTATTGAAGCAGAGGAATCTGAAAGTGAAGAAGCTAATGCAGATTCTGAAGTTAATGAAATTCCAGAAGAAGGTCAAATCGGAGATTTGTTCTCCATTGATGAAAATAATGAATAATTAAAAAAGTATGCATCCAATATTATTAATAATCATTGCCATTACTGTAGTCATCAGTATTATGGGATTCCAAAACATTCAACTTTTTGAAAAATATAAGTTCAATGTTTCTGCGATACAAAATCGAAAAGAATACATCAGACTGCTTTCTGCAGGATTTCTTCATGCAGATTGGGGACATTTGTTTTTTAATATGTTGACGCTGTATTTCTTTGCACCAATCGTTTTATATGTATATGGTATTTCAGGATTTTTGTTGGTGTATTTAGGCTCAATTGTTATTGGGAATTTATTTTCTTTGTATTTGTATAAAAGACAAAGTTGGTATTCGGCAATTGGAGCGAGTGGTGGCGTTTCTGGGATTTTATTTGCAGCAGTAGCTTATGCGCCCAACGAAATTGAAGTAAATTTCTTGCCTGGTTATATTTTTGGAGCCTTATATTTTGGGTATTCGGTTTACATGATGCTTAATCCAAGACCGCATGATAATATTGGTCATGCTGCACATTTAGGTGGTGCTGCTTTTGGATTGGTTTACGCGGTTGCGCTAGAACCAGAAATCGCCATGAATAATGCAGTTTATTTGCTTGTGATGTCACTTCCTTTGATTTACATGAGCTACCAAGTTTTTGTGAAGAAGAAAATTGGGTAGAATTTTTATTGATTTTATAAAATTTAAGATGATTAGTTTTGAATATAATCGCAAGAAAATGTTTTTGTGGATGTTATTTTCAATTTTAATCATTTTACTTTTTTCTTATGATTTTATAAACGCTGAAGATTTAACTTCAAAACGACCAGAATCATACAGCAAATACAGTTATGTAGGACATTTTTTCTATAAAAGTCCTAATTTATTAAGGTTTTTTTGTGGTTTTATTGTTTTTTTATTTTTGTACTTTTTTGTTTCGTTGATAAGAAAAATTATTAAAGGGAACGTTTTTTATGAAAATAGAAATGGTTTTTTAATCTGTGGTGATGTGAAAATCGTTAAAATTTCAGACATAAAAAATTTTGATGTAAAAAAAATCAATAGAAATATTTACATAAGAATTCACCTTAAAGATTCAAAAAAATTCATTAAAGAAGAAACAAATTTCTTGAAAAAATTAAATTTCCACTTAGTAAATTATACTGAAAAAACACCATTAATAATGAGTGTGGATTTTTTTCAGGAAAAACCAGATCTAATCCTAGATAAATTAAAGAAACTTGTTTTCAATTCTGAACTGAAATGAATTAATTTCAATAAATCATTAATTGTAAAATATAAATGATTTTTGTCCAATTGTGTAATTTATTTATAGATTATTCTGTGAAAATCTGTGTGATTTGTGAGAGATTAATCTATTTTTTTCCCATCACAAATCTATCATTTCCCGATAAATCTTTTATCAATTCGCTTTCTGAGAAATTTCTGAATAATTCGAGCGTTTCTTTTCCTAATTTTTGATTGATTTCAAGGAAAAATAAACCGTTTTCATTGAGATGATTTTCACAGTCTTTTGCAATTTTTCGGTAGAAAATAAGTGCATCAGAAGTTGGTGAAAATAAAGCGATATTGGGCTCAAAACCTTTTACCGAATCTTCGATTTCCGTATTTTCATCTATGCCTATGTAGGGAGGATTTGAGATGATCACATCATATTTTTCGGTCAAATTTGTATTCAGATAATCTGCTTGTAAAAATTTAATTTCAGTTTCATAAAAGTCTGCATTTTTTTGGGCAATTTCAAGTGCTTTTTCAGAAATATCCATCGCTGAAATTTCCGCATTTGGGAAATGTTTTTTCAAAGTAATTGGGATAATTCCGCTTCCTGTTCCAACGTCAAGAATTTTAAAATCTCGAATCTCGAATCTCGAATCTCGAATCTTATTAATCGCCAATTCTAGCAATTCTTCTGTTTCAGGACGAGGAATTAAGACGTTTTCGTCTACAAAAAATCTATTTCCATAAAATTCTGTATATCCCAAAATCTGTTGATATGGTTTTCCTTTTTTGAGTTCTTCAGTTACTTTTTTGAATTCCGCAGCTTGATTTTCTACTTTTCTTTCTTGAAAATCTTCTAAGAAATATCGGTAAAGAATTCTGCTTTCCTCTTTGGAATAAATAGTCGCTAAAACTTCGGAAAACGAGGGGAAATAATCTTGAAATTGCATTTTACAAAATTATATAAATTATCCTAAATATTCTGTAATATGTTTCGGAGCTTAATCTCTGAAATTTGTCAAAAAATAAAAGTAATGATTACTAGAATCAAAGAATTACCAGATAATATGGTGGGCTTTTTAGCCACGGACGAAGTTTCAGCAAAAGATTTTATAGACGTAGTAATGCCAGAAGTAGAAAAATTTATCGAGGAAAAAGATAAGTTGAATTACATGTTGGTCATCGAAACTGATTTAGCGAAATTTTCTATAGGAGCATGGTTTCAAGATGCTTTGATGGGAGTGAAAACTATAACCAAATGGCATCGAGCAGCTATTGTATATGATTCGCAATCTATACAAAATTTTACAGAAGTTTTTAGCAAAATTATGATTGGCGAGTTCAAAGGATTTGATAAAAAAGATTACGATACAGCCGTAAAATGGACTTCTGAACAAATTGACCTTTAATTTTTAACATCAAAAACTCTTGCTATGAACGAAAATAAAAATCCTCAAATTACCGTAACCAAAAGCAGTTCTGTTTCGGAAATTCTACTTGAAAACGACAACAATGCTAAAGAAATTTTTAAAAATTTAAAACAAAATCTCTACAACGTAGAGCATTGGAACTTGGTTAAAGACAAGGAACATTGTCATTTTCAACTCTGCAACAAGCATGGAGAAGAAAAAACGGGAAAAATAGAAAATGGCGACCTGATTAGAATCTGCGTGACCGATGAAAATCAGAAAACTACTTGCTATGATTGGTTTCAAATAAGAGATTTAGAAGAAACCAATTTTCCAGACGAACAAATCATTAGTTTTCATCTCAATCCGATGATGAGTTCTCAATTGGTCATTGAAAAAAAGAATAGAAGCAAAAAACGCTTGGCTATTAATTCTTTTTCTATTAGAAGATTGAGAAATAAAATTATAACAGAAATAGAAGAAACCAACGAAATGATTAATCTAGAAACGGTGAATTTTTATCACAAAATCAGAAATCTTTTCTTAGGATTTAATGGAATTTTAAACATTAAAACGTATTAAACAACACAAATACATTATATCAATCACCAAATCACAAAATTTATGTCAACCCAAAATTTATTTCAAAAAGAAGCTATAGAAAAGCTTAAAGAGCTTTCAGAAAAAGCGAGAACGTGTATGTTTGTGACCGAATTAGACCAATTACCATCCAATTCTAGACCGATGAGTTTGCAAGAATGCGATGATGAAGGAAATCTTTGGTTTATTTCGAGCAAAGAAAGCAATAAAAATATGGAAATCGAAAGAGATCCTAGAGTTCAACTTTATTTTATGAATAATAGCGACAGCGAATATCTTTCTGTATATGGCAAAGCGTTTATCTATGATGATAAATCTACAATAGAAGAAAAATGGAGTGTATTTGCCAACGCTTGGTTTGATAGCAAAGATGACCCGAATGTTTCTATTCTGAGAATTGCTCCAGAAGATGTTTATTATTGGGATACTAAAGCTGGTAAACTCGTTACTTTATTGTCATTTGCTACTGCGATTGTTACTGGTAATAAAACCGATAACAGTGATGGAGTAGAAGGACAAATTTCAATCTAGAAGCACTCAATATATATCGAAGTCCGCAATTTATTGCGGGCTTTTTTACCATTCAATTAACTTTTCACCGGTAATAATATATTTTTTAAAAGTGGAATTTTGCTTTTTCTCAAAATTGGTGTCAAGTCCCGTAAATTGAGAGAATGCAGGCAAAATAATTTGATTTTCCGAGACTAAAAAGCATGGAAATTTTAATTTCTGTCTGTTTTGTGCCATTAAGGTAACGCCTGGATGAATGTGCCCACCAATTTGTGGTTTTTGAATAGAGTCTAAAGATTCGTGAGAAAAAATAAGATTTTCGTTTTCATAAATTTCAGTTTCTTCAATTCCGAATTTTTTAGAAAATCTATCATGATTTCCTTTCACGAGCAACCATCTTATCGTGTTAAAATTCTCAAACCATTTTCTGAAGATTTCTATTTCAGAATTCAGTTCTGCGTGAAATAAATCGCCAACAATAATTATCTTTTCAGGCTCATAATGTTCTATTAATTTTTGGAGATTTTCTAAATCTTTTTCAATCACACCATTGGGTAAAGCAATGCCGTTTTTTCTGAAATGTGCTGTTTTTCCTAAGTGTAAATCAGACAAAATCAAAGATTTTTCTTTGTCCCAAAAAATACTTCGGTATTGGTTGAGCGTCAATTGTTCTCCAGCAAAATTGATAGAAATTTCAGAAATCATGTTGCAAAAATACGAGAAAAATTATCGAGAAAAGCGATTTCTTTTTTTAGGAATTCCAGCGGTTTTAATTCTTTCGATTCTGGTCAATAAATCTTCACTAGAAAGCGATTGACGAAGGCTGTCTACTTTTATAGGGAAACTCAGTGGTGTAAATTGTGTGGTTTTTTCGAATACAATTTTAGAGGAAGAAATTCTCTCAAAAGCTTCTCTTAATCGTACTTCTTCTAACTGATTGTTAAAAACTTCGGTGTAAGCTTGTCTCAAAAGCAAATTATCTGGTTCGTAATCTTCCAATACTTTAAAAATAAGGTTTGACGAAGATTGAATGCTTTTAAATTTCTTTTTATTGCCGTAATAATTTTGTAAAACCAAGCCAGAAATAACCGCAATATCTCGAAATTTTCTTTTGGCCATTTCCGCAGCATTGATACTTGCCATAACATCTTGAATGAGATTTTCTTTGCTCAATATTTGTTGCAAATGTTTTTCTTCTAAAGGAATCGGTTGGTCGCTACTCAGTTCGAAACCGTAATCATTCATCGCCATGATAAACGAAATGGGGAAAATTTTAGAAATTCTGTACGCTACCAAAGCAGACATCACTTCGTGAACCAATCTTCCTTCAAAAGGATACATAAAAAGGTGATTTCCGTATTTGTTTTCGATGAGTTCCACCATAAATTCATCAGATTTTGGTATGTGAGAAACGCCTTCTTGGTCTAGAAGCAACGGTTGTAGAAATTTTAGTTCTTTTTCTTTAGGATTTGGGGAAAGTGAATCATTTAATTTTTCTCGTAAAAAATGAGACAAATAGGAAGTCATGGGCAATCTTCCACCTGCGTAACTCGCTGCAATTCCGCGTTTTTTTGAGCTTAATTTTACCTGAACTTCCTGTTCTTTAATATTCACAATTTCTAAAACTCTTCCTGCTAAAATAAAAGCATCTCCTTTGTTCAAACGGGAAATAAAAAACTCTTCAATCATGCCAATGTAACCACCTCCGAAAAATTTCACTTTCATCATCACATCGCTTACAATTGCGCCTAAATTCATCCGATGAAGCATCGCAATTCTTCTGCTTTTGACGTTGTAAATTCCGTCTTCTATGACTACTTTTTGGAATTCTTCATAGCTTTTTAGGGATTTTCCACCAACAGTGATGAACTGTAAAATCCATTTCCATTCATCATCGGTCATTTCTCGAAAACAGAAAGTTTCTTTGACTTGTTTTTTGATTTCTTCTTCTCTAAAACCTTCACCAACAGCCAAAGTCACGAGAAATTGCACCAAAACATCAAAAGCTAAAACAACTGGCTCTCTTTTCTCGATTAGATTTTGCTTATGCGCTTCTTTCAACGCTGCCACTTCTATCAATTCCAAAGAATGGGTAGGAACGAAATAAATTTTAGAAGTTTCAAAAGGAGAGTGTCCGCTTCTTCCCGCTCTTTGTAAAAATCTTGCAACTCCTTTACTAGAACCGATTTGAATCACGGTATCCACAGGTTTGAAATCTACGCCCAAATCCAAAGAAGAGGTAGAAACTACCGCTTTCAAATAACCCGAAGCTAAATTATCTTCAATCCAATTTCTGAGTTCAAAGTCTATCGAGCTGTGATGAATCGCGATTTGACCTGCCAAATCTGGAGTGGCTGCTAATAAATTTTGATACCAATTTTCCGCCTGATTTCTGGTGTTGGTAAAAATGAGAGTAGTCTTGCTTTGGTCGATAATCGGAAGAATTTTTTCTGTCATTTTGCTTCCCATGTGTCCAGCCCAAGGCAAAAGTTCTAATTCATCTGGTAAAACAGAGAGGATTTCTATTTTCTTTTTTTCTTTGGCGAGAACTATTTTTTTGGGAGTTTCATAAGGAACTAAAACTTCTAACGCTTCTTCTAAATTTCCGATGGTGGCGGTTAATCCCCAAATTTTTAAATTTTTAGAAATGCTCCGTAAATGCGAAAGTGCCAATTCTACCATCACGCCTCGTTTTGAAGAGAGCAATTCGTGCCATTCATCTACAGCGACACATTGTAGATTTTCAAAAAATTTGGTTTTAGATTTTTGAGCGAGAAGCAAATGCAAACTTTCTGGAGTTACTACCAAAATTTCGGGCATGTTTTTGGTCTGTTTTTGCTTTTCTGATGCAGAAATGTCGCCGTTTCTTACGCCAACTGTCCAATCCAGACCGATTTCATTTATAGCAGTTTGCATGGCTTTTGCAATGTCTTTGGAAAGCGAACGAAGTGGAGTTACCCAAAGCAGTTGTAATTTGGACAAGTCTCGACTTGTCTTTACTTTTTCTGGATGATTGAGGAAATTATGGATAACAGCTAAAAATACCGAAAATGTTTTTCCAAAACCAGTTGGAGCCACTACCAATCCTGAAAAATTTTGAGCATACAAATCCCAAGTTTCCTCTTGAAAAGAAAACGGTTTTTGACCTTTTTCGTTCAACCAATTTTGGATTATTTGGTAACCTTGGGTTTTTTGGATTTTCATAAAATATTTCTCACAGATTTTACAGATTTGGCATTATTAATAATTTTCAATTCTCAAATTTCAACTTTCAATTAATTAAACTTTTTACTGTTTCTATGGTGTCAATTTCGTCAGCTGTTTTGTCTTTTCGCCATCTTAAAATTCTTGGAAAACGCACTGCAACACCAGATTTATGTCGACTGCTGTAACCAATTCCTTCAAAGGCAATTTCGAAAACCAATTCGGGTTTTACGGTTCTCACAGGTCCGAATTTTTCTAAAGAATTATTGCGGATAAATTTATTGATTTCCATAATTTCTTTATCTGTTAAACCAGAGTATGCTTTGGCAATGGTGACGAGTTTTTCGCCGTCTTTTATCGCAAAAGTGTAATCTGTATAATAAGCGCTTCTTCTTCCAGAGCCTTTTTGCGCGTAAATGAGTACTGCGTCAATCGTGAGTGGAGCAACTTTCCATTTCCACCAATCTCCTTTTTTTCTTCCCGCATGATATATAGAATTTTTACTTTTCAGCATTAATCCTTCTGAGTTGATTTCTCTAGATTTTTCTCGAATTTCATGAAGTTCTTCCCAATTATTGAAATCGATAATTTCTGACAATCTGAGATTTGAAATTTGAGATTTGAAATTTTCAGCATTTTGAATGAGATTTTCTAATTTCTGTCTTCTAATTTCTAATTTCTCATTTCGTAAATCTTCAAAATCAAGTTCTAATAAATCATAAACGTACACGCCTACTGGAATTTCTTCCATCATTTTTTTAGAAACATTTTTTCGATTCAGACGTTTTTGCAAGTCATTAAAGTTGAGAACTTGCCCTTCTTTAATGGCTAAAATTTCTCCATCTAAAACGAAGTTTCCAGAAATTTTTTTGATGTTTTCTACGAGTTCAGGAAATTGTTCTGTTACCAATTCTTCGCCACGACTCCAGATGAAAATTTCTTCATTTCTTTTAATAATTTGTCCACGAATTCCATCCCATTTATATTCTATTTGCCAATCTTTTGCTTCTCCTAACTTTTCTAGTTCGTTTTCTAATGGATATGCCAAGCAAAAAGGGTAGAGTTTTGATGCGTCTGTATTGATGTTTTCGCCATTAATCAATTCAGAAAATTGAGTTTCTTCTACTTTCCATTTTCCGATAATGGCATGCATTAAAGCGTTTTCATCAATTCCTGAATATTTTGAAAGTGCGTTCACCAATAATTTATGAGAAACGCCAATTCTGAAACTTCCGCCAATTAATTTGTTGAAAATCAATCTTTCTTGCGTGTCAAGGTTTTTCCAGGCATTTGTAACGAATTCTTTTTTTTCTTCATCGGTTTTATCATGTAACGCGATAATTTCTTTCATCCAAACGGAAAGTGATTGGTCAATAGAATTTTCAGAAGGTGGCAATAAAAGTGCGATGGTTTCGCCTAAATCGCCGACAGAAGCGTAACTTTCTAAAAATAACCATTCTGGAATTCCAGAAATTTCCATTGCCCAAAGTTTTAGAAAATTGGTTTTTACAGGTCTTTTTGGTCGTTTTCCTGTGAAAAGTGCAATCAGCCACAATTTGTCTTCTTCTGTTGCGGTAGTAAAGTAATGTACCAACGCCGAAATTTTGTCGTTGGTCTTATTAGACGTTTCTAACGTAGAAAATAATTGTGAAAATTGCTTCATGGGTTACAATTCTGAATTAGTATTTTCTTCTTGATTTTCGGGTTCTATATTGTCGTCTCCTTGTTCTTCTTCGCCAAATTTGGTTTTCACCACTTCGGCAGAAATTCCGATTTCATTTAAATATTTTGAGAAGATCTCAGTAGAACCATGCGTTACGTATACTTTTTCGGCTTCTGTAGATTTTATGGTTTGTAATAATCCGTTCCAATCGGCGTGATCCGAAATCGCAAAACCTGCATCTGCAGATTTCCAGCGTCTTCTTCCTCTCACTTGCATCCAACCTGAACAAATTGCGGTAGCAGCATTTGGAATTTTTTTAATCATATTCGTTCCCAATAAAGCTGGCGGAACGATGACGATTTGATTTTCTAATGCTTTCTTATCATCAATTTCTAAAAGTTGAGTTTCTGGTAAAATCAATCCTGTCGAAGTAATTGCCTCATTCAATCGATGAATCGAGGAATGTACATGAATGTTTGCGATTCCTTCTAAAGCTTTCATTAAACGTTGGGCTTTGCCTAGAGAATAACCAAAAAAGACAGATGTTTTGTTCATTTTTTGGTTTTCTATCACCCAATTTTGAATTTCTTGGTTGATTTTTTCTACCGATTTCCACTGATAAATTGGCAGTCCAAAAGTAGATTCAGTGACGAATTCATTGCATTTTAAAATTTCAAAAGGTGTAGAAATTCCATCATCTTGAATTTTATAATCTCCAGAAATTACCGTCACAAAACCTTTATATTCTAAACGGACTTGTGCAGAACCAACAATATGACCAGCAGGATGAAAACTTAATTTTACACCGTTGATTTCTAGTGTTTCACCGTAAGCTAAACTTTGTACCGAAATATCTTCTGAAATTCTAGATTTTAGGATAGGTTTTGTCTCGTGAGTACAAAGATATTCTTGCATTCCCCATCTTGCATGATCTGCGTGAGCATGCGTTATCACGGCTTTCTTTACAGGAAACCAAGGGTCTATGTAGAAATCTCCTTTCTTACAATAAATGCCTTCTTTGCGAAATTCTATCAGTTTCACGATTTTTAAAGTTAAAAAAAACCGATGTTGAAATCGGTTTTTTATGTAAAGTAAAAATATAAATTATTTTGCTTTAGTATTCAGATTGGTATCTGCAATTTGAGTTAAATGTTCGTCACATTTTTTCTCTTCTTCTAAAGTGGCTAATAATAATTTTAAGCTTTGTTTGTATCCTAATACTTTTGCAAAAGCTGCGAGTGTACCATAAGAAGCAATTTCGTAATGTTCCATTTTTTGAGCTGCAGCAATGATTCCTGCATCTCTTACTGCACCCATTTCTGTTTCTTCCATAATGCCTTTTCCTTCTTCTAATAAGCCTTTCATGGCATCACAAACAGCAGCTTGTGGTTTTTTTCCTAATTCTTTGAAACAATCTTCAATTCTTTTAATTTGATTTTCTGTTTCTTTCATGTGGTCTTCTAAAGACTTTTTGAGTTCTGCAGAACTTGCATTTTTATGCATTTTCGGCATGTTTTTTAGGAGATTTTTCTCTGCCCAATACAAGTCTTTTAGTCCATCTTCAAATAAATCTGTTAAATCTTTTGCAGCGTCTTTTTTAGCAGGAACTTTTTCTGCTTTTACAGTTTTTACTGCAGTAGTTTTAGGAGTTGAAGTTTTAGTTGTCGTCTTTTTTGTTTTTGTAAGAGTTGCCATACTTATCTTTTTTTAATTAATAATTTGTGATTGTGATATGGCAAATTTCTATCTTTCCAAAGGACTTTTTCTTATATTTTATTTGAAAATCATTATAAAATTACCTTACAAAAACCAATTTTTGGTCTGTTGATAATTCTTCGTTAATCAAATAATTTTCATAGTTAAACGCTTTTACATCATTCAATGTTTTGGCATTGGTTTCAGCGCAAAATCTAGCGACTAAACCTCTCGCATGTTTGGTGTAAACTACGATGGTTTTCAGTTTTCCGTTCGGTTGAGTTTGGTAAAATTCAAAATCTACAACAGGATTGTTGAGTTTTTTTCTGTTGATGACTTTCCCGTATTCATTACTTGCTAGATTGAGCAATAATTCATTTTTTTTAAGTTCTGAGTTGATTTGTTCTGTGATTTTTTCACTCCAAAATTCATATAGATTTTTATAATGCTCAAATTCGAAATTTCTTCCCATTTCTAAACGGTAAAGCATTACTTTGTCTGATGGTTTTAATAATCCATACAAACCAGAAAGTATTCTGTGATTTTTTTGAAGATAATCCACAGCGTCTTTGCTTAACGTTTTCGCATCAAGACCTCTGTAAACTTCTCCTGTAAAAGCAAAAAGGGCAGGAGCAGATTCTTTGGCAGTTGGTTTTGGTTTCCAAACTTGGTTTCTGTGCCAGTTTTCATCTGCTAATTTTGCTGAAATTTCCATTAATTCTGATAAATATTGTGGACTTTTTTCTTTGAGATAAGAATGTATTAAAGTCGCTTCTTCTATGAATTTTGGAGTGGTAGATTTCAAAAATTCTGTAGAATTTTCTACATTCATCAGTTTTGCTGGAGAAGTAATGATTTTCATAAAAATTTTAAATTATGAATTTTGAATTTTAGATTTTGAATGTTCAAAAATAAGACAAATTTTGATTTTTCCCGACTATTATTATCATAGACGAAAAATGCGCCCCGACTGAAACGGAACTCTTTTTGCGAAATGTAATGTAGCAAAAAAGTGGGAGCGGAAAGCGGAAACCTAACGAAGTGGTTCGACGACTTTAGGAGTCAAATTGACGCCCGAAGTTTTCGACTTCGCTCAGACTGACACTTTTACAGAATTCCTTTTCCTTCACGTAAAATTTCTGGTTCACCGCTAGTTAAATCTACAATGGTAGAAGCTACATTATCTCCATAGCCAGAATCGATGACAATGTCTACCAAATGGTCGTATTTCTCTGCAATGAGTTCTGGGTCGGTAGAATATTCTATGACTTCGTCATCATCTTTTATGGAAGTAGAAGCAATGGGATGACCTAATTTTTCCACAATTAACTGCGGAATTGGGTGGTCTGGAACTCTAATTCCTACGGTTTTTTTGCCTTTGTAAGTCAATGGTAAATTTTTATTGGCTTCTAAAATAAAGGTGAAAGGTCCTGGAATTTTAGATTTTAAAAGTCTGAAAGTAGACGTTTCGATAGGACGAGTAAATTCTGAAAGATGGCTGAGATTGTTACAAATAATAGAAAATTGCGCTTTGTCTAGTGTAGTATTTTTAAGTCGAGCGAGTTTTTCCATGGCTTTTACATTGTAAATATCACAACCCAACGCATAAACTGTGTCTGAAGGATAAATAATCAATCCACCATCTTGCAACGTTTTAATTACCTCATTCATGTAATTTTCTTGAGGATTATCTGGATATATTTTCAGGATTTTTGCCATACTCAAAGGTAAGAAATAAAAAAGAGAATCAAAAATTTTTGATTCTCTTCTTAACTTAGTAGCGAGAACAGGACTCGAACCTGTGACCTTCGGGTTATGAGCCCGACGAGCTACCTACTGCTCCATCTCGCGTTATTGTGGTGCAAAGATACGAATAAATTTTAAAATTGCAAATCTTAATTGAAAATTGAATTTAAGGAATTGAAAATGAGCTAGAAAAATTTTATTTCAAGTTTTAAAAATAAGAAAAAGTAGGCTAATAGAGTAGTGGAATACACAGAAAAGCCATTAAAAATCATTCAGAATTATTATTTCAATCATTTTCTTTGTCTTAATTTAGCTGAAAATTTAGCAATGAAAAAGTTTTTTCTGTTCAGTATTCTTTTACTTTTAGTCACTTGTAGAAATCAAGAAGAGAACAATCCTATCACTCCAGATCCTCCGTTGTTTCAACAGGCTTATCAACCGCCTTATTTTCAAACAGATTCTCAAAAATTCATTTATGATATTGATGCATTGCCCGAAATTACGGTAGAAGTTTCTCTTGCAGAATGGAATAAATTTTTGAATTATTACGACCAAAATCCCAATAATGAAGAATATGTAACCGGGAAATTCACTTGGCTTAAAAACGGAACTACAGAAATTTTAGATAATATAGGATTAAGATTGAAAGGAAATACCAGCAGAAGAAGACCGGAAGGAAATCCCGGAGAAACGCATAATGCGACCAATCCAGATTGGCATCATGCAAGTTTTACCGTGAGTTTCAAGAAATATAATAAATCCCAACTCTTTCATAATTCAGAAAAAGTAGTGTTGAAATGGTTTAAAGATGATGCCATGTATGCCAGAGAAATCTATTCTTATGATTTATTTGAGAAATTTGGAGTTTGGACTGCACCACAATCCAGTTATTGTAAACTCACCATTAAAGTGACTGGAGATAACAAAGCCGCTTATTTTGGAGTTTATCAGTTGCAAGAACCTGTTGACGATGTTTATTTAGCCAATAGAAGTACGTTTTTTTCTACGACTGGAAATTTATGGAAAGCAAATTGGGGAGCGAGTTTTAAAGATGCTTCCACTTCGAATATGGGAATTGAAGATGTGACTTTAACGTATACCAATACACCAATTTACGATTACAAAGGAAGTAAATCTAATTTGGAGACAGCCAAAACACAATTAGCAGATTTCATCACGAATGTTAATTCCAAAAATGGAGATGATTTTAAAACTTATATTTCACAAAAAATGGATGTCAATCTGTTTTTGAAAACTTACGCCGTAAATGTAATGGTAGGAATGTGGGACGATTATTGGAATAATTCTAATAATTTTTATTTCTATTTTGATGCTGCAGGAAAATTTTATTTCATTCCTTATGATTATGACAATACTTTGGGAACATCTCTTCTGATGACAGATTCTGGCATTCAGAATCCTTTAACTTGGGGAAAAAGTGACCAAAATCCTTTGGTTTCAAAAGTTTTATCTATTCCTGAATACAAAACTCAATATGTAAAATACCTCAATGATTTGATTGACAAAAAATACGATTTATTTTATCTCGATTACAGTCAACAAAGAATTCAAAAGTGGCAAAATATGATTTCCGCACACGTTTCAAATGATACTGGCGAAGATATGACCATTACAGATGTTCCTGCTTCTTGGGGGAATTGTGGTTTTTACCGATTAAGAGGCAATAGTTCTACCGATAATTATTTCGTGCGAAAGGCTTCAAGTATTCCTAAAAATTAATTTATTTCATTGATTTTCATTACATTATAAAAATTTAACAATATTTTAACTAATTTTTTAGTGATAAAAGAAAATCTTTTCTAAATTTGTATCACTAAATTATTAGTTATGATTTCTTTTTTGTTAAATTTGATTTTAGAAATAGTTAATTTTTTCTTATCAATAATGATGTAATGATTATGACAGCAAAAACACTTACAAAAGCAGAAGAACAAGTAATGCAATATCTTTGGGAGCTAGAAAAAGGTTTCTTAAAAGATATATTAGAGCTTTTTCCAGAACCGAAACCTCATACCAACACTGTTTCTACCATTTTAAAAATTTTGATGGAAAAAGAGTTTGTAGGGCATTATGTTCACGGAAGACAACACGAATATTTCCCGCTTATTTCTAAAGAAACCTACAGCGGAAAATCCATAAAAAGTTTGGTGAAGAACTATTTTGAAGGTTCTTACAGAAACGCTGTTTCATTTTTGGTAGAAAAAAATGAGATGAGTGTAGAAGATTTAGAGATGCTTCTAAAAGAACTGAAAAAATAATGAGTAAGAAGTGTAACAGCTTCGTCATTCGCAATTACTTATTAATCAACACTTAAAACAAAAACTATGGAAACAATATTCCTGTATTTCGGAAAGATGATTTTAGTTTCGGCAGTGATGTCGGCGTATTATCTTTTGTTTCTTCGCGACAAAACTTTTCACCATTATAACAGATTTTACCTTCTGGGAACGATGGTTTTAAGTCTTTTGTTGCCGCTTTTAAAAGTAGAATATTTTACTATAGAAACTGATAGTAGAATTTTATTATTGCTGAATCAATTCAACCAAAATTCTTCTCAAGAAGTTGGAATTTCTTTCAATTTTTGGAATTTTGGAGCTTTGATTTTAGGAATAGTTTCCTTTTTTCTTTTGGCTAAATTAACTTTAGGATTGGTGAAAATTCATCAACTCAAAAAAGAATTTCCGAAGGAAAGCATAGAAGGAATTACCTTTTATAACACCAATTTGCATGATGCTCCGTTTTCGTTTTTTAGAAATTTGTTTTGGAAAAAATCGATTCTGATCAACTCAGATTTAGGAAAACAAATCCTGAAACACGAAATGGTACACATAGAACAAAAACACAGTTTTGATAAACTGTTTGTCCAAATTATTCAATCGCTGTTTTGGTTTAATCCAATTTTTTACTTCATCAAAAAAGAAATCACCCTTATTCATGAATATTTGGCAGACAAGAAAGCTGTGAAAAACGCGGACACTAGAGCATTTGCGCAGATGCTTTTGGCGAGTAATTTCTCCGGAAATGTATTGCCTGCAACCAGTCCGTTTTTATCATCAAACCTTAAAAAACGACTAAAAATGCTTACACAAAAAAATACAAAATACAGTTATGCGCGTAGAATTTTGGCTTTGCCAATTCTTTTCGGGGTTTCCTTTGCGCTATTGGTTAATGCTAAAAATATAGAAATCAAAAAGCAAAATAAAGCCATAGAAGTTGCGGTTCAGGAACTTAAAAAAGATACTGTTAAAGAAAAAGATGTGCAAAAACTGTTAGAAGCTCAACAGGCGAAAATTAATAAAGCTTCTGAAAAAATTAAAAAAGAGAACGAAAAAATAGCTACACTTAGCGAACAAACTCGTAAAAAATCTGAAGAGTTACAGAAAATTGCTAAAGAAAAAGGTGCAGATAGTTATGATTATGAACTGAAAGCCAAAGAATTAGAAAATCTTGGAAACGAAATTGATAGAATTGCTAATTCTGATGGATATAAAGATGAAATATCTTTTTTGATGGAGATGAAAAACGGTTTAGATCAAATTGAAGGATTTAAACTAAATAATTTAGAATTTAATAAAGAATTAGATAATGGTTTAGAATATAAAATTTTTGTTGATAATACAAGTAATAATTTTTCTTCAATGAAAGAATTAGAGAAAAAGCTTAATTCTAAAGAATTTAAAAATGGAATAGTAAAAATTAAAAAAGTTGAATTTCATAAAAAAAATGATGGAAAAGTTCAGTCATTTCCGCCGATGAATATTGAGAATTTTAACTGGACTGATAAATCTAAACTTTCTAAAGCACAACAGAAAAAACTAGAAAAACTTTCAAAAGAAAGAAGAGATTTGGCACAAAAACAAGCAGAACTCGCCAAGAAACAAGCCGAAATTGCCAAACAACAGGCAGAAATTTCTAGAAAATATGCTCAGAACAATCCTTGGATAATTACTGTAGATGCTAATGTCCCAAAAGATGGAGTAGTAAATGTTTCCGCAGATAAAATAAAGTATAATTTAACAACTAAAAATAGTGAAGTTGAAGGATTAAAATCAATGAAAGTTTTCTCGGATAAATCGATTAAATATTATATCAATGGTAAACTTTCTACCAAAGAAGAAATGGATAAATTAAATCCTAATGATATCGCTACGGTAAACGTAAATAAAAACGTGAATAATGGCAAAGAAGAAGGCGAAATAAGAATTCAAACCAAATAAAAACTTAAAATCCTTCAAGTTTAAAAATCTTGAAGGATTTTTTAAATTAATACACCTATGAAAAAATTACTTTTTACTTTTTTATTGATTTCAGCAGTCTTTTCGGCGCAGAATAGATTTATCTATGATTATAAATTTGTGACGGATTCTACCAACAAAGCGGACGTGAAATCAGAACTTATGTATCTGGATATTTCGGAGAAAGGCTCTAAGTTTTACAGTAGAGAAGTTTATGTTTCAGATTCTATCATGACGGCAGCTTTTGAGAAGCAAATAAAAGCAACGGGAAGCATGAATGTAGATATGAAAGCTATGTCTATGAGAAAAGGCAGTGTACGCTATAAAATTCACAAAAATTATCCTTCTTTCGAAACGTATTCATTAACCAGAAGCGGAATGGATGCTTATAAAGTTTGGGACAAAAGAAAAATTCAATGGAAAATTCTTCCAGAAAAACAAAAAATAGGAGAGTTCGAAGCGCAAAAAGCGGTTACAGAATTTGCAGGAAGAAAATGGACAGTTTGGTTTACCGAGGAATTGCCTTTTCAAGATGGTCCGTATAAATTTAGAGGATTGCCAGGATTGATTGTGAAACTAGAAGATGCTACTCAATCTCACGTTTTTGAACTAAAAGCAGTAGGGAAATATAAAGAGGAAATTCAAAAAGTTTCTGAATTTGTAGGTAATGATAAATATATAGAAGTCAATCAAGAGCAATACAAAAAGATATTTCTAGAAGACCGAAATGATCCAGCAAAATCCATGAAAATGGCGATGGCAAATGGAGCAGTACTTCAGTTCAGAGACCAAAACGGAAACGAAATTTCTGCATCGGAAATGATTAAAAGAAGGGAACAACAAGTCAAAGAAAATAATAAGCGAGACAACAATCTTTTAGAGTTAGACTTGCTTCAATAAAAAATGAAAAATCCTGAAAATCTAAATTTTCAGGATTTTTTTATGTTTAATTTTTAGCAAAAATTACATCATCTTTTTAGAATCTGCAATAAACTGAGCTAAACCGTTGTCAGTTAAAGGGTGTTTTAGTAAAGATAAAATCGGAGCAAGAGGTGTAGTTACTACATCTGCACCAATCTTAGCACAGTTGATAATGTGCATAGAATGACGAATAGAAGCTGCTAAAATTTCAGTTTTGTAATCGTAGTTATCAAAAATAATTCTAATTTCTTCGATTAATGCTAATCCGTCTGTAGAAACATCATCTAATCTTCCTAAGAAAGGAGAAACGTAAGTAGCACCAGCTTTTGCAGCAAGAAGCGCTTGTCCAGCAGAAAAAATTAAAGTACAGTTGGTTTTAATTCCTTTATCTGTAAAATATTTTAATGCTTTAATTCCGTCTTTAATCATAGGAATTTTTACCACGATGTTTGGGTGAATTGCAGCCAATTCTTCTCCTTCTTTAATCATTTCTTCGTAAGTGGTACTTAGAACTTCCGCAGAAATATCACCATCTACGATTTCGCAAATCGTTTTGTAGTGATTTTTAATTGCTTCAGCTCCAGAAATGCCTTCTTTCGCCATTAAACTTGGATTGGTCGTAACACCGTCTAGAATTCCTAAATCTTGTGCCTCTCTAATTTGGTCTAGATTAGCTGTATCAATAAAAAATTTCATGTTAAAATTATTTTTTGCAAAGATAATGATTAGGGATTAGTTTTAAGGAATTAGTTTATAGTTTTTTTGGCGCACATTTCCAGCTTTCGCTACTCGCTTCCCAAAAAATCCAAACCAAAACCTTTGCTTTTTTTGGGAGAGCTCAAACATGCCGCTCAATCTGGGGCGCAATTTTGGTTCAATTTTCATATTTTTCACATAAATTTGCCGACTAATATTTAACATTTATAACTTATCACTCATCATTTATAACTCCATGAACGTTTTATTAGCTTCTACCTCTTCACTTTTTGGTGGGAAATATTTAGAATATATCAAAGAAGAAATTGCCGAATTATTCAGCGGAATAGACGAAATTATCTTTATTCCTTTTGCAAGACCCAGCGGAATTTCACATGAAGAATACACGCAAATTGCGAGAGATTTTTTTGAACAAATTAATATTAAGGTAAAAGGATTGCATGAATTCGAGGATAAAATGGCAGCGGTAAAAGAAGCAAAAGGCTTTTTTACAGGTGGAGGAAATACTTTTCTCCTCGTGAAAACCTTACACGAAGAAAATTTAATGACTGTTTTAGCAGAAAATGTAAAATCTGGTAAACCGTATTTAGGAACTTCTGCAGGAAGCAATATTGCAGGCCTTAACATGAAAACTACGAACGATATGCCAATTGTATATCCGCCAAGTTTTGACTGTATGGGATTGGTTCCGTTTAATATCAATCCACATTATTTAGACCCAAATCCAAATTTGAAGCACAACGGAGAAACAAGAGAAACCAGAATTAAAGAATTCCTTACTCAAAATGAGGTAAAAGTAGTTGGTTTAAGAGAAGGGAACTGGATTAGAGTTCTTGGTGATAAAATTACAACAGAAGGAACGCAATTGACTAGAATTTTTGAAAAAGGAAAAGAACCGTATGAATTAGAATCTGGAAAATTCTTGTAAAATCTTGATAAAGAATTTGGTAAAATAAAAAGTGAAATGATTTTTGTCATCTCACTTTTTTATTTTTGTTTTTTTTTGCTTATTCCTTCCAATTTTCTTGGATGAGTTCCATTAAGAAATCAGGACATCTAGACACTTTGTTGGTTGTAGCGTCTAAGAAAAATAGAGTAGTAGATGCTTCTGTGATTTTTTGTTTAGAATCATTATAAATTTCATATTCAAATTCTATTTTTACTCCCGGAACTTTTTTTACATACGTATGAATTTCTAAAATTTCGTCATAAAAAGCAGGTTTTAAATACTTGATTTTATACTCTGAAACAGGTAGCCAAATCCCACGTTTTTCGATTTCATCGTATGAAATTCCCAGGGTTCTAAACAGCTCAACTCTAGCAACTTCTAGGTATTCTGCATAGTTGCCATAGTAGACATATTTCATAGGATCTGTTTCTCCGTAACGTACTCGTAATGTGTGAGTTGTGTGTATCATTTTAACTTTTCTTTAATACATACAAATATATTTTTAAAAAAGCAATACCCCAAAAATTTTTTTAAGAAAAAATTATTTTTCATATTTGTCTTCCCGATAAAAATAATCAGAGAAAACTATTTAGCAGACTTATAATGATGGATCAAAACTTAGGCTTGATTTGGGAACGTTGTCTTAAATTTATGCGAGACAATTTGAGCGCTTCCGAACATGAAGATGTAAAAAAACTAGAACACTCGTTTGACTTATTGTTTGACAGAGTACAGCCTATGTCATTGATTAACCATAACCTTACGTTATTGGTTCCTTCTGACTTCTATAAAGAATATATAGAAGAAAATTACCTTTCTCTACTCTCTGCAGCTCTTAAAAAAAATATCGGAAAAGGAGTTAAATTGTGGTATTCTGTAATGGAAAATAAACCACAAGGATTAGAAAAACCTGCTACTCAAAATTATAAAGGAATTTCTGTACAAGCTCCGAAAGTTCAAGAGGTGCTTCCTACCTCAGTTTCTAAAAATTTAGTGAATCCTTTTGTAGTTCCAGGAATTAAAAAGGTAAACATAGATGCTAACCTTAACCCAAATTTATCATTTGATAATTTTGTGGAAGGAGAAAGCAATAAATTTGCATATACAGTTGCTAAAACCATTGCTAAAAGACCAGGTGCAACTTCTTTTAACCCATTATTCATTCATGGTGGAGTAGGTGTAGGAAAAACGCACTTAGCTCATGCAATTGGTTTAGATATTAAACAGAATCTTCCAGATAAAGTTGTCTTATATTTATCATCAGAAAAATTTATCCAGCAATTTGTTTCTGCGGCTAAGGCTCAAAATAAAACAGATTTTGGTAATTTTTACCAAATGGTAGATGTTTTGATTATCGATGATATTCAATTCCTTTCTGGTAAGGCTGCAACTCAGGATATGTTCTTCCATATTTTTGATCATTTACATCAAAACGGAAAGCAGATTATCTTAACTTCTGATAAAGCTCCTGCAGATATTCAGGATATTCAAGAAAGAATTGTTTCTCGTTTTAAATGGGGATTAAGTGCAGAAGTAAAATCTCCAGATTTTGATACGAGAAAGAAAATTATCGTAGATAAACTTCACAGAGACGGTATTGTTTTAAAAGATGATATGGTAGATTTTTTAGCTGGAGAAGTGAAATCTAACGTGAGAGAACTGATTGGTGTGATTAATTCTGTAATTGCGCATTCCATGATTTCTAAATCAGATTTAAGTCTAGATTTATTGAAAGAAACCATTAACAAGATTGCGGCAAATCAAAAGAAAACCATCAATATTCCATACATTCAAGAAGTGGTTTGCGAATATTTCGGGATTCAGAGAGAGCAATTGCTGTCTAAAACCAGAAAAAGAGAAATTGCATTGCCTAGACAATTAGCCATGTATTTTGCGAAAGAATATACCAATGCTACTTTTACCAAAATTGGCGAAGAAATGGGCGGAAAAGACCATTCTACGGTAATGTATGCTTGTGAAACCATCAGAGATGTTTCTAAAATTGACAAAGAACTGAAGAAATATCTAAAAGAAATTAAAGATAAAATCTTTGAATAAAATTTAGGTCTTTGACCTATTGATAATAAAAATATTGAGGAATTTTTTAAATGTTAGATTTGAAAAATTCCTTTTTTAATTAAATTACGACTTACTTATGAAAATTTTAATGGTTTGTTTAGGGAATATATGCAGAAGTCCATTAGCAGAAGGAATTTTGCGTTCTAAAATTTCAGAAAAACATACGGTTGTAAGTGCAGGAACGATTTCTTTTCATGAAGGAGAACATCCTGATAAACGTTCAACCAAAATTGCCAAAGAATATGGCGTAGATATTTCTCATCAAAGAGCTAATTACTTCACCGAAAAGCATTTAGAAGACTTTGATAAGATTTTTTGCATGGATTTAAAAAATTTAGAAGATGTATTGTCAAAAGCCAATTCTGAGGAACAGAGAATTAAAGTTTCTTTGATTATGGAAGAAGCTGGCGTTTTATCTGATGAAAAAATAGAAGTTCCAGATCCGTATTATGGCGATATGAGTGATTTCGAAAAGGTGTATCAAATGTTAGATCAAGCTTGTGAAGCGATTGCTGAAAAGTACAACTTGAAGTAAAATTTCTAAAAATTGATTACTTTTATCTCTAATTAAATTTTTTTAAAACATGTTGTTTCTAATCCCAGCTTATTTATCCGAAGAATCTCCGATAGACTATTTTGCACCATCGATTAAAGAATACATTCTAAAAACCGATTATTTTTTCGTGGAAAACGAAAAAACAGCCAGAAAAGTCATTAAATTTTTTGCCCCCGAGAAAAAACAAAGTGATTTAAAGCTTTTTCTTTTGGATAAATATTCTGAATCTAATGATTTAAAAGAAGCACAAAAACTCATGAAATCTGGTCAGGATTTTGGTTTGCTTTCTGAAGCAGGATTGCCTTGTATTGCAGATCCTGGAAATCTAATGGTGAAATGGTGTCATGAAAACAACATAAAAGTTATCCCAATTAATGGGCCGAGTTCTATCATTTTAGCTCTAATTTCGAGTGGTTTTAATGGTCAGGAATTTACCTTTCACGGATATTTGCCAATAGATAAGGAGCAAAAGAAAAAGCAGATTCTCTTTCTAGAAAATCAAGTTCAAAAGTCAGGATATTCTCAGATTTTTATGGAAACACCGTACAGAAATAATCAGCTTTTAGAAGATTTAATTAAATTTCTTAATCCAAATACCAAACTTTGCATCGCTGCAAATATCAATCATCCAACGGAAGAATTTATCAAAACCTTAAAAATCTCTGATTGGAAAAATAAAAAACCGGAACTTCATAAAATTCCGGCAGTATTTGTTTTGGGGAGATAAACTTATTTTTTCTTGTAAGTAGAAGTGTATCCGTTGTTTGCATCGTCACTCCAAACTAAGTTCACTCCATCATTATTGATAATCATTTTATCAGGATAATTAGAAAAATCTATATATAATCTATCTAAATGTTCTAGATTAGAAACGTTTTTGTAAAGTGAAAAAGTCCCTTCATTGGTAACTGTTCCGTTAGTAGTAATGGTGTATTTTTTATCTGCGCCAAAGTTGAAAACTATATTATTTCCAGTAGAAGTAGGCGTTTCAGTAGTATTTCCAACTCCACCTATAGAAGAAACCCATTCCCAATTTCCTACTAAAGGTGTTACATCTTCTGTGTCATCTTCTCCTCTACAAGAAATCACAGAAAATAATGCGATGAATAAAACAATTAAAGGTTTAATTAGGAAGTTATTTTGAGAATCTTTCATTTTTTAACTTTTTATATTTAAGACAAATTTAAATGTTTTTTTTGATAAATTCTTAATGAAATTTATCATATTTCATTTATGTGATAAAATAATTTGTGATTTTTGCATTGTTTTGATTAGTTTGATTTCATTTATTTTTGTGAATAATTAATTGATTAATATTTTATTCCGATTTTCTTTAATATAAAATGCAAAAGCCAAATTGGTCCAATCAACAAAAACTGTAAATCCTTTAAGAAACTCGGTTTTTTACCTTCAATTTTATGACCGATGAACTGAAAAATCCATGTGATAACAAAAATGTAGAGATAAATAATCCAAGAATTTTCTTTAAAATGTACATTGATTGCATACGCAAAATGTTCCATTAAAAGCATTATTAAAAGCATGATTAAAGAAATTCTCCATGAAAGAGTAAAGTAAAAAATACTTACCAAAACAAGCGCAACAATACTGGCAACGCTGATGCAACCAAAGTAAGACGCGCAAAAATGAGGCGTAGGAATAAGACTGATAAATCCTACTATAGTAAAGAAAATTAAAGGAACGCAAATCCAATGAATGAATTTATTCGTTTGGTTATGGTGACTTTCTGCGTATTCTGCGAAAAGTTGGTCTATTTTTCTCATATTTTTTTAAATTTTACTAAAAGTAATAAATCCTTTCTAAAGTCAGAATATTTTTTGAAATTTTAAATTATGTGATTCCTAATTAATATTTTTGCAAAATGAAAGACTTAATGGGACGCGCGATTTGGGATTATTATTACGATGAAAATCCTGAAGATTTACAAACCGAAACTTCTATCTCAGAACTGGATGATTTGCCAGTTTCTTATCTTTTCAGAGATTATCAAGAAATGAATGCTTTAGAAAAAAAAGCATTGGATTTATCTTTTGGTAAGGTTCTAGATGTAGGTTCTGGAGCGGGTTCACATAGCCTTTATCTGCAAAATGAAAGAAAATTAGAAGTAACTGCACTAGATATTTCTCCGAAATCTATTGAAGTTTGTAAAGCAAGAGGTGTGAAAAATGCCATCTGCGAAGATTTCCTTCAATTTTCTGAAAAGAATTTTGATACTGTTCTGCTTCTCATGAATGGTACTGGGATTTTTCAAAGTCTAGAACACATTGACCAATATTTGCAAAAACTGAAAAGTTTAGTTGCTGAAAACGGACAAATTTTCATAGACAGTACAGATATTCTGTATATGTATGACCAAGATGAAGATGGAGGAGTGCTTGTTCCTGCTACTGGTTATTACGGAGAATTAGATTATTATTTGCATTACAATGGAGAATCTGAACTGCCTATGAAATGGTTGTATTTAGATTTTGATACCTTAGAAAATGCTGCGATTGCTAATGGTTTTAAAATTCAAAAAATTGAACAACTAGAAGATTCTTATTTGGCTCAACTTACGTTAAAGTAAGGTTTATTCTACATTCCAAAGTAGAAAATTGATGATGTCTATTCTTTTTCTTTGGTTTTCATCAAATAAATCTTGAAAAATTTCAAAACGATAAGGAACCGTCAATGCAAATTTATCACGATTGATTTCATCTGTGATTTTAGAAAGTTCTATATAGGTTTCATTAGGGATTTGTTTAGAAATTTCTAGGAAAATAGCATTGTATTTTTGTTTTTCTTCGTCTGAGATTTTTTCATCAGATAAAAGATTTCCTCTGTTAAAGAAAACTGCGTTGATATCTGGATAAGATTCACCTAAAGACTTTAGAGTAATGGCTTTGTAAAGTTCATCGTCATTAGAAATTTTATTAATTATTTTTAACTCATTATTAATTTTAGCAAAATAATTTATACTTAATTTTTTTAAGTTTTGTTTCAATTCATATGATAAATTTAGACTTTTTCTTTTGTTAAGATAATTTGCTTTTAACTTATATTTTTGTTGCTGATAAAAATTAATTCTTCTATCAGAATCATTTAACAATAAATTTTGAGCTTTAAAATTCCCCAATCCAAAAAATAAAAAGCAAAGTAGAAGTGATTTTAAAAGTTTCAAGGTAATACATTTAACTTTGTCAAAGATTCCTTTGCTTCGCAAAAACTTTGACAAAGTGTGATATTCAAAAATAAAAAAAGATTTCGGAAATATCTCCGAAATCTTTAATTATTTAATTGATTAATTTTTTTATTATCCAACCTCAATTCCGTTTTCTACGGTTTCATCAGGAGTTACGAAACTCAATTTTCCATCAGGTTTGGTTGTTAAAAGTAACATTCCTTGAGATTCTATTCCACGTATTTTTCTTGGAGCAAGATTTAATAAAATCATCACTTGTTTTCCTACCACTTCTTCTGGAGTAAAACTCTCTGCAATCCCAGAAACTACGGTTCTTACATCCACTCCAGTATCTACTTTTAGTTTTAATAATTTATCTGCTTTTTCTACTTTTTCAGCTTCTAAAATAGTGGCAGTTCTTAAATCTATTTTGGTAAAATCGTCAAAAGTGATTTCTTCTTTCATAGGATTTGCTTTAGGATTGGTTTTTGCGTTTGATATTTTGGTGTTTTCTAATTTTTGGATTTGGAAATCTATGGTTTCGTCTTCAATTTTTGAGAAAAGAAGCGAACTTTCATTGATTGTGTGTCCAGTTTTTACAAGAATTTGAGCATTTTCCACTTCTTTCCAAGAAATTTTCTCGGTATTGAACATTTTTAATAATTTTTCTGAAGAAAAAGGCATGAAAGGCTCGCATAATTGAGCTAAACCAACCGCAATTTGTGCTCCTACAAACAATGTGTTTGCTGCTTTTTCAGGATTGTCTTTGATGGTTTTCCAAGGTTCTTCGGTTTGTAAATATTGATTTCCGAAACGTGCTAAATTCATTAAAGCTGATAATGCATTTCTGAATTCATATTTGCTTAAATATTCATTAATTTCTTTTGCGGCTTTAGAAATTTCAGAAAGTTCTTCTGCATTTTCATTTCCGGCAGGAATTACGCCATCATAATATTTGTGGATGAGCACAGCAACTCTATTGATGAAATTCCCGAAAATTCCAACTAATTCAGAATTATTTTTAGTTTGGAAATCCTTCCAAGTAAAGTTATTATCCTTAGTTTCTGGTGCTGAAGAAAGCAATGCGTAACGCAAAACGTCTTGTTGACCTGGGAATTCTTCTACATATTCATGCGCCCAAACTGCCCAGTTTCTAGAGGTAGAAATTTTATCATTTTCAAGATTTAAAAATTCAAAAGCAGGAACATTACTTGGCATAATATAATCTCCGTGAGCCTTCATCATTGCTGGGAAAATAATACAGTGAAACACAATATTATCTTTACCAATAAAGTGAATTAAGTCTGAATCTTCAGATTGCCAATAATCTTCCCAGTTTTTGCCGTTTTTAGCTGCCCATTCTTTGGTGAAAGAAATGTAGCCGATTGGCGCATCAAACCAAACGTAAAGTACTTTGCCTTCTGCATCTGGAAGTGGAACTTGTACCCCCCAATTTAAATCTCTGGTCATTGCTCTAGGTTTCAAGCCATCATTCAACCAAGATTTTACCTGTCCGTAAACATTGGGTTTCCAATCGTCTTTATGACCTTCTAAAATCCACTCGTTTAAGAAATCTTCATATTCATTTAATGGAAGATACCAGTTTTTAGTTTCTTTAAGTACAGGAATATTTCCACTCAATGCAGATTTTGGATTAATCAATTCTGAAGGAGAAAGCGTGGAACCGCATTTTTCGCATTGGTCTCCATAAGCTCCATCATTTCCACATTTTGGGCAAGTTCCTACAATGTATCTGTCTGCCAAAAATTCGCCAGCTTGCTCATCATAATATTGTTCTGAAACTTCTTCGGTGAATTGTCCGTTTTCGTACATTTTCAAGAAGAAATCTTGAGAAGTTTTTTTATGATTTTCTGAAGAAGTTCTAGAATATTCATCAAATGAAATTCCTAAGTCTTCAAAAGATTTTTTTATGATTGTGTGATATTTATCTACAATATCTTGAGGCGTTATGCCTTCTTTTTTTGCTCTAATGGTAATAGGAATTCCGTGTTCATCAGAACCACAGATAAAAGCGACATCGCTTCCTAATCTTCTTTGGAAACGTGCGAAAACATCAGCAGGAATGTATACTCCAGCTAAATGACCGATATGTACAGGACCGTTTGCATAGGGTAATGCAGCGGTAATCATTTTTCTCTTCTGCATGGAAAATTTTTTTGCAAAGATAAGATTTTGTTTGCCTTTTTGGAAAATTTTGACTTCTTGGTTGTTTTTTTGGTAAAAATTTTGGTTGTTAACATTTGTTTAACATGCGAATTTGCTAAACATTTGTTTGAAATATTGCGAAATTCTTTATTGTCTCACTGGTGAGATAATAGATTTTATTACATTGTTAATCAGTGTTTTATGGTTTAATTAATACAAAAGTGACTGATTCTTATCATGAATAATTAACAATTTTTATATAAATTTAATAAATATTTAAAAATTTCATAAATTGGCAGTGCCTAATTGTGATAGCAATTAAGCGATGTGAAAAATGAATATTAATCCTTAAATTTTATTTTTGTGAGAAACTATAGTAAAGTTTTAAAAATTGCTCCAGCTTTTTTATTGGCAGGAACAATTATGCTAGAAGCTCAACAAAGAGATTCAATTAAACAAAAAGACATTGAACAAGTTGTGCTTATTGGTTATGGAGCTAAAAAGAAGTCTGATTTAACAGGGTCTATTACAGCCTTAAGTGAAAAAGATTTTAATAAGGGAGCTATTACAAGTGCGGAAGGTTTATTAAATGGTAGAACCTCTGGGGTTGTTGTAACTCAGTCTGGTACACCAGGTAATGATGCCGTAATTAGAGTAAGGGGCGGTTCTTCTCTATTAAGTAGTAATGATCCTTTAATTGTTATTGATGGTTTGCCAGTAGAAGGCGGATTGTCCTCAATTAACCCTAATGATATTGAATCTTTTTCAATATTAAAAGATGCTTCTTCTACTGCAATTTATGGTAACAGAGGTTCTAATGGTGTAATTTTAATTACTACAAAAAAAGGTTCTAAAAAGAAATTACAAGTTTCTTTTAATTCTTTTACTACGTATAATACATTAGCTAAGAATGTTGATGTGTATAATGGAGATCAGTTCAGGGAAATTATTAATACAATGGCTCCTGATAAAGCGAATTTATTGGGGACATCTAATACAAATTGGCAAGATTTAATCTTTAGAAACACAGCTTCTTTTGATAGTAATTTGTCTTTAATGGGCAACTTATTTGATAAGATTCCATCTAGATTAAGTATTGGTCATACAGAAAATGAAGGTCTTCTTTTGACATCTAATTACAAAAGATCAACAGCTTCTTTTACTTTGAACCCAACTTTATTTGATAATCATTTAAAGCTTAATATTTCTGGTAATTATACTTATGCGTTTAGAACAAACGCTGATGAAGGTGCTATTGGTAGCGCAATATCTTATGACCCTACCCAAAGTCCTTATGATGCACAAACACCTTTTGCTGGTTATAGAGAATGGTATCAGCAAGATGGAGCTAAATACTTTTTCCGTGGTACATCAAACCCACTATCTCAGTTATTAGAGAGAAGAAATATTGGTAATCATCATAGATTTTATGGAAACATTAACTTAGATTATAAATTTCACTTTTTACCAGAGTTAAGATTAATTGTAAATGCAGGTATAGATAAACAAGAAGGTGATGGCAAAACAGAAATTAGTTCTTTTGCAAGAGCAGGTTACTGGAATGGTTTACCTGTAGGTAATTTTACTGAAACAAACTATGATAATTTTAACAAAAATCTCAATACTCAGTTAAACTATACTAAAAACTTTGGTAAACTAAGTTTTGATTTATTAGGAGGTTATGAGTATCAAAATTTTGATTATAAAAATTACAATTCTGCCAATCAATTATTATATGTACTAGATCCTAATAACAACGTTGCGGATACTTACACTGATCCAGGTGTTAACCTGCAAGCATTTTTTGGAAGATTAAATTTAGGATGGAATAATAACAGATATTTACTAACTGTAAATTATAGAAGAGATGGTTCTTCTAGATTTTCTAAAGATAATAGATGGGGTAACTTTGGAGGTGCAGCATTTGCCTGGAAGATGCATGAAGACTTATTTAAAGACAATAGTACTATTAATGAGCTGAAACTAAGATTAAGTGTTGGTGCTGTAGGTCAACAAGATATTGGTGGATATAAGATAGATTACTTTAAACAGTATGATGTTTCTACCAATGCCTACTATCAATTTGGTACGGGAGCGAATACATATTACTTAATAGCAAGGCCAAAAGGATACAATCAAAATCTAACTTGGGAATCTAGCACAAAATATAATGCTGGTTTAGATTTTTCATTATTTAGCAGAAGATTATCTGGAAATGTAGATGTTTATTTGGCAGATACTAAAGATTTATTATCCATAGTTGCGGAAGGAGCATTACAGAATTTAAGAGTCTTAGGTCCTAAAAACATTGGTTCTCTACAATCTAAAGGTTTAGATTTTAATTTAAACTATCAAATGTTTAAAAAAGAGAATTTTACTTTAGATGTTAACTACAACTTAAGTTATAATCATTTAGAAATTACAGAATTATTTACCGATAATATTCCACAAGGAGGAGTGGGACTTGGTGGTTATGTACAGACTCACAAAGTTGGTCTAGCTCCATTTTCTTATTGGGTATATCAACAGGTTTATGATAGTACAGGCAAGCCAATTGAAGGAGTGTATGTAGATAGAAATGGTGATGGTACAATAGACAGTTTTGATAAATATAATTACAAAAAACCTCAAGCAGACGTTACAATGGGCTTAATGATTGATGGTACATTTATGAAAAACTGGGATTACTCAATGGCTTGGAGAGCAAGTTTTGGTAACTATGTATATGATCAAGTAAATGCTGATAGAGCATACTTTTCAACAATTAATAATGTTGTAGATAATACCTTAGCAAATTCACCTTTAGATTTTGCAAAAACAGGATTTGCTTTTGCTAATAAAGAAAGTGATTACTATATTAAAAATGCAAGCTATCTAAAATTAGACAATGTTACTTTAGGTTATACCATTAAGAATAACAACTTCATTGGTGATAGAACCTCTTTAAGAATATACGGAGGTGTGCAAAACGCATTAATTATAAGTGATTATAAAGGATTAGACCCAGAAGTCTTCAATAATGGTCTAGATGGAGTAATTTACCCTAGAGCTAGAATGTATATGCTTGGAGTAAACGTTAATTTTTAATTTAATCAATTTAAAATAATATGAAAAATATATTAAAAAAAGTAAAATGGTTAGCATTTTCAGCATTATTATTTACCGCAGTTTCATGTTTAAATGATTTAGATGTTTCTTTGAAAGATGATGATTCTTTCTCGGTAGATAATTATTTTAACAATCCTGATAATCCAGAACTACCTTATAAACAGTTTTTAGCAAAAATTTATGGTGGTTTATCTTTATCTGGTCAAGCAGCTCCTACAGGAGATTCAGATTTACAATCATTAGTAGATGAAGGATTTTCTCAGTATTTAAGAGGTTACTGGCAGTTACAAGAGCTTACTACGGACGAAGCAATTATTGCTTGGGGAGAATCTGATAACCCAACAATTAAAGATTTAAACTTTAATACATGGAATGCAGATAATAAATTTAATGAAGCATTTTTTGCTAGAGTTTACTATCAGATATCTGTAGCAAACGAGTTCTTAAGAGAAACTACAGATGAAAAATTGAATTCAAGGAAAGTATCAGAAGATCTTAAAGCTAAAATTAAAGTGATGAGAGCTGAAGCAAGATTTTTGAGAGCTTTATCTTATTATCATGCTATTGATCTTTATGGGAACTCTCCTTTTGCAACAGAAGAAAATGCTTTAGGTTCTGTACCAGTAATGAAAACCAGAGCAGAAATGTTTGATTATGTTTTAAATGAACTTAATACAATTGAAGCAGATCTTCCTGCCCCAAGAGCTAATGAATATGGTAGAGCTGATAAAGGAGCTTTGTGGATGTTAAAAGCAAAACTTTTAATTAACGCAAAAGTTTACACAGGTCAAGATAAAAGCACTGAAGCTTTAGCTGCTGTAAACAGTGTATTAGGTGCGGGCTACAGCTTGTCACTTGACAGAAATAATTTATTTGCGGCAGATAATGATGTTAACGGAGCTCAAAAAGAGATTATTTTTCCTGTAAGATATGATGGCGTTAAAACTAAATCTTATGGAGGTATGACTTATTTAATTCATGGAAGTACTAATGATGCAGTTGCTAAAACCCTAGGTATTGATTTTGGATGGCAAGGTTTCAGAGCTAGAAAAGAATTTATACAAACTATTGCAGGTGACCCACGTGTAAATGTTGTTTCTGGTACCGATTCTGAAGACATTACAGACTATTTAAAATTTGCGCAAGGTAAAAAATTAATAAAATTTACTAATAAAACATCTGCAGGTGTTTCAGGTCAAGATCCTACTTTCCCAGATACAGATTTTCCAATGTTTAGATTGGCAGATGTATATTTAATGTATGCAGAATTAGCGGTTGTAAATGGTAAAGGAGACAAAGCTACAGCTCTAAATTATATTAATGATTTAAGATTAAGAGCTGGTGCAAATCCAGTAACTCTAGCTGCGCTTACTCCAGATTTTGTTTTATCGGAGAGAGCAAAAGAGCTTTATTGGGAAGGTCACAGAAGACAAGATTTAATAAGATTTGGAAAATATACTTCTGGTTATAACTGGCAATGGAAGGGTGGTTCATTGAATGGTTCTGCTATAGCTGATTATAGAGCTTTATTCCCAATTCCTACAAAAGAGATTAGTTCTAATTCTAATTTAATTCAAAATCCTGGTTATTAATCAGCTTTGACAAATATTATGTTATGAAAAAAAATATAATTAATAAAATTTTATTCGTTTTTATTGCAATATTTAGTTTTATTGCATGCGAAAATAGAGAGTTAATTACCGTGGATAATCAATCAGCGCCAATAATGCTAGATATATCTGCTGAAAAATTGGTGTTGGATAGAAATTTTCCAAGCAACCCTAGTTTAACTTTAAGTTGGGATGTTGCAACCTATACAGTTCCTACTGAAATAAAATATAAAATAGAAGTGTCTAAAGATGAGGCGTTCACTACTCCTTATACATTAGGTACAGTTGCAGGTTCTGTAAGAGCAACTACTTTTTCAGTAGAACAAATGAATCAGGCTGCTCAAGGAATTAATTTAGCACCTAATGTGTCTGCCAAAATGTACATTAGAGTTTCTTCTTACTTAGGTACAGTAAGTGAAAATTTAGTAGCTAAATCTAATGTTACCAGTTTAATGATTACACCATATGTATTAGAATATCCTGATTTTTATCTTGTAGGTGGTGCTACTTATGTTGGTTGGACCGCTGAGAATGCTCAAATTCTTCATAAAAAAGATAACTTATCTTATATCTATACATACTTAGAAAATAATCAACCCTTCAGATTTTTAGGTCAACAAAGTTGGAATCCTATTAATTATAGTGTTGATAAAGAAGGTACTAGAGCAAATTATAGATATTTCAAACAGCTTTCTGGTAACTTGCTTCAAGAAGGTGATGAAAACATGAAATTTACAGGCGATACAGGCATTTATAAAATAGTGATTGATGCAACTAAAAATATTCAGTCTTTAAATATTACCGCATCTCCTGTTTTAGGATATGATTTTCCTGAAGTTTATCTTGTTGGTACAATTAATGGATGGGATGCAGCAAACGCTATTGCTATGACTAAAGTTTCATCTGGAAAATTTGAATACACAGTGAAATTAGATAATGGAGCTGCTTTTAAAGTTCTAGGTCAAAAAGATTGGAAAGAATTAGAATGGGGTAATATTTCTGGTTCAGGAAATTCAGGCTTCTTAGGTCCTAAAGGTGATAGTGGAGATATCAAATTTGATGGTGGTGGAAACACGTATAAAATTACAGTAGATATTAAAGCTGGAGTTTATACCATTGTTCAACAATAATTCAATAACAATTATGAAAAATATAATAAAATTTTTATCATTGGTTCTATTATTGCCGTTCGTTCTTCATTCTTGTAACAACGAGGATTATAGAGACTGGACAAAAGCAGAGCCTTCTTTTAAATTATATGATACGAGTTTAGGAAGCAATGTATTATATTCAACAATGGAGAATAATCCATTCAGACTTACTTGGGATAATCTAAACGCGGCATCATCTTATGATATTGTGTTTTCTAATTCAAATGATTTTACAGTTAAAGTAAAGTTAGGTACATCAAATAAAAATACTTATACTACTACAATAGGTGCTCTTAATACCGCTTTATTGCAAGCTGGATATTCACCATATTCAATTAAAAAAGTCTATTTTAGAATAGAAGCAGGTTCTAATGTTTCTCTTCCTATTGCTTTTGATGTGCAACCTTATCCTGTAGAAGTGCCTGTAATTACGGCACCTACAGCAGGTAGTGTAATTACTTTGGATGCAAACAATCCAACAGGTATTGCAAAAACCATTACTTGGAACGATTATTCTTACGGAATTGATGTAAAATATCTTGTAGAGGTTTCATTATCAGGAGCAAATAAATTTAAAGAATTAGGGACTGTTAATAATCTTAAACTTATTAATGTAACCCATTTTGATTTAGATAAACTTCTTCTAAGTGTTGGTGGTACAATTGGTGTACAAGGTAATTTTGATATCAGAGTATCTGCGATTACGAAATTAGTAGATCCGGAGATTAAGAAATCTTCTGCAATTGTTACTTTCAAAGCAACTCCATATCAACTTTCATCATTTATTTATGCGCCTGGAGGCTATCAAGGTTGGAATCCTGGTACTGCAAACACGCTAGTTTCTGCTACAAGTAATGGTACGTATTTCGGATTTATTAATTTCCCTGCTGCTGGTATAGAGTTTAAATATACTCAAAACAGAAATTGGGATGTTAACTGGGGAGATAATGGTGCAGATGGTACCCTAGAACCTAACGGATCTAATTTACTTTCTCCTAGTGCAGGTTATTATAAAGTAACTGTTGATACTAATAATTTAACACACTCTATGGTACCTTATTCAGTAGGCCTTGTTGGTGGTTTCAACAGTTGGGGAGGTAGTCCAGATGCACAAATGGAATGGGATGATTCTATCCTTAAATTCAAAATAGTAGTTACTTTACCTGCTGGTGAATTCAAATTTAGAGTGAACAGCGATTGGGGAGAAAATTACGGTGATGATGGTGCAGATGGAACACTTAATGCAGGTGGTTCTAACTTAAACATTACTTCAGCTGGAACTTATACCATTACATTTGATCCATTCAATATGGTTTATACTATAAATTAGGTGTAATATATCATACAATTTTTACATAAAAACTGTTGCTTTATAGCAGCAGTTTTTTTATATTTAATGTTTTTTTATTTTTTATTGAAAAATTCATAAATAATTATAATACAAATATTTAAAGTATGAAATTGATTAAAACAAGTGCGCTTTTAGCTTTACTTTCTGTAGCAGCTATCAATGCACAATTGCTAAAGTCTCCCGACGGTAAATTCGAAATGAATTTCCAACTGAAAAATGGAGTTCCTTATTATCATCTGAATTACAAAGGAAAAACAGTCATAGAAGATTCTAAACTAGGTCTTAGATTGCTTAAAGATAATACCATCGCTTTTGACAATGTCAATAAACTTCCAGATGGTAAAAATCTCAATTCTGATTTTGAAAAAATTGCAGAAAACAGAGATTCTAAAAACGAAAATTGGGCTCCCGTTCTTGGAGAAAAAAAATATTACACCAATCATTACAACGAACTTTCGGTTACATTGAATCAACCCAATGAAGACAGAAAAATCATCGTTAAGTTCAGACTTTTTAATGATGGATTAGGTTTCAGATATGAGTTTCCTCAACAGAAAAATCTTAATTATTTCGTTGTAAAAGAAGAAGATACCGAATTTAATTTCCCTTATGATTTAAAATCTTGGTGGGTTCCTGCAGATTATGATACCCAGGAATATAAACCTACAACCAGTTTGGTTTCTCAGATTTCTACAAAATGGGAAAGCAGTTTTGATAGTAACGCATCTCAAACTTTGGTTAAAAATGCAGTTCAATCGCCTCTTATGTTAAAAAAAGAGGTTTCTGGTAAAGAAAAACCACTGTACATAAACCTTGCAGAAGCTGCTGTAATCAATTATCCAGCTTCTCAACTTGAAGTAGATTCAGAAAATTTTGACTTCAAAACCCATCTTACTCCAGATGCGCAAGGTGCAAAAGGTTATATGCAAACTCCTGCAGTTACACCTTGGAGAACCGTAATCGTTTCAGAAAAAGCAGAAGAAGTGCTAGATTCTAAAATGATTTTTAACTTAAATGAACCAACGAAATACACGGATACTTCTTGGATTCATCCAGTGAAATATATTGGAGTTTGGTGGCAAATGTTCGTTCCAAACCGTGGAACTTGGAATTATACCAATATCGATAATGTACATCTTGGCGTTACAGATTATTCTAAAACGAAACCAAACGGAACGCATGCAGCGAATAATGACAATGTTAAAAAATACATCGATTTCGCTTCTAAACATGGCTTTGATGCTGTTTTGGTAGAAGGTTGGAATGAAGGTTGGGAAGATTGGTTCGGAAAATCTAAAGAATTTGTTTTTGATTTTATTACACCATATCCAGATTTTGATATTAAAATGCTGAATGATTATGCGCATTCTAAAAATGTAAAACTCATCATGCACCATGAAACATCTGCTTCAGCTACCAATTACGAAAGATGGCTTGACCCAGCTTTTAAATTGATGAAAGAACATGGTTATGATGCGGTGAAAACCGGTTACGTTGGAAATATTATTCCTAGAGGCGAACATCACTATTCTCAGTGGATGATTAACCACTATCAAAGAGTAGTAGACAAAGCTGCGGAATATAAAATCATGGTTAATTCTCACGAAAGTGTTCGTCCTAGTGGTTTAAGCAGAACTTATCCGAACTGGATTGCTGCAGAAGCTGCTCGTGGAACAGAATTCGAAGCGATGGGAGGAAACAATCCAGATCACACTACCATTTTGCCATTTACAAGATTTATGGGTGGACCAATGGATTACACTCCAGGAATTTTCCAAACACAATACAATTATTATGATGCTAACAGTAAAAATTTTGCCAATACTACTTTAGCTAAGCAGTTAGGATTATATGTGGTGATGTATTCTCCACTTCAGATGGCTTGTGATTTACCAGAAAACTACGAGAGACATTTAGATGCTTTTCAGTTTATCAAAGATGTAGCAGTAGATTGGGATGATACCAAAATTTTATCAGCTGAACCTGGTGATTATATTCACACTGCTAGAAAAGCGAAAGGTTCAGAAAATTGGTTTGTAGGAGGTGTTACAGACGAAAACGCTAGAGATTTCACTGTAGATTTTTCATTCTTAGAGAAAGGAAAAAAATACGAAGCTACTATTTACGAAGATGGTAAAAATGCTGATTACGTAAAAAATCCGCAAGCTTATCATATTTACAAAAAAGTAGTAACTAATGGTTCTAAAATTAAGGTTCACCTTGCAAGAAGTGGTGGTTATGCTATTTCTTTAAAGCCTATTAAATAGAATCAATAGAGACGGGCTTTAGCCCGTCTAATAATAAAAAAATATAATTGGCTTTAGCCGAAACTTATCAAAAATGAAAAAACTAACATTTTTATTTCTGTTAATCACAACATTTTCCTTTGCTCAATTCCAAAGAGTAGAACCTGCTTTTTGGTGGAAAGGAATGAAGAATCCTGAACTTCAGATTTTGTTATATGGCAAAAATATTGCCCAACAAAATATTGAACTTTCAGATGGAATTCAGATTAAGGATTTAACGAAGGTAGAAAATCCTAATTATGTGTTTATCACCATTAATACTAATGAAATTAACACGCCTAAATTTAAAATATTCCTTAAAAATGGCAAGAAAACCATCAGTACATATCAGTATGAATTGAAGGAGAGAACGCCTAATTCATCTTCACGTGAATCTTATACTTCTAAAGATGTTTTCTACCTGATTATGCCAGATCGTTTTGCCAATGGCGATGAAAAAAATGATTCTAGCAAAGCTCTCATCGAAAAAGCAAACAGAAAAAGCGAAGGTGGAAGACATGGTGGTGATTTAAGAGGAATTATCAATAATTTAGATTATCTTAAAAATCTTGGAGTGACTACACTTTGGCTCACTCCAGTTTGCGAGGACAATGAAAAAGCGTATACGTATCATGGTTATGCACAGACTGATTTGTATAAAATAGATGCGCGATACGGAACTAATGAAGAATACCGTGAACTTTCTACAGAACTTAAAAAAAGAGACATGAAATTGGTGAAAGATTACGTAACCAATCACTGGGGAGTTTCGCATTGGTTGATTCAGGATTTACCTACTAAAGATTGGATTCACTGGTTTGAAGATGGGAAGAATGGTTTCAAACGTTCTAACTACAGAACCAATTCTCAAATGAATCCTTATGCTGCTGATGTCGATAAAAAAGTCGCATTAGATGGTTGGTTTGATACCACAATGCCTGATCTTAACCAAAGTAATCCATTGGTTTTAAAATATTTAATTCAAAATGCAATTTGGTGGATAGAATATGCGCAGTTAGACGGTTATAGAGTAGACACTTATCCATATAACGATAAAGATGGAATGGCAAAATGGTGTAAAGCGATTACAGACGAATATCCTAACTTCAATATTGTAGGTGAAACTTGGATGTATGACCCAGCTCAAATTGCTTTCTGGCAAAAAGATTCTAAAGTTGGCGAAATAGAAAATTACAATTCTAATTTGCCATCGGTAATGGATTTTATGTTGTATGAAAATCTTCCAAAAGCTTTACAGGAAGAAGAAAATTGGGACAAAGGTATGATTAGACTTTACAATTCTTTTGCGAGTGATTTCTTATTCCCAAATCCTAAAAACATGATGGTTTTCTTCGAAAATCATGATACTCCTAGAATCAATGAAATGTTCAACGGAAATCCTGCTTATTATAAATTGGCATTAACGATTGTTTCTACCATTAGAGGAATTCCGCAATTGTATTATGGTTCAGAAATAGGAATGCGTGGAGATAAAAACAAAGGAGATGCAGACATTAGAAGAGATTTCCCAGGAGGTTGGAAAGGTGATGCTCAAAATGCTTTTGTTTCTAGAACACCAGAGCAAAATGAGTTTTTTGATTATACCCAAAAATTATTAAACTGGAGAAAGTCTAAAGACGTTATCCACAATGGAAAAACCAAAAACTTTTCGCCAGAGAAAAATGTTTACGTTTATTTCCGTTATAATGATGAGGAAAAAGTAATGGTAGTCATCAACAGCAGTGATAAAGAGCAAACCATCGAAATGAATAGATTCCAAGAAATAGTTCCTTCTAGTTTTACAGCAAAAGATGTAATGAAAGATGCCGAAGTTCAAATTAAAGATTTGTTAACTATTCCTGCAAAATCTTCATTGATTTTAGAAATAAATAAGTAAATTCGTTAAAAACAAATAAAAACTATAGTATATGAGTAATACACAGAAAAAACCACTCTTGTCTTTCTGGCAAATCTGGAACATAAGTTTTGGTTTTTTGGGAGTGCAAATTGGTTATTCTCTTCAGAACGCGAATACCAGTAGAATTCTTTCGGCAATCGGTGCAGATGTACATCATTTAAGCTATTTTTGGTTAGCAGCTCCTCTTGCAGGACTTTTTGTACAACCTATTGTAGGTCTTTCTAGTGATAAAACTTGGACGAGATTAGGTCGTAGAATTCCATTTATTTTAGGTGGAGCAATTGTTTCTGCGTTAGCAATGTTTTTCATGCCAAATTCTGAACATTTCGCACAATTATTTCCTGCCGTTTTCTTTGGAGCGATGATGTTGCTTTTCATGGACGTTTCTTTTAACGTTACCATGCAACCATTCCGCGCTTTGGTAAGTGATATGGTAGACGAATCTCAAAGAAATAAAGGATATTCTATCCAAAGTTTTTTAATTAATGTAGGAGCTGTTTTCGGTTCACTGTTACCATTTTTATTGACTTGGTGGGGAATTGCAAACGAACCAGAAGCTGGTCAAAAAGTTGCACCTACTGTAATTTGGTCTTTCTATATTGGTGGAGCAGTTTTATTGGCTTCGGTTTTATGGACTTCTTTTAGAACGAAAGAATATCCGCCAGAAGAATACGCGAAATACAATAATTTAGAAGAAAAAGAAAACGAAAATCCAGAAAAAGTAAGTTTCTTTACTTTGATTAAAAATGTACCAAACGCCATGAAACAATTGGCTGTTACACAGTTTTTTTCTTGGTTTGCATTGTTTTTAATGTGGGTTTACACTACTCAAGGAATTGCTCAAAATATTTGGGGAACGACAGATGCTACCTCTAATGCTTTTAACGAAGCAGGAAACTGGACCGGTGTAATCTTTGCCGCTTATAGTGTTTTTGCCGCTCTATTTTCTTTAGTGATTACTCCATTAGCAAATAAATACGGAAGAAGAAATGTTTATGTTGTTTCTTTAATTTTAGGTGGTCTTGGTTTGTTATCTATTTTGTTTATCAAAGACAAAAACCTATTATTCTTACCAATGATTGGAGTAGGTATAGCTTGGGCAGCTATTTTAGCATTGCCTTATGCCATTTTATCTTCTAAACTTCCAGCAAAACAAACAGGAGTTTACATGGGAATTTTTAATGCTACCATTACTATTCCACAAATTGCTGCTGGTTTATTAGGTGGAGTTTTACTTTCTGCTTTAGGCGGAACAGCTATTAACATGGTTGCTTTAGCAGGTGTTTCTATGGCAGTTGCAGGAATTGCAGCGCTTTTAGTGATTAAAGAATAATCTTCTCAAAATATTCACTTCATAATCCACCAAATTTTGGTGGATTTTTTTATTATCTTACATCAATGACTTCTGCTTTTGATTAGGCTAACTTTGCAGTATAAAATTGATAAATATTTAAGTATGAAAACAATATTACATAAAGCCAACGAAAGAGGATTTCAAAATCACGGTTGGTTAGTTGCCAATCACAGTTTTTCTTTTGCAAATTATTACAATCCAGACAAAGTGCATTTCGGGAATTTAAGAGTTCTCAATGACGATTTTGTAGAAAAAGGAATGGGTTTTGGGATGCATCCACACGCAAATATGGAAATCGTGACCATTCCATTAAGTGGAGAATTACATCATCGCGATTCTATGGGGAATTTTGGAGCAATTAAAAAAGGCGAAATTCAGGTAATGAGTGCAGGAACAGGAATTCAACACAGTGAATTTAACGGAAGTAAAGAACAACCCGTAACTTTATTGCAAATTTGGGTGATTCCTAATAAAGTGGGAGTAGAACCAAGATATGACCAATTAAAAATTTCTGACAATGCAGTAGAGAATGAATTTCAACAGATTGTTTCTCCTAATCCTAATGATGAAGGAACCTGGATTCACCAAGACGCTTGGTTTCACTTAGGAAATTTCACCGTAAAATCTTCTAGAACTTATCAAGTCAAAAAAGAAGGAAATGGAGTTTACGTTTTCGTTATTTCAGGAAGCGTAAAAATTGGCGAAAATACTCTTGGGCAAAGAGATGCTTTAGGAATTACAGAAACAGAACATTTTGATTTAGAAATAGATAAGGATTCTGAAATTTTATTGATTGAAGTTCCAATGGAATTGCCTAAAATCTAAAAATTAAGTTAAAATTGAAGAGCAATGAAGAAAAAAAAATTTTTCTGTTGCTTTTTGTCAATAAAAAATATAATTTTGCGAAATCAAATTCCAAACAAATTGAATATTAAATCGCAACATTTTGGCTCTTGTACATTCCAAGAAATTGGGAAGCTAAAATACGCAGCAAAATAATTGAGGCCGATAATCAGAACGATTGTCGGCTTTTTTTATATCGTTTATTTTTGATTTTCAATACGTTTGCAGTTTGAAATAAATCTAGTAAAAACCTGAATCTTGCAGGTGAAAGTCCTGCAAGTTATTCAGAAAAAAAACAAAAAGAAAAATGAATAATACGTATAAATCAGCTGGCGTAGACAAAGAAGAAGGCTACAAAACCGTAGACAAAATAAAATCTGCAGTAGCCGAAACGCACAATAAAAATGTACTGAACAATCTGGGAAGTTTTGGAGCTTTCTATGAAATTGGTGGCTATAAAAATCCTGTTTTGGTTTCTGGAACTGATGGAGTAGGAACCAAATTAAAAATTGCATTAGATACCAAAAAATATGATTCTATTGGTGTAGATTGTTTCGCTATGTGTGCCAATGATATTCTGTGTCATGGCGCAAAACCTTTATTTTTCTTAGATTATCTAGCTTGCGGAAAACTAGATGCAGAGGTAGCAGCAGAAATCGTTCTGGGAATGGTAAATGCTTGCAAAGACAATGAGTGCGCATTAATTGGTGGTGAAACTGCAGAAATGCCGGGAATGTATCAACCAGGAGATTATGATGTGGCTGGTTTCTGCGTAGGAATTGTAGAAAAAGACCAAATTATTGATGGTTCTAAAATTAAAACGGGTGATAAAATCATCGCTTTACCAAGTTCAGGATTCCATAGCAATGGTTTTTCATTGGTAAGAAAAATTTTCCCAAATTTTGAAGAAGAATTCGAAGGAAAACCTCTTTACGAGACACTTTTAGTTCCTACCAAACTCTATTACAAAGACGTTTTTAAACTGAAAGAAAACGTAGAAATTTCAGGAATTGCACACATTACAGGTGGCGGTTTAATCGAAAACGTTCCGAGAATTATTCCGAATGGATTATGTGCGAAAATTGACACTTCTAAAATCCAAATTCCAAGCGTAATGTTAGAATTAGAAAAACGAGGAAACATCGAAAGAATGGAAATGTTTGGTACTTTTAACATGGGAGTAGGAATGGTTATCGTAGTAGATGAAAGTCTTGCCGAAAAAGCACTTTCTTTAATCGAAGACGCTTATTTAGTAGGTGAAATCGTAGAAAACGAAGAGAAAATTCAATTAATATAGAAACGAGATTTTAGATAAGAGATATCAGACAAAAATCTGAAATCTGAAATCTGAAATCTGAAATCTAACATGAAAAATATTACAGTTTTAGTTTCGGGTTCTGGTAGCAATTTACAGCGCATCATTGATTGTATTGATAATGGAGAAATTCCCAACACAAAAGTCAATTTGGTGGTTGCAGACAGAGATTGCTATGCTTTAGAAAGAGCCGAAAATCATCAAATTCCGAATCAACTTATCAAAAGAGGAAAAGATTTCTCTGAAAATTTAGAAAAACTTTTGCCCGAAAATACAGATTTGATTGTATTAGCTGGTTTTCTATCGATTCTGAGCAAAGAATTTTGTGAAAAATACAAAGGAAAAATCATCAATATTCATCCTGCTTTATTGCCAAAATTTGGTGGAAAAGGAATGTGGGGACATCACGTTCATGAAGCGGTAATTGCAGCCCAAGAAAAAGAAAGTGGTGCAACCGTTCATTTTGTAACTTCTGGAATTGATGAAGGTGAAATTATTCTTCAAGGGAAATTTGAAATTGCAGAAAATGAAACTCCACAAACTTTAGCACAGAAAGTGCATCAAATTGAGTACGATATTTTCCCAAAAGCGATTGATTTGGTTTTAAATAAAAGAGTTCCATAGGAACGACAGATTTTACAGAATTGGAATTTATTCCAAGGATTTAATAAAAAAAGTATAAATAAAAATGAAAAAACGAGCATTAATCAGTGTCTCCAACAAAAACAATCTTATTGATTTTGCCAAATTTTTAGAATCTAAAAATTACGAACTCATTTCTACTGGCGGGACCTTTAAACATCTTAAAGAAGCGGGACTTAACCCAATTCAGATTGATGAAGTGACCAATTTTCCTGAAATGTTAGACGGAAGAGTAAAAACCCTTCATCCAAAAGTTCATGGTGGACTTCTTGCGGTTCGTGATAACGAAGAACACATGAAAACTGTTCAGGAACATGGAATAGAACTGATTGATATGGTGATTGTAAACCTTTATCCGTTTTTCGAAAATGTAAATAAAGAAATTTCATTAGAAGAAAAAGTAGAATTCATCGATATTGGTGGACCATCAATGCTTCGTTCTGCAGCTAAAAATTTCGCTTCTGTGACTGTAGTTACCGATGTTGAAGATTATGCTAAAGTTCAACAAGAAATCTCTGAAAACGGTGATACTACAATTGAAACTCGTAAAAAATTGGCAGGTAAAGTTTTCAACTTAACTTCTGCTTATGATGCTGCAATTTCTCAAATGTTGTTGAATGAAGATTATCCTGAATATTTACAGGCTTCTTACCAAAAAATTTCTGATTTAAGATACGGCGAAAACCCTCATCAATCGGCAGCGTATTACGTTTCTACTACAGAAAACGGCGCGATGAAAGATTTCGAAATTTTAGGAGGCAAAGAACTGTCTTTCAATAATTTGAGAGATATGGATTTATGCTGGAAAGTGGTAAATGAATTCAAAGATGAAATGGCTTGTTGTGCCGTAAAACATTCTACACCTTGTGGAGTTGCCATCGGAACTACTGCTTTAGAAACTTATGCTAAAACTTTCGAATGCGACCCGATTTCTATTTTCGGAGGAATCATCGGAATGAATTACAAAGTTGATGCTGCAACTGCGGAAGAATTGAACAAAACTTTCCTTGAAATTGTAATGGCAACTGATTTTGATGAAGATGCGCTAGAAATTTTGAGAAAAAAGAAAAATCTTAGAATTATAAAAATCAAAAATCCAGTTTCAGACAAGAAAACTTGGGTGAAAATAGATGGCGGAATTTTGGTTCAAGATGTAGATGACCAATTTTCTACAGACTTTAAAGTAGTTACAGAAATTCAACCAACAGAACAGCAAGAAAAAGCACTTTTATTTGCTCAAAGAGTGGTTAAATATGTAAAATCTAACGCTATAGTAGTTTCAAACGGAATTCAAGCTTTCGGAATTGGAGGCGGACAAGTCAATAGAATTTGGGCTACAGAACAAGCGATTTCTAGAGCGAAAGAGAAATTTTCAGGAAATTTAGTTCTCGCTTCAGATGCATTTTTCCCATTCAGAGATGTGGTAGATTTCTGTGCTAAAGAAGGAATTACAGCGATTGTTCAACCTGGCGGTTCTGTAAAAGATGAAGATTCTATTGCAGCTGCAAATGAACATAAAATCCCAATGATGTTCACAGGAATGAGACATTTCCTACATTAATCAAATCAATTTTTTAGCAACTAAAAAATAAGTATATCGCAAATTTTATAGAAATTTTATAACAAATCGTTCATAGGATTTCGTAAATTTGTAAGAAACCAAGTATCATATGAAAGTATTAATAATAGGAAACGGAGGTAGAGAATCTGCTATTGCAAAAAAATTGTCAGAAGACAAAAGAATCAGTCAAATGTTTTTTGCAAAAGGCAATGCTACAACAGAAAATTTAGGTAAAAACTTACCTTATGACAGTGTAGCAGAGTTAAGAGATTTTGCTCTTAGAGAAAAAATAGATTTCACATTCGTAGGTCCAGAATTACCTTTAGTTAATGGTATTGTAGACGAATTTCAGAAACATAATCTCAAAATTTTTGGCCCTACAAAACGTGCCGCAGATTTAGAAGGAAGCAAAGCTTTTTCTAAAAAATTTATGCAAGATTATGGCATCAGAACAGCCAAAGCTGCTATTTTTGATTCTTATGTAGAAGCAGACCAATATATCCAAAATCATTCTTATCCTTTGGTGATTAAAGCAAGCGGTTTAGCAAGCGGAAAAGGAGTAGTGATTTGTGAAGACAAAGAAACTGCGCATCACACTTTGCACCAATTCATGATAGAAAGAATTTATGGAGATGCTGGAATAAAAGTGGTGATAGAAGAATTTTTACAAGGTTTTGAAGCGTCTATTATCGCTTTTTGGAATGGCGAAAAAGCTTTTCCATGTGTTTCTGCCAAAGATTATAAAAAAGTAGGAAACGGAAATACTGGCGCAAATACTGGTGGAATGGGAACTGTAGCTCCAAGTCCAGAATTTACGGTAGAGCATTTAGCAGATTTTAATAAAAATATTTTAGAACCTACCGTTAAAGGAATTAAAGACAAAGCACTTAATTTTGTAGGGATTATATTTTTTGGCGTTTTAGTACAAGATAATCAATGTTATTTGTTAGAATATAACATGAGATTTGGCGATCCAGAAACGCAAGTCATCATGGCACTTTTAGAGAATAATTTGCTGGATGTTATCCATGACTGTATCGAAGGAAAAGATTTAGATTTACAGTTTTCAGACAAGAAGGCGATTTGTCTCGTGATGTGTTCTGGCGGTTATCCTGGGAATTTTGAAATCGGTTACGAAATCCAAGGTTTAGATAAGGTAAAACACAGCAATGTTCTCTTTGCTGGAGCAGAGCAAATTGCAGGAAAAGTAGTCACCAATTCTGGTAGAGTGCTTAACGTGGTTGCAACTGGTGATACTTACGAAGAAGCCCGCGAAAAAGTCTATGAAGATGCTAAAACACTTCATTATGACTACGCATTTTACAGGGAAGACATCGGAAAATTTTAATAAAATGAGGGAATTTTCCCTCAATTTTTTTAGGAGCTAATCCTGCTTTCCTCTGCAATCTGTCATTGCGAGCAAAGCGAAGCAATCCCAAGTTTTTTGCTCACAATAACAGGATTTCCGTTGCAATCAGGGCTAGTTACGCTTAGAAATAATAAGTAATTTTTGTTTATTTAGTCGAGTTTCTAAGTCTTGAATTTTTGGTTCTTTTGGTTCAAGCCAAAAGAACATTAAAGTAATAAAATAGAAAAATAAATGAATAAAGGAATCATCATTTTGGACTTCGGTTCACAATATAACCAATTGATTGGTAGAAGAATACGCGAAATGGAAGTGTATTCGGAAATTTTACCTTTTAATACCTCTTTAGAAGAAATAAATTCCAAAAATCCTGCGGGAATTATCCTTTCTGGAGGTCCGAGTTCTGTAAATTCTCCAGATGCACATTTGGTAGAAAAAGAATTATTCGAATTGGGAATTCCAGTTTTGGGAATTTGCTACGGAATGCAACTCACAGCACATCTTTTGGGCGGAAACGTAAAAAAAGGTGAAAAAGGAGAATACGGAAAAGCAACTCTAGAAATCACGAAATCTAATCCACTTTTTACAGGAGTAAGCAGATTTTCTACCGTTTGGATGAGCCATTTTGATGAAGTGGAAACTTTACCAGAGAATTTTGAAATTTCAGCAAAATCTGGAGTAATTGCAGGGATTTTTAACGAAAAGAAAAATATTTATTGCGTTCAGTTCCATCCAGAAGTTTCGCACAGTGAATTTGGAGCTAAAATGCTCGAAAACTTCGTTTTCCAGATTTGTAAAGCAGAAAAAAATTGGAAACTGACCAATTATATTGAAAAAACAGTTGCCGAAATCCGCGAAAAAGTAGGAAATGACAAGGTAATTCTTGGGCTTTCTGGTGGTGTAGATTCATCGGTAGCTGCGGTTCTCATTCATAAAGCTATTGGTGACCAGTTGCAATGTATTTTCGTAGATACAGGACTTTTGCGTAAAGATGAAGGCAAAAAAGTAATGGAAAATTACGGAGAACATTTCCATATGAATATTGATATGGTAGATGCTTCAGAAAGATTTTTGTCAAAATTAGCTGGAGTTTCAGACCCAGAAGAAAAACGAAAAATCATCGGTAGAGAATTTGTGGCCGTTTTCGATGAAGAATCTCACAAATTTGAAGGCGCTAAATTTTTGGCTCAAGGAACTATTTATCCAGATGTTATCGAATCTCAATCGGTAAAAGGACCTTCTGCAGTGATAAAATCTCACCACAATGTAGGTGGATTGCCAGAAGAAATGAAACTTCAACTTCTAGAACCGCTTCGTGAATTATTTAAAGATGAAGTAAGAAAAGTAGGCGAAGAATTAGGAATTCCGCATCATTTGGTTTACAGACATCCATTTCCAGGACCAGGTTTAGGAATCAGAGTTTTAGGAGAAGTAGATGCCGAAAAAGTGAAAATATTACAAGAAGCAGATGATATTTTCATAGAAGAATTGTATAAAAATGAATTGTATGAAAAGGTTTCTCAGGCTTTTGTGGTGTTACTTCCCGTAAAATCTGTTGGAGTAATGGGAGACGAAAGGACGTATGAATACACCGCTGTAGTTCGTTCTGCGAATACTACAGATTTTATGACGGCAACTTTCAGCCATTTTCCTTGGGAATTTTTAGAAAATGTATCGAACAGAATTATCAATGAAGTGAAAGGAATCAATAGAGTCGCTTATGATATTTCGAGTAAACCACCAGCAACGATTGAGTGGGAATAAATTTTAAAATCTTTCATATTAATGAAAGATTTTTTTTATTTTTGAATTACACAAAACACAAATGATTATGAAAAAAATAGCTTCTATTTCGTTTTTTCTGATGGTTAATTTCTTGTTTTCTCAAACTTCTGAATTGAAGTTAGAAGGAGATTATAACGGAGATGGCAAAAAAGAACTTGCATATGCCACAGTTTCAGATTGTAGTGATGAATGCGAAGGAAATTGTATTACTACCATTCATTTTTCCGATGAAAAAATTAAACCGATTGCCATCAAAAATGCTAAAAACGGCGATATCTATAACCTGAAAGATTTAAACAATGATGGCGCAGATGAAATAGGATTTTATCCGAATTGGTGTACCAGTTGTTGGCATTCTTTTTACGTTTACACTTTTAAAAATAATGAATCGAAATTCTTGGTAAAACCTATTCCTACGCATTGTTCGCAGTGGGAAGAAAATAAATTTCCGATTGAAAAAGATCCTCTGAAAAAAGGATTTGTAAGAATTACTTCAAGCGTTTGGAAAAATGATGAAATCAAAGTAGAAACCAAATCTGTGAAGCTCAAATAATGATTTTTATCTTATTTTCTTAAATTATTCTCTGCTTAGCATAATTTAGTCCTTTTTGAATGATAATTTTGCATCTTCAAATTTAAATGATTGTTTAAAATTAATGAAGATGAAGAAAATTCTTTTATTCAGTTTTGTATTGTTCAGTTTGGCGATTTTTGCGCAAAATGTTTCTAAAAAAGATACTATTTCTAACTATTCTAAAATCTTAAGAAACACCAGTTTTAGCGGTTTATTGCAGACCAGATATTTGGTTTCTCTCACCGATAATGTAGATGTAAACGGTGTAAATATAGCAGACCAACAGAAATTAGTATCCAATAGTTTTAATGTAAGAAGAGCAAGATTTTTATTGAAATCTAAAATTAATGACCGTTTTGACTTGGGAATGATGCTTAATTTTGCGGAGTTTAACAGCAGTAACCTTACCGGAAAAGTATTAGAACAAGCTTTTGTAAGATATTCTCATAATAAGCATCTCAAAATTCAATTAGGGCAGTTTCGTCCGTATTTTGGGATAGAAGACGAAATTCCGAGTGAGTTTATCAAATCTGTAGATTTTTCAAATGGTTATTATTTATTGGGGAAAAACGGTTGGCAAAGTTTCCAAACCGGAATTGCTGTTTATGGTGATATCAATAATGCTAAAAATCCTTTGAAATATTATATCGGAGCTACCAATGGAAATTCTCGTGGTTCTGAAATCGATAATGACCAAAGCAAACACGTTTACGCCAGATTAGAAAAGGATTTTAAAGATGATTTAAAAATTGGAGTGAATGGCGGAATTGGCAGTTACATCAATCAATCAGGAAATGTAATCGGGGCCGATGTAGAAAAAACTTTTACCATCAATCCAAAATGGAATCTAGAAATCATCTCTGAATACAAAGAAGGAAACAATTTTTCAGAATTTGGAGTTTCTAAGCTTTCGCCAAAACCAGAGCTGAAAGACTTTAGATTCAGAAGTTTTTATATCAATCCTATTATTCGATATAATCTGAATTCACCAAGACTAAGAAGCATAGAATTCTCTAACCGATATGAATATCTAAATCCTAACTATCAATTAGAAGGCAATGTAAGAACTACTTTTACGCCAATGCTTACATTAGAATTCGCTGACCAATATTTTGCTTGTTTGCAAATAGGAGCAATGATTGATGATTATCAAAAAAATGTTCCACTTACTTCAGAGTATGATCATACTACAATGTTTGTGCAAGTACAAGCGAGATTTTAGTGATAAAAAGCATTTTTTAGTTTCTAAGAAAACCCTTATTTTTAGAAAAATTTTTAAATGAAAAAACTAATAATCTTATTTACCATTTTCAGCAATTCTTTACTTTGGGCGCAATCGCAAGAAAATAATACCATCACTTTTAATTTTGAAAATACGTCTGTTGCTCTTCCTCAATCTAGTTATTACAATACGATACAGATTTTAGATATTAGAAAGCAAAAAGAAGATGTAGGTTTTGTGAAATATGGAGGTCAAAATTCCAAGAAAAAATTATTGCTCTCTAAAACGATAGAAAATATTTTTAAAGATTATTTTAATCAATTGTTACCGCAAAATTCTGCTTCTAAAAATCTTACTTTTCTTTTGAGAGATTTCTATATTTCAGAAACGCCTAATCAAGCTAATTTTCTATTAAAAGGAGCATTTTTTGCTCAAGAGAATGAAACTTACCACTTAATCTCTAAAGTGGAAAAGAAAATATCATTTAATAGCACGGATAAACTCATATCACTTCAAAAACAAGTTAATAATTTGATTTCTACTGAAATTAAAACCGCTATGGAATCTAATACATTTCTAATGGAAAAAGCATTTACATTAAATGATATGATTTCTTATGATGACATAATGAAAAGTGAAATTCCATTGTATAGTAATAATAAATATCCAGACGGTATTTACAAAAGTTTCGAGTCTCTTAAGCATCTGAAACCAGATTTTCCTATTCAGGAAATTGTTTTGTCGCCTTCTGGAATTAAAAAAATTAAATACAAGGACAATTCTGGAGAAATTGTCAATGCAAAACCTATAGCTTATGCTATTGTTAAAGACAATAATATTTATATCAAAGGACTTAATTTCTACGGCGTAATCAAAGAAAAAAATAATTTTTACTTCGTAGGAGAAGTGGTTCAAGGTCCTTCTTTTGGCGATGTACTTCTAGGTACTGCAATTGGTGGAGTAGGAGGCGGAATTGCCATGTCACAATCTACTACACTTACTTATAAATACAGAATAGATTACGAATCTGGTGAGTTTGTAAGAGATTAAAATTTTTGCTCTATTTTAAAAATCGTATTTTTGCCAAATGAAAGTATCATTTGCAGATTTTGATTTGCCAAAACAACTCAACAGCGCTTTAGAAAAATTAGGAATTTCTGAGCCAACACCTATTCAGCTGAAATCCTTTTCACCAATTATGTCTGGAAAAGATGTAATGGGAATTGCACAAACCGGAACCGGTAAAACATTAGCTTATCTTCTTCCAGTTCTTAAAACTTGGAAATACAATAAAAACGGAAGTCCAACTGTACTTATCCTTGTTCCTACGCGTGAATTGGTGGTGCAAGTTGCCGAAGTTGTAGAAAAACTGACAGAAGATATGTCAACTAGAGTTTTAGGCGTTTATGGCGGTGTAAATATCAATACTCAGAAGCTTTTGGTTTATGAAGGTGTAGATATTTTGGTGGGAACTCCGGGAAGAGTAATGGATTTGATGAAAGATGCTGTTTTGAACTTGAAAGATCTAAAAAAACTGATTATCGATGAGTTTGATGAAATGCTTTCATTGGGTTTCAGAAGACAGTTAGAAGATATTTTCACGATGATGAGTGAGCGCAGACAGAACATTCTTTTCTCTGCAACCATGACGGATGATGTAGATGCCATGTTAGACGAATATTTCAAAAATCCACAGGAAATTTCTTTAGCAAGAAGCGGAACTCCACTCGAAAAGATTGCTCAATCTGCTATTCCCGTGAAGAATTTTAATACCAAATTAAATCTATTGGTTCACTTGTTAAGAACGCAGGATGAATTTGAGAAAATTTTAATTTTTGCCAATAATAAGAGACACGCCGATTTAATTTTTAATAAAATAGACGAAGAATTTCCGGGAGAATTTGGGGTGATTCACTCGAATAAATCTCAGAATTTCAGATTGAGAACCATGAAATCTTTCTCAGACAATGAATTGAGAGGAATTATCACCACTGATGTAATGGCGAGAGGTCTTGATATTCCTGATGTTTCTCACGTTTTTAACTTTGAAATTCCAGAAATTCAGGAGCAATATATTCACAGAATTGGTAGAACAGGTAGAGCAGATAAAGACGGAATTGCGATTTCTTTTTATACGCCAAAAGAAGAAGAACGTTTCATAGAACTAGAAATGTTTATGAACAAGGAAGTGAAAAGAGTAGAATTTCCAGAAGAAGTGAAGGTTTCTGAGGTGAAAATCGCTTCAGAAAAAGAAGTTGTAGTGATGAAAAATCCTGTTCAGTATAAAAAAATTGAACCAGGTTCTGCATTCCACGAGAAAAAAGATAAAAATAAAAAAGTGAATCTTGGTGGACCAAGCAAAAGAAAACCACCTAAAACCAAACCAGGAAACAGAGCTCAAGCAAAGGCAAAATCTATTGCGAAGAGAAAGAAGAAATAAAACAAAAACCGCTCCGAATTTCGGAGCGGTTTTTTATTTTGTATTAATGTTATTGGCTTTTAAAATTTCATAAAATTTGTCTTCCTTGCCAAGTTTTTTCATCTCTGCAAAATTGTATCTGATGATGTTTTCTGCATCTGCACGATAAGGAGAGTTATTTTTGATATAAAGATTAAAAGCTTTACACATATAATCTAGACTTTTTTCATATTCTTTTAAATACTGAAAGTAAATTTGACCAATTCCATAATAGATTTCAGGATTTTCGGAGTCTAATTTTTTGAGAAGTTCAAAGGTGTCAATAGCTTTTTGATATTCTTTTTTATAGGTGTATGCAACAGCCAAATTTTGAATAGGAAATGCATGATTTGGGTCTAATTCGATAGATTTTTTATAAGCTTCTATCGCTTCTTCATATTCTCCTAATTGTCTGTAGCAATATCCTAAATTATCCCATGCAAAAGGAAAATTGCTGTCTTCTTTTACTGCTAAAAGAAAATATTCTAATGCTTTTGTGTAGTTTTTATTGTTAGATTGATTTACACCTTTTGTATAATAATCTCTAGCTTTTGGATTTTGAGAAAGCGAATTCTCATTTTCTCTATCATTAGTCGCTAATACGAATTTCATCGATTCGCAATTTGCCATCAAATAATCTTCTAATTCTCTTTTTGAATCTAGGTAATTCTGGGATTTTTCGTCAAAGTTAATGTTGATATTGCTGTCTTTGGTTTTATCTACTGCTGCTAATTTTTTACCTAACATGTAAGCTCCAGTATATTCTTTTACGCAGCCGTTGATTCCTTCAATATTTTCTTTTCTTTTACGGTTAATGACTTCATCTTTTACAGAATCAATGCATTTACAAGTTTTGTCGGCAATTTCTTTTTTAATGCTTTCAATCATTTTATTAACATCTTCTTTAGTCTCTTTCTCTTGAGAAAAAATAGAAATGGAAATCACTGAAAAAAGGAAAATCATTAGTTTTTTCATGGTTATTGGTTTTTAAAGTTTTTATTTTAAATAAGGATACATCACTTTGGTCCAGATTTTATAGCCTTCAGGTTTCATGTGTAGCATGTCTTCTAAGTAAATGTCTTTTCTTACGTTGCCATTTTCATCATTCATACTTTCTGTAATGTCTATAAATTCTGCATTTTTCTTAGCATTCATGAAGTTTTTAATTTTTTTATTCACTTGCTTCATGGTCGGCCAATATTGTTCTCTACTTGGCGAATATTTGATGGAAACATAAACGATATTTGCTTCAGGATAATGAGCTCTTACCGTTTTATAAAATTGTTTAAATCTTTTAAATACTTCTTTTGCAGAAGGTTTTTCGGCATGTGCAATGTCATTTTCGCCGCAATAGATCACCACTTGTTTCGGTTGATAAGGATTGAGTAAATCTTCGGCATAGTAATTTAGATTAAGTAATCTAGAACCTCCAAAAGCTCTATTGATAATGGTTTTGTCAGGGAAATAATCTGCTACGTCTTTCCACATGGTAAAAGATGAACTTCCTAAGAAAAGGATAGCATCTTTTGGTGGCGTTTTTTCTACATCTAATTTTTTAAAATGTTGGATATCATCATAAAAATCTGCTTTTTGAGCAGTTAGAGAACCGAAAATAAATACAAAAAAGAGGAATGAAATTTTAAGAAAATTCTTCATGATAAAAATATTAGGATAAACTTTTCAAATTTAGGGAAACCCAAATTACTTATTGAGTAATTCTCTCATGAAATTCATCAGTTTATCAATATCATTTTTAGTTGTAGCAATTCCTACAGAAATTCTGGTTGCGCCACGCATTTTTCCTAAAAATTTAATCATGTCTTTGTAATCACCTTGTTCGTGAGAAGAGTAGTAGGTTGCTAATTCATTGTCTGTTAAGCAATTATTAACCTCGTCAATACCGGGATTGCAGAAACATCCTGAACGCAACGAAATGTTATGTTGATTCGCCATTTCTTCTATTTGCTCGAATTCATAACGAACGCCTTCTTGATTATAAAAACCTAAAATAATGGTTCCTCCAAGATTTTGATGGTCTTTTGGTCCGAAAATCTGAATTAATTTTCTGCCATTATCGTGTTGTAAACTTTCTAAATTTTCGAATAGATATTTTCTAAGTGAAGCAACTCTTTCATTAATGCGCTGAATTCCTATATTTTCGATATAATCTAAACCAATTTTTACCGCAGGAATGTCTAAATAATTGAGCGTTCCATCTTCAAATCTCTCATGGTTATTAATCAAAAAATGATGAATGGCATTTACCGAAACCAAACTTACGGTTCCACCTGCAAACCAAGGCTTTTGTAGTTTTTTAAACTTTTCTTTATTTACCAAAAGACAACCAATTCCTGTAGGATAACCAAAAATTTTATAAAAAGAAACACATACAAAATCTGGTTTCACTTCTTTTAAATCCAATTGATTGGTCGGGACAAATGCAGCTGCATCTAGTAAAACATCCCAACCTAAATCTTGAGCTTTTTTAATCCAACCTAAATCGTGTTTCACGCCAGAAACGTTTGACTGAGCAGGAAAAGCGAAGAGTTTATTTTCAAAATTTTCAGATTCTTGAAGTTTTTCCATCACGAAATTTTCGTCCATTCTTAAATCCTGATAATAGATAGGAGCGTAAGTAACTTTTCCGCCTTTTGATAGGCAAAATTGACGAATTCCATTTACTGAATTATGGTTGTCTGCAAGAAGTAAGAAATGTGATTTTTCGTTGAAAGGATAAGATTCTCCTACAATTTTCAATGCATTAGAAGCGTTTTGCGTAAAAATGCAGTAGTAATCTTCCGCATTGAAGTAGTCAATCACCTTTTGTCTGGCTTCTTCTACCAATTTTGTAGACAATTGAGAAGTAGGATTGGTAGAATGCGGATTGCCGAGAATATTATTAATCAACAAATCTTGATGTTCCAAAATCTGTGATTTAGCATAGAGATTTCCTCCCGTAAAATCTAGATAAACTTGCTTGTGTGTATCTAAACGTTTGTATTCTACATTTCTCAGAATTTCGAAGAAATCATTGTGTGCTAAAACGGTCTTATTCTCTGCTAATACATTCATTTTTACTTTTTTTCAAAAATAAAAAAAATCACAGAGAATTCTGTGATTTTGTGAAAGTTATTTTGAGCATATAATGAACGAGTTCTTTAGTACGCCATTTCTACAATTTTTTTAGCATCTTCTGGTTTTACAATACCTTTTTCGCCAATCGCTAACCAATTTCTAGCTATGAAAGCTTCTTGAATTTTTTCTGCTGTTCCTTGGTAGTTTTCGGTATACTCAGATAATTTGGTTTTTATCCCTAAACTTTGGAAGAAAGCTTCCATTTTTTCTATTCCTTTCAATGCTTTTTCTTCGGTAGTGCCTTCGGTTACATTCCAAACTCGTTCTGCATATTGTGCTAATTTTTCTTTTTTAGCCTCAAAATTATAACGGTAATGAGAAGGTGCAATAATGGCTAAAGTTCTAGCGTGGTCTATACCAAATTGAGCGGTTAATTCGTGACCAATTCCGTGAATTGCCCAGTCAGAAATGACTCCTTTTTGAATCAATCCGTTTAAAGCCATGGTACAACTCCACATAAAATTAGCAGCTGAATCATAATCGAATTCTTCTTCCATCATTTTTGGAGCAATTTCTTGTAAAGTTTGTAAAATGCTTTCTGCAAAACGGTCTTGAAGTGTAGCAGAAGTTTTTACGGTCATATATTGCTCTAAAACGTGAGTGTAAGCATCTGTAATTCCGTTTGCAATTTGTTTTTTAGGAATCGAACGAATTACTTCCGGATCTAAAATAGAAAACTGTGGGAATAAACCAGGACCTCCCATTCCTAATTTCTGACCGATTTCTCTTCTAGAAACTACTGCGCCAGAATTCATTTCAGAACCTGTTGCAGGAAGCGTAAGTACAGAAGCAAATGGTAAACCTTTTCCTTCTTCAGTTCTAATTCCATTTTTTAAAATATCCCAAGGTTCTCCTTCATAATTGGCTGCTGCAGAAAGGAATTTAACTCCATCAATTACAGAACCACCACCTACTGCTAACATGTAAGTGATGTTTTTTTCTTTAATAATTTTTAAAGCTTCTAATAAAACTTCGTATTCTGGATTTGCAGGAATTCCCCCGAATTCTTCCCACTGATAACCTTCAAGAGCAGATTTTACTTGGTCGTAAACGCCATTGGTTTTAATACTTCCGCCTCCGTAAAGCACTAATATTTTTTCTGTTTTCGGGATTTCTCTAGAAATTTTAGCGATTTCGCCTTTACCGAAAATAATTTTTGTAGGATTTTTAAATTCAAAATTTAACATATCAATAAATTTTTTCCCAAAATTACGAAATAAGATTCCGAAAGTGATGAAAATTAATAAAAATTTAAGATTGAAAATTTCAATAATATGCTATAAATAAAGAGTTTTTAATACCTTTGTTTCATGATTAATGAAGCCCGTTTAGAAAAATTTCGTCAGGTTGTAGAAAATAAATTTCAGATTTATAACAGCCTTTTTATGAGCCTTCCGTATGATAAAATGACCAACATCGGAATGCTTTTGCCGTTTCTTTATGAAGAAAGTAGAGATGGTTACGAAGAAGGAAAATCTCCAGAGGAAATTGTAGAAGAATTCTTCAAAAAACATACAGAAGTTACCACAGAAGAACAGAAGCAGGAACTGCTTTTTAAGATTATTCAATACATTGAAAGGCAAGTGGTGCTTTTTGACAGTATAGAAGATGCTGCTTTTCAACAGTTGCATTCAGAAAGTGATGCAGGAACAGTAATGCAATTGCATGAACGTGCTTTGCAAGAACATAAATTAGGAAAAGTTCGCGAAAAATTAGAAGATTTTGCCATAAAAGTGGTTTTTACAGCGCATCCTACACAGTTTTATCCGAATGCTGTACAAAGAATTTTGCATGATTTACGTTCTGCTATTTTAAAAGATGAAATCAATGAAATAGACCTTTTGCTTCAGCAGTTAGGGAAAACTCCTTTTGTAAATAAAGAAAGACCAACTCCGCTAGATGAAGCTTTGAGCATTATTTTCTACTTGAGATATGTGTATTATGACACCATTGGGGAATTGTATAAAAAACTGAAACAATCTTTCGGAAGTGAATCTTTTGATATTCACCAAGACGTTTTTCAATTAGGTTTTTGGCCAGGAGGAGACAGAGATGGGAATCCTTTTGTGACGGCAGATGTTACGCTGAAAGTTGCCAATGAACTCAGAAATTCTATTCTCAAAAATTATTACAATCATTTAAAAGATTTAAGAAGAAGATTAAGTTTTAGAGGCGTTTCAGAAGTTTTAGAAAAATTGAGCAATGAATTGTACAATAATATTTTCAAAAACGAAAACTCTATTTCTAGCGAAACGATTTTAAAATATTTATCAGAAGCGGAACATATTCTGAAAACTCAGCATAATGGACTTTTTACCAATATTTTGGTAGATTACAGAGACCGAGTTAAGATTTTTGGGACACACTTTGCAACTTTAGATATTCGTCAAGATAGCAGAATTCACCAAAAAGTAATAGATGAATTGGTGACTAAATATTCTAAGCAAAATGTTGCAGAACTTACCAATTCTGAAAAAGTAAATATCTTGATTTCTGAACATATTCTGGCTAATCCGAGTGATTTCGAAGATGAAATTATCAAAGAAACCCTAAAAAGTGTCATCAATGTTAAGGAAATTCAGGTGAAAAATGGTGAAAGAGGAATGCACCGTTACATCATTTCTAATTCTGATACCGTAGAAGATGTGATGAATGTTTTCGCTTTATTTAAAGTGTGTGGTTATCAAGATGAAGACATCAACATAGATATTGTTCCGCTTTTTGAAACTATGGAAGGACTTGCAAATGCAGAAAAAGTGATGCAGGATTTATACAATGATGAAGTTTATCAAAAACATTTGGCGAAGAGAAAAAGAGAACAAACGATTATGCTCGGTTTTTCTGATGGAACCAAAGATGGTGGTTATTTAAAAGCCAATTGGGAAATTTATGCTACCAAAGAAAGACTTTCTAAAATTTCTGAAGTGAATGATGTAAAAGTAATTTTCTTTGACGGTAGAGGTGGACCTCCAGCTCGTGGTGGTGGTAAAACGCACCAGTTCTACGCAAGCCAAGGAAAAACTATCGCCAATAACAAAATAGAATTGACCATTCAAGGTCAAACCATTACTTCGGTTTTTGGAAATAAAGATCAAGCGAAATATAATTTTGAGCAACTTTTGACTGCTGGAATCGAGAATGAAGTTTTTAAAAATCACAAAAAAGATTTAACCGAAAAAGAAAGAACTTTAATCGAAGAATTGGCAGAATTGAGTTATGTGAAGTATGTTGATTTAAAGGAAAATCCACTTTTTGTACCATATTTACAAGAAATAAGTACGCTTCAATATTACGGAAAAACCAACATAGGAAGTAGACCGAGTAAACGTGGTGCAGGAAATGAATTAAAGTTTGAAGATTTAAGAGCGATTCCTTTTGTGGGAAGTTGGAGCCAACTGAAACAAAATGTACCAGGATTTTTTGGTTTTGGAACAGCAATTAAAAAATTAAAAGACGAAGGCAGAATAGAAGAAGTAAAAGATTTATTCAGAAATTCTGATTTCTTCAAAACGTTGGTGCTTAATTCTATGATGGCGATGAATAAATCTTATTTTCCGCTTACGTATTACATGAAAAATCATCCTAAATTTGGTACGTTTTGGCAAGTTTTGTTCAGTGAGTATGAATTGTCTAAAGAAATGATGTTCGAAATTACAGGTTTCCATAGTTTGATGGAAGAAGAACCAGTAGGAAGAAAATCCGTGAAAATTAGAGAAAAAATAGTGCTTCCGTTGTTAAGTATTCAGCAGTATGCACTCATGAAATTACAGAAAAACGAAGGAGATAGAGATGTACTCGAAAAATTGGTAACTCGTTCACTTTTCGGTAATATTAATGCAAGTAGAAATTCGGCGTAAAAGAGTCAGGTAAAAAGAACCAAGTAAAAAGTAAGCCTTCAGATTTTCTGAAGGCTTTTTTTAGAGTTTATTTTTATTATTCTTTGATGAACTTTTCTACAGTTTCAGAAGAAGAGGTTTTGATTTTTAAAAAATACAGTCCTTTTTCTAATTTCTCAATATTAATTTGATTGGTTTTTGATTCGAATAAAAATTGGCCTAAACTATTATAAATAGATGTTTTTTCAATTTTTTCTAAGGAGGAAATATTGATTTCTTGATTTGCAGGATTAGGAAATACAATGAATTTATTTTTTAAGTTATAGTCATTTGTTTTTAAAAAAGAACTGTATGCTTGTCCAAAATTTAAAATTCCATATCCCAACTGGTCAGAATATCCTGGAGATAGTGATGCAGTACTCCTTAAACTATTTTTTACTAAATCTCTATTGGTAGAATTTGGAATCGCTTGAAGTAAACAAGCAATTCCACCAGCTGAAAGTGGTGTAGCATAAGAAGTTCCGTTTCCTGAGTAAGATGCATTGTTATAAGTATAATACGTACTTGTACCTCTAGCAGAAGCATCTGGTTTAATTTTTCCCACAGAATTAGGTCCAAAAGAAGTAAAAACTGAAGGATTTCCTGTGCTGTCTACGCCGCCTATAGTAAAAACTTTTTCATTATCAGCAGGAGTAATAATATATTTCCAAGTTTGGTTTCCTTCATTTCCTGCAGCTACTACTACTATTATTCCTTTTTCTGAAGCAATTTGTGCGGCTCTTGCAATAAAAGAAGTGTTACCATTCATTTGAGCGTAAGTATAATTGTAACGAGTATCATCAAAAAAATCTGCATAACCTAAAGATGTAGATATGAGGTCTACACCTTGTCTATCTGCTTCTTCAGCTGCCTGAATCCAATATAATTCTTCTTCTGGAATTTCTTCATCACCCACTTCCGTAGCATATAAATAAAAATTTGCATCTGGAGCTGAACCTACAAAAATACCATCAATATAACCACCAATAATTCCCAAACAATTTGTTCCGTGGCTATCAAGAGCAGTATTGTAAACATCGTTATTTTTTGAAATAAAATTATAAACGTGTTTAATTTGATTATTGCTTCTCATTCTAGCAAATGCAGAACCAGTATTTACTGTTGGAAATCCAGTATCTATGACTGCAATGGAAACTCCAACGCCTGTAAAACCTTGTACATGAAGTGTTCTCAAGTTTACTTGTTCTATTTGAGCTAAAGAATTTCCGTAATTAAAGTTAATTTTAGCAGATAAATTTTTTGGAAATTTCTCTTTTTTAGAAGTTTTACCAGAAGGGTTTTTCTTTACAAAACTTTCTACTTTTAGCACATAAGATTGAGCCTGTAATTGTGAAATTTGGGTAGAAGTAGCATTCACTGCAACACCATTGAGCCATTTTGATTTATCGTTAACCGTAAAACCCAGATTTTGAATATTCTGAATATAATTTGGTTCTATTGGTGCATCTTGAGCGGTAATAGCTATTCCAAGATTGGTCCTTCTATCAATTGCTTTTTGTGATAATTCTGAAAGAGGATTGGCTAAAAAAGCAGATGCATTTGGCTTATCTTTAAAATATACAAAAACTAGTTCTGTTTGCGAAAAAACAAAACTAAAAATGAAGAGAAAATATAAATGAATGATTTTTTTCATCGTTTCAAAATTTTCTACGAATTTAAAATATTCCAACAATATGTATTTTAAAAAATTCACTTATTTTTCCTTACAAATTCCGTATTTTTGCTAAAATTTTTAGAAATGAAAAAAATCCAAATGGTTGACTTACAAAGTCAGTATCAAAAAATAAAAAATGAAGTTGATGAAAAAGTGCTCAATGTGATGCAAAGTGCACAATTCATTAATGGTCCAGAAGTTCAGAATTTTCAAAAAGAATTAGAGCAATATCTTGGTGTAAAACACGTCATTCCTTGTGCTAATGGTACAGATGCGTTACAAATCGCTTTGATGGCTCTAGATTTACAACCTGGTGACGAGGTTATTACTGCGGATTTCACTTTTGCGGCAACGGTAGAAGTAGTTCATCTTTTAAAATTAAAATCAGTTTTAGTAGATGTAGATTATGATACTTTCAATATTGATATTGAAAAATTAAAAGCTGCGATTACTCCAAAAACGAAAGCGATTATTCCTGTGCATTTGTTCGGACAATGTGCTAATATGGAAGCTGTTTTAGAAGTAGCAAAAGAGCATAATTTATTCGTAGTAGAAGACAATTGTCAAGGAATTGGTGCAGATTATACTTTTTCTGATGGTACAGTAAAAAAATCTGGAACTATGGGAACTATTGGTACCACAAGTTTCTTTCCATCTAAAAATTTAGGTTGTTACGGAGATGGAGGTGCTATTTTTACCAATGATGATGAATTAGCGTACAAAATGCGTGGAATTGTAAACCACGGAATGTACAAGCGTTATTATCATGATGAAGTAGGTGTGAATTCTAGATTAGACAGTGTTCAAGCTGCAGTTCTAAGAGTGAAACTTCCACTTTTAGATTCTTACAACGCTGCAAGAAGAAGTGCGGCAGATTATTATGACAAAGCTTTTGCGAATCATCCAAATATTTTAACACCGAAAAGAGCAGAAAACTCTACTCACGTTTTCCATCAATATACACTCAGAATTTTGAACGGAAAAAGAAACGAATTACAAGCATTCTTAGCCGAAAAAGAAATTCCAGCGATGATTTATTATCCAGTGGCTTTGAGAAAACAAAAAGCCTATTACCAAGAGTCTAATGACGCGGATTTTGTAAATACTGATAAATTATTAGACCAAGTGATTTCTTTACCAATGCACACAGAATTAGAAGAGGAGCAATTGAAGTTTATTACGGATTCTGTATTGGAATTTATGAAATAAGTCTAATTATAATTCTGAAAGCATAACAAAATAATCATGACAATACTCGTAACAGGCGGATTAGGATATATTGGCTCTCATACTGTGGTAGAACTGCTCAATAATAATTTTGATGTAGTTATTATTGATGATTTATCCAATACTGAAAGATTTATCCTTAAAAATATAGAAGAAATCACGGGCAAAAAACCTATTTTCTATCCTTTTGATTTAAAAAGAAAGGAATTATTGAAACAAGTTTTTGATGCTCACAAAATCGAAGGTTGTATTCATTTTGCAGCGTATAAAGCGGTGGGCGAATCTCAAGAAAAGCCCATTGATTATTACGAAAATAACTTGTTTTCGCTGATTAATCTTTTGCAGGAAATGAAAGAAAGAAATATTTCTAATTTTATTTTTAGTTCAAGTTGTACAGTTTACGGACAAGCGGATAAAATGCCAATCGATGAAAATACACCTTTGAAATTGCCAGAATCTTCCTACGGGAAAACCAAACAAATGGGCGAAGAAATTCTGAAAGATTTTGCAACCGCTCATCAGAAAAAAATTACTTTGTTGAGGTATTTCAATCCAATTGGAGCGCATCCTTCAGCGAAATTAGGAGAACTGCCTATCGGAATTCCGAATAATTTGGTTCCTTATGTGATGCAAACCGCAGCTGGAGTTCGTGAGAAACTTTCGGTTTGGGGAGATGATTATCCTACAGAAGATGGAACTGCAATCAGAGACTATATTTATGTGGTAGATTTGGCAAAAGCACATGTAAAAGCTTTGCAGAAATTAATAAATGTGTCCAGCGACACGCTGGTAGATATTTACAATTTGGGAACAGGAAAAGGAAGTTCTGTTTTAGAGGTAGTTCATGCTTTTGAAAAAGCGAATGATGTAGCTGTTCCTTATCAAATTTGTGAAAGAAGAGCAGGAGATATTACCATCGCTTATGCAAATGCTGATAAAGCCGAAAAAGAACTCGGTTGGAAATCTGAAACTTCATTAGAAGAGGCTCTCAGAACTGTTTGGCAATGGCAAAAATATTTAGAAACCAGAGAAAAATAAAATACTATGAAAACTCAAAAAATAGGAATTACCTTTTCATCATTTGATTTGCTTCATGCAGGTCATATCAAGATGTTAGAAGAGGCAAAAACGGTTTGCGATTATTTGATTGTTGGGCTGCAATTAGACCCAGCGTATGATAGACCAACTAAAAATAAACCTACTCAAACGGTTGTAGAACGCTATATTCAGCTAAAAGCTGTGAATGCAGTAGATGAAATTGTTCCATATTACACAGAGCAGGATTTAGAAGATATTTTGAGGTCTTTTGTGATTGATGTGAGAATTATTGGTGATGAATATAAAGACAAAGATTTCACAGGAAGACAATATTGCGAAGAAAAAGGAATTGAAATTTATTACAATAAAAGAGACCACCGCTTTTCTTCCACAGATTTAAGAAAAAGAATCTACGAAGCCGAAAAAGCGAAGCTAGATAAATAAAAAAATCCGAGAAATTTTTCTCGGATTTTGTTTTTATTACATTGGTGGCATTTGGTCATCACCACCTTGGTCATTGCTGTTAATATCTTTTTTCTTCTTAGGTTGATCTACTTTTTCTCCTTGTTTAAATCTGTATGAGAAAGAAAGTGCAAATTGTCTTGGTTGCCACTGCATGTAGTTTTCACGTGTAAATTCTGCAGTTCTTGTTACATTTCTCATTGCTCTGGTATTAAATATATCCTGAATGTTAAATGTAATTGTTCCATTTCCTTTTAAGACTGTTTTAGAAGCACCAAAGTTAATGGCATACATATCTCTTCTATCGGTACTTTTGGTGTTTTCTGCACCTCTGTAGAATCCTTGTAACTGAAAATTAAAGGTTTTGTCTACTTTAAAACTTGTAGTAATTCTAGACCTTACAGATAATCCGCTTCCTTCAAAAGACATTGGTTCTGATAAAATATTACTATCAAAATATATACCTTTATTAGTATATCCAAATAAATCAAAATTACCCATTAGTCTTAACCATTTGGTTGCTTCCCAATTGAAGTTAAGGTCTAATCCATATCTGTCATTAGTTCCAAGGTTAATAGGTTTCGTGTTAAATACACCTTTGTCAGCAAATACAAGCATTTTAACATCATCTTCTGTATGTTTGAAATAAAGAGTAGGATTGATGGTTAATTTATTTTTTGAAATGCTGTATCCTAGTTCAAATGAATCTACATAAGAAGGATTTAAATCAATATTTCCTAAAAATATGTTTTGATTGTCAGAATAACTTGGATTAGGAATCATAAAGAAAGAACGAGGTCTATCTATTCTTTTAGAGTAGTTAACAAGAATTTGGTTGCTCTTGGTGATTTCATAACTTAAGAAAACACTTGGGAATAAATTATTATAACTCTTGTTTTTATCAATGTTATCTGTAGGAATAAGATTTTGATATTTAATATCGATATTAGAATATTCATTTCTAAGACCTAATTGATATCCTAGATTTCCAATTTTGCTTTTAAGCTGTATGTATGCAGCATTAAAAGTTTCTTTATAATCTGCATCATAAGTATATTTAGGTAGGTAAGCAAAATTAGAATTTGCAGATAATCTTTCTTGAACATCATTAGAGTAATTATTAGAGTTAATATCTAATCTATAACCAGCTTCTAATTTAGATTTATCACCAATCGGAAGTTCATAATCTACTTTACCAATGACGTTTTTGTTAGTAGTATTTTGGTTAATTTTATCTTCTAAGACTAAAATGTTATTGTCTTTTTCGTCTACGTGAGTGTCATTTTCTGACTTATTTTTTTGTAGACTTAATGATAATGAAATGTTTTGTCCGTTGTTATCAAATTTATGATCCAATCCGAAGTCTCCTTGTAATGCAAGATTGTCATTATTTCCTCTATTCTCTCTTTTAGTAAAAGATTGAGTTCCATCTAAGAAATAATAATCGTAGTTAATATCTCCAGCATTTTCACTGTTAAATTTTCTAACTGTTCCCGACATGTTTACAGAAGTCTTCTCATTTATATCATAAATGAATCCTGTAGATGCATTATAGTTTTTATTTTTATTCTTAGTAACAGATTCTAAGTCAAAAGAAGTTCTGTCTTTAGGATCTACTGCATTGAAATAATTAGCCTTGTTTGTATTAGTGTTTTTAGATTCTCTATAACCACCACCACCATTTAGAAACCAAGTTAGATTTCCTTTTCTAATGCTGAGATTAGTATTGAGATTGGTTTGTGGTAGATATCCTAAAGTTCCTGTAACGCTTCCGTTAAGACCAATTTTTTTATTCTTTTTTAAGATAATATTTAAAATTCCAGCTGTTCCACTTGCTTCAAATTTAGAAGAAGGATTGGTAATTACCTCAATTCTTTCTATTTGATCTGCGGGAATAGATTGTAATGCATTTGCACCATCATCTATACCAAGTAAAGCAGAAGGTTTTCCATTAATCAAAAATCTTACATTAGAGCTTCCTCTCATCGAAACTGTTCCATCTGTATCTACAGAAATTGAAGGTACATTTTGTAAAACATCTTGAAGGTTTCCACCTTTGCTGATAATATCTTGGTTTACATCATACGTTCTTTTGTCAAGCTCTATTTTGTATGGTTTTGCAGTAGAAGTAAGGGTAACTCCTTCTATATCTTTGGTTTTAGCGCTGGTAACTTGTTGCTCAGATTCTATTTTGATGTTTCCTAAATTAGGATTTTGCCCGATACTTTTGGTAACCACTAATTTTTTGAAATCTACTGCATCAATGGTGATTTCGTAGTTTCCAGGAATAAGGTTGATGGTAAAGTTTCCTTTTTCATCGGTTAAAGTAGCATCGCTAAAAAGCGCAGCATTTTCTTTTACGGTTTTATTGCTAAAAGAGATAGAAGCATAAGCAACAGCATTGTTTTGTGCATCTACAATTTTACCTGAAATTTGTTGTTTTTCTTGCGCAAAAGCCATTGCAGCAGCAGAAAGAACGAGAGTTAGACCTAGTGTTTTTTTGGTAATTAAATTTAGAATTTCTGTTTGAATCATCTTCATTAATTTTTGTGTTGTGAAGCTAAAGTTTTCGCTCCAGATTATTTTTTTAAATTTTTAATAAATAAAAAGATTTCTGTGAATTAGACGCAGAAATCTTAATTATGTTAAACTTAAAAAAGTTAAATTTTTGTTAATTTATTGGGTGATGTTCTTTGAATTGAGCCAATCTTGATAAGCTTTTGCATTAGCAGCATGTTCTATATCATTGTCTGTAAATTTATGATAACCCATTCTTTTTGGGTCTGCACACATGTAAATATAATTGTTATTTTCTGCGTTTAGAACGGCATCTACAGAACTTTTATCGACCACGCAAATTGGTCCCGGTGGAATTCCTTTTACTGCATAAGTATTGTAAGGAGAAGGGAAGGAAAGATGCTTGTAAAGCACTCTTTTAATATCTTGAGTAAAGTTGTTTTCCTTATTAATCGCATAAATTACAGTCGGGTCAGATTGTAGTTTCATTCCTTTTCTTACACGATTAAGGTATAATCCTGCGATGGTTTTTTGCTCGTCTGTTTTTCCGCCAGATTCTTTGTAAACAATAGAAGCTAGTGCATAAATTTCTTCTCTAGAAAGGTTGAGTTTTCTCTCTTTGGCAAGTCTTTCTTCGTTCCAAAATTCTTGATATTGATTTTCGAATTTTTCAAAAAATTCCGCAGGTTTTACCGTCCAAAAGAATTGATAAGTATCTGCAAAGAAATATTTTTTTAAGTCTTCGGCGTTATTATAACCTTTAGAAACTGCAATTTTATTGAATTCTTTTACAAAAGTTAAAGAATCTGCTTCTGTTTTTCTAGTAACTCTTCCTATCATTTGATAAACATCATTGAAATCTCCAATTCTGAAACTGCTTTCTGTTTGGTTTCCAGCCTTAATCATGTTTACCAAGTCTGTGTTGTCTGTTCCTGATTCAATTTTATAACGACCAGGCTTGATTTTTTGGTCAAGATTTTTCTTGAGCGCTACTTCTTTGAAACTTTCTTTATTTTTAAGATAAGGAGAAATAGAATCAAGCACTTGTTCGAAATTTGCACCTGTCGGAACAAGAATATATCCTTCTTTTGCTACGTTCCCGAGTTTATATTTTTTCAAAAAATTAAATACAAAGTATCCGCCAATCAAAAAAACGATTAGCCCAATAACGGCGATGATAGAACATCCTTTTTTCATAAATAATTATTGCTTTCTGCCTTCAGCTTTCAGCTTTTGGCATTTATTTTTAGTTAGCTGATTGCAGAATGCTGACAGCCGATTGTATTATAAATTGATTTTTCCTTTGAAAACTTGTTTTGCGGGACCTTCTAGCCAAACGTTTTTGAATCCGTTTTCACTTTGTTCTGCATATACTTTTAGATTTCCGCCCAGAACTTTTACGTCTACTTTTTCTACATGATTTTGAAGCATGTAAACCAGTGAACACGCAGTTACACCCGTTCCACAACTGTAGGTTTCGTCTTCTACACCACGTTCATAAGTTCTCACGAAGATTTTATTTTCATCCGTTTTTTCCACAAAATTTACATTGATGCCTTCTTGAGCGTATCTTTCAGAATTTCTGATGGAATAACCATTGTTGTAAACATCGAAATTTTCTAGATTTTCTACATATTTCACAAAATGAGGAGAACCCGTATTGAGTTCAAAATTTTCATCAATGTTTTTAATGTTTTTAATGTTTTCTACATCTATCATTTTCAGTTTAACCGTTCCGAAATTCATTTCAGCTTCATGTAAACCATCGATAGCCATAAAAGTACATTTATCTTCGAAAATGTCTAAAAAATGGGCAAACGATACAATGCATCTTCCACCATTTCCACACATGGTAGATTCATTTCCGTCTGAATTGTAATACACCATTTTGAAATCTGTTTTAAAATCTCCTTCTGCTGCATTTTCTAGTAAAATAAGTCCATCACCACCAATTCCGAAATGTCTGTCGCAGAGTTTTTTGATGATTTCTGTATCTTTTGGGAAACTCAAGTCACGATTGTCTATCATTACAAAATCGTTTCCTGTTCCTTGATATTTATAAAAATCTAGTGTTGTCATTAATTTTTAAAATTGAAATAATGAATAAGTTTGCAAATATATCTTAGAATATTAGAATTTTTACATTTTTTTGATTGATTTTTTCCATTCTAAATATCCTAAATAAGCCATTGCCGTAAAAACCAAATATTGCATCGAAGTAATTCCTAATCCTTTGTAGAGCATCATCGGAATGCAAATAAAATCACCGATGATCCAAAAAATCCAATTTTCTATTTTTCTCTTTGCCATAAACCACATTCCTACTAAAAATATAGAAGTGGTGAATACATCTAACCAATTTGCCCAATCGAGATGATGTAAACCTAAATTTACATTTTCGGTAGAAAAATGATTGTCAATTGCAGGTTTGTAATAATAAATAAGGGTAACTAATCCTAAACTGAAGACAAATAAAACTGTGGCAAAAATCCATTGTTTAAAGTTTGCCCACGAAACTTCTACGTGGATATTATCTTCTGAACTCGCTGACCAAAGAATCCAGCCATAAATGCTCATAATCGTATAATACACATTAATCATAGCATCTCCTAAAAGTCCAAAATTAAAGAGGATATACACATAAAGCGCAGTAGAAATAATACCTGTTGGATAAACCCAGATATTTTTTTTGATAGAAAAATAAACACTCAGCAACCCGAAAATAGCTGCGGTTGCTTCCAGAAAAATCTGAAAATTGGTGTAGGTTTCGTAAGGCTTGAAAAAAAGTTCGTACAAATTCATTGTTTCAAAGATAAAGATTTCGTTTAGAAAATAAGCGAGGAATTAAAAATTTAAAGATTCGCAAAAAAACAAATAAAAAAATGATAATCTTTCAATGCTATTGTTTAGGGAAATCTACCATCTCTGTTAAAAAATTGAATAAAAGTTCTTAATACTTCTAAAAAATTTATATTTTCGTGAATTCTAAAATGTAAAAAATTGATTTAATATGTCGAATATTTGGATTAAAAAGCCGATGGAAGCTTATGAGGCAGACATCAAAAAGAGTCAGCTGAAGAGAGTTCTCGGAAAATGGAGTTTAACAGCCATAGGAATTGGAGCCATTATTGGTGGTGGTATTTTTGTATTGACAGGAACTGGTGCTTATTATAATGCAGGTCCAGCTCTTGCACTTTCTTTCGTAATTGCGGGGATTGCTTGTGTATTTGCAGCGCTTTGTTACGCAGAATTTGCATCAATTCTACCTGTAGAAGGTTCTGCTTATGCGTATGCTTATGGGACAGTAGGAGAGATTTTCGCGTGGATTATTGGATGGGGATTGATACTAGAATACGCAATGGGTTCTATGACGGTAGCGGTTTCTTGGTCAGGATATTTTGGGAAATTACTCAAAATGTTTGGCTTGCATCTTCCAGCTTGGTTAACTACCGATCCTCAAACATATTTAGCAGCAGGAAACTCAGGTTTTTCTATGAATTTACCAGCGTTTTTCATCGTTTTAATAGTAATTTCTATCCTATTGAGAGGAACTAAAGGTGCTGCTAAAGCAAATAATTTTATTGTAATGCTTAAAGTAGCTGCGATTATTTTCGTAATTGTAGCAGGAGCATTTTTCATTGACCCAGCTAACTGGACACCTTTTATTCCAGAACCAACGGTGATTACTGAAAACGGAGTTTCGCATAGTGCATATGGTTATGCCGGAATTATTGCAGGTGCTTCTGCCATTTTCTTTGCTTATGTAGGTTTTGATGCAGTTTCTACACAAGCCGGTGAAGCGATTAATCCTAAAAAAGATGTACCATTTGCTATTATTGCTTCGTTATTAATTTGTACTTTATTGTATATTTTAGTTTCATTGGTTTTAACAGGAATGATGCATTATTCAGATTTCAATCCACTAGGGAAATATCCAGATGCAATTAAAGCTCCAGTAGCTTATGCGTTTGATATTGCTGGTCAAGCTTGGGCAGGATATATCATCACGATTGCTGCTACAGTAGGTCTTATTTCTGTATTGATGGTAATGATTATGGGACAATCTAGAATTTTCTTAGGAATGTCTAAAGACGGTTTAATTCCTAAAACGTTCTCTAAAGTAAATGCAGAAACAGGTGTTCCAAGTAAAAATTTAATGATTCTTGGTGGAGTTATTTCTGTAGTTGCAGCTTTTACACCTATTAACGATTTAGCACACATGACAAGTTTCGGGACGCTTTTCGCGTTTACGATGGTTTGTGTTGCAGTTTGGGTTTTGAGAGTAAAACAACCTAATCTTCAAAGAAATTTTAGAGTTCCTGCATTGCCAGTAATTGCAACTTTAGGAATTTTAATTAATATTTATTTGATTATTAATTTAAGTATAGAAGCACAAACATATTCTGCAATTTGGTTGTTGTTTGGTTTTGTGATTTACTTCTTATACAGTAGAAAAAATTCTAAACTTCAAAATGGTGGTTTCGGTGAAACTTTCAAAGCGGAACAAGAACCTTTAGAAGAAATAGAAATCGATATTGATAATAAAGATTAACAAATTAAATCCCACTTTTTGGTGGGATTTTTTATTTTTGTGAAAAAGTAAAAATGAAAAGAATAATATTAGCCTTTTGTTTATTGGCTCATGCTTTTATGATGGCTCAAAGTTTAGAATTTTCGGCTTTAGCAGAAAATTATAACATGAGTGTAAGAGCAATTCAGATTTGGCAAAACAAAGTGTATTACGCTGCTACAGATTCTAAATTTGGGTATATTCATTTGAAAGAACCAACGATTAGAAAGCAAATGAAATTATCAGATGCTAATCTTCAATTCCGAACTTTGGCACAAACTGACGATTTATTTTACACCGTAAACATCGAAAGTCCTGCTACTTTTTACAAAATTACAAAAAGTACTTTTACAGCAGAAGAAGTTTTTACCGATACCATAAAAACTGCATTTTATGACGCTTTTATGTTTGATGAAAAGGGAAGAGGATTGGCAATAAGTGACCCAAGAAAAGAAGGAAAACCTCATTTTAGAATTATTTCGAGCAAAAATTATAAAAACGAAGGCGGAATTATGCCGAAATATCAAGAAGGTGAAGCGCATTTTGCAGCGAGTAATACCAATATTGCAATGAAAGGAAATTCCGTTTGGATTGCAACAGGAGGAACGGTTTCTAGAATTTTTAAATTCAATTGGGATAAACCTTATTTTTGGAATGTTTACAATACGCCTTTTGTCAACGGGAAATCGTCTACAGGAATTTACTCTATAGATTTCTATGATGAGAAATTCGGGATTGCAGTAGGTGGTGATTATACCAAGCAAGCGGAAAATATCAATAACATTGCAACTACTTTTGATGGTGGCGAAACCTGGCAAATTCAAGCTTCTGGAAAAAATGGAGGCTATAAAACATGTGTTAAAATTCGTCCGAAATCTAAAGGAAAAGAAATCATTGCAGTGGGAGACCACAATATAGAATTTTCTAGCGATTATGGAAAAACTTGGAAGAGGATTTCACAAGAAAAAAATCTTTACGTTTGCGAATGGATAGATGAAAATAGTCTCGTATTTGCCGGGAAAAATAGAATTTTGAAGGCTGAATTTAAGAACTGAGATTACTAAAGATGAATTGATTTTTGAGAAATTTTATGAAAAAAAATTAATTAAGTATTCTTTAATTGTTGTTTTTTTGATAGTTGCAATTTATTTGCATCTAATATTCTATGTTCGATTTGCATTAATTGTAAAACCTCCGTTTGGAGTTTCTGAAAGTGAAACTTTACAAAATATGAAAGATTTTTGTTTTACGAATGGAATTTTAAATTTGTTATATAGTTTTATTGCGGCATTTATAGTTTTTTTTATTTCTAGGAAATTTATTTTTAAAAACTTTAAAGCATCACTTATACTTTCAATAATTTTTTTAATAATTATAATTTTAGGTAATTTTAGAGGAATTAATAATTATTACTTTGGATTGCAAGAAGAATTTAAATACCATAATTTTCAGAAATAGTTTTCTTATTTTTGCACTCTCAATCTCGTAACTCGAAACTCGTATCTCAAATATGAACTCACTTATCAATAAATATAATATTCCGGGACCTAGATATACTTCTTATCCTACCGTTCCTTACTGGGATAATGATGGTTTTACTTCTGAGCAATGGCAAAAAACTGTTATTCAGTCTTTCAACGAGAGCAATGCTCAAGAAGGAATTTCTATTTACATTCACCTTCCTTTTTGTGAGCAATTGTGTACTTTTTGTGCTTGTCATAAACGCATAACTAAGCAACATTCTGTAGAAACACCGTATTTAGAAAGTGTTTTGAAAGAATGGAATCTCTATCTAAATCTTTTTGAAGAAAAACCAAAACTTAAAGAATTGCATCTCGGTGGTGGAACTCCTACCTTTTTCTCTGCAGAAAATTTGAGAATTTTACTAGAAGGAATTTTTAGCACCGTAGAAATTGCCGAAAATCCTGAATTTTCTTTTGAAGGTCACCCAAACAATACTACAAAAGTACATTTGCAAACTTTGTATGATTTAGGTTTCAGAAGATGTAGTTTCGGAGTGCAAGATTATGATGCAAAAGTTCAAAAAGCCATCAATAGAATTCAGCCTTTCGAAAATGTGAAAAACGTTACAGAATGGGCTAGAGAAATTGGATATAAAAGTGTTTCTCATGATTTGGTTTTTGGTTTGCCGCACCAAACTTGGGACGCGATGGAATTTACCATCAGAAAGACTTTGGAATTAAAACCAGACAGACTGGCATTTTATTCTTACGCTCACGTTCCGTGGATAAAAGGCGTTGGTCAACGTGGTTTTGACGAAAATGATTTGCCAAGTGGTGAAGAAAAACGTAAACTCTACGAAAATGGCAAAAAACTGTTAGAAGAATTAGGTTATATAGAAGTAGGAATGGATCATTTTTCACTCGAAAAAGATGATTTGTACCAATCTTTAATTCATAAAAAACTTCACCGAAATTTCATGGGATATACTTCGAGTAATACTCAATTGATGGTCGGTTTAGGAATGTCTGCGATTTCGGATTCTTGGTATGCTTTTGCTCAAAACGAAAAATCGGTAGAAGAATATCAAAAAAGAGTAGAAGAGGGAATAATTCCTGTGGTGAAAGGACACATTTTAAATGAAGAAGATTTAAAATTAAGAAGACATATTTTGAATTTAATGTGCCAGTTAGAAACCACTTTTACACCAGAAAATTCTTTTGAAGAATTACCAGAAGCATTAAAAAAATTACAAGAAATGCAAGAAGATGGTCTGGTAGAAATTTCAGGAAATACTGTGAAAATTACCGAAAAAGGAAGAGTTTTCACCAGAAATGTAGCCATGGCTTTTGATTTAAGAATGATGAGAAAAATGCCTGAAACCAGATTGTTTTCGATGACGGTTTAACTTTCAATAAATAATTTTTTTTCGTTAAAATTTTAGAGATTTATAACTAAAATTTTTTTGTTATATTTGATAAAATTATTTGTATGAAGTTAATTTTTTCCTTTTTATTGGTATTGTTTTACACTTTTATCAATGCGCAAACTCTAGAAGAGACTATTGATTGGTTAAATACTAAAAAAAGTGATGTGATTTCTGTAGAAAGTTATCATCTTCCAAAAAATTCGACTAATACAATTCTTTTTTCATTTACTAAAATTAGGATTGATAACTCAAATGGTGGTTATACTTCTATTGGTTTTGATACTATTAATGATTTTAGAATCAGTGAAACTAATGAGTCTCCGGCTTTGTATATTGTTTCATCATATATTCATGAAGGTTTGCCTTTGTATATTAAAATGAATTTCCAGACAATTGAAATAAGAGATCGTTTCAAAAAAGCTTTTTCGCATATTGTTAATTTAAAAGGTAATGAAATGGTTACGTCATTAAGCTACGAAAAAAAAGATATGCTAGAGTGGTTAAACTCCAGATCTATTGATATTTTTGAAGGGGAAAATAAATTGAGATTATTATATGATGATGTTGGAATAAAAAAATACTATTTGAAATCTACTAATTCTATTCTTATTAATTGGTCTAAAATTAAGAGCATATCTTATAATGTATATGGTGAAAACAAAAAATACTATGTGTTTAATATTAAAAGTTCTGATTCTATTACAGGTAATTCTGAAGTTATTAAATTTTATGTTTATTCAGGAGTCGCAGAATCTTATGGTGAAATTCTAAAAGATTTAGCTATATCAAATGGAGCTCAATTAATTAATGAAGATTTATTTTAATAAAGTTTAATATAATTGCAAAAGTATTCAGAAATGAATACTTTTTTTTTAATAATTTCACTAGATATTTATAAAATTTATTTTAAATAATTTAATATATAATTTATTATTTTACAATCTGTAAATTATTATTTATACTAAAACGAATAATTGAAAGTTCTTCAACAATATTGAAAAAAATTAATAGCATTATTTTTTATTTCATTATTTATTAAAATCATGTAAACAAAATTTTTATTTCAACTGATAATCATTATATTTGCCGACTATAATTTTAAATGTTGTAAACTATAAACAATGCAAGGAAAAGGACTTATTACGATTGTAGCGATTGTTCTTGGGCTTATTTGTATCAATGAGTTGTTGCCAACTTGGTATGCAAGTAAAATAGAAAACGAAGCCAAAGCTATTGCTGGTGAAGACGAAGCAAAATATAATAAAGAAATTGCGCGTCTTTCTAAAGATACCATCCATTTAGGATTCACTCAGCTGAACTATCCTGAAGCTAAGCAGAAAGAAATGAAGCTTGGTTTGGACTTAAAAGGTGGTATTAACGTTCTATTAGAAATTAACCAAAGAGATTTAGTAAATGATTTAACCAATTATTCTACTAATCCTATCGTTATAGAAGCGCTAGACAGAGCTGACAAAGTTCAGAAACAGTCTACAAAACCTTATATTGAAGATTTTTTCACTCAGTTTGACTTAGTTAATCAAGAGAAAAAAGCTGGTCTTAAATTGGCTAGCCCAGAAGTTTTTGGAACTCAAAAATTAAGTGGTCAAATTAAATTCAATACTACAGATGATCAAGTAAAATCTATTATTAGGAATAAAATTGATGCTTCTGTAGGAACAGCTTTCGAAGTAATTAGAACCAGAATTGATAAAATGGGAGCGGTACAACCAAACGTACAGCGTGTTCCAGGAACTGGTAGAATTGCGGTAGAAATGCCAGGTATTAAAGATAAAGACAAAGTGAAAAAAATGCTTTCTACTTCTGCTAAATTGCAGTTCTGGGAAGTACAACAAATAAACGAAGTTGCTCCTTATCTTGAAACACTTTCTAAAATTGTTCCAGCAAAAGCAGATTCTCTTGGTGTTGCTAAAAACACTAATCTTATCAACATGCTTCAGTTGAATACATTGAGACAAGCTGGTGTAGGTAATATCAAGCTTTCTGATACTTCAGCAATGAACAAAATTCTGAATAGCGAAATTGCAATAAAACTAAGACCAGCAAATCTTAAATTTACTAAATTCATGTGGGCTTATAAACCAGATGCTGCTGATCCAGATAATTTAGTACTTTACGCTATCAGAGGTAATATCAATCAAAAAGCTCCAGTAGATGGTGCGGTAGAAACTGCTAGAATTAACTATGATAATCTTGGTAGAATTGTAGTAGACATGCAAATGGATACTGAAGGTACTAGAGACTGGAAAACACTTACTGAGAAAAACGTAGGAAAACCAGTTGCAGTAACTTTAGATAACATTGTTTACACTGCTCCAAATGTAAATGAACCAATTCCTTCTGGAAGATCTCAGATTTCTGGAAGTTTTACTCAAGAAGAAGCTAAAGATCTTACAGATGTATTAAGCGCAGGTAAATTACCAGCTTCAGCTAAAGTTGTTCAGGCAGATGTAGTAGGACCTTCTCTTGGTCAAGAATCTATTTCTGCAGGACTTTGGTCTTTCTTTATTGCATTCTTAATTATTGTAGCGTATATCATTTTCTACTACGGTGGAGCTGGTGTTTATGCGATTATAGCAATGATATTTAACCTATTCTACCTTTTCGGAATTATGGATTCTATCAATGCTACGCTTACTCTTCCTGGTATTGCAGGTATTGTATTAACCATGGCAATTGCGGTAGACACAAACGTAATCATCTACGAAAGAACTAAGGAAGAATTATTCGCGGGTAAATCTATTAAACAAGCATATACAGACGGTTTCAAACATGCATTAAATGCAATTGTAGATGGTCACCTTACTTCATTGCTAACAGCATTAGTATTATTTATCTTCGGTACAGGTCCTATTAAAGGTTTCGCGGTAACTACAGGTATTGGTCTTATCATGACTTTCTTTACCTCTGTATTGTTATCTAGAGTAATGATTTTCCATAGATTAAATAAAGGAAAAGGACTTTCTGTTTGGACTCCTATTACTAAAAACTGGTTCAGAAATATCTGGATTGATTTCATTGGAAAAAGAAAATATTCTTACATCGTTTCTGCAATTCTTACTGTTGCGAGTTTATTCTCCATTTTCAACTACGGTTTCAAGACTGGGGTAGATTTCAAAGGAGGTAGAAGTTATGTAGTAAGATTTGACAAAGATGTAGAAGCTTCTAAAGCTCATGAATCTCTTGCTAAAGTATTTGTTTTAAATGGCGAATCTCAAGCAGTAGATGTTAAAACTTTTGGTAATGCAAACCAGTTGAAAATTACAACTGACTATAAAATTGATGATGAATCAATCGAAGCTGACCAAGATATTGAGAAAAAATTATTTGAAGGTTTAAAACCTTTCTTATCTCCAAATACTACATTAGCAGATTTCAAAGATGCTCATGGTGCAGAATTAGGAATTGTTTCTTCTTCTAAAGTTGGACCTACAGTTGCAGATGATATTAAAACAGGTGGTACTTATGCAGTATTAGCATCGTTATTAGGAATTTTCATTTATATCTTATTCAGATTTAACAAATGGCAGTTCTCTTTAGGTGCGGTAGTTGCATTAGCTCACGATGCTATTATCATTCTTGGGGTATTCTCATTCTTTAAAAATATCATGCCATTCAACATGGAGATTAACCAAGACTTTATCGCTGCGATTCTTACAGTACTCGGTTATTCGATAAATGATACCGTAATTGTATTCGACAGAATTAGAGAATACTTGAAAGAAAAAAAATCTCTTACTCTAGCAGGATTGTTTGATGACTCTATTTCTAGTACATTAGGTAGAACTTTCAACACCTCTATTACTGTATTATTAGTAATTATGGCTATTTTCTTCTTCGGAGGAGATAACCTAAAAGGATTTATGTTCGCATTATTCTTAGGTATTTTCTTCGGAACTTATTCATCCGTATTCATTGCGTCGGCAATTGCATATGATTTCCTAAAAACAGGAAAAGAAGAAGCTCCACACGAAAGAACAACTACAGAAAAATAAATAGTAGCGCTCGAAAGAGCGCTTTTTTTATGAGATAAACTGATATATAAAAGTTAAAAAATTTCTAGAAAATCGAAAAAGGTGTATCTTCGCTTTCTGTATGAAAAATTCGAATAAAACAGCTGCGATTTGGTTTATATTTATCACCTTAATCATTGATATTACAGGTTGGGGAATTGTAATCCCAGTTGTGCCTAAATTAATAGAAGAATTGATTAATGGAGACGTAAGCGAAGCTTCTAAATATGGTGGTTGGCTTAGTTTTTTATATGCTTTCATGCAATTCCTTTTTGCGCCAGTTTTAGGAAATTTAAGTGACAAGTATGGTAGAAGACCGGTTATTTTATTTTCACTTTTAGGATTTTCTATTAACTTTTTTATTCAAGCTTGGGCGCCAACTATTTTTTGGCTTTTTGTAGGTCGTATTTTTTCTGGAATTACGGGAGCAAGTATCACTACCGCTTCTGCTTATATAGCAGATATTTCAGATGATAGCAATCGTTCTAAAAACTTTGGAATGATAGGTGCTGCTTTTGGTTTAGGATTTATCATTGGACCTGTAATTGGCGGATTATTAGGACAATTCGGTTCTAGAGTGCCATTTTATGCAGCCGCTGTTTTATGTTTGGTGAATTTCGCTTACGGATATTTTATATTGCCAGAAAGTTTAGATAAAGAGCACAGAAGACCTTTTGAATGGAAAAGAGCTAATCCAGTAGGTTCATTATTAAAAGTAAGAACACATCCTGAAATTTTAAAACTTTTTGTTGCTTGGTTTTTGGTGTATTTGGCGAGTCATGCGGTACAAACCAATTGGGCATACTTTACCATGTACAAATTTGCTTGGGACGAAAAAACAGTAGGGATTTCTCTTGGAGTAATGGGAGCTTTTACCGCTTTTGTTCAAGGTTTTTTAATTAGAAAAGTTCATCCTAAATTGGGTAGCGAAAGAAGTATTTTATACGGAATCATGTTTTATTGCACCGGAATGTTGCTTTTTGCATTCGCTCAAAAAGAATGGATGATGTACGCTATTCTAGCCATTTATTGTCTTGGTGGAATTGCTGGTCCTGCATTACAATCCGTTATTTCATCTAAAGTTTCCCCGAAAGAACAAGGGGATTTACAAGGTGCTTTAACAAGTGTCATCAGTATTACGTCTATTATTGGACCGCTTCTGATGACTCAGATTTTCTATTTTTTCACTCATCCAGATGCTAAAATTAAACTTTTAACCTTAGAATTAAAACCTCCATTTCAGTTTTCTGGAGCGCCATTTTTCTTAGGATTTGTGTTAATGGCAGTGAGTGCTTATTTTGTTTATTATGTTTTTCACAGAAAAAGTAAATAGTTATTAATTAATAATTTAAATTTGCAGAATGGAACTAAGTTTTGGAGAAATGCTGATGATTGCTTTGGTAATCGTCGTTTTATTTGGGCCTAATAAAATCCCTGAAATTGCAAGAGGATTAGGACAAGGAGTGCGTAAAATGAAAGATGCGATGGAAGATGTAAAATCGGAAATCATGAAGGAAACAGATAATCCAGTCTCGGAAATAAAGCGTGAAATAGAAAAAGTAAAAAAAGCAGCTCAAGAATACGATCCTACCGAAAAAATAAAACAAGAATTAGATTTAAGAAAACAAATCGAAGGAAAATCTTCTGATGAATTAATTCAAGAATCTAAAGAAGAAATCAATAAATTAAGCGACGAATATCAAGGCCCCGTTTCAAGATAATGGAAGAAATTATTTTAGAAGACAAACAAGCCATGATTTTCCTGAATAATTTAGGAAGTTCTACTTTTGATCCGTTCTGGATTTTCGTTTCAGAAAAATGGTTCTGGATTCCGCTTTATGTTATTTTTTTATATTTTTTGTATAAAAATTTCAATAAAAAATCATTGTTCTACATATTGCTTTTTGTTGCATTAGGAATTACTGCTTCTGACCAAATTGCCAATATTTTTAAATTTGGTTTTGAGCGATTAAGACCTTGTCATGATCCATCATTAGAAGGTCTGTTGAGAGAAGTAAAATGCGGTGGAAAATTCGGGTTTTATTCTGCGCACTCGTCTAATTCTTTTTTTGTTGCGACTTATCTTACCATACTTTTAGGCAAAAAAATAAAGCAATTGCCTTACTTTCTATTTGTTTGGGCAGCTATCGTTGCATACAGTAGAGTATATCTCGGAATGCATTTTCCTGGAGATATTATCATAGGTGCAATCATGGGAATTCTTCTGGCTTTATTCTTTGGAATTTTAGCAAAAAAAGTCATCAAAAAATCAGAAATTTTTACTCAAGACTCATAACTCATAACTTTAATCATTATGATACGGTTTTCCTTGTAGGATTTGGTCTGCTCGGTAAATCTGTTCTACAAAAAATAATCGAATCATTTGATGCGTGAAAGTCATTTTAGAAATGGAGATTTTTTCATTTGCTCTTTGATACATTTCTTCTGAAAAACCATAAGCTCCACCAACTAAAAAACAGATTTTTTTGATAGAATTATTTTGATAAGAATCTAATTTTTGAGCAAATTCTCTGCTGGTAAATTGTTTTCCTTTTTCGTCCAAAAGTACCACTAAATCGGTGTTTTCTATTTGATTGAGAAACAATTTTGCTTCTTCTTTTTTAAGCAAATCAGGCGTGAGATTTCTAGCATTTTTAACATCAGGAATTTCTGTAATTTCGAAATTCCAATGTCTGGGAAGCCTTGTAAGATAGTAAGTGATGAGATTTTTAATTTCTTTATCGTCAGTTTTGCCTATGCAGAGTAAATTAATTTTCATTCCTTATCTTTGTACAAATATAAAATAACGATTTTGAAACTTCCTACTTTCCTTAGAAAAATTCATCGTTTTTTAGATGGCATACATTTGCCCATGTTAGGCATTTCTCTTTGGGAAATGTTTGATATCTATGTAAGAGGAGTTTTTAAAAACCGTTTAATCGCGAAAGCTTCTGCCATTTCTTGGAGTTTCTTTTTGAGTTTATTCCCGTTTTTATTGTTTTTGCTTTCCATTTTACCTTATTTACCGCATTATGATAAGCTTCAGTTTTATATTTTTGAAGTATTAATGCATAATGTTTTTCCTGCACACATGCATGCAGATGTTACGAATTACATTACCAAAAGTATCGTTCCGAATATGAAGAGCATCAGTAATTTCACGATTATTTTTGCTTTGATTTTTGCGACTAATGGAACTTTTTCTCTCATTGATGGATTTAATGACCACACCGAAGAAAAACGAACCGATGTTTATGAATATATTTTGTCTTTTTTCATTACGATTGGTTTTATTGCGATTATCTTTTTAGCGCTTTTCGGAGTGTATTATTCTGAGGTCGTTCTCAAACTTTTTACGCCACAATATGATATTTCTTGGTTTGTAGATAATTTATCGAAAATCATTGGTTTTGTTTCCTTTCCATTGTTTTATTTCTTGTTGTTGGCTTTGTTTTATTGGGTAGGAACAGCCAAGATTGCCAGATTTAGACAAGCACTTCCTGGTGCATTTTTCACGACTATAGTATTTGTGATTACTACGTATTTCTTTGCGGTTTATGTAAGTAAATTTGCCAGATACAACGTTTTGTACGGTTCTATTGGCTCGATTATTTTATTAATGGTTTGGGTGAATTTAAATGTGATTTTACTTCTTTTAGGAAATGAATTGAATATCGCCATCAGAAAACTCAGAATTGAGAAAATTTTGGCAGATGAAATGAAACACGAATTAGAAGAATATCACCACGAAATCGAAAATTTACCCGAAGCAAGTTCTGAACATACCATCAACTTAGATTCTGATAAAAAATCATAAAAAAAACTTCAGCAAATAAATTGCTGAAGCTCGAAACACAAGTGGAATAAAAATTTAATCCTTAAAATTTATATTCAACTCCTAAAGTTATATTTCTAGGTTTTGTGGTAAAACCGATGACATCTGTATAACTGGTATTCAATACGTTTCCTACGTTTAAGTAAGTATCTAAAGATTTGGTGATTTTCTGATTGATATTGAGGTTAAACAAATGGAACGCTTCTAATTCTACATTTTTTGTACTGTAATCGGTTGAATCAAAGTACGCATCATTTCTTTTTGATGTATATTGATAAGAAATATTGATTCTGTTGTTTTTAATCGGTAAAATTTCTAAAAAAGCATTTGCTCTTTGTTTTGGCGAACGTAATCTTGTTGCAGGATTGTCTTTTTCAGCGAAAGAGAAATTACCACCTACATTTACTTTTTCATTAAAATGATATTGAACTCCTAATTCTACACCTTTTACTTTATTACTTTCTACGTTTAAAAATTTCCCAGCATAAGTGTTGAAATCTACAATATTATACACGAAAACATCTTTTTCTTTTCTGCTGAAAACACTTGCATTTACCACAAAAGTTCTGTCTTTCTTTCCAAAACTGAAATCCAATTCATGCGAAGCATTGGTTTCTGGTTTTAAATCAAAATTTGGCAAAACATAAGGCAATGAACCGTAAGATTGATATAGAGTAGGTGCGATAAATGCGGTTGCATAAGAATAGCCTATTTTTAGGAAATTATCGTCTAAATCTGTTAAAATAAATGGATTTATGCTGTAAACAAAGTGATTGTTATATTTAGAATGATTGTTCAATCGTGCTCCTAAATCCAAATGAAAAATTTGATAGGCTAAATTTGCATTGGCAAAAACATCAAAATTACTGATTTCGGTTTCGCCTAGAGTCAATACATTTTGCATAGAAGTTCCGCCCCAAGGTAAAGATTTAGAACCTAAATTCTGAGTTTCATACTGAATTCCCGCCACTAAATTGATATGTTCCGAAAATTGAGTCTGATTGTACAATTCGGCAAAAATATTTTGACCTTGATAGCTGTATTGATCTTGATAGGTATTGTTGTTGAGATTTCTCACGATTCTTTCATTCGCTGAAATTCTAGAATTAAACGTGATATTTCCTTTGTCGTATGAATATTGAGCATTGAGTCCGCTGAATTTTTGGGTGTCATTGCCTTTGTATTTTCCATCTTCAAAAGCACCATTATCAAAATCATAATAATGATGTTGATAACCAGCGTTTACATTTACATTGAAATTTTGAGTGCTGTAACCTACAGTAGCATTTGCATTTTGCTTTTCAAAGCCATCTTTATCGAAATTTTCTCCAAGAGCTGCCGAAATTCCGTCTGATTTTTCATTTGAGCCAGAAAATTGATAATTCCATTGATTGATTTTTCCTTGAGCGCTCAAATTTTGTCCGAAAGTTCCGAAACTTCCAATTCTTGCGCCAATTCTTCCTTCTGAAGCTTGTTGAGAAGATTTTTTAGTTTTAATATTAATCACAGAAACAGTAGCATTAGAACCATATAAAACCGAAGATGCTCCATTCAGAATTTCTATAGATTCTATATTTTCTGATGCAAAAAGTCTAAGGTCTGTAGCATTGTAATCATTTCCGGTAACGTCTTTTAACGGAATTCCATCTACTAGAATTAATACGTTGGCTAGTTTTCCTCCTCTAATTTTTAGAGATTTCGGTTCTGGACCATTGTTGAAGTTTCCAGTAATTTGATAACCAGAGACTTGGTTAAGGATTTCTGCAGCGTTTTGTCCTTTGAATTTTTCTAAATCTTTAGAAGTAAGGAGTTGTACATTTTTACCTGTTTTGTGAAGTTGTTGTTTAGCTTTTGCTGCGATGGTAACTTCTGGAATTAGTTTTTCTTCTTTTTCTTGAGCTGACAATTGTGAAATTCCCGTCACAAAGAGCATTCCTGCGAAGATTAAGTTTTTCTTCATTGTTAAATTTTAAAGTTAATGACTGTTATCAATAACTTTTGGAAAAGAAATAAAGAAAAACCACAGAAGAACTGCATTTTTTACAGGATTTCTCTACTTTTCCTCCGAAAGTATTGATTATGAATGTTTTTGGCAGGTCTCCTGACTTTCGCATTTTTTGCACCTTCTCATCTTTTCAAATAAGATAATGGCTTTTTTGCAAAAAATTCCTTCGATTTTCACCGAAGCACGATTTACAGTTGCGGGGACAGTTTCGGATTTTCACCGAATTCCCATTTTAATTCCGACAAACATCGGAAACCAAAAGCATTGCAAATGTACATTTAAACCAGAAATTGTGAAAATTTTTGGTCTATATATTTCAAAAAAAATAGAAAACCCTAAGGTTTTCTATTTAGATTTTATAAAAAAGAAGCATCAAACGAGAACGGAAGTAAATCTTTAATCGAATCACATTTATAAACCGCTCCATCAATTCCAGAAAAATAAATTTCTATCGGCTCATTTTGCTTCGTCTCATATTCTAGTAAGCTCTGTCTGCATGCACCACAAGGTGGAGTAGCGGTAGTAAAAGTCTCTTCTCTAGATGGTCCACCAATAACGTATAGTTTTTTAATTTTTACGTTCGGATAATTGGCGCCAATATTAAAAACTGTGACTCTTTCTGCACATAAACCAGAAGGATAAGCTGCGTTTTCTTGGTTGTTACCTGTAACAATTTCTCCGTTTTCTAGAAGAACAGCGCAACCTACATTGAAATGAGAATAGGGAGCATAAGCGTTTTTTCTAGCATTGATAGCTGCTTCATGAAGGGTTTTCTCTATATCTGAAAGTTCATTTCTTTCTATTTGAGAAAATTTAATTCTTAATTCTTTTTCCATTTTAAAAAAATCGGAGAGTAAAATTACAAAAATTTTGTGAAACCAAAGAATTAATCGTGATTTTCTGCGTAAAAATGATAAATTTGGGCTCAAATTAATTTTATAAATATGAAACTTTTTACCCCAATTAAGTTTAGAAATTTAGAAATAAAAAACAGAATAGTCATGGCGCCTATGTGTATGTATTCTGCAGAAAATGGCGTAGTAAATGATTTTCATTTGGTGCATTATGCCACTCGCGCTTTTGGTGGAGTAGGATTAATCATTGCAGAAGCTACTGGTGTAGTTCCAGAAGGTAGAATTACGGATAAATGTGCCGGAATTTGGAATGATGAACAAGCTGAAGCATGGAAAAAAATAGTAGAATTCATCCATCAAAATACAGAAACCAAAATTGGGATTCAATTAGGTCATGCTGGTAGAAAAGCTTCTACTTGGAATGGCAAACAAACTTCTTTGGAAGAAAACGGATGGATTACGGTTGCGCCTTCAGAAATCCCTTATCTAGAAGGTGAAAGAACACCTCATGCTTTAACAAAATCTGAAATTTCAGAATTGGTAAACGCTTTTAAAGAAGCTGCAATAAGAAGTGTGAAAGCAGGTTTTGATGTGATTGAAATTCATGCTGCACATGGTTATTTAATTTCTCAGTTTTTATCTCCTTTAAGCAATGTGAGAACAGATGAATACGGTGGAAGTTTAGAAAATAGAGCGAGAATTTTACTAGAAATCGTAGAGGCTGTAAATAAAGTTCTTAACGAGAATGTTCCATTGTTTGTGAGGATTTCTGCAACAGAATACGCTGAAAACGGTTGGAATGTAGAAGATTCTGTAGCGCTTTCTAAAATTTTGAAAGAAAAAGGTGTAGATTTAATTGATGTTTCTAGCGGTGGAAATATTTCTGGTGCTAAAATCAATGTTTTTTCTGGTTATCAAGTGCCTTTTTCTCATCAAATCAAACAAGAAGCAGAAGTGAAAACTGGTGCAGTAGGCTTGATTACGAATGTAACTCAAGCCGAAGAAATTTTGCAAAAAGATGAAGCAGATGTAATTTTGTTAGCAAGAGAACTTCTGAGAAATCCATATTTTGTAGCAAAAAGTTCTTGGGAAAATAATGAAGTAAGTTTCTTCCCTCCACAATACGAAAGAGGTAAACCTTAAAATAAAAAAGGGTTTCTAAATTTTAGAAACCCTTTTTTCATGCTTAAATATTTTCTTTATAATCAGAAACGCTTATTTTCTTTTTAGCTAAAAGTTTCAGTAAAAAATAACCAGAAAATCCAGAAATTGCAGAAGCTACCAGAATCGCAAATTTAGCTTCGTCTTGTATTTCGGTGTGTCCTTTGTAAGAAAGCAACGCGATGAAAATAGACATGGTAAAACCAATTCCTGCCAATAAACCGGCACCAATCATTTGAGACCAATTGCTTTTTTTAGGTAAATCACTTAGCTTTAATTTGATGGCAATGAAGGAAAAAAGATTAATTCCAATTACTTTTCCTAGAACTAAACCTAGAATAATTCCGTAGCCGAAATTGCTAAATAATCCCTCTATCATTCCACTTTTAAACTGAATATTAGTATTTGCTAATGCGAAAATGGGCATGATGAAATAATTAACAGGTAAGTGTAATTTTTCTTCTAATTTTTCTAAAGGCGAGATTTCTGTAGTGCTTTCGTTTGTAGGAATGGTAAATGCCAATAAAACCCCTGCAATAGTAGCATGAATGCCACTGTGATGCATAAAATGCCATAAAAATAATCCTGGAATGATGTAGAAAATATGTTTTTTAACTTTGAAATAATTTAAAAGAATTAAAAGGAGTAAAACTGCGCCACTCAAAGCTAAATAAGTGAATTCTAATTTCTCTGTATAAAAAATCGCAATCACAACAATTGCTCCTAAATCATCAACAATTGCTAGAGCAGTAAGGAAAATTTTAACAGAAGCTGGAACTCTTTTCCCCAGCATTGAAATAATGGCGAGAGAAAACGCAATATCTGTTGCCATAGGAATTCCCCATCCATTTTGGTATTCTGTTCCGTAATTAAAAAATACGAAAATTAATGCAGGAACCAGCATTCCGCCAATCGCTGCAAAAATAGGAAGAGAAGCGTTTTTGAGGCTAGAAAGTTCTCCTTCTATGAGTTCACGTTTAATTTCTAAACCTACCAATAAGAAGAAAATGGCCATTAAACCATCATTGATCCAAAGACTTGTAGAATAAGGCCCAATTGGATAATCTAATAGATTTTGAAAATCATCTCCTAAACTAGAATTGGCAATCATTAATGAGAGGATGACACAGATAATCAATAAATTTCCTGAAGATTGTGCTATTTGGAAAAACTTTCTAAAATAATTGGTAATCAGCATATTTACAGTCTTTTTACTTGGGTTACACTCAGTACATTTCTGAGTTGTTTTAATGTTTCTTCTAGTTGGCTTTTGTTTTTAACTTCTAGTGTGATGGTTCCTAAGAAAATACCGTCATTACTTTCGATAGAAATACTTTTCATGTCAATGTTCATGGCATTACTAATTACTTCAGTAATGTCGTTTACCAATCCTTTTCTGTCAATGCCTTCGATTTCTATTCTTACTCTGCTGCTGTAACGCTGTTCATTTACCCATTTTGCAGGCATAACTCTATAATCGTAATTGGCTCTAAGGTTAATTGCGTTCGGACAATTGTCATTATGAACTTTAATTCCGTCTGAAATCGTGATAAATCCAAAAATTTTATCACCTGGAATTACGGTACAACATTTGGCAAAGCTGTAATTCAGTTTTTCTTCATCTTTACCAAAAACGATTAAGTCTAAATCTGTAGTTGGACTTTCCTCGTAAGCCGTGTTTATGTTTGGTGATTTTCTAAATCTCTGGAAGAAGTTTTTTAGCGCACTTTTAGAATCTGCATATTTTTTTAAATCTGTGGTATCATAAGTGCCATCGTAGAATTTTAGAAATAAATCTTGAGAGGTTTTATGATTGAAAAATTTCTGAATATTATTCACTTCTTCCTCGGAAAAGGTAAGTTTTGCGTGTCTTAATTTTCTTTGGAAAATTTCTTTTCCTTCTGCAACTTGACCGTTCTTTTCGGAGTTAAGCGCGGCTTTAATTCTAGATTTTGCTTTAGAAGTGATGACGATATCTAGCCAATCTTGCTTTGGTTTTTGATTTTGAGAAGAAAGAATGTCTATTTGGTCGCCGTTTTGCAAAACGTAAGAAATAGGAACCAGTTTTCCATTGATTTTTGCGCCTAAACATTTCATTCCCAAATCGGTGTGAACTGAAAACGCAAAATCTAAAGCGGTAGAACCAACTGGTAAAATTTTAATTTCTCCTTTTGGAGTGAAAACAAAAACTTCTTTGGAATAAAGATTAAGTTTAATATTATCCAAAAGTTCAGTGGTAGAAAGGTTTTGCTGTTGTTCGATGACTTCTCTAATCTGAGAAACCCATTGTTCAAAATTCTTATCGTCACTGCTTTGTTTGAAGCCTTCTTTGTATTTATAATGCGCTGCAACACCTTTTTCGGCGATTTCGTCCATTCTTTCAGAACGAATTTGAACTTCAATCCATTTTTTATCAGGACCCAGAACCGTTAAGTGTAAACTTTCGTAACCTGTGGAACGAGGATTGGTAATCCAGTCGCGCATTCTTTGTGGATTACTGTGGTATAAATCGGTAACGATGGAATAGATTTTCCAAGCGATGAATTTTTCGTTTTTAGCGTCTGATTTATAAATAATTCTAATCGCGTAATTGTCAAAAACCTCTTCAAAAGGCACGTTTTGCTTCAGCATTTTTCTATAAATAGAATTGATGGCTTTAGCTCTGCCTTTGATGGTAAAATTAAGATGCTCTTCTTTAAGTTGCTCCGAAACTTCTTTTTTGAACTCTTCTACATATTTCTCACGAGTATCTTTGGCAAGTTCTAATTTATTAGCAATGTCGTAATAAACATCTGGATTGTTGTATTTTAAAGATAAATCTTCAAGTTCTGATTTTATGTTATAAAGTCCTAATCTATGAGCAAGAGGAGCGTAAATGTAAACCGTTTCTGAGGCGATTTTCTTTTGTTTATCATCTCTCATGCTTTCAAGCGTTCTCATATTGTGCAGTCTGTCTGCGATTTTGATGAGAATCACGCGGAAATCTTCAGAAAGCGTAAGAAGTAATTTTCTGTAATTTTCAGACTGAACCGAGATGTTTTGATGGTTCATCACCGAAATTTTAGTCAATCCGTTAACAATATCTGCTATTTTTTGACCAAAAATTTTCTTGATGTCTTCATAAGTATATTCAGAATCTTCAATGACGTCATGAAGCAATGCACAAGCAATAGAAGTGGCTCCTAAACCTATTTCATTGGCAACGATTTTTGCCACTTCGATAGGGTGGTAGATGTAAGGTTCGCCCGTTTTTCTTCTTTGGTCTTTGTGAGCGTCTAAGGCAATATCAAATGCTTTCCTGATGAGTTTATTCTGTTCTTCATCAAGAGTTCTGTATGTATTAGAGATTAAATCTTTATAGCGATACTGAATTTCTTTATTTTCTTTTTCTAAATCATAAACCATCTTTGAACCTCTTTAATTATCACGAAAATACAAAAAAAAAGCTTTAAAATAAAAGCTTTACTGTAATTCCTAAAAAGAAAACCCGAAAATAAATTTCGGGCTTCGTATGAAAAAATTAATTTGATATGAAGAATTATGTGTTTGAACTTACTTCAGAATTTATTCCAGTGCTCATCTCTGAGCTAGAAGTTTTAATTTCTGGCATTGCGTAAATAAGCGCTTTTGCTTTTAGGGCAACTACTTTTTTAATGTAATCTAAATCTACTGCTTCTGCAAAATCTACTTCTGGTAATTCATAAGTATTGACCACTTTGTTTTCTCTGAAAGCGTCTTTTGCCAATTGTAATTCAGTATCATTATTAATCGCCACACTAGTAATCAAAGAATCTACAGCAGTAGCTTCTTGGTCTATGTCATTAGTGAAAAGTTTGCTCCAAAATGATTTTTCTACTGGTTTACTTTGGTTAATGTAAACAATGTAATCAGAGTCTTTGAAACCTTTTTTTTCTAAACTTTCAGAAACTGCTTTTGCTTGATCTTGGCTTCCGAAGAGCCCTACAATTGTGTATGACATAATTTTAAAAATTTTAGTCGGTTAATTATGATGCAAATATATACTAAATAAATGATAATAAAATGTTAAAAAATAAAAATTTAATATAAAATTGATAAAAATCATTAATTATTTTATTAATTAAATAATTGTTTAATAAATTGACATTGCTAATAAATCATCTATTTATTTGTTTTTTTAATTATTTAGAAAGAAGTAATCCATTTTATTTTCTTTATATTTGAAAAAACAATTATTCTTTATGAAGAAATTTTTTGCCTTTATAACGGTTTTTTGCTTGCAAATATTTTATTCACAGTCGGTTACACAGAATTTAGATAAAGCAGTTCAGTCACTTTTGGCGTCTTCTCCTATGTATTCTGGGAATCTTTCTTTTTATGTAGCAGATGAAAGCGGAAACTTTGTTTATGAATATCAAGGAAACAAAGGATTGTCTACCGCTTCTACCATGAAAATCTTTACAGCTGCTGCTGCTTTAGAGACTTTAGGAAAGAATTATCAATACAAAACTCAAATAGCATTCGATAAAAATCTGTATATTTTTTCTAATGGAGATCCTACTTTGGGAAGTTGGCGATATGATGGTTATAAACCAGAACATTTTATTTCAAAAATCATAGAAACACTCAAGTCTAGAAATATCAAAGAAATTCCTGGAGATTTGGTGATAGATGACATGTACTTTGATTTTCAAAAAATTCCTGGAGGATGGCCTTATAATGACATTGGGAATTATTACGGAGCTGGAGTTTGGGGCGTAAATTGGCGAGAAAACCAATTTGACATCAATACTTTTGGTAAAGATTTTAAAAATTTCAATATCAATTTAGAAGGTGTACATTTTGTGAATGATGCAAGAACGGAAGGAACTTCAGACAGAAGCATTATTTTTACGACTCCTTATAATGATGTGGCGCATGTAACGGGAACGCTTCCAGCAAAAAATTTGACGATTTCTGGAGCGACACCTAATCCGCCAAAACAATTGGCGCTAGAAATTGTGGCAGAATTAAAGAAACAAAACATCGCTTTTAACGGAAAAATGATCATCAATTCTGAAAGATTGATTGAAGGGCAAAATCCTTTAGCATTTCCTAAAAATAAAGTGATTTTAGAATATTTATCGCCTACTTTAGATAAAATGGTCTTTTGGTTTTTGAAAAAAAGCATCAATTTCTACGGGGAAACTTTTGTGAAAACAATGGCTAAAGAAAAAACAGGAAATTCATCTTTTGAAAGTGGAATGAAATACCTTAAAAATTTCTGGAAACAGCGTGGAATAGATGAAAGAATGATTAATTTTGTAGATGGAAGTGGATTGTCTCCGCAAAATTATGCTTCTACCAGAGCTGAAGTTTTAGCTCTAATTTGGGCAAAAAAACAACTTTGGTTTGCTGAATATTTTGAAGGCTTCCCAGTGCAAGGAAACGGCATGAAAATGAAAAGCGGAAGCATAAAAGATTGCAGAGCTTTTGCAGGTTATCATACTTCTAAATCTGGTCAAAAATATGTTTTTGCAATTATTATGAATAATTATCAGGCCAATGATTTGAGTGATGCGCTGTATAAAGTTTTGAATCACTTGAAATAATTCTAAAAAATTAGATTTTAAATTATAAATTCTTGAGAAACAACTTTATTTCTAAGATAAACAACTGGTTTGTGTTTGTGCTATTAACGATAATAGTTGCAGGACTGGCTGTTTCTTCTAATTTCTTAATCAATCATCTTAGAAAAAAAGAAACCGACAGAATAAAATCGCTTGCTACGGCTGTAAAATATCTTCAAGACAATAATGTAGACTCTCGATTGAATGACTTGTCACTCAATGTTATCGATGAAAATAAAGACATTCCCATCATTATCACCGATAAAAATAGAAATCTGATTGAAAGTAAAAATATCGATGAAGAAATCTTAAACAATCCCGAAAAACTGAAACAGAAAATCGCCGAAATGGATGATAAATATCCTCCATTTGAAATTCAGTTGCCCAATTTTAATAACCAATTTGTGTTTTATGATAACTCAGATTTACTCAATTATTTGCGTTATTATCCTTATGCATTAGGTTTGTTCATCGGTTTGTATCTTTTGTTTTCTTTTTGGTTTTTGCGCACCATCAAAAAATCAGATGAATCCATGTTGTGGGCTGGTTTAGCTAAAGAAACTGCTCACCAAATCGGAACTCCGCTTTCTTCTATGATTGGTTGGGTGGAAGTGATGAAACTTGATGCCAATAGAAATGACGATGGTTTACTGGAAATCAACAAAGATATCAATCGTTTAAAAACCATTTCTGAGCGTTTTTCGAAAATTGGTTCGGTTCCAGAACTGAATGATTTGAATTTAAAGGAAACGGTTCAGCAAAACTTTGATTATCTGAAATCTAGAATTTCCAGAAAAGTAAATTTTGAACTCAAAGTTCCTTCAAGAGAAATTTTGATTCCTCACAATAGAATTTTGATGAGTTGGGTAATCGAAAACCTTGTGAAAAATGCGGTAGATGCAATGAAAGGAGAGGGGAAACTGGAAATTTCACTTTATTCTAAAAATAATTACGTGTTGATAGACGTAAAAGATTCTGGCTCTGGAATGACCAATACTCAAATTCGAAGTGCTTTTAAACCGGGTTATTCTACTAAAAAAAGAGGTTGGGGTCTTGGTTTGTCTTTGGCAAAACGTGTCATCAATGAATATCATAATGGCGACATCAAAATCGCAGAATCCGAAGTAGGAAAGGGAACTACATTTAGAATTGTGCTGAAATCATAGAATTTTTGTTTCAAGTTTCAAGTTTCGGGTTTCGCGTTCCGAGTTTATTGTACTAATTTATAATTCCGTAGGAATTGAAGGTTTGTAGAAAATTTGAAAAAAGAAAATAAGTTCGGCTCCGTTAGGAGCCGAAGGTTTTAGAAATCTTTTTCTACTTTTTTCAAAATATTTAAAAGTTCTTTAAATTCAGTTTTATCTAGTAATATTGGATTTTGAGAAGATGAATTAGGTAGTTTGAAGTAATAAATCCAAGAATTTAACTCATCATTAAATGAGCTCCCAACTTCTAAATAATTTTTAGTCAAATATTTATATTTGGTTTCTGTATTGGGTTTACTTGCTGTTTTTTGTTCTAAATTTTGAAGATTATTGATCAAAAGATTCATTTCTTGTTTATCAAAAGTGATGGTTCTTTTAGAAATAGAATCAAAAGTTTCAAAAAAAGTCATAATACCTAAAACCGAAAGACTTGAATTGTCTTTGGAGTCTTTTAAAATAATTTTTTGAAAATTCAAATTCTTGATTTTTCCGATATCAAAAATTTGTTTCTCTAAAAGTGTTTCTTTTTTGTTGTTAAAATTGTTGTACCCAGAATTAAATTCTGTATTTCTATTGAATGTTAATGGTGACTCTTGAGCAAATGTAGAAACAGAAATCATTGACAAAGCAATAAGAATTGAATATTTCATGTTTATAGTTTTAAATATTATAACTTAAATTTCTGAATATTATTTTAAATCTTCACAAAATTTACATAGTAATTATCATTAAACTTTACGTCTTTTTTGTCTTTCAGTTTAATGGTTTGCCAATTTTTAGTTGGAGTTAGAGTTGTGTTTTCTATTCTGATAGGCAAGTTGAAACCTTCTACAGTATTCGTCCATCTGTATTTTAACGTTTTTCCGTTTTGAGAAAATTCTAAAATTGGAATTTGAGTAGTTCTTAAATATTGGTCAAAAACAGTGGAGAAATTTATTCCAGATTTTTCAGAAATATAATTTTCAATTTGCTGAGTAGTTACCGTTTGATGATAAAAATCTTTACCAATTCCTCTTAAAATTTGTCTGAATTTTTCATCGTCGTTTATTACAGTTCTAATCGTGTGAAGCATGTTTGCACCTTTGTAATACATGTCACCACTTCCTTCGTTTCTTACACCGTATTTTCCAATAATTGGCTTGTCGTTTTCAATATTTTGTCTGATTCCTTTAATGTACAATTCTGCTTTTTCTTTGTTCAAATAATTTTGAGTAAAAAGCGTTTCTGAGTAACAAGTAAAACCTTCATGAATCCACATGTCAGCTTGATCTTTTGCGGTGATGTTGTTCGCAAACCATTCGTGACCAGATTCATGAATAATGATGAAATCCCAATTTAATCCAACTCCAGTTCCAGATAAATCTCTACCAAGATAACCATTTAAATAATGATTTCCGTAAGCTACATTAGACTGATGTTCCATTCCTAAATAAGGTGTTTCTACCAATTTATAACCATCTTCGTAGAAAGGATAAGGTCCAAACCAATATTCAAAAGCTTGAAGCATTGGTTTTACTTGCGTAAATTGTTTTTTGGCTTTATCTAAATTGTAAGAAAGTACATAATAATCGCAATCAAGTTTACCTTTTTCGCCATTATAAATTTCAGAAAAATGTTCAAATTTCCCAATGGTAGGAACAATGCTGTATAGATTTATAGGATTTTTTACTTCCCAAGTGAAGATATTTTTGCCCTTTTCTACGGTTTGAGAGATTAATTTGCCGTTTCCAACTCCTGTTAAATCTTTTGGCGTAATAATTTTCATTTCTATGCCTTCATCTGGCTCATCATTCCAAATATCTTTTGAAGGTAACCAAAGGCTGGTTCCGTCACCTTCTTGCGCTACAGAAATCCATGGATTCCCTTGTTCATCTTTGGTGAAAACCCAACCACCATCCCAAGGTGCGTGTTTTGCGATTCTCGGATTCCCGAAATATTCTAAAATCATGTAAAATCGTTCTCCTTTTTTAAAACTTTGTTGAGTTTCTATAAAAATGAAATCGTCTTCGGTTTTTACTTGGGTATAATTAAAATTTCCCATGAAATTTTTAGAATTCATAGGCTTTTGAAGGTCTAATTGAAACGTAGGATTTTCTACATCTTTGGTAATTTCGAAGAAAATGGTGTTTTTCCCGCTGACTGATTGATCCTCAATATTAGGTTCTACAGTGAGTTCATATTTTTTGACGTCCCAAAAATTTCTAAACGCCGTATCAGAACCTTTTAAAGTATCTTTTTTGGTAAAAGTTTGTGCAAAGGTGATTTGACTTAATAAAATAAGGAAAAAGCCTATTTTGTTCATAAAAATATATTTTAGATGTAAAAATAAGAAAAACGGAACAAAAACAGTTTTTGAATATATTTAATTTAAAGTTTTTTGATAGAGTAGTGTTTTGGAAGAGCCATCAGATAAAACTTCAGAATCGTAGAGTTTTTCTATACTTAAATTTTTATTTACTTCATTTTCAAACTTTTCTAGACCAATTGTTTGTTCGTCATTATTATGAATTTTATATATTTTTTTATTGGTCACAATTTCGATGCCGTTTTGACTTACTTTTTTGAGCATTTTTAATTCAAAATGACTGATACTTTCAACATCAATCCATTTCACGAAATCAAGAGTATTTCCTTGTTTGATGGAGAATCCATCATTTTTGTACTCGAAAATTCCATTGTTTTTTAATATTTTGTCAGTATTTTTTTCAACATTTTCAAAGGTTTCATCTCCCATTTTTTTGTAATCAGAATATATTTTGGAGGCAGAAAAAGATAAAACAATAAGACAAATGAGAAATCCCAATAATGGGTAACCTTTGTTTACAGGATAATTGTATATAATGTAAATTAATATTATTGAAGTAAAAAAAGTGATTACTTTAGCCATGAAATTTAGAGATTATTAGTTTTTAATTTAAAGTTTAAAAATAACAAAAACCACGCAAAATCACGTGGTTTAGTGTATAAATTTATTAAATTTTTCTAGTATCTAAGATCTAAAATCTAAAATATTGCATCTAACATACTATTTTCTTACAAAAGCTGCTACATCTTCTGCAGTTACAGGATTTCCGCCCAAAATGATTAAACGCTCTACTACGTTTCTCAGTTCACGAATGTTTCCTGTCCAAGAGAAATTTTGAAGTGCTTTTATCGCTTTATCATCAAATTTTCTAACTGCATTTCCTTGTTCATCTGCAATGATTTGAGCAAAATGTTCTACCAAAAGCGGAATGTCTTCCTTTCTAGCATCTAATGGAGGTACATAAATTTCTATCACAGAAAGTCTATGATACAAGTCTTCTCTGAATTTTCCGTCTTCTATTTCTTTTTGTAGATTTTTATTGGTTGCAGCAACCACTCTTACATCTACTTTAATTTCTTTGTCACTTCCTACTGGTGAAACTCTGCTTTCCTGAAGCGCACGAAGAACTTTAGCTTGTGCTACCAAACTCATGTCTCCAATTTCGTCTAAGAAAATTGTTCCTCCATTCGCTAATTCAAATTTACCTTGTTTGTCTTTTATAGCGCCTGTAAATGAACCTTTCACGTGACCGAAAAGTTCAGATTCTATTAATTCTGATGGAATTGCCGCACAGTTTACCTCAATCATTGGTCCTCTGCTTCTTTCACTTTGTGCATGAATAGAATGTGCTACCAATTCTTTACCAGCACCATTTGGACCCGTAATGAGAACTCTTGCATCTGTAGCAGCTACTTTTTCAATCATATTTTGAATTTTAGAAAGCGCTTCAGAAGTACCAATCATTTGGTATTTTTTGTTGACTTTTTTCTTGAGTTGAGTATTCTCTTTTTGAAGAACTTTAGTCGTTTGAACCAAATTTTTACGGTCAAGAGCATTTCTTACGCTGGTAATCAATCTATTGATATCAATAGGTTTTGAAATAAAATCGTAAGCGCCATCTCTTAAAGAATTTACAGCAGTATCAATATCAGCATGGCCAGAAATCATGACAAAAGTAGTGTCTGGTTTTAATTGAAGTGCTTGTTTCAAAAGTTCTGTACCAGAAAGTTTTGGCATTTTTATATCTGAAATCACCAATGCAAAATCATCTTTTTCGATGAGTTTGTAGGCTTCTAAACCATCTTCTGCAACCAAAACTTCGTAATTGGTTAATTCATCTGATAAAATACTGTGCAGTACACCAGAAATTGCTTTTTCGTCTTCTACGATTAATACTTTTTGCATAAGGCAAATTTATTTATTTTTATGGAGAACCTGTTTTAAATTATTTAATATCACTGCTAAAAATAACACTTTTTTTATTTTTAACTGTGTCTTTTAACAATAAATTAATTTCTGGTTTTCTTGAAATGATGATATTTCCATCAATAAATGGTTTTTGTTGATTACCATGTTCGTAATAAAAAGTTTTATTGATAATAGGGATTTTATATTCTTTACGCGATTTTTCTACTTTTTTAATATTGTCAAAATAGTACTTTTTGTCTTTTAAATTTACGATTTGATTCTCAACTTCTGCTTTTCTTTTAAGAAAATTTTGTGGAATTTTTATCAAGTAAGCTGCATTAAATAGAAGTGAAAATACAGCAAAATAAAAAATGATTTTTTTATTATAATCAGATTGAAAATATAGAATTATAGCACTAAGAAATAAAGGGAAACTGCTTTCGGAAAGCATTCTAGTATTGAGTTCTTCTATGCCTTGAAAAAATTTTGACATGATTACTAAAACCAAATAAGTTGCCGAAGAAATCAATAAAAATGTAATTGTAAAATCTGACTTCCAAGCTTTATTTTTTTGAAGAGATAGTAAAATAGATAAATAAAAATAAGATTAATAAAGAAAAGAAAAAACTCTATAATAATAGTGATGGGAGTAAAATGAGCAGGTTTTATTCCAAGAATTGGGTTTGCTAAGTTCATCACTCCAAGAAAATTTCTAATGATATCAAGACCAATACTGGATTTATCCACCGAAAATCTTTCATTTTCGCCCATAATTCCTCCGAAATTCAGAAAATTATAGAGCATGTAAGAGGCAATGAAGAAACCACTTAAAATTATAACAAAGAAAAAATCTTTTTTGTAATTCTTAAACGTTGGTTTTCTATAATTTATTAAGAAAAATATAAGTATTGCTGCGTAAATAAAAATCCCAGAATATCGGGTTAAAAATAACGCAAGAAATAATAAACTTGTTGGCAATATAAAAGACCAGCCTTTTTTATTTTTGGTAAAAAATTCATGAAAATAATAGATTAAAAAATAAAAAATTCCTAAAAATAAACCTTCAGATATGAGATTGTATATGCAAAAAACAAAAATTTTGGTACATAATAAAATAACGGTTTCTTTGAAATAAAATTTCTTATAATAAGAAAATACTCCAATAAGTAAAACAGTCAAAATGCTTATTATTCTTGCAGAAAAATAATAATCATCCGTTAATGAATGAAATAATCTAATAATTAAAGGATAGCCTAGTGGAAAAAGATTAGATTTTACATCAGGAATACTATCTGCAATTTTTATATAACTCAGCGTATCTGCAACTATTCCTCCATAAGAAATGAAAGATGGAATAAAAATTGCGAAAAATAAAATGGCAAAGTAGAGGTAAATATATTTTTTCTCAGACATCCTCAAATTTTAATAATTTCTCACTCCAAAAATGGCAGAACCTATTCTTACAGAAGTAGAGCCACATTCTATTGCAAGTGCAAAATCGTCACTCATTCCCATAGAAAGTGTTTCTAATTTTCTGAAGGTTGAAAGTTCATCAAATAAAGATTTTAGAACTAAAAACTCTGATTTTACTTGATTTTTGTTGTCTGTAAATGTTGCCATTCCCATCAAGCCAAGAATTTCAATATTTGGGTATTTGTGTTCTAAATAATTGCTGAAAATTTCTTTCGCTTCAGCGATTTCAAGACCATATTTGGTTTCTTCATCGGCGATTTTTACTTGAAGTAAAACTTTAATTTTTCTATTGTTTCTTGCTGCTTCTTTGTTGATTTCTAGTAATAATTTTTCAGAATCTACACTTTGAATGGTATCTATAAAAGGAGCAATGAATTTTACTTTATTGGTTTGTAAATGACCAATTAAATGCCATTGAATATCAGCAGGAAGTTCGTTTACTTTGGTTAAAAGTTCTTGCACTTTGTTTTCACCAAAAACACGTTGTCCGCAATCATAAACTTCTTTTATTTTTTCAATAGGATGAAATTTAGAAACAGCAACTAATTCTACGTTTTCTCGAATTTGGGCTTTTATTTTATGGTAATTTTCTTGAATAGACATGATTTTGAATTTCTTTTTCAAATTTATGAAGAAAATTTTGGTTTAGAAAATTATACATCGTAATATTGCAATATGAAAATATAAAAATATGGGAATTTCTAAAACTGAACATTTTACAGAAGAACAAAATGAAGTGGCAAAATTAATGAAGGCGCTTTCTCATCCTGCTAGAATTGCGATTGTAGAATATTTACTTTCTGTAGATTCATGTATTTGTAATGATATTGTAGACGAGATAAAATTGGCTCAACCAACAGTTTCTCAACATCTTAAAGAACTGAAAAACGCCGGAATTATACAAGGTGAAATAGACGGAAAAGCAATTTGCTACTGCATTAATCCTGAAACTTTGAAAAAAATGGAGCATTTTATCTCCGAAATTTTCAGAAAAATAGAAAAGCAGAAATCTTGCTGCTAAAGTTCTTTCAAAAACGAAAACGGAACTAGCCCTGATTGAGCGACATGTTTGAGCTCTTTTTATTTTTTCATTCTGAGCGGAGTCGAAGAATCTAAAAATAAAAAAGCGAGTAGCGAAAGCAGGAAATAGCTTCAAAAAAAATATCTAAAATTTATCATTTAAAATTTAAAATTTAAAATTTAAAAAAATGAATTCTAACGAAGAAATCAAAGAAATGGTAAAGCAAAAATATGCAGAAATTGCTTTGCAAAACCAAGATACTAACGCTTCATCTTATTGTGGAAGCGGTGGTTGCAGTACAGAAGTGTACAATATTATGACGGATGATTATGACCATTTGGAAGGTTATAATCCTGAAGCAGATCTAAAATTAGGTTGCGGTTTGCCAACAGAATTTGCAAAAATTAAAAAAGGCGATTATGTAGTAGATTTAGGAAGTGGAGCAGGAAATGACTGTTTCGTAGCTCGTGCAGAAGCTGACGAATCTGGAAAAGTGGTGGGAATAGATTTCACTCCTGAAATGATAGAAAAAGCTAGAAATAATGCAGATAAATTAGGCTTCAATAATGTAGAATTCCGCTTGGGAGACATTGAGAATATTCCTTTGATGAGTAATGTTGCTGATGTTGTGGTAAGCAATTGCGTCATGAATTTAGTTCCAAACAAACCAAAAGCTTTTGCAGAAGTTCAACGAATTCTGAAGCCAACTGGTCATTTTTCGATTTCGGATATTGTTTTGGTGGGAGATTTACCAGAAAAAATTAAAAATGCTGCAGAAATGTATGCTGGTTGTGTTGCTTCGGCAATTCAAATGGAAGATTATTTGAAAATTATCGAAAATTCTGGTTTCAAAAACATTACTTTACAGAAGAAAAAACCGATTATCGTTCCAGATGATATTCTAAAAAATTACCTGAACGAAGAAGAAATTCAGCAGTATAAAGATTCTACCACTAGAATTTACAGCATCACGGTTTATGCAGAAAAAGTAGTGGGTTGTTGTACTCCAAATACTGGATGTTGTTAAAAAATAAAAACATGGAGTTTGACAAAAAGCAACATTGGGAAAATGTTTTCGCCACCAAAAAAGAAACAGAAGTAAGCTGGTATCAAGAAAAACCTGAAACTTCTCTGCAATTTTTTGGAAGAAATAAAATTCCAAAAACTGCCAAGATTTTAGAAATTGGTGGTGGAGATAGTTATTTGATTGACAATCTATTAGAGCAAGATTATGAAAGTCTTACTTTACTTGATATTTCAGAAAATGCAATAGAAAGAATCAAGAAAAGACTAGGCGAAAAAGCAGAAAAAGTCAACTTTGTAGTGTCTGATATTTTAGATTTTTCTTCAATAGAAAAGTTTGACGTGATACATGATAGAGCGAGTTTTCATTTTTTGACCAAAGAAGAAGATATTCAAAAATATGCTGCTTTGATGAGCGATATTTTAGGAGAAAACGGACTGTATTTCGTGGGAACCTTTTCAGAATCAGGGCCTCTAAAATGTAGCGGTTTAGAAATTATGCAATACAGCAAAGAAAAATTCTTGAAAATTTTCGGAACTCATTTTTCGCTGCTCTCTAGTTTTGAAGAAGTACATAAAACACCTTTTGAAACTACTCAAAACTTTATTTTCTGCGAATTCCAAAAGAAAATGTAATTTTATATGATGAAAAAGTCCAAATTCAAAATCCATAAAATGGATTGCCCTTCAGAAGAGCAAATCATCAGAATGAAGCTTCAGAATTTCACATCGATTGAAGCTTTGGATTTTGATATTCCCAATCGAGAATTATTGGTTTTTCATCATGAAAATGAAGAAGAAATTTTCAAACAATTAGAAACACTAAATTTTGATACACAGCATGTTTCTACAGAATTTACGCAAGAAAAACTCCAAGAACACAAAAATCAAACACAATTGCTTTGGAGTGTTTTAGGAATCAATTTTTTCTTTTTTTTGTTAGAAATTTTCTATGGTTTTTGGTCTAATTCTATGGGATTAGTTGCCGATAGTCTAGATATGTTGGCAGATAGTTTTGTGTATTTATTGGCTTTATTTGCAGTTGGAAAAGCCATTGAAAGAAAGAAAAATGTTGCCAAAATCAGCGGATATTTTCAGTTGATTTTGGCAATTTTAGGTTTAACAGAAGTTTTGCGAAGATTTTTTGTAAAAACAGAAGTTCCAGAATTTCAAATGATGATGCTTATTTCGTTTTTAGCATTATTAGGAAACGCAGCTTGTCTTTATCTTTTGCAAAAAAGTAAAAGCAAAGAAGCACATATTCAGGCGAGTGTAATCTTTACCAATAATGATGTGATGATCAATCTAGGTGTGATAATTGCAGGGATTTTAGTCTATTTTACACATAGCAAAATGCCAGATTTAGCCATTGGTATTCTTATTTTTATCTTGGTGACAAGAGGCGCTTTTTCGATTTTAAAACTATCAAAATAAACACATGAACATAAAAATTAGAGAAATAATTGCTCAACTTTCCACAGAAAGAATTTCTGAGGAACGAAAAAGAATACTTCAACCTTTAATTCAGTTTATATCTTCTAAATTATCTAAAAATGAAGAAGTTAGATTAAATTTTATTTGTACTCACAATTCTAGGAGAAGTCATCTTTCGCAGATTTGGGCACAAACAATGGCTCACCATTTTGGAGTGAAGAATGTATTTTGTTATTCTGGTGGAACAGAAGCAACAGCCATGTTTTCGAAAGTAGCAGAAACGCTTACAAATCAAGGTTTTGAAATTTTAAAATTATCAGAAACTGAAAATCCTGTTTATGCGGTAAAATTTGCCGAAAATGAACATGCGGTGATTTGTTTTTCTAAAAAATATGACGACGATTTTAATCCGAAGTCAGCATTTGCGACCATTCTAACGTGTGATTCTGCTGATGAAAATTGCCCGATTGTTTACGGTGCAGAAGCAAGAATTCCAATAAAATACGAAGATCCTAAAAAATCTGATGGAACTGCTGAAATGAACGAAACGTATTTCAACAGAAGTTTAGAAATCGCTACAGAAATGAAATTTGTCTTTGAAAATTTAAGAAAATCATAAAACAGACTCATAAAAATTAACATGAAACCCAAACTGAAATTTCTCGACAGATATTTAACATTATGGATTTTTTCAGCAATGATTTTTGGAGTTTTGCTCGGGAAATTTATTCCATCAATTCCAGAAACCATCAATCAATTTTCTAGTGGAACCACTAATATTCCATTAGCGATTGGTTTGATTCTGATGATGTTTCCACCGCTAGCTAAAGTAGATTATAGTCTTTTGCCTATGGCTTTTAAAGACCGTAAAACGATGGGAGTTTCTTTGTTGCTCAATTGGATTATTGGTCCGATTTTGATGTTCGTTTTAGCAATTATTTTCCTAAAAGACGAACCCAATTACATGGTTGGATTGATTTTGATTGGTTTGGCAAGATGTATCGCAATGGTGATTGTGTGGAATGATTTGGCTTCTGGAAATCGTGAATATGCTGCAATGTTGGTGGCGTTGAACAGCATTTTTCAAGTGTTTACGTACAGTTTTTACGCTTGGTTGTTTATTAATTTTTTACCGCAATATTTAGGTCTTGGAAATTTTGAAATCTCAGTTCCCATGAAAGATGTAGCAATAAGTGTTGCCATTTATTTGGGAATTCCTTTTGTTGCAGGTTTTTTGACAAGATATTTCTTGATTCAGCAAAAAGGAAAAGAGTGGTACAATAGAGTTTTCGTTCCGAAAATTTCGCCCATTACTTTATATGCATTGTTATTTACAATAGTGGTAATGTTCAGTTTAAAAGGCGATAAAATTGTAGAATTGCCTTTTGATGTGCTTAAAATAGCAGTTCCATTGGTGATTTATTTTGTTTTGATGTTTTTCACCAGTTTCTTTATCAATCGTAAATTAGGAATAGATTATGATAAAAACGCTTCAGTTTCTTTCACCGCCACTGGAAATAACTTTGAACTTGCGATTGCTGTTGCCATTGCTGTTTTTGGAATTCATTCCAAAGAAGCTTTTGCAGGAGTAATTGGTCCACTCATAGAAGTTCCTGTGCTTATTTTATTGGTGAAAGCAAGTCTTTGGTTAAAGAAAAAGTGGTATAAATAACAATAAATTTTAGTCAAATTAATAATGGAAATTCAAATAAAATTTTAAAATCAAATGGAACGGGCTTTAGCCCGTTTTCAAATTTTAAAAATCAATTGGCTTTAGCCAAAATTTAAATAATTTGTTTTAACAATCTCTCCTTCAAAATTTTCATTCCTTCTGTAGCAGATGTTTTCAAGAAATTTTCGTGTTTGGTGAACTGGTTTTCTAAATGTGGATCAATCACAAAAATTTCACAATTCTTAGGGACGTAATGTATCAATCCAGCAGCTGGATACACTTGCATAGAAGTTCCTATCACGATGAAAATATCCCCTTCTGAAGCGATTTCGGTAGCATTTTCCATTTCAGGAACCATTTCGCCAAACCAAACAATATGCGGACGAAGTTGGTTTCCCAATTCATCACAATCGCCTAAATTACAATCTTTTTCCCAGTCGAAAATTTGGGTTTCATCTTTCACAGAACGTACTTTTTTTAATTCTCCGTGTAGATGTATCACTTTTTTAGAACCCGCTCTTTCGTGCAAATCATCTACATTTTGAGTAATAATATGTACGTCAAAATGTTGTTCTAAATCTGCGAGAATTTCATGAGCGAGATTGGGTTTTACATCTTTCAGTTGTTTTCGTCTCAAATTATAAAAATCTAAAACCAACTGAGGATTTCTAGCAAAACCTTCTGGCGAAGCCACATCTTCTATTCTGTGATTTTCCCAAAGTCCGTTAGAATCTCTAAACGTAGAAATTCCACTTTCCGCAGAAATTCCTGCTCCTGATAAAACGACGAGTTTCTTTTTCATCACTCAATTTTTTTCTTACTGAATTTCTTTCTAAATTCTAGTTTTTGAAGTTGTCTTTCGATAATTAATTTGGCAATGGTTTTACTAGAACTGATGGTTTTGTCTTCATTTTGAAGGGCAATTTTCAGTTTTTGTTCGCTGATATCAATTCGGTATAATAAGTTGACTAATTTATTGAAATCTTTGTCTATCAATTCATTAATATAAACGGCGAGATGATTTTCTAAATCATTTTCGGAATATTTTTCCAAAACTTCAGGAAACTCATGAGAGATGAGTTTGTTCATTAATTGCTCAGGATTATATTTTTGAATATCAGACATTTTTCTAATTTTTAAACTGTGGAACTAATCTCTGTGGATTTTTTTGTTCAAAAGTATACGCCATGTTGATGAGTTTTCCTTCGCTCCAAGCTTCTGCGTAAAACAAAATTCCAACAGGCAAACCATCAATATTTCCCATAGGAACGGTAATGCTAGGATAACCAGCAATCGCAGCAGCTCCAGAACCTTCAAAAATATAATTGTCGCCATTTACCATATCCGTTTTCCAAGCTGGACTGGTAGAAGCAGCGATGAGTGCGTCTAATTTGTACTTTTTCAGCGTGGCATCAATTCCATTTTTTCGACTTCCTTCTTGAATTTCTTTTAATAATTTGGCGTAATTTTCATCTTGCATTCCTTTTGTAGCCTGCGTCATTTCTAGAAATTCTTGTTTGAAATATTTCATTTCTTCAGGATTGTTTTTGTTGAAAACTATCAATTCTTCTACAGATTTTATTTTAGCATTTGGTCCTAAAGATTTGAAATAATTGTTCAATCCATCTTTGTATTCCAAAATCATTAAATCAAAAGATTTTCCCTGAATTTCATTTGAAACAGGCTCTTCTGAAATTTCCACTAAAATGGCACCTTCTTTCTCCAAAAATTTCAAATTTTCTTGAAAAAGTGCATCTACTTTTACATTTCCACTTGATTTTTTAGAATAACCAATTCGTTTTCCTTTTAGACCGTCTAGTTTTAAGAAAGAAGTATAATCTGTTTTTGCGATATTTTTGGAAGCTAAAGTATGCGCATCTTTTTCGTCAACACCTGTCAAAACGCCAAGAGCAATCGCTGCGTCTTTCACCGTTCTCGTCATTGGTCCTGCTGTATCTTGCGAAACAGAAATCGGGATAATTCCGCATCTGCTCACTAATCCAACCGTAGGTTTTAAACCCACAATTCCATTTACGCTACTCGGACAAATAATAGAGCCATTGGTTTCGGTTCCAATCGCGAAAATTCCCAAATTTGCAGAAATTGCAGCACCAGAACCTGCACTAGAACCACAAGTATTTCTCGTTAGATCATAAGGGTTTTTAGTTAAACCACCATTTCCACTCCAGCCAGAAACAGACATCATTCCACGGAAATTTGCCCATTCCGAAAGATTGGTTTTCCCGATGATAATAGCGCCAGATTTTCTTAATTTTTCAACCAAAAATGCATCATGCAGCGGAAAAGAATCTTTCATTGCCAAAGAACCTGCTGTATTTGGCATTTTATCTTTGGTGTCAATATTATCTTTCAGCAAAACGGGAACGCCAAAAAGTGCTCCTTTCCTTAATTGTAAAGGAACTTGATCTAAGCTGTCTGCAATTTTCATCGCATCAGGATTTACCGTAATTACAGAATTGAGTTTTGCTCCGTTTTTGTCGACTTTTTCTATTCTTTCTAAGTAAGATTTTACAACTTCTGAAATTTTATATTCTTTATTTTGATAGCCTTTTTGAAGCTTTTCGATATCGTATTCTAAGAATTTAAAATCTTTGTTATAATCTGTATTTTGAGCATTCATTAAGAAAAATGAAGCCATAGAAAGCATTGATAAAAGTTTTCTTTTCATTCGAGATATTATTTATCTCAAAGATACATTTTTCGTCTAAAAAATCAACTTAAATTTTCAATTTTACATTGTTCAATCTCAAAGAATTTGCAATTACCGAAACTGATGAAAAACTCATTGCAGCAGCAGCAAACATTGGTGATAATAAAACTCCGAAAATTGGGTAGAGTAAACCTGCTGCAATCGGAATTCCGAGCGTGTTGTAAGCAAAAGCAAAAAACAAGTTTTCTTTTACATTTTTCATCATTTTTTCACTCAAAATTTTAGATTTTGCCACGCCAGAAATATCGCCTTTCAATAAAGTAATTTCTGCAGAATTCATCGCGATGTCGGTTCCTGTTCCCATTGCAATTCCTACGTTGGCTTGTGCAAGAGCAGGAGCGTCATTGATTCCATCGCCAGTCATGGCTACAATTTTTCCGTGATTTTGGAGGTTTTTAACCTCGTTTATTTTGTCTTGAGGAAGACAATTCGCAAAATATTTTTTGATGCCAAGACTTTCTGCAACGTGTTTTGCAGTCGCTTCATTATCGCCTGTCATCATGATAACTTCAATGCCTTTATTTTGTAAAGATTTGATGGCGGATTTTGCATTTTCTTTGATTTTATCTTTAAAGCCAAAAACAGCAACTGCTTTTCCATCAATCGTTAAATATGAAACGGTATTGGCTTCGTTTTCTAAAATTTGGGCTTTTTGAAGTAAATTTTCAGAAATTTCAAAGTTATTTTCTTTGAGAAAATGAATATTTCCAAGGAACAATTTTTTACCATCAATTTCTCCTAAAATTCCTCTACCTGAAATATTTTCAAAGTTTTTCACATTGTCATTTTGAGCGAAAGAATTTAGCGAAAAATCTTTATTAACAGATTCTTCATTTCGCTTTTGAACTACGTTCGCAGACTTATAGTCTGTATTCAGAATGACAGCATTTAAAACCGCTTGTGAAAGTGGATGTTCTGAATTTTTATTAAGAGAAGCAGCCAATTGTAATGCTTCATTTTCCGGAATATTTTCTGAGAAAATTTGAGTTAAAGAAGGCTTTCCTTCGGTTAAAGTTCCGGTTTTATCGGTAATTATTACGTTTACTTTCTCCATTTCTTCCAAAGCTTCTGCATTTTTAATTAAAATTCCGTTTCTCGCACCTTTTCCAATTCCTACCATTACAGACATTGGTGTCGCTAAACCAAGAGCACAAGGACAAGCTACAATTAAAACCGCTAAAGCATTCACCAAAGCGAAAATAGCTCGATTTTCTCCACCGAAAAAGTACCAAAATACGAAAGTCAAAACTGAAATAGCAATTACAACAGGAACAAAAATTTTAGAAACTTTGTCCGTTAGTTTTTGGATTGGCGCTTTACTTCGGCTTGCAGCATTTACCATTTCTATAATTTGAGAAAGGAGCGTGTCTTTGCCAATTTTCTCTGTTTTCATGAGGAAAACTTGGTTTCCATTGATGGTTCCAGAAGTGACCTTGTCGCCTATTTTTTTCTCTGCAGGAATAGGTTCTCCAGTAATCATGCTTTCGTCTATAGTGGTGTTTCCTTCAATGATTTCTCCGTCAACTGGAATTTTTTCTCCTGGCTTTACTTTAAGAATATCTCCAATTTTCACTTCTGAAATCGGAATATTTTTTTCTGAATTATTTTGAATGAGATGTGCTTCTTTTGGAGACAAATTCATGAGTTCTTTGATGGCGTTTCCTGTTTTTTGATGGGCTTTTGCTTCGAGCATTTGTCCAAAAATCACCAAAGTTAAAATAACCGCAACTGCTTCGAAATATAGCGGAACTTCGTGATGATTTTGCATAAATTCATGCGGAATTATACTCGGAAAAGTGAGTGCAAAAATGCTGTACACAAAAGCTGCGCTTGCTCCTAAACCAATCAGTGAAAACATATTAAGATTCCAAGATTTAAAAGAAATCCAAGCTCTTTTGAACAAAAACCAGCCCGTGAAAAATACGACTGGAAGCGTGAAAATCAATTGTAAAATCCCAGAAACTCTTGAACTAAAAGGAAACTCAAAAAACATTCCTCCCATCGATAAAATAAAAACGGGAAGGGTAAAAGCAACAGAAATCCAGAACTTTTTTTTCAGATTTTTGTATGTTTCATCTTCAGATTCATCGTCATTTCCTGTGATTTTTACCAAATCCATTCCACAAACTGGGCAACCTACATTTTCGGGATAGGTTTTATCTCCTTCACAAAACATAGGGCAATAGTAGCCGCTTTCTGCACTCGGCTTTCTGCTTTCAGCTGATGGCTGATTGCCGAATGCCGATTGCTTTTCCTCTATCGGAACACAGTACATATTACAAACAGGGCAACGTTTTCCTTGCATGAAATAGACTTTATCGCCTTCACATTCCATTGGGCAATAATAAACCGAACTCGGGGAAACTCTATCTTGAGGTGGAATAAATTCTGTAGATTTTGGTTTTTCTGGGTCTTCTAAAACGTAGTTTCCTGCATTTTTGAGTTCAGAATTGAGCTTTTCGATGTCAATTTCTTGTTCAGAAGTGATTTCAACGAAATTTCCTGCGAGATTTACATCTGCTTTTATTCCTTCTAAATCATTTAAAGTAGAAGAAATTTTTTTCTGACAGCCTTCGCAAGACATTCCTAGAACATTATATTTTTTGGTATTCATCTTTCTTAATTTTGATACAAATTTCAAAATTAATCAAATAAAAACCATTATCAAATCTTGGCAGAATGTTATGAAATTTAGATTTTTAGGATTTAAGGAAATAAATTTTAAATCAAATCAATAGGAAGTCTCTTTTTTTCTTTGAGTTCCTGAAATTGTGATGGCGAAAATCCTGTGATTTTTTTGAATTGTTGAGAAAGATGTTGAACCGTTTTATAACCTAATTTATCGGCAATCTGAGAAAGGGTAAGTTCGCGATATATCAAAAGTTCCTTTACTTTTTCAATTTTTTGAAGGATAAAATATTGTTCTAAAGTGATGTTTTCTGTTTGCGAAAAAACCTTAGAAATACTGCTGTATTCTTTGTGGAGTTGCTCGGAAAGGTATTTAGAAAGCAAGAAATCTTCATTAATATCAAGATTTTGAACTTTTTCCAAAATCAGTTTTTTGATGGTTTCGATTTGTTTTTGTGATGCATCTTCTAGAATTTCAAAACCTATTTTTTTTAGATTTTCGTTGAGTTTTTCAAGCTGTTTTTTTGAAATTTCTGTAGAAATATCCACCCAACCCAAATTCACCGAAACCACATCAATTTCAGAATTTCGGAAAACGTCTTCCACTGCAGTAATGCAGCGGTTACAAACCATGTTTTTAATGTGAATAGTCATCATTTATTCACAAAAATACAACTTTTAGAACTTGTAGTTTTCTTATCTTTGATAAAAATTAAAATTATGGATTTTTCAAAAATTATTATTGGGATAATGCGATGGGGAATTTGGGGAGCCAATCATTCTGAAAGAGGTGTGCAAAAATTAATAGAAACGTCTTTAGAAGAAGGTTTGTATACTTTTGACCATGCAGATATTTATGGTGGTTATACCACAGAAGAGTTGTTTGGGAAGGCTTTTTCGGGAATGAAAATTGAACGTGAAAAAATTCAGTTGATTACCAAATGTGGAATTTGTATGCCTTCTGAAAAGAAAAATTTTCCGCTGAAATACTATAATTATTCTAAAGAATATATTCTAAATCAGGTAGATGAGAGTTTGAAAAATCTAAAAACAGATTATATCGATTTGTTATTGTTACACAGACCTTCTCCACTCATGAATCCTGAAGAAATAGCTGCTGCATTTGGGATTTTAAGAAGTTCTGGAAAAGTAAGAGATTTCGGGGTGAGCAATTTTTCGGTGACTCAGTTTGATTTAATTTCTAAATATTTTCCGCAATTAGTGACTAATCAAGTAGAAGTTTCTTTGACGGAAACCAAAGCTTTTTACGATGGAACGATTGACCAAATGATGATGAAAAAGTTGCAACCTATGGCTTGGAGTGTGATGGGAAGTTATTTCGCAGAAGATTCTGAAAGAACCGCGAGAATAAAGTCGGTTTTGGGCGATTTGTCAAAAAAATATAATGCAGACGAAGCGCAAATTTTACTTGCGTTTCTCCTAAAACATCCTGCCAAAATTTTACCCATTATAGGAACATCTAAATCCGAAAGTATAAAATCTCTGAAAAAATCTTTAGAAATAGATTTAACTGTAGAAGATTGGTTTACGCTTTTAGAAGCTAGTTTGGGACATAAAGTGCCTTAGAATTAGGTAAAGTTAAAGTTAAAGTTAAAGGTAAAGGTAGAGTAGTTTTTTTGAGGTTGAGTGGTGTTTTATAACGTAAGATTGCGTGAGTGCGAAGCCATTTGTCTGAGCTCTCCCGAAAATTTATTTTCGGGAAGCGAGTGAGCGTAGAACGACCTATTTTACAGGGATTTAGGCTTTGGGAAATAGGGCACGCCAAAATAAAAATTGTTTATGTCATTTATTGTTGTATCTTGCGAAAGATTTCTTATAAATGTTTTTCAAAATAATGTTCATTCGTTTTTTGTCATCTTTTATAATTCAATCATTTAGGACAATTTTAATTTAATTTTTTTTAACAATGAACATTTTTGTTTCAAACATCAATTACGTAACTAAAGATTATCAGTTACAAGATTTATTTTCAGAATTTGGCGAAGTATCTTCGTGCAAAATTATTACAGACAAAGAAACAGGTAGAAGTAGAGGATTCGGATTCGTAGAAATGAGTGATGAAGAAGGTCAACAAGCAGTTGAAGCTCTTAACGGTAAAGAATTTAACGGAAAAGAACTTAACGTTTCTGAAGCGAAACCAAGAGAAGAAAAACCAAGAAGAAGTTTCGATAACAACAGAGGTGGTGGTTACGGAAACAGAGGTGGTTACGGAAATAACAGAGGTGGAAACGATAGAGGTGGAAGCCGTTGGTAAACAATCTTTTTTCAAAGAAAAAAATGAAGCGACTCAGGAATGAGTCGCTTTTTTTATTGGTCTATTTCGAAATTATTTTTTCTTGACTAAAATGACCATGTCTCTCACAGAAATATTATCTTTTTTGTTGACTTTATTGTTGATGATTTCTGAAAAATATACTTTGAAATGATACTGGTGCAAATCAAATTCTGTAGAGATTTCTTCCAATGGAGTACTGAGTTGGTCTGCATTATCTTTTTCTAATTGTTTTTTGAGAAATGGAGTTAAATCATAAGATTGAGTAACTTTTGTAGGTGATTCTAAATTAATGATATATCCTGAGAAAATATAACCATCTTTAATTGGTTTTGTCTTTAGCTTATAATCGTTTAATTGTTCTTCATTTTGAATATCAATATTGCTAAAAACAAAAAGTTTTTCGTAGTTCTGAATGTCATAATTTCTTTTGCTAGAAAACACTCCTTGATAATTATATTGATAATCTTTATTTTCTTTAGATTTAAGGGTGTTTTTGAAAGAAATTCTTATTTCTGAGTTCACCATATATCTTTCTTTTTCTAATATTTTTTTGAATTTAGAAAGATGAGTTTTTGGGATAAAATTCAGTAGAAATGCTTGTTGTTTTCTTTCGTTCAGAAATTGAAATTTATTGGCAATTTCAATAGCTACTGAATCTTGAATCGCTTTTTCAAAATTAATTTTTCCTTTTTCTAAAAGTTGGTTTTTGGTTAGAATCTGTTGTAATTCTGTTTTTTGACTTCTTTTAGCGGTAGAAAAAGCATTAACATAAGGAAAAATCAATGCAAATACACCGAAGATAAACAGTGAAATAGGTACAAATTTAATGGTCGCTTTTTTGTAAAAAATAAAATAAAAAACTACTGTGGTAAGCCAAATTGCCAATAACAAAACGAAATATCTCGGTTCTGTATAACCATATTCTAAAATTCTGGTAAAAATCGCTACAAAAAGTAAAACCAATAATGGAATAAGCGTGTAATAGAAAATTTTGGAGAAAACTTTTACCCAAGATTTTGCAGATTCTTCTTTCAGTGGATGAACCAAAAGCAAGGCTAAAATTCCGACCACTGAATAAATTAAAATAAGATAAGAAACCCAACCTCGCGGTAATTCCCAGTTAATCAATATTTTACCTGCGTAAAAATATAAAATAGTTACATAAATTAATAATAGCGGAATAAGAACAAACTGTGTGAAAAATTTCAGAATTTGAGGGTAACTTCCATCTTTTTCGAGTTGGAAAATTCCTTTGTCGTTAAAAATTAGAAAAATGAAAGTGCTTCCTGAAATGGCTAAAAATAGTATGGTTTTAGGATAAAGATTGTTGTTAAAATTGAAGTCAAATAATTTATCAACCGCCAAAATCGCCAAAACAACTCCCAAAACCAAAACGCCTGTGAAAACGCCGGTTAAGAAAATATTGATGAATAAATTTTTATTAAATTGCCAAAAATTAAGTTCTGGTTTTTTATTCAAAAATCCTGAAAATGAAACGAATAAGTGAGATAAAATGACCAGCGCAAAAATCACGAAGCCATTTACTTCTGTAAATTGCTTTTCGGAGTTTGGCAAATAAAAATAAAACCAAACGAGAAATGCAGCTCCCAAAATTTCTAAAAGAAAACTTTTGCCAATTCTTTGAGAGAGCATTTTGATACCAAACATCAGCGAAATTCCCAAACATCCAGCAAAAGCTAATTTGGTTACTAAAAATTGATTGTCTTGATGGTCAATTTCTATTGCAACTACTGAAGAAATAGCTGCAATAAGCGCTGTAGTAAGAACCATAGGATATCTTAAAATAATATCATCGGTTTTTCCCCAGATTTCTTTAAATTTTGTAATCATGATGTATGCTTTGAAGTTGGAAAAAGGGTGTTCTATTTCATAAACTTTTCACCTATAACATCCATTATCCAACAGAATTATTTTTTCTTCTTCTTTTTCTTCCTTTTGTCTTTGTCCTTTTCTTTTTCAGGTACGGAAAGCTGAACCATTCCTTCATTCATTAAGTCCACTAACAAAGCATTAGGGTTATTATCGTAAAAATTCAGAATGAAGTTTTTTAACAGTGTTTTTTTATAGTTTTCCTGAGTTACAGAGATTTCATATTTATGAATTCTTCCTTCAGAAACAGGTTTTAGATAGTTTTTGATAACCAAATTTTTCAAAAAAGTAGAAACGGTGTTTTGGTGTGGTTTTGGCTCGGGAAAAGCAAGCATAATGTCTTTAAGATAAGTAGGGCCAAGTTTCCAAATGATTTTCATGACTTGTTCTTCGCCAGAAGTCAAGGATTTAAGATTTTCCATATTCTTGAAATTGAATTATAAATGTAGTAAAAATTTTAAGATTATAGAAATGTCTGAATATTAAAATATAAGTAAGCTAAAGAAACCACCGTTCCGATAAATGCTCCCATTATCACTTCTTTCGGCGTGTGCCTTTTCAGAATAATTCTAGAAATGGCAACAAATGATGTAAGAACGAACCAAATAATGCCTAAAATAGGATTCAAAGAAAAGAATAGCGCTGTTACAAAAACATTAAAAGCAGTGTGCATAGAACTTTTGATGAAAAAATTACTGATGTGCATAATCAGCATGAGAATAAACAAGAAAACTATGATGAAAAGCAAATCTGTTCTTTGGTTTGTAAAATACAAAACCCCAGTATAAATGGCAATGATGATGAAATTAAAAAGATAAAGACTGTTTCTCTGTTTTCGGTCAGAAACATCCATATTGGTGTAGTTTCCTTTCTTTACATTCCAGCCAATCCATGAAAAAATAGGAATAACCACTAACGCAATCATCAATAAAATATTGATTAAAGATTCTTCCCAATTCATTTTTACATAAGCAAAACAAATAAAGAAGATGAGTAGCGAAAAAAGTGGATTGAGTAGGTTAGAAATTACTTTAGAAAGGAATACAACAGCAGAAAAATTTTTCTTAGACATGGATTTATAAATGTTTTTTCAAAAATATAATATTTAAAGAAACAAATATCATCATTATTTGTGACATAAGTTTTCTTATAAACAAAAGAATTTTACTATTTTTGCATATTATTCAGAAAAATGTTCTTTAAAGGCATTTTAAATTTTGAAAAATCAACAAATTAAAACTTATCAATGAAAGAGTTTTCTAAAGAAGTTTATTTGCAATGGTATGCAGATATGACAATGTGGAGAAGGTTTGAAGACAAATGCCGTTCTCTTTATCTAAAACAAAAAATTAGAGGTTTTTTACACTTATACAATGGCCAAGAAGCTATTCCTGCAGGATTTGTACATGCGATGGATCTTACTAAAGATGCGATGATTACAGCATACAGATGTCACGTTCATCCTATGGCAATGGGAGTAGATCCTAAAAGAATTATGGCAGAATTGTGTGGTAAAGCTACAGGAACTTCTAACGGATTAGGTGGTTCTATGCACATTTTCTCAAAAGAGCATAGATTTTACGGAGGTCACGGAATTGTAGGTGGTCAGATTCCATTAGGAGCAGGTATTGCATTTGCAGATAAGTATTTTGAAAGAGGTGGAGTTACCATTTGTTATTTTGGTGATGGAGCTGTAAGACAAGGTGCTTTACACGAAACCTTTAACATGGCAATGAACTGGAAACTTCCAGTAGTTTTCGTGGTAGAAAATAACCAATACGCTATGGGAACATCAGTTTCTAGAACTGCAAACCACGAAGATATCTACAAATTAGGTTTAGGTTACGAAATGCCTTGTATGCCTGTAGATGCTATGGATCCAGAAAAAGTAGCAGAAGTAGCTTACGAAGCTGTGGAAAGAGCAAGAAGAGGAGACGGACCTACTTTCATAGAAGCTAGAACTTACAGATTCAGAGGTCACTCTATGTCAGATGCTGAACCATATAGAACTAAAGAAGAAGTAGCTCTTAAAAAAGAAGAAGACCCAATCGTTTTAGTTAAAAACAGAATTTTAGAAAACAAATGGGCTACTGAAGAAGAATTAGAAGCTATCGAAGAAAAATCTAAAATGTTTGTAGAAGAATGTGAAGCTTTTGCAGAAGAATCTCCATATCCAAGTGCAGAAAAAGTATACGAATATGTTTATTCTGAACCAAACTATCCATTCTTAGATAAATTAGAAAATTAATTTTAAATTCATTTGAAATTTGAAATTTGAGTTTGAAATTCTTTGAGTTTTAATCTCGAATCTCGAATCTCAAATCTCAAATCAATATAAAAATTATGGCTGAAGTAATTACAATGCCCAGACTTTCTGATACAATGACCGAGGGAAAAGTATCAAAATGGCATAAAAAAGTAGGTGATACAGTAAAAGAAGGCGATGTTTTAGCCGAAATCGAAACAGATAAAGCCGTTCAAGATTTTGAATCAGAATTTAACGGTACTCTTTTATACATTGGTACAGAAGAAGGAAGTAATTCTCCTGTAGATAGCGTTTTAGCAATTATAGGAAATGCCGGAGAAGATATTTCTGGTTTAGTTTCAGGAGGTAATTCTGCTCCTCAAACAGAAGAAAAGAAAGAAGAAGTTGCAGTTTCTGCACCAGAAGTTTCGGCTGTTTCAGCAGAGATTCCTGCAGGTGTAGAAGTAATTACTATGCCTAGACTTTCTGATACCATGACTGAAGGAAAAGTGGCTAAATGGCACAAAAATGTAGGTGATGATGTAAAAGAAGGTGATATTCTTGCAGAAATTGAAACAGATAAAGCGGTTCAAGATTTTGAATCAGAATTTAAAGGAACTCTTCTTTACCAAGGTGTTTCAGAAGGAAACGCAACAAATGTTGATGAAATTTTAGCCATTATTGGTCCTGCTGGAACAGATGTATCTGCAATTGTTGCAGGTGGTGGAAAAGTTTCTGCTCCAGTTGCTACAGAAGCTCCAAAAACTGAAACAGCACCAGCGGTAAATGCTACAGTTTCTACTACAACTTCTACTGGTGGAAGAATTAATATCTCTCCTTTAGCTAAAAAAATGGCTTCAGAAAAAGGAATTGATATTTCAACCGTTAAAGGAAGTGGCGACAACGGAAGAATCGTTAAAAAAGATATTGAAAATTATCAACCAAGTTCAGCTCCAGTTCAACAAACTGCTGCAGTTTCTACAAGTGTAGCTTCTGCTCCTGCTGCTCAAGTGGCTATGAATTTCGTAGCAGGTGAAACTACAGAAACCGTAAACTCTCAAGTAAGAAATGTTATTGCAAAAAGACTTTCTGAAAGTAAATTTACTGCACCGCACTACTATTTAATGGTAGAAATCAATATGGACAAAGCTATCGAAGCAAGAAAAGAGCTGAATAGTTTACCAGACACTAAGGTTTCTTTCAATGATATGGTGATTAAAGCTACTGCTTTAGCATTGAGAAAACACCCACAAGTAAATTCTTCTTGGGCAGGTGATAAAATTATTCACCACGGAAATATCAACGTAGGTGTAGCAGTTGCAATTCCAGATGGTTTAGTAGTTCCAGTTCTTAAAAATGCAGATTATATGAATTATAATCAAATTTCTGCATCTGTAAAAGATATGGCTTCTAGAGCGAAATCAAAAGGTCTTAAAGCTAATGAAATGGAAGGTTCTACTTTCTCTATCTCTAACCTTGGTATGTTTGGAATCGAAACCTTTACTTCGATTATTAACCAACCGAATTCTTGTATCCTTTCAGTAGGTGCAATTATTGAAAAACCAGTGGTTAAAAACGGTCAAATCGTGGTAGGAAATACTATGAAACTTTCTTTAGCTTGTGACCATAGAGTAGTAGATGGCGCTACAGGTGCACAATTCTTACAGACTCTTAAAACTTATTTAGAAAGTCCGTTGACTATGTTATTGTAAAATTTTACAATTTTATATATTAAAAATCCTTTCATTTTTTGAAAGGATTTTTTTATTTTGGTGTATCTTGTTGTAAAATCCATTGCAATTCCCAAGTTATTTTATAACTAGACCGTGCTTTTCGCTGCAAATTAAGGAACGAAATTCGCCAATTCCTTTCAAAACATTAAAAATATTATTGGCAATTCCTCATTCATTTACGCTCGCTTCGCTCGCGCCATTTCATTGCGGGATTTACGCTACAATCACTTACGCGAAAGTATTTTTTTATTAAATCTTTCATTTTCATTTCTCTTTGAAATTATAAAAGCATCCTTATTTTAAAAATTTTAAAAAATCTAAAATCTAAAATCTAAAATCTAAAATCAATTTACTATTTTTGAACTATGATTAAAGCGAAAAATATTCACAAATCTTACGGTGATTTAGAAGTTCTAAAAGGAGTAGATTTAGAAATAAAAACAGGCGAAATTGTTTCCATTGTTGGGGAATCAGGAGCTGGTAAATCTACTTTGCTACACATTCTGGGAACTTTAGATTTGCCTTCTCATATAGATAAATACGGAACAGAATTAACGATTGGTGATCAATCATTTCTAAAAATGAATGACAGAGAGATTTCTAAATTTAGAAATGAAAACATAGGATTCGTATTTCAGCATCACCAGTTATTGCCAGAATTTACAGCTTTAGAAAATGTACTGATGCCTACGAGAATTTCTGGGAAAAACGAAAAAGAATCTATGGATAAAGCATTTCTGTTGTTCGAAGAATTACATATTGCGCATAGAATTCAGCATAAACCAAAAGAACTTTCTGGTGGTGAAGCGCAACGTGTAGCCGTAGCCAGAGCTTTAATCAATTCTCCGAAAATTATTTTTGCAGACGAACCCACTGGAAATTTAGATTCCAAAAATGCAGATTCGCTACATCAACTTTTTTTTGATTTAAGAGACAGATACAATCAGACTTTTGTGATTGTAACGCACAATAAAGAACTGGCAGAAAGTACCGATAGAAAATTAGTCATGAAAGACGGACTTATTTTATAAAAGAGCCAAGTAAAAAGTAAAAAGAGTCAAGTTTATCTAAAGCTAAAAAAATGTCCATAAAATTCCTTTCAGAAGATGACAGACCAAGAGAAAAGTTTCTTTTGAAGGGTAAATCTGCGCTTTCAGATTCAGAATTACTGGCGATTATTTTAGGAAGTGGAAATACAGAAGAATCTGCTGTAGAACTCGCTCAGAAAATTTTGAAAAGTGTAGATAATAATTGGCAGAATCTGAGTTTACTTTCCATAAAAGATTTGATGAAATTCAAAGGAATTGGCGAAGCAAAAGCCATTTCTATTGCTACAGCGTTAGAAATTGGCAGAAGAAAAGCATCGCAAGAAATTCCAGAAAAATTAGTCATCAAAAGTTCTGAACAGGCTTATAAAATACTTTTGCCACATCTTTCCGACCTCAGAACTGAAGAGTTTTGGGTAATTTTCTTGAACCAGAAAAATCAACTGATTAAAAAAACTCAAATTTCAAAAGGCGGAATTTCTGCAACTCATGTAGATGTGAGAGTGCTCTTTAAAGAAGCTTTAGAAAATTTTTCCACCAATATTATCGTGGCGCATAATCATCCAACTGGTGTTCTAAAACCGAGCGAAGCAGACATTAGAATGACTAAAAATATTCAAAATGCTGGCGAAATTTTAGATATTAAATTGCTTGACCATATCATCATTGGCGAAAATTCATTTTACAGTTTCGCAGAAGCAGGTTTATTATGATAAAGCGACTGAAATATGAAGAAGTAGATTGGCAGAAATATCAAAATTGTTTAGAGCAGTCTGAACAATACATTTTCTTTGCCGAAAAAAAATATTTAGACCTTTTGCTTCATCAAAATTGGGAAATTCTTGTTGATAATGATTACGAAGCAGTAATGCCCATTCCTTTAGCGAAAAAATGGGGATTTACCTTTGTAGTAATGCCTTTGCAAACTCAACAATTAGGGGTTTTTTCAGAAAAAGATACTCAAGAATTAAATGAATCTTTTTTAAAGTTTTTTCAACAACATTATAAGGTGTTTTACTATGCTTTTAATGCCAAAAATGAGTTTACAATTCTTTTAAAAACTAGAAAAAACTATAAATTATTTGCTGAAGATTACGAAAGTATCAAAAAGAAATATTCTATTCACAGAAGAAGAAACGTGAGGATTACAAATGCTTTGCGGGATAAAATAAAATTTACGGAAGCCGAAAATCTGAATCATTGTGAATCATTTTTTACTGAAAATGTGATTGGTTTTTCAAATTTTTCTTTGAAAAAGCGAGCTTTTGAAAATATGAAAAACTTTTTGAGTCAAAATCTTTTGAAAGTATATGAACTGTATTTTGAAGGAGAATTGGCTTCACAAGCGTATCTAATAGAATCTGAAAATGAAGATTTTTTGGTTAATTTTATTAATGATAAGAAATTTTCTAAGTATAATTTGTCGTCTATTATTCTTGACCAAATTTTCAGAAAAAACATTGAGAAAAAGGATTTTAACTTTCATGGAAGTAATATTTCTGAAATTGCAGAATTTTATAGGCGTTTTGGCGCGACAGAAGAAAATTACTCTTTCGTAGAAAACTCTAAGATTCAGTTACTTAAATCGTATTTTATTAGACAATAATTATTCCTATCTTTGCACCCTCAATTTTTCGTAAAATGAATTTTGAAAACATGCTTCCTTATGCTTTTGCATTAATCATTGCGCTCCCAATAATTTTTTTATTGAGACAATTTGTTTTTACTTATATTAATCTGAAAAACAAAGAGTTAAAGCTTTTAGTGGTAAAGGCAAATGGAGATTTAAAAATGCAAGCCTACGAAAGAATGACGCTTTTTTTAGAAAGAATAAAACCATCGAATTTGGTCAATAAGTTTGATAAAGACTTAGCGATTCATGAGTTTATTTATCTTTTAGAAAAGAATATTACAGAAGAATTTGAGTATAACAGTTCTCAGCAATTGTATATTTCTAGAAATTCTTGGGAGAATGTTGTTGCATCTAAGAATAATGTAATTCAGTTGATGAGAAAAACTTACGAAAGTCTTAGTAATACTGCAAGTTTACAAGATTTCAAAACCATATTTTTAATGAATTATGTAAATGGCGAAGATTTTATAGCAAACACTATAGAAGATTTAAGAAAAGATGCCATTTTATTATCTTAACTTTGTAAAAATTAGAAACAAGTATAATTATGATTCCAAATTTTAAAGCACATCCATGGCATGGAGTTTCTGCAGGAGATGATGCTCCAAATGTGGTAACTACTTTCATAGAAATAGTTCCAGCAGATACAATTAAGTATGAAGTAGACAAAAAAAGTGGATATTTAAAAGTAGACAGACCACAGAAATTTTCGAATATTATTCCAGCATTGTACGGTTTTATTCCTAGAACGTATTGCCACGAAGAAGTTAAAAAATTAGCGATTAGAGAAGGAGCAGTAGATGTTTCAGAAGGAGACCACGATCCATTGGATATTTTAGTGTTAAGTTCACACAATATTCACTCTGGAGGTTTATTGATGGATGCGATTCCTGTAGGCGGTTTTAAAATGATTGACAAAGGTGAAGCAGATGATAAAATCGTAGCGGTAATGGTGGGAGATCAAGTGTATGGTCATATCAGAGATATTTCTGAATTGCCACAAGCTGAAGTTTTCAGACTAAAACATTACTTCTTAACTTACAAAAATCTTCCTTACGAAGAAGCAACTTGTAGAATAGAAGAAATATACGGAGCTGAACATGCAAAAGAAGTAATTGTAGCTTCACAAAAAGATTATTCTGATAAATTCGGGGGAATTATGTAAAAGCCGAAATTTGAGTAAATTTACAAAATCTAGCGAATATTCGCTAGATTTTTTTGTTTTATTTTCAGTACTTTACGATATAAATCATAACTTAAAAAATCTTAAATCTAAATTTGTTTTTTGTGTTATTGTTTTTACTATATTAGTCCCATCAATTGTTAACAAAAATTAATATTCTATGAATTTACTATTTTATTTAGTACCTCTTTTTGGTGTCATAGCCTTACTTTACACCTTCGTTCAAAGTTCTTGGGTAAGTAAGCAACCTGCAGGTAATGACAGAATGAAAACCATTAGTGGTCATATTGCAGATGGAGCGATGGCTTTTCTAAAAGCTGAATATCGTATCCTTACTTATTTTGTAATTGTGGTAGGTATATTATTGGGAATTATGGGATTTAGCAATGCTAATTCTCATTGGAGTATAGGAATAGCATTTGCTGTAGGAGCAGTTTTTTCGGCTACAGCAGGTTATATAGGAATGAAAATCGCAACTAAATCAAATGTAAGAACTGCAGAAGCTGCTAAAACTTCATTAGCTCAAGCACTTAAAGTTTCTTTTACTGGAGGTTCTGTAATGGGAATGGGAGTGGCAGGTCTAGCTGTTTTAGGTTTAGGTTCTTTATTCTTAATTATTAAACAAATTTTCGCGCCAGAAGCCAGTGTAGATTCCCACGAAATGGAAAGAGCCATCGAAATATTGACTGGTTTTTCTTTGGGAGCGGAATCTATTGCTTTATTTGCAAGAGTTGGCGGTGGTATTTATACCAAAGCAGCAGATGTAGGAGCAGATTTAGTAGGAAAAGTAGAAGCAGGTATTCCTGAAGACGATCCTAGAAATCCAGCTACGATTGCGGATAATGTAGGAGATAATGTGGGAGATGTTGCAGGAATGGGAGCAGATTTATTTGGCTCTTATGTGGCTACAGTTTTAGCAACTATGGTTTTGGGTAGAGAAACTTTATCGGTAGATAATTATGGAGGTTTTGCTCCAATCCTTTTACCAATGCTTATTGCAGGAACTGGAATTGTATTTTCAATTATAGGAACTTTCTTTGTTAAAATTTCTGACAAAACAGAAGATACCACTGCTAAAGTTCAAAAAGCATTAAATATGGGGAACTGGGGAAGTATTATTCTAACAGCGGTTGCTTCATATTTTTTAGTGAATTTCATTCTTCCTGAAAATATGACATTAAGAGGTTTTGAGTTTACCAGAATGGGTGTTTTTGGAGCGATTATGGTAGGTTTAGTAGTAGGAACATTGATGTCTATCATTACTGAATATTACACAGCAATGGGAAAAAGACCTGTGACAAGTATTGTGAAACAATCTTCTACGGGACACGCTACTAATATTATTGGTGGACTTTCTGTAGGAATGGAATCTACTTTATTACCTATGATTGTACTTTCTGCGGGAATTTGGGGTTCTTATCTTTGTGCAGGTTTATATGGAGTAGCTATTGCTGCTGCTGGAATGATGGCAACTACTGCTATGCAATTAGCGATTGATGCTTTTGGACCGATTGCAGATAATGCAGGTGGAATTGCAGAAATGAGTGAATTGCCAAAAAGTGTAAGAGAAAAAACAGATATTTTAGATGCTGTAGGAAACACTACTGCAGCTACTGGAAAAGGATTTGCAATTGCTTCAGCGGCACTTACTGCGTTAGCATTATTTGCAGCATTTGTTGGAATTGCAGGAATTGATGGTATTGATATTTATAAAGCAGATGTTTTATCTGGGCTTTTTATTGGAGCAATGATTCCATTTATTTTCTCATCATTAGCAATTAATGCAGTAGGAAAAGCGGCTATGGCAATGGTAGAAGAAGTAAGAAGACAGTTCAGAGAAATTCCAGGAATTTTAGAAGGAACTGGGCAACCAGAATATGACAAATGTGTTGCTATTTCTACGGATGCTTCTATCAAAAAAATGTTATTACCTGGTTCTATTGCTATTGTTACGCCATTATTAGTTGGTTTTATTTGGGGGCCTGAAGTTTTAGGAGGCTTTTTAGCAGGAGCTACTGCAAGTGGTGTCTTACTGGGAATGTTTCAAAATAACGCTGGTGGAGCTTGGGATAATGCGAAAAAATCTTTTGAAAAAGGAGTTGAAGTGAATGGAGAAACTTATTATAAAGGTTCTGAAATGCACAAAGCTTCGGTAACGGGTGATACAGTAGGTGATCCATTTAAAGATACTTCTGGACCTTCTATGAATATTTTGATTAAGTTAATGTCAATTGTTTCATTGGTAATCGCACCTACATTAGCTTCTATGTTTGCCGAAAAAATTGAAAAAGATAGACAGCATAAAATAGAAACCATGATTTCTGCCTCTCAAAAGAAATCTGTTTCTATGAACAATTGCACTACAGAATGTATGGAAGAATGTTCCGCTCAAGGAAAAAATTGTGAAACCGAACATTTTCAATGTTGTAAATAAAAATCTAACCGTCGTATTTTTTACGGCGGTTTTTTTTTGAAAAACTTTGTCATTATAATTTTTAAAATTTCATTTATTTCCCTATTTTTGACCAATGGAAAATTTTATCGTATCCGCAAGAAAATATCGTCCGCAAGAGTTTGATACTGTTGTAGGACAATCTCACGTTACAGATACCTTAGAACACGCCATAGAAAATAGTCAGTTGGCTCAAGCGTTGCTTTTCTGCGGACCGAGAGGTGTAGGAAAGACTACTTGTGCTAGAATTTTGGCTAGAAAAATCAACGAAAAAGATGGTTCTACCTCAGAAGACGGATTTGCGTATAATATCTTTGAATTAGATGCTGCTTCTAATAACTCAGTTGATGATATTAGAGATTTAACAGACCAAGTTCGTTTTGCTCCACAAGTTGGGAAATATAAAATTTACATTATAGACGAGGTTCATATGCTGTCTACAGCGGCATTTAATGCTTTTCTTAAAACATTAGAAGAACCTCCAGCTCACGCTATTTTTATTTTAGCAACTACCGAAAAACATAAGATTATTCCTACCATTTTGTCAAGATGTCAGATTTATGATTTCAAAAGAATCACCATCGAAGATATACAGGAACATCTTAGAAAAATTGCAGAAAAAGAAGGCGTAAATTATGAAGATGATGCATTGTTTTTAATTGCTCAAAAAGCTGATGGAGCACTGAGAGATGCACTTTCTATCTTTGATAGACTTACCACTTTTACTCAAAAAAATATTACACTTGCTAAAGCTGCAGAAGTTCTCAATATTCTAGATTACGATCAATATTTGAAAATTGTAGATTTAGCAAAAGAAAATAACATTCCGGGAATTCTTACCGCTTTCAATGATATTGTTAAAAAAGGTTTTGACCCACATTTATTTATTGGTGGATTGGGAAGTCATTTCCGTGATTTAATGATGGCACAGAATGCTTCTACACTTGCTTTAATAGAAGTAGGTGAGAACACGAAACAGAAGTTTTCTGAACAGAGCAAAAATTGGAGTGCACAGCAACTCATAGATGCTATAGAAATCTGTAATCATGCAGACATTAATTACAAAAATTCTAAAAATCCAAGATTAACGGTAGAAATCGCTTTGATGCAGTTGGCCAGTCTTACTGCTGCAAAAAGTGATGATAAAAAAAAAAGTTCTTAATTCTAGCGCCACTATTTCGTAAAAAGGAAAGCGAAAAGCAAAAAGTAGTTCCAGAAAAACCACAAGAAACTTTACCGTCAACTAAAAAAACAGAAGAATCTGTTCCAAAAACTGTTCAAAAAATTACTGAACCAATTGTTAAGAAAACCATTGTTTCAGAATTTAGTATTCTTGCTACGCTCAATAAAAAAGAGGAAGAAGAAGTAGTTGTCACTCTTCAGAAAAAAGAAGAAGATTTACCAGATCATCATTTCACCGAGAAAGATTTACAAACAGAATGGCAAATTTTTCTAAATGATTTATTTATAAAAGACCAAGTCACTTATTTTGCCGTAAATACAGCAAAACTTCATAAAAAGGAAGAAAATGTAGTGGAGATTTTATATCCTTCAGATTTGGTAAAAACTGAGTTTGAGAAAATTCAAGCGCAATTTTTTAATCATTTCAAGAGAAAAGTCAACAACTACAAAATAGAAGTTTCTTACCGAGAAGACAAAAAACTCATCAAAAAACAAGAAACGAAAAGAGATATTTTCCAAAAATTTGTAGAAATTAATCCCGTTTTAAAAGATTTAGATGAATTGATGAGATTAGATTTAAGTTAAAAATTCCATTTCATGTTTAGATTATTAGATTTACATAAAGGAGAAGAAAACAAACAAAAAGTTTTAGAAAACGTAAAAGATAATATTTCTTTTTCTGGTTCTAATTTATGGATTCTAATGGCTGCGATTCTTGTAGCATCTGTAGGTCTTAATGTAAATTCTACAGCAGTGGTGATTGGAGCCATGCTTATTTCTCCTTTGATGGGGCCTATTGTAGGCGCTGGTTTTGCACTTGGTGTTTTTGATTTTGAATTACTGAAAAAATCATTAAAAAATTTGCTTATTGCTACCATTGCGAGTTTATTAGTTTCTACCATCTATTTTTATATTAGTCCTTTCAAAGAAGCTCAATCAGAATTATTAGCCAGAACATCTCCCAATATTTATGATGTGCTTATTGCATTTTTTGGTGGTTTAGCTGGTGTTATTGCAATAACTAGAGTGGAAAAAGGAAATCCTATTCCTGGTGTTGCCATTGCTACAGCTCTTATGCCACCATTATGTACAGCAGGTTTTGGTTTGGCAACAGGTAATTTTAAGTTCTTTTTTGGAGCATTATTTCTTTATACTATTAATTGTGTTTTTATAGGGATTTCTACATTTTTGATTGTTAAATTTCTTAAATATCCATCGGTTAAATTTGTAGATTTAAAGGAGAGAAAAAGAGTGCAAAATTTGATAACTCTACTTTCTTTACTTGTTCTTTTGCCAAGTATTTATTTTGCCTATTCATTATATAAAGAACAGGAATTTAGGATTAAAGCAGACCAGTTTATTGAAAAAGAATTTATAGAAAAAGGAAATACTTTGGTTTACAAAAAAATAAATTTTTTAAGTAATCCTAGGAAAATAGAATTAGCTTTCTTAAAGAGAAATTTTACTCAAGATGAAATAAAAAAAATGAACCAAAGTCTTTCAGAAATTGGTCTAAACAATACAGAACTTATTATTAAAGCTAATAATTATCAAAATTTAGAAGTTTTAAAAGACGATATTCTCAATGAAATCAATAAAAATTCTGAAAGAGATAAAGAATTATTGGCTTTAAAAAGTCAAACTTTATCTTTAGAAGATAATATGCAGTTGCTTAAAGAAGCTCAAGTTTTGTTTCCAAATATTAATGCGATAAATGTTTCTGAACTCAGTTTTGCACAAGGTGATTCATTGGTTGAAAAACCTGTACTTATTTATCAATCATCAGAAAATCTTACAGATGAAGACCAAATAAAACTGAAAAACTGGATTGAGAAAAGACTTAATAAATCAAATGTAGAAGTGTATAAATAAATTTTAAAGCTTCAAATCATGTAAAAAATATTCAATGAATTTTCATTACAAAAGATTGCTGGTTCCCATTCGGAAAAATTTTATTGTAAGAAATCTACTTTCTTATTTTAAAAACGTATACCAAAGAACCACTTATGCCAATTCTACCCTCAAAAAGCAGTTTCTACAGTTTTTACCCTTTTTATTGGCTTCATTCATTACTGGTTTTGTGGCTTTCTTGTACAGTAAAATATTCACCTTTTCAGAAAAATGGTCTCACGAAATTTTTCATCAGAATAAATTATATATTTTCATCATCACGCCTTTGAGTTTTTTCATTTCTTGGTTTTTGGTAAGAACTTTTGCTAAATATTCTGCAGGAAGCGGAATTCCGCAAGTCATGGCTTCAGTAGAATTGTCAAAACCAAATACACATTATCTTGTTAAAAGATTTTTGAGTTTAAGAATAATCATCATCAAAATTTTAGCAAGTGCTGTAAAAGTTTTTGGTGGAGGAATTGCAGGAAGAGAAGGGCCAACGATACAAATTGCAGGTTCTATTTTTGTGGAAATTCATAAAAGATTGCCAAAATGGTGGGTTCCAATTTCCGAGAAAAATGTAATGATTGCAGGAGCTGCTTCTGGTTTAGCTGCTGCTTTTAACACACCACTTGGCGGAATTATTTTTGCGATTGAAGAATTAGCCAAAACACATATTAAGTATATTAAATCTCCACTTTTTGTAGCAGTTATCATCGCCGGTCTCACTGCGCAAGGTTTTGGTGGCAGTTACTTGTATCTAGGTTATCCTAAAACCAATTACTCTGGTTGGCTGGTTTTTGTAGGAATTTTTATTACGGCTATTGTTGCTGGATATTTTGGAAGTAAAATGTGTAGCATTATCATTGCAGTGATGAGTTTTTTTGAGAAATTCAAGAAAAACTATCAACAAGTTTTTATCGTTTTTTTCTGTGGATTTTTTGTGGCAACTTTCATCTATTTTTTCGGAACCGAAGTTATGGGCTCTGGTAAAGAATTAATGGAAAGATTGCTTTTTACCTCAGATAAATCGGTAGAATGGTATTTACCTTTTTTGAGAATGAATGGTTTAATTGCTACTTTCAGTTTTGGTGGAGCAGGAGGCGTTTTTGCCCCTTCATTAAGTTCTGGAGCAAGTTTTGGAGCGTTAATTGCTCAATTGCTACAATTAACAGGAGATAATGCTAATTTATTGATTTTAATTGGGATGACTGCTTTTCTTACAGGAGTTACCAGAGCGCCATTTACCTCTGCAATTATTATATTTGAAATGACAGACAGACATAGTATTATCTTTTTTCTATTATTGGGAGCAGTTCTCGCTTCTTTGGTTTGTAATTTTGTAACCAAGAGAGCTTTTTATGATGTTCTGAAAGAAAAATATATCGAAAAGGCTCTGAATCAAGAAAATATTGAAAAAAAATAAAAACAAATAGTCGTAATTTTCTATATTTGAAAAATATTTCAAAAAAGAACATAATTGAACACGCTTTTTGCGTGTTCTGTATTTTATAAAAGTTGTAAGAATCACGAAGTATGAATTTAAAAGATTTACAAAACGATTGGATTAATGAGTTCCCGAAACCATTAATTATAGCAGGACCTTGTAGTGCAGAATCAGAAGCACAAATGATGGAAACTGCACAAAGATTGAAAGATAGTGGTGCAGAAGTTCCCGTTTTTAGAGCAGGAATTTGGAAGCCAAGAACCAAACCAAATGGTTTCGAAGGAGTAGGAGTTATCGGTCTTAATTGGCTTAAAAAAGTAAAAGACGAGTTTGGTTTTAAAACAGCAACCGAAGTTGCCAATGCACATCACGTTTATGCAGCTCTAGAAGCAGATGTAGATATTCTTTGGATTGGAGCGCGTTCTACCGTAAATCCTTTTACCGTTCAAGAAATTGCTGTGGCATTAAAAGGAACCAATAAACCTGTTTTGGTGAAAAATCCGGTAAATCCAGATTTAGCACTTTGGATTGGTGCTTTAGAAAGACTTTTAGGTCAAGATGTGAAAAACTTAGGCGTTATTCACAGAGGATTTTCATCTTATCAAAAAACAAAATATAGAAATTTACCCAATTGGCAAATCGCATTAGATTTTAAACACCAATATCCAAATATTCCAATGTTTGTAGACCCTTCTCACATTTGTGGTAGAAGAGATTTGCTTTCAGATGTTACTCAGGAAGCATTTAACGTAGGTTACGAAGGAGCGATGATAGAATCTCACTGCAATCCTGATGCAGCTTGGAGTGATGCAGCTCAACAAATTACGCCAGAAGTTTTGGCTGAAATGTTAGGAAATCTACAAATCAGAAACTCTGATATTTCAGGATTTGATGAAGAAATGGGCAAACACAGAGCTTTAATTTCTGATATCGACTTCCAATTAATAGAATTATTATCAAACAGAATGAAAATTTCTGAAAAAATTGGAGCGTTGAAGAAAGAGAATAACATCGCGATTTTCCAGCCAGACCGTTGGAAAGTGATTGCAGAATATGCCTCTGCAAGAGCCGAAGAATCTGGAATGGGCAAAGATTTTATAGAAAAAGTTTTCAAAGCGATTCATGAAGAATCCATTGAAGTTCAAAATAATATCATGATTGATAAATAACAACAAAACACGCTGAAAAGCGTGTTTTTTTTATTGTGAGAAGATTTCGTAAATTTCCAAAAACATTTATTCCAAAAACTTCTAAAATGAAGCATAAAAAATTAAAAATTCTAATTATAGTTTGGATTTTTCTAATCTTAATAAACTATTATTACATGCCATATTTTATTCTTCCACTTGTTTGGTTATTAAATGTTTTAGTCTTACTTGTAATTGTTTTAATTCAAATGATTAAAATTTTTAAAGAGCGAAAGAATATTTCAAGACAAAGAATTGTAATTTTTATTTCAGTTTCATTAATCACATTTTTCTCTTTTTATAAATTTTATGGTATTCCAAATTTATTTATAGAAAAACTAGATTGGATTATTTTAAAAGAGAAACGTAAAGATATTGTTTCTGATGTAAAAAAGGGAATTTTAAAATCTAATGTTAGTTGGAATAATGTAGTTTGTGAACTTCCTTTTGAGTTTCCAGTTGTTTCTAACGGAGGAAATGATATATGGATTTCTAAAAATAAAACCAATCAAAAATACACTGTAAAATTTTGGGTTTTTAGAAATTTCTTTGATTCACCTTCTACATACTTAATTTATACTGAAGATGACCAAAATATAAAATATTATAATGAAAAAATAAAAAATGACCCAGAAAGAAACTGGAAAATTGATAATAATTGGTATAGGATTTTTGGAGATTAAAATTTATTGAACACGCTGAAAAGCGTGTTTTTTTATTGTAAGAAGATTTCGTAAATTGCACAAAAGAAATTAGTTTTGAAAGGACTCATCACAAAATCTACAGGAAGTTGGTATCAAGTTTTAGATTTGGAAACTAGGCAAGTTTTCGAGGCGAGAATTCGTGGGAAATTTAAATTGATCAAAACTAGACTCACCAATCCTTTGGCTGTGGGTGATTTTGTAGAATTTCAATTGGAGCAAGATGATATTGCGTGGATTACCAAAATAGAACCTCGCAAAAATTATCTTATCAGGAAATCCGTGAATTTATCTAAAGAAGCGCACATTATTGCGAGTAATCTCGATTTGGCGTGTATTATTTTCACCTTGCAATCTCCAGAAACGTCTTTAGGATTTTTAGACCGATTTTTAGCGTGTTGCGAAGCGTATAATATTCCCGTTCTCATTCTTTTTAACAAAATAGATTTATTGAATTTCGAAGAAGTAGAATTGGTTGAGGAATTGCAAGCCATGTACGAAAATTTAGGTTATCAAACGTTGCAAGTTTCTTCTGCTGAAAAACTCAATTTAGATAAACTTCAAGAAATTTTAAAAGATAAAACTTGCGTTTTCTTTGGTCATTCTGGTGCTGGAAAATCTACTTTGGCAAATGCACTTCAACCTGATTTGAAATTGAAAACCAACGAAATTTCTGAAACGCACAACAAAGGAAAGCACACCACTACTTTTGCTCAAATGCATTTTTGGCATTTTGGTGGTGCAGTAATAGACACACCTGGAGTTCGTGAATTTGCAATGATAGATGTAGAAAAAGAAGAAATTCAACATTATTTCCCGGAAATTTTTGAAAAAGGAAGAGAGTGTAAGTTTCATAATTGTAAACACATCAACGAGCCAAAATGTGCCGTTTTAGAAGCCTTAGAAACCGGCGAAATTCTAGAAAGCAGATATATTACTTATCTTAAATTGATGGAAGAAGCAGATGAGCAAAATCAGTTGTAATTTCTGATTGATTTTATTGATAATCAGTATCTTTACATAGAAAAAGATTTTTTATTATCTTTGCATTATCAAACATAGAATAGATTAATGACGAACCCGTTATTTTACGCTAAAATATTGCTTTTCGGAGAGTACGGAATCATAGAAGATTCTCAAGGTTTAACCTTACCGTACAGTTTCTACAAAGGCACGCTTAAATTTTCTGAAAATCAATCTGATTTCGAGAAAAAATCAAACGAATCTCTATCTAAATACGCTCAATATTTATCTAAATTAAGTCTTCCTGAAGCTTTTAAAATTAATGTAGAAGCCTTCAAAAAAGATATCGAAAAAGGATTGTTTTTTGATTCTAATATTCCACAAGGTTATGGCGTAGGAAGTTCTGGAGCTTTGGTAGCAGCAATTTTCGAAAAATATTCTTTCATTAAATATAATCCCGAAGAGATTTCTAAAAATCAATTAAAAGATTTGAAAAAAGTTTTCGGAGAATTAGAGTCTTATTTTCATGGTAAATCTTCTGGAATTGACCCATTGATTTGCTACATGAACCTTCCGATTTTAATTGAAAACAAAGAAAGTGTAGACAAAGTTTCTATTCCAAAAGAAGAAGCTGGAAAAGGTGCAATTTTCTTGATAGATTCTGGTTCTGTAGGCGAAACTGGACCAATGGTCCAAATTTTCTTCGAAAAATTAAAAAATGAAGGTTTCAGAAAGACGTTGAAAGAAGAATTCATTAAGTACAATAATGCTTGTATTGATACTTTCTTGAACAAAGAAATGACTCCGTTTTTCAAACACTTGAAAGACCTTTCTAAATGGGCTTATGTTCATTTTAAACCGATGATTCCTACCAATCTTTACAACGCTTGGAAAAAAGGTCTTGATACCAATGCTTATTACTTAAAACTCTGCGGAAGTGGAGGCGGCGGTTATATTCTTGGTTTCGCTAAAGATTATGAAAAAGCCGACAAAATGCTAGAAGGCTTCAACAAAGAAGTGATTTATAGATTTTAAGATTTTTGTAAAGAAGTCTGAAATTTTCAAATTTTTTCTCTGAAATCTGACATCTAAAATCTCAAATCTAATGAGTAACAATCCCATTCTTCATCGTTTATCTCAATTGGTGAGTTTGCTTTTAGGAGCAAGGATTTTTGTATTGGCATTGTTCACATTTACGCTGTATGTTTCTACTTTTTTTCTTTTTAACCAAGAAGAAAGTCTCAGAAAATTTGTTTTCGATTATAAAGTTCATGGAATCATTCTCTGTGCGATGCTGAGTATTGCAGCAGGCGGAATTATCAACCGTTTTTATGACAAGGAAAAAGACGAAGTAGAAAAGCCATTTAGAAGCAGATTACAAAGTTTCTTAAAGGAAAAATATTTCTTGTACAGTTATATAATTCTCAATATTTTTTCATTGGGAATTTCTGCAATGCTTTCTTGGAGAATTCTTATTTTTTTCTTGATTTATCAATTTATTATTTGGTTTTACAGTCATAAATTGAGCAAAATGCTCATTATTAATAATCTTACTTTTGTTAGCTTGACACTATATCCATTTTTTGGATTATTAGTTTACTATAAGCATTTTTCGTATAAATTATTTTTAATGGCAGCATTTTTATTTTTAATTATGTTGACCATTGATTTGATTAAAGATGTATTGACCAGAAATGTAGATAGAGTTTTTGGCTATAATACAATTGCCAATTTTTTCGAAAAAAAAGTGAGTTATATTGTCATCGGATTTGTGATTTTTGCAAATGTTTTGGTATCTATTCTGTTGCTTTTCTTCATCCCGAAAACCAATTATATGTTAGGTTACTTTTCATTAAGTATTCTTTTTTTCGTAATGATGAGTTTTCCTATTCTTACTTATCAAAAATCTAAATTATTTTGGGTAATCAATTTCTTTAGAATTTGGGTTTTTGTTGGCGTAATTTTCATGTTGATCAATGGCATTTTTGAAAGGTTTTAATCTTTATTAAATGCTTGAATAGCTTCTAAAGCGTTATGATTAAAATCCCAAAGTGCTTGATTTTCCCAAGTAGAGCCATTGGTTGCTTGATTTCCTTTGAAGGCAATCCATTCTCCTCCCCAATAACAGAATCCAGTACCATTCGGAACTGATTTTACCAATGATTTGATGGCGAGAATATAATTTTTTTGACCAGAAGCAGTAGCGTCATAACCTGCAACCAATTGATTGCTTTGTCCCACCACATTATTGGTCCAATCATTCCAACTTAGTGTAAAAGGATAAGAGGTTTCTGCTAAAATGATTTTTTTGTTATACGTTTGGCTTAGTGTAGTGAGCTTGGTTTTTAAATCAGTTAAAGACGTTCCATGATAAACGGGATAATAAGAAATGCCAATGTAATCATAATTTAGGTTTTTCACTTTATTAAAATACCAATCTGCTGAACTAGAATTTCCCGCAAAATGCAACATAATTTTAGTAGCACTATTGGCGGTTTTCACGCTTGAAATAGCAGTATTTGTTAATTCTAAATATTGAGTTTCATTGGTAGAAAGTTTTCCTTCTGGCCATAGAAATCCATCATTGGTTTCATTTCCTATTTGTATGATTTCGGGTTTTATTTCGGTGACTACTTGTTTAGTATAAAAGCTTACAGCAGATTTTAAATCAGAAAAATTTAAATTTTGCCAAGCTACAGGCTTCGTTTGATTGCCTGGATCTGCCCAAGTATCAGAATAATGAACGGTGAGCCAAACTTTCATTCCGTGGGTTCTAACTTTAGTTGCCAGTTGTTTTACTTCAGATAAATTAGAATGTCCGTTACTAGGATTGTTCCAAAGACGAATTCTAATGTAATTTACTCCAGCATTTTTTAAAGTAAGTAATGGGTCTTGCACAGTATTATTGTACTTAAAAGAAACTCCTGCTGCTTCTATTTCTGGTAAAAATGATAAATCTGCAGCTCTAATAAAACTATCTTCTGTAGGAATTGGAGTAGGAGTAGGTTCTGGATTATCGCCGCCAGAACTACAAGAAATGAGTGCTAATGTTAAAAAACAGAAAATTAACTTTTTCATTTTCTAAGAAATTATAAATTGGAAGGTTGTATTTTGTTGGTATGTTTCGCCTTTTCTTAAAATAGCATTCGGGAAATCTTCGTGATTAGGAGCATCTGGAAAGACTTGAGTTTCAAAACAAATTCCGCTTTCTGTGTGATATTCTACAGATTCTTTATTTTGAAGTTCATCAGAAGTTTTTCCGCCTACGTAAATCTGTACCGCAGGTTGGTCTGTGTAAACCTTCATGGTTAAACCATTTTTCACACTTTCTAAAATAGCTGCAGGTTCTTTATTGTTCTTTAAAACAAAACAATGGTCTATTCCAGCCACTACATTTTTAGAACTTCTGAAATCAAATGCGTGGTTTTCCATAGGAATAAAATTTCCTGTAGGAATGTTTTCATCGTCTAATTCTAAGAATTTTTCAGCATTGATTTGTAATTTTTGGTCAAGAGTATTTCCAGAAATTCCATCAAGGTTAAAATAAGCGTGATTGGTAAGGTTTAGAAGAGTGTCTTCTGTAGTAGTTGCTTTATATTTTATATTTAATTCGTTTTCATCTGTTAAAGTATAAACTACTTCTATGGTAACATCTCCAGGATAAAATTCGTTGGCTTTACTGAAATAAGAAAAAGTTAGTGTATTGGTTTCTTCGTTGTAGTTTTCAAAATTCCAAGCGACGTTACTTAATTGGTGTTTCCCGCCGTGTAAATGGTGTTTCCCGTGATTTTGGTCTAATTGAATGGTTTTTCCGTTCAGTTGAAATTGAGCGTTTTTAATTCTTCCAGCAAATCTTCCTACCACTGCATTAAAATAAGGAGAAGCACCTATTTCGAAAGCTTTAATATACTCATCAACCGAATGAAACCCTAAAACGACGTCTATTTTACCATTTTTGGTAGGAACATAGAGCGAAAGTAGTGTTGCACCATAATTAGTGATATTTATTTCTATACCATTTTTATTGGTAATTTTGTATAGTGATACATTATTTTTGACTGGTGTAATAATTACATTATTTTTAGAATGCATAGATATTTTTAAGATTTCAAAATTAAGTATTAGTTTGATTAAATTCTTTTTTTGGGTGAAAAATCATAATGATTTATGACAAAAATGTTAAAACTTATTTTTGTACCTTTGCAAAAATTTATTATTTATGAGCAGAGAAAGAAATTCAGGCAAAAGTAACAATAGAAATTCTGAGAGGAGACCTTCCTCACCTAAAAGCTCAAAACCTTCATTTGATAAACCAAAGAGAACAAGAGGAACTGACACTCCAAAAAGAGGGGGCGAGAAAACTTTTGATTCTAGAGAGAAATATGTAAAAGGTGATCTGAAGTTAAGCAAAAAGCCTTTCAAAAAATTCGAAAAAGACGAAGACAAAGCAAAATCTTTCGTTCAAAAAAGACGTCTAGAAAAACTAGCAAAATCTGAGAACAAAGAAACCATTCGTTTAAATAAATATATTGCCAATTCTGGAATTTGTAGCAGAAGAGAAGCAGATGAATTGATTACTCAAGGTTTGGTAGAAGTTAATGGTAAAGTAATTTCAGAATTAGGTTACCAAGTACAAAAAACTGATAGAGTAGTTTTTGACGGACAAGGAATTACACCAGAAAAACCAGTGTATGTTTTGTTAAATAAACCAAAAGGTTATATTTCTACAACTAAGGACGAAAAAATGCGCAAAACCGTAATGGATTTAGTGGCAAATGCTTCGCCATATCGTTTATTTCCTGTTGGTAGATTAGACAGAAGTACTACTGGAGTTATTCTATTGACGAATGATGGACACATGACTAAAAAATTGACGCATCCATCTTTTAACATGAAAAAAATCTATCACGTAACGCTTGATAGAAAAATCTCTAAAGAGGATATGCAAGTTATTGCAGACGGAATTAGATTAGAAGAAGGTGTAGCAGAAGTAGATGCGATTTCTTACATCGATGGAAAACCTAAAAATGAGGTGGGAATAGAAATCCACATTGGTTGGAATAGAGTAGTTCGTAGAATTTTCCAGAAAATGGGCTACGAAGTAGAAGCACTAGACAGAGTAATGTTTGCAGGACTTACCAAGAAAAATGTAAAACGAGGCTACTGGCGAATTCTTACAGATTTAGAAGTCAACAACCTGAAAATGTTGTAAGAAAATAAAGAAATTGTAGAGCGTTTTATAACGCTCTTTTTTATTGTTTTGCGTTAAAAAAAAGTGAGAAAATCTTTACACAATCTTTCAGACGTAAACGAAATCATCAATAGAATACATCTTCTACATGAGAATTCTCCTAGAAAATGGGGAAGCATGAATGTCTCACAAATGATGGTTCATTGTGCTAAAATTCTAGAAGTTCCCAATAAAAATTTACAACTAAGACATCCTCATTTTCTAATTCGGCTTATTGGAGTAGCAACCAAGTACGAGCTCAGAATTTTCAATAATGGAATTCCACATAATATGCCTACTTTCAAAGAAGTGATAGTAAACGAAACCTGCGATTTTCTAGAAAGTAAAAAATATTTATTGACAACTTTAGATGAATATGTTTGGAATGCTTCACAAAATAATTTACCCAAAACTCACCAATTATTCGGGAAAATGACGAAATTTGACTGGGGATTTTTAGAGTATAAACATCTTCATCATCATTTAAAACAATTTAATGTATGAGTATTTTTGACAATTTATTTGGCGGAAATTCTAATGGTTCTTCTCTGAAAGAGTTTTGGAACGAAATAGAGTCTTCAGAAGATTTAGAAACTGCAATAGAAGCATCAAAACTAGGAAAAGTAGTGATTTTCAAACATTCTACCAGATGCATGATTAGCAAAACAGTTCTTAGAAATTTTGAAAGACAAATAGAGTTAGAATCTGTTGACTTGCCAAAATTTTATTATTTAGATTTATTAAACCATCGCGGTATTTCTAATGAAATTGCCCAAAAATTTTCGGTGGTTCATCAGAGTCCACAAATTGTAGTGATAGAAAATGGTCAAGTTATTCATCATGCTTCACATGATAATATTGATTTAAGTCTTATCTTAGCATTATAAAAACAAAACAATTGGAAAATTTTCAATTTCAAATTTCTAGATTACTTGATGCTCCTATAGAAATCGTACAGTTTTGTAGTGAGAAAATCAAAGTTAAAAATGTGCAAAAAGGCGAGTTTTTCTTACAACCCGGCGAAGTATGTAATGATACATTTTTTGTGAATAAAGGCTTACTAAGAATGTATAGCATTGATAAAAATGGTAAAGAACACATCTTGCATTTTGCTCCAGAAAACTGGATTTTAGTAGACCGAAGTAGTCTTTATCTTAATCAACCTTCAGATTATTACATAGATGCGGTAGAACCTTCAGAAGTTTTGGTGCTTTCGCCAGAATATTTTGATTTTTTAGCGGAAAATCAACCTTCAGTTATTGCGAAACAGAATGTTCTTTTGCACAAACATGTAAGCAGTCTGCAGAGAAGGATTACCCAATTATTGGGAGCCACTGCAGAAGAAAGATATGTGGATTTTTTGAAAACTTATCCTAATATTTTTGAAAGAGTTCCACAATGGATGGTGGCGTCTTATTTAGGAATTACACCAGAAAGTTTAAGTAGAGTGAGAAAAGAATTGGTGCGGAAAAAATAATTTTCTATATTTAGCAAAAAAACATAAATGGAATTTAGTAAATTGGTCAAAGGATTCGAAGTATCTGAAGAAGGGCATAAAATCGGGCATATCGATTTTAATATTGTAAATGGAGTAATGAAAATTACTCATACTGAAGTAGATAAAAAACATTCTGGTAAGGGAATTGCCACAGAATTGGTAAAAACTGCTGTAGAATATGCAAGGCATAAAAACCTAAAAGTGAAACCACTTTGTTCGCTTGCTTCGCATGTATTGAAAAAGGATAATTACTCAGATATTTTAGAATAAAAAAGGAACTTCAATTGAAGTTCCTTTAGTTTTTTAAGGATTTTAATTGCTGAATTAATTTTTCTTGCTCATTTATAATGCTGTCGATTTTTTTATTATTTGGAATTGTTTTTTGAAAATCTTCTATTGCTGGTAAAGTTTTCCTTATTTTATAAATACTATAAAGTTCGTTTATAGAAATTGTGTTAAGGTTAGTTTGTTTCATTTTCCCCTTAAGAACAGATGTATTCTTTGTAAAATTCTTTTCACTAGATTCTATTAATTTAAGGATTTCTTTTTTTAATAAAGAATCTTTTAAAAATTTAGTTCTATATTTCGCATCTTTATAATAATCATCAGGCTTTTGCAAGATATCGTCTAAACTTCTTTTATATTCTCTGCTCTCATCATTTAATTTACTTATTTCTTCATCTAATTTGGTGAGATTTTGATCATTTTCTATTATTTTATAATAAATTTTCTCAATCAAGGAATTGTTGTCATTTGAGTATCTAGAAAAAGATTTTATATCATTATCTTTTAAAATAACTTTATCTGTTTCATTTTTTGGTATAGCTTCAGTTCTAGCTTCTTTGTTGCAAGAAATTAAACTAACTATAGAAATTATGGTGATTAGTTTTTTCATATTTAAAATTTCATTTCAGGTACATTATCATCAATGATTAATTTTCCAGCAGTTGCTTTTTTGATATCGTCTATAGAAACTCCAGGAGCTCTTTCTAAGCAATGAAATGCGCCATCTTTAACTTCGTAAACGCCTAATTCTGTTACAATTTTTTTAATACATTTCACTCCAGTTAAAGGCAAAGTACATTCTGGTAAAAGTTTGCTTTCGCCATGTTTATTGACTTGTTGCATGGCTACGATGATATTCTTCGCCGAAGCAACTAAATCCATTGCGCCGCCCATTCCTTTCACCATTTTTCCAGGAATTTTCCAATTGGCAATGTCTCCATTTTCAGAAACTTCCATTGCGCCAAGAATCGTTAAGTCTACTTTTTGAGCTCTAATCATCCCAAAACTTGTTGCGCCATCAAAAATAGATGCACCTTTTAATAAAGTAACGGTTTGTTTTCCTGCATTAATAAGATCTGCATCTTCTTCACCTTCATAAGGAAAAGGACCCATTCCTAGAATTCCGTTTTCAGATTGTAGCACTACATTAAAACCTTCTGGAATGTAATTCGCTACCAATGTAGGAATACCAATTCCTAAATTTACATACGTGTTGTTTTTTATTTCTCTTGCAATTCTCATTGCAATTTGTTCTTTTGTTAAAGCCATATTTTAATATTTTAACACATGAGTCACATTAGATTATAGATAAAATTGATGAAAACTAGAACATATAAGGTTTTGAAAATTAAAGATTTTCAACTGATGTGTTCTTTAAAAATTCTTATTTGTTTTCAACTTTTTTTAAAATCTAATGTGTTTATTATTTTTTTGGTCTTACAGTTCTCTGTTCAATACGCTTTTCATAATTTTCACCTTGGAAAATTCTATGAACATAAATTCCTGGAGTGTGAATTTGGTCTGGGTCTAGTTCTCCAGCTTCTACCAATTCTTCAACTTCTGCTATGGTAATTTTACCAGCCATTGCCATCATTGGATTAAAATTTCTAGCGGTAGAACGATAAATGAGATTTCCTGCAGTATCGCCTTTCCAAGCTTTTACAATCGCGAAATCTGCGTCAAAAGCATATTCTAACAAATAATCTTTTCCATTAAAATTTCTCACTTCTTTTCCTTCTGCAACTTCGGTTCCTACACCAGCTGGAGTGAAAATTGCGGGCATTCCGTAACCTGCAGCCATACAGCGAGTTGCTAAAGTGCCTTGAGGAATCAGTTCAACTTCTAATTCTCCAGAAAGCAATTGACGCTCAAATTCAGCGTTTTCGCCCACGTAAGAAGAAATCATTTTCTTGATTTGCTTTTTTTGCAATAATAAACCCAATCCGAAATCATCTACACCAGCATTATTAGAAATACAAATAAGGTTTTTAACTCCCTTTTTTACGAGTTCGGCGATAGAATTTTCAGGAATTCCGCATAAACCGAAACCTCCGAGCATAATGGTAGCGCCGTCTTGAATATCAGCACAAGCTTCTGTTACGTTTTTTACTGTTTTGTTTATCATAGTTTTTTTTAAGTTTCTTTTAATCCAAATTCAACTAATTTTTTTCCTAAATCAGTAATTTTTGCTTTTACTTTATCTTGATATTCTCTTTCTTCATTGGAAGTTTCTCCCCATTCTCCAATACCTAATCCTTCACATAGTCCAAAGTTATAAATCTCAATCTCTTGTTCAACAAAAAGAGAATTTCTTTCATCGTAATCAATCAATTTTATTACATCAAAATAAAAAAGTTGTTCAATTAAATAACAAAACTTTAAAAATTCAATATATGTTATTTTCTTCAATATAAAATTCTTAAAAAGTCTTCCAATAATTTTTGGTTTTTCTTCAGAATCAATTCTATTTATTATTTCCAATATTTTTTCTCCAACTTTATGTTTGTATTCATTACTATCATCAATATATTGAATTTCTCTCTGAATAATGTTTGGATTAATATCTTCAATTTTTTTCAAAAAATGAATTAATTTATTTGCAAAAATTTTATCACTTATTGTAGAACTTAAATTATATAAATTTACAATAGTTCCAAAAAAAGGTACCTTTTTTAGAGTTTCATTATCAATAAAAGAATCTAAAGGCATTTCTAAAACATCTTTGGATATTTTACCAAAATCTGAATTTATTAATTTTTTAAATTTGTCTGACATTATTTTTTTAATTTTCTAAAATACAAATTTTTTGAAATCTAAAATAAAAAACGCTTCCAAGTTCTAATCCCTTGAAAGCGTGATGTTATCATGAATTTTGGTTAAAAATATTTTAAACTCATGTTTGGTTTTATTTGAAGCAGTGTTTCATAAATGAGTTTAATAACATTGGCTACATCTTCTTTGGCAACCATTTCTACCGTAGTGTGCATGTATCTTAATGGTAGAGAAATCAGTGCAGAAGGAACGCCTCCGTTAGAAAATGCGAAAGAATCTGTATCGGTTCCTGTTGCTCTGCTCAAAGCATTTCTCTGGAATGGAATTTTCTTTTTCTTAGCGGTATCTGTGATTAAATCTCTGATGATGTGATGAACAGATGGCGCATAAGCAATTACAGGTCCGTCTCCACATTTCATGTGACCTTCTTTTTTCTTCTCGATGTGTGGAGTAGTGGTGTCATGAGTAACGTCTGTAACGATAGCGATGTTTGGTTTTATAGTTTGTGCAATCATGGTTGCTCCATATAAACCAACTTCTTCTTGTACAGAATTGGTAATATATAACCCGAAAGGTAATTTCTTTTTGTTTTCTTTTAAAAGTCTCGCTACTTCGGCAATCATAAATCCGCCCATTCTGTTGTCTAGCGCTCTACAAACGAAATAACGGTCGTTGAGTTCAAAAAATTCATCGGGATAAGTAATCATGCAACCTACATAAATTCCTAAATTTTCTACTTCTTCTTTAGATGTACAACCGCAATCGATGAAAATATTTTCAATTTTTGGAATTGGTTCATGAGGATTTGCGCTTCTGGTATGAATGGCTGGCCAACCGAAAACACCTTTTACAATGCCTTTTTCTCCGTGAATGTGTACCATTTTAGAAGGAGCAATCATTTGGTCAGAACCTCCGTTTCTGATTACGTAAATCATTCCATCATCCGAAATGTAATTTACGTACCAAGAAATTTCGTCTGCATGTGCTTCTATCACTACTTTGAATTCCGCTTCTGGATTGATGATTCCGTAACAAGTTCCATAGTGGTCTACTCTTATTTCGTCTACATAAGGCTTAATATAATCAGCCCAAATTTTCTGTCCGTTCTGCTCAAAACCAGTTGGCGAAGCAGTGTTCAAATATTTTTCTAAAAATTTTAAAGATTTATTTTCAAATTTCATATAAAGGAACGATTTTTGTGATACTTAAAATTAAATTTTAACTCAGGTAAAAATAATGAAATTTCAGAACATTTTCACCATATTTCTTTTGTTGTTTAGCTTATCATTTCAGGCTCAACAAGATACTATAAAAATAGAATTGAAGGCACTAAAAGATATTCCAAAAGAAAAACTTCAAAAAGATGATTTTGGGAATGTTTTTTATTATGATGAAAAGCAGAAAGCTAGAATTTACGAAATCAACGGAGAAAAAGTAGTAGTGATGGATGAGTTACTTCTCATGCAAAGACCACATTTTAATAATCAACTTGACCGTAATTTCTATTATTTTCTCAATAAAAAATTGAATAGAGTTTATCCTTATTTCATTACAGCTTTAGAGCAATACAGAGATATTCAAGATGAACTTTCTAAAATAGATGATGAGAAAAAAAGAGCTTACATCAGGAAAAGACAAGAAGGACTCGCCAATCAATATGAAACCCAATTAAGGGATTTAACAACTACAGAAGGTAGAATTTTTGCAAAATTAATGCACCGAGCTACTGGAAAAACAGTGTACGAAATCATTAAAGAATTGCGTGGAAACTGGAGTGCTTTTTGGTGGAATGTAAAAGGAAATATTGCAGATGTAGACATTAAAGAACCTTATGATCCGCATGCAAATAGACAAGACGCTTTTGTAGAATCTCTTTTGTACTCTAACTGGAATTTAGGATATTTGCAGCCTTATGAAGGTTACAGAGATTTTAAAACAAAAAAATAACATGAAATTTTTATTCAAACTATTATTTACGGTAAGCATTTTATATTCTGCAGAAGCTTACTCATGGGGAATTATTGGGCATAGAACCATTGCAGAAATTGCAGAAAATCACATTTCAAATAAATCTAAGCGTAAGCTTAAAAAGATTATAGGAAAACAAAATCTAGCTTATATTGCCAACTGGCCAGATTTCGTGAAATCTGATACGCTGAATACCTATAAAGAAACAGAAGTTTGGCATTATGTGAATGTAAAACCAAACCAGAATTTTATAGAATTTGAGAAGTCTTTAAAAGAACTTAGTACTCCCAACCTTTACAATCAAATTATTAAGCAAAAAGAAATTATCGCTAATAAAAATTCATCAAAAGACGAAAAAGTTGTAGCGCTTAAGTTTTTGGTTCATTTAATGGGAGATTTGCACCAACCAATGCATGTGGGAAGAGCTGAAGATTTAGGAGGAAATTTAATCCAGTTAACTTTCAATAGAGACCAAACGAATTTACACAGTTTATGGGATACTAAATTGGTAGATTATCAAAGATATTCATATAAAGAGTTTGCTAAAGTGCTAGATTATAAATCTAAAGAGGAAATCCAAAAAATACAAAGCGGAAGTCTTGAAAATTGGTTGTATGAAAGTTACACGAAAGCCAATAGAATCTACACGCAGACCAAACCAAATGGCGTTTACAGTTATGATTATAATTATAAATTTTCAGGATTGTTAGAAGAGCAATTATTAACTGGTGGATTAAGACTGGCTAAAGTTTTAGACGAAATACTACAATAATTTTTCTTTCAGTTTCTGAAATACAATTTGATCAATAGGCAATTCTAATGGGTTTTCTTCATGTAAGGAAATCCATTTTATTTTTTCTATGCTTTCATCTAAAATCTGCAATTCGTCTAGATTTAAAATATCTACCTTATAATATATAGTTAGCAATTGCTCGTTTTCTCTAAATCTAGAAACCAAGAAATCTTCTTGAGTGTAAAAATGTTCTAGAACATTTATTTTTAGGTTAAGTTCTTCTGCAAATTCTCTGTGAAGGCATTCTAAGGTTCCTTCGCCAAATTCTAAACCGCCACCAGGTAATTTGATTAGTTTTTGTCCGGCATAACCTTCATCTAGAGCCATTATTTCTTGATTTTCATTAATGTAAATGGCGTAAACTCTTATGTTAATTTTATCTATCATGTTTTGTTTTTTTTATTTATTGGCTCTTTTTACTTTTAACTTGTTTCTTTTAAAACCGCATTAATCATTTCGCGTTTTCCTTTTGGACCTTCTAATTTAGTAACTTCGAAATTAAGTTCCTTCAGAATTCTTCTTACGCTTCCTTTTGAAGAATAAGTAGTGAGTAGTCCACCATCTTTCATTTTGCTTTTTACGATTTCAAATAGCGGTTTTTCCCATAAATCTGGTTGAACTTTTGCACCAAAACAATCGTAATATACTAAGTTAATCGCAGGTAAATTTATCTCTTTTATCTTAAAAAAGTCCAAATTGTATTTAGTAAAGAAGAAGTTTGGCAAAATTTCATGTGTTTTATTCCATTCTAATTCATGAATTTTTTGATAAATTTCTTGCGCATTTTCGAATGTAAAATGCTTTGCATAGTTCAATTCTACGATTTCTTGATTATTTACGGGATATTTTTCGAATGTGAAATAGTGAAAAACATGATTTTTATCATTTTTCAAATATTCATTAATTGTGACTAAAGCATTAAGACCTGTGCCAAATCCCATCTCTAAAATGTTGATTTCGTAATCATAAACATTTTTTAATCCATTTTTTATAAATACATGTTCTGCTTCTTGGATGGCTCCATTGTGAGAATGGTAGTTTTCGTCTAAATCATTGATATACAATGTCTTGCTTCCGTCTAACGTGGTTTTTATTTCTCTTTTCAAAGTATTTTTTGTCAAAAATAAATTAAAATTTTGATATTTAAAAAATTATATTAAATTTGTAGAAACTCAATTAAAATTTTTAAAATGATAATTCAAAAAACTTCAAACTCAAGAATTGGGGAATTTGACCCAGAAAACATTGGATTTGGTACAGCATTTATAGATCATATGATTGTATGTGAGTACGAAAATGGAAAATGGGGTGAAGTCAGGCTTATGCCATATGGTCCACTTCCTTTTACACCAGCAATGATGGGCGTAAATTATGGGCAAGCTTGTTTTGAAGGAATGAAGGCTTATAAAGATAAAGATGGAGAAGTGTATCTTTTCCGTCCTGAGAAAAATTTCGAAAGAATTAATAAGTCAGCAAAGCGTCTTGCAATGCCGGAAATCACTGAAGAAATGTTTATCGGTGGTCTTAAAGCATTAGTAGATATGGATAGAAATTGGATTCCTTATGGAGAAGGTAAAGCTCTTTATATAAGACCTTTAATTTTTGCAACAGAAGAAGCTCTAAAAGCAAGAATTGCTAATAAATATATGTTTGCGATTGTTGCAACTCCCGTGCAAAGTTATTACACGGAGCCAGTTTCTGTAAAAATTTCAGATTTTTATTCTAGAGCTGCAAGTGGTGGAGTAGGTTCTGCTAAAGCTGCAGGAAATTACGCTGCTTCATTTTATCCAACAAAATTAGCTGCAGAAGAAGGTTATGAGCAAATCATCTGGACAGATGATGCTACTCATAAATATTTCGAAGAAAGTGGTACAATGAATGTTTTTGTAAGAATAAACGATACTATTTATACACCGCCAACTTCTGAAAAAATTCTAGATGGAGTTACTAGAGATAGTTTCCTTCAATTAGCAAAACACAAAGGAATTGACGTAAAAGTAGAGCCAGTAGAAGTTCCTAAAGTTCTAGAAGCACATTCAAAAGGTCAGTTAATTGAAGTTTGGGGAGTAGGAACTGCTGTAGTAACTAGCGTTTTCAAAGCGATAGGTTATAAAGACCAAAAATTAACTTTACCAGAACTTTCAGAAGAAGAAAGTTTCGCGTTAACTCTTAAAAAAGCATTGGTAGATATTCAAACCAATAAAGCTGAAGATCCTTTTGGATGGAGAGTAAAAGTAGAAAAGCATATTTTAGAAACTGCTTAGAAATAAGACTTTAAATATTTTAAACCGAGGAAATCTTTTCTCGGTTTTTTCGTTGTTATTTATTGAGTAATTAGTATTTTCGCAGTCAATATGAAAAAGGTAGTTTTCATTTCATTATTATCACTTTTGTCTTGTGTTAAAAATTCGCCAGCCCATCCTCCAGTTGGTGGTGTTTTGTCACAAGAAGACTTAAATTTATCTAAAAATAGAGCAAAAAATCTCAATTTATTAGAAAGAAAACAAATTCAAGATTGGATAGACCAGCAAGACAAAAAATTCTATTCTACAGGACTAAATTATTGGACGGATATTAGTGATTCTGAATCTAGAAGTAAGAAAAAAGATGGTGAATTGGTTTCGTATGAATATGATTTATATGATTTTAACCAAGAAAAATTATACGAGAAGCCTAATCAAAATATAGATGCTCCATTAGGAAAATTTGAAGAGTTGAAAGCAGTAGAAGATGCGGTACGTTATATGGAAAAGGGGGAACAAGCTACACTTTTAGTACCTTCAGTTTTGGCTTTTGGAACGTATGGAGATGATGAAAAAATCCCAAATGACATGCCTTTAATTATTAAAATTAAAATTTTGTAAATCCATAAAATGAAAAAAATAATTTTATTAACTATTGCAATTATTACCTTAATTAATTGTACTCCAATTTATAAAAAAATGAATATAGACAAAGATTTTTACAACGGTCTTCAAGACGGTGTTTACGCTAAAATGGAAACTTCTAAAGGTGAATTGATTATCCAATTTTTTGATCAAGATGCACCTGTTACAGTAGCTAATTTTGTAGGTCTTGCACAAGGAACTATTGAAAATAAAGCAAAAGCAAAAGGAGTTCCTTATTATGATGGAATTGTTTTTCACAGAGTGATTAAAAACTTTATGATTCAAGGAGGTGATCCTCAAGGAACAGGAATGGGAGATCCTGGTTATAAGTTTGATGATGAGAAAAACGACCTAAAACACGAAGGAAAAGGATATCTTTCTATGGCAAATTCTGGACCTAATACGAATGGTTCTCAGTTTTTCATTACAGAAGTTCCTACACCTTGGTTAGACGGAAGACACACTATTTTTGGTAAAGTAATTAAAGGAGAAGATGTAATTGACGCAATTGCTAATTCTGAAACTAGTGCTCAAGATAGACCAAAAGAAGAGATTAAAATTGTAAAAGTGACTGTTTTCACTAAAGGTGATGATTACGAAAAATATGATGCTGCTAAAATCTTCAACGAAGGGAAGGCAAAAATCCAAGAAAACAATAAAGCTTACATCGCTAAACAAGAAGCAGAAGCTGCTAAAAAATTAGAAGATTTAAAAGCTGGAATGACTGCAACAGCTTCTGGTTTAATGTATAAAATCACAAAATCTAATCCAGAAGGTAAAGCTCCAAAAGCTGGAGACATGGTTTCTGTACACTACGCTGGTAAATTAACAAACGGACAAGAGTTTGATAATTCTTTCAAAAGAGGTGAGCCTATCGAAATTCCAATCGGAGTTGGTCAAGTAATCAAAGGTTGGGATGAAGGAATCCAACTTCTCAAAGAAGGAGAAGCGGCTACTTTGTTAATTCCATCTGAATTAGGTTACGGAACAAGAGGAGCAGGAGGTGTAATTCCACCAAATGCTTGGTTAATCTTCGATGTAGAATTGGTGAAAGTAAAATAATATTACTCCCAATATATTTAAGAAAAACGCGCTAAATAGCGCGTTTTTTATTTTATTTATTAACTATTATTGAAAAAAAATAGACAAAAGTCTTTTTATTTTAGACAAAAGTCTTATATTTGTGTAAATATTTATGAGATGAAAAAGAATAAATTTTATACGCAAGAAGAAAAAGAAGTGCAACTTGTACAAGAAACTACTGCTTTCTATGGTACTTCCGTAGATTTTACTTCTATTGATGATAGAAGCGTCTTTGCTATTATAGATTCTATTAATAAAGGGATTTCTTTTACTGCTTTCGAAAATATTATAAAAAAATACAGTTTTACGCTCCAAAATTGGGCGGATTTTTTACATATTTCTAATAAAACCTTATCACGCTACCAAAAAGAATCAAAAACGTTTGATGCTTTACAGTCAGAACGTATTATGCAAATAGAAATTTTACACAGTAAAGGCGAAGAAGTTTTCGGCAGTAGAGAGAATTTTTCTACTTGGCTAGAAACAGAAAACCTTGCTCTAGGAAACATTATACCAAGGGATTTACTTAAAAATTCTTTTGGAATTAATTTATTAATGGATGAATTAGTTAGAATTGAGCACGGTGTTTTAGCATAAGATAGATTCAGAAATGATTGTTTTTAGACTTTCAAAAGCACAATTTGCCAATGATTTATCTGGAAAAGGAGCTGAATTGGTTGGTGGAAGATGGAATAGTAGAGGAAATGCTATGCTTTATACTTCACAAAGTATTGCGCTTTGCGTTACAGAAATTGCAGTTCACGTTCCGCTTGGGATTTTACCAAAAGATTATCAATTGGTACATATTGAAGTTCCTGATGAAGATTTTTTAGAATTGAAAAGATTACCAAAAGATTGGCAAACATTTCCGCACTCTAATTCTACTCAAATGTTAGGAGATAAATTTCTGAAAGAGCAGAAATTTTTGGTGCTGAAAATTCCTTCTGCTACAGTTCAAGGTGAATTTAATTATTTAGTGAATCCGAGACATAAAAATTTTAATCAAATTAAAATTTTGAAAATAGAAAGTTTTAGTTTTGATGAAAGGCTATTTAGAAGATGATAAGTTTATTTTAATTCCATAAGTTTTTCGCCACAAGTCTTGCAATATCTTGCATCTTCATCATTTTCACTATTTCCACATCTGTCGCAAAGTCTAGTTTTGGCCATTTTTTTTCTCATTTCAGAGGTTACAATTCCTGTAGGAACAGCAATGATGCTATAACCGCATAACATTAAAATGACGGATAAAAATTTTCCTAAAGGAGTAACTGGAGAAATATCACCATAACCCACTGTAGTAATCGTTACAACTGCCCAATAAATAGACGTAGGAATGTCTATAAATCCGTTATTTCCGTTTTCTATAACAAACATCAGTGAACCAATTATAGTCACTAGAATCATTATGAAAAGAAGGAAAATATAAATTTTTCTAGAGCTGTTTTTTAGTGCTTGAACAATGTATTGGCCGTCATTCATGTAATCTAATAAATTGAGAACTCTAAAAATTCTTAGCATTCTCAAGAGTCTAATCATAGAAAGAAACTTGGTGAATGGGAAAAATAAGCTCAAGAAAAACGGAAGAAGTGATAAAAAATCTATAATACCTAAAAAACTGAAAATATAATCTTTCTTGTTTTTAACCACAGAAATCCTCAGAATATATTCTATCGTAAATGCAATGGTAATGAGCCATTCTAAGCTTACCAAAAGAGAATGATAATATTCATCTACTTTTTGAACACTTTCCATCATAACAATGAAAGTACTCAGGATAATCATCAAAAGAAGCAATAAGTCGAAAATCTTTCCTGAAGGAGTGTCAGAAAAATAGATAATCCTGAAAATTTTCTTTTTCCAAGGAGTATCTTCAGCAATTAAATTATGTTCTCTTTTTTGCATTTTTAGAAAATTAAGTGTTTTTGTGCCATTTTAATCAAATGACAGCTTCTTCTTGTCAAAAATAAGAGAAATATTTAAATTTCAAGAAGATAAAACTAAGAATGAAATTGTATTTTTGTAAAACTTAATTTTTCAGAAATATTATTTGAAAATGATTTTAAAAGAATTTACTTCAGAATTAGATAAACTATTTTCGCTGAAACAAGCTGAAGATTTTGATAATGTAGGTTTGCTTTGTGGAAATCCTGCCAGAGAAGTTTCTGGAGTTTTGGTTTGTCATGATGCGCTAGAAAACGTTGTAGATGAGGCTATTGCAAAGAATTGTAATGTGATTGTAACGTTTCACCCAATTATTTTTTCTGGGTTAAAATCCATCACTGGCAAAAACTATGTAGAACGCGCAGTTCTAAAAGCCATCGAAAATAAAATTGCGATTTATGCGATTCACACAGCTTTTGATAATGATTATTTTGGAGTGAATTATAGAATCTGCAATGAATTAGGCTTGAAAAATCAAAAAATTCTGATTCCAAAGTCAGAAAATCTTCTGCAATTGGTAGTTTATGTTCCGTCTGATTATTCAGAGAAGGTGAAAAATGCTTTATTTGAAGCAGGTGCAGGAAATATTGGTTTCTATGATGAATGCAGTTTTTCGGTGAAAGGAAATGGAACTTTCAGACCGATTGAAGGTTCTAATCCATTTTTGGGAACTTATAATGTGAGAGAAAATGCTGATGAAGAAATGATTTCTGTGATTTTTGAAGGTTTCAAAAAGAATCAGATTTTATCTGCGATGAAATCTACGCATCCTTATGAAGAAGTGGCGTATCAACTTTATGCTTTAGAGAATGATAATCAATACGTTGGCTTAGGAAGATACGGAGAATTAGAACAAGAAATGGCAGAAAAAGATTTCTTAAAATTTGTGAAAGAAAAATTCAATTTAGAAGTGATTCGTCATTCTGAGTTTTTGAATAAAAAAATCAAGAAAGTAGGCGTTTTAGGTGGAAGTGGAGCCAGTGGAATTTCGGCAGCAAAAGCTTCTGGATGTGATGCTTACTTAACGGGAGATGTAAAATACCACGATTTTTTCCAAAGCGAAAACCAAATGCTCATCTGTGATATAGGACATTTCGAGTCAGAACAATTTGTTACTGAGCAATTAGTTGAGATTTTGTCGGAAAAATTTCCTACATTTGCATTCTCAAAATCCACAGAAAAAACCAACCCTGTAAATTATTTCTTTTAAGATATGGCAAAAAAAACTGTAGAAATTTCAGTAGAAGAAAAATTAAGAGCCCTTTATGATTTACAAATCATAGACTCTAGATTAGACGAAATCCGCAATACAAGAGGTGAATTACCAATTGAGGTAGAAGATTTAGAAATCGAAATCGAAGGTCTTAACAAGAGAGCACAAAAATTCGAAAACGAAATTAAAGACTTAAATGATGACATTAATAACAAAAAAGAAGTTATTAATCATTCTAAATCTTTGATGGAGAAATATAAATCTCAACAAGACAACGTAAGAAATAATAAAGAATTCGAAGCGCTTGCTAAAGAAATAGAATTTCAGGATTTAGAAGTTCAGTTGGCTGAAAAGAAAATCAAAGAATTTACTGCAAAAATCGCTCACAAAAATGAACTTTTAGATGAGTTGAAAGGTAAAATCGGAGAGTTAGAAAGTCACTTAAACTTCAAGAAAAACGAACTTGATGCTTTAATTTCTGAAACTCAAAAAGAAGAAGATTATCTTTTAGAAAAATCTAAAGAATTTGCAGAAAAAATAGACGAAAGACTATTGGCTTCTTACAAAAGAATTAGAAATAATTCTGGAAACGGATTAGCAGTAGTAGGTCTGGAAAGAGGTGCGCCAAAAGGTTCATTCTTTACCATTCCGCCACAGAAACAAATGGAAATCGCTCAGCGTAAGAAAATTATCATCGATGAGCATTCTGGTAAAATCTTGGTAGACGATGAGTTGGTAATGGAAGAGAACGAAAAAATGGCTTCTATCATTAAATTCTAAAAATGTTAAATCAATATAAATTCCGTTCTTTTTGAGCGGAATTTTTTATTTTTGCCTAAAACTAATGATATGAAAGAATTTGCGAATGCTAAAATGGATAAATGGACGTTATTTTACACCATTTTATACATTTTTTTCTCTATTGGAATGGTTATTTTCATGTTCAATACAGATGCACCTAAATTCGCATTAATTACTTTGGGCAGTATTCTTTCAGGAGCTTTTATTTTTGCTTATTTCATGATTCCCAAAATCAGTTTGAGTGAAAATGCAATCCATGTAAAAAATGCTTTTGTTAATTTTAAAATTTCAATTCAAGATATTTCTTATGTTGAAAAAGTAGAAAAGTTAGGATTAAACATCAGAACATTTGGAGCAGGAGGCGTTTTTGGATATTTTGGCTATTTTAACGGAAATGATGTTTGGTACGTTACCAATATTTATAAAAAAGTAAAAATCACCATGAAATCTGGGAAAATCTACATGCTTTCACCAGAAAATACAGAAGATTTTATTCAACAAATCACAAACCTAAAATCTAAAATTTAAAGTTATAATGATACAATTACTTGATAAAATTCATCACAAAGATTCTAAAAATTTCTTTTTAATTGCTGGTCCTTGTGCTATTGAAGGCGAAGAAATGGCATTTGAAATTGCCGAAAAAATTGTAAAACTTTCAGATAAATATAAGATTCCTTACATTTTCAAAGGAAGTTTTAAAAAAGCCAACAGAAGCAGAGTAGACAGTTTTACAGGAATTGGCGACGAAAAAGCTTTAGAAATTATCAAAAAAGTAGGAGAGCATTTTAATATTCCTACTACTACAGATATTCACGAAAACGCTCATGCAGAACTCGCAGCTTCTTACGGAGTAGATGTTTTGCAAATTCCTGCGTTTTTGGTTCGTCAGACAGATTTAGTAGTGGCTGCAGCAAAAACAGGGAAAGCTGTAACTTTAAAAAAAGGACAGTTTCTTTCGCCAGAATCTATGAAATTTGCGGTGCAAAAAGTATTAGATTCCGGAAATGACAAAGTGGCGATTATTGAGAGAGGGAATTCTTTCGGATATACAGATTTGGTGGTAGATTTTAGAGGAATTCCTACCATGCAACATTATGCACCTGTCATTTTAGACGTTACACATTCTCTTCAACAGCCTAATCAAAATTCAGGAGTAACAGGAGGAAGACCAGAATTGATAGAAACCATTGCCAAAGCTGGAATTGCAGTAGGAACAGACGGAATTTTCATTGAAACACATCCAGATCCTTCTTGTGCAAAATCAGACGGAGCGAATATGCTAAAACTTGATTTGCTCGATGATTTATTAGGAAAACTAACTCGAGTAAGAGAAGCAATCTTATAATATTGAACCAAGCATTTTTGCTTGGTTTTTTCTTTTGAAAAACACAAAAAATTACTAAAATTTACCATTGAAATAATTCTTTATCAATTTGATTAAATTTTATAAATTTATCCTTTAAAATATAACCTTTTGAAAAAGCTCATATTATTCTTAGTTCTTACATTTCCAGTCTTTATTTTTTCACAAATTAATTTGAAAATTTTAGACGATAACGGAAGTCCAGTTTCTGATGTAAAAGTCAATTATAACAATCAAAACTTTACCACAAATGCGCAAGGTTTTGCTAAAATTCCTGTAGCTGAAACAGAACAAGTATTGACGGCAGAAAAGGAATCTTATGTTTCTTTTACCAAGAAAATCAATCCTGAATTAAAATACCAAAACTTAAATGTTTTGATGGTGCTTTCCATTAAAACTAAAGATATTCAAGAAATTACCTTCCGTGGAAGAGGAAAACCAAAGAATACCGACCTTACTTCTCTTGAAATTTCTGCAAAACAAGCTCAGATTGTAGCTTCGCTTTCTGGTGGTGTAGAAGGTTTGATTAAGTCTTTGCCTTCGGTAAATTCTAATGCAGAATTGTCATCGCAATACATGGTGAGAGGTGGTAATTATGATGAAAATTTAATTTACATCAATGATATTGAGATTTACAGACCGTTTCTTGTGAGAAATTCTTTGCAAGAAGGAATGAGCATCATTAATCCAGATATGGTTTCTATGATTAACTTTTCTGCAGGTGGTTTCGAAGCGAAATATGGCGATAAAATGAGTTCTGCGCTTAATATTTATTACAGACAACCTTCAAAAACTGAAATCTCTGGCGAAGCAAGTCTTATTGGCGGAAGACTGTCTTTAGGTTTAGCTTCTAAGAATAAGAAATTATCAGCTTTATTCTCAGGAAGATACAGAAACACCAATTTGGTTCTGAATACGTTAAATGAAGATACAGATTTTAATCCTCAATATTTTGATTTTCAATCGTATATCAATTATTATATCAATGGTAAATGGTCGGTTTCATTTTTAGGATATTGGTCAAAAAATGACTATGAAATGATTCCAAATTACAAAGAAGTAGATTTTGGAACTGTACAACAGCCGATAAAATTATTGGTAGGTTATGAAGGGAAAGAAGATGATTCTTATAAAAACATGATGGGAACTGCTTCTATCATGTATAAACCAAGCAAAAAATTAAGTGTAACGCTAGATAATTTTGCCTATCAAAACAGAGAAAGAGAATATTATACCATTGCTTCAGGTTATTTATTGCAAACCTTTGATCCTGTGACTGGAGACCCGAATTCTAGTTATGATGCAGGCGGACAAATAGATCATGCAAGAAATGATTTATTAGCAAGAACTTATGGAAGTCAATTGAGAGTAAAATTTTCTCCAAATGCCAATACTGATATAGAAGTAGGTGCAAAATTCGAGAAAGAAATGCTTAAAGATCTTACGAATGAATGGCAGTTGGTAGATTCTTTGGGTTACAGCACACCGAGAACTTATTTGAATCCAGGAGTTTTAGACGCGTCTGATTTAAAATTGAAATACAATATTTCTGGAAATAATGAAATCAATCCTAGGAGAATTTCTGGTTACGCACAATTTTCTAAAAAATTATATTGGGGAGAAAACAGAGTGTTTATCAATGGTGGAGTAAGAGCGCAACAATGGAGTTTTAACAAAGAAACTTTAATTTCACCAAGAGCACAATTCGCGATAAAACCAGATTGGGATGCAGATATGCTTTTCAGAATTTCGGGAGGAGTTTATTATCAAGCGCCTTATTACAAAGAAATCAAAGATTTAGACGGAACATTTAATGAAAATATTAAAGCTCAAAAATCAATTCAACTTATTTTAGCAAATGATTATGAGTTCAAAATGGTTGACAGACCATTTAAATTGACCACAGAATTGTATTACAAAAAAATGAATGATTTAATTCCGTATTATATTGATAATGTTAGAATTAGATATTCAGGAAAAAATAATTCCGAAGGTTATGCTTATGGAGTTGATACCAGATTGTTCGGTGAATTTGTTCCCGGTGTAGATTCTTGGATTTCTGTAAGTTATGCCAGAGCAAAAGAAAATATTGATGGAAGAGGCTACATTGCAAGACCTACTGACCAAAGATTTAGATTTTCGATGTTTTATCAGGATTACATGCCGAAATTCCCAAGCATGAAAGTTAATCTTACGTTATTATTTGCAAGCGGTTTACCAAATGGAGCTTCATTATTTGCAGATCCTTATGAATACACCAAAACTTTACCTTCTTACAAACGTGTTGACATTGGTTTAGAAAAAGTTTTCATTGACCAAAAAGACAACAAAGAAACAGGTGATTTCTGGAGAAAATGTAAAGAATTATCATTAGGTGTTCAGATTTTCAATGCTTTCAATATTAATAACACCATTGCTAATCAATGGATTACCGATGTTAATTCAAGTTATATTTATCCAGTTCCTGTAAGATTAACAGGTAGATTTTTTAATGTTAGATTAAACTTTAAGTTTTAATAAAAAGAAAGTCTTGAATGTTCTCTTCAAGACTTTTTTATTTTTAGTTGGACTGAGCTTTAATTCTTTTCTCCGAAAGATTTCTAAATCTTATTACCAAAAGCACCGCAGAAATGGTAAGTCCAATTCCCAGAGCAATCCACATTCCGAAAGCGCCCATCTTCATAGGAACCGTAAGATAATAACCCAATGGAATGGTGATTACCCAATAAGCAATAAAGGTAAGAATAGAAGGAATTTTCACGTCTTGTATTCCTCTAAGACAACCAAGTGCAGTCACCTGAATTCCGTCTGATAATTGAAATAATGCTGCAATAATCATCAATTGAGATGCCAATTCTACTACAGCAATGTCTTCTTTTTTGGTGAAAAATGTTGGTAAAACATCTTTTCCAAGAATAAAAACCAATCCACACATTAACATAAAGATAAAAGCGATTTTCAGGTTGTTAAAACCTACTTTTTCTAGATTTACAAAGTCTTTTTCGCCTAATTTTCTTCCAATCATTACCGTAGAAGCTACACTGAATCCTACACAAAGATTAAACGTAAAACTCGCCATAGAAAGTGCAATTTGATGCGCTGCAATGTCTTTTGCAGAAATCAATCCGCAGATAAAAGCAGCACCAGCAAAAGCCGTTACTTCAAAAAACAATTGCAATGCAGTAGGAAAGCCTAATCTGATTAGTTTTTCGAACATTTCTTTGGTGAAATCCTTTATTTTTAATGAAAAATCTTTGATGTATCTTCTCGTTTTTTCTTCTTTAATCAACACATAATACAAGAAAACCATCATGGCAACTCTTGCAATAAATGTAGCCCAAGCTGAACCAGCAACTCCCATTTTAAAATGCTCTATAAACACATAATTGAGAATAACATTAATAACATTTGCAAAAATGGTCGCTTTGGTTACCCCAATCGTAAAAGAAAGTCCTTCTGAAACTTCTCTCATCGTTTGAAAAATCATAAATGGAATGATACTTAAGGTTACGATGGAAAGAAAGGTAATAGTATCGGGTAAAATTTCTTTTGGTTGATTCAAATATGGCATAAGTGGAATGATTCCAAATATCAAAAGCATTAAAACAAAAGCCAAAATGATATTTACCACAAATCCGTGTCGGAAAATGCTGTTAATTCTGTTGTGATCATGTTGAGAATGCGCTTCAGAAACCAATGGCGGAATCGCCAATGAAAAACCTAATCCAAAGATAAAAATAGAGAAAAACATAGCGTTTCCAAGAGAAACAGCTGCCAATGCTTTTGCGCCAAGAAGTTTTCCTACAATAATGTTATCAAACAAGTTTACAGAAACTTGCCCTACTTGTGTAAGCATTACTGGGAGCGCAAGTTTTAAGGTTTCTTGCGTAAACTGTTTATTGAGAAATTTCATTTTTTAAGTTTAAAAGTTAAGCGTTTCTTTTGGCCAATTCTTTTTGTTCTGCTTTTTGAATTTTTTTGTAAACATAAATGCTCATCAAAACACTGAATTCATACAAAACCAAAAGCGGAAATGCTGCAGCCAACATACTGAAAACATCTGCCGGAGTTACAATTGCGGCAACTACCATAATGACTACAATCGCGTGTCTTCTGTACGTTTTTAAAAATACAGGCGTCAAAATTCCTATCGTTGTCAAAAAATAAACGACTACTGGAAATAAGAAAACCAATCCCATTCCTAAAACCACTTGCAAAAATAGAGTAGTGTAATCTGATAAATCAAATAATTGCGTGATAGAATCTGAAATGGTAAATAATAATCCGAAATTAATTGCTAATGGAAGGATAAGGAAATATCCTACTAATGCACCAATAATAAAAAGAATCCACACAAAATTAATCACAAAAGATGAATTTTTTCTTTCTTTAGGATGAAGTGCTGGACTAATGAATCTCCACAATTCCCAAATAATATAAGGAAGTGCCAAAACCATTCCTCCGAAAATAGAAACAGACATCATTACATCAAACTGTTGCAATAATTTTTTCTGTTGAACTTGAAACGTATCTGGCAAAACGAAACTTTCGTGACCAAAAAATTCCTGAGAATAATGATTGATCACTCTAAAAGTAATAAAATCATTTTTAGTAGGTGCAAAAAACACATGATCCATAATCCAGTTAATATTGAAACCTACAATTAAAGCTCCAATAATAATTGCGATAATACAACGAATTAGATGCGATCTTAGTTCACCTATGTGTCCTAAAAAGGACATTTCTTTCTCTTCTGCCATATATTTTAGTTCCGAATTTTCGGGTTTAATTTTTTATTATTTAAACTTACAGTTTAATTCTTTCTTGTACGAAATGTTTTAGTTCTTGACTCTTGGCTCTTGATTCTAGATTCTAGATTCTTGTCTCTTCTAATTTATCCCTTCATCCAACAATCTATGTAAATCGATAATTCCGAAATAATTTCCATTATCTGTTACAATCAATTGACCGATATTGTTTTGCTTTAAAACAGTCATCGCTTCTTTTGCAAGCGCATTTTTGTCAACCGTTTTGGGATTTGCAGACATTAAATCTTTTGCTAAAATTCCGGTAAGATTTTCGGTTTTTAGAAGCATTCTTCTTAAGTCTCCATCGGTAATTACACCAACTATTTTGTCTTGGTCTGTTACCACCGTAATTCCATGCTTAGAGCTTGAAATAGAAAAAATTACATCTTTTATACTAGAATTTACTTCAACTAAAGGTCTCTGCTCAGAAACGAATTGTTCTACTCTTGCCGTTAAGTTTTTTCCTAAACTTCCACCTGGGTGAAACTTTGCAAAATCTTGGTCTTTGAAATTATTCAGTTCCATTAAACAAACTGCTAAAGCATCACCAATGGCCATTTGAACCGTAGTAGAACTTGTTGGCGCCAATTTATTAGGACAAGCTTCCACTTTTACCGAAGAATCTAAAACCACATCAGAAGCTTCTGCCAATTTAGATTTTAGATTTCCTGTCATACCAATTAAAGCAGCAGAATAATCTTTCAAAAAAGGCAATAAATACACTACTTCTGGCGAATTTCCAGAGTTAGAGATGCAAAGCACCACGTCATTTTTTTGTATCACGCCTAAATCTCCGTGAATTGCTTCCGCAGCGTGTAAAAACTGCGAAGGAGTTCCTGTAGAATTTAAAGTTGCTACAATTTTATTTCCTACGTGTGCAGATTTACCGATGCCTACTACAATCAGTTTTCCTGTGGAATTATTGATGATGTTTACCGCTTTTTCGAACTGTTCATCAATTCTATTTTTAAGCGATTCTAGCTCAGTAACTTCTACTGCAATAGCGTTTTTGGCAAGGCTAATAATGTCTATTTTTTCCAAAATACAATTTCTTAGATTTATTTATTTTTCAAAAGACAAAAATTAAGATTTTTTAAATTTTTAAAAATTTTCAAATCTCATTAAAAAGTTTTATCTTTGGTAAGATGCAAATTTAGTAAAACTTACTTGAACAGATGAAGACTAAACATGAAGATTTAACAAGTGCACTAAAAAAATATTTCGGATTTTCTACTTTTAAAGGAAGACAAGAAGAAATTATTTCCACCTTATTGAGTGGTAATGATGTTTTCGTATTAATGCCAACTGGTGGTGGTAAATCGTTGTGTTATCAACTTCCTGCACTTCTTTCAGAAGGAACTGCAATTGTAGTTTCTCCGCTGATTGCTTTAATGAAAAACCAAGTAGATGCCATTAATGGTATTTCTGCCGAGGAAGGAGTAGGTCATGTCCTGAATTCTTCTCTCAATAAAACCCAAACAAAACAAGTTTTTGATGACATCAAAAGCGGCAAAACCAAGTTGCTCTACGTAGCTCCAGAAAGTTTAGTAAAAGAAGAATACCTTAATTTTTTAAAAGAAATAAAAATTTCTTTCGTAGCGATAGACGAAGCGCACTGTATTTCGGAATGGGGACATGATTTCCGTCCAGAATACAGAAATCTCAAATTAATAATTGATAAAATTGCAAAAGTTCCTGTAATTGCATTAACTGCAACTGCTACACCTAAAGTTCAGGATGATATTCAGAAAACTCTAGGAATGAACAATGCATTGGTTTTTAAAGATAGTTTTAATAGACCTAATCTTTACTACGAAATTCGTCCTAAAGTAAATGTAGACAGAGAAATCGTAAAATTTATCAATCAACATAAAGGCAAATCAGGAATTGTTTATTGTCTCAGCCGAAGAAAAGTAGAGGAATTTTCTCAGTTATTGCAGGTAAATGGAATCAATGCATTGCCATATCACGCTGGTCTTGACCAAAAAACCAGAGTAGCAAATCAAGATAAATTCTTGATGGAAGAAGCAGATGTAATTGTTGCTACCATTGCTTTCGGAATGGGAATTGACAAGCCAGATGTAAGATTCGTCATTCATTATGATATTCCAAAATCGCTAGAAAGTTATTACCAAGAAACGGGTAGAGCTGGTAGAGATGGAGGAGAAGGTCATTGCCTTGCTTTTTATGACCCAAAAGACATTGAAAAATTAGAAAAATTCTTAGCTCAAAAACCAGTTTCTGAACGTGAAATCGGACTTCAACTTTTGAATGAAGTAGTAGGTTACGCCGAAACTTCTATGAGCAGAAGACAATATTTATTGTATTATTTCGGAGAAGAATTTGACCCAATCAATGGTGATGGTGCTAAAATGGATGATAATTCTGTAAACCCGCCAAAACTGAAAGATGCTTCTAAAGATTTGAAAAAAGTCTTAGAAATCGTAAAAGATTTGGAAGAAAAATTCAGAACCAAAGATTTAATTTCGATTATTTCGGGTAAAGAATCTGCAACTACCAAAGCTTACAAATTAGAGAATTCTAAACATTTCGGAATTGGGAAATCAGAAAATGATAATTATTGGAAATCCATCATCAGACAAGCTACTGTACAAGGTTATTTGACTAAAGATATAGAAACTTACGGCGTTCTGAAACTTTCAGACAAAGCTAAAAATTTCCTTTCAGGAAAAGAAACACCAGAATTTATGATTGCCGAAGATAGAGAATATGATTTGGCAGCGATTGCAGACGCAGAACAAGTTCAGGTACAAGCTGGAGGTGGTCTTGACCAAAATCTTTTCGCTCAGTTAAAAGAGTTGAGAAAAAAAGTAGCCAAAAAACATGGCATTCCACCTTACACGGTTTTCATGGATCCAAGTTTGGAAGATATGACTGTACAATATCCAATTTCGGTAGACGAAATTGCAAAAGTTTACGGAGTTGGTGAAGGAAAAGCTAAAAAATACGGAAAAGAATTTGCAGAATTCATCGCGAAATATGTAGAAGATAACAATATTGAGAGAACTCAAGACATGGTGCTGAAAACAGTTGCCAATAAGTCTTCGCACAAAGTTTTTATCATTCAAAATACCGACAAAAAAATAGATTTAGAAGACATTGCCAAAGCGAAACATCTGAGCATGGACGATTTGCTTTCTGAAATGGAATCTATTGTTTATCAAGGAACTAAACTCAATATAGATTATTACATAGAAGAAAATTTTGACGAAGATATTGTAGATGATTTTATGGATTTTATGAAAGAATCCGAAAGTGATTCTATGAAAGTTCTTTTGGCGGAATTTGGTGATGATTTAACGGATGAAGAAGTAAGAATGCTGAGAATTAAGTTTATTTCAGACGTAGCAAATTAAAAAAATATAACTCTTACATGTCATTCTGAATGAAGCGAAGCGTAATGAAGAATCTTTTTAGATTTTCGCTTCTTTTATTCAGAATGATTTTTTTGAAAATGAATGAAAAAATCTATCCTTTTTATCCTTCCATATCTTAATGCAGGTGGTGCAGATCGCATTGTGACTACCATTGCCAATCATTTATCCGGATCAGAAATTTTAGAACAAAATCACGATTCAGAAGCGATTAAAAACTCTATAAAATCTAGATTTTCTAAAGAAATGATTTTAGAGAAATATTTTGAGGTTTTTAAAGTGATTTAAAGGATGAAAAGAGAATTATACATTTATAATGAAGAAGAATTTTATGTTGGAAAAGAAACTGTAGTTGATAGTTTTTTTGATAATTTAGATTATGGTGTTGTTTTTGAAGATGATGAAAATACAGGTTATTTTTATGCTGTGAATATTGTTGATGATAATTTTGAAATTATAAATGCTGTTCATATTTATGATGTGGAAAATATTGTAGATAAAAATATCATATCTAATATCAAGATTTTATGGTCTGAAGATTTCAATAAAGCATATTTAAAGATTAATAATTATTTTCATGCGGTAATTGATTTTGAGAATAGAAAAGCATATTCTAGAAACAACTTTCCTCCTGCTAATAATGATGAATGGGAAAATCTAGAACTGACAGACAATTTATTGTTAGAATTGTAAAATTAGATGTTATTTCAATATTTTAGAACTTTCGGAAAAGCCTTTGTCTCTTTGTCTTAAAATACGTATTTTAGCAAAAATTAAATTTTAATAAAAAATAATATAAAATGTCACAATTTGATGTTACTGTAATTGGTTCTGGACCTGGTGGTTACGTAGCTGCATTAAGATGCGCACAATTAGGTTTCAAAACTGCTCTTATTGAGAAATATTCTACTTTGGGAGGAACTTGCTTAAATGTAGGTTGTATTCCGTCAAAAGCGCTTTTAGACAGCTCAGAACATTTCGAAAATGCAAAGCATAATTTTGCAAATCACGGAATTATTATCAACGAACCTCAAGCTGATTTGGCAAGAATGGTGGCTCGTAAAAACGAAGTAGTAGACCAAACTACTAAAGGAATTAATTTCTTGATGGACAAAAATAAAGTAACTGTCTTTGAAGGTTTGGGTAGTTTCGAATCTGCTACTCAAGTAAAAGTAACGAAAAATGATGGTTCTTCTGAAATTTTAGAAACCAAATATGCAATTGTTGCTACAGGTTCTAAACCATCTACTTTGCCTTTCATCACTATAGATAAAGAAAGAATTATCACTTCTACGGAAGCGTTGAATTTAAAAGAAATTCCAAAACATTTAGTAGTTATTGGTGGTGGTGTAATTGGTCTAGAATTAGGCTCTGTTTATTTGAGATTAGGTTCTCAAGTAACCGTAGTAGAATATATGGACAAAATTATCCCAACAATGGATGGCGCTTTGTCTAAAGAATTGACTAAAGTTCTTAAAAAACAAGGTATGAAATTCATGCTTTCAACAGGAGTTCAATCTGTAGAAAGAAACGGAGATTCTGTAAAAATTACTGCGAAAGACAAAAAAGGAGAAGAAGTAAGTGTAGAAGGAGATTATGTTTTAGTTTCTGTAGGCAGAAAACCATTCACAGAAGGTCTTGGCTTAGAAAAAGCAGGAGTAGAATTAGACGAAAGAGGAAGAGTAAAAGTAAACGACCATTTACAGACCAATGTTGCAAATATTTATGCAATTGGTGACGTAGTAATAGGAGCTATGTTGGCTCACAAAGCGGAAGAAGAAGGCGTTTTCGTAGCTGAAACTTTAGCAGGTCAAAAACCACATATCAATTATAACTTAATTCCAGGAGTTGTTTACACTTGGCCAGAAGTTGCAGGAGTGGGTAAAACTGAAGAGCAATTAAAAGAAGAAGGAGCAGCTTATAAAGTAGGTTCTTTCCCAATGAGAGCTTTAGGAAGAAGCCGTGCTTCTGGAGATATTGACGGATTAATTAAAATTTTGGCTGATGAAAAAACAGACGAAGTTTTAGGCGTTCACATGATTGGTGCAAGAGCTGCAGATTTAATTGCAGAAGCTGTAACTGCTATGGAATTCCGTGCAAGTGCAGAAGATATTTCTAGAATGTCTCATGCGCATCCTACTTATGCAGAAGCGATTAAAGAAGCTGCATTAGACGCTACAGGAAAACGTGCGATTCACATGTAATTTTTGATTAAAAAATTTAAAAATATTTAAAGATAAAAGAGAAGTTTCGGCTTCTCTTTTTTATTTGGGCAGCAATTTCCTCGTTCCGCTCCCGCTTTTTTGTTTCGCTTCGCTACACAAAAAGAGCTCCGCTCAACTCGGGCTGCAATTCAGTTATCATTTAGAAAATTTCTGCAACTTTTTTTTGTACATTTGGTTATATAAGTTTCTCGCAGATTGCGCAGATTTTGCCGATGATTGAAATTAAAATCTGCTTAATCAACTGAATCAGCGAGAGAAATTGAAAAATTCTAAAATATCACCATTTCAAAAAAATTAAAAATATGATTACAAAACCTATATTTCCATGTCTTTGGTACGATGGAAAAGCCAGAGAAGCTGCAGATTTTTATTGCCAAATTTTCCCTAATTCTAAAGTCCTTTCGGATAATGGAATGGTCGTAAAATTTGAACTGAACGGAAGAGAATTCATGGGATTAAATGGCGGCCCGAATTTCAAATTTGATGAAGCCGTTTCTTTTTGTATAGAATGCGAAACACAAGAAGAAATAGATTACTATTGGGAAAATCTACTGAATAATGGAGGACAGGAAAAAGTTTGCGGTTGGCTTACAGACCAGTTCGGAATGTGTTGGCAAGTCTATCCAAAGATTTTAGTTGATATGATGAATGACGCCGAAAAAGCACCAAAAGCAGTAGAAGCATTTCAGAAAATGGTGAAATTTGATATACAAGCTTTACTTGATGCTGTGAAATAAAACCTTACCTTTGCAAAACTTACCAATTATCAATTATAAAAATGCAGTTAGGAAAAACTCAAACTTTAAAAATCGCAGAAAAAAACACCTCTGGACTTTTCTTAGAATCTCAAACTGGTGAAAGAGCTTTTTTGCCTAAAATTTTTGCAGACGAAAATGCTGAAATAGGTGATGAAATATCAGTTTTCGTGTATCAAGATGATTCTACTTTGAAAGCTACTACAGAAATTCCGCTTTGCGAAGTAGGAGAGTTTGCAGTGATGACTTGCGTGCAATCTTTGCCAAGTGGCGCTTTTATGGACTGGGGAATTATCAAAGATTTATTTATTCCTTACAAGCAACAAAAAGGTAAAATCCTAGAAGGAAAACGTTATTTGGTTTACGTTTATGTAGATGATGTTTCTGACAGAATTACAGGAACCACTAAGTTTAAGAGAAATCAGTCTTACGGAAATGTTCCTTTCAAAAAAGGGGAAGAAGTAAATCTTATCATTGCAGGAGAATCAGAAATTGGTTTCAATGTAGTGGTGAATAAAAAATATTTGGGCTTAATTTATACTTCGGATGTTTTCAAAAAATTATATCCGCTGTCTGAAGAAACAGGCTACATCAAAACCATCAGAGAAGACGGTAAAATAGATGTTACGCTTCAGAAACAAGGTTATGAAAACAATCATGATGAGTTTCAACAAAAAATTCTTCAGAAATTAGAAGAAAATTACGGAATTCTTTATCTCTCAGACAAATCAGAACCCGAAGAAATAAAGCAAGAACTCCAAATGAGCAAAAAGAATTTCAAAAAGGCAATTGGCGGTTTATATAAAGACCAAGTCATAGAAATTTTGGAAGATAAAATCAGACTCATCAACGAAGAATAAAACAAAAAGAGCAGAATTTTCTGCTCTTTTTTAGTTTCTATTTTTAATTAAAACATAACCTTGTAAAATTCGTCCGTCTGAAACTTTCAGAACATACCAATACGTTCCAGTTGGTAAAATTCTACCATTAATTTGTCCGTTCCATTCAAAAGTTCCATTGATGATTTTTTTCAAAACAGCAGTGCCAAATCTGTCTAAAATGGTGATTTCTGAGTTAGGATAATTTTCCATTCCTGTAATTTTCCAAGTGTCATTTATGCCATCAGAATTAGGAGTAAAAGTATTTGGAATATCAAAAATGGTAAAGTTCATTTCACCAATAATACAGCCCAATTTTGTTTTTACATAAACGGTATAACTTCCATTGTTTAAATTCGGAAACTCTGGATTGTTTTGCCAATTTGAATTGTCTAAAGAATAAACAAAATCACCATTTGCCGAAAGTAAAACTTTCGCATCATTATTCGTGATTTCCACTTTTAAAATATTGGCTAAAATAGATTGATTGACTAGAGTAGAACTTGTATTTTTACAATCAGAACTATTGGTAACTTCTACAGTATATTTTCCTGCTTCTGAAATGGTAATTATTCTCTTATCCCAAATAACAGTAGGCGAAGAATCTTTTGTCCATTCATATTTTTTGAAACCTGCACCTGCATCTATATCTACGGATAAACCTCTACAAAATTCTGCATTAACAGGAAGATTAACCACAGGTTTTGGATTGAGTTGAAGTTTTAATTGAGCCATTTTCCAACACCCATCTGCGCTTTTTACTTTTACATTAAAAATATTAAAACCAATGATGAGATTTCTATTGGCAAAATCAGAAATAGGATTGTTATTTTGGTCATAATATTCAAAACTGTAAGCGTTAGAACCAGAAATGATATTTTCTTGATATTTTCTTAAATCTTCGGTTTTAGAATTGGCGGTAGTATCATTGCAAAAGGTGAGTTGATAATCATTTGCAGGAAGTGAATTGGCAGTTAAAGTGACTTTAATTTCTAGTTTTGGACTTTCGCAATTATTTAAAGTTTGCGTAACAAAATACGAAGTGTTGTTTTGAAGAACAGTTGTATTAGGCAAAACATTTCCTAGATTATCATAAAACTTCAAAGAAGTTCCTGTTACAGCCAAATCTTTAATTTGAGCATTTCTGGAAGTACAAAAATCTTGATTTGCATTTCCTGTAGCAAGTGGAGTAGCATTTACTTTCACTTGAATGGCAATTTTATCACTTTCGCAACCATTTATGGTTTGAGAAGCGTAATAAGTAGTTCCATCAATCAATGGAGTTGCAGTATTTAAAACATTTCCAGAGTTATCGTACCAAATAATATTTTGACCAGTAATGCTGATGTTAGAAATTTTTGGAGCATCAATCGCACAAAAAGTTTGTGGTGAAGTAGCAGTTGGTAAAGCAGGGGAAGTAATAATGACTTTTTGAGTTTGCGAGAAAGTATTTCCGTTTCCATCATCGTATTTCCAAGTGATGGTGTAAGTTCCGGGAATAGAATATTGCAAAGCATCTGTAGTAGTAGCTGTAATTTTACCAGAACAATTATCTGTTGCAGTAGGAGTCGTAGAAACTACAGTGTGACAATCGCCAGTAATATCTGGTAAATTTATAATATCTGGATCTGGTGGTGTTTTGTCTTCCACTTTTACTTCTACAGTAAATGTACCATCACAACTTCCTGCTCCAGAAATAACACAAGAATAAGTACCAGAATTTGCTGAAGTAGCGTTAGGAATGATAGGATTTTGGTCTATAGAAGTGAAACCATTCGGACCAGTCCATGAGTAAGAAGTTCCACCAGAAGCTTGAAGTTTTATATCTGTGTTTGGGCAAACTGGGGAATTGGAAAATATATTTATTGATGCGTTACAGTCATAAAATTTTGCAACATTTGTGCTTCCAAAAGTGTAAATAAAGTTTTTATTGGCAAAAATAGCATCAATTGGGTCTTCATAATAAGAGCCCCAAATCAATTTCCCTTCTGTAGAGAATTTAGAAAAGAAACCTTCGTTATATATGTCATAATAATCTAAATAAGAGTTTGGTGTACTAATGTTTTTTTTACTTCCAGTATAGCCACCGATAAAAATATTGTCATTTTCATCAACACTTAAGCAATATAAATTGTCGTCATTACTTATACCACTTTGGGAATCATCACCATAATAAGTACCCCAGATTTGTTTGCCATTAGCATTGAATTTAGTGATAAACATATCTTGGGTGTAATTTCCACTAATTTTGTTTTGATGAGTACCCAAAGTTGCTATTTTTTCAATAGCATTCGTTACTCCTGCTATTATAATTTCATTATTGGTGTTTACCTCTAATCCTCTCAAACTGGTATATCCTTCTCTTATATTATGGAAATCACCATAATAATTTAATCCTCCATAAAAAGTTCCCCATTCATATTTAAAATCTTTATTAAACTTCATTAAACAGGTATTCCCATTACCTATTATATCTATCTGATGTGTTCCTGGTGTAGCTTGCCATATATCTGTAAAGGTGTATCCTACATTTGTTCCTAAGTATAAATTATCATGTGTATCAATAGCTAAAAAAGTTCTACCATCGTAAGAATTATATAGTGACATTTTTTTTGCGCTAATAAACTTACCACTTTTCTCAAAATGAGCAATGTAAAAATTTTTAGGACCTTTTAGAACAGGAGCATTAATGATACTTTCAGAAATATAGTTAGTATTATTTACTGCTCCAGTAAATATGACTTCATTTTTACTATTAATCACCACATTTATTATTGTATCATAACTTTCATCACCAAAATATGTTCCCCATATTTTTATTCCTTGATTTGAAAGTTTCAGTATAAATCCGTCACAATTTTCCGTAGTTGCGTATTGATAGGGATATTTAGAAGAATGTTCTTTATAAGCACCGGGAGTTGTAATGGTATTATTTCCATTTTCATCATCTGCTGCTGAGCCTACTATATATATGTTATTTTCTTGATCTATTGCAAAATCATTTACATCATTAGTACCATTACTGCTATCATATTTAACATGGTTACCAATATAAATTCCATAAATTTTATTACCATTTGCATCAAATTTTGCGAAATATCCATAATTTATTGAGTACCAATCGTTTTCATTATAATCATTAGTTGCTATATTGTATTGAGCTAGTCTGATATCTAGAGTGTAAATAGAATTGTCTTTTTCTACAATTTTATTGATTCTTCTGTGATGAGAACCATTACTATTTCTTACTTTCCAAATCCTTGTAGGAACAGGGTCTATCACTACCGTTTTTTCAAAAGAATCTTGTGGAGCAGCAAACCCGAAAACTCCGTTTTCTATTTCTTTGAACTGAACAGATAAATCTGTTTTTTTAGAAGGTTCTTCTATCCAAGAATGCGGTATGTTTTCTTGCATCTCTCCAAATCTTAGATTCATAGAGAGTTTCCCATCTTTGAGTTTGGTTTTTGCTCCTTTAAATTTGAGTTTAATGTCAGAAATTTTTCCTTTTGGATGGATGATGAAGTTGTATTCTATGGTTTTAGCGGTATCTTTTGGCTTAAAGAAAACCAAATCTACATTGGGATAGATATTTTTATAAGTAATTTTTTGGTAACGATGAACTTGTGTAATTCCTTCTGGTTTATGGGGAATGTTGTAGTAGTTTTCATAATCCGTAGATTTTCCTTCTGCTATGATTTCTGGGTTTTTATTGGCATTTAGAAAGTCTATGTCAACTCTATGAAACTTAAATTTATAGTCAAACTCATCTTTTGGTTTTCTATCAAGAGCAGTTAAAGAACTTTCGACTTTAGATTTTTTCTTTTTCGTTTTTTCAACTTCGTAAACGTCGTAAGAAAAGCCTTCTTTTTTGATTTGAACATTTAAACCACCAGAATTGAATAAATATTTAACTTTAGAATTGGCATTTCCCTTTTGGTCAATGATTTGACCTTTGTTTTCATAAAAATAAAAATCAGATTGCGATTGCAATTTTTGCTGAGAAAACACAGAAATAAAAAACGAAAATATAAATAGAAAATAGAGTTTTTTCATGGTTATTTTTAGACCTTCAAATCTACTAATTCCATTAATGATGACAAAAATTTTAACTCAAAAAATAGATGAAATTTCCAGAAAGGCTAGGGTTAAGATAAACAAAAAGAGCAGAAATTTCTGCTCTTTTTTTGGGTTATGCTTTTGGAGATTTACCTTCAGGTTTAGAAGGTTTTTCTTCTATTATTTTAGCATCCTCTTCTTTAGGATTTTCGCCTTTTAAGTAAGACGGAAGATTAAGGCCTGCCATATTGAATAAATCATTCAATGGAGGAACGGTTTTCATCATTCCTGAAACAAAATTAGCAGTAGAAGTGCTTCCTTCAGGATTGTTTCCGCCATCCCAAACAGTAATTTTATCAATTTTAATATTTTTAACTGCTTCCACTTGAGTTTTTACTAATTCTGGTAATTTTTCAATCAATAATAATTGGAAAGCACTATTGGTATCACCACCTGCAGCTTTTACAATTTGGTCATAACCTTCTGCTTGTTTGGTTAAGATTTCATAAAGACCTTTTGCTTCTGCTTCCATTTTTGCAAAAATCGCGTCTGCTTCACCTTTTGCCTGAAGTCTTATTTTTTCTGCTTCTGCTTCTGCATCAATAATGGCTTTTTGTCTTGCTATTTCAGCTGGAACTACAATATTGGCATTCTGTGTAGAACGTTCTCTTTCAGCTCTTGCTGTTTCAGCTTTTTGTTCGGCCAAGTAAGATTCCTCTAAAGCTTTTGCCGATTGTACTTTTTCAGCGGCCATTGCTATTTTTAGCGCTTCTGCTTCTTTTTCACGTCTTTGTGCATCAGAATTGGCAATCGTAATTTTTGCTTCGTTTTCTCCTTTTACAGCGATAGAGTTGGCTAGAGAAGTTGCGATTCTCGCTTCTTTTTCAGCTTCAGCTTTACCGATGCTTTCATCTTTTTTAGCTGAGGCAATGCTTACTTCTCTATCTTTTTGAGTCACGGCAATTTTTACATCTCTATCTCTTTGTGTTTCCGCAATGACTACATCTTTTTCTCGGTCTGCACTTGCTTTACCTGTTTCCCCGATTTTTTCTTGCTCCGCTACAGAAATTTTAGCTTCGTTAATCGCTTTTGCAGCTGCTTCTTTACCAAGAGCTTCTATATAGCCAGATTCATCTTTAATATCGGTTACGTTTACGTTAATAAGTTTTAAACCAATTTTTTTAAGTTCTGTATCTACGTTTTTAGAAATATTATCAAGGAATTTATCTCTATCTGAGTTAATTTCTTCAATAGTCATGGTAGCAATCACCAAACGCAATTGACCAAAAAGAATATCTTTAGAAAGTTCTTGAATTTGTTCTGGAGCAAGTCCTAATAATCTTTCTGCAGCATTTCCCATAGAATCTGGTTCGGTAGAAATAGCGATGGTAAATCTACAAGGCACGTCTACTCTGATGTTTTGTCTAGAAAGGGCATTGGTAAGATTGGCTTCAATAGAAATGGGTTTAAGGTCTAGATAAGCAAAATCTTGAATAACAGGCCAAATAAAAGCACCACCTCCGTGAATACATTTAGCAGATTGACCGCCAGTTCTTCCGTAGATGACTAAGATTTTGTCAGAAGGACATCTTTTGTACCTAGAAATAAGGGCTAGAATAGTTACAAATATTACAATTGCAACAATAACGATAATAATAAAAGGTTCCATTGGTTTTAATCAGTTTATATTAATTTAAATTTTTTCTACAATTAAAATTTTGTTTTCTGTATTGATGATTTTCACGCTTTCGCCAGAAAGAATTTCTTCTCCTTCTGTTACTGCATTGAGTTCATGAAAACTACCATTAATGCTTACCTGAATTTTTCCAGTTCCCGATTTATGAGCGGGAATTTTAAGATAAACTTCAGCGGTTTTTCCGATAGTTTTTTCCATTTGAAAGGTGTTGTCTTCTTGTAATTTTAGAAATTGCTTGATGATGATAAAGAATATCGCCACAAAAATTAATCCTACTAAAGTTGCTAAAGCTACCAGAAGATAATCATTCATTTCGCCAAAAAAAGCCACACCAGTCCACCCAAAACCAAGAAGAAAATTAATAAGATTTCGGAAGGTAAACCATTCAAAAGGTGCATCTACATGATGAAAATCTCCATCTAAATCTGCATCTAAATCAGAAGACTCTACTCCTACAAAAGTGAGGATGGTTTGCAATAAAAAAATAATGCTAGATAGGAGAGCAGAATACCAAAATGCTTGCTGAAGCACGCTCATCCCAGTAAAGAAATCGGTCATAGCTAATAAAATAGTTTTTCAAATATAGCGAAAATCTGTTTCTTTATCAAGAAAAAGGAGACTTTTAAGCTTCTTTTTTTACCACCAGAATAAAATCTTCTTCTAAAAATTTATACCCAAAATCATACACAAAATAATATTGAGCTCCGTTTTTATAGGTTTTAATATTGGTGAAATATTCGAAATCAAAACCTGCAACCGAAAGTTTATTTCTAGTGGTTTTGGCTTTGTTTTCTACAAAATTTTGTTCAGAGAGAATTTTGAAATTTTTGCGCAGTTTATTATTAATATTGCGCATAAGGTTGGTTTGGTCTTTGTTCTGTTTATTGTTATAGGCGTTTCTACAAGCATCACTGCAGAATTTCTTATCTATTCTGCCCATGATTTTTTCGCCACATTCTAGACAGTTTTGCATGGTTTTAGTTTTTAGTAAAGATAAAAAAATCCGTTTGTAAACGGATTAAGATTTTATAGAATTTTATTTTTTAAATAATAGAATAATAAATGGAAGAAATAAGATGAAGAAAATTGAAAAATAGGAAATAAACTTATCTAGACTTTTTGCATTAGATTTTTTGGGGTTCAAATAATCAATTTCATCAGAATATCTAAGATATAATATAAAATCTCGATGATTAAAATATTTGCTTAATAAACTGGAAAGCGATAGATATATTGTAAAAATAAAAGGTGTAAAAAATGCCCAAATTTCAATTGTTCTTTCTGTACCATTAGAATCCGGAGCTAAAATCACATATAACAATCCTAAAAGAATGCATAAAAATGGAAAAAGCCATTTTCTATAAACTTTGAATATCTTAGATTTTCGATTAAAAAGATATATATAATTATAAATAAATGGAATTATGATAATAAAAAATTTCATTACTTATTTTAAAACAACAATTAAAAAACTAAATCACTTTTTATTCATTTCGAATAAATTTTCAAGGAATTTTATTTTTTGTTCTTCAGTCCAGTTATTGGTATAAACCAAAAGATTGAGAAAGTCTTTTTGACTAGAGCCAAATAAAAATACATTATCTGCTTTGCCGTCATTGTATTTCCAAATAATATATTCTGTTTTAGGATTTTCTTTTAATTTTTGAGTTTTAGAATTTAAAGATTCTCTATAATCAGCATCCCATTTATAAAATGCGATTACGTTTTCAAAATCAGATTTTTCTTTTGCATAAAAAGGATAAGCTCTTTTAGGATTTTTTGCAATAGCAATAATTACGTTATCACTGTTTTTAAGATATGTCTGCCCAGAATCTTCTGCTGTATTCAGTTGTTGCCATTTTCCAGGAATTTTTACTTCTCCAGAATTGGTTTGTAATGAAGTATAAGATTCTTGACTGAAAATTACTTCCGGAAGTAGTAGTAATAAAAAGAATAGAAAATTTAGCTTTTTCATAGCAATTAGTTTTATGTAAAGATAAAAAAAATCCGTTTGTAAAGGGAAAATGTTTTTTGATTTTTAATATTCGATATAAATTAGAATGTTTCAGAGTTTGTTTTTAACCCAAAATTTTTAAAAGCTTATATTATCTTAAGTTATATAACATAAGTCTGTCTTAAAGTTTCAATTAATTCTCCAGTTTCTGTAATATTTTCGAAATGAAGATTTATATTTTCTCGAACTTTTGGATATTCATCAATAAATTCAAGATTCTCAATCTCACTTAAATTAAATTGATTCATTATATTTCTGAATTTCTCTTCATTATTTCCCCAATATTTTAGATATTTACTTTCATCTACATATATTTCTGTTAAATTCTCATTATCATGATAAATTAATCCCCAAATTAACAAAGTGTCATGAATTAACTCCGTTTTATAGTCTTCTAAATATTTTAAAATTTCAAATTTATTTTCATAAAATCCGTAATTGATTTCAGAATCAATATATCCAAAAATTAAAGCACAGTTTTCTGGAAGAGTTTCTTCAGACAAAGTAATTATTAAACTCCAAAGCTGCGGATTATCAATATTTATTTCAGCATAAAATTCAAATGGTAAATCAATGTTGTCAGGATTGTCATCTTTAAGCTTAAAAACATAACCTGGAACAATATTCGCATTTTTGCTTTCTCTTAATCTTTCCAGTACAGATGAATTCATAGGAACTTCATTTTCTTCTGGGAATCTTATTGTTTTTGGTAATACTAGCGTTGGTTTTGTCATAATTACTGATGAAAATCAAATATACACAATAATCACAAAAATTTAAAATACTTATAAGTGTTTGATTTTCAATTCTAAAAACTCATACAAACGACTACAAACGGATATAAATGACTAAATACCGACTAATATTTCGCTTTCGTCACAACTTTGCCACAGAGATTCGAGGGAAATTAAGAACGACTCGTTTCTAACGTTTAATTTAAAATTTATTATTATGTCTTTAAGAAACAAAGTGACGCTTATTGGTCACACCGGAAAAGAAGTAGAAATCGTAAATTTCGAAAAAGGAATGAAAGCTACAGTTTCATTAGCAACCAACGATTATTACACCAATTCTCTTGGCGAAAAAGTAGAAGAAACTCAATGGCACAATTTGGTTGCTTTTGGTAAAACGGCAGAGATTTTTCAAAAATACGTGCAAAAAGGAAAAGAAATTGCCATCGAAGGAAAACTTACCTACAGAACGTATGACGATAAAGACGGACAAAAACGCTACATCACAGAAATTAGAGTAGAAGAACTCTTGCTTCTAGGAACTAAATAAAGGAAAAAACACAAATGATTAAAAGTCTTGCTCTTTTTTGGGCAGGGCTTTTTTTGAAAATCGAAGATTTTCCATCGGACATCAGTATCGAAGGCGTATAAAAATTAAATTTAAAATTCGTTAAAAAATTCCTGCTGTTTGAACTCATCAGAATGATGAGTGAGTTTCAGGGATTTTAGAATTTTGAATTTAATTTTAGCCGAAGAAAGTGAAGTCTTGATTTTTGGTTCTTTTTATCAAGAAAAAGAACTTTGGTTTAAATTTTATTATGTTTCTTTTCACTATTTTTGAAATATGAAAATCAATATCAGAACAATTCAACCATCAGATAACGCTATTTTAGCCAAAATCATCAGAAGTTGTTTCCATGATTTCGAAGTAAAATGTACTGCAGGAACTGTTTACACAGATCCTACAACAGATGATTTGTATTCACTTTTTCAAACGCCTAAATCTCAACTTTGGGTAGCAGAAGCAGAAGATAAAATCGTAGGTTGTTGCGGAATTTTCCCCACCGAAAATTTACCAGAAGGTTGTACAGAACTCGTAAAATTCTATATTTCTAATGAGGGAAGAGGAAAAGGAATTGGCAGATTACTGTTAGAAAAAACCATAGAAACCGCTCAAGAATTGGGATATTCACAGATTTATTTAGAAAGCATTCCAGAATTTTCTACTGCAGTTTCCATTTACGAAAAACAAGGTTTCCAATACCTGAATCAACCACTCGGAAATACAGGTCATGATGGTTGTAATCTTTGGATGCTGAAAGAAATGTGATGATTTGCTGATGTGACGAAGCGTTGATGCGATGATTATTGATAATTTCCGTATTTTTGCACAGAATTTATTAACCAATTAGCAAATCGACTAATTAACACATCAAGGAATGAAGCCAAGTTTAGCGAAAGGAACCAGAGATTTCACCGCGCAGGAAGTTTACCGTAGAAAATACATTATCAATACTTTACAGAAGAATTTTGAATTATTTGGATTCCAACCTTTGGAAACACCAAGTTTTGAAAATTTATCTACTTTGACGGGTAAATACGGAGAAGAAGGAGACCGATTGATTTTTAAAATCCTCAATTCTGGAGATTACGCTGCCAAAACAAAAGAGGAAGATTGGAATGCTAAAAATTCTCAAAAGCTCATCGCTCAGATTTCAGAGAAAGCTTTAAGATATGATTTAACCGTTCCTTTTGCACGTTTTGTTGCCATGAATCAAGGAACGCTTACATTTCCTTTTAAACGTTATCAAATTCAACCAGTTTGGAGAGCAGATAGACCTCAAAAAGGACGTTTCAGAGAGTTTTATCAGTGCGATGCAGATGTAGTTGGGAGTGAAAGTCTTTGGCAAGAAGTAGAATTGGTTCAATTGTATTTGAAGTCTTTCAAAGAATTACAAATTCCTGTAAAAATCCATATCAACAATCGTAAAATCCTTTCTGGATTAGCAGAATTTGCCAACATTTCTGAGCAGTTGATTGATTTTACCGTGGCGCTTGACAAATTAGACAAAATCGGAAAAGAAGGTGTAATAAAAGAATTGAAAGAAAAAAACATTTCTGACGAAGCGATAGAAAAACTGTCTTTCCTTTTTGATAATAAACCTCAAGCAGAAGTTTTAGAAATCCTTAAAACCAATTTTGCCAATATAGAAATCGGGAAAAATGGAGTAGAAGAACTAGAATTTGTTTTAGAAAATTGTAAAAACCTAGGCATAGAAGATGAGTTGGTGTTCAACATCACTTTAGCTCGTGGTTTAGATTATTATACAGGAGCTATTTTCGAAGTAAAAGCACAAGGTGTAGAAATGGGTTCCATTGGTGGCGGTGGTAGATACAACAATCTTACCGAAGTTTTCGGGGTGAAAAATATTCCAGGAATTGGGATTTCTTTTGGCTTGGATAGAATTTATCTCGTAATAGAAGAACTGAATCTTTTCCCACAAAATTCTGAAAGAAAAATAGAATATCTTTTTGCCAATTATGGTGAAAAAGAAGCTGCACATGCCATGAAGGTTTTAGCAAAACTTCGTGAAAAAAGAATCGCTGCAGAAATGTATCCTGAAAGTGCCAAACTGAAAAAACAATTTACCTACGCCGAAAAGAAAGGCATAGAAAACCTTATTTTCCTTGGTGAACAAGAAATTGCTGAAGGAAATATCACCATCAAAAATTTAACTTCAGGTGAACAAAAAACAATAAAAATAGAAGAGTTCTTATCATAAAAAAAGCCATCGTAAAGATGGCTTTTTTGTTTATGCTTGTTGAGCGTTTTCTACATTTTCTTCAACTACTTCTTTTGCTTCTTCCATTTTGGTTTCCGCTTGAGATTTTAAATCATTGAATTTTTCTTCCGCTTTTCCTTTTAATTCTTCGGCTTTAGATTTTAAATCATTACCGTATTTGGTAAGGTTGTCTTTTGCGTTATTCAATAGGTCGTTAACTTTTTGTTTTTCTTCAGGAGTTGCTTTTTTATATCTCCAAAAAGCTAGTGCTCCAAGACCTAAAAGTGCTAATAATTTAGAACTGTTTTTCATAATTTTTGTATTTAGTGATTAAAATTGTTTGGTTGTTCTTCTGATGACAAAATTATTGTATTATCACCCTTTAAAGTTACAAAATTTATTTAAAACATTATAGTATTTGTGTATTTAATTTATCTTTGAACAAATTAAAAAACAATGGATTATATCAATATCAATAAAAATTCTTGGAATGCCAAAGTAGATTATCACTTAAAATCTGATTTCTATTTTGTAGATGAATTTATTGCGGGAAGAACTTCTCTTAATGAGCCAGAATTAGAACTTTTGGGAAATGTTCAAGGAAAGAAAATTCTGCATTTGCAATGTCATTTTGGTCAAGATTCTATTTCTTTAGCAAGAATGGGAGCCGAAGTTACTGCAGTAGATTTATCAGACAAAGCCATTGTTGAAGCCAGAATATTGGCCGAAAAATGTGGAGTTGATGTCAACTTTATAGAATCGAATGTGTATGATTTACCAAATGTTTTAAATGAGAAATTTGACATCGTTTTTACCAGTTATGGCGTGATTGGTTGGCTTCCAGATTTAGAAAAATGGGCAAAAATAATTCAGCGTTTTCTTAAACCGAATGGAGAATTCATCATGGTAGAGTTTCACCCTGTCATTTGGATGTTTGATGATGATTTTACCAAAGTTGCTTATGATTACCAATCTACAGAACCCATTGTAGAAACCTACGAAGGAACTTATGCAGATAGAGAAGCCAATATTTCCCAAGAATATGTGATGTGGAATCATGCACTTTCTGATGTATTTCAAAGTTTAATCAACCAAAATTTAGAGATTAAATACTTTCTAGAATACGATTGGTCACCGTATGCATGTTTTAAACACACCGTAGAAGCAGAAAAAGGGAAGTATAGAATCAGTAAATTTGATAAAAAAGTGCCTTTAGTCTTCTCTATAAAGGCGATGAATAAAGAATTTTCAAATTAATGATTATTTTGTTTTGATTTTTACAAATATTTTCTATATTTGTTTCATAATCGATATGATTAATGAAAAACCTATGAAAAAATGTGCCTCTCGTGAAAGCGAGAGGTTTTTTTGTGTTTTTATGCATCCTTATAAATGGTAATAATTATTCAGCAAGTGGCAGTTTTTACTGAACATGATAAATGACAGTAAGTATTTTAAAATCAGTAATATAGCCCGTCGTAACTTTATGAGACAAAAAATAGCTTTATGAAAAGAATTATTATTACTCTTGGTGTATTATGTTCAGGAGTTATGATGGCTCAAGTAGGTCATCTCATGCAAGGTATAGGTTCAGTAAATATGAGTATGGGTGGTGCAGCAACGGGTCAACCTATTGACATTAGTGGTGCGTTACAGTGGAATCCTGCTGGAATTACAGATTTTAATGGAAATACCGTTTCTGTAAATGCTGGTTTATTTATGTCTAACCCAGAATTATCTTCTTCTTACGGACCAATGTCTGGAGTAACTAAAGACGAAAAAGCCAACTCTATCATGCCTGCTGTTGCAGTAACTTTTGGTAAAAATCCTCATCATAAATTTGGTATTTCTGTTTTCGGAGTGAGTGGTTTTGGAGTAGAATATCCAGAAAGTACCACTAATCCTATTCTCATGTCTCAACAATATGGTGGTTTTGGTAAAGTAGAATCTAATTATATGTTGATGCAAGTTGGTTTTGCTTATGCTTATAAATTCAATGAAAATTTCTCTATGGCAATACAGCCTAATGTGAATTATTCAGCTCTAAAAATTCATCCAAATCCATTGGCTAATCCTAGTATGACTGCAGGTTATCCTAATTCTGATAATGCTTCTGCAATTGGTTTTGGAGCACAAGTTGGGATGTATTTTAAAACCAACAATGGTTTTAAACTCGGTTTATCTTATAAATCACCAGTATATTTTAATGAATTTAAATTTGAGAACACATATCTAGACAATACTAAAGGAGAAAATGAATTTAGAATGGACTTTCCTGCGATTTATTCAGTAGGTGCTGGTTATTCTCATCGTTTATTTGATTTGGCTTTAGATTACAGATATGTAGACTATGCTAATACAGAAGGTTTCTTAGCCAACGGATGGAGCAATTATGGTGCTGTAAAAGGTTTCGGTTGGGAAAGTATCGATGTGATTTCTGCAGGGATCCAAATCAAAGCCATTGAAAAAATGCCAATTAGATTAGGATATACTTACAGTTCTAATCCTATTAATCCAGAATTAACGATGTTCTCTGTTCCAGCTTCTGCGATCATTAGAGATGCATACGAAATAGGAGTAGGATATAAATTAAACGACAAATTCACTATCAATGCCAATTACCATTATGGAGCGAGTGATGGCAAAACTTCTGGAGCATTATTAAACCCTATGATGGCATCACCATCTAATCCTTATGGTGCAATTCCAGGAAGCACTGTAGCGTATGAAATGACCACTTCTATGGCTCAAATAGGAGTAGATTTCAAATTTTAAAAATATATTAATTTGACTTGAACTCTCCACTATAAAAGGTGGAGAGTTTTTTGTACTTTTTATTCAATTAGTGGTAATATTTAGAGAAGTACATGTATTTCATTTTGAAATCTAATTAACAAATGATAACTTTGTCCTCAGAAAATGAACTTATTTTCTCTCCGAAAGGAGAAAACACAAATGATGAAAAGGAAACGCCTCTCAAAGTATTTTGAGAGGCGTTTTTTATGATATTGAAATAATTCTTAACCTAAGAATGGATACTTGTAATCAGTAGGAGATAAGAAATTTTCTTTGATGCTTCTTGCAGAAACCCAACGAAGAAGATTCATTTTAGAACCTGCTTTGTCATTGGTTCCAGAAGCTCTCGCTCCACCAAAAGGTTGTTGACCAACTACAGCACCAGTCGGTTTATCATTGATGTAGAAGTTTCCAGCTGCGTTTTCTAAGGCTTTAGTCGCCTCGTTAATCGCATATCTGTCTTGTGCAAATACAGCGCCTGTTAAGGCATAAGGAGAAGTTTCATCTACTAATTTTAAAGTAGCTTTCCAATCTTGGTCTTCATATACATAAATCGTAAGAATTGGACCAAAGATTTCTTCTTCCATACTTTCGTAGTGAGGATTTTTTGCTTGAATAACGGTAGGTTGTACAAACCAACCTTTGCTGTCATCACAACCACCACCAAAGATTACTTCTGCATCGTTGGCATTTTGAGCTCTTTCGATGTAGCCTTTGCATTTTTCAAATGAAGCTTTATCAATTACCGCATTTACGAAATTAGAAGGATCTTCTGGACTTCCCATTTTAATTTCAGCCAATTGTTCTCCAATAATTCTTTTTACTTCTCCCCAAAGTGATTGCGGTACGTAAGCTCTAGAAGCAGCAGAACATTTTTGACCTTGATATTCGAAAGCACCTCTTACCAAAGCAGTAGCAACCTGACTTGGTACAGCAGAAGGATGGGCAACTACAAAGTCTTTACCACCAGTTTCTCCTACAATTCTAGGGTAAGTTTTATATTTATGAATATTTTCGCCAATTTGTCTCCATAACGATTGGAAAACTTCTGTAGAACCAGTGAAGTGGATTCCAGAGAAATCTGGGTGTTCTAGAATTTGCTTAGAAGTTTCTGCACCACCAGAGAAAACCATATTGATAACACCTGCTGGTAAACCTGCTTCTATCAATACATCCATAATGACTTTAGCTGAATAAATCTGTGTTGCAGATGGTTTCCAAACCACTACATTTCCCATCATCGCCATAGAAGTTGGCAAGTTTAGAGAAATTGCGGTAAAGTTAAATGGCGTAATGGCATACGTAAAACCTTCTAATGGTCTGTATTCTGCTCTGTTCCAGATTCCTGCATCAGAAACCGGTTGTTCAGAATACAATTCCGTCATAAACTGCACGTTAAAACGTAAGAAATCTATCGCTTCACAAGCTGAATCTATTTCTGCCTGCATTGCATTTTTACTTTGACCAATCATCGTCGCAGCGTTGATTTTATCTCTGTAAGGACCAGCCAATAAATCAGCCGCTTTTAAGAAAATAGAAGCACGTTGCTCCCAAGGTAAATTAGCCCATTCTGCTCTTGCTTTCAGACAAGAATTGATGGCATCATCTACATGTTGTTTATTTCCTTTATGGTAATAACCTAACGTGTGTTGATAATCTTGAGGAGAGTGTAGTGATACTTTTTCACCAGTTTTCACTTCTTTTCCGTCAATAACCATAGGGATTTCTACTTCTTCTGACCACATTTTTTGGTAAGTAGCAATCAGGGATTTAATCTCTGCAGAACCAGGAGCATAGCTTCTTACAGGTTCGTTTTTAGGAGTAGGAACTTGCGAAATTGCGAATGACATATACTTTTAAATTTTAGATTTTAATTTGTTGATGAAGATAAGAAACTGTTCTTATTCATATCCTACAAAAATACAATATAAACCCTCTCCAACCAAAACACTTCGGTTACATTTTATGGAACTACTAGAAAATAAGTCTAATAGACAAATAAAATAAAAACATTTCCCACAATTCTATAATTTTGCTTCACTAATTTAACCGAAATTTGTAGAAAAATAAAGACAATGAAAATCATAAAAGGATTTGCCATCATGGCAGTAGTAGCCACCATTTTTACTTCATGCGTAGGAATTCCAGATGGAGTAACGGCGGTACAAAACTTTAATAAAGACAAATATCTAGGCAAATGGTATGAAATCGCAAGGTTTGACTTCCGTTTCGAAAGAAATTTAGACAATACTACAGCGCAATATTCCATCAATCCAGATGGAAGCATCAAAGTGCTGAACCAAGGCTACAACTATGTAAAAAAAGAATGGGATTCTGCTGAAGGAAAAGCTAAATTTGTAGGCTCTGAATCTGAAGCGAGACTCAAAGTTTCTTTCTTTGGGCCATTTTACGGCGGATATAACGTAGTAGACATTGACGAAAATTATCACAATGCGCTTATTTATGGGAATTCTACAGAATACATGTGGATTCTATCAAGAACGAAGACCATAGACGAAGCCACCAAAAAAAGATTCATCGAGAAAGCCAAAAAAGACGGTTTCGATGTTTCAAAACTCATTTGGGTAAATCACAACAAGGAATAAAATTCATTTCAATAACAAAAAACTCGAGACTAGAACTCGAGTTTTTTTACTTTAATATTTACCTCAACCTCAACCTCAACCTCAACCTCAACCTCAACCTCAACCTTTACCTTTACCTCAACCTTTACCTTTACCTCAACCTTTACCTTTACCTTTACCTTTACCTCATCCTTCATCCTTCATCCTTCATCCATCATCCATCATCCTTACCTATACCTATCTCCCAAATCGATAATATTGGGCTAAAGTATTTTCTTTTTTTTGTAAAAGGTCGATAATAATTTTTCTTCCTTGTGTAGAAAAGGTAATGCCGTTTCCACCAAAACCTAAGCAAAACAAACAATTTTTGTATTCTGGAGATTCCCCAATATAAGGCAAACCATCTTTGGTGGTTCCGAAAATTCCACCCCAAGAAATATCTTCGATAAAGTCTAAATCTGGCAGGGTTTTCTTGAGTTTTTTAATAAGCGTTTTGCTTTTTTCTTCTTTAATGTTTTGTTGAAGTATGGTGTCTTTATACACAGAATCTTCGCCGCCAACTAAAAATCTACCATCATCCGTAGTTCTCATATACAGATAAGGATCTTGTGTGTCCCAAATCAAAATCTTTTCTAGATTTTTATTATAGGTTTGTGTCGGTTCACTCACAGTTGCGTAAGTATAAATCAAATCGGCAACTTTTTCTTTAAGTAAATTCAAAGATTCAAAACCTGTGCAGAAAACTATTTTTTGAGCACGAATGGTATGATTTTCTTGCGTAATGACTTTCGGAGTTTTGTCTTGGTCTTGAATGCTTTTAATTTCGGTTTGGTCAAAGACTTTCATCCCTCTTTTTACATTAAAAGCGATAAGTTCATGCGCCATTTGATACGCATCTACACTAGCTGCGGTATCACTTAAAATGCCACCATGAGAAACAATGCCATAAGTTTTTTTAATCGCATCTGCTTCTAACCATTTTACGCCCAGTTGATGTTTTTTTCTAATTTCAAACTCCTGATAAAGTTCTTTTGCAGCGGTTTTATTGTGCGCAATATAAAGTGATTTCTTCTTTTGGAAGCCACAATTTAATTTTTTGGTTCTCACCAATTGCTCTGAATCTTGAATCGCAGTGATGCCTTCTTGATAACAAAGTGCTGCAGCTTCTTCACCGATTTTCTTTGCCAAATCTTTTAGCGGTTCATCTATTTCGTATTGCAACATGCTGGTAGTAGCACTCGTACTTCCTTGTCCGATGTCTCGTCTGTCGATGAGAGTTACCTCATAACCTGCATCCATTAACGCATCAGAAATCAGAGCGCCAGTAATGCCACCACCAATCACCAAAATTTCTGTTTTTATATTTTTTTGTAAACTGGGATAGGTGTAGAGTAAGCCGTTTTTGAGCAGCCAAAAAGATTCAAAGGTTCTTAGTCTCATATCATTTGTGTTTTAAAGTGTTTGCAATGAGTTTATTTCTTTCCTCGTGAGAATAGCCAAAATATCACGACTACCACTAAGGCAATTAAGAAAAATCCCCAATACATTCCTGCTTTGAAAACGGTTTCTACCGCTTCACAACTCGTCAATAAAGTCAATAAAAATAAAGTTACGGTGGATAAGATATACTTTTTCATAAGGTTAAATTTTAGGTTAAACGAAATATTGTCTGAGTTGCCAAGCCATTTTTTCATGGTCTTGCATCAACCCGGTTAAAAAATCTGCGGTTCCTTTGTCTTCATACTTCTCTTCACAGTCGTCTATTGCGGTTCTGAGGGATTTTACAATACTCTCATGGTCTTGCAAAAGTTCTTTTGCCATTTCCAGAGGAGCTGGGCATGTTCCAGGACTTTCTTTTAGCTGTGAAAGTTCTGCAAACTCTATAATGGTTCCTATTGCCATTCCGCCAAGCGTAGAGATGCGTTCGGCTACTTCATCAATGGCTTTTTCTAATGCCTCATACTGTTCTTCGAAGAGGTGGTGAAATTGCATGAAGTCTGGTCCTTTCAGATTCCAATGAAACTTTCTTAATTTGAGGTATAACACATTGCCATCTGCTAAGACAGCGTTTAGGTTATCACATACTTTCTTAAGGTTTGCGGCACTGATGCCGATGTCTACTTTCATAATGATTATATTTTGTGTGGGTATTGATACAAAAGTAAAATACAATCAAGCAGTTGGACTTATATAATCCTGATGATTTGTTATAAGATTTTGAGGAAATGTATAGGGTATTGTTCCCCGACATCAAATACCTCTCACCGACATTTTTCATACACTATCTATGCTTCATCTATGCTTTATCTTGGGAGAAGCGGGGGATAGGTGATAAGGGTATATGGTGATGTAGTGATGAGGTTACGAAGTAAAGGGATTGTCTTTTATAAATTTTTTATAACACAAAGTTCCCGGAGATTTTGTGAAATGATACCGTTTTTGAGCTCCCAAAGGAACATCAGAGATGTTCTATAAAGTGCACGAATTTTAATGCAATAGAAATAATGTGCCTTCGACTACGCTCAGGCACCGTGGGTGGAATTTTTCTGCTTATTTTTTGGAGTTATTTAACACAAAGTCCACGGAGATTTTGTGAAATGATACCGTTTTTGAGTTCTCAAAGGAACATCAGAGATGTTCTATAGAGTGTACAGATTTTAATGCAAAAAATGTTTAGAAAATTGAATGGTGGCTGAGCACAAACTGAAAGTCTGCGAACGAAGTTCACGAAGCCACAGATTCAAAGATAAACTTTGCCTTAGCCTGTCGAAGGCAACGAGCAATAAAAAATGTTGTGCCTGAGCTTGTATAAGGCAGAAAGTAGATGAATTCTATTTCCTAATTTTTGAGATATTTTTAGAGAAAGAGGAGAGGAGAAATTGCTTTAAGGACATCAAAAAGGAAATGGAAAGGAAATTTTTATTCTTTAATTTTTAGAAATCAGGGAGTTAAAAGGCTGCGTTAATGGTCTATGAGGGCGATTGATAGATTGTATTTGGTTCGTTGGGAGATAATGATTACTTTTGCCGCCTATTATCAGGAACCTCTACGGGAGGTAGCAACCTGCAACAACAAGCAAGGTGCTAAAGCGATAAGCCAAACTTTTTGGAAAAAATGTTGTCTATCTTTTGTAAAGTTCCTGTGTTAAATTTTTAAATTTTATGAACCATACAAAAGCAAATTTTCTCAGTTTACTTCCTTTTTTAATTTTCGTAGGTACATTTTTAGGTGCCGGAATCGTTTTGCAAGATTTTTATGCCTTGCCATCGCCTATTGCCGTGAGTATCGGTATTATTGCCGCCTTTGCCATGTCTAGGTTGCCTCATCAAGAAAAAATCAAAACTTTCTTACACGGTTGTGGAGAATCCAGTGTACTCACCATGTGTATTATTTATCTTTTGGCAGGGGCTTTTTCTACCGTAGCACAAGTTTCGGGGAGTGTAGATGCGGTGGTGAATATCGGTTTAACCTATATCTCTGCAGATTATTATGCTCTAGGGATTTTCCTTTTGGCCTCATTTCTTTCCTTGTCTTCTGGAACCTCGGTTGGCGCTATTGTCGCATTAGGGCCTATCGCGATACAGTTGGCTCAAAAAAGTGGAGCAGACCTTAACCTGATTGGGGCAAGTCTTTTGGGTGGTGCCATGTTTGGCGACAATCTTTCGGTGATTTCTGATACTACCATTGCAGCAGCTCAAACGTTGGGCAGCAGCATGAAAGATAAGTTCAGAACCAATTTTTATTTGGCTGCCCCTGCAGTAGTATTGACGGTGGTGATCTTACTTTTTATAGGTTTCAGCAATCCTGTGGCGCCTATTACTTACACTCCAACTCCAATTTCTTGGGAACTTATTTTCCCCTATTTGGTGGTTTTGGTTTTAGCCTTTTTAGGGTTAGATGTATTTCTTGTTTTGGTGATTGGGATATTTTTAGCGGGAGCCATTGGTTTGTGGCAAGGCAACCTTACGTGGTTGAGTTTTGCCAAAGCCAGTTATGAAGGCTTCACGTCTATGACCGAAATTTTCCTATTGTCTTTGCTTACAGGTGGTTTAGCTGCCTTAGTAGAAAAAGCAGGGGGAATTCAATATTTATTGAACAAAATAGAAGCTAAGATTAGCTCAGCCAAATCTGCGCAATTGGGAGCAGGATTAATTACAGGTTTGGTAAATCTCTGTATTGCCAATAATACGGTGTCGATTTTAATCTCTGGGAAAGTGTTGAGACCTATTTCTGAACGTTTTGAAGTCCCTGCCCGAAAGATGGCTTCTGTCATTGATATTTTTGCGTGTATCGTTCAAGGGTTGCTTCCTTATGGCGCACAGGTTTTATTGATTATCGGTTACAGTAAAAATAAAATCAATTATGTGGATATGCTCTCACATTCTTATTATTTAGGACTTCTGTTCTTAATGGTGGTGGGTTCTATGTTTTGGGGAAGGTCTAGGAATTTGGTGCCTTCTATAGGCTCAGGTATTTGTTGAGAAAAATTCTTTTCCCCGACCCTGCCTTCGACTACGCTCAGGCACCGTGGGTGAAATTTTTCTGTTTGGTTTTGGAGTTTTTATAACACAAAGTTCACGGAGATTTTGTAAAATCATGTCGTTTTTGAGTTCTCAAAGGAACATCAGAGATGCTCTATAGAGTGCACGGATTTTAATACAATAGAAATAATGTGCCTTCGACTACGCTCAGGCGCCGAGTGTAGTAATAAATAATACGGTGGCTGAGCTTGTCGAAGCCACCAATTCTTTTTTATTTTTAATTTCCTCTGTAAGTAGAGTAGCCGTAAGGCGATAGGGTGATGGGAACGTGGTAATGCTCTTGGTCTGCCAACTCAAAAACCACTTCTATAAAGGGATAAAACGATTTTTCTAGTTTTTTTTAAATACTCATTATAAAATATGAGTTTTAAATTCTTGTATTGTAATTCTGATTCTTGTTGGCAATGAGAAATTTTGAGTTGTTCTAAGGAATAGACTGGTTATTCTTTAAAAATCTAACCAAGGATAAAGTTTTACCAGTATTTTAGCCATTTTTTGCACCCTTACTTGTTAATAACTTTTATCGATGTTTTTTGCAAGTTTTTTTCATATTACCTATTATTGTACTATTAATTAATTAAAAAACTAATAATTATGCCTTATCAAATTAACATTAAATCGTTTTTATATTGTTATGTTGAACCACCAAAAACACACCAAAAGCTTAAGCGAGCCGTTATTTTATGATAATGCGGACATGAAAAGGCTTTTTAATTTTAGCGACAAAACTTTGCAACGCATGAGAAGCAATAAAAGTATTCCCTTTGTTAGAATAGGGAAGAAATACTTTTATCCTGTACAGTATTTTAAAAATCTTGCAGACCAAAGCTGCCAAGATTAGTCGCTCATTTACATTATCAGTTTTTCTATATCTGCAAAAAAGCATTTTTGCTTTAATATTTCTATTACTTATTTGCAGGAACTGGTGATTCACTCATTATTATCTTTCCCAGTTAATTTTTTTACTCTCGGTCACTCAACTGATTCTTGATCTGATGCCTAAAACTGTCGATGGTGTCTGAGCCTGTCGAAGCCACAATATTTCACTTAGACTGGCTCAATGAGCCAAAAATTTCTGAACCGATGCCTGACTAGTCGAATGCAGAAGGCAAAATTCATGGTATAAGAAAATGATTTTTTCCACTCCACTTCTTATTCCGTAGGAATCTAAATTATTTAAAAACCAACATGAAAATTTTTCACCCGCGGTGATTTCGACAGGCTCTATCACCGACTTAGAAATATAATCGATGCCTTAACTCATAACTGAACCCATGCCTGAGCACAGACTGAAGGTCTGCGAACGAAGTTCACGAAGGCAGAAGGCAGTTTTCTTTTACTCTTCTTTTGGTCTTGTTCGGAAAAAGTACCTTTTTTCCGAAGGAGTATGGGAGGATTCTCGAAGAACACTCGAAGGAGTGTAAAACTTAGGTGGTCAAAACTGGACATTTCTGGACAAAAAAAGACAAACAGAGACGAATTAGGATATACTGAGTCATTGGCAGACTTTTATAGACAAAAAAGGTCAAAAATAGTCAAATAAAGACATGTAACTATAAGTATATCAATGCTTTAAAAAATTGTTTCTACTTTTGACCTGTATAACAAATAAATAAAAATGCCATGGCAGAAATTAAAAAAGGAATCCTTGGTGGATTTTCTGGAAAAGTAGGCCCCGTAGTTGGAGCCAATTGGCGCGGTAAAGACATTATCCGCAGTACCCCAAAATCTTCTTCGAGACCGAAGACGGATAAGCAAATTTTGCAACAACTGAAGTTTAAAACTACTATCACGTTTTTGCACCCTTTGCGCAATATCCAAAATCGGTTTTTTGGAACAGATGCGGGAGCAAAATCTAAGGTAAACTTAGCTGCTTCTTATTTCATTAACAATGCAATAGAAATAGTAGATGGTTTACCCGCAGTAATCTATAATAAAGTACTCATTACTAGAGGAGACCTTACAGGTTTTCAAAATGTGGAAGCACAAGCTGCAACAGGTGGCGTGATAAATCTCACTTGGGAAGATAATGGATTACAAGGCAACGCTTTAGCCACCGACAAAGTAAGTGTTGTATGTTATTTTGAGGCGGTCTCTGCTTTTGAGATTTTTGAAGGTGTGGCGTTCCGCAGTGATGCAGAAGCCAGCATTACGCTCCACAGTTCCTATCAAGGTATGGAAGCGCAAGTCTACGCTTTTATCGCTAACGAAGCCGAAACACAAGCCTGTAACAGTGTCTATCTGGGCGCAGTAAACTTAGGGTAACAGAATCCACTCGCATGAGTGGATTTTTTAGTTGTTATATTCTTGAATAAAATGAAGTTTTGTTTATATTTGATGAAAACTAATTAGTATAAATTAAACTATGAATTTATATTTCAATATTAATTTGGCAGAAGGTTATAAAAGTAATACTCAAATAGCAAGAAGGTTAACGGAAGATTGGGTTTTGAATAATTCATATTGTCCTAGTTGCGGAGAAATTTCTTTAAATGAATTTGAAAACAATCGTCCCGTTGCGGATTTTTATTGTAAAAAATGTAATGAAGAATTTGAGTTAAAGAGTAAGGGAGGAAAGCTTTCAAGTACTATAACAGATGGTGCATATAATACTATGATTGAAAGAATTAATTCTAATAATAATCCAAATTTCTTTTTTTTAACATATACCAAAGAATTGAAAGTAAATGATTTTCTTATTATTCCAAAACAGTTTTTCACACCAGAAATTATAATAAAAAGAAAACCATTATCAGAAAATGCAAAACTTGCCGGTTGGATAGGCTGTAATATTGATATTAAAAGAATTGCGGATACTGGAAAAGTTTTTTTGGTAAAGAATAGCAAAATAATAGAGCAAGATTTAGTCAAAGAACAATTTAATAAAACTTTATTTTTAAGAGAAAAATCAGATAATGCAAAAGGCTGGGTGTTAGATGTAATGAATTGTGTAGATTTAGTTAGAAATGAAACTTTTACACTTGATGAAATTTATAAGTTTGAAAAAAAGCTAAAATTAAAGTATCCAAATAATAATCATATTAAAGATAAAATTAGACAACAATTACAACTTTTGAGAGATAAGAACATTATAGAATTTGTTGGACGTGGAATTTATAAGAAAATTAAGTATGAAAAAATTTAAAATTGAAGTTCAAGAAATTTTGTCTAAAATAATAGAAATTGAAGCAACTGACATAGATCAAGCTATTTATGAAGTAAAAAAAATGTATGAAAGTGAAGAAATTATTTTGAATGAAAATGATTACATAACAACTGAATTTACAAATTATGAAAGACCCACGAATATTCCTGAAAGAGAAACTAATTAAAGTTGGTATTAAGGATAATGAAGCAACTATTATTGCAAAGGATGCTGGAAGTTCCCAAATTATAATAAGTAAGGTTTATTTAAATAATTTTAAGTTAAATAATATTACAAAAATAAAGATTTTAAGATTAGTTAAAAGATGGTATAGATATAATAAATTCTTATATTATAAGTTGAAAAGCAAATGATAATTAAATCCATTTGCAGGAAGTTCAACTACTGGCATTGCTGCCAATTTAGCCAATAGAAGATATTTAGGAATAGATTTAGAAAAAGAGTTCCTAGAAATCAGTAAAAATAGAAAATTGGAAATTCTAGATTCACAAGTTGCAGAAAATTACAGAAAAAAGATAAGCGGATTTGAGACTAAAAACCAATTAAAAGAATATTTATCAGCAGAGCCTCAACCAAAAGAAAAAGTATCTTTAGGATACGTAAGAAGCAAAGATTTAAGTAAACTCAAAAAGACAAATACTTTTTATTTTCATGCAACAGATAAACAAGGAAATTTTATAGATTTCCCTTACGAAATAAATAATGCTAGAAAGCTCATCATCTATTCAGGAGGAAGAACTAAACCTTTTTATCTTACAAGTTATTGTGCAGAAATTGAAAGTATAAAAATTAAGCATAAATCTAAAATAGAAGGTAAAGAAAACTCAAAAACGGAATATTACTTTGAGGTGCAATTAAAAGAACAGTTTGTAGAAAATAATAACGTTAATTTAGATATTGATCTTAAAAAACTTATTAAACAATATTGCAAAGAAAATCAAATAAAGTCAGCAGACTATAAACCTATTTTATTAGATGAAGTTTTTGTATACAAGTAATTTCCTGTACATAAAAAAACTCTGACGGTATAATAAATAAAAATAATAACTAAAAACTATATAAATAAAAATGTCCAAATCAAAATCTCAACAAATAGCAGAAAAAACAATTTATGCAGCTTTCAAAATACTAAAAGAAGCAGGTGGTGAAATGCGAGGTAAAGATGTAGTAGATAAAATTAGAGAAACTACTGTTTTTGATGAGTATGAAAGTCATCGTTATGAAAAAACGGGTTATATACGATGGGAATCTATCATGCATTTTTATACTATTGATTGCATGAAGGCAGGTTTTCTAAGAAAAAATAAAGGAATCTGGATTTTAACAGAAGAAGGCGAAAAAGCTATAAAATTAGGTCCAGAAAAATTACTTACTACTGCAACAAAATTATATAGAGAATGGGAAGGTAAACGAAAAAAAGAAACAGTTGAAGCTGATATAGAGGATTTTAATGAAGAAGACAGTAGTCAAGTACAGAAATCAATTATTAGCCAATATGAAGATGAGGCTTTTAATGGAATTAGAAATTATATTATTAGTAAAAATGCATATGAGTTTCAAGATTTAGTAGCGGCACTTTTAAGAGCAATGGGTTATTATATTTCTGAAATAGCCCAACGTGGTCCTGACGGAGGAATAGATATTATAGCATACACAGATCCATTAGGAACCAGACAACCTCGTATAATAGTACAAGTAAAGCATCGACCAAATGATTCTGTTTCTTCAGATGAAGTTCAAAAGTTAGCCGGAACATTAAAACGTAACACTGATGTTGGAATCTTTGTTACTTCTGGTAATTTTTCTAAACCTGCTATAAAAGAAGCCAGGGAATCTAGAGAGCACATTGAGTTAATAGATTTTAATAGATTTACATCCCTTTGGCAAGAATATTATATAAAAATGGATGATGAGCAAAAGAATTTATTACCATTGCATCCCATTTATTTTTTGGGTAGTAATGATTAAAAAATAAATTTTTCAATTAATTTGCTTCACAAAGTCTCTGACCTTGATAATAATATAAAAAAGCACGGAACTACACTCCGTGCTTTTTCATTCGTTATATTTCTTCCACAAAATATTGAAAATCTGCCATTTCTTTCGTAAATTTAGGGTATTCAATAAAAACAAAGGTAAATAGGACTTAATTCCTTAATGATATGAATTGTTTTAGAAACTATATCTTTCTCATCGGTTTATTCTTGGTGTTTCAGTGCAATAAAAGCGCTGGAGCAGAGGAGGTGCATTATGATACGATTCAGCAGCAACGGAAAGCAGATACCGTCCAAAAAGATACGGTGGTGAAAAAAGAAATAAAGTATCATGCTTTTGTGGTTAAAAATAAAAATAAAGACTTTAAAACTTTAGAGAAAAAGTATTCTCAAGAAGAACTGCATGCTATTTTAGCCATCAATCGATTGGATTATAAAAACAAATGGAGAGCCGATACCTTAGTGGTTCCAGACGTAATAGAAAAAGATTTTACAGTGTACAGTCCGTTTCCTAAAAACGTTTCTGCGGCTAGAAACATTCAGAAGTTGGCGATGTTCAGTTATGCCATTCATGCCTATGCCTTGTATGAAAACGGGAATCTCATCAATTGGGGACCTACCAGTATGGGTAAAAAAGCAACGCCTACCAAAATGGGGCTCACCTTTACCAATTGGAAAAAGGAAGTCGCCATCAGTACCGTGAATTCTGATTGGAAACTAAGATGGAACTTTAATCTGTATAATTATTTAGGGATTGGTTGGCATCAGTATGATTTGCCGGGACATCATGCTTCACACTCTTGTGTTCGTTTGTTGGAAGAAGATGCCTACTTTATGTACAATTGGGCAGATGAATGGATTCTGAACAAAAAAGGGACTGTAGCTTTGGCTAAAGGTACACCTGTTATTATTTTTGGAACCCCAGAATTTAAGAAAAAACCTTGGTTACAGCTTTTAAAATCTCCTCATGCCAATGATTATACCGAAGATCAAATCAACCACGAAATACAACCGTTCTTACCAGAAATTCTGAAACAACAAAACATTAAAAGGCAATATCTAGAACATGCTCAATAGTCATTTGCTTTTTCAATGTTAAGCATTTAAAGCATTTCATGTAGCATCAGAAAAGTGTAGTAAGTGGTTGAAATCGGGATGATAAAAATCTTCTTTTATAAATTATCTTTTTGAGACAATAATTTTTTATCTTTATCCTCCTAATTGTAGACTATGGCAAAACTGAACGCACTATTCTTTACGTTTTTCTCTCTGTTTGTACTGGCTCAATCTTCTGATGTTGCTGCGGCTAAAGGTTTGGTGCAGAGAATTGCTCCTGCTTATGCCGAAAAAATCGTCTTTCATCAAGAAAAAAGTAAGACTTCCCCAGATTATTACGAGCTGGAATTCAAGAAAGGGAAACTGCATATTTCTGCCAATAATGCCAATGCAATGGCGGTAGGTTTTAATGAATACCTCAGAACGTATGGTCATGTTTCCGTGTCTTGGTATGCAGATAATGTGGTGAAAGTTCCAGCAAAAATGCCTGTTTTTAAAGGACAAATACGAAACGAGGCAAGAGTTCCGCATCGTTTTTTCTTGAATTATTGTACTTTCGGGTATACCATGCCTTGGTGGAAATGGCACGATTGGGAGCGTTTTATCGATTGGATGGCGCTGAATGGCGTGAATCTTCCTTTGGCGATTACGGGGCAAGAAAAAATTTGGCTCAACGTGTGGAAACAATTTGGCTTAAGCGATGAAGAAATTAGAGGTTTCTTTACTGGGCCTGCTTATTTACCTTGGCACAGAATGGCGAATATCGACCATTGGGAAGGTCCTCTTCCGATGTCTTGGATTGATGGTCAAGCCGAACTGCAAAAGAAAATTTTAGCAAGAGCGAGAGCTTTTAACATGAAACCTGTATTGCCTGCTTTTGCGGGACATGTTCCTAAAGCATTTTTAAAAAAATATCCTCATGCCAAAATCACTTCCCTTGGAGAATGGGGAAACTTCAGTGAAGAATACCAGAGTTACTTTTTAGATTCTTTTGACCCTTTATTTCTACAAATTCAAGAAGCCTTTTTGAAAGAACAAACCAAGGAATTTGGCACCGACCATATTTACGGAATAGACCCTTTTAATGAAGTTACCCCTCCAAGTTGGGAACCTGAATATTTGGCGAAAGTTTCTCAACATATTTATGAATCTCTCACACATGTAGACCCGAAAGCGAAATGGTTGCAGATGGGTTGGATTTTCTATTACATGCAAAATAAATGGACGAATGAACGCATTAAAGCTTATTTGCAAGCCGTACCACAAGATCAATTGATGATGCTGGATTATTTCTGTGACCATACCGAAGTTTGGAAACGCACCGATTCTTTTTTCGGTCAGCCTTACATTTGGTCTTATCTAGGAAATTTCGGGGGAAATACCACTTTGCATGGAAATCTAAAAGATGCAGATGAAAAAATAGAACATGTATTGCAGAATGGAGGCAAAAACCTCTGGGGAATAGGGGCTACGCTGGAAGGATTCGGAGATAATCCCGTGATGTATGAATTTATCTTGGATAAAGTTTGGAAAAAAGGTCATCGCATGAAAGATTTTGTAAAAACCTATGCCAAAAGCATAGTAGGCAAAGAAAATCCCGATGCTGAAAAAGCTTGGGAAATCCTTTCGGAGAAAGTATATGTCCAAAATTCTGATGTGGGAAAAGGTGATTTAACGCACTCTAAACCTGTCTTTGAAAAATCATACAACTGGACGGTAAATCCAGAGATTGCCTACGATAACCGTGATCTTGCTACCGCATGGAAGCATTTGATTGCCACAGAAGCCAATACTGATGAATACAGAGACGATTTGACTGCAGTTGGAAAACAGGTGTTGGGAAATTACTTTTATCAAGTTAGAGACCAATTTACACAAGCTTATCGCCAACAAGACGTCTCTAAAATGAAAAAAACAGGAGCCGAAATGGTTCAAATTATTGATGATATTGATGAACTTCTCGCTTCTAATCCTAATTATTTGGTTGGCAAATGGATTTCCGATGCAAGAGCCATGACCGATATAGAACAAGAAAAAGCCTACTATGAAAGAGATGCCCGTAAAATCATCAGCGTTTGGGGAGAAAAAGGTAGAGATCTTAATGATTATGCCAATCGTTCCATCGCTGGACTCATGAAAGATTATTATGGCGGTCGCTGGAAAATCTTTATAGACGAGGCAATTCTTGCTGTAGAACAGGGCAGAAATGCAGATGAGCAATTGATTTTAGAAAGAGTGAATCAGTTTTCATGGGATTGGTCGGAAGCACAAAATACTTATCTATCCACACCAAAAGGAAATACGCTGGAGATTTCTAAGAGATTGTGGGGGAAATATGGAGAGAGCGTTTTGAAATTGTAGAGTTGTAGAGTTGTAGAGTTGTAGAGGGGGAGAATGGGAGAGTGATGGAGTTGTGGTAATGTAAAAAACTCATCATTCATAACTTATAACTTATCACTTTTCATTTTGTTTATAAATAAAATTCATAAAAGATTAAAAATTATGCAGTTGAGTAATCGTTCTTTAGCCTTAGATGTCTTCCGTGGGATGACGGTGTGTTTTATGATTATCGTGAATACTTCAGGGAACTGGGGAACTACTTTTGCGCCATTGCTTCATGCGCAGTGGAATGGTTTTACGCCTACAGATTTGGTTTTCCCTGCCTTTCTTTTTGCCGTAGGAAACTCTATGAGTTTTGTAATGGATAAATGGAAAAAGATGTCTCAACCGCAAGTCTTGACGAAGATTTTCAAAAGAACATTTATTATATTTCTGTTAGGTTATCTCATGTATTGGTTTCCGTTTTACAATGTAGATGCAGATTTTAACATCAAAAGTTTCCCTTTTGTAGAGACTCGATTTCTAGGGGTATTGCAGAGAATTGCGCTTTGTTATGGTATGGCTTCTTTGGTCTTGTATTATTTCAAACCAAAGTTTTCTTTGTATCTCAGTGCATTTATTTTATTGGCGTATTGGTTTATTTTTATAGGATATGGACCTTACGACATGCAACACAATCCTGTTCTGGACTTGGATTTGCAACTGTTTGGCGAAAGTCATCTCTATCATGGCGAAGGTTTTGCCTTTGATCCAGAAGGATTTTTGAGCACTTTCCCAGGTTTGGTAAATGTATTTGCAGGTTATTTTGCAGGGAAATTTATTCAAGAAAAAGGCAGAAATTATGAAGGTATTGCCCAATTGCTTTTGGTAGGATTTATCTTGATTGCAGGTGGTTTTCTATGGAATTATGGCTTCGCTATAAACAAAAAACTATGGACGAGTTCTTACGTTTTACTCACCATCGGTTTGTCGATTTCCATTTTGGCTTTGATTGTTTATTACACCGATTTTCTTCAACAGAAAAAAGGCATTTATTTCTTTGAAGTCTTTGGCAAAAATACCTTGGCGATTTATTTGCTTTCCGAGCTCATCGTTCCGCTCATGTGGAGAATTCCGATTGCAGGACAAGCTTCATATACTTGGATTTATGAGAACTTATTTACCCCTTTTGGTGCTTATTTTGGAGCGTTTTTATTCTCTTTTGTGTACATGCTTTTGTGTTGGAGTGTAGGTTATATTCTAGACCGAAAGAAAATTTATATTAAGATTTAAAATGTCTTTTTAATAGATATAAAGAAGCTTTTTAGGCTTTTTTTGAAAGCATTTTAAGTTTTACTACCTTTGCAGCATGAATCAAGACACTATTTGTGCACTCGCGACTGCCAATGGAATTGGAGCGATAGGAATTATTAGAGTTTCTGGAGAACAAGCCATAGAAATCTGTGAAAAATGCTTTGATGGAAAAGCACTTACCCAACAGAAATCTCATACGGTACATTATGGTTTCATTAAAGATGGAGATGAAGTCATCGATGAAGTAATGGTTTCTATCTTTTTGGCTCCCAAATCTTTCACTACCGAAAATTCTGTGGAAATTTCTTTCCATGGTTCTCTGCATATTGGCAAAAGAATTTTAGAAGTCTTGATTAAAAATGGTGCAAGAATGGCAAAAGCAGGGGAGTTTACCATGCGCGCATTTATGAACGGTAGAATAGACCTCAGTCAAGCCGAATCTATTGCCGACCTTATTGCTTCAGAGAATGAAGCTTCCAGAAAAGTGGCACTTCAACAGCTTAAAGGTGGTATTTCTCAGGAGATTTCTGTGTTGAGAAATGATTTGCTCAATTTTGTTTCACTTATTGAATTAGAATTAGATTTTGCAGAAGAAGATGTAGAATTTGCAGACAGAACTGCATTGGTACAGTTGCTTCAAAAAATAGAGACCAAACTGAAATCTTTGATTGACAGTTTCCAATACGGAAACGCAATTAAAAGTGGAGTTGCAGTAGCCATCATAGGAAAACCAAATGCTGGAAAATCTACTTTACTCAATGCTCTTTTAAAAGAAGAAAGAGCCATCGTTTCTGATATTGCAGGAACTACGCGTGATACGATAGAAGAAGTGTTGCACATCAAAGGAAATGCTTTTCGACTTATTGATACCGCTGGTTTGCGTGAAACAGAAGATGCCATAGAAGCAATAGGCGTGGTAAAAGCCAAAGAAAAAGTGGCTCAAGCTGATGTTTTGGTGTATTTGATTGATGTTGCAACTACCGATTTAAAAGACGACCTTGCCATGCTACAGGAATTGGCAAGAGAAGATTTGAAAATCATTATTTGTCTTACTAAAATTGATGAAGTAGAACAGGCCGAGCAAAAAGCAGAAGCTATTGCCAAAACCCTTCAATCTGAAATTCCTTCACATGAGTTGTTACAAATTTCAGCTAAGGAAAATATTCATCTTCAGGATTTAAAAGATGAACTTTCTACTTATGTAGAACACCTAAAATCTGAAAGCAACGTAGTCATAACCAACCAAAGACACTACGAATCTCTTCAAAAATCTATTGACGCAGTTTATAAAGTAAAAGAAGCCATTACTCATCAAATTTCTACTGAATTATTAGCGTACGAGCTTAGAAATGCTCTGGAACATCTGGGCGAAATCTCTGGGGAATTTACCAATGATGAAGTATTGGGGAATATTTTTTCTAAGTTCTGTATCGGGAAATAAATATGCTTTTCTTTAGTTTCTTTTTCTTTCTTTTATTTGATTTACAGTATTTTATGTAAATTTTATTTTCTTTTGTTAAACTTTAATTTATATATTTGTACATCTTTTGTACACCTCAAAGCAAATAAGGTGTACAAAAGAGCAAAAGGTGTACAATTTTATATAAACAAGCTAATAGCAGGAATTCATAAGATTAAAAAATGAAAATAACATTAAAAGAAAAAATTCTTAATACAGGAAAAATAAGTCTCTATTTAGAATATTACAAAGGTTCAACTATTGATGCTAATGGAAAAAGAAAGCATTTAAGAACGCAAGAATATTTAAAAATTTACTTGCATCAAAATCCTAAATCAACAACGGAAAAAAACGAGAATAAGGAAAATTTAAAACTTGCTGAGAATATTTTGGCTATAAGAAAGACAGATTACATTCAAGGCAAATTTGAAATGAAAAGCACTACAAAAGCAAAGAGATCTTTTCTCAGTTTCTTTTCAGAAATGGTAGATGATAGAGAAATTAATTATTCTGCAGATAATTATGGCAATTGGAAATCTGCGTTTGCTCATTTAAAGAAAATTGTTCCACCTAGTCTAACATTTGATGACATCGATGAAAATTTTGTAAAGAAGGTAAAGGAATATTTTGATAGTAAGGCGCTAACAAAAAGCAATTTACCTTTATCTCAAAATTCTAAAGTTTCTTATTTTAATAAATTTAAAGCCTGCTTAAGAAAAGCTTTTGAAGATGGATATCTATCAGTAAATTATTCAGTAAAAGTAAAATCTTTTGAACAAGCAGAAAGCCAGAGAGAATATCTCACGTTTAATGAATTACAATCTTTGGCAAAAGCAGAATGTAAATATCAAAACTTGAAGAAAGCCTTTCTGTTTTCAGCTTTATCTGGGCTAAGGTGGTCAGATATTCAAACCTTGACTTGGTCTAAAGTTAGAGACGAGGGCGAATTTACCAAAGTGAATTTCAGACAAGAGAAAACAGATGGTGTAGAATATTTGTACATTTCTGAACAGGCAAGACAATTGTTAGGAGAAAGAAAACATCCACAAGAAAGAGTTTTTGTAGGTTTAAAATACGGGATGACATATAATACAGAATTAGTTAGATGGTGCAACAGAGCAGGTATCCCTAAACATATTACATTTCACTGCGCAAGACATACCAATGCAGTTTTATTATTAGAGAATGGAGCTGATATTTATACGGTTTCCAAAAGGTTAGGACATAGAGAACTCCGAACCACTGCTATTTATGCTAGAATTGTTGATAAAAAAAACAAAGAAGCTGCTGGTTTAATCCCTGAATTAAAAATTGAATTCTAAGTTTTATATTTCATTAGTAAATAAATACCAAAAATTAAAATTTCATTAAATAATCTATTAATTATGTCAAAAACAAAATATATTTTTCCTATTACTTTTTTATTTGCTTGTTTCTTGACTTTTATCATTTACTTAATACCAAACGAATTTAATAGTCAAATTTTAAAACTTATAGCTTTAATTTCTATTTTATATATACTTTTTCCATTTTTAAAAACTAATGTTAAGTGGGTTTTGTATTACTTTTTTTGTATTGATAATTATTGGTGGGATAAGAGAGTGCAAAGGCCTAGAATATTAATATATATATCATATTTTGGTATATTTTATTTATCCTTTGCTGAGCTAAAATATGGCGAAAAAGATGTTTTAGGAATGATTACAAATTTTTTATTTTTTTTATACTTAAGTTTTGGTGTTTTATTATTAGGAAATTTTATTTGGAAAAGTGATTTTGAAACATCTTTACTTCGTGAAATTAAAGTATTTATATCAGATGAAATTTCTTTAAAACTTTATTCAAAAAATGAAATTGAAGACTTTATAAAAGATAATATTGAAAATATTCACAGTTCATCAATAGATGATTTTAGGGATTTTTTATCAGGTAATCCTATTAGTAATAAAATAAAATGGATAGGTACTTCTGGAAAGAATGTTGTTACTTATACAGGTTTATTTTACTTGACCCATACTCTTGTTAATGAAGGAAAGGAACTTTTTACTAAAAAACAGAGAAGGAAATTTCTAGAATTTATATGTGAAAAATTTGAAAAGTATGAAAATGATTTAAGTATTGCCATTAAATATGAAAATTTAAATAGTGCTTATTCATCTTTTAATCTTAAGAAATATTCAAAATAAATAGTCTTAAAGCCTTTATTAATAGTAATTTTGACTATAGTACTATTTCAAAATCATTACGTTATAATTTCCTTTGCTTTATAAAATCAAAAAAAATATAGCAATGGAAAATGAAATTATCCTCCACAAACTTAACCGAATTGAGAAACATATTTTCGGTCTTAAAACTATTTTAAATGTTGAAGAACTAGCAGATTATACAGGATTTAAAAAATCCTATATCTATAAATTAGTTCACACAAATTCAATTCCATTTTCAAAGCCTAATGGAAAAGTACTATTTTTTGAGAGAAAAAAAGTAGATGAATGGCTATTGCAAAATAAAGAAAAATCAAATGATGAAATTTCTCAAGAAGCATTAGAGTATTCTTTTAGAAAGAAATAATATTAGAGATGTCTATTTTGGATAAAAAGAGAATAATCATCAAAAAGTCTTTTAATAAAGACAGTATTTCTTCTAATTGGATAAGGTTTCCTAATGAATTTTTTAATGATTTCTTAATTGAGGATGACTCATTTATTGATGTTCCTATAAATGCTTTGAGAGTTATTTTTAATATTATTTCAATTGTCGGTAATGAACAATTTAGACCCGAAGATAGACCAAGACAGCTATCTCTTTTTGAAGAAGAATTTGAAACAGATAATAATATTTTTGCTCAATTAACCATTAAAAACGATAAAATATCTCCTTCAAGAAGTACGCATCAAATTATTCAAGCTTTTGAGTTTTTAGTAAGATACAAAATGAATTGGCATGTATCAGAAAATTCAAAAGGAGAAAAAAATAAAACTTTTGGTGGATTAATTTCTCATCCTTCATATAGTGAAAGGGGAAAAACAAGTTTTTTGATAAATAGTTTTTGGCTAAAGAAAATTATTGTTATTTCTAAATACAATAATGTGCTTTATAATTTGGTCTATAATGTTAAAAATAACAAGCATATTCTTTTTGCACTTTGGTTGTATAAATTGCCAAAAGAAGGCACAGAACTTAAATTAGAAACTTTAAACAAAAAATTCAGACTAAATTATAAAAATACAGGAGATTTTTGTTCAAAATTTTTGAGAAATGCTAGAATTATCTTGGATAAGTACTCTAATATTTCATTCAACTATTCTTACAAGTTGAATAAAATTTAAATTATCCCATATTATGTAAAGAAAATTAATGACGAATCAATTTCACTAGATTCTAAATTGTCAATTTCTAAAAATCAAAGAATTAGGTATTTTATGACAAGGCATAAATTAGATGTAAATATAGCATCTCTTTTTATATCAGAATATAAAAATCAACCAAGAAGTAGATTTTTAATAGAAGAAGCCTACAATAATTTCATCAAATTTTGCCGAAAAAATAAAGTTAAAGCAACGGTTTATGAAAATAAAGATTTTTTAGAACAAATTCTAAAATTTCTTATTTCATCTTATGAAAAAACGCCAACAGGAAAAATGTTTCCAAATGCTCATCCAAAAATTTTGTGATAGAAAACAACATTTACGGATTTGAACTCCCTAGAAATGCGGAATTGCGCTCCTTAATAATAAAATATCATCATTTTTGAGATGATGAATTGTCTAATTTGCGGATTTGAACTCCTTTGATTTAAATTAATCATAAGATTGTGGATAACTTTTAACAATTTGAAATTAGTTTGCGGATTTTGACTCCTTTGAAATATATCATATTTGCGGATTACCGCTCGGATGTTTGCGGATTAGTACTCCTGAGGAATGCGGAATTGCACTCCTTTTAAAATTGTATTAAACCTTTTATTTAAAGTGCTTTAAAGCAATAACTAAAAGTTTATATTAAAAGTATTTAATATTATAAATAAAAAGGTTTTTGCTTTAGAAAAGAAAAAATATTTTGAAAATGAATATTAATCAGACCAAAAATATTCCACTTGTTGAAATATTAGAAAATTCAAATATATTTCCTGGAGAAACCACGTTGAAATGTTCAATTTCAAGCAATTGCCCTTAAATCGTAAGATTTAGGGGCTTTTTGTTTTTATTAGATATCAAATAATATCAATTTTTCTCAATTCGTAAGGTGACCTATTCGGTTACCTCTAAATTTTTTAAGCATATTGGTAACCGAATTCTCTGGAAAAGCCCATGTATAAGCTTGTTTCATTTTTGAACATCTTGTGAAAAAGGGCACTTTAAATTTATTTTAACTTTTAAAGTCACCAGTATGAATGCAAAAATTTCGGTATTATTCTATGCGAAAAAATCCAAAACAAAATCTAATTTACGCGTTCCTATTTAATTGCGGATTACCGTGAATGGAAAGCGAGCAGAATTTTCTACTGGAAAAGATGTTGAAATTTCCAAATGGAGTTCCGCTCAAAATCGTTTAAAGGGTAATTCTGAAGAAGCGAGAGCTATAAATAAGTATTTAGACATCTTGCAATCCAATGTTCTAATCTTGGAAAACAAATTAGCGATGTCAAGGGAAAGTTTCGCTGCATTAGACATTAAAAACTTATTAACAGGTGCTAATACTACTGAAAGATACCTCATTCCAATTTTTGAAGAACACAATTCTAAAATTGAAAAACTTTTGGGTAAGGAATACGCACCAGCTACACTTAAGAATTTTAAAACTTGCTTGGCTCATTTAAAAGAATTTTTGTGGAAGGTTCATAAAAAATCTGATATTGATATTCAGAAATTGGAACCGTCATTTCTAAACGATTTTGATTTTTTCTTGCGATCCAAACCCAATATAAATAATAATTCAGCAGTAAAACACACTAAAAATTTAAGTAAAATATTAAAATTGTGTTATCAGAATAATTGGATTGAAAAAGATTTGGTAATTTTTTACAAAGGTAAATTACAGGAAGTAAATGTTAATTTTCTTTCAGAGAAAGAAATAAAAACAATTAAAAATAAAGATTTTATTGGTAGTGGATTGAATATAGTTAGAGATATTTTTATCTTCAGTTGTTACACTGGATTGGCTTACATAGATATTTTTAACCTTACTAAAGAACAAATAACTATAGATGTTGACAGAAACTTTTGGATAATGACAAATCGCCAAAAAACTGGAACGAATTCAAATATTCCTTTGTTGCCAATAGCAGAAGAAATTATTAGAAAATATGAAAATCATCAATTAGTTTCCAATTCTGGAAAATTGCTTCCAGTCTATTCAAACCAAAAAGTAAATGAATATTTAAAAACAATAGCTGATAATTGTAATATCAATAAAAAACTTACTTTTCATTGTGCAAGACACACATTTGCTACTACTGTTACTTTATCTAATAATGTATCAATGGAGAGCGTAAGTAAAATGCTTGGGCATAAAAGCATTAAAACTACTCAACATTATGCTAAAATTTTAGATAAAAAAGTAAGTGAAGACATGAGTAATTAAAAAAAAATGCTTAATCAGAAAGAAGTAATTTTATGAATAAAAAAAGATTTTATTAAATTAAAAGTAAACATTTAATTGTTCTAGTTATTGTAAAGGCTATGCTTATTTTATACAGAATTAACAAGTGCTAAAGTTTAACTTAAAAAATCTATTTCTATCTATAATGATAAGTTTAAAAAAAGTTCCAATATTAATAATTAGTTATAGAAATTATTAGATATTATGATTAAGACTCTAATTACATTAATTATGATAGATTATTGCCTTTTTAAGTATTTAGAAATTGATTTTTTTAATTATAGTTATGCGAGTTGTAGTATTAAATAAATCCAACTTGACAATAGAAATAAAAAGCTACCTTCTACTCCAAAAGACAATAAAATAGAATTTTAATGGATATGAATTTTAGTATATCTGAAATATTTTATATAAAACTATATTTTGGATACCGTGTTGAGTTTACTAATATACTCAGACATAACAGGCTTTGAAGATCGAGTATGTAGGGAGATTTAGAGATCACTTTTGGTTTCTGTATTTATTTTGACCTAATGAGCGATTGGAAGGTGTAGCGCATAAAGGCTTTGCCTGTTGCTAGGAAGGCATTTAACATAATGCCACATTATAGGGACTATGCAGGGATGATGGCGGAACCCTTCGGCAGGCTCAGGGCTGGCTGGGTGGAGACAGCTCTCTGTAGCTAGGTAGTGCGTATAATGTTCATTATGTTACTTGCTGCGGACAGCGGTGGTTTTGGAACCTTGCGATGTTATTAAGAAGTGAACGTTTTAGTGTGTTTTAAGGGAACGGCTTTGTTTTAAGGGCACGGATTAAAAATCCGCCTTTACTTTGTATTCTATAAAAAGAGCTAAATTTATTCAAAGAAAAGCAGAGGTGAACTATCAAATCCGCAAAGCTAATAGGCTTATATGGCGCATTAGTCCTCTGCATTCTCTTTGATAACCGTTGAATGACTTTAGATAGAATGATAGATTTTTAGGTCTAATAAAGGCTTTAGAGACATTCAACACTTTTTATTTCACTAAATACAAAGTTATGAAAAAATTCAATGTTTTTACAGGAATTGATGTGTCTAAGTCTACTCTAGATTTTTGCATTATTGACGCAAAAGCTAATGTTCTAATACAGGGAAAAACAGAGAATAATTCTCATGGGATTAAATTGTTACTGAATCATTTTAAAAAGCTAAAAGTATCTCTCAATGAGGTGTTGTTTTCTTTTGAAAACACGGGGGTATATTCTATGCCTTTAAATATTTTTCTTTCTGAAAGAAAATGTGATTTTGCTGAAATTCCTGCTTTGGAAATTAAAAAATCAAAAGGGATTACTCGTGGTAAATCTGATAAAACTGATGCAAAAGATATTGCATTATATGGCTTAAGAAATCTGGACAAAATCACCTTGTCATCAGTTCCACAAATTGAAATCCTTCAACTTAAATTCTTATTTGCTGAAAGAGAAAAAGTGATAGAAGCCATCAAAACTTTTGATTCTACTAATGAGGCAGAAGGCTTTCTTCCCAACTCGGTATTTAAGATCGTGAATCCTATAAACAGAAAAATTCTTACTCATTTAAAGAAAGCTCTTAAATCTATTGAAGAAAAAATCAATAAAATAATAGAGCAAAATGAAAAGCTAAAACAACAAAAAGCTTTGCTCAAAAGTATACCAGGAATAGGTGATGTTACTGCTTTGTATTTTTTATTAGCAACTAAAGGATTTAGTGTTTTTAAGGATTGGAGAAAGTTTGCTTGTTATTCTGGCATTGCTCCTTTTGAGTATAGTTCTGGCTCAAGTGTAAGAGCGAGAACCAAAGTAAATCATTTTGCTGATAAGAAAATAAAATCTCTTCTACATCTCGTAGCATTAAATGCTATAAAATACGATGCAGAACTAAAGGAATATTACCAACGAAAAAGAGATGAAGGCAAACATACGCTCTTGGTATTAAATAATATAAAATGCAAAATTGTAAGCAGAGCTTTTGCTGTCATTAGCAGAGAATCTCCTTTTGTCAATACTTACAAATTTGCATCTTAAAATTTTTATATTTTTATTTGGTTTTTGCCATAGAATGCGCCATCGGGTTATTTATGGTATAGTTTTTATAATTCATCTTCTTCTATAATTCTTATTTTTTCACCAAATTTTTTTATAAGGTCTTCGTTTGTTATTGATTCAGGAAATGCCATTGCCAATAAATATTTTGGTCTCGATAAAGCTACATAGATTAATCTTTTTGTTTCATCTGGAAATATATTTTCAGTATTTGAAATATTTTCAAAAGTTATATTGTCTTTGTGTTTCTTTTCATTAAAGAAAACAAGTATTGAGTCTAAAGTCTGACCTTTTACTTGGTGTATTGTTGTTATTGGAATATTAAACGCTGAATGTGATTTCTTGAAATGAATTTCAACACTTTCGTCCAATGTAGCCTTTTCTAAATATGTTGATTTTCTATTCCTTAAGTTGAAGTCGAGGTTGTAATTTAAATTTAGTTTTTCTTTTAAAAATTGTTGCGTTTTTGTTGTCCAATTACTTATGGATAAAGTAAAGTCAGGTAATTCCGCAAGAATAGTTATTATTAAAGAATTGAAAGAAGGGTCTATGCTTTTTTCTTTTTCAATTTCTTTTAAACTATGGTAGTCTGTAATATCTGAATGAATTAGATGAATGCATATTGTTCGAATTTCTTTAATAGAATTTTTTATATCACCACTCAAATAGAGATTCTTAGCATAAATTATACTTTTCGGTAAATCAATTCCCCAAGGTCTTTGTTCTGATTTTTTTCCTAAGAGCGAATCTTTTAATGAATTCCCTCTTACAACAATACAACTTTTAGTGTACTTGTATTTCGAACAACAATCATCAAAATGTTTAATTATCTTTTGATGATTGTTATTGTTGTATTTGTAAATAACAATTGAATCATCTAATTCTGGACAATCAACACTATTGATTTTCGAATCATTTTGCCTTCTGACTTTAGAAAAAACGTCAACTATATTTTGAGGAGAGCGTCTATTGTCAGTTAGGTCAAATGATTGCCAAGTATCATCTTCTTCATACTTTCTAAGAAATTCAGTTGGTTTTGCGTCGCGCCATTCATACAAACTTTGATAAGGGTCTCCAATTAGTTCAATATTGTTTAATCCTTGTTTGGTAAGTTCTTCGAAAATAGCGTGTTGCATTATTGAATTGTCTTGTGCTTCATCAATAATGATAAATGGAAATCTTAAACTTAGCCATTCGCTAATCTTCGGATTTTTCTTTAGTAAATAAAGTGCTATATATGCAGAGTCTCCAGTTGATATTAGACCTTTAGTAAATTGTTTACTTTTAATAAGTTGGCAATATTTGTTAAAATTCTCTCTTTCAACTTTTTCAGGAGATGGTTGATTCCCATTTATAGAAAATGTACCATCAGGCTCAATTCTTATCTCACTTGGGGGGTATAAGTGAAATATACTTCTATTATTTTTCGCTTTATACTCGGCATTATTTAAAGGTCTTAACAAACCATCTAATGTTTTCCCGTTTTTTACATATGTGGTTTTCCACATATCATCTAGGATTGTTGTATGGTCAAGAATTTTTGGTCGGTTAAAATCACGATTTAGTAAATTGTAAAAGGGTAGTGTTATAAATTTATTTATAAAACTATCAATAGTTGATACATGGTTAGGAAATTGAAGTGATTTTCCACTCAGTTTTCTATATGCTTCATTGATTTCGTCTTTGGCAGAATTTGTAAAAGACAAACAGGCAACACCTGAATGACCGCCAATTTCTTTTGAGTTTTCTAATTCTAAAATCTTTTTTGCGATAGTCGTTGTTTTTCCACTACCAGGGCAAGCATTTAAAATTACTTTCCCTCTTGCTCTTAAATAAGCTAACCTTTCATCATTTTCAAAATACATTACAATCCGTTTTTTAAATGTGTAAGAGCATTTAATATGTATGTTGGAACTTTAAAAGTTGATTTAGCATCGGCTAAATTTTCAATAATATGAATTGAAAAATCCTGAGCAAATTCTGCCTTAGTTGGAAAACATTTCCATAATAAGATTGCAACCTTTCTTTTTTCTTCATTTGACATAATATCATTTGGTAATGTCGCCATATAGGCAATTATTTTGTTCATTTTATCATTGTCAATTGTGTCAATATATTTTACTAAAAAGTTGTCTTTAAAATTTCTTCTGTCATCAATAACATTGTGTAATGCTATTTCGTACTCGAGTGTTTTAAATGATTCAAATATCTTAATGTTGTCTGCACTATTTTTTACAGAATTTAAATTCTTTATTCTCGAAACCGCATTGCCATTTTGTATGGAATCATCTAATGAGTCAAGAATTGCAGTGTTATCTATTAATTTATCAAAGCTGTAATCTGCTTTTTTAGAATCTGTAAATCTATCGTCATCAGTAATTACAGAGATTGGTTTATTTATTCTTTCTATGGGATTTAAATGATTGAAAAGATATAAAAAAGGATAAAATGATGTTCCACTTACATTTACAATTTCAGTCCTATAATCTTCTAGGCTATAATCTTCCAATTGTGTAAAAGCTGACACTAATAACTCTTCTGAAATACCTTCAATAAAAAGTATTGATTTAGCATATAAAAGTTGAGATTTTGTGACATCAATATATCTTTGAAGTTTTTTCATCCTATTTTCAAAATCAGCATCTAATAAGACTTTACTTTTTGTTGTGTCTTCAATGATTTTTTCAATTTCTCTATTTTGAAATTGTTTATCAAGTTTTGTGGCTTTGCCTGATTCTAATAAAATAAGATTTTTAAGAGGAACTTTAGATGTTAAAGTAGGTGAGTGAGTGGTTATAAATAATTGGCTGTTTTCTGTTGCATTAGCGTTGTTCAGGAAGTTGTATAAGCTTAATTGTAATTGCGGATGAAGATGAGATTCTGGTTCCTCAATAAGTAAGGCAAAATGCGGTAGCCCATTATCTTTAATTTGTTCCTTAATATCGCCCAAAACAACAGCTATATAAATGAGGTTATTTAATCCTAAGCTATTTTGCCAAAGATGAAACCCCTCATCAATTAATGTTGTTCTATTGTGTGGAAGATATGGTTTAATAGCATTGACGATATATTCTGTTTTTGCTTCTTCTATTCTAAGTCCAATTTTATTATCAATAACCTTTTTGAAAATATTCTCAAGATTGGTATTAACCCCATCCCTTGTATTTTTAACTTCATTACGAGCTAATAATTGAGAATTTGCATTTTTTATTATTTGTTCAATATCTGCTTCTGAACCTTCTCTCTTTACGAATCTTTTAATTACTTTACCAAGGATATTGTTTCTAGTGCTCAATAAATCTCTAGTACTATCTCTTAACGCGCCTAAATAATAATGTTGAAATAATTCAAAGGTTTTATAATCAGCTTTTTGACCATCTATATTACCAGTGTTATATGAAAAATAAGGATATTTCCCATCCCCTTTGTCTTCATAAGAAATAGAAATTTTCGCATAATCATCCTCAATCTTACTAGGGTCAATAACCATATATTCATAGAAAGCTCCTTTTTGATGAGTCGATAAACCTTTAAAAATATATGTTATTGTAACTATAGTAGATTTTTGAATTGTTTTTTTGCCTGAAACCTCCACTATTTTTTGATGAAAATCATCGAATGACACTGATATTTCTCTTATTGGTTCTCCAATGTTATATAATAGTCTGATTGCATCAATAATTGCAGATTTACCACATCCATTTTCTCCGATAATTATATTTAATTTAGGATCAAACTCTGTTTCAATTAGTTCAATTCCTTTGTAATTTTCAACTTTTATATAGGCTAGATACATTCTTGATTTTGGGATTTGGTTGCATTACAGATAACTCAAAAATAGGCGAAATATAAATCTAAAGTAATTACAATCTGAAAGTTATTTATAAGTGATTGTAACTAATTGTTTATGTTTGGATTTTGACTTTCAGCTTATTAGTTTCCAACAAATTTATACAAAATAAATTAAGTTAAAAAACTGAAAATGTATATTTTGTGTTAAATGTGGAAAATTCATAAAAAAATCTATCTCGAAGGAGATAGATTTTTTAGTTATTAAAAACGGAAATTGTAATATTAATTTTTGTTTCGTTTACTTATTGGGGCTAATAGTAGGTAAAATAACCAAGCAAACCATGATATAAATAAAACCGCTATTATCCATGCAAGTTTTTCTGATTTAGATGCACGGCTTGAAAGCATGATGCTTAGTATTGGTAAAAACCATATCAAAAATACTATGCCAAGTATGAATAATCCTACAATAGCTGATGAAGCTTCTGAATTCATGGTTAAGATAAGTTTTGGTTATTTTTTTAGGAGTTTTGTCTGGTAGGTTTTGTCTCCGATTTTTAGATTGATGAAGTATAGGCCTTTTGGATATGTTGTAAGGTCTATTGGGGTGTCTTTTAGTTGAGTAAAGTTTTTCTCTAGGATTTTGTTCCCTGCAACGTTAAAGATGGTATAAGAACCACTTTGGTTGGCTGTACGGCTATCTGATTTGATGTAAGCGATATCAGTAGTTGGGTTTGGATATGCAATAAGCTGATGATTCTGCTGTGCAAATTCTGTAGCATTGAGAACGCCTCCTGCGAAATTGTAGAGGTATGCGAATGCTTGGAAATATTGGTCGGTTACAATTTTATCGTGAATGATGAGAGTGTTTTCGTCATTTCTAGTTTCTGCGGAAGTAGACCAGTTGTGAGAACCGGTTAAGACTTGAGGGTCAGAACCTGCATTGTAATTGTCTACCAACATGAATTTATGATGGAGGATTCCAGAGCCTGAATATTTAACCACTTTGGTAGTGCCAATGGCCGATTGCAGCGCTGCAAAATCATTGCCCGTTGGGTTTTGGCTGTCGAAAACTGCATTGATGGTTGATAAGCCTGTGTTGTATTTATTGATTAGTGCATCGCGGATATCGTCTCTAGTGATGAGCATATCTGCAATTTCTATGTCTGTATTGGCTGAGTTGATTACGTTTATGATTTTTGCTGTTACTCCATCAGAAGGGCTGAAATAGGCATTGACTACTTTTCCCCCAATGACGAAATTGTGAGGGGTATTGTCGGTTTTATAAGGTCCGAATTTTGATATGGTGGTATTTGGTGTGAGGGTATTGGAACCCCACATTTCTTCGAACTCTGTTTTGTAGGCTTGGGCTAATGCTTGGTCTTGAATGGCAATAGCATTGTTTTTATCGGGTCCATCAATCTGAACGGCTGTCCAGTTGGTAGAACCCGTCCACACCCAAGGGGTGTTCGGGTCTGAGCTGTCGGCATCGAAAATGACAAATTTATTGTGCATAATACCATAGTCAGAAGTTGTAGGACTTGGTAATCTTGGGATAGCAGGATTGAGTAATGGTATCATTACACTGGAAGTGCTGCCGTCATAGATTACTCTTACTTTCACCCCACGAGCATAGGCATTGTTGATTGCCCCTGCAATACCTGTAGAACTATCTGGAGAGTAGCTGTTGTAAATGGCAATGTCTAAGGTGCTTTGACAAGCGTTTATGTAATCAATTAATTTATTATCTAGTTGATCTGCCAAGTTTACTGCGTTTTGATACTGTGCTAGTGTATTGTTTACGGTGTGGTTAAAATAGACATTCATTACTCCTGTAGAAGCTGATTTTGCCACGATGTAATTGGCTTTAGCTGTTCTGGAAGTATCGTCATTAAAGGTATATTCTAGTTTGATGACCTGTGCAGGATTTAGGCTATCTAAAATAAAAGTGTTTTGGTTGAGGTCTCTGGCAACTCTTTTTGTAGTTTGGGTTTTATTGTCAAAAGCTTTGAGAGAAACGCCTTTATTGAAGGTAACTTCTATTTTATTGTCCTTATAGTTTAAGGTATAGTCGGATTCTTGAATGGTCTGAGCTTGGGAGTTTACCGCGAATAAAACTGTGGTAAAAAATAAGTTGGTAAATGTTTTAATCATAAAGTGGTATTTCTACAAATTTAATCATTATTTCGATTGGCTGAGATATGAAATAAAATGGTTATTTTTACTTTGAAATACAAACGAAAGATGGAACTCACCACAACAGAAAAGAAAATCATTGCCTTGTTGAAAAAGGGGCAACAACAGACTGAAATAGCGGAATATTTTAGAAATAATGAGAGCTTTAATATTAATTCACAATCTGCGGTAGAGAAAATAATTATGGGGCTAAAAAAGAAGTATGGCGTAAAAACCATGTTTCAGTTGGGTGTGGTTATTGGGAAGATGGAGAAATGATTTATCAATAAATTTTAGTAAATTTGGACTTCTTTATTTTAATATGGGATAAAATAATGGGCTTAGGCTCATGTTTGCCACTCAATTTTTTGGGTTGAATTTACCTTAAGAATTAGAAATATTATTAACAAGTTAAATGAAAAGTATTTCGGTTTTATTCTTTGCATAATAATTGAAGTTTTTTTTATGTATACCAAATGGTTACTGTTTCTTTGGTTATCATGGTTATTAGTTTTCCGATAAATGTTATAATTTTATATGAAAAAATCGTGTAATTAAATAAAAACTCTAAATAATATGATTTTCCATATTGGATTAAATGTGTTTTTCTTTAAATTTGATATTTTATATCCTTAATGTATGTCAGAAGAACAAAAACGTCAATTAGAACAACAACTTTGGAATATTGCTAATACCTTAAGAGGTAAAATGAATGCCGACGAATTTCGTGATTATATCTTAGGCTTTATTTTTTATAAATATCTTTCAGAAAAAATACATTTTACTGCTAATAAAATTCTTGAAGACTCTGGTGAAAAAATTGATTATCAAGAGATTGATGAAAATTCTAATGAAGGAAAAGAAATTGTAGAGGCTATTTATGAAGAAATAGTAGAAGATTTAGGCTATTTTCTTAAACCTTCTGAACTATTTAGCAATGTTGCTCAAAAGGGATACAATAAAGAAGAAGGTAAATCTAATTTCATTCTTCCTGAATTAACTAGAATACTAAATAATATAGAGCAGTCTACTTTAGGAACAGCTAGTGAAGAAGATTTTGATAAACTTTTTGAAGATTTAGATTTAACATCCTCTAAATTAGGTAAAACAGAAGAAGAAAAAAATAAATTAATATCTAAAGTACTTTTTCATTTAGATGAAATTGACTTTAATTTATCTGATACTAATGCTGATGTTTTAGGTGACGCTTATGAGTATTTAATTGCTCAATTCGCTAGTGGTGCAGGTAAGAAAGCGGGAGAGTTTTACACGCCTCAAGAAGTTTCTACCATTTTAGCTAAAATTGTAACAAGTAGAAAGACTCAATTAAAATCTGTTTATGATCCCACATGTGGAAGTGGTTCTTTACTTTTAAGAGTAGCTAGAGAAGCTAAAGTAGCAGATTTTTATGGACAGGAAATGAATAGAACTACCTATAATCTTGCAAGGATGAACATGATTTTGCATGGGGTAAATTATGTTAATTTCGATATTAAACAAGAAGATACTTTAGAGAAGCCACAACACATTCATAAGACTTTTGATGCCATTGTTGCTAATCCTCCTTTTTCAGCAAAATGGAGTAGTAATGAGCTTTTTCTATTAGATGAAAGATTTTCTCAATATGGAAGGTTAGCTCCTGCTTCTAAAGCGGATTTTGCATTTATTCAGCATATGGTTCATCATTTGGATGAAAACGGGATAATGGCAGTAGTAATGCCACACGGTGTTTTATTTCGTGGAGCAGCAGAATTAGAAATTCGAAAGTATTTAATCAAAGAAAAAAATTATTTAGATGCAGTCATTGGTTTACCAGCTAACATCTTCTATGGAACTAGTATTCCGACTTGTATTTTAGTATTTAAAAAGTGTAGAGAACAAGATGAAGATGTTTTGTTTATAGATGCTAGCAAAGAGTTTGAAAAACAAAAAAATCAAAATATACTTCGAGTTCAGCATATTGAAAAAATTGTTGAAACCTACAGAGAACGCACTGTACTTGAAAAATTTAGTCATAAAGCAAGTTTAAAAGAAATCGCAGAAAATGATTATAATCTAAATATTCCAAGATATGTAGATACTTTTGAGGAGGAAGAGGAAATAGATATTTTTGCTGTTATGCGTGAAATAAAAGAATTGGAAGCGAAACGTTCAGAATTGGATCTTGAAATTAATAAGTATTTAAAAGAATTGGGATTAGTAAGTTAAATTTTTTTGACTTTTTATAATCCTTAATGTTGACAGCTAAAACTATAAATTATCAAGATGGCAAAAGAAAATAAAAGTGTAAAGAATTTTCCTAATTTACGATTTCCAGGGTTTGAAGGTGAGTGGAGGTTTACAAATTTAGGAAATTGCGCATACTCATTTGAATATGGGATGAATGCTTCCGCAATCAAATTTGACGGAGAAAATAGATACATAAGAATTACTGATATTGATGAAGCTTCTTCAAAATATAAACCTGAATTTCCAGTATCACCCAATGGGCAACTTTTAGATAAATACTTAGTTTCTGAAAATGATATTTTATTTGCAAGAACTGGTGCCAGTACTGGAAAATCTTATTTATATCATAAAGATGATGGTAAGCTCTACTTTGCAGGTTTTTTGATCAGAGCAAAAATAAAAGAAGAGTTCAATTCATATTTTGTTTTTACACAAACAAAAACAATCCATTATTATAAATGGGTACAGTTGATGTCTATGAGATCTGGACAACCTGGAATTAATTTACAAGAGTATGCATGCTATTCATTTCATATTCCTTCAAAAAAGGAACAAGATAAAATTGCTTCATTCTTATTATTTGTCGATGAAAGAATCCAAACCCAAAAGAAAATAATTGAGGATACTCGGAAGATGAAATTAAATCTTTTACATAACCTTTTTACTCAAAACTTTAGAATAAGTAAGCAATATATAAGCAAATGGGAAGAAAAGACATTAGGGGATATATCTGCAATCTTAATGGGACAATCTCCAGATTCATCTGCTTATAATACTGATGAAAAAGGATTACCATTGATACAGGGTAATGCAGATATTGTTCATAGATTTTCAGAACCAAGACAATTTACAAATCAAATTACAAAGACATGTGATATAGGGGATATAATATTAACTGTACGTGCTCCTGTTGGTTATGTTGCAAAATCAAAACATTTTGCTTGCATAGGACGTGGAGTCTGTGCTATCAAAAGCAATGAAAAATCAGATTCTGAATTTATTTACCAGTTTTTACTATACTTTGAAAATAAATGGTCTTCTTTTGAACAAGGTAGTACTTTTACCTCAGTGAATTCATCTGATATAAAAACTATTAAAATAAATGTTCCAGCAATAGAAGAGCAAAGAGAAATAGCACAATTTTTAAAGACTTTTGACGAAAAAATCAATTTAGAAACAGAATTACTCGCTCAATACGAAAATCAAAAAAAGTATTTATTACAAAATCTTTTTGTTTAAGATATTAGAATTTTGAGAGAGTTTTTTCAAACAAACAAATTAGCCATAAGAAACTTTTTTTGTTGCTCTAGCTTTTCTAAAATTTGCTTTTCTGTTTCTATCTTTTCTTGAATGGAAGAAAGGAAATTGGCAATTTTAGTTTGCTCTTCAATACAAGGAATTTTTAATAGACACTCCCCAATTTCTCCTAAGTTTATTTTTTTTGGGAATGCTACGTGTATTGTTCTATTCCATAATTCATTTTGAAATTTATCTGAAGATATGTATTGAGCTAAATATTTTGAGTTATTATCGTTGTTGCTTTTAATCAATGCTAAACTCACGTAAAATGAAGCATTTACATTCCAATCAATATATTTTACTGTTCCTATATCACCAATTCTAGTCATTAAAATATCTCCTTTCTCGATTTTAACTCTATTATTTTCTTTTATAAAAACTTCTTCTGAGATATATTTTGTAACTGAAAAATTATTTGCGGTTAAATTCTCTACACTATAAAAAGGAACTCCCTTTTTGACGTATTTTGGAGTTTGATGAGTACCATCAAAAATTTGACTGATATTTTTTAATTTAGTGCTTTTCCATTCTGAATAAAAATCATTATTTTCGTTTTTAAATCTTAGTTTCTTAGAAAATATCTTTTCACGACTCGCTTTCATTAAGGTTTTTAATTGCTCAATTATTTTCATTGAACATAATATCCTCTTATCTAAAAGAGATAGAAATTCAGAAATCTTTTGTTGTTCTGAAATTGAGGGAAAGGATAAGTGAATATTAGAAATCCTACCCACATTAATGCTTAATACCTTAGAGCCTTGTGATTCTTTTTTTATTTGATTTCTTACAAAATCAGATTTTAATAAATATCCAAGAAAACCTTTAGAAAAATTATTTTTTTGCGGTCTTGCTAAAAGAGTATGCAAACCAGAAAGCAATTTTTCACCATTAAGATTTGTAATTTCAATACTTTTCCCAACATCGTTTAAATCTTCAGAAGCATCTGCAAAAATTACATCTCCTTCTTGACAATAAAAATCTTCTGAAATCCTATTTAGAGAAATATCTTCATTTACATAAGGAACATTTTCTTTTTCTAAGTCAAAAAGGGTTTGAAATTTAGTATGGATATCTCCATAGTGAATATTTTTTACAGTTCCTGATTCATAATTAAGATTATCTCTTGAATAAGAATTAGTTACTTTGAAAGTCATTAGGTCTCCAAGCTTCTTATTTTCCCATTCATCATTGAATTCCGGAAACCTCAATTTGGGTATACTTCTCGAATTAGGAAAATTCTTTACACTTTTATTTTCTTTTGCCATCTTGATAATTTATAGTTTTAGCTGTCAACATTAAGGATTATAAAAAGTCAAAAAAAT
>NZ_PTPZ01000003.1 GCF_002943105.1 Cloacibacterium normanense | reverse complement strand
CTATAAAAACAAAAACCAAAGCAAAAACGTTTTTGCTTTGGTTTAATTATTTATTTTTGCCCTATAATCTGTATCGGTTTTTTAGGACTAGTCAAATCTCAGAAGTAAGACCTCTGGAAATTAATTTTTCGTGCATGGGTTTCAAAAGCTCCATGCTACCAGTTTTCACGGTGCATTTGCCTTTATAATGTACCAAAATGGTGCATTGTTCGGCTTGTTCTAGCGTATGTTTACAAATTTCGATTAAACACTCTATCACGAAATCAAAAGTGTTTACATCATCATTATGCAGCACTAATTTATAGACTTCGTCTTCCTGTTCTAGAAGCGCTACTTCTTCCTGATATTCTCTTTGAGGATTATCGTAAAATTTCATTTTGACTGAAGTTAACTTTGAGGTAAAGGTAAAGGTTGAGATTAATTAGCCAATGATTAGATTTCGCTAATTTCTTCGCTTAAATCATCTACAATATCTTTAGGATCGTACACCAATTCTACCAATTCTACCGACTTATTATTCATTTTCAAAATTTTGAAATGATAATCATCGATATCGAACTCTTGATTTTCTTCTGGAATATCTTCTAATTGATGTAGGATAAATCCAGCTAAAGTATTGTATTCACCAACTTCTGATAACTCTTTCGGCAAACACTCGTTAATTTCTTCCAAAGGTTGAGTTGCTTTTACCCAGAAAACGTTTTCGCCAACTTGGTCTACAATTTTATCTTCATCATCCTCTTCATCTTGGATTTCGCCTACCAATTCTTCTAAAATATCTTCTAACGTAAGAATACCTTCTGTTCCTCCGAATTCATCAATAACAATGGCTAAATGCTGTTTCTTTTGTTGGAAAACATTTAACAAGTCTGAAATCTTTTTACTACCAACCACAAAGAATGCTTCTCTCAAAAACTCTTTTAGATCAAGGTCTTTGTTTTTGATGTATTCTCTCATGATTTCCTTTGTGTAGAAAAGTCCAATGATATTGTCAATCGAATTTTCAAACACAGGAATTCTAGAATATCCACAATCGATGATTTGTTTTAGAATTTCTTCTTTATCATCTTCTATATCAATAGAAATAATGTTTTGACGAGGCACCATCACTTGTTTTGCAGTATGGTCTGTAAAATCAAAAGCATTTTTAATGATTTCGTAGTTTTCTTCTTCTATCTCACCACTGTCTGCAGATTGTTTCACCAATAACTGAAGTTCTTCTGTAGAGTGAATATCGTGTTCGGAAGCGGGATGGATTCCTATTAATTTCAAAAAAGCATTTGAAAATAAATTCATTAACCAAATAAATGGTTTGAAAATATTGTAGAATAATCTTAATGGTGCAGAAATGAATAATGTAGTGGCTTCTGATTTTCTAATGGCAATAGATTTAGGTACTAACTCCCCAAAAACAATATGCATTACGGTAATGATTAAAAAACTGACTACTACAGAAATCGTCGTAATCATGGTAGGTGCAATATTGATATTGAAATAAGAGAATATACCATGGAAAACATGTTCTAAGGCACTTTCTCCTACCCAACCTAATGCTAATGAAGCTAAGGTAATCCCTAATTGTGTAGCAGATAAATAAGCATCTAAATGTTTGATGATGTGTTCGGCTTGTTTCGCCATTTTGTTGCCTTCAGCTGCTTTTAGCTGAATTTGAGAATAACGAACCTTAACGATTGAAAATTCCGCCGCTACGAAAAAACCGTTTAATAATACGAGTAATAATGCAATAAGAAGTTTGACGACACTATCGTAATCCATTTATAAAAAATTGTGAATTGATTAATCTATGCAAATATATGATTATTTTTGATATGAAAGGTTAATAAAAAAGGGTGCTAAAAGCACCCACCCCTTTTGTCTAAAAATCGAAGTATGAAGATTACTTCTTGTAGTTTGATTATTAAATCGTGTTCAAAAATATGACATTTATCACACATCAAACAATTACACCTTTGGGTAATAAATCATAAAAAAGGGCATCAACCTGAGTTGACGCCCTTTCATTTATCGTATAAAAGAAATATTTCTTAGCTATTTTTAAGTGCTTCTGCACCAGAAACGATTTCTAAAATTTCATTGGTAATCGCAGCTTGACGCGCTTTATTATAGAAAATTACCAAATCATTTTTAAGTGCTTGTGCGTTGTCAGTCGCTTTGTGCATTGCAGTCATTCTCGCTCCATGTTCAGATGCGATAGAATCTAGCACTGCTTTGTACACTTGCGTTTTAATAGACTTAGGAATTAGGCTATCCAAAATCTCGTTTCTGTTGGGTTCAAAAATATAATCACTGTTTGCATTACCATCAGTTTCCGGCATTGATATTGGTAATAACTGTTCAGTTTTTACTTCTTGATTAGCAGCATTTAAAAATTTATTATAAATTAGATGTACTTCATCAAATTTTCCTTGGCTGAAATCCTTCATCACAGCAGAAGTCACTTTTGATACTTTTTCAAAACTCATATGATCAAAGATGGCACTTTGATTGTCATATACCGTTCTGTTTTTCTTTACAGCATCAAAAACTTTTTTCCCGATGGTTAACACTTCTACTTCTACAGCAGAATTAGAGATTCTGTGGTTTAATTCTTTAATCACAGATGAGTTAAAAGCACCAGCCAAACCTCTATTAGAAGTAATAGCAATGTATAGTACTTTTTTCACCTCTCTCTTTTGTGCAAAAGCAGAAACGTTATCAGAATCAGAGCTTGCGCTTACATTCTGAATGATTTCTTGAAGTTTTTCAGAATAAGGTCTTAACATTACAATGGCATCTTGTGCTTTTTTCAGTTTCGCAGCGGAAACCATTTTCATCGCACTTGTAATCTGCATTGTAGATGAAATAGAAGTTATTCTTCCTCTAATTTCTTTTAAATTTGCCATATTTAGTTTAGTTGTTGGTTGTCGGTTGTTGGTTGCTAGTCTTAGAAAATTCCGTCAACTATCAACCAAAAACCATCAACTAATTTTAGTTATATTTAGAAGCTAAATCTGTAGCTACTTGCTTAAGGACACCTGTTAAACTGTCATCAATCTTACCTGATTTAAGAGCAGCCATTACTTCTGGGTGTTTGTTTTTTAAGAAGTCTACGTATTCTACTTGGAATTCTCTTACTTTTCTTACAGGAACGTTTCTCAATAAGTTTTCAGTTCCTGCGTAAATCATCGCTACTTGTGATTCTACAGGTAGTGGAGAGTTTACTGGTTGTTTAAGAATTTCTACGTTTCTTTCTCCTTTTGCGATAACTGCCATAGTAGCCGCATCTAAGTCAGAACCAAATTTAGCAAAAGCTTCTAATTCTTTGTACTGCGCTTGGTCAAGTTTCAAGGTACCAGAAACTTTTTTCATAGACTTAATCTGAGCGTTACCCCCTACTCTCGATACAGAAATACCTACGTTAATCGCTGGTCTCACCCCAGAGTTGAATAAATCTGACTCTAAGAAAATCTGTCCGTCTGTAATCGAAATTACGTTGGTAGGAATATATGCTGATACGTCACCTGCTTGAGTTTCGATGATTGGAAGAGCCGTTAATGAACCACCTCCTTTTACCATTGGTTTTAATGATTCTGGTAAATCGTTCATTTGAGAAGCGATGGTATCATCTTTAATTACTTTTGCAGCTCTTTCTAATAATCTTGAGTGAAGGTAGAAAACGTCTCCAGGATATGCTTCACGACCTGGTGGTCTTCTTAATAATAGAGAAAGTTCACGGTAAGCTACTGCTTGTTTAGATAAATCATCATAAACGATTAATGCTGGTCTACCAGTGTCTCTAAAAAATTCTCCGATTGCAGCTCCCGCCATTGGTGCGTATACCTGCATTGGAGAAGGGTCTGAAGCGTTTGCTGCTACCACTACGGTATAAGCTAAAGCTCCTTTATCTTCTAAAGTTTTTACGATTTGTGCTACAGTAGAACCTTTTTGACCTACAGCAACGTAGATACAAAATACAGGCTCACCAGCATCATAAAATTCTTTTTGGTTCAAAATAGTGTCGATAGCAACGGTAGTTTTACCAGTTTGTCTATCTCCGATGATCAACTCTCTTTGTCCTCTTCCGATTGGAATCATAGAGTCAATTGCTACGATACCTGTCTGAAGTGGTTCATTTACCGGTTGACGGAAAATTACTCCTGGAGCTTTTCTTTCTAGTGGCATTTCATAAAGATCTCCAGTTACAGGACCTTTACCATCGATAGGATTTCCTAGAGTATCTACTACTCTTCCTAAAAGACCTTCTCCTACTTTAATAGAAGAGATTCTTTCGGTTCTTCTTACTGTATCTCCTTCTTTTACTCTTTTAGATTCTCCAAGAAGTGCAACACCTACATTGTCTTCTGCAAGGTTCAATACAATACCTTCAATTCCTGATTCGAATTTTACCAATTCTCCGTATTGTACATTTTCTAAACCGTAAACTAGAGCGATACCGTCTCCAATTTGTAATACTGTACCCACTTCTTCTACATTTGTTTGTGTATCAAAGTTGGCTAACTGTTGTTTTAAAATTGCTGAAACTTCAGCCGGATTTATTTCTGCCATTTTATGGTTTTTTAACTTAATTTAATTGAAATTCTTTTTTCACTTGGCTTAGTTTAGTTCTTACAGAAGTATCAACCTGCTGGTCTCCTACTCTTAAAATATAACCGCCAATAATTTCAGGGTTTACTACCACTTTTAAGTCGTAGTTTTTAGTATGGTCTACTAAAGATGAAGATTTTACAATGTCTTCTACATTTTTCTGAGAAAGTTCAGAAGCTACGGTTAAGGTAACTCTCTGTACGCCTTGTAAGTCTTCTACTTTATTGATAAACTCTTGCGCTATATCTTGCAGATGACTTTCTCTACCTTGTTTAATCACCAAAGTAATGAGATTCTTACTTACTGGTGAAAACTGAGCAAAGATTTCTAAGGCTGCTTTGGTTTTCTTTTTAGCGTCTATGATTGGCGAAGCAAAGAAATTCTTTAATTCCTTAGAATCATTAAAAATCTTTACTACATCTTTCATTTCCGAAAAAATAGAAGCCGTGTTACCAGACTCTTGAGTAAAGTCTAGTAAACCTTGTGCATATCTTTTCGCTACTTTAGAGGTTAGCATATTAATTTAAGTTAGATTTATTAATGATTTTTTCAACTAATGCGTTGTGAGCATCAGCATTATCTAATTTTTGTTTTAGAATGGTTTCTGCAATTTCTACAGAAAGAGAACCAATTTGATTTTTGATATCAGCCATTGCTGCATTTTTTTCAGCATTGATTGATTGTTTAGCTTGTTCAATCATTTTGTCTCCTTCAGATTTTGCAAGGTCTTTTGCTTCACCTACAATTTTGTCTTTTAACTCTCTCGCTTCTTTTAAGATGGCATCACGTTCAGCTTTAGCTTCGCGGATGATTCTCTCGTTGTCTGCTTTAAGATTTGCAACTTCTTCTTTAGCCAATTTAGCTTGGTTAATAGCGTCTTGAATAGAAACTTCTCTCTCATTTAAAGCAGTAAGAATAGGTTTCCATGCAAATTTTCCTAACACGAAAAGAAGTATCAAGAAAATAACTGACTGAATGATGAACAAACCTGACGAAAAATTCTCTAATAATCCCATAAGATTTTTATATATTTTTTTTATTTAATTTTTAAAAACACTTCCCGTAACCAACCGTTACGGGTGAGTGCTATTTTTTTGAGTCTTAGTTTACAGCAAATAATGCAGCAAATGCAAGACCTTCAACTAGTGCAGCAGCAATAAGCATTGCAGTTTGTAATTTACCAGCTTGTTCTGGCTGACGAGCCATACCTTCTAAAGCAGCAGCACCGATTTTACCGATACCTAAACCTGCTCCGATTACTACTAAACCTGCACCTACTAGTTTTGGAATTTCCATAATATATAATTTTAAAAATTAGTTTCTACTTTTATGTTTTGAGTTTTGAAATCCGAGTTTCGAGTTCAAAATGATAACTTTTTACTTGGCTCTTGGCTCTTTCAACTTGGCTCTTATTAGTGATGAGCTTCTTCGTGGTGGTGTTCTTCATTTGCCATACCGAAGTAAACCGCAGAAAGCATGGTGAAGATATACGCTTGTAAGAATGCTACTAATATCTCTAATAAATACAATACAAATGTTAAGAATGGGAATGCAACGCCTGCAATTACATTTTGGAAGTAATAAATCATTGCAATTAATGACATAATTACGATGTGACCTGCAGACATGTTTGCAAAAAGACGTATTAACAATGCAAACGGCTTAATGATCATCCCGATTAATTCAATAGGAATCATTACCAATTTCATTAAGAACGGTAAACCTGGCATCCAGAAAATGTGTTGCCAATAGTTTCTGTTTGCCGTAAACTGCGTAATGATGAAGGTAAAAATTGCTAAAGCAGCTGTAATGGCTAAATTCCCTGTTACATTAATCCCGAAAGGTAATAAACCAAATACGTTTAGGAATAAAATGAAGAAGAAAATAGTCAATAAATAAGAAATATATTTGTGATATTTCGGTCCGATGTTTGGAATCGCAATTTCATCTCTGATGAAGATTACCAGTGGTTCGAATAATTTACCTGCACCTGTAGGAATTGGTGATTTTTTATAATTTCTAGCCATAGAACCGAAAATTACAATCATCAATAATGATGCACATAGAATCATTAAAACACTTTTCGTGATAGATAAATCTAAAACTTTTGCATTGGTAGCGTGACCGTGGTCATCTAAAGTAATGGCACCAGAAGCATCTGTTTTTACAATTTTTTCGTGGTAAAGAGCGTAGTTTGCACCTTTGCTTTCTACTACGTTGTATTTTTTGCCATGAACATCTTTCATTTCTTTACCGTGGTGAAATTCTGAACTCATGAATGCGTGAAGACCGTTTGCTTCATCATAGAAAATAACAGGAAGTGGAAAACCGATGTGGTGTTCTGTACCGTCTGCTTTCTTTTCCACCATAATATCAAAGCTGTGAGCATCTAACAAGTGATGGTCTATAAACTCCTTATTTTCTTTCTTTATTTGTTCTTTTTCTGCTTCTTCAGCACTTACAACTTTCGTTTCTGTAGCAGGTTTAGTTTCTGCTGCAGCCTCATGGTGTTGCGCCAAAGAAAGTGAAAATGTAGATAAAAAACCGATTAATAAAACTCCTCTTTTCAGCATTGATTTATGTTATTTTAAAAGTTTTGCAAAAATATGATAAAAAAACAAATTAACAAAGTATGAATTAGTTATTTTTTTGTTCTTTCAATAAACCGATTGCGAACAATGTTTCTAATAGTAAAGAAACAAGATAAGGCGGTATAAAATGATACTTGTGATACGGCACCTCAGATAACTGTAATTTATTCATTACCAAAAACATAACACTCAACTTAAAGAGCATGAGTCCCATAAAAGTAAAACCGATATACTCGGGATAAATCTTTTTGACAATAGACATAATGGTGATGACCATCATAAATAAAATGGTTAAGAAAAGATAATAGCGAATAAATATCACTTGAAAGTCATTTACATAAAGTTGCCATATCGCAAAATGTAAAAAAAAGACCAGAATAAAAAGAACAATGTATAACCAAGAGGTAGACTGTTTCATGCGAGTTATTTGTTTATATTTTCTAATTGTTTTAAGGTACTGTACAAGGCTAATCCTAATCCTGATAATCCAATGGCAACGGTTAATAAATCATTGGGCAATTCTAGATAATCATTAATTTTCTTCCCGCCCCAAAATCCTAAAGCAATGATGGCCAACATCTGAAACACGATGGAAGAATAAATTCCGTACAAGCGCATGGGATTTTTCTTGTACTCTTCCTTTTGTTCTTCAGTGGTTTTCGGAGTATTTTGGTCTTGTAGAGCCATTGTTTTTAATTTGGTGTAAAACTATGTAAAACTGAGCGGAATGACAAAAAATATGACAAATGTCATGTTTTTGAGGCCTAAATGATTAAAAATACAATTTTTATATCATCAATTCATATTCTCTTACCCTTTACTTATACTTTCCTTTGGAATAAACTAAAAGTGGTGAAATTTTAAGATTTACTGTTTGTTTGAGGATATTTAGTTCTTTTTTAAAACTTTCGTATATTTGGATTATATGCGTATTGCTATAAAATTTCCAAAAATGACAAAACGAATTTTATTTCTAATCTTTTTTTCAATCTGTTTTTTATATCAAGCACAACAAAACCTAATACAAATTAAAAAGGAGATTTTAACCAATGTAAAAACAATACAAAACAATTACGAAAATAAAAGTTTGAGTGAAATTCAAATTTCTAATTTTTTCTGTGAGAATTTTTATTGTTCAATTTGTGAAACTGATTCATTAGAATCTAACATTAGTAACAAACAAATTACAAACTACTTAAAAGACATTATTCCTTTTTTAGAATATAAAAGTTTACGAAAAAACAAAATCAATTATGATTCTGAAAACCAACAATATACTTTAGGATTTCAAACAGCGAAACCAGACTCTAAAACAGGATTTGAAGGAGCTGGTGCGCTATTGACTTTTATAAAAGAAAATGGAAAACTAAAATTTTGTGGAATTATTCAAATCCCATAAAAAGCATTGCACAAAAAATCAGCAACCGCTAAAAAAAACAAAAAAAGAGACTGAATCAGTCTCTTTTTTATTATCAATTATTGAAGTTTTTTAAGTTCTTCTAAAACAGCTTCGCCAACTGCATGAGCGGATTGAGGATTTTGTCCTGTTACCACTCTTTCGTCTACCGCAACGTGAGTTTGCCATAAACCTGATTTTTCAAACTTAGCTCCACGTTCTATTAATTTAGATTCTAAGCTAAAAGGAACTACATTTTCTAATTTCACAGCAGCTTCTTCTTCATTGGTAAAAGCGTTGATTTTTTTGCCATCTACCAAATATTTTCCATTGCTGAGTTTAATGTTCACCAATCCAGCTGGACCGTGACAAACCGCACTTACTACTCCATTTTTTTCGTAGATTTTTTGAGCGATTAGTGCCAGTTCTTCATTATCTGCAAAATCCCACATCGTACCGTGACCTCCTGCATAAAGAATCGCCACATATTCATCTGGATTTACTTCTGAAGGTTTCATGGTGTTCTGAATTTTATTTTGGTAATATTCATCTGCCAAAAATCTTTCATTAACCTTATCATCTGGAGTATTTCCATAATACGGCGGATTTCCTCCTTTTGGACTCACGAAATCTATTTCGTAACCAGCATCTACTAGTACAGACCAAGGATGCGTAACTTCACCTAAATAATAACCGGTAGCTTCACCAGTGTTTCCTAATTCGCCGTGGCTCGTTACCACGAATAATACTTTTTTGCTCATTTTGTTAGATTTAATTGTTTGTGCATTTACCATGTTGATTCCTAAAAAAAGAATACAACTCGTTAAGAAAATTATCTTTGATAAAAACTTGTTCTGACTCATTTTACTATTCATTTTTTAATGATTTAACACTACAAAGGTAAATCCAACTTCCCACAAACAATAGGACCTACCTCACAACTTTTTTGTGACCTACATCACATTACACCGAAAGCCGACTCAGCGTTTCTCTGGAAACTCCTAAATATGAAGCGATTAATGTTTTGGGCAATCGCTGTAAAAGTGTAGGATATTGAGAAATAAATTGTTCATAGCGTTCTTTGGCATTGCTATTGAGCAAAGACAAAATTCTTCGTTGGAGCGCTACATAGCCATTATTCGACTTTTTTCTGAAAAAATGCTCCATTTTATGCATATCTGCACAGAGTTTCTCTCGGTTATAAAGCGATAAAGAAAGCACTTCTGTAGGTTCTAAAGCATCAATACTAAAAGTAGCTTCCGTTTGATTAAAATAGGCTTGATAATCGGTAATCCACCAATCTTCCATTGCAAATTGCATAATATGTTCTTTGCCTTCTTGATTCAGGTAAGAAGCTTTTAACAAACCATTCATCACAAAATAATCATTTTGTACCGCATCTCCTTCTTGAGTTAAAATCTGATGCTTTTTTAATTTTTTCAAGGTAAAATGAGACAGAATATACTCGAACTCTTGGTCCGTTAATGGTGTAATATTCTCAATTTGACGTCTTAAAATCTCACTCATATTTTTATCATTCTAAATTGCAAACAAAAGAATTGTTCACTCCAAATGTAGAATATTGAAAGCAAAAAATCCATCAAAAGCGATGGATTTTTTAAATATTGTAGATGCAATTCTTATGGATTGGTAGAGAAAATAGAAGCATTAGCAATCATGGCTCTTCTGTTCATTTTCAAAATATCTCTCACCCATTCTGCGAAATCTTCTGGTTGAAGCACTTTTTCTGGGTTTCCATCAGTAAGTTTACCTTCTATACTCATATCAGTAGCAATGGTACTTGGTGTTAAGGTTATTACACGAATATTGAATTTTCTAAGTTCAGCCATCAATGATTGAGAAAGCGAAATTACCGCAGCTTTAGAAGCACAGTACGCTGACATATTCGGACCGCCTTTTAATCCAGCAGTTGACGCTACATTTACAATATCTCCTTCTTTATTTTGTTTGATATAAGGCAAAGTTGCTTTTGCAACGTAATATACGCCAAAAAGATTTACCTTCATTACTTTTTCCCAAGTTTCTACTGGCATATCTTCGAAACTACCAAAATCACCTACTCCAGCGTTATTGATTAAAATGTCTATTCCACCCAGTTGAGAAGCGATAGAAGCTACGCCTTGTTCTACTTGAGCCATTTCTTCTACATTAAAAACAGAATAGACTGCTTTTACCCCCAATTTCTCCAATTCTGCAACGGTAGACTTTAGATGTTCTTCATTTCTACCCGTAATTCCTACATTTACGCCTTCATTTGCCAAAGCGATAGCAACCGCTTTCCCAAGACCTCTTCCACCACCTGTGATGAGTGCATTTTTACCTTTTAAATTCATAACTTTTATATTTATACTGTTTGCAAAATTAAGAAAATAAAACTGCATCAATGATTTCTGATGATGAATAAAATCTAAAGAAAAGGGTGAATTTATCTTTCACTATGTAGTCGTTTTTTATTTTGGTGATTTGTTTTTTGGTTTTATTCTTACCATTGATTTCAAAGGTATATTTTTATCCATAAAAAATCTGGCATTTCTAAAAGGTTTATTTCATGCATTTATCTTAGAATGGTCAGTGCGAAACTGCTCCTATTGATAAAAATCAATGTTTTTATTGAATATATTTTCTTATTTTTAAATTCATAAATTTTGGCCTCATAGTTCAATGGATAGAATAGAAGTTTCCTAAACTTTAGATCCAAGTTCGATTCTTGGTGGGGCTACTTTTTTAATTAAAAATGGAGAATTGAAAATTGAAAATATTTCAATTATTTTTTATCTACCACAATTCTCTCTTTGCGATTGGCTAATTCCCAAGCGGTAGCAAAAACCAATTGTGCTCTTTTTTGAAGTAATGGATAATCTATTTTCTCCGGATCATCTGTTGGTTGATGATAATCTTCGTGAATTCCGTCAAAGAAAAACGCTACAGGAATGCCGTGTTTTGCAAAGTTATAATGGTCACTTCTGTAATATAATCTCATTGGGTCATTAGGATCATCATATTTATAATTGAGTTCTAGATTTTGAGTGGCTTTATTGGCTGCTACATTTATTTTTTTCAGTTCTGTAGAAAGCATATCAGAACCGATGACGTAGACATAATTCTTGCCTTCGTTTTCTTTATCGCTTCTGCCAATCATGTCGATATTAAGATTTACTACGGTGTTCTTTAAATCAAATACGGGATTCTCTGAATAATATTTAGAACCCAATAAGCCGTGCTCTTCTCCTGTTACATGTAAGAAAAGAATGGAACGTTTCGGACCTTTTCCTGCTTTCTTGGCTTGTTGGAATGCTTCTGCGATTTCCATTACCGCAACTGTTCCACTTCCATCGTCATCTGCACCATTGTACACTACGCCATTATTGGTTCCAACGTGGTCATAATGTGCAGAAATCACGATGATTTCTTCTGGTTTTTCTGTTCCTTCTATAAATGCCAGTATATTTTCTGAGTCAGGAAGCTCTCCTCTTCTGCTTTTTAGTGCTTCTTTAGGTACTTTTTGATAATAGCTCCCCAATGCTTTTGGATAAGAAACGCCTAAGTTTTTATAGTAATCTATCATGTAAACGCCTGCTTTCTTTTGACCTTCAGAGCCGGTTTGTCTGCCTTCCATCTCATCTGAAGCAATGACCATAAGGTTTTTCTTTAGTTCATCTGCCTTAATGGATTCATAGGCGGTTTTAAAAGCTTTTCCTTCGTAGGATAGGTTATTAGAAGCACAACTGTACAATAACACTGATGCTACTATTGGAACAAAAATTCTTGTCAATTTCATTTTTTTATCATTTTTAATGAAGTAAAAATAGTTTTTTTTAGGAAATAAATACCGAAATCCCTTACAAAAGCTAAGATTAATCTTTGTTTTTCTGTATTTCTTAGTGATTTGATAATAGACTCTCCCCTTCTTATGAGATGAAGAAGATATAAGATTTACATTCTTCATCAGTATCTTTGCTATACTTTAACTATACTACAACTATACTATAACATAGCAGTTATGTTGGGATTCTTTGGTAAAGTGTAGGAGGATGCGTGATTTTTTATTGTATGTTCTTTTGACTTCGTCGAACCACTCCGTTAGGTTTGGCTTGAACCAAGAGAACCAAAAGTTGCCTCAACCATTTTTATTATTTCCAAAGGAATCGGCGAACCGCTTCGCTAGGTTTCAAGTCTGGAAATCCTCAGCTAAAAATGTTTAGCCTTTTCTAAAAACTCTGAAACTCACTCGGCAGAATGCCGAGCTTAAACAGCAGACTTTTTTAACGAAAAAGCTAAACATTTTTTTAACGCTTGCGGTTTCCTAGGACATCAATCGCAAGTCAATTTCTAATGAACTGAAGAATTTCTGCCCTTTCAATCTCTTTAATATTTAATGAGTCGTGAAGTCGTGAGTTATGAATTATGAATTATGAATTATGAGGTATGAATTATGAGGTATGAGTGCGGGGTAAAGTCGTGAAGTTGAAATATTTTGCTTCTTGAAAAGATTCTTCACTACGCTACGCTTCGTTCAGAATGACAGGGTTGTGTTTTTTACTCGCGATTAGGAATCTAATTATTGGGGGGGGGGGGGATTTTTTTTGAATCGCAAAGATTTTTTTTTCTTTAATTGCTTTTTTTAAGTAAGCAAAGTGAGAATTCTCTAGTGAATTGTTGAAACTTAAGTTTTAAATAATTTTTATTTATTTGGATTTTATGATAGAGTGTTACATGGGTTTTACCTTCTTTTTCCTACCCCACCAAACTAAAAATCCTGTGATGGGTAAACTTGCACAAATCAAACTGGATATAAATGCCAAGATTTTTCCAAAAGTTCCCAAAATTGCCCCTACGTGAATGTCATAATTGGCCGCCACATATTTTTCTCCAAAATTTCTCTTTTCATAAGGACGGTTCAGAAGAAGTTTCCCAGAATTCTCATCAAAAATCATTTCGCTGTAAATGTAGTATTTATCTTCTAAACCTCTTACATAAACGGTAAAATTTTCATGTTCATGATCGTCTAAATGCGGATGCCCTAAATCTATTGTATATGCTGAATAATTGGGATAATGCTTTTCAACCTGCAGTGCAATTTTATCTAAAGTCTGTGCACTTTTCATTTCGATCGGGTCTTTCGTTTTTATATGTGAAAAATCAGGATATACCGTATTTCCTCCCGAAAAAATAAAATAAAAAAATGCTTGTATAAAAAAGAACGAATAAAAAAGGCCTGTCATTGCCACAATAAGAGCAATAAAAGATGCATAAAAGCCTAAAATACTGTGCAAATCGTAATTCTTTCGTTTCCAATTTTTAATATTTTTCCACTGAAACCAAAAGCGTTGTTTTCTGGCGGCTTTATTTCTTGGCCACCACAAAATGATACCCGAAATTAGCATAAAAACAAAAATGATAACTGGAATTCCCACCACATATTTTCCCCAATCGGAATTAAGCAAAAAACTCCAGTGAATGAATTTAACGATATTAAAAAATCCGTTTTTCTCGTCTTGAACGGAAAGAATCTTCCCTGTAAATGGATTAATATAAACAGTCTTATAAATTTGATATTCATCAAAATAATTCCAAGCATCAGGATTTCTTTCGTAATAGTAAAACTTGTAAGATTTACTTTTATCAATGGGAATTTCTACCCAATGCAAGGGATATTTTTCAGGATTTTGTTCGTTTATTTTTTGTTCTAAAACCCGTAAAGGCAAAGTTGATTTTCCAGCAATATTTTGTTCTGAATGGTAGATAAAATCTTTTCTTAGAGCATATTGTATATCTTCTTTAAAAACATACAAAGCGCCAGTTATGCTTACGATAAATACAATAAGACCTGTGGAAAGTCCTAGCCATAGATGGAATTTACCCATCCATTTTTTGAAAAGAGATTTTTTATTTTTTAGGCGATGTTCGTGTCTATTATTCATTGCTTTTTATTAAAATCAAAAGTTAGCAGAAGAAATCTGCCAACTTTTGTGACCATTAAAACGTGAATTGAAAAAAACTTAAAAATTAAATCCTAAAGCTAAAGAAAGCGTTCTTAACCTTTGTGGGGTAACTGTACTCCAACCCGAATAATATTTAGTATTTCCAATATTATCGAGCTTTAAGGAAACACTATATTTTTCTGGATGATAGCCAATCATGGCGTTGGCAATCGTATAACTAGGCAACTCGAAAGTTCCAATTCCTGTTCTGTTAAGTGTTTTATGTTCTGAAGCGTGATTAAAACCGAACCCTGCAACAAAGTTTCTAAAATTACCCTGTTGAATTTTATAGTTTGCCCAAAAATTAATTAAAGTTTCTGGTCCAGCTTCTTCGGGACGTAAACCGTTGTAAGTGGAATCTCCGCTTACCTGTTCACTCCTATTTTTACTGAATCCTGCAATGATATTAAGCCCTTTTATTGGATTCCCGACAGCACTTAATTCAAATCCTTTACTGAACACTTCACCCCCTTGTATGGAATTGTTCATATTATTAGGGTCTGCCATTATTTTGTTCGCTACTTTAATATCATAATAGCTTGCAGTTACAGAAAGTTTATTGTCAATAAGATTGGCTTTTGCCCCCACTTCCCATTGATTAGCTCTTTCAGGATCAAATATTTTTATAGTAGGGTTATTTCCGTTAGCATCGGTTACTTTTTGTGGCGTTAAATATTGGAATCCATTCATATAATTTGCAAAAAGAGATAGTTTGTTGAGAATCGGTTGATATACCAAACCAAATTTTGGAGAAAAGGTGGTTTGGCCATTCACTTCTTCAGTGGACCATTGAGTAGGTTTGCCGCTGAAATTATCCACCCGTAGACTTAACATTGCAGATAATTCTGGTAAGATGTTTAATACATTTGAGAAATAGGCACTCTTAATATTCATTTCTGCAGTTGCAGGAACAACTTTTGCGTCTAAAAGGGCTGCATCTGCCCCTTGCGAAGTCAGCGTGGAAGAATCAGTTTGATTTTTTAAGGAAACTGTTCCAAATGCTCTCCATTCAGAATCGTTGTTTACCACCTTCGTGTTGAGATAATCCAAGCCTACTACCAGACGATTTCTCATATTTCCAACATTGAAATCGCCAATAAAATTCTGTTGAATTCCGGTTGCCAATGTTTCACTATTGGATTTAGAAATAAATCTTGTAAATTCATCTCCATTCGCACTATCCCACAAATATTGGTAATACCCCATAGCTTTGCTTGAACTGCTAGAAAATTGAGTCTGAGACGTCCATTTATTTGATAATTTGTATATCATTTGGGATTGCAAATTGAATGTTGGATTTTTGGTTGTAAGATTATTACTGGTGTAAGATTTTTTATAATTAGCTTCAAAAATATCTATGGAATTAAACGATAAAGGAGCATATCTGCTCAAAAAAATCATTGGGGCATTGGCTGTTTCATTGCTTTTAAATTCGGTATTCACCAAAAAAGTCAATTTATCATTCACCACATATTTTAAAGAGGGTGCAATAAAAAAAGACTTATAAAACCCTGCATCTTGAAAAGAATTTTCAGTATGATAGGCAGAATTTAAGCGAAGAAAAAGCCCATTTTTGACAGGAGTATTTACATCAATAGTTACTCTATTCAGGGCGTTAGTCCCTGTAACATAATTTATTTCGCCTCCCAATTTATCATAAGGTTTTTTGGTCTGTATATTTACCAAACCGCCGTAGGAAACCAAATTTCCTCCGTACAAAGTACCCGAAGGACCTTTGATAACATCAATATTTTCGATATTAGCAGGGTCGAGACCACCATTGTTAAAGCTCGCCATACCATTTACCAATCTGGATTGAGTAGAAAAACCACGCATTGTGTAATATTCTGCGCCGTCTCCACCTCTGGAAGTACTTTCCCAAAGTCTTGTAATCCCTGTAGCATTGGTTAATACATTCTTAAAATTGGTGGAAACTTGGTCTTTCAGTATTGCCTTTGGAATACTATTATACACTTGAGGATTTTCAATATCCTTTAAATTGAGTTTAGAAACTGAAAAAGCATTTTCATTTTTATATTTCTTCGTGTGATTGATGATTACTTCAGTAATATTTTCCACTTTGGTAGTATCTACTTGTGCGTAGAACTGAGAAAATGAACTGAAGAGGACAATAGGTAAAGCGATTTTTCTCATACTTATTTAGAACGATTTTAAATAACAATGCAAATATATACATTATTTATATTTATTCTAAATAAACATTATGATATATATCATGAATTTAAAAATGATGAGGATGTGAAGTCGTGAATTATGAGTTATGAGAGATGAGTTATGAGAGATGAGTTATGAGGGATGAGGGATGAGGGATGAGGTATGAGTTATGAGGTATGAATTATGAATTATGAATTAGAAGGTGATGAAGGCTACGGATTAAAAACACAATATTAGATTAATCTCTGTCTCCATATCAAATTGGGTTTCTTTATGTATGAAATTACTTTCTTCAATAAAAACACCCCGTCATTCCGATGCTCTGAATGCCACCCCTCTGTAAGAGGGGAACTGACTCTATGTATTTTGGATTCGTGAACTTCGTTCGCAGACTTTTGGTCTTTGGTTAGTCAACGGGATTTGTGAAGTTGTGAAGTTGTGAAATCGTAAAGTTGATGATTTGTAAAGTTGTGAAGTTGTTAAGTCGTAAAGTTGAAATATTTTGCTTTATGAAGAGATTTTTCACTATGCTACGCTTCGTTCAGAATGACAGGGTTATGTATTTTAATCATTATTAGAAATCTGTTTCAATGGGAGAATTGTTTTGAATCGCAAAGATTTTTTTTCTTGAATTGCTTTTTTAAGTGAGCTAAGTTGGCGAAATTCATTCGCTTTGAAGCGATGTGGTGAAGGATGAAGGATGAAGGATGAGGGATGAGTGCGGGGTGGAGTCGTGAAGTTGAAATATTTTGCTTTATGAAGAGATTCTTCACTGCGCTGTGCTTCGTTCAGAATGACAGGGTTATGTTTTTTGCTCACGATTAGGAATCGAAATTATTTTTGAAACGCAAAGATTTTTTATTCTTGAATTACTTTTTAAGTGAGCTAAGTTGGCGAAATTCATTCGCTTTGAAGCGATGTGGTGAAGGATGAAGGATGAGGGATGAGGGATGAGGTATGAGTGCGGGGTGAAGTCGTAAAGTTGAAATATTTTGCTTTATGAAGAGATTCTTCACTATGCTACGCTTCGTTCAGAATGACAGGGTTCTGTTTTGTATACACGCATTAGAAATCTGAATCATCTGGAATACTTCCCTTATAATGCTCTTCATTTATTACTTTTATAGAAATATAATATATATTATCTATATATTAACTATACTACAACTATACTATAAGTATATATTAAAGTGGTACAACTCATAATTATTCCTTACTTCTTACATTCATTTCATTAGCGCATGGCGAGATACAAGAGCGTTTTACAATTTCAGGGGTCTATAGGGTGAAGTGCTTTTTGAGATGGGGCTTCTAGGGTATATTTTTATACGCAAAGATTTTTTTTCTTGAATTGCTTTTTTAAGTGAGCTAAGTTGGCGAAATTCATTCGCTATGAAGCGATGTGGTGACGGATGAAGGATGAAGGATGAAGGATGAGAGATGCGGGGTGCGGAGTGCGGGGTGCGAGGTGCGGGGTAAAGTCGTGAAGTTGATGAGTTGTGAAGACGTGAGGTTGAAATATTTTGCTATTTGAAGAGATTCTTCACTATGCTACGCTACGTTCAGAATGACAGGGTTATATATTTTAATCATGATTAGAAATCTGTTTCAATGGGAGAATTATTTTTGAAACGTAAAGATTTTTTATTCTTGAATTACTTTTTTTTAAGTAAGGAAAGTGGGAATTCGCTAGCGAATTGTTGAAGCTTGTGTTTTAAAATGTTTTTTTTATGAAGTTTTTTGTTTGGAAATAATTTTCTTTTCCCCGACCCTGACTTCGACGACACTCAGTCACCAAGGTGGAAAATTATTTTTCATTATATTTAAGTAATAACAAAGTAATAGTCACGGATTACAAATCCGCGACATCGGGGTTACAAATCCCAGACATCTGGGGTGCGAGATACGAGGTGCGAGGTAAATTCGTGAAGTTGATGAGTTGTGAGGCATGAGGTATGAGGTATGAGTTAGAAGGTGATGAAGGTCACGGATTAAAAACAGCTCTATTAGATTAATCGCTGTCTCCATATCAAATTGGGTTTCTTTATGTATGAAATTACTTTTTTGAATAAAAACACCCCGTCATTCCGATGCTCGGAATGCCACCCCTCTGTAAGAGGGGAACTGACTCTATGTATTTTGGATTCGTGAACTTCGTTCGCAGACTTTTGGTGTTTGATTAGTTAACGAGGTGGAAATAATTTTCTTTTCCCCAACCCTGACTTCGACGACACTCAGTCACCAAGGTGGAAAATTATTTTTCATTATATTTAAGTAATAACAAAGTAATAGTCACGGATTACAAATCCGCGACATCGGGGGCTTCGGAGGAAAATGGGGAAACGGAGCAGTAATCCCAACCAAAAATGTCAATATAAAGGTGATGATGCCAGAAGCATTTACAACATTTATTGTAGCCTTGGGTTTATTTGGATTTGCTGTTTTAGTATTTCTTTGCTCGGTAGATTTCGACTTTGTTATACCAAAATGGCTTGACATAGTTCATAAATATGGGCTTTGGGTTATAGCAAGTATTTTTATTTTGCGATCTATTGGCGATTTTAACTATGTTGGCTTTTTCAAGAAATACAAAACGACAAAATTTGGACTGAACGACACAAAATATTATTCTCCACTATGCTTAACAATTGGAATATTGACAGTAATTTTAGAACTGAACAGATAAAAACTTCTGCTAACACATGAGCAACTGTTGCACAACTCCCATTTTTAGAAAATAGTTTTCAAAAACATAAAATTTTGACCTCTTTAGAAGCAATTTTAGAGAGGTTTGTTTTTTAGTTAACGGTCAAAATTCTAAAATTTGGGGTGCTTAAAATTGAGTTGTTGATGCTTTGAAAGACTGTTTTTCATAAAAGCAAAGTTTACCCTATAAATTTTTAATAAAAAAACATAACACTGTATTTTATAATTTATTGATTTTATTAAATTTGTATAAAACTAATCAACAGAAACTTAAAATCTATAATACATTTACAATAAAATTTTACGGCACGGGATATGTGGACTTTGCATATCATACGATTTTGCAAAATACCTTTTCTTTGGAAGCAAAGCTTTCCGAAAGGAAACACCGCAAAGCCGCCGAACCGCCGTTAGCAGTCATTCTATAAACGAGACACCAAAAACAGATGGGAATATTTGACAAACTTTTTAAGATAAAAAAAATGCAATTCGAAATAATTAGAGACGAAAATGGTAAACATCAAATAGGCGGAGAAATTCCACAAGATTTTACTATTCCAAAAAATGAATTTTTAGGAGGATTTCATTACTTAGGTTTAATTGACAATTCTGACCCACTTTTTTCTTGGTTACCTTTCAAAGTAAATTTAATTCATCCAATTTACACGGACGAATATTTTGTATTTCTAGATTATTCAAATCCAAATAGTCCGACAATTATTGAACCGACAGACACAGCTTCGTCAACAAGCGCATTTGACGAAATTAATAAAGACTCAAAAGTTATTTGGGAAGGAGTTAAAGTAAGCTTGGAGGAAAAAGAAGAAATTGACGAATTTGAAAGTATAGGAATTTGTGGACAACCAGAATGGCTACAAGATGCTGAAATCCCAAAATGTCCGAAAAGTGGAAAGTCAATGAAATTCTTATGTCAATTAGGAAGTTTTAGTGACATTAAATCAACATTTAGTAATGTTGTTCCGACAGACGGAATGGCTCAATACTTCGAGAAACTAAATTTTTGGTGTGACGGAAATTTATACATTTTCATTGAACCGACAACAAAGACAATGTGCTATACAATGCAAAACACATAACTTGATACAAATGATGGAAGAAAAAAAAAGAACTGTAAATATATTCTATGACAACAAATAAAATTTAGTTTCTTTTATTCTTTACTAAGCGCTGACACTTATTTAATTTAGGTCTATTTATCCTAGAAGAGAAGTGTTTAATGAAATCCTTGGAAATCTCTAATGAGCAAAGTTTACCCTATAAATTTTTAATAAAAAATGGAAAACTGTATTTTATAATTCATTGATTTTATTAACTTTGTATAAAACTAATCAACAAAAACTTAAAATCTATAATACATTTACAATAAAATTTTCGGCAATTGATAAGTGGATTACATCGGCAGATGTGACTTTTCGCTTCGAAGACTTATCACTTCATGTGGCTTTGTATGAAATTTCACATAAGATTAGTTGAAAACTAGTATCTTAGTAAAATTAAAACTAAACTAATGGAAACCAAGAAAAAATCAATTCTTAAATTAGACATTCAGGAAACTGATAATGGAGTATTAATTTCAGATTTATTCAAATTACTAACTTCAACCGATGAAACAGCAAAGAAAGTAAAAGAAATTTTAAGCTCAGAATTTGAACAAAATGAATTTATTCCAATCGTAGGTGCTAAAACACTAGTAAATTCTCAAATAATTCAAAACAAAAGCTACATTAAAAAAGATTTAGTTTCTAATCTTGAAAACATTACCTTTTATTTTGAAAATACCTTTACTATTAATTTTAATAACATTCCAAATCCAGAAAATTTTGGAGGCAACAATTTTCTCATAACATATCCAAAATATTCTGCTCAACGCGATTTTTTTGGAAACTTGTATAGTATGGATAGATATGCAAAAAAACTTGTTGATAAAGGCTTAAAGAAAATTTTGGAAACAAATCTTGAGTTATTAAAAAATGAGAAAATAAAAGATAGAAAATATAGACTTATTCATTACAAACCTGATAATAAATATTATCTACGAGCAATAGTTTCAACCGATAATTATTTTGATTATAATAATTCTATTGCTGTAGTAATTGCTCTTTTAACACTATATAAAGAAATAAAATCATCTGGTGTTGCATATAATTTAAAATTATGTGAATATAATGAATCAAATATTAGAATGTTTTTCGACACAACTAGCGATAAAAAACTTGAAGGCGTTGGGTTTGTTAAAAATATTGTTGAAATATCAAATGATGAGATTAAAAGAGAAGCTTTACGGTTTTCAGGTGTTTGTACAATTTCTTATGATAGAGATAAAAAAGAAAAAGAAATCTACATTAATCCTAAAGATGTAAAATCAAAAATTTTAACAATAAAACATAATCAGAAACCGGAAAATGGTTTGAAAAGCTTACTAGATTTTGAAAATGTTGAAAAAATTCATAATGAATTATATAAAGACATCCAAACGATAAAAAATATAAAAAATACTGAACAAATTAAATTTCTTGTTTTACGAAAAATTGATAATACAAAAAATGAAGATGTTAAAAAGTTTAGAACTTCAATTTTAAATGAACTAACTAAAACTACTACAAAAAACATAATTGATTTATTGAACCTTTTTAATAATATTCAAGTTTTAGCAAATGAAGATATTGAAGCATCTGAATTTTTGAGATATGTTATTTATGAAGCCTTAATTAACAGAAAATAAAAACCGCTGGTAGCTGTTAAACAACTCCTTTTTTTTAGAAAATAATCATTAAAAAATATAAAACATGACCTCTTTAGAAGCAATTCTAGATAGGTTTGTTTTTTAGTTAAGATTCAAAATGCTAAAACTTAGTGTACTTACAGTGGCAGTTTAAAGTTTTGAAAGACTAACTTTACAAAAGCAAAGTTCTTCCCCTTGTTCTAGAAAAATAACTTAGGCTAAAATGTATGTTTTCACTAATAAAGAGCAAGCATTTAGCTACTCTACAACTTCGTAGGAAAACCACACGAAAGGATTCGTATAGTAGCGGGGGAACCTTTTTTAATTTTGAGTTATATTCATTATTTATATTGAATACCTTTGTAGCCACCTTTCTTTACTAATGCATCTAATGTCGCACCATAAGATGGCTTACCTTCGCTTTTACTTATGACTTCCTTATTCATTATTCGAACAAATATTTCATATGAAACATATTCATAATAATAACCTGATCCAGCCTTAAACTCAACATACAGTTTTTGACCATCATGTGCGATTCTTTCAATATTGTTAGAATCCCAACCTATTTCTTGCCATTCTAAATCCATAATTACCTCCTTTTTATTTTTGCATCCAACGTATTATTGTATCATTATAATTTAAATCCTTTGGTTTATCTTGCTGCCAAGCACCAATTTTGGCTACAAAGTTCACATTCTTTACAGTATCTAGTAATGGAATCTTTACCTTCATCGGAATTTTCATTGATTCACCTATTACAAATGCATCGCCATTGCCTAAAGAGGGTAATGATTTTAGAAACATAGAGAAATTATTTGGCGCAAAACTTATAATCCTTGATTGGTCTTCACTATTAGTCAATCGTAAAGCTATAAAAGTACTTACCTGAGATATAATAGTGTTAGGTATTTCTACTGGTCTTTGAGAAATTATCATTGCACCTATTCCAAATTTTCTTCCCTCTTTCATTATTCGCTCAACTGCATTTTGTGAAAAACTATTTTGAGTCCCAGCATTTAAATATCGATGTGCTTCTTCATAGCATATTAATAGCGGGCGGCCCTCATATCTTTTTTCATCAATTTTTAATGTATAATAAATAGTGTCAAACAATAAATTTGAAAGTACCCCAATAACAACATCCAGAATATTATATGGAATACCACTCAGATTTAATACGCTTATCTGTTTGTCATTTTCAATCCAAGAAGCAATCAGTTCAGCAATATTTTTATCGCCTTTTATATACTCATCATCTCCGAATATAAATTTCAAGTCCTCATTACAGATTTTATTTTCTATATTATCAGCGACACTCTTATATTGAACTTCATTTGACTTGAATGGTCGATTCATTCCCATTGAATAAGGCTCAAACTGAGGTTTAATCATTTTATCCGCATCACCAACTAAAGGATTTCTGTGTTCATCATTTGCATATACAAAATCTCCGTATTCCCTAGTAACCTTGTCAAAAGTTCCATATCCTCTATTGTAGAATTCAAACCAAATCTTTTTTATATCGAATGGAATTGGTGAATTGATATTTATGTCTGTAGATTTTATTTTATCCTTTAATTCAGCAGCTTTATACACGAACTCTTTCTTCATTTGCAGAATTCTGTCACGAAATAAATCAGTAACAGAAGAGTTCGTTCCTAATCCAAACAATTTACATAGTGTATCAAAATCAAGCATCCAATATGGAATTACTAATTTCTTTGTTGGATCATAAATGGAAAACTCATTTGCATTCTCTCCAAGATATTTCATGTATTCACCATGAATATCAATTATTATAATTCTTGAACTTTTATATCCTGTTGTTATATTGTTTAGTAAATATGCTACAGTGTTTGATTTTCCACTACCAGTACTACCAACTATCAAAGAATGTTTTAGAACAAATTCATTTAAATTTAAATATACTGGAAGTATATTAGAATAGTAATTTCGGCCAACCTCAATAGGAAACTTTACATCTGATTTGAATATTATATTAATGTCATCTTCATCAATCAGAAAAACGGAATCTGCTATACTAGGAGTAATCTTTGCTCCACTTTCAAATTCTCCTTTTATATTTTTATATCCAAGCAATGAAACGTTAAGTACTTTTTTATTGATAGCGATATCACCTGTTTGCATGTAAGTGGAAAACGATTCAACAACACAATAAACACATGAGAGCCCATTGATAATTTTTACGAAACTACCAACCTGACCAATACGATATAATGTACCATTATGGATAATGTTATAATTATCTAGTTCATTGCTAATCTCAACAATAACTCTTTCGGTATTAACTTCAATTACCTGTCCTATTTTACCACTATTTTCTTTTATCATGGAGTTTGAGTAGTTTTTGGGTCAGTAACCGTTAGTTTAGAAAACGTTATCTCATCAATCAATGTGACAAAATTTTTGAAATCACCAATATTTGAAGAACTATCAAATGAACCGTCTCTTCGATTAGAAAATTTTTTCTTATCAGTGTAGATTGAAAAGTTAGGATAATCACCAAGCAATGTGATGCCTTTTTTATAGGTTTCCTCATCAAAAGCAAAAGCAATTATCGATAAGCGATGATTATTATTAAGACCATTCACAATAACTTCATTAATATGATCATCACCAAATGAGTATCCTAACACAAATAGAATCTTTTCTTTGTCAATAAGGTATTTTCGAAATCTATCTAAATATGAAATATAGGGAGCTCTCCTAGAAGATAAATACTTGTCCATTGAAGGATATATTAAAAGATTTTCTGAAGCTGTATTCTTATCATTATCAATATAGATTCTATCGTCAACTCCTTTTACGAAATTCAAAGAACCATGTAATTTCCATAGTTTCACCCAACTTTGTTTTACATATAAACCTTGAAAATCATCAACTGAGTCAGTTATAAAGAATGGTTTTACATTTCCTATAAATCCACTAAAATAAGGTAGACTTACTTTTTCCAAAGCTTGTTCAACTAATAAATCGTAGTTGAGTGTAAATATTTCTTTTTCATAGTCTTTATTGATAAAATTCAACCATACAACAAGTTTATTGAAATTATCAGTATTTATTTCAATTGAAAGTTCTTTGAAAATCGTCTTTTTGATTTCTTTTTCAATATCAATTATATGTTGCTCTTTGAGTGTGTTTATAACTTTTCCTGAATTAAGCAACACTTTAAGTTGTTGAGTTTTGTTTAAAATATTTTCTACTGTATCAGTAGCGTCAATTAGTTCATTGAATTTTGCGTTGGTAATACCAGCTTTTACTTTTTTTGTTATATCTTCAATATTTGGAAGGCCACATGCTTTAGATACTCCAGCTCCCAATAGAAGGCCCACCTGTTTAGGAGTCGCAAGTATTTCTTTTAGATTATCCATGTTTTCATAATTGGTTAGTTTTATTTGTAGCTTTAGTCTTTTACTAAAATTCTAGAAAAAGTATTGACTGAAATATAGTGAAAATTGAACTAAAAGTTCAATGTAAATCAAATAATGTCATTGCCTTTTCAAAAGAACTAAGTTAAGAAAAAACAAGATTAAAATACAATAGATTGTGTTTTAATTTACTGAACTACAATCAAGCGTTACGATTGTCATGCAGCAATAATCTCTACAAAAAGAATTTAGATTTTTTAAATAAAATAAACTTTTCAATAATTAATTGCGGAATGATAAGAAAGTTAAATTTGTAAACGTAATGAAAAATGATAAGCAATGTAAAATTGTAGTATCACTATATAATGCAGAAAAAAAACTAAACCATTTCTTACCATCAGAATATTTAATGAAAAATACCAAAACAAACTTTTGCTGTAGGAACTCCCGACGATTCATAGTCCTAAAAGAACTATACAATTTAATAAATAAACTACATCTTAACTATATCAATTGTTACTTCAAAAATTTCTAATTTCCTTTCTTTTGACAACATTTTAATAAAAGAAATTAAAGTTCTCTTTTAATACAGAATAACTATTTAAAAAAACAGAAAACATTATTTTATAATCCATTGTTTTATTAAATTTGTAAAAACTAATAAGCAAAACTTAAAATCTATAACACATTTACAATAAAATTTTACGGCAATGGGTAAGTGGATTACATCCGCAGATGTACTCTAGCTTTGTGGACTTAACACATCACGCGGTTTTGAAAAATACCCTTTCTATGGAAGCATAGCTTCCTGAAAGGAAACTTCGTAAAGCCGCCGAACCGTTTTTACACAAACTTAATTAAAATATGGCAAAAAAATTAAAGAATAAAATTGTTTACATATTGGGGGCTGGCTTTTCAGTAGAAGCTCAAGCTCCAACTCAAGAAAAATTGGTAAGTGAAATTTTTAGAATTCATAATGAGAATTCTAATATTTTCACAAATCTAAAAATTGAAGATTTTAAAGAATTTTTATCAAAAACATTGGGAATTCCAGAAGAATTACAATCGACAATACCTCTTGAAGATATTTTTACACCTTTAGATAGTTGTATTATTAACAATATGTCTTTTAGAGATTTATCTGTTAATCAACTTAAAGAAAAAAGAAATTTAATTTTCGAACTTATTGGAAAAGCGTTACAGCATATTTTAGAAAATTCACCTAAAAAATATATTGATGATTTTGGTACTTACCTCGTAAATGAGTCTAAAAAAAGGGCAAAAAATAACTATAAAGAAAAAGATTTAGTTTCTGTTATTAGTACAAATTGGGATATATTATTGGATAATTCAATTTACAACGCAATCAAAAAAACAAATGAATTAGGTGTTGTGGACTACTGCTGTTATATTAGTTCATATGATAAAAATGATGAGACTGTAAAACCAGGACTTGAAATTTTAGGAAAAGGAGGATTTAATGTTAAATTACTAAAACTTCACGGTTCTTTAAATTGGCTTCAATGCCCAAGATGCCATAGGATCTATGTTAAATTTAATCAAAAAATAGCAATGAATCCTTTTTCAGATATTGAGAAACCATCTTGTACACATTGCAATAATAATTTTGGAAAGCTTAGTTCTCACAATTTGAATGCTAATCTAATTATGCCTACGTTTTTAAAAGATCTATCAAATCCACAATATAAAATTATTTGGCAAAATGCAGGCATTGAACTTTCTGAAGCTAAGAAAATTGTTTTCATAGGTTATTCTCTTCCCCAAGCTGACTTTGAAATGAGACAGCTATTATCTAGAATGGTCGACAATGATACAGAGATTGAAGTAGTGAATTGGAAAAATCCGAACAATCCTGAAGTTTATAATAGTTTAATTAAAGGCTTTAAACAATTTTTTGGAAGAGAAGTTTCAGAATTTGAATATGGGACTTCAGAGTATATAAAAAAAATAATATAATCAAAGCCTATTCACAACGTGGGTAATCGTTGCACAACTCTTTTTTTTAAAACATAAACATAAAAAGCAACCTCTTTTAAAGCAATTTTAAAGAGGTTTATTTTTTAATTAATACTTAGCGTATTTACTATTGGGTAAAGTATAACTTTTATACAAGTTTTTGTATATTTGAGTTATGCAATTTGCATATAGGTTTTTGCAAAATACCCTTTCTTTGGAAGAATATCTTCCTGAAAGGGAACTTCGCAAAGCCACTAAACCGTTAGCTGTAATTACAAATGAAAAGCACGCTTCAAAATAAAGGTTGGATTGAGTTTCAAGATATTAATTCTGAAAAGCAATTAATTGAAATATGTGAAAATTTTGGAAAGATTATACCACATCCAAATGGAAATTTAATTGATATACTGACTCCTAAAGAATCAAAAGATGCAAAAAGCCTATCTTTTAGCAAAAATTTCGGATTGAATAAATTCCCATTTCATACTGACACAGCTTTTTTAAATAACCCAGTTAAGTATATGGCTCTTTTTTCCGAAGAAACAAATGACTGTCCCACTCTTTTATTAAATTTTTCATCTGTTCTTGATAATTTAGATGAAACATATAAAAAAGATATTTTCAAAGCAATTTATGGTGTGCAGACACCAAATAATAACTTTTTAAGTCTATTATATAAACCTTTCCAAAGTGAGTTCATCATTAGATATGATGAATGTTGTATGAAGCCATTAAACAAATCTGCAAAACGCATTGATGTAGTATTAAAAAAAATATTTATAGACTTAACTCCAATAGAAATTAATTGGACTAAAGGGAAATTAGTCATTGTAGATAATTGGAAATTTTTGCATAGTAGAAATGCAGTCAACAGTTCAATAAATAGAAAACTTAAAAGAATTTACATTAATTAATATGAGTTGGGATAGAGAACCTTTATTTGCAAAAGCTTCATTATATTTTGAAAAAGCTTTTGAACAAGACCGTGAAGAACCCTTTTTTGGATTATGGTGTGCAATGGGATTAGAATTATTGCTTAGATCTGCTGTTTCAAATGTATCTCCAACTTTATTGGCAGAACCACATCGAGATCATCAAAATCTATTACATGCATTGAGTCTTGGCTCTCCAAAAAGCAGAAAAATATCTATCGGAACTGCACAGGTTTTAAGTTTATGTCAAACATTAATTAAAGAGTTTACTGATAGTGAATTTAAAACATGTTCAGCAATAATTAATCAGCGAAATGAGGAATTACATACGGGAGGAAATGCTTTTGGCGAATATCCAACACAATATTGGATTGCAGGATTTTTCAAAAGCTGTAAAATACTTTGTGAAGCACAAGGTGAAAGTTTAGATTCACTATTTGAAGATGAAATTAAACAAGAAGCAGAATTGATAATTGAAGAAGCGGAAAAAGAAACAATAAATCAAACTAAATCCTCAATTGCAGCACATACAAAAGTATTTGAAGAAAAATCAGAAGAAGAAAAAGAAGCTAAAAAAATAGAAGCAGAGAAACATAGCAATGCTTTAGTTATTTCTGGACATCATCGTGTGGAATGTCCCGCTTGTGGATGTAAAGCAACAATTTCTGGAGAACCTTATGGAAAAGAGAATGTTCAAACAATAGATGGTGAAATTGTAGTGCGTCAAAGTATGTTACCTACAAAATTTGTTTGCAAAGCTTGTGATTTAAAATTAAATGGTTACAGTTCTTTAGCTGCAGCAGACCTGGCGAATTATTTTACAAGAAGAAGAATTTATAGCCCTGAAGCATATTTTGAGCTTATCCATCCTGATGATTACGATTCAATTGAAGCATTATACTTAGAACAAAATCCGATTTATGATGAGTATAATAATGAATAGAAAATTGTAACTACAGCTAACATACTCTATTTAAAAAATAAAAAACACTAACTCTCGTTGGTGTTTTATTCATTTATGAGTTTAAAAAATTGTTCAAGAGTAATTTTTCTCGCCTTACAGATTTTATAAAGTGTTTCAACAGGAATTCTGTAAGTAGTATCACTTTTAATTTTTCTTACAGTACTTTCTTCAATATCATGATTTTTAGCAAAAGAGTTCTGAGACTTATTTTCTTTAAGCCAAGGAATTAACCAATTTTTGGTTATATAATTACAGATTTTCTCGTTTATGTCAATCACATAACAAAAGAAATATTTTATCATTAAAAAATTACGGTCGAACGACCGTAATTGAATTATTTTGTTTATATTTGTAAAAATTACAATGTATATATGTAATTTTGCGATAGTTTAAAGAAATATAGAAGCTATTGCTTAGATTCTCGACTGGAAAACTGGCACTTTTCAAAAAAGCAACGAGAGGATAAGTAAATGTGCCCACGACCTTGGCGTGGGCTCGCTTATCGTTGCTTGGTATGCCAGTACCACCGGTCGGTAAGTTGAGTTCCACGCCTTTTCTATTGGGCAAGATGTAGCAAGTGTGTATGAAAGTGCCAAGAATTCATCTTTATGATCGAAGCAGTTTCTTCCCCCTAAAACACACTGCTTATGAAAAGAACAAATTCTTTGCCCCGAACCCTGAACGACCACCAGCTTTATTCACTGCTGAAAAAAGGCGATCCCCATTCTTTAGCTCCTATATATGCTCGCTACCAAAGACTTCTCTTCTGGCATGGGAAACAAATGCTAGAGGATGATTTTGTGGTGGAAACGCTAGTGCAGGATGTTTTTCTTAAACTTTGGTTGCACCGTGATGCCATAGAAAGTCCGGGTCATATTTTGGGTTTTCTACGTTTTGTTTTGAAAAGAGAGTGCCTCTCCTATTACAAGTCTCCCAGAAATAAATTCGCAAAGCTTATCAACTCCTTAGAACGCTACGAGAACTATCAGGATTATCTGGCTGGTTACGACCCTGCACACGATAAAGAGCATCTCCATCAACAAGAAGCGGAACAAAAAAGACTGGATGAAGTGAAGAAGGTATTGAACGTTCTAGATTCTAAAAGAAAACACCTCTTAGAACTCTGTTTGGAATATGGCTTTCAGTATAAACCCATCGCCGAGGCTATGGGAAGCAGTGTAACCCAAATTAGCAATGAGGTGAACAACGCCATCCAAGACCTTAGAAAGATTATTAAAGGCAGTGGATTTGAACCGCCTAAGGAAAAGGTATCTGCGCAGGAACAGCCAAGGGATAAAATTAGTCCTCAGCAACTTGAAATTTTGAAAAGAAGATTTGAGCAAAAAACTTCTTTCTCGGTAATCGCCCAAGAGCTTCAACTGTCTGAAAAGGAAGTGCACCGTGAATTTCTGTGTGCTTATCAATATCTACAACATCAGAACAACAGTGTAATGCCTCTTTAACATGGAAAAATCTACCCTTACGCTAACCCGAAGAATTCAGTTGGTTCTGGATGTTCCCAGCGATGTGAGAAATGAGATGTGGGACAAGCTCTACCGCTATCAGAACCGATGTTATAGGGCTGCAAATTTTATTGTTTCTCATCTTTATGTTCAGGAAATGATGAAGGATTTCTTTTATTTCACGGAAGAGATTCAATATAAGTTGGCGGATGCAAACAAGGATGAAAAGGGACTCTTTAACCGTTCTAAAACCAACACTACGGCACGCATGGTTTTTGACAAATTCAAAGGGGAAATTCCGACTGATATTTTGGGAAGCTTGAACAATAGCATTCAGTCTGTTTTTTCTAAAGAGAAAGCTCATTATTGGCAGGGATTGAAATCTTTGAGGAATTATAGAAAAGACATCCCTATTCCACTTCCTGTGAAATGCATCAGCAAAATGAGATATGACCATGAAAAGAAAGCGTTTTGTTTTAATGCATTTGCCATTCCTATGAAAACGTATCTGGGAAAAGACTATACAGATAAGCGATTGATTATGGAAAGGCTTTTAAAGGGTGAAATAAAACTGTGTACCTCGCAGATACAATTGAAAGACAAAAAAATGTATTGGCTTGCGGTATTTGAATTTGAAAAAGAGGAACATTCTTTGAAACCTGAAATTATAGCTGAAGCTTTTTTGTCTCTAGAACATCCTATTGTAGCAAAAGCCAATAATGTGCGCATCACTATAGGCAGTAAGGAGGAGTTTCTCTACCGCAGGTTGGCTATACAGGCTAGTCAAAAAAGGCTTCAAGCGGGCATTGCTTCTTCCCGTTCTGGAAAAGGAGCTAAACGCAAGCAAAAGGCTCTTTTTAATCGAGAGCATTTGGAAAGTCGGTTTGTTAACCATCGACTTCATGTCTACAGCAGACTGCTTATTGATTTTTGTATTCAGCAACAGGCAGGCACGCTGATCCTTAAAAATCAGGAAGACAAGATTGGCATAGCCCAAGAACAGGAATTTGTGCTTCGCAATTGGAGTTACTATGAATTGCAGTCTATGATAAAATACAAAGCTGAAAAAGTGGGTATTGAATTGATTATTGGATAGTAGAAAAAATACAACGAGGGTGCTTGTACACCCGTAAGGTGAGGTCTTGAACACTCACTAAATACTTGAGGGTATATACAACGGCGTGGGTTCTTTTTTTATAATACTTGGGGATCATAAAGATTACTCGAAAGAATTTGTGCTGTAGTTTTTTATTGTATGTTCTTTTGGCTTGAACCAAAAGAACCAAAAATTCAAGTCTGGAAATCCTCAGCTAAAAATGTATATCCTTTTCTAAAAACTCTGAAACTCACTCGGCAGAATGCCGAGCTTAAACAGCAGACTTTTTTTAACGAAAAGGCTATTCATTTTCTTAACGCTTTCGGTTTCCTAGGACGTCAAATTCAACTCGATTTGTAATAAACAGAAGATTTTATGCTCTTTCAATATCTTAAATATTTAATGAGTCGTGAAGACGTAAGTTGTGAGGTATGAGGTATGAGTTATGAGGTATGAGTGCGGGGTGCGGGGTGCGGGGCGGCGAGGTGAAATCGTAAAGTTGTAAAGTTGAGGAGTTGTGAGTTATAAATTATGAGGGATGAGGGATGAAGGATGAAGGATGAGGGATGATGTGGTGATGTGATGATGTGGTGATGTGATGATGTGATGATGTGATTAGGGATTAGGGATGATGTGGTGATGTGATGATGTGATGATGTGGTGATGTGATGATGTGGTGATGTGGTGATGTGGTGATGTGATGATGTGATGATGTGACGAGGGATGAGGGATGAGGGATGAATTATGAGGGGTGTGGGATGAGGGAGAAGACAAAGTGTGCAAAATTATGTTGGTATGTGAACGGATATAAACCATTTTCAAATTGAAATTAAATAATACCTACAAATAGGTATTGTCAAAATTATTCTTTTATAGTTATTTTTGTTAGTAGTATAATTATTGAATAACAGTATTTTACATTTTAAAAAACAGTTATAACTTTTTTCATTACAATCATTTGTAAGCAATATTTTTTTAGAATACTTCTGCTCTGGTATTTTTTTTAGCAGTTCACGAAACTTCTTTGTCTAATCAAAAATTTTACACCTTTTTTTAAGTAATAATAAACCACATTAAATTAACAATAATGAAAACAATTAAAATTCTATTCCTATTCGTAGGGATGCTCATGAGTAGCGCGGTATGTGCACAAGCGTTTAAAGCCAGTGACTTAGATGGAGAATGGAAACGCAGTGATGGTATGATTGTAAGTATTACGGGTACTGCCAAATTTGTAGAAGGTAGTGATGCCTTGGTTATAGATGTAGGCAATAGCGGTTGGCCACAAAGTGCCAGAATGGTAGCTTTTAAATTTAGAAATTTAAAACACCAAGGTGAAAACAAATGGTTAGGAGTCAATTACATGCATATGCCACAAAGCAACTACAGAAAAGAAGATGGAAAAGTAAACATAGTAATGGCAGATGATAAACGCTCATTTAATGCTAACGGAACGACTTATACTAAACAGTAATCTTGTAAACAACTTGAACAACATGAAAAAAGTTCTATAAAAAGAATATCAGGGAAGGTAACGAATGCTTATGACAAAGTGACAATTAAAATGTACTATTTAAAATCTGAAATAAACAATTGCCCCAAATAATAATCGAACGAAATGGAGGCGCTGATAAAATAAATAAGTTGGAATGAAACCTGATAGAAACAACTAGTTTAGAGGCATACAAAAAGGGTTAACTGATTTCTTTCCTCCTGAATATCCAGAATGGACGAAGTTAAATGATTATTTAAAACTGTTTGAGTAATAATAAAATCAAGTCAAACAGCTAATGAAAGCTTGCTATTAGAATTTCAGAAGGGAAACTACTTGTAAAAAATAAAAAAACATGAATCACATCATAATGGTTATTATACTATTAGCTACTCTTCTATCCAATAATATTTCTGCCCAAACCACCAAAATAGTGCAACTTCTACAAGCTACTTTACAACAAGAGAACAAAGCTCGAAAAATGATACAAGTAGAGATTGATAGTTTAGGTAATGAAATAGGCCTAATGAAACAGGACCTCGACAGCTTAGAGGTTACCGAACTGGCGGTAAAAAAGGATACTCTTCTTTATATCACCAAACACCATTTTGCTTATGAAAAAGGATATTATCTAGAGCAACAAAAAGTCGCTTTACAAGACATTAGAGCCGTAACCAAAGATATAGGAATCTTTTTTGAAACGGCACCTGATACAGTGCAGGTGGTCCGTCAAGAATATTTTGAAGATAGCGGCTACATCAAATCTTCCCGAAAAGTTGATTTGTTTAGAACGTATTTTGTATCGCTAAAGGATAACGAATACCTAGCCGATGAATTAATAAATGCCTTTAAAAAAGCTGGCTACAAAATTGAAAAGGGACCTTGGTATGACTAAAAATAAAAAAGATAAAAATATGAAAACAAAATTTAAACAATTCAATAGAATATTCATTATAGCAATTTCATTGACATTGATTTCCTGCAATGCAATGAGAGAGTTTTCTTCTGGTTTTAACGAGGCTAGTGGAAACTGTCCTCGAAAGACAGCAGAAGTATGGAGTTACGCTAATGATAAATGGCAAAAAGGATTTTTTGCAAAATCTTCTCTATCTGAGGGAGTTGTAAAGAATGTAGAAAACTGGGTTCGAGAACGAAATTCTTGGTACGCCAAAAATAGAGGTGTAGGTAGATTTTCTGAAATAGACCCCTATACCAATAGAGAATATCAATTCAGAGTTTATTGTGAATAAATTTTATATTATTAAGGAAAAATAATTTATACTTAGCAAGTATCATTAGAATGATTTGACCATAAGTTATTATAAATTTATCCAATCACAAATTTATTGGATATGTAAACAAAAAAAACTTCGTATAATAAAAACGAGTTTGCAAATTCATAAATAAATTCAACAACAATGCGAATGAAAACAATTTTAAAACGGAATTCAAAATTATTGATTACCATATTTATGATTTTGCAAGCAATTACTGCATTTGGTCAAGCAAGTGTAGATTTCAAATTAGTACAATTATTAAGTTGGAAATATGACGGAATCCAACATGAAATGCTTATTTTCCAGGACGATTTAATAGCTTCCAATGCTACTACTTATAGAGAACCGGGCTTACTTATGCCCGTTACCGTAAGGATGAAATCTACAGATAATAAAGCTAATGTAAATATCATCGAGTTTGACACAAATGCCATGTTTAAATATACCTTCAACATTAATGGAGAATCTACAGGTTTTACAATCGAAATTTATCCAAAAAATGGAACTCGTGTCATCAAAGGCAAAGATATTCTTGGATTATTCACGTATAAATTGACCTTTGATGAGAAGTCAAATTTCACAAACGGACATGTGGAGAGAACAAAACTGGAAACAAGTTCAGTATATGCTGGTGCAGATACTGAAAACATAGCAACAATAAGTACTTTTCCTGTAAATTCACAAGAAGAATTTAACAAGTCTATTAATGAAATGTATCCCAATGGAAAAAACCATTTGGCAAATGAATTACTATTAAGACAAAAACCAATTGAAACCTATGTAGAAAAAAAAGCAGATGATTTTCTAAAACATATTAAAGAAATTGTAGCGGCAAAATGGTCTCAGGTAAAAGGCAATTTGATAGATCAACAAAAAGATGATGAAAATAGTATTATGTCTCGATACTACTCAACACAACAGTCAAAAAATCTTGGTACGACAACTATAATGCTTGAGTATTTATTTGATAAGGAAATTAGTTACCCTTCGCATTACGTAATTATTAAAGAAGCAGCTACAATAAACGAAAGTATTATTGACTTGTTAGCTAAAAAAGTAAAAGAAAATTTCAAAGAGTATAGTGAAATAACTGACTCTACTGAAAATTCAGACAATATAAGAGATATTAATTTTAAAACTCCTAACCTTTTTTCTAAAAATATTAACATGTACATTTCAAAAGACGGAAGACTTTTTATTGCTATAAGTCCTGAAAAATTTGAATAAGTTATTTTGAATATTATGGTTTTTATTTCTTTTGCAACATTATTATAGTAATAAGTGTCAAAATATCCTATTTAATAAACCGAATAAGTTTTCATAAATGTAATTCAAAATAAATAACATGATGAAAAAAGCAATAATAGTATTTATTTTATTGTTAGTGAATTTTTCTTTGGCACAAAACAGAAGTGCAATAGATAGTTTGTTCCAAGTAAAAGACTATTTGCTGAACGTGAAGCACTGTATCAATGAAGAGCAAACAGGGGGAGAAAAAATAGCGCAATTGAAACAGTTTATAAAGCTTGCTTCCTCACAGGAAGCAATTTTTGAACGCAATGCAACTGCTATTATAAAAAACAAAAAAGAACTAACGCAATTAAAAACAACGCTTCATTTTATATTGCAATCCATCATTTTATATCATGAAGACATCAACCAAAATGGTAAAAGCCCAACGGAAAGTTTTTATCTCAATAAAAACATCCCTCCACTAGTAGATAAAATATACTATTATTGCAAAATTGAGAAACTAGAAGAGCAGAAAAGAACACCTAAAAAACAGTAGTAGAACAGAATATTTTTATCCTTACAAAAAAATAGGAGTAAAATCAGTAAATTAGTGTAATTTAATTCATTTGGCATGTCTCAACGCTTTCAAGATCAAAATTTTCGACTTACCCATTTCCAAGAGGAAGTAGCAGTGGTTTGTCCCAAATGCAACAAAAAAGCAAGGGCAACTGTAGACTATGAAGAGAAAAAAGCTAAACTTACTTGCTCGTATTGTGGCTTCCATGAAATAAAAGACAGTTTACTAACCTATTTGGGTTATACTGCTCATTATAAAGCAGAGGCCGGTGCTTATTTTGATGCGGCACTATGGTATTACGCTCCATTTAAAAACGATGTCTTTTTTGCCTACAACGAAGCCCATTTGTTGTATTTAGAACAATACATCGGTGCCAAATTGCGCGAGCACAAAGACCGCACGCATTTTACGCTTTTAGAAAAACTACCCAAGTTTTACCACGAAGCCAAAAACAGAGCGGCTTTATTAAAACTAATCCAGAAATTGAAAAAGAAATAAAATGAAAAAACACCACTTTCTATTTTTAGTCCTAGCCTGCCTTGCGCAAATGGCATTTGCTACACCACCACAAAACCCAAATATGGTTTTCGTAAAAGGAGGTTCATTCATTATGGGTAATGGTGCCGAAGATAAAAAATGGGCACATGCCGAAACAGTAGCTGATTTTAGCATTAGCCGCTACGAAGTAACCGTTGGCGAATACAAAACTTTTTGCACCGCAACCAATAGAGCCATGCCCGAAGCACCTTATTGGGGTTGGAACAACCAACACCCCATGGTAAATGTATCTTACAATGATGCGATTGCCTATTGCGAATGGTTGAGTAAAACTTTGGGCTTTACTTACCGCTTGCCGACCGAAGCCGAATGGGAATTTGCAGCCAACGGAGGTACACAATCCAAAGGCTACACCTATGCCGGTAGCAACGACATCAACGAAGTAGCGTGGTATTACAAAAATGCCAACTATCAAATGCAAGCCGTAGGACAAAAGAAACCCAACGAGCTTGGGCTTTTTGACATGACAGGCAACGCCTGGGAATGGTGCAGCGATTTTTTTGAGGATATAGCATTTGACAAAGGTGTACTGAAAGGAGGCAGCAGCATGAGTTTTGAAACCAACAGCACCAACGTACAACGCAATTACAGAGCCACGAATCGTGCCATTTACAGCGCTGGTTTTCGCTTGGTAACTACCGCCAAAATAACGGCTAGTGCAACACCAACTTCCAAAGCTAACCCTAAAGCTGAATATTCTGAATTTAAGTGTAATACAAAAAAAACTGGATACGCTATTTTATGTGGAGCTTTAGAAAGCAATAGACCAGTAGATGATGATGAATTCTTGTATGCTTATAAATACGAACAAGAATTAGCCCGTTTAGCCCAAGCTGATGCTGAAAACGACAGCGATATTTTCTATGTAGAAAAAATCCATGTATACGTTACCCGATGTTCATGCTGCTTGGTTTGTGATACCATTCGAACTGCTAAAAAAGAAATCTCATTACTCAAAGTGGCAGTCGCTACAGGAAATCTAGATTTTTTCCAGCGAGCGGTTAATCTCTATCGTTATCCGTTAGATGTAGTAGATGAAATGGACGGGATGAATATTATGGATTATGTATATGAGGATTTAGAGTTTTTGAACAAGAATAATCCAAAAAGTGATGAGGTTGTAAGATCAAAAATCATGTTCGACGTCGCAAAAAAAGCGGGAGGCAAATTCCACAAATACAAACATTTGAATGAATGACAAATCTGAGAAATTATGAGTATAATAAGTATAATCACCTTCGTATTTATGTTGAAATTTTCTGTTTACGCCCAAAAAGCAGATACAACTTATTACCCAGCTGGCCAAATCAAAAGCGTAGGTGTTCGCAATTTAGAATCGAAAAAAACCGGCGAATGGCGCACGTACTTTGAAAATGGTCAAGTAAAGTCCATCATTCAATACCAAAACGGGACCGAACATGGAAAATGGATTACATATTTTGAAACGGGTGTAATTTCCAGTCAAGGTCAATTTACGAACGGTTCAAAATCAGGAATTTGGACGAATCACTATCCTTCTGGTAAAGTAAAAACTCGAACAAACTATCAAACCGGTGAAATTGAAAATTTTACGGAGTAATGAGCTTTCGATTTTTGTTATTCGCAAATTTAATTTTAGAATACAATACCAAAAGATCTATTCGCTCCAATTCACTATAAATCAAAAACAAATGAAAATAAATTTAAGTACTATGAAAGCTCAATTAACAATCCTTGTAGTTTGGATTTTTGTTTTTAATTCAACCTCGGTGTGTGGCCAGTCCTGGCGATTGGATTATCTTAAAGAACAAGTCAATAACGACGACATCATCCAACCTCGTTTTCTTGGTATGGAGTTCAATGAAGTAACTGCCATGTTAGAATATTCAGGAGAATCGTATGATGCGAAAGAATTAGATGATTCCCATTATCAGATTACTAGGATTAATGAAAGGTCTATCGCAGAAGTTTTAATTTTTGAAATTTACGGATTGTCCAATAAGTGTGTTTCGGAGATACATCTTCATAGTTGCGGAGGAAAAAAAAGTTTGGATTTGGTTCAAAAACGAATTAAAGCATCGGACATAAAAAAAACAAGCTACATTACAGGTGAAAAGCCCGGAAAATTTGCATTTGACTCTGGAATGAATATTTATAAATCAATCGACCCAAAAAAAGAAGAATTTTATTTTGCCTTCCAAAAAAGGGAATCAGAATGTAAGAATGGAGAAACTTCAAGTATTTACATTTACTATGCTTCAACACTTGATGCTTTCATTATCGAATAAGATTAGGTGATGTTTTTGATTGAAGCGTGTGAAGATAGGTAAACCCTTCCAGCATCTGATTCCGCGCGGGAAAACGGGAATGAGTCGGTATTAGCGGGAGAAGAGCGAGAGCGTAGAGACGAACGTGAGATATGCAAACATTGCTTTTATCGTATGTCTTTCCCGATGTCGCGGATTTGTAATCCGTGACTATACTAAAAAATAATAGATGATTAATCATTAAAAAAACAGCCACTTTTTTGTTGCTGTTTTTTTATTATTTTTACTCAAAACTAATAATGTCAACCAAATACAAAGCCACTGAAATTTCACAGGCATATTTCATTACTATTACCACAGTAGGTTGGGTAGATGTCTTCACAAGATTGCCACAAAAACATTTAATCATAGATGCACTCAAGTATTGTCAAAAAAATAAAGGACTTGTTGTATTTGCATATTGCCTTATGCACAGTCATTTGCATTTATTTTGCAGAGCAGATGGAGGTTTAACATTATCAGAAATTATGCGAGATTTTAAAAAATATACTTCTAAAAAAATAATTCAAACCATACAAGACGAACCAGAAAGCAGAAGAGAATGGCTGTTAGAGTATTTTAGCAAAGCTTGCGAACATTTATCACGACCACAGCAATACAAAGTTTGGCAAGATGGCTATCATGCAGAAGAAATTTTCTCTAACCATTGGATAAAGGAAAAAATAAAGTACATACATGAAAATCCTGTAAAAGAAAAGATTGTAACGGAAGCAGAAAATTATTATTTTAGCTCTGCAAGAAATTATGCTGATTTAGATAGTGCTTTAGATGTAGAAGTCGTTTTCATGGGTTGGGATAATCACAAAATATAGTGAGAGTAACAAATTGCAAAACATCTAGTAAAATAATAGTCGTCACGGATTACAAATCCGCATTGAGCATAGATAATTATAAAATAGTAATAGTCACGGATTACAAATCCGCGACATCGAGTAAAATAATAGTCGTCACGGATTACAAATCCGCATTGAAAAAAGATAATTATAAAATAGTAATAGTCACGGATTACAAATCCGCGACATCGAGTCTAAAATTGAACTAAAGTCCACTTTATTCCCGCAATTCGTCAGTACTTTTTCTTTATCTGAAAACAGATTAGACCAATATTGCGTAAATAAATTTGGAGAAAATACCAAAAATTGGTATATTTGATTTTGAATTTTACATCAGATTGTTATGGCAAAAAACACTTCGATTTTATTGGGCGATTATTTCGACAATTTTATCAATTCACAAATAAAAAATGGAAAATACTCTTCTGCAAGTGAAGTGATAAGAGCTGCTTTAAGAATGTTTGAACACGAGGAAACTAAAAAGTCTGAATTAATTAAAGAACTTAAAAAAGGAGAGAAATCTGGATTTTCAGCAAGTTTTAATCGAGAAACTTTCAAACAAAATTTACATCAAAAATATTCTGCCGAATAATGAATTACAAAATTAGTAAACAAGCAGAAATTGATTTAGAAAAGATTTGGCTTTATACTTTTGAAGAATGGTCGATTGATCAAGCAGATTATTATTTTGATTTGATTATGGATGAAATCGAATATATTTCGAAAAATCCAAAAACGGGTAAAGATTATAATGAAATCAGAAAAGGTTATTTTCGTTCACGCGTAAAATCTCACTTTATATTCTACAAAATAAATCTTAAAGAAGAAAATATTGAGATTATTAGAATTCTTCATCAACAAATGGATATAGAATCTCATATAAATGACTAATAAACCGCAATTCTAACAGTAGATAAGATAGATAGCCGTTGCACAACTCCCTTTTTTGAAAAAAACTTTGATGTCGCATTCTATCACAAAAAACAAAATCCTCAAATTGAAATCAATTTGAGGATTTTTTAAACAACGTAATAAAGCTATTTATTTGAAAACACTTACATTTCCTTGCTTGTCTGTGAGTCTTCCTGAATTCCCATCATCAGACAGTTCCCAAGCATAAAAACCGTCTGTAAAAATAGGTTCGCCTTTTGGATTGGTTCCTTTTGCCAACAATTTGTGTTCTTCTTCATCATTCTTTTTAAGGGTCATCGCAAGGTCGATTCCTTCGGCAAAATAGGTTACCACTATGGTTTCTCCTTTATCATTGGTCAATGTTTTTGCCTCTTGTTTTAAAGAAACTTCTTTTGAATTTTTATCACTTATCACCGGCGAATTTTCTGTGGTCGATGATTCTTTGTTACAAGAAATCAAGAAAGCGAACATTGCTAAGATTATCCAGTTATTTTTCATATTAATTCAATAGTGTTTTTTTGAAAGAAATGAGTCCACTATATGAGCAGTCATTATTTTAAGAAATAATCACAAAAATGCTCTTCTGTTTTACAGGTGCAAATTTGCTAATAAATGTCATGTTTATTTTATGACTCAAGTCATAAATCCCAACTGTTAAACAACGTTAAATTTGTTATCAAATTAATATTAAAAATAAAAATATATGAAAAATTTGAAATTTCTAGTTCTTCCTATGATGGCTTTCGCGATGGTTTCTTGTGGTAATGACAAGCCTGCAGACGCTTCTGCATCTACCTCATCTACAGAAACATCTGCCACTGCTACAGAAACTAGTGCATCATCTGAATCAGGACAATACGATCCGAAAAGAGGTTTAGGTAAATATGACGAAAGCAACGTAGATGTGAGCAAATTTAACGCTGCTATGGCTGCTGAAGGTAAGAAAGTAGCAGAGGTAAAATGTACTTCTTGTCATAAACCTACAGAAGAAAAATTAGTAGGACCAGGATGGAAAGGAGTGACTACAAGACAAACTCCCCATTGGATTATGAACTTCATCAGCAATCCAGATCCTATGATTAGTGTAGACCCAGAATTACAGAAACAATTAGAGATTTGTTTAGTGAGAATGCCAAACCAAGGGCTTAATGAAACTGAAGCAAGACAAATTCTAGAGTACATGAGAGAAATCGACGGTGCAAAATAATTTAGATAGACTATAAAAATAAATATATGAAAATTATTCAGTTATTTGGTATTTCGGCCTTTGCTTCATTAGCATTTTTAGGCAGTTGTAAACCCAAAGGTACAGAAACCGCAGTAAGTGGTGACGCCGCAGAAAAAGTATATGTAGCTCCTGGAAAATATGATGAGGTATACAATTTCGTGAGTGGTGGTTTTAACGGACAAATGAACGTTTATGGTTTACCGAGCGGAAGATTATTGAAAGTAGTTCCTATTTTCTCTGTAAATCCAGAAAATGGGTATGGTTTCAGCGAAGAAACTAAGCCTATGTTAGAAACTTCGCACGGTTTTATTCCTTGGGATGACCAACACCACTTAGAATTATCTCAAACAAATGGTGAACAAGACGGAAGATGGATTTTTGCGAATGCTAATAACACTCCACGTGTGGCAAGAGTAAACCTTAAAACCTTCAGAACTGAGGAAATTATAGAATTACCGAATTCTGCTGGTAACCACTCTTCTCCATTTATTACCGAAAATACAGAATATGTAGTGGCAGGTACTCGTTTTGCTGTTCCTACAGATGACATGAACGGTGACGTTCCTATTAATTCTTTCAAAGAAAACTTCAAAGGAGTAATTTCTTTCATCGGAGTTAATAAAGAAACTGGTGATATGAATTTATCTTTCCAGATAGAAGCTCCGGGTGTAAACTTTGACCTTTCTCACGCTGGTAAAGGAAAATCTCATGGTTGGTTCTTCTTCTCTTGCTATAATTCAGAACAAGCAAATACTTTATTAGAAGTTAATGCTTCTCAAAATGATAAAGACTTTATCATGGCGGTAAACTGGAAAAAAGCTGAAGAATATCTAAAAGCTGGTAAAGGTAGAAAAGTAAAAACGCAGTATGCTCACAATAAATTTGATGAAAAAACTCAAACTGCTACCTCTAAAATGGAGCAAGAAGTGACTGTACTTTCTGCTAAAGAATTAAAAGATATTTGCTATTTCATGCCAACTCCTAAATCACCTCACGGTTGTGACGTAGACCCAACTGGTGAATACATTGTAGGTTCTGGTAAATTAGCAGCTCTTATCCCAGTTCACAGCTTCAGCAAAATGCTTAAAGCGATTGAAAACAAAGAATTTGCAGGTGAATATGATGGAATCCCAATCTTAAAATATGAATCTACACTTCATGGTGAAGTTCAAAAACCAGGTTTAGGGCCATTACACACAGAATTTGACGGAAAAGGAAATGCTTATACTTCATTCTTCGTTTCTTCAGAAGTGGTGAAATGGGATGTTAAAACATTAAAAGTTCTTGACAGACAACCGACTTTCTACTCTGTAGGTCACTTAATGGTAGTAGGTGGTGATACTAAAAAACCTTACGGTAAATATCTCGTTGCTTATAATAAAATTACGAAAGACAGATTCTTACCAACTGGTCCAGAATTAACCCAATCTGCACAGTTATATGACATTAGTGGAGATAAGATGAAACTCTTATTAGACTTCCCTACTTTTGGTGAGCCACACTATGCACAAGCTGTTCCCGCTACTCTTATCAAAGACCAACAGGTGAAGTTCTACAATATTGCAGACAACAAACACCCTTATGCAACCAAAGGTGAAGCAGAATCTAAAGTGGTAAGACAAGGCAATAAAGTACACGTTTACATGACTTCTATCCGTTCGCACTTTGCTCCAGATAATATTGAAGGAATCAAAGTAGGTGACGAAGTTTACTTCCACGTGACCAACTTAGAACAAGACTGGGATGTACCGCATGGTTTCGCTATCAAAGGCAATCAAAATGCTGAATTATTGATTATGCCAGGTGAAACTTCTACTCTAAAATGGGTTCCTAAAAAACCAGGAATGTACCCAATGTATTGTACAGACTTCTGTTCTGCATTGCACCAAGAAATGCAAGGTTATGTAAGAGTTTCTCCAGCAGGAAGCAATGTTCCTCTTACCTATAGCCTCAATAATAAAGCGGATAACGCTAAAAGCCCTGTGAAAACAGCAGTCACAAAATAAATTTCTAAAAGGGCGGTTTCTACTGCCCTTTTTTACTTCTGTAACAAAAGTTACACTCTATAAGAACTTCTTATTACAATCTAAAAACAATGAAAAATAATTCATTATCCAAACTCTCTAAAATTTTGCTTATTACAAGCGGAATTGGATTAATCATCAGCATCTTCGTTCCTTTATGGGCCATTTATCTAGAAGCTCCACAATATCCAGAAGGATTGGGCATGTTTCTCCATGCCAACAAAATCACAGGAGACTACGAAATTATCAATGGACTGAACCATTACATCGGGATGAAAGAAATACATCAGGAAGATTTTTGGGAATTTAAAATTTTACCTTATGCGTTAGGATTCTTTGCAGCGTTGGCATTTCTCACCGTATTTCTCAATAATAAGAAATGGCTTTATTTCTTTGCCGCTTTATTTCTTATATTTGGAGTAGCTTTCATGGTAGATTTCTATCTTTGGGAGTACGATTATGGGCATAACCTCAATCCAAATGCAGCGATTGTAGTTCCGGGTATGAGTTACCAACCACCACTTTTCGGCTTTAAACAACTTCTGAACTTCGGTGCGTATTCTTATCCTGATATTGGTGGCTGGATTATGTTTGGTGTAGGAATTATCCTTGTTGTTTTGTCTTATTTAGAAATAAAATCTTCTAATAAATAATGTAAAAATGAAAAATTTATTTAACATTCTAGGAATCATATCTTTAGGCCTATTTTTTTCTTGTTCACCGAAAGGTCCAGAAAAAATTAACTTCGGCAAAGACCAGTGCGAACTTTGTAAAATGGGAATAGAAGACCCTAAATTCGCCACAGAGCTTATTACAGAAAAAGGCAGAATTTATAAATTCGATGATCTGAACTGTATGCAAAGTTATGCCACCGAAAATGCAGAGCAAGTAGGTCAAGCCAAACTTTATGTGCCTGATTTTCTTACCCATGAATTGTTCCAAATAGAAAAAGCAACCCTAATCACAGGTGGTGCTATAAAAAGCCCTATGAATGGTAATGTAGCTGCATTTATCGACAAAACCAAAGCCCAAGAAGAAGCTCAAAAATTAGGAGCGAGCTTCCTAGAACAATAAATTTCACTTTAACTTATAGCTTTTAGGCTTTGTGAAAAATCCGTATTTTCTATTGTAATTCATTATAAAAATGATTAATTTTTATTTTTTGAAACGCAAAGTTTTTTATTAAAAATATAAAAACATTAAGCAAGCAAAGTTGGTATTCGCTAGCGAATTGATAAAGCGAACGCTTTAAACGAATTTATTCGTAAACTTTGCTCACTATAATAATAATATTGATATTATATTGCTTTGCGTTTAAAAAAAATCAATACCAATAGTTCATTTTAGTATTTTTAGCAAAGCCTATTTTTTTGAAACATTTTGAAAAATTTATCCAAAATATTATCATTTTTCTTCCTCCTGAATTTTGTTTATCATTCAGCGAAAACGCTGATAGTGGGGAAAAATCAGGCTTATAAAACCATTAACTCTGCCCTTGCTCAAGCTCAAAATGGCGATACGATTTTGGTTCAAAAAGGACATTACAAAGAAGGAAACATCAACATCCAAAAATCTATTGCCCTGATTGGAATCGACAGACCTGTTTTGGACGGACAAATGAAGTACGAAATTGTTTCTCTAAGAGCCAATAAAATTCTTTTGCAAGGCTTTAAAATCATCAATTCTGGGGAAGACGAAGTGAAAAACATAGGAGCTGTTCGTTTATATGACAGTCAGTTTTCCACCATTAAAAATAATATTTTCGAGAACAATTACTTCGGGATAACCATTCAGAGAGGTTACCAATGTTTGATTCAAAACAATAAAATCATCACCAATAGAGGGAAATCTCAAGAATTAATCGGTGATGGCGTTCACGTTTGGTCCAGTGCAGAAATCTGGATCAAAAACAATTACATTTCTGGTCACAAAGACGGCATTTACTTAGAAAAAGCCAACAACACCTTTGTTTTTAGAAATATTTCCGAAAAAAATAAACGTTACGGGTTGCACTTCATGTTCGCGCATAACAATGTTTACACCGGAAATATTTTTAAGAATAATGACGCTGGAGTTGCGGTAATGTACAGCCGAAATGTAGGCATGTATAAAAATAAATTCCTCGATAACTGGGGAGATGGCGTTTATGGACTTTTGCTCAAAGACCTTACCTTCAGTAAAATCAAAAACAATATTTTCAATAACAACACGGCTGCCATTTTTATGGACGGTTCATCTAAAGTTGACCTTTACAACAATCAGTTTTCTAATAACGGTTGGGGTATAAAACTCAATGCCAATTGCATGGAAAACCGTCTCATGAATAACAATTTCGAAAACAATACTTTCGATGTGAGCACGAGTGGAAGCCTTGTGATGAATATTTTCAAAAATAATCACTGGGACAAATACGAAGGTTATGATCTAGACAAAGACCAAATTGGCGATGTTCCTTTTCATCCCTTGAGTTTATACTCCGTGCTTTCTGAGCAAAATCCTATGATTATGTTGTTATACAGAGCCTTTTTTGTGGAGATATTAGACCGTTCCGAACGCTTAATCCCAAGTCTTACTCCTGAGAATTTTGTAGATGAGAAGCCGGAGATGAAACCTAATAAGGTGATGGAGTTATGAGGTTATGGAGTTATGAAGTTGTAAAGTTGTAAAGTTGTAAAGTCGTAAAGTTGTAAAGTCGTAAAGTCGTAAAGTTGTAAAGTTGTAAAGTTGTGAAGTTGTGAAGTCGTAAAATCGTGGAGTTGTAAAATGGTGAAGGATGAATGGTGAATTGGTGCACCGTTTTGTGATTTTAAAAATTATTTTTATAAAAAGTTATGATTGAAATAAAAAATTTAACCAAAAAATTCAATAAGTTCACTGCGCTTAATCAGGTGAATATTCGCTTTAATGATGGGCATTCTGTAGCACTCATTGGTCCCAATGGATGCGGAAAAACTACCCTTATTAAATGTATTCTCGGATTAAATGTAGTAGAAGATGGCGATATTTTGGTCAATAATGAAAGTGTAAAAGAACATTATCTCTACCGAAAAAATATTGGTTACATGCCTCAAATTGGTCGATATCCTGAAAATATGACCATCGCACAAACCATTCAGATGATTAAAGATACCCGAAAAGTCTCTGAAAACGAATTAGATACTGAACTTTTAGAAGCTTTCGAACTGGAAAGTATTTTCGACAAAAAAATGCGCACACTTTCTGGGGGAACTACCCAAAAAGTAAGTGCAGTTTTGGCTTTTTTATTCAATCCTGGAATTATTATTTTAGATGAACCTACGGCAGGTTTGGACCCACTTGCTTCTGAAATTTTAAAAAATAAAATCATCAAGGAGAAAAACAAAGGAAAACTCATCATTATCACCTCTCACCTCTTAAGCGAATTGGATGATATTGTGAGTGAAATTGTTTTTATGAATGAAGGAAAAGTCATTGTTCACCAATCTGTAGAAGAATTAATGACGGAAAGAAAAACCGAGAAAATCTCAGAAAGTATCATCAGTATTTTAAAGGAAATGAAGCCATGAACAATATCGCAAAATTCATCTTTTTCGACATTTTAAAGAATAAAATCGTCTTGTTGTATACCCTACTCCTCTTTGTTATTTCATGGTCAGTATTGGGATTAGACAGCAATTATACCAAAGCTACTCTGAGTTTGCTCAATATTGTTTTATTGGTGGTTCCACTTGTGAGCATTATTTTTTCTACGATTTACGTCTATAACAGCAGTCAGTTTATAGAATTATTGCTCAGTCAACCGATTGCAAGAGGTAAAATTTGGTTGAATATTTTTATCGGGCTTTCCTCCGCATTGATTCTGGCGTATTTGCTTGGTTGTGGCGTTCCTATTTTACTTTATTCTTCTATAGAAACAGGGTTTTCGCTTATTATCATTGGAGTAATGCTTTCGGTTATTTTCACGGCTTTTGCCATGCTGTCTTCTATCGTCAGTAGAGACCGTGCGAAAGGAATAGGCATTTCGATTTTTGTTTGGTTGTTTTTTGCTATTATTTATGACGGCATTTTATTGGTTCTCATGTTCCAATTTTCGGATTATCCCATAGAAGGAATCATGGCGACTTTAGCAGCGATAAATCCTATTGGTCTTGCTCGAATTTTCGTGCTCTTGCAACTCAATATTTCAGCGATGCTCGGCTATTCTGGAGCAGTTTTTAAAGATATTTTTGGTTCAGGCGGCGGAATGGGAATTTCTATGGTGATTCTCTTCATTTGGATTGCAGTCCCTTTTCTGCTCTCTTATATCAAATTTAATAAGAAAGATTTATAATTTTCATCATTTGTGTTTTTTTGTAGATCTTCCCTCTTTTGGGAAGATTTTTTTTTAAAATATCAATTTAGCTCTTTTTCAATTCTCTGATAAATCTCACGTTTTCAAGCCTTTATTTTATGATTACAATCATAAAAGCATGACTGGGTTTGCTCGTAATTTTATTTAAAATTTTATAAAAATATGAAAAAGACATTTCTAATCCTTTCTTGTGTTGCTCTAGGACTTATCTCATGCAACAAAACCGAGGCTACCACTGAAACCTCAACCTCTACAGAAGCTGTAGCTGGTGGTCAAGAAGCTGTAGTAGACGAAGATTCTGCACCTACCATTGTAAAATTAGCGGCAGGAAATAAAGATCTTTCTACCCTTGTTACCGCAGTAGAAGCAGCGGGACTCACTACTTCACTCAGTAATGCAGGTCCATTTACTGTTTTTGCGCCTGTAAATGCTGCTTTTGATAAATTACCTGCTGGAACAGTAGATGATTTATTAAAACCTGAAAACAATAGTAAATTGGGTGACATTTTAGGACACCACACTTATGTAGGAGTGATTAAAACAGAACAAATGACTGACGGTCAATCATTAGGCATGGTAGACGGTAAAAATATTACTATTAAAATGGTGAATGGTAAACCTACCATCAATGGAACGGTAAATATTATTGCTACCGTTCCTGCATCTAACGGAATTGTACACGTAGTAGATGGTGTTATTTTACCACAATAATTATTAAATAGGTTTTTCACAACAAAAGGCTTACTGATTTTTAGTAAGTCTTTTTTTATTATATGTTCTTTTGGCTTGAACCAAAAGAACCAAAAGTTCAAGTCTGGAAATCCTCAGCTAAAAATGTATAACCTTTTCTAAAAACTCTGAAACTCACTCGGCAGAATGCCGAGCTTAAACAGCAGACTTTTTTTAACGAAAAGGTTATACATTTTTTTAACGCTTGCGGTTTCCTAGGACATCAAATTCAACTCGATTTGTAATGTACAAGAGATTTTCTGTCCTTTCGTTCTATTTTATATTTAAAAACGTTTCAACAGAATGATTGATGGAAATAATTTTCTTTTCCCCGACCCTGACTTCGACGACGCTCAGTCACCGAGGTGGAAAATTATTTTATATTTTAATATTGAAAAGTCTTTTTTCTCTACTGTGGCTTCGACAGGCTCAGCCACCGAGATAAAAATTACTGTTTTCCTTAGTTTTGTTTATATTTGTTTTAGATTACTCTATAAGAATAGATGACACCAAAAAAAACAATAACTGATTAAATTGAAAATATGAAATTCATTTACAACCAATTACTTTTCATCATCATTGCACTTGCAAGTTGTTCAAACGTATCTCAACCCACCGACCCCATTCCAGAATACGAAACCTTTAAAATTCAATCCAAAAAAGTGGGTGAAGAAAGAATAATTAATGTTTGGACACCTCCAAACTACAAGAATGATAAGGATTCATTAGCTGTGATGTATATGGCAGACGGTGGGATAAAAGAAGACTTTCCTCACATTGCTAATACATTGGCCAAACTTATAAAAGATAAGAAAATAAAACCTTTAATTCTAGTAGGAATTGAAAATACTGAAAGAAGAAGGGATTTAACAGGTTTTACAGAAATTGAAAAAGACAAAGAAATCGCAGCAGTTGTTGGTGGTTCAGAAAAATTTAGAGCATTTATTAATGATGAACTTTTTCCTGAAATTAACAAACGATATAGAACTACAAATGAAAAAAGCATCATTGGAGAATCTGCATCAGGTTTATTTGTAATGGAAACCTTCTTTTTAACACCTCAAATGTTTGACCATTATATTGCTTTTGATCCTTCATTATGGTGGAATAATCATTATTTAGTAAGAACAGCAAAAGAACATTTATCTAAATTTCCATCAAACGAAAAACGAGTTTGGTTTGCTGGTTCAAATGCAAAAGACATTTCGCCTTTCACAAAAGAATTAGCAAACATCTTAAAAAAAGAAAATAAAGCTAATCTAAAATGGAAATTTTCCGATGAACCAAAAGAAAAACATACTATTATTTTCAGAGCTACAAAAGAAAAAGCAATTATTTGGACATTAAATAAAACAGAGTAAAAAGCTATAGAAGCAATCTTAATAATTATTTCACAATCTTTTCATTATTTTTAAAAAGATATAAAACTCCGAAGATTGAAACTTCGGATTTTTTTACACTATAGCTTTGACAAGCTCAGCCACCGAAACGAGATAAAAACTACAGTTTTCCAAATTCTAAAAACAACAAAAAGGCTTACTGAAATTCAGTAAACCTTTTTTGGATTTATAAAAAAGTAAGGGATTTAATTGTTTTTTTCCTTTAAGGTGTTGAAAATGATTAGTATGGAAATTAAAATGAGTACAGAAATTCCGAATAAAAATTCATTGGCAAAAGGAATCGCCACATATTTTATCGAGAAAATGCCCATTAATCCCAATAAAAATTCATTCAGAAAAACGCTCAACAGAAAATATTTTAATCCAGCATTTAATCTTGGGCTTGTTTTAAAATTTTGAATCACTTGACTCAATAAAAAAGTCGCAACGCACATCAATAAAATCAAGTGTAAATAAGCAATGACCACGTTTCTAAAACCGAACGCAAATTGAGAAACCGCAGGAATTACTGAACCCAACTGCAAGAATATTTTCACCGCAAAAGCAAAGCCTACATAGATGAAAACAAATCTCTGTAAAGCATTGGTAGTGGTTTTTATCTTTGGCCATTGATTTTTTATCCATTTAAAAAACACAAAAGCGCCATGAGTTTGAACAAGTGTTGCCAAAACGATTACCAAATAGATGAAAACAGGCAGTTTCAACCATAAAACCGATAAACCGAAGCCAATGAAACAGCCAATGAACAACAACCAAAATATCATTTTGTTTTCTGTTGAACTGATTAAAATTCCTTTTTCTTTGAGGTGATAAAAGAGCAATCCTAAACATGAAAAAATAAAAAATCCGTTGTACTGAAAATGCAGATAAAAATAGGTAGACGCTAAATATAATTCCTGTACCAAATTTTTAGTCGCCATCATATAACTCAATGTAAAAACGCCTAATGATGACAATACGGCAAAGAAAAAAGCTGCTAAAAACCAAATTTTGGAATTTTCCCGATGGTTTTTAAGGTCTCTGTACAAGAAAAAATAGTACACAAAACTATTCAGCAAAGCGATGGTGGAAAAAATGATGGACAGCCAAAAATATCCTGCATAGAGAAAACTCAACAGAATTCCGTAAGAAGCGAAAAAATTAACCCCAATTAATATTTGGTATTTTTTCAAGTGAATTCCTTCTACGGTTTTGCTTAGATATTGCGCTACTAAAATGTAAATACACGAAGTGATGTAGCCGTAAAAAGCAAAATGAGAATGCGCTTCTTGCAGATGTTTTTGTTCTACAAAAGGCAAAGAAAAGGCAATTTTATAGCGCATCAATACGCCTAAAATCGCAACGATTACAAAACTGAAAACAGAAAACTTAAGTAAGAATGCTTGATTTTTCATGCCCTAAAATTAGAGAAATTAAAACGCTAATTCTATGACTGTAATCACAGCGACTAGAAATAAATTTTACCATTTCTAATTTCTAACTTGCCATCTCTTTCCATTTTTTTTACGGTTCTAATGATGGTTTCGGTTCTGAGTCCCGTCATATTCGAAAGTTCTTTTCGGGTAATGTCTATTAGAATTTTTTCTTCGCCACAGCTTTTTTGCTTTTTATAATCGCAGAGTTGGCTGAAAATTCTGTTCTCAGGATTCAGAAACACAATATTTTTAATAGAATTACTTTTGCTGATGGATTTTTCGGCAATAGACTTGGTAAATTCTATGAGTAAATCTGGTTTTTGTTTCAGATAATTGAGGAAATTATCTTTGTTGATTTTGTAAATTTCTGCACATTCTGAAGTCACCACTACATTCCCCGGAAAAGGCCTCCCTAACAGAACAGCTGGTTCCCCGAAAAAACTTTGGTCAAACACTTTGTGTTGCAAAAATTCTTTTCCTTCTTCGGTAAAATGAAAGACAGAAAGTTCTCCTTTTACCAAATAATAAAACGAATGCGAATGACTTCCTTCACTGTGAATAAGGTCGTCTTTTTTGTATTTTTTTAACTCAGCATTTGTGTTAAAACTAAATTCTTGATCTATAATAAAACTCATCTCAAACCATTTTAACTTTCTGCAATTTACAAAATATAAATGACCTTTACTCAATAATTTTAAAAAGACCGTTACGGTCTTATTTTAAGATAAAAAAGCGCTCAATTCTTAAAATTGAACGCCTTTTTAACAAAATTTTAAAACATTTTCTATCTCCAACCGCCACCTAACGCACGGTATAATTCTACTCCTGCTTGTAATTTGGTATATTGAGCATTGGCAATATTAATTTCGGCATTCAATTTATTTACGTTGGCATTCAACACTTCTAAATAATTTGCCATTCCGTAATTCACCAGTTCCTGAGAAAACTCTACGGATTTATCATACGCTGATAATTCTTTTTTCTTAAAAGCGATGAATTGGTCTTGCGCATTGTACATTTTTAACGCATCTGAAACTTCATTTCCCGCATTCAGAATGGTTTTCCTGAAATTCAGATAAGCTCTTTCCTGATTGGCCAAACTTACTTCGTAATTGGTTCTGATTTGTCTTTTGTTCAAAATCGGTTGAGCCAAACCTACCAAAACATTGGCAAAAACAGAATTGGCACTAAATAACTTGTCAATATCTACAGATTGTACTCCAGTACTTCCTGTAATTTTAAGACTAGGGTAAAATTGTGCTTTTGCAGCATTGGTGAGTTCAAAAGCATTGATGAGGTTAAATTCTGCCTGTTTCACATCAGCACGATTCGCTAAAAGAGCACTTGGATAACCTAAATCCGTATTGAGCGAAAAATTCTGAGTGCTGAGTGCTGTTCTTTCGATTTCGTGAGAAGTTTCACCCATTAATAAAGAAATGGTATTTTCTAACATCTGAATCTGAACGTCTAAAGTCACTAAAGAAGCTTCGGCGTTATACACCAATGCTTCGCTTTGTTGAACCGCTACTTCCGAAACAATTCCTGCTTCTTTTAATGCTTTGGTGGTTTCTAAATTCTTTTTGCGAATTTCTATGGTATTTCTGAAAATTTTCTTCTGTTCATCAAAAGTCAACAGTTGATAATACGCCGTGGCAATAGAAGCCACCAAATTGCTTTTTACATTTTGATGCGCTGCAACAGAACTCAGATATGCTGCATATTGCGCTTTTTCTTGCCCTTTTAGTTTTCCCCAAAGGTCGAGTTCCCAACCAAGATTTGCAGTAATATCAAATTGATTGATGTATCTTCTTTCTCCCACAATTTGTCCGAACTGTGTATTGAGCGAAGAAGTATTAAAAGAATAATCAGGTCCCACAGAAATGGTAGGTTGATACGCTGCTTTTGACTGTTTTAGATAGGCTTCTGCACTCGCAATATTTTGCAAAGCGATTCTGATGTCTAGATTATTCTCTAAAGCTTTGGCGATGTGTTTTTGCAAAACAGCATCGGTAAAAATTTCTTTCCAAGAGAGATTTGCCATGCTTAGACTGTCTTTTGGCAAGGCATCTGTTCTGAAAAGCTTTTCGTCTACCACATCGTTAGCTCTTTGGTAATTCTGTCTTGTGTGACAAGACACCACCAAAAAACTTACGAAAAATATAAGAATGATTTTATGGATTGTTATTTTCATAAACTTCGTTTTTAAATTATTCAGACAGATTTATTTCCAATTTTTTAGGCGGCGTGATTTTTTCTTGTAAATATTGGAAAATCACGAATAATACAGGAATTACCACCAATCCTAAAAATGTACCTATCAATAAACCTACTGCAGCACCCGTTGCAATCGAACGGTTTCCTACCGCACCTATTCCTGTTGCGAAAATCAGAGGCAATAAACCAAAAATAAACGCAAAAGAAGTCATTAAAATCGGTCTTAATCTCGCTTTAGCTGCATTGATGGCAGACATGACTAAGGTTTCGCCGTGGTGACGTCTTTGAACGGCAAATTCTACAATTAGAATGGCATTTTTAGCCAATAAACCTACCAACATGATTAAGGCAATCTGGAAGTAAATGTTGTTTTCTAAGCCTGCTAATTTTTGACCTAAAAACGCTCCCATTACTCCTAATGGAAGGGAAATAATCACAATTAGCGGTAAGATATAACTTTCATATTGCGCTGCTAAAATAAAATATACAAATACCAAACTTAAGAGGAATATCAACAACGTTTGAGAGCCAGAAGCTAATTCTTCTCTTGACAAACCTGTAAATTCTACTTCGTAGTTTTGGTTGAGTCCACCTTCTGCCACTTCTTGTACTGCTCTAATTGCGTCTCCAGTACTGTAACCCGGTGCATTAGACCCTGTAATTTTCACGGAAGTGAATAAGTTGTAACGGCTTACTGATTGCGGCCCATAGGTTTTTTCTAAGGTTACAAACTGAGAAATCGGCGCCATTACTCCAGATTTGGTTTTTACGTATAAGGCATTTAAACTTTCAGGAGATTTTCTAGCATCTGGTAACGCTTGCACCATTACTCTAAACTGTTTTCCATATTTGGTAAAATCTGCTGCATAAATTCCACCGATGTAACCTTGCATGGTATTTAAAATATCCGTCACCGAAACGCCAGATTGCTCTGCAACGGGAACATTAATCGACATTTGATATTGAGGATACTTGGTATTAAAAGAAGTCTGCGCAAATTCAATTTCGGGTCTTTCTATTAATTTTCCAATGAATTCTTGCGTTACTTTGTCTAAATCAGCATAATCACCACCCGATTTATCCAGTAAAACCGCTTCAAAACCTGCACTACTCCCAAAACCTGGAACAGAAGGCGGCTGGAAGAACACTACTTTCGCATCTGGAACCGTAGCTGCCATTCCGAAGAGTTTTTTGGTAATGTTTTCTATTTTTTCGTCGTCACTGGTTCTTTCTTCAAAAGGTTTTAGTCTGATGAACGCCAAACCATTATTGCTTCCGTTTCCTGATAAGAAACCTCTTCCTGTAGAAATGGTTACGTTTTTCACTCCTGGAATTTGTAAGGCTTTTTGTTGAATCGCTTTCAAAGCATTATACGTTCTTTCCATGGAAGCTCCTGCAGGAAGTTGAACATCTGTAAAGATGATTCCACGGTCTTCATTCGGAACGAAACCTTTTTTCATGGAAGCATTTGCCCACCATAAAATTCCCATGGTAATGGCAAAAATAATAACGGTCACTTTCTTGTGTCTGATAAGATATACAAAAGCTCTCCCATAACGGTCTGTAGATGCTTTGAAGCCTGCATTAAATCTGTGGAAGAATTTTCCCATGGTGGTTTTTTCTTCGTATTCTTTATCGTGATGTTGAGGCTTCAAAAATAAAGAACACAACACTGGACTCAATGTTAATGCGTTGATTGCTGAGATTAAAATCGCCACGATTAAGGTAATCCCGAACTGTTTATAGAATACACCGGTAGGTCCTTCAATAAAAGTCACGGGAATGAAAACGGCAGCCATTACCAAAGTAATCGAGATAATTGCCCCTGTAATTTCGTGCATGGCTTCTACGGTTGCTTTTTTGGCATCGCTGATGCCGTGTTCCATTTTGGCGTGTACTGCTTCTACTACTACGATGGCATCATCTACCACAATACCAATCGCTAATACCAAGGCAAAAAGCGTCAATAAATTCAAGGAATATCCTAGAAAATTCAGGAAGAAAAACGCCCCTATAATCGATACGGGAACTGCAATTGCCGGAATCAATGTAGAACGGAAATCTTGCAAGAAAATAAATACTACGATGAATACCAAGATAAACGCTTCAATTAAAGTATGGACTACTTTTTCGATAGAGGCATCCAGAAATTCATTGGTGTCAAAGTTTACGGTGTAGTGAATTCCTTCTGGGAAGTCGCTTTCGGCTGTTTTTAGGTAAGCTTTGATATCATTGATGATGTCTTGTGCATTAGAACCCGGCGTTTGGAAAATCCCCATACTTATGGCTGGAGAATTTCCGTTTTCTCCTCTTCCTGTATAAGATTGTGCGGCCAATTCTACTTTAGCCACATCTTTCAGCATTAGGTTTTGTCCGTTTCCTAAAGATTTAATGATGATGTTATCATACTGTTCTTTGCTGTTGTATTTCCCAACGTATTTGATGATGTATTCAAAAGAACTTCCACTGTTTTGTCCGATAGAACCTGCTGCCGCTTCTCTACTCTGTTCGTTTATTGCAGCGGTAACATCTGTAGGATTCAGTCCATATGCTGCTAGTTTATTGGGGTCTAGCCAAATTCTCATGGAATAATTTTTCCCACCCATTACGTTGGCATCACCTACTCCATTAATCCTTTTGATGTTTGGAATAACATTGATATTCAAATAATTCTGAAGATAAACATCATCTATTTTTTTATTTTCTGAGTAAAAAGAGAGGTACATCAGCGCACTGGTCTGTTGTTTTTGTGTTACCACTCCAGAACGCGTTACTTCACTTGGCAAAAGTGGTGTAGCTCTGGCTACTCTATTCTGCACGTTTACTGCAGCAATATCTGGGTTTACTCCTTGTTTAAAAAATATCTGAATATTCGCCGAACCATCATTTCCTGCAGAAGAAGTGATGTAGCTCATTCCTTCTACCCCGTTGATTTGTTCTTCTAAAGGCACTACTACACTTTTCATCACCGTTTCTGCATTGGCTCCTGTATAATTTGCCGATACGCTTACTGTAGGAGGTGCGATATCTGGATATTGAGTCACGGGTAAAGCCATCAATCCCAGCACCCCTAAAATAACGATGAGAATAGAAATTACGGTTGATAAAACCGGTCTGTTGATGAAATTCTTTATCATTAGAAAAGCGGTTTTATAGATTGTACAATGCTATCAAATTTTGCAGGTTTTGGAATAATTGCCGTTCCTGGTTTTAGTCCGCCAATTCCTGCTGCCACTACTTTGTCACCTTTGTTTACACCAGATTTAATGATGACCATGTTATTAATTCTGTCCTGAACTTCAATCACTGTATTTTTAGCGGTATCTTTTTCTACTTTGAAAAGATAGACCATGCCTTGCTGTTCATAGGTAGCACTTTCTGGAACCACTAAAGTATTGTCATAGAATTTAGGAAATCTGATGGCTCCACTGTTTCCGTTGGTGAGCAATTTAGAAGGATTAGGAAAACCTACTCTGAACTGAATGGTTCCTGTAGCTGGGTCAATCTGACCTGTTACCACTTCTATTCTTCCTTTTTCTGGATACAGACTTCCGTTGGCTAATTCCAGTTCTACGTTGGGAAGATTTTTGATTTTCTCAGGAACAGTAGCTCCGTAAGATTTTTCTAAGAAATCTAAATATTCTTTTTCATTCATTGAGAAATATGCATATACAGAACGGGTATCTGAAATGGTAGTCAATGGTGTAGCATCCGAAGGGCCAACTAAACTTCCAACTTTCAGTGGTAGTTTTCCTACAATTCCTGAAATAGGTGCTCTGATGATGGAATAATTGATATTCGCCTGTACTGATTTATAATTGGCAGATGCTTGTTGCTGAGAAGCCACTGCTTGTGACAATTGTGCTTGTGCTCTAGCTAAATTTGCTAAAGCCGTCTGCAATTGTACATTGCTGATGATATTTTTTTCAACGAGAGGTTTTAATTTATTTACTTCTACTTGCGCAGCATTTACGGCTGCTCTCGCCGCAGAAACATTGGCTTGTGCCGCAGTAATTCCAGATTTAGCTGCATCTGCATTTTCGCTTAGCATGTTGGTTTCTAGTCTGAAGAGCGGTTGACCAGCGGTTACATATTGACCTTCATCTACTAAAACCTGAGTAATATATCCTTGAATTTTTGCACGAACATCATTATTTACCACTCCTTTTATCGCAGCAGGATAGACATCATATCCTGTTACGTTTCTGGTTTCTACACTGATTACGGGATAAGGTTTTGGACCGTCTTTTTTCTCTTCTTGTTTTTTACAAGAAATGACTGACAGTAGTGATAAGATGAGGAGCAAAAAAATATTTTTCATATGATTCAATTTTTTCATAATTTATAATTTGTCTAATGTTTCCTGAATATTGGCAATGTTTTTTTCTAACAGTGATTTGTACAATATATAACGTTTGTCATACTCAACATTGTCTACGCGAGTTCTTCTAAACTCACTTAATTGGTCTAAAATTTTTATCTCTCGTTTCATTCGCGTTACAATTTCTTCGAATCTGATGTTGATAAATCCTTCATTAATGAGGAAATACCGCTTTCTTTCATCGATTTTATTGAGTGATTTAATGAGTTCTGCATTGAGCAAAAAATTAATGCTAGCAGAGATTGAACTTTTGCTCGCACAGAAAGTTTCTACCAATTCATCAAAGCATAATCCTTTTCTTTCGAAGTCGAAAGCAAGGTAAGCGTAAATTTTTGCAGAAAGTGGTGGCATATCAAAGAGTTGACCATAGAAATCTACTAATTCTTGATATACTTGAGGCTCTATTTGTAGGCTATTTTTCATTTAGAAATGAATTGAGGCGCTAATTTACCAATTAGTTCAGAACTAAACGAACTAAAGTAGATAGATTTTATCAATTTTTTTGGTGTGTAGGTGATGAAGTTATGGGTTATGAATTATGAATTATGAGTTATGAATTATGAGTTATGAGTTATGAGTTATGAATTATGAGTTATGAGTTATGAATTATGGGTTATGAGTTATGGATTGTTTTATAGAATTAATGAATATTTATTTTTTGTTTAGAAAATTAAAAAATTTTAGAAAGCAATTTTTTATTCATTTCGTTTTGTAAAATACTTTTTAAGAATATTTTTGCTTTTCCATTATAAACCAGAATCTCATGATCCGAACTTATTTTAATTCATATCATCTATTTAATGAAGAAGAAATTAACCAAATTGAAGAGCTTTCAGTCAAAAGGAGTTTAAACAAATTGGATTTTTTCATGAAAGAAAATGAAATTTGTAAAGAAGTAGGATTTATCGTCAGCGGTTCCTTACGTTCTTTTTACACCACACCCAGTGGAGAAGAAGTTACGTATTGCATTCATTTTCCTCAGCATGTTATCACTGCTTATTCTTCCTTTATTACTGGAGAAGCAACTCAAGAAAACATACAAGCGATTACTCCTGTAGAACTTTTGGTTTTTCCTAAGAACCTCATTTTGGAATTAGAAGCCCAAAGTCATCATTGGACCAAATTCCTAAAAACGATTGCAGAAGAGCAATATATCGCACTTGAAAAAAGAATTTTTCAACTCCAAAAAACAAGTGCTAAAGAAAAATATATGGATTTACTTACCAATCATCCCGAATATATTCAGCAAATTCCATTGCAATACTTGGCATCATATTTAGGCATTACCCAAAGACATTTAAGCAGAATTAGAAAAGAAATTACTTTTTAGACAAATGTCCTACAAAAGTAATCGCCGTACTCTTAATTTTGCCTTTCAATTTATATCAAGCAAAAAATGGGAAAAAAAGTATTGATTATTAATGGGCATCCTAATGAAGGTTCATTTAATTTCGGAGTTGCCACTGCTTATGAAAATGGGGCACGTTCGGTTGGGGCTGAGGTAAAACATCTTGTAGTTTCAGAATTAAAATTTAATCCAAATTTAGAATTTGGTTATCAAAAAAGAACGCCATTAGAACCAGATCTTATCGCAGCTTGGGAAGCCATACAATGGGCAGAACATCTGGTTTGGGTACATCCAGTATGGTGGGGTGGTTTACCTGCCATTATGAAAGGATTTATAGACCGTCTATTTTTGCCAGGTATGGCTTTTCAATATCGAGAAAATTCTATCCAGTGGGACAAATTACTGAAAGGCAAAACGGCTCATATTATCACAACCTTGGATCAACCTAGTTGGTACTATCGTTTGGTTTATGGTAGACCCAGTGTGAATCAATTAAAAAAATCTACTTTAGAATTCTGTGGAATATCTCCAGTAAAGGTTACTTACTTAGGAATTGTAAAAACTTCAGATTTTAACGTTCGAAAAAAATGGCTTGAAAAGATAGAACACCTCGGGAAAAAATTAAAATAACCTCCTCATGGTATTGTACAGCATAATGAAGCTTAAGGATACACTATCTTTTTCATGTAGAATAAATTTTGTTTCTTTGGATTTTATTTCACAATAATTTTGATTTCATTAAGAAGAAAAACGCTTTGTTTACTGTTAATGAATGAGATATTAACTTTTTCTCCAAGTCTTTATGTTTTACTTTGGTCAAAATTTTGGATTTTTTATTGGTTCATTACAAGAAAATATCACTCACAAGCATTATGCATTGCAGGTGAGTGTTTCTTTTCATTCTTCATTGCGACTTCAAGTAAAAGGAAAGGATGAAATTTTGGGTCAGGCTTTTCTCATCAATTCAAAAGTAGAGCACCAATTGCAATGTGAAGGTCTACAAATAACTTTACTGATAAATCCTCTCAGCAGTATTGGACACCAATTATTTTTGATTCTTGATAGATCAGAATTTTCTATTTTGCCAGATCCCATTACGCTTCTCTTTCAAAATTTATTAAAACAGTACACTACCGATCTTCCTCAAGAAGAAATAGCACAATCTATTTCAGATATTCTCCGAGAATACTCCTGTCTTTGCGAAAATGAAAACCATGTTCAAGATGATAGGATCATAAAAACGCTTTCTTTACTGGAACATCACTTTGATGAAATACTAAGTTTGGAAGCGGCAGCAGCGTTTTGTCATCTCTCTCCTCCTCGTTTTTTACATTTATTCAAAGAAAAAACTCAACTTAATTTTAGAAGATATCAACTGTGGAATAAGACCATCAAATCTTTACCATTTTTGGCTCACCATTCTATCACCCATACAGCTCATGCGTTTGGTTTTACAGACAGTTCCCATTATACCAGAACTTTCAAAGAAACCTTTGGCTTTTCACCTAAATTTTTTGTTTCTAAAAAATAGCCAGTTTATACAATTTTAAGACTTTGAGGATTCTGAATTTTGCAGTGTAAATGATTACATGGTAAAATATTCAAATGATTAAATCTCTTAAACACCTCTTATTATGAAAGCTTATTTAAAAGAAACTTCTATTCTAAATTATTCCTCACCTTCAATTCAATCATTCATCAAAAGTAAAAATTGGTTGGCTTTACCTCCTGTAGAAAGGGTAAAAACAATTTATAACTTTGTAAGAGATGACATACAGTTTGGTTACAATATATCTGATGACATCTCTGCCACGCAAGTATTACAAGATGGATATGGACAATGCAACACCAAGGCTACTTTACTTATGGCGCTTTTGCGGGCAGTGGGTATTCCTAATCGCATTCATGGGTTCACCATAGACAAAGCTCTACAAAAAGGTGCTATCACTGGTGTCTGGTATTTACTTTCTCCCAAAAATATTTTGCATAGTTGGGTAGAAGTCTTTGTTGAGGAGAAATGGTACTCTATGGAAGGTGTTATTCTAGACAAGGCTTATTTAAGCCAGCTCCAACAAAAAAATCAAGATTGTACAACTTCATTTTGCGGTTATGGAGCTTATACAGATGATTTAAAAAACCCACCTATAGAGTGGAATCTTAACCATACTTACATTCAAGACAAAGGCATTAATCAGGACCTTGGAATTTTTGATACTCCCGACGATTTTTATGCAAAACATCAACAACAAATGAGTTTTTTCAAAAAATTTATTTTTCAAAAGTTTGTAAGAAATATTATGAACAAAAATGTAGCTACTATTAGAAATCGTTCTTAAATTTGTAAAATCCCTAGAACGGAAGTAAACCTCCTTCTCGGTACTTCGCAAATCCGCAGAACTGTTATTTGTCAGCATTAGAGACACGTCTTAACCAAGAACCTTTTCTTAAATTATAAATTAATATTTAACAATCAACATTTATAAGCAAACAAAAAAAAGACAACAATGATAGAAAAACTGTTGGTATATCAGGTCTTAAAATGAATAACTCCTCAATAACTGAAACTAAAATTTCATCTTCAAATCCCGAAAGCGGAAACGTTGGAATATTTGACACTGAAATGACAGATTCAGAAATTTCAAAATTAGTTATATCCGACAAACAACTTTCAAAAGAAAACAAAGAAGAGTTAAAAAGTTATTGTATTGAAGATGCAGAAATAAATGAATTAAATGAAATTATTCAGGAAAATAGTGGTGATAAAAATTCATTAAAAAGCAAAGTATTAAAATGGGTTGGTAATGTAACTTCATCGATGGTAGCGAAAGGGCTTTATGATAACATTCCAAAAATTATTGAATTTATTGGTAAAATTATTTAATAATAATGCCGAACGAACAACAGCAATAAAAATTCCACATCTCTCATTTAAACACATAAAAAAAGCCAACTTATCGTTGGCTTTTCTTTTTACAATGTTTTTTAGCATTTATGGAATCAATGTTGAGCTTTTCACTTCAAAAGTAGATTTTGTGGTGTACGTTTTTCCGTAACGGTCTTTGGCTCTTACTTCTACTTCGTGGGTTCCCAATTCTAATTTTCTAGAAAAAGGAGCCGTCCAAATGTGTTTAGAAGCTTCTGGATTGCTAGGTCTTCTTCCTGTGAACAGTTCTTGTGTAGTATCCCATTTCAATACATCATTGGTGTAATCTGGGTCTATCGATTCGGTATAATCCATTTCTTTCCATTCACCATTATCTATTCTGTATTCCACCTTATCATGTTTGCTTCCCATAAAGAAATTGGCTACAATCCTTGCTGCATTTTTAGTTTTGAAAGGAATCACTTTCGGTACCCAAAGATTGATTTGATAATCTTCTGGTTTTCCTGCTACTTTATACGTGATTTCGTACTGATTGTCATTGAAACCCACAAAAGAATATCCTCTTTCTGTTCCGTCTCTCATCACCGATTTTGGTACGCCTAATTCATCTACCGTTCCAGAATACCAATCTCCAGAAGTGGTTCCTGCATTGAACTCATGAATCGGTTTGATGCCTTCCCAACCTTCTTTTTTTCCGTAGAACAATTGGGTTTGCTTGTGTGTATGTGCAGACATCATCAATACATTTTGGAAAGGCTTTAAAATCTCAAACAATCTTTTTCTGTCTTCCATTCTAAAGTGTTTATCTCCGTCATTTTCTGGCGTCAACTGAATATGGAATGAAAACACGACCAACTGATTAGGATTTACATTTTTTAAGTCGTTTTCTACAAAATCCAACTGGTCTTTTCTGAAACCACCCCAGTAACTTTTTCCATCTCTTGGGTCTGGATACAAAATATCATCCAAAACAATGAAATGTACATTTCCGTAATTGAAAGCGTAATTGTTCGGTCCGAAATTTGCTTCGAAAGTTTCGTCTGACAGTTTATCCTCTTTCGCTTCGTAGTTCATATCGTGGTTCCCCATCACATTGTACCAAGGCAAACCGACTTCTTTAACCGCATCAATGTATAGCGGATGTAAACTCAAATCATCTCCAACCAAATCTCCTAAACTGATGCCAAAAACAGCGTCTTTCTTATTGTTTTTGACTTCATTGATAATTCCTCTCCTGAAATAATCAATTTCTTTTTCATCATACGGTTGAGGATCACCAAACACCAATACTTTGAACTGTGTGTTTTCCTTTTGTGCATAGAGTGGAAAGTTGATTTCTTTTGGTAATTTTCCCGTTGGTTTTACGCCAGCATATTTCATGTCTTTTGGCGAACCTTCAGGCTTATGAATATAATAGAATTGGGGCAATTGCGTATTGCTTTTCGGCGTAGCATAATTGGCTGGTTTGATAACGAAAATAATATTGTCATTTTCTACAGGCAAAATATATTTTCCTGTTTCGTCTGTTTTTACCACTTCTACTCCATTGGAAACAGAAACGTTGGCAATTCCTTTTTCTTTACGGTCTTTGATTCCGTTTTTGTTGGCGTCTTCGAAGACATATCCTGTTGCTTGTTGCTGTGCAAAAGAAAATGCAGCGCACAAGAAAAGCATTAAAAATGATTGTTTCATTTGTTGATTTGTAATTTTATGAGAGTATATTCAATGGTTATGAAGCTATTCTCTGGATTTATTGATATTTAAAAATACATCTGGTGTATTGGTGGTTACGAATTGTACACCAGCATCATACAATTTTTTATAGATTTCTGGGTCATTTACCGTCCACACATTCGTGATAACACCCAAATTTTTGGCTTGTTCTATCCAATCTTGGTGTTTTTCTAAGAATACATTATAATGATAATCTACGCCATCAATTCCTAAATTTTTAATCTCTTGTGGCGAAAGATCACCTGCGAGATATTGCACCAAAGCTTTAGGATTTTGCTTTTTTAATTCTTTGGCAATATGCAGACTAAACGAGATGTACTCCGTCTGATTTTGCAAGTGAAATTTTTCTACCATTGCCAGCGTTTTTTCCACCATTTCGGTTTCCAATTCTGGAGTTTTGGCGGGTTTAATCTCAAGGATAAGCTTTACCTCAGATTTTTTGCCTTGCTTCAAATACTTCTCTAAAGTAGATAGATTTTCGCCGTTTGAGAGTTTCTGTTTCTTCAAACTTTTAAAATCCATAGCTGCAATTTCCACCCCATTGATGTGTTCATCATGATTGATAACCAGAACGCCATCTTTGGTCATTCTCACATCGAACTCACTGCCGTACACTTTCAATTGTTGAGCATTTTTAAGCGCTGCAATAGAATTTTCAGCAGTTGTAGGATTGGTTTTCCAGAAACCTCTGTGCGCAATCACTTGAGTCTGTGCGTGGTAAAAATTAGCGCCTACTAAAGTGGCCAAAAGAATTAATTTTTTCATATTGAATATCGTTACAAATCTTTTACAAAGCTAATCATCGCTTGTAAAAAATGTATTCTTTTTTTATTTTTTTATTGATTCCACCAATCTTTAACGTTGATATTATCTCCTCCTAAAGATTGAACTGCTGCGTTATAATTGGCACTGTTCAAAATTTTTGGTTGCGTAGGATATAATAATCTCTGTGGCATTTTACCGTCATTTAATAATCCTCCATTGTTGGGTAATATTGGGTAACCTGTTCTCTTATGCTCAAACCACTGTTGCTGGTCTACAAAGAATAGCGCTACATATTTTTGCAACATAATTCTTTCTAAAGTACCATCATAAGCCACTTTAGGATTTGCAAAATAATTGGCTGGAACTACAGCTCCCCATTGTTCAATGGCTGCTTTTACTCCGTTTTCATAATACGTTTGAGCATTTCCTGTGATAATTCCTTTGAATGCTAATTCCGAAAGAATGAACTGCAACTCTGCATAAGGTAAAATCAAGACTTTAAGCGGAGCTTTAGCTAAATTCTGGTTAAAGTTTGAAGGCTGATAAGTGAACGTAGTTCCATTCATGTAAGCAACTGGAGCACCTTTGTACCCTATATTTTGGTTATTGCTTAAGTTTTTGGCTTGCGTGAAAAACTGCGCCATTCTCGGGTCTTTGTTGTCATTCAGCGTATTCACAAAAAACTCCCCTACCGCTCTATAAGAAGTAAAATCTTGAGGTCTTGCTAATGGCGGAAGCATAGGCGCTACGCCTGTAACGTTCATCAAGGCACTTTCAGCATTGCTCTGAAAGATGGGGTAAACGGTAGGATTGTTTACTATTTCTTGGATTCTAGCATAGACATCTATTTCCCCATTTTTCTTTAAAATTCTGGTTAATAATCTTAGAGATAACGTGTTACAGAATTTTTTCCAATACATGATTCCATTGACATCATTATTCGCATTGTAGAATAAATCTTGTCCAGCTAAAGTAGTATTGGTTACAAAAAGACCATTGGCAGTTTTTAAATCATCTAATAATTTAACGTAAATGTCTTTTTGCTTATCGAATTTCGGTTGGGTGATGCCATCTTCCACTCTAGAACCTTCAGAGAACGGAATATCTCCAAAAGTATCGGTAAGGTTAGAATATAACCAAGCGTTCATTACCATCGAAATGGCTTGATAGTTTTTATTGTTTTGCTGAACCGCCAAATCTTGCATTTGTTTTACTTGCATCAGCCATTTATAAGAAGTATTCCAATAAGAGCTTCCTGTAGATTCGGTTACATAATATCTTGAAATATTGTTTCCTTCTCCTGGGAAATCTATTGCAATCTGCATGATATCAAAAGTGAAATCATTGGCTCTCAAATAGGCATTAGCAGCCATATTGTATTGAATCGGCGCCAACAAACTGGCAGGTGTAGGTTCTATAATCTTGCTGGTATCGGTATTGATTTCCTCAAAAGACCTGCTGCAAGAAGTAGCGGCTAGAGAAATTACGCAGAACACAACTGCTTTTATCCATATATTTTTCATAGTTGTCGATTAGAATTTAGCATTTAGTTGAATTCCTACAGTACGGGCAGTAGGAAGTTGCCCTATTTCTACTCCCGGAGTAATTGATGAATCGTTCAATGTAGCCGCTTCTGGATCAAATAATGGGAATTTCGTCCACATCCATAAGTTTCTACCAAATAAGGATAAACTTAAGTCTGACATGTTCAGCGACTGTACAATTTGTTTAGGGAAATAGAATGTGATATTGGCTTCTCTTAGTTTAACATAAGATGCATCAAATGAGTTGGTTTCCACATTGGCTCTTCTGTAATAATCTGCATAGTAAGAAGTTAGAGTAACTGCTTTGGTATTTGGCGAATAAGAGCCATCAGCGTTTTGTATTACTCCAACTCCTACAATCGTTCCGTTTGGATTATCTCTACCTACCAAAGTATGGGTAAGTTTTCCCTGCTCAGACATTTTATGGTGAGACTGTGAGTAAACTCTACCTCCGTATTGCCCGTCAAAAGAGAAACTTAAAGAAAAGTTTTTGTATTTAAAAGCGTTTTGTAAACCTCCTCTCCATTTTGCATAGGCATTTCCTACGTATTCTATTTCTGTAGATTTGGCAGTAAGACCATCGCTACCAAAAATCACTTGACCATCTGGAGCGTACTGTAATTTATATCCGTACATATCTCCTAGAGAACCTCCAACTACTGCATTAAAGAATACTACTCCCCCTACACTTCCCATGGTATATGGTTCCCCTTGGAATTCTGCCGGTAAAGACATGATTCTATTTTTATTCATAGACCAGTTTGCGGTAACATTCCATTGGAAATTTTTATTTTTCACTGGGAATGCATTTAGGGTCATTTCTATTCCTCTGTTTCTTACTTCACCAGCATTGATGGTACGTGTAGAATATCCTGTTTCAATAAGAGACGGTACGTTTACAATTTGGTCTTTGGTACTGTTTTGATAAACGGTTACGTTATACGTTAATCTATTTTTGAAGAAGCTGAAATCCATCCCTGCTTCTATGTTCTGGTTCATTTCAGGTTTCAGATTAGGATTCTGGAAATTGGCAATATTTTCTGCCGAACCTACAAAATCGCTGGTATTATAGAACTGTTGTAATTTGTACGGTTGGGTATCGTTCCCTACTTGAGACCACGAAGCTCTCAACTTCCAATAATTCCAGCTTTTCGACTTCATTTTCAAAACATCCGAAAGAATTAAAGAGGTAGCAACCGAAGGATAGAAATAAGAACGATTGGCTTTTGGTAAAGTACTGCTCCAGTCGTTTCTTGCGGTGAAATCTACAAACCAAATATTGTCATAATTGAATGACGCTAAACCGTAAACACTGTTGGTTTCTTTATCATTCGGTTGAGCAATTCTTGTATTTAGAGAAATCGCATTGGTTAACTGATAAATCCCAGGAACTCTAAGCCCGATGGCTCTATAATCATTTAACACATATTCATTTGCTCTGATGTTTCCCCCTGCTGAAGCAGAAACGCCCCATTTCCCAAAATTATTTTTATACGTAAAAAGTAAGTCAGTATTATACTCAGAATTTTTAATGTATTGTTCGCGATAGTATCCCTGTAGGTAATTGGCAGAACTGTAAGGTCTCTTGGTTGTTCTTTCTTCATCTGTAATTTCAATACCAGACCTTAGCATCATTTCAAAGTTATTATTGAAATTATAAGTAGCGGTAATATTTCCTGTGATTAATTTTTTGTGTACTCCATTCAGCATTTCATAAGCGATAAGATAAGGGTTATCTATAAATGTACTGAAAGGGTGAATTTGGTCTACCTGATATTTATCTTTCTTCCAAATCGGTTCATACCAAGCCAAATCAACGTTTGGATTTTGGAAAATCATGAAATAAGAAATCGATTGGTTGTTATAGCCTGTAGAAGGTAAATTATCACTCTTGGTATAATTGTAGGCAAATTTAGAAACCACCCTCAATTTTTTAGTAACCTTGTGGTCAAAAGACAAAGCATAATTGAATCTGTCAAAACCCGTATTCGGCATCATCCATGTATTGTTTACGGCGCTCAATGAAGTACGGAAAGAAGTTTTATCATTAGAACTTTCGATACTGATGCTGTTAGAATAGGTAGTTCCCATTTGCCAAAAACCTTTAACATTGTCTTTATAAGGTCTCCACAATTGTCTTTCTAAACTTTGTCCTTCTACGGTTGGGTCATATTGAAAATAATATTGCCCATCAAATTTAGGTCCGAATGCACTACTGGTTCCTCCTGTACTCACTCCATCAGCTGAAGCGCCATAAGAATAGTAAAACTGACCTGCTGAATTTTTCGCTAATGTTCCTTGACCGTATTCATATTGCCAATCTGGCCATTTCAAAACCGTATCAAAACTTGTAGAAGAATTAAGGGTTACTCTTATTTTTCCATTCTTATTTTTCCCTGATTTTGTGGTAATCATGATGGCTCCATTTGCCCCTCGAGAACCATATAATGCAGAAGCGGTAGCTCCTTTTAGAATCGTTACATTCTCGATGTCATCTGGATTAATACTGTTAAAGTTGTTCCCGTAATCTACAGGCAAATCTCCTCCAGAACCCGCTCCATACGCTGCGTTTCCTGTTCCTGTATTGGTTCCGCCCAATGGAACTCCGTCTACTACGATGAGTGCTTCGTTGTTATCCAAATTCATGGAAATACTTCCTCTCAAGGTGATTTTAGAGCTTCCTAGAGGACCTGCACCTGCTGTTTGGATTTTAAGCCCAGCCACTTTACCTTCTAACGCTTGTGCCCAGTTGTTGTTCTGTGTTTTTTCAAACTCTTCTGAAGACACTTTTTCTGCAACATAGCCTAGGGATTTGTCTTGTCTTTTGATTCCCAAAGCAGTTACTACTACCTCGTCTATGTTTCTTACGGAATCTAATTTTGCTTTCTTAGATTGCGCCTGTAAATGGGTTACACTTACCAGACCTAGAGCAGCTAATAAAATAATCTGCTGTGTTCGTTTTTGCATTTTACTTTTTTTTAAGCTCAAAAGTATTCTAATGCGACCGTTAAGTATTTTAACAAGCTTTTAACATTCTTTAAATTATTCGTCAACTAAATTTTAATCAAAAATGAATGTTATTTTGCCAAAATATTAAAAGTAAAAGAGTGAAAATATCTAAAGTTCTCATCTTTGGGAGATTGAGGATTTAACATTGAAAGAAGCTTTTTAAGAAAAGTTAATAAGAGAATTTGAAAATTTGAAAATGAGGGAATTTAAGGAATGTTATAAAGTTATAGAGGTTATGGTGGTTATAATGGTTATGAGGGTTATAATGGTTATGGTGGTTTTAAATTTTGCTTTTTGCGATTTTGTTTGCGAGGGCGCTTACATAGAACAATTGGAAACTGTGGTAAATCATGATGGGTAATAGGAAAAGAACTTTTTGTTCTTCGGGAATCCCTAGTATCATCACGAATAAACTGCCATGAACCAAAGATTTTTTGGAGCCACAAAAAGTCGTGGTAATCACATCTTCCCTGCTGAAACCCAATCGAAGTGAAATACGTTTTAAAATCTCATATACGATAAAAAAAAGCGCTACTGCAGCAAGTGTAATCACTACAAAAACCAGAGAAGGAACGGTAGAAAAAATATTCTCGATAAATGCTTTAGAAAAGCTTTCGTAAACGATGAGTAAAATAATGAGACGGTCAAATTCTGCAATGATTTTACTGTATTTCGTTACCCAATTTTTGAAAATCGGATTGAGCAGAATTCCCAAGATAATCGGCAAAAGAACTTTGAGTAATAATTGTTGGATAATCTCTGCTTGATGGTTTTCGGCAGCTTGAGCATTTAAGAAAAACCCCATCAACAAAGGCGTCATTATAATGCCAATAAGCCCAGAAATAGATGCATTAAAAATAGCTGAAGTCACATTTCCTTTGGCTATAGAAACCATCACTACCGATGAAGAAACCGTAGAAGGCAAACACGCTAAAAAATATACGGAAAGCCAACTTTGCAAGTACGGCGAATCTTTAAAAATTGGATAAAAAACCAATACCAATGCAGGAAAAAGAATGAAAGTTCCCGCTTGAACCAACAGGTGCAACTTCCAATTGGAGACATCTTTCAGGACTTCTTTCAAGTTGAGTTTTAGCCCGTACAAAAGGAAAATTCCCGCAATTCCCCAATCGATGAATTGTTCTAGGTTAAATATTTGATGGTAAGATTCTTGGTAAGGAATGAGTTTTCCTGCTATTACCATCACGAGCAATAACAATAAAAAGATGTTTTGTTTATCGGCTAATTTTCTAAGATTCAATTTCAGTATTTTCTACAAAGATACAGCAGATCAGGTTGGTGGGGAAATTATTTGGAAAATTAAAAAGTATTCTAATCACTATTTAAATAAAGATTTAATAGATGATACAAAAAATATGAGATTGATCCAGCAACAAAATACAACCATATATTTTCAAAAAAAGTTCCTGTAATTTTATACTTTTCTTTAATTATTTTTTCAAACTCTTCTTTCCAGATTTCAATGTTATTAACTTTTTCCATTTCAAGAAATGAAATATTATCATATATAGCATTTAGGTATTTTTTAATGAATTTAAATGCATTCAAAATACTTATTGCCCAACATAATATCGCAATAAAAACAAAAATCTGAGCATAATTTAATTCATCGTTTTTACCATTATATAATGCAAATCCAATTGAAGAAACATCTAATGCCATTAAGTAATAAATAAGTTTTTCTTGTCTTTCCTTGTACTCTTTTTTAAGATTATTAATTAGTTCACTCATAAAATTATTTTTATGCTATATAAACGTAAAAAAGAAAAAATTTTACCTTTTTTTTTATAAAATTTACATTTTAACTTCAGCAAATTAATTTGTTAACTATGTGTTCCTTTTTCCCACCTTTCTTCGAGTCAAGTTCGAATCAAGTCCGAATCAGCTTCGGAAAAACGGTACTTTTTCCGAACAAAACTGCACTTTGACTGCCACTTGATTCAACCCCAACCCTAATCACGGTGAAATCCTCCACCAAAAATTCATCATTAGGTCACGTCATTTATTTAGTGTACCTTTGTAGAATAATTTATAAAATAGGTTACTGCCTTTGCTATCTGTTACAGTTTAGAATATTTTTTTATTTCTTTTTCAGTTTTTGCTTTTTCAGCGTCCCTTTTTAGAATAACACCTCACAGATGCACATAACCCTGAAAGCAAAACAAGGCAAAATAACCTGGACGAAATTCCCCTGACCCTTATGATATAAGAGCTCTGTTTATAAAATTAGCAGATTTCTTATAGCACGCAATACACCAATATTTATTGGTTTCATCATTCATTAAAAAACAAACAGAACATTATTTATGGCAGATTCTTTCTCAAAAAAAGAAAACTTTAAGAAAAAAATTCAAAAACAAAAAGAAAAAGCACAGCGCCGTGAAGAGCGTAAAGCGAACAACAACAAAGGAAAAGAACTAGAAGATATGTTTTCCTATGTAGATGAGTTCGGAAGAATTACAACTACTCCGCCAGAAAAAAGACAAGAAGTTTCTCTAGACGATATTCAATTAGGAGCTGCTCCTATTCCTGAAGAAGAAACTAGAAAGTCTGGAATCATCACTTTCTTAAGCGAAAAAGGTTACGGCTTTATCACCGAAGACCGCTCAAAAGAAAATGTATTTTTCCACCAAAATAATGCAAGAGAAATCCTGAAAAAAGGGCACAAAGTATCTTTCGAGAAAGAAAGATCTGCTAAAGGATTTTCGGCAATCAACATTGAATTGGTAAAATAACGAGAAATCATCTTTGAAATACTGTTTCAAAACTATTTCTCTTTACTCCATACATTGCGCAAAAGCGCTATTACCCGTTAAGAAACTAGAAACTTAGGTTTACTGCTTCTTAATCCATTAACCAAGACATTGTAAAAAATGTCTATTTAAAAACCATTACTATGCAAGAAGGCACCGTAAAATTTTACAACGAAACAAAAGGTTTCGGATTTATTACTCCCAACAACGGAGGAGATGACATTTTTGTACATTCTTCTGGTTTAAGCACTAGAACAATTAAAGAAAATGACAAAGTTGTGTACCAAGTAACACAAGGACAAAAAGGATTAAACGCTATTCAAGTAAAATTGGCGTAATCTCTTTTTGGTATTCTATATACACGAAAGCGACTTCTTAGGAAGTCGCTTTTTTTTTGTTTTTCTTTTTAAAAAACGTATTTCTCTTGATTTAGATTTTTCAAAAGGTAAAAATCAATAAATTTTATTCTATTGGTTTACAAATCTTTTAAGACATAGAGAAACAAGTCAACAAAATTCCTTATTTTTGCACATCTTAAAAAATCATTCACTATGTTTAATAGTCTTCAGGACAAGCTAGATAAAGCCTTACAAAACATTCAAGGCCGCGGAAAAATTACAGAAATTAACGTAGCAGAGACGGTAAAAGAAATTCGCCGTGCTCTAGTAGATGCCGATGTTAATTACAAAGTAGCCAAAGACCTTACCAAAAGAGTTCAAGACAAAGCACTGGGACAAAACGTGCTTACGTCTATTACTCCAGGGCAATTGATGACCAAGATTGTACATGATGAATTGGTAGAATTGATGGGTACTACTCAGGAAGGCATCAATCTTTCTGACAAGCCTACCATTATTTTAATTGCTGGTTTACAAGGTTCTGGTAAAACTACTTTTTCTGGAAAACTCGCCAACTATTTAAAACAAAAAAGAAGCAAAAACCCTTTATTGGTTGCTTGTGATGTTTACAGACCTGCTGCAATAGACCAATTAACGGTTCTTGCAGACCAAGTAGGCGTAACCATTTACAAAGAAATCGAAAATAAAAATCCTGTAGAAATTTCTCAAAACGCTATTCAGTTTGCTAAAGACAATAAGCATGATGTAGTGATTATAGATACTGCAGGTCGTCTTGCCATAGATGAAGCCATGATGAACGAAATCAGAAACGTTCACCAAGCCGTAAAACCTACAGAAACCCTTTTCGTAGTAGATGCCATGACGGGACAAGATGCGGTAAATACAGCTCTTGCCTTTAACCACGTCTTAGATTATAACGGTGTAGTTCTGACCAAATTAGATGGTGATACCAGAGGTGGTGCTGCGCTTACAGTTCGCTCGGTAGTTCATAAGCCAATTAAGTTTATTTCTACAGGCGAAAAAATGGAAGCTCTAGACCTGTTCTACCCAGAAAGAATGGCAGACAGAATTCTAGGAATGGGTGACGTAGTTTCCTTAGTAGAAAGAGCTCAAGAACAATTTGACGAAGAAGAAGCTAAAAAACTTCATAAAAAAATCGCTAAAAATGAATTTGGTTTTGATGATTTCTTAACGCAGATTAACCAAATCAAAAAAATGGGTAACATGAAAGACTTAATGGGAATGTTACCAGGTGTAGGAAAAGCGATAAAAGATGTAGACATTAATGATGACGCTTTCAAACACATCGAAGCCATTATTTATTCTATGACTCCAGAAGAAAGAAGAAGACCTTCTGTGATTGATATGAACCGTAAAAAAAGAATTGCTAAAGGTGCTGGTAGAAAATTAGAAGATGTAAATGCACTGATGAAACAATTCGAACAAATGGGCAAAATGATGAAGATGATGCAAGGTCCTCAAGGAAAACAACTCATGCAGATGATGAGCAAAGGAATGCCAAGTATGCCAGGAATGGGCGGCAACCTTTTCGGAAAATAGTTTTAAAATATATAAATAAAAAATCCTGAGAAATTCTCAGGATTTTTTATTATTTTTTTATTAGAAATGAATTGCAAAACCAACGTTTCCAGAGAAAATTCCATCTCCACCATCATCGGCAGACACATCATATCTTAACCCTGGTTCAATAGAAATATTCGGGGCAACAAACCAAGCATATCCTCCTTGAAAACCAATCGCGTTTGTACTTGAACCTTCAGAAGATATACCACTGAAATCTACTTGTACAGGAAACTGACTCGCAATATAATACTTTACACCAACCTTGTAATTGAATGCAGAAACAGTTTCGCTGTCTCCATAAAAGTCTTCACCAGTCATACTTGTTAAGCCTAAACCTACTTTTAAAGCTAAATTATTAGCAACAAAATAACCCGCTTCTCCACCAATTTTAAAAAGTGAAGTTCCATTAGAAGACATAAAACCAATAGAGGTATTTGATGGGCTTAAAACTCCAAAATTAGTATTCGTTTCTACTAACCAATGCCCTTTAGATAATACATCTTTTGTTTGAGCATTTACCGCTCCAAAAAGTGCTAATGCACCTACTAAGAATAATTTTTTCATGATCTATTAGTATATAATTAACAGAAACTAAATTAAAAAAAATAAACTAAACCATCAAGAATTTTATGAATTATTTTCACTTTTTAGAAAAATTAATAAAAAAAAGCGAATTAAAATTCGCTTTTTTATCTATATTTATTTCAGAAAATATGTATTATTCTTCTCTTTGTCTTTTTTCTTCGGCGTTGTAAGCCAAGATAATTTTCTTCACTACTGGATGTCTTACCACATCTTCTTCGGTAAGATGTACAAAACCTATTTCATGAACTCCTTTTAGAATTCTCATCGCTTCTTTTAGCCCAGAATGTTGTTTTGGCGGTAAATCTACCTGACTTGGATCTCCAGTGATAATGAATTTAGCATTCATTCCCATTCTCGTCAGAAACATTTTCATCTGAGAATGTGTGGTATTCTGCGCTTCATCTAGAATGACAAAAGCTTCATCTAAAGTTCTCCCTCTCATAAAAGCTAATGGAGCCACTTCTATCACTTTGCGCTCGATAAAACCTTCTAATTTTTCGTGAGGAATCATATCTCTCAACGCATCATACAACGGTTGTAAATAAGGATCGAGTTTTTCTTTCAAGTCGCCAGGTAAAAATCCTAAACTCTCCCCCGCTTCTACTGCAGGTCTGGTTAAAATAATTCTTTTGACTTCTTTATCTCTCAATGCTCTCACTGCCAATGCTACACTGGTATAGGTTTTCCCTGTTCCTGCAGGACCGATGGCAAAAACCATGTCTTTCTTTTCGCTTTCTTTGACCAATTTTTTAAGGTTGGTGGTTTTCGCTTTGATGACTTTACCATTTACCCCTTTTACAATAATATCTTGGTCAAAAACCAATTGTTTCTCCTCCTCACTTTTTATTTTGAGAATGTTTTCTAAATCTTTAAGTCCAATAGAATTATTGGTGGAAATATAACTCACAATATCATCTAATTTTTGCTGGAGTACATCTAGCGTTTCTTGATTACCCATTGCAAAAATAAAATTGTCTCTCCCTGTGATTTTCAGCGTAGGAAAAGAAGATTTCAATAAATTAAAATACTGATTGTTAACACCATAAAACGTTTTAGTGTCTATTCCTGTGAGTTCGTAAGTGATTTCGTACAAATTGTTTATATTTTTAAAAATTTTATCTTACCAAAAATAAGCAATATCTTTGTTTTTTCAAATTTTTACTATTAAAAATGCCAATAATTACCCTTACATCAGATTATGGAAATCTAGACCACAGAGTTTCAGCCATTAAAGGCAGCATTCTCCAGCTTAATCCCGATGCTAGAATTATTGATATTACCCATGAAATTGGAGCGTATAATTTGATACAAACCGCTTATATTCTTAGAAATGCTTATGCGCATTTCCCTAAAGAGAGTGTGCACATTGTTTCCGTGGACAGTTTTTTTCACAAAGACCGTAAAAATCTTTTGGTAAAAATGGATGGGCATTATTTCATTACTGCTGACAATGGATTGATGAGCCTCACTTTTTTTGACCAAAAACCAGAAGCCATTTACGAAATCACCATCAATAATCGTTTTGACGACGAAGTGAAATTTGCCAGTGTGGATATTTTCGTTCCCGTCGCAGCACATTTGACCAAAGGTGGTTTGCCAGAACTTATCGGCAGAAAAATTAAGCATTACAAGTGTACTACTTTTGCAAAACCTTATTTTAATGAACCTGAGAAAATGCTGATTGGCGAGGTGATGTACATTGATAATTTCGGGAATTGCGTAACCAATATCAGCAAATTAATTTTTGATAAAACAATGGTGAATTTCAATAATTTTGAGATTAACATTCGAAATATTTTACTGAAAAACATCAACCGTAAATACACAGACATCGTCACCGATTGGGAAAAAGAAAATGAATATCATGGCAAAGCTTCTGCTCTTTTTAATGGTCAAGATTTATTAGAAATCACCATTTATAAAGGCACAAAAAACAATGGCGCCAATTCACTTTTTGGCTTAAAAGTGGGTGATAAGGTGTATATACAGTTTGAATGATGAATGTTAGATGTTGGATGTTAGATGTTAGATGTTAGTAAAATTATAAATCATAAATCGTAAATCGTAAATTACCATGACTTATTTAATCATAAAAGCGCTGCACATCATCTTTATGGTGAGTTATTTTGCGGGAATTTTTTATCTCGTAAGAATTTTTGTGTATTACAAAGACACTGATGCTTTCGAAAGTCCTAAAAAAGAAATTCTACGTGAGCAATATGTATTTATGGCAAGAAGATTATGGAATATTATCACGGTTCCTGCTTTTGTTTTGATGACGATTTTTGGAACAATTTTAATTTTAATGAACCCTACACTTTTACAAATGTCTTGGTTTCAGTTGAAAATAGCCTTTCTCATAGGACTTTTCATCTATCATTATTGGTCTTGGAAAATAGTATTAGAAATAAAAAACCTACAAAACGGTGAACTAAAAACCGCCAATCTCAAATTAAGACAAGCCAATGAAATTGCAACATTTCTTCTATTTTTAGTGGTTTTCACAGTAATTTTAAAATCTTTGACCATTGAAAATTGGTGGCAATTAATTACAGGATTTTTCGTTATTGTGTTTGTGATTATGATGACGGTAAAATTGGTGAATAAGAAAAAAAGTGAATAGTAAATTCGCTACGCTGTGAAAAGTGAATTAAAAAATTAACGCAAAGCAATTCACTATAAAATAAATTGACTTGCGAATCAAAAATTGATAAAAGTATGATTGCTATACTAAAAAAAGAACTTTGGAGTTATTTCGGGAATTGGAGTGCATGGATTATCATCGGTGCATTTTCTTTGATTTCTGCCTTATTTTTATTTTTTTTCGAGAATGATTTCAATATTCTAGAAATCGGAACTGCCAGTTTGCAGAGCTTTTTCACGCTTTCGCCGTGGTTGTTTTTGTTCATTATTCCAGCATTAGCCATGAAATCTTTTTCCGAAGAACAACAAAACGGAACTTTGCAATGGCTTTTTTCTCAACCATTAAGCATTTCTGAAATCGTTTCAGGGAAGTTTTTCGCGGTATTTTTGGTTGGGATTTTATGTTTACTTCCTTCATTGGTTTACCTCTACTCGGTTTACGTTTTAGGCGTTCCAGCAGGAAATTTAGACCTGGGAGCAACTTTAGGAAGCTATTTTGGGATTATTCTTCTCATTGCTGCATTTTCTGCGGTTGGGATTTTGGCAAGTTCACTCTCCACGAATCAAATTATGGCTTATTTATTGGGCGTTTTCTTGAATTTCATCTTATACTTTGGAATAGAACAATTGGCCAATTTCAAATTATTGGGAGGTGCAGATTATTTGCTTCAAAATCTTGGTTTTTATCATCATTTTATCGCTTTTACAAGAGGTTTGATTGATACCCAAGATGTGTTTTACTTCTTGTTCGTTATTGTATTGAGTTTGTTTTTGGCAAGGGTTTTTGTGGAGAAAAAGAAATAGTTATTTAACCGCAAAAGCAACAAAAGAATTGATTGAAAAATAAAGCAAGCCAAAAGTAAAAAAAGCAACAAAAGCTTTTGTCTCTTTTGTGGTTTAAAATTTAAAATAAAAAATGAAACAAAATTTAAAATATATTATTCCAGCCATCATCCTATTATTAGGGATTTTCGGGGTTTTTTCTCATCGTTTTGATTTGACTAAAGAAAAACGTTATACCCTTTCTGATGCTACGGTAGAAACACTGAAATCCGTAAAAGAACCACTGACTGTAGAAGTTTATCTGGAAGGTGATTTTCCTGCAAGTTTTAAGCAATTGCAGAACGAAACGCAGTTTCTTTTGGAAGAATTCAGAAAAATCAATCCAAAAATTGATTATAAATTCATCGATCCTATTGCGACCAAAATGTCTCAAGATACGCTTCAAGCGATGGGAATGCAACCTTCTATGTTGCCAGATATGAAAGATGGGAAAGTTTCTCAAATCGTGCTTTTTCCTTACGTAGCACTTAAATATAAAGGTTACGGAACTTCAATTTCGCTCATTACCAATCAAATGGGAATAGATGCAGCGGAACAGTTAACCAAATCCATTGAAAATCTGGAGTTTAACTTCGCTTCTACCATTAAATCTTTGGTAGCAGACCAAAAGAAAAACGTAGGCGTTTTGGTGAATCAAGATGAATTAAGAGTAGATGAATTTCGTAGTTTTATGGACATGACGCTCGAAAATTACAATGCTGGTCCTGTAATTCCTGTAAACAAAAAAGAGTTGACTTTAGAAGATCTTCCGAATTTAGAAAGAATGGATGCTTTGGTGATTGCAAAGCCTAGAAAAGCCTTTACTGATGGTGAAAAAGTGATCCTAGACCAATACATTATGAACGGTGGAAAAACAATTTGGATGATTGACGCCGTGAATGCAGAAATGGATACTTTGATGACTAAGAAAAAACTCATGGCATATCCTATCGACATTAATATGACCGATTTTTTCTTTAATTATGGCGTGAGAATCAATGCGCCTTTGATTAAAGATTTCCAAAAATCTGCTTTGATTAGATTGCAAGTTGGCGAAGTAGCAGGAAATCCTCAATACACCAACTTAATTTGGCCTTATTTTCCTTTGGGAATTAATGAAAACAACAATCCGATTACCAAAAACATCAATCCTGTAAAATTTGAATTTCCAACTGCTATTGATACTTTAGGAAGAAAAAATATCAAAACTCAAGTGCTTTACGAATCGAGTGAAAGAACCACTGCTAAATCGGTTCCTAATTATGTAGAACTCTCAGAAATGGCGAATCTTGACAGTCTTTCTGTAATGGAAAAACCTACTACTCCTAAGATTTTTGCGGTGAGTTTAGAAGGTAAATTTACTTCTGCTTATGCGAATAGAAGTGAGAAAAACGGTTTCCCTAATTTCAAAAATGAAGTTGCTGGAAACAATAAAATGATTGTTATTTCTGATGGTGATGTTGGCCGAAATCAAATGATGAAAGGTCAAAACTTACCTTTAGGAGCAGATTTATTAACCGACCAACTTTATGGAAACGGACAATTTTTGAGAAACTGCTTAGATTGGCTTCTCGATGATTCTAATTTAATTGAATTAAGAAACAGAAATATAGAATCTCGCTTGCTTGACAGAAGAAGAATAGACGAAGAAAAAACGAATTGGCAATGGTTTAATTTATTGACACCTTTGGCAATTTTAGGACTTTTGGGTGGGATTTTCTTCTGGTTGAGAAAGAAGAAATTCGGATAATTATTGAGGGTTTGTGAAGTCGTTTATTTGTAAAGTTGTGAAGTCGTAAAATTGTATTTTTTTTCCACAATTTTACTGTTTATCAGTTTAACATTTCTACGACTTCGCGACTTTACCGTTTAACAGTTTTACATTTACACATCTTTTATAAACTCCTCATATTCATAATACACCATTTCAAAAGCGGTCATTTTTTCGACAAAAAATTCGAAAATTTCTCGCCAAGTGTTTTTATTGTAGATGGAAACGCCATGTTTTTCTACCCAAAATCTAGAAATCACTTTTCCGTTTTCTAAGGTGTAGAATTCGTCTTTATATACCTCGCATTTCAGTTCATCTTCTAAAATTCCTTCGAGAGACCAAAGCTTCTCGTAATAAGCATTTCGGAAGATTTCATCTTTCATTTCGATGTCTATAGAAACTTCAGCTTTTCTGTTATCACAATAGAATTTAAAGGCGAAATCTTTGATTTTAGTATCATACAAAATCCATTTTCTCGGAAACGACTTCCCGAAACTAGTCCAAAATTCCTTTTTTATTTTAGCAGCTTCTTCTTTGCTGAACATTTTTATTAAATTATAAGTGATGAAGTATGAGTTATGAGTTGGCGAAAATAGGGAAATTATGTTCAAATATTATTTTATTTCGTTAAAAAATATTAGTTTTGGAGAAACTTACACCATGAAAAGCCTCATCATTATTGCCTTATTTTTCAGTTCTTTGCTTCCCGCACAAAGTTTTTACAAAAAAATTTCAGATAAAAACATCAATACAGAAAGACAAACCATTGCCAAAAATTTTATTCAAGAATTTCTCAATAAATGTGAGAATAAGAACTATACTTCTTTTGAAAAATTCAATGTTGCGAAGAAATTTGAGATGTTTTTAGATGAAAAATTAAGTGAAATCTGTCAAAAAAACGAAACCGATTTAGGAAAAATAGAATTGCAAGATTTTAATTCTGCTTATATTCATAAAACATCATTGACAACAGATCCTGTGGAATTATATGTTTTCAACACAAAAACGGAAAAGAATCCTGATATTCAATTTTTAAGCGTTTGGATTTACCAAGACCGAAACTATATTCGCGGAATGGTCATCACCAAAGAAAAGCCCATCAATCCTAATAAAAGAGACTAAAAAAGCGGATTTTTTTTAACTCCAATTCTATTGATAAACTTCTCTTTTTTAAATAGTAAAAACTCTCGCACATTTAACAGATTTAACAGATGATTAAAAATAAAATCTTCTTAATCTGTTAAATCTGCGAGAGAAAAATTTAAGTTTAGGCTAAAGCCAAAGGAATTTTCAAAACAAAAAAGCGGACTATAGAAAACATAGCGTTCTTACTGAACGCATTTTATTGTTTCTGATTTTCTACACACATTACGTTCCTAAGAAACGGTAAATATTGAAAACTCTTTCAAATTTAGCAAATTATAATAATCAGCAAAATCTGCACAATTTGCGAGAAAAAAATTTAAGTTTAAGCTAAAGCCAAAGAATTTTTTAAAACAAAAAAGCGAACTTTCGTCCGCTTTCATTGATTTTTATATTTTACATCAGAATGAATTCCGATGCTTATGTATCGTTCGTTGCTCCGCAACTTTCTTAAAGAATCTAAATTTTTAAGAAATAACGCCTAATTCTTTCCCTACTTTTGTAAAAGCAGCAATGGCTTTATCTAAATGTTCGTGGGTATGCCCCGCAGAAAGCTGAACTCTAATTCTTGCTTTTCCTTTCGGTACAACTGGGTAGAAGAAACCAATGACGTAAACGCCGTTTTCCATCATTTTTTCTGCAAAAGTTTGGGCTAATTTAGCATCGTATAACATTACCGGAACAATCGCAGCATCACCATCAGGAATATCAAAACCTTTGGCTTTCATTTCCGTACGGAAATATTCTGCGTTTTCCATCACTTTATCACGAAGTGAAGTGTCTTTAGAAAGCATTTCTAGAACTTTCAAAGCTGCTCCTACAATTCCTGGAGCCAGAGAATTTGAAAATAAATACGGACGAGAACGCTGACGAAGCATATCGATAATTTCTTTTTTCCCAGAAGTAAATCCACCAAGAGCGCCACCTAAAGCTTTTCCTAAGGTAGAAGTGATAATATCTACTCTTCCCATAACTTCATTCGCCTCGTGAGTTCCACGTCCTGTTTTACCAATGAAACCAGTTGCGTGAGAATCGTCAACCATTACCAACGCATCATATTTCTCTGCTAAATCGCAAACACCTTTTAAATCGGCCACGATTCCGTCCATTGAGAAAACTCCATCTGTAACGATGATTTTGAAACGGTGATTTTGTTTAGAAGCTTCAATAAGTTGTGCTTCTAAATCTTCCATGTTATTATTTTTATATCTGTATCTCACTGCTTTACAAAGTCGAACTCCATCAATAATAGAAGCGTGGTTCAACTCGTCTGAAATAATAGCATCTTCTTCTGTGAAAAGCGGTTCAAATACCCCACCATTTGCATCAAAACAAGCTGCATATAAGATCGTATCTTCTGTTCCTAAAAATTCAGAAATCTTAGCTTCTAATTCTTTATGAATATCCTGAGTTCCGCAGATAAAACGCACAGATGACATTCCGTAGCCGTGAGAAGCAATCATATCCTGAGATGCTTTCATCACTTCCGGATGGTTAGAAAGTCCCAAATAATTATTCGCACAGAAATTCAATAATGATTTTCCATTGGCTACAATTTCTGCAGACTGCTGAGACGTAATAATTCTTTCACGCTTGTACAATCCGTCATTTTCGATATTTTCTAGTTCGTTTTGTAAGTGTTTAAGGTATTTTTCTGAAATCATTTTTTAGATTTTTTGATTTTCACAAATGTAATAAAAAAAGCCGTTTCACTATTATGAAACGACTTTCTAATTTAAAGAAATTAAAAACAATATGATTTTAAAATCTTATTTCTTTATTACTTTTTTTGTAAATTCTGCTTTATCAGTTTTAACTTTTACCAAATAATTTCCAACGCTTAAATCAGAAACATCAACCGTTTTGTTAGCCCCTGAAATAGTTTTCACTAAACTTCCTTTAAAATCATAAATTGAAACAGAAATAATTTTTCCTTCAGTTTCAATATTCAATTTTTCTGTTACAGGATTAGGTGAAACTACAAGATTACCTTTTTCAGCAATTTCTCCAGTAGAGAGATTGCTTAAATTAGTGACAAGAATATTATCAACTTTAAATCCTGTACCATAATCATCGTAAACAAAATCAATAGTATGAACATTTTTATAAGTTCCTAGCGCTCCAGAATATATGGATGTGCCGTCTACAAAATATTCTAATGTACTATTTGATTTTTTAATTCTTATTTTAAAATTATACCATTTGTTAGGTGTCAAAACTGGTCCATTAACAAATGATGTTGCATTTCTATAAGATAATGTCCCGTCAATATAACTAACACCTAATGCTGCTGTGTAATAATAATCTACATTATCATTGTAAACTGCCATTTGATAATCCGAACCATTAATATTATCAAACTTGTAATCAAATGAGATTTCTACATCATTCCCAGTTACTAAACTTGAAATATTTTTCTCAATTCCACAAGATTGATTTACTTCACCATTACTACCCATGGTAAAGGAATTTACACCATCTGTTGCATTAGCATTCACAACCTGTGGATTAGCCACAGGTAAACCTCCCCATACTGTCCAACCTTGTTGCCCACTAAGACTTCCTACCGAATACCCTTCGGATGTTTCAAAAGAAATTTTTGTAGTTTGTGCCTTAATTGAAAGAACACATAATGACAAAATTGTAATTAAAGAAAATAAAGTTTTTTTCATAATAAAAATTTTAGTTATTAAATCCTTAACAATATACAAAAATATATCATATAAATACAAAATTTTAAACTAAAAATTAAACATAATATACAAAAAGAACAAAAAAACCCGAAAATAAAGATAAAAAAAAACCTTCACTAAAGAAGGTTTTATGTATTAAAATGAGGAAATATTACAAATCTATCACAGGTTCTAGCAATTGTTCCATTCTGGCTTTTATTTGGTCTACAGAACCTAAATAACCATTGATTAACAAAGAAAAAGAAAGAATTCTTCCGTCTCTAGTTTTAATGTAACCTGCCAAACATTTTACCCCATTGAGTGTTCCTGTTTTGGCAAAAATTTGACCGTAATTGTTACCCGATTTAAACATTCTTCTCAGCGTTCCTGTTTCACCAGCAATCGGCAAAGATTTAAGAAAATCGTCATAATATTTTTCTTTCATTACCTCTGCTAAAAACTTCACCTGAGAAATCGGTTTTACTTTATTTGCTCTCGACAAACCACTTCCATCCGCTAAAACTAAGCCATCAAAATCATATCTTTTTTCTTCTAAATGTCTCACGATAGTTTCTCGTCCCGATTCTAGAGAAACATTTCCTGTTTTGTAAAAACCTACCGTTTTCAACAGAGATTCTGCTAAAGCATTATCACTTTTTTGGTTGGTAAAGTAAATAATATCCACCATTGTAGGCGAAGAATATTTCGCTAAAAACTGTCTTTCTTCAGGATTTGGGTCAGTCACTCTATTGATGACTTTTCCAGAAATAGGGATTCTATTTTTAATCAAACTCGCTCTAAGATTATTGGCTAATAACGCTGGAGCTGCAGGAATTGTGGTAATTAAATTATTGGCTTCAAATTTTTCGGTGAAAGCCATTTTGTGCATGTAAGGAGAAACGTAAAAATATCTTTTTGAAGTGTCAAAAACAGATTTTGCTTTTACGGCAATTCTCTCGTTTTTTGGGTTGATGTTATTGGTATTTCCTACAGGAAGATAGTAATTGTTGTGCTCTAGCCAAACTATTTTTTCAGGCAATTCTAATCTTACATCTTGAAAAACAGCCGTTTGCACCACAATATCTCCATTGATTTTTTTAATTCCTGCTTCAGAAATTTTCGCTAAATAATCGCTGATAATTTGAGAATAAGACCACGCTCCTGCTTTTCCTGTTCCCATAGAAGGATCACCACTGCCAATCACGAAAAGATTTCCGTTAAGCGTTCCCGTTTCGTCAATGGTTCCAGAGTATTCTAATTGGGTAATCCATTTGAATCTTCCTCCCAAAAGTGACATAGAAGCATCGGTAGAAAGCAATTTGGTAGTAGAAGCCGGAATCAGAGGTTTGTCTTCATTATAACCGGTGATGACTTCTTTTTTTTTGGTATCGTAGACTACAAAACCCCAAGTTGCATTGCGCAAAAGAGGGTCTTTTTTCATTTTTTCTATATTTTCTTCTAACTGTTCTTTAGGAGAAAGCACGGGTTTTTCTATTCCAGCACTTCCTATTCCACTTTTTTCGGTATATATATTAGAAGAAACTGATGAAGTTTGGGCAATAACTGCGGTTTGTACAAGCACAGTTGCAGCTATAGCTATTCTTTTCAATTCTCTCATTTTAGACTTTATAATAATCAGATTTTCAATATTCTAACGAGGCAAATTTATAAATTATTGCCTTTTCCTATTCTTCTTGTATAGCTAAAACTGTCCCAAGAATTGTTAAAATTTGTTAAAAATCAACAAACGTATCTATTTTGATACTTTTATAAGCAGTAATTTCTTCGAATTCTTCGAGAGATTTCAGCACGTAATCCTTGTATTCTTGGTACTTTTTGCCTCTTGGTAATTTGAGCAAAATCTGATACTGATACAAGAGATTTATTTTACCAATCGGTGCTTTTTCTGGCCCTAAAATACATGGCAAAGGCAAATATTTTTGCAAAACCGAACTTAAAAACTGAGAAGCTCTCTGTAATTTTTCTTCTTTTCTGTGCTTGAGTTCTATTAAAACCAATTTCACAAAAGGTGGATACAAAAATTGCTCTCTTTCTTTGAGGAAATGCTCATAAATTTTTGTAGAATTTTCTTCTTTAATCAGTTCAAAAAGAGGATGATGAGGATTATAAGTTTGGATATAAATTTTACCTTTCCCAGAGTTTCTTCCCGCTCTTCCCGAAACCTGCGTAATTAACTGATAAGCTCTTTCTTCTGCTCTGAAATCCTGAACATACAACAGTGCATCTGCTTTAGGAATAGCCACCAATTCTATATTATCAAAATCCAAACCTTTAGAAATCATTTGTGTTCCTACCACAATTTCGGCTTCTCCAGATTCTATTTTTTCGTAGAGTTTTTCGTAGGCAAATTTCTTACGCATACTGTCTACATCCATTCTTTCTACTTGAGTTTCCTTAAAGATTTTCTGCGTTTCTTCTTCTATCTGTTCTATGCCAATTCCACGAGTGTTGAGATTTGTACTTTGACATTTCGGACAGATTTTAGGTTTCTGCGCTTTGTGACCACAGTAATGGCATTTCAACTCGTTGGTAGATTTATGATAGGTCATCACCACATCACAATTGCTGCAATAGGTAACATGACCGCAACTTTCGCATTCTACCACGTTTGCATAACCTCTTCTGTTGTGCAGAATGATGGTCTGCTTTTTATGTTCTAAATTTTCAGAAATTTTATCAATTAAATGCTGAGAAAAATGCCCTACTGAAAGTTTCGATTCTTGCGCTTCTTTGAAATTGATGATTTCATATTTTGGCAAAGCTACTTCGCCAAATCTTTCTCCTAAGAAAACGTATTTTAACTTGCCTTTTTTTGCAGCGTAATAACTTTCTACAGAAGGCGTTGCAGAACCCAAAATCGCTTTTGCTTGATAATAATTTGCCAAAACCAAAGCGGCATCTTTTGCATTAAAAAACGGTTTTACTTCACGTGGTTTGTAAGCAGCATCATGTTCTTCATCGATGATGATTAAGCCCAAATTCTGAAACGGAAGAAACAACGAACTTCTGGTTCCGATGAGGATTTTAATCTCATTATTCTTCACTTTTCGCCAAACTTCTACTTTTTCGAAATCTGTGAGTTTTTGATGATAAAAACCGAGTTGTTTTCCGTATTTTTTTTCTAATCTTTGGATAATTTGTTTGGTCAAAGCAATCTCTGGAAGCAGAAACAATACATTTCTTCCATTAGCAATGGTTTCTTCTATTTTTTCCAGATACAAATGCGTTTTTCCTGAACTGGTAACACCATGAAGCAAGACATTTTTGCCATCACGGAAACCTTCATCTATTTCTGTCAAAGCTTTTTCTTGAATTTTCGAAAGTTTTTCCAGATTTTCTATTTCTCCTTCATAAGTTTCGATTCTATCTTTCTGAAGGTAATATTCTTGCACCAAATTTTTCTCCACCAAACCTCTTAAATGCGAAGCATTGAAAACTCCATTTTCAAAAAATTGAGACTTTCGCAGCGGTTGATTTTGTGTTTGTTGAGCCTCCAAAATTGACAAAAACAAATCTTTTTGTTTTTTGGCTTTGGTTAAACTTTGCAGAATTTCTGACAGATTGCCGAGAATATTTTCATCAATTTTAAGATAAGCTACTTCTTTGGCTTTATATTTTTCGTAGATTTTTTCGTCTATTAAAATCAACTGTTCGTCGATGAGTGCTTTTACTGTTTTTACGATTTCTTTTTTAGGAATAAACGCTTCTATTTCAGATAAACTGATGAGGCTTTTCACTTCTAGAGCTTGTAATAAATAGGTTTCATTGGCGTCCAGAACTTCCCAGTCTATTTCTTTGTTCGGATTTCGTTTCAGATAGGTTTCACTTTCTAATTTTAAAGAACTTGGAAACGCAAAACGGTAGATTTCGCCAATATTACAGAGATAATATTCCGAAAACCAATTCCAGAATCTCAATTGCTGTTTGGGAACAATAGGTTCTGCATCTAGCAATGAATGAATGTCTTTTGGCAAAAAAGTTTCGGGTTCATTCTGATGAATTTCGGCAACAATTCCTGTATAGATTTTCTTCCCACCAAAAGGAACCAAAACACGCATTCCTACTTCGATTTTCGACAAAAATTCTTCGGAAACTTTGTAGGTAAAAGTTCCTTTGAGATTAAGCGGTAGAATGATTTGTGCGAAAGTCAATGCGGCGATGTGTTGATTTGACGATTTGATGATGATTTTTACAAAAATACGGATTTTAGAATTGATTTTTCACGCAAAGTCGCAAAGTTTTTACGCAAAGAACGCGAAGTTTCCTTTAATTTAAATTTAATAAATGAATTAAGAGAATTAAGTTTTAGCTAAAGCCGATAACCAAATTCATAAAAAAAGCGGACTACTTTTCGACTACGCTCAAAGTGATATCCGCTTGTATTGATATTTTGAAAAATTTCTGAAAAAATTACTTTTCTTTTCTTCTTCTTTCTAATTCTTTTTGAATCAATGAAAGTTCACGACCTGTTTGTCCAGCTACAGAAGTGTTTTCCTGTGCTCTTCTGGTAAGATAAGGCACCACGTCTTTTACAGGACCGTAAGGTAAATACTTGGTTACATTGTATTTTTTTTCGCCAAGGTAATAAGTTATGTTATCACTCATTCCGTATAACTGCCCGAAATGGATATTTTCATGGTCATGAGGTAAACCTTTGGCTTGCATTTTATCCATCGCCAATTCTGTAGACTTTTCATTATGAGTCCCGAAAAATGCTGCTACTCTCTCTAAATTTTCTAAAACAAAATCTACTGCTGCATTATAATTATTATCGGTAGCTTCTTTGGTTGGCTGTATTGGATCTGGGTATTTTTTTTCAGCAGCGCGCTCTCTTTCTTTTTCCATGTAAGCACCACGAACAAATTTATATCCCAAGAAATAGTTTTTAGATTTTGCACGCTCTAAATCTTGAGCCATATATTCTAATCTTCCGGTTCTGTACATTTGGAGTGTATTCCAGATGTAGGCTTTTTCTTGGTTGTATTTCTCCATCATTTCGTTTACCAAATGATCTACTGCATCTTGCATCCAAGACTCTTCTGCATCAATCATCAGAATTACCTTATTTTCATACGCCATTTTGCAAACTTCTTCATAACGGTTTCTTACACGTTGCCATTCTTCTTTTTCGGAACTGGTTAATTCTTTTCCCGCTGATACATCAGCATACAAGTCTAATCTACCAAAACCTGTTGGTTTAAAAACCACAAAAGGAATAGCAGGATTACCTATTGCAAATTTTATATTTTCTTTAATTTCTTCGCAAGTTATATCAAAAGCCGCTTCTTCTTCTTTTCCTTCGATGGCATAATCAAAAATGCTTCCTACATGATGCTTAAACATTTTGTCTACCACTTTCATGCTTTGTTCACGCGTTTCACCACCACAGAATTGCTCGAAAAGAGTATTTTTCACTAAATCTGTTACCAAAGGAAAATTGTTTTTAATGGTGAAATTCAAAACGTTAATTCCCACATTCGTAAGGCTAGGATATTTAATAGCGGTAAACATCCACTTGGCTTTTTCTAGTTGCGCTGTTGACTTTTCAGCAAAAGCAATTTTAGTATCGTTGAAAATTGACATATATAATTATTTGACGCCCAAATTTAATGATTGTTATGCAATTACTAAAATATAAATTTCATGATTTTTATAGGTCTAATAATTAAACATTTGTATAGAATAATTTTGTTATACAAGACAAAAATCACGGCACACCAAAATTTTGGTGTGCTTTTTATTGTTATTTTTGCAAAAATTTTTTGCATGCTTTCTATTTTAGACTCAGAATTTTCAGCACTTAATACGTTTATACAAGAAAAAAATCCAAGTCAGATTTTCATCTTGGTAGACGAAAACACTCATCAACATTGCCTTCCTACACTTTTAGGAAATCTAGATACCGATGTTCACTTTGAAATTATAGAAATAGAATCAGGAGAAGATGCTAAAAATATTTCTACGGTGGTACAACTTTGGGAAATTTTATCAGATTTTGAAGCAGACAGGAAATCATTACTTCTCAATTTAGGAGGTGGTGTGATTACCGATTTGGGCGGTTTCGTAGCTTCTACTTATAAGAGAGGAATTTCTTTCATCAATATTCCCACTACACTTCTAGCGATGTGTGATGCTTCTATTGGAGGAAAAACAGGAATAGACCACCAATATCTTAAAAATATTATAGGAACTTTTGCAGAAGCAGAGCATATTTTGGTTTATCCAGAATTTTTAAAAACGCTGGACTTTGTAGAGTTAAGAAGCGGTTTTGCGGAAATGCTGAAACATGGATTAATTGCGGATGTTTCTCACTGGAATGATCTCATTACCATAGAAGAACTTACGCCCGAAAATATTGCTCCGCATATCGAAAACTCTATGATGATTAAAGAAAATGTGGTGGTAAAAGATTACAAAGAAAAAAGTCTTAGAAAAATATTAAATTTTGGTCACACCATTGGTCATGCTGTGGAAAGTCTTTGCCTTAAAACGCACCACGTCATTCCACATGGTGAAGCGGTAGCGCTTGGAATGATTATCGAAACTAAAATTTCGGAGTTAGAAAATCTTATTTCGCCAGAAAAAGCACACCACATTATTGAAAATATTCAAAAATACTATCCATATATTTCGATTTCTGCATTTAGCAATAAAGAGATTATCTCACTGATGCTCAATGACAAAAAGAACGACCATGGAAAGATTAATTTCTCTATTTTAGAAGGTTTAGGTAAATGTAACTATGACTATAAAGTAAGTCAAGAGCACATAGAACAAGCTTTAGATTACTACAGAAATATTAATGCATAGCATAATAAAAACCCTTTAACAAAAGGTTTTTTGGCAACATATTTGAAAGTTTGGCTTTGGCCAAACTTTTTTTTATGGAATTCTGTAAAAAACAATGAAAATTTTGTAAAATAAAATTTTAAGAAATGCTACAACTTTGCCTTAGAAATCTGAACAACTTTTCAGTTTTAATAAAGCTTACAAGTGTGGAGCAAAAATTTTGAAACAATTGTTTAAAATTTTATAACGAGAAGCTTTTACAAAATTTGAAACTTTGCAAAGACAAAAACATAAAACTTAAAAATTAGAAATTAGAAATTAATAAGAACAAAAAATTTAAAATTATGAAAAAATTATTTTTAACCGCTGCAGTAGCAGTAAGCTCATTGACATTTGCACAGCAATTCGGAGCAAAAGCAGGTATGAACGTTTCAACTATTTCAGACGAAGGATTTGATGACACTAAATCAAAAGTAGGTTATTATGCAGGTGTATTCATGAACGTTCCAGTATCAGAATCATTCAGCATTCAACCAGAAGTTTTATATAACAATTTAGGCTCTAAAGTATCTTCTACCGTATTAGGAACTACTTATTCTTCTACCCTTAACTTAGATTATGTAGCAGTACCAGTGATGTTCCAATATAAAGCTACTCCACAGTTTTACTTAGAAGCAGGTCCAGAATTTGGATTTTTAGTGAATGCTAAACAAAAATTTGATGACGGTTCTTCTTCAACAGTAACAGAATTGGATAAAGAAGACTTCAACAGCTTCAACATGGGAGTTGGTCTAGGTTTAGGATTTGACATTTCTAAAAATGTAGGTTTAAACGCAAGATATGTAGCTGGTTTCAGTGATATCACTAAAGAATCAGGACCTTCAACTGACGCGAAAAATAAAAACAACGCTTTTCAAGTTGGTTTAAATATAAAGTTCTAATGAAAGAACACTTGATGAAAAAAAGTAAAAGCCGAAGATTATTCTTCGGCTTTTTTAGTGCTGTAAATCAGACACTTGATAATTCGGTTGCATTTTTGGCATGCTCTTTGGAAATATGAAAACATTAAACAATTATTTAATTTTGAAAAATAAAAAGATTATGAAAAAAATATTTTTGGGATTAACCGTTTTAGCAAGTTCACTTTCTTTTGCTCAACAATTTGGAGTAAAAGCAGGTCTTAACTTATCAGACATTTCTAATACTTCTACCGCAGTAGACACGAAAATGAAAACTGGATTATATGCAGGTGTAACTGCTACTTTCCCTATTACAGAATCTTACAGCATCAAACCAGAATTGGTGTACAACCAAATGGGCGCAAAAACCGATTTATATGATTTCGGAGGAATTATTGGCCAAGTTTCTACAACTACTAAACTAGATTATCTATCATTACCGATTATGTTGCAGTATAATTTACCGAGCAATTTATATTTAGAAGTAGGACCAGAGTTTAGCTACATGCTTTCGGCAAACCAAAGTTTAAACACCATTATCACACCTTCTACCAACATTAATATGGATTACTTAAACCGATTTAATGTAGGAGCTGGAGTTGGCGCTGGACTTAAAATCAATGAAAATTTAGGCATCAATGCTCGTTATACATTCGGTTTAACAGGAATTGGAAAAGATGGAAACGTAACCGATTATTTCTTAAGCAATTCTAAGAACAATAACTTGCAAGTAGGTCTTGATTTCAACTTTTAGAACACTAACACTTTCATACATACAACCTATCATTACCAAAAAAACTCGAGAAATTCTCGAGTTTTTCTATTTATTTAAATTTAAAACTAATCAAACAAATGCGTTTCTTTTGGTTTATTTACCGGATATTTTTCTGTAAAACAACCGAAACAATGGTCAGAAGAACCTAAAATTACTTTTAAATTATCAATGCTCAAAAATTCTAAACTGTCTACTCCCAAATAATCTTTTAATTCTTCCACAGACATATTTGCGGCGATTAAATCATCTTTTTTCGGAGTATCAATTCCTAAGAAACATGGCGCAATAATCGGTGGAGAAACACTTCTGAAATGAATTTCTTTCGCTCCACTGTCTCTTAAAATTTTCACCAATCGCTTAGAAGTTGTTCCTCTTACAATAGAATCATCAATAATGACCACTGACTTGCCTTTGATTTCAGCAACAATAGGATTCAGTTTCAAATTCACTACTCTTTCTCTCATTTCCTGAGACGGAACAATGAAACTTCTCGCGATGTATCTGTTTTTAATTAAAACTGGTCTAAATGGTATTCCAGAAGCTTTAGAATAGCCAATTGCAGCAGGAACTCCAGAATCTGGAACCCCAATGACCACATCTGCTTTTACAGGAGCTTGTTCCCAAATTTTTTCGCCAGACTTTTCTCTAATTTCGTGTACATTAATTCCCTCTAAAGTAGTATCAGGTCTTGCAAAATAAATATATTCAAAAGCACAGATTCTTCTTTCGCAATTTTCTTTAACCAAGAAACTCTGTAAACCTTCGTGATGCTCAGAAGTATAAACAATTTCACCAGGAAGAATATCTCTTACATATTGCGCTCCTACAGCATCTAATGCACAAGTTTCAGAAGCACAAGCGAAAGTTTTTTCGTCTATCGCTCCTAAAACCAAAGGACGAATTCCATGAAAATCTCTGAACGCAAAAAATTTATTTCTGGTCATTCCTACAACGGAATAAGCGCCTTCTATTTTTTCCATGGTTGCTTTTATCGCACCCCGCAATCCTAAATCCAGATTTTTCTGAATCAATCTCAATATCACCTCAGAATCTGAAGTTGCTTTGAAAACTACACCTTCCGCTTCTAATTCTGCTTTGAGTTCTTGCGCATTGGTCAAATTACCATTATGAGCAATCGACAAAATAATTTGGTCGTACTCATTTTTTGCAAAAAATGGCTGAAAATTATAGGTTTTTTTATCTCCAGCTGTGGTATAACGAGTATGACCAATCACTGCATTTCCTAATAATGCTTCTGGATTTGGAATGGTTTTAAAAACATCCAACACCAAACCTTCATCTTTTACCGTAATAATTTTACCTTGAGAAGAAACAGAAATACCGCAAGCTTCTTGTCCACGATGCTGCAAAGCAAACAACCCGAACTGAGAAAGCGAGAACGTATCTACTTCATTATCAGAATACAAACCAAAAATACCACATTCTTCTTCCATTTTATCAAATGGGTAATTGGTATTTGGTATTTGGTATTTGGTATTTTGAAAATCATTATAACGATTTTCAAAAGCATATTTGGATATAGTTGAATAATTTTGAAATTCTAATTTCATTACAACGTTTTTTGGAGATTATGATTCATTTTCATTATTGAATCTAATTCTTTAGAAATGGTCTCTAGTTCTTCTTCTGAAATGTATTCTAATTCTTTTGAAATAATTAATTGAGTTTCTAATTCAAAACAAGAACCAATTGAAATTTGTAAAAAATTCTTAAACTGAGCGTTTGAATTCCTACCCGCACCTTCAGCAATATTAGAAGGAATTGAAATTGCAGCTCTTCTTAATTGTTGAGTCAAAACAAACATTTCTTCCTTCGGAAATTTTCTGGTTAAATTATATATATTTTTAACAAGGGAAATTGATGAAATCCATACATTCAGTTTTTTATAATTGTGCATAAAATTTATTTTTTAAAACTTAATACTAAATACCAATTACTAGATACCAATTACTAATTACTAGATACCAATTACTTTCCTAGAGTTTTTTTCAATCTTTCATAGATTTCTACATACGCTTCTGTAACTTCGCCCAAATCACGTCTGAATCTATCTTTATCGAGTTTTTTCATGGTATCTTTATCCCAAAGTCTGCAAGTATCTGGAGAAATCTCGTCTGCGAGAATAATTTTACCATCAGATGTTTTTCCTAATTCGATTTTGAAATCTACCAAAATAATGTTCATCTTATCAAACAATTCTTTCAGTAACTCATTGATTTTGTTAGTTAAAGCATACATTTCATCTAGTTCTTCTTTGGTAGCAGCTCCCAAGAAAATGGCGTGACAATCATTAATCAACGGATCACCTAATTCATCTTTTTTATAACAAATATCAAAAATGGTAAATGGAGATTTTACACCTTCTTCTACTCCTAATCTTTGTGCCATACTTCCTGCAGCGTAGTTTCTCACCACCATTTCTAGAGGAATAATACTCACTTTTCTTACCAACTGTTCTCTTTCATTCAATTGTTTGATGAAATGAGTTGGGATTCCTTTTTCTTGTAAATACTCAAAAATAAGTGTAGTAATAGCGTTGTTCATTTCGCCCTTCAAATCGAAACTTCCACGTTTTTGTGCATTAAATGCCGTTGCATCGTCTTTGAATTTTACGATTACTTCTTCTGGATTTTCTGTTGCGAAAACTTGTTTTGCTTTTCCTTCGTAAAGCATTTCACCTTTATTCATATCTAACTTTTTATTTAGGATTTATTTAAAATATTCTACTCCGTTTCTGAAAATATTATGATAATTTGCTGTAGGAATGTTTTTGAACAAACCTTCTGCAAAACGTTCAGGATGCCCCATTCTTCCAAAAATCTTACCACTTTCACTTGTAATTCCTTCAATTCCGAAAAGCGATTGATTAGGATTAAATGGCATTCCGTGCGCAACGTTTCCATCAGTATCGATGTATTGTGTAGCAATCTGACCTTTTTTGTACAAATCCAGCAATACTTCTTCCGAAGCCATGAATCTACCTTCACCGTGAGAAATCGGGATGGTATAAACCTCGCCTTTCATTCCCTTTAACCAAGGAGAATCATCATTGATGACTTTTACATCTACCATCTGAGAAATGTGTCTTCCGATAGCATTGTGCGCTAAAGTTGGAGATGTTTCATCTAAATCTCTGATTTCACCGTAAGGAAGCAAACCAGATTTTACCAAAGCCTGAAAACCGTTACAAATTCCCAAAATCATTCCGTCTCTGGAAAGCAATTCGTGAACTGCATTTTTCATCTTTTCATTCTTCAAAACATTCACAATAAATTTAGCCGAACCGTCTGGTTCATCACCTGCTGAAAAGCCTCCTGAAAACACTAAAATTTGCGACTGTTTAATTTTTTCTAGCCAAGCTTCTATACTTTCATCGAGCAATTGATGGGTTAAATTTTTCAGTGGTAAACTCTCTACAATAGCACCTTCTTTTCTGAAAGCATTTTGCGTTTCGTATTCACAATTGGTTCCTGGGAAAATTGGAGCAAAAACTTTTGGTGTTCCAATTTTATGAGAAATAATGTTGATAGATTTTTTCTCTGTTCCGTTTAGATTTTCATCAAAATCAATTTGAATTCTTTCCTTTTCTTTAGTTGGAAATAAATTTTCGAACGTTCCAAAATTAACTTCAAGTAATTTATAGATATTAAAATCTAAATTATTGATTTTGATTATTTTTGAATTTTTAACCTCACCTATTAATTCAAGTAAATTACTGTCTAATTTTTCTGAAGATTCTATAACTAATCCACCGATATTTTTTTCGAGTAATAATTTTTCAACGATAGAAATTTCTGCACCGAGAAGATTTCCAAAACTCATTTTTGCAACCGCTACTGCAACTCCACCATCTTTAATGGTTTTCACAGAAACGATTTTTTTATCCTGAATCCCTTGTTGAATATAATCAAAAACTTCGCTTAAATTTTGATAATTTGGCAATCCATTTTCTTGAGTTTTGTGATGGAAATGATAAATGAAGTTTCCAGCCTTTTTAAACTCTGGAGAAATAGTGTTTAATTTTTTTCCATCAGCACAAGCGAAGGAAATTAAGGTTGGAGGGACATTGATATCTTGGTACGTTCCACTCATAGAATCCTTACCTCCGATAGCTGCTAAACCAAGGTTCATTTGGGCATCATAAGCACCTAAAAGTGATGCTAAAGGTTTCCCCCATTTTTCTGGATTATTGCCTAATTTTTCAAAATATTCCTGAAAACTTAGTCTGATATTTCTAAAATTTCCGCCCATTGCGACGATTTTAGCCACAGACTCTACCACGGCTAAACTTGCACCAATCATAGAATTTTGCTTGGAAATTTCAGCATCAAAACCCCAACTTGCATAAGAAACCGTTTCTATATTTTCAGCGTTGAGAATAGGTAATGTCTGCACACAACCTTCGGTTTCTGTAGTTTGAAATTTTCCACCAAAAGGAAGCGCAACTGTAGTCGCACCCACTGTAGAATCAAACATTTCGACTAATCCTTTTTGAGATGCCGTATTTTTATCTGCTAAAATTTTGTAGAAATTCTCTTCACTAAATTCAATAGAACTTGAGTTAATTTCTTGTAAATGAGCAACTTTAGCATCTTGTTTCTTTGCGCAACCGCTTGTATCGAGAAATGCTCTGGATAAATCTACAATTTTTTGTCCGTTCCAGAACATTTGCATTCTTCCGCTGTCTGTAACTTTTGCTACTTCAACGGCTTTTATGTTTTCTGCTTCACAGAATTTGATAAATTTTTCTTTTTCGTGGGCTTCAATCACTACTGCCATTCTTTCTTGAGATTCCGAAATGGCGAGTTCTGTTCCATTTAACCCTTCATATTTCAAAGGTAAAACATCGAGGTTAATTTCCAGTGAATCAGCAATTTCTCCAATTGCAACAGAAACTCCACCCGCTCCAAAATCATTTGATTTTTTAATCAACTTCGTTACTTCTGGATTCCTAAACAATCGTTGAATTTTTCGTTCTTCCACTGCATTTCCTTTCTGCACCTCAGAACTCATCGTATGAATAGAAGTTTCGTCTTGCTCTTTAGAACTTCCCGTTGCTCCGCCAACTCCATCTCTTCCCGTTGCTCCTCCTAAAACAATTACCACATCTCCAACAACTGGTTTTTCTCTACGAACCCAAGATTTCGGAACAGCTCCTGCTACAAAACCAACTTCCATTCTCTTCGCTTTGTAACCTTCGTCATAAATTTCAGAAACGTGAGTCGTTGCAAGACCAATTTGATTTCCGTAGGAAGAATAGCCATTTGCTGCTTGTTTAGAAATGGTTCTTTGTGGCAATTTACCAGGTAAAGTTTCAGAAATTGGCTCTAAAACATCTGCAGCACCCGTTAAACGCATCGCTTGAAAAACGAATGCTCTTCCAGACAAAGGATCTCTTATTGCGCCACCCAAACAAGTAGAAGCACCACCAAAAGGTTCAATTTCTGTGGGGTGATTGTGTGTTTCGTTTTTGAATAACAGATACCAAGGTTCTTTTTTGCCGTCAAATTCGGCTTCTATTTCTATGGTACAAGCGTTGATTTCGTCAGAAACGACTAGATTTTCTAGCTTGCCTGTTTTATGGAAATATCTTGCGCAAACCGTAGCCAAATCCATCAAAGAAATAGGTTTTGCTTCTCTGCCTAAGAATTTTCTTTTTTCTAAATAATCATTAAAGATTTTCTCTAAAGTCTCCTTGAACCTTCCTTCAAACTGAATATCAGTAAGTTCTGTTTCAAAAGTAGTGTGACGACAATGATCGCTCCAATAGGTATCCAAAACTTTTAGTTCGGTTTCGGTAGGATTTCTGTTTTCTGATTTAAAATAGTCTTGAATGAACTGTAAATCATCAAAACCAAAGGCGAAACCGTGATTGTTGTAAAAATCGTTAAGTTGTTGACTTGTTAAATCATTAAAATCATCGTAGATTTTGATTTGATCTGGAGTTTCTTCCGCTGGAATTTCTAAAATTTCAAGATTTTTTTCTTGAGATTCTACTTTATTGATGAGCAAATTTTTGATTTTAGTCAAATCAGCCTCATTGATTCCTTGTAATTCAATCAGTTTACCACTTCTTACGGTAGATTTCTCGTTTCCAGTAAGTAAGGCGATACATTGCTGTGCAGAATCTGCTCTTTGATCATATTGACCAGGAAGAAATTCTGTTGCAAAATAAATGGATTTTGCAGGATTTTCATGATGCAAAATATCCACCACTGGATCTACAAAAGTATTGTTGACTACTTTTTCAAATTCCAATTCGTCTAAGCCAAAAATATCATAGATATTAAAGACTTTTACCGATTGAATGTTTGGCAAAATAGATTTAATTTCATTTAAAACTTTAGGACTTTCTACATCGAAAATTCCTCTTTTTTCTACGAAAATTCTTTTTTTATAAGACATCAGATGTCAGATTTAAATATTAGATTTATTACTTTTCAAACAAAAAGTGCAGCGACAACGCTGCACAAATTTATACTTTTAGTTCTGATTCTAAGCCAATTAAGTCGGCGTATTTTTCCAAAACAGGTTGAATCTCTTGCTGAACAAATTCCTCGGTTTGGATAGGTGCGAAGCCGATGAAATTTTTAGGGTCTAGAACCTCTTTCAATTTCGACTTGTCTAATTTCAGGGAGTCGTCATTCATGATCCTTTCTATTAAGTCGTTTTCTTTGCCTTCCATTTTTACCTTTTTCGAGGCTTCCATAGAATGAACGCGAATCACTTCGTGAATTTCCTGTCGGTCACCACCCGCTTTTACTTCCTCCATGATGATGTATTCTGTGGCCATAAACGGAAGTTCTTCCATAATATGTTTATGAATTCTGTTTTCGTACACTACGATTCCATTCATAATGTTATTCCAAATCAACAAAATAGCATCTACAGCTAAAAACGCTTGTGGAATGGTTAAACGTTTATTTGCAGAATCATCTAAAGTTCTTTCGAACCATTGTGTAGCTGCTACCATTGCAGATGAATTTTGCAAAGACATCACATATTTTGCTAATGCAGAAATTCTTTCAGAACGCATAGGATTACGTTTGTAAGCCATCGCAGATGAACCAATTTGATTTTTCTCAAAAGGTTCTTCTATTTCTTTTAAATTCTGTAAAAGTCTTAAATCGTTGGTAAATTTATGAGCAGATTGTGCAATATTTGACAATAAAGCCAAAACTTTTGCATCAATTTTTCTATCGTAAGTTTGACCAGAAACCCCGAAAACCTTTTCAAAACCAAAACGTTTGGACAATTCTTTGTCTAAGTGTTTCACTTTAGAATAATCTCCGTTAAAAAGCTCTAGAAAGCTTGCTGCGGTTCCTGTAGTTCCTTTTACGCCTCTAAATCTTAATGTTTCGAGGAAAAATTCTAATTCCTCTAAATCCAGAAGTAAAGATTGCAACCAAAGCGTAGCACGTTTTCCCACAGTTGTTAACTGTGCTGGTTGAAAGTGTGTAAAACCAAGCGTTGGTAAATCTTTATATTGAAGTGCAAAATCAGAAAGATTTTTGATGACGTTTACCAATTGTTTTCTGATAATTTGCAGTCCGTCTCTAATTTGAATAAGGTCTGTATTATCTCCTACAAATGCCGAAGTTGCACCCAAATGAATGATTGGTTTAGCTAATGGAGCAACATCTCCGTAGGTATGAACATGCGCCATCACATCATGACGAAACTTCTTTTCGTAGTGTGCTGCTTTTTCAAAATCTATGTTTTCTGAATGTTCTTTGAGCTGAGCAATTTGCTCATCGGTAATGTCTAAACCGAGGTCTTTTTCTATTTCTGCGAGCGCAATCCACAGTTTTCTCCAAGTTCTAAATTTCTGATTAGGTGAGAAATTGAAGAGCATTTCTTCACTAGAATAGCGCTCTTCTAATGGATTTTTATAAGAATTCATCGAAGGTCTTTTTTTACTTTTTTTAGATGCTCAAAAATACAATAATAATACTTTTGGTACCAATTTATTTAAAGAAAATTAACATTTAATTAACTTTCAACAAAAAACGCAAGAAAATTCCCTGCGTTTCAATTTTATTTTCTACCTGTAAAATCTTTCATGGTATCATAAATTCCAAAGACGTTTTTCATCACCCAATCGAAGGCTGGAATCGGTAAAATTCCTTGTGAAAAACGGATAAACCAATAAGGAAGTGGCGTTGCCAAAATCTTGGTTCCTCTTTCTATGGCTTTGATAATTCTTTCTGAAGTTGGTTCTGGTTCTAGAATCGGAAGTAATTTAGATTTCACTCCGTCAAACATTCCTGTGTTGATGTAAAAAGGCATAATAGTAGTGACAGAAATATTCTTGCCCAGTTGTTGCATTTCTAATCTTAAAGAATCACTCCAACCGTTTACTGCCCATTTTGAGGCTGCATAAACAGACATTTTAGGATTAGAAATCAATCCTGCTGAAGACGCGATATTACAAATGGCACCAGCATTTTCTTTCATCATTTCTGGTAAAAATTCTAATGCGATGTGCATTAAAGCGTTTGCATTAATCAATAACGATTTCTGAATTTGTTCGTGCGTGTGTTCATGAAAATATTTCCCTACTACAATTCCTGCATTATTGATGAGAATATCTACTTTTCCTACTTCTGTTCTTACTCTTTGTGCAGCGATTTTAATTTCATCTAAGTTAGAGACATCTACTTTATACGTAGAAATTTCTTTCCCGAAATTTGCAAATTCTTCTTTGGTTTTGGCTAAACCTTCTTCATTGATGTCCCAAATAATCAAATTTGAGGCACCTCTTTCCAAAGATTTTCTTGCCATGATTTTACCAATTCCAGAGCAACCACCCGTAATCAGTACTTTTTTATTTTTAAAATCCATATCAATTAATTTTTCTTTTATTCAACAGGGTAAGATACTTCAGAAAAGCATTTGTTTTCTTTAAAATTCTAAAAACTATTATTTCTCACATAAAGTCTTTTTGAAACTTAAAAATATTCCTTCGAAAATCTACAGTTTATTTTATCTTTGTGAAAATCAATGTCTAAAATAATGAATTACGCTGATATTTTACAACAACAGAAAACTTTTTTTAACAGTCACGCTACCAAAGATTTAGATTTCAGAAAAGCACAATTGCAAAAACTGAAAAAAGTAGTCAAAAGCAATGAAAAATTACTGTATGATGCCATTTATCAAGATTTCGGGAAGTCTGAATTTGAAACTTTCGGAACCGAAATTTCTTTTATATATAAAGACATCGACTATTATTTAAAAAATTTAAAATCTTTTGCCAAGCCAAAAAGTGTTCTCACCAATATTGTGAACCAAATGGGAAGCAGTAAAATCGTGTTTGAACCGCTTGGAAATTGTTTGGTTATCGGTGCGTGGAATTATCCTTATCAATTGACTTTAACACCAGTTATTGCAGCAATTGCTGCTGGAAACACTTGTATGATTAAACCCAGCGAACTTCCTGAAAATACTATGAAAGCGATGGCAAAACTCATCAATGAAAATTTTGATGCTCAATTTTTATACGTGGTAGAAGGTGGTGTAGAAGAAACCACAGCGATTTTAAAACTAAGATTTGACAAAATATTTTTCACGGGAAGTCCGCGAGTTGGAAAAATCGTTTACAAAGCTGCCGCAGAACATTTAACGCCAGTTACTTTAGAATTGGGCGGAAAATCTCCAGCATTTGTGACCGAAAAAGCTGACTTACAAATTGCAGCGAAAAGAATTGTTTGGGGAAAATTCATCAATGCGGGACAAACTTGCGTTGCACCTGATTATCTGTATGTTGCAGAAAATATCAAAGCAAAATTTTTAAAGGTTCTTATCGAAGAAATTAAAAAAAGAAACTATACTGATAACGTAGACCATTATTGTAAAATTATCAACGAGAGAAATTTTGACCGATTAGAAAAGATGATTGACCGCGAAAAAGTGGTTTTCGGAGGGGAAACCAACCGTGAAAAAAGATACATCTCTCCTACTGTTTTAGATAACGTAACTTGGGATGATGCAGTAATGCAAGAAGAAATTTTCGGACCGATTTTACCGATTTTGACGTATAAAAATCTAGAAACTGCCATGCAAACCGTAGTGAAAGGTGAAAAACCGCTTTCTGCCTATTTATTCAGCAATGATGCTAAAGAACAAGAACTTTTCACCGAGAAATTGAGTTTTGGAGGTGGCTGTATCAATGATACTTTGATGCATTTGAGCAATGACAGACTTCCATTTGGAGGTGTAGGAAATTCTGGAATCGGGCATTATCATGGGAAATTTGGATTTATTGCTTTCTCTCACCAAAAAGCAATCCTCAAAAAATCTAATTATTTGGAGCCAGAATTGAAATATCCTCCTTATTCTGATGCTAAACTCAATATTTTGAAAAAATTATTGTAAGAATTTACAAATAAAAAAGAGTTGAAAAAATTCAACTCTTTTTTTATTATTTTTTAGGTTTCCATGCTTCGAAGAAGGCTTTTACTTTATCTAAGCTGTAGCCTTTTCCTTCTTCCAGCGAACCGCTTTCTTGGGTATGAATTTGCTTTCCATTTTTATCTAGAACTATGAAAACAGGGTAACCAAATTTCTCACCGGGATTTCCGTATTGTGCAAAAATCTTCTCGTTTTTATTTTTCGGAGAATAATTGAGGTGATAATAAATGTAGTTTTCGTCTACCAAATTCTTTAATTCTGGAGTAGTTTGCACGAAATTATTAAATCTCAAACACCAAATACACCAGTTTCCTCCTGCTTGTAGCATGATGTTTTTATTCTCTTTTTTGGCTTTTTTTACCAATTCTGCAATTTTTTGTTCTGCATTTTCTGCCTCGTCATAAGGTTTTGCATAAGAGGCTTTTTCGGCTTCTGCTTTTTTCTTGGCTTCTAATTTTTCAGCTTCTGTCAAAGTAGAAGTTTGTGCTGAAAAAACTGTTGGCAATAAAAAGCTTACAAAAGCTAATTTCAATATTGATTTTTTAATGTTCATATTTCTGTAAGATGAAGTTAGTATTTTCGATTTTTATTTTCGGTTCAAATATAATAAATAAACAACTAAAGTAATGATTTTGTAAATTTGCAACTTAATTTAGAACCGTGAACCAAATATCATTCCAAATATTATTATTTTTTTCTAAACTTCCCTTAAAAGTACTCTACCGTTTTTCGGATGTATTTTTCTACTTGAATTATTATGTAATCGGGTATCGAAAAAAAACGGTTTTAGAAAATCTTAGAAATTCTTTCCCCGAAAAAACTGAAGCAGAATTGAAAGACATCAGCAAAAAGTTTTTTAGAAATTTTGGCGATTTTATGATAGAAACACTTAAAATTTTCTCAATAAGCGAAAAAGAACTTTCTGAATTGGTAGATTACAAAGGTCTCGATGTTTTAAGAAAAGCGCATGAAGAAAAGAAAAATGTGATTTTATTGGCTGGGCATAATTTTAACTGGGAACTTTCTATTGCTTTACAAAACAATGTCCCTCAAGAAAATTTTTATGGTATTTATAAAAAACTTGAAAGCGATTTTTGGGACCAAAAAATCATTCAGTCTAGAGCAAAATTCGGAATCAAACTCTTGGAGACAAAAGAAGTAATGAGACATTTTTTTACTGAAAAAAGTGATGGAAATTCTCTTTACGGTTTCGCTGCAGATCAATCCCCTTTTAAAACCAAAATCCAACTAGGCATCAACTTTTTAAATCAAAGAACTCCCGTTTTTACTGGTTACAACAGATTACCCAATAAAGAAAATCTCATGTTTTGTTTTACAGAAATCATTAAAGTAAGACGCGGAAAATATCAATTAACCTTCTCAGAAATCACTCCAGAAAACGAAAAATTCGAAGGAGAAGAATTGGTGATTAAATACATGAAATTATTAGAAGAACTCATCAAAAAACAACCTGAAAACTGGCTTTGGACACACAAAAGATGGAAATATAAAAACCGTCTTACCGATGAAATAATGTACCAAGGTAAAGATTATCCTATTTAACGAAAATTTTATTTTGAAAACTGCTATCGCTATCCTCAATTGGAACGGAAAAAAATGGTTAGAAAAATTCTTACCCAATGTGTTAGAATATTCTGACGAAGCTACGGTTTATGTAATAGACAACGCTTCTAAAGATGATTCCGTTGCTTTTGTAGAAAAATATTTCCCAACGGTAAAAATCATCATCAATGCTAAAAATTCTGGCTTTGCTGGTGGTTATAACGAAGGTTTACAACACATAAAAGAAGAAATCTACTGTTTACTGAATTCTGATGTAGAAGTGACCGAAAATTGGATTACACCTATTCTAGAACTTTTTGAGAAAAATCCTGATATTGCTGCAATTCAGCCTAAAATTAGAGCTTTTAAAAATTCTAAATATTTTGAATTTGCAGGTGCAGCTGGTGGAATGATTGATCATCTTGGTTATCCTTATTGTAGAGGGAGAGTTTTCGAAATGATAGAAGAAGATTTGGGACAGTATGATGATGAAACAGAGATTTTTTGGGCAACTGGTTGTGCATTATTCATCAGAAGAGCAGATTTCTGGAAGATGAAAGGTTTTGACGAAAGATTTTTTGCCCATCAAGAAGAAATAGATTTATGTTGGCGTCTCAAAAATGCGGGAAGAAAAATTTATTATTGCGGAAAATCTACTGTTTTTCATGTTGGTGGTGGAACACTTAACAAGCAATCTCCACAAAAAACGTTTCTTAATTTCAGAAACAATTTGACCATGCTTCTTAAAAATTTGCCTACTTCTAGTCTTTTTTGGATTATTCCGTTAAGATTGGTTTTAGACGGAATTGCAGGAGTTTATTTCGGGATGAAAGATGGATTCCCACACTTAATTGCGGTACTAAAAGCGCATTTTGGTTTTTATGGAATGTTTGCCGAAAGTTTAAAATTAAGAAGTAAACATCAAATTAAAGACTATTACCAAAGTAAATGGTTGATTTTTAAACATTTTCTTTAACATCATTTCAAAAAAAACATTCATGAATTTTGTTGCATTAGATTTCGAAACGGCTACACACGAGAGAAACTCTGCGTGTGAATTAGGAATCTGCGTAGTAGAAAATTCTGAAATTGTAGAAACCAAAACTTGGCTCATTAAACCGCCGAGTTTTCCTTATTTCAATCCACACAATATCAATGTTCATGGGATTTATCCAAAAGACGTGGCTCATGCTCCTACTTTTGATGAAATTTGGTACGAAATAGAAGATTTGCTCTACGGAAATCTTATGATTGCCCACAATGCTTCTTTTGATGCGGGAGTTTTGCGCAGTTGCCTTGATTATTATGGTATTTTCAAGCCTAAAACAGAATATCTCTGCAGCATACAGATTGCCAAAAAATCTTGGAAAAATTTGACAAGTTATGGTTTAAAAAACCTCGCCAATTGTCATGATATACAATTTACGCATCACAGAGCTGGAGCTGATGCAGAAGTTTGTGCAAAGCTTTCTTTATTGGGTTTTGAAAGACTTTTGATTACCGAAAACGAAGAATTACCTGCACTTTTTAGCAAAAATTTGAAAGTTTTATAATTATTAAAATAAAAAAGTCAGAACACCAGCTCCGACTTCTTTACGTGAATTTTTATTTTAAAACTAATTACAAAGGACTTCTGAAACCAAATTAAATTTAGGAATATCAGACTCAAAAGTTTCTAAAGTTTCTAAATTTTTAAATATGTAGTTCCCTTGCATATTTCCTACTCCTGAACGCAAAATTACATTAGAAAAGTAGCTGAAAGACTCTCCTGGTTGTAATTCTGGAGTCATGCCGATTACTCCATCTCCCATCACCTCTGTAAATCCGAAACTTACATCATAAATCAGCCACCTTCTTTTCATGAGTTTTACTGCATCATTTCCTAGATTTTCTATGACAATATTGTATCTAAAAACAAAACGATTGTCTGCAGGAAAAGAATTTTTTACATCATATTCTGGGATTACAGAAACTTTGATGTTTTGAGTAATTGAAGAATACATTTTTAAAATTTTATGATGAAATAAAGATAACAAAAATCCCGCCGAAAAATCAGCGGGAGTTATTTATTTCATAAATAGTTAATATTTATGACTTTATTTTCTAAGAAATTAAAGTTCTAGCGCTTTTCTTTCGTCGCCACCCATTAGAATTTCTACTGGATTGTCTAGCGCTTCTTTTACTGCAACTAAGAAACCTACAGATTCTCTACCATCAATAATTCTGTGGTCATAAGAAACAGCTAAATACATCATTGGTCTGATTTCTACTTTGCCATTTACCGCAACTGGTCTTTCGATAATGTTGTGCATCCCTAAAATTGCAGATTGAGGTGGATTGATAATTGGTGTAGAAAGCATAGAACCGAAAACACCACCATTGGTAATGGTAAATGTACCGCCTGTCATTTCTTCGATGGTGATTTTACCGTCTCTTACTTTGGTTGCTAGTTCTTTAATACTTGCTTCTACTCCTCTTAAAGTAAGGTTTTCTGCATTTCTTAATACAGGAACCATTAAACCTTTAGGACCAGAAACCGCGATAGAAATATCACAGAATTCGTTGTTGATTTTATAATCTCCATCAATCATAGCGTTTACATCTGGATACATCTGTAAAGCTCTGGTTACCGCTTTGGTGAAGAAAGACATAAAACCAAGACCTATTCCGTGTTTTGCAGCGAATTCTTCTTTGTATTGTTTTCTGATTCTGAAAATTTCAGACATGTCAACTTCATTGAAGGTAGTTAACATCGCTGTTTCGTTTTTCACAGAAACCAATCTTGCTGCCAATTTTCTTCTTAAAACTGAAAGTTTAGTAGTGGTTTGAGCTCTGTTACCCGAAGAAACACCCATTGCTGGGGCACCTGGAGTTGCATTCAATGCATCTTCTTTGGTAATTCTTCCGTCTCTACCTGTTCCTGAAACTGCAGAAGCTTCAATTCCTTTTTCGTCTAGAATTTTCTTAGCAGCTGGAGATGGCGAATTGGTAGCATAAGTAGCAACTGGAGCAGCAGCAGGTTTTGGAGCCTCTACTTTTGGAGCTTCTTCCGCTTTTGGAGCTTCTGCAACTGGTGCAGCTGTACCTTCTGGTTTAGCTCCGCTCATATCAATTAAACAAACGACTTGACCAACTTTTACTACTTCTCCTTCTTCCGCTTTTAGGGTGATAATCCCTGCTTGTTCTGCTGGAAGCTCTAGTGTAGCTTTGTCTGAATCTACTTCAGCAATTGCTTGATCTTTTTCTACATAATCTCCGTCTTTTACCAACCAAGTTGCTATTTCTACTTCTGTGATTGATTCTCCTGGAGAAGGAACTTTCATTTCTAGTATTGACATTGTATGTATTTTTTTATTTTAAATCAGTGAGTATTTCTTCTGGAAGAAATTGTTTTAAGAGTTCTACTTGTTGTTTTTCGGCTACTGTAAATTTCCAATTTTTACCTTCATTAGAATTGGCAACTGCCATTTTGTATGACATAACCTCAAATTGATTGTTTTTTTCATTGAAAACTACATTTCCATCACCAAATTGCGATTTAAAAGCACCTAAATAAAGATTGATATTCTTTTGTTTTTCTTCGGCATCTTTTGCATTTACCACATCTGCTAATTCTACACTCATTTTTTGAGAGTAAAAAACTTTAGCATAAGATACATTTTGTATTTTCTGAGGAAATTCTTCCACTTTTAAAATGGTAGGAATCTCCAATGAAAATTTCATGTTAGGATCATTAAACATCTTATCAAAAATAAGCACCATGGTTTCTTTTGGTACAAATTTCAAAAATCCTTCATGAGCATATTGGTCTAATGCTTTAGAAAAATCTTTTTTTACAATCAATTGATTATAATCTAAGAACTGATTTTCTATTACTTTTACATTTGATTGTGCAAAAGTAATGATGGACCAACTCAATAATAAGATGTAAATAATTTTTTTCATGATTTAGTCATTTACCGTGGTAATAGGTCTTACCAAATCTACATTTTCTTCTGCTACTCCGAAAACTCTATTGATAACTCCTTTTTGGTTTTTCTCAAATTTCTTATGAGTTCCTGGAGCTGGAGTTCCACTTGCAACAGGAGCGATTACCTGAATGTTTTCGTTACGGAAATTACGCAACATATACGTCCAAGCTCCCATATTTTCTGGCTCTTCTTGTGCCCAAACAAATTCTTTTCTGTTAGAATATTTATCAAAAATACCTTGAATAATTTCTGGATTCAATGGATATAATTGTTCGATTCTTACCAAAGCAACTTTATCATCATTTAATTCTTCTTTCTTCGCCAATAATTCATAGTACAATTTACCTGAGCAGAATACTAATTTTTCTACTTTTTCTGGTTGAGCTGTAGCATCATCAATTACCGGTTGGAAACTTCCGTTTGCTAATTCTTCAACCGTAGAAATTACTCTTGGATGACGAAGTAATGATTTAGGCGTCATTACCACTAAAGGTTTTCTGAACGGGAATTTTTGTTGGCGTCTTAACAAGTGGAAATAATTAGCAGGTGTAGTACAATTCGCTACAATAATGTTTCCGTTTGCACATAAGTTGAGGAATCTTTCTAATCTTGCCGAAGAGTGTTCTGCACCTTGTCCTTCGAAACCGTGAGGTAAAAGCATTACCAAACCGTTCTGAATTTTCCATTTTTCTTCTGCTGCAACTAAATATTGGTCAATAATAATTTGAGCACCATTTACAAAATCTCCAAATTGCGCTTCCCAAATCGTCAAAGTATTAGGAGAGGCCATCGCATAACCGTAGTCAAAACCTAAAACACCGTATTCAGAAAGGTGAGAATTGTAAATATCAAATTTGTTATCAGAAACTTGTTTTAATGGAACGTATTCTTCTTCATTGTCTTCTGTTTTTACCACTGCGTGTCTGTGAGAAAAAGTACCTCTTTCTACGTCTTCCCCAGAAATTCTAATGGTACTGCCTTCAGTAAGAAGTGTTCCATACGCTAATAATTCACCCATTGCCCAATCTAGCGCATTATTTTCTACCATTTTTACTCTGGCATCGAATAATCTAGAAATTTTATTGATGAATTTTTTATCTGCTGGTAATGTAGAAATTTTAACTGCTAATTCTCTTAGCTTCTCTACATCATAAGTCGTATTATAATTTTCTAAAACTTGCTGAAGTTTTCCTAATAAAGCATAATTTTTCCAGTCCTCTTCCATGAAAATCGCCATGGTATTTCTTTCGATTTCCTTAGCTTCATCAAAGTTTTGGTCTAATAAATTTTTAAATTCTTTTTCCATTTCAGACATTACAGCATCTGAAACCACCCCTTCTTCTACGAGTTTTTTCTTGTAAATTTCTCTTGGATTAGGGTGCTTAGAAATAGATTTATATAAACTTGGCTGGGTAAATCTTGGTTCATCTCCTTCATTATGACCATATTTTCTGTACCCTAATAAATCTATGTATACATCTTTACCAAACTGTGCTCTATAATCAGCAGCAAATCTAATGGCGTGAACTACTGCTTCTACATCGTCTGCATTTACATGCATTACTGGAGAATCAGTCACTTTAGCAATATCTGTACAGTAAATAGAAGAACGAGCATCTAAATAGTTAGTGGTAAAACCAACTTGGTTATTCACTACAATGTGAACCGTTCCACCAGTTTTGTAACCTTCTAGCGTCATCATTTGTGCTACTTCATACACAATTCCTTGTCCTGCGATTGCAGCATCACCATGGATAACAATTGGCAACACTTTTTTAGCATTTCCTTGGTAAGTATGGTCTATTTTAGCTCTAGAAATTCCGCCAACCAAAGAAGCTACGGTTTCTAAGTGAGAAGGGTTAGGAACTAAGTTAATTCTTACTTCTTCACCAGAAGCTGTAGTTATTTTTTTAGATGAACCCAAGTGATATTTTACGTCACCAGAGAATACATCTTCTTCAAATTCTTTCCCTTCAAATTCTGAGAAAATTTGCTTATAAGATTTCTGGAAAATATTGGTTAAAACATTTAATCTACCTCTGTGAGCCATCCCAAGAATTACCTCATCTACTCCATGAAGAGAAGAACGAGAAATTAATTGGTCTAGCGCAGGAATTAATGATTCTCCACCTTCTAGAGAGAAACGTTTTTGACCTACGAATTTCGTGTGCAAGTAGTTTTCGAAAGCTACTGCTTGATTTAATTTGTGTAAAATCTCTTTTTTCTCAGCTGCAGAAAGAGTTGGGTGATTTTCATTCACATTAATCCATTCTCTGATGAATTTTTTCTCTTCTACACTCTGAATGTGCATATATTCTACCCCGATAGAATCACAATATCCTTTTTCTAGATGATTGATGATTTCTTGAAGCGTAGCTGCTCCATTTAGTCCAGCTTCTTTAGCAGAATTAAATTTGGTTTGTAAATCTGCTGGAGATAAACCAAAATTCTCAATTGATAAATCTGGAGAATACGCTCTACGTTCACGTACTGGATTGGTCTTGGTAAACAAGTGACCACGTCTTCTGTAATCATTAATTAAATTGATTACCTTGAATTCTTTTTCAATATTTTCTGGAATATTCCCAGTAGCGACAACATTAGAAGCCAATTGGGTAATAGAAACCTCATCTTCACTATAATTTGCTAGTGCAAAATCAAAACCTTGGAAAAATGATTTCCACGAAGGTTCTATAGAATCTGGGTACTTTAAATATTGTTGATATAAATCTTCAATAAATTGAGAGTGTGCTGCATTTAGAAATGAAAATCTGTCCATTTTCCGCCTTTTTCTTTGTTAGAAGTATAGTTTACGCAAAATTACTAAAAAAAAGCGAATTGAGGAACTTAAAAAGATGGTAAAAAGGTATAGCTTACATAATAAAAATCTATGCAATCTAAAAAATCGTTAAATAAAATTAAAATTTGTTAAAAAGTAGTTAAAAATGAGAATTTTGAACTATCTATAAACCGGCAAAGAAATTTTTATAGTGACTTCTTTTTTTGCATTCGGTGCTTCTATGAAAGTTTCTTGTAACTGACCATTTCTCATGCTGTCTTTTTGAGCTTTTTGTAAGAGTTGAGCAATCACTTTTATTCTATTTTCATATCTCCCTTTGTAATACATAATATAGTTTTCTGAAGCATTCAAAGTGCGGAAATTGAAATTATTATCAGAAAGTCCTTCTCTTTTTTTTACGGGAACTCCATAGAAATAAGAAACCTCTTTGTCTTTATAACTTCCTGGCTCTGTAATCAAAACGGGAACTCCAAATTCATCTTCCTTTTTACCTAAATCTTTGGTTACCAAACTGATGACTTTATTATGATTCAGTTCTATATTTTTAATTAAATCTCCTTTTTTATTCACACTCGAAACATTGATTCCCAATAGCAATTGACCGTCTTGTTTTTCGACCATGAGTGTATCATATTTAATTTTAGAAAGTAAAATTTCTTTGTCTACTTTTCCACTCAAGAGTTGAGATAGATTTACCATAGATTGGTCTATATTTCCTGCTACGAAATCTTCTGAAAGCAGATTAAGCGAACGTTTCAAAAATGGCAATCTAGGCGTGTGAACAAACCAAATGACTTTGGTTTTATTTCCTTGTGGTACAAATTTTACATTAATACTGTATGGATTACCGTTTTTCCCTTCGAACAATTGGTATTTAAGCGTAGAAAAAGGATTCTCATAACGAATAAAAAAATCTCCATAATCAGATTCATTTTTCTTGCTTTGATAATTCAAAGAAGAGCCTTGACCTTGATAAGGCGTATAATATGCGAAAGTGTAATCTTCTTTTGAAACAAAAAATTCATTCCATTGCGTGAAATTCTGCAAATTATTGAACTGAGGAAAAACCTTGTCAATAGGATAATTAATTTCTTTTTCAATGGTAAAACTTTTGCTTTCTTCTACAAAAAGCATAGAAACGGCATACACCGAAAACAAAAAGATACTTATATAAATTACAAATTTATACCAACGCATAATATAGGTTAAAAATAATGAGTAATCAGCAAATTGTATATTTTGCAGATTACTCATTACATATAATTATAGATTAATGTTCGTGCTCGTCTTCTGCTTTGCAAAGACCTACAATCGTGTGAAACGTATCATGAAGAGCCATAAAATCATTTTTAAGGGCTTCATCTGATGCTCCAGACTTAATTTTTTTATTGAAAGCTTTCGTTTCTTTCACTAATTTTTTCAAAGATTTCTTAATAGCATCTTTATTTCCAAAATCTGCTGGAATTTCTGAATTTTTGAAAGCAACTGCTTTGGTTTCCATTTCATCTATTCTGCTTTTAATCGGCGCAAAATTTCCTTCTTCGGCAGGGTGAAATGTTTGGCTCATGATTTTATGAAACTCTGTTTTTTCTTTCCATTCGCTAGTTTGCGCAGAAAAAAGTTGGCTCATAAAAAACACAGCCATTACGGTAAATAAAAATTTGATTTTTTTCATTTGTTTAATTTTTAGTTGAGCAAATTTAGAATTAAAAATCGGGCTTGCAAAAAAATTACAAGCCCGATTTCCTAAAAATAAAAAAACTCTATGGTATCACTGTTCCATCTTTTATGATGGCATCTTTTTTCACCACGATTATTCCGTCTTTTATAGAATGGGTTTTGAAATCTCCATCTGGTAAATGTTTGCTACCGATAATCCTTACATTGTTCCCAATATGACAGTTTTTATCTAAAATAGCATTTTCTATGTAACAGAATTTACCTACCCCGATGTTTGGAATTCCTTTAGCATCATTTTCTGCCATGTCTTCAGGATTTTGATAGTAATCTGCTCCCATGATATAAGAACGAATTATGGTACTTCCTTTTTCTATTCTGGTTCTGTTCCCAATGAGTGAATGCTCTATTTTATCCGCCATAATAATACATCCGTCCGCAAAAATGGCTTTATTCACAAAAGAACCATTGATTTTAGAAGGCGGCAACATTCTCGGTCTGGTATAAATTGGCGAATTGCTAAACATATTGAATTTTGGCAATTCATTGGTTAAATCCATATTCGCTTCGAAGAAAGAACCGATGGTTCCTATATCCGTCCAATAACCTTCGTATTGGTAACTTAGCGTATTATATCCGTTATTGATTGCATTTGGAATGAGGTCTTTGCCAAAGTCATCACCTTTGTCTTCCTCAAACATTTTTCTCAAAACTTTTTTATTGAAGACATAAATTCCCATAGAAGCAAGGTAATCTCTACCTTGTTGTTTCATATCATCAGAAACCTCAGAAGTCCAATCTGGCAATAAATCTGCAGATGGTTTTTCTATGAAAGAGGTGATTTGGTTTTCGTCATTGGCTTTTAAAATTCCAAAACCAGTAGCATCTTTACTGTTTACAGGAATGGTAGCAATGGTGATGTCTCCGCCATTTTCAACATGGAAATCTATCATTTCTTTGAAATCCATCTGGTACAATTGGTCACCAGAAAGAATGAGAATATAATCATAATCATATTTGTCTAAATGACGCATAGATTGTCTTACTGCATCTGCTGTTCCTTGATACCAATTTTCGTTATCTGTGCTTTGTTCAGCTGCCAAAATATCCACAAAACCTTTGCTAAAAATATCAAAGTGATAGGTGTTTTTGATATGAGAATTAAGCGAAGCCGAGTTAAACTGTGTGAGCACCAAAATTCTATTAAAGCCAGAATTAAGGCAATTAGAAATAGGAATGTCTACTAATCTGTATTTCCCTGCGATGGGAACTGCGGGCTTGGAACGCTTATCTGTAAGAGGAAATAATCTACTACCTCTACCTCCTCCTAATACAATAGATATAACACTTGGTTTCATATATTTTGTGGTTTTATTTTGAAATTTTATAAAAAGCGAAAATAGACTTCCTAAAAAGAAACTCTATTTAATTTTTACGATATAAATTTACATAATTTTCAGCAGATTTCTGCCAAGAAAAGTCCAAATTCATTATTGTTTTTCGTAAATTTCGCATTTCTTCTTTGTCATCATATAAATACAGCGCTCTTTTGATGGCATGTACAGCATCATCAGTTCCCGGGAAGGTATAATTTAAACCATAACCTCCTGAAGAAATGTCTGTTACGGTATCTTTTAACCCACCTGTATATCGTACAATTGGGATAGTTCCGTATCTCATGGCATACATTTGATTCAATCCACAAGGTTCTACACGAGAAGGCATTAGTAAGAAATCTGCACCTGCGTAAATCTTGTGTGACAAAGCTTCTTTGTATCCTAAATCCATCGCAAAATTCACATGAAATTCTTCTTGAAGTTGTTTCAGTGTATTTTCTATTTGAGGATTTCCAGAACCTAAAATGAGAATATTTAAAGCGCCTTCGGTTTCAGAAATGCTTCTTCTTACAATATCTGGTAACATATCTGCTCCTTTTTCGCCAGCAAATCTTCCAATAAAAGCAAAAAGCGGAAGTTCTGGATTCAAGCCATATTCTTCACAAAGCCATTTTTTATTTTTTTCTTTTCCTTCTTCAAAGTTCTCTCTAGAATAATGATCGTTGAGCATTATATCCGTCATAGGATTCCAAACTTCTGTATCTATCCCATTGATGATTCCATGTGCTTTTCTGTGTTCTTGTCTAATTAAGTCTTGTAAACCTTGCGCATCTTCAAACAACTCATGAATATAACCTTGAGAAACTGCAGTAAATTCATGACAACATTTAATCATAGTTGCCAAAGGATTAATTCTTCCGTTCCAATCGAGCAATCCCCATTTCCAAGCGTCGAAACGTGGCATATAATTAGACATTTGCCAATCCATCGTTCCTTGATATTCCCCATTATGAATGGTTCCTACGGTTTTTACGCCTTTTAAAAAATCAAAATCCTGACAATACTCTACCATAAACGGAACTAAACCCGTATGATAATCATGACAATGCAAGACATCTGGACGAATTTCCATAGCAGAAAGCCAATGCAAAACCGCATGCTGAAACGCTATAAACTGTTGACTTTCATCAAAATAACCATACACTTGGTCTCTATCTAGCAATCCAGGAATTTTCACCAAATACAATTCGTATCCTAAAACATTATGTTTTTCTTTCATGACCAAAACTTGGTACATGTGATGAATCTGATGAATAAAACCATCAAAAACTACTTCGAATTCGTTTTCGTTTACAAATGGTTTATTATACCAAGGCATTACTACTTTGGCATCAATTCCCATTTTGGTTTGGTATTTAGGAAGCGCACCTACTACATCTGCTAAACCGCCTACTTTAGCTACCGGAAAACATTCTACGCTTAAATGGAAGACTTTCATCTTAAGTTTGAGTTATGAGTTATAAATTATAAGTTATTATTTGCTTTTTGCTTGGTTCTTTTTAGTTTTCTCCGTTTGCTTTAAAATAATTCCTGAAAGCGGAGGCAAAGTAACAATCATAGAATTGGGTTTATTATTCCATGGAGTTTCTTCGTACCATTTGATTTCTGGAACTACTCCACTTCCTCCAAATTCTGGAGCATCTGAATTAAGAATCACTTTCCATTTTGTTCCTTCTTCTATACCAATTTTATAATCGAAAGTTCTAGGAGTAAGATTCAAAACAGACATGAGCACCTCATCTTCAGATTTTCCTTTTCTTAGAAAAACATAGATAGAATTATCTGCATCATCTGCTTCAATCCATTCAAAACCGTATGGATTGAAATTATTTTCGTAAAGTGCTTTTTCGGATTTGAAAACCGTATTCAAATTTTTCACAAAATTCTGCAATCCTTGATGTATAGGATATTGTAGAAGATGCCAATCTAAACTTTGGCTAAAATCCCATTCGTGAGTTTGCCCGAATTCACCACCCATGAAAAGCAATTTATTACCTGGATGCGTGTACATATAGGTGTACAATGCTCTCAAATTGGCATGTTTTTGCCATTCGTCACCTTGCATTTTAAAAATCAAACTGCTTTTTCCGTGTACTACTTCGTCATGAGATAATGGCAACATGTAGTTCTCATTATTCATGTACATGGTACTGAAAGTAAGTTTATGATGATGATATTTTCTAGCAATTGGATCTTCTTCGAAATAATCTAAGGTATCATGCATCCAACCCATCATCCATTTCATTCCAAAACCTAATCCGTCATCATAAATAGGTTTGGTAACTTTAGGAAAATCACTGCTGTCTTCTGCAATCGTTTGTATATCTGGAAATTCTCTGTACACAATTGTATTCATCTCTTTGATGAAATCTATCGCTTCCAGATTTCTGTTGTCTCCATATTTATTTGGTTCCCATTCTCCATCAGCTCTAGAATAATCTAACTCAAGCATAGAACGCACTGCATCTACACGTAAACCATCTGCATGATATCTATCGAGCCAAAAACAAGCATTCGAAATCAGGAAAGATTTTACTTCGTTTCTTCCGTAGTTGAAAATATGGGATTTCCAATCTGGGTGAAATCCTTTTCTTGGGTCTTCGTGTTCGTAGAGGAAACTTCCATCAAAATAATGCAAACCATTGGCATCTCCCGGAAAATGGGAAGGAACCCAATCGAGAATTACGCCAATTTCATTTTTGTGCAATTCTTCTATCAAATACATTAAATCTTGTGGCGTTCCAAAACGAGAACTCGCTGCGTAGAAACCTGTAATTTGGTAACCCCAGCTTGGATCGAAAGGATATTCCATCACAGGCATAAATTCTACATGTGTAAAATTCATTTCTTTAACATAAGGAACGAGTCTTTCTGCAATTTCTCTATACGTGAAAAAACGATTAGGATCATCTGTTCCTCTCATCCAAGAAGCCAAGTGAACTTCATAAACCGAAATAGGAGATTCTAAAGAATTTTTTTGATGGCGATTTTTCATCCATTCTTGGTCTTTCCATTCGTAGAAAGTAGTATCCACAATAGAAGCAGCCTGAATGGTTTGTTGCCACTTTAAAGCATAAGGATCTCCTTTTTCTAAATAAGCACCGCTATATGTTTGAATGCCATATTTGTAAATCACACCAAAATCTAAGCCTTCTATAAAACCTTCCCAAATCCCAGAACCATCCCAACGGATTTTGAGTTCAGAAACTCTAGAATCCCAATTATTGAAATCTCCAATTACGGAAACTTGCTTTGCATTAGGCGCCCAAACCGCAAAATAGATTCCTGTTTTACCGTCTATTTCTACTTTATGAGAACCCATTTTTTCGTAGAGTTTAAAGTGTTTTCCTTCACGGAAAAGATGGATATCAAATTCAGAGAATAGAGAATGAGGCACTACTTGGTAAGTCATGGTGATTTTAGTGTTTTTAGGAATGTTAAATAAACACACTAATTTACTGCAAGTAAACGAGAGTACAAAGTTTTAGGAGGTTAAATGTTTCTTAAATTTAGTAAAAAGAGAAGCCGCATAGAAAATTCTATGCGGCTTATCATTGTTAATTATAAATATTGTTATGAAGTTTTCACATATTTTTTATCTTCGATTGCAGCTTGTGCAGCAGCTAATCTAGCGATAGGAACTCTAAATGGAGAACAACTTACATAATTCATACCGATAGAATGACAGAATTTCACTGATTCTGCATCACCACCGTGCTCACCACAAATACCTACTTTTAAGTTTGGTTTTGTTTTTCTACCTCTTTCTACCCCGATTTTGATTAATTCACCAACACCAGATTGGTCAATAGATACGAATGGGTCTCCTGGCAATAATTTAAGGTCTAAATATTTAGGTAAGAATCCACCGATATCATCTCTAGAGAAACCAAACGACATTTGAGTTAAGTCATTAGTACCAAAACTGAAGAAGTCTGCTACCATTGCCATAGAATCTGCTTTAAGTGCTGCTCTAGGAATTTCAATCATGGTTCCGTACATGTAAGGAATTTTTTTAACTCCTAATTTCTCTAAAGTTTCATCATATACTTTATCTACGATTGCTTTTTGGTGAGAAAGTTCGTGTCTACCGCAAGTTACAGGAATCATAATTTCTGGGAATGCTTTTACGCCTTCTTTTTGTAATTCACCTGCTGCTTCGAAGATTGCTCTTACTTGCATTTCGGTAATTTCTGGATAAGAAACTCCTAAACGTACACCTCTGTGACCAAGCATTGGGTTGTTTTCGTGTAATGCAAGAATTCTTCTGTTTAAGATGCTCATGCTTACACCTAACTCTTTAGAAAGCTCTTGTAATTTTGCTTTATCGTGAGGTACGAATTCGTGTAATGGTGGGTCTAGTAATCTGATGGTTACTGGATTTCCTTTCATTACTTCTAATGTAGCTTTAATATCTCTCTTCACGAAAGTGAATAATTCATTAAGTGCTGACTTACGTTCTTGTTCGGTGTCACTCATAATCATTTTTCTTAATAAGAATAATGGTTTATCACTACCTTCACCATAGAACATGTGTTCAGTTCTGAAAAGACCAACACCTTCTGCTCCAAAATAAGTTGCTTGTTCTACATCTTTAGGTGTATCAGCATTGGTTCTTACACCCATTGTTTTGTATTTATCTACTAAAGTCATCAATTGTTTGTAAGATTGATTTTTATTTAAATCTACATCAATTAATGGTAAAGAACCTTCGTAAACAGTTCCTTTACTACCGTTTAGAGATACCCAATCTCCTTCTTTTATTTTTTTACCGTCTTTGGTTACAAAATATTTTTCTTTATCGTGGATAGAGATTTCGCTACATCCTACGATACAACATTTACCCCAACCTCTAGCTACTAAAGCTGCGTGAGAAGTCATACCACCTTTTGTAGTAAGAATTGCTTCAGATTTGTGCATACCATCTACATCTTCTGGAGAAGTTTCTTCTCTTACTAGGATTACTTTTTCTCCTTTAGAAGCCCATTCTACAGCATCTTCTGAAGAGAATACTACTCTACCTACAGCACCACCAGGACCAGCTGGTAAACCTTTAGCAATTACTTTATGAGTTTTTTCGATGTCTGGGTCGAACATTGGTAATAATAATTCTACCAACTGATTAGGATTTACTCTAAGGATTGCAGTTTCTGCATCAATCATTCCTTCCTTGTACATATCAGCAGCCATTTTTACTGCAGATACACCATTTCTTTTACCCACTCTACATTGTAGCATGTATAGTTTACCTTTTTCGATGGTAAATTCTATATCTTGCATGTCTTTGTAGTGTTTTTCTAATCTTTGTTGAATTTCATCAAGCTCTTTGTATTGCTCTGGCATGAATTTCTCTAAAGTAGTTAAATTTTTACTGTGGTCATTTTTAGAATATTGATTGATAGGAGCTGGAGTTCTGATACCCGCTACTACGTCTTCTCCTTGAGCATTTACTAAATATTCTCCATAGAATTTATTTTCACCGTTTCCTGGGTTTCGAGTGAAAGCTACACCAGTACAAGAGTCATTACCCATGTTACCGAATACCATAGCTTGTACGTTTACAGCAGTTCCCCATTCATCTGGAATTCTTTCGATTCTTCTGTACTCAATTGCACGTTTTCCGTTCCAAGAAGCGAATACAGCACCTACACCTCCCATTAATTGATCCCAAGGAGTTTCAGGGAAGTCTTGTTTTAGGTGTTTTTTAGTTAAAGCTTTGAATTCTTTTACTAATTTTTTAAGATCATCAGCAGAAAGATCAGTATCTAATTCTACGCCTTTTTCTTTTTTAACTTCTTCTAATCTTTCGTCCATGATTTTACGGATACCAATACCTTTTGCTGGTTCCATACCACCTGCTTTTTCGATTACTACGTCTGCATACATCATTACTAATCTTCTGTAAGCATCGTAAGCAAATCTTTCGTCACCGCTTTCTGCGATAAGACCTTGAATAGTTTCGTCGTTAAGACCAATGTTAAGAACGGTATCCATCATTCCTGGCATAGATTTTCTAGCACCAGAACGTACAGACATTAATAAAGGATTTTTAACGTCTCCGAATTTTTTGCCCATTAATTTTTCAACTTGAGCAAGTGCATCTTTTATTTGCTTTTCTAATGTAGAAGGATATTGTCTTTTATTATCGTAGAAATACGTACATACTTCTGTAGTGATGGTAAAACCGGGAGGAACAGGTAGTTTAAGATCTTTGTGACCTGCCATTTCTGCTAAGTTAGCACCTTTTCCACCAAGTAGATTCTTCATTGACTCATTTCCATCGGCTTTACCACCACCGAAGGAATACACATACTTTTCATTTTTTGCTGTTGTAGCCATAATATATTAATTTGTTATTTTTCTCTTATAATTTCTGGAACAAAATTACAAACTACCTTATAATAAATTCCTTTATTATTTGCTGACATTTATCAATTTTGATAAATATCATATAAAATTAATAAAAAGAGGGTAATTATTTTTCGATTTTGTCACTTTAGTTACAAAAAAAACCTTTCAGAAAATACTGAAAGGTCTTAATTATCATGGATTAATCAAATTAATATCTAAAAAGTACGCTTCCCCAAGTGAAACCACTTCCGAAAGCTGAAAGAAGTACTAAATCTCCTTTTTTAATTTTTCCTTGATCTAGAGCTTCACATAATGCAATAGGAATAGACGCTGCGGTAGTATTACCGTATTTCTGAATATTATTAAATATTTTTTCGTCTGGTAATCCAAATCTTTGTTGAACAAATTGTGCAATTCTCAAATTCGCCTGATGTGGAATGAACATGTCTAAATCTTCTGGAGTTTTTCCAGCTTTAGTTAATGCTTCCATCATGGTTTCTGGGAATCTGGTTACCGCATGTTTAAACACGAAATTACCATTCATCACCGGATAAATATCTTGTCTTTCTACAGCTTCAGGTTCATAAAGCGCTCTATCCATCCATCCTAGTTTAGTTCCAGGGAATTTAACTGCTAATTCTTCAGCATATTTTCCTTCTGAGTGCATGTTTACTGCTAAAACACCTTCTTCGTTTTCGTCTTCATTTGCAGAAAGAATAATCGCTCCTGCTCCATCACCGAAAATGACAGAAACGCCTCTTCCTTCATCTGTAAAATCCAAACCAAAAGAATGAACTTCAGCTCCTACAACTAATATATTTTTATAAGTTCCCGCTTTGATAAAGGCATCTGCAACACTCATAGAATAAACAAATCCTGAACACTGATTTCTTACATCTAATGCACCGATGGTATCACAACCTAGCATTTCTTGTAAAACTACACCACTTCCTGGGAAGAAATAATCTGGACTTAAAGTTGCAAAAACGATAAAATCTAAATCTTTAGCCGTTAGATTTGCTTTTTCTAGAGCCTTTTCAGCTGCTTTTTTTGCTAAAAAAGCTGTCGTTTCTTCGCTGTCATTTCTATTTTTTCTGTGACGGCGCTCTTTGATGCCTGTTCTCTCTGTTATCCACTCATCATTAGTAGTCATCAACTTAGACAAATCGTCATTAGTTACCACATTCTCAGGAACATAATAACCATATCCTTTTATTACACTCTTAATCATAAAGTTTTTAAAATTTGTGGGGTACAAAAGTAAGATTTTATTTTTAACATATAATTAACATGAGTCATAAATATTATGTATTAAAATGTTTTATAAATAATTATATACTCATGTGTCTTTATAGATTTATAAAAATTTATACATTTGATAAAATTAACGCAATTAGACCATGACAGAGAGTACACTTCACAAAACCATAGAATATGAATGGATAGATATCTTAGAAATGAAGCAAGAAGACATTGCCGAAATTTCAAAAAAATATGATATCAATCACTATTGGTTAGAAGACTGTATAGACCCGAATCACTTGCCAAAATTCGAAGACAATGGCAATCTAAAATTTTTCCTGACCAGATTAAATACTTCTACCGAAAGACTCATCCTCAATACCATAAGTGATGTAAGTACCAAATTAGGAATTTTCTTGAAAGACAATCTCATTCTTACGGTACACAGAATAGAAAACGATGCGATAAAATCTCTATTGAAAGAAATTGCAATTCACCCAGAAAATTTCAAAACTCCTTATCAATTAGCGCTTCATTTAGGACAAAAAATATTTATTTCCTTTGAACATGAAAACGAGGTGCTTCTAGACCAATTAGATAAAATGGAAAACGAAGTTTTTCTAAAAAACGTTTCTAATTCTGCTCAACTGAAAAGGCTCTATCGTTTCAAAAGAAAAGTAGGATTGAATTTGAAAGTGCTAAATCTTTCATCAGATTGGGTAAGTTCTTTTGAAAAATTACCTCTAGATTCTGTAGAAATAAAGGACTTGAAAGACAGTTATAAAGATGCCATCAGTGATTTTGACCATTTGCATTTGCAAACCAATAACTTAATGAGTATGTTTCTGGCGCTTTCTGACCAAAAAGCCAATCAGGTAATGAAAATGCTCGCCATTTATTCGGTTTATTTCTTACCTATTACTTTTATAGCAGGAGTTTACGGAATGAATTTCGAGTATATGCCAGAAATCACAAAACCTTATGGTTACTTTGCAACATTAGGTTTGATGGGACTCATTGTTATTATCACCTTTATATATGTAAGAAGAAAAAAATGGTAAAAAAAAAGACATCAAAAATTTGATGTCTTTTATATTTTTAGTGCATGGCTTCACTTGGATCTATGGTTCTGCCTCCTTTTCTTTCTTTGATGAATAAAATAAAAGGAATACAAATAAGAAACATAATTCCTAAATAGAGGAAGACATCCATATAAGAAAGCACCGTAGCTTGTTTCATTACAGAAAAATCTAAAATTTTATACGCCGAAGCGAGCGCTTGATCAGGCGTCATTCCTTTGGCAATAAAATTAGCTTTTAACGCAGCAATTCTTTGTTGAACCTGTAAACTATTGACATCTAACTTCGCCACCAAATCACTTCTGTAAAACATATTTTGATTAGCAATAAAAGTGGTAATTGCAGCTACGCCAAAAGAACCTCCCAACTGTCTCATCATCCCTGTAAAAGCGGCTCCTTGACCAATTTGAGCTCCTTTTAATGTACTTAATGAAAGTGATGTAATAGGAATAAATAACAATCCTAAACCTGCTCCTCTCACAATAAGCATCCAGAAGAAGGCGTCTTTTCCTGTATCTGGAGTTAATAATTTATATCCCCAAAAACTATAAATGAAAAAGATAAACAATCCTAAAGCTACTAAAACTTGCTGTTTTGCTCCTCTGGTTAATAATCGACCTATTATTGGCATCATAAAAGCGGTGGTTAATGCCGCGGGAATCATCAAAGCACCTGATTGTAAAGCTGTCCAACCTAAAATACTCTGTGTATAAAGCGGAATAATAAAGGTAGAACCGTATAAACCAAAGCCTAAAATAAAGGACATAACTGTTCCGATTCTAAGATTTCCGTTTTTAAGAACTCTAAGTTCTACAATTGGATATTTGTACGTTAATTCTCGCCAGATAAAGAAGATAAGTCCAAAGAAAGAAATCAAAGTAAGGGAAAGAATTACTTTGCTTTCGAACCAATCATCTTCATGACCTCTTTCTAAAATATATTGTAAAGAACCTACCGTTATTGCCAACAAGAATATCCCTAACCAATCTACATCACTTGCAGATTTTTTCTCAGCATATTTAGGACTTCTTACAAACTGAAGCGTAAGCAAAGTCGCTACAATCCCAATAGGAATATTGATATAAAATATATAAGGCCAACTGAAATTATCTACAATATAACCTCCCAATGGCGGACCTAATGTAGGTCCAATAATAACACCCAAACCATAAATAGCTTGCGCCATACTTCTTTTTTCGATGGGATAAGACTCTGTAATAATCGTTTGAGAAGTTACCAAAAGTGCACCACCTCCTATTCCTTGTAATAATCTAAAAATAACGAGTTCCCAAATATTGCTCGCATTTCCACATAAAAATGAGAAAACCGTAAATATAACAATAGAAGCCGCAAAATAATTTCTTCTCCCGAATTGTTGCGAAAGCCAACTCGTCATAGGAACTATAATTACGTTACCAATCGCATAAGCGGTAATTACCCAACCTACCTCAGAAAGTGTAGCGCCCAGATTTCCTTTCATCTCGTTCAGCGCTACATTTACTATAGTAGTGTCTACAATCTCTAGCAATGCACAGAGAATTGCAGTGATGGTAATAATCACTCGTCTTGCACCATATTCTACTAATGAATCTTGCATAAATTTTTATTTCAAGTTTTGAGTTTCGTTTAGAATTTATTCCATTCTAAACTTTTCTCATTTACTTTTTTTCTACTTTACTTCTACGTCTACTAAAACATTCATTCCAGCTCTTAATTTTTTGGCAACTTCAGGTTTTAAATCCTTAAAAGTGATTTTCACAGGAACTCTTTGAACTACTTTTACGAAGTTTCCACTTGCATTATCTGGAGGAAGTAAAGAAAATGTAGAACCAGTAGCTGGCGAAATAGAACTTACTACTCCTTCGAACTCATCATCTGGGAAAGCATCTATTTTAATTTCTACTTTTTGACCTTCTACCATTTTGTTTAATTGTGTTTCTTTAAAATTTGCCACAATCCATTTGTCATTATTTAAAACAATGCTGAATAACTGTGCTCCTGCTTGTAAAAACTGACCTACCTGCACTGGAATTTTAGAAACATAACCATCTTGTTTCGCGGTAATTACGGTATAAGAAAGATTTAATTTAGCATTTTGCACATCTACTTCTCTTTGTTTAATCATAGAACTTGCTACGCCAATTTGTTGAGAAGTTGCTTCTGATTGAGAAGACACATAACCTGTTTGCTGAGCCGCTTGATTTCTTTGTTCTACCAAAATTTGCAATTGTTTATCTGCTGCTTGTTTCGCTGCCAGAACTTGGTCATATTGTTGTTGCGTAATGGAATGGTCTTTCACTAGATTTTCATAACGTTTCAAATCTTGAGTAGTTTTCCAAACGTTTACTTTCGCTGCTTCAATCTGTGCATTTGCAGTAGCTACTGCTGCGTTTGATGTACTGATGCTTTTATTCGCTGCTGCAGCACCAGCTTGAGCGGTATTTAAATTGCTTTTAGCAGTTCCTAGCGCAGCTTCAGCTTGTTGTAAAGTCATTAATTGGTCTTTATTTTCAAGGATAATTAAGGTATCTCCTTTTTTCACAAACTGATTGTCTTTTACCCTTACTTCTGCTACATAACCAGAAATTTTAGAAATAACAGGACTTACATTAGATGCAATTTGCGCATCATCTGTTTCTTCGTGAGCGTTGCTGTAAGACCATTTTTTGTAACCATAAATAGCACCTACCACAATAACGATGGTTAAAATAATCCCAAAAACTGGACTTTTTTTATTTTTTGTTTGATTTTCCATTTTATAATAATGTTTATATCTAAATTTGAGTTTGATTATTGATTAAGAATTCCTGAGGTTTGTAATAGTTTTTTGTATGCTAATGCTGCATCTGCTCTAGAATTAATTACATTTACTTTAGCACCTACCAAAGCTGCATCTGCTTCTAGCAAATCGGTAATATTTGCTAAGCCATTATCATATTTATTTTTGGTAATTCTGTAGTTTTCTGTAGCTTGTTCTAATGCGCGCTCATAAACTTCTATTTTCTTTTTGGCCAAATTAGAATTCTGGAAATCCTTATTGAGTTCTAGTTTTATATGGTCATTCAGAAGTTCATTATTGGCTTCTAATTGTTTTTCTCTGGCTTGAGATTTTAGCAAAGAAGAATTTTTCTTCCAAAGATTATCTAGGTTATATGAAACACCCAATCCTATATTAATCGCATTAGTAATGGTTACAAATCCTGGAATATCTGCCGCAACATAACCACCTGTAATTGCCAAACTTGGTAAATTTTCAGCTTTTGCTGCTTTGGTTCCTAAATTTGCTGCTTTTTTCTGATAATCGAGTGCTTGTAAATCTTTTCTGTTTTGCAAAGCTTGACTTAAGTAATAAGAAACAGGCTGATTTTCAAAAATTTCATTGATGTAATCTTCATCTACTTTTAGAATGGTAGTTTCGGGCAAACCTAAAAGCAAATCCATATTAATATTGGCAATGCTGTAATTATTTTGGGCATCTAAAAGCTGAAGTTCAATATTAGACGTTTGCAACTGAGCTTTCAATCGGTCATTTCTTGCCATCAAACCGTTATTTTCTAATTTCAAAAATGTTTCGTCTCTTTTCTGTGAAGCCGAAAGATTTTCTTCTAAAACTTTGATGATTTGAGATGCTTTGAACAAATTATTGTAAGCCTGAGAAATGTTAAAAGCAATGGCTTCCTTGTCATTTTCTGCAGATAATTTAGAAGCTTCTACCAAATATTCAGCAGACTGAATTCCGTATTTTATTCTTCCACCTGCATAAATGGGATAAGAAAGATTGGCAGAAGCGTACATTACATCATTGATTTTCAAACTATTCGCCGCACCTGCACTTTCTGTTTTAAGATTAACATTTGGGCTGAAAAGATGTAAATAAGTAGCTCCCAATTTCAGGCTAGGAAGCTGATTGTTCTTTGCTTCCAGCAATTGCGCTGTACTTTCTTCTATTTTAGCAGCATCTATTTTTAGATTTTTGCTATTTTCGATTCCGAGTTTTACCGCTTCATTCAGAGAAATAGCTCTCGTTTCTTGGCTCGAAATCTGGGAAATACTCATGCTAAAAAGTAAAATCCCAAAGATGTTTCTAATTTTCTTGTTCATAACCTAAAAGGTCTTTTAATAATATGGTTAAATTTTGGGTAAGATTGTCGTAATAGATATTATAATATTCATCTGATTGATTTCCAGAAAGTTCTCTATACAAATTCATGCCTTGTTTAGAATAAAAAACTGTTCCTACAATCACAGAATGAAGAAAAAACAAATCGGGCTTTTTGGTAAAAACACCATTCTCACAACCTTCTTCTAAAATTCTTTGGTAAATTTTGATATAACCAATTTTAGAAGTTCTTAGAAAACTTAAAATCTGTTCGTTTCCGCTATTATTGATATTATAAACCGATTGAAGAATAGAATAAAATTCTGGCAAAGTCTTCACACGATTAATGTAATTTCCTATAATTTTAATGAGTTTTTCCCATTCATTAAGCTGCGGATTTTCTAAAATTTCATAGGCAAAAGATTGTCCTTCTTTCATTCTCACTTTAAAAATTTCCTCGAAAAGTTTTTCTTTTGACCCGAAATAATAAGAAATCATCGAGACATTTACCCCAGCAGATTTTGCAATATCTCTAGTAGAAGTAGCGTCAAAACCCTTTTCTGCAAATAGTTTTTCTGCAGTATAGAGAATTTTTTTATCCGTAGAATGTTCCATTATTTTGATTTTTGAAGGCGCAAATGTAAGCAAATTTAGAAATCAATCAAACGATTGATTGATTTATTTTATCAATGTAAAATGTTAGATAATATAATTTTTATTACTTTTGATGAACTAAATATTAAACCATATGAAAAGAATCATCGCAGTATTAGCCATATCAGTATTTACATTAGGAATGGCTCAAGAAACACCGAAAAAATCTTGTTGCGCAGCAAAAGATAAAAAAGAATGTAGCGCAAAAGAAAAGAAAGAGTGCGCTTCTAAAGACAAAAAAGACTGTAAAGCTGAAGCCAACAAAGACAAAAAATCTTGTTGTGCTGCTAAAAAGGAAAAAGCAGCTTAGTAAAAATAAAATCCCGAAAATTTCGGGATTTTTTTATGCACTTCGGTGAATGTATCTGGTTAATTTTATGCCTAAATCCGTCCAAACAATTTTGGCATTTGCATTTCTGTAAAGATGCAAATCAGCATCGGAGATTTCTTCTAAAATATCTACAATATTAGCGCCGTGAATAAAATTGGTAAACGCTTCCCAGTTGAATCCGTTTTTAGATAAACGTTTGTAAACCAAATGTTCAGCATCATAATTTTGCAATAATGCCAATCTGAACATCTCAGAACAAAAATCTAAGAAATTTTTCTGTTTTTCTCTATTCCAAGAAGCGATATTTCTTCCCCACAGAACGATATTTCTCAAAACTTCTGGTTTCTTTTTCGCCATGAAAGCATTTCTCACCCAATCGATAAAAAGTTCTTCAAATTCTTCATTCGCAGAATCATTTTGAAGCAATTGTAGCGCAGTATTGTAATTTCCTTGCGCTTGATGAATGACTTCTTTTATTTTTGCTTCGAAAACATCAAATTGATTTCTGATTGCTTGTTCTAAGCTTTCATCATCTATTCTAGGCACTTCTATCGCTTGACATCTTGATAAAATAGTAGGTAAAATGGTGTCTATTTTTTCTGCAAGAAGCAAAATAATGGTCTTTTTTGGTGGCTCTTCTAGAAATTTTAAAAATTTATTGGCTGCTGTCACGTTCATTTTATCGGCTCGCCAAACAATGAGAATTTTAGTTCCACCTTCGAAACTTTTTAGCGCAAATTTCTGATTCAGCGCGTCTACTTCATCAGCAGAAATAAACAATTGCTTGTTTTGAGCGTCTAAAACTTCATTCCAATCATTAATGGAAGCGTAAGGATTTTCTATAATCATATTTCTGAAATCCTCAAACAATCTTTGACTCAAAGAATTGTTTTTTTCTGTAAAAACGGGGAAACTAAAATGTAAATCTAAGTGATTGAGATGCTCTACTTTAGAAGCAGCATGTTCATTTTCTCTTTTGAGAATTTCTTTAGCATAAGCTAGAGCCAATGCTAAAACGCCGAAACCTTCTTCGCCAATAAATAACTGAGCATGTCCTACTCTTTCTTTATCTATGGCATCTTTAAGCGTTTCTATAACTTTTTTTTGTCCTACAATTTCTTCCCAATTCATAGTTTCAAAGATAAGAATTTGGTGGAAAGTGAAAAGACAGATGCTACAAGTTTTTTCAATTTTGAGTTAAATTCAATGAATTTTCTGATAAATTCGTCTTTAATCCTGTGAAATTTAACGCTTATTAACTTTCACGTTTCAGTAATAATTAAGATATTTGCGCATTAATTAAAAAAGATAATGATAAAAAGAATTTTTCTTTTACCTTTCATTGCTGTTGGTTTAAGTGTAGAAGCGCAAAGTTTAGGTAATTCTCCTTATGCAGCATTTGGTATCGGCGAAGTAAAATATGATAACCCTGTAGAAACCAGTTCAATGGGTGGCATAAACACTGCCTACATTTGGGATTTCAACAACAGTTTTAATTTTAAAAATCCAGCTGCAAACACCAATCTAGAGCTTACTTCTTTCAGGGTTCAAATGACCAATGAGAACCAATCTTTAAAATCTGATTTTAATGGATTAAGCGCTAACAAACATTCTAATTATCTTTCTAATATTTCTATAGCTTTCCCCGTTTCTAAAAAATTGAAATTTGGATTAGGATATCAACCTTATAGTTCTAAAAGATATGATATTATAACTTCTAAAATCCTTGCAGACAGTACTGTAAAAGCAAATCGTTTTTATGGTGATGGGACATTGAATACAATTCAAGCTGCTTTTGGTTATCAAGTCAACAAAGAATTCGCAGTAGGTTTAAGAAGTAATTTCTACTTCGGAAAATTATCAGATGTAGAAGAACTGGCTTATTCTAATGCTGAACTGATTAATGGTTTTGAAACATCTAATAGAATTAAAAGTTTTAACTTTACATTTGGTTCTACTTATCAGAAAAAATTTAAAAATGAGAAAAAACTTACCTTAGGTGCTACCTATACATTTGGAACCACAGGTAATGTAAAAACCCAGTTCATAAACAGTACTTATTACTATTATCTAGACCAAAAATTAAACGTTACCGAAATAGAAAACAAAACCAGCGAAGACAAAAATCTTATTCCTACAGAAGCTTCTTTAGGGATTGGTTATGGTCATGACGCAAAATGGTTTGCTTCTGCTCAAGTAGATTATAAGAAAGGTTCTACTACCATGTTTTTAGGACAGCCTTTTTCTTACCAAGATTCTTATAGAATTTCTGCAGGTGGTTGGTATTTACCAAATTATAATGACTTCAGAAGCTATTTTAACCGTGTAGTTTACAGATATGGTGCTTTCTTTGAAAAAGGAAATCTTAGCATCAACGGAACCAATATTAACCAATACGGAATCACTGCTGGAGTTACTTTACCTTTCGAAAAATCGAATGCTGTAAGAATGAGCGGGATAGATTTAGGATTAGAATTTGGTAGAAGAGGAACCTTAGAAAACAATCTTATCCAACAAAATTTCTTCAACGTAAAAGTTGGAATTAATTTTGCTGATAAATGGTTCCAGAAAAGAGTTTACGAATAAACCGAACAATACACTTATTCATAAATTTTATAGTTAAATCTATAAAAATGCAAAAAAAATTCTCAAGAATATTATTTAAAAATATAGTCACCTTTTCAGGTTTGGCTATATTTTTTGCTTTGACTTCTTGCGAAGAAGATTTGGCTAAAGTAAACGATAAAAAAAGCACCAATTTCGCTTCTAGAATCATCTACAATGCAGACATTGTAAAAAAAGATTCTGGAATGGTAAAAGTGCGTTTCAAAGCGCCATTGCTAGAAGAATATGAATTTGTAGACACTCCTTATGTAGTGGTAAGAAAAGGATTATATTTAGAATTTTATGATTCTAAAAAACCCAAAACTCCAGGAAAACTTTGGGCAAAATATGCCAAAATGATTGACAAAAAACAATTCTACGAAGCCAGAGGAAATGTAAAAGTTATCAATAACGAAGGACAAACTTTTGCCATGCAGTCTATTTATTGGGACAAAGCAAAACAAAGAATGTACACTAAAGACACCGTATTCATTACAGATAAAGACGGTTCAATTTTCGTCGCAGCAAACGGAATGAATGCAAAAGATGATTTCTCAGAATATACCTTCTACAACAATTCTGGAGACTTCAATGTGAAGAAAATGCCAAATTCTGGAAATTGAGATTGAGGCAAAGGTAGAGGAAAAGGTTGAGGTAGAGATTTAGGATTTTGATTTACTTTTTTTACTTTTGAATAAATTTTCCTTAGATATCTTTTGTATCTTTTGTGGTTTATTAATTCTAATTCATGAAAACATATTTCGCCATTGGTCTAATGTCTGGAACCAGCCTTGATGGTTTAGACATTTGCTATGCAAAATTCCAAAATATTACCCATTGGGAATTTGAAATTCTAAAAACCGAAACCATTCCTTACTCTATAGAATGGAAAAATCGGCTGCAAAATGCTATTCTGCTTTCGGCTGAAGATTTATTGGCGTTAGATAAAGAATATGGCTTCTATCTTGGCGAAAAAACACAAGAATTTATTTCCAAAAATAATATTACTGATTTAGATTTTATCGCATCTCACGGTCATACTGTTTTTCATCAACCACAACGAAAATTCACCTTGCAAATCGGTGATGGAAGAGCCATAAAATTAACAACCAAAAAGCCCGTAATCTACGATTTTAGAAGTCAAGATGTTTTAATGGGCGGAAATGGCGCTCCGTTAGTTCCGATTGGAGATGAACTTTTATTTTCGCAATATGATGCTTGTCTCAATTTGGGCGGATTTTCTAATATTTCTTTACAGAAAAACCATCAAAGAATTGCTTTTGATATTTCACCAGTGAATGTAGTTTTAAATTATTTTGCTGAAAAATTAGGCAAAAACTATGATGAAAACGGTGATTTTGCTAGAAATAGCGCTATTAATTTTAAAATTTTAGAGCAATTGAACGCTTTAACCTTTTATCAAAAATCAGCTCCCAAATCTTTAGGAGTAGAATTTGTAAATTCTGAGATTTTTCCTTTGTTAAAAGACGAAACTCCTGAAAATATCATCGCTACTTTTACCGAACATATTGCCGAACAAATTGCCAAAGTTTTTAATGACAATCAACTCAAAACCCTTTTGGTAACTGGTGGCGGAACTTTCAATACTTATTTATTAGAAAAAATTCGAGAAAAATCTCAGACAGAATTGATTGTTCCTGACGAAAATATAATCAACTTCAAAGAAGCTTTAATCTTTGCTTTTATGGGCGTTTTAAGACTCAGAAATGAGGTCAATGTACTTTGTTCAGCAACTGGAAGTTCAGAGAATCATTGCAGCGGAATATTGGTATAAAAAAAGGTTTCAGAAGAAATCTAAAACCTTTTAATTATCTTATAAACGTTATTATAATTGCTCTAACTTGTCTGTAAGTGCATTTAAGAAGTTTTGTAATGGTTTTTCTACCATCATTTTGATAAATGGATTAAAATTTCCATCGAATAATAACTGAACTTCTGTTTGGTTTTCGTTTACTGGAGAGATGTTTCCTGTAAGTGAAAAATCTAATGAAGAACTTGCAGATTTCAGAACTACTTTTTGACCTTCTACCAATTCAGCGATTTTAAGGGCAACTTCTGGCATTCCTTTTAAACCAAATTTAAAGCCATCTTCTCTGTGCTCAAAACTGGTTAAACTATCTGGCATTAAGTGTTTATAATCTTCAGGATTTTTAAGCATTTGAAAAAGTTGCTCAGAAGATTTATTTACTATAACTTTTCTTCCTTCTAAATTCATTTTTTTAATATTTTTGTAAAAATTAATATAATTACAAATGTATAAAGTTTTTGTCAATGAAAAAAGATTAAGCATCAGTAAATCTCCAATTCCCATTGAGAAGAACTTGCCTTATGAAGAAACCACCACCTTGGAAATCGCCATAGATTTGCTCGAAAATACTTCTACCTCAGAAATTAACATTTACGGTGAGAATTTAGAGCAAATTTGGGAAGAATTGACGGGTATGTTACGAGTTGTAGAAGCTGCGGGTGGAATTGTTTTCAACCAAGAAAATAAAATCCTTTTCATCCACAGATTAGGAAGATGGGACTTGCCGAAAGGTAAAATAGAGCCAGAAGAATCTCTAGAAAATGCTGCGCTAAGAGAATTAGAAGAAGAAACTGGACTTGCAGAGCTTATTTTAGAAGAATTTGTGAATACTACTTTCCATATTTATAAAGAAAAAAAACAAGGAAAAGAGGAAAGAATTCTGAAAGCTACGCATTGGTTTAAAATGACTTATGTAGGTCAAAAAGAACCGATTCCTCAAACTGAAGAAGGAATTACAAAAGTAGAATGGAAAACGCAAACCGAAATTAACGACGAAGTTTTGCCCAATACTTTTAAAAACATCAAACTGATTTTGAGCGAGGTTTTTGCAATATAAAAAAGGTGGAAATTAAAATTTCCACCTTTTCTTTTTTATTTAATGAATTCCAAAGCTTTTTCTAGCGCGATTCCTCGTGAAGCTTTCAGCAATATGTTCTGCGAATGAATTTCATTTTCGGTTAAATAATGGATTAAATCTTGTGTAGTTAAAAAGGCCACTCCAGAAACATTTACTTCTTTAAAATGTGGACCAACTGTAATGATTTCATCAAAACTGAGTGATTTTGCCAATTCTAAAATTTGAGAATGTTCTGTTACACTTTCTTCGCCCAATTCTAGCATATCACCAATGATGATGGTCTTAGTTCCAATAAAATCATTGAAATTTTCTAATGAAACCTTCATAGAACTAGGATTCGCGTTGTAAGTGTCTAAAACTAAGGTTTTGTCTCCTTTTTTCACAATTTGCGAACGCATGTTGGTTGGAGTGTATTCTTCAATGGCTTTTTTGATTAAATGAAAATCAATCCCGAAATACAAACCTAAACTGGTAGCCGCACAAAGATTGGTAAAATTGTAATCTCCCGTAAGTTTTGAAAGTGCTTCTACCTCATTATAAATAATTCCTACGCAATTATTCTCTGTAAATTTCTCGAAATAAAACTCAGAATCTCTTCTTCCGAAAGGAATCACCAAATCATATCCATCTGTTTTTTCAACTTGAATAGGATCGTTTTCATTCACAACTACAAATTGATTATTAGATTTGAGGTAATCATACAATTCAGATTTTCCTTTGATTACACCTTCTACTCCACCGAAACCTTCTAAATGTGCCTTCCCGAAATTGGTAATATATCCAAAATTAGGTTGAGCAATAGTGCATAAAAACTCTATTTCTTTTTGGTGATTAGCACCCATTTCTACCACCGCCATTTCGTGCTCTGGTTTTATGGAAAGAATGGTTAAAGGAACACCAATGTGATTATTGAGATTCCCAAAAGTATATTGGGTATTGTATTTCTGCGAAAGAACAGCGTGAATGATTTCCTTGGTCGTAGTTTTCCCATTACTTCCTGTTAAAGCTATAATAGGAATATTCAACTGTGCTCTGTGATGTTTTGCTAAATCCTGTAAAAATTCTAGAGTAGATTTTACATAAAATATATTTCTAGCGGTATCTTCAAAATTTTTATCTTCTACAATTACGGCAAGAGCACCATTATCCATAGCTGTTTCAGCTAAAGTAGCAGCATTGAAATTCTCACCAGAAAAAGCAAAAAAAATATCGTTTTTTTCAATTTTTCTGCTGTCTATGGTTACTTTATTGGCTTGTAAATAAAGCGCATAAAAATCTGTAATATTCATTTGGTAAAAATAAAAAAATCCTTTCCAAAAAAGGAAAGGATTTTAAATTATTTAAAAGAAATTTTATCTCTTCGTTCTCTTATTATTGGTATCTCTAGCATCTTGTGCTACACGGAAACCAATCCATCCGAAAGATTTTGATTCTTCTTTGAATCTTCTTTGTCCTGGGTCTAACCAATATGCTGTATCCATCCAAGAACCTCCTTTTACTACTCTAGCTGTGTTAGAAACTTTAGTTGTTCTAGGTTTGTTATCTCTTTGTAGTATAACTCTGCCTTTATCATCTACGATAAATTGAGTTTTAGGTGAATTATACATATTGTAATCTGCCATAGAACTGTCTGCTTCTTTACCATAACCAGCTTCTAGTGAAGACATAAAATCACCATCTCTGAAACTTCTTTGATCTTCAACAGTTCTTTTCTCATAAGATCCAGGTAAGCCTTTGTAGATTTCTCTACCATCCGCTAATCTTTCGAACTTCATGTCTTTAGGATCTACTTTTTTATAAGTTCCATCAGCATTTTTCACGGTTTGCTGTGGCATATTTCCTCTGTAATAATTGAAATCGCTCGCTTCTTCGTCTATGATAGGTCTGTAAACATCCGCAGTCCATTCTGCTACGTTTCCGTACATTCCATAAATTCCTAAATCATTAGATGGATATTGTCTCACATCTGCAGTTGTAGGAGCTCCGTCATTATTCCAACCACCAACACCAGAATAGTCACCTCTACCTTGTTTAAAGTTTTCTAGGTACATTCCTCTGTTTTTACCTTTTTTACCTCTTAATTTTTCAATTTCAGGTTCTTTTCCTAGGTAGTTATTGTATTCTCTATTTTTTTGTAAACCAAGAGCTGCATATTCCCATTCTACTTCTGTAGGAAGACGGAATTTAGCTACTAAACCAACAGTTGCATTTCTGTTTGCTGCTTGAATTCTTGGGTTAGAATTTTTGATACCAGATTTTTGTTGTAGTTTTTGCTTATTAAGATAAGCTTCTAATTCAGGATCATTTGCTTTATATTTATCTAAATTAAATGCATTTGCACCTTGATTAAAAGAATCATTAGAGTAATAGTCATTCTTGTTGATAATTCCTTGCTTCATAAGTTCTACTTCATTTGCTCTATCAGTCAGCCAATCACAATATCTTGCGGCTTGTTGCCAAGAAACTCCTACTACAGGATAATAGTCGTATTCTGGAGCACGGAAATAGTTTTCTGCATAATCATTCCTAGATAATTTATTATTCCAAACAAGAGTATCCGGTAATGCTCCTGTATAAATATTTTTATAGTTAGGATCAGAGGGAGGAAAAACAAATTTTAGCCATGTTACATAAGATCTATAATCTGCATTTGTAATTTCTGCTTCACCAATAAAAAATGAACTTACCTGCATTCTTCTTGGGGTATTGTTCCAATCATGCATCACATCGTCTTTTACCAACCCCATGGTAAAAGTACCTCCATCTACATAGACCATATTAGGCCAACCTTTTGGTTTTTGTTGTTTTCCAGAAAAGAACCATCCTTTTGGATCATTGGTTTTCCAACCGTTCATTCCTGTCTTATTTTTAGAACCGCCTCCATTTTTCACGTTACCGCCTCCACCACAGCTGGTTAGAAACAATGTTGCGCCTAATGCAAGCAATGAAATAAACTTTAGTTTTTTCATAATTGTTTTAGATAATTTCGAGCTACAAAGAAAAATAATTTATTTTATTAATCAAACATCAAAAGTAAGATTTTTTATGATTTTTTAACGGATTAAAATTTATTTTATTGTTTGATATGAAAATTTTGTTTTTTTCGTTTATTTTGTAGCGCAATTCGAACTATGAAAAAAAAGTTATTATTATTTATCCTATTGACATTTGCTAATTTTATTTTTAGTCAAAAAATTTCTGTAGAATGGTCAGGGAATACAATAATGGATTACGGAAGTTTCAAATACAATCTTCCATTTTTTAGAAATGAAAATTATTCTGTCATAAATGGAGTTCCTTATCTCACTTTTTCTAAAAAAGAAAAGGAATCTTCTCAATATGATATCAAAAACTTAATTTGGGAAAAAATTCCAGCTAAAGAAGTATTTGGTCTAATTGCAGATCATGTTTCTACTAAAGAAATTGCATACACTAATAGTCAAAAACAAACCATCAACGGACAATTTCTCACTAATGTAGTCATTGCAACCATAAAAAAAGATAAAAATACACTTTATAGATTAACTTCTTTTGAACTGGTAAAAAAAACGGTTAACAACCAAAGAACATCTAGAACTTCTGATTTAATGGGCACTACCGAAAATCCTTTAAAATCTGGAAATTTCTATAAAATCAAAGTTGATAAGTCTGGAATTTTCAAAATTACGACAAAATTCCTTAGAGATAATGGCATCAATCCTTCGAGCATTAATCCTAAAAATTTCAGGATTTATGGAAATGGCGGATTAATGTTGCCAGAATTCAATCAGGATTTCAGATATGCCGCTTTACAAGAAAACGCGATTCAAGTTATCGGCGAAGAGGATGGAAAATGGGACGAAAATGATTATGCACTTTTTTACGCTCAAGGGCCTCATGGTTACAACCTATATAATGAAAATAATGGAAAAGGTTATAAGCGCAAAGATACAAGATTGGCACACATTAGCAATAATAGCGTAAATGTATATGAAAATTTTTCGTATTATTTTATCAACTTTGACAAAGGAGAAGGGAAAAGAGTAACTTCCTCTGATATTAATCCTTCCCCAAATTTGTATACTAGCTATGATGACTATCAATTTATTAATGAAGAAAAAAATAATTTTCTGAATATTGGAAGACTTTGGGTTGGTGATGGTTTTAATGCCAATAAATCTATTACTTTTAACACAAAAACGCCTCTTAAATCTACTGATTCTGTAAAAGTGAAATCTACAATATTTGTAAAAAATGCAACGAATGATAAAATTACTCTGAACATAAATGGACAAAATAGCGGCACTTACATTATTAGTAATTCTGCTGATATTAAAATTAGAGAAATTCCATGGGAAAGTCAAATTAATAACTTAAGCGGAAATACCATAAAGTTTGATTACATTCTAGAATCAACCAATCCTCTTGTGACTTATTACTTAGACTACTTAGAAGTCCAATATAAACAAGATTTAGTATACAATGAGGAGCAGATGAATTTTAGAGTTTTTGATATTCCTACTGGCTCTGGAGAGACTTTCGGTTTTACTGTAGAAAATGCCAAAAATATAGAGCAAATTTGGGATGTTTCGGACATTACAAACGCCAAAAAAATTGTAAATAAAGCTTCAGGGACGCAATTTTCTTTTGGATATACTACAAACTCTCCTTATTTCAATAATGAGTTTGTAGCGTTTAAAAATTCTGCCGCCTTTGAGCCACTTTTTGTAGAAAAAGTAGACAATCAAGACTTGTCTGGTTTGAAAAATGTAGACTACCTCATCGTTACCAATCGTGATTTTACTCCTCAAGCCGAAAGAATAGCCAATTATTACAGAAGTCAAAAAAATTATCATGTAGAAGTAGCGGATGTAAAGAAAATATATAATGAATTTTCTTCTGGGGGACAAGATTTAACAGCGATTAGGGATTTTATTACCAAACTAAATACTCCATCAGGAACGCTGAAATATGTACTTATTTTAGGAGATACTTCCTTTGATTTCAGAAATATTACTACTAAGAATAAAACCAACATCCCAAGCTATCAAAGTGACTACAGCGAAAACTACGAGGCATCTTTTGTGACAGATGATTATCTTGGAATGACTTATCCACAAAATGCTCCTTATATTTACGCCGTTCTACCTGATGTTCCAGTAGGCAGATTACCAGCAGAAAATATTGCTGAAGCAAAAAATTTAGTTGATAAAACACTATCTTATTACAATGCAGTTCCGGGACAATCTTCGCCTTTTGGAGATTGGAGATTAAAAATGAATTTTGTGGTAGATGATGACCAAGATGGAAGAATAGATTCTAGTTCTAATCCTTATCTTAAAGGAACCTTCCATGATGTAATGAACACAGTTTTAGTCAATAATTTTGAAGGAAATACAGACAAACCAGAATATAATATAAAAAAATTATACTTAGATGCTTTCCCTGGACAAAGTACAGCAGGTGGACAGAGATTTCCGCAGGTAAACCAAGCCATTACGAATGCAATGAGCAACAGTTTGTATCTGTATTATTTCGGACATGGAGGAATTAACGGTTGGGCTCAAGAAAGAGTTTTAACCACTCAAGAAATTACAGCTTTTAATAATTATAATAACGCTTACAGCAGATTTCCTTTTATCAGTACCATTACTTGTGAATTTACACTTTGGGATGACCACAATACTTCATCTGCAGGAGAACAATTGATGAAATTACCACAAGGCGGTGCAAATTCTATGATTACCTCTTCTAGAGCTATTGCTACATTTTATGGAAGACTTTTTACAGAAACTTTCACCAGAAATCTTTTTAAGCTGTCTAACAATGACTTTTTATCAGTAGGAGATGCTTTTATTGCAGCAAAAGCAGAATATGGTGCGGACTCTAACCACTTAAAAGTAAATCTTCTTGGTGATCCAGCTCTCAAACTTAGCAGACCGAAAAATCTTATCAGCATAGACAATATAGATTCACCAGTTGTTGGTCAACTAAGAGCGCTAGATTTTGTGAAAATTACTGGGCATGTCAATAATCAATCAGGAGCGATTGACAATACCTTTAATGGTAAAGTAGTCATCAATATTTTTGACAAAAAATTAGCCAAGAAAACCCTCAACAATGATGGGGATTTAGTTCCTATTCTCAATTATTTCGAAGAAGGAAGTCCTATAGTGAAAGCTTCTGGAACGGTTACCAATGGAACTTTCACCGTAGAATTCTACATGCCAAAAGACATTAATTATACTGTGGGAGACGGAAGATTATTGGCTTATGCAGATAATAATGTTTTTGATGTTTTCAATAATAAAACACAAAAAATTGGAGACATAAATCCAAACGGAATTAATGATAATGAAGTTCCAAAGGTTCAATTGTACTTAAACAACACCAATTTTGTAGATGGAGGAATTACAGACTCTAATCCAAATCTTTTGGCTTGTGTAACAGATAATACAGGAATTAACTCTACAGGTTCGGGAATTGGTCATGACATCACTGTAATTCTTGACGGCGAAGTTATCAATACCACTGTTCTGAACGATTTTTACACTCCGGGAATAGGAAATGGTTGTATTAACGCTTCTTTCTTGGACTATCAGAAAGGCTCTGTACTCTATCCTTTCCAGAATTTAAAACCTGGAAATCACCAATTGACCTTTAAAGTTTGGGACATTAACAATAATTCGACTACTCAAACGTTAAACTTTGTAGTAAGAGACCCAGAAGCCGAAAATTTAGTTGTTAAAAAATTACTAAATTGGCCGAATCCTTTTACCAATAAAACGTATATACAGTTTGAACACAATTGTGATGATGTTTTAGAAGTAAATGTTCAAGTCTATACAATCACTGGAAAATTAGTACGAACATTCAGTACCACAGTGACTTCTACTCCATTTTTAGAAGGATATAGAACACACAGAACTGCTATAGAATGGGACGGAAATGATGATTTTGGCGCTCCAGTTGGTAAAGGAACTTATATTTACAAAGTTTTAGTAAAGAGTCAAAATCAAGAAAAATGTAAAGGAACTGCCTCTTTAGTAGAAAAATTAGTGATTTTAAAATAGAAAAAACAAATATGAAATTAACAAAAAAACTCTTTTTAGGACTAAGTATTGGAATCGGAAGTTTGGCGATGGCGCAAAGTACTAATCCTGTGCTTACAGGAGCTCCTTTTTTAAGGATTTCTCCAGATGCTAGAGCTGGAGGTTTAGGAGACCAAGGTGTGGCAACAAGCGCAGATGCTTTTTCACAATTTTGGAATGCTTCTAAATATCCATTTAGTAGAAATACCTCTTCTGCCGCAGTAAGTTATACTCCATGGATGGGAAAACTAACGAATGATGTATTTTTAATGTATTTAGGTTTTAATACCATGCTAGGAGAAGAAGACCGTTCATCTCTTTCTGCTAGTATTTATTATTTCAATATGGGAGAGGTAGATTTACGCTCCCTAGAAACTCCAGAATTAAGTTCTGGTACTATAAAACCAAATGAGTTTTCTATAGATTTGGCGTATGCTTTAAAATTATCAGATACATATTCAATGGCTGTAACAGGTAGGTTTATTCGTTCTGATTTATCTGGAGGGTTCAATACTGACAGTTCATTGAAACCAGCCAATTCATTCGCAGTAGATGTTTCGGGGTACTTACAAACTTATAAACACACCAGTTTTGGTGATTATGAAGGAAGAGTAAGAGCTGGTTGGGCAATTCAAAATTTAGGTCCAAGATTAGATTATACTGGAGACGAAAACTCACGTTCTTATCTACCTACCTCTTTCAGATTAGGTGCTGGTTATGATTTATTTCTAGACGAAGTAAACAAAGTGGGTGTAACTTTAGAAGCTTCTAAATTACTTGTTCCTGGACCAGACAGCGCTGGAAACGTTCCAAATGTGGGGGTAATAGAAGGAATCGGAAAATCTTTCAGCAACAAAGAAAGTATTATGTACAGCGGTTCTGTAGAATACTCTTATGATAATGCTTTTGCTGTAAGAACAGGTTTTTTTAGAGAAAGTGAGCTCCAAGGAGGAAGACAATATGCTACAGTTGGTGTAGGTCTTAATTATAATTCTTTTGGTTTAGATTTATCTTACCTTGTTAATACATCTAAAGTTAATTCAGCTTTAGACAATACCTTAAGATTTGGTCTTACTTGGAATATTGGCGAAGAATCTTACAATAATGAAGATTATTAACGATTAATAAAATATTTTTTTCACCGCGCCGAATTGAAAATTCGGCGCGGTGTTTTTTTACAAAAATTCAGAGTTTAGTAATATTCCAGAATCTCAGACTTACGAGACAATTGCTATCTTTGCAAAATGAATTATGCTTCGGAACTTAAAAAATTTATTACCAGTCAATATATTTACTCAGGAACCAGAATTGCTTTAGCCGTTGTAATCCCGAGTATTATTTTGGCGTATTTAGGTTTGCTGAAAGAATTTTTCTTATTTCCACTCGGAACCCTTTTCCTAGCACTTACGGATTCTACAGGTCCTTTTCACCGAAGAAGAAACGCACTCATCGTTGCCTCTGGATTTTATTTCTTTGTCTCGCTGATTGCAGGATTGCTGAAAGATTTCCCACCGCTAATTTTTTTAGAAATAATCATTTTCGGGATGTTTTTTACCATGTTAGGCGTTTACGGACAACGTTTAGCAGCAGTAGGTTCCCTCACATTAGTCGTTTTAGCCATTTTTATAGATGGCGCTCCTGGTGGTCATTCTGCGTTTTATAATGCATTGGTTTTTACTTTAGGTGGAATTTGGTTCATCTTGGTTTTCATGCTGGTAACGGTAATAAAACCTTATAAACTGGCAGAACAAATGATTGGCGAAAATTACATAGAACTCGGTAATTATTTGAAACTAAAAGCTCATTTTTACCATTCTAAGCCAGATTTCGATGTTTTGTATAAGCAAATTTTTGCATTACAAGTCAGAATCAAAGAACACCAAGAAGCGACAAGAGAAGTGGTTTTCAAAACCCGACAAATCGTAAGAGAATCTACTTCTACCAGTAGATTACTAATGCAGCTTTTCCTCAATTCACTTGACCTTTACGAAATTTTATTGACCTCAACCAATGACTACCGAAAACTCCAAAATACTTTTGGAAATAAAAATATTTTAGAAAAAATCCACAATTACCTCAATTTATTATCGAATGAATTGGTTCACATCGGGATTTCTATTCAAGGTGGATTAAAAACCGCTCCCATTGCTGATATTTCTGCAGAACTTCATGCCTTACACGAAGAATACTACCAACTCAGAAATCAACACCTGAACGCTGAAACGCTTGAGGATTTCATGATTTTGAGACAAATAATGCACAGAATTTCTGCCATTTCAGAAGAAACTCAAAAAATATATCTTTTAAAATCTCAAGATATCAAATTGGCAAAAAGCCTTTCTACAGGCTTAGATTTAGAAAAATTCGTACAAAAAGATGAAAAACTTAACTCAAAAGTTTTCCTAGAAAATTTCTCTATCAAATCGAATCATTTCAGACACGCCGTAAGAATAACTACCGCATTATTAGTAGGTTACGCTATTTCTAAAATTGAAATTTTTCATATTCAAAAAACGTTCTGGATTCTCATCACCATTTTGGCGATTATGAGACCTGCTTACAGCATTACCAAACACAGAAATATCCTTAGATTATACGGAACAATCGGCGGTGCTGCTGCTGGATTGTTTGTGATCTATTTCATCACCAATCCTCCTACACAATTTGTGATTTTCCTAATCTGTTTGGTGCTCACTTTCAGTTTTCTCAAAGATAAATATGCGTGGTCTGTTTTCTTTATGACGATTTATATTTTCTTGATGTTCAACTTTCTAAAACCTGGAGACTTCTCAGAACTTTTTATGGAAAGGTTGATTGACACAGCAATTGCTGGAGTCATTGTATTTCTGGTTTCTTACTTGGTTTTGCCCGTTTGGGAACATCAGAAAAACAGAACTTTTATGCTGAATTACATCCTTGCCAATCATAAATATTTGAATACTATCATTGAGATTCTTCAGCAAAAAAACATTCCTATTCAAGACTATAAAATCAGCCGAAAACACGCTGTAGTAAGTTTGGCCAATCTTTCAGATAATTTCCAGAAAATGCTTTCTGACCCAAAAGGTCAACAGAAAAATCTAGAAAACGTTCACCAATTCGTGACCACTTCTCACCTTTTTACCGCTTACAGCGCATCTCTTTCTCAGTATGCACAAAAAAACGCGGTTTATCGTGAAATAGACTTCGAAAATTGGAAAAATAAGATTAATGCTGAACTTTCTCGTACTATTGCGATTTTACAAAAACAAGAAATTAGAAAAGATGATTTTGCAGAAAGCAAACTTACACCAGAAGATTTGGTAAATGAACTTTTAGAAAAAAGAAAAGAAGAAATCACCGAAAATGAATTCTATGACAGACGAGATCCTAAAAATATTTCTCATCTTACTGAGCTCAAAAACATCAGAGAATTACTAGAACTGATTTATAATCAAGCTCGTGACCAAAGAAAAATTGCAGAAAAAGTAACTGATTAATCTTATAAATCACGGTTTTCTTCTACAATGGCGAAGTAAAAATCTTCTATTTTAAAGACTTTTGCAGTGAAATCATGACTGAAAAAATCATCAAAAACTCTACATTTTATTTCAGAAAGGTTATTGACATCAAAAGGAAACACCTGATAATGAGTTTTTAACGACCAATATTTAGACAAGTGAACTTTGTAAAGACTTTCTTTGATGACCCAAATAATCGTCAATAAATCTACTTCATTTTCTCTGTTCTGAGTCCAAATATGTTCTGATTCGTGTAGAAATTTATCTTTGATTCTTAGAATTTTAGAACTTATTTTCTCTAAATCTATTCCTACTCTATTTTTAGAAACCGCTAAAGAAGCAAATGGAAAAGAATGCGTGATAGAAATATGTGCGGAATCTGGCCAGAGATAAGGTTCGCCGATGGTTTTATAGAGAATTTTGTGCTCTGGAAGTAGCATTTTGAGCATTTTTCTTACCATCAAATGTTCTAATAACTTTTTGGGATGATAATCTTTGGCATTTTCCAGATTTTCGGGTTCTATGAGTTCTTCTGCGTTAAATTCGTCGTCATCACTATACTTCCAGTAAAGAATTACAGCATTTTCATCAGAATAATCATGATAGAAAGGCATATATTTATTTTACGGTAAAATTACTAAATAATTTCAATTCTATAATTTTTTAAAACGTTTAATTTAAAAGTTTAAGAATGTTAATTTTTGTTAATCATGATTTAACTATTCAATATAATAGTAATTTTGTCCCTTGAAAAAATACTACGTGAAGACTTGGACTAAATTTTTTATTACCAATATTCTCCTGCTTTTATTAGTAGGAGGAAAACTTCATGTTTCTCCTAAAACTTTTTCTGCTGAGAAAATTTCTTCACACAAAAACATAGAAAAACATTCAGCAGACAATAATTTCATCAGCATTTCAGATGAATTACAAGATTTAGATAATGTAATTTTTGAACTAGATGAAGAAGAACTTTCACATACTGGAAGTTTCTCTGATTTTTCTTTAACAGATAATCTTTATCATCTTAATTTTAATATTCCCAATGATTTTATTTGGAAGAAAATAGAATTAAGAAACAAAATCTTACTCACTCTACAATCTAAAATTTACATTTTGGTTCGTAATCTGCGAATTTGATTTCTCCATTTTTCCTTTCTTAAAATTTCTCTTCTTTAAGAGAAAAACCCCTTACACACAAGTCATTAATCATTGACTATGTGCATTTTATCATTTTAAATTTCATAAATTTTCAAATCATATGATGATCAAAAAAATCACATCATTAGCAAGTCTAATGGTATTATTTCTGGCATTAAGCTGTTCAGAAAAAAAAGAAGAAAAAGTAGAAAATTCCATTTATCCAGCTACTATTCCTTTAAAAACAAATACAGATATTACTAAAGAATATGTAGCCAAAATTCAATCTGCTAAAAACATTGAAATTCGTGCTCAGGAAAAAGGATTTCTACAAAAAATATACGTAGACGAAGGTCAATATGTACGTGCAGGACAACCCATGTTTCAAATTATGCCTCAAATTCTACAGGCAGAAGTGATGAAAGCAAAAGCCGAAGTAGACCAATCTATAATAGAACTAGAAAATGCGACTAAACTATCGGTAAATAATGTAGTTTCTAGAAACGAACAAAGAATGGCAAAAGCAAAACTAGATGCAGCAAGAGCAGAATTAAGACTGGCACAAACCAAATTATCTTTTACCACCATTAGAGCGCCATTTTCAGGGATTATCAATAGAATTCCTTTAAAATTAGGAAGTTTGGTAGATGAGGGAGATTTACTTACTTCATTATCAGACAATTCCGGCATTTATGCTTATTTCAACCTCTCTGAACCAGAATATCTTAACTATCAAATGCATGCTGCTGAAAGAGGTGACAAAGGAGTGAATCTGGTCATGGCAAACGGTGAACTTTTCCCAGAAAAGGGATTTATTCAAAACATAGAAGGTGAATTCGATAGTGAGACAGGAAATATAGCTTTCCGTGCTAAGTTCCCTAACCCTAATCAATTACTAAGAAACGGAGAAACAGGAAAAATAAAAATGTCATTGCCTCTGGAGAATATTCTCGAGATTCCACAAAAAGCAACTTACGAAATTCAAGACAAAACATATGTCTTTATAGTAGACCAAAACGGGAAAATAAAGTCTAGAGAAATAACGATTGCTCATGAACTACCAGATATTTACGTGGTTTCAAACGGACTTCAAGAAAATGAAAAATTCTTGCTAGAAGGCGTACAAAAAGTAAAAGACAATCAACAAGTACAAATAAAATTTGTAAACCCACAAGAAGTTTTTAAATCTTTAAAAATAAAAGCGAATTAATTTCATAAATCCTTTGAAAAATTATGTTTAATAAATATATAAGAAGACCCGTTCTCTCTATAGTCATTTCATTGATTGTAGTGTTTCTTGGTGCGCTTGCTCTCATAGAATTGCCAGTGACGCAGTTTCCATCTATTTCGCCACCCAAAGTAAATATTACGGTAGAATATCCTGGTTCTAATAATGAATTAATGGTAAAATCGGTAATCATTCCATTAGAACAATCTCTGAATGGAATTCCCGGTTTAAAATACATGACTTCTGATGCTGGAAATGACGGAGAAGGCTCTATACAATTGGTTTTTAACCTAGGAACAGACCCTAATATTGCTGCAGTAAATGTACAGAACAGAGTTTCGTCTGCAGTTAATAAACTTCCGCCAATCGTAGTAAGAGAAGGGGTGAAAATCACCAGAGAAGAACCCAACATGTTGATGTATGTAAACCTTTATAGTAATGACAAGAAAGCAGACCAAAAATTCTTGTTCAACTATGCTGACATCAATATTCTTCCAGAACTCAAAAGAATAGATGGTGTAGGTTTTGCAGATATTTTAGGAGACCGACAGTACGCCATGAGAATTTGGTTAAAGCCAGATAGAATGACCGCATACAACATCTCTGCTGATGAAGTAATGGAAGCCTTAAACGAACAAAGTTTAGAAGCTTCTCCGGGAAGAACTGGCGAAAGTTCTGGTAAAGTCTCACAAAGTTTTGAATATGTCATCAAATATCCGGGTAGATTTACCAAAGAAGAAGAATACAAAAACATTATTATAAAAGCGAATTCTAATGGAGAATTTGTAAGGTTAAAAGACATAGCAGATGTAGAATTTGGAAGCATGATGTACGACATCTACTCTACCTTAAACGGGAAACCTTCTGCAGCAATTACCATTAAGCAATCTTATGGCTCAAATGCGAGTCAAGTAATTAAAGATGTAAAAGAACTTTTGGCCAAATTAGAAAAAAAAGATTTCCCAAAAGGGATGCATTATGAAATAAGTTATGATGTTTCTAGATTTTTAGATGCTTCTATGGAAAAAGTAGTTCATACTCTTTTCGAGGCGTTTATTCTGGTATCAATTGTTGTATTTTTATTCTTAGGAGATTTACGCTCCACCATTATTCCTACACTTGCCGTACCCGTTTCATTAATTGGAGCTTTCGCGGTAATGTCTGCATTTGGGATTACCTTAAATCTTATTTCATTATTTGCATTAGTGATGGCAATTGGGGTAGTAGTAGACGACGCCATAGTAGTAATAGAAGCAGTACATGCCAAGATGGAAGAAAAAAATCTCTCTCCTTTAAAAGCTACTGAAGAAGCCATGCACGAAATAAGCGGTGCAATCATTGCCATCACTTTAGTAATGGCATCTGTATTTATCCCTATTGCTTTTATGTCTGGACCTGTAGGTGTTTTTTATAGACAATTTTCCATTACTATGGTTTCTGCCATTATTCTATCTGGGTTAGTTGCTCTTACTTTAACCCCTGCTCTATGTGCTTTAATTCTCAAAAATAATCACGGAAAACAAAGAAAGAAAACACCTGTCAATAATTTTCTAGATCGATTTAATAACTTCTTCAACAGAGGTGCAAATAAATACGAAGGATTACTTCAAAAATTTGTGACTAAGAAAATGTTTACTCTTCCGATATTATTGATTTTTTGTTTGGGAACATTTTTCTTGAGTAACAAAGTTCCTTCTGGATTCATCCCTGGAGAAGACCAAGGAATGATTTACGCCATAGTACAAACTCCGCCAGGCTCTACCTTAGAGAGAACTCATAAAATTGCTTTAGACCTGCAGAAAAAAACGGAAAAGATAGAAGGTGTACAGTCTGTGTCTTCATTAGCCGGGTACGAAATCCTTACCGAAGGAACAGGTTCTAATACCGGGACTTGTTTAATTAATCTTAAAAATTGGAGTGATAGAAAACATTCTGCTACAGAAATCATAGAACAGTTAGAAGAGATTGCCAAAGAAATTCCAGGAGCTAATATTGAGTTTTTTCAGCCACCTTCTATCCCAGGTTATGGAGCAGCAGGAGGTTTTGAACTTCGTTTATTAGATAAAGCTGGCAGTGGTGATTATCATAAAATGGAAGAAGTGAGCAAACAATTCGTAGAAGATCTTAAAAAAAGACCAGAACTTGGTAATGCCTTTTCTTTTTATTCCGCAAGTTTCCCTCAATATATGATGAGAGTAGATAATGATATGGCAGAACAAAAAGGAGTAAGTGTAGGAAAAGCCATGGATAATCTCTCTACACTTATTGGATCTAATTACGAAACAGGTTTTATAAGATTTGACAGACCTTACAAGGTGATTGTTCAAGCTGGGCCACAATATCGTGCATTGCCGCAAGATTTACTCAAATTGTACACTAAAAATGATAAAGACCAAATGGTTCCTTATTCAGATTTTATGCACTTAGAAAAAGTATATGGAATGTCTGAAATTACTCGTCATAATCTTTACAATTCTTCTGAGGTAAGTGGTAATCCCGCTGAAGGATACAGTAGTGGTGAAGCGATTAATGCCATAAAAGAAGTGGCCGAAAAAACTTTACCTAGAGGTTTTGACATTGATTGGGCAGGTATTTCTAAAGATGAAGTAAGCCGAGGAAATGAAGCCGTTTATATTTTCTTAGTTTGTTTAGGATTTGTGTACCTCATCTTGTCCGCACAATACGAAAGCTTTGTTTTACCATTACCTATTATTTTATCCTTACCTATTGGGATTTTCGGAGCGTTTTTGTGCTTAGAATTATTTGGCTTAGAAAATAATATTTATGCACAGATTGCCATGATTATGCTCATAGGTTTATTGGGGAAAAATGCAGTACTAATTGTAGAATTTGCTGTACAAAGAAGAGCTGCTGGAGAAGAAATTGCCAAAGCAGCTATCCAAGCCGCTACTTTACGTTTTAGACCTATTTTGATGACTTCATTTGCATTTATTGCTGGGCTTATTCCACTAGCCATAGCAACTGGACCAGGAGCTATAGGAAATAGAACCATAGGAACAGCCGCTGCTGGAGGAATGCTGATAGGAACCGTTTTTGGACTTATCATTATTCCTGGTTTATATTACCTTTTCGGAGTGATTTCAGATAAACTTAGAATGGCAGAACACGAAGACGAAAATCCTTTAACCGAAGAAATTGACAATAATGAACCGATTTTATAAAAACATAAGCCTTTCTTTTTTCACCATATTATTAATAGGTTGTAAAGCACCTATGGCTACAGTGATTAAAGATGAAACGAAAGAAAATCTCCCTAAAAATTTCGCTCAATCTAGTAATGATGAAACGAAAAACATAGGAAATACTCCTTGGAAAGAATTTTTCACCGACCTAAATCTTCAAAAATTGATAGAAACAGCTCTTGTTAATAACCAAGAACTGATGAAAACATATCAAGAAATAGAAATGGCCAAAAGCAATGTTCTTTATCAAAAAGGGAAACTCTCTCCTTTTGTAAATGCAGGTGGCTCTATTGGCGTAAAAAAAGCAGGAAGATACACCAGTGAAGGCGCTGGTGATGCAAGCACCAATATGGAAGGAGACCACCCTATTCCAGACCCATTATTTAATTATGAAGGCGGATTAAATGCAAGTTGGGAAATAGACATCTGGAAAAAGTTAAGAGACGAAAAAGATGCTGCTGTAGCTCATTATCTGTCTACTGTAGAAGGGAAAAATTTCATTCTCTCCAATTTAATTGCAGAAATTGCAAACAATTACTATGAACTTATTGCTCTTGACCGCCAGTTAGATATTATTCATCAATATATTCAAATTAATGAAAAGGCTCTAGAAATTGCAAAAATTCAAAAAGAAGCAGCGGCAACTACCGAACTAGCGGTGAAAAAATTTGAGGCAGAATTAGCAAAATCAAAAGCCCAAGAATATGTCATCAAACAAGACATTACCGAAAAAGAAAACATAATTAATGCTTTAACGGGAAGATTTCCGCAAAATATTGAACGTTCTACCGAAAACTTGATGCCACCACTTCCTGAACAAATTTTTACAGGGATTCCTTCTCAATTGCTAGAAAATCGACCAGACATTAGACAAGCAGAATATGAACTTACCGCTTCAAAATTAGATGTAGAAGTGGCTCGTAAAGAGTTCTACCCTTCTTTGGGAATATCAGCTTCGCTAGGTTTGGAAGCTTTTAAACCAAATTATTTGGTAAAATTTCCAGAATCAGTAGCCTATCACCTTGCTGGTGAATTAGCAGGACCACTGATTAATAAATCTGCAATTAAAGCCAATTTTCAGTATGCCAATGCTAAACAACTAGAAGCATTGTATGAATATGATAAAACCATACTGAACGCTTACCTAGAGGTTTCTACCAAAATGTCAAAAATCAAAAACCTTAATCAATACTATGAATTGAAAAATCAAGAAAGTAAAGCATTAGAAAAATCTATAGACATTGCTCAACTTCTTTTCAAAAATTCTAGAGCAGACTATCTAGAAGTATTGATGAATAATAGAGATTTATTAGATGCTAAAATAGAACTTATAGAAGCACAGAAAAACCAACTCACCTCTGTAGTCGAAATTTATAAAAGTTTAGGCGGAGGTTGGAAATAATATATTGTTTTTTCTATCAACCGAAACTCTGCTATGGATTTTTCTGTAGTGGAGTTTTTAATGGATGATTATGATAGATTTTAACTGTAATTATTTCAAATTTTTTAAAAAAATATATTGTATTTTTGCAAAAATTTTTTCAATTAATGGAAACTAAAACTCAATATTTACCTTACAAAGTTAAGGATATTTCCCTAGCAGAATGGGGACGCAAAGAAATTCAATTGGCTGAAGCAGAAATGCCAGGTTTAATGGCGTTAAGAGAAGAATATGGTCCTTCTCAACCATTAAAAGGCGCTAGAATTGCGGGTTGTCTTCACATGACTATTCAAACTGCTGTTCTCATCGAAACTTTGGTTCACCTTGGTGCAGAAGTAACTTGGTCTTCTTGTAATATTTTCTCTACCCAAGATCACGCTGCTGCTGCTATTGCTGCTGCTGGAATCCCAGTTTACGCATGGAAAGGAATGAATGCAGAAGAATTCGATTGGTGTATTGAACAAACCATTTTCTTTGGAGAAGACAGAAAACCATTAAACATGATTCTGGATGATGGTGGTGACTTAACCAATATGGTTTTTGATAAATTCCCAGAATTAACTGCTGGAATCAAAGGTCTTTCTGAAGAAACAACTACTGGTGTTCACAGATTATACGAAAGAATGGCAAACGGAACTCTAGTAATGCCTGCAATAAACGTAAACGATTCTGTTACTAAATCTAAATTCGACAACAAATACGGCTGTAGAGAATCTGCTGTAGATGCAATCAGAAGAGCGACAGACGTAATGCTAGCTGGTAAAAGAGTGGTAGTTTGTGGTTTCGGAGATGTAGGTAAAGGTACTGCTGCTTCATTTAGAGGAGCTGGTTCTATCGTTACTGTTACAGAGATTGACCCAATCTGTGCTTTACAAGCTGCTATGGAAGGTTACGAAGTGAAAAAACTAGACACCGTAATCGAAAATGCTGATATTGTAATCACTACTACTGGTAACTTTAATATCGTAAGAGCTGAACATTTCAAAAAAATGAAAGATAAGACCATCGTTTGTAATATTGGTCACTTTGATAACGAAATTGATATGGCTTGGTTAAACGAAAACTATGGTAACACCAAAACTGAAGTAAAACCACAAGTAGATATTTACAATGTAGATGGCAAAGAAATCATCATTTTAGCAGAAGGTAGATTGGTAAACCTTGGTTGCGCAACTGGTCACCCAAGTTTTGTAATGTCTAACTCATTTACCAACCAAACTCTAGCTCAAATTGAACTTTGGACAAATTCTGAAGCATACGAAAACAAAGTGTACATGTTACCAAAACATTTAGATGAAAAAGTAGCAGCACTTCACCTTAAAAAATTAGGTGTAGAGTTAGAAACACTTTCTCCAGAACAAGCTAAATATATTGGTGTAGAAGTAGAAGGTCCTTTCAAACCAGAATACTACAGATACTAAAAAGTTGAAAGTCAGAAATCGGAAGATGGAAGACTGAAAATTAATTTATACTACAACTCCTCAGAAATTTTGAGGAGTTTTTTTATGTATCTGCAAAATATTTTGAATTTTATTAAAATTTTCTTTGTAATTTCAGACTATGAAAATCTTATACTTTCTTTTTCTGATTTTTTCTTTATCCATCAATGCTCAAGATGGCTTTCAGATATTAGAGGATAAGAATAAGATAAACATTCCTTTTCGGCAAATCAATAATTTAGTTTTTTTGGATTTAAAAGTCAATAATGTAGACCTTACTTTTTTGTTAGACACTGGCGTTTCCGAAACTTTACTTTTTAGCTTAGAAAACAAAGAAGTTGTCTTCGAAAATGTAGAAAAAATAAGATTTACAGGACTTGGCGGAAGCAATTATATAGAAGGCATAAAATCTACTAAAAACAAGGTAGAAGTCAATAAAACTTTAGTGGATTTCAGTCACGAAATTTACATCATCTTAGACGAAGACTTCAATTTTTCTTCTCACGTAGGAATTCCTGTAAATGGCATTATCGGTTATCATTTTTTTAAAAATAATCCTCTAAAAATAGATTTCGAAAGGCATATTATTACGGTTTACAATAGAAAATATTATTCTGAGAAAACTTTCAGAAAATTTGAGAAACTACCTATAAGTGTAGAATCCCAAAAACCGTATCACACTGCCGAAGTACAGCAAACTAAGGAGTTTTTCCCCGCAAAAATGCTTATTGACTTAGGAAATAGTGATGCAATGTGGCTTTTCCCAAATAGAATTCCCAATTTCAACTATAATAGACCAAATATAGATGATTTTCTCGGAAGAGGATTTAATGGAGACATCTATGGAAAACGCAGTAGAATGCATGCGCTGAAACTTGGAAATAATATTCTAAATCAACCCATTGTAGCAATGCCGAGCGAAGAATCGGTAAAATCTATGAATTTCGTAAAAGAAAGAATTGGTTCTATCGGCGCAGATGTTTTAAAAAGATTTACTATTGGTTTCGACTATAAAAATGGCTTATTTTTCATCAAAAAAACCAAATCTATCAAAGAACCTTTCAGATTTAACATGAGCGGTTTAGACATCAAACATGATGGCATGAAATGGGAAAAAGATTTGGTAAAAGTTGAACTTCCAAAACTTCCAGAATCTACAAATAACGACAGAGGAACCACAATAAGAATTCAAGACGCGAGTGAATTTCAATACAAATTTGTGTTGAAACCAGAATATTCTGTGGCTGGAGTTAGAGAAAATTCACCGGGATTTTTAGCAGACATCAAAAAAGGAGATAAACTTATAGAAATCAATGGTAAAAAGACTTCTGACATGACTCTTCAACAAATCAATGAGGTTTTCATGTCTGAAGAAGAAAAAACAATTACCCTAAAACTTCTAAGAAATTCTTTAACTTTAATCAAAGAATTTATTCTAAAAGACCCTATTCCTTATCAAGAAAATTAATGGATAAAAAACTCAATACCATCAGAACCAGACCTCGATTCAAATTAGAAACTGATTTGAGTAAAGAGGATTTTGAATTAAATTTAAAAACCGAACTTCAAAAAAATACTGAAATCCAAGGAAATATCAATAAAGAAGTGGCTTCTATTTGGGTAAAAACCGCTCATAATGAATTTTGGAAACCTTATCTTTCACTCAGAGTAGAAAAGGAAGATGAAAAAACCTTTATCAGAGGAATTTTTGGTCCAAGTGCAGCTGTTTGGACTTTTTTCATGTTCCTTTACTTCATTTTTTCTATTATTTTCATGGTTTTTATCACCATTTGGCTTGTAACGAAACAAATTAACAGCCAAGATTTTCCTTGGGCAATTTATCTTTCTATCTTTGCATTGGTTTTATTATTGCTTACTTTTTTGGCCACAAAAATCGGGCAGAAAAAAGCAAAAACCGAAATGGAAAAACTCAAAAATTTTGCAGAAAATTCCATTCTTAACTGACAGAAAAACCTACGCATTAATTTCATTTTAAAATGTCTATCAAAACGCTTGCTTACGGAGAAAAAAACTATAATTATTACAGTGCTTACCTCAGAGAAAAATATCACGGAAAGCGCGTGTACAAAGTCATTGTAGACGGTGGTTTTACCTGTCCGAACAGAGATGGCTCCAAAGGTTATGGCGGTTGTACCTATTGTAATACAGATTCTTTTACTCCCGCTTCTAGAAATCTAGATTCTATTCGTGAACAGGTTTTACATGGCATGGAAAACGCTACTCAAAATTATAAAGCAGAAAAATTTATCATTTATTTTCAGCCTAATTCTAATACTTATGCGCCAGTAGAAGAACTCAAATTAATGTACGATGAAGCGTTAAAAATAAATTCAGAAAACATTGTTGGTTTATCCGTAGGAACACGCCCCGATTGTCTTGACGCGAAAATTATAGAACTTCTAGAAAGTTACAAAAACAGAGGGTTAGAGGTAGATATAGAACTGGGAATAGAATCTATTTACAATGAAACTTTGCAAAATCTTAATCGTGGTTGCACTCATGAAGATTTTATTTCTGCTATGAAACTTTTAGAAAATTCTTCGTTAGATGTTTGCGTTCACACCATTTTGGGTTTACCGGGCGAAACTCGAGAAATGATTGTAAAATACGCAAATGAAATCAACAAGTTTGAGAAAATTAATTTCGTGAAGTTTCATCACTTACACATCGTGAAAGGTTCTATTATGGGTGTAAAATACAAAAGAGAACCTTTCCCACTCTTCACTTTAGAAGAATATACTGACATTCTCTGTGAAATTCTGCCAAAATTAAGGCCAGACATCGTCATTCAGAGACTTTTTGCTTTATCTGATGTAGATATGCTCATCGCACCAAAATGGGGCTTAAAAAAGTCTCAAATTCAAAATTACATCGATGCAGAACTGGAAAGAAGAAACATCCTTCAAGGAAGTGAGTATAGAGGAGAAATGAGCGTTTAGAAATTTCTAAATTTTTTCTAACCAATCCTCTGGAACTCTTCTAATTTTTAAATTCTGACTATCCATCAGAATCCAAAGCGTTCTAGAATCTACCACCAATTCTTCACCTCTGTAAAACTCTACTTTTCTAGGCTGTCTTATTCCTTCTGGTTTTTCGGGATATGTTTTCAGTGTAAGTATTTCACCTTTAAAAACCTGCTTCTTATACTGGATATGATGGTCAGAAAGCACCCAAAAATCATCTGAATAAGGTGTACTATTTTTTAAAATATCCCAATGTTCTTTTGCCATTTCTTCTACCCAATGCACATATTGAACATTATTCACATGATTATTTTGGTCTAAATGCTCGTCGCTTACTACAATTTCTTTGATGTGAACCAGTTTCATTTTAAAATTTTTATAAAATTATCAACTTATTTCTTCTTAAAAGACAAACTGAGCAAACTTTTTTAAAATAATGCAGTTGATACGAAAAGTCCAAAATTATTTTGGTTAAACTTTGGTGATCCAAAATATTCGAAATTACTGGCTAAACCAAAAGAAATCTCGTTGTAATTAACACCTGCTCTTAATCTAAGATAGCTTCTCGTGTGAGGATTACCTTCATTAGTAAGTGCAGCATACATCGCTTGAATTTTAGAATAAAATCTCCAATTTTCTGAAAGCTTTGGTTTATACTCTCCCATTAAAAAAGCCTCCATTTCTCCGTTATCATCTATATAGTAACGCGGATTAAATACAATTACATAATCTGGAGAGCCTTTAGAATAAATCACTCCTACTGCTGGTCTGATATCAACACCTGTAGCCATGTGAAAACCTCCCATTAAATTTAAATTTTGGGCAAATTCATAGGTAATATTCCCTTGTACCATAAAACCGTCAGTATCATCCTTATCCCATGTTCCAATAATATCACTTACTGCAAATATTCCAAATTTAGGAGCACTTGTCAGTTTTTTCTGAAAATTAGTTTGAAATCCTAAAGCTTTGTCTCCAAAAACAGTTTCTACAATCACAGGAGGATTTTTCACCTCTACTGTAGCCGTTTCTTGAGCTTTTAAAATTGAAATGGATGTTAACAAAGAAGCTATAGATAAAAATAGTTTAGTCTTCATAGTTGATTTCCTTAATTTTTCTGTATAGAATTTAATTGTATTGATTTCTTTAAGATTTTAGTTTTTATCAAAAAATATAAGTTAAAAAAATAAAATCCTTTAAATTAAAATTAAAGGGTTTCATTAGATTTTGCATTTCTGCTTGCGATCCGGACGGGACTTATTAATAACCTTTAAAAACCTTTGTTTATAATAATTTGATAAACTTAATTTTTCAAAGACCCCTACTTTTCCCCCTCCTATTTTGATACATTTTGATTGAATCTTTAGGTTTAGCAAATTTACGATAATCTTCTAGTAATACCAAAGAATTCATATGCTAATCCGTGATTATTTCTAGTACTTTTTCTATTTCTAGACCAGTGTATTGGCAGAATTCTTCTATGGTGATGAACTGGTGTGGAGGTCTGTTTAATGAGGCTTTAATTTTGGAGAGAAGTGTGCGTGAATAGGTTTCACTTTTGCCTGTAATTTTCATTACGTCTTTTGGGTAGATGCACAGCCTAAAAAATCTTTTTTTCATACACTATCTATACTTTTGATATGGAGTTGACTTAGGTGTGGTATACTGATATCAAATTTAATTATTTTCTAAATACACTAATTGTTATAAAAAGCTCTAAATCCGCTAAAAGTTGTGTTTACAACTGAAAGTATCGTTTTCCGCTAAATATGGGTAGAACCGCTTTAATATTTGTTTTGGGGGCATAAATTCTCAAATTTTGTCATGTGAATTCGCGAAGGTTTGAACAGGTGAACCTCATCATCTGAAAAATAAATCTAGTAAAAAGTAAAAAAAATGGCAAGACAAAAAAGTATTATCAAATTAGATGGTACCATTGGAGGTATCACCTTTTACAAATCTAAAGACGGCTACCTCGCAAGAGAGAAAGGCGGTGTATCGGCGGAAAGAATTAAAAATGACCCTACCTTCCAGAGAACCCGAGAAAATGGTTCAGAATTCGGGAGAGCGGGAAATTCTGGGAAAGTTCTCAGAAATGCTATACGTCCGCTTTTGTTAAGAGCTTCTGATTCCAGAATGGTCAGCAGATTAACCAAAGAAATGGTTAAGGTTATCCAAATGGACCAAACTAACCCTAGAGGAGCTCGAAACGTGATTGATGGCGAAGCTATCCTTTTAGATGGTTTTGACTTCAATATCAATGGGAAGTTGGGGAACACGCTTTTCGCACCGAAAACGGTGGATATCACCAGAACCAGTGGTTTATGCCAAGTGAACATTCCAGCTTTTACGCCAACGGTGATGATTGCTGCTCCTGGGGGAACTACTCATTTCAAAATTGTAACAGCTGCAGCTGCAGTGGATTTTGAAAATGGTGTTTTTGAAACTCAGATGAATGAGTCTCCAGTTCAAGCGTGGAATGAAACGGCTACGGACGAATTCATTTTGGATAATGAATTAACGCCAAATAGCCCTCACCCCATCTTCTTGTTTTTAGGAGTAGAATTCTTCCAAGAAGTGAATGGAGAAAAATACCCATTGAAAAATGGAGCTTTCAACGCATTGTCGATTGTGAAAGTTGATACACCAGTGTAAAAAAATACATGGAAATCGTATTGGAAAGGATGTATTTTCCCGAAGGAACGAACGGCTTTTTAAGTCTAAACGGCAAAGAAATTTGTAAAACGATAGAATTGCCTTGGCGAAATAATAAAGCTCGAGTTTCGTGTATTCCAGAGGGAAAATACAAAATCCGAAAGCGTTATAGTGCAAAGTTTAAGTGGCACTTGGAGTTGATCAATGTAAAAAATAGAAAATACATTCTTTTACATCCAGCCAATAACGCTTTGAAGGAGTTGAATGGTTGTATTGCTCCAGTAAGTCAAATTACAGGAGAAGGTAGAGGAAATGAATCGAGAAAAGCTTTTGAGAAGCTCAAAAATTTGGTTTTCCCCTATTTAGAGAATGGTTTTGTAGTAGAACTCATTGTTACCAAAAAAATAAAATAGTATGAAAAAATTAGTGCAAAGAATTCAGGAACCAACGCCGAAGTTTTTCCGCAAGCTTAGAAATATTGGTTTAGCCTTAACAGCTGTAAGTGGCGTTATTGTGACCGCTCCTGTTTCGCTTCCAGCTTTGGTGGTGAGTGTAGCAGGATATTTGGCAGTAGCTGGAGGCATTGCTTCGGCGGTAAGTCAAGCTGCAGTATATCGTGATGATTAGCATTTTTTGGTCGATGGGTATTCATTTTATATTGATTTGCTATGAATTACGTGGATAACTCGACAAAATTTAGCACTGCATTTGGGACGGTTTTAAGTATATTTGTTAACCTACAAGCCGAAGATATTCTGAAGACCATCATTCTTGGATTTTTGGGTGGTGTATCGAGTTTTGTAGCAACACTTTTGGTTAAGAGATTACTCCAAATGATGAAAAAAAAACCTAATCCTTAGTTGTGGTGACTATTTGGATAAAAAAGAGCCTCTCCGAGTTGGAGAGGCTTTTCTTATTTCACAAAATAAAAGTGATAGATCAATTGATACCTTAGCTTTTGAAGAACTTGGATTCTTCTGGAATATTCGGAATTCAATTTTTCAACGGTTTTGAGTCTTTCAATTAAGATTTCATTTTTCTCAAAATTTTCGAAGTTTGGTTGGACTTTTTCAATAAGAATTTTTTTCAGATCAGTAATTCTGAGCATATCAATGACAGAACCACACAAAAAACGGTGAAAAAATTTAGATTTCCAGAGGGAAAAAAATGTCCAGTAGTAGTTTTCAACTTCATTTTCGTCTTTGCAGTAGATAATGAAGCAGTTCGGGCACGGTTGGCGGAGTGGTTTTCCAGCATTTCTGCCACGGTTCAGAATAAAAATTGCGGTTTTTGGCGTTGCCTGTTGTACATCGTATGTACGTACTTTGAAATTTTGCATAACTCGGGATTTAAAAGTTATGCTTCGCAGGAAAATTTCTAAAAGAAAAAAAAGGAAAAAAAAGAAAGTGTTCTATTCTACAGGAGGGAAAATGCGATGCAATATTTTTTTGAAAAAAGTATGGGCGTTTTTTGCTTTTCACGCACATAGTTTTTTCAAAAAACCCTTTATGGGCTAGATATTGTCAGCGCATTTTTCCCGGACGTATACCTTTACTTTCTTTTTTTTTTATTTTTTTCTATTACTGGTGTTGCTAATTTTGGATCTACGAATAGAGAGTTTTGATTGTAAGACTGCTTTAGATTTTGGGGATTTATTCGAGGTGGCAACTGTTCTTTCTTCTTTTTTGGAAAACTCTTTTTCTCTAGACATATCTAAATTTTCATAGAGAATGTTTCCCAATAAAAGATTGACAGAATAATCATCTATTACATGCCCTTTAGTGTTTACATTCTGTGGTGTATTCTTTCCTTTATAGTTCCAACCTTTTAATTCAATGAGCATACGAGGGCTATCTGGATTATAGCCCGCTTGGAATAAAATATGGGAAATATTTTTGGGTTTTGAGAACTTGTTTTTTGAGTAATTATCATACAAACGAGTGAAAATAAAATCGCTAGGTTCTCTGTATTCCACATTCTTTTCGCCAGACTTCATGTGATATAAGTAAACTGTTTTAATGGTCAAAAAGAGGTAGTCGTTTTTAGATAATCCTAAATTATCGATTATTTTCTGAAGTTCTGAATTTTCAATCATGGTAAATTTGATTTATTAATTTATACTAATATACAAAATCTCTACAATGGGAAGAAATGGCAAAGACAGTGGTGTGCCCTTCGGCTTAGTTGAGGGAAAAGCACACGACTGTGCGCGGTTCCTTAGTCAGCGCATGTGAGGCAGGAATGAAACGGACCTATTTCCGTGAAGGGAATGCAGAACATGGGCTGCAGGAACTTGGGAAGCGGTGGAAATTGGGAATGGTGCTGGAAAAACGGGGTAAACACTTCGTGCAGAAAATGGTGGTGTAGAAAAAATCAACTAGGCAAAAACGTAAATATATAACTGACCGTGATAAGCGGAGGGAAAGACAGTGGTATTAGAGCTGAAAAAAATTGCTTTTTGTTGGCGTTATCAGATGGCGCAGAGCATAGACCATATAAAAGACTTTGACTACTATTATGCTTTGTGCCGTCTGATAATATAGCGGAGGGTAAAAGTGATTTTTTTCAGCTCTAATACTACTGTGCGCGGTACTGGAAGCTGACCAATGACAAAAAAATCTTTTTCTTTTTATAAAGATTTTTTTGGCAGTGGTTTGCTGGAGGTACTGGCAAATAGAAAGCTTGTACACCATTTTCTGTACTCCTATAAAAGGGTGGCGGGGATTTGCAGGTTTTTGGGTTGTGATGAAGCTTCTTAATTATAATTACACGAGCGGCTGCAAAGCGTAGGAAATGGAACCACCTGTGGTGGTGGAATGTAGGAAGGCATTTTACATAATTTTCAATTATAGGCACTATGGTGCTGGTTTGCACGTAATGAAGCACTTCGGCAGGCTCAGCACAGGCGTGCGGAATGGAGGGCAACGTTGTAGCGGCTGGCCTGTGCGTATAATTGTCATTATGTTACTTGCTGTGGCAGCGGGGATTTTTTGGAGGCTCATTATTTATGCACAATATCTCCCATAAAAAAACGGACCGAAGCCCGCTTTGTTTAAAATTTCATTTTCTGAATCCTTACCGCATTTAGTATGGCAAGCAATGCTACGCCCACATCTGCAAAGACTGCTTCCCACATCGTGGCTACCCCCCCTGCTCCTAATACCAAGACCACTGCTTTTACTCCAAAGGCCAACGCGATGTTCTGCCAAACAATTTTTTTGGTTTGCTTGCCAATATTAATGGCCATTGGGATTTTTGAAGGTTTGTCGTCCTGAATTACCACATCAGCGGTTTCAATGGTGGCATCACTCCCAAGGCCACCCATCGCTATGCCAACATCACTTAAAGCTACAACCGGCGCATCGTTGACTCCGTCGCCAACAAATGCAACCGTTTCATTCCGTGCTTTTATTTCTTTGACTTTATTCACTTTATCTTCCGGCAATAAATCGCCAAAAGCATTAGGTATGCCCAGTTTTCCTGCTACAGCTTTGACTACCGTTGCTTTATCACCGCTCAACATGGTAACTTTTACTCCTAAACTTTGAAGTTTCTGTACAGTTTCGGCAGCGTCTTCTTTGATGCTATCCGCAATGGTAAGGTATCCCGCAAATTTTCCTTCATAAGCTATGGCAATCAATGTTTCTACAATATCGTTTGGATTTACATCATATTGGATATTGAATTTATCCATCAGTTTAAAGTTTCCTACGAGCAACTCTTTTCCCTGATACGATCCCTTCAGGCCATGTCCCGCTATTTCTTCTACATTGTCGAGAATTATAGTATGGTCGGGTTCACCGAGGTGTTCATGAATTGCAGTTGCCACCGGATGGGTTGATGAATTTTCGATTACATTCACTAATTTTAGAATTAAATCCCGGTCAAATTCCTGCTTTAGATTGACGGTCTGTACTTTAAAGACGCCCTCAGTCATGGTTCCGGTCTTATCCATAACCACATTTTTGACCTCTGCCAACGCATCCAGAAAGTTACTGCCCTTAAATAAAATTCCATTTCTGCTTGCGGCACCAATGCCACCAAAGTATCCTAGTGGAATACTAATTACTAATGCACATGGACAGGATATTACCAGGAATATAAGGGCGCGATATAACCAGTCCCGGAAAATATATTCATCGACAAACAAATAGGGTAACAGACAGATTGCCACAGCGAGAAATACCACGATTGGGGTATAGATGCGGGCAAATTTCCTGATGAACAATTCGGTGGGTGCTTTCTGTGCAGTCGCATTCTGTACCAATTCCAGAATCTTTGAAAGTTTCGAATCATTGTAGAGGGTATTGACCTGCACTTTTGCTACCGTATTCAGGTTAATCATTCCTGCAAGGACGGTATCGTTTTTCTGTTTTGTATCCGGTTTGCTTTCACCGGTAAGTGCCGAAGTATTGAACGAAGCACTGTCTGAAATCAAAATTCCATCCAGGGCCAGTTTTTCTCCCGGTTTCAGCTGAATAACCGAATCCAGTGCAACTTCCGCCGCTTTTACCGTTTGTGGGCGGTTATCCACCAAGATGGTCACTTCATCGGGACGCTGATCGAGAAGTTTTGCTATGTTTCCTTTTGCGCGCTGAACGGCTAAAGTCTGGAAAACTTCGCCTACTGAATAGAAGAGCATTACAGCTACCCCTTCCGGATATTCACCAATGGCGAAAGCCCCAATCGTGGCAATAGACATTAGAAAAAACTCCGAAAACACATCTCCCTTCCTGATACTTTCAAACGCTTCTTTAAGAACCGGTAAACCTACCGGAAGATATGCCGCTGCATACCAACCAACCCGCAACCAATCATTGAACCAAGATTGAGGGATCAAATAATCGATTCCCAATCCTGCCATTAAGACTACGAATGAAATAATTGCAGGCAGAAACATTTGAAAAGTTGACTTTCCCTGAGTAGAGTGATCGTGACCATCATCGTCGGTATGTTCATCAGCATGGTTATGCCCAGCGTCCTTTTTATGGCTGTCAGTCACGCCTGTCTTTTGCGTGAGCGGTGCATTCGCTTTATCACTGGTTGTACAGCAGCTGTCCTGGACTAACTTTTCTGCTCCTGCATCTTTATAAATTTTACCTTCCTGAGGCGTGCAGCACAACTGACGACCATTTTCGTCGAAAGTATGTGTATGTAATTTATTATTTGCCATAAGTTTTATTTTAATAATGTATTAATTCTTATTTTGAAGTGCTATTTCTTAATGACCATCACCTTCCTCTCCCTTATTATTTAACTTAGCCAAGATAAAGAAGGCGTTCTTAATTACGATTTTAGCATCGGCAGGAATTGGTTTTAAAGGTGTAATTTGTGTGTAGCCTAAAGCAGTAACCCCTTTAGCAACAGGAATTTTTTCAAAACCTACTTCCTTTTCCACAATTGTTTTTTTGTTATTTCCGTTTGTTGAAGTTGATACTTTTTCGTTATTTTCTTCTTTATCATGATCGGACTGCATTATAAAGATAAAATCCTGTCCCTTATCATTAACTATAGCTTCAGTAGGAACGGATGCAGTAGTTTGCTTATCAAGACTTATGACTGCGGTAACATTCATGCCATCAATAAGACCTGATCGGTCACCGACGACTTGTGCGTGAACAGGAACAGTTTTGCTTTCTCCTTCAAAGGCTGTACCTATTGAAGTTATTTTTGCATCATACTCTTTACCTGGACTGTTGGTAAGTGTAAAATGAATGGTTTGTCCTGGCTGTACTTTACCCAGATCTTTTTCATATACATAGATATCCAAATGAAGCGCTGAGTTGCTTACAATTTCGGCAATTGGCGAAGCCATGTCCACATTACTCCCTATTTGCGCTATCACTTTACTTACCGTTCCGCTGATGGGCGCGCGAACAGAAAGGGACGAGCTGTAACCCTGAGCTGCACCGATGCTGCCTAGCTGTTTCTGCAGTCCGGAGCGCTGGCTTCGTAATGTTGCAAGATCTGTCTGTGCCTGCTGAAATTTCTTTAACGGTGCAGCATTTCCTTTATAAAGCTGCTGGGCACGGGTAACTTCCAGTTCTGCCATTCTGATCTGACCATTAACCTGCTGAAGCTGCTGCTGCATCACGATTAAATCGGGGTTTGAAATGGTTGCTATAACTTTTCCCTTTGATACATAACTTCCAGGTTGTACATACAGGGAGCGTACTATACCGCTGTATGAGGGCGTGACAAATGCCTTATTCTGATTCGGCACCGTGAGCATACCGCTCACTTTTATGGTATTAGAAAGCTCCTTACTTTCAATACTTCCCATTTGAATTCCAACTGTCCTAATCTGTTCTTCGGTGAAATGTGCCACACCAGGTTCTTCGTGCTCATCGGGCTTCTCTACTGCAGTTGCTTCTTTGGTTTCAGTGACTTCTGATTCTTTTTTGCATCCTGTCAACAAGACAGAGACCGCAAAAATTAGGGTGATATATTTTTTCATGTTATATTCTCTTTTGGATCCTTAATTTTTAATATAGTAGTTATATTGTATTACTGCCATGTTGTATTCGTTCAGTGCAATCAAATAGTTTTTTCTAATGTCTATAGCTTGGGTGAAAAACTGGTGCATTTCAGAAAACCCTATTTCCCCAGCTTTGTAACTCAGCATTGCCGCATCGAAAATTTGGTCTGCCTGTTTCAAACCTATACTTTCATAATATTTAAGCATTTCAGCAGCTTTCAGAATTTCAGTATAGCTGGAGCGGGTTTGTGCCGCGAACTGATTTTCCTGATAGCGCAGCTGAGATTGTTGAATTTCGACCTCGGCTTCTGCAGACTGCAATTTGGCTTTGTAAGCAGTCTTTCCAAAAATGGGAAATTCTACAGCTACTGAAAAGCCTGTTATGGGATCCTTCATTCCGTATAATCTCTGGGAAAATATTCTTCCCGAAAAGTCAGGTTTGTTCTGCATTTTCTGAACCTCTATATTCGCCCTTGCTATTTCTATATTCTGCTGCTGCAGAGCCAATGAGGGATGAAAACTGTCTGATGGTAAATCTTCCAAATCCAATTTCTGCAAGTTTGTGTCTTCCGGCAAGTATAGCACCTGACTATTAAGAAACAGACTGAGTTGTTGCTGCTGTGCCGAAATATTCTGTTCGTTTTGCTGTCTCTGAGCCTGGAGCTCTTTCATCCGTGCCTCCGCAGCAATGTTTTCGAGACCAGCAGCTTCGCCGGTTTTGAAACGAAGATTTGCTGCTTTGTACATGGACGTATAATACTCATCAAGTTTTTGGTAGAGCTTACCAACATCCTGAAGGTACCACAACTGATAAAAAGCAGTATTTACTTCCCTTTTTATCACTGCGTCCAACATGCTTTTATTCAGCTGGTGAAATTTCAACTGCTCCTCAAAATACTTTCTTTTCGCCTTATATAAGCCCGGCCACTGGACGGATTGCTGGATTCCAATTTTAAAATCGCCGTCGGGATCACTAGGCCTCATATCCTCATTTTCTACAAAGATGCCGGTTTTGGGAATTTCACGTGCAGTTTTAGTTTCCAGTAAAGCTTTATTTACCTGGGCACTGTTTACCGAGTACTGCAGATTATTTTCCAGCGCTATTTTCACCGCGTCATTTGGTGAAATTCTTTCCTGCGCAGTAAGTGCACCTGCGGAAGAGCACAGTAAAATTACCAGCGCTACAAACGACGTGTTTTTACTATTTCTCAATTTGTTTTTGATTTGATTCTTAGAATTAAATATGATATACAGTAGGGGTAAGACAAATAAGGTAAGGAAGGTTGCTGTTACCAAACCGCCAATTACTACTGTTGCCAATGGCCTCTGTACTTCTGCACCGCTACCATTAGAAAAAGCCATGGGAAAAAATCCGAATGAAGCTACTGCTGCGGTCATTAGCACTGGACGTAACCGTATACTGGTTCCCTGAATTACCCTTCGAATAATATTATTAACTCCAGATTTCTGAAGATCCTTGAAGGTGCTTACCAGAACAATGCCATTAAGAACTGCTACCCCAAATAGCGCAATAAAGCCGACTCCTGCTGAAATACTGAATGGCATATCCCTAATCAGCAGGGCAAAGACCCCACCAATAGCACTCATTGGTATTGCGGTGAAAATAAGAATGCTGTCTTTGAAGTTGCGGAAGGTGAAGAAAAGCAAAAGAAAGATAAGGGCTAATGCTACAGGAACCGCTATTTGCAGTCGTGAAGAGGCCTGCTTCAAATTTTCGAATGTTCCTCCATACGTATAGTAATAGCCTGCAGGCAGAATGTTTGCGTCATTCAGTTTTTGCTGGATTTCGGTTACTGCACTTTCAACATCTCTATCCTTCACATTAAAGCCTACGACGATCCTGCGCTTTCCATCTTCACGGCTGATTTGCGCCGGTCCTTCTTTAAATTGAACTTTTGCTACCTGAGAGAGCGGAATTTGCACACCATTGGCGGTTGGGATAAACAGATTGCTGACGTCTTCAATTGAACTACGGTTTACACTGTCCAGACGTGCAACCAAATTAAATTTCTTTTCATCCTCAAACACTACGCCAGCAGTTTCGCCAGCAAACGCAGTACTTACGGTATGGTTTATGTCCTCGATATTGAGACCGTAAGAGGCGAGCCTTGCTCTATCATACGTTATTGTTATTTGCGGTAAACCAACAGTCTGCTCGATCTGTGGTTCCGTAGCTCCCTGCACTGTCTGAACCACTTTTGCAACTTCGGGTGCGAGTTTAGCAAGCGTGTCAATATTTTCACCAAATATTTTCACCGCCACATCCTGCCGTACCCCAGTCATTAACTCGTTGAATTTCATTTGTATCGGCTGTGAGACTTCAAAGAATACTCCCGGAATCATTTTGAGTTTTTCCATCATCTCAGCGCTCAAATCCTGATAAGATTTACCACTGTCCCTCCATTCTTTTTTGGGTTTTAATGTAACGATAAGGTCAGTTGCTTCAGGAGGCATCGGATCTGTGGGGACTTCTGCACTCCCGGTTTTACCCACCACCGTGTTCACTTCAGGAAAAGATTTTAAAATGCGGCTTGCCTGCATTGAAGTTTCAATACTCTGGGAAAGAGAGGTGCCTTGTGGAAGTATGCAATGTACCGCAAAATCGCCTTCCTGAAGTTGTGGTATAAATTCACCTCCCATCCTCGAAAATAAGAATAGCGAAACAGCCAGCAAAGCAACTGCGGCACCGACAACCGCATATTTAAACGCAATGGCCTTCTGCAACAGCGGAATATAGAAATTGTGGACACTGGCCATCATTCTGTCTGCGAAGGTTTTCTTTGTGCTAATATTCTTAGACAGAAACAGGGCAGACATCATTGGTATATATGTAAGGGAGAGAATTAATGACCCTATAATTGCAAAAGACACCGTTTCTGCCATAGGGACGAACATCTTACCCTCAATCCCCTGAAGTGAAAGAATCGGGAGATAAACGATGAGGATGATAATCTGCCCAAACGCTGCCGAACTCATCATTTTTTTTGCACTTGACTGTACGGCTTGATCCATCGTATGTTGAGACAGTTTCTGAGATCGGTGGTGGACTGCCAGAAAATGCAGGGTAGCTTCAACAATAATTACGGCGCCATCTACAATAAGTCCAAAGTCAATTGCCCCAAGACTCATCAAATTTGCACTCACTCCAAAGACGTTCATCATCCCGAGGGCAAAAAGCAGCGACAAAGGTATTGCAGAAGCTACGATAAGCCCGGCCCGAAGATTCCCCAGAAACAGAACCAAAACAAGAACAACGATGAGTGCCCCTTCGACTAAATTTGTTTCTATGGTGCGTATAGCACGGTCGACCAAATTAGAACGGTCCACGAATGGTTCCACGATAATATCGGCAGGAAGTGACTTTTGAATAGTGAGCATTTTTTCTTTCACCCGGCTCACTACTTCCGCTGAATTTTCGCCTTTCAGCATCATTACAATGCCACCGACTGCTTCTTTATCGCCGTTATAAGTTAAGGCACCATATCTGACAGCACTGCCGATGCGGGCTTCTGCGACATCTTTTATAAGCACCGGAATGCCATTAACCGTTTTTATTACGGTATTAGAAATATCATCTAAAGAGGAAATCAGGCCAATCCCCCGGATAAAATATGCATTTGGTTTTTTATCAATATAAGCACCGCCGGTATTTTGATTATTTTTCTCAAGGGTAGTGAAAATATCAGCAATGGAGACATTCATTGCCTTAAGTCTGTATGGATTGATAATTACTTCATACTGCTTAAGCTTTCCGCCGAAACTATTAATTTCAGCAACACCCGGTGTACCGTAAAGCTGCCGGGCAATCACCCAATCCTGCATCGTTCGAAGGTCTGTAGGAGAGTATTTGTTTTCTGACCCTTTTTTAGGGTGAATCACATATTGGTAAATTTCACCTAAGCCGGTGGATACCGGAGACATTTCTGGCGTACCAATACCTTTAGGGATGTTTTCTTCAGCTTCTTTCAGTTTTTCAGTTATCAACTGACGTGCAAAATACACATCGACGCTTTCATCAAAAACCACAGTAATCACTGAGAGACCAAATCTTGAGATCGATCTCATTTCGGTAATTCCGGGAATGTTTGCGAGGCTCCGCTCAATTGGAAAGGTAACCAACTGTTCTGTTTCCTGTGCGGCTAATGTTGGTGTGCTGGTAATGATCTGTACCTGATTATTTGTAATATCGGGTACGGCATCCAGCGGGAGTTTAGTAGCACTATACACCCCCCAAAGGATTAGTGCAAAAGTCATGAGCCCAATAATGAACTTGTTCTTTACACTAAACTGTATAATTTTATATAGCATTTGTAAAAATTAAGGTTAATTGACAAGAAAAGCATGTTCCGTATTGTCTACGAAAATGAGCGACTATCAGATAGTCGTAATGTCCTACGGAAGGAATCCGAAGGAAAGAGAATTAACCTATTTTGGGAGGTTGCCAGATACCGACAGTATGGAGGACTGCGTAGTTGTAATTCTTTTCAGGAAGAGTGTCTTTAATTAAAAGAGCAATCTTCTCAGGGAGTAATTTTTTCAGCAGCATGACAGTCATTGACATTCCACAACAGTTGCAAACGCAGAAAGGCGTACAAAGATCAGCATGCTGATCCTGACCTTGCTCTAAATGAACGTTTTCTGCCAAACAAACTTTTTCGCCTAAACCTTTCGCAGCATCGCTGCATGGTACCATCGTTAGTACCATGAAGAATAAGGAAAGAAAAAAGGAAAAAATTTTCACGGTGCTAATTTAATAAAAATATATTTACTTGAACTTATGTCTTAGCTTATATTACTGCAATGATTCCTCAGGTTGTAGGCTGGTATTGTTTGCCTCATGAGAATCTGTGGTTCCGGCGGTCGTTATACGCTGTAAAAAAGAGTGCAACCGGTCTTTATTTGGCAGCTGCACTCTTTAAAATTGACACACTAAAAACTCCTTTAATAGTTCAGTGTAATCCCTGCACCCCAGCTCATATCGCTGTCGTAGTGGGTTGAGATTCCGATATTTTTTGTGACGATATATTTAAGACCTGCCATATATTCTTTGTCGGTATTGACCATGAATGCCCCGCGCAAACGCGCAGTCAACGGAATGTCTTCACGTTTCAGCTGGAACCTTACAATTCCGTCTGTAAATATTTCTGCCTGCAGGTCCACCAACATCGGGAGTTTATACATGATACCAGCGCTGAAAGTTTTTCTTTCATCTTTAGTAGATGCCTGTCCAAAAAGGTTTTTTTCGATATTATTCCTGTCAATCTTTCTATAATGGTAGTTAAATCCGATAAATGGTTTCAGCCACTGCATACGGTCCACATACCTGCCGAGTTGGGTTTCCACCTCGTAGCCGTGATGGGGATTGTAACCTAAACGCCATTCTGTTCCCAATTCCCAGCGGGCATTTGAAATTCTCGCCATCCCGTCGTTACCATTGGTGGCGAAATCGTTTTCGGCCATCAGGTGCCACATGTTACTTTCGCGCTGAAGTTTTTTATAAGCTGAAGCTTTATCCGGCAGCAAAGGATTCTGATAATCGCCTACTGCAAAAACACGGTTCATCCCTGCCATCATGTGATAGAGGATGTGACAGTGGAAGAACCAGTCCCCATCCGTTTTTGCTTCAAATTCTATGACATTGGTTTCCATGGGCATAACATCCAACACATTTTTGAGGGGTGCCTGAACACCATTTTTGTTGAGTACGCGGAAATCAAATCCGTGCAGGTGCATCGGGTGGCGCATCATCGAATTATTGAATAGAGTAATGCGGAGAATTTCGCCTTTCTTCACCAATATTTTGTCCGATTCTGCCAGAACTTTATCGTCCATGCTCCAAACGTAGCGGTTCATGTTTCCCGTAAGGGTAAACTTGAGCTCGCGCACGGGACTGTCTTTCGGGAGTGAAGTGTCATAGGGCGACTTCATCATTCCGTAATTCAATGTCGTAATCCCTGACGCAGGCATCTGGTGCTTTGAATGATCCATTTCCGCATCATTGTTGTCCATCTTGTCCATTGGCATTGCTTCATTATTTTCAGCAATAATTTCAGGATACATCACCTGATTCATATCCATGGTCTGGTAACTCATCTCCATGCCCATATCCTTCATGTCACCGTTCATCTTCATCATGTCATTCATCATCTTCATTCCTTCAAAATATTTGAGTTTGGGTAAGGGTGCCTGGGCTTTTTTAATTCCTTCGCCAATGTAAACGGAAGCCGATTTTGTGCGGTCTTCGGGCGTAACAAGGAGTTCGTAGGAGGTGTTTTTTTCAGGAATTTCCACTACGATATCCACCGTTTCGGAAACCGCAAGGATCAGACGGTCAACTTCTACCGGTTCAATGTCCAATCCATCACTGGCCACTACTTTAATTTTTCCTCCTGCATAATTGAGCCAAAAATAGGAGGAAGCACCGCCGTTGGCAATTTGAAGCCGCACTTTGTCACCGGCTTTGTATCCTGCCAGCTGGCTTTCGGTTTTCCCGTTAACCAGAAATGCGTCATAGTAAACGTCGCTCACATCCATGGCCAGCATGCGCTTCCACTCATTGGTAAGCTTGGTTTTGAAATGTCCCTGTTTTATGGCTTCAGAATAGCTCTGCGTAGCGCCCTTCTTGATTGCGAACCAGTCGTTCGCATTGCGGAGCATCCGCTGAACATTATTGGGGTTCAGGTTTGTCCACTCGCTCAGGATAAGGTGCTCCGTGGGCAAATTATCAATCCCCGGTCGGAAAGTAGGATCTTCGGGACGTTTTTTCAGAATCATCATCCCATACATTCCAATCTGCTCCTGCAGACCAGTATGTGAGTGATACCAGTGGGTTCCGTTTTGGATGATGGGAAAGGAATATGTATAAGTGGATTTGGGTGGAATGGGTTTTTGGGTAAGCCAGGGAACCCCATCTTCTTTATTTGGTAGATGAAGACCGTGCCAGTGCAGAGAAGTTTCTTCATCCATTAAATTATGGACAATCACTTCCGCCGTATCGCCCTCATAAAACTCCAGCTTTGGCATCGGAATCTGCCCGTTTACGGCAATGGCGCGTTTCTGTTTGCCCGCGAAATTTACCAGGGTGTCTTTCACATAAAGATGGTAGGTCACTTTGCGTCCGCCTTTTAGGTGCTTTTCAGGCATCGGCATGACCATTTTGTGTTCACTATGCATCTGCATGTTTCCATGTGCAGAATGATCTTCCTTCTTTCCTTTTTGAGGCACCAGATTCATACCGCACTTGGGACACTTTCCGGGTTTGTCCGATATCACCTCGGGATGCATCGGGCAGGTGTACATCTTTTGCGCTTCTTCATGCTGATGCGCATCTGAAGTTTGATGTTCCGGGGTTTTGCCGGTAGCCTGATGCCGGCCGCTTTCCTTCTGAGGGACCAGATTCATACCGCACTTGGGACACTTTCCGGGTTTGTCCGAAACCACCTCGGGGTGCATCGGACAAGTGTACATCTTTTGCGCTGCTTCATGCGGATGGGGAGCAGTTGTTGAATGTTCCGGCGTTTTGACGCTTGTTGGATCTTTCGGTACTGCTTTAGTCTTTGGCATCACCGGTTTTTTAACTTCCGCTTTTGTCTTTGTTTTTGCAGGGGTCACTTCAGGTTTCTGAATCGTAGTTTTTTTAACTGCGGTGGCCTTTTTAGGAGCGGGCGCGGATTTGGCCGCCGTTTTTTTCTCAGTAAGGGTTTTCTTCACCAGGGTCATACCGCAAATGGGGCAGTTACCGGGTGCTGATTTCACCACCTGCGGATGCATCGGGCAGGTGTAAACAGTTTTGGTGCTCTGTGAATAGGTATTTATGGATATTGCCACAAACATTAAGAGCGATAGTAGGTATTTCATTTTGTGATTATTTAATTTTTAACAAACTTGCATTAATGGCAACCACTATGGTGCTGACACTCATCAGTACAGCACCCATGGCTGGACTCAGGACAAATGTAGGATACAGAACACCCGCAGCAAGTGGAATAGCCACGACGTTGTAGCCCACTGCCCATACGAGATTCTGGATCATCTTGTTGTAGGTTTTCTTTCCAAAATCTATCATTTTCACCACGTCTAGAGGGTCACTGTTGACCAGAATAATATCTGCGGTTTCGGCAGCAACATCAGTTCCGCTGCCAACTGCAATGCCTACATCTGCTGCTGCCAAAGCCGGTGCATCATTTACGCCGTCACCTGTCATCGCAACGATTTCCCCTTTATCCTGAAATTCTTTTACTTTTTCCTGTTTGTGGTGCGGAAGTACATTTGCCAAATATCCGTCCATTCCTAATTGCTTTGACACCGCCGCCGCTACCTTTTCGTTATCACCTGTAAGCAGGAATGATTTAATGTTCATGCTTCGAAGTTGGTCAATAGCTTCTTTTGCGCCTTCGCGAATGGTATCTGCTAAAGAAACAATACCCACTGGCACATCATCAATCAGAATAAAGTTCACTGTTTCTGCATCCTGGTTGATTTCTTCCGGAATGGCAGGTACCTGTTTATTGTTTTGAACAAAATAATTAGGACCGGCCGCGACTACCGATTTACCACTAACCATTCCTGTAACTCCAATTCCCTGCATGTAGCGGAAATTGTCTGACTTCCATAGCTCCAGTTTTTTCTCAGAAAGGGTCTGCATGATTCCTTTTGCAATGTGATGTTCGGAGTTCTGCTGCACTGCTGCTGCATACTGGAGTAAATCGTTTTCCGAATAGTGTTCCGTTAGAGGAATGATTTTCTGCACAGTGTGGGAACCTTTCGTAAGGGTGCCGGTTTTATCGAAAATAATGGTCGATAATTTTCTGGTGGTTTCAAAAGCCGTGCGGTTTCTGATGAGTAAACCATTTGTCGCTGAAAGTGTAGTGGAAATGGCCACCACCAGAGGGATTGCCACTCCTAAAGCATGAGGGCAGGCCGTTACCATTACCGTTACCATCCGTTCCAGAGCAAAAGCCAAATCTCCCATGGTGATGTACCAGTAAGCGAAAGTTCCTACTCCCACCACAATTGCTACTATAGTAAGCCATTTGGCTACTTTATCCGCCAGATTCTGAGTGTTCGACTTTGCTGCCTGCGCATCCTGAACCAAATTAATGACCTTATTGAGGTACGAATCCTTTCCAACCCCTGTTGCTTTTATCTTTAAAGCCCCGTCTCCATTGATAGACCCTGCGATAACCTTTCCACCGGACTCTTTTCTTACAGGAACACTTTCTCCGGTCAGCATGCTTTCATTTAAATAGGAACTGCCCTCGACAATCAGACCGTCAGCGGCGACTTTTTCGCCCGGTCTTATGATTACTGTATCTCCGTTTTTCAGCTGTTCCAGTTTTATTTTAACCGGACTTCCGTTATGCTCGACGGTTACGTCATTTGGTAGCAATGCCACTAAGGATTGTAACGCTTTTGAAGCTGCCATCTGTGAACGCATTTCGAGCCAATGACCCAGAAGCATGATGACAATTAGGGTGGCGAGCTCCCAAAAGAAATCCATGCCCGGCAGCCCGAATACGACGGCAACGGAATAGACATAAGCTACGGTAATCGCCAAAGCAACGAGCGTCATCATCCCAATAGCTCCGGCTTTCACTTCGCCCAAAAACCCTTTGAAAAAAGGCATTCCACCGTAGAAATAAATAATACTTCCCAAAACCAACAGCACGTATTTATCGCCTTGAAAAGCTATGGTGAAACCAAGCCACTGCTGAATCATGTGGGAAAGCAGCAGCACCGGGACAGAAAGTACCAGTGTAATCCAGAATCTTTTTAGAAAATCCGGAGTATGATGACCTGCATGTTTGTCAAATCCCGCCGCTGAACTATCAGATTCTAAGTGATGATCATGATTCTGATGATGATGGCTGTGTTCGTCTTTTTCAGGTCGGGCGGTTCCTCCCAAGGGAATTAAGTTCATTCCGCAAAGTGGACATTTCCCCGGTTCGTCCTTCAATATCTGGGGATGCATGGGACAGGTGTATTTTTTCATGATTTTCGGTTTATTGTGGGTTTGTTCTTGAAGTAAAAAAATCTAACAGCATCTTTCTTTCCTCTGCTGTTAATTTGGAATCACTGTGCAACAGTAGATAAGATTTTAAAGGCATTTCTTTTTTTTCAATCTGGCTAATTATGCTTTTTATTTTTGCTTTTTTACGTCTTTTTGAATAGTTATTGAACTCATCAAAATTGAGTTCTTCTTTGCCTTTTTTAATATGCCGGGCCATGAACCACGCGCCCGGCTGTAATACCGAATACCAGGGATAACGGGTATTATTTGAATGACAGTCATAGCAGGAAACTTTAAGGATTGCAGCCACGTTGGCGGGCACCTTTTCGGTTTTTTCAAAACTTTGACCTGGCGGAACGGTGGAGACATTTCGCTCCACCGGTATGACCTGAATGACTAAAACAATAGCCACCACTAGCACCGCCAGCCAGCCTATCATATTCAATTTTCTCATATTACATGGTGCTCATATCGTGACCCGCCATGGGATCAGCTCCTTTCTTGAATATGTATTCACTGTTCAGCAGGTAAGCCCCGGAAACCACCACTTCGTCTCCCGCTTTAATTCCGGAGGTGATTTCTATTCTGTCTTCATATTCGAGACCCGTTTCCACCATTCTGTTTACGAAGGTATTCTTCGCGGTTTTCACCCAGACCGTGGAGGATTTACCATCCCTGATTACTGCATCCACAGGCATTGAAAGGCCATCGCGGGATTTGTTTTCCACCAGAACATATACCGGCATTCCGGGTTTCAGGAGATTTCCTTGGTTGGGGACGGAAACGCGGACCAGATTTATCCTGCTGGAGGCGCTTATTTCAGGGTTTGTAAAATCAACCTTCCCATTAATCTTCAGATTATCCAGATCGGGAATATATACGGTGACCTTGCTGTCTTTCTGAAGGAGAGCCATTTGGGAAGAATAGACCTGCGCCTCTGCCCAAAGCGATGAAAGATCTGCCAGATTCACGATGGTGCCACCTTCGGCAAGATAATCGCCTTCGGCAATGCTCAGATCGGTGATGTAACCGGCTGCATTGCTGAACACAGTAGTGGTTGGCGTGGCTTTTCCTGATCTTTCCAGCTGTTTGATCTGGCCTTCGGACATTCCCCATAAATAAAGCTTGTTGCGGGAACTTTGGAGCAACTGATCAAAATCAATGGAAGTATTGCCGACAAACAGTTTGCGTCTTTCTAATGCCAGCAAATATTCCTGCTTTGCATTATTGAGTTCTTCACTGTAAATATCGACCAACGGCGCCCCCTTCGGAACAAAATCGCCAATGTTTTTATAATACAACCGTTCAACTCTGCCCATTACTCTGGAACTTACTGCCTGCATTTGGTACTGATTAAAATTGAGTGTTCCAGTCAGGGTAAGTTTGTCGGCCATAGACCCATCAGATAGCGCGACTGTTTTGATATTCCCAAGTTTAACCTGCTCGTCATTCAAAACAATTTCGTTAGGATCCGCATTCTTTTTCTTCTCCACAGGCACCAAATCCATGTGACAAATGGGGCATTTTCCGGGTTTATCGGAGACTACCTGCGGGTGCATGGAACAGGTGTAGTAGATATCGTGGCCGGCATGCGGATCTTCCTCCTTTTTACAGGAGTAAAGAAAAACCAGCAAGGCCAGCATTAAAATATTAAATTTCATCTTATCAATTTTTATCTGTTAATTTTTATGAAACTTTCGCTGTCCATCAGGTACTGTGCATTTTCGGCAACTCCATCTTCAGGAAGCAAACCACTGACGATCTGAATTTTATCGCCTACCACCGCGCCGGTAACAACCTTGTGGGCAATAAAACCGCCTTCAACTTTTTTGAACGCTATTTTATCAATCCCCAAAGAAACCACCGCTGATTTCGGCAGCCAATCTGCCATTCTGTTGTGGCTCATAATCTCCGCTTTAACCTGACTTCCGACAGGAATTTTTGCGGTGGAATTATCAAAATAGACGCGCGCCGTTACGGTTTTGCTGCCCTGCCTGAAAAAGGGTTCAATAAAACCGATGGTTCCTTTGAAGCGATTTTCAGGATTGGCTTCCGGGATGATCATGACTGACTGTCCTTTGCTGACCAGTGCAATGTCTTCAGAGAAAATATTGATCAGGGCCCAGGTTCTGTTGGGATTGTAGACACTGAAAATATTCTGTCCTTTCTGGAGATACATTCCCTCTTTTAGGGGTAGTTCAGCGGTGGCTGCCGTATTTGAAGCCATTGCGGGTGCAGATTGTGGTGATGACCCCATGCTTCCGGCCGATCCTGCCTGCTGAATGTGTCCGCTGTAATTGCTGAAAACCGGAACTGTGAGATCAGGTTTCCCTCGCTGGATGACTTTCTGTATCTGTGAAGCCGGCATTCCCAAAAGAAGGAGTTTCTGGCGTGAAGCATCGATCATTGTTTTGTTTGAGCGGTCATTTTTAATAACGAAGAGCAGGTTTTGCTGTGCGGTTAAAAGTTCCGGGCTGTATATATCTAAAATACGCTGGCCTTTGGACACTTTCTGGTATTTATACCGCACATAGAGTTTCTCGATACGGCCCGCAACGCGTGAGGAAATACTACCAATCTGTCGAGTATCGTATTCTACCGTCCCTAAAGCATCAACCGTGGTGGGTATGTTTTCTCTTTTTACTTTTATTACGGGCTGTTCCGACACTACAAATTCATTGGTTGGTTTCAACAGATCGTCGAGTTTAATCCCCTCTTCCTTTTTTTCAGGGGCATCTTTCAGGACCAAATCCATCCCACATTTGGGACATTTGCCGGGTTTGTCTGAAATCACTTCCGGGTGCATCGGACAGGTATAAGTATGCATTGCAGCTTCTGCCGAGTGCTTATCTTCCCAGAACTTAACTTTGTCACACGCCGTCAAACCAAATAAAAGCATAGTGAATATTATAATTTTTCTCATCTTCTTTCAATTAAGCGGTCAATTTCAGTTTGCGTCTGCAGTGCTTTGGTAAGGATCTCGAAATATTCCAGTTGGGCCATATTCAGCTGTTCCCATGCGTCATATAACATGAAGAGTTCTTCCGTATTCTGCTCATAGCCCAACTGCATGGATTTGTAGTTGTTTTTTAAGGCCGGAATAATGGTGTCTTCATAGAGTTTCAGCTGATTTTTATTCAGATCCAGTTCATTGCGCATTCCGTAGGCCATTCCGCTGTATTCGTTCACCATCATTTCTTTCTGTGCCTGCAAGGCTTCTTCTTTCAGTTTCAGGCTTTCAATATTGGCTTTATTCATGCCTGAAGCCCAGGATACGAAAGGCAGTTTTGCCATCAGCATCAGAGAAAACTGCATGGGCTGGCCACCAAAACCAAACATGTTTTCGAACTTTACGCCAAATTCCGGCTTTAGATTCTGCTTTTCCAGATCCTGTTTGAGTCTGGCAATATTAATTTCCCGGTCGATGCCACGCAAGTCACTTCTGTTCTGCTCAAAAAGATCCTGACCAAAGGTCTTCAGGGAATAATCGTTCAAGTTGTACTCAGGCAGGATTTCCAGCGGTGCGAACGCGTCTCTTCCCATGAGGGCATTCAACCGGATGCGGTTGACGCGCAGGTCATTCTCATACATGAGCTGCATGTTTTTTGAACTTCCGAGGGCCGCTTTGGCTTTGTAATAGGCGGATATTTTGGAAAGTCCGTTTTTGTACCGGATTTCGGCGTTTCTAATCATAAAGTCCAGCATCTTTTCGTTTTCCTTAACGACCTTCAGCTTTTTATCCAGGACAATGGAACTGTAATACAGTTTTTTTGCATCCTGAAAGTTTTCATTGAGGGCGGCATAAAGTTTTTCCTTTTCTACAGCAGACATTGCCTTCATCAGATTTTCGTTGGCGTTGAGTTTCTTTCTGTTAGGAAACATCTGTTCCACCGAAACTGCTACTGAGCCCATGCCGAGCATATCGCCGTCGCGCTGCCAGAGTTTTGCATTATAGGGCGTCATGAAGAAACCTGCTCCTACGGTTGGAGGCATCCAGCTTCTTGCTCCTTTTGCGGCAGCATCCATTGACCGGATTTCGGCATTGTACATTTTTACCACCGGATGGTTGGCTGCGATACTGTCCATTACTGCGGGCAGGGACATTTGCTGAGCATCAATGGTAGTGTAAAGGAAGGCCAGTACTGCTGTTATTATTAATTTTTTCATTTTGTAATCATTTAAGGATTAATGGGCAGCGTCGAGGACGTCAATTTTCCCTAGTTTGTTCAGTTCCCATTCCTTCTGCATATAAAAGATAATTGGTGTTACCAAAAGGATGTGAATGGCCGAAGTGAAAACACCACCAACCATCGGCAATACGATTGGTTTCATCATATCACTTCCCACGCCGTGGCTCCACAGGATGGGTACAAGCCCGAAGAGGGTCACGCAAACCGTCATAATCTTTGGTCTTAATCTTTTGGCTGCACCATGAATGACATATTCACGAAGTTCTTCATTGGTGATGGTCTCCCTTGAGTTGCCATTTTTTGCAATAAGCTGAACCATGGCGTCGTTCAGGTAGATGACCATCACGATTCCGGTTTCCACCGCAAGTCCGAATAGGGCAATAAATCCTACTGCTACTGCTACGGAAAGGTTCACCCCCCAAATCGAAATCATAAAAACGCCCCCGATTAATGCAAAAGGAATACTGATGAGATTAAAAAAAGCTTCGCGGTAAGAATTGAATGCAAAATACATGGAGAGGAAAATCACGACCAATACCAGTGGCATAATCATTTTTAAGGTCTGCTCACCCCGAATCAGGTTTTCATACTGGCCGCTCCATTCCACGAAATAGCCTTTAGGCATTTTGGTGACCATGCTGTTGAGTTTTTTCTGTGCTTCTGCTACGGTACTGCCTAAATCCCGATCACGGACGTTGAACAGAACAGTTCCGCGTAACATGGCATTTTCAGAATTAATCATTGGTGGACCTTCTGTAAGGCGGATGTCCGCCACTGCACTCAGTGGGATGGAACCAAATTCCATGGTCTGCATAGGCAGTCTTCTCAGTGACTCCAGATTATTTCTGAAATCCTGGCCGTACCTGGCGTTTACCGAGAATCGCTGTCGGCCTTCGACGGTGGTGGTTAGTTTCATTCCGCCAAGGGCACTTTCTACGACTGCATTTACATCATCCACGCTTAGCCCGTATCTTCCTACTTCTTCGCGTTTCACTTGAATGTCCACATATTTTCCGCCGGTAATCGGTTCGACATACATGTCCTTGATCCCTTCAATTCCTGTGAGTTCCTTTTTAATCTTTTCTGAAAGGACGGCAATACTGTCCAGGTTCTGTCCGTATACTTTTACGCCCACATCCGTTCTGATCCCGGTTGAAAGCATATTGATTCGGTTGGAAATCGGCATGGTCCAGCCATTGGTTACGCCTGGAATCTGCAGTTTGGCATTCAGCTCATTGATGAGATCATCTTTTGTTTTGCCCTCGCGCCATTCGCTTTGCGGTTTCAACAAAATAATGGTTTCAATCATGGAGATGGGTGAATTATCTGTCGCCGTGTTGGCTCTTCCGGCTTTTCCGAGGACATGATCCACTTCCGGAATTCCCTTAATGATTTTATCCTGTACCTGCAGTAATCTTTTGGCTTCAGAGTTTGAAATATCGGGAAGGGTAACCGGCATAAAGAGCAGGGATCCTTCATCCAAAGGCGGCATAAACTCACGTCCAAGGTTCATTATCATTGGAATACTGATGAGCAGTGCCAAAATATTAATTCCCAGCGTGGTTTTTTTCCATTTCATGCACCATCTTATCAGCGGTTCGTAAATCCGTTCCAAGCCTCTGTTTATTGGGTTTTTATTATCGTCCTTAAATTTTCCCTTCATGAAAAAGGAGATGAGCACCGGGGCAAGGGTAAGCACCAGGATTGCATCAACAATCAGGATGAATGTTTTAGTGTACGCCAGCGGATGAAAAAGTTTACCTTCCTGACCGGTCAACATAAATACCGGGAGAAAAGAAACCACGATGATTACCGTAGAAAAAAATACGCCTCTGGATACCTGTAAGGATGATTTTTCGATAATCTTCAACCGAATGTCTTCGGGAATTTTAACGTAACTGTCTTTCTCCTTCTCTTTTTTTCTGAATATATTTTTAAACCAGTTGGTCTTCATTGTTAGGGGGTTTTATTTTGTTGATGGTTCTGCCAATCGGAGAGATTTTTATATGCATTTTCAGACATGATAATTCCGTTATCCACGATCACCCCAATTGCCAGCGCAATTCCTGTAAGGGACATGATATTGGAGGAAAGTCCAAACGCATTGAGCAGAATAAAACTGATGGCAATGGTGACTGGAATCTGAATGATGATGCTCAATGCACTTCGCCAATGGAATAGGAACAGAATAACAATGATTGCCACCACGATAATTTCTTCAATCAGCTTGGTTTTAATATTGTCTATTGCCCCTTCAATCAGCGTACTGCGGTCGTACGATGTCTTGAAGGTGACGCCTTCAGGGAGTCCTTTTTCAACGTCCTTCATTTTCTCTTTCACATCGTTGATGACCTTATCCGCATTTTCGCCATACCGTGCCACCACGATACCGCCCACGACTTCACCTTCACCGTCCGCATCAAAAATACCCAGCCGAAGATCTCCACCCATTTGTACCGAGCCAATATCTTTCACCCGCACGGGAATACCGTTGTAATTTCCCACCGCGATTTCTTCGATATCGGCTACATTCTTAATGTAACCAAGTCCACGGATGACGTAGGCCATATCGGCCATCTCAAATTTCCGTCCCCCTACATCGTTGTTGTTAGCCTTTACCTTATTCATCACCTCCATGAGGGAGACGTTGTAATACTGCAATTTTACAGGATCTACGATAAGCTGGTACTGTTTTTCGAAGCCGCCAAAGGATGCCACTTCCGCGACACCGGGAACCGTCTGCAAGGCAAATTTCACGTACCAGTCCTGGAGTGCGCGCTGGTCTCCCAAATCCATTTTGGGTGCATCAAAATGGTACCAGAAAACGTGACCAACACCGGTGCCATCCGGTCCGAGCGTAGGGGTGACATCTTGTGGGAGTAAACGCTGCGCATAATTGAGCCGTTCCATTACGCGGGTTCTGGCCCAATATATATCCACATTATCTTCGAAAATAACATATACGAAGCTCATCCCAAACATGGAAGAGGCGCGGATGTTCTTAATTTTCGGAATTCCCTGAAGGTTACTGACCAGAGGAAAAGTCACCTGATCTTCAATAATCTGGGGACTTCTGCCCATCCACTCGGTAAAAACGATGACCTGGTTCTCACTCAGATCCGGAATGGCATCGATGGGATTGTCCCTTACCGCAAAAATACCCCAGATAAAAAGGCCGATTGCAATCAGCAAAACGAAATACCTGTTGCGGAGGGAGAGTTTGATTAAATTTTGAATCATGATTTAGAATCTATTTACTTAATTTCTTCCTGAACCTCACCACATGAAGCCATTTTTTTGCCGTAATAAGGGTTCTTGATCTCGCGTGAATCGCTGAGCCAGAAGGCCCCTTTGTTGTCATTATACATCGGGCAGAATATTTTGTACACCGTTTTTGATGTTCCGAAGTCTTTCAGCAGGTCGTAAAAATCTTCACTCATTAAATCCAGATGTTCGCGCTGATGATCAATGTTTCCGGCATTATCCGCAATATGCTGTGCGTGTTCCTTAATGCTTGATTCCAGTTCTGCATATTCTTTTTTCTGTTCAGCGGAAAATCCGTTTTTGTTTATTTTAGGCAATGCTTCCAGAATTCCTTTGGCTGTATTAACTGCTTCTTTATCATCATCACCTGAGAGTGCAAATGTAAGGTGGGTGTAATGGGAATAGAGTTCTGTAAGATTTGCGGAAGTTTTTTTTGCGTCAATCACGGTTACCTTTTCATCCATAGGCATATCGCCCATTGTTGAATTGTCAGACATCATGCTCATATCGTGCTGCATGGATGTTTCAGTAGTGCTTTTCTGTTCTTTGTTTTCTTTACAAGAAGTGAGTGCCAATGTTCCGATTGCCAAAAGGCTGAATACTAGTATTTTCATTATTTTATAAGTTTAAAGGTTATTTATTATTTATTAAAAAAGGCTTCGTAGTTTGCTTTGTTTTCGAAGTACACGACATTGTCGTTTTTATCGGATATCGCTATAATTGCGGTTGCTTTATCGATGAGTTGATGAGAAATCGGATCGTATGCCATTCGTGCATTTTCTTCCTGCGGGATTCTCAGTTTGCAGTTTTCGCAGCAGCCGTAATACGTTTTACCTTCGTGCTGTACTTCGAGTTGTTTTTTACCCATATAGGCGTTATTTACCATACATACCTGATCGTGCGGAACAATGTCGCCGGTGGTGAACTTTGCGACCGAGATTTGGGTGTTTTCAGCTTTTGAATTGTTGCAGGAAACGAGAAATACCGATGCAAAAGCCAGTATTCCCAAAAGAATATTTTTCATTAAATTTTAGATTACAGGTTAATTTTAAGTTTCCTTGTTAAGAAACTGCTTACGAACATTCAGATCTTCAAAAGAGTCCTCGCTCCAAAAGGAAAATCTTTTGTGAAAGATTTACTTTTAAAGGAAAAGTTGAAGTTCAAAGGAATATACAGCGCTGATAAGTCATCAGGGATAAAGTGTTAAAAACACTTCACGACCGGACATAACTCGGGCTGTAAGAAAGAAGTATTACCCTATTTTGGGCGGTATCCAAACGGTATGGAATCCACCAGAGTAATGGGGATTCTGATAATAGAAATTGGAATTGTTGCTATAATAGCCGGAGTCTTCATTTTTAAAATCCTCTAAAAATTTACTATCCGCTAAAAAAGTGTATTGAGCAGAACTGCAAAGGTTTCCGCTGCAGTTTCCTGAGCATCCTTCAGTTTGACAATTGTGTGATTTGGGGTGACAGCATTCGTCTTTGCAATCGCCACTGTCGCAAGATGGGTGGATCGTCGCGAATGACTGTTTGATGAAAGTTTCCGTATGTGCCCGGTTTTTAAAAAGCTGCTTCTCCTTTTTGCTGCAAGCTAAAGATATCCCCGGCGCCAGAAATAACGCGAGTGTAAAGGAAAGGAATAGTATTTTTAAATTACCGTGCATTATAAAGTAAAACAGTACAAATGTAGGAAATATTTTTGAAGTTTCAATACTGTCCTAAAAAAAAAATTATTAAAAATAGAAACAGCCTAAATACCTATTTTACATTTAGCTTTACATTTAATTTCAAAAAAGAACCCCTTGATAATAGTTTTTGGGGGTTTCAGGCGGTTGCTCAAATGGTTTGTCGAGCCAAAATTGAAGATTAATTTTAACAAAAATATTCAATCGGATAAAAGCTACCAGATTTGATAATTGCCAATTATATTTAGCGATGGATTTCAGGTATTTCAGAATGAGAATAGAGATAAGTGCAGTCCAGATTTGGATTTTCACTGCATTTTCAGAAGTTCCAATGAAGGTTTTGATGTGAAGCAACTGCTTGATATCTCTAAAAAAGATCTCAATTTGCCATCTTTGCTTGTATAATTCTGCTATGGTAGAAGCAGCCCAAGAGAAATTATTGGAAATCATTTCAATGGTTTGCTTGTTTTCATTATCCCAAATAGCCACTCTTCTTAATTTTTTTGGATATTTTTCTTTGGATAAAGGATTTGAGAGTACTATTTCTTCGTCTTTTAGGATGCTTTGAGCTCCTTTTGGTGGAAGTTCTCGTTCCTGTAAAGTTTCAAATTTCAGATTTTCTTTATGTCTTATTACGAAGAAAATACCTTTGCTGTCCCAAATAGAGAGCATTGGAAAATCGTTATAGAATCGGTCTGCAACAATGACTGCTCCCTTTTCCAAAGGAATGTTTTCCGCTCCCTTGTTATCAGCAACACTTCCTTTGGTAATATTCACATAAACAGGAAGTTTCCCGTCATATTCAAGTAAGGTATGCATTTTCACGGCTCCTTTTTTAGTTCGATATGTTGCCCAATCGAACAAAGACAGGCATAGAGAAATAAGGGTAGAATCTAATAAATAGACAGGAACTTTTATTTTGAGTTTTATCCGTCTTTCTTTCGTGTGCTGTCCTAATTGTTCTAATAGTTTGAAATACACGTCTTTAAACAAATCTGCATCTCGTTTTCCATTCTGGTAGCTAATAGAAGATTTGGAAGGTGCTGTTTTTATCCCTAAATGATTCAGGTTTCCTATGGCACTGCGAAGCCCGTTGGAAATGTCCCGAACCTAAGTGCTTTTGGCAAAATGACAGAAAAGCATAGAAACTAAGTGGTTACAACTATCAAATCCTTTATTTCGGTAATCGGTTTTCTTCTCAATTACTATTTTTTTGAAAATCCCTCGGTCTATTTTTGAAATGATTTGGGAAAATAATGTTAATTTTGAATCCATAAGAAGGTTTTTTTGTTGTGCAACCTCAAAGATACTTTGAGTTACTTTAATTCCTTCTTATTTTTTTATTTAGGACGCTATTGGAAGTCGTACAATTAAAAGATTGAAAAAATTATATGGTGTAAAATCACTTTTTCAGTTAGGTATTGCAGTAGAAAGTAGAGACTTTATCTAATTAAATAAACTAAATTTTTAATTCTAATGTTTCATCTTTTTAAGATACAACGATAGAGTAAGTCCAACCACTCTGAAACGAGTGTTTTTTTGCACTTTCTCTATCGTTGTATATAAAATTTTATATTGGTATTAAAACATAATAAAAAAAATTTGTATACCAAATATCTATAAATGTTGCTAAATCAAATTAATCATTGAAAACTAAATCCTTAGATTATAATTTTAATAATCCTTTAGTTTCATTCTTATTCAATACAGGTATTATACTTATGGCATAACCACCACCAGCAACTGATATTTGTTCTAATTTTGATTTATTTGTCACTATCACTTTACGAATATTGTAAGCTTGAGGATTTTTAATATAATCCGCATCTTTTGCATCAGAATAAATGGTTGCGATATATTGTTTACCGGCATCTAAGAAATCCAGAGAAATTTTTGATGTAAATGGGGTATAACCGGCTACATTTCCTACAAACCATTTGTCAGAACCTTTAGCTTTTCTGGCAACGGTAATGTATTGTCCTGGTTCTGCTTCCAAGTATTTGCTCTCATCCCAATCTACCGCCACATCTTTGATAAATTGGAAAGCGTCGGCAAACTTCTCGTAATTTTCAGGGAAATCCGCTGCCATTTGTAATGGGCTGTACATCGTTACATATAATGCCAATTGGTTGGCGATAGTCGCATTAACGTGGGAACCATTGGTAACATCCATCTGGAAAATCCCGGGTGTGTAGTCCATAGGTCCACCAATTAATCTGGTAAAAGGCAAGATTGTTACGTGGTTCGGGTTGTTTCTGTCACCACCAAAAGCCTGATATTCTGTTCCTCTTGCAGCTTCGTTCCCGATAAGATTTGGATACGTTCTCGCAATACCTGTTGGGCGAACAGCTTCGTGAGCATTGACCATAATTTTATAATCTGCCGCTTTTTCTATCGCATACTGAAAGTGGTTGTTCGTCCACTGGCTGTAGTGTGTTTCGCCTAAAGGTAGGATGTTTCCTACATAACCACTTTTTACGGCGTCATAGCCGTATTTGTTCATTAACTTATAGGCTTCATCCAAGTGTCTTTCGTAATTTCTTACGGCTCCAGAAGTCTCGTGATGCATAATGAGCTTTACCCCTTTTGAATGGGCATAAGTATTAAGTGCGGCAATATCAAAGTCTGGATAAGGTGTTAAGAAATCAAAAACATAATCTTTATCGTTCCCAAACCAATCTTCCCAGCCAGTATTCCAGCCCTCTACCAAAACGGCATCGAATCCGTTTTTCGCAGCGAAATCAATATATCGTCTTACATTTGAGTTATTAGCACCGTGTTTTCCATTTGGTTTAGCTTTGGCATAATCGGTGATTCCTAATTGTACAGACGGAAACTCATCGGTATAAGCCCAACTGCTTTTCCCGGAAATCATTTCCCACCAAACTCCAACATATTTGGTTGGCTTAATCCACGATGTATCGGTGATTTTGCTAGGGTCATTCAGGTTATAAGTCATTCTAGATGCTAAGATCTTACGGGCATCATCGCTCACGATAATCGTCCTCCAAGGTGTGTGTCGTGGCGCTTGCATTTTACCTTTGTCGCCGTGAGAATCTGGCGTTAACCAAGATTCAAACACCAGATTTTTATCATCCAAATTAAGGTGCATACAAGAATAATCTATTAAAGCTGCTTCGTGCAGGTTGATATAAACACCATCTGCTGTTTTCATCATCAATGAAGTCTGAACACCAGTTGGCGAAAATGAGGTTTGAGAAGCATTCCCCTTTTGATAAGCTTTATCCATTAGTCCTCGGATTTCGGAGAGTTTGGATGTTGTATAATTGTATTCCTGAGTATCATAATCTCCTGGAATCCAATAGGCAGTATGGTCTCCTGTCATTGCAAACTGGGTTTTTTCTTCTTTAATGGTAAAATAAACCAGATTTTTCTGTTGTGGAAACTCATAACGGAATCCCAAACCGTCATCAAACAAACGGAAACGAACATCCACTAAGCGGTCTGTTCCTTTTTGCTTTAGACTGATTAAAATCTCGTTATAATGGTTTCTGATGCTTTTTTCCTCGCCCCAAACTGGCTGCCAGGTTTCATCAAAAGAGGCTGTTTTTGAGCCAACAACTTCAAAATTATTATTTAAAAAATTTCGGGGATCGTTTGCCTGAGCATCTTTGGTCGTCAACACAAATCCAAGTTTACTCGGTTTTACAATCTCTTTTCCTTTATAATTTAACTGATAGGATGGATAACCACCACTCTGAACAGAAAAATTCATAACGAATTTTCCGTTTGGCGACTGTAGTTTCTGAGCAAAAACAAGGCTTGTAAAACTTATTGCAATTAGCAGTAATAACTTCTTCATTTTCTATTAATTAATTAATTATTTATTTTAATATTTATTTTCTTTCTTTGATCCGGTGTTTTCAATAGCAATTTTTTTCCGTTTTCATCCCAGCTCCATTGTTGTGAGAAATCATTATCGATATTTAATTTTTCTAACGGAACCAATGTTGCCGCATTTCCGTTGATGGAAACCGAAGTTGGTTTTTTATCCGTTAGGATGCTAAGTACAAAATTTCTTTTATCAGATTGATGAAAACCTTTATCCTCAGGTGAAATATCGATATTAAAACCACTGGAGACGGTGGTACAAACGATGTATGTTAATGAAAAAATACCTTTGAGATAATCCTGATTTTCGCCCTCATCTTCATACAATGTGAAACTTGCTTTTTCATCTTCATAATTGGGAAAAATATGGAATGTTACAGGATAATCTCTCTTCTCGCCAATATATTGCATAATGGGCATCATCGGAATAATCGATCCTTTTTTCACAAAAATCGGAATGGTATTGAGCGGTGCTTTGTAAGGCAATTTTTCGCCACCCAGATATTCGGTTTTTTTATCGTTAAAATCGATCCATTCGCCTTCAGGAAGGTAAACTCGTTTTACACGTTCGCCTTTTTTGAGAACAGGAGCTACTAATAATTCTTCCCCAAAAATAAACTGATTATCGATTTTTGCTGCTTCCGCATCATTAGGATATTCCATAAAAAGGCCTCTGGTAATTGGCAATCCGATGTCATGCGCTTTCCTAGAATAAGTATAAAGATATGGGAACAACTGGTATTTCAATTCTATCGCTGCTTTGGTATTTTTTTCTGCCACTTCGCCAAACATCCAAGGTTCTACGGCATTATCTCCTTCATGATGTGCTCTACTTAATGGACAAAATATACCAAACTGCATCCATCTAGTATAGAGTTCTGCCATTGCAGGATAATCTGTAATATCACCACAATAGCCAGAAATATCGGTTGTCCAGAATGGTATTCCACCCAAACCTGCTGAAATTCCAACGGCTACCTGATTTTCCATTTGCGCCCAGCCATCCAGAACATCACTTCCGCTTCCGCTATCATTAGTCCAGCCAAATGTATAACGCTGCAATCCTGCATAAGCTGAACGTGTCATCTGAAAAATACGCTTATTAGGATTTCTTTTTTCAAATTGTTCTTTTACCACTTTGTCCCAAGTCAAACCATAAATATTGTGAATTTCATCGTGCATCCCGATGCGGTGTTTCATATTCAGGCGGTCAATATCTTCTTCGTTGCTCCACGCAGGTTCTCCCATATCTGTCCAGAAACCGCTGATTCCATCATCAATAGGTTTTTGTTGATATTTCCCCCACCAGTCGGCAACTTCGGGAATGGTAAAATCTACTACTCCACAATTCCCGCCCCACGGCCACGGCATATCGTAAGCCTTGTTGGTACGGACATCTTTCACAAAATACCCTAGCTTATCAGCTTCTGCCCACTGTTTATTATCCTTCTGAGAAACAACAGGATCTTGAGAAACAATCATTTTAAAACCATTATCCTTCAGTTTTTTGAGCATTGCTTTTGGATTGGTATAATTGCCTTTTCTCCATTCAAAATCTTGAAGGTTTTGAGTCCAACCGATATCCTGATAAATAATATCAATCGGGATTTTTCTTTTACGAAATTCTGCCGCAACTTCTAATGCCTGATTCTCTTTTGTATAAAGTCCGCGACTTTGTGCAAAACCCAAAGCCCATTTTGGAGGCATAATCGGCTGTCCAGTCAGTGCAATGTATTGCTGCTGAATCTCTTTGTAATCTTTTCCATAAATAAAATAATAGACAAATGCGCCATCTGGAGCTTCGAATGAGTAAAAATCTGACGATTCAGTTCCAAACTTGAATTCAGTTTTATAAGTATTATCCAGAAAAATTCCATAACGGTAACTGCTCATAAAAAACGGAATACTCTTTGCAATCGGGTCTTCGGTAACGCTATAACAAGGGCGATCACTATTCCACATTTTGTAATTTTTTCCTCTGCGGTTAAGCGTTCCAGTTTTTTCACCTAATCCGAAAAACTGCTCATCACTACGAAGAACCTTGCGGGCTTTTACACCTTTGGCATCGGAAACGTGCCCTTGGTCTTTGAAATCGCTGTAAATCAGTTTCTGATACTTATCAAAAATCTGAATCTGCATCGGATTTTTATTGATCCTTATACGAAGTTTTGAGGTAAAAATTTCGTATGCTGAGGATTCTTCATTAACACCGATATCTCCAATATTTTCAAGTTTCTCATTAACCACAGCAAAAGAAGGATTGGTTCGAGTTAATTTCCCTGATTTATCGAACCATATTTTTATAACAGAATTGCTATTCATTGTCAAAGAAAGTTTAGAACCATCTTTGCCATTGAATGTCACCTGGTTTCCTTTCTTGGTATAAGATGTACATTCGGTTGCAAATAGCATTTTTGAAGAGAACAACGATATTATAAGTATATAAAATAACCTTTTGTTCATGATTTAATTTTCAAAATGATTATTATCAAAATTTTAATTTAAAAAAATCACATGGCTAAGATAGCCATGCGATAAAGTGTGAAAAACTACTTAATTTCAAGCGAATTAGTATCTAAATTTAAGGTTATAGTATAGGTACCAGAAGCTGAAACTTTCCATTTATTATCATCTCCTTGACAATTATCTCTTAATTTAAAAGCTGTATTAGCAATATTCTGATTAGCTGTTGCGGCTATTATCTCAGTTCCATCACACCAATTGGAATTGAATTTAGTAAACTTAAATTCTCCAGGATTGAGTTGACCTGTCCAAGTATAAACGCTACCATTTTTCTGCATAGGAGTAAGACTTCCCATATTCCAGCCGTTAGGAGTAGCATCACCAATCAAATAGATATTTACAGGCTCAAATTTTATACTATTGCTAGCAGTATTAAGCGTTATTTTATATCTGCCTGCACTTGCTGATGTAACTTTCCATTTGTTATCATTTGTACAGCCTGAGTTTTGCTCTACACCTGTAGCAGATAAATCCTGATTATCTACCAAAGGACGATACCATTCACCACACCAATCACCTTTTGTACCAGTCAAAAGTTTAAAATTTCCTTCATTAAGGCTACATTCTAAAGTAAAAATAAAAGGGTTTGTAAGATCTTGTTTGAAAGGAACTGGATTATTAACATCCCATCCGCTTGGGGAGGCATCTCCTACAATCCAAATATCATTAAACTGGGGACCGTTCATTTTTTCAATTTTAATGCTTTGTGTAATTAGATTTACTGTAATTTTATATAAACTCGCATTATCAATTGTCCATTGTAAATCTACCCCATTTCCGCCTTCATTGTAAACTATTTTGGTATCATCATTTGCATCTTTATTATAAAAATCTTGACACCAACAGCTATTTTGATTTACTGCAAATTTAAAATTCCCTTGCTTTAGTTGTCCGTAGTAGGTAAATTCCGCAGGATTACTAGAACTCCTCGTAAGTGCTGTTGCTTTGGTGATATCCCATCCATTTGGAGTTGCATCACCCACTATATATAAAGTACTTGTAAAAGGTTTAAAAGGAGTAAGTGTAAAATCTGTAATAGCAGTCTGCGGTTCTACAGAAGTATCTCCGAAAGTAGCTGTAATTCTAACCTGCATTATAATAGATTTATCTGGATTTGCGCCAAATTTATTTATCAATAATGAATTAAGATCACCTATAAGAAGATCATAAGAATAAATATTTTTGCCAATTTCAAAAGTTTGAGGATTTGAAAAATTATTTTCTTTTTTATCTAACTCAAGTTTATATGTAATGGCAGAGTTAGTTCCTTGATTATTGCCTGCAGTCCAGCTAAATGTAAATTTAGAATTGTACATATTGGGCAAAAGTTTTGTTATTTCTGAGGTTTTTACAGATAGTTCACTTGTTTCAAAATATTCTTGATTAAGTTCTTCTCTACATGCTATAATACCCAACAACAACATAGGAATAATCCAAAAAATTGATTTTTTCCAGTTTTTTATATGATTGATTGTTTTCATAATAGTGTTTTTTAATATCCAGGATTTTGAGTAAGGTTAGGGTTTCTGTCTCTTTCTATCTGAGGAATAGGAAGAAGAAGGTGCTTAGTTGATGCATTAGTTTTTCCTATAGAGTGAAGAAAATTCAATCCGTACTGACCATCATTTACACGAATTAGATCAAACCATCTTTGTCCCTCAAATGCCAATTCCATTCTTCTTTCATGCAATACTTTATCACGAAAAGCACTTTGTGAAAGTCCTGACGTTACAGCTGCTAAACCAGCTCTTCCTCTCACCAAATTCAATGGAACGATTGCAAGTGAAGTTTGCCCTAGTTCGTTAAGAGCTTCTGCTTTCATCAATAAAACTTCCGAATATCTCATAATTGGAAAATTAAGAGGACTATTATCATATGAAGGAAAAGCTGATAAAGGCACTAAAAATTTTTTAACATTATATCCTGTAAGAGAATAATTGGCTTTGTATTCTTTGCCGTCATAATTTGGGCAACCTTCGTAGAAAATAGTTTTTTCTTTTCTCTTATCTCCTGTTTCATAACTATTTACAAATTCTTGAGTAGGCTGATTCCAGCCCCAACCTCCACCAACAAAATTAGCTCCGCGTGGTCCCATAAAGGTACTTGTCCAAGAAGCTTGATTCTCGTTACTCCAAAAATCATAACCACCATCAGAAGCATATTGTACCTCGAAAAGAGACTCTACAGAGTTTTCTTTATTTATATTGAAATTATCAGAATAGTCTGTATTTAATGCATATCCCATACCTTCTAGCTGTGTTGTAAGGTCTACTACCTTTTGCCATTGCCCTAGGGTGAGATATACTTTTGCTAATGCCCCAATAGCAGCACCTTTACTAGCTCTGCCTTTATCACTATCGCCATATTGCTGTTTGGTAGGCAAAAATTGAATTGCCTTTTCTAAATCTGAAATAATTAATTTATAAATTTCCGTTTTAGGAGCTCTTGCTGGATACAAATCTCCATTTACGTCTTGTGGTTCAGTAACCAAGGGAACATCACCAAAAAACCTTACTAAAATAAAATAATAATGCGCTCTTAAAAAATATGCTTCTCCCAAAGATCTATTTCTAAGGGTATCATCAATATTTAAAGTAGGGGCGGTTTTAATAATTATATTTGAAGAAAGAATACCAGGCCAAGGACCTCTCCATAGGTCTAAAACACCTTGATTATCTGTACTTGTAACAAAATTAGAAAGTTGTGTTGTTTCCAACCCATCATCTCCACCACCAGCACCTACAATACTGTTGCCTGCAAAAATATCACTGGTCCACATTCTCATGTTATAAAGCTTCGGGCGTTGTAATGGTTGATAAGCACCATTAACTAAAGTGATAAGTTCTTCTCCTGTCTTAGGATAATTACCTGTATTAATAGTATCTGGCTGTGTTTTATCTAAAAAATCATCACTACAATTTACCATAGTAAGTGTAAGTAATGCATATAATGCAATTTTTATCTTTTTCATTGTAATTATTATTTAAAATCCTATATTTAAACCTAAAGAAACTGTTCTTGTAATAGGATAAGTCCCATTATCTATCCCATTTACTGGAACTTCGGGGTCAAAACCCGAATATTTCGTCCAAGTGACAAGGTTTTGTGCCGAAACAAATATTTTAACAGAATTAAAATTTTGTCCGAATACGGTTTTTGGAAGTGTATAACCTAAATTAACATTTTTAATTTTTATGTAAGAACCATCCTCAATATATCTGTCACTCACTCTTGAGTTCTGGTTAGGATCACCATAAATTGCTCTCGGAATATTGTTACTTGTTCCCTCGCCTGTCCATCTGCCTAGAACTGCTGTACTTTGGTTTTGAATAATAGACATTGCCTCTGTGTACATTCTGTTGGCGTTGAAAATATCATTACCATAACTTCCTTGTAAGAATATAGTTAAATCAAAATTCTTATAATTGAAGGTATTGTTTAAAGAGAAGGTAAATTTTGGGTTAGGATTTCCAATTACTGTACGATCTTTATCATTGATAACACCGTCATTATTAAGATCTTTAAATCTAATATCTCCTGGTGCAGTACTGGTAGCTGAATTTGATCCAGGCATCTGAACGGCATGACGATCTACCTCATCTTGATTCTGAAATATACCATCAGTAATATATCCGTAGAAAACATTTACAGGATAACCCGCCTTAATGAGACCTATGGCACTATTAAAACCTCCACTTGCCGTAATGATAGGAGTATCACTATTAATGCTTTCTACATTATTCTTATTATATGAAAAAACAGCATCTGAAGACCATTTAAAATCATTTTTGATGATATTTTTAGTAGATAAAGTAACTTCAAAACCTTTATTTTGAATTTTACCGGCATTGATCGAAGGCACGTAAACATCAGAATATCCAGAAGTTACGGGAACAGACATTGGAACCAGCATATCATTAGTATTTTTAACATAGCCATCTACAATTAAACTGATTCTATTATTGAAAAGATCCAAATCAAAACCAGCATTATATTGCTCCTGCCCTTCCCACTTAACATTTGGGTTTGGTAAAACAGTGGGTAAAACTGCACTTACATAAGAATTATTAAAATTGTACAGATAAGTATTATAAGAAGAAGAAAAAGAATAGTTACCGATCTCTTGATTTCCTGTAATACCATAACCTAACCTTAGTTTTAGATTATTAATTACATTAGAATTTTTTAAGAAATTTTCATTAGAAATTCTCCAAGCCAAAGCAGCAGAAGGAAACCAACCCCATCTATTATCCATCCCGAATCTAGAAGATCCATCTCTACGTATAGTAGCCGTTACATAGTATTTATTTGCAAAATTATAGTTCACACGTCCCAAGTATGACATAATTGCCCATTCTGAAGCATTCCCGTGTTGTACAGGTTGTAAAATACCATTATCAATTTGCTGTGTATTATCGCTAGCAAATTTTTGAACCGATGCACTCAAATAATTGTATTTATTATTTTGCGCACTGCTTCCTATTACCGCATTGATGTGATGCTTTCCAATTGTCTTGTCATAAGTAAGAGTATTGTCCCAAAGCAAAGTTATACTTCTATTAGAACCTTCAAATAAATAAGAATTCTCTTGTGATTTTACTCCCCAACTGTATTTAGGAGACCAAGTCCTATTATACCAAATATTGGTTTCAATACCGCCTAAGGATTTGAATTTTAAATCTTTAATAATTTCTGCTTCTGCATAAATATTTCCTTGGATATTATAACCTTTGGTAGAGTTTTCAACAATTGTAGCCTTACCAATAGGATTATCTATATCTCCGTACAATAATGGGTTACTTCCTGGTCCTGCCCAATTACCATTAGTATCATAAATTGGTCTTGTTGGAAGAGAAAGAATAGTTCCTTTGATGTCATAAGAGCCATTTTTCTTAATATCGTGTTGTAATTTTACACTATTTCCTATCTTAAGGAAAGATTTTAGCTTTGTATCCCCATTTATCTGAACAATATAACGGTCATAATTAGTATTAAGAACAACACCCTTCTGATTAAAATAACTAGTAGAAACATATAGATTACTTTTCTCTGACCTATCACCATAAGAAAGCGAATAACTAGAAAGAATTGATGGATTAAAAAGTGCTCCTAACCAATTGGTACCAACACCTAGAGAAGATGGATTTGCAAACTCAGGATTTGGCGTCAAACCGCCATTTGCAAGCATTTCATTATTAAGTTGTGCATACTGCGAAGCATCCAAAACCTTAATCATATTACTCACACTCTGAATTCCAGTAAAAGTATCAAAATTAAGAATACCACCTTTCGCACCTCTTTTGGTAGTAATCATTACAACACCATTAGCACCTCTAGAACCATAAATTGCGGTAGAAGAAGCATCTTTTAGAATGTTAATAGATTCTACATCACTCATATTAATCTGATTAAGGCCTCCATTTAAAGGCATCCCATCTACCACAATCAATGGATTGTTATTCTGTATAGTTCCAGTTCCACGAATTCGGAAAGTAACGTTACTACCAGGTTCTCCTGAGTTAATAACAGTTACCCCTGATGCACGTCCTTGAATTGCTTGCCCAATATCGGCAACTGGTTGATTCCCTGTTTTGTTAAGATTAATTACAGAAACTGATCCTGTTAAATCTTTTGCTTTTGCTTTTCCATAGCCAATTACTACTACTTCTTCAATATTTTTTTCCTTCAATGTATCAGATTTTTGTGCATACAAACTTCCAGAAAGATAAAAAGCAGCAATTGCAATTGTACTACTCAAATAGTATAGTTTCATTTATGAGAGATTTTTATTTTATAATTAATTTTTGCCCCACGATTTGATTACCGAAATAAACATTCAGTATATAATTACCTTTTGCAATTCCTGAAATATTGATATCGCATTTTGTGCAAATAGTATTTTCAGATTTTATTATCCTCCCACTCATATCATAAATTTCATATCTTTTTACTGCATCTTTTTCAGACAAAATAAAAAAGCTGTTTTCTGCTGGATTAGGATATATCTGCACCCCTTTCTTTAAAATATTATTAACAGAAAGAATACTAGCATCATAAATTTCATAATACAAAGTCATATCATTGAATTTAATATTATAGTTACCCGCAGTTTCAATATTAAATTTGATATTTGCACCACCACCAGTAGTTAACTTTGCAAAACCAGAAAGGCCATTTTCATCTCCCCAATCATTTCCTGACCAATCAGATGTATTAGCAAATTTTAGCTCGTAATTCCCAACTGAAAAAGGAATATTATTTTTAGTCCATTCATCATTTTGAAGAGTCATCTGCTGAAGTCCCCAATTATTAAAACTACCACCTACATACATATTAAGCTGATGATTCGGCGTAAATGTAATATTATATTGTAGGGTAATATCATTAAAATCTATGGTATAAGTTCCTGGATTGGTTATGGTAAAAAAGATATTAGCCCCTCCTCCTGTTGTTTGTTGAGCCGTTCCATTTAATCCATTAGAATTACCCCAATCCTGACCAGTGAAGTTGTTTGTGTTCGCAAATTTTAATTCATAGTTTCCAGCAAGAAAGACTTGATTTTTGAGTTTCCAAATATTATTTTCTAATATCATAGATTTCATGTTCCAGTTATTATAAGTACCACCAACATACATTTGTGTATTGTGCCCACCAGTTACATTAAAGCTTTGAAGCTGTGGTATAGCTGCACAGAAACCGTCACCTCCATTTTGTTTTGCTTGTAAAGAGACTGTACCATTGTACCCTGTAAGTTGTACTTGATTATTTACAATTTTTGCCGGCCCCGCATTGACTTCATAAATAATAGGCAGACCAGCGGAAGATGTCGCTGATGGAGAAAATGGAGAATCGTTTGCATCTTTATTCTGAATAACTGGAAAGGTAATTGTTTGGCTATTACATGATTCTGAAGAATTTTTTGTTAACTTTAAGACAACACATCCGTGCGGAGGCACTGTTAGAGAAATATTACTCATCTTACCCAAATTAGAGTGCTGCCAAAGATCTCTTACCATCACTTGTCCAGAAACACCTAGCTGATTGAGAAAATCCATAGAACGCACTTGTGGCGTATTTTCTCTATTAAAAAAACCAATAATCCAATCTCCATTACTCAATTGACCTCTCCATATTTGGCTATTAGAATTGGACGGATCATTGCTTAAAGGTTTTCCTACAAATTTTGCAGTATTCAGTTCTAATAATTCTGTATTTTGGTATAACCAAAGGTCATTCCCGATGGTATCATATTGGTCTGCAATGGTAACAGGTCCCCCAGCTAGAATATTCAATGAGATTACACTTCGTTTTTCTGTATCGTTCGCAAAAGTATTGATTCTAAGAAAGTCTCCATCTAATTGAACTTTATTACTTCCCGTTACCTGAGACCAATAGATAAATCCATCAAAAGCATTGGCATATTGTGACCAAGTATTAAAACGATGACCTCTGTCTTTATCACTAAATTTATACCAAGTACCTTCGCCTGCATCTTCATTAATTCTAAAAAGATGACCATATTGTTTTTCTAATTCCGCAGTATTAAAAAGATTTGGCATTACTAAGCTCAAATACACCCCGTTTGCATCACAGGCTTCACGCATCCATCTTAAAGCTTTTTCATATTGAGCTTTTGTTCTTTGTGGGCCTACTGTTCCTAGATTTCTGTCATATCCAGACTCAAACCAAGAAAGAAAATCTACACGCAAATATTTTATGCCCATATCAGCATAATATTTTACATATCCTTTTACATATTCTTCAGCTCCTTGTCTATCCACCTGCACCCATTTGAACCATAATGAATTTTCATTGGCATCAAGAAGAGATGAAACGTTAATATTAGTTCCTACAATTTTCTTGTTAGTATCATTAGCATCCACATGTAACCAAAGAGGGTTTTCATACATACCAAGCGTCATACCTTTACTCTGTAGATATTGTGACCACCAAGCATAATCATGCTGCCAGTGAGATGAATGACTTTTCCTATAGCCATTTTCATTAATTTGACTTGTATCTCCCCATCCGTCCATACAAACCATATTATATCCATAAGATTTTAGGTTTTGCTCTAGCCAATTAATGTTATCAGATAACGCTTGTTCACTAAGATAATTATCCTGAACACCTGCCATTTCTCTCGTAATATGATATTCATAAGGATTCCAATAGAGAGGTGCTTTGTAAGGATTTTGAGATTTGTAAGAATGATTAGCTGAAAATAAAAAAAGAATAATACAACTAATGATTTTAAAAATATAATGATTTCTCATAATGTGAAAGAATTAGTTTTAGTATGTTAATATAGTATTAACATCTGTTAATTTTATGTTGCTAATTTATTTCCCTTAAAGCAAGAAAAAAGCTCACAATTTAGAATTGTAAGCTTTAGGTAAATGATTTATAAAAAAAAATAAATAAAAATACTGAAAATCAATTACTTAAAAAATAAACCTTTATATAAAAAAGTAAACGCTATGACGTAATAATAGACCCTATTTGCATAATTTTAGCTTCAAATTCATCATTTTCAATCACCGATTTAGCCTTTACCTTACTCCTATAATTGTAAATTGTTCGTAAAGAATATCTTAAAAACTCTGAGATTTGATTCGTATCATTAATACCAAGTCTTATAAGAGCAAAAATTCTAAGCTCTGTATTAAGAGTTCCCTCTTTTAAGTTATACACTTCTTCTTTTTTTAAAAGCTTGTTTACTTCATTTACAAAATTTGGATATATTCTTAAAAATGCTTGGTCAAAATTATGATATAATTCATTCAAATCCATTTCCTCATTTTTTTTATTATTGACCATTGCTGATAATTTATCTAACTGACCTGTGGATAATCTAATGGAAATTAGCTTTTTATATCTTTCAAATTTTTCTAAATAATTTGAGTTTTGTCTAATAAAAAATGCAATATACTCCTCTTTTATATGATTGGCTTCATCTAATTTATTATTTAATGATTTTAAAACAGAATTGGTTTTAGAAAGTTCATTTCTTGATTTAGCAATCATTTTAAGTTGTTTGTAAATAAAATACATTGTAATACCAAGTCCTGCAAATAGAATACTAATTAAAAAGATAGACCATCTCAATTGTTTATTTTGGGTATTTATAGTTTGAAGATAAGTCTCTTCAATAATAGGCTGCACTTTACTTATTTGTATATTTCTGAACCTTGCATTATAAAAATTAGCATCTTCTAGAGAAGATTGTATATATTTATATGCTCTGTCAGTTTCTCCTTTCTGATATAAAATACTTGCCAAATCTTGCATAGACCTATTTTCTTTAGTAGAAGATTCTATATCAGAGATTGCAGAATATATCAAGCATCTTTCCTGAGATTCTATATTACCTAGTTTAGCATCTATAACTGCTTTACAAAAGCTCCCTATCGCATGTAATCTAGTCCCTGGTTTTGTAGTTTTCAAAAATTCGTCAATATTTTGACCTGAAAGTTTCCAATTATTATCAATCCTATTTTTATGGCTTAAAAAAAGATAATAAAATGGGTCACCTGGTTTTAATGCTCTATATGCTGAATTATAATAAGCTGTCAATTTACTTTTATAAATATGACTATATTTACTACCACTTCCACTATAGTCGAGCAAATTAGAATAAAGGCATTCATAGGCAGAATTATATGAAAAACGAAGCTGTTTAGGAAGAACCTCTGGATTAATCTTGTCAAGTATTTCTTTCGATTCCACAAATAACCCAGTGGTAGATAGTAATACTGATCTTTGTAATAAATTTTTATATAACCAAATTTCATTATTACTTCTGTTGGCTATTTCTTTATTCTTATCAGAATATATATATGCAGAATCACATTGGTAACCTAGATATTCTTCTACAATAAGATTATTAAGGTGATAAGATATGCTATCATTATTTTTGTATAGCAGAGCCTCTTTTTTTAACTTTTGAATATGATTTTTTTTCTTAATTTCATAATATTTTTTGTTCTTTATTTTATCATCTAATATTCGCAAAAGTTGCTCATTATTATCAGGATGAGAATCAGTTTTTTTACAAGAAAACAAAGTTCCAAGAATAAAAAAAATAAAACAATATTTTTTTATTTTAAGATAAATCATTGAAATAATTTTTTAGCTAATTTATAAAAGATTAACATAAAATTACAAATAACCTATTACTATTATTGAAAATTTCTATTTTTTCTGTAACCGATTCTGTACAAATTATTCTAAAAGAATATCATTCTAAAATATTCGACCAATATTTCCATACTGAGTTTCTAAAAAAAAGGAACATATTTAGGTCTTAATATTAGCAAAATACTTAAAAAACACAAGGCGAAAAATTACTGTAGAAAGCAAATTGAGTTTGATGGTTATTTTCAGGAGCGTTGGGAAGATGCTGCAGATACGATTGTGAATTTTGATGAGGATTATTTTGAGAACAGGGATAGGAAAAATTTGTATGTTTTTCTTTCTGCACTCTATGATGATGAGGTTTTTGATTATTTACAAAGTGCTTACGCCATTGCAAAATTGGAAGCTCCGACAAAAGAATGGGTGAAGCTGCAGGTGGATGGGTTGATTGCTAAGGGGGTGAGGTTTTGAAAAAACCAGTTGAGTAAATCAACTGGCTATTGGCACAGTGTGCAGCCGAACTGGTCACTCTGTATTTCAAATGTAAGAAGAATAATTTTTAACCTACAACAAAAAAAGCTTAACAGTTACCTGTTAAGCTTTGGAGAATACAACCGAATTTCTTCAGCTAAATTCTAATGCAAATATATGATATTTTACAATTTAACCAATTAGTATTGGAAAACTTCTGTGTAAAAATAAAAAAGCCTGGGAAACCAGGCTCAAATATTTTTTTATAGTGCACCAAGAGAGCGCGATGTCTAGTGAGGCACTTTTATGTTGCAAAATTACAAAGATTTTTATATAAAGCAAATATTAATCCAAATATTTTATATGATTTCTTATAATTTCTAATAAGTGAGGCTTCACTTTGTGTTTTTCAAAAAAAGAATAAATTTCAGATTTAAACTCTGCTAATCGATTTATAGAAATTGATTCTAAAAAGAATGCAATAACTTTTAATGAGGCATCTAAAGAGTTTCGGTCACCATTATTGTAATTTATTTTCGGATGCGAACTTAAACTCTGTGGTAAGGAAAAATCAAATAATACATTGCTATGAGCACAGATATTTCTAATTTGTCTAACCGCATGTATTAATCTCATAAATTTACCTAAATCATTTACTTGATATAATTTTGAGATTCTGTTTTTTATTTCTAAATCCTTTATTGCATCGAATAAAGTAATAATGGATCCAAAGGAGAGATATTCAAATGTTTTCCATGCTGGAGCGTAAATATCAGCAGGATGATTTATGTGATGTTTTTTCAACATTAAATTATCTCTTTTGAAATTGTCATCATACCTTTTTTTGAAGTCTTCAACAAAATCTTTTTTCATTAAAGCTTCATCAACAAACCAAAAAGGATCTTGCTTATTAATTATTGACGGATAATAAATTAATTTAGTTCTGAAATTAATTTCAATTCTATTAATATACTTCATTAAAATGTACTTAAGATCAATATCCATATAATACAATTCAATTATTTCAGAAATTTTAATTCCATTTAAGAAGTTCTCTTTTTCATCGTCCATGAAATAATAGGTATAAAAACCAAGTCTATAGTAACCTATATCAAGTAAGATTTCTTTCAATTTGGAAGTTTCATAACAAGATAAATCCAATCCTTTTTCTTCCAATCTTTTAATCTGATCATCAATACTTAGTGCAACTCTACCCATAAATAATATATTAAATTTGACCACCTACGCCTTTGAATTTTTCTACAAATGCAGATATTTTTTGGAAGACGTTTTGTTTTTTGGTTAAATATTGTGGGTTTAAAGGGCTCATTTTTGGCAATAGTGCATTGAGCTCTGTTCCATTTTCACTGGCATATTCTCTTTTTAATGAAGTGGTGATGTAACGTTTGGCTTCTTCTTCGTTTAGATTTTCATCGGTGATTATTTCGATAGCTTCTGCTTTCTGTTTACGCTGTGCATAATTGAAAAATGTATCAATTATTCCTGCCTTATCTTCAATAGAGTCTAATTCTGTATCATTAATGAAATCTACCACTAAACTTTCTTTTGCCCTGTTGCCAATGCTGGCACGAATCACTCTGCGGATTTCTTCTATTAAAGCTGCTTTGTCTGTGGTTTTCTTATTGTGTTCAAAAATCAATTCTAGAATATAATCTAGGTTTATTTCTTGAGACTTTAATAGGTCTATTTCAAAAACTACATCGTCCCAATCTATTTGAGATTCTTCTGCTTCTTTGCCATTTTTTTCTCTTCGCAACCAATCACGAATGTCATTATAAGTAGACCTGTAATCTTGAACGGTTCTTTCTGGTAACAACTTAATTTCTTGCAATTCTGCTAATTGCTGGTCTGTGACAAAATAAGTTTCTTTGAAAACATTTACCGCTTCTTCGTCATTTAGGTCTATTGTTTGTAAAGCTTTTAGATGGGTAAACTCATCATAATTCTGGAGGATGTTTTCTACACGCAAATACTCACCAAATAGTTTAGAGAATTCTTTTTTATCTTTCTCTGTGACGATTTCGTCTGGGTTTGGGAATTTTTCATTCAACTCCTTTACAATTTCAATAAAACCTCTGCGTGCCGTGCCGTTTGCAATATCTGTAAAGCCTTCTAAATACTCTTTGTAGCTTTTTTCTAATACTACATTTTTGGTGTTTTTATCTCCAAATAAGGTTATGGCATCTATGGTGTCTGATTCTAAATCTCTAAAAGTGATAATATTGCCAAAAGTTTTTGTAGCATCATAAATACGATTGGTACGCGAAAACGCTTGCATTAAACCATGATAACGTAGATTTTTGTCTACGAATAAAGTATTAAGAGTAGGTGCATCAAAACCCGTTAAGAACATACCGACTACAATGAGGAGGTCTACTTCTTTGTTTTTTACCCTTTTGGCAAGGTCACGGTAATAGTTTTGAAATTCTTTACTATCTACCCCAAAGCTGGTTCTGAACATAGCATTATAATCCTCAATCGCTTTGGTTAAAAATTCTTTGGCAGTAGCATCCATAGCTGAAGGTTCAAAGTTTTCATCTGGAATTTCACCGATGGCATTTTGTTCTTCATTGGCTGCAAAAGAGAATATAGTAGCTATTTTTAGAGGTTTGTCACTTTTTTTTTGCTGTTTGTTCAGTTCTTCGTAGTATAATTTGGCTGCATCTACACTGTTTACAGCAAACATGGCATTGAAGCCAGTATTGCCACCACGAGTTCTGTGGGTTTTGAATTTATAATTTTGTAAAATGTATTGAGAAATTTCTCTGATACGAGCAGGGTGTAAAAAAGCTTTTTGGTTTTCTGCCGCTGTTAATTTTTTCTCATCAATTTCTGTTTCAATGCTCTTAAATTGAAGTCTAACATCATTGTAATCTACTTTGAATTTCAACACTTTTTCGTCTCTTATGGCATCTGTAATTACGTAAGAGTGTAATTCTCTACCAAAAACGCTAGCGGTAGTTTCTGCACCTAAAGCATTCTGAGGAAAAATAGGAGTTCCTGTAAAGCCAAACTGATAGAATTTCTTGAATTTCTTTTTCAGATTTTTTTGTGCTTCCCCAAATTGAGAGCGGTGTGCTTCATCAAAAATGAAAACCACTTGCTTTTGATATATTGGCAAGTCATTCTCGGTTTTCATGAGGTTGTTGAGTTTCTGAATGGTGGTAACAATGATTTTATTGTCGTCTTTTTCAATATTTCGTTTTAAACCAGCAGTGCTGTCTGACCCATTAACACTATCGGGAGAAAATCGCTGATATTCTTTCATGGTCTGAAAGTCTAAATCTTTGCGGTCTACTACAAAGAAGACTTTATCAATAAAATCTAGTTTTGTAGCTAAACGAGCTGCTTTGAAACTGGTTAATGTTTTACCAGAACCGGTAGTATGCCAAATGTAGCCCCCTCCTTCTGTGGTAGACCATTTTTTAGCTTCGAAAGAACTTTTAATTTTCCATAACATTCTTTCTGTTGCTGCAATTTGGTAGGGTCTCATAATGAGCAAAGTGTCACTTACATCAAATACCGAATAGGTGAGCAAAACATTTAAAAGCGTTTGTTTTTGAAAAAAAGTGGCTGTAAAATCTTTGAGGTCTTTGATTAAGGTATTATCTGCCTTAGCCCAGTTCATGGTAAAATCAAAACTGTTTTTATCACGTTTTACCGTATTGGCAAAATAACGGCTGTCTGTACCATTAGAAATAACAAATATTTGCAGGTACTTAAAAAGTGAATTCTCACTATTGAAACTTTCTTTGCTGTATCTATGCACTTGATTAAAAGCTTCTCTTATGGCAACTCCTCTTTTTTTGAGTTCTACTTGAACCATTGGCAAGCCATTGACTAAAATGGTAACATCATAGCGATTGGCATGGCGACCTTTTTGTTCGAACTGTGAAATAACTTGTAGTTTATTTCTTGTAATATTTTTTTTGTCTACTAAGTAAATATTTTGGATATGACCATCATCAAACACAAAATCATAGATGTAATTATCATGCAGTTTTCTGGTTTTGTCTACAATTCCTTCACTGGGTCTGTCTAAGTATTCTTCTACAAAGCGAGCCCATTCTGCATCGGTAAAAACCATATTGTTTAATGCCTGTAACTGCACCCTTACATTAGCCAACATGGCTTGTATTGTGGTAAGGCCAGTAGGATTCTCATATCCTTGATTGATTAAATCTTGGATAAACTCACGTTCTAAAGCAGATTCTGACTGAAAACCTGCTGGAGATTCATTCAGTGAAGAATATTTATTATAACGGTCTAAAACAATAAAATTGCTGGTTTCTGCGATGGTGTTATACATGGTCGTTATTGGTTTTAATTTTTAGGGAAAGATAATAACATATCTCTATAATACTCGTACTGTTTCTTTCTTAGTTCTATTTCTTTGGTTAAACCTTCGGTGATGGAAGTGGTGAGCGTATCAAATTGATCTAAAATAGAAACTATGCGTTCTTGTTCTGAAAGTGGTGGGATTGGGATTTTGACTTTATTAAGTATTGTTTGTGTTAAACTAGGAACACCTCCAGCCATATTCAAATCGGCTAATTTTTGTGTTTGAAGATAATAATAAACATATTTAGGTAAAACAACTGTAATATTTATATCTGTCCAAAATAATGTATCTACAGTCCAAAACGGAAAATCAACATAAAATAAATTTCCAAGTGAACCTTTTCTTGGAATTAATACTGAAGGTTTTTCAAATATAGGAGTATCAATATAAGTCATAACTCCACCTGATCCATAGACTGGAATATCACCAACCTTAAAACTTTTATAATCTTTTCCATTTTTTATTGTCAATACCTCCCCCAATGTTTTCCATTCCACTTGATTTTCATCAAAAGATAGCAACTTTTCTCTATAATAAGTATATTGCGATTTTCTAGCTGTAAGCTCTGATGTAAGCTCTGATGTAAGCTCTGCTGTAAGTTCGGTGAAGGTATCAAGAATTGCAACTATTTTTTGTTGGATTTCGATTGTTGGAATGGGGATTAAAAGTGGTTTTAAGTTACTTGCGTTCAAAGCTGGTATACCTTGAAACGTACATAAAGAATGAATTTCCATTTGGATTTCATTTAGTAAATGATACAAGAATCTAACATTCAATTGATTTTTATCTTTAATCGATATTGAATAATTTAAATTCCCTCGAAAATATTTACCTTCTTGCCAAGTAATTGAACCTACGCCAGCTCCGCGTGATGTTATACCCAATGGATCATTATTTGTATTCCAAATATTAATAAATCCAAGAGGTTCACGACCACTATTTATTACAGGATATGTTCCTTGATTTTCTGAAATCATATTCTTACTAACTGCCTGCCCAGTTTTAATTTCTGCTACCTCTCCCAAAGGCTTCCATTCCACCTCAACACCTTCTAATAATTTATCTAAAAAACTCATGCTTCCAATTCTTTAATGATGTTATCTATCTCTGCACGAAGTTGGTCAATTCTCTTAACAGTATCATCCACTTGTTTATTCAGCGCCTCAATATTAATTTTCTCACGCTTATTTTTGGCTTCTACATACGAGCTTACCGATAGGTTGTAGTCGTTTTCTGCAATTTTAGCATTGTCAATAGTGGTGGCTACGTGTGGGACTTCAGCTTTGCTGTCAAACATTTCCATAATCTTGTCGATATGTTGGTCTTCTAGCAAATTGTTATTGGTTACCTTTCTAAAGAAATCTTCCCCTGTAACATCTATAAACTGGGTTTTAGTATCTGTTTTATGTTTAGAAAGCACGAGAATATTTACGGCGATAGTAGTTCCGTAGAATAAGTTAGGCGCTAAAGCAATAACAGTTTCTACAAAATTGTTGTCTACCAAATATTTTCTAATTTTTTGTTCTGCACCGCTACGGTAAAATATACCAGGGAAGCAAACAATAGCTGCTCTTCCTTTACTCGATAAGTAATGTAAGGCGTGTAATACAAATGCAAAATCTGCTTTAGACTTAGGAGCTAAAACTCCTGCAGGAGCAAAACGGTCATCATTTATCAAGGTAGGGTCATCGCTCCCTATCCAAGGTATAGAATATGGAGGATTAGAAACAATGGCGTCAAACGGTTTTTCGTTCATTAACTGAGGGTCTCTGAGTGTATCTCCTAAAACAATGTGAAACTTATCATAATTGATATTGTGCAAAAACATATTCATACGCGCCAAGTTGTAGGTGGTATGATTTACTTCTTGGCCATAGAAACCTTCTTCTATGATATGGTTGTCAAAATGTTTTTTGGCTTGTAATAGCAATGAGCCAGAACCTGCTGCAGGGTCATAAATTTTATTGACTGATTTTTGTCCGTGCATTGCCAGTTGAGCAATGAGTTTGGAAACGTGTTGAGGTGTGAAAAACTCACCACCAGATTTACCAGCGTTGGCTGCATAATTGCCGATAAGGAATTCGTAAGCATCTCCAAAAAGGTCTATTTGGTTGTCTTCAAATTTTCCAAAGTCTAGTTGTTCCACGCCTTTGATGACTGCTGCTAAACGAGCGTTTTTATTTTCTACATTGTTGCCTAGTCTTGAGCTTGTGGTATCAAAATCTGCAAACAATCCTTTGATGTCTTCTTCCGAAGGATAACCATTGGCGGAACTTTCTATGGCATCAAAAATGGCTTTTAGGTCTGTGTTTAGATTGGGGTTGTTATTGGCATTTTTTGCAATGTTCACAAAAAGCTGGCTTGGATATATGAAGTAGCCTTTTGTTTTTATGGCGTCATCTTTGATTTCGGGTGTGATGACCTCATCGGATAATTGGGAATAATTTATGCTTTCGTCTCCAGCTTCAATGTAATTGGTAAAGTTTTCGCTAATGAAGCGATAAAACAAAGTTCCTAAAACAAATTGTTTGAAATCCCACCCATCTACTGAGCCTCTAACGTCGTTGGCAATCTTCCAAATTTGATTTTGTAATGCCGCTCTTTGTGCTATGCTTGTCATTTTTAAGTAAATAATTCTTTAGAAAAAGTTTATGGTTATTAAATTTCAAATATAACAAAACCGAGTCTTATTAAAAAGGGGCAAACTGTAAAATCTGCAATAAATTACAATAAATTGAAATAAAACTAATTAAATTACTTTCTTTTGTCGGTGGAGTTTTGGTCGTAGCCAAAAAGATTGAACATTTCACGCATTCGGGAGCGAAGCCTGTTTCCGTAGATGGATTCTATTTCTGCTGCAGAAAGATTGGTGGTGAGGTGGGTGATGAGTCCTTTTTCTTTGAACAGGTCATAACGGGTGAGGAGGATTTCTGCCATTACATTGCAGTCGTTTCCGTAATACTTCGATGAGGTTTCAATGCCTAAGTCATCAAAACAATAAACTTTGGCTTTTCGAGCATCGTGGGCGAAGTTTCCTTTGGAGTAGTTCTCTAGGATTTGGTAGCCCGACTGCATGAATTCTGAAACGATTTGGCGTGTGGAGACCATTCCGAATTTGTTTTTGTTTCCTATGAATTTTTGCATGAGCTTGAATAAGGTGGTTTTTCCGCAACCAATAGGACCAGAAAGGAGAATTCCTTTTTGGAGGTCGAAGTCCATTTCTTTGGCCACTAAATCGTCTTGGAGCATCCATGCAATGGTGGCGAAGACTATGGGTTTTTCTTCGTCTGGAATGAGGTAGTTTTTACCGATGTACTGGGAAGCGAATTTTTTGAATTCTGGAATGATTTTGTAATAATCATAACGGGTTTCTATGGGTGGTGTAGGAAAGTTCATAAGTTGTGGTTAAAGTGGTTCTTTGTAGCTTTTGTTGGTGGTGGCTTGGAGATTGTTGCGTTTGCCTTCGGCTCCGCTCAGGCAACGTGGTTTTAAATTATCATTGAATTTTTTGGAGTTTTTGAGCCAATTGCGTGCAGCTGCTTCCCAGTTTTTCATTTTGGATTTACCGCCCACGAGCCAGCCGTTGGATTCGTAGTGGTCAAAAAATCTTTCGGCTTCTGAAAGCGGAGTGTCTTTTTCTTCGAAAAAAAGTTTTACCTCAGCAAAGGTGGGTGGGATTTTTGGAGATTGATTTGGCGAAAGCTGTGCGCTTTTCTTTTTCTTTTCGCGCAACTTTTCTTTTTCTTTAATTTTTTGAGATAATGATTTTGGGATAATTTCTTGGAAAGGAATTGCAGGTAAAAAAGCTTGTTTAAAATTTGAACTGGTCTCGGGTGTGGTAATACAATGTTTATTGTTTATATTGTTTATATAGTTTATAGAAGGCTCCAATGCTTGTCTAATACCTGTATCGATTTTGATATGGTGCTGGTTTATTGCTTGTGCAGAGCTTGTTTGATTTTTAGCATGGTAGCTGTTCAAATTTTGCATTTCTAAATCTTCAAAATTGAATAAATGTACCAGGCTTCCTTTGTAAGGATTGAAAGAGGGTAAATATTCTATATATCCAAAATCTTGAAGGTCTTTGATGCATTTGTGATAAGTTCCGTAGGCTGCAATTTTGCTGAGCTTCATCATTTCATGTCGTGAAATGCTTATTGGGTTCTGGAAGTGGTTGAGGTTCCAGAACTGAAATAAAGCAAGGTATAAACTGATGTGCGTGGGGTTAAGGCGTGAGTCTTCGTGGATTTTTTCGTAAAATCCTGTAAGATGGCGGATGTAGTTCATTTTTTTAAATGCTGGATGTGGGATGATGGGCTGGAGAAATTCTATCCCCAACCCTAAAGGGTGGAATTTCTTTTCTCTGAAGTTTAATTTTTGGATTGGAGAAGCTTTTCAATATCCTCATAGTTGTAGTATAGTGTACCACCTACTTTAGAGTAACGGAGAGTGCCGTTAATCCTCATGTTTTGGAGAGTTCCCGAGGAAATTTTGAGGAGTACTTTTACATCTGCGCTTCTGAGCCATTGTTTTTGGTTGTTTGACTTTGGGAGCAGTAAGTTTTTGAGTTCTTGTAATAAATCATTTTTGAACTCTTGAAGGTCTTCTTTGGTAACAATTTCTAGTGCCATAATTCAATAGGTTAAGGTTAAGGTTAAGGTTAAGTTGGTTTAGAATTCCGGCAATGATTATACATCCCCGGAATTGTTTACGGCGAAATTGTGTTGTTTTGGTAAGATTTATTCACAACGGAGACTGCGTTGTGAATGATTTTTTAGAAATTTTCGTCTGTTTCCTCCATTCTTAACAAGAGTTTATCTTTGAGGGTATTGATAAATTTGGCTCTGTCGTCTTTTCGGGTTCTTATGTCTAGGAACATACGCCTGTATTGTCCTAAGTCTACATTGAAGGTTTCTTGGAATTGGTCTGCAATGTCTTTTACATTTGCAGTTCCGTTATTGAAAACGCCTTCTGTTTGGAGGGCGTAGATGAGTTCAATAAGGGCGACTTTTGAGGCCGTCCATTGGAGTTTGGATGTTTGGGTTGTATAAATCCCGTTTAGTGCTTTTTCAAGCTCTATAATCTTTTTATCTATGTAAATAGACAAAAGGTCGTTCGCCATGATTAAAGCGACTTTGCAATCTTGGGTTGTGGAGAATTTTGGGTCAAATTCGAAATAATAATTATTGAGGTTAATTTTAAAATCTACATTTCCTCGCATAAAATATTTCTCATCTAGAAAAGTACTATTCGTACGGTAGTATTGATAAAAATCTAAATTCTTATCAAAGAAATCTTTAATGTTAGCCTGTTCGGCTTCATAATAATTTTTGAGGATTGATGCACCTCCAATTGGAGCTTGAGAGGCAATTCTATAAATTGCCATGTGATAATATAGCTTGGAAGTGAATTGCGGTTTTATGGATTTAAAAAATAAAATTTCTTCATGCTTAGATTTAAATTTATGTTTAATAATCATTTTTTTCAGCTGCTCTAGAGTTTTGAGAATGACCTTGATAATCTCTTCGGATTTTTGGAGAATGTTATCAAATTCGGATTCTAAAAACTCAATCTGCCCATTAATCTCTCTTAAGAGTTCAATAGATTTCGTTTCCACAGTTAAATTTTGTTTTTAAGGGTGCTAAAAATATAATTTTAACGATAATGCAACAAAAAAAATTAAAAAATATTTTCAACAACTATAAATGGATTTTATTAGCAATTCATTATCAAATGATTATCATTAATTAAATATTAATAACGATATGTTATCAATTTGAGAATATATATCAATTTTGATATAAAACATATTAAAGTTGCTATAAATGGCTTGGATTTATTTGTTTGGATTTTCACCAAAAAGAAAATGAAGATTAAGAAATCTTCATTTTTAGTTCTTTTTGAGCTAATTTTTCTTTTAAGATATTCATGTCGTTGCTGACTTTGGAATCTAGGATTTTGGCGTAGTGTTGGGTGGTTTTTATGCTCTTATGCCCTAACATCTTACTCACGCTTTCTATGGGAACTCCATTTGATAATGTTACAGTGGTTGCGAATGTATGACGAGCAATGTGGAATGTGAGCTCTTTATTAATACCACATAAGTCTGCAATTTCTTTCAGATAAGCATTCATTTTTTGATTGCTCAACACTGGTAATAAACTACCAGTTATTTTACAATATGGGTGGTTTTTGTACTTTTCAATTATTTCCTCCGCCTTTGGCAACAAGGGTATATTTGAGAGTGATTTTGTTTTTTGTCTACATGTAAAAATCCATTTGTTACCATCAATACCTACCCCAATATTAGAATGCTTAAGATTTTTAGTATCTATGTATGCCAAACCTGTATAACAACTGAATAAAAATATATCTCTTACTTGTGAAATTCTTTCTATTTCTAAGTTCTTTTCAGATAGTTTTTGAATTTCATCTTCATCTAAGAAGCTTCTATCTACAACTATAAATTTTGAATTGTAACTTATGAATGGATCATATTTAAGCCATTTATTCGCTAAACATATTCTAATTATTTTTCCAAAATTTTTAATGTATTTCACAGCAGAATTATTAGCACAGGCTTTTTCAGTTCTTAAGTAAAATTCAAAATCTGCTATAAAAGCATGGTCTATTTCCTCAATTTCAATATCTGAAACATTATACTTCCAGTGTAAGAATTCTTTGGTGTGACTTAGGCAAGTTTTATATCTCGTATATGTACCTTTTGCAAACTCTTTTCCAATAAGTGCTTTCATTCTATCATTGTGCTCTTCAAAGATTGGAATGAGTGTTCTTTTTCTTTCATTTACCCCCAAAAGAATGTTTTTTATTACTTGACCATTGACAAGCTTTCCAGAGTGTATTAAATCCTTTTGTATCTCGTAAATTCGAGACTTTAATATATCCAGATAAGTGTTGATTGTTCTTGCTTCTTCGGAATTACCTTTCATTTTGTTTTGAACGGTACTCCATTTCTCTGGCTCGACAAATCTTTTGATGCTAAATTCTGTTCTTTTACCATCAACAGTAATACGTAAATAAATTGGTGATTTTCCGTCTGAATTAGACTTTGCTCTTTTAATATAAAAGAGAATAGATAACTTAGTGTTCATAGTGGTGACTTATAGGTTAAAATTAAACTAGCTCTATTGTACCTACAAGATGTTCAAAATATGAACTCCCATCAATACTGGGATAAAACAAGATTAGGGGTCTGTTATTTTGATAAATTAGGGGTCTCCATATTTGAAAGACACCTATATTTTCCAACAGAAAACCTCTTTCTTTTAAAGTGAAATTTTATAGAAATTTTTCACTAAAAAGATTAGAAATCGGGGTCTTTTGAAAAGGTTCTTAAAAATAGGTGACACCGAAAAAGACACCCACATATTGAGAATTATTAATAAACTTTGAAAGTCCAGATAAACAAAAAACCCTTTAGATCTAAAGATTTAAAGGGTTTTGTTGCAAATTGCATTTTTAAATGCGATCCGGACGGGACTCGAACCCGCGACCTCCGCCGTGACAGGGCGGCATTCTAACCAACTGAACTACCGGATCAATTTTTTGAAAAGTAATTGATAAACTTTTTGCGATCCGGACGGGACTCGAACCCGCGACCTCCGCCGTGACAGGGCGGCATTCTAACCAACTGAACTACCGGATCTTTTAATTAAAGAACATTGCTCTTTTTTCGTGATGGCAAAATTACAACTTTTCTTGAATACTGCAAATATTTTTATAAAAAAAATGCTCTCCAAAACGGAAAGCATTCATTTTCAATTATATTATTTTTACAAGTATGCATTTAATTTCTCTGCAATAGCCGCTTTAGGAGCTACTCCAACGAATTTATCTACTACTTCTCCGTTCTTAAAAATCAAAACAGTAGGGATATTTCTGATTCCGTAATCCATAGATACTTGTTGATTATTATCTACATCTACTTTTCCTACAATCGCTTTTCCTTGGAAATCATCATGAAGTTCTTCAATGATTGGCCCAAGCATTCTACATGGTCCACACCAAGCTGCCCAAAAATCTACTAATACTGGTTTATCTGAATTTAATACCAATTCTTGAAAGTTGCTGTCTGTTAATTCTACTGCCATAATTCTTTAATATTTGTTTCTAATTATTTATTGATTTCAGGTTACAAATTTACAATATTCTTGCCAAATTTTTAAAAGTATTGTCTATGCGAACCATTATCTTTTTCTATAATCGCAAGATTTCCACCAATGCATTAACTAGCGCATCTATTTCTTCTTTTGTGGTTTTATGAGAAAAAGATATTCTAAGCGGAGTGGTGTTTTGCTGGGTTTCTTCACTTAAAATTTTAGAAAGTACAGATGATGGTTTTGCCGCTCCAGAACTACATGCACTTCCTTGTGAAACTGCAATTCCTTTCATATCTAGCTGCAGACCAATCAAAGGATTTTGTGAAGGAAGAGACACACTTAATACTGTGTAAAGACTTTTATCACTTTCTGCACTTCTTCCATTAAAAAGAATTCCCGGAATTTTCTCTGAAAGCCTTTGGATGGCGTAATCCTTGATTTCTTGAATATGAGAAGAGAATTTTTCTAAATTGTCAGTCGCAATTTCAAATGCCTTTCCTAATCCTGCAATTCCTACCACGTTTTCAGTTCCAGCTCTTAAATTTCGTTCTTGAGTTCCACCATGAATTTGAGCTTTTAAGTGCGTAGATTTTCTGATGAAAGCAAAACCTGCACCTTTTGGTCCATGGAATTTGTGAGCACTACAACTCGCAAAATCTACCAAAGTTTTAGAAAAATCCAAAGGTAAATGTGCCATCGTTTGAACCGTATCTGAATGGAAATACGCTCCGTTATCTTTGCAAATATTTGCAACATTATCCAAGTCTAAAAGATTACCAATTTCATTATTGGCGTGCATTAAACTCACCAAAGTCTTTTTATCTGAAGATTTCAAAAGTTCTTGCAATTGGTTTATATCTACATCTCCTTTTTCATTGACATTGAGGTAAATTACTTCTATGTTTTTAGAATTTCTGAGATTTTCTACCGATTCTGCTACACATTTATGTTCTAGTTCTGTGGTAATGATTCTTTCGATTTTTAAATCTTCTACCGCAGATTTCAGAATTAAATTATTAGCTTCCGTTCCGCAAGAAGTGTAGATAATTTCTGCGGGGGAAACATGGAGTTCATGGGCAATTTTTCTACGGGTTTCTTCTAGAATTGTTTTGGCTTCTTGACCAAGGGTATGTGTAGAAGAAGGATTCCCGAAATTGTTTTTCATAACCACTACCATTGCATCTATCACTTCGTCTAAAAGTGGTGTGGTAGCAGCATTATCTAAATATATCTGTGTCATTTTTAGGAAATATTTGTGAGCATTAAGACAGAAAATCTTAATTTCTCCATTTTAGAATTTAACGCAACGAAATTAATGAAAAAATCTGTAATGAGATTCGTGAGCGAGAGAAAGCATAGGCAAATCTCCAGAAGTATCCCCAAAAGCGATGATTTTATCGTACTTTTTGCCTTCTATTTCTCTTTTAATTCGGTTTACTTTTTCTTTACCATTGTTATTTCTAGTTTTGAAATGCCCAGTGAAAATTCCGTTTTCGAAACGGGCTTCTGTAGCCAAAAGTTTCATTCCCATTTTTTTGGCAAAAGGTTTTACCCAAATATCAAGAGAAGCGGTTATTAAGTAACTTTCTGTGTTTTCTTTATCAATATTTTCGATAAATTCTAAAGCGTTTTCTCTGATGATTTCCGGATAAAATTTCTCAGCAAAATCTTGAGAAACTCTATTAATTTTTTCTTCTCTTTCGCCTTTTAGAATAGAACTGATGAAACTTTTCTTCACTTTTTCTGCATTCGCCAAATGCAATTTTACCAAAATAAATAGCGGAATATGTTTCAAAAAATTCCAGAAATATTTTTTTTCATTGTAAAACTGTAGATACAAAAACATGGTGTCTTTGTACGTAAGTGTTCCATCAAAATCAAATAGATATAGTTTTTTCATCAAATTATTATTAAAACATTAAGAATACATTAAATTCTTAAGAAACATTAAGTATTCGCTGGCGAATTTAATAAATTTAGTTGTTAAAGAACACAGCGTTTGATAATCCTGTAATCAAAACTAAAGCTAATATTAAAAACAAAAATGCAGAAATATTTTCAATAAAATATAGAATTCTTGGTAATTTCCAATCTTCTAGTTTACCTTCGCCTGTTTTTAGTTTTCTTATTAATTTTAAAACCTCTTGATATTCATATTTATTCAAGGCATAAGTTTTAATAGACTTTCCGTTTTCTAAATCTATATACGTTTTAAACGAATTTGTAATATGAGTTCCTTCTGAAAAAAGAGTTCCAGAAGTTTTAACCTCTTTTGAAATTTGTCTAATTTGTTTTATATCATCAAACTTTATTTTTATTTTATATGGAAAAAAAAGATATGATAAAACTAAATGTTCATTAGTTAATGTTAAAATTTGAATTTTGAGTAAATAAAATAATGCACCCAAAATAATAACCAAAAAACCAATAATTATTGCTAAAAAAGAATAAAATTCTACTGTGTTGGAAATTTTAAAAACTTCATTATTTTGAGAAATAAATGAATTTAAAGCAAGTTTTATCATTAAACCACAAAAAACAATTCCTATTACGAAAAATACATTCATAATAGAAATTGGATTTGATTTATACAATATTTTTTGTTTCACTTACAGTTTCAATTTCTTAAAAATAAACTCAGGAATATGAATGATGATGAGCATGATTAATCTCCAAATTGGCAAAACATACACTACATTTTTTTGTTTTTTATAGGCTTTATAAATGCATTCTGCCGCTTGTTTTGGTGTTGCAGTAAGTTTTGGATTGAGTGGTAAACCTTCGGTCATTTTGGTTTCCATAAAACCTGGCTTTACCGTCATTACATGAACTTTTTTAGAAAAAAGATAATTTCTCAATCCACTTAAATAGGCGGTAAAAGCAGCTTTTGCACTTCCGTAAATAAAATTGCTCTGTCTACCTCTATCTCCTGCTACAGATGAAAGCGCGATGATGTTTCCGCTTCTTTTGCTTTCCATTTTTTTAGCAAAATAATTGATTACAGGAACCAATTTTGCGTAATTAATATCGATGATTTTCTCGGTGTTTTTATCATCATACAAACCATCTTCGGTTCCCAAACCTAAATAACCAGTGGCACAGAAAAGCAAATCTGAGTCTACATTTTCAAAAACAGAATAATTGATTTCTTGAGTCAAATCCAATTCTATGATTTCTGATGGCTGTAGAAATTTCACATCAATATGTTGAGCAAAACGTTCTGTGGTTTCTCGGCTAGAAGTAACCAGATAAATTTTAGGAAATTTTTCACCAGCAATTAATGCTTTTTCTACAAATGCTTGTGCAACTTCTGATGTGGAACCAAGAATAATCATATGTAATGAATTAGTTATGAATGATTTAGTTTTTTTTATTAAGAACCTCTTTTTATTCTTTTGCTTTGCAGCGAAACAAATTTAGAACTGTCTACATTTTTCAGATAATTGGTGAGTGAAGGTTTACTCATGCTGTCTTTGGTCAAATAAATTCTACCGCCAAATTCTTCTACAATTTTATCTAAATTATCTACCAATTGTCTTAATTCTCTGTTTATTTTAAAGTCTAAAGCAAGCGTGTAGCCTTCAAAAGGGAAAGAATTATACGCTTCTGGATTTCCTTTGCCAAAAAGTTTAAGAACTGCTAAAAAAGAACCTTGCCCACTTCTACCAATGGTTTCTAGTATTTTTTTCATGCCTTCTTTTCCTTTTTCCTTTGGTATTACCATTTGATATTGAATAAAACCACCTTTTCCGTAGATTTTATTCCAGTCATTAATCGCATCAAGAGGATAGAAAAAAGTTTCGTAGTCTATGAAATTTTTAACTACTTTCTGTCTTTGTTTATTGAAATATAAAAAGTTAAAAGCTCTTACGGAAAAACTATTCAATACAAAACTTGGAAAATAAAACGGAATAGTAGGACTTAATTTTTTCTTTAATCTCAATGGATTTTCTTGCCATTTTTGTGGTAACTCTCCTCTCAATGCAAACTCTCCTCTCATTAAAATACTTCTTCCAATGTTTTTACCTTTTTGCAAGCAATCTATCCAAGCTACGGTATACGTCCAGTCTACTGATTCTTCGAAAAGTTGGAAGATTTCGTCTAAATTTTCCGCTTTTATTGACTCTTGACGAATGTAAGCTGATTCTATATTTTTGAGTTTAATTTTTGCCGAAAGAATAATTCCAGTAAGTCCCATTGCTCCGAAAGTAGCCCAAAATTTCTCTGCATTTTCTTCTCTAGAACAGGTAATGATTTCACCATCTTCTACCATCATTTTAAACTCAATCACGCTTTCTACAAAACTTCCTTCTAGATGATGATTTTTCCCATGAATATTAGAAGCAATAGCTCCTCCAAGGGTGATAAATTTAGTTCCTGGGGTAATGATTAAAAAGTAACCTTGCTTAATAATGACTTCTAAAATTTCTGAAATCAGAACGCCAGATTCACACTCTATTATTCCATTTAAACGGTCAAAACTGATGAATTTATTTAATTTCCTTGTAGAAAACATAGCATCTGCCAACGCGGCATCTCCATAACATCTTCCGTTACCATACGCAATAACTTCGTTATTTTGTCTAAGAAATTCTCTTATTTTATGGTAGTCTTCTTCAGCTTTGAAGAGCTTGTTTACTATGGGATGATTGCCCCAAGTAGAAACATTTTTCACGAAATTTGGTTTCATTTTTTTAAATATATTAATAACAAAAATGCTATTAGCCAAATGAGAATGGTTATCTGTATATATCTGTCTTTGTAGACAATTTTAGTAGGAGATTCGGTTTTATTATACACCAAAGTTTGTTGTAAATACCTTAAAAAAGCAAAAACGACGAACAAAACCGTATAAAAAACTCTTACCCCGAATTTTTCTTGAACTTCAGGAGTTAAGGTAAACATAAGATAACAAACAATTGCCAATGTCACCGAAATAGAAAGGGCAATATCTGCAAATTGTACGTTATAGCCGTCTAATGCTTTTCTGGTTTTCCCAGAAATTTCGGCGTTTATTAACTCTCCTCTTCTTTTGCCAATGGCTAGAACTAATGCTAAGACAAATGTTAATAAGATTGCCCATTGTGACACTGCAATTCCTGTAGCATAACCTCCCGCTAAAACTCTAAAAACAAAACCTAATGCTATAATAGAAACATCTATAATGGCCACGTGTTTTAGCTTAAAAGTATAAGCTATATTCATGAAGAAATAGGAAGCAATGATGATAGAAAATTTGGTAAAATTCTTATGAAAATAGTCTGCACCAAAGAAAACCAATAAAACAACAGATAAAATAAGAAGTACAAAAATAATTTTAGCTGCGGTTTTAGAAATGGCGCCACTTGCTAATGGTCTTTTGCATTTTTCTGGATGTTTTTTGTCTGATTCTATGTCTGTATAATCATTCAATATATAAATGGAGCTAGCTGTAAAAGAAAAAACTAGAAAAGCAAATAAACTTTTCAAAGTTAAGTCTACATGCATCACATTCCCTGAAAAAAAAATCGGAGTAAAGACAAAAAGATTTTTTACCCATTGCTCTATCCTTAAAAGCTTAAGAAATTTACTCATTAAAAATATTATCTAGACAAATTTAAGAATAAAAAAATAAAAAATCGCCTTGTAAAAAAGGCGATTTTAGAGTATAAATAAATCTAGTTATTTCGTTTCTGATTGAGCATCTTTAATCATTTCTTCATTTGCGGTAATGGCAAATTCTACTCTACGGTTTTTAGCTCTACCCGCTTCCGTATTATTGTCTGCAACTGGCTCTCTTTCGCCAACTCCCATTGCATATAATCTAGATTTTGCCAACCCCAGAGAAACTAAGTAACTCACTACAGAATTTGCTCTTCTTTCGGATAAGCTCTGGTTGTATTCATCAGTTCCTCTAGAATCCGTATGTCCGTAAATATTGATATTGGTATCAGGATTGTTTTTAAGCACACCAGCTAATTTGTTTAAGTTGGTTTTAGCAACCGAAGTAAGATTAGATGAATCAAAATCAAAGTTTACTGTATTTTCTGATAGTATAACTCTTATTCCTTCATTTACTCTTACTACTTCTGCTCCTGGTAAAGCTTCTTTAATTTCTTTGGCTTGTTTATCCATTTTATTACCGATTACTCCACCAACTACTCCACCCACTACACCGCCTAAAACGGCACCTTGAGGAGCGTTACCGCCTTTTCCTGCATTATTCCCGATTACAGCGCCTAAAACAGCACCTGCTGCCGTACCAATTACGGCACCTTTTTGAGTATTATTAGCATTCTGAATCGCTTCACAACTTGTCAACACCATTGCTGATGATAAAAATAATGCTGCTACGCTTGATTTATTGATAAGTTTCATAATTTTTTTAAATTTTAAAAAGTTATTTTTGTTCCATTCCTGTTCTTACAAAATTGTAATATACTTTAATTACATTTCCTTCAAAAGGAACGCTTTGAACTAAGGTAAAGTTGTCTGTATCTTGTTTTTCGATTTGTAAAATATAACCCGCTGTTACATTTTTAGCTTTAGTATCTGCTACTAATTTCTTGAATTTAAATTCATTATCTCTGGTTACTTCAAATTTAATAGGTTGAGTAACTGTAGGACAGTTTCCACCACCTTTTATGGTATACGCTCCAGAATAATTATTCGGGATAAGTCTCCAATGACTTCCTACGAAACACTGAGCATCTGCTCCTTCATCAAAAGGCTTTATTTGATATCCTTTATCATAATTTACACTGGTAATTTCCCAATCACCTTTCATTTTTAAAAATTCTGCTCTAGAAGTTTGAGCACTTTCTGCTTTTTTCACAGAAGAGCAAGAAACGGCAAATAATGAGCCGAGAGCTAGAGTCAATAGTACTTTTTTCATCTTTTACTTAAATTTCGTTGTTATTTATGAATGTAAAGTTATGAAGTTAATTGTAAAAACTGTGCCAATATGATAATCTTATAAACTTTTCTTAGAATTCGACAAATAAAAAAGGCTGTAAAAAACAGCCTTTCAATTCATTAGTATGATGAATTATTTTTTTCTAACTACTTTTTTCTTTTTCACTACCGCTTTTTTCACTGGCTTTGCAGGAGCCGCTTTGTAGAAATGTGTATAAGCGTATTGTGCTGCTTTGTATAAGTCTATCACTCCTCCAGATTCAGAAATCAAATCAAATCTATTGTTGGTATTGGTAGGCAACATTGCATTTACCTCCGACTTATTCACCGATTTTACTAGAGATTCTATTACTTGTTCTGGTTTCAAATTAGGCATGTAAGCCAATAAAACTGCAGAAGCTCCCGCTACAACAGGCGAAGCCATAGAAGTTCCTTGTAAATATTCATATTTACCCTCTGGAACGGTAGAATAAATTTTATCACCAGGCGCAAAAACATTCACCATTTTTTGGTTAAAATTAGAGAATCCAGCTCTTAAAAATTCATTATTATTGGTACTTGCACCTACTACAATCATATTGTTAATGAAAGGTTTTTCGTCTTTAGTAGATTTAAAATTAGTAGGAAAATAAGGATTTTCTTGAATATCTTCGTTTTCGTTTCCGGCAGCTTTTACCAATAGAACGCCTTTGTCTTTAGCATATTGAAACGCTTCCCAAACCAATTCTTTTTCAGGAGAAACTGCTTTCCCGAAGCTCATATTAATGACTTTAGCACCATTATCTACCGCATAACGAATAGAGTTTGCCACGTCTTTATCACGCTCATCACCGTTTGGAACCGCTCTTACCGTCATAATTTTTGCCACTTTATAGGCAACTCCGTATTGCACTTCATTTCCTTGAGGATAACCTGCGATAATTCCCGCAACGTGAGTTCCGTGTTGTGCATCTGGACCTTCGTAATGGTTATTTCCGTAGAATTTCTCTTTTTTGTCTTGATAATTATCTCCTACAATTGCTCTAGGATCAAAATCTAAGTTATATTGTTTTGTAGCTTGAGGTTCGAAATATTCTAAAGCTCCTTTGATTTCTTTATTTAAAAATTCTTCTACTTCTGCTTGAGATTTCCCAACCATAGCAGGATCATTTACTACTTGACTTAAAATCGAAAGATTTCTCGCTTCTTCTTGTGTAGTTGGTTTGATAGCATCTAAATTTTCTTTAGTCAGGGTTTTCCCTTTTAAAGTAGCTGCTACACTAGGAATCACTTTTGCAAATTCTGAATAAAACTGAAACTGCTGTTTAGCTTCTACACTTTTTTTATTGTACATATCCTTTGCACGAAGATACATCTCAAATTCTGTAGGCATTTTTGCTTGATTGGCTTTATTCACTTCTGAACTCGCCCCTTCAAAAACAGGTTTGTATTGTTTTACAACTCTCGTTATTTCTAAATTGTCAACATCTACATCTCCATCTTTACCTCCGATAAAGTTCCAGCCGTAAACATCATCTATATAACCGTTCCCATCATCATCTTTACCATTATTAGGAACTTCGTTTACGTTTTTCCACATATTTTTTATTAAACCAGGGTGGTCTACTTCTATCCCACTGTCTATTACCCCTACCACTACCGTTTTAGGCTTTAGACCTTTTGATTCAAAAAATTTATATGCGTTTTTTGTATTGACTCCGTAAACATTTGTTGTAGAAAAATCTTTGTGATACCAAGTCATCAAATCTTTATCATCAGTTTTGGCTTCTTGCGAAAAACCAAAATGGAATCCTGCTAAAAATGCAGCTGCAATGATTATTCTTTTCATTATGATATATTTTGTATGGATTGAGTTACTTTTTTAATATACGTAGCAGATTCTGGGCCAATGTTACAAACCACATCTAGTATTGATAAATCTTTAATAAATCCTAATTTATCACTAAATGTTTGGTAATATTCTGGCAAATAATATTCTGAATCTTTTTTGGCTGAAAAACACTCTCTTAAATCTACTGCATTTGGTGTTTTCTCGAATTCCGTGGTGAGAGAATAGTCTTTTTCAACTTTTAAAATTTGAAGAATGATTTTCAAAGCATTGAGATTAAATTCAATAAGAGATGTAGGCTGTACCGAGAAAATCTGCTTCAACTTATCTTCATAATACTCGAAATATGGCGAACTTTGGTAAGCGATTTTAATAGATTTCCAGTGGAGTTTTTGCCAATCTTCGGCATAAGAAAGCTCTAAATCTTTCATCGCACGTTTTCCGTTATGATGAATCGGCAAAATGAGCACCAATTTACCATTTGCACCGTAAATATTGCATCTGCTTCTGTAGGTTTGTTTCGGAAAATTCTCATGCTGCTCCAGAAGAATTTCGTTTTCGTCTTTTAAAAATTCTGCAAACCAAGAAACTGGTGGCAAATAAAATATAGGTAATAACGTTTTCATTTTCATTCTAAAATTGAGTGTCCAAAGTTAAAAAAATAAATGTGATTATATCAAAAAACCCTTTCTGCGTTTTGAACGCAAAAAGGGTATGTCAATTTTTCAAATTTCTATAAAATTCTACTCTTCTTCTTTATTTTTCCCTTTGAAAAGTTTTACAAAAAATTCCCAACCGAAGAATAAGATTAAAATTGCAGCTGCAACCCACCAATAAGACGTTTTTTCTTTTTCACCAGTGTTAGTTGCTTTAAACATACGTTCCCATCTTACTTTTTTAGGACCTTCGTCAAAAGTTCCTTGTAAACTAAGCCAAGTAAACATCGGGCTTCCTACAATATGCGTCTCTGGAACAAAACCAAAGAAACGAGCATCCAGAGAAGCATCTCTGTTATCTCCCATCATAAAATAATAGTCTTGTTTTACGGTATATTTATCGGTTTGAGCACCATTGATATAGAATTTACCCCCTTTGAATTCTAAAATATTCCCTTCAAATTCTGTGATCAGTTTTTTATATTCTGGTAAATTTTCTTGAGTAATGGTAATCACATCTCCTTTTTTAGGAATAGTGAGCGGTCCGTACCAATCTTGGTTCCAAGGTTTATTAATCGGGAAAATAGATTGAGAAATGTCAACTTTTTTAGACATTAAAGCATGTCCCGTTCCATCGTTTACATATTGACCGTTTTCATCTAAAACTGGATAGTAAGAAATTGCTCCTTTTCCTTTTTCGCCTAAAACTTCTTCAGCTTTTACAAATTCTGGAATGGCTTTAATTTGAGCCAATAAATCTTTAGTCAACCCTTGAAACTGATAATAATGCAATCCGTCTTTGGTTTCACCTTCATCAGTAATCGGTAAATAGGCAAGATTTTTCCATAAATAATCGATGTCTATTTCTGAACGTGTATAAATGGTATATGAACGCTGAACTTCGGCATCTGCCATTTGAACTTCTGGTTTGCCATTGATGTATAAATTCCCGGCTCTCATTTCAACCACATCACCACCTACCGCTACACAACGTTTTACGTATGGATCTTTTCTATCTATCGCAGTATGCACGGAATCTCCCGGATAATTGAAAACTACAATATCATTTTTCTTAGGCTTTTTGAATTCACCAATTCTAAAATAAGGCAATTTAACAGCATCTACATAAGATTTCGGATCATTCTTAGGATTTCCATCTTTCTGAGTATCCATAATGGTCCCCTGCAAAAAGGGGAAAGCAACTGGTCTCATTGGCATTCTGTAACCATAACTCCATTTGTTTACGAATAAGAAATCTCCTACCAATAAAGTTCTTTCCATAGAACCTGTAGGAATGGCAAATGGTTGGGTAACAAAAGCGTGAATAATCGTAGCAAAAACCACTGCAAAAGTAATAGAACCTAAGAAAGATTCCTTTTTGGCTTTTGGATCATCTACCGCAAATCTGTCTACTTTATTCAACTGAAAATAAGACGAATACGCCAAATAAATAAAAGGAAGCAACGCAGTAAGAATTTGTTCTAACACTGAAGTTCTTCCAAATTTTTTCATCAAAAACAAATGGAAAACAGTCATCATAATAGGTCCTACAATTGGCAAATAAGCCAAGATAACCCACCATTTTGGTTCGCCTACTTCTTTCTGAATGATGTAGTAATTATAAAAAGGAACAAAAGCTTCCCAGCCTTTGTAACCCATTTTTTGATATAATTTAAAAGACGAAAGTCCTAGTAAAACTGATAAAATCAGTATAAAAATAGAATATTGTAAGATGTAATCCATTTTCTATGATTAATATGTGATGTGTAATTAGTAATGTAATTCGTGATTTGTTACATTAAGGCTCAAGGTTTAAACTCAGATTAAAGTCCTAAAACTTCTTTCATTCCAAAATTTCCTACTTTTCCTGGCAACCATTCTGCAGCAATTACTGCACCTAATGCAAAACCATTTCTATTATAAGCAGTATGTTTTATTTCGATTTCGTCTACTTCTGAACGATAATAAACGCTGTGTGTTCCAGGTACTTCTCCTTCTCTTATTGCCTCAATTCCTAGAGATTCCCCTTCAGTTTCGTCTAATTTCCAAGAATTATAGTCAGAATGTTTGAAGATTCCTTCCGCAATAGAAATTGCAGTTCCACTTGGTGCATCTTTTTTATGAACGTGGTGAATTTCTTCGAGTTGACAGGTATAATCATCACTGAATTTCTGCATCAGTTTCGCTAAATTTTCATTTAATGCAAAGAAAAGATTCACGCCTAAACTAAAATTAGAACCATATAAGAATCCTGTTCCATTTTCTAAAGCTATTTTTTCGATGGCTGGTTTTTGTTCTAGCCAACCTGTAGTTCCACAAACTACTGGAATTTTATTTTCTAAACAGGTTTTTATATTGCTAAAAGCTACTTCTGGCTGCGAAAATTCTATAACTACATCTGGATTGTTCAGATTTTCTTTGGTAGGCGTTTCGTTTAATCTTGCTACAACTTCATGTCCTCTTTTTGTGGCAATTTCATCAATGATTTTGCCCATTTTTCCGTAACCAACTAATGCTATTTTCATTTTTTTAATTTTTAAAATCTAAAACTCAAAGACAATCCAGCTTTACCATTTGCTACCCCTAAATCATCGTAAATAATGGTAGGTTTAATGGCTAAATCTGGGTCTTTCTTTTGGTCGTATAAGTGTGCATCTACTACCGCATCTACAATATTTAAAATATATAAAACTCCGGTAATGGCGATGGCGTAATCTCTTTGTCTTTTGGCTCTGTCTTGTGTATTTCCTAGAACCGTAGCGTCTACATAAGGTAAATCATCAAACTCGTGAGGTTGACCATTTAATTCTGCTAAAAACGCAGTTCTATAACGGCGATATTGCTTATCATTATACACAATAATCCCTACTCCAGTTCCTACAGCTCCCCAAACAATTGGGATTTTCCAATATTTCTTGTTGTAGTACTGACCAAGGCCCGGAAAAACAGCAGAATACAACCCTGCTTTTGTAGGATTGTATTTTTGAATGGTGCTTACGTTGGCTTTTTCTATTTCCTCAACTACCTGTTTTTCGGTTTTGATGGTGTCAAAAGGTTTAATTTCTTGAGAAAAAAACAACCCAAAGAACAACAATAATATGATGGAGTAAACTGCTCTCATTAATTAAAATGTGAAAGGATTTTGTTCAGTTCATCTTCGTTATTGAAATCAAGGATGATTTTCCCTTTTTTTCCTTTTCCTGAAGATTTTATTTCTACCCCAACTTCTAAAACATCGGCCAGTGATTTTTCTACTTTTCTTAAATGATTCGGAAGTTCTTTTTCAGTTTTTTGGATAGATTTTTTAGGATTTTTAAGTTCTGAAGCTGCTTTTTCAGCTTGTCTTACGTTTAATCCTTCTTTGATGATTCTTTTGAAAAGTTCTTGTTGAAGTTCAGCATCTTCTACACTGATGATTGCTCTACCATGGCCTGCAGAAATCTCGCCGCTTCTAATCGCATTTTGTATTTCTGGACTTAACCTCAACAAACGAATAGAATTCGTAATGGTACTTCTTTCTTTCCCTACTCTAGAACTTAAATTTTCTTGAGTAAGACCTATTTCTTCTAATAATCTTTGATAAGTAAGTGCTACTTCTATGGCATCTAAATCTTCGCGCTGGATATTTTCTACCAAAGCCATTTCTAGCAATTCTTGGTCATTTACCAGTCTTATGTAAGCAGGAATAGAAGTAAGACCAGCTATTTTAGAAGCTCTGTAACGTCTTTCCCCAGAGATAATTTCAAATTTATCACCATCTTTTCTTAAAGTGATAGGTTGAATGACTCCAAGATTTTTTATCGATTGAGCCAATTCATTAAGGGCAGTTTCATCAAAATAAGTTCTAGGCTGAGTTGCATTAGGATAAATATCTTCTAATGCTACTTCTACCATATTTCCTACTAATTTTTCGGCTCCTGTATCTGTTGCAGAATTAATGTTACTTTTGCTTTCGGCACTTAAAATAGCACCCAAACCACGTCCCATTGCTCTTTTTTTGTCTTTCATATTGTATGATAAGTCATTAGTCATGAGAACAAACAAAATTTCTTCTCAATTCTAAAAATGTTATGCTTTTTGTAATTTTTCGTTTTTCAGAAGTACTTCTTCTGCGAGTTGAATGTATTGAATTGCACCTTTGCTTTCGGCATCGTACATCAAGATGCTTTCTCCGAAACTTGGCGCTTCAGAAAGTCTTACATTTCTAGAAATTACCGTTTCGAAAACCATTTCTGGGAAATGCGTATTCACTTCTTCTACCACTTGGTTAGAAAGTCTTAATCTAGAATCGTACATCGTAAGTAATAAACCTTCGATGTCTAAATCATAATTGTGAATTTTCTGAACATTTTTCACGGTGTTCAATAATTTGCCTAAACCTTCCAAGGCAAAATATTCACACTGAATTGGGATGATTACAGAATCTGCAGCAGTAAGTGCATTTACCGTAATAAGACCTAAACTCGGTGCACAATCGATGATGATGTAGTCATACTCAGATTTCACCTCTTCTAATGCTTTTTTGAGCATATATTCTCTCTTGTCACGGTCTACTAACTCAATTTCCGCTGCTACCAAATCAATATGAGAAGGTACAAGGTCTAGATTTGGAGATGAAGTTTTCTGGATACAATCTTTCACATCTGCACTGTGCTCCAATAAATTATAGGTAGAAAAATTCACTTCTTCTATTCCTAAACCAGAGGTAGCATTAGCCTGTGGATCTGCATCGATTAATAAAACTTTTTTCTCTAAAACGCCAAGCGCAGCTGCTAAATTCACTGCAGTAGTGGTTTTACCTACGCCTCCTTTCTGATTGGCAACTCCAATAATTTTTCCCATAAAAATGAATTAGTTTCCAAAAATACAATAAATAGTCATTCGGTTGAATGTTAATAACTGTCAAAAATATTAAACTATTGTGAATTAATGGGTTAAAGCATAAAAAAATTATCCACAATTTTTAGAAAATGTGGATAATTAAATGAATTGCTATCGATTAAGACAAAGTAGAAATTAAATATTCTAGATGATTATTCGAACTGCATAGAAATAGGGAATCTAAAATAAGAACGAACATTTTCGCCTTGAAATTTTGCAGGATTCCATTTTCCTTTAATTCCTTTTATCGTTTTTTCTGCTTCTTTATTAAAATCTGTATTCGCTCCAGAAACTTTAATATTAGAAATCGTTCCGTCTCTTTCTACTACGAAAGTTACGACTGCTTTTACCACCTCTCCTGTTTCATTTTCGATGACACTAGAATCAAAATTTTGTAAAACTTTTGTTCTAAAAGCATTAACTCCTCCGATGAAATCTGCTTCTACATCTACATCTCTTATGATGTCATTTGGATTAGGTTTAGTAGTTTCTTTTACAATTTCTTTTCCGTTTTCTGTTCCAGTAGCTATATGCTGATTAGGATTGGTAACAGCAACTCCCGGAGTTGTAGTCGTAGAAATTACGGCATCTTCTACTTTTTGATTAATGGTCTCCTCTTTTACAGCGTCTCTGGTTGGAGTTGGAGGAGTTAAACTTTGCGTTTTTACCTGAACTGGAGCTTTCGGAGGAATAACTCTAGGTTCTGGTTTTTCTATTCTATCGTCTGGTCTATCTACATTTTTTAGATTGATAGGTACAAATACAGGAGTTTCTGCGGCTTTAGGTTTTAGCGTATTAATAAGTAATGGCGTCATTGCTAAAAGACCAAATAATCCAACTCCTATAAATAAAGCCTTTTTTAGAACGACATTAGCTTCGTTTCGTAGAGCATACGCTCCATATTCTTTGTTTCTCTTCTCGAAAACAACTTCGTTCAGCGCTTGATGCGGGTCATAAGTAAAGAAATTTTTGCTCATTGTGTGATTTTTTAGATTAAACAAATTTCAAACACGATTATTAATTTTTTATCTTCTTGCAAAAAGTAATTAGAGTAATTCAATTACCTTGCCAAAAAATTATTTAAAATTCAATGTTTTATTTGTTTTCAATGAAAATAACACAATTTTAAAATAAAAAATCACGCCAAAAGCGTGATTTTCAATATTTTATATCAATTATGATTAGAATAATTCTTTTCTAATAATGTTTTGACTTCTTTCTGGACCTACAGATACCAAGTATACATTAATTCCTAGATATTCCTCGATAAATCCAATATATTTCTTAGCGTTTTCCGGCAATTCATCAAAAGTTCTAGCCGTAGTAATATCTTCTGTCCAACCTGGTAAATCTGTGTAGATTGCTTCGTAATCGTATAATTTCGTAGTAGAAGAAGTGAAATAATCAATAATTTTTCCGTCTTCAGTTTTATAATGCGTAGCAATTTTCAAAGTATCAATTCCTGTAAGAACATCTAATTTAGTAATCACTAAATTATTGATACCATTAATCATACAAGCGTGTTTCAGCGCTACTAAGTCTAACCAACCCGTTCTTCTTGGTCTTCCTGTAGTTGCTCCGTATTCATGCCCCACTTTTCTAATGTGCTCTCCTAAATCATTATCTAATTCTGTTGGAAAAGGACCGTGACCAACTCTAGTAGTATACGCTTTGGAAACCCCAATTAAATTCTGTAAAGAAGTTGGCGGAACTCCTGCTCCTGTACAAACTCCACCTGTAGAAGGCGAAGAAGAAGTTACGTAAGGATAAGTACCGAAATCTATATCAAGCATTAATGCTTGTGCTCCTTCAAAAAGGATATTTTTATTATCACGAATCGCTTCGTTCAATTCTAATTCTGTATCTACAATTCTATCTTGAAGTTGTTTTCCAATTTCTAAAAATTCATTGTAAATTTCGTCAAAACTCATGGCTGGTTTTCCAAAATATTTTTCGAAAAGATTGTTTTTAATTTTAAGATTTTTCTCAATTTTTTCTTTTAAAACTTCTGGATTCAAGAGGTCAATCATTCTGATTCCTACTCTCGCTATTTTGTCTTCATAACAAGGTCCGATTCCTTTCTTGGTAGTTCCAATCTGCGTTCCGCCCAATTCTTCTTCTCTGTAAGTATCGAGCATGATATGATAAGGCATAATTACATGCGCTCTTCTGCTGATAAAGACATGGTCAGTTTTATAACCTTTAGCTTCTAGCTGTCCTATTTCTCGTAAAAAAGCTTTAGGATTTACCACTACTCCATTCGCAATAATACATTTTCCTTTGCATTGTAAAACTCCAGAAGGAAGCAAGTGTAGCACAAACTTATCTTCGCCTACATAAACAGTGTGACCAGCATTGTCACCACCTTGAAAACGAACTACATAATCTGATTTAGCTGAAAGAACATCGGTAATTTTTCCTTTACCTTCATCTCCAAATTGAAGACCAACAACAACGTAAGTTGACATAAATTTTTAGAATTTTTTATTAGATTTTTACAAAGGTAATTGTAAAAAACCGTATCGCCAAATTAAGTTTTCACGAATTTACAACCTGAAAAATTTCATTCCTTTTGATAGCCGCTTTCCGTGAATATTCCTTAAATTTATGCCGCCATTTTTTTGAGTTAAAGAAATTTAGCCTTAAAATTGCTTTCATTACAAATAATAAGATTCTTTATGAAAAAAATAGTTTTAGCTTCCGCATTCGCTTTTTTAGCAAGTTGCGCATCACAAAATACCACAACTCCATCATCGTTTGATTGGAAAGGAGCCAATGTATATTTCGCAGTGACCGATAGATTCAATAATGGAAATCCTGACAATGATGTTAATTTCAATAGAACCGAAAAAGCAGCTGTTTTAAGAGGTTTCGAAGGTGGCGATATAAGAGGTGTTATTCAAAAAATAGATGAAGGTTATTTCAATAAATTAGGAATTAACGCGATTTGGCTTACTCCAATTGTAGAACAAATTCACGGAGCTACAGACGAAGGAACAGGTCTTACTTATGCTTTTCATGGATATTGGACTAAAGATTGGACCGCTCTTGACCCAAACTTTGGAACTGAAGAAGATTTGAAAGAATTGGTAGAAAAAGCGCACCAAAACGGAATAAGAATCGTATTAGACGCCGTGATTAATCACACTGGCCCCGTTACTTATGCAGACCCAGAATATCCTAACAAATGGGTAAGAACAGAACCACAATGTACTTACAATTCTTATGAAATGACCACCGCTTGTACTTTGGTTAAAAATTTACCAGATGTAATTACTGAAAGTGATGAAAATGTAGGACTTCCGCCAATGTTAGAACAAAAATGGAGAAAAGAAGGCCGTTACGAAAAAGAAATGTCTGAACTAAATGTATTTTTCGTGAAAACAGGATTTCCGAGAGCGCCTAAATATTACATTATGAAATGGCTTGCTGATTATATCGTAAAATATGGAATCGATGGTTACAGAATAGACACGCTGAAACACACTAATGAAGACGTTTGGAAAGATTTCAAAAAAGTTTGCGACCTTGCTTTTGCTGAATATAAATTAAACAATCCTAAAAAAATTCTAGACAACTCACCATTCTTCACCATTGGAGAACTTTATGGTTACGGAATTTCTCAGAAAAGATTGTATGATTTTGGAGACAAAAAAGTCAATTATTACCAAAACGGATTGAATTCTTTAATTAATTTCGATTTCAAAGGAGATGCCAATAAATCTTATGAAGAAATCTTCAGCAATTATGATCAAATTTTGCACACAGACCTTTCTGGAAACACCGTAATGAACTATATTTCTTCTCACGATGATGGCGGACCTTTTGACAAAGAAAGAAAAAGAAATTACGAAGCGGGAACAAAACTTCTACTCGCTCCAGGAATTTCGCAAGTTTATTACGGCGACGAAACCGCTAGAAAATTAATCGTGGAAGGTGCAATTGGTGATGCCAACCTAAGAAGCAATATGAATTGGGACGAGGTGAAAAACAATCCTGAAACCCAAAAAGTATTAACACATTGGCAAAAACTAGGTCAGTTCCGTAGAAATCACGCAGCAGTAGGCGCTGGAAAACATCAGATGGTTTCTAACTCACCGTATTGGTTTACCAGAACTTATAAAGACGACAAAGTTTTAGTTGGTTTGGACTTAAATCCTGGCGTAAAAGAAATTTCTGTAGCAGGAATTTTCGAGAACGGAACGAGATTAAGAGACGCTTATAGTGGAAAAACCGCAAAAGTTACCAACGGAAAAGTTTCTATAGATTCAGAATTTGGCATAGTTTTGTATGAAAAGTTATAATTAAAATTCTGTTTTTAAAAAAATATGAAAAAGTTTATCCTATTGTTTGCGCTTCTTATATTTGGTTGGGGAGTCTCGCAACAAGTTCCAAAAGTTTTGAAAACCAAGTTTTCTAAAGAAGCTTTGGCTCAAAAAGTAACCGATATTAATGGTAAAACCATCAGTATTTCTAAAATTTTAGACCAAAATAAAGGAAAAATTGTGGTACTCGATTTATGGGCAAGTTGGTGTAGAGATTGTCTAAAAGCAATGCCAAAAGCCAAAGAATTAGAAGATAAAAATCCGAATGTGAAGTTTATTTTCCTTTCTCTAGACCGAAACGAAGAAGCTTGGAAGAAAGGATTAGAAAAACATGAAATGACTCAAAAAGAAAATTATTGGTTTCATGTAGGATGGAAAAATGATTTTAATAATTACATAGACCTCAACTGGATTCCGAGATACTTAATTGTAAATCAAAAATCTGGAATTGCAAAATATTATGCGATTTCTCCAGAAGATCCAGAAATTCAGAAAACGATAGATGAGTTATCAAAATAAAAAAAGTCAGAGTTTATAAACTCTGACTTTTTCTTTACATAAAAGGCGTTTGTAAAAAATCATTGAGCGGTTTCATGGCTTTGAAAATTTTAGCAAATTTCTTAACCGCATTTTCACTGAGCAATTGTTCATCAGACACAGGGTGTGTTACAATAAAATGCTTGAGTTTTAAATATTCAGCCATTTTATCATCTTTTTCAAAACCTTGAGGCACTTTTTTCAGTTTATCTTCTACACTTAATCCTCGAAAATAATTTCTGAATTCGTCTTGTCCTAAAATCGCTTTGAACTCATCACCAAAAGCAGAAATTTCTTGTCTTATCGTCTTTAAAACCGATGGTTCTGGCTTATAAACACCACCTGCCAAAAAAGATTTTCCGGGTTCTATATGCAAATAATATCCTGAAATTTTATTTCCTTTACCCATTCCTAAACCCGCTCCGAAATTGGTTTTATATGGTGTTTTATCTTTAGAAAACCTTGTATCTCTATAAATTCTAAAAACAGATTTTTTAGCCTCTAGTTTTTCCATTTCTTCATCAAAATCCGCCATTTCTTCTATTAATTTCTCCACAAAAGAAATCACATCTTGTTGCGCTTCTTGATAAAGCGTTTTATTTTCATTAAACCATTCTCTATTGTTATTCTTTTCTAAATTTCTAAGAAATTGAAGGATGGATGATTGCATATCAAATGTTTTATTTTCAAAATTAGTGAATTTTAGAAAACTATATGCATGAGTAAAATGAAAAACCACATAAAAATTTCCTTAAATAGCCATCAATAATTTCCAACGGTTAATTAAAATAAAAAGCTTCACAACTAAAATTGTGAAGCTTTTTTATAATGTATTTAGTAAAATTTATCCTAATACTTTAGCAATAGTTTTACCGATATCAGCTGGAGAAGCTACAACGTTGATTCCGCATTCTTCCATGATTTGCATTTTTGCTTGAGCAGTATCTTCTGCACCACCTACGATTGCACCAGCGTGTCCCATTGTTCTACCTTTAGGAGCAGTTTGACCAGCGATGAAACCTACTACTGGTTTTTTAGAACCAGAATCTCTGTACCATCTTGCTGCTTCAGCTTCTAATGAACCACCAATTTCACCAATCATCACTACTGCATCAGTTTCTGGGTCGTTGATGAATAATTCTAAAGCTTCTTTAGTAGTTGTTCCGATGATTGGGTCACCACCAATACCAATTGCTGTAGAAACACCAAAACCAGCTCTTACCACTTGGTCTGCAGCTTCGTAAGTTAAAGTACCAGATTTTGAAACAATACCTACTCTACCTTTTTTGAAAACGAAACCTGGCATAATACCGATTTTAGCTTCGTCTGAGGTGATAATTCCTGGGCAGTTTGGACCGATTAATCTAGCACCTTTATCTTTAATATATTCTTTTACTTTTACCATATCAGCTACCGGAATTCCTTCAGTAATACAAACGATTACTTTAATTCCAGCTTCTGCAGCTTCCATTACAGCATCTGCAGCAAATGCAGGTGGTACAAAAATAATAGAAACATTAGCTCCTGCTTTAGCAACTGCGTCTGCAACGGTGTTGAAAACTGGCTTACCAAGATGTTCAGTTCCTCCTTTTCCTGGAGTTACACCACCTACTACGTTGGTTCCGTATTCAATCATTTGAGTTGCGTGGAAAGTTCCTTCGTTTCCTGTAAATCCTTGTACGATTACCTTTGAATCTTTATTTACTAATACTGACATGATTTATTTTTTAATTTTTGTAAAAATACTATTTTTATGATTTCACACAAAGTAAAGACCTATAAATTTTTTAATTTGACTTCTTTTTTTAGATATTCTCTAAATTCTTCGGCTAAGCTACCGAAATAAGTTTTGCCTCCTTCTAAGTCTCTGTTCACTCCAGTTTTACCTAAAAGCACCGCTCCTTTTCCTACTCTTTTGCCAGAAGCCATGCCAACTTGTCCCCAAACTTGTACATCATCTTCTATGATACAACAACCTGCAATCATCGCTCCAGAAGCTACTAAAGTTCTTTCGCCAAGTACAGTATCGTGACCTATTTGGATTAAATTATCAAGTTTTGAGCCTTTTTTGATAATGGTAGAATCTGTAACACCACGGTCTATACAGCAGTTTACCCCGATTTCTACATCGTCTTCTAAAATCACATTTCCTACGGAAAGCATTTTTCTGTAACCTTCAGCATTTTTGTTGTAATAGAAAGCATCGCCACCTAAAACAGTTCCTGCCTGAATGATACAATTATTGCCAATGACCGTTCTGTCACCTATCACTACATTCGGGAAAATCATACAATTATCCCCAATTTTCACATCATTTCCGATGATTACAGAAGGGTGAATTCTACAATTTTCGCCAATAGAAAGATTGTTCCCAGTAGTTTCAAAAGTTTGAATACCGGTAAAATGTTCATTGATTTTATTGAAGTCTCTGAAAGGATCATCAGAAACTAAAAGTGCTTTTCCTTCTGGACAAGCTACTTCTTTGTCTATCAAAATGATGGTAGCTTCGGAATGAAGCGCTTTATCATAATATTTAGGATGATTGACAAAGACTATTTCTCCTTTTTTTACGCGATGAATTTCATTGGTTCCAAAAATTTGAAAATTTTCGTCGCCTACATATTTCGCACCGATGAGTTCGGCAATGGTTTTAAGGGTTTGTGGAGATTTGAAAGTCATATTTTATAGAGATACGAGATGCGAGATACGAGATACGAGAAAAACTCGCAACTCGTTTCCCATTTCTCAAATTATTTTACTCTTTCTAGGTAAGAACCGTCTTCTGTGTTTACTTTAATTTTGTCACCAGCTTCAATGAAAAGTGGAACCAAAACTCTAGCGCCAGTTTCTACGATGGCGTTTTTAAGTGCATTCGTTGCAGTGTTTCCTTTTACACCTGGATCTGCTTCTATTACTTCTAGGTAAACAGTTGGTGGAATTTCCGCTGAAAGTGGAGTTTCATCTGCTTCTTTCATAATGATGGTTACTTCTTCCCCAGCTTTCATGAATTGAGCGTTTTCAATCATTTCTTTGTTCAAATACATTTGAGAGAAATCTTCGTTATTCATGAAGTGGAAACCATTCTCATCATCATATAAGTATTGAAATTTACGAGTAATTACTTTTACCTCATCAATTTTATGACCTGCAGAAAAAGTATTATCAATTACTTTTCCATTGGTTACAGATTTAAGTTTAGTTCTTACGAAAGCAGGACCTTTTCCTGGTTTTACGTGTAAAAATTCGATTACTTTATAAATGTCATTGCTGAATTCTATACAAAGACCTTTTTTAATATCATTACTTGTTGCCATTAATATTTATTATTTTTTAAAATATGTTTTTATTCTTTTCCTGTCCCGTATCCTTTTACGATTCCACGAGGTGAATTTTTAATAAATTCTAAAATCTCGTCTCTTTCTTCCGTAGGTGGCATTTCGTTTTCGATGAATCTTGTTGCTTGAGAAACATTCATTTTAGATTGAAAAAGATATTTGTAGATTTTTTGAATTTCGAAAATTCTATCATTACTGAAACCTCTTCTTCTTAATCCCACAGAATTAATTCCTGCATAAGACATAGGTTCTCTCGCTACTTTTACATAAGGTGGAATATCTTTTCTTACGAGTGTTCCTCCAGAAATCATCACGTGTTTCCCGATTTTACCAAACTGGTGCACCGCAGAAAGACCTCCCATTACAGTGAAATCTCCTATTTCTACGTGTCCAGCTATTCCGCAACCGTTTACAATGATGACATGGTTTCCTAAAACACAGTCGTGAGCAATGTGAGAAGTAGCCATGATAAGACAATCATTCCCTACTTTGGTATAGCCTAATGCTTTGGTGCCTCTGTTGATGGTTACACATTCTCTGATGGTAGTATTATCTCCAATAATGGTCAATGTTTGTTCACCATCAAATTTCAAATCTTGTGGAATTGCAGAAATTACCGTTCCAGGAAAAATTCTACAGTTTTTACCAATTCTTGCACCATCCATAATGGTAACATTGGGACCAATCCAAGTTCCTTCTCCTATTTCTACATCTGCAGCAATGGTGGTAAAAGGTTCTATGGTAACATCTTTGCCAATTTTGGCACGTCTGTCTACAGCGGCTAATTGATGAATCATGAGTCTAATTTGGTTTTAGCAACTTGAGCCATCAATTCTGCTTCTACTACTACGCTGTCTCCTACGTAACCGTAACCTTGCATATGAACAATGCCTCTTCTTATAGGTTCTATTAGTTCTATTTTAAAAATAAGAGTATCTCCAGGAATTACTTTTTTCTTGAACTTTACCTTATCTATTTTAACAAAATAAGTGGAATAATTTTCTGGGTCTGGAACATTTGCCAAGACTAAAATACCTCCAGCTTGAGCCATCGCTTCGATTTGTAAAACACCAGGCATTACTGGTTCTTTAGGAAAATGACCTACAAAGAAAGGTTCATTCATCGAAACATTTTTAAGACCTACCACATGAGAATCTGATAATTCTAAAATTTTATCAATCAATAAAAATGGTGGTCTATGCGGTAAAAGACGCATAATCCCGTTAATATCAAAAACAGGTTCTGCTTTTAAATCAAAATCTGGCACGTTTTTCTTTTTTTGTAATTTCCACTGTCTATTCAGTTTTTTCGCAAATTGTGTATTCACGAAATGTCCAGGCTTAGTAGCAATTACTTTTCCTTTAATTTTTACACCTGTTAACGCTAAATCGCCGATTACATCTAGCAATTTATGACGAGCTGCTTCATTAGGATAATTAAGGGTAAGATTATCTAAAATACCATTAGGTCTAATCGTAACTTCTTCTTTACCGAAAGCTTTTTTAAGTTTTTCAGCGGTTTCTGGAGTTAATTCTTTGTCTACGTAAACAATAGCGTTAGAAATATCTCCCCCTTTAATAAGACCACTGTCTAAAAGCATTTCTAATTCGTGCAAGAAACTGAAAGTTCTCGCCGAAGATATTTCTTTTTTAAAATCTGTAATATTTTTAAGAGAAGCATTCTGAGTTCCTAAAATTTTAGTCCCGAAATCTACCATTGTAGTAATTTCGTAATTTTCAGAAGGAATAATGGTAATTTCTGAGCCAGTATTAGGATCTACATAGTTCATCACTTCTTTGATGACTAAATATTCTCTATTTTGCTCTTGTTCTACCACTCCAGCTTCTTCTATTGCTTCTACGAAAAATTTAGAAGAACCATCCATAATTGGTGGTTCTGCACTGTTCATTTCTAAGATAGCATTATCAATATCCATTCCTACTAAAGCAGCTAATAAATGTTCGCAAGTATGGATTTTAACACCTAATTTTTCTAACGTAGTACCTCTTTCTGTAGTCGTTACATAATTTACATCTGCTTCCACTTGAGGATGACCTTCTAAGTCTGTTCTTACAAATACAAAACCTGTATTTTCTTTAGCAGGTTTCATGGTAAGGTTTACTTGTCTTCCTGTGTGAAGTCCAATCCCAGAAAGTGATACTTCTTTACCTAAAGTCTTCTGTTTTTCACTCATTAGTATTTTCTTTTGAGTTTTTTTCTAGATTATTTATTCGTTCAACAATTTCAGGGAATTTTCTGAAAAGCACATAGCTTCTTCTGTAATCACCAGCGTTGAAAGCAGGTGTTCCGAAGAGTGTTTCACCGTCTTGTACATCTCTATTTATTCCGCTCTGAGCTTGTACTCTAATCTGGTTACCTATTTTGAGATGACCAGCAACACCAGTTTGTCCGCCAATCATATTCCAATCTCCTATAACGGTAGAACCAGCAATACCAGCTTGTGCTGCGATAACGTTATTTTTACCAATTTTCACGTTATGAGCAATCTGAATTAGATTATCTATTTTGGTTCCTTCGCCAATAACAGTAGAACCGATAGTTCCTCTGTCTATACTGCAATTAGAACCTATTTCTACATTATTTTCTATAACTACATTCCCTAATTGTGGGATTTTTTGATAGCCATCTTTTGTAGGTTGGAAACCGAAACCATCACTTCCTACCACTGTATTAGAATGGATGATGCAATTATCGCCAATCACACAGTAATCATAAATTCTAGCACCGCTATAAATAATAGAGTTTTCGCCAATTTTTACATTTTTCCCGATGTAAACTTGAGGAAAAATCTGTGTTCCGTTACCGATTTTTGATTTATCTGAGATATAAGAATGGGCACCGACGTAGACATTCTCTCCTATTGTTGCACTGTCTGCAATAGTAGAAGGCTGTTCAATTCCTGATTTTTTTTCTTCTCTCATCTGTTGATAGAGATTCATTAAAACCTGAAAAGCCAAATAAGCGTCTTCTACTACAATAAGTGTAGGTTTATAGTTTTCTTCTTTAACAAATTTTTCAGAAACAATGATCACAGAGGCTTCTGAAAGTGAAATAAATTCTGCAAATTTTTCTTGAGAAACAAAAGAGAGTTGACCATTTTGCGCATTCTCTATGGGCGAAACACCTGTAATTGAGGCATTTTCGTCTCCCAAGATTTTTCCATTGATAAAACTTGCAATTTGAGCTGCAGTAAATTCCATATCGTGCAAAGATACGAAAATCTTATTACACTCATACAATTTTTAGTTTTTTGAAAACTTAAATTTCTCTCGGGAAAAACAGAATGTTTTTGGTGGTTGGTTGGTTGATATGCGCTGATAGAATTTGAGTTTCTGCGTCTTCCAACTTTATCTTTCTTCCGTCTCTTTTGAGCAAAAAAATCGGTTGTTTTTGATTATCATAAGGAAGCAAAGTTCTGCTGATTTGTTCCACCAATTGGTCTCCATTTTCGATGCCAAATTTCTGATTAGCTCGTTCTATTTTTTCTAAAATTTCTGATTCTTCAAATTTTTGAGAAGAAAATACCGTTTTTGGGAATTTTCTCTGAACCACCGCTTTACAGAAATAACTCAACACAAAATCATCCGCATTTTGCCAAGTTTTTATCGCGCTCAGTACATCTGTATCATCCAGTTGTGTAAAACGATTCACATCTTCTTCTGTCGCTTTTTCGAAATCAGTTTTGTACAAGAAATATTTTAAATTTCCGTAAGCTTCCACTTGTTTTCCTTCAGAAATGAGCTGTTTTGCTCTGCTCAAGATTTTCACCAAAAGATGTTCTGCCAAAGCCGAAGTTTTATGATAGTAAACTTGCCAATACATAAACATTCTTGCAGTAAGGAAATTTTCAATGGAATAAACCCCTTTTTCATCAATCAGAAGTTCATCATCTTTTACATTCATCATCGAAATAATTCTCTGCGTGTTCACACTTCCTTCTGAAACTCCCGTAAAGAAACTGTCTCGCTTCAAATAATCTAACCTATCTACATCTAACTGCGAAGTAATCAATTGGTTAAAGAATTTACGATGGTATTTTCCTTGAAACATTTCTATCGCCAAATCTAATTCACCATTAAACTCATCATTCAATTTTTTCATCAATAAAATCGAAAGTTTCTCGTGATGCCAATCTTCCATCAAAAGACTTTCTAAAGCGTGAGAATACGGACCATGACCTACATCGTGCAATAAAATAGCGAGAAGCGCCGCTTTTTCTTCTTCGTCTGAAATTTTTACATTTTTCAGTTTCAAAGTTTCTAGCGCTGTAAACATCAAGTGCATTGCGCCTAAAGCATGATGAAATCTGGTATGGGTAGCTCCCGGAAAGACCAAACTCAATAATCCTGTCTGAGAAATTCTGCGCAATCTCTGAAAATAACGATGCTCTAACACATCATACAAAATTTCGTAAGGAATTTTTATAAAACCATGAACTGGGTCGTTGATAATTTTGAGTTTATTGGTGCTCATTTGAATAGATAAATGATGATTGATAAATGATTCTTCAAATTTACGGAAATTTAGTTTAACAGATTTTTAATTCATCTCATGCTTTACGACTTCTTCTGTGACAAAAAATAAAATAAGTTTTTTTGGTTATAAAACTTAGAGTTCTCACGATGAAAGTTTACACTATTATTACGCATCAATTAGCTTAATTATTTCGCCTTTTTTTGTCTTTTTTGAGACATTTGTTCGAGTCTTGTTCGAATCAAGTTCGAATCAGCTTCGGAAAAAGGGTACTTTTTGCGAACAAAACTCGAGTTTGACTGCCACTTGATTCAACTCAAACCCTTATTTGTTTTCTTCAAAACGCCATATAAAGTTCTGGGTATCATAAGAAGCAAGTATCTTGCCTATGTCCTGCAAGTAAAGTGCAAGCAGACATTAACTACCCTTTCCTTATACATTCCTTTGACTTTCCTTTGACATTGCTTTGGATAGGGTTAAGGTTTTTTAATAAGCTTTTGAGCATCAAAAATACTTTTGTATATTTGGTGGTGTGCAAAATCCCAAGAACGGAAGTAAGCTTCCTTCTCGGAACTTCGCAAATCCGCCGAACCGTTAGCTGTAATGTTATCACAAAAGTGCATATTAAATTAACGTTAAATCAAAAAACACTTATGACGAAAAAAATACTATTATCATGTTTGAAAGTATCATTCCTTACTTTTTTATTTTTATTTTCATGTCGTTCTGAAGATGAAGTAACAACATTTCAAAAACAAGAATTGTTAACTAAAGAATATGTTAATAAAAGCTTTTGGAAAGAAGATGAAATATTTATTAAAAATGTACAGAAAATTTTTAATGAAAACCTAGACAACTCTTATTTCTCTAACAAATAGGGAAACGTTTATTGGAATTATGCAATGACTTTTGACAAATTTGACGAAAGCTTTCTCGAAGTTCCCATCATTAAAAATAATAAAGTAGAACACGTCATGTTTGTCAAAAGAATTGACAATACAATATATTTCCGTAGAAAAACGGATGATGCATCTTCTATAAAATTCTTTCAAGCTCTAATTTTCAAAGACAGAGATCATCTAAAACCAAAATTTCAAAATACAAATTCTCAATTAGCCAGAGGAATGACCTGTATAACAAGAGAAGTAATTTGGACATGGACAGACACCGTTACAGGTGAGGTTTTATATACTCAATCATATTATACAACAACTTGTGTCCAAACTGGTTTTGAAATCCCTTCAACCTGTCTTGATCCTTCTGGAGACTGCACTGGAGGAAGCGGAACTCCACCTGTCGGCGGCGGATACACCTATCCCATTGATGAACAACCAACTGAACCACAACCTTGTGAAAAAATACAGGCTGTTGGTAAAGATTCTGTAACTAAAAATAGTATGAAAAATCTTAAAACTAAAACTAATGATAATAAAGAGCATGCTTATTTTCTTTGGCAAGATAATAGTGGGAACATCCAAAACGACATTTACGGAACAGGACCTGTTGGAGAAGCTGGAGTAAGAGTTCAATTTAATGCCGGTGATAAATTTGCTGCATTTATACACTCTCATTATCAAGCTTCCCAAATTCTTTCTACATTTTCATTTGATGATTTTATTACCTTATGTACAATGATTCAACATAACGCAATTAAAGATGTAAATACTTTTATAGCTGGAGTAGTGACACCTTACGGCAGCCCACAAGGAAACCAATACTATATGGTAATTGATGATCCAAGCAAATTTGCCAACTTCGCTTCGCAGTTTTTTATAAATGGGGTGTATGATAAAAGTACTGGTGAATTCTTTAATAATATTTATGACCAAAGGGTAAACTACAAAAATACAGCTACAGAAAACGAAAAAAACTTAGTTAATTTTTTACAACTTTTTGATACAGGTCTCCAATTAATGAAAGGCGATAACGAAATGAACAATTGGTCTTTGCTTACTAAAAACAACAATGGTACAATTGTTCCTATTAACTGTAATAATTAAACTTTAAAATCATGAAAAATATACTATTTAAAATTTTAGCTTTTTTAACAATCCAATTGTTTATATCAAATACTTGTATGGCACAAGAACTTAATTTCACTCCTGGAGCAGTTAACCCTAATCCTAACCTTGATAAATTCATAGGAACATGGAAATGGCAAAGTGGGAATAAAAGCTTTACCATTGTATTAAAAAAACAAAATATTACACTCCCGCCGATTAATAAAAATGTGACTGCAGATATTATTTATGGTTTTCATCAATACAATAATGGAAATGAAATTTTTGAAAGCTCTATGAGCTTTCAAAGTACAAATTTTAATGATAAAAAATCAACAATTCTTAGTTTGGGTACGATTTCAACAAACTATAATGAACTTAATGGGACAATATCTCACCTTTCAAAAAATAAAAGTGTGAATTTTGAAATAGAATATATTAATGCTACACAAATTAAATTGGTTTCTTTAAAGAATCCACCGGGTATAAAGCTAGTAATAGGCAACCAACCAGATTATGATTGGGAAATCATACTTCCACAGAATATTATATTGACAAAACAGTAAAATTAAAAACACTACAGCTAACATTGGTAACTGTTGCACACTGTTGCACAACTCCCATTTTTAGAAATACTATTTCAAAAACATAAAATTTTGACCTCTTTAGAAGCAATTTTAGAGAGGTTTGTTTTTTAGTTAACGGTCAAAATTCTAAAATTTGGGGTGCTTAAAATTGAGTTGTTGATGCTTTGAAAGACTGTTTTCATAAAAGCAAAGTTCTTTCTTTGTTTTAGAGATAAAATTTGAGCTAAAATGGTTTTATTCGTCTCTATTTCATATTTTTGAAAAAAAACATCATGAGAAACTTAATTTTCATTTTTAGTATAATATTGGTGAGTTCATGCGTTTCAAAAAAGAAAATATCTGAATCTGAAAAAGAAAACATTAAAAAAGAACTTTCTGAAATGATAGAAATTGACCAAAAATATGCTGGAATTCCTTTTGGTTCGTACATAACTAACACTGAAAAATTCTTTACTGATAGAGATAGCATCAATAAAGTAAACAAAGAAAAGATTGATAACTACATCAAAAAATATGGTTTTCTTGGGTTTGATAAAGTTGGAGAAGAAGGTTCTAACCATTTTTGGTTAATCGTTCAGCATTCTGACAATTTTCCAGATTTTCAGAAAAAAGTTTTGAAAATGATGAAAAAGGAAGTTGACAAAAATAATGCTCACAAATCTAATTACGCTTATCTATTTGATAGAATAAGGGCTAATAAAAAACAAAAACAATATTTTGGAACTCAATGCAGCTATAATAAATTGGGACAAGCTACACCAAAATACGGATTAGAAGACAGCATAAATGTAGATGAACGAAGAAAAAAATATGAGCTAGAACCTTTAAAAAAATACTTAAATGAAAGGACAAAAGCTCATTTTGAAATGAATAAAACAGTTTTAATTTCTCAAGGCATAAAAGAACCTCAGCTATATCAATAAACTCAAGACTCATTTTCAGTTTAACAGATTTTTAACCATATTCCAATTATTTTATACAATATTTAAGACAGTTTTGGCGTATTTTTGGGAGAGATAATTTGGAGCAGGAAGTCAAAAGATGTAAGATGAAACTTCTTAACCTTATCCTTTACCTCAACCTATATCTTAACCTAAAAAATAATTTATGTCAAAAATAATTTGGATTGATGATGAAGTAGATTTACTCAAACCACATATCGTTTTTCTAGAAAACAAAGGCTATAACGTAACGCCAGTTAACAATGTGAACGAAGCGCTAGAATTAATAGAAAACGAAAAATTTCAACTCGCACTTTTAGACGAAAACATGCCCGGAATTTCTGGCCTGGAAGCCATTCCCATGCTTAAGGATTTAGATTCTTCTATAAAAATCGTGATGGTAACCAAAAACGAAGAAGAACACATCATGGAACAAGCCATCGGTTCACAAATTTCTGATTATATTCTAAAACCTGTAAATCCTAATCAGGTTTTGCTTTCGCTGAAGAAAAATCTTCAAGAAGACGATTTGGTAGAGCAAAAAACCAAGTTAGAATATCAACAAGGTTTTCGTAACCTTTCGATGGAACTCAGCTATGTAAATACTTACCAAGAATGGGCAGAATATTATAAGAAAATCTTGAATTGGGAAATCAAATTCGATAAAGTTTTTGACAATGAGTTTGCAGATTTATTACAATCTCAAAAAGAAGAAGCCAACATTCAGTTTTCTAAATTTATAGAAAAAAATTACGAAGAATGGCTTCACAGCACCGAAAAACCCATCATGTCTCACACTGCTTTTAAGGAAAAAGTAAAACCCGTTTTAGAGAAAGACAAAGTTTTACTTCTGATGGTTGACAATTTGAGATATGACCAATGGAAAGTGATAGAACCGCTTTTCGCAAGGTTTTACAACAAGGTTTCAGAAGACGAATATTTCAGTATTTTACCCACTGCCACTCAATACGCCAGAAATTCATTTTTTGCAGGTTTAATGCCTTCGGAAATCGAAAAACGTTTTCCAGATAAATGGTTTAATGACAATGAAGAAGGCAATAAAAACGAGCATGAACGCGAATTTTTAGAAGACCAAATGAAAAGAATTGGACTCCAAAACAAGTCCATGAAATATTTGAAAGTTCTGAATGCAGATTTTGAGCGCAAGATTTTAGATGATTTTAACCAACATAAAAACAATGATTTATTGGTGATTGTCTATAATTTCATCGATATTCTTTCGCATGCTAAAACGGATAATCACATTGTAGACCAATTGATTAGAGATGACAAAACTTTCAGAAGTCTTACCGTAAATTGGTTTGAAAATTCTTCAATTTTAAAAATCATCAAACTCGCAGCGGAACAAGGTTTCAAACTGGTGATTACAACTGACCACGGAATGGTTTATGTAAAAAAACCTTCGCAAGTTGTAGGCGATAGAGAAACCAGCACCAACATTCGTTATAAAACAGGAAAATCTCTCACTTATGACGAAAAAGATGTTTGGGCAATTACGAATCCAGAAAAATTATTTTTACCCAAAGGAAATCTCAGCAGCAAGTATATTTTTGCGAAAAACAACATCTTTTTGGCTTATCCCAAAAATTACAACCACTTTGTGAATTATTACAAAGACACCTATCAACATGGCGGAATTTCACTAGAAGAAATCATTATACCTATCAGTATTTTAGAACCTAAGTAGTTTTTTCATAGTTTATTTATACTTAGGCATGGAGCGGAAAAAATCAATTGATTTTTTCCGCTTTTTTACACCATAACAATTCCGTATTTTTGAAAAAATTTTCAAAAAACATGTCTCAAACATTCCAAATAGAAAAAATTGAAGATTGGCAAAAAGTAGTAGATGAAATTTTGCCCAATTTAAAACACAATATCCTTTTGCTCAAAGGAAACTTAGGTGCTGGCAAAACAACATTTTCTCAGTTTTTGATGAAAAGTTTAGGAAGCACAGACGAAGTTTCTTCGCCTACTTACGCTATTGTAAATGAATACCATTCACCGAAAGGAAAAGTTTTTCATTTTGATCTTTATCGACTCAAAAAAATAGAAGAAGCCTATGATTTTGGGATTGAAGAATATCTAGACAATGCTTTTCTCTGCATTATAGAATGGCCAGAAATCTACGAAGAAGAATTGGCAGATTTACCTCATCATGAAATGACAATTACCAATTATGGTGATTATAGAGAAATTGTTTTCCACTAAAATTTTTCTTAGAAAGAATCCATGATTTCTAAGGTTTTACCTATCCCATTTTTCGCTATCTTTGTAGATTAAAATTTAAAACAATGAGTTCTACCATATTTACACCTTTTACTGAAGAACAACTCATTCCTAAAGAGGAAAAATTAGAGGTTCTCAAAAAAGGGAAAAAATTTAGCATTGGTATTCCAAAAGAAACCTGTTTACACGAAAAAAGACTGTGTATTACGCCAGATGCAGTACAAGTTTTGGTAGAACATGGTCATGATATTATTTTAGAAGCTGGCGCTGGTGAAGGTTCGTTCTTTACAGATTTACAGTTTTCTGAAGCAGGAGCTCAGATTACAACCAGTCAAGCAGAAGTGTACGGACAAGATTTGGTTCTTAAAATCAATCCACCAACCGAAGAAGAAATGGAATTTCTAAAACCAAATGCTTATTTGGTTTCTGCACTTCAAATTAACTTAAGAGACAAAGATTATTTTAAAAAATTAGCAGAAAAAAAGGTAAATGCCATCGCTTTTGAATTCATTATGGACGAATACCGCCAATTGTCACTTATCAGACTCATTGGCGAAATCGCAGGTGGAATTTCCATTTTGTACGCTTCAGAATTATTGGCTAAATCAAATGGTTTAATGCTCGGTGGAATTACCGGAGTTCGTCCTACAGAAGTAGTAGTTCTAGGAGCTGGAATTGTAGGAGAATTTGCGACGAAAGCAGCCATCGGTTTAGGGGCAAGTGTAAGAGTTTTTGACAATTCTTTATCTAAATTAAGAAGATTACATACACTAATAGACAGTAGAGTCCCAACTTCAATTATAGACCCAAAAGAATTAAAAAAAGCATTGAGAAGAGCTGATGTAGTAATTGGTGCATTACCTAGACTCAATATGCCTTATGTAGTGACAGAAGACATGGTAAAAGCCATGAAAAAAGGCTCTGTAATTATAGATTTGACCATAGATTACGGCGGCTGTATAGAAACTACAGAAGTAACCACTCACGAAAATCCTGTTATCATTAAACACGAAGTTCTTCATTGTGGATTGCCTAATTTATCTTCTAGAATGCCGAGAACCACTACGAAAGCTATTTCTAATTTCTTCCTAAGTTATCTCCTGAACTATGACGAAGAAGGTGGTTTCGAAAATATGCTTTTGAAAAGAAACGAAATGAAACAATCGCTTTACATGTATAAAGGCAGACATACCAAAAAAGTGATTTGCGACAAATTCGACCTTACTTATCACGACATCAACCTTTTAATTTTTTAAATTTTCAACTTACTTTTTACATCATATTCAATGAGAAAACTGAAATTCTTTTTCATCGGGTTAATTCCAGGATTACTAATTGTATTCTTTATTTTGAACAAAAAAGGGGTAAGTTGTAGCGGTTATCTTCCCAATTCTAGAGTAATTGCCGAAACTTTATCGAAAGATTTTACCTATTCTGAAACTTTTCAAGCAGAAATGAAAACCATGAAAATCGACGAAAAATTTCTGAAAGACAGCATTATTACTAATGGAGAAATTAACTTTGATAAAAGTGATGCACAGAAAAAACCTTGTCCAAGTTATTTACTTACAGCGCCAGAAGGAAATCCTAAGTATGAAATTACTTTTGAAAAATGCAAAGAAAATGCTCATTTCATCAGTCTTAAAAAACTAAAATAACAACTTATGCAAAAGAAAAAATACACAGACCTGAGTGTTCCCCAATTAAAAAAATTACAAAAAGTTTTCTTAGGAATCTTTTTAGGATTGGTTATTCTTTGGATTATTGTACTCAGCATGATGTATTACAACGGAAAATCTTTTGCAACCTTTATAGCAGTAGCAGTGGCTACGTTGATTCCCAATTTTATTAATATTCTGAATATTTCTAATCAAATCAAACAAAAGGAAAAAGAACTCTAAAAAATTAATTTCAAAATGAAGATTGCTATTATTGGTGTAGGTTTAATTGGTGGTTCTATCGCCCTAAAGCTCCGCGAAAAAAATTTCGGAGCAGAATTTATAGGAATTGACAAATCAGAAACTCACCTTCAAGAAGCCCAAGAACTTGGAATTATAGACCGTTTCGAAGATTTTGAAAACGGTATTAAAAACGCAGACCTTATCATTACCGCAATTCCTGTAGATGCTACGGTTAAAATTTTACCACAAGTTCTAGATTTAATCACCGATAAACAAACGGTAATGGATACTGGTTCTACCAAATCTGGAATTGTAGAAGCCATCAAAAATCATCCGAACCGAAAAAGATTTGTAGCATTTCACCCAATGTGGGGAACCGAAAATTCTGGACCTAAAGCCGCTCAAAAAGAAAGTTTCGCAGGAAGAGCTGCTGTAATTTGCGACCGTGAAGATTCTGACCAAGACGCATTAGCATTGGTAGAAAATATCGCCAAAAACCTAGAAATGCACCTGATTTATATGAATTCAGATGCTCATGACGTTCACACTGCGTACATTTCTCACATTTCTCACATCACTTCTTACGCTTTGGCAAACACGGTTTTAGAAAAAGAACGAGAAGAAGATACCATTTTCCAACTGGCGAGTTCTGGTTTTTCGAGTACGGTTCGTTTGGCAAAATCGCATCCAGAAATGTGGGTTCCTATCTTCAAACAAAACAAAGAAAATGTGTTAGACGTACTGAATGAACACATTACACAGCTCAGAAAATTCAAATCTGCTCTAGAAAAAGAGAATTTTGAACTTCTGGAAGAACTCATCAAAAACGCCAACAAAATCCGAGGCATCTTAAAATAATTCGTCATGAAAAATCTCTTTCGCTTTCTGTTTATCCTCAGTTGTACTTTTTTATGGAGTCAAGAAAAGAAAAGTACGGCGACAGAAAATGTGAAGATTATTTCTGAAAATTTCGACGTTCCTCAACTTAAAACCACACGAAGAATTTGGATTTATTTGCCTAAAGATTACGAAACTTCTCGCAAAAAATATGAAGTGATGTATCTTCAAGATGCGCAAAATCTCTTTGACGACGCTACTTCTTACGCTGGTGAATGGCAAGCAGATGAAACACTGAACAAAATTTTTGAAAAAACCGGAAAATCTGTAATTGTTGTAGGAATAGATAACGGTGGCGAAAAACGAATTGAAGAACTTTCTCCCTTCAAAAATGCAAAATACGGCGGTGGAAATGGCGAAAACTATGTAAAATTCATCGTGGAAACATTGAAACCTTATATCGATAAAAATTATAGAACAAAAACGGGTAAAAAACACACCACGATTGGTGGAAGTTCACTCGGAGCGCTGATTTCTGTTTATGCCGCGGTGAAATATCCTGAAACTTTCGGGAAAGTATTGGCTTTTTCGTCTGCTTTTTGGTTTAATGCCGAAGATTTGAATGCATTTATTAGCCATTCTAAAGTCAATTTAAAGCATCAGAAATATTATTTTGTTCAAGGAAAGCACGAAGATGAAGACATGGAAGTTCAAACTAAACGCGTCATCGAAAATCTTAAATCTAAAAACGTGAAATCTAAAAATATTTTCCTAAAAATAGACGAAGACGGAAAACACAACGAAATGTATTGGCGAAGAGAATTTGAAGCGGCTGTTTTGTGGTTAGATTAGATTTATTTCCCACAGATTACGCAGATTTACACAGATTTTTTAGAAGTTTATTTGTCTTTCATCAAAAAAATAAATTTGTTTACCGCAGATTACGCAGATTTGCACAGATTTTTTTAAACAATTTTCTTCAAACTTCTTTGTCATTGACTTCGTCGAATCTTCGATTTCCGTAGGAATCAAAAAATCAAAATTTTACAAATAGTAATTATAGACAAAAGCCAAAAATATATTTTTCTTATTCTGATTGATTCGCTTCTTCAACAATAGCTTTTTCAGAAAAAATTCTCACTACAACGGTATTTGCAATTAAATCTTCAATTGTTCTATACTTTTTATTAGAGAAAATTTGAATTAAATTAACTACTAACCAAGACACCCCTAAACCTCCTGTTATATATTCATTTGAGACAAAAAGAATTAAAATTAAAAAAATAATATCTACTAAATTTCTCAAAAGTGCTTGATAAAAAGAGATTTTATTTTCTTCATTAAAACTCAATACTTTAACAGAAACTATCATTTTTCCAATTGTCTGTCCTCCAAAATAATGAAACAATACAAAATAAATAATTAAAACTAAACTTTTAACTGCTTCAGAATAATGAATCCAAAAATCTCTCATAGGATTAGGAATTTCTTTAATTCCGTGCGCAACATCAAATCCTACTATTGTGTATTGAGTCTCTGGAATAAATATTGTAAAAATCTTCAAAACTAGAATAACAAAAAAATAATCTATTATTCTAGCAAAAAATCTCCTGTAAAATGTGTCATATTTAAGATTTTCCATAATGTTAATCAAATTGATTCGGATGTTCTTTTTTGATTTCTTCGATGGTAGAAAGCACTTTTTCTTTCAGGCTCAATTGATAAATTTCCAATTTTGTAGAAATTTCTTCGTCTGAACTTCCTAAAATTTTAGCAGCCAAAATCCCAGCATTGTTAGCCCCATTCAAAGCAACTGTAGCCACAGGAATTCCTGAAGGCATTTGCAAAATAGACAAAACAGAATCCCAACCATCAATAGAATTAGACGACAAAATAGGCACACCAATCACTGGTAAAGTAGTACAACTCGCCACCATTCCTGGTAAATGTGCAGCACCTCCTGCTCCTGCAATGATGACTTTTACGCCTCTGTTTTTGGCAGATTTTGCAAAATCGAACATGCGCTCTGGCGTTCTGTGCGCAGAAACTACGGTGAGTTCGTAAGGAATTTCTAGAGATTTAAGAAAATCAGCAGCTTGTTGCATAATTGGCAAATCGCTCTGACTGCCCATGATAATTGAAACCATTTTTACATTTTTACTCCTTCAAAGATAGAAAAAAATACGTTTCCTTTTGAAGAGAATGCTTCTATTATTATCAATGCTTAATACAAAGAAATTGTGAATAAGATAAAACGCAAAGACGCTAATTCACTTTACCAGCAAAAACGTTTTTAAGACGCAAGAAAATCAAAGATTTTCAATTTTAACGAAGTTAAAAGTTGCGTCTTAAAAGCATAAAGATTTAAAAATTTAGATTTGCGCCATTGCGATGAAAAAATTTTGGTGAAAGATTAAGTTTTTTTCATAAAATTAAAAATTTAGAAAGACTCTTTGTTCAGAATTAAATATCTTCGTACCGCGAAAATCATTATGAACACAGAAAAAGATTTCAAACTTATTTTAGCCATTATCACGGTTGCAATAGTTTGGGGAACTACATATTTAGGAATTAGAGTTGCTGTAGAAACCATACCACCTTGGTTTGTTACCGGAATCAGACAAAGCATTGCTGCACTTTTATTGTTATGTTTTTTGGTCTATAAAAAACAACTGAAATGGATTGGTTTGAAAAATCTGAAAACTCAAATCATTCTTTCTACGCTCATGATTATCATTGCTAACGGAATGACAACCATTGCAGAGAAACACATCAATAGCAGCCTTGCTTCTGTTCTTACTGCTACTTCACCGATTATTGTATTTCTGGGAAGTGTTCTCATTGGTTTAGAACAATTTAAACTGAAATCTGTTTTAGGATTAATTCTAGGTTTTAGTGGTGTTTTGCTCATTTTTTCTGATGGTTTACAAGAATTGCTAAATCCTGATTATAGATTGGGACTTATTGTTTTATTCATTGGGATTTTAGGTTGGGCTTCTGGAACACTTTTCACCAAAAAAATAACGATTCATTCTGATAATATTTTATTGAATTTATTCTATCAATTTGCTTTTGCTGGAATTCTGCAACTTATTTTCGCCTTTGCTTTTACTAAAAATTATGATTTCGAAAAATGGAGTGCAGAATCTTTTGCTTACGTAGTTTATTTGGGCGTTTTTGGTTCAGTGATTACTTATTATGCATTTCTTTATGCCCTAAAAAGGGTAAATCCATCACAAATTTCAATGCTGAACTACGTGAATACGATTATCGCCATTTTCTTAGGTTGGCTGATTTTAGATGAAAAAATAACCACAAAATTTATTTTTGCGGCTATTCTTATTATTTCTGGAGTCTTTATTATGAACCTAAAAAAGGAAATGTTTAAAAAGTCGGAAGCTAGAAGTCTGAAGTCCCAAGATTAATGACGAAAGTTTTAAAACTCTACAACTCTCCCACTCTAAAACTCTCCCACTCTACAATTCTCCCATTCTAAAACTCTCCCACTTAAGCAATCACTCTTACCAAAGTTTTAATATGATTCAGTTTTTCTAGTAATTCTTCTCTGGAATTGGCTAAAACATTGATGTGTCCCATTTTTCTACCCGGTTTGGTTTCTGTTTTTCCGTAGAGATGAACATAAGTTTTTGGAAGTTTTAAAACCTCCTCTAAACCTTCATATTTTACTTTTCCGCTGTAGTTTTGTTCTCCAACCAAATTCAGCATTCCTGAAAATCCAAAAGCGTCTGTATCTGCCAATGGTACATTTTTCAAAACTCTGTAAAATTGTTCAAATTGAGAATTCGCGTTTCCTTCTTGTGCTTGATGACCAGAATTGTGTAATCTTGGCGCTGTTTCATTTACCCAAACTTTTCCGTTTTTATCAAGGAATAATTCGATAGCAAAAAGTCCAGCAGAATTGGCTGCGGAAATAAATTTTTCTGCAATGGCATCAATTTGAGATTGAACTTCTGATGAAATATCGGCAGGACAAATATTGAAATCCAACAAATTCAGTTTTTCATCGGCCACCATTTCTGTTACGGGAAAAGTTTTGGTTTCTCCATTTTCGTTTTTGGCAATGATAATGGAAAGTTCTTTGTCGATATCCACCAAATTTTCTAAAACCGAATCTTCTGTCCAAAGATTTTTTAAGTCATCGGCATTTTTGATGATTTGCACACCTTTTCCATCATAACCACCAGTATTGAGTTTTTGAACGAAAGGAAATTCAATCTTAATTTCTTCTGAAGTTCCATCAAAAATTTCGAAATCAGGACTTGGAATGTTGTGTTTTTTATAAAACTCTTTTTGTAGAATTTTTTGTTGGATGGTTTTGATGATTTCCGCATTGGGAATCACTTTTTTCCCTTGTTTTTCCAATTCGAAAAGCGCATCTACATTCACATGTTCTATTTCTATGGAAATCACATCTTTATCTTGACCGAAAGCCAAAACATCTTCATAATTATTAAAATTTCCTTGGGAAAAATGTGAAATATTAGCACAAGAACAATCAGAGTTGGGGTCTAAAACGTGAAATTCATCGTCGTAGTTTAATGCATTTTGAATGAACATTCTTCCGAGTTGGCCTCCACCAAGAATTCCAATTTTCATAATTTACTTTTTATTTTATTAGATTTTCAGATTTACTGCGTAAAAATACGGAAAATGAATAATTTAGCATAAACTTTAAAGGCAAATGATAGAACTTCTCTGTTTTCTCTCAATCTTTCTTTTGATATTGAGCGTTTTACCGTTCAGTAAAAACCAGCATTGGATTTTTAGAGTTCCTGAATTTTTGATGCTTCAAATCACCATTTTACAAGTCATTGTTTTTGGGATTTCTTGGTTTTGGGCAAAAGGAGAAACCTTACTTTTTGTTTTACAAATTTTTCAATTAGGATTTATCATTTATCACGTTTTTACTCTTATTCGATTTACTAAATTTTATAAAAACAAAGACCATCGCAGACCAAAACACGCTTCAGAATTGGTGAGAGGAATTGCTGTAAATGTTTATCAATTCAATACTCAATTTCAAAAAATAATTGATTTAATTACCAAAGAACAACCCGATTTTTTCATTACGATGGAGAGTAACACGGATTGGGAAAAAGCAATGCGAGTAGTAGAAAAAGATTATCCATTTTCTGAAAAAGTGACCTTAGAAAACACTTACGGAATGCATTTTTATTCAAAATTGGAAATTCTAGAAGTAAAAACGCATTATTTTGTTGCCGATGATTTACCGAGTATTGAAGCAAAATTAAAAACCAAAGATGGATATGAATTTGTATTTTTTGGTGTTCATCCTCCTCCACCAAGTCCTACTGAAGAAAAAACTTCTAAAGAAAGAGATGGCGATTTATTAAGTATTGCCAAAAAAGTGAAGAGTCATAAAATTCCTGTTTTGGTTTCGGGAGATTTCAATAATGTTGCTTGGGCATATTCTTCGCAATTATTTAGAAAAACCAGCGAACTCATAGATGCGAGAATTGGAAGAGGAATTTTCGCCACTTTTCATGCCAAACATTGGTTTTTCAGAGTTCCGCTTGATTTATTATATCACAGCAAAGAGATTTTTGTGAAAGAAATTTTCACTTATCCTAGCATTGGTTCAGACCATTTTCCATTGGGATTCAGTTTTTTTATTGACCGTGAAAATGATGAACAAAAAGAGGAAATTAAAACTTTAGAAAATGGCGAGATTCACGAAGTAAACCAACTGATTGAAGAAGGCAAAAAAGAAAAAAGCGACAACCGAGAAGAAGTCGCTACAGAAGATGAAATCTAATCACATTTTTTTCTTCTAGTATCAATGATATATTGAATTTTCCATTCATTATTGATTTTCGCGAGTTGAAAACTATTGACACCGCAATGCGAAAAATTACCTTTATAATAAAACTGATACGGAACCCAAACCGAAGCCATATTTCCATCAACCAAAATTTTAGAAATAGTGAATCTTTCGTCTAAATCGCCAGCTTGAGATGCGGCAACTTGTTTGGCAAAATCTTCTACTTTATCCGTTCTTATTTCTTGATTTTTACCAAAAGTCTGCATAATTGCAGAACCAGAAAAAGCGTTTTTCACTCCAAGAGAATCTGCAGATTTCATTGCATTGAAAAGGTTTTCAATCGGCTTTACGATTTCTTTTTCTGATACGTTTTGAGCAAAAGAAAAACTGGAAATCAGGAGAAAGAAGATTTTTTTCATATCAAAAATTATTAGATATTATTTTTATATAAACGCAAAGAAGATAAAAAATTTAAATCTATTTTAAGGAAGCAAAGAAGCGAAATAATTCGCTTGAAGCTTACGCTTAAAAATTCGCAAAGCGAAAAAACTTTGCTTTCTTTTTTTGATTGCTGTTAAAATAAAACTTTGCGTTTCAGAAATATTTGTTCAAAAATCACAAAAATTTCTTAAAAATTCAATAAATAAGTCTTTTGAGATTTTAAAAAGTTACATTTCGTAAAATTCTAAAGGCAAATCATCTGGATCTGCGATGAAAAAGAACTTTTTATCGGTAAATTCATCTATTCTGACTTCTTCACAATCGATTCCTTTTTGCAACAATTCTGCACGTTTTTCTTCTACATTTTCTACTGCAAAAGCCAAATGTCTCAAACCACAACTTTCTGGTCTGGAAGGTCTTTTCGGTGGATTCGGAAAAGAAAATAATTCAATGACATAATCATCACCAATCGCCAAATCTAGTTTGTAAGATTGTCTTTCTTCTCGGTAAACTTCTCTGATGATATTTAGCCCTAAAATTTCTGTGTAAAACTTTTTAGAAACCTGATAATCAGAACAGATAATAGCAATATGATGTATTTTCATGACTTTAAATTTATCTTACTTTTTCAGCAACTTTCGTTCCGAATAATTCTATACTTTTCATCATCACCTCGTGATTTGGCGCACCAACATCCATGTGAGCGATATATCTGGTTAAGCCAAACATTTCTTTCACCACATTGATTTTTTCAGCTACTTCATCAGAATTTCCAATAAATAGAGCGCCTTCTTTGCTTCTGCCGCCTTCATATTGCATTTTGGTGTAAGCAGACCAACCTCTAGAACTGCCAATTCTGTTCATTTGAGCGGCATAATTTTCAAAATATCCATCAATTACTTCAGGATTTTCGCTGACTAAAGTGTGAGAATGAATTCCGATTTGCATTTCGTCTGGATTATGACCGTGTCTCAGATATTCTTTTTTGTAAAAATCAATCAAAGGTTTGAACTGTCTTGGCAAACCACCAATAATCGCCACGATTAACGGCAAACCTAATCTAGCAGCTCTCAAAACCGATTCTGGAGTTCCCCCAACTGCAATCCAAACAGGTAATTTTCCGTTGTTCGTTGCTCTAGGATAAACCGTTTGATTTTCCATAGGAGCACGAAGTTTGCCTTTCCAAGTTACGTTTTCTTGAGTATTTATTTTGAGTAATAAATCTAATTTTTCTTCAAAAAGTTCGTGATAATCATCTAAATCGTAACCAAAAAGCGGAAAAGATTCAATGAAACTTCCTCTACCTACGCCAATTTCGGCTCTTCCACCAGAAATTAAATCCAAAGTAGAAAAATCTTGATACACTTTTACAGGTTCTGCTGAACTTAAAACAATAACCGCGCTCATTAACTTGATATTTTCAGTAATAGAAGCAGCTGCAGAAAGCACCATTTCTGGGGAAGAAACCACGTAATCTGGTCGGTGATGTTCGCCCAAAGCAAATACATCAATTCCTAACTCATCTGCCAATTTTATTTCCGCTAAAATCTCCTGTAATTTTTGTTGAGGATTGGCAAACTTTCCAGTTTCTTTATCGAAAGCCAAATCGCCAAACATTCCAACTCCTATTTCGAATTTTTTCATTTTCTAAATTTTCTTCAAAATTACCATTTCTGAGAAGCGAATGAATTGATGTAAGGTAAGAAATGTTCTGAATTTATTTCTAAATTAAAAAACGGGCTAAAACCCGTTCCTATTGATTTAAAACTTCATCACATCTTTTACTACTCCTCCTTTTTGCGTGTGTTGTAATAATTCTGTTTCTATGAAATTTTTGATAGCATCAGAACTTTCGTTTTCTGGGAAAAGCAAGTGAACATTTGCTCCAGCATCTAACGTAAAAAATAAAGGATGACCTGTTTCTTTACGGAAACTCCAAAGTTTATTGATAACTTCCAACGTTCCTGTTTTCATTAAAATAAAAGCGGGTTCGCTCATCATCATCATCGCATGAAGCGTTAATGCTTCGTGTTCTACCAACTTAATAAATTTCTCAAGATTTCCCGTTTTCAGAATTTCTTTAAGAGGAACAAAATTATCTCTCGCTTCTTGGAAACGTCTTTCTGCATAAGGATTGGTATTCATCAAACCGTGACCAACAGTAGAACTTACCGATTTTTCGCCTTCGTGAATGAGTAAAACCCAATCATTGAAATTTTTAAAAATCGGATGAATTTCTTCATCAGGATATTTTACCGCGTATAAATCAGAACTTCCTTCTACTTCATCCGTTTTTCCCCAAACTACAAGTCCGTTATACAAACTTCTGCAAGCACTTCCAGAACCTAGTCTTGCTAAAAAAGAAGCTTTTTGGTTGATGACTGATGGTTGATGGTTGTCAGTAGAGAAAATCTCATCTAAGCTCATCAAACAACTTGCAATAGCGCCAAAACCAGAAGCAGAGCTTGCAATTCCTGAACTGTGCGGAAATGTATTTTCGGTTTTAATAACGTATTTCCCTTTGAGAATCCAAGGCAAATATTGTTCAATATTTTTAAAATATTTCTCGATTTTTTCTGCAAATTTCAATTCTTCATTTCCTGCCAAAAAAGTCTGAACAGAAAAAGGCTCATTTGCCAAAAACTCCATTGAAGTTTGGGTATTGCAATGATTCAAAGTATATGAAATACTCGGATTTGCAGGAATTTGGTTGGCGTATTTTCCCCAATATTTGATTAAGGCAATATTTGAAGGACAAGTTGCAGACACCACTTGATTTGATATATTGAAATGTTGATTTCCTAAAAATTGATTTTCCATATTTTTTTTAAAACGCAATGATTTTTATCATTCTTTGAAAATATTTTAAGAATTCGCTAAAGCGAATTTGCAGAGTTAGACAAAGTTGAAAATCAAAGATTTTCAAATCTTCGGACTTTCGTCTTCTAGCTTCTGTCTTTTTTATAATTTTCTACATGAAAAGCTAAACTTTCTTCCAGTGGAATGAATTCGTAATTGAGCTTTTCTTTTATTTTTTTATTTGATATTTTATTGAATTCGGTAACCGATTGTACGTTTACTTTATTCGCCATTTTCAGTGGAGAAATAAGCCAACCTAAAATTGAATTCAAGAAAACTCCCGTTTTCAACAAACCTTTTGGAACGAGTTTTACAGCTTGTTTTCCTAGTTTTTGCTTGATAAAATTAGCAACGTCTTGGTATTTTTTATTTTCAGAAATTAAGATAAATCTTTCGCCAAAAATATTTTTTCCCATCAATTCAATGGAAATCTGAGCCACATCTCGAACATCTACGTAAGAAGTTCCTCCAGAAAATGTATAGGCATTTTCGCCCAATTCCTTGAATAAAGTTCCACTGCTTTCTTTCCAGTTTCCGCTACCGATGATGATTCCCGGATTTACAATTACCGTTTTTAAACCTTCTGCTGATGCACGCCAAACTTCCATTTCAGAAAAATGTTTAGAAATTGCATACGCAGAATGGTCGATTTTCGGATTAAAATCAGAACTTTCGTCTAATTCTCCGTTTTCATTCAATCCATCTAAAACTGCGATAGAACTTACAAAAAGGAATTTCTTCACCGAAGAATTTTGACAAGCAAACAGAAGTTGTTTTGTGCCTTCAATATTAGTTTGATACATTTTTTTTTCATCTTTAGGATGAAAACTCACTTTAGCGGCGCAATGATAAACCTCTTCTACTCCATTTAAGGCGTTTTGTAGCGAATGAATATCTTCAAAATCTACTTCTATCCATTCTATGGAATCAAAATATTCATTAGGAGTTTCTGTATAAAATTGAAATGATTTTCTAACCTCCTGCAGATTGCTGGATTTTCTTTTTGTAGCGCGTACTGTTTTGCCACGTTTTAGCAGTTCTAAAACGATTACTCTCCCGAGAATTCCTGTTGCACCTGTAACTAATATCATTTTTATGAAGGGTGATGGATGTTAGATGATGGATGATTTTGGAAAATATTCTTTGCAAAAATAACATTTATAATTGCAAAAACAATTAATCCAATTCTTGTAAATTTTAATTGTAAATTTTTGAATAAAAATTTACCCAAACATACAAATAATAAAGATATAAAGAATTATGTTAACTTAAACAATTAATGTTTGAATTTAGATGATAAAGTTTGTTATTTTTGCAAAAAAAAAGAATGTCTGAAACCCCTAAAACTTCATCTAAAAAAATTTATCTTTTCATACTCATTATTACTTTCATCAATCTTTTACAGGCATTTTTTACCGAAATTACTTTAGATGAAGCCTATTACTACCAATATGCGAGAGATTTAGATTGGGGATATTATGATCATCCACCGATGGTAGCATTGGTGATTAAGATTTCTCAACTTTTTTTTAATGGAAATCTGGGAGTAAGATTTTTAACCGTTTTATTATTTTCTGGAAATTTATTTCTCATTTGGAAATACCTTTTACCGAAAGACAAAGCTTCTTATGTAAATGAATTTATAATTCTATCACTGGGTTTAGTCATGATGAATGCTTATTCCTTCATCACCACACCAGATGTTCCTCTATTATTTTTTGGGACTGTATTTTTTATTTTATACCAAAGATTTACCGAAAAACAAAATTTTTGGAATGCAGTTTTACTAGGAATTTCTGTTGCATTGCTTTTTTACAGTAAATATCAAGCTGTTTTATTGGTGTTTTTCGTGGTGATTTCTAACTTAAAAATGCTGACAAAACCTTATATTTATCTTGCTGGAATTATAACTTCTTTATTGATGATTCCACATTTAATGTGGCATATTGAGCATAATTTCCCTACGTTTCAGTATCACTTGGTAGATCGTTCAGAAGATTTTGAATTTATTTATTTTCTAGAATATCTACCCAACCAATTTGCGGTTTTCAATCCGTTTATATTAATTCCTTTTGTTATTTTACTTTTTAAAAATAAATACCAAAATCTTCAAGAAAAAGCCTATTATTTTGTAAGTGTAGGTTTCTTGGTTTTCTTTGCTTTAACGAGTCTTAGAGGACATGTAGAGCCACATTGGACAGTAATTGCCTCTATTCCGATGTTAATTTTATTCTTACAATTTATCAAAGAAAAGCCATCTTGGAAAAAATATGTGCGCACGTATGTTTTGGGTTCTATATTTTTAGTTTTTCTCGCTAGAGTAGTTATTTTAACAAACCTTCTTCCTAAAACTTTAGAATTCACAGGTAAAGAACAGAAATACAAAACTTTAGCTGAGAAAATAGGAAAAACTCCCGTTTTATTTACCGGTTCATTCCAATCGACTTCTTTGTACAATTATTTTACGGGAAACGAATCTTCTACTCTAGGTTCTTTAAATGTTAAAAAAACACAATTTGACATTTGGCAAAGAGAACAAAACTATTTTGGAAAAAGAGTTTTTGTAGAAAAACCAGAATCTCCAAAAGCGATAAAATTATTAGATAAAGAACAGATTAGCTTTAATGGTTTTTATGTAGAACATTTCCAAACACCCAACCGATTAAAAATAGAATTTGAGCTTCCTTCCGAACAACTCAAAAACAATCAAATTATTCCGATTACGATTTATAATCCTACAAAAAACGTGGTAAATTTCAATCATCCTGAAATTCCAGTGACCATTACTGCTGTATTTTTGGCGCACAGAGAAACAACGGATATTCCTACAGAAATTGAAAAAATGCCAACCGTTTTAAAACCTGGAGAAATTTTCAAAACTCAGATTAAAATCAACACGCAAAACCTAAAAGCTGGCGATTACAATTTCGGCATTACCACCAATTGTATTTTGGGGAATGCTTATAATTCGAAATTTGTAAAAGCAACTGTGAATTAAGCTAAAAATTCTTTTACCGCTTGATTGAAATCTTTTGGGTTTTCGGCTTGAAGCCAGTGTCCTGCATTAGCAATAGAAACCAATTGATATTTCGGGAACTTTTGGCGCATCAATAATTCATCTTGCGGAAGAATATAATGAGATTTTGCACCTGCTAAAAACAAAGTTTCGCCCTCGAATTTTCCAAATTTTATGGCATTGGCAACGAAATCATTGTATTTTTCGGCCAAAGTATTGATGTTAAAACGCCAATTGAGTTTTTTATCTTCCGTCCAATACAAATTTTTAGTCAAAAACTGAATCACAAATTTCTCTGGAATGTACTGAGCCAAAACGTTTTCCACGTCTTGTCTTGATTTTACTTCATCGAAATTTACCGATTGAAGCGCTTTGATAATTCCCTGATGATGTGGAGGATACGCTTTTGGAGCGATATCTGCAACAATCAGTTTTTCTACTTTTTCGGGATAAGAAATTGCGAAAGTCATCACGGCTTTTCCACCGAGAGAATGCCCGAGAAGATTGGCTTTTTCGATGCCATGAAAATTCATATAATTCAGAATATCATCTGCCAAAACTTGATGATTCATCTCGTCTGAATGAAAACTTTTTCCGTGATTTCTTAAATCAATCAAATGAGTTGGAAACAATTCTCCAAACTCTTTTCCGAAACTTCCCCAATTGTCTAGCATCCCGAAAAGTCCATGAAAAACGAGCAATGGCGTTCCGTTTTTTTCTTGTCCGTATATTTTTGAATGTAAAATTTGCATATTTTTTCACGCAAAGTGCGCAGAATTTTTTATTTATTTCTAAAGCTCGCAAAGAAAAATCAATCTTTAGAATACAATTTTTCTCGCTGATTTTGCTGTTTCAGCAGATTTAAAATTTTCAATTCTCAACTATCAACTTTCAATTGAATTTACCATTTCGCCAATCTCTTTAAATACGCTTGAATGGTGTTTTCTAAACCCAAATACAATGCTTCAGAAATTAAAGCGTGTCCTATAGAAACTTCCAATAAATTAGGAATATTATCGGCGAAATACTTTAAATTGTCAAGAGATAAATCGTGTCCTGCATTAATTCCTAAACCGTATTTTGTAGCTTCTACAGCTGTTTCGTAATAGGGTTTTATGGCTGCTTCTTTGTCGGTTTCGTAATTTCTGGCGTATGCTTCGGTGTAAAGTTCTATTCTGTCGGTTCCTGTTTCTGCTGCAAATTTCACCATTACAGGATTTGGGTCAAGGAAAATAGACGTTCTAATGCCTGCATTTTTAAATTCTGCAATCACAGATTTTAAAAAATCTAGATTTTTCTCGCAATCCCAACCTGCATTAGAAGTGATGGCATCATCTGCATCTGGAACCAAGGTAACTTGCTCTGGTTTTACTTCTAAAACCATATCAATAAACGGACGATGAGGATTTCCCTCGATATTAAATTCTGTATAAACCAAAGGTTTTAAATCGTACACATCTTTTCTGGTGATGTGTCTTTCGTCTGGTCTTGGGTGGATGGTAATTCCTTGTCCACCAAATTCCTGAATTTTAATCGCTGCTTCTGTTACACTTGGTGTTTCTGCGCCTCTTGCATTTCTGATGGTCGCGATTTTATTGATATTTACTGATAATTTTGTCATTATTTTAGATTTTAGATTTTAGATTTTAGATTTTAGATTTTGACAAAATTCGTCCCACTTCTATAATCCTATTTCTAAAATTTTATATTATACTTTACTTATTTGCATGATTTCAAGGTCAAATTCTTGTGCTGCGGTAAGAATATGGTCAAAAATATCTGCCTGAATTCTTTCGTAATCTACCAATTCTGCTTTATTGGCAAAACAATAAATTTCTAAAGGCATTCCTTGAGGAGAAATTTCTAACTGACGAACCAAAACGATTTCGTCTTGATCTACTTTTGGATTATTTTTAAGGTAATTCAACACATAATTTCTAAAAAGTCCGATGTTGGTTAACTGTTGACCATTGATAATTCTTTCAGCATGTGGAATATTCTTCTTGCTTTCTGCAATTTCGCGAAGTTTTCTATCCATATATTCAGAAATCAAGTTGATGTCTTTTACTTTTTCATAAAATTCATCATCCACAAATTTGAAAGACTTGATATTAAAATAAATCGAACGCTTAATTCTTCGGCTACTACCTTCGTACATTACTTGGTGATTTCTGATTTCCGTAGAAAGCAGATCGTAGGTAGGAATTGTGGAAATGGTTTTGTCAAAATTGACAATTTTTGTCGTCAATAAATTAATATCTTGAATATTTCCTTCAATATTATACTTCGGAATTCCAATCCAATCGCCAATTTTAAGATTTTTAGAAGTAGAAACGTGAATTCCTGTCACAAATCCTAAAATGGTATCTCGGAAAACCAACAAAATTACCGCAGTTACAGCTCCTAAAACTCCTAAAACAGTCTGAAGTTCTATTCCAAAAATTACAAAAATTCCTATTAATGAAAAAACAACAGTTCCAAAAATCCTAATGGTTTCAGAAAGCGCTTTAATAGCAGTTATTCTATAATTATCTTTATTTTGAATGTAATAATTTTCTAAAGCTTTAGCGAAACGATAAGCCAAGAAAGCGATGACCATTACTTGCCCAAAAACAATTAATCTTCCCACATAAATATGCGTTTTTGGGTGAATAACGGCAAAAATTTCATCATATATAAGGTAAACAAAAAACAAAGAGAAAAAATGCCCAATAGAACGCCAAGCTTTTTGTTTATATGCTTCTTTTAGAATGGGTTTGCTTTTAAAAACATTGACCAAAAATCTAGAAAAAAATTTCCAAAACATTACTGAAATAAAATCAATAACGATAAAAACCAAGCATAAAAAAAGGATTTTAAATCCAATAGTAGCCGGCAAAGTCAATTCCTCTGTAAAATTTTCTTTTACAAACTGACCAATTTCTAAACTCCATTTTCTTAATAATCCCATAAAGCTAAATTTACGCAAAAATAAAAAATATCATTGGGAATTTGCTTTTATTTATTACTTTTAACCAAACTAATTAAGGATTTATGGAGCAAAATATTATTACCATTGTCTCACTTATCATCATAGGAATAGGAATTCTAGGAACTTTCTTGCCAGTTTTACCAGGATTAGCGGTGAGTTTTGTAGGATTAATTCTTTACAAATACGGTGCAAATCCAGATTTTTCTATTTGGTATATTGTCATTTTTGGGATTTTAACGCTCATTTCATTGGTGCTCAATTACATTATTCCTATCAAAACCACCGAAAAATATGGCGGCAGCAATTACGGAAAATACGGAGGTTTTATCGGGACGATTGTAGGTTTATTTTTTCCACCACTTGGTTTTCTTATTGGTATGTTATTAGGTGTTTTCTTAGGCGAACTTTTGCATGATAGAAACGACAAACAAAAAGCACTCAAAGCTACCAAAGGTGCTTTCATTGGCTTTATCTACGGAACAGGTTTTAATCTTATGGTAGGATTGGCAATGTTTTTGGTAGTACTTATTAATATCTTCAATTCTTAAAAATATGAACACTAAATTCTTAATATTAGCAGCAGCTACCTTTTTGGTAACTCAATGCACTTGCCAACAAAAATCTACAGAAATGAAAATGCCTGTAACCAGCTCTCAAGAAGTAAATTCTACCTATCCTACAGAAAAACCAGAATCTGGCGTTACTCGTTTGATAGAAAAACAAAATATATTTTTAGAAAATGAAAAAGTAAACATAACCTTCAATAATGTGACCGAAGACAACAGATGTCCTATGAACGCTCGTTGTGTTTGGGCAGGTTATGCTTCTGCAGAAATAGAAGTGATGAGTGTGCATTCTAGACCTAGAAAATTCATCGTTTCTACGATAGATGATGCTGGAAAAAACCTTAAAAATTCTTTCGTTTTTAATGGTCACAAATACACGCTTGTTAATTTTTATCCCGCCAATTCTACAGAAGTAAACTTTGAAAAACTGAAAGGAAAATACGTGGTAGATATTAAAGTAGAATAATTTTTGGGCGTGTCTTTTTCGCCAAAACTTTTGCCAACAACCGAAAAAAGACCGCGCTTTCCGTTACAATCTTTTTTTCGGTGGCTTCGTCAAGCTCAGCCATCGAAAAAAAAGGATTTACACTGCAATCGCTCACGCAAAAGAACGGCAAATCATAAGATTCACTACCAGTTTATCGGTTTCTTATTTTTAGAAATCAGATATTCATTAATTTTAGAAAAAGGTCTGCTTCCATAGAAACCTCTATATACAGAAAACGGAGAAGGATGCGCCGACTGAATGATAAAATGCTTCGTTTCATCTATGAGCGAAGCTTTTTTTTGTGCAAATGCGCCCCACAAAACAAAAACCACATTTTCTTTTTTCTCTGAAATTTCTTTGATGATAAAATCTGTGAATTTTTCCCAGCCCAAATCTTTGTGAGAATTCGGTTCATGCGCACGAACTGTTAAAGTAGCATTCAATAATAAAACGCCTTGTTTCGCCCAAGAATCCAGTTCGTTACTATTTTTTTCAATTCCCAAATCGTCTTTCAGTTCTGTGAAAATATTTTTGAGAGATGGCGGCGCTTTTACCAAATCAGAAACCGAAAAACACAAACCATTTGCCTGAAAATCATTATGATACGGATCTTGCCCAATAATCACTACTTCTACTTCATCAAAAGGAGTAAGTTCAATCGCTCGGAAAATTTGATTTTTTGGCGGAAAACATTTGGTTGTAGCATATTCTTCTTCTACATTTCGCCAAAGCGTTTCAAAATATTCTGTATTTTTTATTGGGGCAAGAATTTCTGTCCAAGTCATGATTTGTTGTAAAGTTGTGAATTTGTTGGGTTGTAAAATCGTCATTGCAAGAAACGAAAATCTTTTGAAATTATCTGAATTGTTCTTCGTTTATACTTCCATCATATTCTCTTGAAACAAAATCTAAAATTTTAAATCTTAATTTTGTTTTATAATTTCCTTTGTAGTGAAACATTGAAGTAATAATAATTTCGTTTGGAGGTAAACAAACTAATTTAAAAAAAGAACCACAATTATATGGAAACTTATTTACTTCAATCCATTTTCCTTTTTTATTTTTCGCTTCTAATATTAGCGGGAAATAACCTTCTGTTCCTAAACTCAAAGTATCTTTTGAAACATTTTTTATAAATATGGGAAAACTTTTATAATAGTCTAGATTAATATCATCAAAACTAATAATTGTATCTTTTTCATTGAATTCAAGAGTAATATTTCCTTTTTTAATCAATTGATACTTGTGAAAATCTTTTAAATATTTCATCAAATCTTTCCAAATCATTTCTTTTTTCAATCTATATTTTTTCCACTTCTTATCTTCATTAGAACTTACCAAAGGTTCAGGAGGAGGTGGTAAAAAAAGATTATCTAACAATTCTACACTATCTTTTATTTTCCCAATATACATGATATTAGATATTGCATAATCCTTTTCTTTTATATTTTTTATTTTTAAATTTTGAACAGTATCTTGAATTATTGTTATGTTTTTGGAAAATGTTTGAACTTCCTTTTTACAAGAAATCAAACTTAAAACCGTGAAAATTGTTATTAGTTTTTTCATAGTTTTATTATTTAGACTTTTGATTTTCAATGTATATATTTTGAAACAAGTTAGTTTTTCTAGTCTTCATATACCAATCATTTTCTCCAATATAAGTATCAGTTAATTTAAATTTACGCTCATTTCCATTCTTAAATTTCACAAAAATCCAATAATTTGGAATTGCTTTTCTTAACTCTAATTTATTTGAAGAATTAATCTCATTTACAAAATTTTCAATATCATTTTTACTAAAATCTACAACTATTGAATCATTCAAATTTTTCTTTATATGAATGTTTTCAATTTCGATAGAATTTATTTTATCAAAACTTCGCTTTTCAGGAAAAGTATTTCCACAAGAAATCAAACTCAAAAAAGTTAAAATCGCTATTAGTTTTTTCATAAAATTCATTTCATCAAATTTACAAAAATCATCGGAACGATTTTACAACTTTACAATTCAACGACTTTACATTATCTTTGCATTGTGCAAGTAACCAAAGAAAATTTACAAGAATTAGAATTCCCGAAATTACTCGCGGAAATTTCTCCTTATGCGTATTCGCCAAAAGTGGCAGAAAAAATCCTTCATCTCAAACTTTTAAAAATAGATGAAGCAGAAATTACTTTGAAAAAAACTGCCGAATATCTCACGAGTTATGAGAGTTCAAACGCAATTCCGTTTAGTGAATACGAAGATATAGAAGCAGAACTCAAGGTAATGCACATCGAAAATTTCAGGTTAGAAAACGCTGCTTTTATCAAGATTAAAAACCTCACCGAACAAATCGGGAAATTGCAGAAATTCTTTCCTTCACTTGCCGAAACTTTCCCTATTTTGTTGGAAGAAGTGATGCAATTGGATTTCAAGAAGGAAATTGTAGATAAAATCGACAAAGTTTTTAATCGTTTTGGTGAAGTAAAATCTGAAGCTTCACCCATTTTAAAATCTTTGAGAACCGAAATTCAGCACGCTAAAAAACATATTCAAGAGAATTTTAGCAAAACACTTTCTCACCTTTCTTCCACCGATTTTTTAGATGAAATTAAAGAAACGGTGATTGATGACCAAAGAGTTTTGGCAGTAAAATCTGGTTTCAAAAAAAGAGTTCCCGGTAGAGTTTTAGGCGTTTCTAAAACGGGTTCTATCACGTATATTCAGCCAGAAAGTGTTTCTAGACATTACTTTAAACTTCGTGAAGCGGAAGAAGAAGAAAAGAAAGAAGTGGATAAAATTCTGCGAAAACTTACGGCAGAAATTGCCATTTTCGCGCCTGAATTAGAAGAATATCAAAAATATATTTTCGATTTAGACATTACGAGAGCAAAAGCCAAATTTGCAGAAAAAATTGGTGGCGTTTTGCCCAAAATCAATCGTCATAAAACCATGAGATTGGTCAACGCATTTCACCCGTTGCTTTTATTGAGAAACCGAGAAGAAAAAAAGGAAATCTATCCGCAAACATTGACTTTGACAGAGCATAACCGAATTCTCTGTATTTCTGGACCAAATGCTGGTGGAAAATCGATTACACTGAAAACCGTTGGTTTGCTTCAATTGATGATACAAAGCGGGATTTTAGTGCCTGTTCATCCGAAATCTGAAATGTTCTTTTTTGAAAAAATCAGAACGGATATTGGTGACAATCAATCTATTGAAAACCATCTTTCTACCTACAGTTCTCGACTCAAGAAAATGTCTGGAATCATCAGAGAAGCTGATGACAATACTTTGCTTCTGATTGATGAATTCGGGACGGGTTCTGACCCAGAATTGGGTGGCGCTTTAGCAGAAAGTTTTCTGGAATTTTTCTACGAAAAAAAATCTTTTGCGATTATCACCACACATTACACCAACATTAAATTGGTGGTAGAACAATTGCCCAATGCAACGAATGCTGCGATGCTTTTCGATGAATATTCATTGGAACCTTTGTATAAATTAGAAGTGGGACAAGCTGGAAGTTCTTTCACTTTTGAAGTGGCAGAAAAAAATAGAATTCCAAGATTTATCATTAAAAATGCTCGTTCTAAAGTAGAAAAAGACGTGGTAAATCTCGATAAAACCATCGTGAAATTGCAACAAGAAAAATTTGAGGTTGAAAAACTGAAATCTAACCTTGTCGAGCAAAAAGAATCGGTAGAAGATAAGCGTGAAAATCTGCAAAAACTGAATGAGCAACTTCAACAAAAACTGTATAATTTTCAGAAATTGTATGAAGAAGAACACCGCAAATTACAGTTCGGGAATAAGATAGAAGCTTTTATTGATGGTTATTTACGAGGAAAATCAAGAAAAGATATCGTAAAGGATTTTGTAAAAATTCTGGAACAGGAAAAATTCCGAAAACTCGGTTCAGACAAAGCAGAATCTGAGAAACTGAAAGTTACCAAACGTAAAGTAGAACAACAACTGAAAAAAGAAAATATACAAGTTCAAATTGCAGAAACCAACCAAAAATTGGAAGAAAAAACCCAGAAAGAACGCGCAGTTTGGATGAAAGTTGGTCAACGTGTAAGAATTGCGGGTTCTACCTCTGTGGGAACCATAGAAACCATTCACAAAAACGGAAAAGTAACCGTGAATTACGGACTTTTTAAAACGCAAATTGATGGAAATGAATTGGAAAGAATTTAGGACTTTCGATTTTTTGTCAATTAAAAAATCGAAAATCCTTAAATCATAATTAAATAAGTTTTCCTTCGTCAAAAGCCTTTCTAATCAACACATCAAAGGTATCGAGCATATCTTCTGAAGCCAATTCTATTCTCGGGCGAAGCATTTTTTTCACCTTCTCGAACTCTACTCCTGCTTCTATCCAACTCAAACCATTGTTAAAACAATTCATCACAAAAGGAATCATTCTGTCTACAGCACTTGCAAAAATGGCAGTTTCTGTTTCTCCAGCTTCGAATTCTAACCAAAGATTCATAAATTCTGATTTCATAGGTTCTGCCAAAATCCCGAAAATTCTCTCAGCAGAAGCCAGTTCACGTTCAAATTTTCCTTCATTTGCTTTTTCATCATAGAAAAATGTATCTCCCGCATCTATTTCTACCACATCATGTATAGAAAGCATCTTAATCACTCTTCCTAAATCTATTTTTTCTTTGTTTCGAGCATAGGGAAAAAGAATCTGTGCAAAAACAATGACTTGCCATGAATGTTCTGCTGTATTTTCTCTTCGGGAATTGTCATGATTAAAATTTCTACGGATTACGTTTTTGAGTTGGTCTAAAGTAAGGATGAACTCTATCTCTTTTTCTAAGTACATTTTTTAATTTTTTACAAATTTAAGTCAAATAAAAATAACGGATTTTATTTCGATTTTAATGACAAAAGTCATTGAGGTTGTGTAATATAAGTTACACAAGTCCATTTAGCGCTGATGTAACTTTGTACAAGAAAATTAAGAATTACTCATTCTTATAAAGTTAGAAAATATGAAAAACTTAGTAATCTTAGGAGCAGGAACCGCCGGAACTATGATGGCGAATCACCTAGTAAAAAAACTGAATAAAAAAGATTGGCAAATTACTTTGGTAGACCAATTTAAGTCTCACTACTACCAGCCAGGATTTTTATTTATTCCTTTTGGAACCTATCAACCAGAAGATGTAAAAAGAACGATTGATGAATTTTTACCAAAAGGAATTCAACTTATTCGTGAAAAAATCGACAGAATAGATAAAGATACAGATACCGTTATTTTAGAAAACGGAAGAAATGTAAAATATGACATTCTCATCATTGCTACAGGTTGTAAAATCGCTCCAGAAGAAGTTCCGGGAATGAAAGGAGACACTTGGCAAAAAAATATTTTCGATTTCTACACTTTCGAGGGAAGTTGTGCATTGGCTAAAAAATTAGAAACTTGGCCAGGAGGAAAATTAGTGGTTCACATCACCGAAATGCCAATAAAATGTCCTGTTGCTCCGCTAGAATTTGCTTTTTTAGCAGATGATTACTTCACCAAAAAAGGAATGAGAGACAAAGTAGAAATTTCTTATGTTACTCCACTTTCTGGCGCATTTACAAAGCCTAAAACTACTGAAACGCTCAATTATTTATTAGAGGAAAAAAATATAAAAATTGTTCCAGATTTCGCAGTAGAACATATAGAAGGAGAAAACGGAAAAATGTTCGATTACGGTGGCGAAGTGGTAGATTTTGACTTATTAGTAACCATACCTACCAATATGGGAGACGAATGTATTCTTCGTTCAGGTTTTGGAGATGATTTAAACTACGTTCCTACGGACAAAAATACCTTACAAAGTAAAGTAAAAGAAAATATTTTCGTAATCGGTGATGCTACGAATGTTCCTGCTTCAAAAGCTGGTTCTGTAGCACATTTCGAAGCCGAAATTCTTACTAAAAATATTCTAAAATATATAGAAGGAAAACCACTTAATCCAGAATTTGACGGTCACGCCAATTGTTTCATAGAAACAGGAAAAGGAAAAGCATTATTGATTGACTTCAATTATGATGTAGAACCATTAAAAGGAAAATTCCCATTCGCTGGAATCGGTCCGCTAAATTTATTAGAAGAAAGTGCTTTTAACCACTTCGGAAAAATGGCTTTTAAATGGGTGTATTGGAATATGCTTCTACCAGCAAGAAAAATACCTTTCGTAACGCCTACTATGAGCAGAGCAGGAAAGAAATTTGACAAGGAAACAGTATAAAAGTGAATAGTGAATTCGCTGGGCTGTGAACGGTGAATTTCTAAAATTTCAAAAAAAATTAACAAAAAAAATATTATCAAAATGGAAAAAACTTATGCAGGTTTTACAATCAATGTAAACGACGAGGGATACCTTACAGACATGAACCAATGGAATCACGAAGTAGCTAAAGAAATGGCTAAAGAAGACGGTTTAGAACTAGGAAACAGACATTTCGACGTGTTAGAATATTTAAGAGACCAACAGAAAAAAGATGTAGCATTAACCATAAGAGGCGTAGGAAAATCTGGCGTAGTAGATATTAAAGAATTCTATGAATTGTTCCCAAAAGGACCACTAAAAATCTCTAGTAGATTAGCAGGAATTTCTAAACCAAAATCTTGTATTTAAAAAGGATTTAGGAATTAGGATGAAGGGATTAGTAAATTGATTTTTTTTCAAATACTAAAAACTTAATCCCTCAAGCCTAATCCCTCAATAAATAAAACAAAAAAATATGGAAACTACATTATTAAAAAATCCATTAGCAGATTTAGATAAATCTCTAAAACCTATAGAAAAAGTAATGGTAATCATTTCTAAAGGAACTTTAGAAAGTGTTTACGCAGGTTTTATTTTGGCAAACGGTGCGAGAATGGAAGGTATGGAAGCAGAAATTTTCTTTACATTCTTCGGACTAGATGCTGTAATTAAAGACAGACTAAAAGACATTCACGTGGCTACTGTAGGTAATCCTGCAATGCACATGCCTACCATGTTAGGCGGTTTGCCCGGAATGGAAGCTCTGGCAACCAAAATGATGAAATCTAAAATGGAAAAATTAGACATTCCGCCAATTGATGAATTTTTAGAAATTTTATCCGCTTCTGGTTGCAGACTTTGGGTTTGTAAATTGGCTTTTGAAATGTTTGATTTAAAAGAAGAAGACTTAACTCCAGAAGTGGAAGGCATCTTAACTGTAGGTGATTTCTACGCAAGAGCAGCTGGAGAAGGCACTCAAATTATTTTTATCTAAATAAAAACTTTTGTGTTGAAAAAATCCCCACCAATTTCTCGGTGGGGATTTTTTGTTTGCATTAAATTTTATATTACAAAACCATCCAATGGTTAGCATGATTTTTAATTAAATCCTCTTTCAAAAGTTGATCTTTTGTTTTAAGGTACTGATAAACCTTTAAAGGAACAGAATCAGGATACTCTTTCAATCCTTCAGAAATCATTTTTGCAGATTCTTCTATTTTATTGTCGTTATCAAGGGCTTCATATCCATAAATATAAATAATTGCAGGAACTCTTTCCCAAATCTCCTTACTCTCTTTGTATAAAAAATCCATCACTTGAACCTGATATTTTGAGTTCGTAGGTTTACCTATCGCTGCTGTTTTAGAAATATAATCTTGATACATGAAAAATACAAAAAGTATATGTCCATTTTTTAAGTTATTATCCTCAAAAGTTTTATTAATTATTTCAGGAGTATCATTACTTAACTCGCCTTTATCAGACTGTAATGCTTCGTTATAGAATCTTTGAAAAAGATTAGCTACTTTTTTATCGCTATTATCAATTTTAGATGAATTTTTTAATTGCTGAGAAACAGTATCAAAGGTTTTTTCCTGTGAAAAAGCAACGATTCCAAGAAAAAGAAAAAATGTGGTTATTAGATTTTTCATTTAAATTTATTTATATCAAATTTATTAAAAAAAACCTTACTGATTTTGAAATTCAGCAAGGTTTTCATTTTCAATTTTCAACTTTCAATTCTCAATTAAAAAGTTGGTTGGAAGTTTTCAGCTCCTAATGAAGCCATATCTTCGTACGTTTTCCATCTTAAATCTACAATTTCTTGTGCTAATTGCATCAAATGTTCTGCATCTTGCGGTTGCGTTTGTTTTAGAACTCGGTAACGCAATTCGTTGTACGCATATTCCTCAAACGGAATTGTAGGACGAATAGAATCTAAGATAAAAGGATTTTTATTGTTTTTTCTCAACACAGGATTGAATCTAATCAATGGCCAATAACCACTTGCTACAGCCATTTTTTGTTGGTTCAAACCTTTTTCCATATCAATTCCGTGTGCAATACAATGACTGTACGCTAGAATTAATGAAGGTCCGTCATAAGCTTCTGCTTCACGCATCGCCAATAATGTTTGTTGAGGATTTGCGCCCATTGCAACGGTTGCTACATAAACATTTCCGTAAGAAATAGCTTGCATTGCCAAATCTTTTTTGCCAACACGTTTTCCTGCAGTTGCAAATTTCGCAGAAGCAGCAGTTGGCGTAGCTTTAGAACTTTGTCCACCTGTATTACTGTAAACCTCAGTATCTAAAACCAAAACATTGATATTTCTACCTGTAGAAAGCGCGTGATCTAAACCTCCACTTCCGATATCATAAGCCCAACCATCACCACCAATAAGCCAAACAGCACGATGAACCAAATGATCTGCAAGAGAATAGAGATGTTTCGCATCTGGATTTTCAGAAAATTGCAATCTATTTTTTAGAATTTCTACTCTTTCTCTTTGTTTGATGATTTGACTTTCTAATTTTTGAGGTGCATGGATAATTTCATTGATGAAATCTTCGCCTAACTCTGGTTTTAATTTTTCGGCGTAATAATGAGCCATTTGCAATTGCTTATCCGCAGAAAGTCTCATTCCTAAACCAAATTCGGCATTATCTTCGAAGAGAGAATTGCTCCAAGCTGGTCCTTTTCCTTTAGAATTAGAACTCCAAGGTGTAGTTGGTAAATTTCCTCCGTAGATTGATGAACAACCCGTCGCATTGGCTACCATTAATCTATCACCGAAAAGTTGAGTGAGAACTTTGATGTAAGGTGTTTCTCCACAACCTGCACAAGCTCCAGAAAACTCGAACATTGGCTCTAAAAATTGTACGCCGTGAACAGTGGAATAATTCACCATATTTTTATCGTGAATTGGCAATTTCTCGAAATAAGAAATCACTTTTCTATGTTTTTTAAGGTCTGGATTTTTTGGTAAAATATTAATCGCACGTAATTCTTCATTTTCTTGATCGATAACCGGACAAGCTTCGTAGCATAATTTACAACCAGTACAATCTTCTTCATAAACCTGAAGCGTGAATTTAGTTTCAGGGAAACCTCTTGCATTAATTGGTGCTGATTGGAAACCTTCTGGAACTTCCGTCAATAAATCTTTGTGATAAAATTTAGAACGAATCACAGAATGAGGACAAACAAAACTACAATTACCACACTGTATGCAGATATCTGCATTCCAATGGGCTACTTTTTCAGAAATATTACGTTTTTCCCATTTTGTAGTTCCGTTTGGATAAGTTCCATCAGCAGGAATAGCACTTACAGGTAAATCATCACCTTTCCCAATCATCATTTTGTAAGTGATATTTTTTACAAAATCTGGTGCATTTTCGTCGATGGTTTGCTCCTCTCCTTTTTCGGCGGTTACTGCATCTGGAATATTAACTTCAAATAAATTGGCTAAGGTTTGATCAACAGCTTCAAAGTTTTTATCAACTATAGCTTGTCCTTTTTTGATGTAAGTTTTTTCAATCGCTTTTTTAATTTGCTTAATCGCTTCTTCTTCTGGCAAAACCCCTGAAAGTTCAAAGAAACACGTTTGCATAATGGTATTAATTCTGCCTCTCATTCCTGTTTTTTCGGCAACTTCATTAGCATCTATCACGAAAAATTTAATATTTTTTTCAATCAATTGTTGCTGAACTTGGTATGGCAATTTATCCCAAACTTCGTCTTTAGAATAAGGTGAATTCAATAAAAATTTCGCTCCATTTTTAGCAAAACTGAGCATATCTTCATTTTCTAAAAATTTGAAGAAATGACAAGCGATAAAATCTGCTTTTGAAATCAAATAAGGCGCTTCAATCGGCTCGTGCCCAAAACGAAGGTGAGAAACAGTTTTCGCTCCAGATTTTTTAGAATCATAAACGAAATATCCTTGCGCTGAAAGTTCTGTGTTTTCGCCAATAATTTTAATCGAATTTTTATTCGCGCCTACGGTTCCATCTGCTCCCAAACCGAAAAATAGTGCTTGATTCCATCCAGAATCATCTAATTTAAAGTTGTAATCTACATTAATACTGGTAAAACTTACATCATCTGTAATCCCTACCGTAAAATGGTTTTTAGAATTTTCGGTTTTTAAATTATCATAAACCGCTTTTACCATTGCTGGTGTAAATTCTTTAGACGAAAGTCCGTATCTACCACCAATAATTTTAGGCATTTTATCTAAAGTTCCATTCGTAAGCGCTTCTGTAAGGCAAACCAAAACGTCTTGATACATTGGTTCACCATTGCTTCCAGGTTCTTTGGTTCTGTCTAAAACAGCGATTTTTTTCACAGATTTTGGTAAAACCGAAATGAAATCTTCATTTGGGAATGGTCTAAACAACGAGATTTTCAGAACACCTGTTTTTTCTCCATTTTTATTGAGAAACTCAGAAGTTGGAATCACTGTTTCTACTCCAGAACCCATAATTACGATAACATTTTCTGCTTCAGGACGCCCAAAATACGAAACTGGAGCATAATTTCTACCTGAAATTTCAGAGAATTTCTGCATTTCTTCCTTTAAAATGGTAGGAATTTTAGCATAATAAGGATTAGAAGTTTCTCTTCCTTGGAAATAAACATCAGGATTCTGAGCAGTTCCTCTTACGAAAGGTTTATCAGGATTGAGACTTCTGTTTCTATGTGCAATCACCAATTCGTCATCTATCATTCCACGAATTTGGTCGTCATTCAACAAATTAATTTTATTCACTTCGTGAGAAGTTCTGAAACCGTCAAAGAAATGGATAAAAGGAATTCTCGCTCTCAAAGTTGTAGCTTGGGCAATGAGCGCCATATCGTGTGCTTCTTGAACACTTGTAGAAGAAAGCATCGCAAAACCAGTAGTTCTGGCTGCCATTACATCTTGATGATCACCAAAAATCGACAAAGCTTGTGCTGCCAAAGAACGCGCCGCTACGTGAAAAACGGCACTCGTAAGTTCTCCTGCAATTTTGTACATATTTGGAAGCATCAACATTAACCCTTGAGATGCGGTAAAAGTTGTTGTTAAAGCACCAGCTTGAAGCGAACCGTGAACTGTACCAGCAGCTCCACCTTCACTTTGCATTTCTATAATTTCAGGAACGTTTCCCCAGATATTTTTAATTCCTTTAGACGCCCATTCGTCTGCCAATTCTGCCATAGTAGAAGATGGCGTGATAGGATAAATGGCACAAACTTCGTTTACTCGGTATGCGATGTAAGCCGCAGCTTCGTTGCCGTCGATGGTTGCTATTATTTTATTTTGATTTTTCATTTTTTTCAATTGATTAATGTTCTAAAACCATATCTAAAGCGTGACAAGGACATTGTTCTGCGCAAACGCCACAACCTGTACACAAATCATAATTTATCGTGTAACCTTCCCCTTTTCCATTTTTGAAAATCGCACCTTCTGGACACGCTCCATAACAACTATCACACTCGAAACAATTTCCACAAGAGAGACAACGCTGCGCTTCGTAGACGGCTTCTTCGGTGGTATAACCTGCAACAATTTCGTCAAAAGTTTCTACCGCTTTCTCAATTTCTAGATGTTGCTGAGCTTTCTTTTCAGCATCTGTTTTGAACCAAATTTGTAGTTTTTCGATGGTAACTAAAGGGTTGTTGGCTGGTTTTTCGTAAGTGGTATTTCTAAGCCAAGCATCAATATTTCTGGCTGCTTTTTTACCGTGTCCAGTTGCAATCGTTACGGTTCTTTCACTAGGAACCATATCACCACCTGCAAAAATTCCAGGATAACCTGTCATCATTGAAGGATTTACCTCAACGGTTGTTCCATCTTCTTTGAAGGTAATTCCTTCAATATGTTTCAAGAAATCGGTGTCTGCTTCTTGTCCGAGAGCTAGAATTAATGAATCTGCTTCCAAAGTTTCGTATTCACCAGTTGGGACGGCTTTTCCATTAACCACTTGCATTTTTTCAACGGTGATAGAAGAAGTTTCCATATTTTTAATGGTGCTCAACCAATGGATTTTCACCCCCTCGCTTAAAGCTTCATCTGCTTCAAATTCGTGAGCAGGCATATGTTCGCGATCTCTTCTGTAGATAATCATTGCTTCATCTGCACCTAATCTTTTTGCAGTTCTGGCTGCATCCATTGCAGTATTTCCACCTCCATAAATGGCGACTCTTCTTCCTAAAAGTGGTTTATTATCGCTATTTTCATCTGCTTCTTTCAAGAAAGAAACCGCATCTAAAATTTTACTCGCTTCTTGAGCTGGAATATTTACTTTTTTGGCTAAATGAGCTCCAATAGCTACAAAAACCGCATCGAAACCACCATTTTCTTTTTCTTGGAGAATATCTTGAACTTTATAATTCAAAACAATTTTTACTCCGAAATTTTCAATTCTTTTAATTTCAGCTTGAAGAATATTTCTAGGCATTCTGTACGCAGGAATCCCAAAATTCATCATTCCACCAGCAACTGGGCCAGCTTCGAAAATAGTGACTTCGTGGCCTAATTTTCTAAGATGATATGCCGCCGAAAGTCCAGAAGGACCTGCACCTACAATCATAATTTTCTTACCAGTAAGCGTTTTCGGAGGATAAAATTGCCAATTATTTTTTAATGCTTCGTCTCCTAAGAATCTTTCTACCGCGTGAATGCTCACCGAAGAATCTAAATCTTTTCTGTTGCAAGAATTTTCGCAAGGATGATAACAAACTCTCCCATGAATCGCAGCCATAGGATTTTGCTCGGTTAATTTTCTCCAAGCGTCTTCTATTTTTCCTTCTTGAGCCAGAGAAAGCCAAGCCTGAATATTTTCGCCAGCTGGACAAGCGTTATTACAAGGTGGAAAAAAATCAACGTATTCTGGTTTGCTTTTCCTAATAGAACCAGTTCCCTTGCTTTTATTAAGGTTTGCAAGTTTGGTTAAATCCGTTTTAATAAAACTCATTTTATGTGTTTATTTGATGTTATCTACATTTATAAAAAGTGACTTTTAGAAAAGATTGGTCACAAAAGTTCAATTAACAAATTTATTAATTAACGCATAAGAACTTTGAGTTTTATAAGCATACATTTGTCATGTTTTGGAGATTTCTGATTAAAATCATATTATTATTGAACAATTATTGAAATAAAAAAGGCTCCAATAAAAATTGAAGCCTTCTTGTTAACAAAAAACTATTACTATGATTGAACTTTTGACCAAAGATTGTACCCTCCGTTTAAGTTCACGGCTCGAAAACCGTTATTTCTCATAATTCTATTGGCTAAATAACCACGCAAACCAACTTGGCAATAAATGGCATACATTTTATTCTTATCTAATTTTTCGAGATTTGCTCGTAAATCATCTACGTTAATATTAATTGCTCCTTCAATTGCTCCTCCTGAAAATTCTTTGGAAGTTCTTACATCTAAAATTACTGCATCATTTTCTTTCACAAAATCCCAAAATTCATCATAATTCACCATTTCTAAATCCCCTTTCAAAATATTTTCCGCAGCATAACCAGCAATATTTACAGGATCTTTCGCAGAGTTAAAAGGCGGAGCATAAGTAATTTCAATTTCTGGTAAATCATAAACAGCGAGATTTCCTTTGATAGCCGTTGCAATTACATCAATTCTTTTATCAACTCCAGCTTCGCCAACAGCTTGGGCTCCGAAAATTTTACCATTTTCATCGAAAATAACTTTTAGAACTATATTTTTAGCACCAGGATAATAACCAGCGTGATGACCTCTTGTTACAATCGCCGTTTTATAAGAAATTCCGAAACGTTTTAATGTTTTTTCATTGAGTCCAGTTGAAGCCACAGAAAGTTCGAAAAATTTCAAAATAGAAGAACCCAAACTTCCTGTATATTTGTATTGATTTCCTAGAACGATATTGTCAGCTACTATTCTACCTTGTCTGTTTGCTGGCCAAGCTAAAGGAATCAACACTTTTTTATTGTTGATGTAATGCGCTACTTCTATTGCGTCTCCAACTGCATAAATATCAGGATTAGAGGTTTGCATAAATTCGTTCACCAAAATTCCACGAGTTTCACCAATTTCCAAACCCGCTTCTATTGCTAATTTGGTTTCGGGTTTTACACCGATTGCGAGAATTACAGCATCTGTTTCTACGGAAGTTCCATTGTTTAAGAATACTTCTATGGTTTCGCCTTTGTCATTGAATTTTTCTACGCCAACGTTTAACAACAATTCAAGCCCTTTTTGTTTGGCTTTTTCGTGAACGAAACTGGCAATATCAAAATCTACAGGCGCCATTACTTGGTTACCGAGTTCTACCAACTTCACATTCTTACCTGCTTCAATGAGATTTTCTGCTACTTCAAGACCAATGAAACCACCGCCAACAACTACAAAATTCTGCGCATTTTTGGTTTTTGCCACAATTTTATCCATATCAGGAATATTTCTGAGTGTATAAATTTTATCAGAATCAATTCCTTCAAAAGGAGGTTTTATAGGTTCTGCACCTGGAGAAAGCAAGAGTTTATCATAGTTTTCTAAGTAAATTTCGCCTGTTTGTAAATTTTTTACTGAAACTTTTTTATCGACTGTATAAATAGATAAAACTTCTGTAAAAACTCTTACATCTAAGTTGTATCTTTCTTTAAGAGATTCTGGTGTTTGTAATAAAAGAGCGTCTCTCTTGTCAATCGTTCCGCTGATATGATAAGGCAAACCGCAATTCGCAAAACTTACATATTGTCCTTTTTCAAAAATTATGACTTCGTTTTCTTCTGAGAGTCTTCTCAATCTGGTTGCTGCTGTTGCGCCTCCTGCAACTCCTCCTACTATTAGTATTTTCATCTATAAATCTTTAATGGATTAAAAAACTTCATTTCTAAAGTGAAACAAAATTCATACTGCAAACTTACGGTTGGTTTTCACCAATTTCGGTAACAGATGTTACAATGAAAACGTGATTTTTGTCAAAAACAAAAATTATTAAAATTTACAATTAAAATTTTTATAACTGATAATCAGCAACTTAATTAAATCATTAAAAAATATTTACTACTTTGTATTGCATAATACTAAATTTTATATATATCTTTGCATAAGAAAATCACAAAAATCATTAAAATGAAAACTTATCAACAAAATGAAAACCAATATTACACTGGTTGTAGAGCAAAACTAACTCGCGATGGAGACAATAGAAGAATCGCTGGTGTTTGTTCAGGACTTGGAAGATATTTCGGGATAGATGCCTCTTTAGTAAGAGTTGCATGGTTCTTACTGGCATTCTTCGGAATATTTTCGGCGGGAATTTCTACGTTTATGGTCGTATTCGTCTATTTTTTACTTTGGTTACTTTTACCAAAAACGAGAACGATTCACTACTTCGAAGAAAGAAAATAGTAATATATTTTTTTGCATTACTACTTTGCATTGCATATTACTAAAAAATACCTATTTTTGTTCAACAGAAAAAAATTCGTAAAATGAATGTTATAACAAATTATAAAAACCACTAATAACTAAAAAAACATGAACACAGAAAATACCAAAGCGCAAATGCGAAAAGGAATTCTAGAGTTCTGTATTTTGAGCCTTATCAATAATAAAGAAATGTATGTTTCTGATTTAATAGACGAACTCAAAAAAGGAAAGCTAGATGTAGTAGAAGGAACTCTTTATCCGCTACTTACAAGATTGAAAAATGGAGAATTTCTTGCTTACAGATGGGAAGAATCTACCAGTGGACCGCCAAGAAAATACTACCAAATTACTGAAAAAGGAAAAACCTTTTTAGCAGAATTACAAAATACTTGGAATGAATTAACAGAATCTGTAAACCAAATCACCAAAACATCATAAAAACTAAACTATGAACAAAACATTATCAATAGGACTTGCTGGTTTTTCTTTCGTAATAGAAGAACACGCATACATAAAACTGAGTGACTACCTCACTGCACTGAGAAGTTCTCTAGAGGAATCAGAAGCAGACGAAATTATGCATGATATCGAAATTAGAATTGTAGAAATTCTAAAAGATAACATGGGAAAAAGAGAAGTGGTAAATGATGATGATATAGAAAAAGTAATTGCCCAAATTGGTAAACCAGAAGTTATAGAAGAGCAAGAAGAAGCTTATTTTTCTGATAAAACTGCCAATAAAAAATCAAGACCTTCATTTTCTTCGGCACAGCAAAAACAACTGTTCCGTGACCCAGAAAATATGAAATTAGCAGGAGTTTGCTCTGGTCTAGCTGCCTATTTCGGGATGGATGTAACTTGGATGAGAGTTATCTGGTTTGGTGTAGCATTTTTAGGATTGTTCACTGCTGGAATCTCTACTACTCTCATCGTATTCTTATATTTAGTATTTTGGATTATCCTTCCAAAAGCAGAAACTGCAGCAGATTTCCTTAAAATGAAAGGTAAACCCTTGAATTTTGACAACTTAAAAGAAGAATCTAGCAATATCGTAAAATTTGCCAATGAATCTACTGCAAAAGTAGGCGAAATGTACAATGAAGCTAAACCTGTAGTTACTTCTGCTGGTAGTGGATTGCTAAACGTTTTAAGAGTTCTTTTCGGTGCTATTTTCGCTTTCTTAGCACTTGGAGCGATCATCGGTTTATTCTTCTTTTTCAATTTATTTGGAAATCCTGATTTTCCTGGTGTAAGCAAAATGAACTTCTTATTTGACGATGGCGGCATGAAATATATCCTTTCTTCACTCATTGTACTCGGAACATTATTTCCAGCAGTTCTTTTCAGCTTAATCAGCATCAAATTATTATCTCCTAAAACTAAATTAAGAAATTTAGGATATGTATTGGGTGGTTTATTCTTAGCAATTGTGCTTTTAGGAACTTATTTCGGAGTAAACATGGCAAAAATAGATATGTCTTATAAAGGTGACAAAGAAGAAACCGAAAATATTTCTATCAATGTTCAGCCAACTGACAGCCTTATCATTGACAAAAAACAAGTAAACATTCCAGCGAATTATACTGCTTATGATGATGATATTTTCTCTGATAAAAAAACGGTTTTCGAAGAAGATTATCCAAACGTAGAAGTAGTAAGAAATGCTAATATTACTCAGCCTTACCTCATCATCAAAAAATATGCGGAAGGTTACAATAAACCTCTAGAACTTAATGTTCCTGTAGAAGTGGTAGGTAACAAAATTTTATTACCAAATTTCGTAAGTTATCCTTACCAATACAGATTCAGACATTACAGTGTAGATTATGAATTGGTAGTTCCTAAAGACATGAAAGTTGCAAAAGGAAACGAACATCTGAATGTAAACGGTGACCTTAACGCAAACGGAATAGATGATGACGATGAAAATAACAACAATGAAAATGGAGATATCGTTATCGAAAAAAATAAAATAAACATCAACGGAACTACGATAGAATATGATTCTGAAAATGCTGACAGTGTAATTATCAACGGAAAAAAATATCCTAAAAAAGTTGCAGACAGCATTTTAGAAAAAGACATCAAAAATATTAACAGTCTAAAAGATTTAGAAAATTTAAAAGACCTTAATATTTCAATTAAAGATGGAGATTCTAAAATAGAAATTAACACCAAAAAATAAATAGTTCTAGTTTAGTTGGGTTGCCGATGATAACAACAGAAACTTCCGCAACCCTACACTAGAAACTAAGTAGCCGAAGTGAAAAGATATTTTATAAAATTTTAACATTTAAAATATTTTAAAATTAAAAATAATTATTACCTTCGCTAAGTGAATGAAACTCACATAAAACAAACAAAAAACACTTGAAATTATGATACAATTTGTCTTAGAAATCGTGATGAAAATAATGGAGTTCATCAGCAGTCTATTTTAGAAAGATTATAATCTATAAAATAATTATATTTGCAAGTAACCTTTTTGCTAAGGTTACTTGTTTTGTTTTTTAAAGAGAAATATATGAAATTTATTAAGAAAATTATCGCAAAGTTTATCCTTTGGGTTTGGGGTTGGAAGATTGTGTTAGAAGGTCCCGCAAGCAATTTAGACCGTTGCGTTTTAGTCGTAGCTCCACACACTGCTAATGATGAATACATTCTTGGAAATCTAGCTTATTGGGTTCTTGATAAGAAACTAAAAGTTATCATAAAAGATGCTCACACAAAGGCTTGGTACGGTTTTATCGTAAAAGCATTGGGAGGAGTTGGAATCGATAGAAGCCAAAGAAATAATTTAGTTCAATTTGTAGTAAACGAATTTAAAAAAGATAATTTTTCTTTAGTCATTACACCAGAAGGAACCAGAAGTTGGGTGCCAAAATGGAGAAAAGGTTTCTATAATATGGCAATTGAAGCAAAAGTACCTATTGTAATTGCAGCAGGAGATTTTAGAACAAAACAAATTCATCTTGGTAAAATGATTTCTGTAGAAGATTTAGAAACCAGAAGCTACGAAAGCATCATGGAAGAATTACAAGAATATTACAAAAAAATCACTCCAAAATATCCAGAAAAGTGGAATCCAAAAATCTACTAATCTAAAAGTTGAATTTTTATGATGACCAACGAAGAAAAATTAGCACAGCTCAACCTTTGGAATAAAAACACTTTAATGGAAACTTTAGAAATCGTTTTCACCGATTTGGGAGACGATTATTTGGTGGGAACTATGCCCGTAAACTCTAGAGTTCATCAGCCATTAGGTTTATTGCATGGTGGTGCTAACATTGCATTTGCAGAAAGTTTAGGCTCATGTCTTTCTAATATTTTGGTAGCACACGAAGGAAAAGCTGCTGTAGGAACCAATATCAATTCTAATCATCTCAAAAGTAAAACCGAAGGAACCGTTACTGGAACGGCTAGAATGATTAGAAAAGGACAAACCCTCCATTTTTTAGAAATAGAAATAAAAGACGAAAACGGAAGTTTACTGTGTCATTCTACGATGACGAATATGGTGATTAACCGAAAAATAGAAAAGTAATGAAAGCTATTTTTAGATTGCCTTTTGAAGAAAAGTTTATCCTAATACATCATCATGAAGCTGCAAGAAATGTGGCTTCTTTTTTTCCTTTTACCAATGGGAAAACCATTCATTTACAAGCAGAAAATCTAGAAGTTTGTACTTCAGAAGAACTCAAATCTTCTTTTTTTGAGGTAGAAAATTTTCCTGAAAATAATGCTGAACTAAATATTCCTCAGCATGAAGAATATCTCCAAAAATTAGAAAAAGCGATTGAAATTATCAAGCAAAATAACTTGCCAAAACTTGTTATTTCTAGACCTATTGCTAAAGAAATTTCTTCTATCAATTTAGAAGAAACCTACCAACTGCTATGCAAAAAATACCCAAATACGCTTTGTTATCTGCTTATTTCTGATGAAGAAATTTGGATCGGTGCAACACCAGAAATTTTAGGAAAATTCAATAAAAAAACACATGAGTTTTTCACCATGAGTTTGGCAGGAACTCTTCCAGTAGATGCAGAATGGAGCGAAAAAGAAATTGAAGAACAAAAGCCTGTCACCCATTATATTTCTGAAATTTTAAAAAAATATGTCACTCTGAGCGAGGTCGAAGAGTCTGAAACTTATAATCATATTTCTGGGAATATTAAACATCTAAGAACTGATTTCACTGCAAAAATCGAAGATAATAGACTTGAAGAATTAATTGAAGAACTCCATCCTACTCCCGCAGTTTGTGGAATTCCGAAGGAATTTTGCAAAGAAAAAATTATAGAAATTGAACAATATAACCGTGAATTTTACGCAGGTTACATTAAAATAGAAACCGAGGAAGAAATTTATTGCTTTGTGAATCTTAGATGTGCAAAAATTTACAAAAATCAAGTAATCGCTTTTGCAGGTGGCGGAATTACGGCACTTTCTTCGCCAGAAAAAGAATGGCGAGAAACCGAACTGAAATCTCAAGCTATTCTTCATCATTTACAATAAAAAAATCCGCTTCTAGAAGCGGATTTTTCATTAACTATTTTTCTGCGAAAGTTTTTTCCAAGTGTTCATAACCAGAGTAACTAAAATTCCTATAATAGATGCGACTATAGAGAATAAGAATTTATTGTTTTCTGAATGCATAAAACCTAAATTCCAGTCGATTGCATAAAGATTAACTCCTAAAAATATAATAAAAAGCACTAAAAAAACTTTGTAAAACGTTGTCATTGGTATGAGATTTATGATTTAATATTGATAATTTTAAAATTGTACGTAAGTAGAAAATAACTGCGCAAAGTTAGCGGTAAATAATTTAATAGAAATCGCTAAAAGGATAATTCCAAAAACTTTTTTGAAAATCATCAGCGTAGCATCTCCTATTTTTTCTTCTAAGAAATTGGCAGATTTTAGAACGATGTAAACCAAAATGGTATTGAGCAAAATCCCTAAAATTATATTCACTACATGAAATTCTGCACGAAGTGATAAGGTAGTCGTCAATGTTCCAGCTCCGGCTACTAAAGGAAACGCAATCGGAACGATAGAAGCAGCCTTCACGTTTTCTACTTTGTGAATTTCTATTCCCAAAATCATTTCCAAAGCAATAATAAAAATAACCAAAGCTCCCGCAATTGCAAACGAATTCACGTCTATCCCGATGAATTTTAGCATTTCTTTTCCTACAAAAAGAAAAACAATCATCAATGCTCCAGAAACAATCGATGCTCTTTCTGCATCAATATGCCCGAATTGCTTTCTAAGAGAAACAATAATAGGAACCGAACCTAAAATATCGATTACTGCAAACAAAACCATAAAACAAGTCAAGGTTTCTTTAAAAGAAAACGATTCTAACATAGTGTGATTTTTTTATTATTTTCACAAAAGTATGAAATACTTTTATTATTCCATAATTTCAGAATACATCGCAGTTATAGAGTTGTAAAGCTCTTCTAAATGAGAGTCGTCATGAATAGGCGAGTATTTTTCTATTGAAATTTGTTGTTCTAGATTTCTGAAATCTTCGGTGAACTGAGAACCTTTGTAATTTTCTAAAAATGCTTTCAATCCCATTCCAAATTTTTGCTGAATATGCTGTTCTGCATCTTGTTGCAACTCTTCATAAGTAGCAAAAAATGCTGAATAGTCTCTGTTAGACAAAAGCGTTTTCATATATTCTAAATTCGCTTCAAAGCCTGGTTTTAGAAGATTTTTAATTTTTTCTTCTTCTTCTCTAATGGTAGTTATTGGTTTATTTTCAACAGTAACCAAAGCTTTTTTCTTTGGTCTAATCCACAAGAAGAAAAGGAAAGTTCCCATTACAAGCACTGCCAAACCAAAAAATAAATTTTTAAAATTAAAACGGTAAGACTGTGTATGTTTTTCTTTTTCGATAACAGGCAAAGGAACGCTATTTAAAACATTGGCAGTATAATCATCCACAATATCAATAGTTGATTTCTGCGCTGCAATTTGAGCTGAATTTAGTACATTCAACACAATACTTTTCACACCCAAATCAATGTACTGATTCAGTTCTGGATTGAAAAACGAAAACGGTTCAGTAGAAATATTGATTTTCCCTTCATGCTTAGGAATCACCACATATTTTGCAGTAATTGAACCTTTCACTCCTTCTTTATTGGTAGATAATTTGCTTATAATCTGAGGTTTGAAAAAAGTATAATCTTTAGATTCTATTAATTTCGGCAATTTATCTTCGTCTAAATTTCCTAAACCTGAAATTTTCACCAAAACGTCAATCGGTTTGTTTACTTCCAGAGGTTCTGTTTTTGCTATTTCTTTAATGGAAACATGAAATTTCCCTACCGCATTTTTAAAATTCTCTGGAGAATCTTTCGGCAAAGTTTTTACATTAATTTTAACCTTATTCGAAACAATTTTACTGATTTCTGGCGTTTTCACCATTGCCGAAACTGGCTCTATTTCTACATTACCCGCTTCTTCTGGAAAAATAATAAACATAGCAATTACTTGCGAAGCCATTTCGCCATTTACATTTTCTATGTCTTGTTTTTTGTAACTGATAGGCTTAATTCTCGCGTTATTTTGTTGCGGAAATTTTATATTTTCTAATTTTCTGAAATTATCATAATTCTTGCTATAAGCTCTCAAAACCGCTACAGTTGGCTGATTTTCATAAACTTCCTTGTCTTGAACTTCTACATTCAGATACACATCTTTAGAAAGATATTCGGTTTCAGCTCGTGACGTTTCTTTCACCAAAATATCAAAAGGTTCTGATTTATAAATTTTACCATTTACGGTAAGTAAAGCCGAGCCAATTTTCACTTTTCCCGTAACTTTTGGCTGAAGATATAATTGATAAATGATTTGGTTTACTCTAATTCCTCTTTTTTGGTCAATGAAAGTATTTTGTTCGGAAGCACTTCCTACAATATCGAATTTTGATAAATCAGGAAGACGAAGGGGACTCTGCTGTTCCATGTTTTCGCCTACCACTTCTTGTACAATGGTGAGAACAACGGGTTCATTTTGCTTCGGTTCTTTGGTATTGACATCAGTCAAAACGGTAACTTGTCCGTAAGAAATTGCAGACATTACAAAAAATAATATGTTGAGAACTTTTTGCATTAATTACCAGTCTTTTGTATTGCTTTCTGGTGAATAGTAACCATTTTTATTGAGTAATTTTTTGGCGGTTTCTCTTTCTTGATTTGCACTTCTTTGCAGAATTAATTTTTGCAAATCTTTAGGGATTTTATTTGGGTCATTAGGATTCTGCGGCTCATTTTTCTGATTTTGTTTTTCCGCTCCTTGATTTCCTTTTCCTTTATTTTGATCGCCTATATTACCTTTCGGTTGATTTTTGGTATTGTTATTTTTATTTTCTTGATTTTGATCTCCTTGCTGATTTTGATTATTATCTTGGTTTTTATTTTGGTTATTTTGTTGATTTTGCTGTTGGTTTTGTTGATTTTGTTTATTGTCTTTTTGCTTTTGCTTCTTCTTTGCAATTTGTAAATTTTTTAAAATCGCTTCATTATCTGGATCGAATTTCAAAGCATTCTTATAAGCATTAACTGCTTTTTCGCCATCACCATTTTGAAGATGAGCATTTCCTTCGTTGTAATAAGAAGCTGCTTTTTCATCTTTATTATTGGTATTTTTTTGTGCTTTTTGATATTCGGCAATCGCTTCGTCGTACTTTTTTATTTTATACAAAGAATTGCCCAAATTATAATGCGCACCAAAATCTTTTTCATTTTTTTTCACCGCTTCCGAAAATGTAGAAGTAGCTTCGCCATACTTTTGTTTGTCGAAGCTTCGGTTTCCTCTGAAGATTAGGGTGTTTAAACTTTCTTGGGCCTTAACATTAAAGAGACCAAGAAAAAATAAGCTAATATGTACAAAAAACTTTATCAACATTTGTTGGTACAAAAATATCGCTTTAATTCTTAAAATTAAATCCTAGAAATGTTAAATAATTGATAAAAAAGTAGTTTTTTGAGACTAAAATTCAAGGTTTTGCGTTTTCTAAAGTTTTCATTTTTAAAAATTGAAATCTTTTTTAGGATTAAAAAGAAAAATAATGACAAATATAAAAAGCGAAACGCCCAAAAACCATTGGTAATAATGCACCGCAGATTGTGTATTTACCAATGTTTCCGAAGCTCCTTTTTGGTTTCTGAGTTGTAAAACAATTTTATTCACCGCTGCTTCCATATCATTTCCGTCCACATATTCGCCATTAGTATCAAAAGCGAGAGACATCAATGCTTCTGTTTGTCTTTTGGTAATAATCGTCTCGCCGAGAGCATCTGTTTTATAGCCCATTAATTGCCCAAATTCATAAATAGGAATTGGCGCTCCATCGTCTTTTCCTATTCCTACAGAATTGATGGTTATTCCTTGTCTCAATGCTTCATCTATCGCCGCTTTGTCATTTCCTTCATTATCTTCGCCATCACTAATTAAAACGATTTTTCTAGCACCTTTCGGAACATTTTTAAATTTTTCTGTGGCTACTTCTATTGCTTTTAGAAAATCTGTCCCTTGTTTCCCAATCGTAGTGGTTTCTATCGCTCCAATATACGTTTCGGCGGCAGAATAATCTGTAGTCAAAGGCATTATAGATTGTGCATCTCCTGCAAAAACTACGATTCCTACTTTGTCATCGCCCAAATTTTGTATGGTATTGATCAAAATGTTTTTGGCTTGTTCTAATCGAGAAGGTTGCACATCTTGTGCGTTCATAGAGTTAGAAACATCTAGCAAAAAAATCACAGAATTTACTTTTTGTTGGATTTTCATCTCTTCTTTTCCTCCCAAAAAATCTACCATTGCTAAAATCAAAAAAACGAAAGCCAACAAATATAAAACTGGGAAAAATTTAGAAAATTGATGATCTTTCGGAAATAAATCTTCTTGAAATTGAGCTTCAGCAAAAATATTTCTCCTTTCTGATTTCCATTTTTTGAAACCAAAAAGAAGCCATGCTATTACTGGCAAAAGCAATAACAACAATAAATACCAAATATTTCCTAGACTAAAATTCATTTCTATTTTTTAATTAAAAATCCTGAAAATTCTCCATCTTAAAACTGCATCTATTATTAAAAACACCAAGGCAATCCAAAGAAAAACCCTGAAATATTCTTCGTAATTGTAAATTTTATTGGTCTTAATTTTCGATTTTTCTAAAGAGTTAATCTCGTTATATACATTTTCTAAACTCGTATTAGAAGTAGCTCTGTAATATTTTCCACCTGTTAAAGTCGCAATTTCAGAAAGCGTAGCTTCATCAATCTGTACTTCTTGTTCGAAAAATTGTATCCCAAAAGATGTAATCTGCGGAAATAACGCAAAACCATTCGTTCCGATTCCTATCGTGTACACTTTAATTCCGTAGGATTTTGCCAATTCACCTGCAAACTGTGGTGGCATCGCATTCGGAACCGTATTTACGCCATCAGTCATTAAAATAATGATTTTAGACTTTGATTTACTGTCTTTCAAATGATTAACCGCTACAGAAAGTCCTTCTCCAATCGCTGTTCCCGTAAGTTCTTCACTCGGACTCATGTCTCTAATTTCATCTAAAACCACTTGATGGTCAGAAGTGAGCGGAACTTTTGTAATTCCTTCTCCCCAATATTCCACAATTCCTATTCTATCGCCTTCCCTTTTTTTGACAAAATCCGTTGCTATTTTTTTCAAAGCTGTAATTCTATCAGGCTCTAAATCTTTGGCCAACATACTGGGCGAAATGTCAATCGCTAAGAAAATGTCAATGCCTTTGGTTTCGTCTCTATCGCTAAAAATGGTGTAAGTTCTAGGTCTAGCCAAAGCAATAATCAGCGCAGAAATAATGATGTATTTAGAAAATTGTAAAAATTTTTGAACCCAAGAAAAACTTCCTGCTATAGACATATTTTGGGTAGTCGGAACATTAATTCCCGAATTTTTCTTCTTGCTAAAATCCCTTATCAAAAGCGGAATAAAAAGCAAAAATAGCAATAAAAAATATGGACTGTCTATCTCAAAATTCATCTTAATGCACTTCTCTTAAATGTTCTGCTTCAATATCTGTAACCGAACGTTCTACAAATTCATAAATCTCTAAAAAATCACGCTCCATCAATTCTTGATTCGGAAGAATTTTGGCAAATTTCACCAAATCTCCTCTCAGAAAAACCTCTTCCACTATTTTTTCATTCTCTGGCGAAATTTTATTGGTATGTTTCATCACATCGATTAAATCATCGGTCAACAAAACATCTGCAGGAATATGATATTGTTTTACCAAAAAAGCTCTGGTTATGTCTATCAATTCTACATAAAACATTCTGTAATTGCCTTTTTCTGCGTATTTCTTCTTTTCTAGATTTTTTAGATCTTGTAATGTTTTATGAATCGGACTTTTCTCTTTTCCAGAATTTCTGAAAACGCCATTTTTGAAGAAACTTAAAAATAAAAACAGGGAAGTAAAAATCACCAAACCTCCTAAAATATACCATTTATACATTTCCCAATAATCACTGAAACCCAAATCAACTTGCTTATTGTTCATAATATCGTTGATTTGATCATCTGCATTCACAGGATTATAAACCGTAATTTCGTAAGGAATCGTTTTGATGGTTTCTGCTCCATTTATCGAAAATTCAAGTTCTGGAATGGAAAATTTCCCTTCCTCAAAAACCTGAAATTCTACAGTTCTGGTGTATTGATCGTATGTTTTGTTGATTTCGTCTTTTGTTTCTTCTAAATGAAAAGGCAAGAGCTCATTTTTAGGTTTAGAAATCACATCTTTTCCTCCTAAACCATTGATGGTTACTCGAAAGGTTGCTTTTTCGCCTAGCGCAATTTTTTCTTTAGACAAATTAGAAGAAAGCGTCTGTGCAGAAAAACATTGAGCAACAAAAATAAACAACAAAGCCAATTTTTTAATCACTCCAAAAGCAACAAAAGGCCATTTGAACCTTTTTAGATTTGGCGAAACTTTATCGAGTTGTCGGTCTATATATTGATTGAAAATTTTTAAAAAATTTTTCTTCATTAATTGCTATTTTCTATTTTTTCTGAAAATAATTATACAAAACCTTGGTATAATCTTCCTCTGCTTTCACTTCTACAAAACTTGCAGAACTTTTCTCAAAAGCTTCTCTCAGGTGTCTTATTTTTTGTTTCTGAGCTTCTGCATAATTGTAACGCCATCTTTGGTTAGACGTATTTACCCAAATTTGTTTTCCTGTTTCTATATCTCTGAAAAAAGCATAACCTACATCTGGAATTTCATTGTCTTTTTCGTCAAAAACTCTCAAACCTAGTAATTGATGTTTTTTGGAAGCGATTTTCAATAATTTTTCGTCAAATTCATCTGCAAAATCAGAAAAAAGAAACGCTAGAGATTTCTTTTTAAAAACATGCATCATATATTCTAAAGCCGCATCTATATTGGTTTCTGCCTGCACATAATCTGCGGTCAAAATCGTAGAAATTATGGCTAAAATATGTTTTCTACCTTTCTGTGGCGGAATAACTTTATACACTTTATCCGCAAACAAAATCAGACCTACTTTATCATTATTTCCTGCCGCCGAAAATCCTAAACTTGCCGAAATTTCTGCCACCAATTCTCTTTTCAGTTGAATTTTTGTCCCATAATTCATAGAGGCAGAAATGTCTACCAAAATCATCATGGTGAGTTCACGTTCTTCTTCCATCACTTTTACGTAAGGTTCTTTGAAACGTGCGGTTTTGTTCCAATCAATTCTTCTGATATCATCTCCAAATTGATACGGACGAACTTCTGCAAAAGCCATTCCTTGACCTTTAAAAGCACTGTGATATTGCCCCATCAAAGTATTTTCCGTTCTCTTTCGAGTACGGATTTCTATTTGTTTTACTTTTTTTACAATATCTTTTATTTGCATAAGAGTTACGTGTTGTAAGTTACGTGTTACGAGATTTCACGAAATACAACTCGTATCTCGAAACTCGAAACTCGTATCATTTTACGGAGCAGAAACTTTGCCTAAAATTTTTTCTACAATTGCGTCTGCATCTACATCTTCTGCTTCCGCCTCGAAGCTAAGACCAATTCTGTGACGTAAAACATCTTTCGCAATCGCTTTCACATCTTCAGGAATTACAAAAGCTCTACCTTTCAAGAAAGCATAAGCTCGTGAAGCAATCGCCAAATTAATAGAAGCTCTAGGTGACGCACCGAAACTTATGTAATTTTTCAGTTCAGAAAGTCCATATTTCTCTGGAAATCTGGTCGAAAAAACCATATCAAGAATATATTTCTCAATTTTTTCGTCTAGATAAATTTGATTAATGATTTTCTTGGCTTCTACAATTTGCTCCAAAGAAATCACGGGTTTTATTTGTGGAATATCCGAAGTAGAAACCATTCTCATGACTTGTCTTTCTTCCTCAAATTCAGGATAATCAATTTTGCATTTCAGCATAAAACGGTCGGTTTGTGCTTCTGGCAAAAGATAAGTTCCTTCTTGGTCAATTGGGTTTTGCGTCGCTAAAACCAAAAACGGTGTTGGCAATTTCATAGTTTCATCACCAATCGTCACTTGTTTTTCTTGCATGACTTCCAAAAGTGCAGATTGCACTTTTGCTGGAGCACGATTGATTTCATCCGCCAAAACAAAATTTGCAAAAACAGGACCTTTTTTGATGGAAAAATCGTTTTCTTTCACATTATAAATCTGCGTACCGATAACGTCTGCAGGCAATAAATCTGGCGTAAACTGAATTCTAGAAAACGCTCCATGAACCGCTTCTGAAAGGGTTTTGATGGCTAAAGTTTTTGCCAAACCAGGAACACCTTCCAGCAAAACATGACCATTTCCTAACAGACCAATTAAAAGTCTGTCTACCATGTATTCTTGTCCGATAATTGCTCTGTTAATTTCCTTTTTCAAAAGTGAAAAATAAACGTTCTGTTCTTTTACTTTTTCGGTGAGTTGTTTAATATCTTCGGCTTGATTAAGTTCTTGCATAATTTTTTGAAAAATTAGACTGTAAATTTCACGATTTTCAAGGAATTGGCAACACAATTAATGCCAAATTTTGGTTAAAGTTTGTTAAAATGTTGGATGCTAGAAGTTGGATGTTTGAAGTTTTCTTAAAATTTCCAAAAACTTCCCGCATCAAGCATCAAACTTCCAGCCTTTTTCAGTATTTTTGGAGATTAAAATCAATTTTAAATGAATACTCATTTTCAAAATCATAGAGCAGTAAGAAAAAACCTTCTTAATATTTTACAAAATACGTCTCACAAAGACATGTTGACCATTCCAGATGGTTTTAACAATAATATTTATTGGAATATTGCACATTGCGTAGCTACTCAGCAACTTTTGTGTTATTATTTAAGCGGAAATCCTTTTAGAATAGACAAATATTGGGTAGATACTTACAAAAAAGGCACGCTTCCCAATCTGGATGTTTCTGAATCTGAAGTGGAAGATTTAGGTTTCCTACTTATCGAAACTTCTAAAATTCTGATGAAAGATTATGACGATGATTTTTTCCCAGATTACACTGCTTATTCTACAAGTTTTGGAATTGATTTAAAAAATATTCAAGATGCAATTATTTTCAACAATATGCACGAAAGTTTACATTTTGGATACGCAATGGCTCAAAAACGTGCTTTAGCAGGAGAGCAGTTCTAAGAGCCAAGTAAAAATAACCAAGTAAAAGTAAGACTTGTTAAAAGCAAGACTTGTTAAAAGCAAGTTTAATAAATTTTAAAAATCAAAAAATTGGGAGAATTTAATAAAAAATATAGCTCAGGCGAAAGAAGAAGTTTTGGTCCAAAAAATTTCGACAGAAAACCTCGTTTTGACAATAGAAACTCGGAACACGAATCTCGTAACTCGGAACAAAAAACCGAAGATTTCATTTTCGGTTTGAGACCTGTAATGGAAGCGATAGAAGCTGGGAAAACCATCGACAAAATTTTTGTGCAAGGTGGTTTACAAGGTGAGATTTATTCGGAATTAAAAAAATTACTGAAAAAACATAACATCAGACCAAACACGGTTCCGGTAGAAAAACTGAATCGTTTTACCAGAAAAAATCACCAAGGTGTAGTAGCATTTATCTCAGAAATTCCGTTTTATAAAATCGAGGATTTGTTGCCACAGATTTTTGAAGAAGGAAAAGTTCCGTTTTTATTGATTTTGGATAGATTGACAGATGTAAGAAATTTCGGAGCGATTGCCAGAACTGCAGAATGTGTAGGAATAGACGCAATTGTAATTCCAGACAAAGGAGCTGCTCCTATCAATTCTGATGCGATTAAAACTTCGGCGGGTGCACTTTACAATGTAAAAATCTGCAAAGAAAATAATTTGGCTCACGTAGTAGATTTTCTTCAGCAATCAGGAGTTACCGTTTTTGCAGCCACTGAAAAGGCAGAAAAAATGATTTATGACGCTCATTTTTCAGAACCTTGCGCCATCGTAATGGGAAATGAAGAAACAGGAATTTCTAAAGAAGTAATGCATCATGCTGATGAAAAAATAAAATTGCCAATCACTGGAAAAACACAGTCCCTGAACGTTTCTGTAGCTTGTGGAGCGATTCTTTATGAAGCAGTGAGACAGAAAATGGTTGGAGAATTGTAGAGTTGGAGAGTATTTTTAGCCGTTCCGTAGGAACGCAATGTGTGTAGAAATATAATTAATATTAAAAAATGGCGGTTCCGTAGGAACCGAATGTTTTTTGCATAAAATTGGTAAATTGTCAAACGAAAACCCTAAACATGAATTATAGCCCTGATTAAACGATATGTTTGAGCTCTTTTTGTTTTTTTTAAGATGTTTCGACTCTACTTAGCATGACAAAAAAACAAAAAAGCGAGTTGCGAAAGCAGGACTAAAAGTGAATAAAAAGGCAAGATTCTTGCTTCAAATGATACAAAATAATTAAAATCAATGAAAAAAATTACAGCAATTGCGCTGCTTTCAATAGCAATCGTTTCTTGTCAAAAAGAAACAAAAACCGTAACCAAAGTTGACCCTAAAACTGGAAAAACCATCACTGTAGAAGTTCCTGTGGAAGATAAAGAAACAGCAAAAGTAGAAAATCCTGCCATTAAAGATTCTTTAGGTGTTTACCACGCAACTTTTAAATTAGAAAAAGGAAAAACGTATCCTTTCAGTACCTACCAAAGAGATGTGCAAACGCTTTCTGACGGGAAACAAAACATTTCTGGAACGAATGAATCTACAGACGAAATGACGTTTACCGTAGATAATATCGATGCTAAAGGAAACTACGAAATTTCTATGACGTTGGTTGGGAAAAGAATGTCTGCAACTTCTCAAGGAAAAACCCAAGCGATAGATACAAAAGGAAACGCTCCTGAAGATGCTCAACAAAAATTTATGTGGGCTGTACAAAAAGCACAAACAGGTAATAAATTAAAAATTACCATGGACAAAACTGGGAAAATTCTTTCTATTAAAGGTTTTGAACCCGTTTACAAAAAAACCAATGATGCTGCTGCTTCGGTGATTAAAGATGCTGCTCAACTTAAAAATTTCATGGAAGGATTTAAATTGAGTTTCAACGAGAAATTTTTAAAAGAACAATTTGGAAAAAACCTAAATATTCTTCCAGCAAAAGGCGTAAAATTAGGCGGAACATGGACACAGTCTGACAATGTAACTCCAGATGGAAGTGTAAAAATAAATACCACTTATACTCTAGCAAAAGTAGAAGACGGAATTGCAGAAATTACTGTAAAAGGTGGAATTCCTAGAAAAGCAAAAACACAATCTAAAAACGGAATGACGCATTCTGTAAGCATAGAAGGGAATCAAACAGGAACCATAAAAATAGACGCCAACTCTGGTTGGATTCTAGGCTCTAAAATCCAAATGAACACTACGGAAAAAGAAAGTTTGAGCGACGGAAAACAATCGCAAAGCATGTCTAAAAAGACCAACTCTTTAGTTACAATCAATCCTAGTTATAAATTTTAAAAAATGGCACTGGTTAAATATTTATTCGAATTAGTTTTAGCAACCATCATTATATTCTTTGTTTGGAATATTTTGAAAAGGATATTCTTTAATCAATTTTATAAAAATTTTCCTAGTCTTAATCCTAGAAACAGAGAAAACGTTTCGCCCAAACCTGCAAAACCTACTAAAGAACAAGTAAAATGGGATGCGGAAACCGTGGAATACGAAGAAGTAGAGGAAAAAGAAAAAAGGTAGAGTAACGACCTAAATCATAGAACCGGAGTTTTTCCGAAACAAACAACAAAAGATAAATTTTTGCAAAATATGCTGAAAAATAAAAACATTCTTTACATCGTCATTTCATTGGCGATTTTTGTAGTTTTAGCTTTAGTTTATAACAATCCTATCATTTCTGGGAAACAACTTTTGCAACATGACATTGTACAATACAAAGGTGGCGCAAAAGAACTTTTAGACTACAGAGCCGAAAACGGCAAAGAAACTTATTGGAGTGATGCCATGTTTGGCGGAATGCCTACTTATCAGTCGGGTTCACAGTTTAGAGGTGATATCATCAAAAAAATAGATGACACGCTGAACTTTTTGCCAAAACCTGCGAATTTTATTTTTCTGCTTTTTGCTGGATTTTTCTTACTCGGCTATGTTGCGACTAAAAATTGGAAATATGCCTTGTTAGGTTCCACATTTTTTGGACTTTCCACGTATTTCTACATCATCATTGCAGCTGGTCATAATGGCAAAGTAGCCACTTTAACTTATTTCGCACCACTTTTAGCGGGGATTTTACTCGTCTATATTCGTAAAAAATATATTCTTGGTTTCATTGTCACTGCACTTTTCATGGGATTGCAAATTGCTGCAAACCATCCACAAATGACGTATTACCTTTTCTTGGCATTAGGATTTTTATTCTTGTCTGAATTGGTAAGAGCAGCTACAGGAAAAACGCCATGGAAACATTTCTTCATTTCTTCGGGAATTTTGGCTTTGGCGATGATTCTGGGAATTGGAATGAACAGTCAGAGACTTCTCGCCAATTCTGAATATGTAAAAGAAACCGTTCGTGGAAAACAAATTCTGAAATCTGAGCACAATGCTGCAGATAATGACGGAATGAAAAAACAAGAAATTCTGAACTGGAGCTATGGAAAACTAGAAACCTTGAACTTATTCATTCCAAGAGCAATGGGAGGAGCAAGTGATGAAGAAGGCTCAGACGAAATGATGAAAAAAGTTCAGGAATTGGTTCAAGAAAATGTAACCTCACAAGAAGAATATGACCAAATTTCTAAAGGATTTGGAGGAAGTTTAACGTATTGGGGAGACCAACCAGGAACTTCTGGACCGGCTTATCAAGGTGCAATTGTGGTATTTTTAGCCATTTTAGGATTTTTCTTCGGGTGGAAAAAATACCGTTATTGGATTTTAGGCGCGTCTGTACTTTTTGTGCTTTTAGCTTGGGGAAGCAATTTCATGCCATTGTCTGAATTATTCATCAAATTTGTTCCGTTTTACGATAAATTTAGAGCTCCAAGTTCTATCTTGGTTGTTGTGGAATTATTGTTCCCACTCATTGCAATCATTGGATTATACAGATTTTTTAACGATGAAAAACTTACCGAAGATTACAAACAAAAAGTTTTAGTTTACGGAAGTTCTGCAGTTTTAGGAATTACTTTATTATTGGTTATTTTTGGGAAAAGCTTACTCGGATTTGCTACTTCAAATGAAACCGCTTATTTGCCTCCTTATTTATTAGATTATTTGGTTGGCGAACGTTTCACGATGTTTAGAATCGATGCTATTAAAGCCATGATTTATGTTTCTATCACTGCTTTAGCACTATATTTTGCATTGAAGAAAAAATTATCTCAAAACATTGCTCTAATCGTTATAGGATTGGTAAGTTTATTTGATTTATGGTCGGTGAATAAGAGATATTTAAACAGCGATAATTTTGTTGATAAAGCTTTTGCACAAACTCCATTTGTGACCGAAAATTCAGATTATTTAGCTGGAAAAGCAGGTGATAATCCACTTTTAAATGATTTGCTTTCTAGAGCGAATATGAATAAAACTTTAGAAGAAATCACCGAAAAAGATAAAACTCATTATAGAATTTTCAATCAACTTTTAGGACCTTTTAATGAAACCAATACTTCTTATTACAAGGCTTCTGTTGGTGGTTATCACGCTGTAAAACTCAGAAGGTATGACGATTTAATCAATCATTATTTCTATGCTGAAGACAGTGTGAAGTCTGCTCAAATTCCGCAAATTCTGAATTTATTGAACACCAAATATGTAGTTGGCGGAACATTGGAACAACCTCAAGTTCAAATCAATCCGAATGCAAATGGAAATGCTTGGCTGGTTTCTGATGTAAAATTTGTAAATACTCCGAATGAAGAAATAGATGAAATAGGAAATATAGATTCTAAAAAAACGGCGGTTATTTCGAAGGATGATCAAAAATATTTTGAAGGAAAAACTTTAGCAACTGATTCTACTGCTTTTGTAAATTTAACAAAATATCAAGCAGACGAACTGGAATATAAAACACAGTCTAAAACGCCACAATTGGCTGTTTTTTCTGAAATTTATTATCCAAAAGGCTGGAAAATGTTTGTAGACGGAAAAGAAGTTCCATACATCAAAGCTGATTATTTATTGAGAGCCGTTTACGTTCCAGCAGGAACTCACACTGTAAAAATGATATTCGAACCAGAAGTGATAGCCAAAGGAAAAACCATTTCCTTAATTGCTTTTGGTTTGTTTGTATTGCTTTCTTTGGTGGGGATTTATTTTCTCATTAGAAAAAAAAGTTTTAAAAACTGAATAAATCGTAAAATCTTTGGAAAAAGAACTTAAAAAAATACTCATCATCTCTTATTACTGGCCTCCAGCTGGAGGACCGGGAGTTCAGCGTTGGTTAAAATTTGTAAAATATTTACCTGATTTTGGTTGGGAACCTACGGTTTTTATTCCAGAAAATCCGAGTTATCCGATTGTAGATGAAACCTTACAAAAAGACGTTCCAAAAAATCTAAAAATGATTAAAACCAAAATTTGGGAACCTTACCAATTGGCTGAAAAATTCGGGAAAGACAATAAAAAATTCAAAGCGGGACAGTTTGATGTCGGCGAAAACCAATCATGGAAAGCCAAACTTTCGATTTTTGTTCGTGGAAATTTCTTTATTCCAGACGCACGTGTTTTTTGGGTAAAACCTTCCGTAGAATTTCTAGAAAAATACCTGAAAGTCAATCACTATGATGTTTTGGTAACAACTGGTCCGCCACATTCTTTGCACTTGATTGGGTTAGGTTTAAAGAAGAAATTTCCAGACTTAAAATGGATTGCAGATTTCCGTGATCCTTGGACTGAAATTTCGTATTACAAACATCTGAAATTGACTAAAATTGCCGATAAAAAGCATAGGAAATTAGAATCTGAAGTGTTCAAAAATGCAGATATTACTTTGGCGACAAGTTATACCGATGCTGAAAATTTCAGAAAAAATGGAGCAAATGCTTTCTGCATTACGAATGGATTTGATGTAGATGCTTCGACTACGCTCAGCATGACAGAAGAAAACTCTAAAACTCTACCACTCTCCAATTTTACCACTAAATTCACGTTAAGTTACATCGGGGTTTTAGAACAACTCAGAAATCCTGAAATTCTTTGGGAAACTTTAAATGATTTGGTTCAAGAAAATGCAGACTTCAAAAACGATTTTGAGTTGAAGTTTGTAGGAAGATTAGATGATAAAATTTTACAAAAAATAGAAAGTTCAGCTCTTAAAAATAACTTAACGAATTTGGGTTATCAAACTCACGATGTTGCGCTAAAACACATGCAAGATTCAACGGTTTTATTGATGACGAATTTCCCTCAAGAATCTTCAAAAGGGATTATTCCAGGAAAAATTTTCGAGTATTTGGCAACGGGAAAAACGATTCTTTCTTTCGGTCCAAAAGATGCTGATGTGGAGAAAATTCTCAATGAAACAAAAGCTGGAAAACATTTTGGCTATGATGAAAAAGAGAATCTAAAGAATTTTATTTTAGAATCTTACCAAAATTGGAAATCAGGAACGCTGAACCAAAACGCTGAAAATATTGAGCAATTTTCTAGAAAAAATTTGACTCATAAACTTGTTGATTTAATGAATAAATGGTTTTAAAATGAAATTGGTATTTGCTTTTTTAGTTTCGATATTTTTAGTTTCGTGTTCATTGATGCAACCGAGAACCGCTAGAACTACATCTCAACTTTCTGAAAAAGAAATCACTACAATTACGCAACTCATTGGCAAAGAGAAAATTGCAAAAGAAGTTTACGAAAATTTCTATGCACAATATCAAAATAATCTTTTCGGAAATATTGCCAAAAGAAAGCAAAAACACATTGAAATTTGGAAAAATATTCTTGCAAAACAGAATATCACCGTTCTAGAAAATGAAAGTTTAGAAGAAACAGAAAACCTTAAAAATCAACTACTTTCGGAGGCGATAGATGAAACTTCGGCGCTGAAAACTGCTATAAAAATAGAAGAATTGAACCTCAATGACCTCTATATCGTAAGAAAAAATAGCCAAAAATCAAGCATTAGAGAAGCAGCAAATGGTATAGAATGCGGCACTAAAAATCATCTTTTTGTTTATTACAGAGCTTTGAGAGAAAAAGGCGAAAAATACACCCATCAATACATTTCGGGCAAAAAATTTAAAAATGTTGTGAATGGTTCTGTGAATTCTTGCAGCATAAAATACGACTAAAATTCTTTATTTTCTCATTGGTAAATTTTCATCCAATAATGGTAAAATTTATTGATTAATAGTACTTTACATTCATTTTAATCAAAATTCAACTTAACTTTCTGTTGTGATTTTTGTCTAATATAAAAATCTCACAGAAATGAAAACCAAATCTTTCACCTTAGTTATTCTTGTGATTTTTGGAATGGTAATTTTTACCAATTACACTTCTAAAAACACTAAAGAAACAGATGCTTCTTCTCTCCTTTTCATGTTAGAAGAAGAAAAATTAGCGCATGATGTGTACACTTTTTTATATTCAAAATGGGAAACTAGACCTTTTGCCAATATCAAAGAAAGTGAAAAAGTGCATATGCAAAAAGTACAAGAACTTTTAGACCAAAATAAAATTCCTTACGAAATTCTTCCCGAAGGAAAATTTAAAAATCAAAATCTTCAAAAATTATACAATGAACTTACTGCAAAAGGAAAAGTTTCAGAAATTGAAGCTTTAAAAGCAGGAGCAACGATAGAAGATGTAGATATTTACGACTTGCAAAGATTAACCAAAGAAACTCAAAACCAAGACATCGCCAATGTTTACAAATTTCTGGAATGTGCTTCTAGAAATCATTTGAGAGCTTTTTCACGTAATTTAGAAATGAGAAACGCTAAGTACGTTCCTCAGTATATTTCTAAAAATGATTACGAAAAAATCATCAATGCAGAACATGAACAATGTGGTCTGCAAAACGGCATGCAATGCCAAAATCAAGGAAAAGGTAGAGGAAATAGAGGAAGAGGAAATGGTTTTGGAAATGAAAATTGCATGAATTAATAAAAAATAGCTTTTCCTCAGTTTATTTCACAGGCAGATTATGACGCTATCATTCATTCGCCTAATGAAAATTGTGGAAATTAATTTTGATTTGATATGAAAAATCGGGAAGATTGCTCTTCCCGATTTTATTTATTTTGAATAGATTTTTTTTGTATTAATCTAGCCAACCCATTTCTTTCATCCAGTCATCATTGTAGATTTTCCCTACATATCTAGAGCCGTGGTCATGAAGCAAAACTACTATGATATCATCTTTGGTAAATTGGTCTTGCATTTGCTTTATCGCAGCAATTGCACTTCCTGCAGAATAACCACAGAAAATCCCTTCTTCTTTAGCTAATTTTCTTGCATAGATCGCGCCATCTTTATCGGTAACTTTCTCGAAATGGTCTATCACAGACATATCATAGTTTTCAGGCAAAATATCTTCGCCAATTCCTTCTGTAATATAAGTGTAAGCATTTTCTAAGTGAATTTCGCCCGTTTCATGAATTTCTTTCAAAATAGAACCATAAGTATCTACACCAATAACTTTGATATCTTTACTTTTTTCTTTGAAAAACGTTCCGCAACCTGTAATCGTGCCTCCAGTTCCTGCTCCTACTACAAAATGAGTCAATTTCCCTTCAGTTTGTTCCCAAATTTCTGGTGCCGTAGATTCATAATGCGCTGCTCTGTTAGAAAGATTATCATATTGGTTTACATACCAAGCGTTTTCAGTTTCTTCGGTTAATCTTTTTGCAGTTTGGTAATAAGAACGCGGATCGGTAGGTTTTACATCAGTAGGACAAATCACCACTTCTGCACCTAAAGCACGTAAAATATCTGCTTTTTCTTTTGATTGTTTAGAATTAGTCACGAAAATACACTTGTAACCTTTGATAATGGCTGCTAAAGCCAATCCCATTCCTGTATTTCCAGAAGTTCCTTCAATGATGGTTCCTCCAGGTTTCAGACGACCGTCTTTTTCAGCATCTTCAATCATTTTCAGTGCCATTCTGTCTTTTACAGAATTCCCAGGATTGAAGGTTTCTACTTTTGCTAAAACCAATGCAGGAAAATCTTCTCCTAAAACGTTGTTTAGCTTTACCAGTGGTGTATTTCCTATCGTTTCTAAAATATTTTTTGCGTAGTTCATTGTAAAAATTTGAGCCGCAAAAATACGATTTTAATTTTAAAAAGAAGCAAGACGTTTTTTTCATCTGTTCACTTTCAGTCCTGCTTTCGCGACTCGCTTTTTTGTTTTTTTGTCATATTGAGCAAACTCGAAATATCTAAAAAACAAAAAGAGCTCAAACAATCGCTCAATCAGGGCTAAAATTCACGTTTCGGTGATTTTTTTGAGGATTTTTAAAAATTTAAACCGTACACTTTGTCATTCCGCAGGAATCTAAACAAATATTTTAAAGTATTTATTGGTTTTATGGGTTTCAATAATGTAACGTGAATTTTATTTTCTAATTTAGAGCAAAAATAATAATCTAAAAAAATGGCAAATCAGTGGGGAATTCCAAGAGAAACTGAAGAATTTGTTCTTAAAAGAGATTTATGTTGTGTTTACTGTGGTGTTGATTTTTCTATAAATCATCAATCCAGAAAAACTCGACCTTCATGGGAACATATTGTAAATGACATTAGAATAAATTCTATTGACAATATTGCTTTGTGCTGCACTTCCTGCAATGCAAGTAAAGGAGCAAAAACTTTAACTGATTGGTTAAAAAGCAATTATTGCTTATCAAAAAATATTAACCAAAACACGGTTGCAGAAGTAGTGAAAAATGCCATTATAAATCCTCCACACTACTAGGTCTCCGAGTTTGTAGTTTAAAAAATTTCCAAACTTATATTTCTACATTCCTTCGAAAATCGAAGATTAGACGAAGTCAATGACAAACTCCGTACTTTAGAAATTTGAGAAAAAAAACTAATTGCTATGTCGCTTCATTGCATTTCTTACATTGCAAAAAAAAACAATAAAATCTGTGAAATCTGTGGGAAACATAAAAGATTTCTCTATAACTCCAACTCTACAATTCTCCCATTCTACAACTCTACAACTAGTTATACTTAATCGCTTTTACAGGAGAAATTTTAGAAATTAGATAACTTGGCAAAATAAGAGCGAATGCAGAAATCGCCAAAATTCCAACAGAAATTCCCAAAATGTAGACAGGGTTTAAATCTACAGGAACCGTGCTTACATAGTAATTCTCAGGATTAAGTTTGATAAATCCGAAGATTTTTTGAAGCACCAAAAATCCTAAACCTATTACATTCCCCATAATCAATCCAGGAATCATAATCAGCAAAGTATAGTTGATGAAAATCGCTCGAATTTGTCCGTTGGTTGCACCCAAAGTTTTCAGCATTCCAATAGAATTGGTGCGCTCAATAATAAGAATAAGCAAAACCATTATGATATTAATGACTACTACAATCAGCATAATCGTGATAATCAGTCCGATGTTGGTATCAAAAATATTAATCCAATCTACGATTTGTGGATATTTATCTGTTGCTTTTTCTGCGTAATTTTTGTAACCAATGAGTTTTTCAATTGTTGGATAAACAGCATCCATATCATCACTGTCTTTCAAGAAAATATCTACTCCTCCCACTTCCGTTTTTGCCATATCTTGAATTTTTCTCACATGATTAATATCGCCGATGATAAACAAATCATCTATCATTTTGATGTCTGTCTTGTAAATTCCAGAAATTTCAAATTTTCTGTAAATGGGTTGTTGGTCTTCTTTAGAAAAAATAGCAACGATGCTATCTTTGGGTTTCAGATGCAAATCATTGGCAATTTTATCGGAAAGAATGACTTGATTGTTATAGCCTTCTTCGGTAAATTTCGGGACTTCTCCAGCTACCATAAAACTCTGAAAACGCTCTGCGTCAAAATCTTTGGCTACACCTTTTAGGATAACACCCGCAAAGTTTTCTTCGGTTCTCAGAATCCCAGAAACCGTAGCATACGATTGCGTGTTAGAAACATCTGATAGATTTTTAATACCCTTTACATTTAATCCTTCTTGGTGAAGCACCGAAGAATTATAGGAAGAATTGCTTTTGGTAGATTTCACAGAAATGTGACCCACGAAATCTGCCATACGATTTTTAATGGCTTTTTTGGAGCCTAAACCCGTAGAAACCGTCACCAATGAAACAATAATTCCCAGCGCTACAGAAAGCCTTCCGATGAAGACAATCACGCGTGAAAGATTATTTTTGTTATCTTTGGAGAACGCTATTTTTTTAGAAAAATATATTGGAAATTTCAAAATCAAATGAATTTAAGTGTCAAAATTAAAGATTTAGTTCTTATTATGCTAATGATTTTTGGGTTACAAAGTTGTAGCACTCAAAAAAACAATGCTAATCCCACTCCAGAACCTGTAAAAACGGTAGAAATTGCCTTAGAAAAACCAAAAAATAAAGAAGAAAATTGTTTTAAAAACGCTGCAGACAGACCAGAACTCTATTTGCCACTTCTGAAAAATAAAACTGTAGCAATAGTTGCTAATCAAACGAGTTTATTGGCAGACAAAACGCATTTGGTAGATTTTTTGGTTCAAAATAATATCAAAATCAAGCATATTTTTGCTCCAGAACACGGTTTTCGTGGAACTGCAGATGCTGGTGAACATGTCAAAAACGGAATTGACACCAAAACGGGTTTACCGATTATTTCGCTTTATGGCGACAATAAAAAACCAAAACCTGAACAATTACAAGGCGTAGACATTGTGCTTTTTGATATTCAAGATGTGGGCGTAAGATTTTACACGTACATTTCTACACTCACTTACGTAATGGAAGCTGCCGCAGAAAATGGTAAAGAAATCATTGTTCTAGACCGTCCAAATCCTCATGATGGTTATACAGACGGACCAGTTTTAAAAGAAAAATGGACCAGTTTCGTAGGACTGCACAAAGTTCCCGTAGTGTATGGATTAACGATTGGGGAATATGGAAAAATGGTGAACGGTGAAAAATGGATGAAAAATGCAGTGCAGGTAAAATATACACTCATCCCAATGCTGAATTATCACAAAAACAAAAGATATCCAATTTCTGAAAAACCTTCGCCTAATTTACCGAATAATCAATCTATCAACCTCTATCCTAGTCTTTGCTTCTTCGAAGGAACGCAGGTTTCTGTAGGAAGAGGAACAGATTTTCCTTTTCAAGTGTATGGAAGTCCTTGGTTAAAAAATCATGAATTTTCTTTTACTCCGAAACCAACTTCAGGTGCAAAAGACCCATTCTTAAATGGTAAATTATGCTACGGAAAAGATTTACGTCAATTCCCAGAAATTAAAGGAAAATTAGATTTAAGCTTCGTAATCAATGCATATCAAAATTTTGACAAAAAAGCTCAAGACTTCTTCTTAAAAAACCTTTGGTTTGATACTTTAGCAGGAACAGATGAATTGCGCAAGCAAATTATTTCGGGAACTCCAGAAACAGAAATTAGAAAATCTTGGCAAAAAGATTTAGAAAATTTCGAGAAAATCCGTCGCAAATATGTTCTCTACGAAAACTAATCAATTGTAAATGGATTTTTTCTCTGATTACAGTTTTTATACGCTATTCTTTTTAGCTGCATTCGCCTTTATTGCAGGATTTTTAGATGCAATAGTTGGCGGTGGTGGTTTGATACAATTGCCCGCTTTGTTGATTCAGTTTCCTCAATTGGCATTGCCTACACTTTTTGGAACCAATAAAATCGCCGCGCTTTCTGGAACCAGCATTGCAGCGGTACAATATGCCAAAAGAATTCGTTTCAACTGGAAAGTTTTGCTTTCAATCTCGCTTTTTTCCTTCCTGTTTTCATTTTTGGGAGCTAGAACAGTGAGTTACTTAGATTCTGAAGCATTAAAACCTTTGATTTTAATTATTCTGATTGCGATTGCGATTTATACTTTCATCAAAAAAGATTTAGGAAATGTCGCGACCAAAGATTTAAGCACCACCAAAAAGATGATTTTCGGAGCAGTGATTGGAGCAGTGATTGGTTTCTACGATGGATTTTTCGGACCGGGAACAGGCAGTTTCTTTGTTTTGGCTTTCGTGGTGATTTTAGGATTTGATTTTCTTTCGGCCTCTGCTTATGCTAAAGTGGTGAATTGCATCACCAATATTTCTGCGCTTTTGGTTTTCATCAGCCACGGAAATTATCTGTTAGAAATAGCCATCTTAATGGCGGTTTTCAATATTGCAGGAAACTTTCTAGGAACAAAAATTGCCTTTAAAAAAGGCAATGGATTTATCAGAATTGTATTTTTAATTATCGTAATGCTGATGATTTTACGATACAGCAAAGAAGTTTTTTGGCCGTAATTTAATCGAAATGTTGCGGGCCTGATTGGTCATTTTTGCTTCTGTTGTAAATAATCATCCCGATGGTAAGCCCTACCATTCCGCCAAGTCCATTAAGGATAGCGCTTTGTAATTTGTCTGGTTGTGTATTCCCGATGTAATTCATCAAAAACACGATGACGAAAGTAATCACCAAAACCACTAAAAATTTAACACTTGTTATTTTCATATTATTATTTTAATTGATAAGAAATCATTACGCCACCTTTATAAGGAATCCATTCTCCGCTTCCATTGATAGAAGCTCCTTCTTCCTTGTCTGCTCTAATATCTGGAAATGCATTAAAATAAGATCTATATTTAGATTGTGCATTGCCACCACCTAAAAATACATCTAAGTTTATCTTGTCATTTACTTTTACTACATATCCTACTGTAGCACCAAGAAAAACAGAATATCCTTCTTGATGAATTCCCAAATTAAGATGGTTGTATTTTTGCATTCTATAAACAGCTGCTCCGGTATTAGCGGCAATATACCAACTTTTAAAACTTTCAGTAAAGTAATAACGATATTCTAAACTCCCAATTGCAAAAAGCATTCTATTTCCGAAAAGTGATTTCCAAGGGGAAACGAAAACATCTGCTTGAAAAGTAGTTTTATCCGTAAGTTTCGTTTCTATTCCTGCGTTTAACATCAGTGCAGGAAGGGTAAAACCATTGACTTTAACATACGTTTGCGCACTAACATTTATTCCAATACTAAATAGTATGAGAAAATAATAATTTTTTAAAAGCATTTGTGTTTAATTTATCTTTTTTAATAATTCTTCAGTTGATGCATATTCATCTCCTTTCGCTTTAGCAATTTCGATAGATTTTTTCGCCCAAAGTTTAGCATTTTTATTATCTCCCAATTTATAATAAATATTGGCTAAAGTATCTGTATTCTGGCTATTTTCTTCTTTTTTTATACCTTCTAAACACAATTGTGTTACTTGAGTCAACAAAGTTTTATCTGTAACGTAGAGGTAAAAATTCCAAGCGACATTATTGAGTTCATCAGTGGCAAAATCTTTTGGATTTTGATAATAATTCAATGCAGATTTTGCGTAATCCTCATATTTTTTTTGAGTAAAAAACAAATCCATATTGATTTTATTCAAAAGTTGCTTTGCTTCTTTTTCGCCATAAATTTTTGTTCCTTCAGCTAAAAAAATAGGTTCATTAATGCTTTGATTATTGGCATCGAAAGATTTTTGTAAAACCGTGTTCAATTTGAGTTGCTTATCATATTCCGCCAAATAACTTTCTGGAATTTGCGTAGAAAGTTCTGCCTTTTTTGCCGTGAAGATTTTATACAAATCATCATCTATGGTTTTGGTAAAAAACAACAACATTCCTGCTTCTTCTTTAGAATATGTAGCGTCTGTTCTCGTTTGGAAATAACGGGTAGCCACTTTTTGAGCCAATGAAAAATCAGTTGCATAGGTATTTTTAATCAATCCCTTTAAAAATTCTGGTTCTTTTTCGCCTGCCTCAAACTTCGCTATTTTATTTTCTAAAGTATTTTCAGGATTCACGGCTTCTTTGGCAATACTGATGAGTTCTTGTGGACTCATGTAGCCTGCAGCTTTATACACCACTTTTCCGTCTCCGTCTATGAATAGCAAAGTAGGATAAGAATAAATGCTGTATTTTTTTGCAATTTCTATTCCTTCTCCTTTTTCCATGTCAATGTGAAGATTCAGGAAATTGGCATTGAAATAATCGCCCACTTCTTTTTTAGGAAATACATTTTTGTCTAACAATTTACACGGACCACACCATGAAGCAAAAGCATCTAAAAAAATGAGTTTATTTTCTTTTTTGGCTTGTTCTAGGGTTTTAGCAAAAGATTGCTTTCCGAATTTTATTCCATCTTGAGAAAAAAGGACTGTAGAAATCACCAAGAATAGGAACAATATAATTTTTTTCATTATCATTTAAAAATTAAGCTACGAAGATAAAATTTTTTGAGGGAACAAAAAATTAATAACCAAAATAATACCAATTTAAAATCTCTATAACAAGGCATTTTTCCGAAATATAAATTCTGAAAGAATAGATAAAGCATCACCTCTTATATATCAGCTCTAAAACCTTTTTCTTATCCTAAAATTTTCTTAACTTTAACTGAATAAAAGACTGATTAAAAACCAATTAAAATCAGCCATTTTTTCCCGTGATTTATTCTCATCTTAAAAAAGAAATGCCATGACACAAGGAATTTCTCAAAAAAAAGCAGCAGAACTTTTGAAACAATACGGCTTCAATGAACTCCCTTCTGCAAAACCGAAAAACGTTTGGCAAATTGCCCTAGAAGTGATTCAAGAGCCCATGTTTATCTTGCTTATGTTTTGTGGTCTCGTCTATGTTTTATTGGGAGATTATACCGAAGGAATGATTCTATTGTGTTGGGTTTTCGTTATTATTTTCATCACTTTTTATCAACACAGAAAAACCGAAAAATCTTTAGAAGCATTGAGACAATTGTCTTCTCCCCGAGCTTTGGTGATTCGTGATGGTGAAGAAATTAGAATTCCCGGAAGAGAAGTCGTTCCCGAAGATGTAGTCATTTTAAATGAAGGAGACCGAGTTCCTGCAGATGCTATTTTATTGGAAAGTCAACACCTTACTATAGACGAATCTTTACTAACTGGCGAATCTGTTCCCGTGATTAAAACCGAAGATAAGGAAGCTCATGTTTTCAGCGGAACACTCATCGTGCAAGGAAAAGGCAAAGCAAAAGTGACGCATACTGGTTCCGAAACACAATTCGGAAAAATTGGCGTTTCGCTACAAAATATAGAACAAGAAAGCACCCGACTGCAAAAAGAGATGAAAAGACTCATTAGAAGTCTGTTTCTAATGGGAATCGCCATCAGTATTGGAGTAATTCTGGCTTTTTATTTTACGAGAGGAAATTTCCTTAATTCTTTATTGAACGGATTGGCTTCTGCCATGTCTATTTTACCAGAAGAATTCCCTGTAGTATTGACTATTTTCTTAGCATTGGGAGCTTGGCGATTATCCAAAAATAATGTATTAACACGCAAACCTTCTGCCATAGAAACACTGGGTTCTGCCACCGTTCTTTGCAGTGATAAAACAGGAACCATTACCCAAAACAAAATGGAAGTTGCTGCGCTTTACTCAGGTGAAAAACTCTATTACAAGAAAGATTTTAAACATTCTTTAGAAAATATTCAAGAGGTTTTAACGGTTTTGGTTCACGCTTCTCAGCGTCATTCTATCGACCCAATGGAAAAAGCGATTGGCAATGAAATCAGCAGATTGACTTTAGCAAAAGAGGATTTAGATTTGGTAAAAGAATATCCACTCAGCAAAGAATTATTTGCCATGACTCGCGTGATGAAATCTAAAAACCAACCAAAAAGTCATGCCTATTGCAAAGGTGCTCCTGAAGCGATTTTCCAATTGTGCCATTTTTCTGAAGAAGAAAACGCTCGTTATACTCAATTGGTTCACCAATTAGCAGAAAGCGGTTATAGAGTTCTCGCAGCAGCTCATTGCGAAATAACTTCTGACGAACTTCCCGAAAAACAAGAAGAATTTCCTTTTATTTTTAGTGGATTAGTTGCTTTTGAAGACCCGATTCGTGAAGAAGTACCAGAAGCCATCAGCGAATGTAACAAAGCAGGAATTAAAGTGATTATGATTACGGGAGACTTTCCTGCAACTGCCAAAAGTATTGCCAATCAGATTGGTTTACAGCACAATGACCAAGTTTTAACGGGTGCTGAACTCCAAAATATGAGTGATGCTGAATTGAAAGAGAAAATAAAAACTACTCATCTTTTTGCAAGAATTGTTCCTGAACAAAAACTACAAATCATCAAAGCTCTGAAAGCCAACGGAGAAATAATAGCGATGACAGGAGATGGTGTAAATGATGCTCCTGCACTGAAAGCTGCGGATATAGGAATTGCCATGGGAATGAAAGGAACAGACGTAGCCAGAGAAGCATCTTCCTTGGTTTTGTTGGATGATAATTTTGCATCTATTGTTTACGCCATTCGTTCTGGAAGAAGAATTTTTGACAATCTTCAAAAAGCCATGTCTTACATTCTTGCCATTCACGTTCCGATTATTGGTTTGGTCTTATTGCCTGCATTTTATTCTTCTTTGCCTATTTTATTGATGCCGATGCATATTGTTTTTATGGAATTGATTATAGACCCAGTTTGTTCTATTGCTTTTGAATCTGAACAAGAAGAAAGAGGCATTATGTACCGACCTCCAAGAGATCCAAATGAACTCTTTTTTGGATGGAAAAAAATAGCTTTTAGCCTAGTGAAAGGATTTTTGTTATTGGCAATGGTGGTGGTGGTTTATTTTCTTTCTCTAAAAGAAGGTCATTCTGATAATGCAGTGAGAGCCATCACATTTTCTTCACTAATTGTAGGAAATGTATTTCTCATTCTCACTTCTTTGTCTGATACTAGAAATTTTGTTTCAGTGATTTTAGAAAACAATAAAGCTTTGGTGATAATATTTACCATAGCGTTTACCTTATTATTTCTCACCATCGGAAACCCAATGTTACAAAAAGTTTTCAGTTTTGAATATCCTGGTCATCAACATTTTATTACTTCTATTATTGGGGCAGTAAGTTTGTTGTTGATTTTAGAGATGATTAAACTTATTAAGTTAAAAAATACATATAAAAAATAAAAATATCCTATTTTTTTTACAAAATCATTAATAAAAATGAAATACAAATTATTTAAAATTAAATATAAAATAAAATAAAAAAAATTAAAAAATCAATAATTATAAAAAAAAATCAATAATTAAAATAGAAAAAAAAATAAAAATCAATAAAACAAACGTATAATTATAATTTTTGATTTATATCATCAAAAGGACTTAAAATATTTAATTAATAATTAATATCTTTGCAAAAGTAATTAGAGAAAGGAAAAATAAACTTTCGTTATTAAAAATTTAATGAAATAAAAAGCTTAACTCTGCTTATTCTCATTATTATTTTTTTTTAATTAAGAAAAAAATAGTTCTTTCTTTTAAGCTTTAATTAGCAAAAAAAATAAACACAGCGAAATGAAAATATTGGTTACTGAAAAAAATGAAATCATAAGAAACCTTATTCTACATATCCTTTCAAAAGAAGGTTATGAACTTAAGTTAGCTTCTAATGGAAAAGAAGCATTTACCTTTTTGTCAGAAGAAAAATTTGATATTATTATTACGAATATTCACTTACAATATTATTCTGGGTTCGAACTTGTTACTTTTATTAAATCTAAGGAACACTTAAAAGATACAAAAATTGTAATTTTATCGGACAATTTCACTCCTGAAAATATTTTAAGACTCTACAAAATGGGAATAGATGATATGATTGAAAAACCATTTACTCCTATGGAAATGATATGCAGATTGGGAAAATTATCAGAATTAATAACTAAAGAAAAAAATATTGGGAAATTTACTTCATAATATACCTAGCTATCTATTAGATTTTTTCTTATTCAATATTATTATTATTAATATTGGAATGTTCTTGGTTTTTATCTATAACATCCCTGTTATTATTAATAGTAAAAAAAATAATAAAATTCGCAATATTTTTAGTGAAATCCTTAGCGAAACTATTCTTTTAGAAAATAAAGAAAACATTGAAAAATTAAAATATTAAAAAAATTAAAAGTTCAAAAAAACAGAAGAATTAGAACCATATTTATAAAAGTTTTAAAAGAATACACGATATTTTTAAAAGGCACTGAATTTGTAACACTTACCGATGTCTATAAATCTTTAGGATTACACATAAAAGATATAAAAGATCTAGACAGTATATTTACTAAACGAGTTCTAGGCGCTTTAGATCGCCTCAATAGATTTAAAATTGTGGTAAACCGGACAAAAATCAAAAAGTTACAAAAACATAAAAATTCAGAAATACGTGAACTTGCCAACGCTTACACCCTCAACATTTATGATAGGGATGATATTTACGAGTTCTTTGATTTTACAACAGAACCTTTTACACCGTGGCAACAATTAGAATATTTTCAATTAATCATCAATAGACCTACTGCACCAAAAGCAGATTTCAGCAAATGGATTAATTCCAACTATGTAAATTCTATAATAAGCTTATCGCTAGATTTGGTTGCTCATTATCATCAGAATACTGCTATTGAGCCTATTCATAGTATGATTAAAATAAACAATACCAAGATGAGACGTAAAATGATTAAAACGCTTGGTCTACTTAATCAAAAAGAATCTATTAATATTCTCATGGAACTTTATAATGAAGAAAGTGATGTAAATTGCAAAATAGAAATCATTAAAAGCCTTGGATATATGGGCAATAAGAATGAACAAGTAACTCAATTTTTAGAAAATTTACTCCACACGGAATTTCATACTAATTTTAGAAAAGCCATCCTGATTGCTTTATCAAGAGCTACTTCTTCAGAATCTATTTTAGAAAATAAAATATATCGTTATGAACTTGAAAAAACAGTTCCTCACGAACAAAAAATTTTATAATGGAAGACATTTTACACACAGCATTAGATTATTATAAAGAAATAGAATTTTCTAATTTTTATAACTCCTCTATGAGAGCCGTAGCTATAGGGATGTTCATGAGTCTTCTTTTGACAAATTTATTATCATTCTTAGCAATAAAAAAATACCTCTTTAAAAGAAAATTTTCGCAAAGCAAAAAACTTGCTTTAATGAATCATGCACCAGGAATAAGCATCATTACAGGTGCTTACAATGAATCTGTAACCATTATAGATAATGTGCATTCACTACTTTCTTTAAATTATCATAAATTCGAACTTGTTGTGGTAAATGATGGAAGCAGTGATGACACATTAGACAAACTGATTAAAGAATTTAAACTAGAAGAAACCAAATATATTTTTGAAACAGTAGTACCATCTGCACCCATTAGAGGTATCTATCGATCTACAGATATGGCCTACAAAAATCTAGTGGTAATTGATAAGTTTAATGGCGGTGGTAAAGCCGATGCCCTCAATGCAGGACTTAATATTGCTAAATACGACTATTTTTTAAACATAGATGTAGATTGCGTTTTGGATTTTGATACGCTACTCATTATGATGGATGTAGTACTTAATGAGAAAAAAAGATGTATAGGGGTAGGAGCTACACTAAGAATGTCTAATTCTAGTTTTGTAAACAGAGGTACTATGGAAAATGTAGGCGTTCCAAAAAAACTATTGGTAAGGTTTCAGGAATTAGAATACATTCGGTCATTTGTACTAGGAAAAATGGCATGGTCTTATTTGAATGCAGTTCCTAATATTTCTGGAGGGTTAGGTTTGTTTGACAAAGAAATTGTGTTAAAAATTGGGGGTTATGATAAAAATTCTTTAGGCGAAGATATGGACTTAGTTTTTAGAATGGTAGGTTACATGCAAGAGACCAATCAGCCTTATTGTGTAAGAAGTGTTCCTAGAACTCTTTGCTGGACAGAAGGCCCAGAAACCTTAAAAATTCTAGTAAGACAGCGTATAAGATGGTCTAGAGGTCTGTTTCAAATATTGAAAAAGAATAAAAAAGTATTCCTTAATCCTAAATATGGAAGGATGGGGTTTATTATTTTTCCTTATAACTTATTTTTTGAATTTTTATCTCCCTTTGTAGAATTTATAGGCATTTTTGTTTTAATTTACAGTTATTTCTACGACCCTATAGCTTTTATGAATATTCTTTACCTTATAATAGCTGTCATAAGTTTTTATATAGGATTAAGCTTCTCCGCAGTATTTTTAGATCGAAAGGTATTTAACTATTATAAGAATGGTTTTGTAACATTGGGAATTTCCGCAATGGCTCTTTTAGAACCCTTTATATATCATCCCATCATAGTATATTGTAGTTTAAAAGGATATTATGATGAACTTACAGGCAAGAAAAAGAAATGGGGAGTCATGACAAGAAAAGGCTTTAACAAAACAAATTAAAATTATGAAACATTATTGGTATAAGAAAAGTACATCTATTGTAGCAATTATTTTTAGCGGTTTTATCTTTGCTCAAAATCACAGTGATTCTATAAAAATTAAAGAATCTGTAATCAAAGAAAATCCAACAGATTCTTTAAAAGCACCACTTAATCAAGTAGGTCTCTCCCAAGTACAAAGCATTTATAGTGGTGGAATTTCTACCATGAGCAATACTTCTCTGCACTACATGAGAAAAACTAAAAACCAAAAATTAACCTTTATAGGTAGAGTAAACCTAAAATCTAGAGCAGAAATCACCAGCTTAAAATATGATTTAGAAGTTTATGCAAAACATGGTAAAAACCATTACTCATTTATCGGAGCAAGTGTATCTGACCAAAAACTATTTCCTAATTATGAACTATTCTATTCATTTTACAGCAATTTAGGCAAAGGCTGGGAATTAGAAACAGGAACGAAGTTTTTATCGGCAGAAAACTTTGATTTGGTAACGCCTATTATAGGAATCACGAAAGAAAGCGACCAAAATAGAATCAGTTTCAGAAATTTCATCACCTTCAGTCAAGGTAATACTTATTATTCTAATATGCTACAGTGGCGTAACTTTTTCAATGAAAAAAGAGACAATTTTTCTGTAGTCACTGGTTTCGGTAACGCGCCAGACAGCAGAAATATAGACCTTGCTCAGGATTTTATTACCAATAAAACGTTTTTTGCAGGATTAGGATACGAAAAGAACTTTAAACCTTTTAAAATTTCTGCCACCTCTGTTTATAACCGAAACCAATACAGCACAGGTAGAACATTTAATCAGTATGATATCTATCTTAATCTAATGTATGATTTCTAAGAAAATTATAATTCAAATAAATCCCATCCTAGCATGCTAGATAAAAAACCAATTCAAGATTTATTTCGTGCAGAATTACTCATTAAGATTTAGAATGTGCGGAATGTTCTTATTTACAATCTGGCAAAAAACACAACTTGTATTGCTTATATATAAGGGTTATTTTGTAAAATTATTAAAGTGGTCTAAACAAGTGAAATAAGTTTGTTTATCTCGGAATATCAGCTAGAATAAAATAGATTTAATTCTAGTATCAAATTATTTTTTTTTAGCAGTAAATAAGTTTAAGAACAAAACCAAATTCGTACATCAAATTTGACAAACTGATTTTAATTCTTTCAAAGCAATTGGTCGGATTTATTACTATCTGAATACTATTTTGTATGATTATTAGTGGGAAACCATAATAGTAGGGTTATACTAATATAGAAGTCTAGAATTAGCAAATCCCTTGGAAATAATTAATTATTAGTCAATCAATTATTGGATACTAGTAGTATTTTTTAACTTTATTTCATAAAAAGAATCAAAAACCTGTAAATTAATAAATAATTCAATCAATAACAATATTTCATTATAAAAAGAGTCTTTTAAACAATGGGTTTATGCAAAAGATAGTTATTACTTGAACTCTGTAAAAAATTCGTAAAAATTTGCGTTTTTTTATTGAAATCTTTTTAAATTTACTTCTGGATGAATTTCTTCGCCGTTTTCTAAATGACGGTAAAGATTAATGGAGAAATAATTTCCATTGAGAATTCCTCTTGCTCCCAATCCGTTAAACACATATAAATTCCCAAATTCTGGATAATTTCCTAAAATCGGTCTTCTATCTTTAACGGTAGGTCTAAAGCCAAATTTCACCTCTTTTACTTCGAAATCATGAGGATAAAACTCTGCTAAAGCATTAGTAAGTTTTTCTACCGCAGCATCGTCAATTTTATGATAGATTTGTTCACGATCATACGTTCCGCCGTAATAATAATTTCCATTGTTCAATGGAAAAATAAAATGCTTCTTTTTAATCGTAAAACCATCTTCTAAAGGCACTGAAAGTTGAACTTCTAAATGATGGCCTTTATTCTGATGTACGGGGATTTCAGCGAAAAATGGGTTTTCTTTGACCGCCATTCCTTCGGCAAAGATTATTTTTTTAAACGAAATATCTTTGTAGGTTGAATCACTTGGTTTCAATAATTTATAATCAAATTTTTCTTTGATAAGATAATTTTGACTTTCTAAAAAGTTCATCATATCTGTGAAAAAACCTCTTACATCTAACCGAGCGGATTGATTCACTACTCCACATTCAAATGGATTTTTGACAGAATTTAATTTTACAAAATCTTTGGAAAGAAATGGTTTCAAGCTTTCGTCATCTGATTTTTTCAGCCATAATGCTTTTTCTTTATCGTCATGAAAAACTCTTAGAATAGGCTTTTCTATCAGGTAATTTTGGCCAGTATATTGTTCAATTTCGGTCATGGTATTTTTAAGGGAATCGATTTGTTCCTGTGCCAACCAAAAAGTGGTAAAACGTTTAAGAACCGCAGGATTTATCATTCCTGCAGAAACCATTGATGCGCTCTTTTTGCCTTCGGTAAAAAGTAAAAATGATTTATTATTTTTAATGAATTGATGCGCTAAAAACATTGCTGCATAACCATCTCCTACGATAATATATTCTACGGATTTCGTCATAAACTGTCAATAAAAAAACCTAAGCAAAGATACTTAGGTTTTTGTTTATATAAGGATATTTGGATTAATAATTCCACATATCGTTTTCCATTTCTAGAATTTGATTTTTAATTCTGTCTGATTCTTCTAGTTGTTCTTCTGCATCATTAGGAATATAATCTTTAATGATTCCTGTTCCTAAACCATTATCTGATTTATAAATAATTGAAGAAAATCTTCTCGCATTAAGAATATCATCATAAGTTAAATCTGAAGATAAGTTTCTGTTATTAAAAACTACTGAATTGGCAAGAACTTCTCTAGCATCTGGATAGAACACCCAGAAAAGATCAATCAATTCATCTTTATTACCTAACGAAACTCCATCTGCAGTTTTTTCTGCCATCATAGTAGGATCTGGTCCCATCGCAGCAATACCTAACAGTCTGTATTTCATTTGACCATCTCTTCTGTCTACGTACCACATTCCTTTAATTTTAAGAAGTTTTACGTTTTCGGTTTTGGTTTCAATAACATCTGTTCCAGCTTTGATGTCTTCTGGTGTAAGTTTTTCTCCAGCATTTCTTTTATCAATTAACCAATCTGATTCTTTAGTAATCGAAAGTCTTTGTTTAATTGCTTCTGGAGACAATTTGGTCATGAACATTTCATCATCATAAACTTCTTTAATCTTCCCACTCATTATGTTTTCTATCAGTAATTGATAGAGGGATTTATTACTAGAAACTATACCGTCTGCATTATGATAAAATGGTTGATTAATCTTTTCATTCATATCTATGATTTCCCAAATCACCATACTTCTTAGTACATCTTTTTCGTCAATATAACCATAACTAAGGGGTACATTTCTAGAAGAAACTATAGAATCTCCTTTTTTCACCTTTCCCATATCTCTGTATACTCTAAATGCTTCAGGTGATTTAGCATTTAGAATAGAAAGTGAGTTAATCGGTTCTAGCTCTTCTTTTGGTTGTGGCGTAACTTCAATATTAACATTAGTAGTTGGAGTAGAAGTTACTACTTCAGCTGCTGGAGTTTCTTTTTTAGCAACAGTAGTTTTTTTAGCAGTCTTCTTCGTAGCTCTTTTCTTAGTCTGCGCATCTACAGAGAAAACACTTAATGCTAATAGTAAAATTAAAATCTTTTTCATTTTATAATGATATGAAATAATGTTATTCTTAATAACTCATTTATTGAACATTTATTACAACTGGACTGATTTTCTTGAGTGTCTGCCCTCCTAAACCTGACGCAGTAGCTTGAATGTCAGCGATGTAACAAATATCACCAGTTCTTAAATTCTTAGTAAGACTAGCGACGGAGCTTAATGAGTTTCCATTTATAAACATTGCTGCTCTACCTGGAACTTTAAATTTAAAACCAGTAACCTCAAATGTAACAGGGAAATCAAAATCAGGGATTCCTGCTCCTACAGTTTGATTTGCAATAGAACTTGCTGGCATTGTAAGTTCATTTTCCCCTCTAATTTGTCCTTGTGGTCTTGGTACATTTTTAATTCTAAACTCAAATTTCTGAGTAATTACTTGACCTTTTGGTCCTCTACCAGAAATGGTTAATGTAGTAGTATTTCCTGACCCTGGAGTTACAACCCAAGAACCACCTCCTTTTTTAGTAACCGTTCCTCCAGTTGCTGTAAGTGTAGTTTGGCTATTATCAGCACCAAGGATAGAACCAGAAATAGGGTTCTGCACTCCACGGTATAAAACGTTCATTTTATCAGCAGATAATAAAGCTCCACTTTCGAAGGCTACTTCTTTAGCTCCTGGAACTACTCTATATGGATGAGAGAATTTGTATTCTAATTTTTTACCATTAGCATCGTTAAATGAAACTACGCCATTAAAAGTATATTCACCTGGAGTAGAAGAAACTAATGATTTATAACCAATTCCGTTTTCTGTTCTGTCTGCACCAGCAACACCAAATCCTGGTAAATTGCTATCATAAGTACCAATAAATACTTTCGCTTCAGCTGGTTCTCCTTGAATAATTACATCTGGAGCAGCAACTACAGCTTCGAAAGCATCAAATTTGATATCTGCATCTACTTTTTCTCTTAACATTAAAGAAAGAGCATCTGATTGTAAGTTTCTCGCTTCTGACTGAATAACTTCTAAGTTAGATAGCGCAGCAATTAAAGGCTGATTATAAAATTTGTATTGTATCCAATTTTTTCCTTGATTTTTATAAAGTGCGTCATCAGTAGACAATCTCTCTTTAGCTCTTTCAACTACAGAAACTAAATCTTTATTGTTTCCAAAATTTTGAATGATGTAGCTTTGAAGAGCAGCCATTTTAGACTTTAAATCCTCAGAATTATTAGATGGCATCTCAGCATCACCGCCTTTAAAGAACTTTTTAGTTACAGCGTCTGTATTGTTTAGAGAAGAAAAATTATCTTCTACAGTTTTGTTAGCATCAAAACCTGCTTCCGTTTTTAATTGTCCTTTTATATTTTCAATAAAATCAACTAAATCATCAGCTTTTAACTTCATTCCTTTGTATTGTTGATTTGCCAAACCAAAGGTTTCAGGTGAATTATCAGCTTTTGCTTTTAAGGTAATTTCGAAAATATCATTTTTCTCTTCTGAAGATTTTCTAGAATCCGTAAGAGATTGATTGGTATCTTGGAATGATCTAATGATTTCTTGGTCTATTTGCATTGCAAGCATTGCAATGAAAACCAGATACATCAGGTTAATCATCTTCTGACGAGGTGTTTGTTTTCCTTTTGCCATTTTAATTCTTCTTTTTTAAATTTTTATTGATTAAAATATTGAAAGAAAATTAAGCTTTCATTGCAGAAAGCATACCTCCGTAAACTCTATTAAGATTATTTAAATTAGATGTAAGACCTGCTAATTCCTCGTTAAACTTCTGAGATTGGTCTGCAGATTTTTGGATATCTTCTACATACTTTTTACTCATTTCGCTTTGTGCTTTACCATGCTCTAATTGCAGCGAATACAATGCATTCATACTTTCTAGGTGACTAGCAGCCAAAGTTAATTGATCATTATATTTGGAAGTAGCTTGAGATACATCTACCGTAGAATTGATTTGCTCTACAGAAGTTGAAAATTTATCAATTCCTGTTTTTAGTCTTTCAAATAATTCTACATCAAGTTTAGCATCTGCTAACATTTTATCTAATTTATTTGATAAGGTAACGTCTAAGTCAGATGTTTCTACCGCAGCTACTTTTCTAGCTTTTGGCTGAGCATCTGCATCTAATAATTCTGGATAAACATTTTCCCATGCATAATGTGATTCTTCTTTAGGTGCATCAAAAGCAAAAATTAAGAAAATCAAAGCTTCTACGCCTAGACCAATTGCCAGAATCCAAGTCCCAGTTAACGCTCCAATATTCCAGTGATTTAACTTAAATAATGCTCCTAAAATTACAACAGCCGCGCCTGCAGAATAAATAAAGTTTAAAGATGAATCTTTAGTTTTAAACGGATTACCTAACATATCTTTGATTTTTATATTTTATATTTTTTTACTTACTTGTTCTTCTTAATTTGGCAGTTCCCGCAGGAATATCTTGTATTGTTCTAAAACCAATATAACTTCTAGCTGAATCTTTTCTTTCCCAATCTCTGTATCCAGTCATTAAAAGATAACCTACATCCTTCCAAGAACCTCCTCTTACAGATTTTTTCACTTCTCTATAAGCTTGGTTGGACAGATAAGGATTTAGAGTAGACGAAAATTGATAGGTTGAATTACTATAAGGAGACTCTGTCCATTCTGCAACATTTCCTGCCATATCATAAAGACCAAATCCATTTTTATGGAATTTCTTAACTGGAGCTGTATAAGGATAAGTTCCTTTCTTTTCATCTTCTATATAATTCCCTCGTTTAGGTTTAAAATTTGCTAAATAACAACCTCTATCATCTGTAAGATAAGGGCCACCCCAAGGATAAGTTGCATTTTCTAGACCACCTCTTGCAGCATATTCCCATTCTGCTTCTGTAGGTAATCTAAATCTGCTTGGTGCTTCTCCTCTTTTTTTACCAGATTTCACATAGTCTCTTTTTGCTTTAGTTTTATAATCACAAAAAGCTCTTGCTTGATCCCATGTTACACCTACTACAGGATAATCTTTGTATGCTTTGTGCCAAAAATATCTATCAAATAATGGTTCATTGTATGCATAGTTGAAATCTTTAACCCAAACTGTAGTATCTGGATAAACTGCTATACTTTCTTTTTTAAGATATTCTGCATTTCTGTTATTATCTTTTACTGCTGTAGCAATATCCTCCCACTGATAAGAATACTTTAATTTCTGAGTGTCTAAAAGTCTTTCATTATTAATTCTTTTTGCTGGAGGTAAATAAAGCGACTCTATTACTTCTGCATACTTTTCATCAGGATATTGATTAGTTTTCCAGTATAATGGAGCTTTCCAATCTAATTTTTTAGAATCATTGTAACCATCTCTGTCTCCTTGCGATTCTAAATACTTTTGGTAAGCATTCGCATCATCGCCCGCCTTTTTTGCTAAAAAAGCATATCTTCCTATTCCATCATCATTAGTATCATCTCCTGCAGCTTCCGCTAATAATGTTCTTGCAATGGAGTCTCTTACATAATTTACAAAGAGTCTATATTCTGAATTGGTAACTTCCGTTTCATCCATAAAAAACGAAGACACGGTCACAGTTTTCAGGGGAGCTTTCTCTGGGGTAGCTGTGAAATCTGCATCAGCTTGCCCCATAATGAAAGAACCACCTGGTATAGCTACCATTCCGAAAGGTCTTTGTGCAACAAAAGATTTTTTACTTTCTTTTGGTATCAATTCTCCTCTAGAATCTGGTTTTCCAGAATTTGCTCTTCCTCCTTTAGAACATGAAACCACAAAAGATGCTGCAAGCAGCAAAAGAAACATTCTTCTCATTATACTATAATAGTTTAAAGCGGTAAATATATAATTAATTTCTTTAACAAATCTTTAAGATTTTTTTTAAACGAAAATTAAATTAAAATATTTTGTATTTAATTAAAATTTATTCTACAGTTACAGATTTTGCAAGATTTCTTGGTTGGTCTACATTGGCACCTCTGTAAACAGCAATATAGTAAGCTAATAATTGTAACGGAATAGATGCGACTATTGGCGAGAAACATTCTGAAGTTTCCGGAATTTCTATTACATAATCTGCCATTGAAGCTACTTGCTCATCTCCATAATTTACCACAGCGATTACCTTACCTTTTCTGGCTTTAATTTCTTGAACGTTACTTACAATTTTATCATAATGACCTTTTTTAGGAGCAATGATTACAATTGGCATATTTTCGTCTATCAAAGCAATAGGACCATGTTTCATTTCTGCTGCTGGATAACCTTCTGCATGAATATAAGAAATCTCTTTCAATTTAAGTGCTCCTTCTAATGCTGCAGGAAAATTAAATCCTCTACCTAAGTATAAGAAATTAGTAGAATTCACAAAATCATGTGCAATTTCTTTCACATAATCATGTGTAGATTTTAGAACCTCTTCTACTTTTTTCGGGATATTGTCCAACTCCGTGATGAGTCTCATGAACTCTGCATTACTTAGATTGCCATTATGCTTACCTAATTTAAGGGCGATAAGTGATAAAATTGTTAATTGAGCTGTAAATGCTTTGGTAGAAGCCACTCCAATCTCTGGACCAGCATGAGTATAAGAACCTGCATCTGAGAATCTTGCAATAGATGAATCTACTACATTACAAATTCCATAGATGAATGCTCCTTTTTCTTTAGCCAATTTAATCGCTGCCATTGAATCTGCAGTTTCTCCTGATTGAGAAATAGCCACTACGATATCTTTTTCGGTAATGATAGGATTTCTGTATCTGAATTCTGAAGCATATTCTACTTCTACCGGAATTCTTGCAAATTCTTCGATAAGATATTCTCCGATTAAACCAGCATGCCAAGAAGTACCACACGCAATGATGATGATTCTTTCTGCTTTATTAATTCTATCAAGGTGATCCCAGATTCCAGCCATTTTAATAATGCCTTCATTTACGAGTAGTCTACCTCTTAATGTATCTTGAATAGATTTTGGCTGTTCAAAAATTTCTTTTAGCATGAAATGTTCATAACCTCCTTTTTCTATTTGTTCTAATGATAATTTAAGCTCTTGAATAGCGGGTTCTATTATTTCATTTTCTTTTATACTTCTTATTTCTACTCCTTTTTCTAGAGAAATAGTAGCCATGTGTCCATCTTCTAAATAGACTGCTTCTTTAGTGAATTCCACAAATGGAGAAGCATCCGATGCGATGAAATACTCTTTATCTCCTAAACCAATAGCAAGCGGAGAACCTAGTCTTCCTACAACTAAAACGCCAGGATAATCCTTGTGCATTACAGTAATTGCATACGCCCCATAAACTTCGTTTAGAGCATATCTTACTGCTTCGGAAAAATTAATTTTTTGGGTATCTAATATATATTGGATAAGATTTACAAGAACTTCTGTATCTGTTTCAGAAGAAAAGGTAAATCCTTTGCCTATAAGCATAGTCTTAATCGTATCATAATTTTCGATAATACCATTATGTACAAGAGCAATTTTACCATCATTTGAAACATGTGGGTGAGAATTTCTATCGCTAGGAACACCGTGAGTGGCCCATCTTGTATGTCCCATTCCTACATGAGAAGTTGCTTTTAGATTCTCAGAAATTTCTACTAAATCAGAAACTTTACCCTTTGTTTTTTTAACTTCGAAGCTATTATTTGTATCTTCTAGTACAATTCCTGCACTATCATAACCTCTATATTCTAATCTTCTCAAGCCGTTGATAACGATATCATAAGCGTCTTGAAAACCTGTATAACCTACAATTCCGCACATAGTTATTTATTTTTTTGAGTAAATTATTTTTAATTGAGCCTTATATTGAGTATTATTAGCATCAGATCCTACTAAAACAATTCTATTCGGAGTATACGCTTTAGTTGTATATTCAGTTCCTAAAAGAGCTCCGGTTGAACTAGAAGTTTGAAAGCTTCCTATATTAATAGAAATAGGTTTATTCGCTTCTTCCTTTTCTATAATATTTTTAACAAACTGAGTAATACTTATTTCATAGTAAGCAGGATTTTTATCTAAATCTACGCCTTTTACCATTTTGTAAACACCTGAATAAGCAAAAACATCTTTATCTGGGAAAAATGAATATGTGACTTTATTATCCGTGTCTACTGTTTTGACAACAGGTGTAAATGTATCTGGTTTTGAGTAAGAATTATTCCATAATGAACCATCAGAATACAGTCTAATTTTAGCAGAAAGTAATCCTACCTTTTCATTTTTGTATAAATTCTTTAGTTGTGCAATAGTAGCATCAGGAATTAAAATTTCTGCGCCTGGTCCTCCCATGCCTTGAAGGAAAAGTTTAGTATCACCATTAGTATTTGGAGTACTAGGAACATGGTTTACAAATGTATTACTTCTATTATATTGAATTTGATTAAAATGAACATTCGATGAACCTAAATCTAGTGTATAACTTCCTTGAGTTCTTGTGGTAGTACTATTCTCTGTTTTATCATATTTATAATAAATAGTTACTGATAATTCATTTGGATTGAAATTAAAAATATAACCATCATTTTCTGCTACAGAAAGCTTTAATCCTCTAAAATATCTAATAAAACTTGCAACATCTTTTAGTTCAAAAGAACCTTTTTTATCAATAATTTTAGATTGAAAAAAATCTTTATCTAAAGGTATTCTTAAACCTGCATCTCTGCTGAATAATTCAGAATTATCAGAGTCTTTGGTAATTTTAATAGATCTAATGAATCCATCAAAAGATTTAGTTCCTAATAAAGTTCCTGTATTAACTTGTTGATTAGAATAAAAGTTAGTTTCTGTAGAATATAAGAAATCTGTAACTTCATGTACGTTGATGGTAAAATTTCTTTTCGCTTTTCCGTATTTTTTAATAGGATAACTCGTTACTACTTTTTTTGCAGCGATATTATCTGAATGTACATAATCTTCGTAAGTTTTAGTCACTACAGAATCGGTTGCAGTTTGGTAAAGAGGTTTCATCTGTAAAACTACAGAATCTACTACAGCATTAGCGCCAAAATCTGGATCATAAGAAGATAATCTTACTTGGGTAACATACGATGATTTCTGCATCCCGAAGTTAGACTCATCAAAGGCACCTAAAGTTGCTTCTGAAAGTTTATCATTATCTGCTTCTAGCGCATCATTATTATAAACATTATAGGCTACTACATCGAAACTTGCTTCCGTTCCTTGAGCTGTACCGTTTTGGAAAAATTGCATTCCTAATTCGTCTGGCTCAGATTCACAAGCTACTGTAATAGCAGCTCCCGAAAACAAAATAAAAAATAGCCTAAAGATATTCTGAATTTCTTTTATCATTTAAGTAATTATATGTGATTTGTGATTAGTAAATTTCGCTTATAGAACCGCCGTCTACATATTCGTTTTTAGGTGTTTTAGATTCTTCAAAGGCTTTGTCTAGTTTTTCTTCTAAAAATTCATCTCCTTTTACAATAGTATCTACCAAATTCATACTTTCTATTACAAAACTTTGGATGGTAGGTTCTTCTAATGCTTTAAGGTTTTCAATATTATCAAACTTTAATTTTTCAGTAATATTGTCACCTAGAGATAAATCTTTTTCATTGTACACAGAAAGTACAAGTTTAGTATCGTTAAAATAAGAATCTGTCTTATAGTAATTTTTAAGGTAAATCGGGATAAATGACGCCATCCATCCATTAAAATGGATAATATCTGGAACCCAATTTAGTTTTTTAATGGTTTCGATTACACCTCTTGCAAAGAAAATTGCTCGCTCATCATTATCATCAAACGGTTGATTTTCTTCATCCTGATAATATTGTTTTCTCTTGAAATATTCTTCATTATCTATGAAATAAACCTGCAATCTTTCTCCTGGCAAAGAAGCTACTTTTATGATTAAAGGCTGGTCTAAATCATTGATAATGATATTCATTCCAGATAATCTAATCACTTCATGCAACTGAAACTTTCTCTCGCTGATAAATCCAAATCTCGGCATAAAAACTCTTACGTCATTGCCTTCTTGGTGCATCTTCAGTGCCATCTTGTTCACCATCATCGCCATATTACTATCTTCCTGATATGGAAACATCTCTGTGGTGACGTATAAAATCTTTTGATTCGGCATAATATTTTTTTCTTCTCTATACAAAGACGGTTAATTATGCAAAAATACAAAAAAATAACCGAATTTCTTTTAATTAACAATTTTTTATAACTTTACCCTAAATACAATTTTTATGAAAGTTCTGAAAAGCAAAAAAACACTGATTGATTATGTTGAAAGACAGAGAGAAATGGGCAAAAAGATAGGATTTGCCCCAACAATGGGCGCACTTCACCAAGGTCACCTTTCTCTTTACAAAGCTGCTAAAAAAGAAAATGACGAGGTTATTTCTTCCATTTTTGTAAATCCTACCCAATTTAATAATCCAGATGATTTTCAAAAGTACCCGAAAACATTAGAAAAAGACATAGAACTTTTAGAAAAAGCAGGAGTAGATGCAGTTTACGTTCCTAATGTAGAAGAAATGTATCCAGATGGACTAAATAGTAAAAAATATGATTTCGACGGACTCGAAAACGAAATGGAAGGCAAATACCGACCAGGTCATTTTGACGGAGTAGGAACCATTGTGGAAGAACTTTTCAGACAAGTACAACCCCACAATGCTTACTTTGGCGAAAAAGATTATCAACAATTAGCCATTATCAAAAAAATGGTAAAAAAAACAAAACTACCCGTAAAAATTCACGGAGTTTCTACTTTAAGAGAAGAAGATGGACTCGCCATGAGCTCTAGAAATGTAAGACTTACAGAAACCCAAAGAAAAGAAGCAACAATCATCTACGAAACACTTACAAAAGTAAAAGAATGGTTTAAAGTGATTTCTCTGGAAGAAATTAAACAAAAAGTGACTGATATTTTTAGAAATTCTAATTTCGAATTAGAGTATTTTGTCATTGCAGATGAAGAAACGCTTAAAGAAGCAAATGCTATCAATGAAGATAAAAAATACAGAGCATTTATAGTAGCGTATGCAGACACGGTAAGATTAATAGACAATATGCATTTAGAATAAAAACAAATAAAAAGCCTTCAAGGTAACTTGAAGGCTTTTAAACACCAAATCACAAAATATTAATATGAAAAAAATTTACTTTCGTAAATTGTGACCTGGCTGGGATTCGAACCCAGGACCCATACATTAAAAGTGTATTGCTCTACCAGCTGAGCTACCAGGTCTTTGAAATTTATAAAAAATTTCTAAGTTTTTATTTTTTGCTCTTCGTGCCTACGACTGGACTCGAACCAGCACATCCTTAGGAAACCACCCCCTCAAGATGGCGTGTCTACCAATTTCACCACGTAGGCAAAAAAAATCCGTAAAGGGTATACGGAATTTTGTTGTGACCTGGCTGGGATTCGAACCCAGGACCCATACATTAAAAGTGTATTGCTCTACCAGCTGAGCTACCAGGTCTCCTTAACATCTCTGTTAAAAAGTGGTGCAAAGATACGCCTTTTTTTAAATTCTCAAAATTTTTTAAGAACTTTGTGCAAAATAAAATTATGATTATTTCACTTGTAGGCTACATGGGGAGCGGTAAATCTCACATTTCCAAAATATTGGGAGAAAAAATAAATTTTAAAATTTTTGACCTCGACAAAGAAATTTCTAAGAAAAAAAACATGACTATACCCGAAATTTTTGAAAAAAAGGGTGAAATCTACTTTAGAAAGTCAGAAAAAGAAACTTTAGAAGAGCTTCTTGCCACCCAAGAAAATTGCATCATCAGTCTAGGTGGTGGCACTCCTGTGTATTATAATAACATGGAAATTCTTAATAATAATTCTATTACCATCTATCTCAGAGCAAATATTGGCACACTAGTTCAAAGATTATCTAAACAAAAAGAAAAAAGGCCTCTTATTGCGAGAATAAGTGATGAAGATTTACCAGAATTTATCGCCAAACACCTTTTTGAGAGAAATATTTTTTACAATAAAGCACAATATATTGTAGACACTGACCATAAAACGCCAGAAGAAATAGTAGAGGAAATTACTACTATTCTTCAGCTACATCCTTAAAGAAAGAATCCCAATCATCTTCTGTCACGGAAGTTTCATCATGGTCTGTCTCTAAGAAATCATCCATATCTCTTCTGTCTTTTTTGGTTGGCCTTCCTTCTCCTTTGGTACGGTAATAATCTTGAGACATTTTTCTGAGTTTTAGCAATTCATATTGCTCTTTCTCGGTCATGTCTGCTACATGAAGGGCAACCAATTTGGCTCCTATTCTACTTTTGGGAATTTGTAAAACCTTAATTTTATAGTCTATTTGATTTTTTCTTATCTTGATAATATCTCCTTCTTTCACTTCTTTGGAAGATTTTACGGTATTTTCTCCTATAGAAACTCTGTTTTTCTTAATTTCTTCGGCTGCTATATTTCTTGTTTTGTAAAACCTAATACTCCATAAAAATTTATCAATTCTCATAATTTATTTATACTTTTGCAGTTATTAAAAATATCGAGCAATTTAATTAAACAAATCTAAAGGATAAAAAAACTTATGAAAAAAATACTTTTGTTTCTTACTTTCACTTCTCTTATCTTATCTTCATGTAGAAAAGATGATGATAATACCACTACAACTCCAGAAGTAAGTCTAGAAACACAGAACTCATATGACGACGAGGCTATCCAAAAATTTTTAAAAGATAACTATTTTGATTCTAGAGGAAACATAGTAGCTTTTAGCAGCACTTCTACTGCGGATGATAATGAAAAGCCACTATTTAACTATAATGTTACAAAACTTAATTCTGGTGTAGTTTATATTAGTAGATATACTCCAACTAATGGAAAAACAATTGGCGCAACAGACAAAATATCTATTCTGCAAAAAACAACTACCTATGTTGCGACAAAAGATAGTAAAGGAACTGTAAGTTTTTCAACTCCAATTACATTTAGAAATACTGTAACTAGCGGAACAGGAAATCCAGAATATGACCCATCTTATTATTATGTTAAAGATGATGTATTGAGTGCTTACAATACTGCCTATAATAAGACTTACACAAGAACTTTCTATGAAATAGAGGGTTTACAAGAAGGTTTAAAATACTTCCAAAGCTGTGAAATTCCAAATAGTGAAAACTATAATTTACAAGGTGTAATTATCATACCTTCAAGAGCCGCATTTGCTAGAGATGATGCCTTCCCTTATTTAGCTAGCATGAAAGACAAAAGTTTTGTTTTCAATTTTCAAATTTACAAAACGGAAAACCGATAAAAAAACCGCCTAATTAGGCGGTTTTTTTATTCAAATATTTCTAAAATTACAGGTAAGGATTTTGGCGAATAAAATTCTGGAAAATGCATTTTATAGTATTGTAAAATAGAATCTAATAAAGATTTTCTGTATTTTTTTTCAATTATAAAATCTTCGTCTATTTCTTGGTTTAAAATTTTCTTCCAAAGAAAAGACAGTTCTTCATCTACTTCTTTTTGAGTAATTTCTTCTTGGAAAACTCCCTTTTCAATATTTAAAAATTTTTCTTCGGACACCAATGGAGAAATACCAAAAAACTGAAGCATCCTAATCAGAAAAAAGTAATGCGCATGCATCTTTTTCTCTAAAATTTTCTGTTTGAAAAATTTAATTTCTTGATAAAGAGCAACGTTCTGACTTTCGTTCTTCAAAATTTGATTGAGAAAATCCGAAAGAAAAAAAATCACAGCATTCTGATGAACATTTACCTCATCTGGTAATTTTTCACTTAGTTCTACTTTTTTAATGGTAGGAAGATTGCCATGATAACTTGAAAAAGCAATTTCCAGCTCATTAAGCGGCGAAAGAAACGCTTTCTTTTTGTTTTTAACAGAATATATACCTCGCATGAAAAACGACTGAAAACCGCTTTCTAACGTATAACAATGCAGAATGACATCATAATCTCCGTACTTAATATATGAGAGTAAAAATCCTGTGTTTTTATCCATTAATTCACCACTGCTATTTTAGCGGTAGCTTTATCGGTTCCATCTTCATTGGTCATTAAGACAAAATAAATTCCCGAGGCTACTCTAATGCCTTTTTGATTATTGAGGCTCCATTCGTAATATCCGCCTCTTGCTACTGCTTGATGCACTACGTTTCCTGCTGCATCTGTAATTCTAATATTGGTTTTTTCGGCAAGTCCTGTAATTTTTACATTTCCTCTGTATTGACTTGTAACGACTGGATTTGGATAAACTTTTATCTCAGAAAAATCACTAGAAACATTGATTACATCTCCTTGATACACCACAATTCCATCAAAGGTTACAAAATATACTTTTCCTGTTTTAGGGTCTACTTTTATATCTGTAACAATATCATTTGGCAATGGAGAATTTACTTTTGTAAAATGCGAAATGGTATTTTCGCCATTAGAACTGAGGTAAAATACGCCTCCTCCTTCTACAGAAACCCATTTTTGATTCCCTGAATCTACTTCTACCTGAAGAATCACCAAATCTTTAAAAAGCTCTTCTGGAATTCCGTTTTGAGTAATAACAATAGGCTCTGCTTTATTATCAGTATTATTAATTGCATTAGAAGCGTTTGGTAAAATTCTAAGACCTAATCTAGTTCCTATCCAAATGTCATCATTTTTATCTATCGCTGCTGAAACAGTTCCAGAAGCTGCCAATCCATTTTTTGAATTAATCAGTATGGTTTTATCATCTGAAAAACTAAGTGGTGTATTTTTATAATCAGAAATAATCAAACCTCCTGGATTATAGTAAGGAGATGGAATAAATAATTTGCCTTCTTTTACAAGTGGCTTCTGCATACTACCCGCAGAAATTAATGAATTAATAACAAACTGATCGGTAGATTTATCATAAACATAGACACCTTCTGTATATTTCTGATTTTGCAAAAGTCCAACGGAACAAAAAAGTTGATTATTTTCATCAAAAACACAACCTGCAGGTCTATTATAAAGACTATTAGCGTCTGTTTGATTATAAGCTTTTATAAAAACATTATTATCCATTTTATAAATCCCTTTTTGCCCTTGTATCCAAGAATAGTTAGTAAAGAAAACTTCGGAAGGTTTAGAAGGATTAGGAACTACATCTAAAATATTCCAAACGAAAGGAGAGCTTTTAAAATAATTGGGATAATTCCATTTATTACCATCAAAATGATAATATCCTAAACCTGTATAAAATGGACCATTATAACCATCTCTTCCACCCGTAGAAACCCACAGTTGATTATCTAACAAGCTAATCTTATATGAAACATTAGAGTAAGGACCATCTGGTTTATAAGAGTTTTTAGATTCATCATAAATTCCTGAAAGTTTAGTTCCTGTATAAATTTGATTGTTTACTACAAAAGCCGTATTTACTTCTTCTCCGATATCTATTGTTTTTTGCAAAGTTCCTGTAAGTGTATACGCGTATACTTTGGTTTGGTCTGCAACAATAATTTGGGAATCCGTAATTTTGAGGTCTTTAATATTGGTAAAACTTTGCGGAATAGAACTTAAACTTCCCACATTACCATAATATACGGTGTTGTTATTAGATAACACCAAAGTAGATTTAGAATCTATCTGTGTATAATTTCCTGCTGCGGAATTCCAATTGTTGTACACCGAAAAAGTTACGTCTATAGGATGATATTTAAGACTGGTTCCTGTAATCGCATAAACCGTATTGTCTTTTATGGTGGCTTCTAAAACTTTTTCGTAAGAAGTACCATTAAAAAAGAAACAAGTATCCCCAAATTCTTTTTTGGTAATGTTAAAAACAGAAACGCCATAACCTACAGAAATCACGGCTTTGTCTCCATTGATAGAAATATTATTAATCGTTTTACTTCCGGTATAACTTTGTGAGAGCGGAATATCTACTACATACGTTACACCATCTGCAGTTACCACATCTAAATTGCCAGATTTATAACCTATGATAGCCGTATTGGTAGCAGCCTCATAATCAAAAGCCGAAATTTTCACTTCGTGCAAACCATTGGCTTTAGAAAGTTTGGTAATTTCACCTGAAATGGTGTTGTAATAAAAAACTCCATTTTCGGTTGCGGCAATAATTTTCCCGTCTTTTTCTTTGAAAGCCAAAACATTATTGTAAGAGAACAAATCGCTCCACTTACTATTGGTGCTTTGCGAAAACACTAAAAAATACGACAAAAGCAGTAAAAAGACTAATATATTTTTTTTCACCATCAATTTTTAACCTAAAATGCTATCATCTATAACTTGATTATTCCATGAAATATTTTGTAAGCTCTTATTTTTGTCAAAATAAAAATCTATTCTTCCTAAAAGCAATCCAGCCCAACCTACTTGATTCACCAAAACGTTTTTGCCACTTTTATTGGTGAAAGATTGTGGTTCTGGTAAAAAAGTATGGGTGTGACCTCCTAAAATTAAATCAATATTATCTGTCTGAGCTGCTAATTTTTTATCAGAAATTTTATCCGCATCATCTCTATAATCATAACCAATATGTGATAGACAAATTACCAAATCACAACCTTTTTCTTTTCTCAGAAAATCTGCATAATGCTGTGCGATTTCTACTGGATTCAAATATTTAGTTTCCTGATATTGCTTCTTGCCCACCAATCCATCTAACTCTATTCCCACTCCGAAAAGTCCTACTTTAATTCCATCTTTTTTGAAGATTTTATATTTTTCCGTTTTCCCGTCAAGAATGGTATTGCTGAAATCATAATTAGAAGTGATAAAAGGGAATTTAGCATTAGGTAAAGCCTTCAAAAAACCTTCTAAACCATTGTCAAAATCATGATTTCCCATAGTTGCCGCATCATAACCCATCATAGACATTAATTTAAACTCAAGTTCACCTCCATAAAAATTAAAATATGGTGTTCCTTGAAAAATATCTCCTGCATCTAACAAAAGAACATTTTTTTCTTGGCTTCTAATCTGCTGAATTAAAGTAGCACGTCTTGCAAAACCTCCCTGATTAGGATTTCTGGAGTAACTAGAATCAAACGGTTCTATTCTACTGTGTTGGTCATTGGTGTGTAAAACGGTCAATTTATAAGCCGCATTTTTATCTAGAATACTTTTTTGACTGGCAAAAACTAAATTAGGCGCTAAAGAAAGTGCTAATGTTCCGCCTCCTACTGTTTTTAAAAATTCTTTTCTGTTCATTAGTTTTTCCCTTTAAAATTTAAACGAATGTCTTTATTAGCTTTTACTTCTGGATTTTTCTTGAAATATTCTAAAAACAAATCTCTCAATTTAATTCCTGTAGAAATGAGTTCTCCTTTGCTGAAAAACTTCATATTATCACCACCTAAAGCAAGATAATCAGACGTAGCGATGTAATAAACCTCATCATCTTCCACATTCTCGCCATCGATTAAGGCTTGATTGATTTTACCGTTTTCTGTTTCGATATAAAGATGAGAAACGGGGTTATTTTTCTGTGTTTCTAAATAATATTGAAATAAACCTCTTAAATCACTCCCTTTCATTTTTACAATAACCACTTCATTTTCAAAAGGCATAACTTCGAAAACATGTTTGGTCAAAATATCTCCTGCTCCAATCGTAGAACGAATTCCGCCAATGTTAATTACCGCAGCGTCTACATCAATATTATTTTTTTCTCCCCATTCTTCTGCTCCTTCATAAGTGAAATCTGCTAAAAGGTTCCCTAAATTGGAATTGTCTCCCGATTTATTAAGGTCTACAGAAGTGTAAGAAATTTTAGAATTCATTTTTTTCTCCAACTCTGCTTTGTAAGGAGCAATAACAGAAACAAAATTCTGATTTTCTGCAATTTCAGAAGTGATAGAAGTATTTTTCTGCGGTTGAACTTGAGCCACTTGAAGCGGAGTTCTGCATGCAGAAGCAGTGAGCGCAACGATGGCCAACAACCAAATTTTATTTTTCATGATTTTATAAAAATTGTAATGCAAATATAATTGATTCTGTGTTATTATGAATAGATTTTTTAGCGGGTGTGAACCGAAGAAATTTGCGTAAAAAATAGCCCCGATTGCCTCTTTGTTTTTTTATATTTTTATAGGAATCGGCGAAACTCGTGCCTCGTTTTGAAGCGGAAATCCTTTTAAAATTTTCAGGTTTTTTCATTTTATGAAACCTGAGTGAAAAAATTTTAAAAAATTGCAGTGAAAAGCGGGTCCAAAAGTGATGAGAATTAGTAAACTTCTTGCTCCTGAAAAAAATTTTTTCACTAATTTTGAACAAATTAATTTTTATAACACAATTTAACAATGAGTAACTTAAAAGGAGTAGGTGTAGCATTAGTAACACCTTTCAACGAAGATTTATCAGTAGATTTTGATTCGCTAACGAGATTAGTAGAATACAACATCGAAAATGGCACCAATTATTTAGTAGTTCTAGGAACCACAGCAGAAGCTGCTACTCTTTCTGCAGCAGAAAAACAAGAAGTTATAAAACACGTTATAAAGATTAATAATAAACGTTTACCATTGGTTTTAGGAATCGGTGGAAACAATACTCTAGAAGTTAAAAAACAAATTGAAGAAGCAGATTTAACGGATTTCGATGCAGTTCTATCAGTATCCCCTTACTATAACAAACCAAACCAAGAAGGACTTTATCAGCATTACAAAATGCTAGCTTCTACAGGGAAACAAATTATTATTTATAACGTTCCGGGAAGAACTGGTCAAAACATAGAGGCTTCTACCACATTGCGTTTAGCGAATGAATTCCCTAATCTTTTTATGATTAAAGAAGCTGCACCAAACATCTTACAATATTTTGATATTTTAAGAAAAAAACCTGCAAATTTCTCTTTAGTTTCTGGAGATGATGAATATACACTTCCTGTAACTTTAGCGGGTGGAGACGGTGTAATTTCCGTAATTGGACAAGGTTATCCTAAGGAATTTTCTACGATGGTACAACTTGCTTTCGAAGGAAAAGTAAAAGAAGCTTATGAAATTCATAACAAATTGGTAGAAATCACCAGACTTATTTTTGCTGAAGGAAATCCTTGCGGAATTAAAACCGTTTTAGCAGAGAAAGGAATCATCAAAAACTACTTAAGACTGCCTCTAGTTGTTGCTTCTGAAGGTTTACAAGCCAAAATAAAAGCAGAAATGGCAAAAATTTAATCAGAAAAACAATTTTTTACTATATTGAGGCGCGATTTTTTCGCGTCTCAACTTTTATAAAAAAAAACAATCATAACTATATAAACTAAGAAAACTTTTATGGAGAAAACTGACATGAGAAACTACTCTTCTTCTTTCAGAGGAAAAGGTAGCGAATTTTTTGGCGTAGTTGTTATCAACTGGCTATTGACCGTTATTACTTTGGGATTATACTATCCTTGGGCAAAAGAAAGAACCCTAAAATATTTGTACGCAAATACTTACCTAGAAAATGACAGATTTCAATTTTCTGGAACGGGAAAAGAAATGTTCGTAGGTTTTATTAAAGTATTTGGAATGTTTTTATTCCTGTATTTAGCATTTTTATTTGCTGCACAATCACAAAACGCTGCGCTTTCTGTGATAATTCTTCTTTTATTCTATGCATTTATTTTAGGCATTATTCCTTTTGCTATTCACGGATTTTACAGATATAGAATGTCTAGAACTTCATGGAGAGGAATAAGATTTGGATACAGAGGAGACAGAAGCACTTTGGTAAAAATATATTTCAGAGATTTATTTTTGACCATTCTTACCTTCGGAATTTATAGCTCTTGGATGACAATTCACCTTAGAAATTACACCTTGAGCAATGTAAAATTTGGGAGCGCATCATTTAAACATCATGCAAATGGTGATGATTATTTTTTCCTTAATCTTAAAGGAATAATTTTAACCTATATTACGCTAGGAATTTACAGTTTTTGGTTCCAAAGAGACATCATTAACTTTTATTTTGACCATTTAAGTCTTCATCACAATGATAAAAAGGTTAAGTTCAAATCTCACCTTAGTGCAGGAGATATTTTTGAATTATTAATTATCAATTTAATTATTATTGTTTTCACGTTAGGATTAGGTTATGCTTTTGCAGAAGTGAGAACTTTAACTACTATGTTTTCTAAACTTCAGATTTATGGCGATATCGATTTAGATGCGATTCAACAGACTGAAGCAGAATACAAAAACGCTTTCGGAGACGAAGCATTAGATGTAATGGATTTAAGCGGAGTCATCTAAATGAGTTTTACTAAAGCATATGGTAAATATTTTGACGGCCATACTTCTAAACCCTATGATGTAGAGTTAGAAATATGGCCCGAAAAAAAAATTTCCTTTTTTTTTAATAATCGAAAGCTCAATTGGAATTTCGAGGAGGTTTCTTTTGAAAAAAATAGCGATACACTCTACATTACTAGAAAAGAGAATCATGCAGAGAGTTTGAGAATAGACAATCCTTACGTTATCAATCTTATTTACCAATCTGCTAAAAAATCTCGAAACATTTCTTGGTACCAAAACATTCTAGATTTAGGATTTAAATTCTATGCAGTTGCCACTGTTACCATAGTTGCTGCGATTGCTTTATTTTATGTTTTCGCAATTCCTTGGATGAGTGAGCGTGTTACCGAAATCACGCCAGTAGAATTTGACAATAAAATAGGAGATTCTCAATACAACCAGATGGAAAGTATTCTTGAAATTGACCAAAAAAAATCAAGAATCCTTCAAGAATTTGCTTCAAATATAGATTTTGAAACTTCCAGAAAACTGACTTTCAAAGTAGTGAATGACAGCGAAGTCAACGCTTATGCTTTGCCAAACGGAACCATCTTGGTGCATTCAGGAATTTTAGATAAAATCTCTAATTATGAGCAGTTAGCGGCACTTCTTGGTCACGAAGCTACTCACGTGAAAGAAAGACACAGCATCAAAATTCTTTCCAGAGCTATTTCTGGCTACATCATTGTTTCTGCTTTAACTGGCGATGTAAACGGAATTATGTCTACTATTGCAGATAATGCCAATCAATTGAACAATCTATCTTATTCTAGAGATTTTGAAGAATCATCTGATGCAGGAAGTTATCAGATTCTTAGAAAAAATAAAATCAATCCTAAAGGTTTAGAAGAACTTTTTTTGATTTTAAAGGAAAAGGAAGGTCTAGAAATTCCTAAAATTCTTTCTACTCATCCTATTACGAATGACAGAATCAATTTTGCCAAAAAATTAATTCATCAAAACGAATATACTTCTATTCCGCATCAAGAATTAGAACAACTTTTTACTGAACTCAAAAAATGATAAAAAAAGCCACCATAAAAGACATTTCTTTAATTCAAGATTTAGCGCAAAAATCTTGGCGAAGTCACTATCCGGGAATTATTTCTCATGAACAAATAGATTTTATGCTGGATTTAATGTATTCTGAAGAAGAAATTACCCGTCAATTTAATAATCCCAATTATCATTATTATCTTTTGGGTGATGCAGAAAATTTCTATGGAATTATGGGCTTCGAAAATCATTATGAAGAAAACACTACTAAACTCCATAGAATCTACATTACCGAAGAAGGAAAAGGAAAAGGTCTAGGAAAAGAAGCCATTCAATTCCTAAAAAATCAAATTCTAGAAGTAGGTGACCAAAGAATTATCCTTGCCGTAAATAAGCAAAATCCATCTTATCATTTTTACCTTTCACAAGGCTTCAAGGTCTATGAAGAAGGCGTTTTTGACATTGGAAATGGCTTCGTAATGGATGATTACTTAATGGAATGGAATGCATAAATTATTATATCTTTAACATGTCATAGACATTCTCTATTAATTTTTTCACTAACTTTGTGAAATATTTAGATGAAAAGACATTTTTCAATATTTCTCTTAACAATTTACCTCTTTAGTTTTACAGAGGTAAAAGAAGTATTGAAAATTCCTGCATTAGTCGAACATTATCAGGAACATAAATCTGAAAATAAAAACATCAGTATTATTGGGTTTATCGCGCTTCATTATTTAAGCGGTAGCCAAAAAGACAGTGATTATGAAAAAGACATGAAACTGCCTTTTAAAGCCCATGAAATTTCTTCCGTTAGCTTTGTTATCCAAGACTTACCTAAATCTTTTGAGCTGAATTTAGGTCAAACTAAAAAGTTTTTTGAAGAAAAAAACCAGAACTTTCATTACACTGAAAGTTTTATCAATCCACATTTACTTTCATTTTTTCAACCGCCAGAGTTGGTTTAATTTATTGGTATAGAAAACTCATTACTATTTGGTTTTGAGACGTTTCACTCTATAAATTAAATTAAAATGCTTAACAAAATCATAGAATTTTCCATCAAGAATAAACTGATTATCGCTTTATTCACGCTTGGATTAATCATTTATGGAATATTTGAGGTAAGAAAATTACCTATCGATGCGGTACCCGATATTACAGACAATCAGGTACAGATTATTACCGTTTCCCCAAGTTTGGGTGCACCAGATGTAGAAAGATTCATCACTTTTCCGCTAGAACAAGCTAATAATAACATTGCAGGAATTAAACAAATGCGTAGTTTTTCGCGTTTCGGGCTTTCTGTAATTACTATTGTTTTTAAAGATGAAGTAGATTTACATTGGGCGCGTCAACAAGTTGCAGAAAGGCTTCAGCAAGTTTCTAAAGATATCCCTACCAGTTTGGGAACGCCTTCTATGGCTCCGATTTCTACAGGTTTAGGAGAAATTTATCAATATGTAGTTCGCCCGAAAAAAGGTTATGAACACCGTTACAATGCGATGCAACTTAGAACTATTCAAGATTGGATAGTTCGTAGACAATTATTAGGAACGGAAGGAGTTGCAGATGTAGCGAGTTTTGGTGGAGATTTAAAGCAATATGAAGTTGCCGTAAATCCTTCTCAACTGAAATCTATGGGTGTAACCATGACCGAAGTTTTTGATGCATTACAAAAAAATAATCAAAATACTGGTGGCGCTTATATAGAAAAAGGTCCGAGTGTTCTATTTATCAGAACCGAAGGATTAATGGGAAAAATTACAGATATTGAGAACACTGTAGTTAAAAATTTAGAAGACGGAACTCCAATTTTGATTAAAAATATTGGAACCGTACAATACGGAAAAGCCATCAGATACGGTGCAATGACCTACAACGGAGAAGGAGAAGTTGCAGGAGCAGTAGTGATGATGATGAAAGGAGAAAACTCAAACGAAGTCATTAAAAAAGTAAAAACAAGAATAGAAGAAATCCAAAAAACTTTACCTGAAGGCGTAAAAATCGATGCATTCTTAGACCGAACCAAAATGGTAAATAATGCCATCGGAACGGTAGAGAAAAACCTTTTAGAAGGAGCATTAATTGTAGTTTTCGTTTTGGTATTATTCCTAGGAAATCTGCGTGCTGGATTTTTGGTTGCTTCTGTTATTCCGCTCTCCATGCTTTTTGCCATCATTATGATGAATATTTTTGGAGTTTCAGGGAATTTAATGAGTTTAGGCGCATTAGATTTCGGGTTAATTGTAGATGGAGCCGTTATCATTGTAGAAGCTGTTTTGCATAGATTACAACATTTAAAAGTCTATCAAAATCAACGCATTTCTCAAACCATGATGGATGACGAAGTCTATACTTCTTCCAGCAAAATGATGAATTCGGCGGTGTTTGGACAAATTATTATCCTTATCGTTTACTTACCAATTCTCACTTTAGAAGGTGTAGAAGGCAAAATGTTTATTCCGATGGCGCAAACTGTAATTTTTGCATTATTGGGAGCATTTATTCTTTCTTTAACCTATATCCCAATGATGAGTTCTCTTGTTTTGTCTAAAAAAATTGACAATAAAAAGACCATTTCGGATAAAATGATTGAAAAAATTGAGAAAAACTACGATAAATCATTAGAAAGAGTTTTAAAAATTCCTAACTTAATATTCTTCGGAATTGTAGCTGTTTTTTTCTTTGCAGTCTTTATAATGACTAGATTAGGAGGAGAATTTATTCCTAGTCTTCCTGAAGGAGATTTTGCAGTAGACACAAGAGTTTTACCAGGCAGTAATCTGAAAACTTCTACAGATGCTGTTCAAAAGTCGTCTCAGATTCTAATGAAAAAATTCCCAGAAATTGAAAAAATTGTAGGGAAAACAGGAAGCTCCGAAATCCCAACCGATCCTATGCCAATCGATGCGAGCGATATGATGATTATCTTAAAACCTCGTGCTGAATGGACTTCTGCGACAACTTATGATGAGCTTTCAGAAAAAATGTCTGCAGAATTGAAGAAAAATATGATTGGCGTGACTTACTCTTTCCAATATCCTGTTGCGATGAGATTTAATGAATTAATGACAGGAGCAAGACAAGATGTAGTTTGTAAAATTTTTGGTGAAAATCTAGACACCTTAAAAGTTTATGCAGAAAAATTAGGTCAGATTTCTAAAAAAATTGAAGGCGCACAAAACATTTATGTAGAGCCCGTTTCAGGAATGCCACAGATTGTAATTACTTACAAACGTGAAGCCATGTCACAATTTGGGCTTAATGTGAGTGATGTCAATAATATCGTGAATACTGCTTTTGCGGGACAAGCTACAGGCTCTGTATTCGAAGGAGAAAAGAAATTTGATTTGGTGGTTCGTTTAGACGGAAACCAAAGAAAAAATGTAGATGATGTAAACAACTTACTCATCTCTACTCCTTCTGGAATTGAAATTCCACTCAGTACAGTTGCAAATGTGGAATTAAAGGAAAGCATTAACCAAATTCAGCGTGAAAATGCTCAGCGAAGAATCATCGTTGGCTTCAATGTTAGAAACCGAGATATACAGTCAACGGTAGAAAATTTACAACAAAATGTAGAAAAACAACTGAAACTTCCTGCTGGTTATTCCATAAAATATGGTGGAACTTTTGAAAATCTTCAACAAGCAAAATCCCGCTTAGCAATAGCTGTTCCGGTGAGTTTATTTTTAATTTTATTGATGCTGTATTTTGCATTTAATTCGGTAAAATACGGATTGCTCATCTTCTCTGCTATTCCGCTTTCCGCTATTGGAGGAATTCTCTCACTTTGGTTAAGAGACATGAATTTCAGTATTTCTGCAGGAGTAGGTTTCATCGCATTATTTGGGGTTGCGGTTTTAAATGGCATTGTTCTTATTTCGGAATTTAACCGCCAAAAAACAATACAACCAGATTTAAAAACTGCAGTAATCATAGGTGGTAGAACTAGATTAAGACCCGTTTTAATGACTGCCTTTGTAGCATCTTTAGGATTTTTGCCAATGGCAATTTCTACAGGTGAAGGTGCAGAAGTGCAGAGACCTCTCGCTACAGTTGTAATTGGTGGTTTATTATTAGCCACTTACCTTACACTTTATCTATTACCTGTAATGTACATTTGGTTCGAAAAACACTTCCCAGATACTCGTAGAAATCTACATGAAATGAGTGATGACGAAGATGGTTATCAACTTTAAAAAAGTATCACATGAAAGAAAAATTTTTAAAAATATTCACTTTTCTAATTTTTGGAATAGGGTTTTCACAAACTCCTATTTCACTAGAAAGTGCTATCAATAAAGCTCTGAGCAATAACTTAGCCATCAAAGACGGAACATTAAAGGTACAATACCAAGAAAAAATGCAACGTTCTGCTACCGTTATTGACCCATTGATGATTTCAGGAGAAATCGGGCAAATGAATTCAGCTTATGTTGACAATAAATTTTCGGTTTCTCAAACAATTAGATTGCCAAAATTTTACAACAGTCAGAAGAAAGTTTTAGCAGAAGAATATAAAAATTCTATGTTACAATTAGATGTTCATAAGTGGCAAATCAAAAAAGAAATTTCTTTGATTTACAATGAGTTAAAATATCTAGACGAGAAAAAAAAACTGCTCAAAAAAGCAGACAGCATCTTTTCTCAATATTACAAAAGAGCAGAACTCAGACTGAAAAAAGGAGAAAGCAATCTTCTAGAAAAAGCGACTGCCGAAAACTTGAGAAGTCAAGCAGAATTACAACTCAATGCACTCGAAAAAGACAGAGAAATAGCTTTGCAGAAATTTAATTTCCTCATCAATGACGGAACTTTTTACCAAAATGATAAAGAAAAATACACTGTTTTAGACGTAAATAACCTTGGCGAAAATTTCTCTGGAAATCCAATTATTTTAAAACAATTGGAGCAAGAAAAAAACATTCAAAATGCTAAACTTTTAGCTGAAAAATCTAAGCTTACTCCTAGTTTTAACATTGGATACAACAATATGTCTATGTACGGAAATGGTGCAGATGATAAGTTCTATGAGCGTTCGGCAAGATTTCACTCTGGTATGGTCGGAATAGGTTTACCTGTTTTTAATTCAGCACAAAAATCAGTGATTGAAGCTCAGAAAATCAACCAACAAATCGCTGAAAATAATTATCAGCTAGGTTCATTGAAACTGAAAAATCAATACACACAGAACTTTAATCTTTATCAAAAACTAACGAACGAGATTTCTTACTATCAAAAAACAGGTTTGGCAAACAGCGAAAGCATCTTAAAAACTGCCAATAACCAGTATTATAACGGAGAAATCAATTATTTAGAATGGACTCTTTTAGTAAATCAAGCATTTGAAATTGAAAACAAATACACAGATCGATTAAAAGAACTCAATGACATTATTATAGAAATCAACGCGCTGAAAAGCGAAAATTAATTAAAAGATGAAAAAATTTACCGCAACACATAGAATTATACATTGGGTTATCGCAATTTCAATGTTAGTATTATTAGCCACTGGATTTTTAAGAATGTATTGGATGGGCAGAAAAACCATTTCTGCTGCTATCAATAACGAACTTACTGCTAAAGGTTTAGAATTACCAGAAGAAAGCGTTCGTGCTATTGCAAAATCCATTATCAATCCAATGTTTGAGTGGCACGTTAACTTTGCTTACGTACTCGTTTTTGCTTTTGTTTTAAGGATAATTTATATGTTGGTAAAAGGCATTAAATTCCCTAATCCTTTTTCTAAAACGGCTTCTGGAAAAGAAAAATTCCAAGGAACTATTTATTTTATTTTCTACATTTTAGTGGCGGTAGAAGCTGCAACTGGTATGATGCTAAAGTTTGAATTAGCAGCAGAAGATATTTTAGAAAAAGCAGAAGAAATTCACAAACTAGCCATTTATTGGATGCCTGGATTCATCGTCCTTCATTTTGTAGGAATTACCATTGCAGAATTCACGAACAAAAAAGGAATTGTTTCTAAAATGATTGGAGGAGAATAATCCTTAATCAAATGAAAATTTTAATTTTTTTAAGCAAAAAATGAATCAAAAATGAAAAAAATAATTTCAATTATAACGATAACGCTTCTACTCTTTTCTTGTGGCAAAAAAGAAGAAACTGCCAAAGAAGAATTTGAAGTAGTAGCCGCTGAAAACCAAATTACACTCAACGATAACCAAATCAAAAATGCGGGTATAGAAACAGGAAATTTAGGATACGAAGATATTTCAGCAAAAATTATATTAAATGGAACGATAGATGTTCCGCCACAGAATTTAGCAAGCGTTTCTGCACCAAGTGGTGGTTATGTGCGTTTTATTCGTCATATGCCAGGAATGCACGTAGACAAAGGCGAAACCTTAGCTGTTTTAGAAGATCCACAGATTGTTCAGTTGCAGCAGGATTATCTTTTGGCAAAATCTAATTTAGGTTACGCACAAAAAGATTATGCTAGACAAAGTGAATTAAATCAAAGCAAAGCCGCATCAGATAAAGCGATGCAACTCGCCCAAACTGAAGCTCAAAATCAAAATATTTTGATGAGAGGAATGGCCGAAAAACTGAGAGCTCTTGGAATAAATCCAAATAACTTGAACGCTGGAAACATCAAAAGAAGTGTTGCGGTTACATCACCTGTTTCTGGGTATATTTCTAGTGTAAATGTGAAGATGGGACAATATGTTTCGCCTACAGAAAGACTTTTTGACGTAGTAAACACGGGAGATATTCATCTTGCATTAAAGGTTTTTGAAAAAGATTTGAATAAAATTGCTTTGAACCAAAGAGTTTTTGCCTATACCAATCAAAATCCTGATAAAAAATACGCCGCTAATGTTATTTTAATTGGTAGAGATTTTCAGCCAGACAAATCTGTGATTATTCATTGTCATTTTATAGAATATGATAAGAGTTTAATCCCTGGAACTTACATGAATGCAGAAGTAGAAACCCAAACTGAAACCGGTAACACTGTTCCAGACGATGCAGTAGTTACTTGGGAAGGCAAACAATATATTTTTGAACAAGTACAACCAAAAACCTATAAAATGTTTCTTGTAACCATAGGAAATTCGGAAAATGGTAGAACAGAAATTTTGAACCTTGACGAAAAGGCTAAAAACAAGAAATTTGTAACGAAAGGAGCATATTATCTATTGATGGGACTTAAAAATGTAGAAGAATAAATATTTTCTAAAACATTTTTATAATAATTACACAATTTACAACGTTACAATTAAAAATTTAAATAAATGAGAACTAAAAAGGTAATATTCAGCATATTACTACTCTTCAGCCTATTCGTTTTTTCACAAGAAAAATTTAGCAAGTTTCAGCAAATTAAAGACGCTGCTCAACAGGAAAACAAAAGTATTCTACTCAAATTTTCAGGCTCAGATTGGTGCATCCCATGTATTAAGTTGCAAAAAAAAGTGATTGATGACCCTATTTTCCAAGAGTATATTTCTAAAAATCTAGTCTATGTAGAAGCAGATTTCCCTAGAAAAAAAGGGAAATTAAGTGCTGATATTATTACAAGAAACAAAGAATTAGCAGGCATTTACAATAAACAAGGCGTTTTTCCTAAAATGGTCTTATTGAATGCTAATGGCAAAATTCTAAAAACTTGGGAAGGTTTTGATAATGCGACTGTAAATACGATGATTCAAGAAATTAATCAATCTACTGGTAAATAGCATGCAAAAAAAACTGACCCAACTTTTGATGGGAAATCGGTTTGAAATTACTGTAGAAGCCAAAACAGATGCAGAAGCAGATTTTTTTCTAAAAAAAGCGGTAGAAGAAATTTCTAGAATAGAAGCATTACTCTCTACTTATCAATCTACCAGCGAAACCAATCTCATCAATGAAAATGCAGGAATAAAACCAGTAAAAGTGAGTGATGAAACTTTTTCAATTATCGCAAGGTCTAAGAAAATTTCTGAAATTACTCAAGGTGCTTTTGATATTACTTACGGCTCTATTGATAAGCGTTTTTGGAATTTTGACACCGAAATGACATCGCTTCCAGATGAAGATTTGGCTCAAAAAAGCATCGCTTTAATTGATTACAGAAATATAGAACTCAATGCAGAGTACAAAACCGTTTTCCTCAAAAACAAGGGAATGAGAATTGGTTTTGGAGGCATTGGAAAAGGCTATGCTGCAGAAAAAGCCAAAAATCTACTAAAAAGTCTTGGCGTAAAAGCAGGAATCATCAATGCTTCAGGAGATTTATCTTGTTGGGGAATCCCCGAAAACGGAAAATCTTGGACCATAGGAATTGCTCATCCTGATTTTTCAGGAATGCCATTTTCTACCCTTGAAGTAACAGATTTAGCCATCGCAACATCTGGAAATTATGAAAAATTCGTGATGATTGATGGCAAAAAATATTCGCATACCATAGACCCAAAAACAGGATTTCCTATTCACGGAATTAAAAGCGTAACAGTAATTAGTCCAAACGCAGAAATTTCTGATGCTTTCGCAACACCTATTTCGATTATGGGCATAAAAGCTGGACTTTCTTTGATTAATCAAATGAAAGATATAGAATGCATCATCATAGATGATGATAACAATATTTATTACTCAGAAAACATCAAAATCATATAAAAATGAACTCTATTAAAGTATTTTTTGCACTATTCTTCGTCTCGATAATGGTGCAAAACTGCGTTTCTGTAAAAGAATACGAAAAAAACTATGTGAACGATAGTGAAATGCAACTTTCTACCAAAAAATCTGCAAAAACAGAAAATAATTTTCTTTTATACAGAGAAGCAGCTTCTGGTGCAGATGGTGGAAAAAACGGTGGCGGTTGCGGTTGCAACTAAGTAAATTACGAATCTATACAATCATTAACGATGAAAAAAAGCATAGTATCCGTACTTTTACTAGCCATCACTTTTGGTTTCTTTGGAAAATCAAAAGCACAAGAAAAAGACTCACTTTACGAAGCGAGAAAACTGAAAATTGACGAAATTAACTTTGTATCAGGATATTACACTCAAGAAGGTGAACACTCTTCCATTGGTGGAGGAAAAGGCGATGAAGCTTTGACCAATATTTCTAATTCTATACAGGTAAGATTACTTAAAAACAGTCAAAAATATGAACATAGACTAGACGTTGCTGTAGCAGTAGACCATCACACTTCTGCTTCTACCAAATTAATTAATAATGTTCCAGATGGTTCCCCTACCAATATATATTCTGGAAAAATAAGTGCCAAAACTGCTGCTTCTAGTGGAACTAGCGGAGTTACTGGTGCTTCTTCTAAATTTGTAGGATGGAGAATTTATCCTTCTATTAATTATTTTGCTAAAAATTTAGAACGAAATACTACTTATGGAATTGGAGCTTACTATTCCCGAGAATTTGACTATCAATCCATTGGTGGTGAACTTTCTTTTGTAAAAGCGTCTCAAGATAATAATGCTGAGTTCAGTGTAAAAGCAATGGCATTTTTTGACCAAAGACTAGAAATTTTACCAGTAGAACTTAGACCAGTTAATACAGGAGTAAACAACAAAAAAGCTGATGATGACGAAGACGAACATGAAGGAGGTGATGATAATTACAAACTTTGGAATAAAAATTCTTATAGTGTAAACTTTGCGTATTCTCAAATTATCAATCCAAGATTACAAGTTTCATTGTTGGCAGATTTTGCATTTCAAGATGGTTTGCTTTCTATTCCTTATAACAGAGTTTATTTTACCAATAATACGGTTTCCAGCGAAAAATTGCCTATGCAAAGAATGAAAATCCCATTAGGAATGAGACTTAATTATTTCTTGGGCGAAACATTTATTTTCAGAACATATTATCGTTATTTCTTTGATGATTGGGGAATCAAAGCACATACTGCACAATTAGAAATCCCGATAAAAATTTCGCCATTTGTTTCATTAAGTCCTTTTTACAGATATCATCATCAGACCAGCAATGATTATTTTAAACCTTACGGACAGCACAATCCTGGCGAAAAATATTATTCTTCAGACTATGATTTATCTAGTTTCAATAGCCAAAACATTGGGTTAAATCTTCATTATTTACCTTTAGAATCTAAGCTTTTTAAAAGTGTAGATTTCAGATATAGTTTTTATAAAAGAAGTGAAGGTTTATCAGCACATAATCTTACATTTGCTATAACCTTTAAATAACCATCACAAAATGAACTTAAAAAACATCCAAACCGAAGTAGACGCTTCTTTTCTGTACGGTTTATTAGCAGAGAAAGAAGAAGACCAAAACGTAAAAGATATTTTTTCACAAATGTCTGCCATCGAAAAATCTCACGCAGTAGCATTTTTACAGAAAGTAGGACTCACGGAAAAAGACATGCCGAAACCTTCTACAAGAGCAAAAATTCTTAAAAAAATTGGAGGAATTCTAGGATATGATTATGTTTTAGGGGTTTTAATGGATACCGAAAAATCATTGTCTAGCTCTATTGGAAAAGCCAGAGTTAATACAAAAACTCAAGCATCTATTTCAGATACCGCACACGTGAAAATTTTAGAAAATATTCTTCAAAATAATCCTAAAATTGGAGGAAATGCACTTTCTCGTTTTGAAAAAAGACATCGTTCTGTTGGCGGAAACGCACTTAGAGCAGCTGTTTTAGGTGGAAATGATGGGTTAATTTCTAACTTTTCATTAATTATGGGAGTTGCAGGTGCAAGTAGCGGACAAAAAGAAGTACTTCTTGCAGGTTTAGCTGGGCTTTTGGCTGGTTCGCTTTCCATGGCATTAGGAGAATGGATTTCGGTACAGAGTTCCAAAGAATTATACGAAAACCAAATGTCTCTGGAAATGGACGAATTAGAAGTAAACCCTGAAGGAGAATTAAAAGAAATAGAATTGATTTACAGAGCGAAAGGAATTCCTGCTGATCAAGCCGCACAAATGGCAATAGACCTCATGAATGACAAAAATTCTGCACATCAGTTTTTGGTAAAAGAAGAATTAGGAATCAACTCCGAAGAACTAAAAGGTTCTGCCATGGAAGCCGCAATTTCTTCATTCGTATTATTTGCAATTGGAGCAATTTTACCACTTTTCCCGTTTTTCTTTTTAGGAGGAACTCCAGCAATTATTGCCAGCGCTATCTCCAGTTCTGTTGGTTTATTTTTAATAGGTTCTGCTATTACTCTTTTCACAGGAAAGAGCATTTGGTATTCTGGTTTCAGACAAGTTATTTTCGGATTATTAGCAGCAGCAATCACTTTCGGAATCGGTAAATTAATTGGCGTTTCCGTTATAGGATAATCATAAAATTAATGGCTAAAGTGAAAATGAATCACTTTATTTTTGATAAAATTTAACTTTAGCCTAATTTTTGTATCTAAAATACTGAGTTGAAAAAATTTATTTCCATATTATTCATTTCTGTTTATCTATTTTCCTTTCAAGAATTTAGACAAGTTTTCAAGTTGCCTAATTTGGTAGAGCATATTGTAAAACATAGGATAGAAAATGGTGAATTTTCATTGGTTAATTTTCTTAACCACCACTATTTCAGTGGAAATGTTATGGATAATGATTATGCTCAAGATCAGAAACTTCCTTTCAAACAAATAGATTTCACTCAATTTTCTACCATCGTTTTTGTAGTAGAATCACTTAATGTTTTAAAAATCGAAACTCCCAAGAGATTATTTATAGAAAATAAGAACTTTTTCATTTATAAAAACGATTTCATTTCTGAGTTTCATTATTCTATTTTTCAACCACCAGAAATTTTAATGTAATTTTTTGATTTACATCAACTTTATCTTTTTTCAAAAAGAAAAAGATACTCCTCACATTCATATTACATTAAAATTTAAGAAAATGAAAACAAAAACTTGGTCTTTGACGACCAGAATCTCGCACTGGCTTTTAGCCATAGGATTTACCGTAGCCTATATCACCGGCGAAAATGAATGGCAAATGAATTACCACTATGCTTTTGGAGCATTAGTTGGTGGAATTTTATTTTTCAGAATTCTTTACGGAATTATCGGTCCAAAATATTCTAATTTTGAAGATTTCCCAATGGGAATTTCTAAACAAATAGATTTCATTAAAAATTATTTCTCTAAAAATCAAACGTATGTAGGTCATAATCCTTTAGCATCTTTAGTGATGTTTTCTATGATGTTTTTAGGAATTTTCACAGCATTTACAGGTTATTTATGGGCTACAGAATCTGCACATTTTTTAGGATTTACTTTTACTGAAGAAATGGTAGAAGAAGGCCACGAAATTGGTGCAAAACTATTCTTAATTCTTGTATTTGCACATTTAGCAGGAATATTTGCTGACACTATTTTTCACAGAAAAACAGGAACTTTGGGTTCTATCTTCACAGGATACAAAAACGTACAAGCAGATGCTTCAAAAACAAATGCTTTTCATAAAATCTTCTCTATAATTTGGTTAGGCGTACCGATGATTTTATTCTACCTTGCTTTCGGTTTACCTGTAAATGAAAGAGGTAATGAAAGAGAAAATGAGGAAGAAGATGAATGGGAATCGCTGCTCTACCCTGACAAAAATTCTGAAAAATCACCAATGAATCTCATTGTGAAATTGACTAAAAACAGAAGCAATGTAGATGGAACCAGTTTGGCTTCTAGCAGTAGACAAACTGAGACTAATACTACTGTGAATACAGAAAGTAATTCTATCCAGAGTTATGCACAAAACTCACAATATTACACCGAAAACAGTAATGATGAGCGTGAATATTATGAACATGAAGAACATTCTAAACATCATCACATAAAAAGAGAACATCATGATTATGATGAAGATGATGATTAATTTTAAAAAATAATAGAAAATACCGATGAAAATTTCATCGGTATTTTTATTAAGTTTTGGTTAAAAAATTAAGAGATTTTTCCCCATTTATTTTTCCCTTTATATTGTTTTACATAGTAATTTCTAAGGCTCTGATGCTCTGGAAATTGTAAATTTCCGTCTATTTTTAGCAAATGTTCTACGGTTTCTTTTGCTGCTTTTATGATATTGCCATCATTTACCAAATCTAGGCGTTTAAAATCTACCATTCCGCTTTGTTGAGTTCCCAGAATATCTCCAGGACCGCGCAATTGCATGTCGACTTCAGAAATTTTAAAACCGTCATTGGTTTCGCACATGGTTTTGATGCGTTTTCTAGATTCTGTGGAAAGTTTATCGCCCGTCATGAGAATACAATAGCTTTGTTCTGCTCCTCTTCCTACTCTACCACGAAGCTGGTGCAACTGTGAAAGACCAAATCTTTCAGCACTTTCTATCACCATTACCGAAGCATTCGGTACATTTACGCCTACTTCTATTACGGTAGTTGCGACCATAATATCTGCTTTTCCTTTGGCAAAATAATTCATGGCTGCATCTTTTTCATCGGGTTTCATTTTCCCGTGAAGCATAGTGGTATTATAATCTGGAAGCGGAAAAATTTCTGAAATATGCTCAAAACCCTCCATCAAATTTTTATAATCCAGCGTTTCAGATTCTTCAATTAATGGATATACAAAATACACTTGTCTGCCTTTGGCAATTTCTTCTTTGGCAAAACCATAGACAGAATTTCTATCTTTTTCTCTTCTATGAGCTGTGATAATCGGTTTTCTACCAACAGGCATTTCATCAATTACCGAAACATCCAAATCGGAGTAATAACTCATCGCTAGAGTTCTAGGAATCGGAGTTGCCGTCATTACCAAAATATGCGGTGCAATTTTATTTTTAGCCCAAAGTTTTGCACGTTGTGCTACTCCAAATCTATGTTGTTCATCAATAATTGCCAATCCTAAATTTTTGAACCGAACAATATCTTCTAAAACCGCGTGAGTTCCTACTAAAATCGAAAGTTCACCGTTTAATAATTCTTCGTGAATGATTTTTCTTTCGGCGGTTTTAGTAGAACCTGTGAGTAATCTTACTTTAACATCCGTTTCCTTCAATAAATCTGCAATCGAATTAAAATGTTGAGTTGCCAAAATTTCTGTAGGCGCCATCATACAACTTTGGAAACCATTATCCATGGCTAAAAGCATCGCTAAAAGTGCCACCATCGTTTTACCAGAACCCACATCACCTTGCAATAATCGGTTCATCTGAATAGGCTTTTTTAAATCATTTCTGATTTCTTTCAGCACTCTTTTTTGAGCATTGGTGAGTTCAAAAGGAAGGAAATTTTCGTAAAAATTGTTGAAATTTTCGCCTACTATCGGAAAAGGATTCCCAATCGTAAAACTTTTGTTGTAATTTTTTTTGAGACCGTAACCCAACTGGAAAAAGAACGCTTCTTCAAATTTTAATCTTCTGTCTGCATGTTTGGCAAAATCTGCATTTTGTGGAAAATGAATGTTAAGATACGCTTGTTGACGACTCATGAGTTTCAGAGATTTCATGATAGAGACTGGCAAATTTTCTTCTATCAACTTTGGAATCTGCGAAATGATAGTGGCTTGAACCGTTTGAAAAAACTTCTGGTTTAGTCCACGTTTCGTCAATTTTTCTGAACTTGGATAAATAGGTCTGAGTCTTTCTTCTGCCGATTTTTTATCTTCTAATTCAATTTCAGGATGCGGCATCGAAAAACTATGGTTAAACTCCTGAACTCTCCCAAAAATATAGATTTCTCGGTTTACGGGAATCTGTTCTTTCATCCAATTAGAATACTGAAACCAAACTAAATCCAGTGTTCCTGTTCCGTCTGTAAATTTCCCAGAAAGTCGTTTTTTCCCTTTAGCATAAGTGATTTCCTGCAATTCTGTGATTCTGCCTTTCAATTGAATTTCTAAATTATCTTCCTTAATGTCTGCAATTTTATAGACTTTCGATTTATCTAAATATCTTATCGGAAAAAAATGCAGAAAATCTTCCACTGTTCTAATATCTAATACATTAGCAATCAACTTGGCACGTTCTGTACCAATTCCTTTCAGAAATTCTATGGAAGTTTCAAGTGTCAATGTTTTGAGTTACGAGTTTCGAGATTCGAGATTTGAGTTTTACGATGTGAAATTAAGGAAATTTGTTCAAAACTAAAAAAGAAAGACCTTCAATAATGAAAGTCCTTTTTATTATGTTTTGGTTAAAGCCAAATTGATTTTTATGATTTCTAAAACGGACTAAAGTCCGTTTCTATTGATGAAAATATTGATAAATTTCCACAGATTGCTTCTTTATTTAATTTCTTGCAAAGATTTCTCAAAACTCACAACTCGTATCTCGTAACTCGAATCACTCTTTAATCTTGGATTTAAATTTTTTCTGATAGTTTTCCCATTGTTCACGGGTTTTGATATTTTTATATTCGCCTTTAGAAAATAGAGTTATATAAGGTTCTAATTCTTTAGCAGAGAAAAATCCCATCAAATTGGTTATGGGTTGAGCATTTTCGTCTAAAAATACCAGAGCAGGATATCCATTGACATTCATAAACTTCGCGAACTGGTGCATTGCATTTTTGCTTTTTGCCTTGTTAGCAAAGTCTGGATTGGTAAAAACTCTGTCGTAAAAATTAACCGTCTGATTGCCTTCTGCATTGAATTTTACGGCATAAAAATTTTCATTGATGTATTTCGAAATAATAGGATGTGAATAGGTCTGTTTGTCCATCAATTTACACGGTCCACACCAATCTGCATAAAAATCGATGAGAATCTTTTTTGGATTGGTTTTTTGAGCAGTTAACGCTTGTTCCATCGTCATCCAATTCACTTGTGAAAAGGAAAAACTGAATACCCAAAGAAATAACATCGATAAAGTAGTTTTCATACAGTAGTTTTTATGTGGTTAATGAACCTCTTGCATTAATTTTTTCACAAAAGGAGATATCAAAATCAGTACCAAACCAGCTACTAAAGAGTAGATTCCTAAATCTTTATATCCTTCTGTGTAAGTAATTAGTTTTTCATAGTTGGTTGCACCTTCCTTTGCTGAAGCCATGTTTGCGCCAATAATTCCTGCAACATATTGTCCGTAAGCTGAAGCCAAAAACCACATTCCCATCATCATTCCTTGTAACTTTTCAGTAGAAAGTTTCGTCATAATAGACAAACCAATTGGCGATAAGCATAATTCGCCAAAAGTAATGACCAATAAAGCAATTGTGAAAATATTCAGAGAAGTTATCCCTTGAAGATTCGCGAAAAATTTAGTCGCAAAAAGCACATAATATCCTAATCCTAAAAAGATAAACCCTAAACCGAATTTGATTAAAGTATTGGGTTCCAATTTTCTTTCACTTAGCCAAATCCATAATAAACCAATAATTGGTGCTAGGAAAATAATGAAAAATGCACCTCCAGAATTGTTCACTCCATTCGGGTCTAATCCTAGTAAGTCTTTGTTCAAATTATTCGCAGCAAAAATGCTCAAAGAACCACCACTTTGCTCATAAATTCCCCAAAAAATAATAGAGAAAATAATAAAAACCAAAGCCGCCCACAATTTTTTTCTTTCGGCAGGAGTAACCTTTGTCATTTCATAGAATAGATAAATAAGCGTCAATGGACCTACAATATACATGAATAAATCTGTGTATTCGGTTATAGAAACCATCGTCATAATTATTGGTACAAAAACCAAAGAAAGGACATAAACTCCATATTCTTTCCATTTTGCCATAGGTGAAAAAGTTCCATCTGCATTTAATGTTTGAGGCTGTAAACCAATAGGTCCTAATCTTCTTTGAGTAAATATAAAATTTACCAAACTTACCACCATAACAATAGCCGCCAAACTGAAAGCAACGTTCCATCTTTTATCTTCTGGAATAAAACTAGAAAACATTTCGCCTTTCCCAATAGCAATACAAAAATAACCTCCCAATAAAGCGCCTAAGTTGATTCCTGCATAAAACAATGAGAAACCTGCATCTGTTCTAGAATCTCCCGCTTTATAAAGTTTTCCTACCATGGTAGAAATATTCGGTTTAAAAAATCCTGTTCCGATAACGGTAAAAGCAATTCCTAGAAAGAAAAACTGATGTGGATCTATAGATAAAATAACACTCCCAACAATCATCAGTAAACCTCCCCAAAATAAAGATTTTCTAAAGCCAAGGATTTTATCAGCAAAAAGTCCGCCCACAAAAGTAAAAGCGTACACAAAAGCTTGAGTAGCTCCATATTGAAGATTGGCTTGTTCGTCTCCGAAATTGAGTTGAGAAATCATGAAGAACACAAGCATTCCGCGCATTCCGTAGAAGCAGAAACGTTCCCACATTTCAGAGAAAAAGAGTGACCAAATCTGGCGAGGATATTTGCCTTTAAAATCTTGAATTTGTTCGAGAGTTAATTCCATTGTAAAAATTTATGTAACGAAAATAAAAAAAACCTCTGACATTGCAGAGGTTTTAGTGAGTTTTATGATAATTTTAATTTACGCCGTGCATTTTCTTTTCTAACCATCTACTCATCACGAATAGAACTGCTGCTGCAACTCCACACATTACGATGAATACTAAGAAGAAATCAAATAAATTAGCAATTTGGAAACCTAAGAAAGAGGTAGTAGCAGCGCCTTCTCCACCTTCTCCACCTCCAGGAATTAATGCTGAAAGTGTTCCTGCAAATTTATTGGCTGCTGCGTTTGCTAGGAACCAAGTTCCCATCAATAATGATGAAAATCTAGCGGGTGAAAGTTTAGAAACCATTGATAATCCAATTGGTGATAAACAAAGTTCTCCCATCGTGTGAATCACATAAAGACCAATTAACCAGAACATAGATACTTTATCCATTGCTCCTAAACCATAAACTGCAAATGCGATTACTACATAACCAAGAGCAACTAAAGATAAACCAATCGCCATTTTTTTAGGAGAAGTAGGTTCTAATCCTCTGTTTCCTAATCTTAACCAAAGTGAAGAAAATAATGGTGCTAAAAGGATAATTGCTAATGGATTTACAGATTGGAAATAAGATGCTGGCATTTCCCAACCGAATAAAGTTCTATCTGTTTGTCTGTCTGCAAAAATAGTAAGCGAAGCTCCTGCCTGTTCAAATGCTCCCCAGAAGAAAATCACGAAAAATGCTAGAATGAAGATCACCATAATTCTGTCTCTTTCGTCTTTTGTAAGGGATTTATCTGTTAAAATAATAAGCGGCATGGCAATCATCGCTCCGTAAATTAAATAACCAATAATATCTAATTCGCTATTGAACATTGTTTTGAAATTCATTAAGAAGAAAATCAAAGCGGTAGCTGCGATTACAATTCCTATTTGTTTTACGCCAAATTTCTGTGTAGGCATTCCAATAGGGTTATTGTCTGCATCTACTAAAAGTTTATTTTTTTGAGCTACGAAAGTGATCAAACCAATAATCATCCCGATTCCAGCTGCTAAAAAGCCCCATTTGAAGTCTATTTTTTCAGCTAAAGTTCCACAAATTAATGGTGAGAAGAATGCTCCTAAGTTAATTCCCATGTAAAAAATTGTAAATGCAGCATCTACTCTTCTGTCTCCTTTTGGATACAACTGACCTACCATTGTAGAAATATTTGGCTTGAAGAAACCGTTTCCAATGATGAGTAAAGTAAGACCTACCCACATTAATGAAATAGCAGCACCACCTGAAGCTGAAGCACTAAAAAACATCGCAAACTGACCAAGAGCCATTAATATACCTCCAATTTCTATACTTCTTCTGTTTCCTAAAAATCTATCAGAAAGATAACCTCCCAAAAGTGGTGTTAAGTATACCAAACCTGTATAACTTCCGTAGATATTAGAAGCGTCAGAATCTGGCATAAGAAGCATTTTCGTCATGTATAAGATAAAAATTGCTCTCATACCGTAGTAAGAGAAACGTTCCCACATTTCAGTCATGAATAAAAGGTATAATCCTTTAGGATGTCCTTTTTGTTGTGCTGTATCCATATTTTTATTGTTAATTTTTTGTTAAGACTAGCAAATATAGTTTTTTTTTGGTTTAGTCAATAAAAAAGTCAGCACTAAAAGTACTGACTTATATCTTCTTAATTAGTGACCTTGGTCTTTCATAATTTTATTCAAACGCTTTAGCATAGATGCTCCTAGTAAAGTCGCAAAAATGAGTAAAGCAAAATTTACCAAGAAATAATTCATCTTATTGTCATAGCTGTACCAAGTACTTGCCAAAATTCCAGAAAGTTTGTTTCCTACTGAATTGGCCAAGAAGAAACCACCCATCATTAAAGCGGTGATTCTCGCTGGCGAAAGTTTTGACACGAAAGATAGTCCCATCGGTGATAAACATAATTCCCCCACCGTAATCACTCCATAACTTGCAACTAACCACCATGGTGAAACTTTTACGGCTCCATTGTCACCAGCATAAACCGCTAAAACCATCACCAAACAAGAGAGTGCAGAGATAAATAATCCCAAGACAATTTTAGTTGGAGTTAAAGGTTCTTTTCCTTTTCGTCTGAGCATGGCCCAGAATGCTACAATTACTGGCGTTAACGCAATTACCCAAAATGGATTAATGGATTGGAATAATTCTGTATTGTATAGAAACACTTTTTGGGAAGGATTTTGCTCTAATTGTGCTTTTTGTTCAGGTTTAATATTTCTGAAATAAATATCTTTTCCTTGCGTTTTTAACGTTTTACCGTCTTCTCCTTTTTGGGTTTGATATTGGTCATCATACACAGAAACTTCCTTGTCTTTGAAGTCTTTTCCATCAACCATATAAATATCTTCCAAAGGTTTCTCTACACATGCAGGAACACTTCTATCGGTATAATAATTTGCCCAACGTGTTAAAGCTGTTCCGTTTTGCTTGAAAACCGCCCAGAAAAACATCGAAATTAAAAAGATAGACAACAATGCTCCAATCGCAGGTTTTTCTTTCTGATTCGCTTTGAAATAAAGAGAAACATAAAAATAAATAACAGGAATACATGCAAAAATAAACGCATCTGTACTATCACTTCCGAAGATTTCTCCTGGTAAGAACCAACCGATTGCTCCAGCGATAATTGCAGGTAAGAATACTTTAACCAAAATTTCAGAAAGTTTGGTATCTCCTTCTTGTACTGGCTTCATTTCTGCAGCCTGTCTGTAATGTTTCATTCCTACTGTGAAAACTACTAAACCTACCAACATCCCGATTCCAGCGGTGATAAATGCTTCTCCCCAACCGAATTTATTACGCATAAACGCAGCAATAATATTACAGATGAAAGCACCGATATTAATTCCCATGTAGAAAATGTTATAACCAGAATCTTTATTGGCTTTATATTTTTCGTCTGAATAAAGATTTCCTAAAAGTGTAGAAATAGTAGGCTTAAAGAAACCATTCCCCACAATAATTAATCCTAAAGAAGTATAAAAAAGTGGTAAATCTTTGAAAACGCCCATCCCAATGTAACCTGCAGCCATCAAAATACCACCCAAATAAATAGATTTCACGTATCCTAGAACTCTATCTGCCAAGAAACCACCGATAAATGGAGTAAGATAAGTAAGAGCAATATAAGTCCCGAAGATATCATCTGCCATTTTATCAGGAAGACCTAATCCTCCTCTCATTCCTTCTGGCTCAATAAGATATAATACAAAAATTCCTAAAATTAAATAATACCCGAATCTTTCCCACATTTCCGTGAAGAACAAATACGGTAAACCTTTTGGATGTTTATTGTTCATAAAATTTATTTTTCCCAAAAATAAGTTTTTTAAATGGAATGAAAAATTTTTCTAACTTTGATAAAAATAAATTCTAAAAAAATGGAAATCACAATAAAAGATTTAGAAAAAAATCTAAAGACACTTCCCAAAGAACTTTTAGGGAATGTGAATGACTATATTGATTTCTTGAAGGAGAAATACTTAGATAAAGATTGGGCAAATCAATTATCTGAAACTCAAAAAAAATCTATTGAAAAAGGAATTTCAGATATAGAAAATGGGAACATCATTTCGCATGAAGAAGCCAAACAAAAAATTAGAAATTACCTTCAATCAAAAGCCATTTAAATGAAAATTGTTTGGTCTAAAGAAACTCTAGAAAACTATTTAAAAGTTTTAGATTATTTACTAGAAAACTGGACAATAAAAGAAATCGAAAGATTTGAAAATAATTTTGACGAACTGATTGAAAGGTTAAAATCACACAAAGAAATTTGTCCAAAATCTAAACTTCTAAGTTTCAGAAAATGCAAAATAGATGAAAATAATTCTTTAATTTATCAAGAAGTAAATCATACAATTTTCTTCATCTCAATTATAGATAATAGAAGCCTTCATAGCTACTAAAAATTCGAAATTTAATAAGTTTTAGCTAAAGCTAATGAAACTTTAAACTAAAAAAGCGGACTAAAGTCCGCTCCTATTGATGTTTATATTTCGTCTTCTGACTTCCTAATTCTAAAAATTCTACAAAATAAAATCCGTCATTTTACAAATTTTCAAAAAACTTAAAAATCTAATTATAAATCTTCTTTCTAAACTCTTTAAGCAAATGATCATAAGTGTCATAAAGTTGTTTAAGAGGAGTTGTTGTAATTCCAGTACTGAAATTTTTCTTATAATCAGAAATAGCTTCTTTAGAATAAACAATTTTTCCTTGTTTTAAATCGACAATTTGTAATACTGTATGATAAACTCTAGTTTTTGAAACATCATCTATTTTTACTTTTATGATTTTATTGTCAAGATCATCTTTGTTTTCAGGTTTTCTCATAAATCTTAAGATTACTAAATAATCGAACTCTTCAGAATAATTTTCTTTCATAATATCAACAAAACCATCAGTAACCCTAACAAACCTATCATTATCAAATTCTAGTAAAGAATTTTTTACATACATATTTTCACCAAAAATATTTTTGAAATCATTATCAACAGTTTTAATGAATGACAAATCATTTGTATGAAGATTATTTTTAATAAATAAATATTTTTTACTTTTATTCAAAATAAATTCATCTTTATAGCTTGATGATAAGGACATTTTTGTATTTGCAATACAAGAAGTTAATAAAACTATCAAAAATAAATAGGCAAATATTTTTCTCATAATTTAATTAATTTTTTTTTACAAATTCTCCAAAATAAAATCAGTCATTTTTTTATACAATTGAGGTCTGGTTTGACCGCCATAAATTCCGTGATTTTTGTCTGGATATGCCATAAATTCAAACTGTTTATTGTTTTGAATTAACGCTTCAGAAAATTCCATAGAATTTTGGAAATGTACGTTATCATCTGCTGTTCCGTGAATCAAAAGGAATTTGCCTTTTAGTAATTTCGCAAAAGTTGTAGGTGAATTCTGGTCGTAACCTTCAGGATTTTCTTGTGGCGTTTGCAAGAATCTTTCGGTGTAAATGCTGTCATAATATCTCCAATTGGTAACTGGCGCTACCGCAATTCCTGCTTTGAAAACATCTGCACCTTTTGTCATGGCTAAGCTTGCCATATACCCACCATAACTCCACCCAAAAATACCAATTCTAGACTTGTCAATATAAGATTGATTTCCTAACCATTTTGCAGCAGCAATTTGATCTTCTATTTCGTATTTTCCTAAATTTTTATAGGTTACTTTTTTATAATTCGTACCTCTATAACCTGTTCCTCGACCGTCTACACAAACTACGATATATCCTTTCTGCACCAAATGATTGAACCAAAGTCCGTTTCCACCGTCCCAAGAATTAGAAACTTGCTGAGAACCTGGCCCTGAATATTGGAACATGAAAAGTGGATATTTTTTATTTGGGTCAAAATCCTTCGGTTTCATGATGTAAGCATTCATTTGGTCTCCTGCTTCATTCGGAATCATCATAAATTCTTTGGTAACCAAATTATCTGCATTTAATTTGCTTAAAAGTGCATCATTATTCTGCAATTCTTTCACAAATTTCCCGTTTCCATCTTTTAAAGTATAAGTGAATGGTTTTTTAGCAGTAGAATTGGTTTCAATAAAATATTGGAAATTTTTAGAAAAATCTGTTCTGTTATTTCCTTCCGCTTGAGAAAGCAATACAGATTTCCCTGATGAAATATTAAATTTAGAAACTACTTTATTGATGCTTCCTTTCTCGGTTGTTTGTAAGAAAACTTCTTTCGTTTTTGGGTTAAAACCATAATAATCAGTGATTTCCCAGTTTCCTTTGGTTACTTGTTTGTTCAGTTTTCCTTTCGCATCATACCAATACAAATGTCTGAAACCACTTCTCTCTGAAGCCCATAAAAATGAATTGTCCTCTAAAAATTCTAACGTAAGATTATCGGTGTCAATCCAAGCTTGGTCTGTTTCGGTTAATAATTTAGAAACGGTTCCAGAAGCAGTATTAATTTTTAAAATTTCTACTTTATTCTGATGTCTGTTGGAAGTTGCAATCGCTACCTCATCATTTTTAGCCGTGCTAAAAACTTGTGGAATGTAATAATTCTCGAAACCTGCCAAATCTAAATAGATAGTTTTACCAGAATTTACCTGATATAAATGTGCAGAAACTTCTGAGTTTTTCTCTCCAGCTTTTGGATATTTAAAACGATAATCTGTAGGATAAAGCGATTTATTATACATCTGCATGTTCATCTCTGGAACTTGCGATTCATCAAATCTTACAAAAATGATGGCGTCACTTCCTTTGTTCCATTGATAGAAATCTGCATGTCCGAATTCTTCTTCATAAACCCAATCTCCCAATCCATTAATCACTGAATTTTTCTTACCATCATTGGTAATTTGAGTTATTTTTCCAGATGCTAAATCTTGATAAAATAAATTATTGTCTGAAATAAAAGCTACTAATTTTCCATTAGGTGAAAATTTAGGTTCTTGAACAAAATTTCCGTTATTAAGACTGATTATTTTTCCTGAAGTAAGGTCTTTAACATCAAATTTCCCTAAAAATGAATGTCTATAAATAGGCTCAGATTCTTTTTGCAAAAGAATTTTTGATTCATCATCAGAAAAAATATAACTCTCAAAACTTCCGTCTACAATATTGCCCACTTTTTCAGTGGTTTTGTAAGAATATTTTGCAATACCGCCTCTTTCGATTACGGCATAGTTTTCTCCATTTTTAAGAGAAGCGATTCCCGCAATGTTTTTGCCGCGGTAGTAACCCGAATAGATTTTTTCTAGAGTAATTTCTTGAGCAAAGCCAAAATGCATCATTCCCAAGAAACCTAATGTTAAAAACAATTTCTTCATTCCTTAATTTTTAAATTTTTCTAAATGTTATTATTCAAAAAAAGCTCCATAATATGCCGCTCCATACAATGCTGTTTTGCTATTTAGGTTCAAGTAAATAGGAATTCCAGCTAAAAGCGGTTCCATTTCGTCACATTTTAAGAAGCTTTCTTCTATTTTATCTTTGTTGATAAAGTTATAAATTCTTGGCGGAATTCCACCTGCTAAAATTAATCCCCCTGTTGCTTTATAATTCAGCACCATGTTATTGGCTCTTCTCGCCATAAAATCTACCAGCATTTCCATAGCCAAAACGCAAGTGGTACATAATCCAGACATTGCAGTTTCACTGATTACGGCAGATTTATCTTTAGCTTCTGCTAATTTCTGGGTAAGCCAAGCTTGTTCTTCGTAGCCTTTTACATCTCTCAAAAATTCGTATATTTTGTAAATAGCTGGTCCAGAAACCAATCTTTCCCAAACGATGATTTCGCCGTAGGTTTTTTGCAAAAATTTTACCAATTCAAATTCTACATCTGTTCTCGGCGCAAACTCACTGTGGCCACCTTCAGAAGGCATTGGTCTTAAATATTTTCCGTCCCAGAAAAGACAAGCTTCGCCTAAACCTGTTCCTGGAGCCAAAATAGCAATATGACCACCGATAGAAGGATTTCCGTTTCTCATGGTCACCATAAATTCATCATCCATCTCTGTCATTCCAAAAGCCGTAGCTTCTAAATCATTAATTAGATAGACTTTATCTATTTGTAGGTCTCTACTGAGTTCTGTTACATCTATTTTAAATTTTATATTGGTGGTGTGACAAGTTCCGTTTACTACAGGACCTGCAGCACCAATAGAAATTCTGTCTGGCTTCTCAAAATTATTTTTTTTGATAAAATCAAGAATAATTTCGGTCAAAGAATTATAATGATTGGTGGTATACGTTTCTTCTAACTGAAGAACCATTTTGCCATTTTGCGAAACAAATTGTGCAATATTGGTTTTGGTTCCACCTACATCTGCTGCTAGAATTGAAAGGTTATTGTTTGCTGGATTTTCGATTTGTGGTAAATAAAGCGGAAATTTCATAGTGTGAAAATTTTAAATATTGTGTTGTTTAATTTTAATAAAATTGCTTTGAAAAAAATTCCCCTAAAAGTACGGCTTTTCAGCAATTTAAACCTCATAGAAAACGCCCTAAAAACATGATTTTAGTCTTGTTATTTCGTGAAAATCCGCAACCTCTCCTTCCAAAATTGCAGACGAATGAAAGCTCTTTGCATGAGTGAAATTTTTAATCTCAACAAGGTTAGAAGAACGCAAACCTCCACCGCACAAAATATCTATTCTACCGGCAGAAATTTCCACTAATTTTTGGAGCATTTCTTTGCCTTCTTCTACATTAGATTTTCCACCAGAAGTCAAAACGGTAGAAAAACCACAATTAATAAGCTTTTCCAGTGATTTTTCTAGATTTTTGGTTCTATCAAAAGCACGATGAAAAGTACAAGGTTTTCCTTTTGCAAATTGGATAAGTTCCTTGCATTGCTCTTCGTTTACCTCATCATTTTGGTCTAAAATCCCAAAAACAAAACCATCTGCTCCAGCGTTATAAAAATTTTGCAATTGGTGTTTCATCAAACTAAAACCTTCATCTGAATAGAAAAAATTTCCACCTCTCGGACGAATCATCACGTAAATAGGTACATCTATTTCCTTTTTTAAATTTTTGAAATCTTCTAAATCAGGAGTGGTTCCGCCCAAATGAAAATCTGCACAAAACTCTATTCTATCTGCTCCAGCTTTCGCCGCAATAACGGCAGATTCTTTATTAAAACAAGCTATTTCTAACATATATTTTTAGATTTGAGAATCGAGAACCTAGATTCAAGATTGCGTTTTTAAAAATTCTAAATTAAGCTTTTGGCATCAATTAAAACATTGTTTTCTTGAGTATGAACCGCGTAATTAAAACCTTTCTGCAAACAAAACGCACCTGTTTCACCAAATTTGTTGATGGCTATAAAACCAATCTGAGTATCTTTCACATTTCGGTTTTGATTCACAAAATTCTTATAAATTCTCTTCACTGCTTCTTCACACGCTTGTTGAGGAGATTTTCCTTGTCGCATTAATTCTACCACCAAATGTGAACCGCAAGTTCTAATCACTTCTTCACCATGACCAGTTGCAGTTGCAGCGCCTACTTCATTATCTACAAAAAGTCCCGCTCCAATTATTGGTGAATCTCCCACTCTGCCATGCATTTTAAACGCCATTCCAGAAGTAGTACACGCTCCAGAAAGATTTCCGTGTTCATCAAGCGCAATCATGCCAATTGTGTCATGGTTTTCTATATTTACCACAGGTTTATATTCTGATGTTTTGAGCCAATCTTTCCATTCTTTTTCGGATTCTGGTGTAAGCAAATTTATTTTTTCAAAACCTTCAGAGACCGCAAATTGCAAAGCTCCATCGCCAACTAACATGACGTGAGGCGTTTTTTCCATCACGGCTCTGGCTACAGAAATTGGATTTTTGATATGTTCTAAAGACGCCACCGAACCAATATTCGCTTTTTCATCCATAATACAAGCGTCTAGCGTAACTCTTCCGTCTCTGTCTGGTCTTCCTCCGTAACCTACACTTCTTTCATTCGGGTCGTCTTCTACCAATCTTACGCCTTTTTCTACAGCATCCAAAGCTTTTCCTCCTTTTGAAAGGACTTTCCACGCTTCTTCATTGGCTTGAATACCAAATCTCCAAGTCGAAAGCACGACTGGTTTTCTGATTTTTTTATTTTTCGGAAGAATTTCTTCGGCTTTTAAAGGATTTAAAGCCAATATTGCAGATAAAATTCCTGCATTTTTCAAAAATTTTCTTCTGGTAGCCATTTATTTGTACGGATTTTTAAGCGGTTGATTGATGGATTCTTTATTGTAATTCACTTTCAGTTTGTCTAAAGTTTTAGCATTTTTTTGAAATCTCAGTTTGAAATCATTGAAATCATTATTCGTTCCCCACAAAACTTCAGAAAGTGCCATCATTCTTGGGAAAATCATGTATTCTACTTGTTTAAAATCGAGAATATATTCGCTCCAAAGATTCGCTTGAGCTCCCAAAATATATTTTTTCTCGTCATCTTTCAATTTTTCTGGAATTGGATTGAAGGAATATACTTTTTCAGCCGAAGTATAACCACCAAAAGCAATAGGTTCTGTGGCAGGATTATTCTGATAATGGTCGAAATAACAAAATTCTCCGGGAGACATCACCACGAAATGTTTTTGTTGAGCCGCCGCAATTCCACCTTCGGTTCCACGCCAAGACATCACCGCTGCATTGGGAGCCAATCCACCTTCTAAAATCTCGTCCCAACCGATGATTTTCTTTCCATGAGCATTTACAAATTTTTCAATTTTCTGAATGAAATAACTTTGCAATTCATGTTCATCTTTTAAGCCTTTTTCCTTAATTAAATTTTGACAATGAGCACATTTTTTCCAATTTTCTTTTGGGCATTCATCTCCACCAATGTGAATATATTCTGATGGAAAAAGCGGCATTACTTCTGCCAAAACATTTTCTAAAAAAGTGAAAGTTTCGGGTTTTGGACAAAAAACATCTTCGAAAACGCCCCATTTTTTCTCTACCTCAATTTGTTTCCCAGTACAACCCAATTCTGGATAAGAAGCGATTGCTGCAACAGCATGTCCCGGCATTTCTATTTCTGGAACTACCGTAATATGTCTTTCTGCTGCATATTTCACCACTTCTTTTATTTGTTCTTGTGTGTAAAAACCGCCGTATCTTTTATCATCAAATGTATTATCGCTGTATTTCCCAACCATAGAACCATTTCTCCACGCTCCAATTTCTGTGAGTTTTGGATATTTTTTAATTTCAATTCTCCAACCTTGATCGTCTGTAAGATGCCAATGAAATGTATTGAATTTATACATCGCGAGATAATCGATGTATTTTTTCACTTCATCTACTGTGAAGAAATGTCTGGCCACATCTAGGTGCATTCCTCGCCATTGAAATTTTGGAGAATCTGTGATTTCCATGCAAGGAATTTTTCCTTCTTTTTCATAAAAATTAATGAGTTGAAAGAGCGTATTTATGCCATTAAATCTACCTTCTTCTGATTCACTTGAAATAATAATTTCTGATTGATAAATTTTAATCTCATAATAATCTTTAGCTCTATTTTCAAGTTTTGGAGGTAACAATCCAAAAGATATTTGACTATTTTTAGTACCTTTTTTAAAAATAATTTTAGATTTATTAAATAAATTGAATGCAAAAAATATTTTATTTGCTTCACGCAATGGTAAATCTAAATTTACTTTAAAATCTTTCGGAATTTTAAAAAAACCTTCATTAAAATCAACTTTTTGTGGATAAGGAATGAGCGGTAATTTTTCTTGTGCATAAAATTTCGGAGTGCATAAAGCGACTGAAAAAAGAATCAAAAAACTTTTTAGAAAATTCATGGCGATTTTTATTATTTTTAAAAAATTAAAAATACTGTTTTATGTCTAAACTTTCTAAAGTTTCGTTCATTTTGTTTGTTTTGAGTTTTTCACTTGTATTGGCGCAGAAAAATTTTGCTCAATATGTGAATCCTTTTATCGGAACTGGCGGACATGGACATACTTTTCCGGGAGCTACGGTTCCTTTTGGTATGGTTCAACTTTCGCCAGATACAAGAATTGATGGAAGTTGGGACGGTTGCAGCGGTTATCATTATTCAGATGCTGTGATTTACGGATTTTCGCACACGCATCTCAATGGAACTGGCGTTTCTGATTACGGCGATATTCTACTAATGCCAACAATGGGAACACCAAGTTTAGACAACAAAGATTATTCTTCAAAATTTTCTCACCAAAATGAAAAAGCAAGTGCAGGTTACTACGAAGTTTTATTGGATAAATTCAATATTAAAGCAAGATTGACGACTACAACCAGAGTGGGTTATCATGAATACACTTTCAATAATTCTGGACGAGCCAATATCATTTTAGATTTAAATCACCGAGATGAATTGTTGGAAGGCGAAGTAAAAGTCATTGACGAAAAAACGATAGAAGTTTACCGAAGAAGCAAAGCTTGGGCAGAAAATCAATACATTTTTGCCAAAATTGAATTTTCTAAGCCAATGAAAGTTTCAAAAACAAGAAAAGCTGGAAAATCTACAGATGGTTACGGAGCAGTTTTTGACGGAAAAGATATTGCTTTAGCTTTCTCCAATCAAGTCAAAAAAGGCGAAAAAATCTTAGTAAAAGTTTCTCTTTCTTTGACGGGTTTTGAAGGTGCCAAAAAAAATATGCAAGCCGAAGGAAAATCTTGGGATTTTGAAAAAATCAAGAAAAATGCAGAACATTCTTGGAACAAAGAACTTTCAAAAATTGAAATCACTTCTACCGATAAAGATAAACTTTCGGTTTTTTACACCGCATTGTATCACGTTTTCACCCAACCCAATATTGCCAATGATGTAGACGGAAAATACAGAGGAAGAGATAATCAAATTCACACTGCCAATCACGATTATTACACCGTTTTTTCGCTTTGGGATACTTTCAGAGCGTATCATCCTTTGATGACTTTAATTGACAAAAAACGAACCGCAGATTTTATCAACACGTTTATTTTACAATACGAACAAGGTAAAAGATTGCCGATTTGGGAACTTGCAAGCAATGAAACCTATTGCATGATTGGTTATCACAGTGTTTCTGTAATTGCAGATGCCATGATGAATGGTGTAAAAGGTTTTGATTATGAAAAAGCATTTGAAGCCGCAAAAAATTCAGCCAATAATTTTGACGATTACGGCATGAAAACTTATCGTGAAAATGGTTTACTAACGATTGATGATGAACACGAAAGCGTTTCTAAAACGGTAGAATATGCTTATGACGATTGGTGCATTGCACAAATGGCGAAAATTTTAGGAAAAACAGAAGATTACGAAACGTTTATGAAACGCTCTCAAAATTGGAAAAATTTATTTGACTTTAACCAAAAATTCATACGTCCAAAGAAAAATGGTGGTTGGTACGAACCTTTTGATGCTAAAGAAATCAACAATAATTTCACCGAGGGAAATGCTTGGCATTACACGTTTTTTGTTCCTCAAGATATTTATGGAATGATAAATTTTTATGGTGGTGAAGATGCATTTGAGAAAAAACTTGACCAAATGTTTTCTGAAGAATCTAAAACTACAGGCAGAGAACAAGTGGACGTTACTGGTTTAATCGGGCAATATGCACAAGGAAACGAACCGAGTCATCATGTTGCTTATCTTTATAACTACGTTGGAAAACCTGAAAAAACCAGAGAAAAAGTGCATTATATTTTAGAAAATTTCTACAAAAATGCTCCAGATGGTTTAATTGGTAATGAAGATTGTGGACAAATGAGCGCTTGGTACGTTCTCAGTTCAATAGGTTTGTATAAAGTGACACCGGGTTCTACATTTTGGGAAACAGTAACACCATATTTCGAAAATATAAAAATTCATGTAGAGAATGGTAAAACCATCAATGTAAAAAACGAACAAAATATTATCAATTGGATTTCGGAAACAATAGTTCCTGAACCTAGAAAAATGAAAGAAATTGTTATCGTTCCTGTGATTCATTCAGAAAAAAGATTTTTTGAAAAGCAACAAAATATCAGCATTGAATCTTATCAAAATAATAAAATCTACTATTCTATCAACGGAAGTGATTTTGAAGAATACAAACAAGAATTAACACTTACCGAAACATCTACTATTACAACTTTTGCAGAAAATAATAAAGGGGAAAAAAGCGGAATGGTAACCGCAAAATTCTACAAAAAACCCAACAACTACTCTATAGAAATTAAATCAAAAGCCAATCCACAATATTTTGCAGGTGGAAACGAAGGTTTAATCGACGGAATTTCAGGTGATGCCAATTGGCGAAAAGGTGATTGGCATGGTTATCAGTCGCAAGATTTTGAAGCGATTATTGATTTAAAAGAATCGCGAGAAATTTCTACCATTTCTGCTGACTTTTTACAAGACACCAGAGCTTGGATTCTGATGCCTACTAAAGTAGAATTTTATATTTCTGAGGATAATGTAAATTTCAAAAAATTAGGAGAAGTAGCGAATCCAATTGATGCGCAAGATTACAACGTGCAGACCAAAAATTTAGATTTACATTTTGCCAAAACCAAAGCTAAATATGTAAAAATTATCGCCAGAAATTTCGGAAAATTACCAAGTTGGCATCAAGGTTTTCCTTTTGATGGAGAAGCCTTTATTTTCATAGACGAAATCACCATTCTATAAAAATCTGGGGCGCTTCCTTTGGAAGCGCCCCAGACGTAAAAAATATTAATATATGGATTAATTATTATACATAATTTTGTAATATTCATCAGCCATTCTATCAGAATTGAATTGACCTTTTACATCATCCATTGCATTTTTCACTACTTGTCTCCATTCATCTGGTCTTTCGTAGTACATTGGTAAGATTTGGTTTTCTAAGATGTCATACAATTGGTTCATATCATAATTGTCTACATCGAAAACGCTCATATTTGCATAATCTGCTTGTGGAACTACAAAAGAGTTCACACCATTTTTCGCAAATTCTGGAATCCAACCATCGTCTGTAGAAAGGTTTACTGAAGCATTCATAGAAGCCGTCATACCAGAAGTACCAGAAGCTTCTCTAGGAACTCTTGGGTTGTTTAACCAAACATCAGAACCTTGTTTTAGAGATTTACTTAATGACAATTCATAACCTGTAAGAACCGCCATGTTTTTATGATTTTTACTTTCTTCTACCAAATTATTGAAAGTAGAAATCGCTGCATAATCTACTGGATAAGGTTTTCCTGCAAAGATAATTTGCACTGGATATTTTTTGTTTTCCAATAATTTTCTGAATCTTTCTTTGTCTTGTAACAATAGATCTGCTCTTTTATATCCAGCAAATCTTCTTGCCCAAACCATGGTAAATACTTTAGAATCAAACAATTTACCACATTGGTCTGCTACAATTCTGAAAGTTCTCTTCTTAAGATATTTTTTTCTGAAATCGAATTCTTCGTCTTCTCTTTCTTCTCTAGCGTTATAAAGCGGTTTATCTGCCCAATATTTGAAATCTTGTGCATTGGTAATAGCTTTAATTTCGCAGATTCCCGGATATTTACCCCACATTTCGTTAGAAACTACACCATGCAACTGAGAAACTCCATTTGCAATTCTTGCCATTCTCAAAGCACACAATGAGTGATTAAATTGGTCGTTATCTTGTCCTTCTAATTTCTTCACTTCTTCTAAGCTTAAGCCAGAGAAATAAGACATTTGGTGACAAAGGTGTACGTTATGCTTCTCGTTTCCTGCTTCTTCTGGAGTGTGCGTAGTGAAAACCAATCTTTCTTTTACTTTTTCTAAATCTCCACCGAATTTTTTCAACAAATAGAATGCTGCTGGTAAACCGTGCGCTTCGTTTAAGTGATAAACTTCTCTTTCTAGGTTTAACTCGTCTAAAAGTTTAGCTCCACCTTTTCCTAGAAGGATGTATTGTGCCAATTTTGTAGATTCATTCGCATCATATAATCTGTGGCAGATGGTTTTTGAAACGTGGTCATTTTCTGGCACATCTGTAGAAAGTAAAAAGATAGGTGCAGTTTTAAACGTTTCTGGGTTCAGGTACATTACTTTTACCCAAACTGGCGCATCGTGAATGTCAATTTGGAATTTAATTCCTGTATCTTCCAAGAAGCTGTACATTTTCTTAGTCCAAACTGGATTAAGTGTTTGATCGTGGTTTCTAGCTTGGTCATAATAACCAAATTTCCACAAAATACCAATTCCGATGGTGTCTTGCTTCAGATTATAAACACTTCTCATGTGAGAACCTGCCAAAAATCCTAAACCTCCACTGTATATTTTCAATGCTTGATCAATGGCAAATTCCATCGAAAAATACGCAACTTTCTTGCTGTAATTCGGGTTGATGCTATAAGGCATCTGATAATTTCTAAAATCCATTTTTCTCGTTTCTTTAAAATCAGGTGCAAAGGTATTATTTTTTTAGAAAACTGAAGCGAAATGTATGTTAAGAATAGAAACTTTGATAAAAATCATAAATTCTTTTATAAAATCAACAATCTTGCATGATGTAAATCATCTCAAAATCGATGTCTCAAAACACAGTTTTTAATAATTTTACCAACTGAAAATCATGCTTGTAAAAATTATGGAAAGAACAATGACTAAACCCCTAGCCCAAACTTTAGAAGACTTACAAAATGTCTCGGCAGACTTTAATACTGTTGTAGAAAACCTATTCGAATTCCGTTTCGAAGACTACAACCAAGTTTTCAAAATCAACGAACTAGATATTCCTGCCAAAACGTATAAAAGATTCCCTGTTTTCAACAATGAAAATGCTGTAGCAATTCTCATGTTATGGGGCGCTGAAAATAAAACAGCGATTCACGACCACAAAAACTACGAGGGAAAAATAAAAGTCCTCAAAGGTGAATTAACCGAAGTGTATTACAAAGAAACCAAAGATTTTATAGAATATGAAGGCGCTGGTGTAGCGATAGAAGGCATTTCTTTTGCCGAAGAAATGGGCGGAATTCACAGCATTGTGAACAATAAACCTACACTTTCGGTAAGTTTACATATTTACAAAACCAACCAACTGAACCTAAGTGGAGTTAGAATTTTCGACTTAGAGCACAAAAAATGGGCGGTTCTTAATGACAAAGCACCATCTTGCACTTGGAATTTACCAGAAGAAGCTTTTGAAAAAATTTATCAACTATAAAAACGAAACACAAAACCATATAAACTCAAACTATCTTTCCAAAAATCCACAAATGCAAAAAATTTGTGGATTTTTTATGTTTTAAAACCTCATTTCATCGAAAAATTTGACCAAAAAACCACTTTTGTTCGAATCATGTTCGAATCAAGCTCGAATCAGCTTCGGAAAACGGGTACTTTTTCCGAACAAAACCCGAACTTGACTCGACTTTGATTCGACTTTGATTCGACTTTGATTCGACTTTGACTGCCACTAAACTCGGAAAATTTATAGTTTTTAGATTTTGAATGAAAAACATTTCCAAGAAATTTTTCTTTTCCCCAACCCTAAAGTGTGCAAATATATCTTGAAAATTTTATCTAAATTACACCTTTTAGGGACGGGGAAATTAATTTTGATAAAATTTCATCAAAACCTCTGTTCAGTTCATTCTAAATATTTTTTCCGTAAATTTGCACCCAATTTATTATGGAAAATTTCACTACAAAAACCGCTGCTTTTCATACGCTGGGTTGCAAACTGAACTTTGCGGAAACCTCTACTATTGCCAGACAATTGACTGGTGCAGGTTACCAAAAAGTAAGTTTTGACGATGCTGCAAATGTTTATATTATCAATACTTGTTCTGTAACCGATAATGCAGACAAGGAATGTAAACTTCATGTAAAACGTGCCATGAAAGCCAATCCTGATGGTTTGGTAGTGATTGTAGGTTGTTATGCCCAACTAAAACCCGAAGAAATTTCTGCCATTGAAGGCGTAGATTTGGTTTTAGGAGCCAAAGAAAAATTCAATATTCTGAGTTATCTCGAAGATTTAGAAAAATCTGAACAGCACGCTCAAGTTCACTCTTGCGAAATAGAAGAAACCGACTTTTTCATCGGAAGTTATTCTATTGGCGACAGAACCAGAGCTTTTTTGAAGGTTCAAGATGGTTGCGATTATAAATGTACCTATTGCACGATTCCTTTGGCTAGAGGAATTTCTAGAAGTGACACCGTAGAAAACGTAGTGAAAAATGCCAAAAAAATTGCCGAAAAAGACATCAAAGAAATTGTTTTGACGGGTGTAAACATTGGCGATTACGGAAAAGGCGAATTTGGCAATAAAAAACATGAGCATACTTTCCTAGATTTGGTGAAAGAACTCAATAAAGTAGAGGGAATTGAGAGAATTAGAATTTCTTCTATTGAACCGAATTTACTGAAAGACGAAACCATAGATTTGGTAGCAGAAAGCAAGAGTTTTGTGCCACATTTCCATATTCCATTACAAAGTGGAAGCGATGATTTGCTCAAAAAAATGAAGCGAAGATACCTCACCAAATTGTACAGCGATAGAGTTTCTAAAATTAGAGAAGTAATGCCCGATGCTGCGATTGGTGTAGATGTAATTGTAGGATTTCCGGGAGAAACCGAAGAGAAATTTTTAGAAACTTATAATTTCATTAACGAATTACCAATCAGTTATTTACACGTTTTTACGTATTCTGAAAGAGAAAATACAGAAGCGGTAGAAATGGAAGGAATTGTACCGATTGCCGAACGTAAAAAACGCAACAAAATGCTCCGAATTCTTTCTGAGAAAAAGAAAATGGCATTTTACCAAATGCAACTTGGGAAAACCTTACCTGTACTTTGGGAACACGAAGAAAAAGACGGAAAAATGTTTGGTTTCACCGAAAATTATGTACGCGTTCAGAAACCATTTGATGCGAGTTCTATCAACCAAATAGAAATGGTAAAACTAGATAAAATTCAACCAGACGGAACGGTTTCTATCTCTCCTATTTTTGAGGAGTTTTTGGCGAAAGTGTAAGAAATTTTCATTTCCTCTTATCCTAAAGGATGTGAAAATTCTAAATATAAATTTTACAAAATCGTTACAATGATGTGGCGATTTTTTTGTGTGTAATTGCAAATAATAAAATTATCCATACACTTTGTCATTGACTGCGTCTAATCTGCGATTTCCGAAGGAATCTAAATTTCTATTTTTAAACATTTTACGGTTTTCCCTAATGTAGTGTGGAGTTTATTTTTTAATTTAGTGGGAATAAAATTCCAAAAAAGAACAAATTAAGTATGTTTGTTTTGAAAAAAATATATAATTAAATGGAGGATTCAGACATTAAAAAATTAAGAAAGGTTTTAATCTACAAAGGTCGTCAGGATTTAGCAGATTTATTAAGACATTCTGTGTCTTTTCTAGATGAATCAAGTACATTCGGAAGTCGTTGGTATTCAAGATTAAGCACATTTCATATTAAATCGCATCCACATTTCCAAGAAAAATTAGACAATTTATCCGCAAAAGATAAGGAAGAAATTTTTCAAGCTTTACTTTTAGTTTATCCACTTTTGGATAACGAACCAGAAATAACGGAAGTAATATATTATCCAGACTTTGACATTGATATAACAGAATTAGTTGAAACAAAAGAACTTGATAGAATTTCCTTTGAGTATATTCACGAGCAAATCAGAAAGTGCAATTATAAAATTGCTAATAAAGACTTTGATGGAGCTGTAACAACTTCAAGAACATTAATTGAATCCATTTGCCTATTTATTCTTGAGTCAAAAAAAAAACAAAAACACGAATATGATGGAAATCTAATTAAGCTTTACAAAAATGTCGCTTCAATCCTAAAAATGTCGCCGGGGGATTATGAAGACGATAACCTTAAACAAATACTTTCTGGCGTATTTAGTATAATTAACGGAGTATCGGGCTTAAGAAATACATTTAGTGACTCTCATGGTTCAGCACCTTCCAAAACAACTTATAAAATTGACGAAAGACATGCAATTTTAACAGTAAATCTTGCTAAAACAATTACAGAATATCTTTTTTTAAGTTATGAAAAATCAAAATAAATTCAATAATAGTTCACAAATTTAATTTATTCTTCTCTTTAAATTCTCCGACTTTGGAAAATAATCACAGAATATAGATTCCTAAGGAATGACAAACTACGTGTGAAAAATTTATATTTCCAAAAATTTAACCTTCCCCAAAAAACCCCATCAAAGAGCTAAAACCAGCTGATGAAAATTTTGAAATTTCTACCTCTTTTAGTATTACTTCCGTTTTTGAGTTGCAGCAGTAGTGATGATGAACCAACACCAACTCCCGCAGAAACCATGTATTTCCCTAATAATACAGACAACAATTGGGAAACCAAATCTATCGCCAGTCTCGGTTGGAACCAAAGCGCAGTGCAACCGCTTAAAGATTTCTTGGCAGAAAAACATTCTAAATCTTTTATGATTCTCGTAAACGGTAGAATTGTAATGGAAGAATATTTCAACGGGCACAATGCTACTGCAACTTGGCAATGGAATAGCGCAGGAAAAACGCTGGTTTCTACCACCACAGGAATTGCTCAACAAGAAGGTTTACTGAATATCAACAATAAAGTTTCTCAATATTTAGGAAACGGCTGGACAAGCGAACCTCTGGAAAAAGAAAACCTCATCACGCCGAGACATCTACTCACCATGACTTCGGGCTTAAATGACGAAAGCAATTGGGTAATCAAATCTAACCTCACGTATTTGGCAGATGCAGGAACGAGATGGTCTTACAGCAATGTTTTTCAGAAATTAATAGATGTAGTGGCCGCTTCGAGCAACCAAACTTTTGAGAATTATTTTAATGCTAAACTGAAAAATAAAATCGGAATGGATGGTTTCTGGAATTTCGGGACTATTTTCACCATTTATCATAGCAATACCAGAAGTATGGCGAGATTTGGACTGCTTTTCCTGAACAAAGGAAAATGGAAAAACGAACAAATCATCAATGAAACTTATCTGAACGAAGCCATTTCTACTTCTCAAAATATCAATCCTTCTTACGGTTATCTTTGGTGGCTCAACGGAAAATCTAAATATATGGTTCCGGGCTCGCAAACGGTTTATCCTACTGCTTTAGTTCCTAATGCTCCTGCAGATATGTATGCAGCAATGGGCGCAGAAGATCAAAGAATTTATGTAATTCCGAGTAAAAATATGGTGGTCATCAGAATGGGCGATGCTTCGGATCCGCAGAATCCTAATTTTGCATTGTCTGGTTTTGATGCAGCACTTTGGGATAAAATCAATGCGGTGGTAAAATAGATGCTAGATTCTAGATGTGAGATGCTAAGGTTTAGGTTTAGGTTTAGGTTTAGGTTTAAGGACTTAGGATTTAGATTTTAAAATAAAAAATTCAAAATTTACTTTCTTTGAATAGAGGAAAATAAATTTTGAATTTTCAGTTTATGCAACCTTTTGAGATGCTCACATCTCATGTTTTGTATCTAGTATCTCACATCTAGAATCTAGAAACTAATGCTCAAACCAAATATCTTGGTATTTCACACCTGCTTCGATTGGTAATTGCAACCAGTTATTCTGAGGAACAATTGGGCAACTGTAATCGGTAGCGTTATAAGCACATAACGGATGATACGCTTTATTGAAATCAATAATCAATTCATCATTTTGAGGAATTCTTAAGTCCAAATATCTTCCGCCACCATACGTATCTTTTCCGTTGGTTTCATCTTTGAAAGGCAAAAATAAATAATCCTGATATTCTGGGTCATCTAACAAGGCTAAACTTTGATAAACCGTCAAAACCTGTTCTGCTCCATTCAGTGTGAAATAGGCTTTCCCGAATTCTCTGTATTTTTTGGTTCTTCCAGACGAAGTAGGAATTTCAAAAGGAACCGCGTTTTCAGTTTTTACCAATTTCGCTTTTACACGATAAGTTAAATCAATAGGAAAAAAGGGATGAGACTTGAATTTCTTGAAATTAGTGCCACGCAAAGGTGTTTCTTCCTCTGTTTTGTATTCTCGATTGAGTTCTTTTTGGAAGGTTTCTATTTCTAGAATTTCTGCAGGAAATTGTTTTTTGTCGGTTTTATTTTTAAGACCTTGACCAAAGGCAAAACTTGAAACTAAGAGTAAAAGTAAGTAAATCTTCTTCATTTAAATTAATTTTATAGTATAAACATCGCTTTCATTTCTATCAATATCAGTCACCAGAAAACCTCCTTCTTGCGGAATTTCTTCTACAAAATCAAAGAGTTTACAATCTTTAGGCAATCCAGAAAAAATTAAGGTAAACCAATATTCTTTCACAGGTGGAACTTCCGTCCAATAAGGAAACATAGAGATATTTTCCCAGAATAAAAGTTGACTTCTATGTCCCGTAAATTTATCCACCAAAAACGTGGTGCGCCAAATTCTTACGAGATTTCCAATCAAATAATTATTCTGAAAACCACAGTGCACGATAACTTGTTTCTCTTCCTCGAATTTAGTGTCGAGTTGTGAGAGCAATTCGGGAGCAATATTGGGTTTGATAATGGTAGCCATTGATAAAAATTCAACGGCACAAGTTAAGAATTTTTAGAAAATAAATGGAGGTTATCTTCCTCAAAATTTCATTAACATTCTGCAACGTTCACGGCAACTGCTAAACCACCTTCAGAAGTTTCTTTGTACTTAGAATTCATGTCAAGAGCGGTTTCCCACATGGATTTAATGACATCATCCAGAGAAACTCTGGCTTTAGAAGGATCGCTTTCTAACGCGATATGACAAGCGGTAATCGCTTTCATGGCGCCCATAGAATTTCTCTCAATACATGGAATTTGCACCAATCCACCAATTGGGTCGCAAGTAAGACCAAGGTGATGTTCCATCGCAATTTCTGCCGCCATCATTACTTGAGCTGGAGTTCCGCCCGAAATTTCTGTTAAACCAGCTGCAGCCATCGCCGAAGAAACTCCGATTTCTGCTTGGCAACCTCCCATCGCTGCAGAAATTGTTGCATTTTTCTTGAAAAGCGTACCGATTTCTCCCGCCACTAAAATAAATCTGATGATATCTTCTTCAGAGTTGAATTCTGTAAAAGTTTGAGAATACATGAGCACCGCAGGAATTACACCACTCGCTCCATTCGTTGGCGCTGTGATAATTCTACCAAAACTGGCATTTTCTTCGTTTACCGCTAATGCAAAACACGAAATCCAACGGGTAATTTGATTGAAATCTTTAGGAGAATTTTTTACCGCAGCAAACCATTCGTTTATGTTTTTGTAAATAACGTCCTCGCCTAATAATTTTCGATTAAAATCTGCAGCTCTTCTCGTTACATTAAGTCCACCCGGTAAAACGCCTTCTTTATTAACGCCTTTGTAAATGCATTCTTTAATCTGTTGCCAAATGTAAAGTGCTTCACTTCTAGTTTCTTCTTTGGTTCTCCAAGCTTCTTCATTGATGTACACCAAATCAGAAAGTCTCTGTACTCCTAATTTTTCACAATATTTTGAAATATCTTCGCCTTTATGACAAGGATAAGGTGTTCTGATACAGTGACTTTCAATAGAATTATCTTCTTGCGTCGCCACAAAACCGCCACCAACAGAATAGTAGTCTTTTTCTAAAATTTCGCCGTTGTTAAAAACCGCTTTGAAAATCATTCCATTTGGGTGAAAATCTAAAGATTTTTGCATATTGAGCACCAAATGTTTCCCATAAATAAAAGGAATTTCTTTTTCAGCTCCTAAAATCAATTTTCCAGAATTTTTGATTTCGGCAATTTTAGCATCTATTTTATCGGTATCTATTTTTTTGAAATTTTCTCCGCTTAAACCCAGCATTCCGGCAATATCTGTTCCGTGACCGATTCCTGTTTTGGCAAGCGAACCAAAGAACTCCACATACACTTCTGCCACCTCTGAAATCTGGTGATTTCTTCTGATTTCGCTCAGAAACATTTCCGCTGCATTCCAAGGTCCCATCGTATGAGACGAAGACGGCCCAATTCCTACTTTTATGATTTCAAAAACCGAAATACTCTCCATATTGATTATTGATAAATGATTTTTACAAAGATAAAATTATTAGGCAAACCATAAAAAATTATTCATCCTTAAAATTTTGAAATTACCCCTTCAAATTTTGTAACAGATAAGCCACTTATTCTCAATTAATTTGCTCTTGAAAAAACAACCCATTTCCTATGAATATCATTCCCGAAAACCTAAAAAAATACCAGAAATTCATTTCTTTGGTACTCAAATATAGAAACAGCGATATTTTATCGGCTGCTTCAGACAAAGCACTTGATGAATTGGCAGAAGATCAGGAACTTTCTGAAGAGTCTAATCGCTACACTTCGCCAGAAGAATTGGTAGAAGACCTTAAAAATATGGGGCCGACTTATGTAAAAATCGGGCAAACTCTTTCTACAAGACCAGATTTATTGCCAGAAACTTATTTATTGGCATTGGCTTCTCTACAAGATGATGTAGAGGAAATTCCGTATTCTGAAATCCAAAAAATAGTGGAAGAGGAATTAGGGACGAAGATTTCCAAAGCTTTTTTAAGTTTTGAAACCCAACCATTGGCTTCGGCAAGTATTGGGCAAGTTCACAAAGCGGTTTTGCGCTCCGGAAAAGAAGTAGCAGTGAAAATTCAAAGACAGGGAATTCGTAAAAATTTCATCGAAGATTTAGACACGCTGAAAGAATTATCAGACCTTGCTGTAAAACATTCTAAAACCGCCAAAAAATACGGAATAGACGATGTTCTAGACGAGATGAGACATATTCTCATTCACGAACTAGATTACAACAGAGAAGCTCAAAATCTGATTGCTCTGGGCAAAAATTTAGAAAAATTTGAGCATATTGTGATTCCTCAACCTGTTTTAGACTACTCTAGTTCTAAAATTTTGACAATGGATTTCGTGGAAGGTCAAAAAATTACTTCTGTACATGGAATTCAAAAAACAGAAATCGATTTTTCGGTGCTCATTGATGAATTGGTAGAATCTTATCTTCAACAAATTATTTTTGATGGTTTTGCACATGCAGATCCACATCCAGGAAATGTACACCTGACCAAAGACCGAAAAATTGCCTTAATGGATTTAGGAATGGTGGCGAAATTCAGTCCAAATTTGCAGGAACAAATTTTGAAATTGCTCATTGCCATCAGCAAATACAATGGCGAAGAAGTTTCTAAAGTGCTTATAGAAATCAGTCAAGATGATAAAAACGCAGATATTATTGGTTTCAAAAAAGAAATCAACCGAATTGTGCTGGATTCTCAGAACAGAAATGCCGCAGAAATGCAAACGGGAAAAATGCTCATCAGAATGAATAAAATTGCCGCAGAAAAAGGAATAAGAATTGCGGTAGAACTAAATATTCTTGGAAAAATTTTATTGAATTTAGACCAAATTGTAGCGGTTCTCGCTCCTCAATATGATTTGGCTGAAAATATGAAGCAGATTTTGGAGAAAATGATGGTCAAAAAAATGGCTCACGAAGCCAAACCCGAAAATTTCTTTGCTCAATTGATAGAAACCAAAAAATTAGCCGAAAATCTTCCGGAAAGACTCAATAAAATCACCGAAAACTTAGCTCAGAATCAGTTTGAGCTCAAAATAGATGCACTTGACGAAGAACGATTTACAGATGCCTTCCAAAAAGTAGCCAATAGAATTTCCATCGCACTTATTATTGCTGCATTAATCATTGGCTCATCTCTATTGATGAGAGTTCCTAATTTTCAAATTTTTGGAATTTCGATAGCGATGTTTTTCTTCATCATTGCTTCGGTTTTCGGATTATGGCTCGCTTATAAAATGGTCATAAAAGACGAAGATTTTAAAAGGAAAAAATAATCACCAAAAAAACAAGTCGCAAAATAAAAAGTTTTCCGCTGTCATAAAAAATGACCGCGGTTTTTGTTTGTTATCAAATAATTAACAGGAATTTTAAGGATAAATCAAGAAATTTCAGTAAATTTGATAGAAGCTTAAATGTTTATTATGAAAGTTTTTTATCAAATAGTACAATCTTTAAAAAACTTCATCGTAGAGATAGGCGAAATGAGCTATTTCAGCATAAGATTTTTAAAAGAATTTTATAAAAAACCTTATGAATTTCAAGAATTCCTGAAACAATGTTACAGCATTGGTAACCGCTCACTTTTTCTAGTTTCTGTTACGGGATTTATCATCGGTTTGGTTTTCACTTTACAAACCCGCCCTACTTTAATGGAATTTGGTGCTGTTTCTTGGATGCCTTCCATGGTGAGTATTTCCATTATTAGAGAAATCGGGCCCATTATTACTGGGCTGATTTGTGCAGGAAAAATAGGCTCTGGAATAGGTGCGGAAATAGGTTCTATGCGTGTAACCGAACAAATAGACGCTATGGAAGTTTCGGGAACCAATCCTTTTAAATATTTGGTAGTGACTAGAATTCTTGCGACGACTGCTATGTTGCCGATTTTGGTTTTTTACAGTGATTTCATCGCAATTTTCGGGTCTTATTTGGTAGAAAATTTAAAAGGTGATGTTTCTTTTTTACAATATTTTAATCAAGTTTTTGACAATATAGAATTTAGTGATTTGCTTCCTGCAACCATCAAGACTTTTTTCTTTGGTTTTGCCATAGGAATGGTAGGTTGTTTCAAAGGATACCAATGTAAATCAGGAACACGAGGTGTAGGAATTGCCGCCAATTCTGCGGTAGTTTACTCCTCAATGTTATTGTTTGTTATCGATTTTATCGCTGTATTGATTACCAATATTTTTATAGAATAAAATGAATCCTAATGCTGCACATGAACCGATAATCAAAATTGAAAATCTCTATAAAAAATATGGAGACAATGTAGTTTTGGACGGATTTAACCTAAATCTTTATCAAGGAGAAAATTTGGTGATTATGGGAAAATCTGGCTCCGGTAAATCGGTAATGATAAAATGTTTAATTGGTTTAGAAATTCCAGACAGTGGAACGATAGAAATTATGAGCCAAAAATTAGAGCATCTTTCTCTAAAAGCTTTAGATGAAATAAGAGCAGACATTGGATTTTTATTTCAAGGAAGTGCGCTTTATGATTCTATGACGGTGAGAGAAAATCTAGAATTTCCGCTCAGAAGACATATTTCAAAGTTTGGAAATGTAAAAGACACTTTGCCTTTGGTAGAAGAAGCGCTGCAAAATGTGGGACTCAAAAATGTAATTGATTTAATGCCGAATGAACTTTCTGGTGGTATGAAAAGAAGAGTTGCATTGGCAAGAACGCTTATTCTGAAACCAAAAATCATCATTTATGATGAACCAACCACTGGTTTAGACCCGATTACTTCTAAAGAAATTATCTTGCTCATGAAATCGGTGCAAGAAAAATATAGAACCTCGTCTATCATCATCACGCATGATGTAGACTGTGCTAGAGTTATTGCTAATAGAATGATTTTACTGATTGACGGAAAAAATTATGCAGAAGGAACATTTGCCGAACTTTCCACTTCACAAGACCCAAAAGTAAAAGCATTTTTTAAATAAGTTTTTAAAAAACATGGAAAAATCAGTTGCTCAAAAATTAAGACTCGGAATATTTGTTATCCTCGGAACCATTATTTTTATTATGGCTGTTTATTTTATTGGAAACAGACAGCAATTTTTTGGAAAAACCGAAACCTTAAAAGCACATTTCGAAAATGTAAATGGCTTACAAGAAGGAAACAATGTCCGTTTTTCTGGAATTAATGTGGGCTATGTTAAGAGGATAGAAATCATCAACGATACGCTCATTAATGTAGAAATGAATATCGACAAAAGTGCGATGAAATTCATCAAAAAAAATGCAGTGGCAAGTATTGCTTCTGATGGTTTGGTAGGAAATATGATTGTCAACATCACACCGAATTCTGAAAAAGCGGCACTTGCAAAATCTGGTGACATTTTAAAAGCAGAAAAAAGACTGACTACTGAAGATTTACTCAAAACACTTAACAAAACCAATAACAATGCTGAACAAATTACGGCTAATATTCTAGAAGTTTCTGAAAAAATCAATAACGGAACAGGAACGCTCAGTATGTTGCTGAATGACAAAACGCTAAGTCAAGATGTGAAATATGGAGTTTCTGACCTTAAAAACAGCATTGCCAACATTAAGAAAACCAGCTACGAAACCACGAGAACCATTAATGAAGTGAATAAAATTCTTGCAGGAATTAATGACAAAGAAAACATTGTTGCGGTGCTTAAAGATTCTGCTGTGGCCAATAAAATGCGAAGAGCGCTTACTCACCTAGATGAATCTTCTCAAAATATCAATCAAACCGTAGAAAATCTAAACGAAACCATCAGCAATGCTAAAAATGGAAAAGGCGCCATTAATTACCTTTCTAACGATGCCAATTTGGTGAAAAATATAGATTCTACGATGAATAATCTGAACCAGGCAAGTGTTTTACTGAACCAAAATCTGGAAGCGCTGAAACATAATATTTTCTTCAGAGGTTATTTTAAAAAATTGGAAAACGAGAAACAAAAAGCTCAGAAAAACCAAAAATAATCACTCGCTGAAAACTTCTTTTAAAATTTTAGAAACTTCCTTGGCTTTAGTCACTGGGAAAAGGTGCGTTCCGCCTTTTATGACATAATTGGGTTTAGAATTTTTTACTGGAAAAACAATGTCTTTATCTGCTAAAATTTGGATAACGTTTTTATCCTCTTCATGTTTCCATTCTAAGATTTTATTGATACTCCATTTCAGATAAGTAGGATTTTGCACCTTGAAATATTGCCAAAGTTTAGGATTATTCGGGTCAAATAATTTTCTGAAAAAGGCATAAGATTTTATCGTTTTTTCGGAGAAATAACTTTCGGGAAGTTTCGCAAAAATTCTAGAGCTTTTTGCCAAATGAAAGGTGATAGACATTTCTTTATCAGACTTTATACTTCCCAGAATCACTACTTTTTCTGCAGGTTTCAATTTGTGAATTTCTTGCACCATAATTCCTCCAAAAGAATAACCCAATAGACAGAATTTTTCTCTCACATCTACTTTTTCGGCCATTCTATTGACATAGTTTTCAAAACTTTCGTTGTAATTAGGAATTAACCAATCTATGTAGATAATTTCGGTAAACTTTTTAGGAAACTGAATGTACTCAAAAATACTTCCATCTGCTCCCAATCCACTGATGACATATAATTTCATACGATTATTAGGTTAGTAATTCTGTATAAATTTACAGATTAAAAACAAAAAATCCTAAAGAAATTTTCTTTAGGATTCTCTAAAAACACAATTGAAAAAAACTATTTCGCTGTTAATTTAACAACCAAATCTATATCGTCTTTTACTACTACATCTTGCATAGTAGATTTATAAGCTATGTCCCATTTTTGTCTATCGATAGTAAATTTATCAGATTCTAAAGTTACTACACCGTTTTTCACAGAAATTTTAGCAGGGAAAGAAACTGCGTTTGTTTTTCCTTTAGCTGTAAGATTTCCTGTAACGATGCTTTTACCATTAGCTCCTTTTTTCACAGAAGTGATTTTGAAAGTAGCAGTAGGATATTTATCAACCTCGAAGAAGTCGCCATTTTTAAGGTGACCGTTTAATTTTTGTTGATATTCACCTTGTAAATCAGTAGCGTTAATAGAAGTCATATCTAATACAAAAGTACCACCAACTAGAGCGTTTTTCTTTAAAACTACAGTTCCGTTTTTCACGTTTACAGTTCCATCGTGAGAAGAAGCTTCAGTTTTAGCGATTTTATAACCCCACCAGTGAACGTCAGAAGAAACTACTTTTTTAGCTTGTCCAAAAGCTAGTCCTGATACTAGTACTAATGATAATGCAATTTTTTTAATCATAATCTTTTTATTTTTTTAATGAGACAAAAGTAGTCTTATTTCTGATACGAAGTCATTGATGTATGTTAAGAAATTTCAATTTCTATATTTAATTTCTTCTATCAATAAAAAACTTCGCTTGAATGGCTCAAGCGAAGTCTAACATAAAAACTTAAAAATTATGAAAATAGTTATAAAATTGAGGCTTTAAAGAAAGCCGTCTACATTTTATAAGTTATTATCTTTCATTTCATAAAGTTACAGTTTTTATCTGAAATATTCAAATAATAAACATCTGAGTTTTATCACTAAAAAACTCCCGAAAGTTAAAATAACATCTCGAGAGCTAAAAAATTAAATAATTGAGAAAACTGATTTATGTTGAAACTATAGTGTTATAGCGTAGATTTTACTTGCGGTTTAGATTTCTTGTTCAGAAATTTATTCATCAAATAATTAATCGCAATCGGAGCTACATAAGCTAAAATCGCAGTGAATATTTTTGATCTTACATTTTTCATAATTTTGTTTTTATATTTTGTGATTGTTGCTTTTTGTTGATACAAAGATTCTACAAATCCTTGAAAAATATTTTATAGAATTTCCATAAATATTTACAGAATTTCAAAAAAAAACCGACTTTATAAAAAGTCGGTTTGTTATTTTATATGTCAAAAGACTAGCTTAATCCAGTAATAACGCCATCTTTGTCTATATTCATTCCTTCTGCTGCTGGAATACTTGGCAAACCAGGCATTCTCATCATATCTCCTAAAATTGGGATAATGAATCCTGCTCCTGCTGCAAATTCAAATTCACGAACAGTCACTTTGAAACCAGTTGGCCTTCCTATTTTTTTCTCATCATCCGATAAAGATTTTTGAGTTTTTGCCATACAAATCGGTAACTTATCCAGTCCAAGTTCATAAATGGATTTTAGTTGATTTTTAGCTTTCTGAGAAAATACAGCGCTGTCTGCTCCATAAACTTCTTTGGCAATTGTTTCGATTTTGTGTTCCACAGAATCTTCTACACTGTATAAAGGTTTAAAATTATTACCGCAGTTAAAAGCACAACTCTCTACTTCTTCTGCAAGTGCTTTCATGCCTTCTCCACCCATCGTAAATTCATCTGCGAGAATAGCTTTCACTCCTAGTTTTTCGCATTCTGCTTTTACAAAATTGATTTCTTCTTCGGAATCTGTAGCAAAATGATTAATCGCTACAATTGGTTTTAATTGCCATTTAAAGCCGTTTTCAATATGTTTTTTAAGGTTTTCAATGCCTTTTTCTACTGCTGCAAGATTCGGTTTTTCGTATTCGCCCTTTTTAGCACCACCGTGATATCTTAAAGCTCTGATGGTAGCCACTAAAACATAAGCATCTGGTTTTAAATTTCCATAATATCCTTTGATGTGCATAAATTTTTCTGCGCCCAAATCTGCTCCGAAACCTGCTTCTGTTACCACAAAATCTGCTAAAGAAAGTCCCATTTTAGTTGCGATAATCGTATTGGTTCCTTGCGCAATATTCGCGAAAGGACCACCATGAAGAATCGCTGGATTTCCTTCTAAAGTTTGTACTAAATTCGGACGAATAGCGTCTTTTAATAAAATCGCCATTGCTCCTTGAGCATTTAAATCTCTGGCGTAAATTGGTTTTTTATCAAAAGTATAGCCTACGAAAATATTTCCTAATCTGTTTTTTAAATCTTCGAAATCTTTAGAAAGACAAAGAATCGCCATTACTTCTGAAGCCGGCGTAATATTGAAACCTTCTTCACGCGTAATTCCGTTATTAGAACCGCCCAAACCTACTACAATATGACGAAGACTTCGGTCATTCATATCCATTACACGCTTCCAAACGATGGTTCTAGGGTCTATATTTAGGCTTCTTTTTTTATCTTGAAGATTATTATCAATGAGCGCAGAAAGTAAATTATTGGCTTTTTCTACCGCCGAAAAATCTCCTGTAAAATGCAGATTAATATCTACCATCGGAATAACTTGTGCGTAACCACCACCTGCTGCTCCACCTTTTATTCCGAAAACCGGGCCTAAACTTGGCTCACGTAAAACTGCGATGGCTTTTTTCCCGATTTTATTCAATCCGTCACACAAACCAACAGAAACAGTGGTTTTACCTTCACCAGCTGGAGTAGGATTAATGGCGGAAACCAAAATCAGTTTAGATTTCTTGATATTTTCTTCGTTGATGTATTTCAAAGGGATTTTCGCTTTGTATTTCCCGTAATACTCTAAATCTTCTCGGTCTATACCGATTTTATCTGCAATTTCTCTAATATGTTTAATATCTGCCGATTGCGCTATTTCTAAGTCTGTAGGAAAGCTCATATTTTTTAATTTGTTTATTCTCAAAAATACAAGAATTTGACTAAACCATGAAAATTTTACGCTTGAGATTTATCAGCCACCAAAAAATGAGAATATTTTTTAGGTTTTGAGAGATTTAACTAAATAATATCAATACAATCTAAATAAAAATGACAATCTATGAATACACTCCGAAAAATATTTTTAGATTTTTCTAAAAAATTCCTCAAAAAATCATACAAAAGTGTAATTGAATCACAAAAAGGATACCCCTATTTTTGAACATCTAAAAAGTAAAAACATGAGAACTATAAAACTACGATTTAAAAAATTTCTCCATAGACTTTTAGAATATTATAGCGTGAAGGAGACGTGAGAAAGCCACCATTTTTTGGAGGTTTATTCTTCATAATTTTTATATGCAATCCTTAGTTTATGAATTATTTTCCTCTTTAACTTAGTGGGTTGAATAATTTTAATAGATTCTCCAAACCCTAATATTACTCTTTCTAATTCAAAATTAATTTGAACAGAAATTTTAAAAACCGTTCCATCTTCTAACTCTTCAATTATTTCTTGAGAATGATGAAAAGGTTTTGTTTTTACATATGGAGCATTATTTTTATCAATCCAAAAAATCACATTCATGGGTCTATTCCTTTGAGAAACAGTAACACCAATTACTTCCTTAAAGAAATGGTCTCCATCAATATTTTTATCAATATACTCAGCATTAATTTTCTCAATACTAATAACTCTATCTAAAGCTAAAGTAAGATAAGTCATTTCGTCCCATGTAATTAAAAACCATCTGTTATTATATTCTTTCAAAAGTTGAGGATGAATGATATAGTAATTTGTCTCTCTAGCTTTGAAAGATTTATATTCGATTTTTAAAACATTTTTATTGAGGATAGCATCGTATAAAGTATCTATAAATTCCAAGCCTTTTAATCTCTCATTTTTGTCTAAATGAATAATGGCTTTTTGTTTTGATGCATAAACAGAATCTTCTAATTTTTGAATTACACCATTCATTTCCTTAAAAATAGAGAAATCTTTAAATTGTTTTAAAATTTGTACCGCATCATTCATTACTTTAATATCATTCTCATTTACTGGAATATTCTTTATGCTAAAATCAGGCTCAGAATAACGATAAAATTTTTTTTGAAAAACTTCAATAGGTGCATTATAACCCAGCTTTTCACTACGCATGTTCTGAATATCTAACTGAACTGTTCTTTTACTCACTAAGTCATATTTCCCCTCGTATTCATATAAAGCATCAGAACAAGCGTCAATTAAATCTTCTAAAGTCCAGAGTTTAGTTCTATTTCTTAAGCAATTATCAATGGTTTTGTAACGAATTAAAGCGTTTTTGTTTGATGACATTTTAAAATTTTGAATAAAATTAAAAAATATTTTCAACTACGCAAATAGAATGCGCAATTGTATTTTTACTTTGCATCATCAAATTAGAAAAACAAATGAAAATTACAGGACAATATTTAATTGATTTAGGTTACAGACCAGCAAAATGGTTTTCTGAAGCATTGCAATATATCAATGATAAAGATTTATCCGAAGTTGAAATTTCTGAATATTTAGAGCAGTTTCAATCACCAGAACCTATTCCTCTTAAAGAAACACCAGCCGAATTCATCATCAATATAAAAGCAGAAAATGATGACGAAATAGAAAATGTAGGAAAAGTAATAGAAACAATGTCTGAAATGCTGAAAACTCCCACCATGATTGGCGGAGCTTTAATGCCAGATGCTTGTCCTACCGGTGAAAAAGGAATTATTCCTGTAGGTGGGGTTGCAATTGCTAAAAATGCGATTCATCCAGGAATGCACAGTGCAGATATTTGTTGTTCTGTAATGTTGACAGATTTTGGAAAAATAGATCCAAAATTAGTTTTAGATGCAGGACATAAACACACTCATTTTGGTATAGGTGGAAGAGCAAGAGGAAATCAATTTTCTATGCCAATGGAATTGGTAGAAGAATTTAGAAATAATGCTTTTTTAAATGACGAAAAATTAATCAGTACAGCAAGAGAACATCTAGGAACTCAAGGTGATGGCAATCATTTTATGTTTGTAGGAATTTCAAAAAATACTGGAAATACAATGCTTATTACGCATCACGGTTCTAGAGCACCTGGAGCATTTTTGTACGACAAAGGAATGAAGACTGCTGAAAGATTTAGAAGAGAATTATCTCCCGAAACCTTGAAAGTAAATGCTTGGATTCCTTTCGAAACAGAAGAAGGACAAAGTTATTGGGAAGCACTCCAAATTATTAGAAAATGGACAAAATGCAACCACGAAAGTATTCACGAAGCCATTTTAAAAGAATTAAAAATCGAAAAAAAAGATAGATTTTGGAATGAACACAACTTTGTATTCAGAGATGGTGATTTATTTTACCATGCTAAAGGCGCAACTCCATTAGACGAAAAATTTTTGCCGGATATTACAGGTCCTAGATTAATCCCTCTGAATATGGCAGAACCTGTATTGATTGTTTCTGGAGCGACTAACGACAGAAATTTAGGATTTGCGCCTCATGGAGCAGGGAGAAATTTCAGCAGAAGTGCCCATAAAAGAACTTTGGAGCATAAAACAAATGAAGAAGTTTTTGCTGAAGAAACCAAAGGTTTAGACGTAAGATTTTTCTCCAATGAAATCGACATTTCTGAATTACCAAGTGCTTACAAAAATGCACAGAATGTAAGGAAACAAATGGAAGAATTTGGCTTGGGAGAAGTCATTGATGAAGTTTTACCTTATGGCTGTATCATGGCAGGAGATTGGAAGAAAAATGCACCTTGGAAAAAGAAGAAAATTAGAAAATAAAATTTTTTAAAAAAATTAAGATTAATATTGGCGCAGTAGCTCAGATGGTAGAGCAACGAATCACTTTTCGCTTTTGGCAAAAAAAGTTCCTAAATAAGTGTGTCACAGGTTCGAGTCCTGTCTGCGTCTTTTTAAACTGATAAAAAAGTTCCTATATTTGTAACTGTTAAATACTATACTTTTCATCAGTTTAAAAAATAAATAAAGGCAAAAGGAGTTCCTATTTGACTTTCCACATTTACTCCCCGCTTTTTTATAAATATAGGTAAAAGGAGTTCCTATACATTTTAAAATTTACTCCTCACTTATTTTAAATATTTAAACAATGAAAACATTAAAATTATTTTATACAGTTCTCGCAAAAGAATCCGGTGAAAAACCTTTTATTTCTGATGATGGTTTTGTAATTGACTCAAATGCAATCTGGGCAAAAAAAGAAATCATAAAGTACTTTTCTAAAGAAAAATTAAGCGGAAAAGATCTAAATGCTACCTTTCATAAATCTTGGAAAATCATAAAATACAGCACTAGAAACCAATTGTTTGTTGAGCAAGTTTTGCATTATATTTCTACATATGGAAGTAATTTTCAAGATGAAATTTATATTCCAAATGAAATTTTGAATATTCCTGATGCAAAGCTTTCTTTCAAAGTAATCAAAGGTATTTCTAAAGAAGAAATGATTGAAAAATGCTTGAATTTACTCAATTCAGGAATCGCACTACAAGAAGAAACAATAGATGATGTATTTTCAATTTTAATAGACGAACTTGATTATAAATTCACTGGAAACGAGAACATTAAGAATAAGGAAGCCATTGCAAAAATTGCAGATTTATTCCATATCTATCCTGAAAATCCAGTAGAATTTTTCAGATATATCATTTATAAAAGTGCGCAAACTACTTTATTAATTAAAAATGATGAAGTGATTTCGGCAATAAAAGAAAGCAAATTCAATCCTTCTCAAGCATTTAAAGATTTTGGATTAGAAAAAATGGCTGAAATTTTCAACCGATTCAAACCACTTTTTTTGGCTTTCAAAAATAAATGTCCAAAAACCATTAATGCGATTTCAAAATTATCAAAAAAACATCATAAACCTTTGGTTTCTAATCCATTGAACGATGCTACCAATCAAATTCTTACCGAAAATGATTTGCATTGGTTAGAAAACGCAACTCCATTTGCTTTGTTCAAGGCTTTATCTGCTTGTTATAATAGAATGAACGGTCAAGATACATTTGCCTACAGAATTAGAAACGGAAAATCTTGGGTACAAAAAGATGTGGTGAAAAATGTAAATAAAAAAAATTACGATTTTATTCTACAATTTCTAAAATCTAAATTCGATTTTACAAATCTGAAAATTTACATTCCAGAAGAGGTGAAATATGCATTGCCTACTTCCGAAAAAATGTTTGTAGGAAATATCCCAACAGGAAGCAGATTTTATGGCAAAAAATTAGCAATTGGTATTTATTGGGAAGATTCTTGGGGAGCACATGATTTGGATTTATCGGGTCTAAATATTGGTGGGAAAATTGGCTGGAATTCATCCTACAAGCAAGATGAAGGAAACTTAATGTATTCTGGTGATATGACTTCGGCTCCAAATGGTGCAGTAGAATATTTGTATGCAAATAAAGGTTTGAACTACCCGACTTTAATTTTAAATAGTATTTACAGTGGAGATTCAAACTGTGATTACAAAATTATTGTAGGTAAAGGCGAAAAAATTTCTAAAGAATATATGATGAATCCTAATGCAGTTTTTGCTGAAATAAAATGCAAATCCGTGCAAAGACAAACCGTTCTTGGAATGCTTTTGCCAAAAAACGACAAACAATGTTTTGTTTTGTTGAATTTCGGAGCAGGACAATCCCGAGTTTCTGGAACCAGCAAACTTTCTACTTTGGCTACCACTGCTTTGTATCAACAGTGGAACAGACCTCTCACTTTTAATAAATTAGTAAGTGAATTGGGAGCTCATTTGGTTTACTATAAAGATGGAGTAGATTATGATTTTTCTTTAGAAAATTTAGAAAAAGATAGTTTTATAAAGCTGTTCCAAAGAAACTAATAAAAACACGAAAAACATCTACAACAAAGGCAAACTCAGAGGTTTTGAATATGGGAAAATAACGCCATATTTGAAGAAATTGGGCAATAAAAAACTCCCGAATTAATTCGGGAGTTTCTATTTTTATGCTTGTTCTGTTGGTTGTTCTCCTTCTGGTTTTGGAGCCTCTCCTTCAGTTCTAGGCTTTTGTTCTGGTCTTGGTGGTCTTGGTAAAAGAACTTTTCTAGAAAGTCTCATTTTTTTACGATCATCATAACCCATAAATTTCACTTCTACTTCATCTCCTTCAGCATAAGGAACTTTATCTAATCTCTTCCATTCGATTTCTGAGATGTGTAGTAAACCTTCGGTTCCTTTAGCAATCGCTACGAAAGCACCAAAATCCATTACTTTTACTACTTTACCTTTATAAACAGTACCTACAACTGGCACGAAAGTAATTTCATTAATTCTAGCAATTGCAGCATTGATTTTCTCACGGTCAGTTCCAGAGATTTCAATTCTACCAATTTCGCCCATTTCTTCAATAGAGATTACAGTATCTGTATCTTTTTGAAGCTGTTGGATAATTTTACCACCAGGTCCAATTACCGCACCGATGAAATCTTTAGAAATTTCTAAAATTTCCATTTTCGGAGCGTGAGGTTTCACATCTGCTCTTGGTTTATCGATGGTTTTAAGGATTTCTCCTAGAATATGCAATCTACCTTCTCTTGCTTGATTCAATGCAGTTTCCATGATATCCATGGTTAAACCTTGGATTTTGATATCCATTTGACAAGCGGTAATTCCGTCTGCAGAACCTGTTACTTTGAAGTCCATATCACCCAAGTGATCTTCGTCTCCTAAAATATCAGAAAGTACAGTGAATTTACCAGATTTTGGGTCAGTAATTAATCCCATAGCAATACCAGAAACTGGTTTTGTAATTTGTACACCCGCATCCATTAACGCAAGAGTTCCTGCACAAACCGTAGCCATAGAAGAAGAACCGTTAGATTCTAAAATATCTGAAACTACTCTGATGGTATAAGGATTTTCGTGAGGAATCATTCCTGCTAAAGCTCTTTGAGCTAAGTTTCCGTGACCAACTTCTCTTCTTGAAGTTCCTCTTAGAGGTCTTGCTTCACCTGTTGAGAATGGTGGGAAATTATAATGTAAGAAGAATTTTTCATCATAATTGATGGCAACAGAATCTACCATGTTGGCATCTTTCACAGAACCTAAAGTTACCGCTGTAAGAGACTGAGTTTCACCTCTGGTAAAGATTGCAGAACCATGAGCTCCTGGTAAATAATCGATTTCTGACCAAATCGGACGGATAGTTTTAGGATCTCTACCGTCTAATCTGATTCCTTCGTTTAGAATCATTTGACGCATTGCTTCTTTTTCTACATCATGGTAGTAAATTTTAGCAAATGGTTCTACATCTGCTCTTTCTTCTTCTGAATATTGAGAAAGGAATTCTTCTAAAACTGCAGCAAATTTTTCGTGTCTTTCTTCTTTTGCAGAAGGAGTTTTTGCTACGTTGTAAACTTTATCATAACATTCTGCCCAAACTTTCTCACGAATTTCTTCGTTGTGCGTTTCGTGGCAGTATTCTCTTTTGGTTTGAGATGCAGGAATTCTGGCTGCTAATCTTTCTTGTGCTTCGATTTGAACTTTAATTTCTTCGTGAGCGTATTTAATCGCTTCTAGCATTTCTGCTTCAGAAATTTCTTTCATTTCACCTTCTACCATTACGATAGAATCTTTGGTAGCACCTACCATAATATCTAAATCTGCTTTTTTAAGATTTTCGATACTTGGGTTGATAGAAAGTTGCCCATCAATTCTTACTACTCTTACTTCAGACATTGGCCCGTTAAAAGGAATATCTGTAATCGCAATAGCAGCTGAAGCAGCTAAACCAGCTAAAGCTTCTGGCATTACTTCTTTGTCGTAAGAAATGAGGGAAATCATTACTTGAACTTCTGCGTGGAAATCTTCTGGGAAAAGCGGACGAAGAACTCTGTCTACTAATCTCATGGTAAGAACTTCATCATCAGAAGGTTTGGTTTCTCTTCTAAAGAAATTTCCTGGGATTTTACCACCCGCGTAGAATTTTTCTCTGTAATCTACTGTAAGAGGTAAGAAATCTACCCCTGGATTTGCGTCTTTATTGGCTACAACTGTTGCAAGGAGCATCGTTCCGCCACATTTTACTACTACAGAACCATTAGCTTGTTTTGCTAATCTTCCTGTTTCAATGGAGACTTCTCTCCCGTCTTTAAATTGAAATTTTTCAATAATTGCTTCTGGAGCATTCATAAAATTTACTGTCTTGTGCAATCCGTATTGATTGCGTTACTATTTAAACTTTTTAAATTTTCGATGGCAAAGATACGGAATTTTGTTTGATTAGGTTTTAAAAGGTTTTGAAATATTGAGTTCATTGCCATATACATTAAAGTAGAAAATTTCATTAAAATTAGTTAGATTTTTAGAATTTCAAGAATTGTTTATATCATTTTTATAAATAATTTTTTGAGGGAAATAATACTATACATTTGCCTTAATATTAACACTAAAAACAAAACATTATGGGAATTTTATGGACATTAATTATTGGAGCTATAGCAGGATGGCTTGGAGCACAAATTTTTAAAGGTGGAAGCCTTGGCTTAGTGGGAAACATGATTGTAGGTATCATTGGAGGTGCAATTGGCTATTGGCTTTTAGGAACTGTATTAGGGACTGCATTAATTGGTCAGATTCTTACAGGAGCAGTAGGTTCAATAGTTTTACTTGCTATAATCAATTTATTTACCAGAGGTAGAGCGTAAACTCACTCTAATTAACAAAAAAAGCAACTCAAAATTGAGTTGCTTCTAAAATTTTCTTGTATCTGATTATTTTCTGATTCCTAGTTCAGCAATAATTGCTCTATAACGAGAAATTTCAGTTTTCTTAAGATAATCTAACAATCTTTTTCTTTTACCTACTAATTTCACTAGAGATTTCTCAGTAGCATAATCTTTGTGGTTTTTCTTTAAGTGACCAGACAAATGGTTAATTCTGAATGTGAATAAAGCGATTTGTCCTTCTGCAGAACCTGTGTTTGCAGCGTTTCCTCCGTGTTTAGCGAAGATTTCTGATTTTTTTTCTGATGTTAAGTACATGCCAATATTATTTAATGATTATTATGTAACGAGGTGCAAAAGTACAACTTTATTTTTAAACCGAAAAATTTATTCTTAGATTCTAAAGACATTCCCGTAATAATGTTAACAAATTCTTAAATTTTATAAATAACTTACTGAAATTCTGCGTAAATTTGCATAATCTTTTTGATATGAAAAAAATTCTATTCTGTGGTTTAGCGGCAAGCCTTATCATCATAAGTTGCAAAAATTTAGGAAGCACCTTGGTGAAGCTTAACCATTCTATTAAGCTAAAGCATGTAGATAGAATTGTCTATTTCGACCCAGAAGTTTATCCTAATTTCGAAGAAATAAAAGAACCCACCAATAATGTTATTTACAGTGCTGTTTCTGACGAATTGAAAAATTACGGCAATTATAAAATCATGCACATCAATAATGCTAATATTAAATATGACAGCGTAGATGTGAATATGATTAAAGAATCTTGCATAAATAATGGAGCAGAAATAGCCATCGTTCCGAAGGTAAAATATTTTAAAGTTGGCCTTGGAAAATACGTTTTTTCTAATCAAGTCATTGTGAGCATGAAAATGTACAATAATGACGGCCAACTGGTGATAGAAAATTCTTTTGATACTTACAAAGGAAGCGGTAGATTACTCGGCAGTGCAGAAAATTCTATAAAAATAGGCACCGCAAATGTCATCAAAAACATGATTACTGAACTAAGAAGCAGGAATATGACTACTCCTGCTTCTGAATAATTTCTATTTATAGAATTTTATAAAATCTTTGCCAATTCCGCACATAACCATTCTAGCAATTCTCTATCCTCATCTGTAAAAGGGTCTTTTTTGTGAGAATCTATATCTATTTGACCAATATTTACACCATCTTTAATGATAGGAACTACAATTTCTGCTTTGGTTTCTAGCGAACAAGCCAAATAATTATCTTGTTCCCAAACATCTGGCACTACAAAAGTCTCGTTTGACACAGCAACTTGCCCACAAATTCCCTTTCCAAAAGGAATAACAGTATGATCTGTAACTGCACCAACATAAGGTCCTAAAACCAATTCTTCTTTATCGCCGTTTTTAAAATAAAAACCAGTCCAATTAAAATAATCAAACTCTTGGTCTAGAAGATGACAAATTTTTTCTAATTTTTCGGTAGTATTGTGACTTGGGCTTTCAATAATAGATGAAAGTCTTTTTTTAATTTCCATATTTTTTAAATTTTTAATATTCTTCGAATGTAATATCTTCTTTGAAACCGAACATTCCTCTTTCTTTAATCATTGCTGCTACTCCATCTGGCAATTGCTCTTCCCAACCTGATTCACTATTCGAAATTTTCTGCAAAATTTCTCTAGAATAAATTTCAGAATGCTCTGGATTATAATCCTTAATATCTACAATTCTTCTGTTATGTTTAAAATATTTATACAATTCTTTAAGATTGTCATTCACTTTTAAGTTTTCTGATGTGAGCAATTCGTGTGTTTTAGGATCTTTATAAGGATACAGATATACTCTCATATCTTTTTTGAAGAACTTACCGAATGCTTCTAAAATTCCACCAGAAAGATGCTTGTAATAATCTTCATCAAAAACCATCAATAAATTATTAACGCCCATCGCAATTCCGGTATACCTTACATTATAAGAAGTGAAATAATCTACTAATCTATAATATTCTGAGAAATTAGAAATCATCACGGTATAACCCAATTTCGCTAAAACATCTACTCTATCTAAGAAATCTCTTTCATCTAAGTTTCCGGAAGCTTTGAGATTAGAAACTGTAATTTCGAAAAGAATAACGGTACCTTCTGGTTTTCCTCCTGTTTCATTGAGGAACATTTTAAGGCCGTTTTCGAACATATCTACATTCACCAAAGTTACTGGTCTGAAACTTCCTCTTACCGCAAAAACATCTTTTCTATACAATAAATCCGCTGGAAGCATATTCTTCCCTTCAGAATTGAAGATTACCGCTTCAGTCATAGAATTTTTAATCAACTGAAGACTCATCAATCGATTATCAACATAAGGAAAAGCAGGCCCTTGAAAATCAATCATGTCAATTTCAATTTTATCCACCGAAATATCATCATACAAACTTTTGATTAATCTTCTAGGATTGTCATACAAATGAAATGCTCCATAAACTAAGTTTACCCCAAGATTTCCTAGCGTTTCTTGCTGAAGTGTAGCATCATTTTCTTTAAATTTTACATGCAATACAATTTCGCTGTACTCTTGACCAGGTTGCGCCTGAAACATGATTCCTACCCAACCGTGACCTAAAAAGGTTTTTTGATAATTAATGGTAGTAACCGTATTTGCAAAAGAGAAAAATTTACGATGAGCATTTTCTTCGTTATCTAAACGCTCTTGGATAAGACCTACTTCATGACGAAGCATTTTTTTCAGTCTATTTTGGGTTACATATCTATTTTTGTCTTCTTTACCATAAATAGCATCACTGTAATCCTTATCATAAGCAGACATTGCTTTTGCAATCGTTTGAGAAGCAGCTCCCGCTCTAAAGAAATGACGAACCGTCTCTTGTCCCGCACCAATTTCTGCAAAAGTACCATATATATTAGGATCTAAATTGATGGCTAAAGCCTTTTGCTTGGGAGTAAGATATTGCTTAATTACAGACATGAATAAAATTTTGCGTAAATTTACCAAAATCTCACAAAAACCCAAAAATGAAGTTGAAATTTCTAGGAACTGGTACTTCACAAGGCATTCCCGTGATTGGATCTACTCATCCTGTTTGTTTATCTACTAATCCTAAAGACAAAAGACTAAGGTCATCTGTCATGATTACGGATGATGAAGGGAAAAAGATTCTCATTGATTGTGGTCCAGATTTTCGTCAACAAATGCTCACTAATCAAGAAAGCAATGTAGACGCCTTATTAATTACACATGAACATAATGACCATATTATAGGATTGGATGATTTACGCCCCATTATTTTCCAAAAAAGAAAAGATATTTCTATTTACTGCTTATCCAGAGTAGGAAAAGAAATTCAAAATAGATTTAAGTATGCTTTTACAGAAGATAAATATCCAGGCGCTCCGAGTTTTGAAATCACAGAAATAGGAAATGAACCATTTATCATAGAAAATACCGAAATCACACCTATTCAAGTTACACATTATAAACTTCCGATTTTAGGTTATAAGTTCAAAAACCTCGCTTATATTACAGATGCAAGTTTCATTTCAGATGAAGAGCAAAAAAAATTGAAAAATCTAGACGTTCTTATTATTAACTGTTTAAGAAAAGACGAACCGCATGTTGCACATTATATATTACCAGAAATTCTAGAATTGGTAGAAAAACTACAACCAAAAACTACATATCTTACTCATATCAGTAATAGATTTGGTTTCCATGACGAGATAGAAGCGATGACACCAGAGAATGTGCATCCTGCGTATGACGGACTAGAAATAGAGTTTTAAGAAAATATTTTCTTAAAATTTTCTTTTTTTACATTAAAATTATTTTATATTTGCACCACCAATTTTTAATGCCCAGTTGGCGGAATTGGTAGACGCGCTAGACTCAAACTCTAGTATCGAAAGATGTGCCGGTTCGATTCCGGCACTGGGTACAAAAAGAGAACTCTTTAACAGAGTTCTCTTTTTTTTTGGCAATAATTCATTATTTATTGGTAATTTTCAAATAATCCTTAAGGGTCCTTTAGTTTCTTTATAAATTTAACATTCAACAATCCTTAATAGCATGACAACAATCAGTTTTACAGCTAATTTTATTATGAAATTCATAAGAATATCAGCTAATTGACAAATATCATGTAAATATTTTAGAAAATTTTAGGAATTATTTAAAATTTAAACATATCTTTGTATTGTTAAAATTCAATAATTCATAATAAAATTTTAAAAAAATAAAAATATGAAAAATTTAGCTAAAACAATTAATCGCGTTTTTATCTTACTTTCCCTTTTAGCAGTAGCTGTATTTTATGCACAAAGCGTTACTGGAAAATCTTTTAAAGTTGCAGTAAACGGAACTTCTCCAATGCACGATTGGACAATGACTTCTACATCTGCAGTATTCACTGGTACTGTAAATGGTAATGCTATTACTAATGTAAAATTTGTAATGGCTAGCAAAAACCTAAAAAGTGAAAAAGGTAAAATGATGGACAACAAAGCTTACAAAGCTTTAAAAGCAGATGCTAATCCTAACATTACTTTCACTGCTGCTTCTTTACCTGTAGGAAAAAGCAACGTAGCTGGTAAATTAACAATCGCAGGTGTTACTAAAAACGTTAACATTACTGTAAACGTAGAAAAAAATGGTAATTCTTATAAAATTACTGGGTCTGAAAGCTTAAAAATGTCTGAATACGGTATGGAAACTCCAGGTTTCTTAGGTGTAACTACAGGTGACGCTGTTACAGTAAACGTAAATATCGTAGCGAACTAATAATAAATATGAATAACAATTAAATAAAAAAAGTATGAAAACTTTATGGATTAAAGCCGCTGTTCTTTCAACTGTATTAACAAGCACAGCATTTTATGCGCAAGAATCTGATATGAGAGATTATCTTGCACCAGAAAAAACTACAAGAAACGTATTCGAAGACCCTAAAGTAGAAGCTCCTGAATACAATGGAGTAAAAGTAAGCATTGGTGGTGATTTCGCATTACAATTCCAATCTCTAGACCACAGCACAAAAGGAACTACCGCTGCTCCTCTTGTAACTATGGGATCTGACTTTAACTTACCAACTGCTAACTTAGACGTTAATGCTTATTTAGCTAAAGGTGTTAAAATGCACTTAAGAACTTATCTTTCTGCAAGACACCACAACGAAGCTTGGGTAAAAGGTGGTTACATTCAAATTGATAACTTAGATTTCATTTCTGAAGGATTCTTAAGTGGTCTTATGAAAAATACTAGAGTTAAAATCGGTATGGATGAATTAAACTACGGTGATTCTCACTTCAGAAGAACTGATAACGCTGAAGCGATTAACAACCCATTCGTAGAAAATAACATTATGGACTCTTTCACCACTCAAGCTTTCGGTGAAGTTTACTACTACTCTAATGGATTTATGGGTATGGTAGGTTTATCTAACGGTAAATTAAACCAAACTGCTGTAAAAGGAACTAACGATAACGCTCCTTCTATCTATGCAAAACTTGCTTATGACAAACAACTTAGCGAAGATTTAAGATTCAGACTTTCTGGTTCAGTAATCAAAACTAACGGTCTAAATACAAACGGTAAATTATTCGCAGACGACAGAGGTGGTTCTAGATACTACTACGTATTATTAACTACTGCTGATGCAATGGGAACTTCTAATCAATCAACTGGTAGATTTAACCCTGGTTTCCAAGAATTAACTGCTTTCCAAATTAACCCATTCGTTAAATATCAAGGTTTAGAATTCTTCGGTACTTACGAACATGTTTCTGGTAACAAAATTGTAAACGCGACTACTAAGAGAGATTCTGATGGTTCTTACAACCAAATAGTAGCTGAATTACTTTACAGATTCGGTGGAAAAGAACAATTCTATGTAGGTACAAAATATAACACTGTAAGTGGTAAAGATTATGACAGTGCTGCTGAAAGAAAAATCGATCGTTTCAACTTAGCTGGTGGTTGGTTCATGACTAAAAACATTATGGCTAAATTAGAATACGTAAACCAAACTTACGATAAGAGTGCAGCTTGGGGTACAACTTCAGCACTTTATGGAGGTAAATTCAATGGTGTAGTTTTCGAAGCTACAATTGGATTCTAATCTAAAATCGAAATATTGAAGAAAGAAAGGGGGCATCTATTGCCCCTTTTTTAATGATAAAAATCAAAAATTTCACACTATAATTTTTCGTAATTTTATAGTATAAAAACAACTTAAAAATTATAAAAATGAAAACGCTATCTACAGTGCTTAAAACAGCGGTTTTGTTATTATCTCTCAACGTATCAGCACAAGAAAAAACTTCTTTCGTAAGCATTAATGGCACTACCAATGTCAATACTTTTAAATGTGTAAATAACAGTTTCCATCAGCTTGTTCCATTATCACTTAACCATTCTAGTGATAACAAATTTGCAGAAACTTCTATCAATCTTATCGTAAAAGATTTCGATTGTAAAAACAGAATCATGACGAATGACTTCAGAGATATTATTCACGCAGAAAAATATCCTTTCCTAAACATCACTTTTTTATCTTTAGACAAAAAAGATCACAATACTTACAAAGCTTTTGTACAAGTAAAAATGATGAATAAAGTCAAAAAATATTTTGTAGACCTCACGCTTAAAGATTCTGTTTTGGTTGGAAACAAAACCCTTCGTTTTAGCGAGTTTGACATTGTTCCACCTAAGAAATTTGGCGGAATGGTAAGTGTAAAAGACGACTTAAACTTAGCGGTAAGTCTGAAAGTGAAACCCTAAATATTAATTTTTCTTAACATAAATGCATGAAAATGATTTATTTGTTAATTTTAGAATACACAAATCATTTTCATTATGCACAAAAAACAAACACCACAGAAAAAATTTAAAGTAAGAATTAAATTTCCGCCAAAAAGAATTCAGAAAAATTATAAGAATTGATTTTTTGACTGAGAAACGCTCTCTTCAAAAAATCAATTTTCTTTTATAAACGATTCTAAAATATTGGATTTAATGCTGATAATGCTGAAATATTCCTTTATCAGAAGCCGTCCAAAATGCTGCTTTTTGCCCCGAAATTTTCAGAGCTTCATTCGTCCAAGTATTGCAGGTAAATAAGAAACTATAACTGCCTTTTGCTTCATAAAAGGAATCATTTTTACCGTACACCGCTTTCGTTTTGATGTTGATGTAATTTCCTTCAGCATTTTTATCCATAGCATCATCTATAAACTTAATCAACCTTTGATATTGCGCTGAAGTCATCTCTAATTTCTTACAATCCTCTCCTAGTTTCATTTCTTTATAAAAAGTAGTATGAATCGCACTATTTCCCAACCAAAAAGCTGCTTTGAAAGCCGTAGAAAATTTTAAATCTGCCCAAGTTGGCGTATCCAGATAAAATCCTTTATCTCCCCAACCAATTGCGATGTATCTCAAAGTAGAATCTTTGGCAACCGTATCTTCGTAAGGAAATTTCTGACTCCAGTCTATTTCTTTTGACTTCACTGGGAAAACCAAATCGGTATGAACTCCATTGGTCAAAATATATGCTTCTACATTTTTGGGTTCATTGGTTTTTTCCGCAGGAATTTCTATAAAAGGCAATAAATAAGCACACAGTAAATATATAGCCACCAATCCAATAATAGAAACAACGGTTTTCAATAAAATTTTAAAGAATTTCTTCATGATCTTTTTTTCTCAAAGATAAAGGTAAGCGAAAAATTAAAATTGTAAATGCTCCGAAAAAGCTTTGTAAAATATCAATTCTAATTTTACAAAACTCACAAAGAATGATCATTCAATAAGTTAATATTACGCATCAATCCAGAAAACTTAGTTCTTTTGACCGCAGATTTTTTAAAAATTTCAGAAAAGAGTTCTTGAGTAAGTTCCTTCCATTCGTTTTTTCTAAAATTCAATTTCTGGAAATTAGGTGCAAATTTCTCTTGTAATGTAGGTGCAGAAAATCGGTTCCACGGACAAACGTCTTGGCAAACATCACAGCCAAACATCCAATCATCCATTTTTCCGTTAAAATAATCTGGAATTTCGTTTTTCAATTCAATCGTAGCATAAGAAATACACTTGCTTCCATCTACAATTCTATCCGAAACAATGGCTTGAGTGGGACAAGCATCTATACACGCTCTACAACTCCCACAATGATCTGTTACCGCCAAATCATACTCTAGCTCTAAATCACAAATAATTTCGGCTAAAAAATAGAAAGAACCGTGCTTTTTGGTAATGAGATTCGCATTTTTTCCTACCCAACCTAAACCAGATTTTCTAGCCCAAGCTTTTTCTAAAACAGGAGCAGAATCTACAAAAACCCTGAAACCAAACTCACCAATTTCTTCCTGCAGTTCAGTCACCATTTCTTTTAAAATATCTTTAATGACTTCATGATAATCTTCTCCGTAAGCATATTTAGAAATTTTGAAATTATTGATTTCATCTATTTTTACTTTAGGAAAATAATTATAAGAAAGCGAAATGACAGATTTTGCACCATCTACCAAAAGTGTAGGATTCAACCTTTTGTCGAAATGATTTTCCATGTATTTCATTTCGCCGTGATAGCCTTTATTAAGCCAAGTTTCAAGACGCGGCGCTTCTTCTTCTAGAAAATCTGCTTTAGAAATTCCACAAGATTGAAACCCGAATTTTTCGGCTTTTTGCTTAATCAGTTGAGAATAATTCATTAATTTTTAACGCAAAGGCGCAAATATATTTTTTTTATTTTTACGTTTTTTAAGACGCAAAGTTTTAACAAACTTCGTTTGTTTTATTTTGGAAAATCAATGATTTTCTAGTGACTTAAAAAGATTTTATTTTTATAAATTCTTCTATCGACTTTGCGATTTTATTCAATGATTTTGGTATAATTTTTAGTCTGTAACATAAATTACAGTGCGAAGTTAAGTTTTTTTCTATTTTTGCCCTGTAAAATGAATGAATAATAATTAAAAAAATAAAAATGACTTTTGAAGAAATTTTAAATTCAGGTGAATATCACTTAATCGACGTAAGACAACCAGAAGAATTACAGATGGACGGCGCAATAGAAGGCGCTGTAAATATACCTTTAGCAACTGTTCCTTTAAGATTAGACGAAATCAAGGAAATGAAAGGCCCAAAAATCATTTTCTGTAGAAGTGGAGGGAGAAGCGGACAAGCTTGCCAATTTCTAGCTCAGAATGGCTTAGAGAACATCTATAACGGCGGCGGTTTTATGCAATTACATGCTGCATTAGAGCATTATAAAAAATAATAAATCAGAGTTTTCATATTTTTTTGTACAACCAGCGCTCCCAAATTGGGAGCGCTGGTTTTGTTTTGACGAACGCTTTTAGGGTTTAAAACCCTGAAAGCGTTTTTTTTGTTTCTACCAAAATTTTAAAATTTAGAAAAATCCGCCTCCTCAAACTCTTTTAATAATTTTTGAAAAACTTGTTCTACCGTTAAAATCTCATCTATTAAAGCAGAAGATTGTCCAATTTCCAATTCGCCTTCTTCTAAATCTCCTTCGAACATTCCACGTTTTGCTCTTCGCTTCCCGAGTTTGTCCTGCAAAGCTTCAATATCTTTTCCTTCTTTGTAAATTTCTTCCAGTTCATAGAAAAATTTATTCTTTACGAGACGAACTGGCGCCAATTCTTTTAAAGTCAATTGCGTATCTCCTTCCTGAGTTTCTACAATTTTTTGCTTCCAATTTTCATGAGCGCTTGCTTCTACGGTTGCGGCAAATCTAGAACCAATTTGAACTCCATCAGCTCCCAAAATCATCGCAGCTTTCATTTGGCTTCCTACCGCAATTCCTCCTGCTGCAATCAGTGGAATTTCTATATTTCTACGAACATTCGGAATGAGAGAAAGTGTAGTAGTTTCTTCTCTTCCGTTATGTCCACCCGCTTCAAATCCTTCTGCTACAACTGCGTCTACTCCTGCTTCTTGGCATTTTTTTGCAAATTTTACAGAAGATACTACATGCGCAACTTTTCTTCCTTCTTTTTTTAGAATTTCAGTATACGTTTTCGGATTTCCAGCCGATGTAAAAACAATAGGGACTTTTTCTTCTAAAATTATCTGGATAATCTCTTCAATATTAGGATACAACATCGGAACATTTACGCCAAAAGGTTTATCAGTAGCGAGTTTACATTTCTGAATATGCTCTCTCAAAACATCTGGATACATGCTTCCTGCGCCAATTAAACCCAATCCACCAGCATTAGAAACCGCAGCAGCCAATTTGTAGCCAGAATGCCAAATCATACCTCCTTGAATGATGGGATATTTAATATTAAAAAGTTGAGTAATTCTGTTCATGAAATTTTTTGTTTAAAGATAAGATTTTTAAAAATTAATTATGTTCTTTTCCTTGATGAAAAGAACCCAAAATCAAGACTTCACTTTCTTCGGCTAAAATTAAAAATAAAATCCTAAAATCCCTGAAACTCTCTCGTCATACTGACGAGCTCAAACAGCAGGAATTTTTAACGGATTTTATTTTCAATTTCTTTACGCCTTCGAAACTGAGGTCATTTAAAAAAATCTTCGATTTTTATTGTTAAAATATAAATCCATTTAAAATAAAAAATCCCGAAAAGTTTCGGGATTTGTATTGTGGGAAATTTTTAAAATTATTTTACGATTGCCGCTTTGTTCCAGTCGGTTTTGAACTGACAATCTTTGTAACGGTTGTCTAATGAGATAAATGTATCTGCTAGATTTTCTTTTACCCATTTTTCTAAAACTTCATTTTTCTTTTTGTTTAGGGCAAAACTTTTAATTCTTTCGAAATCTGTAGCAATATCTAGAGAATGTTCAGGAATTATGTCATTCACTTTCATTAATACTACCGCTTTTTTCTGATTGAGTTCATCCATGAAAACTTCTGTTAAATCTCCTTTATTTACCCCTGCAATTTGATAAGCAACAGTTGCTGGAAGATTAATTTTTTCTTGTCTGTCTGAACCGTCTTCTGCTGGAATTACCCCTGCATTAAACTTGGTGTTTTTATCATCAGAATGTTTGTAAGCAGCATCTTTAAAAATAGTTTTTCCTTCAAGGATATCTTTTCTAATTTGTTCCATTTCTGCTTTTGCAGTGGCAATTTCTTCAGCATTTGGCTCTGCTTTTAAAAGAATATGTCTTGCATCGTACAATTTACCAGATTTTTTCACCAATTGAATGATATGGAAACCAAATTCAGATTCTACAGGATCAGAAATTTCTCCTTCTTGAAGATTAAGCGCAGTAGCTTCGAAAACCTTCACCATTTTCCCTCTTCCGATGTTGGTATACAAACCACCATTTGCAGCTGAACCTGGGTCATCAGAATAGATTCTCGCTTTATTTTCAAAAGTTTCTCCGTTTAAGATATCTTGTTTGATTTTTTTAAGTTTATCGATGATTTCTTGCTTGTGCGCATCTGTAAGTTTAGGAAACATTACAATTTTAGAAAGCACTACCTCATCTTTTACTTGCGGCAATTGGTATTTGAAAGCGTTATAAAAATCAGTTACTTCATTAGGCGTGATATTTACTTTATCGGTGATTAGCGCATATTTAGCTTGACCATAATAGTTATCAACATCCATTTTCTCAATCACGTTTTTCATTTCGTAAGAAGAACGGAATTTATAAGCATCTAACATGGCTCTTTCTGATGGGAACTGAGATAAAATCTGATTGTATTTATCCCCAGCTTGTGCTCTAATCGCAGCAGTTCTGTCCTGAATAAGAGTATCTTTTTTTGCTTTATAAATTAAAAGTTTATTGCTCAAAATCTGCTCCATAAATTCGCATTTATTGGTTTGTGCAGCACCTTGTTGAATAGCGTAATTTTGTTGTTCTAAAATATCAGATTCTAATACGATTTCGTCTCCTACCACTGCAGAAATTCCATCTACTAAATCTCCTTTTTTCACTTGTGCATTTGCATTAAAAGAAATGAGCGTTACCAAAAAACTCAATGCAAATAAATATTTCATGTTTTTAATCATTGTTAAATTTTTAACTGATTTGCAAAATTATGATTCTCTGCGAGATTTCCTATAATTTTTATTATAATTATTTCTTAAAATTCTTCTCAAGTTCAGCATTAAAACTTGGTTCTATTACAATTTTTGTTTTCTGGCGTTGTTCTGCAATCGTTTTTGCTAAAATATCTTCTCTTACATCTGCTCTTAATTCTTCCATGGCTTCTTCTTTGGTCATCGGTGAACTCGGTAAAATTCCATCAATAGCGATGATGAGCAATCTCTCTCCCAGTTTCACTTTTTGAATCCCTTTTTCGAAAGGAACTTTATTCACTTGGAAAACTTCTGCATTTTCAGACATTTCACCTTTTTCGAAATGCACCATGAGTTGCTGTTTATCATTCAGCTTTCCGTAATATTTTTTATTGAGAGCGTCCCAGTTTTTAGCATCTTTAATTTCTTTGGTGATGTCTTTTTCTATGCTTAAATCGGTTAAAATCGCCACTCTTGCATCGGCTCTTTTTTCCCAAATATACTTTTGTTGATTTTTTTTGAAATAATCATCCAATAATTCTGGCTTGTTGGTGAGTTCCTTTTCAATCCACTCACTAAAAAGAAAATCTGCCAATAAGTTTTGTTGAGTTTTTAACAATTGCTCTTTAATTTCAGGTTTCTTTACAAAATCTCTAGAATAAACGGCAAAAACATCATTTCCTCTTTTAGAATCTAGGAAAGCAGACCATTGTTCTTTCGTTAATTTATCTGCATTTTTAAAATTTTCAGACAACAGCGTTTTCAAATCACCAAAAGTGAAAACATCTTTATTGAATTGATACAAAACCGCTTTATCATTTTTAAAAGCTAAATAATCCTGATATGATATCTTAATTTTTTTGAAATCTGGGAATTCTTTGTAATCTGTAGATTTAACCAAAGATTCTATCAATTTATTGTACGCTACATCAGCAAAAGGCGAATCCATCATGTCTCTAATGAACATAGGATTGTATTTTTCTGAACTTTGATAAGGAATCACCGAATACAAATTGAACACAAAATATTTTTCGCCTATTAAAATAGGTTCGGTGTATTCTCCTTGTTTTTTATTTTTGAAAGCTTCATAAACTACATCTGGCAAAACCGGAGAACCCATTACTACACCTGCATTTTTCTTTTCGGTTTCGGTAGAGCCATATAATTGTGCTACTTCCTCGAATTTTTTTCCAGATTTCAGCGCTTCAAAAATTTGAGATTTCATTTTTTCTGATTCCTCATTTTTAGGATAAGAAATCATTCCAAAAATAATATAACCTAATGAAGGTCTTCTGTCTACCAACTTCGCAAAAGCCGCAACTGTAGCGCTATTCACCAATTGAGTAAACTGACCAGGCTGCAAAAGTTCTAGTTGCTTGTTCAGTTCTACATCTATATTGCCAGATTTTACAAAAAATGGCTCTGGTTTCTGTTTAGTGTAATCTATAATCGCTTTTTCTAAGGTAATTTTACCCGATTTTACGTCATTATAAATTTGGTTGTAATCATTTTTATCGTCAGCTGTTTTTTCTACATAGAAAACCTGAATTTTCTTTTCAATCAAGTTGGATGAAAAATACTGTTGAAGCGAAGACTGCATGATTTCTTTAGGATAAAAACGCTCTTCTCTAAGTTCTTGCTCTTTTTCGGCCATTGTTTTCTTGAAATAGCCTAAAGTATCTGCTCTTTTTTCTAAAGCAAAATTCTGGAGTAGCTTGAAATCTACATACGTTTTCACGGTATTTTCTATGCCAGAATTTTCTAAACCATATTTATTTTCGGTTTTGAATTTATCTACAGAAATACTATCTTTTCCTATAATAAGATACTGTGATTGATAGCTTACAAAAGCTAAAAAGAGGACTAAACTTAAAGTTTTTTTCATGTTTTCTTCAATTTTCATTTGCTTTTGGAAATCCTAACGTTCATCTTTCCAAAAATTCACAGCCTCAAAGCTAAAAAAAATCCCTTTCAAATAAAATTTAAAAGGGAGTTAATTATTTCTTAAAGTTTCACTTCGAAAGTGGTGAGTTCTTTAAATTGTTTTATTCTGCCAATCATTTCGGCTTCGGTAACTTCTTCTAAACGCTGAGTTCCGAATTTTTCTACCGTGAAACTTGCCATTGCAGAACCTACAATTAATGCAGATTTCATTTCTTCAAAAGTAAATTCTTGTTTTTTAGTCAAATACGCTGCAAAACCACCTGCGAAAGTATCTCCAGCTCCAGTTGGATCAAAAACTTCTTCTAATGGCAATGCTGGAATTGCGAAGATTTTACCATCATTAAATAACAATGCTCCGTGTTCTCCTTTTTTGATAATCACGAATTCTGGTCCCATATCGTGGATTTTTTGTGCAGCTTTTACCAGAGAATATTCTCCTGAAAGTTGACGCGCTTCTTCATCATTAATCGTAATAACGTCTGTTTTAGCAATTACCTCCAATAATAAATCCCAAGTAAGATCCATCCAGAAGTTCATGGTATCTAAAATCACCAATTGTGGACGTTTTTCCATTCTATCTAACACGGCTAATTGCACAGCAGGATGCAGATTTCCTAAAAGTAAAACTTCGGCATCTTTTGCAGATTCTGGAATTTTCGGGTCGAAATTTTCTAGAACATTCAGTTCTGTAGCTAAAGTATCTCTAGAATTAAGGTCATTATGGTATTTCCCACTCCAGAAAAATGTTTTCCCGTCCTTAATCATTTCTACTCCATCGATATTGATTCCTTTAGAAGTCATCATATCCAAGTAATGCTGTGGAAAATCTCCACCAATTACAGAAACCAAACTCACGTCTGTTTTCATTACAGAAGCGGCTAAACCTATGTAAGTAGCTGCTCCTCCTAAAATTTTATCAGTTTTACCAAAAGGCGTTTCTATGGCATCAAATGCTACAGTTCCTACTGCTAATAATTTCATATGTAGATATTATTTATTGTTTTTTATATATTATTTTTTTCTCTCCCATTCTCCAACTCTCCCACTCAAACTACTTCCACTGGAAAGTATCAATCATGTGCAGCAAGTCTTTTTTAATATAATCTACTGCTGGTGCGAGTGAATCTGGTTTTGGTCTTGTATTAAAATATAAATTTGCGGTTACAAAATGTCTGGTGCTATCTGTGATAAAAATCTGAATATTAGAAGCACTTTCTCCTTTTAATTCATACACATTTCCATAAACTTTTTTCTCTGGATAAGAAAAAGACTTGGTTTCGATAGCTGAAGCTTTAATGGTATGTCCATAAACCATTTTTTCTACTTCTTTTACGTGCGCATCAAAATCATTTTTCACCGGAAAATACGTAATGAAAACATTGGCTTTCATTTTGGGATAACGCAAATTATACCAACATGCTTGTTTAGCATCTGCTATTGCTGCAAAATCTGAATATTCAAAAGTATAAGCACATGGATTAGTAAACGCTTGATAATGAGGCTGTGGATATTCTAGACGCAATTCACCTTTGGGTTTAGGTTTTGCTTCTTCACTACAAGCCAATGCAGAAAACGCTAACAAAATGACTGCTAATTTTTTAAACATTCTGCAAAAGTAAGAATTTTTTGTGGAAGAATTTTCTCGAAAATCAAGTTTAAAGATTTAATTTTCAAACGTTTTCTTCAAATAATTTTCTAAAGGTTTCGGAAAAGACTTCTGATGAGAATTTTCGTAATCTGTAATCTGCAATTGATGCTTCTGAGCGTAGTTTTCAAAAACTTTTTCATCCTGCAAAATCACCTTAGAAATACTGATTTTAAGATTTTTGTGCGTAAGTTTATGATGCACTGTATTTTCCTCTACTATATCACCATACAATTCCTGAGAAATACTTTCGGGAAAATCATATAATTTCTTCCAAATAAAGGAATCATCTCGCTGTTTGATGAGGAATTTATCCTCATACATTATATAATAATAGTGTAATTTTAAATCTACCGCTTTTACTTTTTTAGATTTCACAGGGAAATCCAGCACTTTTCCTGTTTCGTAGGCCAAACAATTTTCCTGAATAGGACAGATTTCACATTGTGGATTTTTAGGCTTACAGATTTCTGAACCCAAATCCATAATCGCTTGGTTAAAGTTCCCCGGATTTTCTTCAGGCATAATGAGTAAAGCCAATTCATAGAAATAAGCATACGCTTTTGGCGAGGAAACATCAAAATCATCCGCAAAAACTCTGCTCAACACTCGGTAGAAATTTCCATCAATGGCAGGAACTTTTTCCTCAAAACAAATGCTAGAAACCGCAGCTGCAGTATATTTTCCCACGCCTTTTAGTTTTAAAATTTCAGAAAAGGAGTCTGGAAACGCTCCTCCTAAATCTTCCATCACTTGTTGAGCTGCTTTGTGCAGATTAATCGCTCGGGAATAGTAGCCTAAACCTTTCCAATAGAGTAAAACTTCGTCTATTTCTGCACTGGATAATGATTCTACCGTAGGAAATCTTTCTACAAAATTCAGGTAATGATTCTTGCCTTGCTCTACTCTGGTCTGCTGTAAAACGATTTCGCAGACCCAAATGTGATAAGGACTTTTCGTTTTTCGCCAAGGTAAATCTCTCGCATTCAAATCATACCATTTCAAGAGTTTTAAACCAATGTTTAGAAAATCAGTATATTTGTTCTTCTTTTTCAAAAAATATTTTTTATATTTGCACACCAAAAATAAAAACAAAAAAGGAAATGACAAAGGCAGAATTGGTAAACACCATCTCAAGCAAATTAGGAATAGAAAAAAATGATACACAAAAAGTTATCGAAGCTTTTATGCAGGAGATCAGAACTTCTATGTATAATGGAGATAACGTATATTTAAGAGGTTTCGGTTCTTTTGTAATCAAAACCAGAGCAGCAAAAACAGGTAGAAATATTTCTAAAAATACAGCTATCAACATTCCTGCTCACAACATCCCAGCTTTTAAACCTTCTAAAACTTTCGTAGAAAAAGTTAAAACTAAGGTTGCTGTAAAATAATTTATAAATTAGGTTCAAAAAAAATTCAAATATTAACTTTTAAAAATTTCTAACTATGCCAAGCGGAAAGAAAAGAAAAAGACACAAGGTGGCTACCCACAAAAGAAAGAAAAGAAGAAGAGCAAACAGACATAAGAAAAAATAATCTTTTCTGTTTAGATACAATATAATATAGTTGGTGTTTTTATCTTTATAATGAGCACTAACTATATTTTTGTTTTAATTAAAAACTTTAAAAAGAAATTTTAGAAAATGAAGAAAGAATTAATAATCTCTTATGAAGATGATGCTTCTAAAATTGCCCTTATTGAAGACGGTAGATTATTCGAGCTCCACGAGATAAAGCAGAATACAGATTTTGTAGTAGGCGATATTTTTGTGGGAAAAATTAAAAAATTAGCTCCTAATCTCAATGCTGCTTTCGTAAATATAGGTTACGAGAAAGATGCTTTTTTGCATTATCAGGATCTCGGTCCACAGTATCTTACCTATCGCAAGTTTTTACAGGATACGGTATCCAAAAGACAACAAACTTCTTCGCTTAAAAACTTCCAAATTCAGCCAGAAATAGACAAGCACGGCACTGTAGACAAAGTGATGGCTGCTCAAGACGAAGTTTTATTGCAAATTACCAAGGAACCTATTTCTACTAAAGGGCCCAGAATTTCTACCCAGATTTCTTTAACCGGTAGATTTCTAGTACTTATCCCTTTTGATAATAAGGTTTCTATCTCTAAAAAAGTTAAAAGCGCCGAAGAAAAAGCAAGGCTCAAAACGCTTATAGAAAGTATAAAGCCTGAAGGTTTCGGTGTAATCATCAGAACTGTAGCAGAAGGAAAAAAAGTTGCAGAACTCCATAATGACATGAACCAATTGGTTGATAAATGGAACGTTTGCTTCAAAAATATCCAAAAAAATAAAACGCCTGCCAAAGTTCTTAGTGAAGAAGACAAAGCTTCGGCTATTTTGAGAGACAATTTCAATCAAGATTTCGTTTCTATCATTTGTGACGATGAACAAATGGTAAACGATATGAAAAATTACCTTGAAGTCATTGCTCCAGAACGCAAAAACATTGTACAATTTTATGATTCTCACATTCCACTTCTGGAATATTACAATGTAGAAAAACAGCTGAAACAATCTTTTGGGAAACACGTAAACATCCCAAGCTCTAAAGGTGCTTACCTCGTGATAGAACACACAGAAGCGCTGCACGTAGTAGACGTGAACTCGGGGAACAACATTTCTTCTGGCACTGCCAATAAAGAACACGCCCTAAACGTGAACAAAATGGCTGCTACAGAAATTGCAAGACAACTCAGACTGCGAGATATGGGAGGAATTATTGTGGTAGATTTTATAGACATGCCCAATCCTGACCACAGAAAAGACCTCTACGAACACTTGCGCGAAGAAATGAAACGCGACAAAGCAAAGCACAAAATCCTACCGCCTAGTAAATTTGGTTTGATACAAATCACCAGACAACGTGTAAGACCAGAAAAACAAATAGACACCAAAGAAGAAAACCCGAACAAAGACGGCGAAATCTTGGCTCCTATTTTTGTGGTAGAACGCATGGAAGAAACCATCAAAGATTTCTTTACCAAAAACAAGGGCAAATTATACCTACACACGCATCCGTTTGTAGAAGCATATCTTACAAAAGGATTGATGAGCCAACAAATGAAATGGTTTATCAAGTACAAAAAATGGGTAACCATTATCCCAAGAGATTCTTTTAAATATCTGGAGTACAGACTCTATGATGCAGACAAAAAAGAACTCATCAGCTACTCTAATTAATGAGTAATCACAAATGAAATTTTCGGTGCTCTCCTTTAGGAGAGTTAGAGAGGAAGAAAATTTCTAAAAAATTATAAAATCGTTGCAGTAATGCAGCGATTTTTTTGTTTATAAACTGCTCACCATTAAAACATACGCAGGTTGCCCTCTTTTAGAGGGGTGTTTTAAATAGTTTACATGATTTTTAGCAAATTACGGTTTTCCGTAATTGCTATATTGAAATATTTTTTAATTTAGTGGGAAATTAATACCATGAAACATAATTGCACAAATTAAATGTTTTTCTACTTGATTTTATTTAGTAAACTATTACAATCAATTATTTGTAAAAATATTATTACGTGTATTTATGAGTTGGCGCTAATTTAATCTAAATCAGTCTAATTTAAAAATGATAAATTATAATGGAACAAAGTACTCTTAAATTTTTAAGGTTATTAATACCTGGAATCATAATAGTTATTATTAGTTATTGTTTTATTCAAATCATTACTGATAAAAAATTTGGTGATTTAGATTTCTCTGAATATTCAATTCCTCTTTTTGTAGCTTTGGTGTTTGGTGCACTTTATCAAACTTTCAATATTAGATTTTTAATAACAAACTATACACATAAACAAATTGACTTAAATATTAAAAGAAATATAATGAATTTATATGTTGGAAATTTAAGTGCTACTCAAACTCAATATTTATTTAAAAAAGATAGATTGAAAAATGTTTTCTATAAAATAATTGATAGCGATCCATCATTAAGCGCAAAAGGTAAAAATGTGTATTTCAATGGACTTTTATGGACTTCTTTTGCAGATACTTTTATAATTAGCATTTTAAGCTCTATTTTTATTCTAATTTTTACATTATTTAATTCAACAAATACAGATGATTTACGCACACTTTCTTTTTTCTTACTTTTAATTGCTCTTGCTTCAATTTGTTTTCATTTTGTTGCATTCTTAAATCATATCAAAATTTCTAATTCTCAAATTGAGTTTATCGAAACTAACCATATAATGGATGTAAAAAATATAATCGATAAAATTCTTTCTGAAAATAATGTATTGTAAAGAACTTAATTCAAATGTCATTGATAAAATAAAAGAAGAGTATTTGAAAGATAATACTCCTTGGTATATTGGCTATAGTGGAGGAAAAGATTCTTCTGCCGTTTTAAAGTTAACATTCAACGCAATGTTACAAGTTGAAAACCATCACAAAAAAATATATGTTTTATATTGTGATACTGGTATAGAAAACCCAATTGTAACAAATTATGTATATGAAACTTATGATAAGTTAAGAATTGAAAATGAATTAAAAAATTTGCCTTTCATATTTAAAATAATTAAACCAAAAATTGAAGATAGATTTTTTGTAAAAGTAATTGGAAGAGGTTATCCAACACCCACTAATATTTTTAGATGGTGCACAGATAAATTACGAATTAATCCAGTTAATGAATTTATAAAGGAAAAAGGAAAATCTACAATTCTATTAGGCATTAGAAAGACCGAAAGTGAACAAAGAGACAGAACCATATCAAAACACAATACAGAAAACGAATATTTTTTAAAGCAAAATAAAACTAAAAACAGATTAATATTTTCTCCTATTATAAACCATAGTTTGGAGGATGTTTGGATAACTATATTAAATTTAGACAGCCCTAAAAGCATAGATTTTAAAAAAATACGAGAAATTTACCAAGATGCTGAATCCGAATGTACTGCAATAAAATCAGAGAAAGACAAATCTTGTGGAAGTTCAAGATTTGGTTGTTGGACATGTACAGTAGTTCGGAAAGATAAATCCGTAAAAAATATGATATCAAATGGCTACAATGAATTAATTGAATTATATAATTTCAGAAATTGGATTTATGAATTTAGAGACAATCCAAATTTTAGATGTCAAAAGAGAAGAAATGGAATTGTAGGTTTAGGACCATTTACACTTGAAGCTCGAAAATTAATTCTTAAAAAATTAAAGAAAGTAGAAAAAAAATCAGGTTTTAAATTAATTGATAAAGAAGAACTAAATAAAATTTATGAATTATGGGATTTAGATATAAATAATCCGAAATATTTTGAAAAATAATCCCCAAACTCCCAGATTTTTAACCCGATCTCGCGGATTTATAATCCGTGAGTTTCACTTAACCAATACAAATAAGCATTTTTAAAGCATTCTTAATCAAAAAAACAGGTCAAAAATAACTTTTTTGAAAAAAAAATGAATACTATAAATCACTATTCAATATCTGAAGCCATAAAAGAGTTAAATAAAGTTGGCAATATAAATCTTGTCAAAAAACTGGAAAGAATATTGAAATATAACGAAATAAAAAAACCTGAGTTACATAACAAAAAAGACGACAAAACAACTAGCCATTATAAAGTAAATCTAACCTATGATGAATTAGAAACAATCAAAGATTTGTTTCTTGATTTAGAAGTTGCTAGTTTAACAATTGATGGAGAAGCTGGTGCCTATACAGAAAAATACGTTACTCTTTTAGATAATTGGTCTATCATATCTGATGATTCAGATTTATAATCCGTAAGTTTCAATAAAAAACCAAAACCTCTGCTTTCGCAGAGGTTTTTTCTTTATAAGAACTTCTACTCTAATTCGGGTTAAAGAGCAGTCAAGTTTGAGGTTTGTTCGTGGTTCCTTCGTGTTTCCTTCGAATCAGCCTCGAAAAAGTACCCTAAATCACGAACAAACCACGAACAAATGTAAAAGGAAACTCAACTCAGACCCTAACTTGACTCGAGCAAAATCTTATCAACATTTAACAATCCTTTAAAACAAGCTCTGCTAAAAATTCCCTATTTTTGAGCAATGCAAAATTCTTTAGAAATACTATTACAGCAGTTGCAAGACGCAGAGTTGGGCGGTTTTGATGCGCAAAAAGATTATGCGCCACCTTATCGTTCTTTGCTCACGCAAGAAGAAATTTTGGCCAAAAACCCTAAATACGCCGCCGTCAATATTTTACTCTATCCCAAAAACGGAGAATGGCACTTTCCGCTCATCCACAGAACGCACAATGAGAATGATAGACATTCTGGGCAGATTTCGCTTCCTGGTGGTAAAAAAGATGACACCGATGCAGACTTTGCAGAAACTGCCATCCGTGAAACCTGGGAAGAAATTGGCGTAACGATGTCTCAAATCAAAATCGTGAGAGAACTCTCTCCTATTTATATTCCGCCAAGTAATTTTTTCGTGTATGCTTTTCTGTCTTACACCGAAAATTGGCCAGATTTTAATCACCAACAAACAGAAGTTCAAGAAATTTTAGAAGTTCCGCTTTCCGTGATTCGAGATTTGCCAAAACCACCTCTAACCATGGAATTGCCACGAACCAATGGATATAAAGTTCCTTATTTTGATTTCCAAAACCACAAAATTTGGGGCGCCACTTCTATGATTTTGAGTGAATTGAACGAGTTGCTAAAAAATGTTTAAATTTGCAATCTGCATTTTGATGTTTAATTCATTATCAAAAAATTTTTAAACCACAAAAGCCACAAAAGAAAAGCTTGAAAATAAGTCTTTCAAAAGAAGAAAAAGTATTGTTTAATCTTTTTCATTTTAGGAAACTTTAAAACAAATATAGCTTTTGTCACTTTTTCGGTTAAAAATTAATAGCGCAGAAAAATCATTTGTGTTTAATAAAAATCGAGCTTAATAGCTGCTTGAAAATGGCGAAGAAAAGCATTTTTACAGATTCTTTCGGGAATATTTACTTTTTAAAGAGATTTATCATCTTCATCTTGGGAATGATTTCCTACAGAAGATTTAATGGGTTCAACAAGTTGAAAATTACAGGAACCGAGCATTTGGTAAACCTCCCGAAAAACAATGTGCTATTTGTATCTAATCACCAAACGTATTTTGCTGATGTAGCAGCAATGTACCACGTTTTCTGTGCCGTGAATAACGGATATATGAACACCATCAAAAATCCTGTTTACCTGCTGAATCCAAAAGTAGATTTCTACTACGTAGCTGCAGAAGAAACCATGAATAAAGGGATTTTGGCAAGAATTTTTAAATTGGCAGGAGCTGTTACCGTAAAAAGAACTTGGCGCGCCGAAGGAAAAAATGTAAACAGAATGGTAGATTTAAAAGAAGTAGAAAATATTCTGAAAGCGCTAGATAATGGTTGGGTAATTTCTTTTCCGCAAGGAACTACTTCTGCTTTTGCACAAGGTAGAAAAGGAACAGCTAAACTCGTTCAGCAACAACGTTCTATCGTTATTCCTATCAAAATCAATGGTTTCCGTAGAGCTTTTGACAAAAAAGGATTGAGAGTAAAAGTGACAGGTGTAGAACCTACCATGCAATTTAAAGCTCCATTAGATATAGATTACGACAACGAAAAGGCGGAAGATATTCTTTACAAAATTATGCACGCCATCGAGCAAACTCCTGAACATAACGTGCTTCACGATTATGACAAAGAATATCAGGAGCGCAAAAAACAAGAGAAAAAAGACGAGTAAAATTATTTTATTAAATTTTACTTGGCTCTTTTCACCTGGCTCTTTTTAATTTTAATTAAAACATGAACATTCATTTCATTGCGATTGGCGGTGCTGCAATGCACAATCTTGCCATAGCACTCAAAAATAAAGGTTACCAAATCACAGGTTCAGATGATGCTATTTTTGAACCTTCTCTTTCTCAATTGCAAAAAAACGGACTTCTTCCTGAAAGTTTAGGTTGGTTTCCTGAGAAAATTTCTGAAAATCTAGACGCAGTCATTCTAGGCATGCATGCCAAAAAAGAGAATCCAGAACTCTTGAAAGCTCAAGAACTGGGCATCAAAATCTATTCTTATCCAGAATTTCTATACGAACAGAGCAAAGAAAAAACCAGAGTGGTGATTGCAGGTTCTCACGGGAAAACTACCATTACTTCGATGGTTCTTCATGCGTTGCAATACCATCATTTCGACACAGATTTTATGGTAGGAGCACCGCTAGAAGGTTTTGATTGCATGGTAAACCTTTCTTCAGAGAATGATTTCATTATCTTAGAAGGAGATGAATATCTTTCTTCCCCGATAGATTCTCGTCCGAAATTCTTACATTATCACCCGAATATTGCTTTGATTTCTGGGATTTCTTGGGATCATATCAATGTTTTCAAAACGGAGAAAGAATATGTAGACGCTTTCAGAAATTTCATTAAAAATATTACTTCTGGTGGAATTCTAGTGTACAATGAAGAAGACGAAAACTTAGCAAAATTGGTAGATGAAGCGGAGAATTATTTCAGAAAAATGCCTTACAAAACGCCCAACTACGAAACCAAAAACGGAAAAACTTCCGTAGAGACAGAAATGGGGCAAATTCCGCTTAAAATTTTCGGAAAGCACAATTTACTGAATTTAGAAGGAGCAAGGCTTATTTGTAATCAATTGGGCATTCTAGACGAAGATTTCTACGAAGCCATGATGAGTTTCTCTGGCGCATCAAAACGTTTAGAAAAGGTAAAAAGAAATGATGATGTGATTTTGTACAGAGATTTTGCACACGCACCAAGCAAAGTAAAAGCATCTGTAGAAGCCTTTGCAGAACAATTTCCTGCCATGAAGAAAATAGGCGTTCTAGAACTTCACACCTACTCTTCTCTCAATCCAGCGTTTTTGCCTCAATACAAAAATACTTTAGCCCAACTTGATGAAGCGGTAGTTTTCTATGATTTGGAAGCTTTGAAAATTAAAAATATGACTCCCATTTCGCCTGAATTGATTAAAGAATCTTTCGGGAAGGAAAATTTACAGGTTTTTACCAATGCGGATGATTTGAAAAATTTTTGGCAAAATCTAGAAAAATCAAATGCTGCTTTCCTGATGATGAGCAGCGGAAATCTTGGCGGAATTTCCTTGACTTAAATAAAAATCAATCGTTCATCCTTTTGAAACGCAAAGGTTTTAAAACTTTAAAGTAAAAAAATAATCAAACAAAGATAAAATTCGCTAGCGAATTGGATTAAACCTACGTTTAAAAAACGAATTGATTCGTCAACCTTGCTCACTTAAACTTGCCAGAAAATCATTAAAAATTCTTTGCGTTTTACAAAAAGATTACACAAACTATGTACATCGCAATAGCAGATAAGTTTTCATCATTTTAAGTACTTTCTAGCAAAATATTTTCTCAAAAATTTCAGATTTTTTTTTCGCTAACTATTTCATATTCAAAATATTTTATTAATTTTAGAAACACACTAAAACCACATGAATATGAGAACTATAAAACACATTCTTGATAGAAAATCAAGAGAACTCGCCATCATCGAACCTGAAAAAACCGTTTTCGAAGCTTTAAAATTAATGGCAGACAAAAACATAGGCTCTGTTATTGTAATGGATGGAATACGATATCTCGGCATTCTTTCGGAGAGAAATTACGCACGCCAAGTTGTGCTCCTCAACAAAAGTTCTAAGGAACTTGCGGTAAGAGAAATTATGAGAACAGACCTCCCAAAACTTTCTAAAAATGACCCCATCGAAAAATGTATGGAAATCATGACTCAACTCAATGTGAGATATTTGCCTGTGGTAGAAAACGAAACACTCATCGGTCTCATTTCTGTAAAAGACCTTCTAGACGAAGTTTTATTGCACCAAAAAGACGTCATCGAAAATCTTACCCACTATATCAACACTTAAATTTTTCGACTGAACTAATACCATTTCTCCTCCCGAAATCCATCGGGAGTTTTTTATGGAGTGAGATTTCTAAATTTTATTATATTTGGGAAAATCAGAAAACCAGTAGAAATGAGATACACCACATTAGGAAAAATTCCGCAAAAAAGGCATACCATTTTTAAATCCGAGGAAGGGAATTTCTATTACGAACAGCTTTTTGGGACTGAAGGTTTTCACGGAATCTCTTCGTTACTGTATCATATTCACAGACCTACACAGATTAAATCTATTGGAACGCCAAAAGATGTTACTCCCAAAATTGCAGTAGACCGAAACATCACGCCGAGAATGTTTAAAGGTGTACAAGTCACTCCCGAAAATGATTATTTAGAAAGTAGAAAAGTTTTGTTGTTAAACAACGATTTAAAAATGGGCTTGGCAAAGCCAAAAAAATCTACTGATTATTTTTACAAAAATGCAGAATGTGACGAACTGCTTTTCGTACATGAAGGAAAAGGCACACTGAAAACCTTTGTAGGAAATTTAGATTTCGAAAAAGGAGATTACCTTATCATTCCAAGAGGAACGATTTATCAAGTAGAGTTAGAAACTACAGAAAATGTATTGTTCTTTTTAGAAGCACACTCCCCGATTTATACGCCAAAAAGATACAGAAATGAGTTCGGGCAATTACTGGAACATTCCCCTTTTTGCGAAAGAGATATTATCGCTCCCACTTTTGTAGAACCCAAAGACGAAAAAGGAGAATTTCTCATTAAAGTAAAAAAAGAAAACCTGATTTGGGATTTTTTTTACGCTACACATCCTTTTGATGTGGTAGGTTGGGACGGTTATTTCTATCCTTATAAATTTAACATCAAAAATTTTGAACCGATTACTGGAAGAGTGCATTTACCACCACCGATTCATCAGAATTTTGAAGCGCATAATTTTGTGATTTGTTCTTTTGTGGCGAGAATGTACGATTATCATCCTCAAGCGATTCCTGCACCTTATAACCACTCGAATATAGATTCAGACGAGGTTCTTTTCTATACTGAAGGAGATTTTATGAGCAGAAATCATATTGACTTAATGGATTTTACGCTTCATCCTGGCGGAATTGTCCACGGACCTCATCCTGGCGCAATGGAAAGAAGCATTGGCAAAAAATTCACCGAAGAATATGCGGTAATGGTAGATCCTTTCAGACCACTGAAAATTACAGAAGAAGCGATGAAAGTGGAAGATAAATCCTACGCTACCAGTTGGTTAGACACCGAAGAAAATTATTTACACGACAGAAGTCAAGAGTAAAATCCCGAATAAACATTTAAAAATTTTATGGGTTAAAAATTCCTATTTTTATGCACTTTAGCACAAAAACAGGTCAATATTATCAAAAAACCAGAACTTTATTTGATAAATCTCATCTTGTACATTCTTCATAATAATGTAACTTTGGGAAACAGAGAAAATTGAAAAGTTTAGAAACATAAAAACGATTATATTATGTATAATTACGTCACGGCAGAAGAAGCCTTATCACTTGTCCAGAGCAACCAAAGAATATTTTTTCACGGGAGTGCTTGTACTCCTAATTATTTGATTTCGGAATTAGCAAAACAAGCCCATAGATTAAGAGATGTAGAGGTGGTTTCCATCACCGTTCAAGGTGAAGTAGAAATCGCAAAACCAGAATATAGAGACAGTTTTTACATCAACTCTCTTTTTGTTTCGGCACCAGTAAGAGAAGCGGTAAACAGTGACAGAGGAGATTTTGTTCCCGTTTTTTTGAGTGAAATTCCTATTTTATTTAAAAACAATATTCTTCCGTTAGATGTAGCTATTATTCAGGTTTCACCACCAGATCAGCACGGCTATTGTTCCCTGGGAACTTCTGTAGACGTAGCGAGAAGTGCCGTAGATTCTGCAAAATATGTGATTGCACAAGTAAATCCTAAAATGCCAAGAACGCTAGGAGATTCTATGCTTCATGTAAAAAGAATTGATAAAATGGTGTGGCATGAAACCGATTTATTAACGGTAGATTACGCTGCGAAAGTTTCTGATGATGAAAGAACCATCGGAAAATACATTGCCGAAATGGTAGAAGATAAATCTACGCTTCAAATGGGAATTGGTACCATTCCAGATGCGGTTCTAAGTTCACTTCACAATCACAAAGATTTAGGCGTACACACGGAAATGATTAGTGATGGAATTATAGATTTAGTTGCGAATGACGTAGTAAACAATAAATATAAAGGAACGCATCTCAACAAAACCATTACTGCATTTTGTTTTGGAACAAAAAAATTATACGATTTTATCGACAATAATCCTTCTTTTCAGTTTATGGATGTAACTCATGTAAACAATCCATCTATCATTAGAAGAAACAAAAAATTAGTAGCCATCAATTCTGCTATAGAAGTAGATTTAACAGGTCAAGTTTGTGCAGATTCTATTGGCACTTATCAATATTCAGGAATTGGCGGACAAATGGATTTTATTCGTGGGGCTGCACTTTCTGAAGGTGGAAAACCTATTATTGCCCTTACTTCTAGAACCAAAAAAGGAGTTCCTAGAATTGTTCCTTACTTAAAAGAAGGAGCTGGTGTAGTAACAACTAGAGGTCATATTCACTATGTGGTAACAGAATATGGAGTAGCTTATCTTTACGGAAAAAACATGAGACAGCGCGCAAAACTTCTCATAGACATTGCCCATCCTGATGACAGAGAAATGCTAGACAAATTCTGCTTCGAACGATTTAAATCACACGCATTGTAAACTATTAAAACCTATCAAAAAGATAGGTTTTGTTGATTTTTTTTGTCCGCATCACACAATATTTGTAATTTGGCACATAACAAACTCCAAATAAAAAGAGAAAAATGAGCACACTTACTTTTGCCGAAAAAATAGCGCAGGCAGAGAATTTTCTTCCAATAAATGGAACAGATTATATAGAATTTTATGTAGGAAACGCTAAACAAGCAGCCCATTATTACAAAACTGCTTTCGGTTTTCAGAGCGTAGCTTATGCAGGACCAGAAACTGGCGTAAGAGACAGAGCTTCTTATGTAGTGCAACAAGGTAAAATAAGATTGGTACTTACCTCAGGTTTATCTTCAGATTCACCAATTTGTGAGCACCAAAGAAAACATGGTGATGGAGTGAAAATTCTTGCACTTTGGGTAGATGATGCCTACAAAGCATTCGAAGAAACCACAAATCGTGGCGCAAAACCTTACATGGAACCCAAAACGCTAAAAGATGAATTCGGGGAAGTAAAAATGTCTGGAATTTATACTTACGGCGAAACCGTTCACATGTTCATCGAAAGAAAAAATTACAACGGCCCATTTATGCCAGGATACGAAAAATGGGAATCAGATTATAATCCTTCAGATTGTGGATTGCTTTATGTAGACCATTGCGTAGGAAATGTAGGTTGGGACAGAATGATTCCTGTAGTAAAATGGTACGAAGAAGTAATGGGATTTGTAAATATTTTAAGTTTTGACGATAAGCAAATTAACACCGAATATTCTGCACTCATGTCAAAAGTAATGAGCAACGGAAACGGATTTGCTAAATTCCCTATTAATGAACCAGCAGAAGGAAAGAAAAAATCTCAGGTAGAAGAATATCTAGATTTCTACGAAGGAGAAGGAGTTCAGCACATTGCAGTAGCGACTAAAGACATCATAAAAACGGTAACAGAATTGAAAGCGAGAGGAGTAGAATTCCTTTCAGCACCACCAGAAGCTTACTACGAAATGGTTCCAGAAAGAGTGGGAACAATAGACGAAGACATTAAAAAACTTCAAGATTTAGGAATTCTAATCGACTGTGACGAAGAAGGTTATCTTTTACAAATTTTTACAAAACCTGTAGAAGACCGCCCTACTCTTTTCTACGAAATTATAGAAAGACATGGTGCGCAAAGCTTCGGAGCTGGTAATTTCAAAGCATTATTTGAAGCCTTAGAAAGAGAACAAGCCAGAAGAGGCAACCTTTAAAAAAATATACTTTTAAAACTTTTTGAATTTATTTCAAATCATAAATATTGCCCGAAATTCTTTTATTTTCGGGCTTTTTTATATCTTTAAAACAAATTTTAAGACATGAAATCTTTTATAAATTATCCACAAAATTCAGATTTTTCTATTCATAATATTCCTTTTGGTGTAGCGGTTTTTAACAGAGAATACATCGCTTGTTGTACCAGAATTGGCGATTTGGTGATAGACCTCGCTACTTTATACGATTACGGATTTTTTGACGAAATAGAAGGGTTAAATGAAAACGTTTTCGAAGCGTATACGCTCAATGAATTTATAGAACTCGGAAAACCGGTAACCAATGCTGTTCGTTTAAAAATTCAAGAACTTTTATTAGAAAGTTCATCGCTGTCTCATGACGAAAAAACCATAGAAGAATGTTTCTATGATTTAGATAAAGTACAAATGATGATGCCACTTCACGTACAGAATTACACTGATTTTTACAGCAGTATAGAACACGCTACCAATGTGGGAAAAATGTTTCGTGACCCTGCAAATGCATTGCTCCCGAATTGGAAACATTTACCGGTAGGTTATCACGGTCGCGCTTCTTCTATCGTGGTTTCGGGAATTAATTTTCACAGACCAAAAGGTCAAATGAAACCTGCAGATGCAGAAAAACCAATTTTCGGTGCTTCAAAACAATTAGATTTTGAGTTAGAAATGGCTTTTGTATTGAATAAAAATACAGAAATTGGCGAAAGCATTTCTACCCAAAAAGCCGAAGATGCGATTTTCGGAATGGTGATTTTCAACGACTGGAGTGCAAGAGACATTCAGAGTTGGGAATATGTTCCTCTTGGTCCGTTTTTAGGGAAAAATTTCTGTTCTTCTATTTCACCTTGGGTGGTGACTTTAGAAGCATTAGAACCCTTTAGAACTGCATCACCAAAACAAGAACCTGAAGTTTTAGATTATCTGAAATTTGAAGGAGATAAAAATTTCGACATCAACTTAGAAGTGTATTTACAGCCAGAAAACGGCGAAGAAAACTTGATTTGCCAAAGCAATTACAAATACATGTACTGGAATATGACTCAACAATTGGCACATCACACCATCAATGGTTGTAATGTGGAAGTTGGCGATTTATATGCTTCAGGAACGATTTCTGGAAGTGAACCGAATAGTTTTGGTTCAATGCTAGAATTGACTTGGCGCGGACAAAATCCGCTGAAACTTTCAGATGGAACTGAAAGAAAATTTATAGAAGACCACGACACCATCATTATGAGAGGTTTCTCTGAAAAAAACGGAATAAGAGTAGGTTTCGGAGAAGTGAGAGGAAAAGTTTTGCCAGCAAAATAAAAAATTTAACACATAAGTCACATCAGATTAAGAAAAATGATTGAAAATAATTAGAACACATGAGGCTTCGAAAAAGATATTTTCAAAGTGAAAAAATAAATGATTTACATTTAATGTCATTAACAAAGTGAAAAATTTAACACATAAGTCACATCAGATTAAGAAAAATGATTGAAAATAATTAGAACACATGAGGCTTTGAAAACGATATTTTCAAAATAAAAAAAAATAATTTTTCAATTAAATTTAACACGAAAAGTAAAATTTTAACACATAAGTCACATCAGATATACATAAATAATTGAGAATATGTAGAACACATGAGGATTTGAAAACGATATTTTCAAAGTGAAAAAAAATAAAAAAAACTAAAATGCTAATAACCCAAAAAATAATAAATGAACTCACCTATAACATTATTGGTGCTTGTATAGAAGTTCACAAATTAGTAGGCCCCGGTTTGTATGAAGCAGTATATCATAAATGCCTTGAAAAAGAATTTATTTTAAGAAATATCAGTTTCAAATCAGAGTTAGAAATTCCTTTTAATTATAAAGGAGAACAAATTGATTGCAAATTAAAATGTGATTTTTTAATTGAAAATTTAATCGTATTAGAATTAAAATCCGTGAATGACATTCATAATATTCATAAGGCACAAACCATGAATTATATGAACTTATTACAAGTTCCTAAAGCTATATTAGTTAATTTTAATGTTTACAATTTATATAACGAAGGAACGGAAACTTTTGTTAGTAGAAATTTTGAAAATTTACCTAGATGAAAATCTTTGATTTTCAACTCATGTGCTCTAAATATTTTCAAAAAAACTAAACTCTAATATGACTAATGTGTTAAAATAGAAATTAATAGAAATGAAAACAATCCATCCATCAGAATTGTCGCCTATGCAAGTGCAAATGATTTTGCAAACGGCTGTTGCTCCAAGACCTATTGCATTGGCTTCTACCATAGACAAAAACGGAAATGTGAATCTTTCGCCGTTTAGTTTTTTTAATTTATTCAGTTCTAATCCTCCGATTCTGATTTTTTCTCCAGCGAGAAGAGTTCGAGATAATTCTACAAAAGACACGCTTCATAATGTGCTAGAAGTTCCAGAAGTGGTGATCGGAAATGTGAATTTTGACATGGTTCAGCAAGTTTCACTTTCATCTACAGAATATGAAACGGGTGTAGATGAATTTATTAAATCTGGATTAACTAAAAAACCAGCAGAATTGGTAAAACCACCACTCATTGCAGAATCACCAGTGAATTTTGAATGCAAAGTCATCGAAGTAAAACCACTTGGAAACGAAGGTGGCGCTGGAAATTTAGTCATCTGCGAAGTTTTAAAAATTCATATTAAAGAAGAGTTTTTAAATGAAGAAGGAAACCTAGATCAGAAAAAACTAGATTTGGTTTCTAGATTGGGCGGAAATTGGTACGGAAGAACAACTGCAGAAACACTGTTCGAAGTTCCAAAACCATTGGTTACCAAAGGAATTGGCTTTGATCAATTGCCTTCAGAAATTAAACATTCAAGCATTTTTACAGGAAATGATTTAGGAATGTTGGCGAATGTAGAACAACTCCCAGAAGGAAATTTCTCCGCAGATGAAAATTTACATCTAGAAGCGCAAAAACTGCTTTTAGAAGGCAAAATAGAGGAAGCTTGGAAAGTTTTAACTCAATAAAAATTATGAAAAAAATAATAGCACTACTTACGATTTTATTATTACAAAGTTGTATTGTAAATATTAAACAAGATTATAATGGATATAGCAGAAATTTAGTTTTTGAACAAAATAAAAAATGGCTCATCAATAATATCTATACAGATTTAAATTCTTATGATAGAGATGAACTGAATAAGAAAATTTTTGAAAAATTCAATGAATTATCAAAAGGAAACTCATACACTTTAGAAAAGGCAAGAAGCGAAAATTTAATAGCTGGTAAAATATCTTTTTCTCCTGAAATAGAAGAAATTGAACAACTCAAAAACGCTACAGATTTTGATTATTTAGTAAACATTTATACTAAAAAAGTGAGGAATAATCTTTCATTAATAGAGCCTACTGAACAAACAAGATATGCAAGTAATGAAGCTTTTGCAATCATAGAAGTTTATGACATCAAAAAAATGAAAAAGATTTATTTGCAAAAAGCAAGTTCTTTACAAACTCGCGAAGAAAAAACAAAAGGGCCAAGTTTTCATTATACTTCAGAGACTTTATCTAAAAAGAATTTGAAGAAAATAATTAAAGACATTGAAAAAAATGCCATTTTAAAAAATTAATTGACTCTAACTTCGCCAAAGTTTTAAACTTTGGCGAAGTTTTTTATTTCAAAAATTTAATACAATCATTCACTACAGCATTCAGCAAAGTAGGTAATTTAAAATCTAACCAAGGTTCTTTGGCTCCGAAAGTATGATTGCCTTTTTCCACCAGAATTAATTCTGAGTTTCCTGCCCAAGAATGTAAATTTTTGGCAGCAGAAAACGGAACTGCTTCATCTTCTGAACCGTGAATAATTAAGAAATTTCCTTTAAAATTTTTAGCAGCATTTTCTACAGAAAATCTATCTTCGTTTGCTAAGTAATCTTCTAAAAACTTAATATGATGAGGCATTTGTTGCTTGGTTCGGCTGTTGTAATTGTAATAAACGCCTTGATTTTTCCATTCTTCTAATTTTTCACCAACGGGAAATCTATTCAGCGTGTTTACACTTGCTAATGTGATGAGGTTTTTGATTTTATAATTTTCAGAGGCAGAAACAATGGAAATACCGCCACCTCTAGAATGTCCGATTAAGGTTATATTTTCTGCATCTACTCGATTATCTTGGCTAAAATATTCTATTACGAAATTTAAATCGCTCAATTCCTTAGAATAATTATTTTGTGCGAAACTTTCTAAATCTGCAAAATCACTTGGATGCTCAAGCGAAGTTCCATTGTGCGAGAAATTAAATTTTACGAAATAAAATCCGTTTTTAGCAAACTTTTCCGCCATCAAATTCCAAGCGCCCCAATCTTTATAACCTTTGTAACCATGAGCAAAAATTACGAGTGGTAATTTCCCTTCTTTTTCTGAAACAAAAGCATCTACCAAAAAAGATTTGGTTGCAGGATTTTCTAAAACGATATTTTTTTCTACGGTAAATTTCATAGTTGTAAATTTATAAAAATAAGAAGCAACACCTCGTCAAAATTTTGTCAAATTTTGCCACCCCTCTAAAAGAGGGGAACAAAAAACCACCGAAAATTCGGTGGTTTCTGATTATTCTAATCTTTTATTTTTTATGATTTCTAGATTTTTGACGGTTCCAACTGGCGCTATTTTTATGTTTTTATTCCCTTTTGAAAAATAAAAATAATAGACACTATTGTTATCGACCAAGTGAACTACTTCTGATTCTCCAGAGTTATAATTGAGTTTATAATTATATTTTAAATCACCTTCCATGGCATTATTTGCTTCGAATCTACCTTCTGCAAAACCTATTCCCACAAAAAAGGAAGCCATTGTAAAAATCATAATACTTGCTACTTTTTGGTAAAAATCATGGATGGTAAAATCTTCTTTGCGCTTATTTTTACCCATGAAATTTTGGAATAATTTTTCATTTTTTGAATTGTAAACATACTTTAGAAAACCGTAATAGCTTCCAATAAACACAATGAATAATACAAAAATCAGTGGATGAGACATTAAATCTGCAATGGGACTCAAAAGAACGTCCATCAAGGTGGAATATTTCAAAATATTAATCCCCAATTGAAAAAAATGAATACTCTCTTTAATAATTCCAAGAATGACTAAATATAAATACCCTAAAGGCAAATACGTTTGAAGATTTTCAAGATTTTTCATGAGAGAATTCTTTTTTTTAATATTTCAAATATAATTTTTTTCGTCAGAATAAAAAAACCGCCGAAATTTCGGTGGTTTTATAGCCCTGATTGAGAGGTATGTTTGAGCTCTTTTTGCGGCGGCTTCGCCGCCGCAGAAAAAAGCGAGTAGCGAAAGCAGGATGAAGCTTCTCAATCCCTACTTTATACTTTTACCAGATTTTAATTCTGTCTTCTGGTTTTTTGTAATGTTTGTCTCCTTCTTTTACTCCAAATGCTTTATACCAAGCTTCTGTGTTTACCAGCGGACCAAATGCTCTGTACATTCCTGGAGAATGCGAATCTGTTTTCACTTGGTTGATGTAGAATTTCTCAGTTCCTTTGGTTCTCCAAACAGTTGCCCAACTTAAGAAAAATCTTTGATTTTGGTCAAATCCACTGATTTTACCTGGATTTCCTTTGTCTTTAAGATACATTTGAAGTGCATCAAAAGCAATATTTACACCACCTAAATCTGCAATATTTTCGCCCATGGTAAATTTACCGTTTACGAAACTTCCTTTTACCGGTTCGTAAGCAGAATATTGAGCATCTAACTTCGCAGTAGCGGCTTCAAATTTCTTTCTGTCTTCGTCTGTCCACCAATTGTTAAGATTTCCATCTCCGTCAAATCTAGAACCACCATCGTCAAATCCGTGAGAAATTTCGTGACCGATTACCGCTCCAATTCCTCCAAAATTTACTGCAGGATCTGCTTTGAAATCAAAGAAAGGCGCTTGTAAAATTCCAGCAGGGAAAACGATTTCGTTATTAGAAGCACTGTAATATGCGTTTACGGTTTGAGGAGTCATTCCCCATTTAGTTTTATCTACTTTTTTACCAATTTTTTCTAAATTTTTCTCATAATTCCAAGTCGTGATGTTTTGTCTGTTTTGGAAATATGAATCTGGACTTACCGTTAATTTAGAATAATCTTCCCACTTATCTGGATAAGCGATTTTCACTTTGAATTTTGATAATTTATCCAATGCTTTCACTTTAGTCTCATCACTCATCCAATCAAGGTTTGAAATATGGTCATGGTAAGCTTTTTTAAGATAATCTACCATGGTTACCATTTCTTCTTTTGCTTCTGCAGGAAAATATTTTTCTACATATAATTTACCAAAAGCTTCACCCAAAATACCATTTACTACTTCTAGTCCACGCTTGTTCATAGCACGTTGTTCTTTTTGACCTTGAAGGAATTTTCCGTAGAAATCAAAACGCATATCGTCTAGTTTTTTGTCTAAAACTCCTGCGTTTCCAGAAAGCATGTGGTATTTCATGTAATCTTTTAACAATGGAAGATTCGCTTCGTTTACGAAAGCATCAAAGTTTTTAAAATATCCTAGTTCACCAAGAATTACTCTATCGGTTTTTACGCCAACTTGATTTAAATATCCTGCTAAATCTACATTTTTAACCAAACCAGAAAGTTCTGAAACAGTTTTAGGATTGTAACGCTTATTGGCATCTCTTCCTTCTTCGTTGGTTAATAAAGTTTTAGCCAATCTCTTTTCTAAATCTACAATTTTAGCTGCAGTTTCATTTGCATTTTGATACCCCAAAACAGTCAACATGCTCGAAACATATTTGGTGTATTCTGCAAGAGTTTTGGTATTGGCTTCGTTTTCTTTTTGATAGTAATCTTTTCCTAAACCTAAAGCTGGACCGCCAAGATAAATTGCATTATCATTAGACGCTTTAAGGTCTGCTCCTACTCTCCACATGTAGAAAATATTATCTCCATTTGGTGTAGCTTCTACTAAATATTTTTGTAAATCTGCTACCGTTTTTATCGCGTCAATTTTTGCTAAATCTGCTTTAATTGGGTTAATTCCGTTTGCATTTCTCTTGTCCCAATTCATGAAAGAAGAGTATAAATCTTGAATTTTTTTGCCTTCAGTTCCTTCTGCATATTTCTCTGTCAAAATATTATTCAAAATGGCTAAAGAGTTTTCGTCTGTTTTCTCACGAAGTTCATTAAAACTTCCCCAACTTGCTTTGTCCGAAGGAATTTCTACTGTTTTTACCCAGTTTCCGTTTACATAAGTGAAGAAATCATCTTGTGGACGAACTGAAGTATCCATAAATTGAAGAGCAATTCCGTTTTCTGGTAATTGTTTTTGTGATGCACATGAACTTACTGTAAGCACAGCAGCTGCAGCCATCACTAGAAAAGGTTCCTTTTTCATATGAAGTTATTTATTATTTTTTTTAAAGGTCATATGCAATCGCTGAACATTCTTTGATGTTTGTATTTTTCAGCACGGCGATTACTTATATAGTTCATTATTAATTGTTCAAATTTAATAAAATCATCAGTTTTATTATGATTAGTTGATAAAAATTTGAATTTGTTTCAATAGACTTCATAAATAATAAAAAACCACAGAAAATTCTGTGGTTTTGAGGTTTTTATGTTGAGAAAAATTTGGTTTCTTACCAGATTTTAATTCTTTCTTCTGGTTTTTTATAATGTTGGTCACCTTCTTTCACTTCGAATGCGTTGTAGAATGCTTCTACATTTACCAACGGACCAAAAGCTCTGTATAAACCTGGTGAATGCGGATCTGTTTTCACCTGATTAATCATGTATTTTTCTGTAGATTTAGTTCTCCAAATGGTTCCCCAACTTAAGAAAAATCTTTGATCTTGGTTGTAACCACTGATTAATCCTGGATTTCCTTTGTCTTTAAGGTACATTTGTAGTGCGTCATAAGCAATAGCAACTCCACCTAAATCTGCAATATTTTCGCCATTGGTAAATAAACCATTTACGAAAGTTCCTTTTACTGGCTCATATTTGCTGTATTGTTCTGCTAATTTTTTAGTCGCTTCTTCGAAGTTCTTTTTATCAGCATCAGTCCACCAATTTTTAAGGTTTCCATCTCCATCGAACATCGCACCAGAATCATCAAAACCGTGAGAAATTTCGTGACCAATTACCGCTCCGATTCCTCCAAAATTCACGGCAGGATCTGCTTTGAAATCAAAGAAAGGCGCTTGTAAAATCGCAGCTGGAAAAACGATTTCGTTATTTACTGGGTTGTAGTAAGCATTTACCGTTTGAGGAGTCATTCCCCACTCTTTTTTGTCGACTTTCTTTCCTACTTTATCTAATTCTTTTTGATAAGCCCAATCTGCTACGTTTTTAAGATTTCCGTATAATGTTCCACCTTCGTTTTTAGAAAGCACTTGTAATTTAGAATAGTCTTTCCACTCATCTGGATAACCTACTTTTACCGTGAATTTTGATAATTTATCTAAAGCTTTCGTTTTGGTTTCATCACTCATCCAAGAAAGATTAGAAATATGCTGAACGTAAGATTTTTTAAGATAATCAATTAAAGTTATCATTTCTGCTTTTGCTTCGGCAGTAAAATATTTATCTACATATAATTTCCCGAAAGCTTCACCAAGAACACCATTAATGGTAGAAAGTGCACGTTTGTTCATCGCGCGTTGTTCTTTTTGTCCACTCAAAGTTCTTCCGTAGAAATCAAACTGTAAATCGTCTAATTTTTGGTCTAAAACAGAAGCGCTTCCGTTCAATAATTTCACTTTTAAGAAATCTTTGATGAATGGTAAATTTTTAGCATTCAAAAATTTATCTAAATTTTTATAATACTCTAATTCACCGATGATTACTCTGTCTGTATTTACACCAGCGTTTTTAAGATAAGATGGTAAATCTACATTTTTCACTAAAGATTTTAACTCTGACAACGTCTTCGGATTGTATTGAAGATTAGAATCTCTAATTTTTTCATTAGGGATTAAAGTTTGAGCGGCAGTTTTTTCAAAGTCAACTACTTTTTGGGCAGCAACTTCAGGATTTTTATAACCTAAAACTGTATATAATTTGGTTAAATAATCTTTGTATTGACCGATGGTTTTAGTGTTTTCTTCATTATCTTTTTGATAATAATCTCTTCCTAAACCAAGGTTTACATCTCCCATGTAAACTGCATTATCCGTAGAATTTTTAAGGTCTGCATAAACTCCCCATCCATAAAATGGATTATCTCCAGTTTTGGTAGCTTCTACTAAATATTTTTGTAAATCTGCCATGGTTTTAATGGCATCAATTTTCGCTAAATCACCTTTAATAGGAGCAATTCCGTCTGCATTACGCTTATCCATATCCATGTAAGTAGCATAAATATCCTGAATTTTTTGACCTTCAGTTCCTTTAGCATAAGTTTCTTTCAATAAATTGTCTAAAATTTTAAGAGAATTAAGGTCAGTTTTCTCTCTTAATTCATTGAAACTTCCCCAGCTTGCTTTATCCGCAGGAATCTGAGCCGTTTTCATCCAAGTTCCGTTTACATAGTTGTAAAAATCGTCTTGCGGACGAACAGATTTGTCCATCAGTTCAATGGCAATTCCGTTTTCTGGAAGTTCTGCTGGTTTTAATTCTTCGATTGGAGCAGATGTAGGTTCTGTAGTTGCTTGTTTCTGAGTGCCACAAGAATCTAAAATGAGCATTCCTGAAAAAGCCAACACAGCGATTGATATTTTTTTCATGTATATATGATTAATTAATGATGAATAAGTACAAATTTATAAGAAATTGTTACGTTTTAAAATCAAAAAAGCCAAAGTTTAAAACTCTGGCTTCGATTTATTTATTTGAAAGTGATCTTTCCGCCTAAAACATTTTTGGTATTTCTGTCTTTTGGAGAACCATAGACGTCTATATTTCCGCCTGCTCTAGTTGTGGCATTAAGGATTTTAGAGGCATTTACTTCTGCAAATCCACCTGCATTTGCAGTGATGGTAACGGTTTCAGAATCTAAATCTCTCCCGTAAAATTGTGCGCCAGAATTCACCAAAACATCTTGAATTTCGGCAGTTCCAGACACATTAATAATTCCACCAGAATTGGCTTTAGAGTTTAATAAATTCACGTCCACCTGTAAATTTAGCGTAGAACCTTCGTTGGAAGTAATGCTGAGCATTTTGCTATCAATAGTTACATCAGAAGTGATTTTAGAACCTTGACTAGCTTGAATTTCGTTTATATCTTCATAAAAAACAGTCACTTCAGCTTTGTCGCCTTGCATAAGCTTAGTAGGAATCATTCTGATTTTGAGTTCCCCATTTTTATTGACAATTTCCACATCTGGATCATCACCTTTTACCTGAATTTTATTTTCGCTGGATTTTACAAGGGTTACACTAATTCTATCATAAACCTTTACTGCGCTGAAATCTCCAAAATTTTTGGAAGTTTGCGAATAAGCTACCTGAACCAAAAGAACTAGGAAACTAAAAATTATTTTTTTCATAAATAGATATTTATTTTTTTAAGGTCTTATGGAATCGCTGAACATTCATTGATGTTTGATTTTTTTTTTCATCATGGCGATTTCATTCTATATTATTTTAAAGATATAACAATTGTTTGCGCCATTTTATTACATGAGAAAGGCGATTTTTAAAGATTTTCTTGAATTAAAATTTGAATTAAATCCTGCAAAACTTTCTGCGAAACAAAATTCATAAAATCTTTACGCTCTAAATGAGGAAGATACAATCTGAAAGTCTTTTCAAAATCTTTTACTCTTATCGAATAAAAAACAGTGCCGATTTCTGAATTAAATTCATCTGAATTAGGTCCTGCAACTCCAGTGGTAGAAAGTGCAACATCCGTTTTAAATAATTGCTGGCAACCCAAACTCATCGCTTCAGCAACTTCTGCAGAAACCACCCTTTTTTCTTGAATTAAATCTTGTGAAACACCTAAAATTTCCGTTTTTTTCTGCGTTTGATACGTGCAAATTCCACCTAAAAAGTAATTAGAACTTCCAGAAACACTTGTAATTAAGTGTGATAATTCTCCACCAGTACTACTTTCGGCGGTAGAAATCGTCAAGTTTCTAGAAATTAAAAAATCGTGTAAGATTTCTTCTATTTTATCACCATTTTCAGAAATAATATGTGCTTTCAGCAATGGTCTTATTTTAGAAATCTCTTCTTCTAATTGATTTTCTAAAACGTCTAAATCCTTTCCTGAAGCCGTTAATTTCAACTTCACTCTATTGGCGATTGGCAAATACGAAAGTGAAAAATTTTCAGGCAAATTCAGCTCCCATTCTTCTAAAGCATCAGACAATAAACTTTCTGGATAATTCACCACAGAAACGGTTCTAATTTTCAAAAAATTAGATTCAAATTCTTTTTGTAAGTAAGGAATAATTTGGTCTTTCACTAGAGGTTTCACTTCATAAGGAACACCGGGAAGACAAATCGCTATTTTGCCGTTATCTTCTACCATCAAACTCGGTGCAGTTCCGTTGTGATTTTGGAAAACTTTAGCTTTTGAAAGAATCATGGCTTGTTCTCTGTTTCTTTCGATGATTTCTAACCTTCCAATGCGTTCTAATCTGGTTTTCAGATGCTGAAAAGTTTCTTCATCATAAACGATTTCATCATTGAAAAATTCACAAAAAGCTTTCTTGGTTTTATCATCTTTAGTCGGGCCAAGTCCGCCTGTTGTAATCACCAAATCAGTCAATTGAAAGGCAGATTGTAATGTATTTTTAATAATTTCTATTTCATCTGAAATGGTAAAAATCTGCGAAACAGAAATCCCAATTTTTGATAATTCTTTTGCAATAAAATTAGAGTTAGTATCTACTGTAGTTCCAGACAGAACCTCGTTTCCTATCGTAATAAGGACAGCGTTTTTCATAAAAATTTCGAGTTTCGAGTTCCGAGTTCCGAGTTACCAAATGCGAATCTCATAACTCGAATCCCGTAACTCAATTAATGAATATGTTTTTCTGCATGATAAGAACTTCTCACCAAAGGTGAACTTTCTACATGACGGAAACCTAACTGTTCTGCGAAAATTCTGTATTCTTCGAATTCTTCTAGCTCTACGAAACGTTTTACTGGCAAATGTTTTTTAGTTGGCTGAAGATATTGCCCAATCGTAATTACATCTACATTCGCATTTCTCACATCCTGAATGGTTTCAAAAACTTCTTCTTTCGTTTCGCCCAAACCGAGCATAATTCCTGTTTTGGTACGGTTTTGTCCCGCTTCTTTTAAATATCTTAAAACTTCTAAAGAACGCTCGTACTTCGCCTGAATTCTCACTTCTCTGGTTAATCTTTTTACGGTTTCCATATTGTGAGAAATCACTTCTGGCGCTACTTCTACCAATCTATCAATGTGTTTATGAATTCCTTGAAAATCTGGAATCAACGTTTCCATAGTCGTTCCCGGAGAAATTCTGCGCACTGCATTTACTGTTTCTGCCCAAATTATAGAACCCATGTCTTTCAAATCGTCTCTATCAACCGAAGTCAAAACGGCGTGTTTTATTTTCATTAATTTGATTGAACGTGCTACTTTTTCGGGTTCATCCCAATTTACATCAAGCGGTTTTCCTGTTTTTACACCACAGAATCCACAACTTCTGGTACAGATATTTCCCAAAATCATAAAAGTGGCGGTTCCTTCTCCCCAACATTCTCCCATGTTAGGACAAGAACCACTTTGACAAATGGTGTTCAGTTTATATTTATCAACCAATGTTCTGAGTTCTCTGTAATTTTTTCCTGTAGGAAGTTTTACTCGAATCCATTTTGGTTTATTGGTAGTGGTATCTTGAATTTGATTTTCCATAAATATCTAAAATTTTTCTCGCAGATTAAGCTGATTCGGCTGATTTTCATCTGCTCAATCTGGTATAATCAGCGAGAGATTTTACTCGTTTTCGTTTAACAATTCTGCCAAAACTTTTTTGGCTCTCATAATTCTTACTTTGGTATTGGCAACAGAAAGATTGAGTTCTTCTGCAATTTCTTTGATGGTTTTTTCTTCAAAAAATCTCAAATGGATAATTTTTTGATAATTGTGATCCATTTTGGCAACTGCATCAATGATTTTTTTCTCTTCCTGCACAGAAATCATAATTTCTTCAGGAGATTTTTCGAATTGATTTTTAAAATCCTGAAAACCGTCCATTGTTTCTTCGGTTTCTCGATTTTTTTTACGCCAATAATCAATTACTGTGTTTTGAGCGATGGTAAGAACCCAAGTTTTGAACTGAAAATTCTCATCATACAAATCTAATTTTGCCAATACTTTAGAAAACACCGAAACCGTCAATTCATCTGCGGCGTTTTCATCATGAACTTTTTTCATCACAAAAGAAAAAACGTCTGTCCAAAATTGATTAATCAGTTTCGTTTGTGCTTTCTGATTCTTCTCTTTAGCCAAAAAGATGAGCTGTAAAAGTTCTGGTTTTTCCATTGCAAATGCAAAGATAAGGATTTTGTAAGAGCCAAATAAAAAGAGCCAAGTAAAAAATGATTAGATTTTGTCTATAAGATTTATGACGCGAGCATTTCGATAAGCTCAATATAAACTTCACGAGCGTCGGTTATTTTCAAAGTTGAAAACGTAAAATTTTCTAGTTTAAAAATCGTTCCATAGGAACGATATTTGTGTAATAGAAATTATTTTGTATTGGCTGTTGCGTTCCGTAGGAACGTTATGTCTTAATAATGCTAAAAAACATTGCGTTCCTACGGAACGCTTTAATTTTGTTAGTAATTTTTTATTACACACATTTGGTTCCTCTGGAACCGTTTTTTAATTTTTCTGGCGCGAGCATTTCGATAAGCTCAATATAAACTTCACGAGCGTCGATTGTTCTCAAATTAATTAAACCTTCAAGGATTTAAAATCCTGGAAGGTTTGAATAAACAAACTTTAAGAAAATTGAAAAGAAAAACTGCCCGTGAATTTTAGCCACGATTGGAGCATTGTTTGAGCTCTTTTAATTTTTTTGAGGATTGAGCGTTGGCAAAAAAAATTAAAAAGCGAGTGCGGAAAGCGTGTCTGAAAGTGAATAAATACAGAACCGTGTGCTCATAAAATTACACCCAAGATTCCTGAATAGCTTTTGCAATAAGCTCTGGAACTGTTTCACAACCAGATTTTGCAAGAATGTTTTTTCGGTGTGTATCTACTGTATACTTTGAAATATGTAATTTTTGTGAGATTTCTTTTGAACTTTTGCCTAGTACAACGAGTTCGAGTATCTGTTTTTCTCTAGAAGTGAAAATTTCATCAGAAGGAATAAAAATAAGCCTATCTACAGCAACATTATAATACGAAGGCTCTCCTTCTAATCCTAAAAAAGAAAGTCCCGAGGGTTTATTATCTCTTTTTAAATATGAAATATCGGTATGAACTCCTAAAGTTCTTATCACCGCTCCATTTTCATCACTCTGAATGGTTACAACTTGTTGAAGAATCCATTTATAGTTCCCAAAAAAATCTTTTAAACGATAATCATAAGTTACTTTATACTTGAGTACTTTTTCTGGAGGCAATTGCTCAAAAAATTTCGTAACAGCATGCTCATGTTCTATAAATCGTTTTCTATCTTGAGGATGAATATTTTCAAAAATATATTCTGCAGTAATGGGTTCAGAAACACCTAAAACATCCTTAACTTCTTCGCTCATCCATTCTATAGTTGCAGTAGCAGCATTGAAAATATAGTAATAGTAATGCCCAAAATGAAACAAATTAAACATTTTTTTATATACTTCAAGCTCAAAATTAGAACCGTCTAAACCATCATGAAATTTTGAAATTTTATTCCAAGTTTTTCTCATGACATCAAATTTAATTATTTCTTTTGCCATAGTCGTGATGTATAAAAACTTTAAATTATATATTCGAAATTAAAAATGAAACCCAATCACCATTTCAATAAAAAACATAATAATTAATCAATATAAAAACAATAAACTTAATATAAATATAATAAAATTGTCTTATTAGTGAAAAATTAATTATAAAAATACCTACTATTAGGTATTTTTTTTTGAAATCAAAACAGCCAACTTTGTGAAAATTATATCTTAATTCTACTTAATTCTCATTTTTCTATCAAAATAAAACAACAAGTATGAAAATCCTCAATTCCTTAAAACTATCACTTGCGTTATACTTAATAATTACCTGTTTACAAAATTGTGCTGTGCCACAAAACAGTGTGAACCAAAGAAGTAATTATTTAAATATGCTCAATGAGCAAATGAAAAACAACTCTAACAAAAACAATCCTAACAATTCATCTGGAAGTGCTGCAGGACCAGTAAGAACAAATTAAATTACTTAGAAATAAAAAAACATTTAAACAAAAGACTATGAAGAAAATTATTTTTTTTAAAATTGCTTTTAGCATACTCGTTTTTTCGCTGATTCTCCACAATTGTGGCGCAAAAAAAATGACTAGTATTATTCAAGTAGACCTAGCTCCAGCAGTTACTCCAGATGCTAAGGAACTTACAAGAGTAACTGATGATAATTTACAAAATTTCTTTCCAGTTCTTAGTCCAGACGGAAAAAAATTACTATACCACACGATAGACCCTAGCCAAACTGGCTCTAAAAGATCTCACATAGATCTTAAAACTATTGGCACACAAGGAACTACTCCACTACTTACAGAAGGTTGCATGTTCCCCTCTTGGATGGCAGACAGTAAAGGATTCTACTTTACTTATGCTGTACCTTCTAAACCAGTAATTGCAAAATCCAGAATTGACCAAGGAGGAATAAATTATGTGTCTGCTAATTCTAATGGTGATGATGATTATTCTGCTTCTTTTTTAAAAGCAACTAATAAAATATTATTTAGCACTAAAATAGGAACAGACTATCAACTTTGCACTATGGATCCTAGCGGATTAAATTTTACGTTATTAGGAGCTGGAGATTCTCCGAATCCACACCCAAATAATAAAGAGTTCCTCTTTAGTAAAAAAGTGGGTAACTTTTCTCAAATTTTCATCTACAATCTGGAAACTGGTCAGCAAACTCAACTAACTAGTGGAGATTTTGATTATGTTCATCCTAAATACGCGCCAGACGGAAAATGGATTGTATTCAGTAAACGAGAAAAAAATAAATCAGGAACACAAATCTCATCTCATATCTTCTTGATGGATGTAAATGGAGGAAATGTAAAACAACTTACCACAGGAAATACCTGGAATGCTACACCATCTTTTGGAGTTGATGGATCTATCTATTTCAGTTCAAATGCTGGAAATAGCGATACAAAAAGAAGTTGGGATAATTTTGACATTTGGAGACTTATTCCAAATCTTTAAAATATTTTCATATCAAATCACAAATCCTACATTTTCACAATGTGGGATTTTTATTTAATTAAGAATTTAAAATCTAAAAAACTTCCAACTTCCTACTTCGCGCAAATTTCCTATCTTTGCCATTCAAAATTTTTAAGAAAATGAACGCTTTTATTGAAGAACTAAAATGGCGCGGTTTGTACGCTGATATGATGCCCGGAACGGATGAACAACTGAATAAGGAAATGACGACTGCTTATATTGGTTTTGATCCTACCGCAGATTCACTTCACATTGGGAGTTTAATTCCGATAAAAGTTTTGGCACATTTTCAGCAACACGGTCATAAACCTATTGCTCTGGTTGGTGGTGCAACAGGTATGATTGGCGACCCTTCTGGTAAATCTTCGGAGAGAAATTTATTAGACGAAGCTACGCTTAATCATTATGTAGATTGTATAAAAGGGCAACTTTCCAGATTTTTAAATTTTGAAGGAAACGAACCAAATAAAGCGGAATTGGTAAACAATTACGATTGGATGAAAACCTTTACCTTTCTGGATTTCGTGCGTGATATAGGGAAGCACCTTACCGTAAATTATATGATGGCGAAAGATTCTGTGAAAAAACGTTTCTCTGGCGAAGCTGGAGTTGACGGAATGAGTTTTACAGAATTTACCTACCAATTATTACAAGGTTACGACTTCTTACATTTATACAAAAATAACGGTGTAAAACTACAAATGGGAGGTTCTGATCAATGGGGAAACATTACCACAGGTACAGAATTAATCCGTAGAAAAGCACAAGGTGAAGCTTATGCATTAACTGTTCCGTTGATTACAAAAGCTGATGGTTCTAAATTCGGGAAATCTGAAGCGGGAGAAAATTATTGGTTAGACGCCAAAAGAACTTCTCCGTATAAATTTTACCAATTTTGGTTAAATTCTTCTGATGTAGATGCTGAAAGATTCATTAAATACTATACTTTCTTACCAAAAGAAGAAATAGAAGCTTTGGTTGAAGAACACCAAACTGCTCCACACGAGAGAAAATTGCAGAAAAAATTAGCTGAAGAAGTTACAGTTTGGGTTCATGGAAAAGCAGAATACGAAAAGGCATTAAAAGCCTCTGAAATTCTTTTCGGAAGAAGTACTGCCGAAGATTTGGTAAGCTTAGACGAAGAATTATTCTTACAGATTTTTGATGGAGTTCCGCAAGCTGAAGTAGCAAAATCAAACGTTTTAGGAAGCAACATTATCGATTTATTATCAGAAAAATCTGGTTTCCTAAAATCTAAAGGCGAAGCAAAACGCGAATTACAAGGAAATGCTATTTCTGTAAACAAAGAAAAAGTAAAAGACGATTTCGTAGCTGCCGAAAAAGATTTAATTGACGGTAAATTTTTACTCCTTCAAAAAGGTAAAAAACAATATTTTATTGTAAAAGCGGTCTAAAATTAAATTTACAACGCTTTGCATAGTTAAATAAATTATAAAACACGCTCTAGAGCGTGTTTTTTGTTATCATTCGGTTTTCAAATGTCTACATTTGTGCCTTTATAAATTCTTATTAATGGTTATTATTATTTTCATCATCGTCCTATGGTATTCAGGACTATTTTTTCAAACTTTTTTCCTTCATCGTTACGCAGCGCATCAAACTTACACCATGTCTAAATTTGGTGAAAAACTGTGTTTTATTCTTACTTGGATTACCCAAGGTTCTAATTATCTTTCAGCGTATGGTTATGGTGTAATGCACAGAATGCATCACGCTTTTGCCGATACAGAAAAAGACCCGCATTCTCCAAAATACGACCCAAATCCACTGGCAATGATGTGGAGAACGAAAAATGTTTACCAACAAATCAATAAGCAAAAAATTGCCATTGAAGAAAAATTCACGAAAAACGTTCCTCAATGGAAATCATTCGATAAGTTTGCCAGTTCATGGTACTCAAGAATTGGTTGGGGAGCTTTCTACACCGTCTTCTTTATTATTTTTGCTGAATATTGGTGGCATTGGCTATTATTACCTATCGCTATTTTAATGGCTCCAATTCACGGAATGATTATCAATTGGTTTGGTCACATTTACGGTTATGTAAATTTCAAAGTGAACGACACTTCTAAAAATTTATTCCGTTTTGATTGGCTAATGCTTGGCGAAGGTTATCACAACAATCATCATAAATTCGGGGGAAGAGCTAATTTCGGTGGCGTGAGATGGCACGAAATAGATGTGACTTACATGATTATGTTGCTCTTAGAGAAATTAGGTTGGATTAAAATGAACCGAGTGATGGCCACTCCAAAAAGAGAAATCTAAAATTTACAAAATAGAATACACGCAGAGATTTGCGTGTTTTTTTTCTCTAACCAAACCTTCAAGGATTTTGAATCCTTGAAGGTTTTTCTACACCTCAATCGTTGTAGTATTTTTCACTTCGGCAATCATAAAAGAACTGTGTGTAGAGCCGATATGTTGTAAAGTAGTGAGTTTTTTAACCATAAAATCTCGGTATTCTTCCATGTTTTTTACACAGATTTTTAAGATATAATCGTAATCGCCACTCACGTGAAAACATTCCGTTACTTCTGGCAAAGTCATAATCTCTTTTTCAAACTGTAACACGTATTCTTTTTTGTGTTGCGTTAATTTCACATGACAGAGCACGATGAAATTTTTCTCCACTTTATGTTTATCAATCAGCGCTACATATTTAGAAATAACACCTTGCTTTTCTAATTTTTTGATGCGTTCATAAACTGCTGTCACAGACAAATCTAACTTGTGAGACAATTCTTTAGTTGTTTGTTTGCTATCTTCCTGAAGAAAGTAGAGCAATTTTTTATCAATTGAGTCGAGTTCCATAGATTATTTTTTGGAAAAAGTTTACAAAAATCAAATATAATCATAAATTTTTCTAATAATTTAAATTTAAGTAGATTTATTTTCTATAATTAAAAATAATCATTGTAAAAAAGTTGGAATTATTAGAATTTTATTACCAGAAATTTTCTTTTCCTCAATCCTAAAGGACGGAAAATTTCTTACATTAACATTAAATATTATGGAAAATTTCGATGCAGCAAATGCAATTCAAGACTTACAATATTTCGGGGAATTTGGTGGAGTAAACCCTTCAATTTCTGACAGTTCTACCTACACTTTTTTATCTGCAAAAACCATGTTCGATACTTTCGAAGGCAATGCAGAAGGTTGCTATTTGTACTCAAGACATTCATCTCCGATGAATTTATATTTAGCTCAAGCGTTAGCAAAAATGGAAGGAACAGAAGCGGCGAATGTTACTGCATCTGGAATGGGCGCGATTACTTCTACCCTACTTCAAATTTGTAAAAGTGGCGACCACATTGTTTCAGCAAGAACGATTTATGGTGGAACTTACGCATTCTTAAAAAACTTCCTGCCTCCTTTTAACATTGAGACAAGCTTTGTAGACATTAATAATTTTGAAGCGATAGAAAACGCCATCAAACCTAATACGAAGGTGATTTATTGCGAAAGCGTAAGCAATCCTTTATTGGAAGTAGCAGACTTGAGAAAACTATCTGAAATTTGTAAAAAACATAATTTAAAATTAATTGTAGACAATACATTTTCTCCGTTGCAGATTTCGCCTATACAATTAGGTGCAGATATTGTGATTCACAGTTTAACAAAATTTATTAACGGAAGCAGCGATACAGTGGGCGGCGTTTATTGCGCTTCTCAACAATTTATAGACGATACTAAAAATGTAAATAACGGAAGTTGTATGCTTCTCGGTCCAACTATGGACAGTTTTCGTTCGGCAAGTATTTTGAAAAACCTAAGAACTTTGCACATCAGAATGAAAAAACACAGCGAAAACGCAATTTATCTCGCCGAAAGATTCGAAAAAGACGGTCTGAAAGTAAATTATCCTGGTTTAAAATCTCACAGAAATCATGAACTCATGAAGTCTATGATGCACCAAGAATATGGCTTTGGCGGGTTATTAACTTTAGACGCTGGAACCGTAGACAAAGCCAATGAATTAATGGAAATGATGCAACAGGAAAACTTGGGTTACCTTGCTGTAAGTTTAGGTTTTTACAAAACATTATTCTCTTGCAGCGGAAGTTCTACCTCATCTGAAATTCCTGAAGAAGAGAGAATTTCCATGGGACTTTCTGATGGATTGATTAGATTTTCAATTGGTTTAGACCATGACATTGAAAGAACTTACCAAAAAATGAAAACTTGTATGGTAAAAGTGGGGATTTTGATGCGATAATTTGGCGATGTGATGATGCGATAATTAGGTGATTTTTCGTTCCGTAGGAACGCAATGTCCATTTTCATTCATCTAGAAAAATAATTTTGATAATTTATAAAACTGACCTTGTGTCAGTTTTTTTTTATTTGGCAAAATATTGGTAAAGTGAAAAGAAACGGAAGCCAGTTTATAGCCCAGATTGAAGCGTAAATCCTTTTTTCTTGAAAAAAGATTGTAGCGGAAAGCTGGACTGAACTTGAAAGAATTTACAAAACGTCTTGCTCCTTATCAAAATTTAAAAAATTATCTTTGCAATATGGATTTACAATTTATCGTAAGAGAACCCGAAAATATTACGCCAAATTCTCAACTCTTGGTGATGATTCATGGTTATGGAAGTAATGAAGAAGATTTATTTTCTTTTCGTCATGATTTACCAGAAGATTGGATTATCGTGAGTTATAGAGCTCCAAAAATGACCGACTACAATGGTTTTTCTTGGTACGACATTGATTTTAACGATGCTGAAAAATTTATAGATGTAGAACAGGCGGTAGATTCTATGAAAGCGATTATGAAATCTATTGACAACCTAAAACATCATTATCAGTTAGAAGGAAAAACCAATATGATGGGATTTTCACAAGGCGGAATTCTTACGTATGCTATGACGCTTACTTACCCGGAATTTTTCAATAAAATAGCTTGTTTAAGTGCTTATCCAGAACCTAAAATCCTTAAAAACATTAAAGGCAAAAAAGAAATTCAGCATCTTAGATTTTTTATTTCTCATGGAACCGAAGACGCTGTAATCCCATTAGATTGGGGAAGAAAAGCAGCAGATTTCTTGTATGAACTGGGTGCATTTTTCACTTTTAGAGAATACATGAACGGACATGGCGTGAATCAAAAAAATTACATGGATTTAATTAATTTCTTTAAATCATAAAAAAAGGTGTTTCTGACTTAGAAACACCTTAATATTTTTTAAGAATTCATCAATTCTTCTATTTCTTCTACTTCAATCGGAATGTTTTTCATCAGATTAAAAGCAGGTCCAGAATTCTGAATGACCATATCATCTTCTATTCTCACCCCGAAACCTTCTGCAGGAAGATAAATTCCAGGTTCTACGGTAAACACCATATTTTCCACAAATTTATCTTTTAAAATTCCGTAATCATGTGTATCAAGACCTAAATGGTGAGACGTTCCGTGCATCATGTATTTTTTGTAAGCTGGCCAATTTTTATCTTGGTTTTGAACATCAGCTTTGTCAAGAAGTCCTAATTCTAAGAATTTAGACGTGTAGAATTCTCCACATTCTTTGTGATAATCGTACCAGTTGTTTCCAGTAACTAAAAGAGAAGTCGCAAAGTTTTTCATGTCTAAAACTGCATTATAAATCTCTTTTTGTCTCGCTGTAAATTTACCATTCACAGGAATCATTCTGGTAAGGTCAGATGAATAATTAGCATATTCCGCACCTACATCTAGTAAAATTAAATCTCCATCTTTACATTGCATATTATTGGCAATATAGTGCAGTACATTTGCGTTTTCGCCACTTGCAATAATTGGCGTATACGCAAAACCTTTACTTCTATTTCTCAAAAATTCGTGCATGAGTTCTGCTTCAATTTCGTATTCCCAAACTCCAGGTTTCACGAAAGAAAGCAATCTTCTCACGCCTTTTTCGGTAATGTTACATGCTTTTTGTAATAATTCTATTTCTTCTGGCTCTTTGATGCTTCTCAAATGCTGAAGAATAGGATTACTTCTTAAAATTTTATGAAGCGGAAACTCTCTTTTTACTCTTTCGATGAATCTGTCTTCACGAGTTTGCACTTCTAAAACCGCTCTATAATGCTCGTTTCTATTGAGATAAATATTCTCGGCTTCGTTCATCAGATTATAGAAAATTCTATCAAAATCTGATAACCAAAGTACTGTTTTTACTCCAGAAACTTCAGTTGCTTTTTCTTTGGTTAATTTTTCGCCTTCCCAAACAGCGATATGTTCATTGGTTTCTCTTAAGAAAAGAATTTCGCGGTGTTCTTCATTGTAAGCATCAGGAAAAATCAACAAAATGCTTTCTTCTTGATCTACTCCGCTCAGATAAAAAATATCTCTGTGTTGCGCAAAAGGCATGGTAGAGTCTGAACTTACTGGATAGATGTCATTAGAATTAAAAATAGCCAAAGAATTAGGCTGCATTTTTTCTACAAACTTTTTACGATTTTTGATAAAAAGTGAACTAGAAATTTGTTCGTATTTAGTTGTCATTGTATGAAAATTAGAAAGTGTGGTAAAGTTAATGAATTTTGAAAAAAGCGATAAGGCTTTAGCACCATTAATTTTACGTTAATTTTTCCGTTAATTTTTTAAATTGTTTTTCGGCATCTTTTCCTTCATATAAAATACTGAAAACTGTGTTGATGATTGGCGTTTTCAGTTTCTTTTCGTAAGCAATTTCGTAAATTCCGCGAGTGGCGTAATACCCTTCTGCAACCATGCTCATAGATTGTACCGCAGATTTCACAGTGTATCCTTTACCAATAAGATTTCCTAAATTTCTATTCCTAGAAAAAAGCGAATAAGCCGTTACCAATAAGTCTCCCAAATATGCACTATCATTCACTTCTCTATGCTCTGGATAGACTGCATCTAAAAACAATTCCATTTCTCTAATCGCATTAGAAACCAAAACCGCATTAAAGTTATCACCATAACCTAATCCACTTGCAATTCCTGCTGCAATAGCATAAATATTTTTAAGAATAGCACTGTATTCATTGCCTAGAATATCTTTGGAACAGCTTACTTTGATATAATCCGAAGTAAAAAGTTCTCTAAGCGCATCAATATGTTCTTTTTCTGCTGCTGCAATGGTAAGATAAGACAATCTTTCCATCGCCACTTCTTCTGCGTGACAAGGTCCTGCAATTACCGCTTGACTTCTGAAACCAATTTTAAAAACATCTCTTAAATAATGTGCTACTACATCATTATGTTTAGGAACAATCCCTTTGATTGCAGAAACGAATAATTTTCCTTCGTAATCGCAAGTCATTTTTTCTATTGCATCTGCAAGATAGATAGAAGGAGTTGCCAAAACTACGATATCACAAGCAGAAACCAACTCATTAATATCTGTAGTGATTTTCAGTTTTTTTATATCAAAAGCAACCGCAGTAAGGTAATTAGGATTATGGCCGCGCAATTCTAGAGCTCCTTTTACAAACTCATTCCTTACGCACCAATGCACCAATTTCGCATTTTCTAATAGCATTTTTACAATTGCCGTAGCGAAACTGCCGCTTCCTACAACCCCAACAGTTGGCAATTCTTTGCCTTTCTTTTTAGCCATTTTAAAAAATTTGGTAGAAAAACAAAGATACAAATTATAGTGAGAAGCTAAACCTTAAAAAAATCATATTAACAAAAATAGATTTCACAGATTGACTTTACCTACTGAGTTTCAAGTATAATAAAAGCAATAATAATCAATTATTTTTAACAAATTTATACTTTTATTAACAATACTTTGGCATAATTTTTATCATAATTCATCGTTTTTGGATGAGCAAAAACATTGATTTAAAATATTTTAATTAATTTTGGCGTCGCTAAAAATTGAAAAACTGAGAAAAAAGTAATGAAGAAATTTTTTATAAAAAAGAAGAATGTTCAGCTATTCATGGGCGCTCTTCTTTTCGTTATCCTTCTGCAAAGTTTTGTTATTGCAAAATTATATTCAGAAAAAGATGACAAAAATTATCAAGTCAATTTAGTAAAAATCAACACCCAAAAAGACAGCTTAGATTTCTTTAAATTAAAAAATGATTTAGCCGCTGTAGACAATACAGTAAGAACAATCAACAATTATTTAAAGGCAAAAAACGCCTCTAATCTAAGTATAGAAGCACTATCTAGAGACAGCTTATCTAGTTCGGTTTATCTGTCTAATCAAAGTTCTAGATATTCTGAATATCTTGTAGAATTAGAAAAACGTTTACAGCAAGTTCCAGTTGGTCACCCAATAAATAACGGTTTTCTTTCTTCTAATTTTGGGATGAGAAAAAATCCTATTCCGTCTAAGAAAATCCTACTCGCTTCTGCAAGACCTCTTGCTATTTCATCTGAAAAAATAGAAAAAGACAGCGCTGGAAATGTAATCAACAAAAGCAACGTTAACGTAGCATCAAAAAACGCTGCTCCTGCTGAAAAAGACCAAATGCAATTCCACAAAGGAATAGATTATGGCGTAAGTTATGGTAGCGATGTAATGTGTACTGCTACTGGAAAAGTGATTTTTGCAGGTCAAAAAAGTGGTTACGGGAGCTGTGTAATCATCAGTCATGGTAATGGTTTAGCAACGCTTTACGCTCACCTTTCTAAAATTAATGTAAAAGCCAACCAAAGTGTAAAAGCAGGAGAAGTAATCGCACAATCTGGCAATTCTGGAAGAAGCACCGGTCCACATTTGCATTACGAAGTTCATAAGAACAATACACCTGTAAACCCTAAATTATTTCTGAATTTATAAAAATCGAAATATAAAATTTGAAGAAAGCATCCACTTGATTGGATGCTTTTTTTATTTAACTTTAGTGAAAATTTTGGGTCATGAAAAAAGACAAAGTTCCTAAAAAAGCTAAAGAGAAGTCTAAAAAAAAGAATTCAACCGAAAAGAAGGAAATCATTATCAATGAAAATTCTTCGCCAGTTTGTTTTGCTAAAAGTAAAGAAATAAGAGACGAATACCAATAAAAAAACTGACTCTAATTAAAGAATCAGTTTTATAATAGTTTTATTGAATTAATAAGCCGCAGTAAATCTTTGCTTCACAAACTGATTATTTTCTAATTCGTCTACCAGAGCTACTGCTACATCTTCTACAGAAAGAACACTTCTACCGCTTTCATCAAAAACAGGATTTTCTAGCGCTGTTCTATAGGTTCCTTTTCTAACTCCTGCTGTTCCTTGATGCATTTCTATGGCTGGAGAAAAGAATGTCCAATCTAGCTTCTCATTCTTTTTAATCATTTCTAAATATTGTCTGGCTGCTTCTGCGCCTGGTTTAATCTCCGCTGGAAATTCTGGAGTATCTATTAATTGAAGGTTTTCAGCAATATATAAACTTCCTGCTCCACCAACAGTAATAAATCTTTTTACACCAGATTCTTCTACCGCTTTTTCGATGCTTTCTGCTCCTTTTAAGAAATCTTCAAAAATATTTGGATTCGTCCAACCTGGGTTGAAAGTACTAATCACCGCATCATTTCCTTTTAGGATTTCTGACAATTCAGCTGTATTATAAATATCTGCAGTTACTGCTTTTACATTTTCTGATTCTTCGATTTTAGAAGTATTTCTAGCCAAAGCATTTACAAAATATCCTCTATTTGCTAATTCTTTTACTACTTGAGTGCCAACAAAACCTGTTGCACCAATGACTGCGACTTTTTTCATTTTTATATAATTTAAATTGTAATAATTTATGTTACATTTATGCTTAAAAAATTTTATTTGAATTGTTCTATAAAATTTTTCAAAGATTTTTCTTTTAAGAAATTCACCACTACCATATCTGTTTCAGAAAAAAGAAGATCCAAATGCTGATTAATCACTTTTCCTACTTCACATTTCGGATTAGGATGTTGATTTTTTTTACCTAAAACCTCTGAGTTTTTTACGGCATTGTAAATTTCGGCAATCGTAATTTGGTTGAGGTTTTTCCCTAATCTAGTGCCGCCTTCTTTACCTTTTTTACTCTCTACCAAACCTGCTTCTCTAAGCACAGATATTTCTTTTCTTACGATTACAGGATTTACATTGATGCTTCCAGCTAACCAATCAGAAGTATGCCATTCTTCTGGTTTAGAACCAAGAATAGTCATAATATGAAGCGCTGTGGAAAATCGAGTATTGTTCATTTATGTTGCAAAGATATAAAAATTTTTAATTGTAACAAATTTTATTACATTTAAGGTTGAAAAAAAAATTCTCTTAAAAAAACAAAATCCTCAGAAATTCTGAGGATTTTGTGGCCCAGCTTGGGCTCGAACCAAGGACTTGCTGATTATGAGTCAGCTACTCTAACCAACTGAGTTACAAGGCCAAATATTTATGATAAAATATCTTTATTTCAATTGGGTGTGCAAATGTAAGATTTTTTCGGAAAATTCAAAAAAAAATTAAGGTTTTTCTTGACACAATTCTACCAAAACTCCATTTGTAGACTTAGGATGTAAGAAAACCACCAACTTATTATCTGCGCCATCTTTTGGCTCTTCGGAGATAAAAACAAAACCTTCTTCTTTTAATCTTTCTATTTCTGCTCTAATATCTTCTACTCCGAAAGCAATATGGTGAATTCCTTCTCCTTTTTTGTCGATAAACTTCGCAATAGGACTTTCTGGATTGGTGGCTTCCAAAAGTTCTATTTTGCTTTCTCCTAATTGATAAAAAGAGGTAGTTACACCTTCTCTTTCTACCGATTCTTGTTTATAGTTGCTTTTCCCAAGAAGTTTTGCAAAAAGATTGTCTGATGTTTCTAGACTTTTAATGGCGATTCCTAAGTGTTCTATTTTCATGATGATGTGGTAATTTTTTACTTAATTTCTATTAAAATCTTAGTTTGCGTGAGGGAGTAGGCGGAACTCTTTTTCTAAATTTTTATTGCAAAGGCATAGGTTTTGATAAAAAATTTAGAAAAAAGTGGGAGCCGAATACCGACCTTTTCTTTTTATGGTCAAGACCTTGCGATTGGCAAAAAGAAAAGGACACGCCCAAAATCTCAAACAAAAATACTAAATTTGCAACATGAATGAAAGTAACAGACAAAGAAAAGTAGCACAGATTATTCAAGAAGATTTTGCTGAACTTTTTAGAAAACTCGCTTCAGAGAGCAAACAAAATTTTCTAATTACCGTTTCTGATGTAAAGGTAACGGCTGACTTAAGCATTGCTAAAATTTATTTGAGCATCTTTCCGCAAGAATTTAGAACGCCAATTATGAAGGAGATAGACGAAAATAAGTCTTTCTACAGAAATTTTATTGGTCAGAAAATGGCAAAACAAGTGCGAATTATTCCTGAACTTAATTTCTATTTAGACACTACATTAGATGATGTAGAACGTATAGAAAAAGAACTAAAAGGTCTAGGAGACAATCCTATTTTATAAAAAATGGCCAAAGGAAATACCGCTTTTTATATCGCGAGAAGATATCTCATTGCTAAAAAAGGAAGCCAAGCTGTAAGTTTTATTACAGGATTGGCTGCTTTTGCTATGATGGTTGCGGTAGCCGCTATGTTTATTATTATTTCGGTTTTTTCTGGATTAGAAGACCTCAACAAAGATTTTATTTCTAACCTTCATGCTGATCTTACGCTGAAAAGCACTCAAGGAAAAGTTATTCCTAATATTCAAAAAGTAACTTCTACCCTGAAATCTGAAAACGAAATCAGTCATTTTTCTAAAATGATTGAAGAAAAAGTATATATCGATTACAAAAACACAGGAGAAATTGCTTACATAAGAGGCGTAGACTCTGCTTATGTAAAAGTAAACCCTATTGACAAAAATATTTTCTACGGAAGTTATCCTTCATTTAAATTTATGAATGAAGTGATTATGGAAGCTCAACTGAACAACAGATTGGCAATTCCCGTAGCTAATGATGTAAACGTAGCAACTCTTTTTATGCCAAAACCAGGCAAAGGAATCATCAATAAAGAAGAAGATATTTTCAACAAAAAAGATATTTACGTTACTGGAATTTTCCCTGGAAATGACCAATTGAACAATTACATTATCGCTCCGCTGGAACTGACTTCGGAGTTACTAAACTTGCCTAAAAATTCTGCTTACGAAATTGCCATAAAACTAAAAAATCCTGAAAAAGCAGACGCTGTAAAAGAAAATTTACAAAAAAAACTCGGCAATCAAATCACCATAAAAACAAAAGCAGAAGAAAACGCTGCCTTCTGGAAAATGATTAACACCGAAAAACTGATGATTTACCTCATCTTTGCTTTGGTAATTTTCATTACTACATTTAACCTTGCAGGTGCTATTATTATTCTTCAACTCGACAAAAAAGACCAAGCTAAATCATTGATTTCTTTAGGTTTTACGATTAGTGATTTACGAAAGACTTATTTCAATACTGGTTTACTTATTGTACTGTTTGGAGTGATTTCGGGCTTGATTTTGGGGACGATTATTTGTGTTGTCCAAATACAAACTGGCATTTTCAAAGCTACTGAAACATTACCTTTCCCTGTAAAAATTTTCTGGCCTAATTATTTCTATGTGGCTTTAATAGGACTTTTCTTTGGTATTTCTGTTTCTTGGATCTTCTCAAAAATTAATAAAGAGAACATTATTGAAAATAATTAATTATCTTATTGATAATTATTATAACTTTGTGTCCCTTTTTATTACTTTAACATTATGAAGATTAAAACTTTACTAATTGTAGGATTACTATTTTCTGTTGCAAACATTTTCGCACAGATACCTACAGGTTACTATGACGGAGCAGCTGGCCTAACTGGCGCTGCATTAAAAACAAAATTAAGCCAAATTATTACAAATGGTCATCAGACGAAGTCCTACGACAATTTGTACAACGGATATCCCTCGACAGATACTGACAATTACTACGAAAAAGACGGTTCAGTTTTAGACATATATTCAGAAAATCCTAAAGGAACTGACCCTTATGTCTATCAACATGGCTCTAAACAATGTGGTAGCTATAAAGTAGAAGGTGACTGCTATAACAGAGAGCACGTTTTTCCACAAGGATATTTTAATTCTGCGTCTCCTATGGTTTCGGATATTCATCACATTGTACCAACTGATGGAAAAGTAAACGGAAATAGAAGTAATTTTCCTTTTGGAAAAGTAGGAACTGCTAATTTTGTTTCAGCCAACGGATCTAAAAGAGGAACCAGTGCATCACCTAATTATACTGGAACAGTATTCGAACCTATAGATGAATTTAAAGGAGATATTGCAAGAATGATTTTATATTTTGCTACAAGATATGAATCTAAACTTTCTACCTTTAATGAAAATGATATACTTACAAACTCTGCATTTCCTGGAGTAGAAGCTTGGGAATTGGCGGTTCTCAAAGAATGGCACACTAATGACCCTGTCTCTCAAAGAGAAATAGACAGAAACAATGCAGCATATGCATACCAAGGCAATAGAAACCCATTTATTGACCACCCAGAATATGTTGCTTTAATATGGGGAACTACAACTCCTGACACAGAAGCACCTACTACACCAACAAACCTAGCCGTTACGGGAAGTACTTCTAGCACAATATCTTTATCTTGGACAGCTTCCACTGATAACATTATAGTTGCTGCATATGACATTTATGTTGATGGAACACTTAAAACATCTTCGGCCACAAATAGCGCAACTGTAACAGGCCTTAATCCATCTACAACATATACATTTTTTATAAAAGCCAAAGACGCTGCAGGCAATACATCCAATCAAAGTAATACTGCTACTGGAACTACCACAGAAAATACTGGCGGCGGTGGAAATAACAATAATACCACTTGTGGCACAGAAAATTTCGAGGGAATTAGCGGAACTCCTAATACCTATGAAACCATAAATTGGACCAGCGCTGGAATTACATGGACAGCAACGGATTCTAGATCAGACCAAACAATTAATAATAAAGCAATTACGGTAAAGAATGGTAAATTAAGCTCTTCATCTATTTCAGGAGGAATAGGAAGTTTAACAGTAACTACACAACTTAAATTCTCTGGAACAAATGGAAGTTTTAAATTATTTATTAATGGTGTTGAAAAAGGAACAATCCCATACTCAGACACTGTAACTACCACTACCATTTCAAACATCAATGTTTCAGGAAATGTAACGATTAGCATACAAAATAATAGCACAACCTCTAACAGAGTGGCTTTTGATGATTTAAGTTGGACTTGCTATAACGATTTAGCTACCTCAGAAATAAAATCTAACAAATTCAGCATTTATCCGAATCCTATTAAGAACAACATGCTTTTTGTTAAAAGTGAAAATTTAAGTAAAATTAAAAAAGTAGAGATTTACAACACAAGCGGAGTTTTAGTTCAAGTGGCAGAAAAACCCTTTTTGAATAAAAATTACTTAGTTCTTAAAAACTTACCAAAAGGAATTTATTTTGCAAAATTTGATGATAATGCTCAGAAATTTGTAGTAGAATAAACTTGATACAAATCATTGCAAGGCTGGAAGAATTTCCAGCCTTTTTTATTACCTTTGAATTATGGAAAAATCAGTAAAATTAGGTTTGGTAGGAAGAAATATCTCCTACTCGTTTTCAAAAAAATATTTCGAACACAAATTTCAAAAACTTTTCTTGAAAAACCATTCCTATGAAGTATTTGACATCGAAAATCTTCAGAATATTCCTGAAATTTTTCAGACCGAAAATCTTGTAGGACTTAATGTGACCATTCCATACAAAGAACAAATTATTCCTTATTTAGATGAATTGAGCGAAGAAGCCCAAGAAATTGGCGCCATCAACTGTATTTCCATCAAAAACGGAAAAACAAAAGGTTTCAACACCGATGCATTTGGATTTGAAAAAACACTTCTTCTGCACAAAAAACCACACCAAAAATCTGCCATCGTTTTAGGAAATGGCGGCGCTGCAAAAGCCGTTCAATTTGTATTAAAAAAGAATAATATTCCGTTTATTACCGTTTCTAGAACTACGGAAATCAATTATCAAAATCTCACTGAAAATCAAGTCCTAGAAAACCTCATCATCATACAATGTACACCAGTAGGGACTTTTCCTAATGTAGAAGAAACGCTTCACTTCCCATTTGAAAATATTACAGAAAATCATCTCGTTATCGATTTAATTTACAACCCTACTCTTTCTAAATTTTTAAAAAACGCTGCCGAAAAAGGCGCAAAAACCATTAACGGTTATTTCATGCTAGAACAACAAGCCGAAAAAGCTTGGGAAATTTGGAAAGAAGAACTGTAAACACTTCTTAGCCATCACAGATTTAGACTGATGTATTTTTTGAAAGTGAGCACAATTATCGCTTTCAAAAAAATTGCACATTTCATAAAAAACCCTTAATTTAGTGCCGAAATGCGTTCAAACATTCAAAAAAGTGTTTGAAAAAGCATATTACTTTTAAAATTAATTTGCTATGATTACAGATAACCCTAATTCTGAAGCTCAAGAGAACTTTGTAAATCCAAACGAAGAAACTGCTAATCAATCTGTTGCTCCTCAAGAAAGCCATGATTCAGAAGTTCATGAAGAAGAAACTCATGATATGGTAGAACACCACGAACATGAAAAAATGACTTCGGGAGAATTAATGACCAAGTTAGAAGCACTGATTAATGCAGAAGATGCAGGAGCTAATCATAAAAAATTTAATGCAGTAAAAGAAATGATTCTTCACAAAATAAACCTAGAAAGTGAAGACCAAAAAGAAGCAGATGCACATTATGAACATCCTCTTCAATCAAAAGTTTCTGCACTGAGCAATATTTTCAAAGAAAAATATGATGTTTTCCACAGAAAACAAGAATCTGAGCAAAAAGACAATCTCGAAAAGAGAATCTCAATCATAGAAAAATTAAAAAATCTTTACACGCATTCTGAACCAAACACTAATCTTTTCCGCGCCATCAGAGAAATTAAAGAAGAATGGAGCAACGCTGGACAAGTAGCAAAATCAGAATTCAAAAATCTTAACAATAATTATTTCTACCATTTGAATAATTTCTATCAAATGTTAGATTTAAATAAAGAATACAGAGAGCAAGAATACGCTCATAATCTAGAAAAAAGACAGCATATTATTGCCAGAGCCAAAGAATTACAAAACGAACCTGTAGTACAAAAAGCATTAAACGAATTACAGTTTTTGCACAAGCTTTGGAAAGAAGAAGCAGAACCAGTTGCTGAAGAATTCCGTGATAAAACTTGGGAAGAGTTCAAAGAAATTTCAAACAAAATCCACGAAAGAAAATCAGAATTATTAGCCGTAATCGAAGGAGAACAGCAAACAAATCTTGAGAAGAAAAATCAAATCATCGAAACGATTAAAAAACTGACTTCTCCTGATAAAGCTCCGAATCATAATTACTGGCAAAACGCCATAAACACCGTAGAAAGTTTAAGAGCAGATTTCTTAAAATTAGGAAGTGTTCCTAGAAAAATCTCTAACCAGAACTGGAACGAATTCAAATTAGCGCTTAGAGCTTTTAACGCGAAGAAAAATGAATTCTACAAAGGGCTTAAAAACTCTCAGCATACCAATTTAGAAGAAAAACTGAAGCTCATACAAACTGCTCAGGATAATATGAATTCTGAAGATTGGGAAATTGCAGTTCCGCTATTTAAAAAATTACAAGAAGACTGGAAAAAAATAGGTCACGTTCCTAGAAGTATGACCAATAAAGTTTGGGATGATTTCCGTGAAGCTTGCAACACGTTTTTCAACAATTACAGAACTAAAAACAACGCTGTAACAGACGACTGGAAAGAAAATTACAAACAAAAACGTGCGCTTTTAGATGAATTAAAAGAAATTGGCGACGAAGAAGGAAGCGTAGAAAAAATTGAAAATATTAAAACTGCTTGGAACAACATCGGAAAAGTACCAAGAGATAAAATGGCTATCAATACAGAGTTTAATAAAACGATGAGAGAGAAATTAAGACTAAACAAAATCAATGAATTTGATTTGAAAGAAGAAGGTCTTACCGAATCTCAATTAACTGATAAAGCTAGAAAAATCAAAAATCAAGTAGCTGATTTAGAAGCAGAAATTGTAAAACTAGAAAACAACTTAGGTTTCTTTGGCAAAGTATCTCGTGATAATCCTTTATTGAAAGATACTTTTGATAAGATTGATGACAAAAAAGCTCAGTTAGAAATGTTAAAACAAAGCCTTCACCACATTATTTCGGGAGAATAACATTATGCATAAACTGTTTTCGATAGTTGTACTTTTACTATTTTCGGGGATTTTTTATTCACAAAATACCGAAGACTTAATTGGTGTGCCAGAACTTACTTTTAACGAAAGTAAATATGTATTGGCTTCTGCTCAGCAAAAATCTAAAGTCCAATTTGTACAAGAATACATTTTAGAAGACGAAAGGATTGAAGATGCTTCAGCGGTAATTACCATTTATTTTTTCAATAAAAGTATAGACGCTAAAGAAGCTACTTATCAAAAAACAGAAGAACTCGACCGAAGAGCAGAAACTGATAAATATTGCACTTACAATGTTACCGAAAATCCTAATGGAACCGAATTCGTAGTAGATTTTATTACCACCAATGTTCCAAAAGATAAAAAAGCGGAAGCACCAGAAGAAGAATTTGCAGATTATAACATCTACAGATTCAGAAATACACTGTTAGGCGAAGAAAGCACTTTTATGATAGTTGCCTACAAAGAAAAATCTACAGGAGACGCTAAAGGTTTTGAAAAATCAATCGGCAAAAAAAGAAATAAACTTTTAGAAGGAATTATTACCATGACCATTCCTTCTGTAACTCTAAAAACTAACTAATTCCGGAATTTCTTTCGGAATTTTTTTTCAAATAAAATGAATCACGAAACTTACATAAAACGCTGCATAGAACTTGCCAAAAAAGCGACTGGGAAAACATATCCAAATCCTTTAGTCGGCGCAGTAATTGTTCATAACGATGTCATCATCGGTGAAGGTTTTCACCAAAAAGCAGGTGAACCTCATGCAGAAATCAACGCGATTAATTCTGTACAAAATCCAGAACTTTTACATAAATCTACGATTTATGTTTCCTTGGAACCTTGTGCACATTTCGGGAAAACACCTCCGTGTTCATTGAAATTAAAAGAAATTGGTTTTAAGAAAGTAGTGATTGGTGCAATGGACAGCCATGATAAAGTAAACGGAAAAGGCAAAAAAATCCTTATGGATGCAGGAATAGAAACCGTTTCTGGAATTTTGGAAGAAGAATGCAGAGATTTAAACAAAAGATTTTTCACTTTCCATGAGAAAAAGCGTCCTTATCTGATTCTAAAATGGGCTGAAAGCAAAGACGGTTTTATTGACCAAAACTTTAAACCTACAAAAATATCCAACGAATTAGCTTCTCAATTTGTACATCAAATCAGAAGCGAAGAACATGCTATTTTGGTAGGAACTCAAACTGCTTTGAATGACAACCCTAGCTTAACTACTCGATTAGTGGAAGGTAGAAATCCTGTGAGGATTTTGATTGATTTTGATATAAAAGTTCCCAGAAATTTTAAAATTTATAATGATGAAGCGCCTACTTTGGTTTTCAATCAAGAAAAAGAGGCAGAAGAAGGAAATGTAAAATTCATCAAAATTTCTAAAGAAAATTTCATGGAAGAACTCATGCAGAAACTTTACGAAAATCAGATTCAATCGGTTTTAGTAGAAGGAGGAAGCAGAACTTTACAAACTTTTATTGACCAAAATCTTTGGGACGAAACCATCATCATAAAAAATGAAAATCTCCTATTAGAAAATGGCACAAAAGCTCCTAAATTTAATGGGGAAATGGCTGAAGAAAAACTTTTTAGAAATAATGTAGTTTCTATTTATAGAAATCTGTAATGTAATGCAATACAATTACACCACCATAAAATCTGAAGTTCGAGATATTTTGCTCAAAGAAAAAGGGAGCAAATTTATCGGCTTTGCATTTCCTGTCAATAACGAAAAGGAACTCAAAATTGCTTTAGAAAGCTTAAAAGAAGAACATCCAAAAGCTACGCATCACTGTTATGCTTTCAGAATAGGAATTAATGGTGAAAATTACCGCGCAAATGATGACGGAGAGCCTTCAGGAAGTGCTGGCTTACCTATTTACAATCAACTTCTCGCTCATAATCTTACCAATATTTTAGTAGTAATCATTCGTTATTATGGCGGAACCAAATTAGGCGTTTCTGGCTTGGTAAAAACCTACAAAGAAAGCACCAAATATACTTTGGAACACGCAGAAATCATTACCAAAGAACTAGAAACCGAACTAGAAATTCATTTTAAATTTTCTCAACAAAACATCATTTTTTCTCTTCTCAATAAATTTGATGCGAATGTCTTGAATTTCGATGCACAAGAAGACTGTACAATTACAGCAAGGCTCAATTTGTCTGAAAAAGAAAAAATCTCGGAACTTTTGTCCGAGATTCAATATGTAAAATTTAAATTTTTAGAATAAGATTACTCTCTTCTTCCTCCGAAAAGCATTGATGCCCAATAAAGCAATTGTGCTAATGAACCTAGCGCTGCTACCACATAAGTTCTCGCTGCCCATTTTAGAGAATCTTCTGCTGCTGCATGCTCTTCTCTACCTAAGGTTCCAGAATTTTCTAACCAAGCTAGCGCTCTTTTACTCGCGTCATATTCTACTGGTAAAGTGATGAAAGCAAAAAGTGTAGTTACCGCAAAAAGTAAAACACCAATTGCCAAAACTGTAGTATTTCCTTGCGGATTCTGAATACTTCTAGAAGCAATCATTACAGAAATCCCCGCAAAAATTACAAACTGAGAAAGCGTAGAACTAATATTTACCAACGGAACCAATTTAGAACGAAGTTGCAACATAGAATAGCCAACTGCATGTTGTACAGCATGTCCACATTCGTGAGCGGCAACTGCTGCTGCAGCTGCATTTCTCTGCATGTAAACACCTTCCGATAAGTTCACTGTTTTATTTACTGGATTATAATGATCCGTTAATTGACCAGGAACCGAAATCACTTGCACATCATGAATTCCATTATCGCGAAGCATTTTTTCGGCAATTTCTTTCCCAGACATACCATTTCTGAGATGAAGTTTAGAATAATGTTCGAATTTCGACTTCAATCTGGCCGAAACCAACCAACTCACGAGCATTAACGCTCCTAAAATTAAATAATAACCTGTCATATTTTTATTTTCTTTTTTATTTTTATTTACCCTTTTTGAAGTAAAAACTGTGCCAAACTTGGGCATTGTCATCTTTTACGCTATCTTTGTTTTTCTAATTTTTATCAACATGTCTGAAGTAAAAATCATTCAAGTTACTACCGAAAAACAATTATCAGATTTTATCAAATTCCCGATGAATCTGTACAAAAATAATCAAAATTATGTACCATCTTTAATCAAAGATGAGAAAAGCATTTGGAACAAAGAAGAAAACCCTGCTCTTTCTTATTCAGAAGCTAAGCAATTTTTGGCTTACAGAGATGATGAAATCGTAGGAAGAATTGCGGTGATGATTAATCACAAAGAAGCCCAAGAACTCGGCATAGAAAAAGTAAGATTTGGGTGGTTAGATTTTATAGATGATGAAGACGTTTCTAAAGCACTCATTGATACGGCTATAGCCTATGCTAAAGAAAAAAATATCAAAAAAATAGAAGGACCGATGGGTTTTACCAATCTAGACAAGGCAGGAATGCTCACTTTCGGGTTTGACAGATTGGCAACGATGATTGGCATTTACAATTTCAGCTATTATCCAAAACATTTAGAAAAATTGGGATTGGTGAAAGAAAAAGAATGGGTAGAATTCGAAATTATGTTTCCTGATGTTTTACCAGATAAAGTTGAAAAATTTAGCCAACTCATCGCAGAAAAATATCAACTAAAAACCATAAAATTCAATTCTAAAGAAGAAATTCTTCCTTTAGTAGAACCGATGTTTAAGTTACTAGACGAAACATACAAAAATCTTTCTACTTACACCCCTATTACCGATAAGCAAATCTTGCATTACAAAGAAAAATATTTCGGTTTTATAGACAAAGACTACATTATCTGCATTACTGATAAAGATGACAAATTGATTTCTTTTGCGATTACCATGCCTTCATATTCCAGAGCTTTGCAAAAAGCCAATGGAAGTTTATTACCATTCGGATGGTATCATTTACTAAACGCTGGAAGAAAAAACGAAAGAGCTAACTTTTATTTGATAGGAATTCATCCAGAATACCAAAGAAGAGGAGTTACCGCTATTATTTTCAAAGAAATCTGGAAAACTTTTAAGAAAAAAGGGGTCAAATTTTTAGAGACCAATCCAGAATTAGAAGAGAACAAAAACATCCAATTACTTTGGCAAGATTATAATCCTGTAAACCACAAGAGACGTAGAACTTACACTTTAGAATTTTAAAAATTTAGAAATGAAAACTCAACTTTATTATTACATTGGCATTATCATCATGTACGTGATGTACAATCAGTTTTTCCAAGTAAAAGATGAGAAAACTAATGCTATCATTAATATTTTGTTTGCGAGTTTTCTTTTTGGGTACATTGCATTCATTGTTTTTAAGGTTTTAAAAAATCTTAAAAATAAATAGTTATTTTTATTAATTCTAAATTGCGAAAAACCCTTTTTTATCTACAAAAGTCATAAAAAATACTTCTCTTTTCTATTTATATTTCGTAAATTTGCCAGTTAGAAATACTTAATAGAGATGAATTTACCTGATAATTATATCCCTGTTCTTATTCAGGCGGCAGTAGGTTTAGGTTTTGTGTTATTTACATTATATGCATCACACAATTGGGGTCCTAAAAGACATACTTCTGGAGCTACTAAAGATGACACTTTCGAGTGTGGAATTGAAGTAGAAGGAAATGCAAGAACTCCGTTTTCTGTAAAATATTTTCTTACCGCTATTTTATTCGTTTTATTCGACATAGAAATTGTTTTTTTCTATCCTTATGCTGTAAATTTTAAAGAATTAGGATTTGAAGGATTCCTTGCTGTAACTACGTTTATAGCAATCTTCTTCATAGGATTTTTCTATGTACTAAAACGAGGAGCTTTAGATTGGAATAAGTAAATTTATACCGCTAAAGTGTTTTACACATTAGAGTAAGATTTTTCAAAAAAAACTTTAAAAAAATTAAAAATGTCAGATAATAAACCTGTAATCAATACTAATGCACCTGCGCCTCCAGGAATTGAGGGTGAAGGTTTTTTCGCAGGAAAATTAAGCGATATTATCGGTATGGCGCGTAAGTTTTCGCTTTGGCCATTACCATTTGCTACTTCTTGTTGTGGTATCGAATTTATGGCAACTATGGCTCCTAACTATGATTTATCTAGATTTGGGGCAGAGAGAATGAGTTTCTCGCCAAGACAAGCAGATATCCTACTGGTTTGTGGTACTATTTCTAAAAAATTAGCTCCAGTTCTTAAACAAGTTTATACACAGATGGCAGAACCAAGATGGGTAGTTGCTGTAGGTGCTTGTGCAAGTAGCGGTGGTATTTTTGATACTTATTCTGTTTTACAAGGAATTGATAAAATTATTCCTGTAGATGTATATGTTCCAGGATGCCCACCAAGACCAGAACAAATTCTAGAAGGCTACATGCAAGTACAAGCTTTGGCAGAAAACGAAAGCTTAAGAAGAAGAGATTTACCAGAATACAAAGCTTTACTAGAAAGCTACGGAATTAAGTAATTTGAAAATGTAAAGATTTGAATTTCAAGTCTTGCGTTTATCAAAAATAAATTTGAAACAATAATAGAAACAAATTTTTGAAGGCGATGTAATTTACCTCGATTTCAAATTTTCAAATTAATAATATGACAAGCGAATTTGTTTTAGAAGCCATCAATAGAGAATTTCCAGAAGCAGTGATTTCTTCGTCTGAACCTTATGGATTTCTTACTGTAGAAGTAAAAAAAGAAGAGCTTAAAAAAGTGATTCATCACCTTAAAGAGTCTTCTCTTAATTTTATGTTCCTTACAGATATTTGTGGCATTCATTATCCAGACCATAAGGAGAAGGAACTTGGAGTAATCTATCACCTTCATAATTTACAAGAAAATTTTAGAATAAGAATCAAAAGCTTTTTCCCAAAAGATAACGCCGAGGTAGATTCTATTACAGACTTGTATTCAGGAGCCAATTGGATGGAAAGAGAAACATATGATTTCTACGGAATTACGTTTAAAGGTCACCCAGATTTAAGAGTTATTCTAAACATGGAAGAATTAGGGTATCACCCTCTTCTAAAAGAATATGCGCTAGAAGATGGAACAAGAACTGACAAAGACGACTCTATGTTCGGTAGATAAAAATTCTGAAATCTAAATTATTATGAAAGACAATCAACTATCCAATATACTTAGCCAATACGATGCTCAAGAGCAAGTAGATGGTCAATTATATACACTGAACCTTGGTCCTACTCACCCTGCTACACACGGAATTTTCCAAAATGTGTTAACTATGGATGGCGAAAGAATTCTTCATTCTGAACAAACCGTAGGTTATATTCACAGAGCTTTTGAAAAAATTGCTGAACGTAGAAATTTCACGCAAATTACCACTCTTACAGACCGTTTAAATTATTGTTCTGCACCTATCAATAACATTGGTTGGCACATGACAGTAGAAAAACTTCTTGGTATAGAAATGCCAAAAAGAGTAGATTACATGCGTGTAATCATGATGGAATTGGCTCGTATTGCAGACCACTTGGTTTGTAACTCCGTAATTGCTGTAGATACAGGTGCTTTAACCGGTTTCACCTACGTTTTCCAAGACAGAGAAAAAATTTACGATATCTATGAACAGGTTTGTGGAGCTAGAATGACTACAAACATGGGTAGAATTGGTGGTTTCGACAGAGATTTCACTCCTAAATTCCACGAATTATTAAAAGATTTCTTAAAAAATTTCCCTGCTAGATTCCAAGAATTTTCAAATTTAGTAGAAAGAAACAGAATCTTCATGGACAGAACCATCGGTGCTGGTCCTATCAGTGCAGAACGTGCTTTAAACTACAGTTTTGTAGGTCCTAACTTAAGAGCTGCAGGTGTAGATTATGACGTGAGAGTAGCAAGTCCTTATTCATCATACCAAGATTTTGATTTCAATATTCCAATTGGTACTGCAGGAGATACTTATGATAGATTCATGGTTCGTCAACAGGAAATTTGGGAAAGTTTGAAAATCATTAACCAAGCATATAATAATTTACCAGAAGGAGATTTCCATGCAGATGTACCAGAATTTTTCTTACCAGAAAAAGCAGAAGTGTACAATAATATGGAAGCATTAATCTATCACTTCAAAATCGTGATGGGCGAAACTGATATTCCTGCTGGTGAAGTTTATCATTCTGTAGAAGGAGGAAACGGTGAACTTGGTTTCTATTTAGTAAGTGATGGCGGTAGAACTCCATACAGATTGCACTTTAGAAGACCTTGTTTTATCTATTATCAAGCGTATCCTGAAATGATTAAAGGCGCCGTAATTTCTGATGCAATCGTTACGATGAGTAGCATGAACGTGATTGCTGGAGAATTAGACGGATAAAAAGATTATAAATTTTAGATTATAAATTTTAAATTATTAATCTAAAAAATCCATAGTTAATTATTTGAATTAAAGATATTTAAAATCTAAAATTCAGAATTTAAAATTTAAAATTTTTAAAGAAGTGAGCGAAACAATTGCTTTTAAACCAGAAACTTTAGAAAAAGTAAAACAAATCATTGCAAGATATCCAGAAGGAAAACAAAAATCTGCATTAATTCCTGTGCTTCACTTAGCGCAGAAGGAATTTGGAGGTTGGTTAGACGTTCCTGTGATGGATTATGTAGCAAGTGTTTTAGAAATTACTCCAATAGAAGTGTATGAAGTAGCTACTTTCTACACCATGTTTAATATGCAACCTGTAGGAAAATACGTTTTAGAAGTTTGCGTTACAGGACCTTGTATGTTAAGAGGAAGTGATGATATCGTAAATTATATCAAAGAAAAATTAGGCATTCAAGCTGGCGAAACTACTGCAGATGGTTTATTTACTCTAAAACCTGCAGAATGTCTTGGAGCTTGCGGTTATGCACCAATGATGCAACTTGGAAAATTCTATCACGAAAATTTAACTAAAGAAAAAGTAGACGAAATCCTTGAGCTTTGCAGACAAGGACAAATCGCTCTTGATTAATAAATAACAGTTATGAGTAAAAAACTTTTACTTAAAAACGCACACATAGAAGGTATCAGATATTTTGATACTTACAGAGAACATGGTGGTTACCAATCTGTAGAAAAAGCATTGAAAATGACTCCGGACCAAATTGTAGAAGAAGTAAAAACTTCTGGTCTTAGAGGTCGTGGTGGTGCTGGTTTCCCTACAGGAATGAAATGGAGCTTCCTAGCAAAACCAGAAGGTGTGCCTAGATATTTGGTCGTAAATGCAGACGAATCAGAACCTGGAACTTTTAAAGACAGATATTTGATGGAGTTTCTTCCTCATCTTTTGATCGAAGGAATGATTATCGCATCTTATGCATTAGGTTCTAACACTTCTTACATCTACATCAGAGGAGAATATGCATGGATTCCAGATATTCTAGAACAAGCAATTGACGAAGCTAAAAAAGCAGGTTTCCTTGGTAAAAATATTTTAGGCAGTGGTTTCGATTTAGAAATTTATGTTCAGAGAGGAGCTGGTGCTTATATCTGTGGAGAAGAAACTGCACTTCTAGAATCACTAGAAGGAAAACGTGGAAATCCTAGATTAAAACCACCTTTCCCTGCGGTAAAAGGTCTTTGGCAGTGTCCAACTGTGGTAAATAACGTAGAAACCATCGCTGCAGTAGTTCCAATTATAGATATTACAGGAGCAGAATACGCTAAAATTGGCGTAGGTCGTTCTACAGGTACTAAATTAATTTCCGCTTGTGGAAACATCAATAAACCAGGAGTTTACGAAATAGACATGACCATCACTGTAGAAGAATTTATCTACTCTGATGAATATTGTGGAGGAATTCCGAACGGTAAAAAATTAAAAGCATGTATTCCTGGAGGATCTTCAGTTCCAATTGTTCCAGCAAATTTATTGCTTAAAACAGCTTCAGGCGAACCAAGATACATGAACTACGAATCTCTTTCTGATGGCGGTTTCGCTACAGGAACTATGATGGGTTCTGGTGGTTTCATTGTTTTAGATGAGGACCAATGTGTGGTAAAACACACCATGACCTTAGCACATTTCTACAACCATGAAAGTTGCGGACAATGTACACCTTGCCGTGAAGGAACAGGATGGATGTATAAAATTCTGAAAAAAATAGAATCAGGACAAGGCGAAATGAAAGACATCGACTTGTTATGGGATATTCAGAGAAAAATTGAAGGAAACACCATTTGTCCATTAGGAGATGCAGCAGCTTGGCCTGTAGCAGCAGCAATTCGTCATTTTAGAGATGAATTCGAATGGCATATCAATAATCCAGAATGCTTAACCAGAAATTATGGAATTGCACATTATGCAGATCCACTTCCGGTAGTTGAAAAACAATAATATTAGACATTAATAAAGCTAAAGCTTAATTCATAATACATAGAAATGAGCGAAGAAATTAAAAAATTTAAAGTAACCATTGACGGGCAAACTACGGAAGTAGAACCAGGTACTACCATTCTAAACGCAGCGCGCCAGATTGGTGGAAAATCTGTACCTCCGGCAATGTGTTATTACAGCAAATTAGAAAACAGTGGCGGTAGATGCAGAACTTGCTTAGTAGAAGTTTCTAAAGGCTCTGAAGCAGATCCTCGTCCTATGCCAAAATTAGTGGCAAGCTGTAGAACCACAGTAATGGACGGTATGGAAGTGAAAAACCTTACTTCTGAAAAAACGCAAGAAGCAAGAAAAGCCGTTACCGAATTCCTTTTACTCAATCACCCACTAGATTGCCCTATTTGTGACCAAGCTGGTGAATGTCACCTTCAAGATTTAGGTTACGAACATGGTCTTCAGCAAACCAGAAATGATTTTGAAAAAAATACGTATGATGCTGATGATTTAGGACCAAACATTAAGCTAAACATGAACAGATGTATCTTGTGTGCAAGATGCGTTTTGGTGGCTAATCAATTGACGAATACTCGTGAACACGGAATTCTTTTCAGAGGTGAGCATGCAGAAATCTCTACTTATCTTAATAAAGCTTTAGATAATGATTTTATTGGAAACGTGATAGACGTTTGTCCAGTAGGAGCATTAACAGATAGAACGGCAAGATTTGCAAGCAGAGTTTGGTTTACAAAACCAGTAGACGCAACTTGTACTTGTTCTAAATGTTCTGGTAAAGCAGTTCTTTGGATGAAAGGAGACGAAATCGTAAGAGTAACTGCTAGAAAAGATCAATACGGAGAAGTAGAAGAATTTATCTGCAACGAATGTAGATTCGAGAAAAAAGATGTAAAACAATGGAACATAGAAGGACCAAGACACATCAGCAGACATTCTGTAATTTCTCTAAACCACTATCAGAAACCAGAAGATACTGAAGTGGAAAAATTAGAATATGAAAACGCTAAAGAAATTAGCAAAAAAGATAATTTAGAATAATTTGGAGAAAGATGAATGGTTAAAGATTCTCAAAATCTAAAATCTAAAATCTAAAATCTAAAATCTCATAAAGAAATGGATTTAATACTTTTCAAAACAATACTTGTAGTATCACTTTTCGCCCTTTCTATGGCTGTAGCAGCCTACTCTACTTGGGCAGAGAGAAAAGTGGCTGCCATTATGCAAGACAGAATTGGTCCCAACAGAAGCTGGAAGTTCGGTTTACTTCAACCATTAGCTGACGGTGGAAAATTCTTCTTCAAAGAAGACTTTATCCCAGAAAAAGCAGAAAAATTCTTATTTTTCTTCGGGCCTGGTTTAGTAATGTTTATTTCACTCATTACGGGAGCAGTAATTCCTTGGGGAAAATCTCTGAATATTGGCGGAGAATCATTCGATTTACAAGTAGCCAATCTAGATGTAGGTGTTCTCTACTTAATGGGAATGGTTTCTATCGGTGTTTACGGAATTATGATTGGAGGCTGGGCTTCTAACAATAAATATTCATTAATCGGAGCAATTAGAGCTTCATCTCAAATGATTTCTTACGAATTAGCAATGGGATTATCTCTATTAGCGATCATCATGATGAATAGTTCTCTAGACCTTAAGGTAATTGCAGAATCTCAAAGTGGATGGTATGGTATGAAATGGAATATCTTCTTCCAACCATTAGCATTTATCATCTTCTTTGTAGCAGCATTAGCAGAAACCAATAGAGCTCCTTTTGATTTACCAGAATGTGAAACAGAATTAGTAGGAGGTTTCCACACAGAATATTCTGCGATGAAACTAGGACTTTTCTTATTTGGTGAATATGTAAACTTATTTATTTCTTCAGCATTAATCACTACCCTTTTCTTAGGAAGTTACAATTTCCCAGGATTAGCATGGATTGGTGAAAACTGGGGAGAAAATGCTGCTGGAATTGCAAGTATTTTAGCATTCTTGGCTAAAACCATTGCCGTAATCCTTACCTTTATGTGGATTAGATGGACTTTACCAAGATTTAGATATGACCAATTAATGCACCTTGGCTGGAAATCATTAATTCCGCTTGCATTAGTAAACTTGTTGGTAACTGGAGCTTTAGTTCTTCTGAACCAACATTATCAATGGATTTAATCATTTGAAATTGATTATTTGAAATTTGAAATTATAAAAAAATTAAAAATTTAAGATAAAGTTTGAGTAGAGAAAAACCTCACATCTCAAATCTCACATCTCAAATCTAATTTATATGAAACTAACCAATAGATCAAAGGTAGCTTCTAACAAAAAGATGACTTTTGCAGAGAAAATTTATCTCCCTGCAATCATCAAAGGAATGGGAATTACCGGAAAACATGCGATAATGACTCTTACTGGGAAATTACCTACGGTAAGCTATCCTGAAGAGCAAAGAGAATTTTCTAAAATTTATCGTGGCTTACACGTTCTGAAGCGTGATGATGAAGGCAGAGAAAGATGTACTGCTTGTGGATTATGTGCGGTAGCTTGTCCAGCTGAAGCCATTACCATGACGGCGGGAGAACGTACCAAAGAGCAAAAACATCTTTACAGAGAAGAAAAATATGCCGAAGTATATGAAATCAATATGCTAAGATGTATCTTCTGTGGATTATGCGAAGAAGCTTGTCCAAAATCTGCAATTTATCTTACCGATAGAATTGTAAAACCAGAACAAAACAGAGGCTCATTTATCTACGGCAAAGATCTTTTGGTAGAAAGCATGGAAAACAGAATAGATATTTCTGAAAGACAAACAGAATCACAAAAAAAAGCTCTTAAATAAATGGAACAGTTCTTATTCTTTTTTATCGCTTTAGTAGCGGTTGCAAGTGCTGTTTACTTTGTATTTGCAAGAAATCCTTTGTATGCAATTTTATCATTAATTGTTACTTTCTTTAGCATTGCCGCATTATATGTTTTACTGAATGCGCAGTTCTTAGGAATTGTACAAATTATCGTGTATACAGGAGCCATCATGGTGTTATTCCTTTATGTATTAATGATGCTTAATCTTAATGCTAAAGACGAAAGCAAAAAACAAAACCTTACGAAATTTATCGGTATTTTTTCTGCCGGAATCCTTTTCGTGGGAATGTTAGGAGCTTATAAAGGTCTTTCTCAATCGAATGTTGTTGATAATATTGATAGCAGCATCGGTTTGACTAAAAACCTTGGAAAATTATTGTTTAACGAATATGTATTACCATTCGAACTCGCTTCTATCCTGATTTTAGCAGGTATTGTAAGTGCAGTATTAATTGGTAAAAAAGATTTATAGAATTATGGAAGTCAATTCATTTTTACAAAACATACCGCTCAATTGGTACATCATTTTAAGTACTACATTGTTTTGTTTAGGAGTTTTAGGAGTTCTCGTTCGTAAAAATGCCATCATCATTTTAGGATGTGTAGAATTAATGCTTAATTCTGTAAATCTACTTTTGGCTGCATTTTCTGCTTATAAAGGAGATGGACACGGACAAATTTTGGTATTCTTTATCATGGTAGTGGCTGCTGCAGAAGTTGCAGTAGGTCTAGCGATTATCACTATGATGTATAGAAATACCAGAAATGTAGATGTAAGTATTTTTAACAAATTAAAAGGATAATGCAGATGGAAAATTTAGTATACGCAATCGTTTTACTTCCTTTAATTGGATTTGTAATCAACGGATTATTCGGAAAGCGCTTACCAAAAGCTTTGGTTGGCGGATTAGCTACATTAGTAGTATTCGCGGCTTTTCTAATTTCTGTAAGTATTTATATAGGTTTTCCTGCAAACGGAACACCAGTTATTGTAAAAGCATTTGAATGGTTCACCATTGGTGGAATTCAAGTGAATTTCGGGTTCCAAATAGACCAATTATCATTAATGATGATGATGATTGTTACAGGAATTGGTTCTTTGATTCACTTGTACTCTATTGGTTACATGAGCCATGACAAAGGTTTCTACAAGTTTTTCACTTATCTGAATTTATTTATTTTCTCCATGCTTCTTTTGGTAATGGGAAGCAATTACCTTATTCTTTTCATCGGTTGGGAAGGTGTAGGTCTTTGTTCTTACTTACTGATTGGTTTCTGGTACGAAAATACAGAATATGGTAAAGCTGCTAGAAAAGCTTTCATTATGAACAGAATTGGTGACCTTGGTTTATTGATTGGTATTTTCCTAATCGCTTCACAAACCAATGCACTAGATTATCTTTCTGTAGCACAAAACGCTTCAAAATTTGAATTTGACGGAGTAGTGATTATGTTTATCACACTTAGTTTATTCATTGGAGCTATGGGTAAATCTGCACAGATTCCTTTATTTACATGGCTACCAGATGCGATGGCTGGTCCTACTCCGGTTTCAGCGTTAATTCACGCGGCAACCATGGTTACGGCTGGTATTTATTTAGTAGTACGTTCTAATTTCTTATATCATCTTTCACCGAGTACTTTAGACTTTATTCTTGTAATAGGTCTTGCAACTTCATTAATTGCAGCATTCATCGGTTTAAGACAAAATGATATCAAAAAAGTGTTAGCTTACTCTACTGTTTCTCAGTTAGGTCTTATGTTTATAGCACTAGGTGTAGAAGCTTATACTTCTGCTATGTTCCACTTAATGACGCACGCTTTCTTCAAAGCATTGTTATTCTTAGGAGCTGGTTCGGTAATTCACGCCATGAGTGGAGAACAAGATATGAGATTTATGGGAGGCTTAAAATCTAAAATTCCTGTAACCTATTGGACTTTCTTAATCGGAACATTAGCCATTGCTGGAATTCCGCCATTGTCTGGTATGATTTCTAAAGACGAAATTTTAGTTGCACTTTGGGCAAAATCTCCAGTAATTTGGGGCTTAACATTGTTCAGTGCTGCGTTAACTGGAATTTATATGTTCAGATTGTTATTCTTAACTTTCTTTGGAAATTTCAGAGGAACAGAAGATCAAAAACATCATTTACACGAAAGTCCTATCTCTATGACTTTACCATTAGTAGTATTAGCTGTATTATCAGTGGTTGGAGGTTTCATTAATTTACCTCATTTCATAGGTCATGGAGAATATCAAAATTTAGCACATTGGTTAGAACCACTTTACGTATATGGAGCGAAACATGCAGAAGTTCCATTTAATATTGAAATGATTCTTTTGGCGATTACCTTAGTAATGGTAGCAGCGGTATTCTTCATTGTAAGAAATATCTATGTTACTAAAAACAAAATGGCTCAACCAGAAGAAAATTATAAAGGCTGGGAAAGACTTTCAGCTAAAAAATTATTAATAGACGAACTTTATAATGCTACGGTAGTGAAACCTGTAGAAGGTCTTGGAAAAGGCACCAGAATGTTTGATAAACTGATGGATAGATTCTTCAATTTTTTAGGTTTCGGAGCAGTAGAATCTGGAAGATCGTTTAAAAAATTCCAAGATGGTAATGTAGAAAATTATGTTCTCATTATGTCTTTGGCAATCGGTTTAATTTTAATTGTTAACTTTTTATTACAATAGCAAATGTTAGAAGCACTGTTACTTTTACCTTTAATTGGTTCAGGATTAGTTTTTGCGTTTAGAAACTCTAATAGCAAATATTTAGCAGTAGGAATTGCTTTCGTGCAGATGTTTTTAACATTCTACATGCTATCACAATTTAATAATGTACCTACGGTAGACTCTCCATTACAATTTGAGATTATCAAGCCGTGGTCATCCTATATTAAAAGCACATTACACTTCGGTGTAGACGGAATGAGCATGCTTTTGTTATTATTAACAAACATTTTAGTTCCATTAATTATTCTTTCTTCTTTCAATGAAAACAAGAAATACAATAATAATTTCTACGCGTTAATTCTATTAATGCAGTTTGGTTTAGTAGGTGTTTTCACCGCTTTAGACGGATTATTATTCTACGTTTTCTGGGAAGTAACGCTTATCCCAATTTGGTTCATCGCTGGACTTTGGGGAGACGAAGAAAAAAGAATTAAAGTTACCACCAAGTTTTTCGTATATACTTTTGTAGGTTCATTATTTATGTTCATTGGTTTGATTTATGTATACAACCATGCTGCATCTTTTGAACTCACAGATTTATATAATGCTAACTTAAACGAAGTACAACAAGTAGTGGTTTTCTGGTTAATTTTCTTAGCTTTTGCTGTAAAATTACCGATTTTTCCACTTCACAATTGGCAACCAGATACATACACATTCTCTCCTACTCAAGGAACGATGTTGCTTTCTGGTATCATGCTTAAAATGGCTATTTATGGTGTTTTAAGATATTTATTACCAATTGCACCAACTGCTTTACTCGGAACTTCAGGGCAAGTAGTGATGATTCTTTCTATTCTTGGAGTGGTTTACGGAGCGCTTATTGCGATTGTACACCATGATATTAAGAAAATTATCGCTTACTCATCACTTTCACACGTTGGATTAATGGTGGCAGGTATTTTTGCTTCTGCTATTCTTACCGCTCAAGGAAATTTTACTTTCGAAGGAGCACAAGGAGCTTTAGTTCAAACTTTTGCACACGGTATTAATGTGGTAGGTTTATTCTACTGTGCTGATATTTTAATCAAACAATTCAAAACAAGAGACATCAGACAAATGGGAGGTTACGCTAAAGCGGCTCCTAAATTTGCTACACTTTTCATGATTTTATTACTTGGTTCTATGGGAGTTCCATTAACGAATGGATTCATCGGAGAATTTATTTTATTAAAATCTATTTTTGATTATGATAAAGTGGTAGTCGTTTTTGCAGGTCTTACTATTATTCTAGCCGCAGTTTATCTGCTTAGAATTTATGGAAAAGCCATGTTTGGAACCGGTGATGAAAGAGTGGTAAGTACCTTAAAAGACATTTCTAATGTAGAATTTGTAGTATTGGCAAGTTTGGCTGTAGTGGTAATCGTATTAGGAGTTTTCCCAAGCGGTGTTTTAGAAATGGTGAATAGTTCGTTGAAGTTTATCTACTCTTCTATTAAGGGTTAAAAAAATAATAAATTTTAGAATTTGTTTTTTGAGAATCTCAAATCTCAAATCTTAAATCTCAAATCTATAAATAATGAGTGTTTTAGTAGTTTTATTCCTTACGGCAGTATTAGCATTATTTTCTGGAGTTTATAATCAAGGAAAATTTGCAAGATATATCGGAATTTTGGGACTTTTGGTTGCACTTTGTGTAAGCTTCTCTCCTGAGTTAGCATTTTTTAATCAATACAAATCTATGTTTGATTTTAATGAGAATGCGGCTTTATTTACCAAAATTTCTTTAGTGGTTACATTGTTAATTTTCTTCTTAGGAGGTTTTGCATTTAACAATCACCGTAGTCACCAATCAGAATTATATTCGTTAATGTTATTTTCATTAATCGGAGCAGTAATTCTTTTCAGTTTTACAAATTTAGTAACACTATTCTTAGGAATCGAAATCTTATCTATTCCGCTATATGTAATGGCTGGAAGCAACAAGACTGATTTACGCTCAAACGAAGCTTCAATTAAGTATTTCTTAATGGGAGCATTTGCTACAGGATTTCTTCTTTTCGGGATTGCTTTAATTTATGGAAGCACAGGTAGTTTTGATGTTCATGTAATCAATACTTTCAGCGTAACAAATCCTAAAGACTTAATGTTCGTAATGGGAATCATGTTAATGTTGGTAGCAATGGCATTTAAGGTTTCTCTAGCTCCTTTCCACATGTGGAGTCCAGATGTTTACCAAGGTGCTCCATCATTGATTACAGCATTCATGGCTTCTGTAGTAAAAATTGCTGCATTCTTTGCCTTCTTCAAAGTTATGAATCTTGCTTTTGCAGGAAGCATCAAAGAATGGATTAACATTCTAGGCGTTTTAGTCATCATCACGCTTTTATTAGCCAATGCAATGGGATTAGCACAAACCAATGCTAAGAGAATGCTTGCTTATTCTTCTGTTTCTCATGCAGGTTATTTAAGTTTAATTTTCTTTGGAGCAAACAGCTTATCTGTATATAATTTAGCATTTTACTTATTCGCTTATTCACTCGCTACAGTTGGAGTATTTATGACTTTAATTTGGGTAGAAAAACTAAAAAGAGAAACCTCATTCGAAGCGTTTAAAGGATTGGCAAAATCTGAACCTTTATTAGCAGTTGTAACAGCAGTTTCATTATTATCAATGGCAGGAATTCCATTAACAGCAGGATTCGTAGCGAAATTTAACATTTTTGCTCAAGCGATGAATGGAGCTGCTTTCCTAGTTTTGATTGCTGTAATTGGTTCTGCACTAAGTATCGCTTATTATTTAAAACTGATTATTTCAATGTTTTTCCATACAGAAACTACATTTAAAAGTTCAGAAAAAGTAAGCATTACGTATAATATTATTGCAGTTTTCATCATTGTAGCAATTCTTGCAATAGGTATTTATCCAGACCTTTTCAAATTACAATTCGGACTTTAATTAGCAAGTCTTAATCATAAAATAAACACAATTCAGAAATGGGTTGTGTTTTTGTTTTTATTTTATTAATATTAAAGTAAATAAAAAACTCTAGCTTATCAATATTTATATGAAATTCTTTAAAAAAATGATAATTACATTTACCATACTCATTGCAACTATTGCAATAGGAACATATCTTTTTATGCAAGGCAAACAATTCGGAGAGTTACCTTCTGGAAAAAGATTAGAAAGAATTCTAAAATCACCTCATTACAAAAACGGAAAATTCCAAAACCTGAATCCTACTCCACAATTGGCAGAAGGAACTTCTATGACACAAGTTTTATTCAATTTTTTCTTTGCTCAAGTTGAAAATGCGGTACCAAAAAAGAAATTCAATTTCACAAAAACCGATTTAAAAAATTTAAAACCAAACGAAAATATCTATATTTGGATGGGACATTCCTCTTATTTTCTTCAAATTGATGGAAAAAAAATATTAGTTGATCCTGTTTTCAGCGGTAGCGTTTCTCCTTTAAAAATCACCAATAAAGCTTTTGAGGGAACAGATATTTACACCGCAAATGATATTCCTGAATTAGACTATTTGGTGATTACACATGATCATTGGGATCATTTAGACTACGAAACGGTTACCCAACTTCGTCCGAAAGTAAAACAAGTCATCACAGGTTTAGGAACTAGCGCGCATTTAGAATCTTGGGATTATGAACCATCCAAAATTATAGAATTAGACTGGTTCGAAAGTACTAACTTAGGAAACGGTTTTAAAATTAATGCAGAACCAGCCAGACATTTTTCTGGTAGAGGATTCAAAAGAGACCAAGCAATTTGGGCAAGTTTTGTTTTGGAAACACCAAATTCTAAAATTTATATCGGCGGAGATTCTGGTTATGACAATCACTTCAAAAAAATTGGAGAAAAGTACGGAAAATTAGATTTAGCAATTCTAGAAACCGGACAATATAACGCTGCTTGGAAATACATTCACATGCTTCCTGGTGAGCAATTACAAGTAATGAAAGACCTCAACGCGCAAAGAATGATTGCAGTTCATAATTCTAAATTCAAATTGGCTCTTCATTCTTGGTATGAACCAATGGAAAAACTCCACGAACTCAACAGAGAGAATTTACGAGTAATCACTCCAAAAATTGGAGAAAAAGTCTTTTGGCAAGATGACAACAAAATTTACCCAAAATGGTGGGAAGAATATAAATAAAAGAAACGCAATTCAGCAATGAGTTGCGTTTTTCTTTGAAAACAATTAACGCTCGCTTCGCTCGCGCCAAAATTCAAAATAATTTTTAATCATTTGATTAAATAATTTGTTTAAATCAAATATTTAATTGTACATTTGTTTTATGAAATGTGAAAAACAGATGAATGAACAAGAACAAACCACTGAAGAAAAAATTTTAGAAGCAGCTTCAGAAGTCTTTACCGAAAAAGGATTTGCAGGAACCAGAACCAGAGATATTGCCGAAAAAGCAGGAATAAATCTGGCGCTACTTAATTACTATTTCCGAAGTAAAGAAAAACTTTTTGAACAAGTGATGAAGATAAAAGTTGTGCTACTCTTCGGGAAGATTTTCCCTATTTTAAGCAACGAGAAAACATCTTTAGAAGAAAAAATAGACTTAGCTTCAGAAAAATATTTCGAAATTTTATCTAAAAATCCTAATCTTCCTCTTTTTGTAATCAGTGAAATTCAGAAAAAAAATTCTAACATCACGAAAATTATTCCTGTAAATAAAATTTTTGAAAATTCTGTCATCATCAAACAAATCAAAGAAAAAAGACCAGAAATCAATCCATTGCATTATTTAGTCAATTTCTTAGCGATGACTATTTTTCCTTTTGTAGCAAAACCCGTTTTTAACGCTTTTGAACTGACTAATGAAGATGAATACCACCAATTCATTAGCGAAAGAAGAAAACTCGTTCCAATCTGGATGAAACAACTTTTAGAAATAAAAACTGAAAATCTTTAAAACGATGGAAAAACTTAAATACATTTTCCTCTTATTCATAGGGCTCATCAATGCACAAGAAACCGTTACCCTTGAACAATGTTACCAATGGTCACGAGAAAATTATCCTTTAATCAAAAAAAAAGAATTGATTAAAAAAGCAGAGCAATACACTACAGAAAATGCACTGAAAGGCTGGCTTCCTCAAGTCAATATTACTGCGCAAGCTACTTACCAAAATGATGTGACTCAATTTCCCGTGAAATTGCCAAACATGAATGTAGAACCACTCAGCAAAGACCAATACAAAATATTTGCAGACGTTTCTCAAACCATTTACGATGGCGGAAACATTAGAAATCAGAAAAATTTAGCAAAAATCCAGTCAGAAGTTCAAACCATACAAACTGAAGTGGAATTAGATAAATTGAAAGAGCGAATTAATCAACTCTATTTTGGGATTCTTCAAACCAATAAACAATGGACTCAACTGCAATTCACAAAGCTCGACATCAAAGAAGGTATCAAAAAAGCAGAAGCTCAATTGAAAAATGGGGTTATTTTCAGAAGTAATTTAGATGTTTTAAAAGCAGAATTGGTAAAAATTGAACAAAAAGAAATTGAACTTCAAGCCATAAAGCAAAATTTCGTGCAAATGCTTTCTTACTTCATCAAGAAAAATATCGACGAAAATACTCAGCTTGAAACTCCTGAAAAAATTCTATTAACGAAGAATAATAATCGCTCAGAACTAAAAATTTTTGATGCACAGAAACAACTTCTAGAAACGCAAAGAAAAATCATCAACACTAAAAACATTCCAAAATTAGGAGCTTTTTTCCAAGGTGGTTACGGAAAACCGGGCTTCAATATGCTGAAAAATGAGTTTGACATTTTCTATATTGGCGGAATTAGACTTAATATCCCGATTTCTGGATTTTACACTCAGAAAAACGATTTGGCTTTGTTAGAAAATCAGTCACAAGAAATCGAAATCCAAAGAGAAAACTTCTTGTTTAACCAAAATTTTATTGAAATCCAACAAAGAAATGACCTTGAAAAGATTCAAAATTTAATCGACAAAGACAATGAACTGATTGAACTAAGAAAAAACATCAAAACAGCAAGTCTTGCCCAATTAGAAAATGGCGTTATCAATACTAATGATTATCTGCGAGAAGTAACCGCCGAAGAACAAGCAATTCTCACAAAAATTACCCACGAAATTCAATATTTATTGACACAATATAATTTGAAAGCTCAACTAAATAATTGAAAATGGAAAGGGAAAATTAAACTTCTTAACAACTTCACGATTGTACAACTTTACAAAAAATAAAAAATGAAAAAATATATTCTTCCTCTCCTAGTTTTGACCATTTTCTCTTGCAAAAGAGCAGACCAAGATTATGATGCTTCTGGAACTTTCGAAGCAGATGAAATCATCGTTACGGCGGAAGCTACAGGAAAAATCCTTGAACTCAATCTCAATGAAGGAGATGCATTAACAGCCAATCAAAACTTAGGTTTAATCGACGGAAAAGGCGTAGAATTACAAAAAGAACAGGTTTTGGCTTCTATCAATGCCATCGAACAAAAAACCAATGATGCAGCACCTCAAATTGCAGTTCTGCAATCTCAGTTGGCTACACAAAATGCTCAAATTGCTGTGCTGAATGAACAATTAAACAATGCAGTGAGAGAAAGAAACAGAACCGCAAATCTCGTAAAATTAGATGCTGCAACGCACAAGCAATTAGATGATTTAAACGGAAATGTTGTGGTGATTCAAAAACAAATAGCAACTGCAAAATCACAATCAGAAATTTTAAAACAACAGATTTCTTCTACTTTAGAACAAGTAAAAATTCAAAATAGAGCTATTTTAAGTGAAAAAAATCCTACCGAGAAGAAAGTTCTACAAATAGATGAACAATTGAAACATAATGTTATTTCTTCGCCCATTAAAGGAATTGTACTTACCAAATACATGAATAAAGGCGAGTTTGCCACCATTGGAAAACCAATTTATAAAATGGCAAATTTAGATGAAATGACTCTCAGAGCTTACATTACAGGAGACCAATTGGCAAAAGTAAAAGTCGGACAAAATGTAAAAATTTTAGTTGACGCAGGAAATGGCGAAACCAAAGAAATGAACGGAAAAATCTACTGGATTTCACAAAAATCTGAATTCACTCCCAAAACCATTCAAACCAAAGATGAAAGAGCCAATCTTGTTTACGCTACCAAAATACATGTTAAAAATGATGGCTTTCTAAAAATTGGAATGTACGGAGAAGTGAAAATAAATTAAAAATTGAAAGTTGAAAATTGAAATTCAAATCTTATGAAAAATAATTTGGTAGCTGATAAATCAATTGAATTTTCGATTAGAATTATTAAAGTTTACAAAACTTTGATTGAAAATAGAAAAGAATTTATTCTTTCTAAACAAATGTTAAGAAGCGGAACTTCAATAGGTGCTCTAATCAGGGAAGCAGAACATGCCCAATCAAAAGCAGATTTTCTTAATAAAATGAATATTGCTTTAAAAGAAGCGAACGAAACAGATTATTGGTTTTTACTTCTTTATAAAGGCGAATATTTAAACCAACAAGAATATGATTCTCTTGAAATTGACATTAAGGAACTTATAAAACTATTAGTGAAAATTGTAAAAACTACAAAAGAAAGCTTAGGAAGGTAAATGAAAAAATTTTCAACTTTCAATTTTCAATTTTCCATTTATTATGATAAAAGTAGAAAACATATCAAAATCTTACGGCGAAAAAAAACAAAAAATTCTGGCGGTAGATAATATTTCCTTTTCGGTAGAAAATGGAGAAATTTTCGGGTTGATTGGTCCCGATGGAAGTGGCAAAACCTCTATTTTCCGAATGCTGACTACTCTTCTACATCCAGATTCTGGTTCTGCTGAAATTGAAGGACTTGATGTGGTTAAAGACTACAAAAAAATCCGAAAGATTCTTGGTTATATGCCAGGAAAATTTTCTCTGTATCAAGATTTAACTGTAGAAGAAAATCTAGAATTTTTCGCTAGTGTGTTCAATACAAGTATTCAAGAAAATTATGATTTAATCAAAGATATTTATCAGCAGATTGAACCATTTAAAGACAGAAAAGCAGGGAAACTTTCTGGAGGAATGAAACAAAAATTAGCGCTTTCTTGTGCTCTCATTCACAAACCAAAAGTACTATTTCTAGACGAATCTACAACAGGAGTAGACCCTGTTTCGAGAAAAGAATTTTGGGAGATGCTGAAGCGCTTAAAACAACAAGGCATCACCATCGTGGTAGCCACTCCTTACATGGATGAAGCCACACTCTGTGACAAAGTTGCGCTCATGCAAAACGGGAAAATTTTAAAAATTGACACTCCTCAAAACATTTGCAATAGCTTCCCTGAAGATTTATACGAAGTAAAAACCGAAAATATTCCTGCTCTCATCAAAATCCTCAAAGAATACGAAACCACTAAAAACACTTATGCCTTTGGCGAATTTGTACATGTGGTGATTAAAAAAGAAAAAGATTTTAAAAAGGAAACTTTGGAGAAATTTTTACAAGAAAAAAGATTTAACAAAATTGAAATCAACAAAATAGAAGCTACCATAGAAGATAGTTTTATTCTTTTACTCTCAAATCATGAATAAAGAAATCGCCATACAAGCCCAACAAATCACTAAAACATTTGGAGATTTCACTGCGGTAGACCATATTTCCTTTGAAGTAAAAAAAGGAGAGATTTTCGGATTTCTAGGTGCAAATGGCGCTGGAAAAACCACCGCAATGCGAATGTTTTGTGGACTTTCCACACCCACTTCTGGTAAAGCAATGGTTGCAGGATTTGATGTCTACAAAAACGCTGAAGAAATCAAAAAAAACATAGGCTACATGAGTCAAAAGTTTTCTTTGTATGAAAACTTATCCATTTTAGAAAATTTAGAATTCTTTGGCGGAATCTATGGTTTAAGCATGAAGGAAATAAAACAAAAAAGCAAAGAACTCATTGAGAAATTAGGTTTAGAACAAGAAAAAAACAAAATGGTTTCTGAACTTCCATTGGGATGGAAACAGAAACTGGCATTTTCAGTCGCCATTTTTCATCAGCCCGAAATCGTTTTTCTAGACGAACCAACTGGTGGTGTAGACCCCATTACTAGAAGACAATTTTGGGACTTAATTTATGATGCTTCAGAACAAGGAATTACCATTTTTGTCACTACGCATTATATGGACGAAGCCGAATATTGCAACCGAGTTTCCATCATGGTTGACGGAAAAATTGCAGCAATTGATTCTCCTGAAAATTTGAAAAAAAGTTTTCAAGCCAAAACCATGGACGAAGTATTTTATCAATTAGCCAGAGGCGCAAAAAGAAGTGCTGATTAATGAAGAATTGAAAATTAATAAATAAAATAAACACTTGTCATTCTGAACGTAATGTAATGAAGTGAAGAATCTGTTTAAATAAAAGATTCTTCATTATGCTTCGCTTCATTCAGAATGAAAAATAAAAAATGAAACAGTTATTCCCATTTATCAAAAAAGAATTTTATCACCTTCTGCGTGATAGAAGAACTTTATTCATTCTTCTTGCAATGCCAATTATACAAGTATTGCTGTTCGGTTTTGCGCTTTCTACGGAGATTAAAAACACCAAAGTAGCTGTTTTTGACCAAGATAAAAGTACTATTTCAGCACAATTGGTTTCTAAAATTCATGAAAATCAATATTTTGACATTGAAAAAAATCTGACTTCTAACAAAGACTTTGAAAACGCTTTTAAAGACGGAAAAACAAAGCTACTTCTCGTTATTCCTTCTGATTTCTCAGAAAATTTAACGCAAGGGAAAAAAGCAAAATTGCAGATTTTAGTTGACGGAACAGATGTAAACCTAGGAAACCAAATCGCGAATTATTTCCAAAATATAGTCCTGGATTTCTATCAAAGTCAACAAAAAGAAACACTGCAAACGTTTTCTGTTTCTCCAGAAATTAGAATGCTCTATAATCCTCAACTGAAAGGAGCACCTAATTTCGTTCCGGGAGTTGTTGCACTCGTTTTATTGATTGTTTGCGTGATGATGACTGCAATTGCCATCGTAAAAGAAAAAGAAACAGGAACGATGGAAATTCTATTGGTTTCACCTATGAAACCTCAATTTATCATTATTTCTAAGGCAATTCCTTACTTTATTTTAGCGATGGGAATTTTAAGTGTGATTTTGATATTAAGCTATTTTTTACTGGATTTACCCATAAAAGGAAGCATTATTTTGCTATTTTTTGTGAGCACTATTTTCATCATCACCAATTTACTTATCGGGATTTTAATTTCTATTTTTTCAAAAACTCAACAACAAGCTATGCTTTTTTCGATGATGGGAACTATGCTTCCCACACTCATGTTGAGCGGATTTATGTTTCCTATCGAAAATATGCCCATTCCATTACAAGTGATGTCTAATATTATCCCTGCAAAATGGTATTATATCATGATTAAAAATATTATGATCAAAGGAACAGGACTCGCCGTAATCTGGAAATCTCTTTTAATTTTAACAGGAATGATGATGGTTCTTTTCACGATTGCTGTGAAAAAATTTAAAATAAGATTGGAATGATGCAAAAAATTACATTTTATCATTCTGAACGAAATGAGGAACGAATCAAAATGTTGAAATTGCAATAGCAAGAGAAAGACAACTCAAAGGTTAGACAAGATTAAAAAAGAAAATTTGATAAAAGATGTTAATCCTGATTGGAAATTTTTAAATAAAGAAATAGAATAGATTCTTCATTACGCTACGCTCCATTCAGAATGACAAAACGCTAAAATTTAAAATGAAACAGCTACTCTTCTTACTTCGTAAAGAATTCCGACAAATTTTTCGGAACAAATCTATATTGGCAATTATTTTTGTTGCGCCGATGATGCAGCTCATCATCTTGCCTTTAGCAGCAAGTTATGAGATAAAAAACATCAATTTATCTGTGGTAGACCATGACCACTCTAGTTTTTCAAGGGAATTAATTCAAAAAATTACCGCAAGTAACTATTTCAAATTACAATATTACGGAGAAGACTACCAAAAAGCCTTTGAAACCATAGAAAGTGAAAAATCAGATATTATTCTAGAAATTCCACCAAAATTTGAACAATATTTGGTGAGGGAAAATCAACAAAAAGTATTGGTTGCTATTAATGCAATAAACGGCACTAAAGCAGGTTTGGGAGGAAGTTATCTAGCACAAATTTTACAAGATTACAATCAAAATATCCAAACGAAACTCTCACCACAATTGGTAGAATTTCAAAAAAATGCAGGATTAGAACTCAATGTTACCCTTTGGTTCAATAGATTTTACAACTACAGATTGGCTCTTGTTCCCGGTATTTTAGCATTTCTTGTGACGCTAGTTGGCGGAATGCTTTCTGCGCTAAACATTGTCTCTGAGAAAGAAATTGGCACAATTGAACAAATTAATGTTTCACCCATCAAAAAATCTACCTTCATCCTCGGGAAACTTATTCCCTTTTGGATTTTGGCAAATGTAGCTTTTACCATGGGACTTTTGGTTTCCAGATTTGTCTATGGAATAGAAATTTATGGGAGTTTGCCACTGCTTTATTTCTTTGTAGGAGTTTATCTTTTAGCCATTTTAGGATTCGGCTTATTGATTTCCACCTATAGTGAAACGCAGCAACAGGCGATGTTTACCATATTTTTCTTCATGATGATTTTTATAATGATGAGCGGTTTATACACGCCCATTGAAAGCATGCCAGAATGGTCTCAAAAATTGACGCTTCTTAATCCGCTTACGTATTTAATTGAAGTGATTCGATTGATAATGCTTAAAAATTCTGGATTCAAAGATTTAATTCCTCAGTTTATCTCCATTTTAGGAATGGCAGTTTTCTTTAACTCTTGGGCAGTTTGGAATTACAGAAAGACATCATAATTTGGAAAAAAATCTAGATTTTCTTACTATTTTTCATTTTTTGAAGTTAAAGAATTCATCTTTTTAAAATAAAATTCAGTTTTAGCAATCATAATAACGATTAATTATTATTTTTGTTAAAATTTATTTGACTTATGAAGAAAATACTTGCGCTTTTAGCAATTTTTAGTGTTGTCTGGCTTTCTGCCCAAAACACTTTTGTAAAAGACAATTACACCAAAAAAGAAGTATACATCACCATGAGAGATGGTGTAAAATTATTCACCTCCATCTACATTCCAAAAGATATTTCTTCTAAAAACAAATATCCTTTTTTAATGCAGAGAACCTGCTATTCTGTAGCGCCTTATGGTGAAGATCAGTATAAAAGAAGCCTTGGTCCGAATAAATTTTTACAAAACGATAAATATATTTTCGTCTATCAAGACGTTCGCGGAAGATACATGAGCGAAGGTACCTTTACCAACATGACACCTCAAGTAGACCATAAAACCAAGAAAGACGTAGACGAAAGTACCGACACTTATGACACGATTGATTGGCTCATCAAAAATATTGAAAACAATAACGGAAATGTAGGTCAATACGGAACTTCTTATCCAGGTTTTTACGCTGCAGTTGGCGCTTTAGCAAATCATCCCGCTTTGAAAGCTTCTTCTCCTCAAGCTCCAATTTCTGATTTTTGGTTTGACGATTTTCATCACAATGGTGCTTTTATGATGGGATATTTTAGAACTTTCCCTGTTTTTGGAGTACAAAAATCTAAACCAGAAAATTCTGCTTGGTACACAGAACAAAGCAAAAATTTAGCTGCAAAATCTGAAGATGGTTCACTTTTCTTCAATGAAATGGGAACTTTAAAAGAAGGCATTGACAAATATTACGGAAGAGATAATTTTTTCATCAATGAAATTGTAGACCATCCTAATTATGATGATTTTTGGAAAAAAAGAGACCTTTTACCTCATCTCAAAAACATAAAACACGCGGTAATGACAGTTGGCGGTTGGTTTGATGCAGAAGATTTGAGAGGTCCGCTTCACATTTACAAAACCATCGAAAAAAACAATCCTAAAGCTAAAAACTCTATTGTAATGGGGCCTTTTTCTCATGGTGGTTGGTCTTATGAAATGGGAAAACATTTTCATAATGAAGTATATTTCGGGGATAGCATTGCAACTTTTTATCAAAAAAATATAGAAACTCCGTTCTTTAATCATCATTTAAAGAATACTAAATCTGCAACTGAACTTCCTGAAGCCTATATGTTTGATACTGGGAAAAAAGAATGGAAACAATTTGCAGAATGGCCACCGAAAAATGCTCAAAAAACTGCTTTTTATTTAAGAGAAAACGGACAATTTAGCACAGAATTACCTGCTTCTGCTTCTTTCACAGAATATTTTTCTGACCCCAATAAACCAGTTCCGAGCAGTACCAATTTGAAAGAATTCAATGGTTTTACGCCTAGAAATTACATGAGTGAAGACCAAAGATTTGCGGAAAATAGACCAGATGTAGCTTCTTTTACCACAGAAATTCTTGCAGAAGACCTTACTTTGGCTGGAGAAATTAAGGTAAAATTAAAAATAGCGACTACAGGAACAGATGCAGATTTCTTCGTAAAACTGATTGATATTTATCCTGCAGATGAAAAAGGCATCAAAGAAAAACCAGGCGTTATCTACGGAAATTATCACCAAATGGTAAGAAGCGAAATTATGCCTGCGAGATTTAGAAATTCTTTTGAAAAACCAGAAGCATTGGTTCCTAATCAAGAAACAGAAGTGGTTTTTAACCTTCAAGATGTATTGCACACTTTCAAAAAAGGTCACAAAATCCAAATTCAAGTGCAGAGTACAGCGTATCCTTTGTTTGCGGTAAATCCTCAGAAATTTTTAGAAAATCCTTACAAAGCAGAAAAATCTGATTATACTAAAGCTTTCCAAAAAATCTTCAACAACTCAGTAATTGAAGTGGAGATTTTAAAATAAGAAAAATGTAGAATTGGCAGAAGAAATCTTCTGCCAATTTATTTTCAATCAAAAATAATCGCTAACTTGTCAAGAAAAATTGGTTATGCAACCCGATAAACCTAAAAACCTTAATGACCATCTTGCTAATGAAAGAACTTATTTAGCATGGTTAAGAACGGGAATTGGAGTAATGGCGTTCGGTTTTGTAGTGGTAAAATTCTCTCTTTTTTTGAAACAATTTTCATTGATATTTGGAAACCAAAACATCATTCATAGCAAAGGTTATTCAGCAGAAATTGGGATTTTACTGGTCGTTTTTGGACTTATAATTTCCATTTTTGGATACTTCCGTTATAAAAAAACTGAAAAACAGATTAATGAAGATACATTTAAAAACAATTCTTTTTTAATCGGGCTTTCAACCATTATATTAATTGTTTTCACCTTAATTCTCATTTGGTATTTGATTACCAGCGTAGAATCTTATGCGAAATAATTAAACCGTTTTCTTAGCTTCTTCCCAAAGAATATCCATTTCTTCTAAAGACATTTCTGCAAGGTTAAGATTCTTTTCTAAAGCCAATTTTTCTAACGTTTGGAAACGTTTGATGAACTTTAGATTGGTTCGTTCCAGAGCAGAATCAGCATTAAGCCCAGAAATTCTAGCATAATTAATCAGCGAAAAGAAAATATCTCCTAATTCTTGTTCCTTTTTTTCGGGATTGGTTTCGGCGTGAAATTCGGCAAGTTCTTCATCTACTTTTTTCCAAGCATCTTCGGCAGAAGCAAATTCAAAACCGATTCCTTTTACTTTTTCCTGAATTCTGTATGCTTTAATAATCGGTGGCAAACTTTTCGGAACTCCTGCTAAAATAGACTTGTTTCCTTCTTTCAGCTTCAGTTTTTCCCAATTTTGTTTCACTTCTTCTTCGTCTTTCACTTCTACATTTCCATAAATGTGAGGATGACGGAAAATGAGTTTCTCGTTAAGTGAATTAATCACATCTGCAATATCAAAACTCTGCTTTTCGGAACCAATTTTAGCATAAAAAACCAAATGCAACAAAACATCGCCTAGTTCTTTCTTAATTTCGGTGAGATTTTCTTCGAGCAAAGCATCAGAAAGTTCGTAGACTTCTTCTAGCGTCAAATGTCTCAAAGATTGCAAATCTTGCTTTTTATCCCAAGGACATTTTTCTCTCAAATCGTCCATAATATCGAGTAATTTAGAGAAAGCTTCTAGTTTTTGTTCTTTGGAATTCATGATGATGTGTGGATGTGATTATGTGATAAAAAAAACTTTGTCAAAGTTCGGAACTTTGACAAAGCTATGCAAATTACTTATTGCTAAAAGCAAAAAGTGAGATTATCCTTGTTTTCTTTGTGTAGATTTTACGGTAGTTTTAGCAGATGTAGATGCTTTCGCTTTTGGCGCAGCAGGTTTTTCTGCTTTTGGAGCCGCTTTTTTAGCTGCTGCTTTCTTTTCTACAGATTTTTCTTCTACTATTTCAGCGTCTTCTACTGCTGGTTCTTCTGCTTTTACAAAAGCTTCTGGCTTAATATATCCTGCTTTTTGTAATAAGTTATACCATTGTACCAATTTCTTGATATCTGAACCATAAACTCTATCTACGTCATAGTTTGGTAAAACTGAAGACATGAAAGATTTTAGTTCATTATCAGAAGATTTGTGATTAATGGCTTCTTTATAGTCAAATTTTTCAGCAATGTTTTTCATTACTTCAAAAAGTGGAACTTCTTGGTCAAAAGTATAAATCGCAATATTGTCTAATAAACTTACTTGAGAAGTATTAGAAATGCTTGCTTTTTTTCCTGTAGAAATATCTTCTACGATAAAACCTGATCTTAATTGCGTTACTAGGGTAAACAAACCTGGTTTCCCAGAAATCGAAATTATTTTTTCTAACTGCATTTTATTTTTATTTTTTTAAGTTCAATAGAGTTGTGTTCAAGATTTTTTGCTGATTCAATAAGTCTCGAACTTGAGATATTTGTTACTTCGGAAATCTCATTTTATATCCTACGTGAATATCTCCTGAAGTAATTTTAGTTAATTTTCCTTTGATTATCTTTTTCTTTAATGGACTGAGTTTATCCGTAAAAAGTATGCCTTCAATATGGTCATACTCATGCTGAATTACTCTGGCTCTAATGTCTGAGAAAGTTTCGGTATGTTTAACGAAATTTTCGTCAAAATATTCTATCAAAATCGTTTCTTTTCTGCTTACATCTTCTCTCACATCTGGAATTGAAAGACAACCTTCATTAAATTTCCATTCATTACCGCTTTCTTCTAAAATTCTAGCGTTGATGAACACTTTTTTGAAATCTTTCAATTCATCTGCAATATCTTCATAATCTTCATCATCAGCTAATGGAGTTACATCTACGATGAAAAGACGAATGTCTAAGCCAATTTGAGGCGCAGCAAGACCTATTCCATGTGCTGCGTTCATGGTTTCGAACATATTGTCTATAAGTTCTTTAAGCTCAGGATAATCTGGCGAAATATCATGGGCTTTTTTTCTTAAAACTGTGTCTCCGTATGCTCTGATTGGTAAAATCATCTTTGTTTTTGTTCTAAAAAATTCTGTAAAATTATGGTAGCACTCACTTTATCAATAAGCGCTTTTTCTTGTCTCTGTTTTTTATTTTTCCCACTTTGAGAGATAAAAAACGAAGCCATTTTTGAGGTAAAACGTTCATCAAACCGATGAATTTCTACTTCGGGAAAAAGTTCTTTCACTTTTTCTATAAATTTTAAAATATCCGTCTCTATTTCTGATAAATTCCCCTTCAAATCAGTAGGTAAACCTATTACCAAAGTTTCAACTTTATTTTCTGAAAAATATTTTTCTAAAAAAGAAAATATATTTTTGGTTTCTACAGTAGTTAATGCGCTAGCAATCAACTGCATATCATCTGTAACTGCAATTCCGCAACGCACTTTTCCGTAATCAATAGCAACTACTTGACTCATAGTTTGCAAATTTACTAAAATTTTTCAGCTTGTAGAAATTCAAATTTTTGCTAATTTTAAACTCAGAAACTTTTCTACCCTATGAAAACACTTCTTTTAATAAGACATGCCAAAAGTGATTGTCCAACAAACGTAGATGATTTTGACCGACCACTGAATGAGCGCGGACACAAAGATGCCCCTAAAATGGCGAAATTCCTCAAAGAAATTTCTGTAAACATAGATGCATTTGTGACCAGTCCTGCAAAAAGAGCATTGACTACTTGCAGATATTTCGCCGAAGTGTTCGAAAATAAAAACATTCAAAAAATAGAAGAATTATACAATGCTTCGCCTACAGAATTTTTAGAAGTGATAGAACATCTGAACGATTCTTTAGATCATGTTGCCATTTTTTCTCATAATAACGGGATTACCTATTTTGCTAATTCTCTAACCAATGAAAATATAGAAAACATGCCAACTTGTTCTGTGGTAGCTTTTAAAATTTCTGCCGAAAGTTGGAAAGAGTTTAAAAACGCAGAGAAAAATTTCTTATTCTTCCACAAGCCAAAAGAAATATAAAACATGAAAATTGCAGCAATAGACATCGGGAGTAATGCAGCAAGATTGCTCATCAATGAAGTAAAAGAACCTAAAAAAGGAAAGCCAGAATTCGTAAAACTGAATCTTCTGAGAATTCCTTTTAGATTGGGAATAGACGTTTTTACCACTGGCGAAATTGGCAAAGAAAGAAAGGAAATGGTCATTAAATCTATGAAAGTTTTCTCTCAATTGATGGAAATTTATGGTGTAGAACATTACCGAGCTTGTGCTACCAGTGCGATGAGAGATGCTAAAAATGGCAAAGAAATTATAGATTTGGTCAAAAAGGAATCAGGAATACAGATTGAAATTATTTCTGGCGATGAAGAAGCTACGCTTATCTACGAAAATCACGTAGCAGAAGGACTTGACAAAAATTTTGGATATTTATACATTGATGTTGGTGGTGGTTCTACAGAATTGACATACTACGAAAATGGCAAAATGAAATACGAACATTCTTTCAATATTGGTACGATTAGATTACTCAATAATTTGGTAACCAAAGAAAACTGGGAAGAAATGAAAACCCAAATCAAAACCAAAATTGTGAGCAAAAAACCTATGGTTGCGATTGGTTCTGGCGGTAATATCAATAAAATTTTTAGCATGAGCAAAACCAAAGACGGAAAACCAATGTCTGCAAACATGCTCAAAACTTTTTATAAAGATTTAAAAGAACTTACCGTAGAAGAAAGAATGCTGAAACATAATTTGAGAGAAGACAGAGCAGATGTAATTGTTCCAGCGCTAGAGATTTTCAATAAAGTACTAGGTTGGGCAGAAATTTCACAAATTTTCGTTCCTAAAATTTCTGTTGCAGATGGATTAATTCACAGTATTTATGATAAAGTGAAAAAGAAATAGTTATAATTTTGCTAAATTAATATACATTTCAAAAATCATTTAAGAATTCTTTATACCTTTATTCTACCTTTCTGAAAAGAAAGGTTTTTTTTCTTACAAAAATATAAAGAATGAATACTCAATTATCCTATGTTCACGGCGATTCTTCTATTCCACTTTTAGGAGAAACTATTGGCGAAAATCTAAAGAAAACAGTAAATAAATTTCCTAAAAATGATGCTCTGATTTGTTCACATCAAAATTATCGAGCTACCTACGAAGAATTTTACGAGCAAACTTCGCAAGTTGCCAAAGCGATTCTACATCTAGGTGCAAAACCAGGTGATAGAGTTGGAATTTGGTCTCCCAATCGTTATGAATGGGTTTTATTACAATATGCAACTGCCAGAATTGGGGTGATTTTGGTTAATATTAATCCTGCTTACAGAACCAGTGAGCTTATTTTTGTATTAAATCAATCTCAAATCAAATATATTTTTGCTTCCTTGAGTTTCAAAACCAGCAATTATAAAAAAATGGTAGACGATGCTCGAGAATTTACCTCTACGCTACTAGATGAAGTATTTTTTGATGAAAACTGGGATGATTTTCTAAAAGGAGCGGCTCATATTTCTGATGAAGAACTTCAAAATTATGAAAGTCAAATTCAGTTTGACGACCCTGTAAATATTCAATATACTTCTGGGACTACAGGTTTCCCAAAAGGAGTTACGTTATCTCATCATAATATTTTAAATAATGGATATTTCATTGGCATAAGACTTCATTATACCGAAAAAGACCGAGTTTGTATTCCTGTTCCTTTTTATCATTGCTTCGGAATGGTGATTGGAAATTTATGTTGTACCGCTCACGGTTCTACAATGGTGATTCCTAATGATAGTTTTGACCCAAAACTTACGCTAGAAGTGGTAGAAAAAGAAAAATGCACATCCCTTTATGGCGTTCCTACGATGTTTATCGCTACTTTGCATGAACTGGACTTAAAAAAATATGATCTTTCAAGCCTTAGAACGGGCGTGATGGCAGGAGCAGTTTGTCCGCCAGAAGTCATGAAAAGAGTAGAAAACCAAATGAACATGAAAGAAGTGACCATTTGCTATGGAATGACGGAGACTTCGCCAGTTTCTACCCAGACTAAAATTGGAACTCCTTTTGAAAAACAAATTCACTCAGTAGGAACCATTCATGACCACTTAGAAATTAAAATTATCAATCCAGAAACCGGTAAAATAGTGAACAGAGGCGAAAATGGAGAACTCTGTACCAGAGGTTACTCTGTAATGTTGAAATATTGGGATAATCCAGAAGCAACCAATCAAGTTTTAGATAGCGCAAGATGGATGCATACTGGCGATCTTGCCATGATGGACGAAGAAGGCTACATTCATATTTCTGGAAGAATTAAAGACTTGATTATCAGAGGAGGGGAAAACATTTCTCCTAAAGAAATTGAAGATTTTTTATATCAATATCCTAATGTTTTAGACGCTCAAGTTATTGGCGTTCCGAGTGAAAAATTCGGGGAGGAAGTAATGGCTTGGATTAAAGTAAGAGAAGGATTTTCTTTAACCGAAGAAGAACTTGTCAACTTCTGCAAAGGACAAATTGCCCATTATAAAGTTCCCAAATACTGGAAATTCGTACAAGAATTCCCAATGACGATTTCGGGGAAAGTAAGAAAAGTAGAAATGCGCGAAATGGCAATTAAAGAACTCGGTTTAGGCAAAAAATAAATCGAAATATTCAATAACAAAAGGCTGCAAAATTGCAGCCTTCGTTTATTTTTATTGTAAAAAAGATTAGTCTACACTCACCACTTCTTTGATGCTTGGTACAAATTGTTTGATGGTATTTTCTACACCTAGTTTCATGGTAGAAAAACTCATAGGACAACCAGAACAATTTCCTTGCAGTTTTACCATTACTCTATTGTCAATAACATCTACCAATTCTATATCACCACCATCATTATTTAGAAACGGACGAATACTTTCCAAAGCTTCCATTACTTTGGTTACTATTTCTTCGTGAGTGAGTTTATCTTTATTCATAATTTATTCAAAATTTGTATTCAAAAATTGTAATTGCTCCAATTATTTCTTAGGCGAACAACCTGCCATTGTTGTGATTTTTACCGCTTCAGTTGGTGGTAGATTTTTATTTCTTTCCACTAAACTTTCTATCATTTTTTGAGCAGTTTCTTTATAGATTTCTGCAATTTTAGAACCTTCTTGCAATGCTACTGGTCTACCAACATCTCCCGCTTCTCTGATGCTTTGAATTAAAGGAATTTCACCTAAAACTGGAATTCCTAAATCTTCTGCCATAAACTGAGCGCCTTGTTTTCCGAAGATGTAATATTTATTTTCTGGCAATTCTTCTGGTGTAAAATACGCCATATTTTCAATTAAACCTAAAACTGGAATGTTAATGCTTTCCATCGTAAACATAGCGATTCCTTTTTTCACGTCTGCTAAAGCTACGTGTTGCGGTGTAGAAACGATTACAGCCCCCGTTACAGGAACTTCTTGAATAATCGAAAGGTGAATATCTCCAGTTCCTGGAGGAAGGTCAATCAATAAGAAATCTAGATTTCCCCAAGCTGCATCACGAAGCATTTGGTTCAATGCTTTACTTGCCATAGGTCCTCTCCACACTACTGCTTGATTCGCACCAGAGAAATAACCAATGGAAAGCATTTTCACGCCGTAATTTTCGATAGGTTTCATCATATTTTTACCTTCAACTTCTACAGAAATTGGCTTTTCTGCTTCGGTATCAAACATGGTAGGAACAGATGGTCCGTAAATATCTGCATCTAGAACACCTACAGAGAATCCCATTTTTTGTAAAGTCACGGCTAAGTTTGCAGTTACCGTAGATTTTCCTACGCCACCTTTACCAGAAGCAATGGCGATAATATTTTGAATTCCTGGAATTTCTTTTCCTTTAATTTGGTTTTGTTGAACTTGCGAAGGTTCAGGTGAAGTAATTTTGAGTTTCAGCACTACTTGGTCACCAAATTCCGTAGCAAAAGCCTGCTTCATGGCTGCTTCTAGCTTCTTTTTTTCGTGCATTGCTGGAGAATGTGCAATCATATCAATGTACACATCATCACCCATTACTTGGAAGTTTTGTACTAAATCATCAACTTCTATTTCTTTCAGAAACTCCTGAACTCTGGTTTTCGTCAACATAATTTATTGAAATTTTTTGAGATACAAATTTACGTAAAAATAATTAATTTGGAATGAATAAAAATAACAATAATGGTAATTGATAGAATTGATTTACAATAAAAAAACTTCAGATAGTTCCGAAGTTTTTAATTTTATATTTTGTCTAGTCCTGAAATAGCGATACACAAAAAAAACATCGTTATGAAAGAACATCAAGAACCGCTTTATATTAAGCGAACACAGAAAGATTACAGCT
>NZ_PTPZ01000002.1:411851-520178 GCF_002943105.1 Cloacibacterium normanense | reverse complement strand
AATAACCAGAGTTTCGTTGGGCTCGAAGAGCCAACAATGAAACTCCTGTTGAACGGAAGCTTCGGGAGCTTTTTCAACACTATGGGTTTATCGTAAAGTTTTTAGAAAATATTTCAAGAGAACAGGACGTTCTCTTTTTTTTAGGCATTCGTTTTTGGCGAGTTTTTCTTGGTTTTATCGTGTTTTCCTTCACGTTGGGGCATAATTTCCCTTACCCAAATCTTTTAAAATGCAGATTTAGGAGCAGGTAAATTTCGGCTCATCTCCAAAAACCATTGTGGCGGACCTCGAAGATCGAACGTGGCAATCGTCACAAGATTTCCAACTTTACAACAACGACATTTCGGCTGAAAAACTTTAGAAAGGGGCTTTTCTTTGGTTTGAATACCTAATTTTTGTTGCAAAATTTTGAGTTTTTCACGCTTCCAGGTAGAGCTCAACAAACCATAATGACGGATTTTCACAAATCTTTTCGGCAAAATATGCATCGCAAAACGGCGGATAAACTCCTCGTGGCTCAAAACCATCTGCTTTTTGATGCCTTTTTGGCGGTAATCTTTGTAAGAAAAAGTGACCGTCTCCGCATCAATTTTTCTGATTCTCTGGTTGCTGACTGCGATTTTGTGGGAATAACGACCCAAATATTCCACCACCGATTTTGGGCTTCCAAAAGGCTTTTTGGCGTAAACTACCCAAGGTTTTTCCCACAGACTTTGCCTGATTTTTTCGTATTCATTTTCTTGATTTTCATTGAATTTATCCTTTAAATTAGCTTTCAGTTTCTCACAAAATTTAGCCCTGAAAACTTTGCTCAAAGCCTTTACAGAAAACAAAAATTTACCGTCACTTCTGATGTTTTTCCAAGCTCCGCTTTCATCCACACCACCGCCCGGAACAATGCAGTGCAAATGTGGATGAAGGCTCAGATTCTGTCCCCAAGTGTGCAAAACAGCAATCATTCCCATTTTTAAACCTCGATTTTCACCAAACGTTTGAAGCGTTTCCCAGGCAGATTCAAATAAAAAATCGTACAACATTTTGGGCTCGTGAAGCGCGGTTTTGTTCAATACATCAGGAAGCGTAAAAACCACGTGGAAATAAGGTACCGGAAGCAGTTCGGTTTCCCGATTTTCAATCCATTGCTCTCGGTTTTTGCTCTGACATTTTGGGCAATGACGGTTTCGGCAGGAGTTGTAACTGATGCTTACATTTCCACATTCATCACAAGCATCGATATGACCGCCCAAAGCCGAAGTTCTGCACTTTTTTAAGGCAAATAAAGTTCTTAACTGCCAAGAATTAAGTCCTAAATCTTCCAATTTTGAACCTAATTTGTTTAAAACATCGGCGACTTCGTATTGAGGTTGAGATTGAGGTTGAACTGACTGTTTTTTTGAGGTTTTAAAACCGCTCATTTCTTCCCAAATTCTGAAAAAAGGGTATCGAGCGGTGAAAAGAGTTTTTGGGTTGAAAGCTGGGCAATTTGAAGATAAACCAGCGTCGTATCAATACTTTCGTGACCGAGAAGATTTTTGATGCTCAAAATATCCATCCCATCTTCCAGAAGATGCGTCGCAAAACTGTGACGAAGCGTATGAACACTCACTTCTTTCAGGATGTTTGCCGTTTTTGATGCCTGTTTTACCGCCCACTGAACGCCGCGCTGGGAGTAACGGGAATCGAAATCGCCACCAGCACGCCCTCCACGAGGTTCTCCAAAGAGATAATCTTCCGGTTTTTCCGCTTCGATATACTTTTTGAGCCCACGAATCAGATGTTCGGAAAGTGGTAAATAGCGGTCTTTTTTGCCTTTTCCCTGAACCACTTTGAGTTGTTTTCGACCAAAATCTAAGTCGCACAAACGGAGATTTCGAACTTCCATACAGCGCAATCCGCAGCCGTAAAGAATGCCGATCAAAATTTTATGTTTTAAAAGTTTACAGCCGGACAACATCTGCCAAACCTCCTGTTTACTAAGCACTACAGGCAGTTTTTTCTCTCTTTTAATTTCCGGAAGACTCAAATAATCATAGCTCAAACCTTCCGATTTAAGCAGAAATCGAAGTCCGTAAACGGTGTGTTTAAAATACGACTGTGAAGGTGATTTTGATTTTTTCTGAAGGTAAAAAAGGTAATCGTGAATTTGCTCGGGATCCAATTCTGTAGGAATTTTTCCGAAATGTAGCGACACCGCAGCGACGTGTCTGGAGTAATTTTGAAAGGTACTTTGGCTTCTTCCCAATACAGAAACCGTACGTTCAAACCTATGCAAAAGCTCCGCAAATCCCGGAACTTCGCGCTTTGCCTGATTGATGATCTTGTTTTCTCTAAGCTCTTCTACACTCTTTTTTTTGTTGCCATTTTACTGATTTTTAATTAGTTTTACAAAGTAACTAAATATAGCGCTGAGAAAGCTACCGAAGGTTTAGTTCAACATTGTATTGGCAAAATGCGGGATGAAGTCTTGAATTGAAAAGCCTAAATATTTAGCCGCATATGCTTTTCAATTCCACTTTTTTTAGTAATTTAGTCATTGGGTGCTACCGAAAAGTTTACGACCTGTTTATCGTTTTTCAAGGTGTTGATTTCTGCATTTTTGGTAATTCTACCTACGATTGTGTTCATAATCTTAAATTTTAAAATGTTAATATTTTGTTAATTTTTGTTTTGTCAAAGGTCAAATGTTGGGAGTGAATTGATTTGGTATCGAGGACACTCGGCATTTTTCTTTTTTTATATTAAGTTAGAAAACAGTATTTTTTGCTGGATTTTTATTGTTTTTCCGTTGATTTCAAAGAACGTCTATGGTTGATTTGATTCGTACAACTGAGGTTCCGGCTTTTTCTTTGCCCATGAACATAGGACGGCACCATCCATACAAAACCCGATTCGGTTCCGCTGGATAAAGGCAGAAAATTCCGAATCGGGCTTGAAATCTTTTTGTCCGAAGGATTTAGGAGTGTCTGGAAAAATTGTTGGAGCTTGTGGAAAGAATTTTTTTAGAAACCCAAAAAGATTTTTTTGTGTGGGTGGTGCCGTCCTACATTTGCAAACGTAAAAGCCCAACCGCAGTTGGGAAACTTAATCAATGGACGTGGTTGTTAATGGAAAACTAAAGGAAATTCATTGGAAAATGGTTTCTCCAATGATTTAAACTGATCAAATATTACAAAACCACTCGTTCAAGTCCTTAAAATTATGATAAATTAAAGAGCAATCCTCTACATTTTTGTATTGACTTTTAATTTTTAATTTAACCGATTTCCCATTCTTATCATTGTCTAGAAAAAGTGAAATTTTCTCATATTGTTTCAGTTTTTCTTCCACCTTGAAAAACATTGCAGTTGAATTTAAAGTCAAGTAATCACAGTTTGAATTATCTGATTTGTCTAAATTTCGGTAGGTCAGATAATCGAAAAAGCCCTCAAATATGAGAATCTCGTTCTTGAGATTGTTATCATTAACAATCAACGTCACATCCTTTTTTCCCAAACATATTTTTGACTGTGGATTGCGAATCTCAAAACCTCCGGACTTATTCTGAAATCCAATTCCGAAATATTTTCTTCCTTTCAATTCGTAGTGAATTTCCTTAACCCTATGCTTTTGCTCAAAAACTCTTCGGGACTTCAGATACTGAATTAATGCAGGATGCTGGATTTCTTTGATTTCTAAAATCTGATTGCATGTTTGACCAGTAGTTTCGTGATATTTTATTTCATTTTGAACTCTAAAATCCAATGTTGAAAGGCATTTCAATGCTTCTGAAACGGAACATTTCTTTATCTGTTGGACAATTGAAATCACATCGTAACTTTTTCCATTTCCAAAATCGAACGCCTTGTTTTTGACAAAATCGACCGCCAGACTTGGAATTTTTTCCTCCCGGTCCAACGCAAAATAAAACGCAGTTTTCGGATTTTCTTTGACCGGAAACAGCCCGAACGACTCCAAAACCGCCCGAATTCCGACGTTTTGCTTGACTTTTTCGCAATTCATTTTTTTTCTTTTAATGCAAATTACTTATCCACATTTCCCTTTTAAATAAAAAAGACTTTTAATTTATTTTTATATTACTTTTAGCAAACGGCATTCTTCTTTTGCCACAAAGGATTTAATGGTGTTTTTCGGTGAGTTCAATTCCGAAAACTAGTGAGTTCAATTCCGAAATTTGGGTGAGTGCAATTCCGAAATAAAGCCTGTTTTGGGGTGAGTGCAATTCCGAATCGATTTTTCCATTTATTCTGATAACCGTAGTTATCCACAAAACAGCTAGGTTATCCACAATTTTTGTGTTTTCTAAATCTTCGGGTGAGTGCAATTCCGAATTCGATGCTGTTATTTTGTTCATTTTTAACATTTCTTTAACTTTAGTGAGTGCAATTCCGAATTGGTGGTGAGTGCAATTCCGAAATCAGACAATCATCGGATAGCCATTAGGGAATATTTCTCCCATTTTTGTATTTCTATACAAATGCTTGATGTGTGCCTGAATTTCAATAAGAAATTTTTGACCTTTAAAGTCGGTCGATGCTATCTTTCTCATTCTGCAGTTCCTAATAAATTCCTTGAAGGCTCTTTCAATCAGTTCCCTTGTCTGCGGTATATTTTCGTATTGATGGAAAAACTGGACTGTTTCGGCTTCGTCTAATCTATATCGTTTTTTGAAATAGAGCAATCTTCGGTTAATTTTATGACTTTGGTTAAAATTCTCTTGGTTTGATTCTATAAGTTTTTTTGCTTCTTCAAATGGATGAGAAAATCCTTTGGTTAAGATAGGAACAATAAATATGGAATCCTTTTCATACCTGTATTGGAAAGAAAAACTATTGTATCTGTCGAGATTGATTTTGATGGGCTTTAGAAATTTGAAGCAGAAATCTTTGGTATTTTTATAATTTAACCCAAACTTTTTATTGAAATTACCCAGCTTCAGCATTGTTCCCGATTCGGGAATTTTTGAAAGCCAGATGGAGAAAATAATGTGTTTGTTGTTTCTGATATTATACACCAGATGATAGAGTACATAATTATATTCGGGAATAACCAATAATTTTTTCAGCCAGTAACTGCTAATTAGAAATGTGGTAAAACCTCTTTGGTCATAGGTTGGCGTAGAAATAAGTCCGCCAAATGTTTTGATTTCTTTCCCTTTTGAATTAAGCGATTTGTACCATCCCATCTTAAATTTGGCGAGAAACTCATAGGCATCCACAACCTGCTTTGTGGAACCACTCGGAGAAATTTTACTGTTCCGGATTTTGATGGAGGCGAAAATGTTATTTTCTGTTTCAAATTCTTCATCAAATAGGGAAAGTTGCTTCGGACGGTCTTCGGGACGAAACTGTTCATTGCCGATAATTGCAACGATATTGAAAATGACTCGAAGCGCATTGATTGGGATGTCCGCCGCTTGTTGGTCATCAAAAATAAAGTCGTCCACGAAATGGTTTCCCAGCCGAATCTTGTCGGGAACTTTTTCTCCCTTGTCCTCAAACTTCTTTCGGACATGGCGCAAATCTTTTTCAGATAAAGACATTTTCTATTCTTAATGTTCCTGATTTCTTATTTCCTGATTTCAGATGGTAATTATTTGGTTCGAACAGTTTTCTTTACTAGTTTTATTTTCTCACTTTTCAGTGTTTTGTCTCCATCAATGAGATTGTAGTGTTTGTAGGAATCAACACCAGTTGCTTTGAACACCCTTTTTTCGGCTTCTCCTATATTGGGGATCCTCACTTTCTGGATACCCAGATATTCGTAAGATATTTTATTGATGGTTACTTTTTGACCAGGTTTTAAGTCAGATATTTTCATTGTTTTAAGTTTTTACGATTTGTTAGAAATGAAATCGACTTTTTATTGATTTCATGATGTTTTCGGTCGTTTGATATTTGGAATGGAATCGACGGAAACTGTATCATCATTTTGACTATTCTTCAAATAGGGCAGGATACTTTTTAATGAGGATTTCCAGTTGGAAATGGGTCTTCCAGAACTATTCCGCCAGTCGTTTTCTAACCACGAATGATATTTTTCTTCAATTACAGAGTCCAAAAGAGGCTGATAATCCTCTAAAGTTGTTGCAAACTGAATAAATTCTTCCAATTCGGGAATAATTTTTGACTTGCTGCTTTTGGAAGTATCAGTAATGGAAACTTTATCACTAGATTTACTGATTTTGGGAACAACTTCCTTGGACGAATCGCTTCTCTTTAAAGTTTCATGTTTTTCAACAATTTCCAAACTTGGTACTTTTTCGATTTTTTCCTTCTCTATTTTCTCCAGTATGGGAATATCAGATAAGTAATTTAACAGAATTCTGTAATTACAAGGAAATCCACTTTTGGACTCAAATTCAACAAGACCCAACTCGCGAAGTTTATCTTTGGTCGGTTTTACGGTTTTTCTAGTTATTCCCAATGCATTACCGAGTGCAACATCGGAAATAACGACCTTATAACTATCGTTGTCCTTTCCTAATTTCAAAAGGTACAGATAGAGCGAAATTGCCGAAGAGCCAAGTCTTGCCTTGTGATTGAAGTCCCAAAATCGGTCGATAAGTTCCAAGTAATACATTTCTAACTGCTTGCAAAAAGTTCTATAGCCTTTTTCTTGTCGATGATGATGATGTTTCCTTTCTGAATGATGGCTTCATCCAAAATTCCTGAAGATTTAATCTTGGATGCTTTTGAAATGGAACAGCCCAGAATTTTTGCCAAACCTTTTAAACCGTATTCATACATATTTTCAGAATTTAAATTTTTAGATATCTCTAAAAATTCTTTTACGGTCAGATTGCAAAGAGGTGTTTGTGGGGTTATGTTTTCCATCAGCTGTTATCTTTAAAAAGTTCTAATGCTTTTTCCGAATCAATGATAATTTTTCTCCCATTTTGAATGATGGCTTCATCAAAAATTCCCTTACTTTTCAATTTTCCTGCATGATTTTTAGAGCATCCCAATATTCTTGCTAATCCAGAAAGACCGTAAACATACTTTTCATTAAATACCTTTTCTTGTGTGGGGTTTTCTGATGATTCTTGTTTTCTGGCATCTAAAATTTCCACAAATTCACCTATGGTCAATTGCCAAATTGGTCTATTATAATCTTCCATTTTGAAATTTTTATTGTAATTTGTTCTAAAAAAATACTTATTTGTATATATTTTACTATATTTGTATTGCAAATATAAAATAAATATTGAAATATATCTATATTTTAATCTCAAAAACAAAAAAAAAATTAAAGATGACTATAACTGAAAGATTGCAAAGTTACATGACCTACAAAGGGTTAAACCCCAATAAAATCACTGTTGAAGCTGGTTTGTCTGTTGGTTTAATTGGCAGAGCTATAAAAAACAACTCGGGACTCAACTCAGATACTATTGAAAAAATACTATACACTTATACCGATTTGAATCCAGAGTGGTTTATTTCGGAATCAGGTGAAATGCTAAAAACCAACAACCAAAACATTAATAATAATGGCTCAGGAAATAATGTAAACAGCAACATTAATGGAAATATTAGTGGAAATGTTACTATTTCGCATAGCGAGTTTTCTAATATGATAGAACTTCAAAAAGGCTATCAAGAAATACAAAAAGAACTAACAGAAAGATTGAAAACCAGTCAAGAGCAACTATCGGATAGCATGAGACAGGTTACTATACTTCTTGAAATTTTAAAAAAATAACTATGAAAAGGATTTTGATAATTAGTGCTATTTTATTTGGGGGAATCGTGATTGCTCAGCAGAAGAAAAATGCTTTGAATAATTGGAAAAGTAGAGATGCAGAAATCGCACAAAAGGTTTTTTCAAAATATCAGGAAAAAGAAAATAAGAAATTAGAAGATGAAAAAGCAGATTTAATAAAAATTCAAAAAAAGTTGAAAATTGAGATAATAAACGAAGGGGACATTGAGAAATACAATCAAAATATATGGCTTCGTATTGTAAAAGTGAATAATGGAAATTTAGAACAGATTGTTGATACGAGAGATAAGGATATTTCAGTTGTTACAAATACAATGGGAACGAACAATTGGAAAGATGAAGCAGGAGGGTTTAATTATACATCTTTCACTGACTTAATGAAGATTTCCCAGGAGCTTACAAGTAATAGAAATGAAACAGGAATATTAGCAAACTCATTAAAGCCCATTGAATCTTTTGAAACCCGCGAACCTGTTTTATATTTTTCTTTAAAAATCTACACACATAAAAACAGTTCAGAACAAACAACTTTACCAACCTTGTCCAAAACAATAAATATTTATGCTGACAACCAACTGATAAAGACTTTAAAATACTCTTTAGATGACTTTATAAAAGCAGAAGGAGTGTCAATACGGGACTTTAAATTGGGTTCTATTGAAAATCGATAATCAATTTTTCTAATATGAATATAAAGTATCACGCTCAATTTCTTCTTGACAGGGAAAAAGACAATCCTACTGCAAAACTGCGATATCGCATTAAGTGGGATGGCAATATTGTGGCTTTCAATTTGGGATATAGAGTAGAAATACAAAAATGGAGCAAGGAAACACAACGCTGTAAGGCCAATACAACTCACGGCGATAAGAAAATTTTCGCAAGCATTATCAACAGGAAAATTCAAGAATTTGAATCGGCTTGTCAAAGAACTTTTCAAAAATTTGAAGTTGATGTAATGTCTCCATGCTCAAAACAATTCCGTGAATCTTTTAATTGCGAAGTTGGGAGAACTTCGAAAACTGAAATTGTAGAAGAAAAGTCTTTTTTTGATGTTTTTGACCTATTTACTCAAGAAGAATCAAGAAACTCATATTGGAAAGATAAAACCTTGATGAAGATGAATACGCTAAAAAACAAGTTAACAGAATTTAATCCCAATTTAAAATTTGACAACTTGGATGAGGAGGGCTATAACAAGTTCCAACATTTTTTGGAATCAAAAAATCATAAAAACTCTACTATTCTGAAAGAGTTTAAGTCTTTAAAGTGGTTTTTAAAATGGGCAAAAAGAAAAGGATATCAAACAAATTCCTATTTCGAACTATTTCAACCAAAACTAAAGAACATTCCGAAAAAAGTTATTTTTCTTTCACAGGATGAATTGAAGAGATTTCGTGAATATGTAATTCCCGAAAACAAAAAACATCTTGAAAAAATTCGGGACGTTTTCTTATTTCAATGCTTTACCGGTCTGCGATATTCTGATGTTTTTAATTTACGGAAATCGGACGTCAAAGAAAAACACATTGAAATAAATTCTATAAAAACATCTGATAATCTCACAATCGACCTTAATGCGCATAGTCGTGAAATTTTGTTAAAATACAAAGATGAAGATTTTGTGCAAAATAGAGCTTTACCCGTTATTAGCAATCAAAAAATGAATGACTACCTAAAGGAGTTGGCAGAGTTAGTAGAAATTGATGAACCTATTACGCAGACTTATTATATGGGAAAAAAAAGAATTGACGAAGTGTTACCGAAATATTCTTTACTTGGAACTCACTGCGGTAGAAGAACATTTATTTGCAATGCATTATCACTTGGGATTCCTCCGCAAGTAGTAATGAAGTGGACTGGACATAGTGATTACAGCGCCATGAAACCCTATATAGATATTGCTGATGAAATAAAAGCAACCGCAATGGAGAAATTTGATTTAATAATTTAAATATTGGGACAAGGGGATTTGGTAATGTTTTTTAATCGGCAAGAATTATATTTTATTGTAACTTTGCAATAAGGTGAAAAATTCTGAACTACATAAACTTCTGATTAAGTTAAACTTGGAAAATACTGTTTTTTATAAAAATGAACAGGATGGCTCTTATGATTTTGATTTTCATCCGGATATCCTAAATAAAATTAAAAGAATTTCTCCCGATGCAGTCTATGTATTCAATAACCAACCTTTATTACTGTTTTTTGATTTAACCAATTCTGATGATTTAAATAAAGAATCTGAGATACATAAAAAAGTTTGGTCTTTTGATAATTCCCCAATCGTTTTTATATTAAAAGACAAAGATATTTCTATCTATAATGCTTTAAATTATATCAAAAATAAAGATGGTAGAGGCGGTTATCTCCAAGAGGTTGAAATATCTGATGAAGAAAGAGACGAGAAATTTTCTTTTTGGAGTTTGCAGTCGGGGGAAACTTGGGCTTGGTTTCAAGATGAATACTTGTCTAAAAAAAACGAAAACCAAACACGGGTTAATCAGAGACTATTTCAAAACATTAAAGATGTACGAAATTATTTAACTGATAAAACAAAATCAAATTTTCTTGATGAGAAATCTGCCAATTCTTTGATTCTAAGATTAATTTTTATTCGATATTTAATTGATAGAGGTATCAAGATTGATGAGGCGTATATTTCAGGCGAATCACTTAATGAAAAAAGAAAAAACTTTATTCTTTTAATTTCAGAACCTGAAAAACTCAATCAATTATTTGAAAGACTTAATGATAATTTCAATGGTGTTCTTTTCAAAGAGACAGATATAAAGTTAAATCAAATTCAAGCAAATTATTTAGCTGATGTTTTTAAAGGAGAGCTTGAGCAACAAGGCTCTTTATTTGAAGGCTCTTTCTTTGAGATTTTTGATTTTTCAATTATTCCTGTTGAAGTAATATCGGGTATTTATGAATCTTTGATTGATGATGAGACTAAAGATTTAGATTCAGCAGTTTATACTCCGTCTTTTTTAGTTGATTATATTTTATCAGATACTGTTGATAAATATCTGAATCAAAATAATGTTTCAGAATGTAAAATTTTTGAGGTTGCAGTTGGCTCGGGAATATTCTTAGTTCAATCTTTGAGAAGAATGATTGAAAAAGAAATTGAACTTAATGGAGATTCAAATAAAAATGAATTTAGTAACAAAATTAGAGAAATTGCTAAAAATAATCTGTTTGGAATTGATATAAATGAAGAGGCTCTAAAAGTTACTTGTTTCTCAATTTATATAGCATTATTGGATTATCAACAGCCAAAAGACATTGATAAGTATCCATTCCCTAATCTTTTAGGGACTAATCTTTTCAAAGCTAATTTCTTTGATAAGTCACATGATTTTAATAAAGTAATAAAAAATAATCCACCAAAATTTATATTGGGGAATCCACCATGGAAAAGCAAAAAAGAAGATGTAGTTCATGTTAAATGGTTAAAGGACAATAAAAAAACAGTTGGCAGATTTGAAATTGCTCAGTCATTTCTTTTGAGAGCTAAAGATTTTATGAGTGATGAAACACAATCGGCACTCATTGTTACTAGTACAATTTTCTATAATGTTTCACAAAAAACTAAAGGATTTAAAAAGGATTTCTTAACTACATTTTGTGTAGAAAAGTTTTTTGATTTATCCCCAGTAAGAAGATTAATTTTTGAGAAGAAAAATAGTCCTGCTAGTATCGTTTATTTTAGACTATCAAAAGATAATGATTGCCAAAAGAATATAATTAATCATCAATCAGTTAAATTTAATCGTTTTATCAAATATTTCAAAATGTTAGTTATTGAAAGGTTTGATCAAAAAGCGTTACCACAGAAATATTTTTTAGAAAATGATTGGATGTTTAAGGTTGCCTTATATGGAAGTTATTTGGATTTTAATTTCTTGAAAGTATTACCTCAAAAAAATATTGGGTCAATTATCAATAATAACACTATCTATAAAGGGGCTGGTATAGAAAGAGGGAAAGATCCGAATTTTTTTCCAGAATTAATTGGAATGAAAATTTTAGAAAACTCTCAGATTGAACAGGGCTACACTAATACCAAAAATTACAAATCTCTAAATAAAGAAGACGTTTATTTGTCGAGGGGGAGAGATAAAAATATTTTTTTGGGCAATAAAGTTTTATTTAAAGAACAGGCTCTTAATGAATCAGAACCACTAATTTCTTTTTCAAGTGAGGATTTTGTTTTTAGAAAAGGGGTGTTTTCTATCTCTTCAAAAACTGAAAATATTATATTATTATTATATTCTTTACTTAAATCTGATTTAAGTCAATACTTTCTTTTTCTAATTTCTGGTGCCTGGGGAGTAGCAACTAGACCCGCTATAAGATTTGATGAAGAATTACTAAGGATGCCATTGCTTGATTTTGATAAATCAGTATTAGAAAAATTGGTTAATAATGCTAAATCAATTATTGAATATTATGCCACTTTTTATGACAAATTTAATCTTGGAAAGCCTTCTGTAAATCATTTTTTGCTCCAAAAAAATAATCAAATAATTAATGACTCTTATGGTGTCAAAGACTACGAGAAGGATTTAATTGATTATGCTTTAAATGTCTCTCGTTATCAGTTTCAACAAAGCAAACAGCATCTTGTTACTAATTTTAATGATTCTGACCACCGTAACCAAAAACAAGTTTTAGAGAAATATGCCGATGTTTACATAAAAGAATTTGAGGAAATATATTATGATGAGTTTGTAAAAGTTGAGATTTTTACAATGAGACATTTCATTGCAATGAATTTCATTATTACAGACAAAAAGCCAAAAGAAAAAATATCATATCCTAAAAATACTGATGAAAAAGATGTTTTGGAGAAACTGGCAAATAATTTGACTATTGAAAGAATAACAGATACCAGCGACCCATCAAAAAATCTATATATTCAAAAGGATATAAAAGGATTTGAAAGTGATTCTTTTTATATTATAAAGCCAAATGAATATAAATGTTGGCATCGTGCAATGGCATGGTATGATGTTGCAGAATTTAAGCAGGCTATTCAAGAAGCAGAATTAAAACGTCTTAATAACATTTCTGCCAATGATTAGTAACGCCGATAATTTTAAAAAGAATAGAAATCGGGTTATAGAATCTCATGTTAGGAAAATAATGAGATATGTAATTGACTGCTATCATCTTATTTTAAAGGATGGAAAGAAATATGATTATGCTACAAGGGGGAAAATAAAGCAAGAAGATTTTTTAAGAAATGGACTTGTTGATGATTATATGAGGGAAAATATCAATCTTTTAAATGACAGCCCCATTAATGAATATTCAATAGAGAATTTTATCAATAAGGAATCTGCTGAATCATATTATGATGCTAAGGATGGTTTAATGCATGACGATAAAATAGATATTAAAATTGATTATCCTTATTTGAAATTAGATTTAGAAGATAAGTTGACTTATTTTGCAATAGAATGTAAAAGAATTAAAACTAATACAGATTCTATTGCTTACATAGGTGATACTATAAAGTTTTCACAGAGAAGCTATGTAAAAGGACGAATACCTTATGAAGGGCAAATCGGATTTATTGAAAACCCCAAAATATCCCATTCTTCAATTTTTCCAATAATAAATAAAAAGTTAAAATCTAATAAAAATTTGACTACTATTAAAGATTTGCAGTCTGAGATTCTTGCACCAAACTTTGAAGGTTCTTACAGGTCTCTACACCAAAAATCAAATGAAACAAAAGACAAGTTTTCAGTCTTTCACTTATTGTTCGATTACTCCAAAATCGTTCTAAATAATTATGACTAAATTAAGAAGGTTGAACTGAATTGATTTTGGTCCCTACTTCAAAAATCAGGGACAAATTCAAGGGATGTTCAATATTGTTTATAACGCTTTAATGTTTCTTAAATATTTGTAAATTATTTAAAATCAACGAAATGAATATTTATTGTGTTTTATTGAAGTATATTAATATTCCCCTACGGGCTACCAAAATCCTCAGAAAATTTCTGAGGATTTTTTTTATTTTAAAAATTTCATACCTTTGAGAATATGAAAATTCTAATATTAAACGGAGCCAATCTCAATCTTCTAGGAACTCGTGAGCCAAATATCTATGGAAGTACTTCAATGGTTGATGTTTTAACGCATTTACAATCTGAGTATTCTCAACACACAATTGAATATTTCCAGTCTAATTTTGAAGGGGAAATCATCGGGAAAATTCAAGAAAATGATTTTGATGCGCTTATCATTAATCCTGGTGCTTTCACTCATTATTCCTATGCCATCGCAGATGCGCTTAAAAACCTTAGGAAACCCAAAATAGAGGTTCACATTAGCAATATTTATCAACGTGAAGAATTCAGGCAGAAATCAGTTACCGCAGCTTATACAGATGCTGTTCTCTCTGGCTTTGGTACAGAAGGTTACAGATTAGCAATTATTCATTTAATTTCTACAATACAATAAAAAAATCCTCAGCGTAAACTGAGGATTTTAAATTTAGGTATTTCTCTTATTTTTATAATTGAGGACCTGCCGCAACTAATCTTTTACCTTCTTCTGTATCACAATATTGTTCGAAGTTTTTAATATATCTAGCTCCTAAATCTCTAGCTTTTGCTTCCCATTCGCTAGCATCAGCATAAGTGTTTCTTGGATCTAGAATTCCTTCAGTTACATTTGGTAAAGAAGTAGGAATTTCTAAATTCATAATTGGAACTACAGTTTTAGGTGCAGATTCTATTGAACCATCAATGATTGAGTCAATAATTGCTCTAGTATCTTTAAGAGAAATTCTCTTTCCAGTACCATTCCAACCTGTATTTACTAAATAAGCTTTCGCTCCGTGTTCTTTCATTTTACCAATTAATGTTTTAGAATACATTGTTGGGTGTAATGTAAGGAAAGCTTCACCGAAAGCTGGAGAGAATGAAGGCTCTGGAGAAGTAATTCCTCTCTCTGTTCCTGCTAATTTAGAGGTATATCCACATAAGAAGTGATATTGCGCTTGATCTTCATTTAAAATTGATACTGGAGGCAATACACCGAAAGCATCTGCTGATAAATAAACGATTTTTTTAGCGTGACCAGCTTTAGAAGGAAGTACAATTTTATTAATATGGTAGATTGGGTAAGAAACTCTAGTGTTTTCTGTGATAGAATTATCTTTATAGTCTATTTCGCCATATTCATTTACCACTACGTTTTCTAATAAAGCATCTCTCTTAATCGCTCTGAAAATGTCTGGTTCTTTTTCTTCAGTAAGGTCAATTACTTTTGCGTAGCAACCACCTTCATAGTTAAACACACCATTATCATCCCATCCGTGTTCGTCATCACCAATTAAATATCTTTTTGGGTCTGCAGAAAGTGTAGTTTTACCTGTACCAGAAAGTCCGAAGAATAATGCTACATCACCTTCTTCTCCTACGTTTGCAGAGCAGTGCATAGAAGCCATTCCTTTTAATGGAAGATAGTAGTTCATCATGGCAAACATACCTTTCTTCATCTCACCTCCATACCAAGTTCCTCCGATAATTTGGATTCTTTCTGTAAGGTTAAACATTACAAAGTTTTCAGAATTTAATCCTTGAGCTTGCCATTCTGGATTTACTGTTTTAGAACCATTCATCACGATGAAATCTGGAGTTCCGAAGTTTTCTAACTCGTATAATGATGGTCTAATAAACATATTCGTTACAAAATGTGCTTGCCATGCTACTTCCATTACAAATCTTACTTTAAGTCTTGTATCTGGATTGGTACCACAGAATGCATCTACTACATATAATTTTTTAGAAGAAGAAAGCTGTTCTAAAACTAATTCTTTACAAGATTTAAAAATCTCTGGAGTTGTAGGGAAATTAACTTTTCCGTCCCAACAAATAGTATCTTTTGTTACATCATCTTTTACGATATATCTATCTTTAGGTGATCTACCTGTGAAAATACCCGTTTTTACAGCAACTGCGCCTGATTCTGTAAGAGCTCCCTTTTCAAAACCTTTATTTTTAGCAGACATTTCTGCTTTAAAAAGTTCTTCATAGGTTGGATTATACACTACTTCGTGATAACCTGTAATACCTAGATCATGTAGCTCTTGAATGATTTTAATGTTTTTCATAACTAAAATATTATTGTTCATATTTTTTTGTATTACAAAATTAGCAAAAGTATATAGTTTTATTAAATCATAAATTATGACTTTAGTCACTGAAATTCGTCATAGATTTTATTTTCAAAATATTGAAAATCAATATATTAAATTTTTCCATTCTATGATATTTCTAAAATTGCGCTCAAAAAAGTAATTTTTGTAATCCCCAAATTTTGAAGCTAGAACGAAATCTCCGCCCCAAGCTCCCAAACTTTTAATGAAACTTGGGCAGTCTTGAAAGTGTTTTTCTTTGGCAGTTTTCATTCCTAAAAATTCACTTAACTTACTCTCATGCAACATCATAAGGTTAGAAAATTCTTCCAAGGTTTTACATTGTAGTACTTTTTGAGTAATTTCTGAAAAGTCAGTTCTTAAATCTAAAGATTTTTTTTGAGACTGAAAAGCTCTTATTCCTTCTCTGCTATCTTGCTTTTGGTTTAAATGAATGAAGATTAAATCATCAGTAAAACTAGGATTGAATTCTACTCTTTCTACTTTTCTAGGGCTATTTTGATAAAGAATGACAGACTTTTCTTGAGCCACAGCTATATCATAACCACTTCCACCCAAAGAAAGTTCATTAAGAAGAAAAGCATCTATATGAGACCACTCTGCTAAATTATTCATCAACGTAGAGCTACTCCCCAATCCATAATTCGCGGGGAACTGTAAATTAGTAGTAATCTTATACGTAGAATCGCTATGAAATTTTTCTGTAGAAAGATTTTGGACGATTTGAAGCACTTTTAGAATAAATGCTGCGCTTTCAGGAAGGTTGGTTTGTACAATTTTCCAATTTTTATAATCTATTTGGATAGAAAGCCAAGGTTTGTTCTCATGTAATGCCTCCCAAAAAACCATGGAAGCACCATCTTTTTCTTCTTCGTAATAAAAATCTTGCCCCAATTGAGTAGGTACTGCTAAAGCTAAAGCTCCATCTAACACAAAGTATTCTGAAGTAATCAGTAATTTGCCTGGTGAAAATATGTGATTTTTCAAAGGATTTTATTTTTAACAAAAATAAAAAAGAAAAAGCCACAAAAAAATTTGTGGCTTACTTTATTTTAAATTGCAGATGCAACTGTTACTTCGGAGTTAATCTTCTTTATCAGTCCTTGCAAAGTTTTTCCTGGCCCTACTTCTACAAAATTTGATGCGCCATCTTTAATCATGTTTTGTACAGACTGTGTCCATTTTACAGGTCCTGTTAATTGAGCAATCAGATTTTTCTTAATTTCATCCGGATCTGTAACAGCAGTCGTTGTAATATTTTGATAAACCGGAATGGTCGCTTTTCTAAATTTTGCATTTTCTATTGCCGCAGCTAATCTTTCTTGAGCAGGTTGCATTAAAGGTGAATGAAACGCACCATTTACTGGCAAAATTAATGCTCTTTTTGCACCAGCTTCTTTCATAGCATTACACGCTTCTTCTACCGCTTTGGTTTCACCAGAAATCACCAATTGTCCCGGACAGTTGTAATTCGCTGGAACTACTACTCCACCAATTGACGCACAAATTTCTTCCACTTTAGCATCATCTAAACCTAGAATTGCTGCCATAGAAGATGGATTAATATCACACGCTTCTTGCATCGCCAAAGCTCTTTCTGAAACCAATTTAAGTCCGTCTTCAAAACTCAAAACTCCATTAGCAACTAAAGCAGAGAACTCTCCTAGAGAATGTCCTGCTACCATTTGAGCTCCTGTTCCGTCAATTGCTTTTACAGCAGCTACAGAATGAATAAATATTGCTGGTTGAGTAACTTTTGTTTTTTTAAGATCTTCATCAGTTCCCTCGAACATGATTTTTAGTATATCAAAACCTAGAATTTCATTACTGAAATCCATGAGGTCTTTAATTTCTTTTCTACTATCATAGAGTTCTTTTCCCATTCCTACGAACTGAGAACCTTGCCCTGGAAATACAAGTGCTTTCATAATTTTTTTCGATAAAATTTGAGTCTTATTCTTCTTTTGTTTAGTATTAGTTTTCGCTATTAAGGAACTAATCTCACTACTCTGTAACCCTGGTTCACGTATGCACCGTTTTTGTTTCGTACAAATTCAAACTTGGTAGCCAATTGAGTCTGAGTTTTATTCATTTGCTTAAACAATTCTCCCTTGCTGTTTTCTCTGGTCAACATATCATTCACTACGTCAAAACCAATTACAGCATACTTAGAAGGTGCTTTGCAATATTTTTTCTTATAATCTGCGAGAACTTCTTTTTCGAAGTCACCGTCTGTGTTTATTTTTCTATCCATCAAATACACCAAGCTCGCATTGCTGAGTTCGGCAATATTTTTTTCAAAAGATGGATGATAATACATACTGAATGATTTCATTCCGCTGGTTTCTTTAGCCAAGTCAATAATTCTTTTTGAAAAATCACTTCCTGCATCATCATTATCATTCGCCAAAATCGCAATTACAGGAGCAGTTTGACCAGTCATCATATTCGTATCTAACTGAATATCTGCAGAAGAATTTACTACGGTGATGTTTGCATTTTTCAATTGACCTTCTAATTGTTTTTTCATATAATTGGCATACGTTTTATCAGAATCTGCCACGATATATATTTTCTGGTCAGAATAAGCCAAAGAAACTTCCTTTACAATTCTGTCTGCAAAAACACTTTGTTCCGTTTCGATAATTACTAAATTGCTATAATTTCTAAGCTCTGGAGAATTTGCAAACGGAGCTACCACAGGAATTTTTTGAGTTTTTACATAGTCTAAAACTTCTAAAACATTTGACTTGAAAAACGGCCCTATGATTAAGTCTGTATTATTTTGATTGATTTGAGTAAGTGAATTTTTAAAACTTGCCTCACTTCCTGCGTCTACTACTTTTACGTCTAGTTTTTGACCTGCTTTAGCATTTCTTTCGATGGCTAGTTTTGCACCCGTTAAGAAATCAGCAGCCATACTTCTGTATTTACTATCACCATCATCAAAACCGAATGGCAACATTAAAACTACATTTAGTTCATCACCAGATTTTTTAACATAACCCGCTTCTAGCTTCTTCACTTTTAGAACCATTCCTGGTTTTAAACCTTCTGAAAGTTTAGGATTAAGTTCTAGCAATTGGTCTAGCGAAACATTAAATTTATTAAGAATTCCGAAAACAGTATCGCCACTCTTAACCGTGTACGTTTGGTATTCGTCTGCAACTACATTTTGAACTTCTGCTTTCTCGGTTTTCTTATCTTCTTGCCAAGTTACGGTTTCTTTAACCTTAGAATTTTGAGGTTTTTTCACATTAATGACTTCGCCGGGTTGCAATCCTTTTTCTTCTAAACCAGGATTGATGGCAAATAATTCCTCTTGAGTAAGGTTAAAACTTTTGGTAATTCTGTAATAATTATCTTTTGGCTGAATTACATAAGTTCCTTCATCTGCTTTTGGCTTTTCTACTGCCTTTTCCACAGGTTTTTCTACTGGAAATTCTGTTTTTACAAATGCATTTTGATCTGCATATTTTTTGATATTTTCAGCAGGCAAAGTTACCTCGTCACCAATTTTCATATGCTGGTCTAAGTTAGGATTCAATTTTCTTAAATCCGTTTCAGAAATATGATATTGTTTGGTAATTCCGTAAATCGTTTGCTTCGGTTGAAGTACAATTTTGCCTAATTTTTGATTGGTAGTAGCCACCGCTTTTTCAGTAGTTTTTACAACTTCTGAGTTTTTCTTAGTGATGATTAAAACATCTCCAATCGCTAATTTACCCTCCTTGATTTGAGGATTTAGCTTCGTGAGTTCGTCCAGTGTTACGCCATATTTTTTAGAAATATTATATGGAGTATCACCTTTTGCTACAGTGTGTGTTTTCTGTGCAAAAGCTACAAAACCTATTAACGTATATATGAATACAAGATATTTTTTCATCCTCGTTATTTAAGTTACAAAATTAATGTTTTTCGGGCTAAAATTCGCTAACAATTAAGACAGAATTTAAAACCTCCATTTCTTGGTAACAATTTTCGAGCCATTTTTCGCCATTTTCTGCGAAAAAGACACTGAAATTGAGGCTTCTTTCTTGCCAATTATTAGCAGGGTGAATTTCTGAATACAAACGCTGAAGATAATCTATTTTATCTGCGTGAAGAATTTTTTCTGCACGTAACAATCTTTTCTTAAATTTCTGATAAGACTTCAATTGTCTCGTTTCTTCTGCTTCTACCATATTCTTAAAGGTAACAGCGGTAAGTGAAGCTTTATTTTTTAAAATTTCAAAATTTTCTTTTAGTAATTGCTCTCGGCTTTCTAAATCAGCATTCAATTCTGATTCTTTCAGCAATTTTTGATTTAAGAATTTCTGAAAATCCCCCAAAAAGTCTTGTAAGGCTACTCCAGATTTTTCTATTTTATCTAAAGTTTTCTTTCTTAGGAACAACATAGAGTTTCTCGGAACCAAAAGAGGAAATTCTACCCCAAATTTTTCAAAAACCTTTGGCATTTCTAACCAATACATGATTTCTGCATTTCCACCAATGTAAGCAATATTGGGCAAAACTTTTTCTTGAAAAACAGGCCTTAACAAAGCATTTGGCGAGATTTTAGACCAATCTTCTGCCAATTCTTCTAAAGTAAACGTGAGATTTTTATCTACAATCTGAAATTGTTCTCCATCAAATTCTATTCTATTTCTGGTATCAGACAAGTAGAAAAGGTTAATTTCTCTAGGGTTTACTTGTACTTTTCCGTATTTCTCGGTTAGGAATTTTACATTTTCTTGAGAAAAATGATGTGTCGTTTGGTTCACCAATTCTTCTTTGAAGATATTTTGCATTTGATTTTTGAGCAAAACATCGTCTCCATCTATCATTAAAAGTCCAAATTCCGCAAAAATTTCTTGAACCAAAATCTGAGTAGCTTCGGTAAAAGTTCTTCCTTTTTGATAAGCTTTTTTGGCAAGAAGAATAAGCTGCGTTCCGAAAACATCATCTTTAAACTCTTTTTCGAATTCTTCTAAAAAACTATTGTCTTCTATAATAATTCTGCCAACTGCACCACCAGAACTTCCTTTGACTTGATAAAATCCATTTGCAGTTTTGAAATGATTAATCTCCTCAAAATCGTGGTCTTCTGTTGCCAACCAAAAGATAGGAACAAAATTTTTATCTGAATTTTGAGTTAAAAAATCAGCTGTTTTTATGGTTTGTAAAATTTTGTAAACAAAAAAAACTGGCCCAGTAAACAAATTCAGTTGATGACCTGTGGTTACAGTAAAAGTATTTTCAGATAAGAGCAAATCTAAATTCTGCAATTGCTTAGTACTTAAATCCCAATGCTGATGCTGCGCTCTAAGAACTTCTACCAATATTTTTCTTTGCTCTAATGTATAATTTTTTATTTTTTTTTCTGCTTGTAACAGTGCGTTTTCTAAGGTAAACTGATATGCAGAAAACTGCGGAATCTCTTGTTGAAGAAAGTCCTTGATTAATTTCGGAATGGTTTCTAAATCTTGAAACGGAAATTTAAACTTCGGCATGAAGCAAATTTAGTGAAATAAATACCAAACAATTCCTAAATTCAATCGAAAATCATAAATAGGATAATTGGGAGCAGCGAATGATTTGTTTTTCATGAAAGTAGTGTTTACATGCTGCGCTTCTGCATAAATAAGCATTCTTTTTACCTTCATGTTAAAATAAGCATCTGCAATCGGTTGACCACCAATAGAAGCCGTATTTGCAGAAACTGCAAATTCATTGAGTACTGGGAAATATTCTCTGGAATTAAATTTCGAGAAATAATACACTTTTATTCCGGTTTGAATTTCTGCAGCATCTTTGAACGCTTTTGCTTGGTAATAAGCATTTAATCTCCCGATAAAACTAGGCATTGGGTAAAGATTTTTCTCAGACAAAGCAGATTGGAAAAGCAATTTGGTGTTGAAATTAAGCTTCCAATAAGAAAAAGTAGCTTCGCCACCGATTTGAGAAATATTGAGTGATGACTCGCTTTGCTTTGGTTGATAATCAGCACCGATATAGGTGTAATTTTCTATTCTAAAATAATTGGCAAAAACTGAACTTTGGAACCAATTCAGATTGACTTTACCTCCGATTTCTAAAGTGCTTTCGTTTTTAGCGTCTAAGAAATTATAATTGAAATTTTGGTAAAAAGATGGATTGATTAAATAGTTGAAACTCGGTTTAGAGGTTTGTAAATTTACATGAGCATCTAAAATATAATCTTTAATAGGTTCTAACTTCAAATTGTTTTCTGAACGAAGGAAGTTGCCAAAAGTACTTCCGTTAGAATATTCTAGATTAGATTTTAAATCCACCTTGTCCCATAATTTGATTTCTAAATTCCCTACTGCTCCAAATCTGTTTTCTTTATTATCTAAAGGAATACTAACACCAACAATGGCTGGAAGTTCTTTGTCCGTTCCTAAATTAATCATTTGGTGACGAACTCCTGCTTCTAATTTGAAAGTAGGTTTATCAAAAAGCAAGGTAAATGTATTGCTTAGATTTTTAGAAAATTTGTAAGCAGACATTCCATAATCTTCTACAACATCTGAATTATAAAACGACTCAGAACCTTGTTGCTTGTACCAATATTTATTGGCTTGATGGAAAATAGTATGTCTTACTTTAAAAGGATATTTCTCTGAATTGACAAACTGAAATTCCTGAGAGAAATAATATCTTCTGTACGAAAATCTAGAATCTGTAGAGGTAAGATTTACCGCAAGGTTTTGCCTGTTATTAAAACGAGTGTCATCTCCCAAGAAGAGACTTAAATCTTCTATTCCACCATTTTCTTCGTTGTTTACATTCTGGTGAATGTAATGTGTGAAAAATCGATAACGATTGTTCTTAGAATTAAAACGAGAAGATAAAACGAAATTATTAGAAGCTGCTAATTCTCTTTGGTAAACACCTTGAGAACGTAATCCCATATATTCTAAAGCTACGTTGAAATTTTTTCCTACGTTTTGAGTATAAGTAGTTTTCAAGGCTGCTCCTTGTTTCATCGCATTATGGTAGATGAAAGATGTGGTAGGCGTTTTTACATCATAATATTTAACATCATCAATTCCTAGAATAAAATGTGACTTTCGAGTAGGTAATAACGCTAAGTTTTGTTCTTTATTGACATGAAACATTAAATCTTGAAATCCAGAACCAATGTTGGCAAATTGGATTTTACCGAAATTGTCTTGGTTATTGTATTGTGTAAATTGATAAGATTTGTCAATAGTAAAAACTGTATCAAAAATTTTCTTTTCAGAAAACTGAGTATAATGCTGGTAGTCATTTATGGTTGGTTTAAAGATTTTCAAAGAATCTTTTCTTCCTTTGTCAACAATCAATGTATCCGTAGGGACATTGCTATCTGTTTTATTGACAATTTGCGCTCCAAAAAAATGTACTGCAAAAAATATGATGAATAAGATGTATTTCATTTTAATATTTTGAAGTACAAAAGTAAGGAAATTAAAAGAATAAAGTTACCCGATTTTATTTTCAAATTTTAGTCTCTACAAATTAACTCTTTTAAAATAATTTATTTTTGAAATAATCTTTATTTTTTTTTTATTATTAATAAATAGAATTTACATTTGTAATGGTAATAAAAAAAATTAATATGAAAATAACATTTTTTATGCTATTTATAGCAAATACGGCTTTTTCACAAACAGATGCTCTAGGCATTATAAGTAATGACGCTAATTACAGTAGAGTTATTAATCAAAATAATCTAGTTGACAAAAAAAACGAAGTTAAAATAGAGGGTTCACCTTATTTATTTAATGAGTATAATTTATCTAAAATAGGAGATTACAAAGATGAAATCAATATAAAATACAACATTTTCAGTGATGAAGTCGAATTTGTAAAAAATGGTCAACTTCTAGCCCTTAATAAAACACCAGACCTATCTAAGATAAGATTTATTAATTATAATACCATCCTCGTTTTAAAGGAAATAAATGGTAATAATGGTTATTACCTCGAACTTTTTAATAATAATGGAAGACAATTACTTAAAAAACTGAAAATACGCTTAGAGAAAGGGAGAACTTCACAAAATTCTTATGATCTGGATAGAAATTCTAGATATATTGAAGATGAGCCAATTTATTACTTTTTTATAGAAAATAATTTAATTGCATCCAATAAATTAAAAAAAATAGAAGGAGATTTAGAAAAAAAAGGATATAATATCAAAGAAATATTAAAAAAAGAAAAACTAAGTATTAAAAAAGATCAAGATTTAATAAAACTAATAAATTTAATTAATAAATAAAAAAAACCACTAGATTTCTCTAGTGGTTTTTTTTATTTATTAATTATTTATAACCAGGATTTTGAGTAATAGTTGGATTACCTTGTACCTCATTTCTAGGAATTGGTAGTGTAAACCTGTAATCAGTAACTGGTAAAGTTGTAGGTACAGTAGATACATCATCCGTAGGATGTCTATCAATAGATTTATTGGCCAAAGCTCCTAATCTCTTTAAATCAATATATCTATGACCTTCAAAAGCTAACTCTACTCTTCTCTCAAGCAATATATCAGAATATGCCTGAGCAGCAGAAGTATATGTAGGCAAAGTCACAGGACCTAAATAATTTCTCTTGTCTCTAATCTGCTTAATGTATCCTGCTGCTGTTACAAAGTCATTTTCAACTACAGCACATTCTGCAAGAATTAAGTACATTTCAGAGAGTCTGAAAACTTTTTCATCATTTCTTAATGGGTTAGTTCCTTGATATTTACCTGGATATTTATCAATAACCAAAACATCTGAATTTTTATAGTCAGGATTTGTAGCATAATTAGCGTCAATTTTAGATGTAGGATCTACATATATATATCTTCTAATATCTCCAGGGGTTGAATCTAAAATATTAAATAAGTTTCTTCCCATATCATAAAGAGGACTACCTCCCAGAGTTGAATTATTGGTATTAAAAATAGTTCCAATGTTAGTCCATGAACCTGAAGTTGGTCTACTTAAAGCAAAAATAATTTCTCCTCTTTCTTTATCATTATACATTTTTGCAATAGCGCTTGTAGATGCATAAGAATTCAAGCTGGCATGCCATGCAGAAGATCCTGGTGTAGAGGTTGGTAAAGTATTAACACCTACTAAGCTTAATCCAGACTCATTAATTACTTTAGTAGCGAATTGCTTTGCAAGTGCATGTTTTCCTCTGTAAAGGTAATATCTTGCTTTAAATGCATTAATGAAATTTTTTGAAATATAAAAATAATTAGTATTATCTACTAAGTTAGTATCAGCAAAACTTAAATCACTATCAATTAAAGCAAAAATTTCAGAGTTTTTTACTCTAGGTAATTTTTCATCATTGACTGGTACCTTTGTAGTTAATATAACGCCTAATGCGTCATCATTTTTCAAATCAGTAGAGAAATAAGTTTCTAAAGTAAAATAGGCAAAAGCTCTAATAACTCTAGCTTGGGCAATTACAGAATTATATGTAATTTGTTCTGCACTTGTTGCTGGCGTAATAAGTTCAGCTGCAGCTAATAATCTGTTTACTCTATTAATAGTTGCATAATTAGACAGCCATAAGCTACTAGACGTAGCATCCGAAGGATCTAAGAAAAACTGATGCATCCCTGGTGTTAAAGTAGAATTCGCCGATCCCAAACCAGTTTCGTCTGTAAGGAAAGCAGAAACTGTAACTGGTCCTGTATTACTCATAGTTGTATAAACATCACCGAACAAATATTTTTGCAAATCAGTAACACTTTTGAAAGTTTGTTGATTATTAATTTCTCCATCTTGTACTATATCAATTGCGTCTCTACATGAGTTAAAAAAAGATAATGTTATCAAAGAAATTAATGATATTTTGATTATATTTTTCATAATTTAAAAGTTAATTAGAATTCAATATTTGTTCCTATAGATACTGTCCTAGGGTTAGGATAAACACTCAAAGGGAAAGTACCTAAACCTTCGGGATCGAATCCTTTCCATTTAGTCCAAACTGCAAGATTTTCTCCTTGAACATACACTTTAAGTGATTTAACAAAATTCCCTTTTAATAATTCTTTAGGTACAGAATATCCAAAAGAAAGAGTTTTAAATCTTAGGAAAGAGGCATCATATAAAAATCTATCTGATGTAGAAGATCTTAAAGGAGCAGTCAATGATGGAATATCTGTAATAGTGTTAGTAGGAGTCCATGCATTTAATAAATCTGCAGAAACATTAAAGCCAGATGCCATATATGATGGATTATACGCCCAAATCATCTGGTTATCAATTCTCCATAAATCAGCTTGGAATGCGAAAATCGCATCTAAGAAAAATCCTTTATATTCAGAATTTAATCCAAATCCTCCTGTATATTTAGGGAAATAGTTTTTACCCGTTTTAACTCTATCCGCATCAACTGGATTTTCAGTAAGGTTTCCATTTGCATCTAAGAATTGTTCATTACCATTTGCCGGATTTACACCTACATATCTCACTAAATTCCATTGGTTAAGAGTACCTCCAACTTCATTAATCAATGACCCAGTTAATACTGGAACAGCTAAGTCAGTAAGGGTATTTTTATTATAAGCCCCATTTACAAATAAACTAAATCTTAAATCTTTTGTATTTGCTATGTTATATCTTAGAGCAACTTCTACACCTTCATTTTTCAATCCTCCTAAATTACCTCTATAATCATAGAAACTTGTAATTGCAGAAGATTTAATGTCGTTATAAAGCTTATCTGTTTGCTTTCTATACACATCTACGTTACCTTCTAATTTATTAGAAAAAACTTTAAAATCAAGACCAATATTTGCCTGTGTTACCTCTTCCCACTGAAGTGAAAGGTTTCCAATACTTGAAACAGCATATCCTACATTATTATCATACCCATTATTAACAGTATTAAGATCTCTAACAATTTGGGTTCCTAATAGCATAGCATTTGAACCAGCTGCAGGTGCAACTACGTTAGCATTTCCTTGAGTACCATAAGAGGCTCTTAGTTTTAATAAATTAAAAACAGAACCTTCCATGAAATTTTCTTTATCTATATTCCATCTACCAGCTACTGACCAGAATGTTGCCCATTTATTATTCTCTGCAAATCTATAACTTGCATCTCTTCTCAAAACCGCACCAAAACCATATTTAGATTTATAATCATAATCTAAAGTTCCGAAGAAAGCTAAAGCTCCTGCATTAACTTTTTGAGCTGATACAGAAGGAACATATTTATTTGGATCAGCTGCATTATAAGGGACATATCCCGTACCCGCACCTAAAGCCCAGTTAAGTGGATTTAACCCATTTTGGGTTCTAGAAGAGAATAGATAATGAACCTTTGTATATTCTAAATAAGCCCCTAAATCTATTTGGTGATCTCCAAATGTTTTAGAATAGTTAGCACTTGTTACAGAATTAAAGTTAAACTCTTTACTATTACTTATAGTTTCAAAACCACCATATTGAGTAGAATTACTAGCAGCTACTACTTGCGCTAAATAAGACCAAGGTGCTCTAGCGTTCCATTGATCTGTATTCTTAAAATCCATACCCGATCTATTTGTTAAAGAAAGATCGTCTGTAATTTTGTAAGTAGTAGTTGTACTTGTAAATATATTTGTATCAAAAATTCTGTTTGGAATATGCCCTGTTTTTAAAACATCTTCTAAAATATAAACAAAGTTACCTACGCCTCCAGAATTTGTTCCAATAGTATTAAATAAATCTCCTGGGTTCTTGAATCTATTTGCCTCTAAATAAGGAAGTGCCATCAAAGAACCTAATAATGGATTCTGAACTGTGTTACCATTAATTCCAGAATTAGTTTCTTGATTTAATTGATTTCTTTTAGAAAAAGCTAATCCTACTTGTGCATTAAAAGTTAACTTATTATTAGAAGACTTTGCATTAATATTATTTCTCAAAGTAAATCTTTGAAAATTTGTATTTGGAACTAAGCCTCCTTGCTGGAAATAACCTAATGAAGTATAATTGCTCAAATTTTCTCCACCACTGGAAATTGTAAGATTATGCTGCTGAGTAAGGTCCGCATTAAAAAAAACATCTTTCCAATTAGTATCTATTGGATAGTCTGCAATTTGAGCATCTGTTAAAGTCCTACCTAACAAAACATTTCTTCTCTTTTGAATTGTCAGCAACTCTCTAGCATCCGCAATGTTGTATCTATTATCTGGCATGAAGCTTACCCCTGTAGTTCCCGAATAAGTAAATCTAAACCCTGAACCGAATTTGGCTTGTTTTGTTTTTACAACCAAAACTCCATTTGCGCCTCTGTTACCATAGATAGATGTTGCAGCAGCATCCCTCAAAATAGAAACAGATTCTATGTCTTCAGGATTTAAGTTTCGAAATTGATTTGCGTTAGTAGGAACCCCATCAATTACTACTAACGGCTCTGTACTTGCATTAATAGAAGAAATACCTCTAATAATAACATCAATCCTTGCACTACCTGGAGAGCCAGAGTTAGATGCAATTGTTACACCAGGAGCAGAACCTTGAATGGAATTGAGAAACGAAACATTTGGACGACTATCTAATACATCCGCAGTGATCGTAGTATTCGCAGATACATCCTTAGGTTTAGTTGAACTTTTGTTATAACCTAATATTACAACTTCGTCAATCTTTTTTTCTCCTAAAGAATCTTTTTTCTTTTGCGCCATAACAGTTTGTCCTCCTATAAAAAATAGAGCACCAACTGTTAAAACTTTTAATTTTACATTCATATTAACAATATTTAATATTTTAATAAACAAAAATGTTAATAAATTTTAACATAGCCAAATTTTAAGTTAAATAAATAATATTATATTTTATCATTTTAAACAACATATTTATCTTTTATTAAAAAGTGTTCATAAAAATTTTATATAATTAATGATTTTTAAATTTATGTTTTTTTAAATGTTAATTTTTTCAAAAAAAAATAAAAAAATGAATTTTATTTAGAATTAATATAAATAACAGGGTTGGCAATAAAAAATCCCGATTTTACTCGGGATTTGCTATTGTAAATAAACTATTTAAGTTTTTTCTTTACTTCTATTTCTTCATAGACTTCTAAGATATCACCTACCTCTATGTCATTATAGCCTTTAATGTTAAGACCACACTCATAGCCCTTGGTAACTTCTTTTACATCATCTTTGAAACGTTTTAGAGATTCTAATTCACCATCGAATTTTACAATTCCATCGCGTAGAAGTCTAATTTTAGAATTACGGGTTACTTTTCCGTTTAGAACCATACAACCAGCAATAGTACCCACTTTAGAAATCTTGAATGTCTCTCTGATTTCTACATTTCCTATTACTTGTTCTCTGATTTCTGGAGAAAGCATACCTTCCATCGCTTCTTTTACATCGTCTATTGCTGCATAGATAATAGAATAAGTTCTGATTTCTATTTCTTCTCTGTCTGCCAATTCTTTTGCGTTAGCACCAGCTCTTACATTAAATCCTATCATAATAGCATCTGATGCTGCAGCTAATAATACGTCTGACTCAGTGATTTGACCAACACCTTTGTGAATAATATTCACGCTGATTTCAGCAGTAGAAAGTCTTTGTAACTGATCAGAAAGCGCTTCCACAGAACCATCCACGTCTCCTTTTAGGATAATGTTCAATTCTTTGAAGTCTCCTAGAGCAATTCTTCTTCCTAATTCATCTAAAGTAAGGTGTTTCTTAGTTCTGATGGTTTGTTCTCTCTGTAATTGTTCACGTTTGTTCGCAATAGATTTCGCTTCTCTTTCGTCTTCGTAAACTTTAAATTTATCACCAGCAGTTGGCGCTCCATCTAAACCTAGAATCGTTACAGGAATAGAAGGGCCAGCTTCAGTAAGTTGTCTTCCTCTTTCATCTAACATGGCTTTAATCTTACCATGGTTTTTACCCGCTACTACATAATCTCCTACTCTAAGTGTACCAGCTTGTACCAATACTGTAGAAACATAACCTCTTCCTTTATCTAAAGATGCTTCAATGATTGCACCACTTGCATTTTTATTAGGATTAGCTTTTAGCTCTAACATTTCTGCTTGAAGCAATACTTTTTCTAATAATAAATCTACATTATTACCAAATTTCGCAGAAATCTCTTGAGCTTGTACACTTCCTCCCCATTCTTCAACTAGAATATTCATTCCAGAAAGTTGTTGACGAATGTTGTCTGGATTTGCATTCGGCTTATCTACTTTATTGATTGCAATAATCATAGGAACACCAGCAGCTTGTGCGTGAGCAATCGCTTCTTTGGTTTGTGGCATTACATCATCATCCGCAGCTACTACAATAATTACGATGTCGGTAACTTGTGCACCTCTCGCTCTCATCGCTGTAAAGGCTTCGTGACCAGGTGTATCTAAGAATGTAATTCTTTGTCCTCCCTCTAATTTCACATTATATGCACCGATATGCTGCGTAATACCTCCAGATTCCCCAGCAATTACATTGGTTTTTCTGATGTAGTCTAATAATGAAGTTTTACCGTGGTCTACGTGTCCCATTACGGTCACAATCGGAGCTCTTGGCAATAAATCTTCTTCGGTATCTTGTACTTCCTCTTCAGATTCTGCTTCTAAATCTGCATCTGCAAATTCTATTTTGTAACCAAATTCATCAGCCACCAAAGTAAGAGTGTCTGCTTCTAATCTTTGGTTCATGGTAACCATTACACCTAAAGAGAAACATGCAGAAATTACTTCTGTAGCACTTACATCCATTAAAGATGCCAACTCTGAAACAGTGATAAATTCAGTAACACGAAGTGTTCTGTCTGCTGCTTCTAGTTCTTGCTGTAATTCATCCTGCTCTCTACGGTAGGTTCTCTTTTCTTTTCTATATTTAGAACCCTTAGATTTACCTCCTTTATTCGTTAGTTTTTCTAAAGTTTCTTTGATTTGGTTTTTAATTTGTTCATCAGAAAGTTCTACAGGCATCACTTTTTCTCTGCCTTTATTAGCACCTCCTTTATAATTAGGGCTATGAGGTCTGTTTCTGTTCGCTCCGCCTTGGTTATTGTTTCCTCCACCTTGGTTCGGACGATTGTTATTATCTCTGTTAAAAGGTTTTTTATCGCCTCCTTGTTGGTTATTGTTACCACCACCTTGACCTTGTTGGTTCTGTCCTTGTGTAGGAGCCGGACCATTATTAATTCTCTTTCTCTGCTTCTTCTTATTTGGGTCTGGTTTAGAAGGTCTAGTTTGGAACTGAGAAAGGTCTATTTTCTCTGTAGAGACAATTTTTGGACCATCTAGTTTTTGATAAACCGTTTTAATTTTTTCAGGCTCATCAAATTTAACAGAAGTAGTTTCTTCTTTTACTGGAGCTTTTGGTTGCTCTTTTTTCACTTCTGGCTTTGGAAGTTCTTTTTTCTCAAATTTCTGAGCCTCTTGTTTAGGTTTTTCTTCTTTTTTAGGAGAAGGTTTTGGTTTATTAGATTCTATTTTACTTAAATCAATTTTATCCAAAACTTTAAGTTCCACAGGTTCCTCTTTTTTAGGCTCTTCTTTTTTAACTTCTTCCTTTTTAGATTCCTCTGGAGCGATTACTGGCTCTACAGCAGGAACTTCTGCCTTAGGTTTTTCTAATTCTATTTTACCCAAAACTCTAGCCTCACCGATAGATGGAGCTTTCGCTTTGATCACTTCTGGTTTTTTAGGTTCAATTTCTAATTTTTCTTCTGGAACTTTAGAAATCACTACCTCATGAGAAGCTTTACGCTGTTCACTATCTCTAGCAAACTCCGCTTCTAATGCTGCATATGCCGCTTCTTCTAATTGAGCGTTTGGATTGCTTTCTACTTCGAAGCCTCTTGATTGTAGAAACTCTACTAATCTAGACATCGAGATATTAAATTCCTTTACCGCTTTATTTAATCTAATTTTTGGCATTGATTGTAAATTGCTTTTAGGCTATTAAGCCAAATTATTTTTGTTATAAAATTAAAGATATTAATCTTCGAATTCTGCTTTTAGAATTCTTTTTACTTCTTCTATCGTTTCTTCCTCTAAGTCGGTCATGTTTACTAGCGCTTCTGTATCTTTATCTAAAACACTTTTCGCCGTTTCTAATCCTACTTTCTTAAACTCAGCAATAATCCAAGCTTCGATTTCATCATCAAATTCTGTTAATTCCACATCATCATCTGCTTGTTTTTCTCTGTAAACATCTATTTCAAAACCAGATAACCAAGATGCCAATCTAATGTTTTGCCCTTGTTTACCGATTACTTTAGAAATTTCTTCTACTGGCGTGTAAACGAGTGCGTAGTTTTCATCTTCATTGATTTCTACTTTATTAATCGTCACATTACCAAGTGCTCTCTTCACAAGAATTTCTGAATTTTTAGACCATTGAATAACGTCTATATTTTCATTTCTCAATTCTCTTACTACACCATGAATTCTAGAACCTTTCACCCCTACACAAGCTCCAACCGGATCTATTCTATCATCATAAGCATCTACAGCGATTTTCGCTTTTTCACCAGGAATTCTCACTACTTTTTTCAAAATAATAGTACCATCTTGAATTTCTGGAATCTCAAGTTCTAATAACTTTTCTAGGAATTTAGGAGCTGTTCTAGAAACAATAATTTGAGGCTTAGAACCTTTGAAATCTACCGTTTCAATTATCGCTCTTACATTATCTCCTTTTCTGAAAAAGTCAGAAGGAATTTGGTTTTCTTTTGGTAAAATGTATTCATTTCCTTCATCATCCAACAAAATTACATGTTTGTGACGAATATGATGTACTTCACCAATAGCCAATTCACCAATTCTATCTTTAAATTGCTCATAAAGCATTGCATTGTTATGCTCTTGCAATTTAGTTGCTAGAATTTGCTTAAGGGTTAATATATTTCTTCTTCCCAGTTGTGCTACAGGAATTTCTTGAGTATATTCTTCACCTACTTCGAAAGTAGGGTCTATTTTTTTCGCTTCTGAAATTTCTATTTCTAAATCATCATCTTCTGACATTTCATCTTCCACAATTGTTTTATTTAGAAATATCTGAAAATCTCCTTTATCAGGGTTTACAATCACGTCAAAATGGTCATCAGAATCATATCTTTTTCTCAAAAGAGTTTTCAATGAATCTTCAATGATGGCCATTAAATCAATCTTACTAATCCCTTTTTCGTCTTTAAAATCACCAAAGGATTCAATCAACGCTAAATTGTCCATTTTAATTTTTTTATATTAATTTTAATGTTATTTAAATCAGTTTTAGCCCTAAAAAGACTAAAATTTAATGACTACAAGAGCCTTTTTTATCTCAGTGTAAGGAATTTCTTTATTCTCTACCACATCTTCTTTTCCCTTCCCTATTAATTTAGGCCTTCTGTATCTTAATACAACGGTTACTTTTTCATCATCTACCGCTACTACTTCACCTTGTATTTTTTCATCAGAATTCAGAAGCAGCTCTATCTCTCTGCCCATGTTTTTCTTAAACTGACGAGGAAGTTTCAACGGCTCACTTAATCCAGGACTCATGACTTGCAAAGAAAAATCATGCTCTTCTCTGTCAAGATTAAATTCTACTGCTCTACTTGCATCAAGACAATCCTGAAGACTTAAACCTTCATCTCCATCTAAAATTACCGCAATATCATCTCCTGCAGAAATCTTTAAATCAACGAGATACAGGTCTTTTCTAGTTTCTAAAAACTCATGAACGAGTTGCTCTACTTTTGCTCTAAAATCCATAATCACATTTGAGGTTACGCTACGAAAAAAGGCTTTCTTTCGAAGCCTTCTCATTTCTTTTCCGTAAATCCGAGGCAAATATACATAATAATTTTGAATTTTGCAAAGATTGTTGGTTTTCAAAAGATTAAGAATTTACCCTAGAACTCAAAAATTCATTAACTTTGCATAAATTTTAAATACCAATATCTACAATTCAAACAAAAGTTTAAGACAAATTATTTATCCCCCAAAAAAACATACAATTTATATTTAAATAAGAATAAACATCAATATAAACCATGAAAAACATCATCATAACAGGAGGTGCGGGATTTATTGGTTCACACGTAGTTCGTGAATTTGTAAAAAACAATCCAGAATATAATATCATTAACCTAGATGCTTTAACGTATGCTGGAAACCTCGAGAATTTAAAGGATATAGAAAACGAACCCAATTATTTTTTTGAGAAAGCAGATATTACCAAACCTGAAGAACTCAGAAAAGTTTTTGAAAAACATCATCCTGATGCAGTTATTCATTTGGCTGCAGAATCTCACGTAGACAGAAGCATTACAGACCCGAACGCATTTATCAACACCAATGTTTTTGGAACAGCAAATCTTCTGAATTTATGTAAAGAATTTTGGGCGCTCAATCCAGAACATACCCACGGAAACTTTCCTGAAGGAAAAAGAGAAAACCTTTTTTACCACGTTTCCACTGATGAAGTTTATGGCGCTCTTGGTGAAACTGGTTTTTTCACAGAAGAAACTTCTTACGACCCGAAATCTCCGTATTCTGCAAGCAAAGCAGCTTCTGACCATTTCGTGCGTTCTTATGGAAACACTTACGGTTTGCCTTTTGTAATTTCTAATTGTTCTAACAATTACGGCCCGAATCATTTTCCAGAAAAATTGATTCCGCTTTGTATTCATAATATCATCAATGAAAAACCATTACCAATTTATGGCGATGGAAAATACACCAGAGACTGGTTATATGTAGTAGATCATGCTAGAGCAATTCACCAAATCTTCCATGAAGCGAAAACGGGAGAAACTTACAATATTGGTGGCTGGAATGAATGGCAAAACATAGATTTGATTAAAGAACTCATCAAACAAATGGATGCAAAATTAGGAAAACCAGCCGGTTATAGTGAAAAATTGATTACATTCGTAAAAGATAGACCAGGTCACGATAAACGTTATGCGATTGATGCAACAAAATTGAACAAAGATTTAGGCTGGAAACCAAGTGTAACTTTCGAAGAAGGATTAGCGAAAACCATCGATTGGTTTTTAGAAAATGAAGAATGGCTAAATAATGTAACTTCTGGAGATTATCAAAAATATTACGAAAAACAATATCACTAAAATGAAAGGCATTATCCTCGCGGGAGGTTCAGGAACCAGACTCTACCCACTTACCATTGCAGTAAGCAAGCAACTTATGCCTGTTTATGACAAACCCATGATTTATTATCCGCTTTCTGTATTGCTTTTGGCAGGGATTCGTGAGATTTTAATCATCACCACACCTCAAGATCAAGAAAGTTTCAAAAAATTATTGGGAGATGGTTCTTCTATTGGCTGTAAGTTTGAATATAAAGTTCAGCCTTCTCCAGATGGTTTAGCTCAAGCTTTTATTTTAGGAGAAGAATTCATCGGCGAAGAATCTGTTGCCTTAGTTTTGGGAGATAATATTTTCTACGGAAGTGGTTTACCTCAACTTTTAGAAAGCAAAACAGACGTAAAAGGCGGTTGCGTTTTCGCATATCAAGTTTCTGACCCAGAAAGATATGGTGTAGTAGAATTTGATGAAAATTATAAAGCTGTTTCTATTGAAGAAAAACCTCAACAACCGAAATCTAATTACGCAGTTCCAGGTTTATATTTCTATGATAATCAAGTGGTAGAAATTGCCAAAAATCTGAAACCTTCACGAAGAGGAGAATTAGAAATTACCGATGTTAATAGAATTTATCTAGAAAAAGGAGAATTAGAAGTGGGCGTAATGTCTCGCGGAACAGCTTGGCTAGATACGGGAACTTTTGACTCGCTACACGAAGCTTCAGAATTTGTAAAAGTTCTAGAAAAAAGACAAGGTTTCAAAATTTCTTGTATAGAAGAAATTGCCTACAAGAAAGGCTTTATCAATAAAGAACAACTCTTAGCTGCTGCCGAAAAATATGGCAAAAGTGGTTATGGTGATTATTTAAAAAAAATATAAACCCTTTTTTAACAACAGTAAATGTTAAAAAGTCTTAAAGTCCTTATTTTGGAATAAAAATTGATGCTATCTATCGGAATTTAGATGTATTTAAAAATTTTTTATTCTACATTTGTAAATGAAAAATTATGGGTAAAAGCTACGAAACTATTTTCGAAAATAATAGAAAATGGGTTGAAGAAAAACTCGGCCAAGATGCTGATTTTTTTAAAAAATTAGCAGAAGGTCAAAGTCCAGAATATCTTTACATAGGTTGCAGCGACAGTCGTGCAACCGCCGAAGAATTAATGGGCATGAAACCCGGCGAAGTTTTTGTGCATAGAAATATTGCCAACTTAGTGAATACCCTAGATATGAGTTCTACTGCTGTCATTCAGTATGCAGTACAACATTTAAAAGTAAAACACATTATTGTTTGTGGCCATTATGGTTGCGGTGGTGTAAAAGCAGCGATGACGCCTCAAGATTTTGGATTAATGAATCCTTGGCTCAGAACCATCAGAGATGTTTACAGATTGCACCAAGAAGAATTAGACGCAATAAAAGACGAGCAATTGCGCTATGATAGATTGATTGAACTGAATGTTCAAGAGCAATGCATCAACGTTATTAAAATGGCTTGTGTACAAGAAAGATATATTTTAGACCAATATCCTATAGTTCACGGTTGGGTTTTCGACCTCAAAACAGGGAAATTAATTGACTTAAATATAGATTTCGAAGAAATATTGAAAAATATTCAAAAAGTTTATGACCTAACCAATTCTGATTGGGTGATGAGCAGAAAAAATAATAAAAACTTCTAAGAAAGTTTACGATATGAAGTATTTGAGCATTTTTGTTCTGGCAGTTTTCATCAATTTTACAGCTTTACCAAGTATCGCTGTGATTTTTGATTGGGAAATTCCTACGCTCAATAATAATATTTCAGAAGAAGAGGTTAAAAATAATCTCGCCAATTACAATGAAAAGTTTCCCCCAAAACCTTATAATTCTAAAGATTTTATTGGCGTTTTCTTTTCTGATAAAAAAATCAGCAAATACATCCTTAAGGACGATTCTATTCATCTAAGTCCTTTTAAATCGATATTTTCTCCGCCTCCAGAAGTTTAATTTTTAAAATTTCATAGGAAAGTTATGCCCTTTTTTCAAAAAAATGGGCTGTTCCTTGACGCTTTTTAACAAATTAAATTTTCAAACATTAGAATTGATTACTTACATCTAAGTAATTGATTGTAAATACATATCGATATTCATACAATGAAAAAAACAAACACTTTATTCGGCGGAATAAAAGAAAATATTCCTTCGGGAATTGTAGTATTTCTCGTAGCATTACCACTCTGTTTAGGTATTGCATTAGCATCTGGTGCACCACCACTTTCTGGAATTTTAGCAGGAATTGTAGGCGGACTCGTGATAGGATTCATCAGCAACTCTCCTATTTCCGTTTCTGGACCTGCTGCAGGTTTAGCAGCCATCGTTTTAGGAGCCATCACTGATTTAGGGAGTTTCGAATTATTTTTAACTGCAGGTTTAATTGCAGGTTTTATACAATTGGCACTTGGTTTTCTAAGAGCAGGAAGTATTTCTAACTATTTCCCCAATAACGTTATCGAAGGAATGTTAGCCGGAATTGGAGTTATTATCATTTTAAAACAAATTCCACACGCTTTAGGTTACGACAAAGATTTTGAAGGAAATCTTCAGATTTTTGACGGCTTTAATCTATCTGAATATTTATCAGGATTAGCAAATGCTGTTACACCAGGAGCGGTTTTAGTGACGATTATTTCCCTAGCTATTCTTATTACTTGGGAAAAAGTAAGTTTCCTCAAAAAAATTAAACTTTTACCAGGAGCCTTAGTAGCGGTAATTGTTGGGATTTTATTCAATGAAGTTTTCAGAGGAAGCGCGCTAGAAATTTCTAGAGAACATTTGGTAACACTTCCGGTTCCTCAATCAGTTGAAGATTTTAAAAACTTAATCACTTTTCCAGATTTCTCAGGATTTCTTAATCCACAAGTTTGGATTATTGGTGCAACTATAGCAGTTGTAGCTTCCATAGAAACATTATTATGTATAGAAGCTGCAGATAGAATGGACGTACACAAAAGAATAACAGATACTAACTTAGAGTTGAAAGCACAAGGTATTGGCAACTTAGTTTCTTCTTTTATTGGAGGTTTACCTATGACTTCGGTGGTAGTAAGAACTTCTGCAAATGCTAATGCTGGTGCAACAAGTAAAATTTCGGCTATTGTTCATGGTTTTTTATTGTTAGTATCTGTTTTATCTATTCCATTTTTATTGAACAAAATTCCTTTGGCGACTTTAGCAGCAGTTTTACTAATGGTAGGTTATAAATTAGCAAGCCCTGCAAAACTTAGCCATTTCTGGAGCAAAGGAAAATATCAATTTATCCCTTTCATCGCTACTATTATTGCAGTGGTAGCATTAGATTTATTAAAAGGAGTAGGAATTGGTTTAGCCATCAGTATTCTTTTCTTGCTACTTGGAAACATGAAACGTGCTTATTATTTGAGTAGAGAAGATCTAGAAAGCGCTGATGAAATCACCATAGATTTGGCAGAAGAAGTTTCATTTTTAAACAAAGCAGCCATCAAAAAAACGCTTAAAAATATTAAGCCAAATTCTAAAGTGATTATTAATGCTAAGAAAACTTCTTATGTCTCTGATGATATTATAGACTTAATCTCGGATTTTGCTAACGTAAGAGCCAGAGAAGAAGATATAGAAGTGGTTTTAGAAGGATTTAAAACTTCTTACAAAGAATATGAAAAGGACCAACATTCACACATTACCATCTCACACAGAAGAGTAATTTAAAAAAATATCATAACTTCATACCTATTAAATTAACATTGTGTCCTTTTCGGAACCAAACTTCAGCGTTCCGAAAAGGTTTTTAAAAAATTAAAAGAAAAAATTATGAAAGCACATACTTCAGAAACTCAATCTACGATTACCCCAGAAAAAGCACTTCTTTTTTTACAAGAAGGAAACCAAAGATTTGTAAACAATCTTAAAGTAAACAGAAACCTACTAGAGCAAGTAAACGATACCAGAGAAGGACAATGGCCTTTTGCAACGGTACTCAGTTGTATCGACAGTAGAACTTCTGCAGAACTTATTTTCGACCAAGGTTTAGGTGATATTTTCAGCATCAGAATTGCAGGAAATTTTGCCAATCAAGATATTTTAGGCTCTATGGAATTTGCTTGTAATGTAGCAGGTTCTAAATTGGTAGTGGTTTTAGGACACACCAAATGTGGCGCTCTAAAAGGTGGATTAGATGCTCCGCAAATTGAAGGACTTGGAATGGATAATCTTAATCACCTTATCTATCATTTCGAGCCTTGCATACACGAAATCATCAAAGAAGGAGAAGAACGTTCTTCTAAAAATGATGATTTATTAGATAGATTAACGCTTTGTAATATCAAAAAAACCATCGAAGATATTCGTCACCAAAGTTCTACTTTAAGAAATTTAGAGAAAGAAGGAAAGATAAAAATTGTAGGTGCAAATTACGATGTGGAAACTGGAGTTGTAACATGGCTCTAGTTTTTGCGACTAATATATAACACAAGCGAGAATTTCTTCATATAACTTTGATTTTTAATTAACACTTTCTCGCTATAGCCCCTTAATTAGGGGCTTTTTTTGTACTTTTGATGAAATTTTCACCCTCTTGAAAAACATATCTATAATTTGGTTCTCCCTACTTTTCTATTTCTGCGGAATAGAATTGGTAGTACTTTTTACACAACCAAGCCTTTTTCTAGACCTCATTTTTTTTGGAGTCCGACTTTTATTTTTAATTATTTTTCTAGCATTTCTCTTTTTGAAAAATAAAATTTCTTCTAAGTTTTTTTACTTAGCCGAAGGAATTACGATTTACGCTTTGATGACTTTTCTATACAAAGAAACTGCGATTTTAAATACTTTAATTTTCCCAAAAATTGATGGTTTTCTATCTCATTTAGACCAAAAAATATTCGGTTTTCAGCCCTCAGTAAGATTTTCTGAAACTTTTGATTCTTGGTATTTCAGTGAATTATTTTACTTCGGGTATTTTTCATATTACCTTTTACCATTAGCTGCTTTTTTGATAATTTATCTCAAAATTCCACAGAAAATAGAACAATTTAGCTTCATTTTAATCACTTCATTTTTACTGTATTATTTCACTTTTATATTGATTCCAGCAGAAGGTCCTCAGTTTTATTTTTCGTTTCCAGATAACACGATTGAAGCCCAAGGAATTTTCGGGAATATGGTCAAACTCATTCAAAAAAACGGCGAAGTTCCCACCGCTGCTTTCCCAAGTTCACATGTAGGGATTTCTTGGATTGTTATTTTTTGGTTGTATCAAAATTTTAGAAAATCAGTAAAATATTTCATTCCATTTGTTGTTTTATTGATGTTTTCTACGGTTTACATTAAGGCACATTATTTTGTAGATGTAGTTGCGGGATTTCTTTCTGCGCCGATTGTATTTTTTCTTACCTTTAAGTTTTACAAATTTTTAAACCATAAATTGGATGTCCGTTTCAATTAAAGAAGTCAAGACCAGAGAAGACTTAAAAACGTTTATTTATCTTCCCGAAAAAATTCATAAAAACCATAAAAATTGGCTTCATCCGTTGTATATGGATGATGAAAAATTCTTTGATAAAGACAAAAATTCTCTTTTCAAACACAACGAAGCGGTACTTTTCCTTGCACACGAAAAAGGAAAAGCTGTTGGCAGAATTATGGGTGTAATTCCTACAGATTACAATAAATTTCACGGGAAAAATGACGCCAGATTTTCTTTTTTTGAATGTTTTGAGAATAAAGAAGTTTTCAATGCTTTAATTAATGCAGTGGAAACTTGGGCAAAATCTAAAAACTGTACAGAAATCATCGGACCAATGGCATTTTCAGACAAAGAACCTCAAGGTTTTCTTACCAAAGGTTTCGAAGAAAAAGCAATGCTCGTCACCAATCACAGTTTTCCGTTTATGGTAGATTTCATTAAGGAAAATCACTACGAAAACTTTGTAGATTTAGTGCAATATGACGTTCCGATTACTGCGCAAATTCTGAACAGATATAAAAATTTCAACGAAAGAGTTTCTAAAAATTTAAAGATAAAAACGGTAGAATTTACCTCAACAAAAGCGGTAAAACCTTATGTAAAACCTGTTTTTGACCTCATCAACAAAACCTACACCGAAATTTACGGCTTCACAAAACTCACCGAAGACGAAATGACGGAATTTGCGGAACGTTTTTTGCCACTTCTCAACCCAAAACTCATCAAAATGATTACCGATGAAAACGGCGAATTGCTCGCTTTCATCATTGCAATGGCAGATTTAAGCGAAGCGATAAAAAATTCAAGAGGAAGAATTTTACCTTTTGGTTGGGCAAGAATTTTATGGGCAATGAAAACTTCAAAAAGGCTTCAACTTTTGTTGGGCGCGATTCATCCCAATTATCAAAACAAAGGTCTGGATGCGGTTTTAGCAACCATGCTTTTCGGTTCTGCATTGAAATTAGGCTTTAAAACTGTTGATTCTCATCTCATTATGAAAGACAACCTGAAAATGCGTGGCGAAATTGAGAAATTGGATGGTTTTAATTTGTATAAAGAGTATTGTATTTTTAGGAAGAATTTGGTTGTTGGTTGATGGTTGTTGGTTGTCGGCATTTTCTATCAACTGACAACCAACAACTGACAACTATTTTCCATTAAAAGTATTCATCGTATTATTAACTCCTGCGAAAACAAAAGACAAACTGGCTTTTGTAAATAACTCTATCCTATCTTGCAACGTTTTTTGCTCTTCTTCGTTCCATTTTCCGAGAACATAATCTACTTGTTTTCCTTCGGAAAAATCTGCAGAAATCCCGAAACGCAATCTTGCGTAATTTTGTGTTTGTAAAACCTCTTGAATGTTCTTCAAACCGTTATGACCAGCGTCTGAACCTTTTTTTCTCATTCTTAAAGTACCAAAAGGAAGCGCCAAATCATCGGTAATTACCAATACATTTTCTAACGGAATATTTTCTTTTTGCATCCAAAATCTTACTGCATTTCCCGAAAGATTCATATATGTATCTGGTTTTAGCACAAAAACTTTTCTTCCTTTGTATTTCCCTTCTGAAACCCAGCCGAAATTGGCAGATTTAAAAGGTGCTTCTAAAGTTTGTGCAATTTTTTCAGCTACTTTAAAACCAATATTATGACGCGTTTCTGCGTATTCTTCACCTTTGTTTCCTAAACCTACGATTAAGTATTTCACGTTTTTTGAATATTTATTAATGCTCGTTGAGCGCAAATTTAATTTTTTAATTTTTAATGTGACAAAATTCTATTTAAAAGAACATTCACCTCATCTACATTTTTCACGGCATCTTTTCTCATCATCAATTGATTGCCTTCTTTTCCCGATTTTTCTTTCAGTTGAGCTTCTCTAGGATTTTGAGAAAGATAAGCGATAATATTTCTGAACTTTTGGCTTTGGTAGAATTTATCTTGAGGATTATCAGGAAAATACCCGAGGAAAACTCCGTTTTTCATGACGATTTTATCGAAACCAATTTCCGCTGCGAGCCATTTCAGTTCTACAGATTTCAACAAATTAACGGCTTCTTTCGGTAAATTCCCGAATCTATCAACCAATTCATTTTCAAATTTCTGCAATTCTTCTTTGGTTGGGATTTCTGCTAATTTTTGGTATAATGAAAGTCTTTCTTCCGTAGAATTCACGTAAGAATCTGGCAACATCAACTCAAAATCAGTGTCAATGTTGACTTCTTTCTGAGATTTGAATAATTTTTTACGGTCTTCTTCATTCTCAAATAAATCTTGGAAATCATCTTCATTTTGCAATTCTTCCAATGCTTCTTGCATTAATTTTTGATAGGTTTCAAAGCCCATTTCATTGATAAAACCACTTTGTTCTGCTCCCAATAAATCTCCAGCTCCTCTGATTTCTAAATCTTTCATCGCAATTTGGAAACCGCTTCCTAAATCCGAAAACTGTTCTATCGCTTCGAGACGTTTTCTGGCATCCGAAGTCATCATATCAAACGGTGGCGTAATCAGATAACAAAACGCTTTTCGATTGCTTCGTCCAACTCTACCTCGCATTTGGTGCAAATCTGCCATCCCGAATTTTTGCGCATCATTAATAAAAATCGTGTTCGCATTCGGAACGTCTACTCCAGATTCTACAATCGTGGTAGAAACCAAAACATCATATTTCCCTTCCATAAAATCGAGAATTCTGGCTTCCAATTCTTTTCCGTCCATTTGTCCGTGACCTGTAATCACTCTCGCATCAGGTACCAAACGCTGAATTAAGCCTGCAATATCTTTCAGATTTTCTATTCTATTATTGATGAAATAAACCTGTCCATCTCTTTGAATTTCGTAAGAAATCGCATCTCTTAGAATTTCTTCATTAAATCCAACGATTTGTGTATCAACTGGTTGACGATTTGGCGGTGGCGTTTTAATGACCGATAAATCTCTTGCAGCCATCAAAGAAAACTGAAGCGTTCTTGGAATGGGCGTTGCGGTTAAAGTCAAGGTATCAATATTCGCTTTTAACGTTTTGAGTTTATCTTTTACATTTACGCCGAATTTATGCTCTTCATCAATAATTAAAAGGCCTAAATCTTTGAATTCTATATCTTTTCCTACCAATTGATGCGTTCCGATAACGATATCAATTTTACCATTTTTGAGACCTTCTTTGGTTTCATTTTTTTGTTTGGCAGAACGGAAACGGTTCAAATAAGAAATATTTACTGGAAAATCTTTCAATCTTTCTTTGAAACTTCGGTAATGTTGAAACGCCAAAATCGTGGTAGGAACCAAAACCGCGACTTGTTTTCCATCGGTTGCCGCTTTGAACGCTGCACGAATTGCGACTTCCGTTTTTCCGAAACCAACGTCACCACAAATCAATCTGTCCATTACACCATCATTTTCCATATCATTTTTCACATCTTGCGTTGCTTTTTCCTGATCTGGAGTATCTTCGTAAATGAAACTCGCCTCTAATTCATTCTGCAAATAAGAATCTGGCGAAAACGAAAAACCTTTTGTAGTCTTTCTCTGAGCATATAATTTGATGAGGTCAAATGCAATTTGTTTAACTTTTGCTTTGGTTTTTTGCTTTAAAGTTTTCCAAGTTGGAGAACCGAGTTTATTGAGAACAATTTCTCTTCCATCTGGTCCGTTATATTTTGAAATTTTATGCAGCGAATGGATGGAAACGTAGAGCAAATCGTTGTTTTTATACGTCAATTTGAAACATTCTTGTGTTTTTCCGTCATTGGTAACTTTCACCAAACCCATAAATTTCCCAATTCCGTGGTCAATATGCGTGATGTAATCTCCCACTTTTAGAGACATTAAATCTTTCAGCGTTAATTGCTCAGATTTGGCAAAAGAATTTTTGGCTTTATATCTTTGGTAACGGTCAAAAATCTGATGATCTGTATACACCGAAACTTTTAGTTCGTAATCTACAAAACCTTCATGAAGCTCTGATTTGAAAGATTTAAACGGTAAATCATGGTTCAATTCCTCAAAAATACTCTCTAATCTTTCCTTTTGTTTTTCCCCTGAAAAAGAAATCCAAGTTTCATAACCTTCTTCTTTTTTTTCTTTTAAATCTTCGGCGAGAAGCTCAAAATTTTTGTGGAAGGTAGGTTGTGCGGTTTGATTTAATTGTAAAGTCGTAAAATCGTTAAGTTGTTGAGACGTAAAATCGATGACTTTAAATTTTTCTAAATTTTGCAGGAAAACTTCATCAGAAACGAAAAGAATTTCTGGTTTTTGATGCTTGATTTCTTTACTTAGCGTTTCAAATTTTTGCTCTGCTTTTTCGTAAAAATCTTTGAGCTTTTTTACGGTGAGATAAGCATTTTTAGTCACAATAAAACTATCTTTTGGCAATAAATCCAATAGAGAAACCTTGCTTCCTGAAACCGCAAAATTCATATTAGAAACCAATTCAAAGTCATTGACTTTTCCTGTGGAAAGTTGAGTTTCGATGTCAAATTCCTTAATACTTTCTACTTCATTCCCAAAAAAAGTAATTCTGAACGGTTTCTCATAAGCGTAAGAAAAAACATCTACAATTCCGCCACGAACCGAAAACTCTCCAGGTTCAGAAACAAAATCGGTATAATTAAAATTGAACTGATTCAATAATTCTTCAGTAAAATCAAAATCCAGTTGGTCGCCAACTTTTATCGTGTGAGAAATCGCTTTGAAATCTTCCTTTTTCAACACTTTTTCTGAAAGTGAAGAAGCGGTGGCAACGATAATTTTTTTCTTTTTATCAAAATTCAAACGATTGAGAACTTCGGTTCGTAAAACGATGTTTGCATTTTGAGTTTTCTCAACTTGATAAGGTTCTAAATGTGTTTCAGGAAAATACAAAATGTTTTCTTCGCCTATCATTTCCTCTAATTCCGAAGTGATATAATTAGAAGATTCTTTATCGTCAATGATAAAAAGAACATCTTTTTTCTGTGTAAGAAATAATTCTGCCACCAAAATAGACGGAACAGAACCAGCAAAACCCTTCACAGAAATATGTTGGTTTTGGTCTAAATTCTCAAAAAGTTCTTTTCCAAAATTCTTTCTTAAAAACTCGGGAATAAGCGTTTGACTAATGTTTTTTAGCATTGTAATATCGTAAAGTTGTAATTTTTTTCATCGTTTTTCAAAAATTGATAAAACGACAAAAGCGATTTCGGGTTGCTCCGAAATCGTTTGACGGTGCAAAGATAGTTTTTTCAAAACTTATTTTTAACTTTGGCAAATGATAAATTTCTTAAAGAAAAGCATCGCCAAAATTTGGGCGAAAAACCATGTTGCCAAAACGGAAGACTTCAAAAATAACGCCGAAGTTCTTCAGGAAAAATTGTTATTAGACTTGGTCAAAAAATCCGAAAAAACACTTTTCGGACTTCAGCATAACTTTTTGGAAATAAAATCGGTAGAAGATTTTCAGAAAAACGTGAAAATCTCTGACTACGAAGACCTAAAACCTTTTGTAGAAAAAGTAAAACACGGCGACAAAAATATTCTTTGGCCAGAAAAACCAGAATATTTTGCCAAAACTTCTGGAACCACTTCTGGGACCAAATATATTCCTTTGACCAAAGAAGGAATGGATTTTCAGGTAAAAGCAGCACAATCTGCATTGTTCCACTACATTGCTCAAAAAAATAATGCCGATTTTGTAAACGGAAAAATGATTTTCTTGCAAGGTTCGCCAGAACTGGAAGATATTAACGATATAAAAACAGGCAGACTTTCAGGAATTGTAGCGCATCACATCCCAAAATATTTGCAAAAAAACAGATTGCCGAGCTACGAAACCAATTGCATAGAAGATTGGGAAACTAAAGTGGACAAAATTGTAGAAGAAACCGAAAAAGAGAACATGACTTTGATTTCGGGAATTCCACCTTGGTTAATTATGTATTTTGAAAAATTGATTGAAAGAAATGGCAAAAAAATAAAACAATTGTTTCCAAATCTTCAACTCATTGTAACAGGCGGTGTAAACTACGAACCTTATCGTGAGAAAATGGAAGAATTATTGGGCGGAAAAGTAGATATTATTCAAACATTTCCTGCAAGTGAAGGCTTTTTTGCTTTTCAAGATGATTATGAAAAAGAAGGACTTTTACTACAATCGAATCACGGAATTTTCTACGAATTTATTCCGCTGGAATTATATGGTAAACCAGACGCTCCAAGATTGACGTTAAAAGATGTTGAACTCAATAAAGATTATGCATTGATTTTGACAACAAATTCTGGACTTTGGGCTTATTCTATTGGTGATGTGGTACGTTTTATTTCTAAAAATCCACATAGAATTTTAGTTTCTGGAAGAACCAAACATTTCACCTCAGCTTTTGGTGAACATGTGATTGCTTTTGAAGTAGAAGAAGCAATGAAAGCAACCGTAGAGAAATTCCCAGCGCAAATTACGGAGTTTCATCTCGCTCCACAGGTAAATCCCGAAAATGGAGAATTGCCACACCATGAATGGTTTATAGAATTTGAAAAAGAGCCAGAAAATTTAGAAGATTTCCGTCAAAACCTTGATGCAGAAATGCGCAAAAGAAACACGTATTATGATGATTTGATTGCTGGAAATATTTTGCAAGTTTTAAAAATCACCAAATTGCAGAAAAACGCCTTCCAAGAATACGCAAAATCTGAAGGAAAACTGGGCGGACAAAACAAAATTCCACGTTTGGCAAATGATAGAAAGATTGGCGATTTTTTAAAGAATTTTAAAATCTAACTACTCACTCACAAACTTCAATCCTACAATTGAAATGATTAAAGTTGACACAAAAAAGATGCGCCAAAAAGTGGCTGGTTCGTTAAAGAAAAAGATTCCCATCAAAACGCTTCCTACCGCTCCAATTCCCGTCCAAACTGCGTAAGCTGTACCGATTGGCAAACCGTTTTCGCCAGCAATAGCTTTGTACATGAGAAACATAGAAAGAAAAAGGCAAACTGCAAATCCAGACCACCAATAGAGGTTTTCTTTGCCTGTGGTTTCTTGTGCTTTTCCTAAACAAAACGCAAATGCAGTTTCGAATAATCCTGCGATGATGAGTATTAACCAATTCATAGCACAAATATAGACTTTAACTATTAAAAAAATATTTCTAATTCTTTTATATTTGCTCAATGATTTCTCTTGAGCCCATTAAAACTCTAAAAAATAAAGAGTTCCGAAACTTACTTACCGGAAGATTTTTTCTAATTCTAGCGTTTAGAATGCTCGCCACTTTATTAGGATGGTGGGTTTATCAACTCACCAAAGATCCATTTTCGATAGGTTTAATAGGACTTTCGGAAGTTATTCCTGCCGTTTCTACAGCATTGTACGCTGGTCATGTTATCGACATGAACGAGAAAAAAAGAATGCTTCTTTTGTGCACTTCGGGATATTTTGTGCTGATTGCGTTGTTATTGATTCCTGCATTTTATGCTTCTAATCTTCATTTTACAGGTCTCGAAATCACGTATTACATCTACGGAATTATATTTTTTACAGGAATTTGTAGAGCTTTCATCGGCCCGATTGTTCCGGTAATGATTCCCAAAATTGTAGGTCAAGAAAAATTAGCTAACGCTATTACCTTAAACCAAGCTACTTTTCTTACTGCATCTGTTTCAGGACACGCAATTGGCGGATTTCTCATCGCGCTCATCACGATAAAATGGACTCTTGTCGTTATTTTATTTTTAATTTTATTGGCTTCCTTATTTTTCTTTCAAATCAAAAAACAACAGTCAGAATATCATAAAAATGAGTTGCAAGTTTGGACTTCTATGAAAGAAGGAATCACTTACATTTATAGAACGAAAGAAATTCTAGGAGCATTGTGTTTAGATATGTTTGCCGTACTTTTTGGCGGAGCAGTTGCCATGATTCCTGTTTTTGCCAGTGATATTTTAAAAGTGGGAGCTGATGGTTTCGGACTTCTCAACGCAGCATCAGATATTGGCTCTATGATGATTATTGTAACGCTTTCTTTCATTCCATTAAGAAAAAATCAGGGCAAAATTTTAATCGGTGTAGTGGCTGGATTTGGTTTATGCATCGTTGGTTTCGGCTTGTCAAAACTCTACTGGTTATCTTTCTTATTCCTTATGTTGAGCGGAATTTTTGACGGAATTTCAGTCGTGATAAGAGGAACCATCGTACAGTTGAAAACTCCAGATCATATCAGAGGAAGAGTGATGAGTGCAAATTCAATCTTCATTATGTCGAGTAACGAAATGGGACAATTTGAAAGCGGTGTAGCTGCTAAACTTTTAGGCGTAGTAAGGTCAGTCGTTTTTGGCGGAACCATGACCGTTCTTATTGCACTTTTTGTAGGGAAATTTGTTCCAAAATTGAGAAAAATGGAATATTAAAAAAGCCCAGAATTATTTTCAAAAAAGTTTAAATATCAATAAGTCAAAAACTTATCAACATTCGGAATTTCGCTTCATCTTCCATTAACAAAGCATTTGCAGATTATTATCCGCAAAAAGCAGATTTAACCTCAAAAAAAATTTAAAAATTCTATCTTTGTGCAATGGCACAGAAGGAAACATTATCAAGTTTAACACATGGTAATTTCGCGAAGGAACTTTCTATTTCAGCAGGCAAAATGCCGCCTAATGCAGTTGAATTCGAGAAATTGGTTATTGGAACTTTTTTGATTGACAAAAAAGGATTAGATTATTCTATAGACTTATTAACTCCCGAGGTTTTTTACGACCCGAGACATCAAGTTATTTTTTCTGCAATTTTAAAATTGTACGAAAAAAACGAACCTGTAGATTTAATGACCGTAATCCAAGAGCTCAAAAAAGAAGAAAAACTAGGTTTTGCTGGAGGTGACCATTACATTATAGACCTTACCATGGGCGTTTCTTCGAGCGCTCACATAGAATATCACGTTCGTGTAATTCTAGAAAAATTCATTCTCAGAAGTTTGATTAATGTTTCTGCGAATGTAATCGACAGTTCTTATAAGGAATCTACAGACGTTTTTGAATTGCTGGACAAAGCAGAACAATCTTTTTTCGAAATTACCAATGGAACCATCAAAAAAGGTTTTGATACCGCAAATTCCTTGGTAAAAGAAGCGATTGATAAAATTAAGTCTTTAAAAGACAAAGAAGGACTGTCTGGTATTCCATCAGGATTTAGAGATGTAGACAAAGAAACAGGAGGATGGCAAAGTTCTGACTTAATCATCATCGCGGCACGTCCTGCAATGGGAAAAACCGCATTTCTCCTTTCTATGGCGAGAAACATCACTGTAGAACACAATATTCCGATGGCGCTATTCTCTCTGGAGATGGCATCTGTACAGCTCATCACAAGGATGATTGCCTCAGAAACAGGAATTTCTTCTGAAAAATTGAGAAAAGGACAAATGTCTGAAGAAGAATGGCAAAGACTATTTTCAAACGTTGCCGCTCTTGAAAACGCACCGCTTTATATAGACGAAACACCTGCACTTTCGGTGTTTGATTTCCGTGCAAAATGTAGAAGATTGGTAATGCAACATGGCGTAAGAATCATCATGGTGGATTATTTACAGTTGATGACCGCTAATTCTGGCGGAAAAGGAGCAGGAAACAGAGAGCAAGAAATTGCGACGATTTCTCGTTCACTAAAAGCCATTGCAAAAGAATTAAACGTTCCAGTTATTGCACTTTCTCAGTTATCCAGAACCGTAGAAACCCGTCCAAATAAGAGACCTCAACTTTCGGATTTGAGAGAATCTGGAGCAATTGAGCAAGATGCAGATATCGTTTCTTTCATCTACAGACCAGAATATTATAAAATTGACACTTGGGAAGACGAAACACCTTCTGCGAACCAAGCAGAACTTATCATTGCGAAGCACAGAAACGGTTCTATTGCAGATGTAAGATTAAGTTTCCATGGAAGCTTAGCCAAATTCTCAGATTTAGACGTTTTCGGAAGCTATCATTCTTCTGGTTTTGCGCAACAGGATGAACCAAGCGGTTTTGATAAATTGCGAGTTTCCATAGATCCAGGTGCAGCATTTGGTTTACCAGACAACGGAAATATTTCTGGTTCTGCCATGAATGATGATGACGATGATGCTGAAATGCCGTTCTAAATAATGTAAAATCGAAGATTCGTAAAATTGTAAAAATATATTTTTGCTCACGATTTTACGAATTTTCAGTTTCACGAATTTACTTACATGAAAATCGAAATTTACACAGACGGCGCTTGTAGTGGCAATCCTGGAAAAGGTGGCTATGGAATTCTCATGCGTGTTCCTGAAAAAAAATATCAAAAAACTTTTTCCGAAGGTTTCCGTTTGACCACCAACAATAGAATGGAACTTCTCGCGGTGATTGAAGCACTTGAAAAGTTGAAAAATCCCGAAGAAAACGTTCATGTTTTCACTGATTCTAAATATGTAGCCGATGCTATTAACCAAAATTGGATTTTTGGTTGGATAAAAAAAGGGTTTAAAAATGTGAAAAATCCCGATTTGTGGCAAAGATTTATTCCGCTTTTTAGGAAACATAAAATAGAATTTCATTGGATAAAAGGTCATGCTGGTCATCCTGAAAATGAAATCTGCGACCAACTCGCTGTAAAAGCTTCTCAATCATCAAATTTAAAAATTGACACCTTCTTTGAAAATCAAAAAGAGGGCGGATTGTTTTAAATCTGAATAAAGATTATAGTCAATTTCTTTAGCAGAATTCTGCCTATTCTTTTCAAAATCCTTACATTTGAAATGTAGTTTTACAGACTTTCTAATTTCAAATCTCAATTTTTAAAATGATAAAAACAGATGTATTGGTAATTGGCTCAGGAATTTCGGGACTTTCTTACGCCATTAAAATTTCTGAAAAATTACCAGATGCTAAAATCACCATCGTCACCAAAGCTGAGGAAGACGAAACCAACACCAAATATGCTCAAGGTGGTTTAGCAGTAGTAATGGATTTAGACACAGATAATTTCCAGAAACATATAGATGATACGATGCGCGCTGGAGATTACGAAAACAATAGAGAAGTGGTAGAAATGGTCATCAAAGAAGGACCAGACCGTTTCAGAGAAATTGTAGAATGGGGCGTAAATTTTGACAAAAAAGAAGACGGTGAATTTAAACTCGGAAGAGAAGGTGGTCACACCGAATTTAGAATTGTTCACCATAAAGATATTACAGGTGCCGAAATAGAACGGGCACTTTTAGAATATTGCAACAAATCTCCGAATATAGAAATTCTTGATTATCATTACGTTATTGATTTAATCACTCAACACCACATTCCCAATAAAAACTTTGATTTAGAAAATATTTCTTGTTATGGAGCTTATGTTCTAGACCAAAAAAATAAAAAAATAAAAAAAATTACCGCAAAAGTAACCATGGTAGCAACTGGAGGAGCTGGTCACGTTTATAAAAACACCACAAATCCAAAAATTGCCACAGGAGACGGAATTGCTTTTGTACACAGAGCTCGCGGTAAAGTTTCTAACATGCAATACATTCAGTTTCACCCTACCGCAATGTATTCTAAACGAGACGGAATGCTCTTCCTAATTTCGGAAGCAGTACGCGGTGACGGCGCAAAACTCAGAACCAAAAATGGCGAAAAATTCATGCACAAATATGATGAGCGAGAAGAATTAGCTTCGCGTGATATTGTCGCAAGAGCCATTGACAACGAAATGAAAATTTCTGGTGATGAATATGTAGGCCTTGATTGTAGAGAAATGGATAAAGAAAAGTTCATAGAACATTTTCCTAATATTTATCAAAAATGTATGGATGAAGGAATTGATCCATTTAAACAACTGATTCCTGTGGTTCCTGCAAGTCATTATTTAATGGGCGGAATCGTGGTAGATAAAGACGGACAATCTTCTATCAAAAATCTATTTGCAGTGGGAGAATGCACCAATTCTGGATTGCACGGCGCAAATCGTCTCGCTTCTAATTCACTTTTGGAAGGTTTGGTTTATGGTCATAATGCTGCGATGAAATCTATAGAATTGCTTCACAAAGACGAATTTAATTACTTCGACCTAGAAAATGTACCAGAATGGAATGAAGAAGGCATGAAAGTAATGGAAGAAAAAGTACTCATCACTTATCTAAGAAAACAACTTCAAGAAATGATGAGCGATTTGGTAAGTATCGTAAGAAGCAACGAAAGATTGCAACTTGCTCAAAAAAAACAAAGAGAAATCTACGAAGCGGTTACAGAATTGTATAATTATTCAGTAATTTCGCCAGAATTATCAGAATTAAGAAATCTGGTGAATGTTTCTTACCTTATTATTAAGCATTCTTTGGCGATGAAAGAAAACAAAGGTGCTTTTTACAATAAAGATTTTGCTTAAAGATTCATCACAGATAAAAACTTGAAATTTACATCTATGAAACGTCCACATTACGTAACCGATAAAGCCTTAAAACAATTTATAAAATCTGCTTTAGAAGAAGATATTCAAAGCGGTGACCACTCTACTCTTTCTACCATCCCTAAAGAATTGGTACAAAGTGCTAAACTTTTGGTAAAAGAAGACTGTATTTTGGCTGGTGTAGAATTGGCAGAGATTATTTTTAAAACTTTTGACAAAGATTTAAAAGTAGAGGTTTTTATTAAAGATGGAGAAAACGCAAAAGTTGGCGACATTGCTTTCATCGTTACTGGAAGTGCGCGTTCTATCCTTTCTACCGAAAGATTAGTGCTAAATTGCATGCAAAGAATGAGCGGAATTGCTACTTTAACTCATGAGTGGGACTCTAGACTTCTAGGAACCAAAACCAAATTGCTTGACACGAGAAAAACTACTCCAAATTTCAGAATTTGTGAAAAATGGGCAGTAGCAATTGGCGGCGGAACCAATCACAGATATGGTTTGTATGATATGATTATGCTGAAAGACAATCACATAGATTACAACGGAAGCATTACCAATGCAGTGAAAATGACGCAAGACTACCTCAAAAAAAATAAATTAAAACTAAAAGTAGAAGTAGAAACCAGAAATCTAGCCGAAGTAGAAGAAGCTGCAAAACTTGCTGGAAAAGGAATTGATAGAATTATGCTAGATAATATGGATGTAAAAACCATGACAGAAGCAGTGAAAATTATTGCAGGAAAATGCGAAACTGAAGCTTCAGGAGGAATTTCAAGAGACCAACTAAACGAAATCGCAAGAACAGGTGTCACTTATATTTCTGCAGGAGCACTTACCCATTCCGCAGAAAATATAGATTTAAGTTTAAAAGCCATAAAAAATTAAAAATAATAGAAACACGCTAATAGCGTGTTTTTTTGTATCAAATTGAAAATCAAAAACTTCATTGTGGATAAAAAATTATGGATTTCATAAAATTTTAACACTATGTTAATTTTAGTTAAAAAAAAATAATGTATTTTGCATAGCGATAAAACAATGTTTGAAATAATATAACTTTATGAAAATCAACTATTTAGGAAAGTCAAGACTTTCTGTGGTTATTGTATTAAGTGCTGCTAGTGTAGCATTTGCGCAAAAAACTAGAGATTCTATCAACTCTAAAGACATCGAACAAGTTGTTCTTACTGGGGTGGCAGATATCGCAAAGGACAGAAAAACTCCAGTTGCTGTTTCTACTATTAAAGAAGCACAAATTGTAGAGAAATTGGGTAACCAAGAATTCCCAGAAGTCCTAAACACTACTCCTTCTGTGTATGCAACTAAATCTGGTGGAGGTTTTGGAGACTCTAAAATTAACATTAGAGGTTTTGCTCAAGAAAACGTAGCGGTAATGATCAATGGGGTTCCTGTAAACGACATGGAAAACGGAGCTGTATATTGGTCAAACTGGGCTGGTCTATCAGATGTAACTTCTGCTATGCAAGTACAGAGAGGTCTAGGTTCATCTAAATTAGCTATTGCTTCTGTAGGTGGTACTATTAACGTAGTAACTAGAGCTGCTGACAAAAAACAAGGAGGAATTGTTTCTTTAGGTGTTGCTAATGACGATTACTTAAAAACTCTATTTGCTTACAATAGCGGTAAAATGTCTACAGGATGGTCTACTTCTTTCCTATTAAGTAGAACTGCTGGTAACATGTATGCTAATGGTACAGAATTCGAAGGATATAACTATTATTGGGCATTAGGTTACCAAAACGGTAAACATGATTTCCAATTTACCATTACTGGTGCTCCACAATGGCACAACCAAAGATCATCTTTCATTACTATCGCTAACTATATTAAATATGGTGGTGTAAATGGTGGTGATCCAAACAGAAAATATAACGCAGATTGGGGACTTCTAAATGGAGAGGAATACTCTATGAGAAGAAACTATTACCACAAACCAGTAATGTCTTTAAACTGGGATTGGAACATTTCTTCTGCTTCTAAACTTAACACTGTAGTATATGCTTCTTTTGGTAGAGGTGGTGGTACTGGAGATACTGGAAGTTTTTGGAATGGAAAATTTCAAAGTAATGGTTCTCCTTCTACTATTACAGCATCTAATTTACCTAGAACAACAGATGGCTTAATAAGATTTGATGATATTGCTACATACAATAGTGGTGGTGCAGTTGCTGATTTCGGACCTGGTACTGGTAGCGACATCGCTGGAAATCCTAGAACTGTAACTAATCCTGCAAATGGAAAAACTTACACTGTTACAGACGGCATAATAAGAAGGTCATCTATTAATTCTCATAACTGGTTTGGTATTATTTCTAGTTTTAACCAAAAAATTAATGATAACTTAAAACTTACTGCAGGTATTGATGGTAGATATTATTATGGTTACCACTATCAAGTAGCAAGTGACTTCTTAGGTGCTATTGGTTTCAGAGATACTACTAACAAAAACGCTATTTCTACAAGTAACCCAACTGGTCAAAGAATTATCGTAAATTCTCATGATGCTACTCCTACTTGGAATCCTTTTGGAGGAAAAATTGATCCAGAAGCAGATATGATTTCTTACTGGAATGATGGAGAAGTACTTTGGTATGGTGGTTTCGGTCAGTTAGAATATTCTAATGATAATTTATCAGCATTTGTACAAGGTGCAGTTTCTAACCAAGGTTTCCAAAGAATTGACCACTTTATCGTAGATGGTGTTTCTTTATTAAACGGAACATTAGCATCTCCAACTAACCAACCTACTGCTAAAAACCCAGCACTTAACACTAAAACTGGCTTCAAAAATTTAGTTGGTTACAATATTAAAGGGGGAATCAACTATAATATTAATGATCACCATAACGTTTTTGGAAACATCGGTTACTATTCTAAGCAACCTTTCTTAAACGCTGTTTATCCTAACAATAAAAACTTCTTAAACCCAAATCTTACCAATGAAAAGATTTTTGGTGCTGAATTAGGATATGGTTTCCGTTCATCTGCTGTAAACCTTAACGTGAACGTTTATAGAACTTCTTGGAAAGATAGATTCTTAAGAAGAGGTAATTTAAATATTCCAGATCCAAACAACCCAGGAGTAACATTTACTAATGCATATGCTAACATTGCTGGAATTACTGAAATTCACAGAGGTGTAGAAGTAGATGGTAGCGTAAAAGTAAACCAATATTTATCTTTCACAGGTATGGTTTCTGTAGGGGATTGGTATTATGAAGGAAACGCAACTGGTACTTACTTCACTGAAACAAACGAAGAAATCGCTGGAACTAGCTTTGCTGGAACCACACTTTATTTAGACAAAGTAAAAGTAGGAGGATCTGCTCAGAATACTTATGCTGCAGGTTTCGTTCTTGAACCAGCTAAAAACTTCAAATTAGATGGAACATACAGATATGTTAACAATCTATACGCTAACGTAAACCCTATCAACTTCCAAAGTCAAGCTGCTGGAAACTTAGGTGCTCTTAAACTTCCTAGTTTTGGACTTTTTGATTTAGGTGCATCTTACAAGGTAAACCTTAATGCTAAGCAATACTTTACTCTAAGAGCAAACGTTTATAACGTTTTTGATAAAGTTTACATTGCAGAATCTAACACTAACTACCAGAGCAACCTTTCTGCAGCTGATTACGCAGCTTATGGTTCTTCTGCCCCTTCTTACACAAGCTATGTACAAGCAGGAGAATGGAACGGTGTTTCTCAACAAAACCAAGTTTTCTTTGGATTTGGTAGAACTTGGGCTGCAACATTCTCATTCAACTTCTAAAAACAATTTTAGATTTTATAAATCACGAATCCCGGCTATATTTGCCGGGATTTTTTATATTTGTAACAAATAAAAAATATGGATACATTTAACATTATTAGAGAAGCTCACAAAGGTTTCGGTTATTTAATTTTAGTAGCAGCACTAGTTTTCATCGTAGCATTATTGATGGCTATGTTTGGTTATTCTGGTAAAATCAGCAAGCTATTAAAAAAATCTACCCTTTTTACCATGATTTTGTTTCACCTACAATTCTTAATCGGGATTGCTATGCTTGTTTTTTCTCCAGGATTAAAAGCAGCATTAGATAGCGGAACATTAATGAGCGATTCTTACAATAGAGTAACTTTCGTAGAGCATCCTTTTTCTATGTTAGTGGCAGCTATTTTATTGACCATTATCAACAAATATTTAAAAAAGAACGAAACCTTATCACTAAAAGTAGTTTTCATGGGAGTTCTGGCATTGCTATTATTTGGCTACGCATTTCCTTGGGCTAAAGTTTTCGGAGCATAAAAAAGGAAAGGTGTAAAATTGATTTAAATCATTTTATTGCAAAAGATAATTTTTACTATCTTTGTAAAAAATTTAGATAAATTTTCCATTAAACAATTTTCAAAAGGATTATTTATAACGAATTTTATTAAATGTTAGATTTAAGCAATATTTTACACCTTTAACTTTTTAAAAAATTTAAAACAATTTCAATTATGAAAATCGCAGTAGTAGGCGCAACCGGAATGGTAGGCCAAGTTATGTTGAAAGTTTTGGAAGAAAGAAACCTTCCTATTACAGAATTAATTCCCGTAGCATCAGAAAAATCTGTAGGAAAGAAAATCACTTTCAAGAGTAAACAGTATGACATCGTTTCTATGGAAACTGCGATTTCTATGAAACCTGAAATTGCTATTTTCTCTGCAGGAGGTTCTACTTCACTAGAATACGCTCCTAAATTTGCAGAAGTAGGTTGCACCGTGATAGACAACTCTTCTGCTTGGAGAATGGATCCTACCAAAAAATTAGTAGTTCCAGAAATTAACGCTCACGTTTTGACCAAAGAAGATAAAATCATCGCAAATCCTAATTGCTCTACCATTCAAATGGTGATGGTTCTTAATCCTCTTCATTTAAAATACAAAGTAAAAAGAGTAATCGTTTCTACTTACCAATCGGTTTCAGGAACAGGAAAGGCTGCTGTAGATCAATTGAACGCAGAAATTGCAAATGCTGTAAATCCTGGTTCAGTAGAAGTAAACGCCGTTTATCCTTACCAAATTTTCAAAAATGCATTGCCACAGTGTGACGTTTTTGATGCAGATGATTACACTAAAGAAGAGCTTAAGCTCATCAAAGAACCTAAAAAAATCATGGGAGATGATTCTATTAAAATTACAGCAACTGCGGTGAGAATTCCTGTACAAGGTGGTCACTCAGAAAGTGTAAACATAGAATTCGAAAATGATTTTGATTTAGAAGAAGTTAAAAATATTCTGGCTAATACTCCAGGAGTTGTTCTTCAAGATGATGTAGAAAATAAAGTTTATCCTATGTGTTTCTACTCTGAAGGAAAAGACGAAGTTTTCGTAGGAAGAATCAGAAGAGACCTTTCTCAGCCAAACACTCTGAACTGCTGGATTGTAGCAGACAATCTGAGAAAAGGCGCCGCAACGAACGCGGTACAAATCGCAGAATATCTCATTGCAAACCAATTAGCATAAAATAACATCCCGCGAAAAGCGGGATTTTTTGTTAGAACCTTCAAACTTTTAAAATTAAATACATGGAAGTCGCTACCATCAATAAAAACAAACAAAAATTTACTTTCCAGAGAAATGTTGCCATAGTAGGTGTCATTTTATTCATAGGAAAGTTGATTGCATGGCATCTTACCAATTCTGATGCTGTTTTTTCAGATGCTATGGAAAGTATTGTGAATATTATTTCGGCTTTCATGGGATTATATTCCTTGTATTTGGCAGCCCAACCTAAAGACGAAAACCATCCTTATGGTCACGGAAAAGTAGAGTTTGTAACTTCTGGTGTGGAAGGTTCGCTGATTATTTTTGCAGGGATTATGATTATTGTAGAAGCTGTGGACAGTTTGCTTCATGGCAATACTTTAAAAAAATTAGATTATGGAATTCTCATTGTCTTAGCAACTGCCATTATCAATTATTTGATGGGTTATTTTTCCATCAAAAAAGGAGAAAGAGATAATTCTGTGGTTCTTATTTCTTCAGGAAAACATCTTCAATCAGACACTTGGACAACTGTGGGTGTAGTCATCAGTTTAGTTCTAGTATATTTTACTAAAATTTATTGGATAGATGCAGCCGTAGCTTTGGTTTTTGGTTCTTATATCATCTTTGTAGGATACAAAATTGTAAGGAAATCACTCAGTGGAATTATGGACGAAGCAGACCCAGATTTATTAAAAGCTGTAGTAGAAGTTCTCGCCAAAAACCGAAAAAAAGAATGGATTGACATTCATAACATGAAAATCCAACAATACGGAAGTGGTTTACATATCGACGCTCACATTACGCTTCCATGGTATGATACGCTTAGAGAATCTCACCAAGAAATGGAAAACATCATCAAAACTTTAGCATCAGAAACAGAAAGACACGTGGAATTTAATTTCCATATGGATGATTGTAAACCGCATTCTTGCGAAATTTGTCAACTAGAATGTGCGCACAGAATTCATACTTTTAAAAAGAAAATAGAATGGACTCCAGAAAGCGTTTCTCAAGTTTCGAAACATTGTCTAGAAAACAATCCTTAATTTTTTTCAAGTTTTTTTCTGTAATAAAAAATAGGAATAATCAACAGTAAAATTACCGGTTGAATGACAAATCTTCTCACTGAAAACGTGAAAAGATAACCTACTTCCATTTTTGAATACAAACACCAAAGATAAATCGGGAAGAAAAATAAAAACGCTATCGTCATTAAAGCAACAGCTTGCAAAGTCCATTTTTTATTTAAAAACATAAAATGAACTATAACTGCCGAGAAAAATAAATTCAACAAAAATCTTAACAAATGACTTATCATTAATTTCACCGAGTCAAAATCTGGAATCATTGCTACTTTATAATCTCCTTTGAAAAACGCTAAAAATGGATCGTAGAAAATTTTATCTTCTAAAAAACGTATAGAAATTAATCCTAAAATCCCTACGAAAACAAACAGCCAATTAAGAATTTTTCTCATCGGTAATGACAAATTTATTAATCCAAATTAACCACAGAATCACTACTCCGCCATAAATAATTGCAGGAAAAAAATAATCATGTGCAGGTTTAGTTAAAGCAGGAAAATCTACCACAATCACATTCAGCACATAAATTCTAAAAAGATTTAAAATATAGAGCAAAACAATTCCTGAAAAAGCGAAATAAAACGTTTTTACGCCTTTATAAAAAGCAAAAACAAACGCCAAAAACATGATCATCACCGAAACCGCATTACAACCTTCTATCATTCTAGTTGCAGACTTTCCATTAATATAGAAGAGAATAGTTTCATGAGTTGGAAAATCTTTGGTTATCGTTTCATAACCTGTAAAATTCAGTAAGGAAGCACTTTGGTCAGAAATAATTTTAGTAAAGCCATCAATATTTCCAGAAAATTGGTTCAAATACCATTGATACAAAAGAAATAGCAATAGCCAAATCCCCAAAAATCTAAGCAAAACCCACAGTATTTCTTTGAAATCTTTCATATTATAACAAAAATACACAAAAAATCCCTTTTCAAATTATTATATTTGCTTGGTAATGAAAAATCAAGAAATAGCTCAACTTTTTTTCGAAGAGTTTTTAGGCGAAAAAGCAACCGCATTTTTGGCATTGCCTCAAAATGGTTCTGCGCGAATGAATTTCATAGGAAAATCCTCGAATGAAACTTACGTGATTACTTACAACGAAAATCTTCTAGAAAACGAAGCGTTTTTCTATTTCACACAAGTTTTTTCAGATTTAAAGTTGAATACGCCTCAGATTTTAAAAATCAACGAAGAAAGAAAACTATACATTCAGGAATTTTTAGGCGAAAAAACACTTTCTGAAATCATCACTCAAGAAGGCGAATCTGAAAGAGTAAAATCTTTGGTCAAACAAACATTAAAACATTTATTTGAACTTCAAGAAAAGACCCAAAATTCAATAGATCTTTCTAAAACTTTCGATTACGAAAAGTATGACGAACTGCCCATTACGCATGATTTATACTACTTCAAAAATTATTTGATAGACATTCTAGAGTTGCCTTATCACAAATCTACTTTACTGAAAGAGTTCAAAAAAATTGTAGAAAAAATAGAAAATCTAGCTCCAAAATCATTGATGATAAGAGATTTTCAGGCAAGAAATATTTTGGTAAATGATCAAGACGAAGTTTTTTTCATCGATTATCAAGCGGCAATGAAAGGACCTGCTCTTTACGATGTAGTTTCTTTTCTCTTCCAAGCTAAAGCCAATTTTTCTGAAAATTTCAAAAATGAAATGCTGGAATATTACTTCTCTTTTCATCCTTTAGAACAAAGAAATGAATTAGAAAAATCTTTGAAATATTGTAAAATGATTCGTTTTATTCAGGTTTTAGGAGCCTATGGTTTTAGAGGAATTATTCAGAGAAAACCGCATTTTATCGCAAGTTTAGAACAGGGAATTCAAAATTTAGTAGAATTCACCAAAACGGAACTCGAAATGAATGAATATCCAGAACTAAAAAATTTAATTCTACAACTGAACACAACAGAAACTAAAAATAAAATTCAAAAATTAATTGATGGACAATAAACTAAACATAGACATTTACAGTTTTTCTTATAAAAAAGGCGGAATACCAGTAGACAACAGCGGAAATGGTGGCGGTTTTGTATTCGATTGCAGAGGAATTCTCAATCCGGGAAGAATAGAAGAATATAAACCTCAAACTGGCAATGATAAAGGCGTTCAAGAATTTCTAGAAACCAAAACTGAAATGCCTCAATTTATAGACCTCATCAAAAATTTAGTAAGCATTACCATAAATGATTACATCGCTCGTGGTTTTGACCATTTGCAAATAGCTTTTGGTTGTACCGGTGGTCAACACAGAAGTGTGTATTGCGCCATAAAACTCGGCAAATTTTTGCAAGAAAAATATCCAGAATTGGTAAATGTTACGGTGACGCATAACGAACAACCTCAACTTAATTAACAATTGTAAAATCTGCAATATTCATTCTACATGATTAAGAAAGCGCTCATTTTCGCAGCCGGAAAAGGAACTCGGTTAAAACCTTTTACAGATAGCCATCCTAAAGCTTTGGCTTTGGTGAATGATGTTCCGTTGCTGGAAAGAAATATAAAATATCTGCAAAGTTTTGGAGTTACAGAATTTGTGATTAACGTACATCATTTCGGAGAACAAATTGCAGAATTTCTAGAAAAAAACAATCATTTTGGAGCCAAAATTGATATTTCTGACGAAAAAGATGAACTTCTAGAAACTGGAGGTGGCTTGCTTTTTGCTCAAAAGTATCTGGAAAACGAAGAAAACTTCCTGATTATGAATGCTGATATTCTTACCGATTTAAATATTCATGAATTGGTAAAATTTCACGAAACGCATCTTCCATTAGCTACTTTGGCAGTTTCGGACAGAAATTCTTCCCGAAAACTTTTCTTTAACTCAGAAATGGTTTTAAAAGGTTGGATGAACAAAAATTCTGGAGAAACCAAAATGGCAGAATTCAATAATAATTTTAAAGAATTGGCTTTCAGCGGAATACACTGTATTAATTCTTCTATCTTTGACAAAATAAAAAGAAGAGGAAAATTTTCTATCATGGAAGAATATTTGGATTTAATGTTTGAAAATAACATCTTAGGATTTCAGCACGAAGCTAGATTAATAGATGTAGGAAGACCCGAATCTGTGATAGAAGCAGAAAAATATTTTAAATAAAAATTAAAAAAATGCTAGACGATAACGCATCAGAAGATAAAAGATTACAAGAAAGTTTAAGACAAAAAACTTGGGACGAAACCGTAACCAAAGATTCTTGGATGGTTTTCAAAGTGATGTCTGAATTTGTAGATGGCTACGAAAAACTAGCCAAAATAGGACCTTGTGTTTCTATATTCGGTTCTGCAAGGTTAAAACCAGAAGATCCTTATTATCAAATGGCGGTAGATATTGCCAGAAAAATTACAGAAATCGGCTTCGGTGTTATTACAGGAGGCGGTCCTGGAATTATGGAAGCAGGAAACAAAGGAGCGAGAGAAGGCAACGGAAAATCAATTGGATTAAACATAGAATTGCCATTTGAACAGAATTTTAATCCTTTTATAGATAAACCTTACTCGATTAATTTCGATTACTTTTTCGTAAGAAAAGTGATGTTTGTAAAGTATTCTCAAGGCTTCATCGTTTTACCTGGAGGTTTCGGAACGCTAGATGAACTTTCGGAAGCGTTAACATTAATTCAGACACATAAAATCGGCAGATTCCCAATCGTTTTGGTGGGAACAGAATTTTGGAGCGGACTTCTGGATTGGTTTACCGGAACTTTGCTGAAAAATCATTTGATTAAAGAAGAAGATTTAAGTCTTTTCCGAGTGGTAGATACAGCAGATGAAGCAGTAGCTCATATTAAAGCTTTCTACGATAAATACTCTGTAAGTGTAAATTTCTAGAATTTGGCATAAGATTTGACATTTTTTATATACATTTGAAAAAAATACAACTTTGAAAAAAGTATTAAATAAGAAAAAAATGAAAAAATTTATAGGAATAATCGCAATAGGTTTAATCACAATGCTGATGAGTTTTACACTCTCAGATTTTTATTCTTCTATGACCAAGGTAGATTATGTAGAAGGCAGTAAAACGCTAAAATTCACTACAAAATTAAACTCTGGACACATAGCAGAAGTTTTAAAAATTAATCCTAATACAACTGCTTTTGAAGCGGAAGTGAAAAGATATGTAAATGACCATTTTGACGTGTATGTAAACGGTCAAAACAAAGCGCTTACGTTTACCGGAAGTCAAGTGAATGGAGAAAGTGTTTGGGTATATTTCGAAGCGAATGGCGTTTCTGATATTTCTAGCTTAAAAATTAAAAATAATCTTTTATTAGAAGCTTATCCTAAACAACTCAACTTGGTAAATATTGCTTATAAAGGTTCACAAAAAAACATGACCTTTATGCGTGGTAAAGAAGTAAACGAAGTTTCTTTTTAACAAAAATTTTAAAGATAAAAGTAAGCCTTACAGATTTTGTAAGGCTTTTTTGTTCTTAAAAATTATTATCAATTAATGCTTTTGTTTTTACATCTACGTCTTCTTTTCTATTCAATATAAATATTACATCTTCTGTGGCTGATTGATAATTATTCTTGTTATACATTATCATAGAATTGTAGAGAAAATCATCTGCATTACCACTTAAATAATAAATATTTCTTAACTGTTTATAAGCTAATGTATCATTGCTATAAATTGCCTTTTCTTGTAAACTATCTCTTAATTTCTTATTCTCAAAATCTGTAGTATAAATTTCACCTGTGTTTACAGAAGAGTCAAAACTAGATTCTTTCTCTTTACAATTAAAAAAAGAATAAAAATAATGATATTATAAACATTAGATGATTGGTTTTTTACTACTCAAAGTAAATAAAAAAACAGCCTCATTTCTGAAGCTGTTTTATGAATATATATGCGAAGTTAGATTTATTTTCTACCTCTTACTTTTACATTATCAAGCTCCCAAGTTGCAGAAGCTGTAGCCGTAGAAGTATATTTAAATGCAACTACCACATTTTTACCTGCAAAATTAGAAATATCTAATTTACCTGAGTTTACAAATGGTGCAAACTTACTTAAATCAGAATCTAAGATTGGGTTAAGTTTAGTCCAAGTCGTAGTAGCATAGTTTCCTGTATAGTTATCTGTTACATAAACTTCTAACGGATTTGAAGGAACGCTTGCTCTACCATCAGTTTCAAAACTTAAGTAGTAATTTTTATATCCTGCAAGTGTAATAGGTTTAGAAATCAACCAGTCTTCATTACCGTTTCCGCTCATTACAACACATGGTTTTGGATTACCAAACTGTTGGATATTCCAAACAGCAGCTCCAAGAACGCTTACAGCAGTCCAGTTATTGGTTAATGCTCCAGAAAAATCTTCATTAAAAATATTTTCAAAAACTGGTACTGGAGAGCCATCACATCTATTTCCATCAAAGTCTGCTCCAAGTGGATTAGTAATCCAAACTTCGTACTTGCCATTATATTTGGTTAATACACCATAAAGGTCTCCTTTTCCGCTATCAATTTGTCTGCTTGCAAAATTTGCAAAGCTACTTGTAGTAAGAGAAATTTTAGCTCCTGAACAATCTTCTAATGTTCTAGAAGTATTAGAACCACCAGCATAAGATTCCCCTAAATCATCATTAATGAATTGAAGGTTTTTAATTTTTATCCATCTGCCTACATCTGCATCAGTAAGACCCGCGATTGTTTTTTCTGTCGCTACCACTTCTGTAAAATCATTAGTTGGGAAGAAATGCTTATATACGTCGTTTGGTAAAACTCTACCTACATTTCCACTAAATAAGCCTCCTAATTGTACTTCACCGTTTACAGATCCTACATATAAATCCTTAAGATTAATTAACACTTGTTTTCCTACAAAGAATCTAGGGTCTGCATAAAGAGAAGCCATATCTATGTTTACTCTAATACCACCTGTTTTATCTTCTACATAAATGTATTTAAATAAGTTTCCTGTTTTATCGTTAGCAGTTACTTGAGCTTTAAGGTATGCATTATCAGGAATTTGAGCCAAAGTACCAGAGAAATAAGCTTTTACTTCTGCAACAGTTTTCATTGTTTTACCTGTAGTGTTGAAAGTACAAGAAGGAGTAGTACCGTCTAATCTTGCCCCTTTCATGTTAAGATCTGAAACTCTATTAATAAAAAATTGATAATCAGAATTAAATTTACTTAAAATACCTATAAAAGTACCATTTCCAGAAGGTAATTGGTCTGCAGCAAAAGAAGCATAACCACTGTTTCTTACTACTCTAGAATTTATTGGAGTAGTCATGGTAGGGTCTACAATTTGTCTATTTACAGTAGTTCCATTTGGTGCATAAATATTACAAAGTAAATTGATTGGAAATTCTGCATTATTTATTTGTACTAAAGCACCAATTAGAGGATCAACAGTAGAAGTATTCGTTAAACTTGCTAAAGTTATTACTTTAGGAACCATTTTCACTTTAGAAGCACAAGATCTTACCAAATGATTTGCTACTAATTTTTCTGGAATTCTACCAAAAGTAGGAGTATTGGTAATGGGATCAATATTATTATAGCCAACTTGTAAAACGTTACCATATCTACCAAAAGCTAAGCCTTTTAGCTTGATGTATACTTTAGAACCTTGTGGGAAAGAAGTATAAGTACTTACAGCATCTACACTTACTACTAAACCTTGAGTAGGGTTTTCTGGCGCGTCTTGTAAATAAATCGTTTTATAAACATTCCCAGACTCATCAGAAGAAGAGACATACCCTTCTATAATGATATCATCCGTAATAGTTGCTGTGTTATTTGCAAAAGCTGTTTTTACTTCTGCAATCGTTTTAGTAGGTGTTAAATCTTGACACTTTCCTTGTAAATCTGGTGTCGAATAAACATCATCTTGTACACAACTGGTTAAGAAAACCGTAAGTGACAAAATGAAAATTCTTATAATTGAAAAATATTTTTTCATGTTTTAATATTAATGAAATTAAAATCTTAAATAAACATTAGCAAAGAAAGTAGTTCCTCTGTCATACCATAATTTCGGACCAAATAATGAAACTGGTGAAATTACATTATCTACATATGATTCTGTGAAGTTAGATTTTCTACCTTGTTCAAAACCACCTGTTACATAATCTCTATTGTTTAGGATATTGTTTACACTTAAACTTAATCCCATTCTATATTTGCCTAATAAGAATGATTTACCAACATTTGCGTTTAACATGAATTGGTCATCAAATTTCTTTTGTTTGTTTAATGCGTCTACATCACTCTGAGTTACCACTTGTCCTGTAACTGGGTGAATGTAATTATCACCAGTAGTAGGATCTGTGTAGAAGTTTGGAGTTCTGTTTAATGCAGAGAAATCTAAATATTGATCCATTAAATAGTTTGCAGACATACCAAACCACCAATATTTAGGTGAGTTATATCTGAAGCTTAATGAAGCTGCTTTTTGTGGAGTTCCAGCAATTTTATAACCTTTAAGTTTTGCTGTTCCAATTTCGTCATAACCATTAGGATATAAATCTGAATCAATTGAAACATACGCAGTAGGATTATTGCTAATAGTATAATCACCGTAGCTTACTACTAAAACTGATGTTAAAGTAGGGGTAATTTTTACATCTGCAGCAAATTCTGCTCCCATATATTTTTTATCAATTCCTGATAAAATTTCTGCCACGAAAGCATCTTGTGCAGTTGCATCTGTACCTAACTGAATACCTTCTGCAAAATATCTAGAAATTTCTGTAGAATTTTTGATTGAGGTATAGTAACCCGTTAATCTTAATTTAAGAACTTGACCTCTTGTAATGTAACTGAAATCAGAAGAAGCAACTTCTTGGTTTTGCAAGTTTGGAGTTACAAAATCGTTTACTCTTGGGTTAATGAAAATCTCGTTCAATGTAGGTGCTAATGTGAAATAAGCTCCGTTTGCCACTAAGAAATTTCTACCATTAATTTTATAAGTAAGTTTACCTTTTACCCCATAGTCTTGAGAATCGTAAACATCACTTTTTCCTTTAGAATTATTTAGATAAAAATGATTTCTAAAATATCCTTCTCTAAATGACTCTGAATATGAAGAGAAACCAGATAATACCACATTCCATCTTTTTAAATCTAATTCTGTAGAAATATTTAATGCTGCTACATCTCTATTAAGAAGATAAGAATATTGTGTTCTATCGCCTTCGTAAACCCTAGTGCTTGCTCCATCTACATTAAACGGCTTATCACCACCGAATGCATCTAGATTATTAGCATAAGCTGCACCTAACAAATCTTTAATTCTTCTAAAGTTATCTGATCTTAGATTTTGGTAGTTAAAGTTAACATTTAATTTCCAATTGTCTTTTAATCTGGTGTCAAAGTGAGAAACAAAATTAATGGTTTTATCTCTATTTACATCTTCTACCATGGTGTAAACAGCTCCTCTTTCAAGGTTGTTTCTGTTTGCTTCATATAAAAAGTCCCAGTCAATTTGTTGTCCTGATTTATTTTGTCTCCAATCATAGATTCCTCTAGCATAAAGTGGTAAATATGCATTAAATTCTGCTGCTGTTATATTATATCCACCATCACTAGTATCATAAGTTGTTGGAGCAAAAATGTAGCTTGGCAATTTTCTATAATAAGTTGGATTTGGATCCGCACCATGGAACCAATCTAATCTACTTCTAGCATCTTCGCCTTGTTGATAAGAGAAAGTAGAATTTAAATTAGATGATTTTCCGATTTTCCAATAGTGCGCCATTTGGAAAACTGGTTCGAAAACGTTTCTAATTCTAGAATTTCTTTTCTCTCCATCTTGCCATCCCCAATAAGAGTTGTAGTTTTTACCAGCTAAATCATATACTTCTTGTGTATTTGGACTGTTAGAACCTCTGTAAGTTGGTGAACCAAATGCTGTAAAGTTAAGAGCATGTCTTTCTCCTAATCTTTTTTCTACTGATAAGAAATAAGCGTATGCATCTTGATAAGTTCCTTCTATCACTCCTTCTTCTGCCCATCTTCTACTTGCAGAGAATGAATAAGCCCATCCTTTTTTATTAAGTCCACTGTTATAAGTAGCCATCGCTCTGTGGAAATAACTTCTATTAGTAAAAGAATATGCTAATGAAGTTCCTTTTCTATAAGAAGAAGCTCTAGTATTGTAATATGTTACACCACCTAAGTTACCAAACGTGAATTCTGAAGGAGTAAGATTTTCTACATTTTCTTGAGGATATCTTGTTACGTCATTAAGACCTCCCCAGTTACTGAAATCTACTCTACCGTCATCATTTTTAGACATAGAAACACCGTTGAATAAAATATCTTCAAAACGATTATCTACACCTCTTGGTCTAAACCAATATGCTCCTAGTTCAAATGCCGCTACATTAGCAAAAGCATCTCTACCTGAGCTTAACAAACCTACTGTAGGTTGAGTACTACCATTGTCAGAATCTTGAGTGTCAGAATCATCAATGGTAATAACTCCTAAATCTGCCATATCTAGCGAAGGAGCAAGAGAAATAGAACCTAAATCTTTTTTCTTCTCATTTGCATAAACATCAAATTCAATAATTTTGTGTTCAAAGCCCGGCTTCGAAATTGTAATGGAATAATGTCCCGGTTTCATATCCACCAATTGGAAATAGCCAATTTTATCAGCCGTAACATCATTGTCTGAATCTCTCAAATCAACTTCAGCATTCTCTACTGGTTTGCCTTGTGCATCTTTTAGATAGGCATAAACTGTAGTTTGCGCTTGTAGTGCTGAGAAAGAAAGTATCCCAAATATTGAGATAATTGATAATTTCTTAATCATAACTTATTTTATTTTTTTCCTTCTTTACAATAGTGAACTATTGAACCTACAAATTTATGTGAAATTTCCTTTACTTTAACTTTTTTTAATCTTTTTTTCACAAAAATCAAACCTAATAATTGTCATATTTTTTTTAATAATGTTTAATATCATGCTAATCTGGCATTTTTTTGGATATATATTTGCAAATAATTATATGCGTTATTCGAACTAAATGATTTAAATTTGTAATCCACTTTTTAATTTTATAAAATGAGAAAATATTTTAGCCTTATTGCAATAGCGATTTTCTTTATAGGATTTGCTCAAAAACCACAAGTTCAGGTTAAAAGAGCTACTATTGCTTTCCTAAATGTAGAAAACCTTTGGGACACCATTCCATCTGCTGATTATATTGATGGAACCTTACCAATTAATAATCCTGCTTTCCACAGAAGCGTACCAATTGATTCTCTTAAATTTTTACCTGTAACAGAAGAATATAAAGGTCAATGGAGTGACGAATTACTTATCGGAAAAAAAGTAATCAGATACCAGAACTTAGCAGATGATTTTACTCCAAAAAGTGCTAAAAACTATAATTCTAAAGTTTACCAAACTAAACTAGCGAATGAATCAAAAGTAATCTCTGAGCTAGGATATCAATACACCAAAACTTTACCCGCAATTGTAGGTTTAATAGAAGTAGAAAACAGACAAGTTGTTCAGGACTTAATTAAACAACCTGCGCTTAACAAAGTAGAATGGGGAATTGTACATTACAATTCTTATGATGCGAGAGGAATAGACGTAGCTGTAATTTACCAAAAGAAAAGATTTACCGTAACAGATTCTTACAAAAAAGAAGTGGTAAATTATAATGACGAAGGCAGAAGAAGTTACACCAGAGATGTGATGGTGGTAAAAGGTTTATTAGACGGAGAAAAAGTAGCCGTTTTCATGAACCACTGGCCAAGTAGAAGCGGCGGTGAAGCTGCATCTGCACCAAGAAGAAATGCTGCTGCTGCAGTTTTAAAAGCAGAAATGGATAAAATAAGAGCCGAAGAACCAGACAGACTTCTTTTTGCAATGGGCGACTTTAATGACGACCCGGTAAATGTGAGTTTAACTAAACATTTAGGTGCTGTAGGTGACAAAAAAGAATTATCAGAAGAGAGACCTTACTATAATTTAATGTATAAAATGTTCAAAAGTGGTGTAGCATCATTAGGCTACAGAGACGCTCCGAACTTATTTGACCAAATTATCGTATCTAAAAATGCTTTATCTGATACACTTCAAAAAAATTACAGTGTTTACAAAGCTGAAGTATTCGCGCCGTCTTATTTGATTACTCCAGATGGACAATACAAAGGTTATCCTTACCGTTCTTGGGCTGGAGATACTTTTACAGGAGGTTACAGTGACCATTTCCCATCATTGGTAGTTTTACAAAAAGAATTTACACCAGCTCAATAAGCTGTAAATAAATAAAAATTAGACCGCTTCAATTCTTTTGGAGCGGTTTTTGTTTTTTATGATTAACTTTACTTTAAAATAAAACTACCTCATCATGAAAAAATTAATTCTAATTATTGCTACAATATTTTTAATTATCAGTTGTAGTAGCCCACAAAAAATTGCTAAAGACGCCAATAATCAAACTGCAATGAAGCCAGAAAAAAATGATGATGGAGAATGGGATTTAGACGTAATTGATACTCAATATGATTATTTCTTAAACGCCATTGCAAAACCAATGAGCTTTTACTCCGAAGAATATTTGAAATCTAGAAACACTTTTCTCGTAAACGAATGGAACAGTTATTACTACTCTGGAAGATACAGAAACATCATAGAATCTTCTATTGACTATGACCCAAATGAAAAATACGGCTTAAAATTCGAGTATAAACTGTATCAAGTTTTTGCTTATGTACAATGGAAATACGGTCTAAAACTACAAGGTTTAAGCATGACAGAAGTAAGATAATTTCTAAAATGTAGAAAACAAAAAAAGGTTCAGAATTACTCTGAACCTTTTTTTATTGAAATTAAAAGTGATTATAATTTATTATAATTTTCTTCTACTTTATCCCAGTTGATTACTTCAAAAAATGCTGAAACATAATCTGGTCTTCTGTTTTGGTAATGCAAGTAATAAGCATGTTCCCAAACGTCTAAACCTAGAATTGCAGGATTTCCGCAACCCACTCCTGGCATTAAAGTATTATCTTGATTAGCCGAAGAACAAACTTCTAAGCTACCATCTTCTTTTTTACATAACCAAGCCCAACCAGAACCGAATCTTGTTTTAGCAGCAGTAGAAAAATCTTCTTTGAATTTTTCAAAACCACCATAAGCTTCAATTGCAGCTTTTACATTTCCCACAGGCTCTTTGCTACCTCCTGGAGTAAGAATTTCCCAGAAAAGCGTGTGATTAAAATGACCACCACCATTATTTCTAATAGCAGGAACATCAGAAGCTGTTTTACAAATTTCTTCTATTGATTTTCCTTCGTGCTCTGTACCTTTTATAGCATTGTTTAGGTTATCTACATAAGCTTGATGATGTTTTGTATGGTGAATTTCCATAGTTCTTGCATCAATTACTGGTTCAAGAGCATCATAAGCATAATTTAATTTTGGTAATTCGAATGACATAATGTTTATGTTTTTAAATTTTTCCAAAGATAAAAATTCTCATCATACTTTCATTTATAATTTTTTTTAAAAATTTTATACTTAATATAGATGAAACCAAACATTACCTTTCTCACAAAAAAAGAACACGCATTTTGCGTGTTCTTACTTTTTAACTAAATCTTATATTGAAAGGCTTTTATCTATTCATAGACATTAAGAACTCTTCGTTATTTCTAGTGGTTTGCATTTGTTTTTGTACAAATTCCATTGCTTCTAGAGGATTCATATCTGCTAAATATTTTCTGAGAATCCACATTCTTTGCTGCGTAACATCATCATGCAATAAGTCGTCTCTTCTGGTAGAAGAAGCCACTAAATCTACAGCTGGGAAAATACGCTTGTTAGAAATTTTTCTATCCAACTGAAGTTCCATGTTACCCGTTCCTTTAAATTCTTCGAAGATTACTTCGTCCATCTTAGAACCTGTATCAATAAGTGCAGTCGCAATAATGGTTAATGAACCTCCGTTTTCTATTTTTCTAGCAGCCCCGAAAAATCTCTTTGGTTTATGCATAGCATTCGCATCTACACCACCAGAAAGCACTTTCCCTGAAGCTGGCGTTACAGTATTGTAAGCTCTTGCCAATCTGGTGATAGAATCTAATAAAATCACTACATCATGACCACATTCTACCATTCTTTGCGCTTTTGCCAAAACCAAATTTGCTACTTTCACATGTTTTTCAGCTGATTCATCAAATGTAGAAGCAATTACTTCTGCGTTTACACTGCGCTCCATATCTGTAACTTCTTCTGGTCTTTCGTCAATCAAAAGAATCATCATGTAAGCTTCTGGATGATTCGCCGAAATAGAATTCGCAATTTCTTTCAATAGCATGGTTTTACCCGTTTTTGGTTGGGCAACAATCATGGCACGTTGTCCTTTACCAATAGGAGCAAAAAGGTCTACAATTCTAGTAGAAATCGTAGCATTTTTCCCTGCCAAATTAAATTTTTCCTGCGGAAAAAGCGGCGTTAAGTATTCAAACGACACTCTGTCTTTTATAAAGTCTAAATCTCTACCATTTACTTCTAAAGCTCTCTGTAGAGAAAAGTATTTTTCGCCTTCTTTAGGTAATCTTACAATTCCTTTTACCGAGTCACCCGTTTTAAGTCCGTAATTTCTGATTTGTTGTGTAGAAACAAATACGTCATCTGGTGAAGAAATGTAAGAAAAGTCCGCTGAACGTAGGAAACCGTAGTTGTCTGGTAAAATTTCTAAAACACCTTCTACTGTTACAATATTGTCAAAGTTAAAATCTTTTTTAGGTGGATTTTCTTCGGTATTTTCTTGGTTTCCGTGAGATTGATTTTGATTTTGGTTATTTTGAGCACCATTTCCGTTTTGATTACGGTTTTTATTTTTTTGTTGATTTTGCTGATTCTGTTGGTGCTGTTTTTGCTTTTGCTGATTCTGTTGCTTCTGCTGATTTTGATGAGAAGCAACCTGTGGAATTTCTGGCTCCGCATCTTCGGTTTTTGCGACTACTGCAGTTTCTGTGTTTTCTGCAGTAACTTCTGGCTCTGTAGCTTTTTCTTCTGTTTTAGGAGCAATTCTTTTTCTTTGCTTTTTAGAAGAAGTATTTGCTTCCGCAGGTTTTTCTGCTGCTTCTACTTTCGGTTCTGTTACTTCTTCAGGTTTCGCTTCAGGAGTAGTTTCTTCGAAGAGTTCTGCAGGTTTTTCTACGGGTTTAGTCGCTACTTTCTTTTTTGCAGGAGCTTTCGCTTTAGGTTTTGGAGATTCTTGTTTTTCTTCCATAGTATTTTCGGTAGCGTTAAAATATTCCTTTGTTACTTTCGGATTAGAAGCTTGGAAATCTAAAATAGCAAAGACGATGGTTTCTTCAGTACTATTTCTAGGAATTTTAACGCCTAAATCTTTTGAGATTTTGGTCAGTTCCGATAAGGACTTAGACCTTAACGTTTCAATATTAAACATAAAATATGTGAAAAAATTGTAATAATATAAGTAATTGTAAGTAAGAAAGTTGAATCAGGCGATTCTTCTTTTTTGCTGAACTTGTTACTTGCAAATCTACACTTTTTTTGACAAATACAAAAAAATAAATTATTTTTGCACTGAAATGATACAGAGAATACAAACTATATTTTTACTGATTGTAGTATTGGCGCAAGTTGCACTGCATTTTACAGGGTTAGATGTAGCGCTTTTTGGCAGTGTTTATGTTATTGCTACCCTAAGTTTAGTATCATTTTTATTGGCTTTATTATCTATTTTCAGTTACAAAAAGAGAATGAGACAGATTCTGTTGAATAATATCAACATTTTCATAAACGCTTTGTTGACTGGTTTATTGATGTATTGGCTACTAAATTTATCTGGAGGAATAGATTTTCCTGAGAAAGGTATTGAGTTAGCATTCCCTCTGATTTCTTTGTTTTGTTTGTTTATGGCAAACATCAATATCAAGAAAGATGAGAAACTCGTAAAATCTGTAGACAGAATTCGATAAATCTTACCAACGATTTATTTTGAGTGAAAACAGTTTCGGAAACGAAGCTGTTTTTTTTATTTCAACCCTCAAATTCTTTCATTTTCAAATTTTCAAATTAAAAAAGTGTAATTTTGCACTTTATTTTAAATATAAATGAGTCCACTAAAAAGAATACTTGCTTTTGCAAAACCTCATCAGAAATATCTTTTTTTAAGTATATTTTTCAATCTTTTATATTCCGTTTTTCAGATTTTTTCCGTTTTGGTCATGCTTCCTGTGCTACAAATGATTTTCAATGTAGACCAAGAAAAAATCACCAAACCTGTTTACAGCGGAAAGTTTTCAGAGTATTTTTCTTACATCAAAACTTCTGCTTTTTACAACATTCAAGAAAGCATTTCAGAATATGGCGCCATAAAAGTTTTGGCAGCGCTATGTATTATCACCGCAACTTCATTCTTGTTTAGAAATATTTCTAGATATTTTGGTTCATTCATGCTGGTGAACTACAGAGTAGGCATTACCAAAGATTTAAGAAGCAAAGTCTATCAAAAATTTCTAAAATTACCGGTTTCTTTCTTCACAGAACAGAGAAAAGGAGACATGATGAGTAGGATTTCAAACGACATCGGGAGTATCGAAAATTCTATTATGGGAAGTTTGGTAGACGTTATCAATGCGCCTTTTATGATTACGGCTTCTCTAATTACACTATTTGCATTATCACCAAGTCTAACCTTGTTCTCTCTATTGGTTTTCCCAGTAATGGGCGGAATCATTTCTTGGGTAGGAAAAAGCCTGAAAAGAAAGTCTAAAAAAGCACAAGAAGAACTCGGAAACCTTTTTTCAATCGTAGATGAAACCTTGAAATCATCAAAAATCATTAAAATCTTCAATGCTGATATCATTCTGAATACTCGTTTTGAAAAAACCACGCAAAACTGGAAAAATCATGCAATTGCCATGAGCCGAAGAAGAGAATTAGCTTCTCCAAGTTCAGAATTTCTAGGTTCGGTAACCATTTTGTTAATTACTTGGTTTGCAGGAATCCAAATTCTAGAAAAACAAACTATGGACGCGGTAACTTTCATAGGATTCATCGCTATCTTTTTCCAAATTCTAGAACCTGCCAAAAGATTATCTGCCGCTATTTCTAACATGCAAGGAGGAATTCCCGCAGTGCAAAGAGTTCTGGAAGTTTTAGATTACGATTTAAAGGTAGAAGAAATTGCCAATCCTATTTCTATCAAAAACCTCAATCATCAAATAGAATTCAAAAATATTTCTTTCTATTACGACAAAGACAATCAAATTCTTAAGAATTTCAATTTGACCATTCCGAGAGGAAAAACAGTGGCTTTGGTAGGACAATCAGGAAGCGGAAAAACCACGATTGCGAATCTTTTAGCCAGATTTTATGATGTAACAGATGGTGAAATTTTAATCGACGGCATCAATATTAAGGACTTAAATTTAACCGAATACCGTAAACTTCTGGGAATGGTTACTCAAGAATCGGTATTGTTTAATGACAGTGTTTATAACAATATTTGGATGGGAAAAACCGAAGCATCGGAAGAAGAAGTGATTCATGCTGCAAAAATTGCCAATGCTCATCAATTCATAGAAAATTTGCCAGAAAAATACCAAACCAATATTGGTGATGACGGGAACAAGCTTTCTGGCGGACAAAAACAAAGGATTTCCATTGCAAGAGCGGTGCTTAAAAATCCACCAATTATGATTCTAGACGAAGCAACTTCTGCACTGGATACAGAATCTGAAAGATTTGTACAAGACGCATTGGACAAAATGATGGAAAACCGAACTTCTATAGTGATTGCACATAGACTCTCGACGATTCAAAAAGCAGATCACATCGTAGTAATGGAACGTGGAAACATAGTAGAACAAGGCACTCATGACGAATTGATTACCAATAATAACGTTTATAAAAAACTTGTTGAATTGCAGAATTTTGGGTAGGGTTTTTACCACGCAAAGGCGCAAAGAATTTCGCGAAGAGCGCAAAGATTTTTTTAAAAAAATTCTGATATTCAATATGGAAAAAAGGTAAAGATTTTAGAATCTTTACCTTTTTTCTTTTAAAAATATTGGCGTGTTTTGCATTTCAAAACTTAGCGCTCTTTGCGTGAAATTTATTCTTTCATCTTCGCAATTACATCTATTCCGCCTTTGGTTTTATCCCCAATTTTACAAGTAATTTCTGTATCTAACGGTAAGAAAACATCCATTCTAGAACCGAATTTAATGAATCCAAATTCGTGACCAGCCTTAGAAGTATCACCTTCATTACAATAGAAAACAATTCTACGTGCTACATAACCAGCAATCTGGCGAAAAACCACTTTATGATTGGTTAAACTTTCTACAGCTACTGTAGTTCTCTCGTTTTCGGTAGAAGATTTTTCGTGCCAAGCTACTAGATATTTTCCTGGGTGATATTTTTTATAAATCACTTTACCAGAAACTGGATATCTACAAATATGAACATTCAGCGGAGACATAAAAATAGAAACCTGAATGGCTTTTTCCTTTAAAAACTCATCTTCGAAAACTTCTTTTATCATCACCACTTTTCCGTCTACTGGTGCAATTACGTTTTCTTTATGGTCTACAATATCTCTATTGGGAACTCTGAAGAACCAAAAAACCAATCCATATAAAATTAATAACGGAATAAGGATGATTAATGACCAAATTTCTAGAAAATATACTGCTAAAAAACCGAATACAGCTACTGCAATGGTAGCAACTAGAATGGTTCCTTTACTTTCTTTATGTAGTTTCATTTTTATGAGTTAATAAGTTATGTTTTTAGAATATGTTTTCTAGAATAAAGTACAAATATACAACAGGCGCTGCGATTATAAAACTGTCTAATCTATCAAGAACGCCACCATGTCCTGGAATGATATTTCCGCTGTCTTTTACACCGAATGTTCTTTTTAGTTGGCTTTCTACCAAATCACCAAGTGGAGCAAAAATAGAGACCAATAATCCCACTACAATCCAATTCCCACGTAAATCTGGGAATTTTTGCTCGATGAAATATCCTAAAATTAAGGTGAAGAAAACGCCTCCCGCAAAACCTTCCCAAGTTTTTTTGGGTGAAATTTTCGGAGCCATTTTATGTTTCCCGAACATTCTTCCGGTAAAATAAGCAAATGAATCACTGCTCCAAATAAGGACAAAAAGAAGAAAAACTTCCCAAGTGAAAGCATTATCGTTTAAAAAATATTTTGGCAAACCTAATGCGAAACCAAATGGTAAAACCGTATAAATAACGATGAAGATAAGCTTGCCTTCGTCTTGATATAATTCTTGAGGAAATTTAAATAAGGTAATCGCAGCAATTAGGATTAATGAAAGTGCTAAAATTTCGGATAAATCAAAGGTGTAATAAAATCCAAAACCGAAGAATCTTGTCGTAAATTTATAATAAACCAATGCGACTAAAGGCAAAACCAACCATTGATATAAGTTCCCTTGGAATTTCATAATTCTCACGCCTTCATAAGCTCCTACAACTAAGAAAAATGTGATTAATCCATAAAAAAGCTGATGAGGTTTTACTAAATCTGGCGAAATTTTATTGATGAGTATTGCTCCGTATTCTGTAGTGCACAGAAAAGTAAGTAATCCGTAGATGAGACCAGAGCCAACTCGCTGAATGAGATTTTTATCCAATTTGTAAAATTTAAAAATAGAAAGAATTAGTCTTCTAGTAAAATTAAGAAAAGTTTAGTTTGATCTTGAGTAGGAGCATCTAACTTAGATTGGCTTCCGCTGATGGAAGTAAGATTTCTTACATTCCCTCTTCTCTTAATTTTCATCATGGCTTCATTTAAGTCTCTTACAATCTGTGAAACGGTTGCCATAATGATGATTTTACCAGGCAATCTAGAAGAATGATAATGCAAAATATTATTGTAAGAAAGCATAACTCTTCCGTCATAAGCGATTAAAAATTCGCAGGTAATAAAAGCGGCATCATTATTAATATCTAGATTTTTGGTAAAATTGGTTTTGGTAACGTTTAAAAAATTCTGTAAGTCATCATCACAACAAAAAACATTCTTAATGCCCTCGATTTTGATTATCTGATTTAAGACTTGTAATGCTTCTGCTTCGTCTCCGCAATAGTTAAAAAAACCACCTGAAGCCGTAAATAATTGCGCAAATTTATAATCAAGATCAGCATTTTTAAGTTGATCTGCCAATTTTGTAACATTGGGATCATCTTGCTGCTCGTCTTGATTAAGAATTTTACTTACAATTTTCTTAAATAAACTCAATTTTCTTCAGATTTTTAAACTTAGCCAACAACAAAAATATAAAATAATTTAGAAACTAACTATATATCAAAGATATAAATAAAAAAGTTCCTAATAAAAATATTAGGAACTTCTATATTAATGAATGTAAATTCTTAATTTTGAGACTCTTGCGGCTCTTCACTAGAAGTGTTTTCTGGAGTATTTTCTACTACCGCTTCAGTAACTGGACGCTCTGTTAATTCAGGATCCCAAGCTCTTTTGCCAAAAATCTCTTCTAAGTCTTCTCTGAAGATGACTTCTTTTTCTAAAAGCTTTTGAGCAAGAGCATCTAACTTATCTCTATTCTCATGAAGAATAGTTACCGCTCTTTTATACTGATTTTCGATGATATCTTTAATCTCCACATCTATTTTCTTAGCCGTTTCTTCTGAATAAGGCTTACCAAAACTGTATTCTGACTGACCAGAGCTGTCATAGTAAGAAATATTACCGATGTTTTCGCTCAAACCATAAATCGTTACCATTGCTTGAGCTTGTTTCGTAACTCTTTCTAAATCCGAAAGCGCACCTGTAGAAATATTTCCAAACGCTACTTGTTCTGCTGCTCTACCACCTAAAGTAGCACACATTTCGTCTAGCATTTGTTCTGTAGTAGTTAATGAACGTTCTTCTGGTAAATACCAAGCCGCACCTAAACTTCTTCCTCTTGGAACAATTGTTACTTTTAATAAAGGCGCTGCATGTTCTACCAACCAAGAAATCGTAGCGTGTCCCGCTTCGTGGAAAGCTACTCTTTTCTTTTCTGAAGGCTTAATCGCTTTATTTTTCTTTTCTAAACCACCGATAATTCTGTCTACAGCATCTAAGAAATCTTGCTTTGTAACAAATTCATGATTGTTTCTTGCTGCAATAAGCGCTGCTTCGTTACAAACATTCGCAATATCCGCACCCGAAAATCCAGGAGTTTGTTTTGCCAAGAAATCTCTATCAATGTCTGGAGCTAATTTAATTTTAGCCAAATGCACATCAAAAATCTCTCTTCTTTCGTGCATTTCTGGTAAATCTACATAGATAGAACGGTCGAAACGTCCTGCTCTCATCAATGCTTTATCTAAAATATCAGCTCTGTTAGTTGCCGCCATTACAATTACATTGGTATCTGTTCCGAAACCATCCATTTCTGTAAGCAATTGGTTCAGCGTATTTTCTCTTTCGTCATTTCCTCCTTGCAAACCACCTCTTCCTCTAGCTCTACCAATCGCATCAATTTCGTCAATAAAAATAATGGCTGGAGATTTTGCTTTAGCTTGAGCAAATAAATCTCTTACTCTAGAAGCTCCAACTCCTACAAACATTTCTACGAAATCTGAACCAGAAAGCGAGAAGAAAGGAACTTTTGCTTCACCAGCAACTGCTTTTGCCAATAAAGTTTTACCTGTTCCTGGAGGACCTACTAAAAGAACTCCTTTCGGTATTTTACCTCCTAATTTTGTGTATTTTTCAGAATTTTTCAAGAAATCTACTACTTCTTGCACTTCTTCTTTAGCACCTTCTAGACCTGCTACATCTTTAAACGTAACTTGAACTTTTTCATTTTCGTCAAAAAGTTTAGCTCTAGATTTACCAATGCTGAAAATTTGTCCACCAGGTCCGCCTCCGCTTCCCATTTTTCTGAAAAGGAAATAATAAATAACGGCCATGATTCCAAACCAAATTAAAGCTTGGATTAAAATATCTTGAAAAGGAGAACCTGCAGTTTTAAAATCATATTGCGTTTTAACCTGAGGATTTTCTTTTTTCAAATTGTCAAATTTCTCTTGGAAGTATTGTAAATTTCCGTAATTGAAATCAAAATCTGGTTTTTGCTCTTGCATTGCTGGCAAAAGATTCTGAGTGTCTTTTTTAGCATTTTTCACCATTGCAGCTCTGGCTTCTTTGGTAAGAAACACATCTGCTCTAGGCGTATCTGTGTACACAATTACTTTTTCTACCTTGTTTTCTTTCAGCAAAGTGAAAAATCCGTTCTCATTGATAGACTGAGGCGGATCAAGATTGAGCAACGGATAAATGGTGATGGCTAATACTGCAAAAACCACCAGATAAAACCAGTTGAAACTACTTTTTTCTTTCATTTTATAATCATTAAAATCCTGATAGAAATTCAGAAAATTTCATCAGGATATTATTTTTAGGTTAATATTAATTTTCTACGGTGATTACTTTGGCGTCTCCCCAAAGTTCTTCTATATCGTAATATTCTCTGATATGTTTTTGGAAAACGTGAACGACAACTGAAATATAATCTACTAAAACCCACATTGCGTTTTCGCTTCCTTCTACATGCCAAGGTCTGTCTTGGAGCTCGTTACGTACTTTTTTTTCTACATTTCCAGCGATAGAAGATACTTGTGTATTAGAATTACCACTACAAATCACGAAATAATCTGCCACAGAATTTTCTATTTTAGTAAGGTCTAGTATTTTAATGTCTTCACCTTTTGTGTCTTGTATTGCATCAACAATTTTAGCGATTAATGCTTCTTTTTCTGTATTTTTACTCATTCAAAAATATATGTTTAATTGCAAATTTATTGTTTTTTATTCAGTTTTTAGTGATTAAGGTTACTTAAAGTTTTGTTAAATGAACAGTCTAATTTACTTCAATAATTGTGCTTCTACGCAAGATGAGCTTATAGATTTTCTCAATCAGCATTATCTTTCTGAAGATTTTTTAGCGGTTTATACCTTTAATCAAACCAAAGGAAGAGGACAGTACGGAAATTCTTGGGAAAACCTACCCGAGGAAAACCTCGCCTATTCATTTGCTCTAAAAGCCAAAAACATAAATGTTTCTGATACTTGCTTCAATTTCTATACCGCAATTCTGGTGAGAGATTTTATTGCCAATTTGACAAAAACAGAGGTTAAAATCAAATGGCCTAATGATTTGATTCTCAAAAACAAAAAAATCTGCGGAATGCTTTTCGAGAAGAATAAAAATTATTTCGTGGTAGGAATTGGCATTAATATTCTCCAAGAAAATTTTAAAAATCTGCCAAAAGCAGGTTCTGTTCTAAGCCAAACCGGACTGTCTTTTGAGCTGAAAGCCTTTACAGAAAGCCTTCATCAATATTTATTTGAACATTTGGTTCAAAAAGAAATTCCCAATAATATTTTAGAATTGTATCATCTACATCTTTATCGTAAAAATGAAGTTTCTGTTTTTGAAAAAAACGAGGTGCGACAAAATGGCATAATTCAAAACGTAGACGAAAATGGTTATATTTGGATTGACCTAGAAAATGAAGGTTTACAAAAATTCTTCCACAAAGAAATAGAAATGCTCTATTGATTCGCTCTCTTCATGTAAAGGTAAAATGCCAATGCTCCGAAAACAATATTCGGCAACCACATCGCCAAAAGTGGCGGAATGGAATTATTACCAGATGCTACAATTTTGAGCACTTCAAATGAGAATACAAAAACGAATGCCAATGAAATTCCGATGGCTAAATTCATTCCCAGACCTCCTCTTTTTTTCTGCGAAGAAAGCGAAAGCGCTAAAAAGGTTAGAATAATAATAGAAACTGGCATCGCAGTTCGCTGATGAAGTTCATTGAGATAAGCATTGATATTACTATTTCCTTTTTCCTTCTCTCTTTCGATGAAATTAATTAAATCTGGAGTGGTTTTATTTTGACCCAATAATTCATTCGGGAATAATTCTTCGGGTGTATGTTTAAAATCTTGTGTTTTAGTGTCTCCATTTGTCAAGATTTCGTGGTCATTTTTATCAATTCTTTTTTCTAAATAATTACTGATAACGAAGTTTTTCTTTTTCTCGTCCCAGTAAATTTCCATGGCATTGATTTGATAAAGCAGCTTTTTATTTTTATCAAATTTCTGATACAGGTAACCAGAACCTCTGTTCATTTGGCGGTTATAACTATTGATAAAAATATATTCCTGAGGATTTAATTGAGTAGAAATCTGTGCATTTGCCGTAAATTTTTCACGGTTCGTGGTGTTCATGGTGTAGATTTCTAATTTATTTTTCTTGATATTAGACCAAGGCAAAATAAAATGGTTGACAGCAAGAATTGCCGTGGCAATAATAAGCGCAGCAATAAGATATGGTTTCGCAAAACGGTGAAAACTCGCACCACTACTGATGTAGGCTACAATTTCTGTATTATTCGCAATTCTAGAAGTAAAATAAATTACCGAAATAAAAACTAAGATTGAAAAGAATGTAATCAGATAATACACCATCAAAAATGGGTAGAAATTTATCAAAAAATAGCCTACTGTAAAACCATTACTCTCAATTCTGGGAGATTTTGCTTGTACATCTATCACCACAATGATCACAGAAAGCAACACCAGCATGAAAGCAAGAGTTCCTAAGTATTTTTTAAGGATGTATCTATCTAAAATTTTCATTAATCTGTAAAATCGATGATTTGCAAAAATGCTAAATCGTTTTTAAAAACACTTGAAAGTTAATTATTTTTAAAGTCTTTGTTTCAATTGAGGAATGATTTGCTCTTTCCACTCGTAGAAGTCTCCAGCAATAATGTGCTCTCTAGCAACTTTTACCAAATCTAAATAAAATGCTAAATTATGAATAGAAGCAATCTGTTTTGCTAAATATTCTTTGGCTACAAATAAGTGACGAACATAAGCTTTGCTGTAATCTCTATCTACATAACTCGTCCCAAACTCATCTAATGGAGAAAAATCTTTTTCCCATTTTTTATTTTTCATGTTCATTACGCCTTGCCAAGTGAAAAGCATCGCGTTTCTCGCATTTCTGGTAGGCATTACACAATCCATCATATCAATTCCTAGACCAATACTTTCGATGATGTTCCAAGGTGTACCAACTCCCATTAAATATCTCGGCTTATCTTTTGGCAAAATATCGGTTACTTCATCTGTAATTCTGTACATTTCCTCTTCTGGTTCACCAACCGAAAGTCCACCAATTGCATTTCCATCTGCTCCAGCTGCTGAAATTACTTCTGCTGAAATTTTTCTCAAATCAGAATATGTAGAACCTTGAACAATTGGGAAAAGGTGCTGTTTATGTCCGTAAATTTCTTGATTTTCATTGGTCCAATCAATACATCTTTTTAACCAACGATGCGTAAGTTCCATTGAAAGTTTTGCCTGATTGTATTCGCAAGGATAAGGTGTACATTCATCAAAAGCCATGAAAATATCTGCTCCAATCTGACGCTGAATTTCCATAGATTTTTCTGGAGAAATGAAATGGTAACTTCCATCAATATGCGACTTGAATTTCACGCCTTCTTCTGTCATTTTTCTGCTCGAAGAAAGTGAAAAAACCTGATAACCACCAGAATCAGTAAGAATGGGTTTTTCCCAATTCATGAATTTATGCAACCCACCTGCTTCTTGCATGATTTCCATCCCTGGTCTTAAATATAAATGATAGGTATTCCCAAGTATAATTTGTGCTTTTATGTCTTCTCTTAGTTCATGCTGATGAACGGTTTTTACAGAAGCTACTGTTCCTACTGGCATAAAAATAGGAGTAAGAATTTCGCCGTGGTCTGTAGTTATTTTTCCGGCTCTTGCTTTACCGGAAGTGTTTTTTTCAACTTCAAAAAATTTCTGCATTATTGTATAAAAGTAAGTTTGTACTTTATCTTAAAAATTCTGGGAGATTAGGATTCTCCTTTTTCTTTTTTTCTATGTAATCTTCTAATTTTGGGTCTTTGTCTAAGATAATTTCTTTAGCTTCTGCAAAGATGTCATCCATTTCCTCTGGATTAGAAATATAATATTTATAGCTATCTCGGTAAGTTTTGGCATCTATTTTATGTTTTTTCAAAACAAATCTGCTTACCAATTCCATATTAGCATCTGGTTTTACCGTATAAGTTTGGTCATAAATAGCAAAATCTGCTATTATTTCTGCCATTTCATGTTTTTCGATAAGATTTTTGGGCTTATCAACAATTTTTTCGCAGGAAAACAGTGAAAACAGTATAAAAAAAACGAGGAGTCTTCTCATATTTTACCGAAGATAGATTTTAATTTCAAATTAATTACTCCAAAAATGGCTTCTTTTATAATTCCGCCACTCATTTTACTTTCTCCTTCTGTTCTATCTGTGAAAATAATAGGAACTTCGTTTATTTTAAAACCTTTTCTGTAAGCTCTGTATTTCATTTCTACTTGGAAACCATACCCTGTCATTTTCACTTGGTCTAGACCGATATTTTCTAAAACTTTTCTAGAAAAACACACAAAACCAGCAGTGGTATCAAAAATAGGAATCCCTAAAACGAATCTCACATATTTAGAAGCAAAATACGACAGTAAAACTCTAGACATAGGCCAGTTTACCACGTTTACGCCTTTGCAATATCTAGAACCGATGCTCATATCGCCTTTTTGTGCGGCATCAAATAATTTAGGCAAATCATTAGGATTGTGCGAAAAATCTGCATCCATCTCGAAGATGTAGTCATAACCATTTTCTAATGCCCATTTAAAACCATGAATATAAGCTTTGCCTAATCCGTCTTTTACTTTTCTTATGGTAAGATGTAGCAAATGCGGAAATTCATGCTGCATTTTTTTTACGATTTCTGCGGTTCCATCTGGTGATGAATCATCTACAATCAAAACATGAAAATCTTGTTCTAAAGCAAAAACAGCTTTAATAATGTTTTCTATATTTTCTTTTTCGTTGTAGGTTGGGATAATGACTAATTTTTTCATAGAGATAAGAAAATGCAAAGATAATGTTTTTAAGGTTTTAAATAATTATTTAATATAGCCTTATATCAAAATGTATTCCTTAAAATTCTTACTTTTGCAAAAAATCTAATAAATTGATAAGAGTTGTAGAACATCATGACTGGGTTATTTACTGTATAATAGGCATTATTCTGTCTTATATTATCATATTTAAAACCCTGCACAGAGATGTAACCTTGATAGAATTTATTTTACAACCTTATGAAGAATCAAACAATAACACTTTAAGTTGGGTTTTCACTACTATACTTTTTTCGGTAAGTTTTTCGGTGTTATTTTCGCAATTCATTCCGATTGTCCCGAAATTTATTGCCCAAAATTTAGTTGTAGCAGGCATTACTTTTAACAAATTTGGTTTTGTTCTCGTTTCACTGCTTCTGTTTCACCTTATTAAAAATATTTTCGTCTATTTATTCTACGGAAGCATTAATCAATTAGAACGATTCGGCAGATATTCTTTTGTAGCGCAGAAATATTTTATGGTGTATTCTTTGGTGATTTTGGTCATAAGTTTCTTCCATTATTACCTGCATTTCAAAACTTCTAATGCCTTTGTTTACTACAGTAGCTTGATTTTCATAGCATTTACTATCAAAATATTAATCTATCTGTTTCATCCTCAGCAAATTTTACCGAGACAATGGTATTATAAATTTTTGTATATTTGCACACTCCAAATTCTACCAATATTGGTGCTTTGGAAATTTTGGTTTTTATAAATCGTTTTATTAAGTTTAATAATGAAAATAAAATCTATTTTGGTTTCTCAGCCTGCTCCACAAGGTGATTCTTCACCATATTTAGAGATGGCTAAAAGTGAAAAAATTAAAATTGATTTCAGACCTTTCATCCATGTTGAAGGTGTAGATGCTAAGGAATTAAGAACTCAAAAAATTGACCTTTCTCACTATACAGGTGTTATTTTTACTAGTAAGAATGCAATAGATCACTATTTCAGATTAGCAGAAGAAATGCGTTTCTCTGTTCCTGATAATATGAGATACATTTGCCAATCAGAAGCTATTGCGAATTATCTTCAGAAACACATTATTTACAGAAAAAGAAAAATTTCTTTTGGTGAAAAATCAATGGCAGATTTATTGCCACTTTTCAAAAAACACCATGACGAGAAATATCTTCTTCCATGTTCTGATGTAGTGACAGAAGAAACAACTAAAATCTTAGACCAATCAGGAATTGACTGGACTAAAGCAGTAATGTACAGAACGGTAGCAAGCGATTTATCTGATGTAAAAGTAGAAGAATATGACATGTTGGTATTCTTTTCTCACCAAGGAATCAAATCTCTTTTCCACAATTTCCCTAATTTCCAACAAGGAGATAGAAAAATTGCAGTTTTCGGAGTAACTACGCAAAACGCAGCAGAAGAAGCTGGCTTAAAAATAGATGTAATGGCTCCTACTAAGGAAACTCCATCTATGACGATGGCAATAGAAAAATACATCAGAGCCAATCACAAATAAAATTCAACAATATAGATAATATCAAAATCATCAAAATATTTTTGGTGATTTTTTTCTTTTTTAGAAAACCTATATTTGCAAAAATTTAAAATTTAGAGAAATAAAATTACTTATTGCTCCACTCAAATTGAACTTAATGATGAACGCTCCCAAAGCAAAAAAAATAGATAAATCACTAGAAATTCACGGTCACCAAAGAAACGACCCGTTTTTCTGGCTCAATGAAAGAGAAAACCCCGAAGTTTTACAATATTTAGAAGAAGAAAACGCTTATTGCGACTTCGTGATGAAAGACACCGAAGAATTGCAAGAACAGCTTTTCCAAGAAATGAAAGCTCGTTACAAAGAAGATGACGAGAGCTTGCCTTATTTTTTCAATGAATATTGGTATGTGGTAAAATTTCAAAAAGGAAAAGAATATCCACTGTTCTACAGACATTTTAAAAGCTTGGAAAACGAAGCAGAACTCATGCTAGATGTAAACGAAATGGCAGCGGGTAAAGATTTTTACGATGTAGGAAGTTTCTCTGTTTCGGTGAATAATCAGTTGGCTGCATTTTCTGAAGACATTATTGGAAGAAGAATCTATACCATTTTGCTCAAAAATTTAGAAACGGGAGAATTTCTAAATGATAAAATTGAAAATACAACTGGTAAAACAGTTTGGGCAGCAGATAATGAACATTTTTTCTACATCAGAAAAGACGAAACGTTACGCGCTTTCCAGATTTACAGACATAAAATTGGTACTTCTCAGGAAGAAGATATTTTGGTTTTCCACGAAGAAGATGAAACTTTCGATGTAACCGTTTACAAATCAAAATCTTTAGAATATATTTTTATTGCAAGTTCTTCTACCATTTCAGATGAACATTGGTTTATTCCTTCTGACAATGTTTTCGCAGAATGGAAAGTCATTCAAAAACGTGAAGACGATTTAGAATACGCAGTAGAACATTATCAAAATGATTTTTATATCATCACCAATGAAGGCGATGCTACCAATTTCAAAATTATGAAAACTTCGGTAGATCAACCTTCTAAAGAACATTGGAAAGAAGTAATTCCGCATAAAAAGGAAACTTTACTGGAAGGTTTTGAAATTTTCAAAGATTATTTCGTGATTGAAGAAAGAACCGAAGGTTTACTTCAACTGAAAATTATCGATAACGCAACGGGAAATTTTCATTATTTGCCTTTTGACGAACCAACTTACACCGCTTATGTAGGACTGAATTTAGATTTTGACACAGAAGTTTTGCGTTATGGTTACACTTCGCTCACCACGCCAAGTTCTACGTATGAATACAATATGAAAACAGGCGAAACCAAACTTTTGAAACAACAAGAAGTTTTGGGCGGAACTTTTGATGCTAAAAATTATATTTCTGAAAGAATTTGGGCAAATTCCAGAGACGGAAAAGTGAAAATCCCGATTTCTTTAGTCTATCATAAAGACACTCCAAAAGCTGCCGAAACTCCTCTTTTATTATATGGTTACGGAAGTTACGGACACACTATTGATGCCAGTTTTTCTAATGTAAGGTTATCAATTTTAGATAGAGGTTTTATTTATGCGATTGCTCACGTTCGTGGCGGCGAATATTTAGGAAGAGAATGGTATGATAATGGAAAAATGCTGAAAAAGAAAAATACTTTCTTCGATTTTATTGACGCTGCGAAATTCCTCATTTCTGAAAATTACACTTCTCCGAAACATCTCTATGCGATGGGCGGTTCTGCTGGTGGACTTTTGATGGGAGCGGTTATGAATTACGAACCTGAAATTTTCAACGGAATTGTGGCACAAGTTCCTTTTGTAGATGTGGTTACTACCATGTTAGACGAAACAATTCCTTTGACAACTGGAGAATTTGATGAATGGGGCAATCCGAAAAAGAAAAAATATTACGATTACATGCTTTCTTATTCTCCTTACGATAATATAGAAGCAAAAAATTACCCAAATACATTAATCACCACTGGTTTTCACGACAGCCAAGTGCAATATTGGGAACCTGCAAAATGGGTTGCAAAATTGCGTGATTTAAAAACTGACAATAATATCCTCATTTTCAAGACCGATATGAAATCTGGTCATGGTGGCGCTTCTGGAAGATTTGAAAGCTTGAAGGAAGACGCTCTGGAATATGCATTTTTATTAAAATTAGAAAACAATGGAAGAAATTAACGAAATAGAAGTTTGGAAAGATGTAGAAAAATTTTTCGTTGAGAATTTTCAAACGGAGAAAAATCCGCCTATTGAAACGCTTTTGTTTTTGATAGGAATCCAAGAATTAGGTAGTGGAAAACAAAAATATTCTAAAGACGACAAAGTAAACCTTATTCACATTGCGGTTTGCAGATTGCTAGAACCTTTCGGGTTTTATGAATTCGAGGATTATGATGATGACGGTTGGCCAATGTACAAGCAATTAGAAGAACTCCCAGAACTGAAACCGAATGAGCAACAACTGCTCATGAAAAAAGCCATTATTCAATATTTTATAGACGAAGACTTGTTAGAAGTTTCTTAAAAAATTTCTACAAATGGGAAATTAATTCACAATAATTTGTTAAAATTCTCGTTTTTAAGAAAAATCATATAAAAATACTGTGATTTTTTTGTTTAATTTGTGTTAAATTTCTAATTTTAACAAAATTTTTAGGCGAAAATGAATAATAAATTTATCCCAATAATCTCCGTATTCATGACGATTTCACTTGTTGTTTTCGTGTCATTGCAATTTTATTGGCTTAAAGAATATTACACCGCACTAGAGCAAGATTTTTCTAATAAAGTGTACACTGCGCTAGAAAGCTCAAGTAAAAAAATTGAAGAATTAGAAATTCAGAAATACAACGAAAAATTTAAAAATTTCGACAAAACTTTAGCTAATAACGCTAAAAGTCCTACTCTTTTTCAAATCCAGCAAACGCAGGATTCTGCTAACAAAACCACGCTAACTTTCAATAAAACCATTATTGAAAAACAAAACATTCCGATTTCTAAAAAAGGTGATAGCATTACCAAAATAAAACTTTACAAAGACGAAGGTTTATACAGCATTAAAAAAAACGAAAGCACTCCTCAGATTATTTCTTCGGTTCAGAGTCAAGACATCAGCAGCGGACAGTTTACTTTGACAGAATTTGCGAAATTTAATGCTTCTAACTTACCTATCAACCAAAGAGTCAATCCAAAAATGCTGGATTCCGTTCTTGCTAAAGAACTGAAAAACAATGGAATAAACTCTAAATTCGGCTATGGAATTTTGGACAAAAACAATAAATTAACTCAGATTTCTAATAACACTTATTTAGATCAGCGAGACAAAACCAATTATAATTTTCCACTTTTTACAGACGATAAAGACCGAACGCTTTTTACGCTTTCGCTAGTTTTCCCAAGAAAAGATGCGTCTTTGGCAATGAATAATTTGCCAATGCTACTAGGAACTTTCATGTCATTATTGACGATTTTAGGAATCTACATCATCTCGATTAATTACATGATGAAACAGAAAAAAATCTCAGAAGTAAAAACTGATTTCATCAATAACATGTCTCATGAATTCAAAACACCTTTAGCTACCATTTCCGTAGCGACAGATGCTTTGGCTAATGATAAAATCTCTACCAATCCAGAAAAAGTAAAATATTATTCTCAACTCATCAAACAAGAGAACTTGAGAATGAAAAAACAGGTAGAAAACGTTCTCAACATGTCTAAATTAGAGAGAAACGAAGTAAAACTCTTCTTAAAAGAAACCAATGTAAGAGAACTCATCAAGCAAATTTCTCAGTCATTCAGACTTATTGTAGAAGAAAGAGGCGGAACATTAACCGAAGAATTCAAAGCGGAACATTACAATGTAAAAGTAGATGAATTTCACCTTTCTAACGCTCTGGTAAATTTATTAGACAATGCCAATAAATATTCGCCAGAAACCCCAGAAATTAGAATTACTACTAGAAATGAACCTGGATTTTACGTCATTGCAATTTCTGATAAAGGAATGGGAATGGAACAACATAACAGAACTAAAATTTTCGAGAAATTCTTCAGAGAAGAAACTGGGAATATTCACAATGTAAAAGGACAAGGTTTAGGATTGTCTTATGTGAAGAAAATCGTAGAACTGCATCACGGTCAAGTGATTGTAGAATCAGAAAAAGATAAAGGCAGCACATTTACCATAAAACTGCCGATGAAATAACAACAAATAAAAACACCAAATATTATGAGTAACAGAATCTTATTAGTAGAAGACGACCAAAGTTTCGGAGCGGTACTTAAAGATTATTTAAGCATTAACAACTTTGATGTAACCCTTGCTATAGATGGAGAATTAGGGCTAAAAGAATTCACAGAAAAGGAATTTGACATTTGTATTTTTGATGTCATGATGCCCAAAAAAGACGGCTTTTCACTAGCTGAAGACGTGAGAAAAATAGACAAGAATACTCCCATTATATTTTTAACGGCAAGAAACCAGCGTGAAGACGTTTTAAAAGGCTATCAAATCGGCGCAGATGATTACATCACGAAACCGTTTGACACAGAATTACTTTTATACAAAATCAAAGCTATTTTACAAAGAAGTGCAGTAGTAGAAGACGAAGAGCAAGAGCAATTTAAAATTTCTAACATGTTTTTCGATTCAGTTTTAAGACAATTACGAGTAGGCGATAATGAATATAAACTTTCGCCAAAAGAAAACGAATTACTAAAACTTCTTTGCCTACACAGAAATGATTTTATGCCAAGAGATTTAGCATTAAGAAAAATCTGGAAAAAAGAAAATTATTTCACGGCAAGAAGTATGGACGTGTACATTGCTAAACTGAGAAAGCTCCTAAAAGACGATGAAGGATTAGAAATCATCAACGTGCATGGAGAAGGGTTCAGACTTTTAGTAAAAAATTAAATAAAAAAATCCACCAAAATTTTGGTGGATTTTTGTTATGCTAATGTGTGAAAATTATTTTGCTTCTACACAGAAAACTCTGTATTGTACTGCAATTGCAGCAGGGAAATAACTTCTAATTCTTGCTAAATCGCCACTTGCAGATTGCTTACTGAAATAGCTCCCTACCAAAACCTTATAATTAGGTCTTAGCGAAGCATCAGTTTCTGCTTTCATATTCGGAAATTTCGTACGGAAATAAGATTTCACTTTGTTGGCTTCCTCATTACTTTTTACAACTGCCACCTGAATTTTGTAACCTAAAATTCTAGGATTATCTCTACAGATTTCAGCATTTGTTTTAGGTTTCGTCGAAATTTCTACTTTCGGAGCTTCATTTTTATTGGCTTCTTCCTCTTTAATCTTATCACATTTCCCTTCTAAATCCGTTAAAAGCTCATTTACTCTGCTATCCATAGAAACTTTTAACTCTGTTCCATTATGCGTTTCTTTTTTCTCAACTACCTGAGCATTAGAGATATTAAAACTTAAAAAAGTTAATAATGATAGTATTTTTATTACGTTTTTCATTAAAATTATTTTTGACAAAGTTAATACAAATAAAAATTATACCAATCTTTCTTATTTAGAACAATTATAAATTAAAAAAAATTGATAAAATACATACAAACCTTCTGTTAATATTGTGTTAAAGTATTATTTTTGCGGAATTGAATGTAAACTCAATAGTATTAACCCAAGATTATTTAAATGATTAGTTGGAGAAAGCATTACAAGAGAGTGTTGTTAGCATGTAGTTTGCTCTTAACAACCAGTGCTTCTATTTACGCTCAAGATCTTAAAGGTGACGCTAAGAAGGGAGAAACCCTTTTTAAAACCAATTGTTCTGCGTGTCACGCGTTAGACAAACAAATGGTAGGCCCAGCTTTAGGAGGCGTAGTAGACAGATTAAAAAAGGAACAAAATTTAGGTGTAGATTGGTTCCAAAAATGGATTAAAGATAACAAAGCACTTAGAGCTTCTGGCGATAAGTATGCGAATGAAGTCTTCGAAAAATTCAACAAAGTAGAGATGACTCAGTTCCCTAATCTTACAGATCAGGACATTGCAGATCTTCTAGAATACACCACTAATCCGCCAAAAGCAGAGCCTGCTGCAGCAGAAACTGATGTGAATTCACCAGAAGCCATCAAAGCTGCTCAAGATGAAAAAAATAATTCATCTGCTCTTCTAATTTCTTTAGTCGCAGTTGGAGGATTACTTCTTTGGTTACTCTTCAGATTAACCCAACTCGTAAATTTACACAGAAAATCTGGAGAAATTTCTGCTCTAGACGCTACAAGAATCAACTCAATTGGCGAATTCTACGAGAAGTACAATACGCTAGGTAAAGCATTAATGGGATTATTAGCCCTATTAGCACTTTACGGAATTTGGAATTGGTTAATGTGGGTAGGTGTATACAAAGGTTATCAACCAGAGCAACCTATTTACTTCTCTCACAAAATTCACGCTGGTGAGAATAAAATCGATTGTCAATTATGTCACTCAAGTGCTAAGTATGGTAAAGTATCAGAGATTCCTTCTGTAAACGTTTGTATGAATTGCCACAAAGGTATTTCAGAATACAAAGGAAAATACATAGAAGAAGGAAAATCTAGAGAATTCTATACTGCAGAGATTAAGAAAATCTACGAAGCTGCTGGTTGGGATGAAGGTTCACAGTCTTACACTGGAAAAACTAAACCAATCGAGTGGGTGAGAATTCACAATATGCCAGATTTCGTATACTTCAATCACGCACAACACGTGGTAGCTGGTGAACAAACCATCATCAAAGCTAAAAAAGTAGACGTAGTATGTAAAGCTTGTCACGGTCAAGTTCAAGAAATGGACAAAGTACAAATGGCAAATAACTTTACAATGGGATGGTGTATTGATTGTCACAGAACTACAGAAGTAGACATGACAAACGGTTATAACAAAGAATACTACCAAAAACTTCACGACAAGTTGAAAAAACAATACGGTGGAGAAACTAAAATGACCGTAGACGCTATTGGTGGTTTAGAGTGTGGTAAATGTCATTATTAATAACAGAAAATTAGAAGTATAAATGGCTTCAAATAAAATACAATTCAGAAGTATTCACGAACTTAAAGACCAATCGCTTAATGCGAAATTGGCTCAAAAAGAATTTCAAAACGAAATTCCTGTAGATGAGTTCTTGGGTGATGCAGAAAAAATGAACAATTCTGGGACTTCTAGAAGGGATTTCTTAAAATTATTAGGCTTCTCTACAGCTGCAGTTACTCTTGCAGCGTGTGAAGCGCCAGTAATCAAAACAATTCCTTACGTGGTAAAACCACACAGTATTATCCCAGGAATTCCTAATTATTATGCATCTACCTATTTTGACGGGTTTGACTTTTCTAGTGTTTTAGTAAAAACTAGAGAAGGTAGACCAATTAAAATTGAACCGAATAAAACTGCAAATGATCTAGGTAAAACAAACGCTAGAGCTCAAGCAAGTGTATTGTCATTATATGATAATGATAAAATTAAGCAACCAAAACTAGATGGTAAAGACGAAACTTTCGACAAAGTAGACGCTGTAGTGCTAGAAGCACTAACTAAAGCTCAAGCTGAAAACAAGAAAATTGTAGTTCTTTCTCATTCATATCCTTCTCCTACATTCAAGAAATTATTCGGAGAGTTTAAAACCAAATATCCTAATGCAGAATTAGTAACTTACGATGCTTATACGTATGCTGCTGCATTAGACGCTGCTCAAGAAGTTTTCGGTAATAGAGCATTACCAGTTTACGACTTATCAGCTACTGAATTAGTGGTTTCTTTCCAAGCAGATTTCTTAGGAGATTATAACGCAAATAGCTTAGAAACATCATACGCAGCTGCTAGAAAACCAGGAGCTAACATGCTTAGACATATTCAAGTAGAATCTAACATGTCTCTTACTGGTGCTAATGCTGATACTAGAATTAAGCAAAAACCTTCTGCTGTAAATAAAACTTTAGTAGAAGTTTATAACGCAATCGTAGGAGGTGGAACTTCTGATAAAGTAGCTTCTGAAATTGCTAAAGAATTACAAGCTAAAGGAAACAAAGCGGTAGTTTTTGCTGACGGTTCTAAAGCTTCTTATGTTTTAGCACACTTAATCAATCAAAAATTAGGTTCTGTAGCTTTCACTGGAAAAGCTAACCTATTAAAAGAATATGACAACGCTAGATTTAACGAGTTTTTAACTTGGGTAAATGCTGGTCAAGTGGGTGTTTTAGTTGCTAACAACGTAAACCCAATCTATTCTCACGCAAAAGGTGCAGAATTTAAAAAATCATTAAGCAAAGTAGGAACTGTAGTTGCTGTAGCTGATAAGAAAAACGAAATTGCTCAAGCAGCAAAAGTAGTCATTCCAGCAGCACATTGGTTAGAATCTTGGGGTGATATCGCTCCTCAAACTGGTGCTTATTCATTAATGCAACCTACGATCCAAAAAATATTCAAGTCTAGACAAATTGAAGAATCACTTCTTGTTTGGATGAATGGAAAAGGATTTACTCCTAACTATTATGAATATTTAAAAGCTAATGCTGCAACAATTCTTAATGGAACTTCATTTAACCAAGCACTTTATAATGGTTTTAATGCAGGAAACATTATAGGAACACTATCTTACACAGGTGGAGATGCTGCAAAAGCGGTTTCAGAATTACAAGGTTTCAAAGCTTCTAAATTAGAACTTGTACTTTATACCACTACTGCAATGGGAGACGGTACTCAAGCCAATAACCCTTGGCTACAAGAGTTGCCAGATCCTATTACGAGAATGGCTTGGGATAACTACCTTACTATTTCTCCAGCAGACGCTAAAGAATTTGGTATCGAGAATGAATTAAATGCGAGAATGCAGTTAGATGGTACTGTGGTAAATCTTACTGTAAATGGTGTGAAATTAGAAAACGTTCCTGTTTTCATTCAGCCAGGTCAAGCAGAAGGTTCATTAGGTCTTGCTTTAGGTTATGGTAAAAAAGACTCAGGTAAAGTAGCTGAAACAGGTGTAAACGCTTATCCTTTATTTGATGGATACAACACTGTAGTATCTAATGTTTCTATTGAAAAATCAGGAGCAGATGATCACGAATTTGCAGGTGTACAGCTTCAAAATACATTAATGGGTCGTTACGAAATCGCTAAAGAAGTAACATTAGACACTTACTTAAACGAAGACGTAAACAAGTGGAATAAACCATTAACAATGGAAACATTACAAGGAACTTTACCAATGGGCAAAGTAGATCTTTGGGATGCTTTCGATGATACTGATGGCCCTCACTTTAATCTTTCTGTAGACCTTAACTCATGTATCGGTTGTGGAGCTTGTATCATTGCTTGTCAAGCAGAAAACAACGTACCTGTAGTAGGTAAAGAAGAGGTAAGAATGTCTAGAGATATGGCTTGGCTAAGAATCGATAGATATTACTCTGCTAAAGAAAAAATAGAAGTAAAAGAAGGGATTGATAAGGGATTAAACGTTCCTAACCTTTATGATATATTAATTGAACCAAACGAAAGTCCTGATGTGATTTTCCAACCAGTAATGTGTCAGCACTGTAATCACGCACCTTGTGAAACAGTATGTCCTGTTGCTGCAACTTCTCACGGTAAGCAAGGTCAAAACCAAATGGCTTACAACAGATGTATCGGTACAAGATATTGTGCAAACAACTGTCCTTACAAAGTAAGAAGATTCAATTGGTTTACTTATAACTTGAATGATAAGTTTGACTTCAACATGAATAACGATTTAGGAAGAATGGTTCTAAATCCAGATGTTGTAGTAAGAACTAGGGGGGTAATGGAAAAATGTTCTATGTGTATCCAAATGACTCAAGCTACAATTCTAGAAGCTAAAAAAGAAGGCAGAAGAATTGAAGATGGGGAACTTAAAACAGCTTGTTCACAGGCTTGTTCTACAGGAGCACTTAAATTCGGTGATATGAATGATAAATCATCAGAAGTAAGAGCATTATTCAATGACAAGAGAAAATATGTATTGCTAGAAGAAGTGGGTACTAAACCAAACGTATTCTACCATACAAAAGTGAGAAACAGAAAAGAAAACAACGTTTAAATAATATAAATAGGTAAAAAATGTCAGGACATTACGAAGCCCCTATTAGGGAACCGCTAATTATTGGTCACAAGACTTATCACGATATCACCGAAGATATTGCAAGACCTATCGAAGAAAGAGCCGGAAAACTCTGGTGGATTTCTTTTTGGGCAGCTCTAGTTCTATTTGTATACGGTTTTGGATGTATTGCTTACACCATTGGTACCGGTATCGGAGCTTGGGGACTAAACAAAACCATTAACTGGGGTTGGGATATTACTAACTTCGTTTGGTGGGTAGGTATTGGTCACGCAGGAACCTTAATCTCTGCAGTATTGTTATTATTTAGACAAAGATGGAGAATGTCTGTAAACCGTTCTGCAGAAGCGATGACGATTTTTGCAGTTGTACAGGCTGCTATCTTCCCAGTAATTCACATGGGTAGAGTTTGGGTAGGATATTGGGTATTCCCTTTGCCAAACCAATTTGGTTCTCTTTGGACTAACTTTAACTCTCCACTACTTTGGGACGTATTTGCAATCTCTACTTACTTCTCTGTATCTACCGTATTCTGGTTCATGGGATTAATCCCAGACTTTGCGATGATTAGAGATAGAGCAAAAACGCCTTGGACTAAAAAGATTTATACATTCCTAGCATTCGGTTGGGGTGGTAAAGCAAAACACTGGCAAAGATTCGAAGAATTATCTCTTGTATTAGCTGGTTTAGCAACACCACTTGTATTCTCAGTACACACCACGGTATCATTTGACTTCGCAACTTCAGTAATCAAAGGATGGCACTCTACCATCTACCCTCCTTACTTCGTAGCAGGTGCGATTTTCTCAGGATTTGCAATGGTACAAACCCTTCTATTAGTTGCTAGAAAAGTAGCACACTTAGAAGATTATATTACCATGTATCATATCGAAATTATGAACATCGTAATCATCGTAACAGGTGGTATGGTAACGGTAGCATATGGTGTAGAATACTTCATCGGTTGGTACTCAGGAAGTAGATATGAAGACTTTACATATTTATCTCCAGGTGCTGCTACTGGTCCTTACTGGTGGGCATTCTGGGCGCTAATTATCTGTAACTTAGTTGTTCCTGCTTCTTTCTGGTTCAAAAAATTAAGAACGAATATTATTTGGACTTTCTTCGTAGCATTAATCATCAACATCGGTATGTGGTTTGAAAGATTTGACATCATTGTGATCAACCTTTCTAGAGACTACTTACCAGGTTCTTGGACGATGTTTAAGCCAACGATTATAGACGTAGGAGTTTATTTAGGAACAATTGGTTTCTTCGGAGTATTATTCCTATTGTACGCTAGAACATTCCCTGTAATTGCACAGGCTGAATTGAAGACTATTTTGAAAATTTCAGGTGAAACTTATAAAGCAAAAGAAGGAGATGAGCACCACTAAAAGAATATATGGACTTTATGGCGATGACGACGATTTAATGAACGGCGTTAAAGCTTTCAGAGATAAAGGTATTGAAATTACCGAAGTGTATACTCCATTCCCAGTTCACGGGCTAGATAAAGCTTTAGGTCTTAAGAAAACTAGAATTTCAGACGCAGCTTTCATTTATGCTTGTTATGGTGTTACCATTGGTGCTTTAGCAACTTGGTATATGATGAATCATGACTGGCCACAAAACATCGGTGGTAAACCAGCTTTTTGGTGGGGTCATAACATGCCAGCTTTTGTAGTTCCAATGTTTGAATTAATGGTATTCTGTGCTGCACACATGATGTCTCTTACTTTCTTAGTAAGAAATAAAATGTATCCAGGAGCTGCTCCCCAGAATCCAGACCCTAGAACTACGGATGATAAGTTTATGATGGAGTTTGTGTCTGAAGATGTAGAAACCATTAAACAGATGCTGATTGAAACAGGTGTAGAAGAAATAACTGTAAAAGATGCGTAATATGAAAAATATTTTAAAAATAACAACCATCTTGGGAATCTCAGTTATCGCGCTGAATTCTTGTGGACCAAAAGATAATCCGCCATTAGTTTACTTTCCGGATATGTATTTTCCTGTAGCTTATGACCCAATGTTAAAAACTGCTAGTAAAGCAGATGGACATTATGTAAGCAAAGAAAACGAAATCCCGGCTTTTGTAAATAACTACGGCTCTACTTTACTTTCTCCTGTAGAAGGTACGGTTCCTCAAGACAAGGAAGGAATTTTGCCAGAAGATAAAACTCCTAAAAATGTAGAAGAATATACTGCATTTTATGAAGAGTCAAAAAGTGTTACCGCTTCTCCTCTAGATCCTAAAAATAAAGAAAAAGATTTAGCAAGAGGTAAAAAATTATACGAAATGACTTGTGCAGCTTGTCACGGTGTGGGAGGTGATGGACAAGGTCCAATTGTACAAAGTGGTGCATATTCTGGTGTTCCTAATTACAAAGACAGACAGATTACAGTAGGTTCTACTCATTATGTAATTGTAAACGGAAGAAACTTAATGGGATCTTACGCTGGTCAATTAGCTCCTGCTGATAGATGGAGAGTAGCAATGTATGTAATGAGCGCTTTCAAAGCTGATGCTGTAGCTCCTGTAGCCGCTGCTGATGCAACTACAACTCAAACCAATACTAAATAATAAAAACAGAAAAAAATGTATAGTTTTTCACCAAAATTAAAATTGTATTCTATTATACTGATAGTTGTTGGATTGGTACTATTCGGTATTGGCTACCTATTAAATCATGGGTTAAATGAGTCTGCAATTCAGACAATGATGGATAATGTACACCATGGTACAGAACATCATACCCCAATGAACTCTTCAGAATTAGTAGGGCCTCAAGATAATGCTGCACACTTAGAACATGCTACGCATCAGATTCATAATACGCCGTTCTCGGCTTTATTAACTGCTGCTATGTTATTCTTCGGAATCTCTGCTTGTGCTTTATTCTTTTTATCAATTCAGCATGCAGCTCACGCTGGTTGGTCTGTAATTGTAACAAGAGTAATGGAAGCGGTAGCTTCATTCATTCCAGTAGGTGGGATTGTTTTATTAATCTTAACTTTCCTAAACGTAGGTGGAATTGCTCATTTATATCACTGGATGGATCCGGATTTAACAAATCCTAATTCTCCAAACTTTGATGTTATCCTTTACGAAAAATCTAAATTCTTAAACATTCCTTTTTATGTAGTGAGAGTTCTTATCTACGTAATTGGAGCTTCTTTCTTCGTTTGGAAAATTAAGAAAGTTTCTAAGAGATTAGATGAAACTAAAGATAGAAAAGATTACAAAGCATTATACAACTGGAGTGTAGGTTACATCGCTTTCTTCGGATTTGCTTCTGCAGCTTGGGCTTGGGATTTCTTAATGTCTATTGACCCTCACTGGTATTCTACACTTTATATTTGGTATTCTATGGTATCTACTTTATCAAGTGCTGTTGCAGTAATTATTATTGTTGCAGTTTACTTAAAGAAAAAAGGGCTTTTACCACAGTTTAATGATAACCACTTACATGATTTAGCTAAATTCTTATTTGCTACTTCATTATTATGGACTTATTTATTCTTTGACCAATTCATGCTTTACTGGTACGCAAACATCCCAGAAGAAGTAAGATATTTCTTTGACAGATTTGCTTACTACAAGTACACTTTCTTACCAATGCTTATCATCAACTTCTTATTACCACTATTGGTATTAGTAAGTTCTAGCATCAAGAGAAATTACAAAGTAGTAACTACAATGGCTGTTCTAGTAATTCTAGGTCACTGGTTAGATTTCTTCAATATGATTATGCCAGGAACAGTAGGACCTTTCTGGAATAATGCATACACATTCTTATTAGTAGTAGGTGCATTCTTATTCATGGTAGGTTTATTCGTTTTAGTAGTAATGTCTGCATTATCTAAACTTAAATTGATTCCTGAAGGAAATCCTCTAGTAAAAGAATCTAAGATTTTTGAATATCCTTTCTAATTTCAGAAAGAAACATCATATAAATCCCAACTTATTGTTGGGATTTTTTTATTTTTGTATATAAATATTCATTTTATGAAACGTTTCCTTTTTCTAAGCATATTTTCAATGCTTTTTTTAATCGGTTGTAAAAAAGATGCAGTAGATGCAAGCAGTACGAAAGCCTTCCAAGAAAGTATTAATGACATGTCTTCTTCGCTTCCCACTATTAAACAAATTAAGTTTAATGAAGCTCTTTATATTCTAAAAACCTTTGGCGTAGATGCAGAAGGCGATATCGAAGAATTAAAAGCTCTTGGTAAACTTCTAGAAGGAAAAAAAGTGCCAGAAATTTTTGCAATGGCAGACAAAGTAGCACAAGAAAACGGAATCAACTGGGCAAGTACAGCTCCTCCTTCATTAGGTGAAATGAATATCTTCCAAAATATCATGCCGTCTGAAACAGATGTAAATGATATTTCCGCAAATTCTTTGCACATTACAACCAGTGAAGTTTCTGTAGATAGTGTTTTAGGACCAAAAGCTTTACAAATTGTTCCCAGATTATTAGACGCAGCAGGAAATAAAGTAGATTTCGAAAATGCAGCCTTAGAAACCACTTTAGAAGTTTCTAGTCAAGGAGTAAAACTTTTGACTTCTAAAAATTTAATGCAAAACAATCAATTCAAAGGATTTTTCATGAGATTTTCTTCTCTTCCTCAAGAGAAAGTAATAGACAATAAAATTGACATAAAAGTTACTGTAAAAACTTCTAAGAAAACCATTCAAATGACCAAAATGGGTGTAGATGTAAATCCTAACGCTCTTTTGATGCCTCAAAGCTCAGAAAACACAGAAAATCTTGAAGGAACTCCAGAAGAAAATGCTACGGGAACAGATTCTCCAAAAGTAATTGGAGACCCAAAAAATACGGTAGTGAATTTCTTAAACAACTTAAACAGTCAGAATTTAAAAGCAGCTTACAGTCAATCAGAAAACCCGAATTGGGGTTCTTATGAAACATTTGCAAATCCTACATCTGGTTTTGGAACCGTAAAAAGTGTAGATGTAAACAACGTTTCTACTAAAGCGAATGCCAATAACACTGCAAGTGTAAATGCAACGTATACCGTAACAGATAAATCTGGAAACGCAACTTCACTTGACGTTTCTTATGGATTAAAAGCTACAGAAACAGGTTGGAAAATCACCAGCTATAAAATCAATTCTTCTCAAAAAAAATAAATTAAAATCCCATAAAATGGCAACGCAAGATTTAATCGCTAGATTAGAAAGCACAATTCAGAATATTCCAGATTTCCCAATCGAAGGAATACAATTCAAAGACATTACGCCCATTTTCTTAAATCCTAAATTATATGAAGACGTAATTGCAGATTTAGTAGAATTCAGCAGAGGTAAAGTAGATGTAGTGTGCGGAATAGAAAGCAGAGGCTATCTCTTCGGAATTGCAATTGCTGTTGCCCTAGAAGTTCCATTTATTTTAATTAGAAAAAAAGGAAAACTTCCTCCTCCATTTATTTCAGAAAAATACGATTTAGAATACGGAACTGCCGAAATAGAAATGCGCACGAACCAAATTCAACCGAACCAAAGAGTTTTGATTCACGATGATTTATTAGCAACTGGCGGAACAACTGAAGCTGCCGCTAAATTGGTTGAAAAACAAGGCGCAAAAGTAACACAGTTCAGCTTTTTAATTGGTCTTAAAGATTTACACGGCGAAGACAAACTGAAACAGTTTGACGCTGAAGTGTACAGTATTCTGAACTACTAATTTTTATTATTTTCTTTTCCATTTTGCAATTGTCAGCACATATTTTTGATGCTGAAAAACATTGTAATATATTTTTCTCAAATCGTCAATCATAACTGTAATTTTTGTAAATTTATACAAGAATTCATTGATAATGAATAGATTTTCTGCATTATATAAAAGAATATTAATTTTAGTTGTCTCCATTCTCATTTTTGTCTTATTGGGAGCATTAGCGCTTATGTATTCCGAAGAAATGAGATTTCTAGACGCGGTTTGGTATAGCATTATGACGCTCACTACCGTAGGTTTTGGAGTGCCCGACAATTTCTCAGATTTAGGAAAAATCATTACTATTTTTTTAATGCTTTTCGGTGTGGGAGCTGTGCTTTATGGTTTAACAGCACTTGCATTAGAATTTTTTAACGGAAATTTCGCCAAAGAATACAAACAAAATCTCATCAAACGCAATATGAAAAATTTAGAAAATCACATCATCATTTGTGGTTTCGGGAGAAATGGCAGACAAGCTGCCAGAAAACTTATTCTCCACAAAAAACCTTTTGTTATTATTGACAAAAAACCGCTAGAAAATAGAGATGATGAGTTCCGCAACACTATTTTTATCCACGGAAATGCAGTAGAAGATGAAATTTTGATCAAAGCTGGAGTAGAAAAAGCCAATGGAATCATCGCTTGTTTACCATCTGATGCAGATAATCTTTTTATTGTAATCAGTTCCAAAGAATTGAATCCAAAAATTAAAGTCATCAGTAGAGCTTCTAACAGCAGTACCATCAAAAAACTGAAAACTGCAGGTGCCGAAAATGTAATTATGCCTGATAAAATTGGCGGCGAACACATGGCTTCTCTTCTTATTACGCCTGATTTGGTAGAATTTATTGACAATATTGTGTTGGAAGGCACCAAAAAAATTAACGTTTTAGAAATTTATACGGATAAACTTTCCAAAAAATTTATCGGCAAAAAATTAGAAGAACTGCAAATTTTCCCAAAAACAGGTTGTAAAATTGTAGGCTACAAAGACGTTCACGGAGAATACATCATCAATCCTGACGAAAGTAAACTCATAGAACCGAATAGTTGTATTTTCATTCTTGGGCAACCTCATCAGATTGAAAACCTACAAAACATGTATCCTCAATAAGACAAATACTTCTCATAAAAACCCTAACTGAAAACCACTGAAAATAAATATTGTATATCACAATAGAAACTATTATTTTTGCATTTCAATTTCAAAATTATGACAGATAAGCATAAAAGCAAAAAAGAGCTAGAGAACGAAGGAAAAGAAACGGTAGAAATTTTTCAAGATTTAGACCAAACCGCGCTCAAAACAGAGATGTTCATTGAAAAATACGCTAAACAAATCGGGATTATTTTCGGTGCTGTAGTATTAGCAGTTTTAGGATACTTTGCTTATCAGCAATTCATCGCTAATCCTAAAAACGAAGAAGCTACACTGAGCTATCTGGCTGCTCAAAAAAACCTTTCAGAAGGGAAAGATGATATCGCACTAGGTGGAAAATCTGCTGCAAATCCAGGATTCAAAGGTACTTATGAGCAATTTACTAGCACTGATGCAGGTAAACTTTCTGCTTACAATGCAGGTTTACTAAAATTCAAAGAAGGTAAATACCAAGAAGCTTACGATTTATTAGACAAGTTTTCTTCTGATAATAAAATCTTAATGGCTCTAAAATATGGAGCAATGGGAGATGCTCAAGCAAATCTTAATAAAAATGAAGATGCACTTTCTCTTTTAGACAAAGCTGCTTCTGCTTCTGATGATGCATACACTTCTTATTACTTTACAAGAAAAGCTGGTTTACTAGCACTTGCAATGAAGAAAAACGCTGAAGCTAAAAAATACTTCGAAACCATCGAAGAAAAATATGCAGATTATGACGGCGGCACTTCTGATGCTTATATAGAAATGGTAAAAAACTTTTAAAAATATAAAATGGCAACTGTAAATCTTTCGGATTACAAACCATTACAAATCTCAAATGCTGATTCTTTTAGAATCGGCATTGTTGTTTCAGATTGGAATGATTTTGTAACCTATAACCTTCGCGATGCAGCGATACAAATTCTAGAAAAAGAAGGCGTAAAAAAAGAAAATATAGAAATTTTCTCTGTTCCTGGTGCATTTGAGTTAAGCTACGCTTGCATGCAATTGTGTGCCGCAGAAAACCACGATGCAGTGATTGCGATTGGCAATGTAATCAGAGGAGAAACTCCACATTTTGATTACGTTTGTAGAGCCGTAGCTCAAGGAATTAAAGATTGTAATGTAATGACAGATGTTCCGGCTATTTTCTGTGTTTTGACAGATGACAATAAGGAACAATCTTTAGCAAGAAGCGGCGGAAACCTCGGAAACAAAGGCGTAGAAGCTGCGGTTACTGCTCTTAGAATGATTGAATTCAGAAGAATTTTGAATAAATAATCAAATTCTATACACAAATCTCAAAATTGTATTAAAATGTATCTTCAAAAAGTAAAACCTTTTCTCTATTTAGGGATTTTTTACCTTATCGTTTCCTTTTTATTAAGGTTAGTATTTGTATTCCACCCGATTACCACTGCAGATTTTTCTTTTGCAGAAATATTGAAGGTTACTTCACTAGGATTAGTGAATGACATTTTGGTATTTACAATTGCCAGTAGCTTTTTAGCGCTTTATTTTTTATTCCTGTCAAACGGTAAATATCAAAAACCTTACGGACAAATCATCCTAGGAGTTCTGGTTCTTGCTTTTATATACATTTTAGCAACTCCAAATAATATTTTCAAACAATATGGAGGTGGCGTAGTAAAAATTGTTTTAGCATTTTTGGGGCTTAAAATTTTATTTTTTGCATTGATGCTGTTTTTACCAAAACAAAGGCTTAAAATCAGAAACAGTTTATACTTTACCACGCTATTCTTGTACGTGCTTTTGATTATTTTCAATGCCGTTTCAGAATATTTCTTCTACAATGAATTTGGGGTTCGTTATAATTTTATCGCAGTAGATTATCTTATTTACACCACCGAAGTTATAGGAAACATTATGGAAAGTTATCCTATCATTCCTTTGTTTACTGCTATTTTTGTGGTAACAGGATTGGCAACTTGGTGGATTTACAAAAAGACTAAAGACAGTCTTTTACAATTACCTAATTTGGTTCAAAAACTTACTTTATTGGGTGTTTTTGCTGTTTTATTGGGAATCAGTTTAAGCTTTGCAGAGAAAATTAACCTTAAAAAAGGAAACATTTTCCAACAGGAAATCGCTGCGAACGGAATGGTAAAATTCTACGAAGCGTTTAGCAATAACACATTAGATTTTTTCACCTTCTATCCTACTGTTGACCAAAAAACCGCAGAAAAAAACACTCTGCTTCCTTTAGGAACCACTACTTTAAATAGAACTATCACTTCTGAGAAACCAGAATTACAAAAAAATGTGGTTCTCATTTCTATAGAAAGTTTGTCAGCAGCTTACATGAAAGCTTATGGTTATGAAGAAAGTGTAACTCCTTTCTTAGACCAATTGGCACAAAAAAGTTTATTTTTCACCAATTTATACGCAACAGGAAACAGAACGGTAAGAGGTTTAGAAGCATTAACGCTTTGTATTCCGCCAACTGCTGGAGAAAGCGTAATTAAAAGAGAAAAAGAAAACAAAAATAAATTTACCACAGGAAGCGTATTTAAGTCAAAAGGTTACAGCGTAAAATACTTATACGGTGGTTACAGTTATTTTGACAATATGAAAGATTTCTACGCTGGAAACGGCTACGAAATTGTAGATAGAGATAATTTCACTCCAGAAGAAATCACTTTTGCAAATGTTTGGGGTGTTTGTGACGAAGATATGGCAACTAAAGCCATCAGCGAAATGAACAAAGATTATAAAGCAGGTAAACCTTTCTTCCATCATTGGATGACGGTTTCTAACCACAGACCTTTTACTTATCCAGAAGGGAAAATAGACATTCCAGCAGATTCTAAATCTAGAAAAGGTGGCGTAAAATACACAGACTATTCTATCATGAAATTTTTTGAAATGGCTCAAAAACAGCCTTGGTTCAAAAATACCGTTTTCGTGATTGTAGCAGACCATTGTTCGTCTAGTGCTGGTAAAACAGAACTCCCAATGGATAAATACAGAATTCCGGCGATGATTTACGCACCAGAATTTGTGGCACCACAGAAATTCTCACAAGTTACTTCTCAGATAGATGTAATGCCTACTGTTTTGGGATTATTAAATTTCAAATATCAATCTAAATTTTTAGGTCAAGATGTTTTCTCCAAAAATTTCGTTCCTAGAGCGTATATTGCAACGTATCAGGATTTAGGATTCGTAAAAGACAATTACCTTACGGTGATTTCTCCTACTAAAAATATTAAACAATATCAATTAGTTCAAAAACCTAACACCAATACCACAACTGAGTTTAACATTTATTACACCGAAAATCTTTTACAAGACAATCCTAGAAAAGATTTGGTAGATCAAACCATTTCAAATTATCAAAGTACAAGCTTTTGGCTAAAAAATAAAATGCTCGACAAATAATTTTTTATTACATTTATCCATCATTAAATCTAAAATTTTAAAATTATGAAATGGACAAATGACAGAGCAGATAACGTAGATGATAGAAGAGGTTCTGGCGGTGGCGGAATGCTAGTTGGTGGTGGATTAGGAACCTTAATCATTGCTGCAATTATATTTTTCCTAGGAGGTGATCCTTCTGCTATTTTAAGTAATGGTGTTGGAAACGCTCCTCAAACGGAACAAAGAGAACTCACTACCGAAGAAGTCCAGGTAAGAGAATTTGTAAGAATGCTTTCAGCAGAAAATAACCAAACTTGGACTAAAATTTTCTCTGAAAACGGAATGCAATACAGAGAACCGAAAATTGTACTCTTCGAAAATGTAACGCAATCTGGTTGCGGAACTGCACAAGCTGCGATGGGACCTTTTTATTGCCCTGCAGATGAAACGGTTTATATGGATATGAGTTTCTTTGGCGAAATGCAACAAAAATTTGGCGCTCGAGTTACAGAATTCACAGTCGCTTATGTTTTAGCTCACGAAATTGGGCATCACATCCAGACGATTTTAGGAACTACTCAACAAGTAGATAAAATGCGCAGAAGTGGACAATATTCCGAGGCTGATATGAATAGAGTTTCGATAGCTACAGAATTACAAGCAGATTTCTACGCAGGTTTATGGGCAAAACAAACCGATAACAGAGAAAAATTTCTTGATCCTCAAGATATTCAGAGCGCTATGGAAGCAGCAGCAGCAGTAGGTGATGATAATATTCAAAAAAGAACGGCGGGTTATGTAAACCAAGAAGCTTTTACTCATGGTAGTTCAAAACAGCGTGTAGAATGGTTTATGAAAGGCTATAATTCTGGAGATATTACCCAAGGAAATACTTTTGATCAACTTTTTAAATAATAAAAAATAAAAACCCGAAAATTTTTGGGATT
>NZ_PTPZ01000002.1:149581-411751 GCF_002943105.1 Cloacibacterium normanense | reverse complement strand
TTATGAAAGGCTATAATTCTGGAGATATTACCCAAGGAAATACTTTTGATCAACTTTTAAAATAATAAAAAATAAAATCCCGAAAATTTTCGGGATTTCTTATGCAGATAAGTGGAACTTATTTTTTCTTCTTTTTGTTGGTGTAATCAAAATACAATAACGATTTCACTATTTCAGGATAATCAGCATCTTTTTCAGTATAAAACTGTTCTAGTAGTGCCAGATTATTATCCAAATTATCAGAATCTAAAATTTCTAATTTATTTCTCACTTGAGAGCTATCATAAGTAGTTCCTGAAATGATATTTCCCTCTTGAGAAATTCTAAAAATAAAAGTGTCAGGATTATAACTGCTTTTCCCTTTCAAAAAAACTGGCGTTCCTGTTCCTTCAATTTTCAGAATTACATCATCTAAATGTTGTACGTCATAATCAGCTTCATATTGCACCATAATATCGTCATATTTTACTCTCACCGTGGTTTTGTAATCATTTTTAACGATAATAGAAGCGGTGTACGTTTTATTGGAAGTCCATTTCACAAAACCATAACTATTGATGCCACAACTTTGAGAAAAGACGAATACTGAAAACATCAGCAAGAAAAGAGCGTAAAGTTTTTTCATAACAGAGTGATTTAATATTATAAAAATAGAGATTATTTTATTAAATCAACACTTTTTATAAAAAATAATTTTGAATTTTTAAATAATTTAAAGAATTACCTTAAAAATTCATCAATCCATTTTATTTCAATCCTTTGAAAAATTCCCACATCACGATTCCACCGCAAACCGAAACATTTAGAGAATGTTTAGTTCCCAACTGTGGAATTTCTAGACATTCATCTAAATCGGATAAAATTTCATCAGAAATCCCGTCAACTTCATTACCTAAAACCAAAGCATATTTTTTAGTTCTATCAATGTTAAAATCCTTAATCATCACAGAATTAGTAGTTTGTTCAATTCCAACAACTTCATAACCCAGAGTTTTTAAATCTATAACTGCTTCTTTTACACTCTCATAAAATTGCCAATCTACACTTTCAGTAGCACCAAGTGCAGCTTTATGAATTTCTCTGTGAGGCGGTTTCGGAGTAATGCCACAAAGAATAATTTTTTCCACCAAAAAAGCATCGGCAGTTCGGAAAACCGCACCTACATTATGCATACTTCTTACATTATCTAAAACCACCACCAACGGAATTTTCTCCGTCTTTTTGAAGGTTTCTACATCTATTCTTCCTAATTCTTCTAATTTCAGTTTTTTGGTAGGTTGCATTTTCGTATTTTTGGGCAAAATTAAGGTTTTAATTTACAACCTCAAATTTCGAATCTTAAACCTAAAAATTCATACTCTCAAGAATGGCTAAAAAAGAAACTCCGTTAATGACTCAGTACAATACCATTAAGGCGAAATATCCAGATGCGCTATTGCTTTTCAGAGTGGGAGATTTCTACGAAACTTTCGGGCAAGATGCCATAAAAACTTCTCAGATTTTAGGAATTGTTCTTACCAAAAGAGCCAATGGAGAAGGTCATATTGAGTTAGCAGGTTTTCCGCATCATTCTGTAGATTCTTACTTGCCAAAATTGGTAAGAGCCGGAATGCGTGTTGCGATTTGCGACCAATTGGAAGACCCAAAAATGGTGAAAGGTATCGTGAAACGTGGCGTTACAGAATTGGTAACTCCCGGTGTTACGTTTAACGAGCAGGTTTTGAATTCCAAAAAAAATAATTTCTTGCTTTCTCTTCACAAAGAAAAAGAGAAATTTGGGATTGCGCTAGTAGATGTTTCTACGGGTGAATTTCTGGTTGCAGAAGGAAATTTAGAGAAATTACTGCACATTGTTCATACTTTTGATCCTGCTGAAATTATTTACCAAAGAACCGCCGAAATTCCTTCTCAACTTAAAAATAAAAACTGTTTTAAGTTAGAAGATTGGGCGTATCAATATAATTTTGCTTACGAAAAACTGAATTCCCATTTTAAAACCAAATCTCTAAAAGGTTTCGGGATTGATGAACAAAAATTGGGGATTACCGCAGCAGGAGCGATTTTCGCTTATTTAGTCGAAGACACGCATCACGCTCTTTTACAGCACATTACCAAAATACAAAGCATTCCGCAAGATGATTATTTAATGATGGATAATTTCACTTTGAGAAATTTAGAAATTGTACATTCTAGTAATTTTCAAGGGAAATCTTTGCTCGATATCATTGATAAAACTTCCACAGCAATGGGAGGAAGATTGCTTCGCAGAAGATTGATTTTACCGCTGAAATCTGTGAACGAAATCAACCGAAGACTTTCTCTGATTGAATTTTTCAACAATGAGGATTCTTTGAAATTTGAAATCCTAGATTTATTAAAAGGAATTTCAGATTTAGACCGATTGGTTGGAAAATTGGCTGCCGAAAAAATTTCACCGAAAGAACTCGGTTACCTTCGTCAGAGTTTAATCAATATTCAGAAAATCAGAGAATTATTGAGTTCTCATCACGATGTTTTGGCTTGGCTAGAACCTCTGAACAATTTAGAAGAACTCATTTCTTATCTTCTGAATCATTTGAATGAAGAACTTCCGGTAAACCTCAACAAAGGAAATGTCATCAAATCTGAAGTTTCGGAAGAACTCGATAGATTGAGAAATCTTCAAAGCAAAGGGAAAGGTTTTTTGGATGAAATGTGCCAAAGAGAAATCGAAAGAACAGGAATTTCTTCCCTGAAAATTGATTTCAATAATGTTTTTGGTTACTACATTGAGGTTAGAAATACACATAAAGACAAAGTTCCAGAAGATTGGATTCGTAAACAAACTTTGGTAAATGCAGAACGTTATATTACCGAAGAATTGAAGGAATACGAAACTCAAATTCTCGGCGCAGAAGAAAAAATTTCACAAATTGAACACCAATTGTATCGTCAGGTTTGCGAAAATGTGATGATGTATATTGACCAAATTCAAGAAAATTCAAATTTAATTGCGCAGTTAGATTGTGCGGTTTCACTTTCAGAATTGGCGATTTCCGAAAATTATACCAAGCCAATTCTCAACGAAACTTTTGCGATTGATATCAAAGAAGGAAGACATCCAATTATAGAAAAATCGCTTCCTCTTGGCGAAAAATACATTCCGAATGATGTTTTTCTAGATAAAGATGCTCAACAAATTATCATGGTAACGGGTCCAAATATGGCGGGTAAATCTGCGATTTTGAGACAAACTGCTATTATTTGTTTATTGGCGCAAATTGGAAGCTTTGTTCCTGCAAAACATGCCGAAATTGGGATTTTAGATAAAATTTTTACCAGAGTTGGCGCAACAGACAATATTTCTGCGGGGGAATCTACTTTTATGGTAGAAATGAACGAAGCAGCGAATATTTTGAACAATATTTCTGAAAGAAGTTTGATTTTGCTCGATGAAATCGGGCGTGGAACTTCTACTTATGATGGCGTTTCCATCGCTTGGGCGATTGCAGAATATCTTCACCAACATTCTACCCAACCGAAAACACTTTTTGCCACGCATTACCACGAACTCAACGAAATGAGTGTAAATTTTGAGAGAATTAAAAATTTCCACGTGACGATTCAGGAGAACAAAGGCAATATTATTTTTCTCAGAAAATTGGTTTCTGGTGGTAGCGAACACAGTTTCGGGATTCACGTGGCAAAATTGGCAGGAATGCCTTCTAAAGTGGTAAACAGAGCTTCGGAAATTCTAAAAACTTTGGAAGATTCTCGCTCTCAAAGTGGTTCTACAGAAAAAATAAAACGGGTAACCGAAGAAAATTTACAACTTTCTTTCTTCCAACTCGATGATCCTGTTTTAGAAAACATCAGAGAAGAACTCACTAAAATTGACATTAATACTTTGACTCCGATTGAAGCCTTAATGAAGTTGAATGCGATTAAAAAGATGATTGGGAAATAAATTTGAAGATTTGAAAATGAGATAATTTGAAAATTATTCAAAATTTATTGTCAATGGAATTTTAAATCTTTCTCTTACTGCTTGTCCATTAATTGTGGCAGGAATCCATTTTTCTTTAATTTTAGTAACAGCTATTATTGCTTCTTTATTAAAGCTTTCATTTTCTCCGGTTGCAGTGATATTACTTAATTTTCCGTCTCTTTCAACAATAAATTTAATCTCACAAGTGATTAAAGAGTTTGCCCTAATTTTTTTAATTCTAAAATTTTCTGCAATTAATCTTTGAAACTCGGCATTACCTTTAGAAAAAACAGCTTCTTTTTCAATACTTGAATAAATTACAATTTTTTTCCCATCAATAATTGTGTCTTTTACTTGCCCAAAAACAAAACTATTTAAAATAAGAGTGAAAATTATAATAAACTTATTCATATAAAGTTTTTATCAAAGATACAATAATATGATTTTTAATTACAAATATTTCTTAACAACTATATTTCTATTTCTAGCAGAGGCTTCCATCGCTACCGTTTTCAGAGATATTTTTTGGTTACGGGCTTATTTTGGTGATGTTTTGGTGGTGATTCTTATTTATACTTTTATGCTAACTTTCCTTGAAATTAAAAACAAAACGCTTCTTAATATTGGGGTTTTCTTATTTGCTTGTGTCATAGAATTCGCTCAATATTTTCATTTCGCTGAATGGTATGGGTTAAAAAACAATAAAATTGCCATGATTGTCCTCGGAAATTCATTTTCTTGGATTGATATTTTGTGCTATGCAATGGGTTCTTTTTGTATTTTTACTTTCCATAAGATTTTAAAATGAGACTATCACTTCTATTCATATTTCTAACCATTTTCGGATTTTCACAAACCGAAACACATCAGTTTGCTAAGATTCCTTCTAGCATTTCCGTGCCCATTTCTTTACCGATTTCAGAAATCCAAAGATTAACGAATCAATCCATCACAGGTACACTTTACGAAGACCAATCTTATGAAAATAATGACAATGATCAACTGAAAACCAAAGTAGAAAAAGATGGCGAAATCACGATGAAAGCATTGACCAATAATAGATTACTATTTTCGGTTCCGCTTAAAATTTGGGCAGAAAAAGGCATCGGAACTTTGGGTTTATATTCTTACCAAGAAACCCAATTCAGAGTGGTGATGAATTTTATTTCATCCGTAGAATTTCTACAAAATTGGCAAGTAAAAACCACTACTTCTACCGCTGGTTTTGTGTGGAAAGAAAAACCAGTCTTAGATTTTGGGAAAATAAAATTTCCTTTAGTCAGCGTCATCGAAAAAATTCTGGTGAAACAACAAAAGGATTTTACCATTGTGATTGATGCGCAAATCCAACAAAAAATGAATCTTCAACCATATATTCTGAAGGTGTGGAATAATTTTTCTGAACCAATGAAGATTTCTGATGAATACAATACTTGGCTAAAAATTACGCCGCAAACCGTGAAAATGTCGCCTTTAGAAATTTACCTTGACAAGATGAAAACCACGGTTTCCATTGATTTGTTCTCGGAAACTTTTGTGGGAACCAAACCTTCAAAAAATCCTTTGGTGAATGCGGTTCCTTATTTTACTCCTGCTCAAAATTTGGGTAGAGAATTTTTACTCAAAACCACCACGAATATTCCTTTTTCTGAAGCTACAGCGATTGCCCAAAAACAATTTCAAGGCAAAGAATTTCCTTTTAATGAAGGGAAATCAAAAATTAAAGTAGAAGACATAAAAGTCTATGCTGAAAAAGAAAATGTAGTCATCGAAATTCAAACTTCAGGAAAAGTAAATGGCATTTCTTATATCAAAGGAAAACTCATTTATGACGCCCAAAAACATAAAATAGGATTCACCAAATCTGATTTTAAACTGAAAACCAAAAATATAATTCATAAAACAATCACTTCTCTTTTTGAAGGAAAAATCGTGAAAATGATTGAACAAGACTACGGAATTCCGTTTTTAGACCTCGAAAACGCATCAAAAAAAGCTATTGAAGAAAGTTTCAACAAAGAATACCAAAAAGGATTTAAACTTTCGGGAAAAGTAATGGATTTTAAACCTACAGAATTCTTAATTTCTGAAGACCATATCACAACGGTAGTCGATACTTATGCAAAAGTAGAACTGAAAATCGAAGGAATGAGTTTTTAGCATTTCATGCAGTTGTCATTCTGAATGCAGCGTAGCGAAATGAAGAATCTTATCAAAATAGATTCTTATTTCGTTCAGAATGACAAAAATGCTTCTTATTTAGCATTCAAATCCTGAGCAATCAGCCATGCTTCACTCCAACATGCTTGGAAATTAAAACCTCCAGTTACCGCGTCAATATTCAGAACTTCCCCTGCAATGTAGAAATTTTCTATAATTTTAGATTCCATCGTTTTGAAGTTAATTTCCTTTAAATCTACACCTCCTGCTGTCACAAACTCATCTTTGAAGGTAGATTTTCCTTTGACTTGCATGCTGTTTTCGCAAAGATTTTTCAGAATTTTTTGGAGTTCTTGTTTATTGATGTGCGAAATATTTTTTTCTAAATCTACTTTAGACAACCACAAAATTCGGTGCCAAAAACGATTCGTAATCTCAAAAATTTTAGAATTTCCGATAGTTTTTTTAGGATTTTCTTCTCTATAATTTTTAAAAACTTCTTCCGCTTGTTCTTTGTCTATTCCTATGAAATTGACTTTAATTTCAAAATTATATTTTAAATCAGAAAGTTCTCTCGCTTTCCAAGCAGAAAGTTTCAGAATGGCAGGTCCAGAAAGTCCCCAATGTGTAATGAGAAGCGGCCCAGATTCTTCCATTTTTAATTTTGGAATGGAAACTTCAGCATAAGGAAAACTCGTTCCCATTAAATCATTCAGCACATCATTTTTGATATTAAAAGTAAACAATGACGGAACTGGCGAAACAATTTTATGTCCCAAATTTTCTATCATTTTCAGAGATTTAGGCGAACTTCCTGTGGTGTAAATTACATAATCGGTGAGAATTTCACCTTCTTTGGTGATGATTTTATAACCTTCGTCTAATTTCTGAATTTCTAAAACAACTGATTGTGTTTTGATTTCAAAATTTTTAGTTTGAACTTCTTTCAAGAAACAATCTATAATGGTTTGAGAGGAATTGCTTTCCGGGAAAATTCTATTATCATCTTCTATTTTCAACGAAACATTTCGTTGAGCGAACCAATCCATTGTATCTCCTGGTTGAAATTTACTGAAAACACTTAATAATTCTTTATTTCCTCTTGGATAAAATTTCACCAATTCACGAGGGTCAAAGCAGGCGTGAGTTACATTACATCTTCCTCCACCAGAAATTTTTACTTTTTGCAAAACATCTTGGTTTTGTTCGAGAATGGTAACGTTAAATTTATTTTCGTCAAGATTGGCTGCACAGAAAAATCCGGCAGCGCCACCTCCAATGATGGTGATTTTCTTTTTATTATTCATTATTATGTTTTGGCTAAAGCCGAGTGAAATTCTTAATTTGATAAACGGACTAAAGTCCGCTTCTATTGATGCAAAAATACGATTTTTTAAAACCATGATTATTGCGTATTTTTGAAGCTTGAAAAAAATATGATTTTATAACGGAATTGCGCCCCGAGTTGAGTGGAGCTCTCCCGAGAAAATATTTTTAAAGAATGTAAAAAATATTTTTTTCGGGAAGCGGGAACGGAACGAGGAATTTGGCGCCATAAAAAATAAAAATTTATGATTTACTACCATAAACACGAAGTTCGCTGGAGCGATATAGATGCCAACAGACATTTAGCCAACTCTTCTTATGTGCAATATTGTGCGCAAACGAGAATGGCTTTTATGACAAAACACAAAATGGGCGTTGCTCAACTCAATAGATGGGGAATTGGCCCTGTGATTTTGCATGAAAGATATTCTTTTTTCAAAGAGGTTTATGCTGACCAAGAAGTGATTGTTTCATTAGAAATTTCTGGAAGTTCTGAAGATGCAAGTATATATCAGTTCACACACAAGTTCTATTTGCCAGACGGCACACATTGTGCAACTGCCGAAGCAACAGGAGTTTGGATTGATATGATGCTGAGAAAAACCACTACTCCGCCAGATGATATTTTGGTGGTGATGAATCAGTTTAAGACCGAAAATACTAAACTGCTTTCTAGAGAAGACATTAAAGCATTGCCTTTCCGTCCGGAAAATATAGATGCGAGTTTAATGGATTTAAATCGTTAAATTTTAAAAAATTTAGAGTCAAAATTTTTGACTTATTTTACGCTTTACAATTATGTTAGAAGATAAAAAACCACAATTAACCCCAATTTCTGAATTAGGAGAATTTGGATTGATTAAACATCTTACCGAAAATTTCCCTATTAAGAATTCTTCCACCGAATGTTCTATTGGTGATGACGCAGCAATCATCAATTCCGAAGGGAAAAAAGTAGTGATTACGTCTGATGTTTTAGCAGAAGGAGTGCATTTTAATTTGGGCTATGTTCCATTGAAACATTTAGGATACAAAGCGGTTGTTGTAAATCTAAGCGACATTGCCGCAATGAACGCTGTTCCTACACAGATTTTAGTTTCTATGGCGGTTTCTAACAGATTTCCCGTGGAAGCTCTTGATGAAATTTACGATGGAATTTACAGAGCTTGTGAAAAATACAATGTAGATTTAGTTGGTGGAGATACTACCAGTTCTACCTCTGGTTTAGTGATTACCATTACAGCCATTGGTTTAGAAAATTCTGAAAATTTAGTGACCAGAAATGGTGCTAAAACCAATGATTTATTAGTTGTTACCGGAGATTTAGGTGGTGCTTATATGGGTTTACAAATTTTGGAAAGAGAACATGCTGTTTATCTAGCCAACCCAAATATGCAACCCGAAATGGAAGGCTATGATTACATTTTGGAACGTCAATTAAAACCTGAAGCAAGAACAGACATCAAAAAAACGTTAGAAGAACTCGACATAAAACCGACTTCTATGATTGATGTTTCTGATGGTTTAGCTTCGGAAATACTGCATCTTTCTGACCAAAGTAAAGTGGGTTTCAGATTGTATGAAGAAAAAATTCCTTTAGATACGCTTACGATTACTACTGCAGATGAATTTAACCTGAATCCTGCAATGTGTGCATTAAGCGGTGGTGAAGACTATGAATTATTGTTCACCATTTCTCCAAATGATTACGAAAAACTAAGAAATCACCCAGATTTTACTATAATTGGTCACGCTGTAGATTTGGAACAAGGCAACTTTATGGTTTTACGAGGAAGCAATGAATTGGCTCAAATTACAGCTCAAGGTTGGGATGCTTTTTTGAAGAAATAAATTTTTTATCTTTGATGAAAAACTGATATGTTCACATTTACTGTACTTCCAACTTTAATTATCATCACTTTTATAGGAGTAGTTTTGTACAAACATTATATAAAAAAAGAAAAGCAAGATTTGAAATCTTCTTTTCTTTTTGTTTTATTTTTCGTGGCAATTTGGGTATTGCTATATTATTTTGTGTTTAGTTGAATTTATCGGCAACGAAACTCGCGAAAACCTTTGGATGAATCAGTTCTTCCATATTGACTGAAATATCATTTTCTTCAATCACGGGTTTTTCAAACTCTTTTTCGTTAAAGAATTTTAAACTCCAATTTCCTTTATCAAATTCAAGCCAAGAGAGATTCTCAATCCAATCGCCTGAATTCAGGTAATGAACACTTCCTTTTTCCGTTGTCCAAATTTTATCTGCTGGTTGATGAATATGTCCGCAAATCACATAATCATAATGATTGTTGATGGCAATTTCAGTGGCTTTTTTCTCAAAATCACCAATAAATTTCACTGCTTTTTTTACAGAATTTTTCACTTTTTTAGAAAGCGAAACTTTTCCTTTCCCGAATTTTTCTAAAACCCAATTGATGGCTCTGTTTACCAAAATCAACCAATCATAACCCATTCCTCCCAATTTGGCAATGAATTTAGCTCCGCCAGAAGTAGTATGATCAAAAACATCTCCGTGAAAAATCCAATGTTTTTTTCCTTCAATTTCTAATAAATATTTATCGGTAAGAAAAAGATTTCCCATCGATAAATCGGTATATTTTCTCAAGAATTCATCGTGGTTTCCTGTAATGTAAATCACTTGAGTTCCTTTTTTCATCATTTTGAAAAACTCACTCAAAACTGCCATGTGAGAATTTGGAAAATACCTTTTAGAAAAAGCCCAACCGTCGATTACATCACCATTGAGAATTAATACTTTCGGAGAAACACTTTTGAGATACGCCACCAATTCTTTAGCATGACAACCATACGTTCCCAAATGAATGTCTGATAAAACCACTACTTCTACTTCGCGTTTTTGTTTTGCCATAAATAGTTTTTGTAAAATTAATATGGCAGTGTTAATTGGTGATTAACAGAGTTTTAAATTTTAATCCTTCAAGGATTTAGAATCCTTGAAGGATTGTGTTTATTTACTTCTTCGCTTTCGCGATATTCACCATTACTTTCACGGCTTTTTCCATAGATTCTAGCGCCACATATTCATACGGCCCGTGGAAATTTTCTCCACCTGCAAAAATATTTGGGCAAGGCAATCCCATGTAAGACAATTGTGCACCATCAGTTCCACCGCGAATTGCTTTAATTTTCGGTTCTATATTGGCGTCTTTCATTGCTTGTTCTGCAATTTCTACAATGTGCATTTTACCTTCAAATTGCTGTTTCATATTTCTATACTGCTCTTTAATTTCTATTTCGGCAGTATTTTCTCCGTGTTTTGCATTAAATTCTGCTACTTTTTCGGTGATGAATTTTTTACGATTTTCAAATTTATCAGCATCGTGGTCTCTAATAATGTATTGCAACTTCGCTTCAGAAACATCACCTTTAATTTCCATTAAATGATAAAAACCTTCAAAACCTTTGGTGGTAGCTGGTGTTTCATTAGCAGGTAACATCTGTGCAAATTCCACTGCGAGAAGTCCTGCATTTTTCATTTGACCAAAAGCATAACCTGGATGTACAGAAAGTCCGTTAATTTTCACCACTGCTCCTGCTGCATTGAAATTTTCGTATTCTAATTCGCCCACTTCACTTCCGTCCATTGTATAAGCATATTCTGCCCCGAATTTCGCTACATCAAATTTGTGAGCTCCTCTTCCGATTTCTTCGTCTGGTGTAAAACCAATCGCAATTCTTCCGTGTTTAATATCTGGATGTGCCAAAAGATATTCTGCAGCGGTTACAATTTCTGCAACGCCTGCTTTGTCATCAGCTCCAAGAAGCGAAGTTCCGTCTGTAGTAATTAAAGTTTTTCCTACATATTTTTTCAAACTTGGGAATTTTTCCGAAGAAAGCGTGAAGCCCGTTTCTTGGTTGAGCACCAAATCTCCACCGTTGTAATCTTCCCAAATTTGTGGATTTACATCTTTCCCGTTAAAATCTGGTGAAGTATCATAATGTGCTATAAAACCTACAGTTGGCTCATTTTCAGAAATATTAGAAGGAACATACGCCATGATGTAACCATTTTCGTCCATAGAAACATCAGAAAGTCCTAAATCTTGCAATTCTTGGAAGATGTATTTCGCTATGTCCCATTGCTGTGGAGAAGAAGGCGTGGTTTCGCTTTCTGCATCACTGGTTGAATATATTTTAACATAAGTCAGAAAACGGTTCAGAAGACGCATTTTCCATTCGTGATTGAATTCTATTGTCTGCATTTCTTTATTTTTATTTCTCACAAATTTACAGATTTTTGACGGGATGATGGATTTTAGATGATGGATGTTTTTTAAAAAATATTTGGCGCCAAATTCCAGCTTTCGCTACTCGCTTTTTTTCTAAAAATTCATCTTCTAAGCCATATTCTCAAAATTTTTAGAAAAAAGAGCTCAAACATGCCGCTCAATCTGGGGCGCAGTTTGGTACACAGAATCAAGGGTTTTCATAAAATTGACTTTCCATTTTCTTTTGGTCAAAAAAATCGTATTTTTAGGCAAGAAATAAAATCTAAAAATTAGAAATGTTTTTAACTGAATGTCCACGAGACGCCATGCAAGGTTGGGGAGAATTTATTCCCACTCAAAAAAAGATTGATTACATTAATGCATTGATGGAAGTAGGCTATGATGTACTCGATTGTGGAAGTTTCGTATCGCCAAAAGCCATTCCTCAAATGGCAGATACTAAAGATGTAATCCCAGAAGTTCATAAAAAAAATAACACCAAAATTTCTGTCATTGTAGCGAATATTTCTGGAGCAGAACGTGCCTTGAAGCATGAAAACGTTGATATTTTAGGCTTTCCTTTTTCTATTTCTGAAACGTTTCAGTACAGAAATACCAATAAAAACCAAGAAGAAGCGTATCAAGAAATTGTGAAAATCTGGGAGTTCGTACAATCTGAAAAAAGAGAATTAAACCTCTATTTTTCTATGGCTTTCGGAAATCCTTATGGTGAAATCTGGAAATGGCAAGATGTAGAATTTTGGGCGAAAAGATTTGCAGAAATCGGCATCAAAAATATTTTGCTTTCAGACACTACAGGAACTGGGAACGTAGAGCGAATTTCGCAATTGTTTGAAAAAATTCCTGCGCAGTTTCCTGATATTCATTTCGGGGCGCATTTTCATAATAAATACGAAGATTCATACGTAAAACTGAAAGCGGCTTATGACCAAGGTTGCAGAAGATTTGATTCTGCGATTAAAGGAATTGGCGGTTGTCCTTATGCAAAAGATGATTTGGTAGGAAATATGCCAACAGAACAAGTCATTAATTTTATGGCTTCTGAAAAAATAGACCACAAACTGAATCTTCTTAATTTTGAAGCAGCTTGGAATAGAGCGAAAGATATTTTTAAATTTTAAATAAAATATAATGATAGAAGCCTTTGAAGAAAGTCCAATTTTAGCAAGTTTAGGCTTAGTTACTTTCATCATTGTTATCTTCTCTGTGTTTGTAATTCCAGTGATGGTAATAATATCAACCTATAATTTCTTCAAAAAAAGAGGCAATAAAAAACTGTCAATATTAATTCCAAGTTTGCTGCTATTAATACACATTTTCTTAATTTCATATATAATATTCTTTCAATGAAACCCATCATCACCGCAACCGAACTTCAAGAAATTTTCCATCAAGAAAAATTGTATTTAAATTTAACCGCTCACAGATTGCACTGATAAACACTTCGCTTTGCGAAGCATTTTAATGCCTTTGCTAAACGAAGTGCCTTAAAATTTATAGAAATAAATGAAAATCTTTGCGTTTAAAAAAAATTATAGACAATGAAACCCATCATCACCGCAACCGAACTTTCAGAAATTTTCCATCAAGAAAACTTAGTGATCCTTGATGCTAGAACGGGAAAAGACGCTCGTGAAAATTACCTGCAAAATCACATCAAAGGCGCTAGGTTTATCGACCTTGACAAAGATTTAGCAGAAATTGTTGAAGATGCAGCTTTCGGAGGAAGGCATCCTTTGCCAAAGATTTCAAAATTTGCAGAGACTCTGCAAAATTTAGGAATTTCTGAAGATTCTCACATTGTGGTTTATGACACTTCTAACGGTGCAAATGCGGCGGCTCGTTGTTGGTGGATGTTAAAATCTTTTGGAATTGAAAAAATTCAGGTTTTGAGTGGTGGATTTCAAACGGCAGAAAAAGCAGGAATTCCTTTAAAATATGGGGAAGAAATTTTTGAAAAAACTTCTTTTATCTTGAAAGAAAACTGGAGTTGGCCCACCTCAACTTTGGAAGAGGTAGAAAAAGAAATTTCAGAAAATTCCGCTACTGTGATTGATGTGAGAGATGCATACAGATACCGTGGAGAAAGTGAACCAATAGATTTAGTAGCAGGACATATTCCTGGTGCGATTAACATTCCTTTTTCTGAAAATTTAGACGAAAATGGCGAGTTTCTTCCTCCTGAAATTCTAAAAGAAAAATATCAACAATTATTGGCAAATACTTCGACTCCGCTCAGCATGACAAAAAAATTAATCATTCACTGTGGTTCTGGTGTTACGGCTTGTCATACCATTTTGGCTTTAGACTATGCTGGGTTCCCCATTCCGAATTTATACGTAGGTTCTTGGAGTGAATGGAGCCGAAGAGATGGAAAGGAAATAGCGAAAGAAGTCTAAATATTTTTAAATTTAAAACATAAAAAAACACCAATTAATTGGTGTTTTCATTTTTTATACGAGAATTGAGTTGGAACTAGAAAAGAATTCCCAATTCAAATTTTGCTTCTTCACTCATCATGTCTTTGTTCCAACTTGGCTCAAAAGTCAATTCTAAATCTACAGATTTTACATTTTCTACTCCTGCTACTTTTTCTTTTACTTCTTGAGGTAGAGATTCTGCTACAGGACAATTCGGCGTAGTAAGAGTCATCACCACTTTTACATCTCCATCTTCAGAAATTTGCACATCATAAACCAATCCCAATTCGTAGATATCTACAGGAATTTCTGGATCGAAAACGGTTTTTAAGGCTTTAATGATATTTTCACCTATATCTGCAATTTGTTCGTCTGTATATTTCATAATTTTTAAACACAGCCAAGTTTTTTTGGCAAAATTTAATCGTTATATCTTTTCAATAAATCTTCCTGACGCATGCGTCTGAAAACATTTGCCAAAGTTAAGACATCTTTTTCACAATATTTAACTATTCTAAATAAATCTTTTTCTATGTAAAAAATAGATGAAACCATTGAGCCATCTATGTCATCTTTTGGGGTAGGAATGTTAAAAACATGCGCTAATAATTCTAATGAAACATAACTTTTATAATCTCCAAATTTCCATAATTCCATGGTGTCTAAATGAGGAATTTCCCAAGGTTTTTTCCCATACAATTGAAAAGGAACTGGCGGTTGCATCCCATTAATGAGAAAACGTCTGGCAATCCAAGGAAAATCAAATTCTTTCCCATTATGAGCACAAAGAATGGCATCTCTCAATCTGTTACTGTTAAAAATTTCGCCAAATTCTTCTAACAATTTTCGTTCATCATCTCCAGCAAAAGATTTAATTTTTATGCTCTCATTTTTCTCATATATTCCTACAGAAATACATATAATTTTACCAAATTCTGCCATTATTCCGGCTCTATCTCCGTAAAAATCTGCGGCAGAAATGTCTTCTTCTCTTTGTCTTGCAGTTTTTTTGTCCCAAAGTTTTTGTTCGGTTTCAGAAAGTTCTGTAAAATTACTGACTTGCGGAACGGTTTCTATATCCAAAAAAAGTACTTTTTCTATGGGAATATTTTTAATCATTTTGGTTGGTTTTAGTTTTTAGTTTTTAGTTTTTTTATGAAAATTCTGAAAATAAATTTTAGTCTAAATCTTCGAAAGCAATTTCTACTTCTAATTTTTCAGCTAAAAGTTTAGAAATTTTCAATTTTAAAGGCTCAATATCAATATTTTGCATCGCATCATTCGCAAAAGCGTATAATAACAATGCTTGTGCTTCTTTTTTAGAAATTCCTCTTGCTCTTAGATAAAATAAAGCATCTTCATTCAGCTGACCAACCGTACAACCGTGAGAACATTTTACATCATCTGCAAAAATTTCTAACTGAGGTTTAGTGTCAATAGTAGCACCTTCGTCTAACAAAATATTATTGTTTTGCTGATAAGCATTGGTTTTTTGAGCGATTTTATCTACAAAAACTTTCCCATTGAAAACACCGTGAGCTTTATCTTTGAAAACACCTTTGTAATTCTGATAAGATTCACAATTCGGTTGGTTATGATGAACCGCAGTGTGATGGTCAACTAGTTGTTCCCCACCAATAATGGTAATTCCGTTCATAAACGAGTTGATGTTTTCTCCGTTATGAATGAAATCTAGATTGTTTCTCACCAATTTTCCACCGAAAGAAAATGTATTTACGGTTGCCAAAGAATCTCTTTCTTGCTTCGCAAAAGTGTGGTCTACCAAATAAGAAGTATCGCTATCATTCTGTAATTTATGCCAATCTGCTTTTGCGTTTTTACCTGCAAAAATTTCGGTTACAGAGTTGGTAAACACATAAATTTCATCAAAATTATGATGAGATTCTATCACTTCTACTTTCGCACCTTCTTCTACTACCAATAAATTTCTGGTGTTATAAAAAGTGTTTTCTTCCTGATTTTGAGAAATATAGAACACATGAATTGGCTTTTCTATCACCACATTTTTCGGAACGTGAAGGAAGAAACCATTTTCATGAAGCGCTTCATTTAAATTGCAAAAAGCCAAATCTTGATTAGCAATCTTATTGAAGTGATTTTTAATAATTTCTGAATAAGATTCGTGAGAAAGTGCATAATTCAAGGTTAAAAACTCAGCATTTTCTACAGAAATATTCGATAATTCTCTGTGTAATTTTCCATTCACAAAAACAATAAAATCAAAATGTTCTTCGCCAAGGTGAAGTTCATCCAATTGTTTTTTACTGATAGAATGGTGCTCTGAAGCAGAAAAATTGTAATCTTTTTCTACAATTTCCTTCAGATGGGTATATTTATATTCTTCGTCTTTCTTAGTCGGAAAACCTTTGCTCAAGAATTGTTCTAAAGCCTGAAGTTTGCTCCCAGAAAGTGAAGATTTTTGAAGTTCTATTTGTTCGAATAAACTCATTTTAATTTACAATTTTCATTATTTTACGAGCCAATCGTATCCTTTTTCTTCGAGTTCTAATGCCAAAGATTTATCACCCGTTTTAATGATTTTACCGTCCGCTAAAACGTGTACAAAATCTGGCTGAATATAGTTTAATAACCTTTGGTAGTGCGTAATTAACAGCACTGCATTTCCTTCATTTTTGAAAGCATTTACACCATCAGCTACGATTCTCAGCGCGTCAATATCTAATCCAGAATCGGTTTCATCAAGAATAGCCAATTTAGGATTAAGCATCATCATCTGGAAAATTTCATTTCTTTTCTTTTCGCCACCAGAAAAACCTTCATTCAACGAACGAGAAAGGAAGTCTTTTTTAATTCCTAATAATTCTGATTTTTCACGAACTAAGGCCAACATTTCTTTAGCAGGCATGTCTTCTAAACCATTTGCTTTTCTGGTTTCGTTAAGTGCTGCTTTGATGAAATTAGTTACCGTAACTCCAGGAATTTCTACAGGATATTGGAAAGAAAGGAAAATTCCTTTGTGTGCTCTTTCTTCAGGAGCGTCTTCTATAATGTTTTCTCCTTCGAAAAGTATTTCTCCATCGGTTACTTCGTAATCTTCTTTTCCTGCAATTACAGAAGAAAGAGTAGATTTTCCTGCACCATTTGGTCCCATAATCGCGTGAACCTCGCCTGGTTTTATTTCTAAATTAATTCCTTTCAGAATTTCTACGCCGTCTTCAATTTTGGCGTGTAAGTTATTTATTTTTAACATTTTGTATATTTTCTTATTTAAAAATTATCCTACAGAACCTTCTAATGAAATTTCTAATAATTTCTGTGCTTCAATGGCAAATTCCATTGGCAATTTGTTCAAAACTTCTTTACTGAAACCATTTACAATTAGAGCAATGGCTTTTTCGGTATCAATTCCTCTTTGGTTACAGTAGAAAATCTGGTCTTCACCAATTTTAGAAGTGGTAGCCTCGTGTTCTAATTGTGCTGTTGGATCTTTAATTTCGATGTATGGAAAAGTGTGTGCTCCACATTCATTTCCCATCAAAAGAGAATCACATTGTGAAAAGTTTCTCGCGCCTTTTGCAGAAGGCATTACCTTAACCAAACCACGGTAAGAATTATTAGATTTCCCCGCCGAAATTCCTTTAGAAATAATGGTAGATTTCGTGTTTTTACCGATGTGAATCATCTTGGTTCCAGTATCTGCATACTGATGATTATTAGTCACTGCAATCGAATAAAATTCGCCCACAGAATTATCTCCTTTCAAAATACAAGAAGGATATTTCCACGTTACCGCAGAACCTGTTTCTACTTGAGTCCAAGAAATTTTAGCATTTTTTTCGCATAAACCTCTCTTGGTCACAAAGTTATACACTCCACCTTTTCCGTTTTCGTCTCCTGGAAACCAGTTTTGTACGGTAGAATATTTAATTTCTGCATTGTCCATCGCAATTAATTCTACCACTGCAGCGTGCAATTGGTTTTCGTCACGAGCTGGAGCAGTACAACCTTCAAGGTAAGAAACGTAACTTCCTTCATCTGCAATCACCAAAGTTCTCTCGAACTGACCAGTTCCTGCTTGATTAATACGGAAATAAGTTGAAAGTTCCATCGGACATTTTACACCTTTTGGAATGTAGCAGAAACTTCCGTCTGAAAATACAGCAGAATTTAAAGCTGCATAAAAATTATCGCCTCTTGGAACAACTTTACCAATGTATTTTTGAACCAACTCAGGATATTCTTTAATCGCTTCAGAAATAGAGCAGAAGATAATTCCTTTTTCTTTCAAAGTCGCTTGGAAAGTAGTTTTCACAGAAACAGAATCCATTACAATGTCAACAGCAACTCCAGCTAAACGCTTTTGTTCTTCGATATTGATTCCTAACTTTTCGAAAGTTTTCAATAATTCTGGATCTACCTCATCTAAGCTTGTCAATTCTGGCTTTACTTTCGGAGCAGCGTAATATTTAATAGCCTGAAAATCAGGTTTTTCATATTTAATATTTGCCCAATCTGGCTCTTCCATTTTTTGCCAAATTCTGAAAGATTCTAGACGCCAATTGGTCATCCATTCTGGTTCTTCTTTTTTAGCAGAAATCATACGAACAATTTCCTCGTTCAAACCAACGGGAAAATCTTCATATTCAATATCTGTATAAAAACCAGCTTCGTATTCTTTGGTTTTGAGGTCTTCCCTCAAATCATCTTCTGTATATTTTGCCATACTTATAAACTAAAACTTTCTCCACAACCACAAGTTCTTGCAGCATTTGGATTATTAAAAACGAAACCCTTTCCATTCAGACCACCAGAATATTCTAAAGTGGTCCCAACAAGGTATAAGAATGATTTTTTATCTACCACAATCTTTACCCCATTGTCTTCAAAAACTTGGTCAGCTTCTGTTTTTTCATTGTCGAATTTCAAAACATACTCTAATCCAGAACAACCTCCACTCTTTACGCCAACTCTTATATAGTCGGTTTCTGGGTTGAAGCCTTCTTCTTTCATCAATTGAGATGCTTTTTCTTTTGCTAAATCTGATACTTTAATCATTATTTTTATTTAGAATGATTTTAGATTGCAAAAATACTACATTTCAAATCAATATCAAATTTGTGGCGAAATATTTGTCTATGTATTTCATAGATAAATTTTAACTTTGGGGAAATTTAATCATCAAAAAGAAAATTTATACATGAAAAAAATAGGAATTTTATTTTTAGGACTCATTTCAGCATTCAGTTTTTCACAAAATACACGTTTTGTGTACCAAGTTTCTATGAAAACGGATTCTACTGCAGCTCCTAAAATAGAAAATGCTTACTTAGACATCTCTACAGAAAAATCTATTTTCTACGGCGAAAAAAGAATGAAAAGAGATTCTACCATTCGTCAAGCGATGGAAACCAGAAATTTCAATTTTGACAGAAATTCTATGGAGCAATTCAGAACCGCAATCACTTATTCCATAGAAAAAAATCACGCTACCAAAACCATTTCTTATAAAGACAGAATCGCAAGAGACCAATATTGGTACGATGAAGACAGAACTTTTACTTGGAAAATCTTACCAGAAACCGTAAAAATTGGTGAATATGAAACTCAAAAGGCAGAAACTACTTTTGCAGGTAGAAAATGGCTTGCTTGGTTTACTCAAGAGCTTCCGTTTATAGATGGGCCTTATAAATTTTCTGGATTGCCAGGATTAATCGTAAAAGTGGAAGACGAAAAAGGAGATTATTCTTTTGACTTGAAAGAAACCAAAAAAATCGCTGAACTTCCTAATTTCGAAAGCAGATTTGGCAATAATATTAAAGTGAAAAGAAGCGAATTCTTAAAACAGCAAGAAAAATTCAACAAAGACCCGATGTCATTTTTTCAAAATCAAGGTGGCGGATTTGCAATGAGAATGGGAGGAAACCAAAACCCACAAAATGAAGCTGAGAGAAGAAAAATGATGGAAGAAAGGCTGAAAGAAGAAGCGAAAGCCAACAATAATCCACTGGAAAAGAATTAACCACAAAAAAGTTAAACTTTGTCAAAAACTCAACAAATGTATTTTGGCAAAGTTTTTTTTTATAATTTTGCTCCATAAATGGCAAAGCATTTAAAAATAATTGTAATGATTTTCGCATTGGGAATGTTCATCGTTCCGAATCAAATGCTTTTTGCCCAAAATACAGAAACAGCTTGTTGTACTACAGAAAAATCCGAGAAAGATTGCTGTAGTGCTTCTAAAAAATCTAGTCCTTGTCACGATACTTCCAAAAAATCACAATCTTGTAATAGCAATTGTGCAAAATGTACTTCTTGCTCATTAAGTATTGTTTTCATTGGTGAAGAAACGGACAAATCTCTAGGCGAAATTTCTTCTCACGCTATTTCTAATAAAGTAGAAAATTTCTACTTAGACCCTTATTTATCTCAACTTTCTATTGCGATTTGGCAACCGCCCAAAATAGGTTAAATAAAATTTGTACAGCCATAACTGTGGCTTATTCTGAAAAATTATTTCAACAAAATTTACTTAACTTATTAAAAATGAAAAATATACAGAAAAGTCTTCTGACTTTACTCCTTTTATTCGTATTCCAAATTACCTTTTCACAAATCACCAAAGAAAAAGCTTTAGTAAAAGGCGAATGTGGAATGTGCAAAGACAGAATAGAAAAAACGGCACTAAAATCTGGTGCTAAAACTGCAACTTGGACCGCAGAAACCCAAACCTTAGAAGTGGAATTTGATATTTCTAAAACTTCTTTGGATAAACTTCTGAAAAACATTGCAGATGTAGGTCATGATAACGAAAAGTATAAAACAGACGAAGACACTTACACTGCTTTACCAGAATGTTGTCATTATGATAGAGCCCTTAGTTTCGAAGAGGCTATCGCTGCTAAAAATTCTGAACATACAGCATCTTCTGAAAGTCATTCCGAAGATCATTCTGAAGATCATTCTCAACACACCGAAAAAGAGAAAACTATAGAAGGTGTAAAACTTACCAAATATCAAGAAGCAACTGCACTCAATAAAAAAGAAGCGGGTTTGGTTTTCAATATTAATTCAAAAGAATTATTGAAAGCAGCGTGTTGTAATCTTTCTGAAAGTTTCGAAACCAATGCAACAGTAGATGTTTCTTTTTCTAACGCTGTTACTGGAACTAAGCAACTAAAAATGCTCGGTTTAGACCAAAAATATACCGCTTTAACCAAAGAACTTTTACCAGAAATTAGAGGATTAGCTTCAGCTTATGGTTTGAATTTCATTCCCGGTCGTTGGATTTCAGGGATTCAATTAACAAAAGGAGGAAGCACCGTAGTCAATGGCTACGAAAGCATTACAGGACAAATCAATACAGAATTTGTAAAATTCAATAAAGAACCAGAAAACTCTGTGAATCTTTTTGCAGATTTTAACGGAAGATACGAAGCCAACATCGTTTCTACTTCTAAATTGAATGAAAAATGGGGACAATCTATTCTACTTCACGGAAACGCAACTGTGGGCGAAATGGATGATAATAATGACACCTTTCTTGACAGACCGAAAGGAAATCAAATCAATGCAGCCTATTTATTAGATTACAATGATTTAGAAAACTCCGGTTTTGGTTCACATTTTGGGATTCAATATTTAGTAGACAAAAGAATTGCAGGACAAGTTGGTTTTGATGACAAACTTCCTCAAATTTCTCAGAATAAATATGGAGTGAATATTGACATCAATCGTTTTCAGGTTTGGAACAAAACAGGTTACATTTTCAAAGGAAAACCTTACCAAAGCATCGGTTTGATGAACCAATTTACTTATCATAAACAAAATAGCTTTTTTGGTCTTAGAAATTATTTCGGCGAACAGAAAACCTACTATTCTAACTTAATTTTTGAGTCAATTTTTGGAAATACCAACCATAAATATAAAACAGGAGCAAGTTTTTTATATGATGACTATAACGAAGATTATTTAGCTCAAAATTTCCAAAGAACAGAAACCGTTCCCGGATTGTTTTTTGAATATACTTTAACAGGGCTTAAATATACTTTGGTAGCGGGTTCGCGTGTAGATTTTCACAATTTAGCAGGAACTCAATTCACGCCGAGAATTAATTTCAAATATGACTTTTCGCCAAAAACCATTTTGAGACTTTCTGCTGGAAAAGGCTTTAGAACAGCAAATATTTTTGCAGAAAACCAACAGTTTTTTGCATCAAACAGAAGTGTAGAAATTTCACAAAACGGAGGGAAAACATACGGTTTAAAACCAGAAATTGCTTGGAATTATGGAGCAAGCCTGCAACAAGATTTCAAACTTTTTGGCAAAAAGGCAAGTTGGATTACAGATTTCTTCAGAACAGATTTCCAAAATCAAGTTTTAGTAGATTTAGAAAATCCACAAAAAATCGTTTTCTATAATTTAGATGGAAAATCATTTGCCAATTCACTGCAAACGCAATTAGACTTTAGCGTGGCAAAAAATCTAGATTTCAGAGTAGCGTACAAGTACTATGATGTACAAGCAGATTTCGCTAGCGGAAGAAAAGAAATTCCTTTCATGGCAAAAAACAGAGGGTTTTTCAACGCCGCTTATAGCACTAAAAAAGAAGGAAAAGATGCTTTTTGGACCTTTGATACAACCGTTCAATACGTAGGAAAACAGAGAATTCCGAATACCGCTTCTAATCCAACGAATTTACAGTTGCCAGAATTTTCTGATGCTTACATGACTTGGAATGCACAGATTGCTCACAATTTCAATAAAAACATCAGAGCGTATTTCGGTGGGGAAAACCTGACTGGAACTCGACAAAAAAATCCGATTGTAGATGCTCAAAATCCTTTCGGGAATTATTTTGACGGAGGAATGGTTTATGCGCCCATTATGCCTGCCAATTTTTATGTAGGATTTGATGTTAATTTTTAAACAAATAAAAAAGGATTTCAAAATTTTGAAATCCTTTTTCTTTTATATCAATTACTAAGCATTTAGCCACACTGAAGAAGAAAGATAATTTTGGTCTGGATAATAAATAAATATTACGTTTTTATCTTTAATTGTATTGATAATTGGTTTTGCTAACGCGGTCGGAACAGCTGGACAACCCCAACTTCTGCCAATTCTACGCTGAGATTTTATAAAATCTTCGCTCACGTAATCTGCTCCATGCATCACTATAGCACGCTGTAAAGCTCGGTCATTAAAACCTTTATCCATTCCGTGAAGTTTTAGTGAAAAACCATTACTTCCGTTATAAGTAGATTCTGTAACGTAAAAACCAAGGCTACTTTGCAATGAACTTTCTGTATTCGAAAATTTTCTGGCAAATTCTTCACCAGTGTTTTTTCCGTGGGCAACCAAAGAATTAAACAATATTTTTTTATCATTTAAATCAATTACCCAAAGTCTTTTTTGAGTAGACGAAAGTGAAAAATCACAAACAGTTAAAAGATGACTGTCTTCATCTATTTTTCCTGCTTTTTTTAAATTATTGAAACCTAAAATTGCTATTTCAAAAACATCTAATTCGAGTTTATTGGAGTTATTGAATTCTATAGCATGGTATAAAGTTTCAGCTTCGCTAAGTTCTGTTGCTTTACCAGAATTTTTTTCAACTTTAGTTGATACGGGTTTTTTAGAATTAACTTCTAAGTTTGTTTTTTTATAAAATGACGTGGCAATCATCAAAATTGCCGTGAGTAATAATAGTAATTTCTTCATCGATTTTAGTTTTGGTATTTTTAGTCGGGCAAAAATACAAAACACTATAAACCAACAAATTAAATTAAAATTAATTAACTTTTATTTAACTCTATTTAACATAATATAAAGGAAACTAGAATTATAGAAATATTACTTTTTCTCAGAATCTCTCTGAAAATCAAGACTTACAGAGTTCATACAATAACGCATTCCTGTAGGTTCTGGACCATCATTAAAAACGTGACCAAGATGCGAATCACAACGCTTGCAAAGCACTTCTATTCTTTCCATTCCGTGAGAAGAATCTCTCTTGTAAGAAACGCCATCTTTATCTGCTTCGAAGAAGCTTGGCCAGCCGCAAGTTGACGCAAACTTAGAAGAACTTCTGAATAAATGATTGCCACAAACCGCACAATAATATTCCCCTATTTCATCAAAATCATTGTATTTGCCAGTAAAAGGGCGCTCTGTATCTGCTTCTCTTGCTACATAATATAAATCTGTAGGAAGAATTTTTTTCCATTCTGCATTAGAAACATTCAGTTTCGTTTTATCTGTTCTAGAATAATATGGGTTTTTGACGGTTTGATTTTCCATTGACTTTGGTTTTTGTACTTGTGAGCAAAATTGCAAAGAAATTAAACTTAAAAGAAAAAACAAGTTTTTCATTTTTTTAAAATTTTATAATAAAGTTTGGTAAAAATAGAAAGAAAACAATTTTTAGGATTCGTATCTTTATAAAAAATTTCGATAATCATTATTGAGATGAATGAAGAAATAAAAAAACGCCAACTCAGAAATCATAAAATGCTCGCAACAGGACTTTTTGTTTTGATGACTTGTATTTTTTTGACGATGACTTATCTTCAGAAATATCAAAATTTCGGACATTGGGTCGGTTATGTGAAAGCCTTTTCTGAAGCAGCAATGGTGGGAGCTTTGGCAGATTGGTTTGCGGTAACAGCACTTTTTCATCATCCGCTTGGATTAAAAATTCCACACACCAATTTAATTGAACAATCCAAAGAAAGAATAGGCGATAATCTGGGAAATTTTGTGGTTACTAATTTTCTTTCGCCACAAAATATAAGACCTTACATACAGAATTTGAAGGTTTCTCATTTCATTGGAGAATGGCTTCAAAAAGAGAAAAATTCGAATATTTTGGTGAAAAATTTATCAGAAATTGTGTTAGATATTCTTCAAAAATTAGAAGATGACGCTGTGGTAAATTTCATCAGCAAAAAAGCAAAAGAAATGACGGGAGATATTAAAATCAACCAAATTCTAGGAAATGGAATGGAATATCTTCTCGAAAAAAATGACCATCAAAAACTCATTACCAGCCTTTCTGCGCAAATCAAAAACTATATTCTGGAACACCACGAAATGGTGAGAGAACGTGTGAAAAAAGAGAGTTTTTCTCTTATTCCGAGTTTTGTAGATGATAAAATCGCAGAGAAAATCACTTCTGGACTTTCTAAATATTTTGACGAAGTAGAGCAAGACCAAAACCATGCTTTGAGAAAAGAAATCACCCAAAAATTATTCGATTTTTCTTCTGAAATCAAAATTAACCCTCAATACGAACAAGAATTCAATGCGATGAAAGATGATTTTCTGCAACCAGAAAAAATTCATCAATATTCCCATGATATTTGGGTTTCTTTGAAAAAAACATTGACGGAAGAATTGATACAAGAACATTCTTCGCTCAAAAATTATCTTCACAAAAACATTGCAGAATTTTCTGAAAACCTAAGAACAGACGAAAAACTACAGCATAAAATTGACCATTGGGTAAGAGTTACTGCTTATAAATACATCTTGCGAAATACCAATAAATTTGGGGATTTAATTGCAGATACTGTAGGAAATTGGCAAGGAAAAGAACTCTCCGAAAAACTAGAATTAGAAGTAGGGAAAGACTTACAATTTATTAGAATTAATGGGACTTTGGTTGGTGGATTGGTGGGTTTATTGATTTATAGTATTGCGCAGTTGATATGATCTTTCACAACTAACCAGTTAATCAATATTTTTCTAAAATTCGTTTATTAATTTCATTCATCAATCCTGGACCTTCGTAAATAAATCCTGTGTAAATCTGCACCAAACTTGCACCTGCTTCTAATTTTTCGATAGCATCTTCTGCACTGTGAATTCCGCCTACACCAATGATTGGGAAAGAATTGTTAGACTTTTCAGCCAAATATCTGATGACTTCTGTACTTTTTTCACGGATTGGTTTTCCTGAAAGTCCACCATTTCCAATTTTTTTCAAAGTTTCTTTAGAGGCTTTAAGGTTTTCTCTTGAAACAGAAGTATTGGTGGCAATAATTCCGTCAATTTTGGTTTCGGCAACCAATTCTACGATTTCATCGAGTTGAATTTTATTGAGATCTGGAGCGATTTTCAGAAGAACAGGCTTTGGATGAGCATATTCAGCATTCACTTTCTGAATTTCTGTAATCAGTTCCTTTAAATATTCTGCGTCTTCCAATTTGGCGTGACTAGAAACATTTGGGCAACTCACATTCAGTACAAAATAATCTACAAAATCGTGCAAACCTCGGAAACATTCTACATAATCTGCGGTGTAATTTTCGGGTAAAGTGTTTGTGTTTTTACCAATATTTCCGCCGATGATTACTTTGTGAGGAGATTTTTTAAGATTTTCTACAATTTTTGCTAAACCTTCATTGTTAAAACCCATTCTGTTGATAATCCCGCCGTCTTCTATCAATCTGAAAAGACGTTTTTTCGGATTACCAGATTGTGCTTTTGGTGTTACGGTTCCTATTTCTACAAATCCGAATCCTAAATCTGCTAATTCATTAAACAGCACTGCATTTTTGTCAAAACCCGCAGCTAAACCTACTGGATTTTTGAATTTCAAGCCGAATAATTCACGTTCGAGACGTTTATCTTCTATAGGTTTTGGGAAAAATAATTTGGAAAGGAAACCGAAGTTTTTAAGAATAAAAAAGGTGAAATGATGAACTTTTTCAGGATCAAATTTGAAAAAAATCGGACGAAGAAGTGATTTGTACATTTTGAAAAAAGGTTTTACAAATTTAGTGTTTTTTTTCTTTTGTATAGAACGCTGATTTTAAGAGTTGTGTTTGTATTTTGTTTTCACGCAAAGTCGCTAAGTGTTTCGCAAAGTGCGCAAAGGTTTTTGAAAATTTATGAAGAAGAAAGTTCTCGCTGATTTTGCAGATGATGCTGATTTTAGTGGAAGAAATATTTTAAAGTTGTTTTCACGCAAAGTCGATAAGTGTTTCGCTAAGTTCGCAAAGGTTTCTGAAAGTTTATGATGAAAAAAGTTCTCGCTGATTTTGCAGATGATACAGATTTTAGTGGAAGAAATATTTTAAAGTTGTTTTCACGCAAAGTCGCTAAGTGTTTCGCTAAGTACGCGCAAATTTTAACGGTTTTTTTGTCTTTTCGTAGGAATCTAAACTCAAAATTTTCTGTAATTATTTGTAGAGAGATTCCTGCGGAATGACAAAGTGGATGTTAATTTTTAATGCAGATTTTTCAGTGAAAGAATAATTGAAAAGGGTTTTTAGCCCTGATTGCAGTGGAAATCCCGCAGTAAGCATTGGGTTAAGTAATGAAACGAGGAATTGCAACGGAAAGCAGGACTGAGTTTCTATAAATTTACGAAATGTCTTGCTCCTTAAAAATGTAGAAAATTGCTATAAATTCCCTATTTTTGCAATTCAATTCAAAAGTTATGGCAAAACAAGAAGACGTTTTCAAGAAGGTAGTTTCTCACGCAAAAGAATATGGTTTTATTTTCCCGAGTTCTGAAATTTATGACGGACTTTCGGCGGTTTACGATTATGGACAAAATGGTGCAGAACTGAAAAATAACATCAAGCAATATTGGTGGAAAGCAATGGTGCAACTGAACGAGAATATTGTGGGATTGGATTCTGCAATCCTGATGCACCCAACTACTTGGAAGGCTTCTGGACACGTGGATGCTTTTAACGACCCATTGATTGACAATAAAGATTCTAAAAAGCGTTTTCGTGCAGATGTTTTAATTGAAGATTACTGTGCAAAACTAGAAGATAAAGCGCAAAAAGAAATCGAAAAAGCGGCAAAAAGATTTGGTGATGCTTTTGATAAAGCACAGTTTGAAGCTACCAATCCTAGAGTTATAGAATACAGAGAAAAACAAAAAACCATTCTTTCTAGAATGGCAAAATCTCTGGAAAACAATGATTTAGCTGATGTAAAAGCACTCATTGAAGAATTAGAAATTGCTGATCCTGACACTGGTTCTAAAAACTGGACGGATGTAAGACAATTCAACCTAATGTTCGGGACTAAATTAGGAGCTTCTGCGGAAAATGCGATGGATTTATATCTTCGTCCGGAAACTGCACAAGGTATTTTCGTGAATTTCTTAAATGTACAGAAAACTTCTCGTCATAAATTGCCTTTCGGAATTGCACAAATTGGTAAAGCCTTTAGAAATGAGATTGTTGCGAGACAATTCATCTTCAGAATGAGAGAATTTGAACAAATGGAAATGCAATTCTTTGTACCACCAGGAACGGAATTGAAATTCTACGAAGAATGGAAACAAAAACGTCTCAACTGGCATTTAGCACTTGGTTTAGGACAAGAAAATTATAAATTCCACGATCACGAAAAACTGGCGCACTATGCGAATGCTGCTGCTGATATTGAATTTAAATTCCCATTTGGTTTCAAAGAATTAGAAGGAATTCACTCAAGAACTGATTTCGATTTATCTGCGCATGAAAAATTCTCTGGCAGAAAATTACAATATTTCGACCCAGAAAGAAATGAAAATTACGTTCCTTATGTAGTAGAAACTTCTATTGGCCTTGACAGAATGTTCTTGGCATTATTCTCAAATTGTCTGAAAGACGAAGTTTTAGAGGACGGTTCAGAGAGAACAGTTTTATCACTTCCGCCTGCCTTAGCGCCTGTAAAAGCAGCGATTTTGCCATTGGTGAAAAAAGATGGATTACCAGAATTTGCAGAAAAAATCTTCAATGATTTGAAATATGATTTCAACGTAATTTCTGAAGAAAAAGACAGCATCGGTAAACGTTACAGAAGACAAGATGCTATCGGAACACCTTTCTGTATTACCGTTGACCACGATTCTTTAACAGATGGAACGGTAACTTTAAGAGAAAGAGACACCATGAAACAAGAGCGTGTGAAAGTAGAAGATTTAAGAAGAATTATTGATGAAAAAGTAAATTTCAGAACTTTACTTTCTAAGATTTAATTCTTTCAAGAAATAGCAAAACAAAATCCCGAAGAAAATTCTTCGGGATTTTTTCATAATTTAGTTTATAGCGAAATATTAGAATTTCATTCCTACACCAAAACCAATTAAAAGTGGATCGATGTTTACTTTTGCTGGTACACTTGTAGCGCCTGAAACTGCATTAGAAGCATCTACATCTACATCTGTTTTCAAGAAAAGTTTTTTAATATCAAAGTTTAAGAAGTACTTATCTGTAAGCATGTAATCTACACCTGCTTGTAATGCAAAACCTAAAGCATTGTCATATTTCACGTCTTTTACAGCGCCAGATTTTACTCCATAAAAAAGAGTGTAATTAAGTCCTGCTCCTACATAAGGTTTCAAAGTTTTAGTTGGATAAAAATGATACTGTAAAGTAAGAGTTGGAGGCAATAACCAAACACTTCCTAAATCTACATCACCTAGAGCAGATTTTTCATCTACTACATCGTGTTTTGTAGTTCCTAAGATTAATTCCGCAGCAAAGTTTTTGTTAAAGAAATAAGTGAAATCCAATTCTGGAATAAATGAATTAGAGATATTGACATCTCCTCCAATTGCACTTACTTCAGATTTTTCGTTCGGTTGAACAGCTACACCTCTTAATCTAACTTGCCAATTTTGGGCACTTAAGCTTACGGTAAATAATAGCCCAGCTAAAAATAGTAATTTTCTCATTGTTATTTTTTTTGTTTGTTATGGTGGCTAAGATATTATTTTCAGGAAAACGCCCAAAATGATTTATATCACTGAGTTTTATCATATTTATAGTGAAAATAATTTTGCTTTGAAATATTTTTTAAATTTGAAAAAAATGATTTATGAAAACTCTTAAGAACCTCTTTTTTGGAATTCTACTTTTTATAGCAGCAGTTATTGCGCTGGCTTATGCTTTTAATTATCAACATCTTTTTAATGCGATTGCGCTTACTTATCTTAAAGGGGAAACCAGTGCTACCATAGATGATGGTGTAGATTTTCCGTCTAGAAATATAGAAAAAGGAGTTGCACAACCTTGGCAAAAAAATTCTTTATACAATAAAATTTATTTACCGAAAAACATCGTTGACAATTTAAAATCTACCCATTCTGCTTCATTTTTGGTCATAAAAGATGGAAAATTAGTCCATGAAGAATACTTCGGAGAGTACAAACCTACCACGCAAACCAATTCTTTTTCTATGGCAAAAGCCATCACCGTTTTATTGATGGGATTGGCAATAGAAGACCACAAAATACAATCAGAAAATCAAAAATTTGCAGATTTCTATCCTAATTTTAACGAAGTAGAACACGGTAACGAGTTAACCTTAAGAGATTTAGCCGCAATGGAAGCTGGCTATTATTGGGATGAAGATTACAGAAATCCGTTTTTACAAAATCCTAGAATTTATTACGGTAAAAACATGGCAGAAGCACTCTTAAAATCTCCTCAATTTGAGGCAAAACCAGGAAGCAGATTCGAATACCAATCTGGTGCTACGCAATTATTGGGATTTGCCATAAGAAAGGCCGTAAATATTCCGCTTTCTGCATATGCTTCTCAAAAACTTTGGAAACCTCTAGGAATGGAATCAGACGCTTACTGGAATGTGGATGAAGACAATAAAATGGAAAAAACGTTCTGTTGTATCAATGCTATTCCTCGTGATTATGCAAAATTAGGACAACTGATGCTCCAAAAAGGAAGTTGGAACGGAAAACAACTGATTGATTCTACCTACATTCAAAAAATGATTACTCCAACTCAACACTCTAATGGAATCTATGGCTTGGGAATTTGGATTAATAATGATGCCCCTTATAAATATTATCATTTCTGGGGATTTACCAGCCAATTAATCATCGTAATTCCTGAAAAAAATATGGTAGTGGTAAGAACTGGCAAGTTTAACAATGAAGCCAAAGACGATAAAGGCCGTTCTGTACAAGCTGCGTTTTTAGCCGAAAATGCTGTGAAAACGTTTGCCAATTAAAGCAATAGAAGAAATTATTAGAATTTTTAATAATTAATTCCGTAATTTTGAACCATTCTAAACAAGTTTTAGAGTGGTTTTATTTTTTACTTAAATGATTTACCACAAAAGAGACAAAAGAAAATATTGAAAACAAGCAATTCAAAAGTAAAAAAAGTGAAATTCAACTCGCTTTTTCTTCTTTTGTAAAAACTTAAAAATAAAAAATTTGTTGCTTTTGCGGTTTAAAGAAAATTTACAATGTTCAATATAAAAGAAATACGCAGACAGTTTCCTATTCTTCAGCAGCAAGTTAATGGTAAACCATTGGTTTATTTAGACAATGCAGCTTCTTCTCAAAAGCCAATTTCTGTACTTGAAACTTGGAAAAAATATTATGAAGAAATCAATGCGAATGTACACAGAGGAATTCACACTTTGTCTCAATTGGCAACAGAAGAAATGGAAAATTCCAGAAAAAAAATACAACATTTCATTAATGCAAAGCATGATTATGAGGTGATTTTCACCAGAGGAACTACCGAAAGCATCAATTTAGTTGCTTATGCTTTGGGAAATTCTAATTTCTTAAAAAAAGATGACGAAATCATCATCGGTTACTTAGAACATCACTCCAATATTGTTCCTTGGCAAATGCTTTGCGAAAGAACGGGAGCAAAATTGAAAGTAATTCCGATGGACGAAAACGGAATACTTCAACTCGATTTTTTAGACAAAAACCTTTCAGAAAAAACCAAAATTGTATCCGTAAATCATGTTTCTAACGCATTAGGAATCATTAATCCTATTGAAGAAATCATCGCAAAAGTGAGAAAAAATTCTTCTGCACTCATGATGATTGACGGAGCGCAATCTGTACCACATTTCGAGATTGATGTTCAGAAATTAGACTGCGATTTTTTTGCATTTTCTGGTCACAAAATGTACGCACCAATGGGAGTTGGAATTCTGTACGGAAAAGAAGAAATTTTAGAAAAATTAGCGCCTTTTCATGGTGGTGGTGAGATGATTGCTACTTGTAGTTTTGAGAAAACCACTTATGCTGCACTTCCCTTTAAATTCGAAGCTGGAACACCAAATGTTGGCGGAAATATTGCAATAGGAGCCGCCATAGATTTTATGAAAAAAGTAGGCGTAGAAAATATCAGAAATCATGAAAATGAACTGCTAAATTATGCTCAAAAAAGACTTCTAGAAATAGATGGTCTCAAAATTTACGGCGAAAAAGCGAATAGAACCAGTGTAGTTTCTTTTAATTTAGAAGGAATAGGAATTGCTTCGGATGTAGGAATGATTCTGGATAAACTGGGAATTGCTGTAAGAACGGGGCATCACTGTACACAACCAATTATGGAGTTTTTCAAAATTGCAGGAACGGTGAGAGCGAGTTTTGCGGTGTATAACACTTTAGAAGAGGTAGATGTTTTAGTAGAAGGCGTGAAAAAGGCTCAAAGAATGCTGATGTAAATTTTAAATAATTTCAAATTTAATTTCATAAAAATACAAACTCCCTAAAATTGATTTTCGGGAGTTTTTTATTGCTTCTAAAAGTTTTATTCAATAATATTTTTAAACTCTTTTCGATATTGAGAAGGACTTTTTTGCGTATATTCTTTAAAAGTTTTATTGAAATAACTGAAATTATTAAATCCGCTTTCGTAACATATCTCATTAATACTCAATGGTTTCTCTGCCAACAATTTCATAGAGTGAATGATACGATATTCATTCACGAATTGTGTAAACGTTTTATTGGTAATTTTTTTAAAATATCTGCAAAAAGAAGGCTCCGTCATATTGGCGAGATTTGCCACTTCTTCTAAAGTAATTTGCTCTTTGAATTTATTTTTCACATGATTGAAAATGAGGTTAATTCTCTCATTATCTTCCACTTGAGTTTGAATATAGAAATTTCCAGCATTTAGAATTTGGAAATCTTCGGTATTGGCAAGAACATTTAAAATTTCTAAAAATTTAATCAATTTGTCCAGTGAAGTCGCCTCATACATTTCTAAAATTTTACTTTCCAAAGATTTTTTAACCGATTCACCAAACACAATTCCACCTTTTGAAGCATCTAATAAATTTGTTATTTTCTTCATTTCAGGAGTTTTCCAGATGTGAGGTCCTAAAAAATCAGGCAAAAACTGAACTACAATTTCATACTCATTTCTAGTATTTTCATTGGTTAAACCACAATGCGGCAAATTACTGCCTATTAAAACCAAATCTCCTTTAGTAAAATAAGAAATGGTGCTTCCAATTTGTCTTTTTCCTGAACCTCCACCTACAAAAACCAATTCTATTTCTGGGTGATAGTGCCAAAAATTAGATTTTAAATTTTCATTTTGAAGGAATTTGAAACAAGAAAAACTACTTCCAATATTGGGGTTAACTGCTTCATATGTAGGACTTGTCTGCTTCATTTTGTTCTATTTCGATTTACAAATATACTATTTTATCTTTAAGTTAATGTTAATTTTGTATTAATGTTAAAATAGAACACATATAAGAAAATTATCTTGTAAAATAACCCAAATTTCAAGTCTAGATTTGCACTGTACTTAATTGACTAACACACTAACAATTATAATTATGAAAAATTTATTAAAATTCAGCTTCCTTATAGGATTTCTATTTATTTCGGCAAATGTAATGGCCAATGACAAAGATTTCTCTATCTCTATTGACAACATCAATGCTAAAAAACTAAGCTTTCAGATGACGAATGCAAAAAATGTTGCGCTATATGTTTACAATGACAAGCAAGGAGAACTTTTTGCTGAAAAAGTGAGAAAACAAGATGAGGTTTCTAGAACGTATGATTTGAAAAACTTTCCTGCAGGAACGTATTATTTAGTAGCGGAATCTGATTCTAAAATCGAAAAATATAAAATTACTATTGACGAAACTAATGCTTCAATTGAGAAGACACCAGTTTCTGAAATTTTCAAACCAGAATACACTATTGAAGGCAATCATGTAAAATTAGTGATGCCTAAACTAACTGATGCAGTAACAGTTTCTGTTGAAGATTTCACGAATACGGTTTATTATAACCAGACTTTAACTCCAAATAATGGCGAATTGGTTGTACAATTTGATTTAAACCCAGAAAATGCTGATGCGTATGTAATCAGTGTAGAAAAAGGCGAAAACACTTTCAACAAAATCATATATCTAAAATAAATTTTAGGGTTAATTTCACATCACATCAAAAAAAGTCTCATGAAATTGAGACTTTTTGTTTTTTTAAAGAACTTAAAAATTTAGAGAATAATTATCCTTTTTCTGGAGTAACTAATTCATTTACTTTTTTTTTTGCTGAGCTTTTTCTTTTTCTGCATTTTTAGCAGCGTTTTGTTCAGCCAATTTTTTCTCTAGCTCTGATTTCTTTTTTTGTTCTATTTTTTTCTTTTCTTCTGCCAATTTCTGTTCGGGAGTTTTAGTGGTGTCTTGTTTTAAAACAGGCGCTTTTTTAGCATCTTCAATAGCAGAATTCACCGCCGAAAAAGAAGTTTGTCCTACTACAGAATCTACCAAAGTGGTATCAATAGGAGAATTGTCTTCTGCATAAAATTGCTCTTCTTCTTTGTTGTTTTTCCAACAAGAAACTAAAATAAAGCTGGCTAGTAAAACGATTAATTTCTTCATTTTTAATTTTTAAAACTAAATTCTGCAAAAACGGGATAATGGTCTGACAGTTTTTGACTTCGGTCAACTTGGTAATAGGTAGATTTTAAATTCTCCGAAGAAAATACATAATCTATTCTGATTGGAATTTTATAGTCATGGAAACTTGTTCCAAATCCTTTCCCAGATTCTAAAAAACAGTCTTTCAAAACTCCCGAAATAGTGTAATACTCATACGAATTAGGAACCGAGTTAAAATCACCAGCCAAAATAACAGGATAAGGAGATTTCTCTATAAAATTTTTTAAAACTTCTACCTGGGTTTGATGAGCCGCAAAAACTGGAAAAAATTTACGCACTAAACTTTTGGCTTTTTCTGTATTTTCATCTAAATTTTCTGTAGGTTTTACCATTGATTTATGCAATCTAAAGGGTTTTAGATAAACATTTATAAAGCGTAATATTTTTCCATTTATCATTACATCAGCATATATTGCGTCTCCATGTTCTAAAAAAGGAATTGATCCTTTCTCTAACAATTCATATTTAGAATAGAAACTAACGAGATGACCATGAAAAAAATATTTTGTCTTACTGAATGTTGATTTCTGGGCAACAGAATAACCTGACTCCTGTAAAAATATAAAATCAGCATCGAAAGAATTTATATAGTTTTCTACTTTTTCTTTCCCATAATCATCAAACTTATTATTAAAGGTAAGAACTTTAAAATCTGCCTTCTCACTTTTTGGCTCAGAATAATTAATCCATCTTCTTACTGGAGTTAAAAATAATGTGGAAATCAGCAAAAAAACAAAGGCTCTTGTACGCCAAGAAAAAATCCAGAAAACACAGAGTAATAGATTGGCAATCATTAAAAAAGGAAATGCCAATGATAATAAATTGAGTAAAGGAAATACTTTTGGTGGGATATAAGCATTAAGCATGGTTGCTCCTAAAAGCAACACAATTACTACATGAGCAACGGTAAAAATACTTCTGAAAATTCCCACTGATTAATTAATTCTATATCTGTTTCTACCCCAAACTTTCACTAAAATATAGCCTACTAAAGCGCCACCGATATGTGCGAAATGTGCAATATTTCCTCCACTTCCAGAAAAACCTAGATACAGAGAAACTATAATAGAAATGGGAAACAATACCTTTGCTTTAATCGGAAACGGAATAAACATAATGAACATTTCCGCATTAGGATACAGCAAAGAAAACGCCGCAATTACTCCGAAAATAGCTCCAGAAGCTCCAACCATCGGTGTAGAAAGTATGTTCACAATATTCTGTGCATTTCCTTCTAATCTTACTGGAAATTTTCCAAAATCACCCTTTAAAATATCCGAAAATTGTAAACCTTCTACAATAAGCGGTTTAGCATCTTTGTATAACTGATAATATTCCCAGAGATTAAACAATGCAAAAGCACCTAAACCAGAAAGAAAATATAAAATAACAAATTTCTTTTCTCCTAAAAACCTCTCTAAAACTGGCCCGAAACTCGCAAAAGTGAGCATATTAAAAGCAATGTGCATAAAACCTCCATGCATAAACATGTGTGTGATGATTTGCCAAGATTTAAAATAAGGAGATGTAGGGAAAAAAGCCGCTAAATATTGATAGGATTGCGGAATAAGCATCGCTAGAATGAAAACAATCACATTCAGGATGATAATATTTTTGGTGATGGGTGTTATATTTTGAAACATATTGTTTTGGTGTGTTAAAATTTATTTTTCAATTCTTCTGTAGGCACTTCTAAAAAGGTCCTGTTTCCGTTTGGTGTAAACTCTGGGAAACCTAGCTTAATGAAATCCTTCAAAATTTGTTCCACTTCAGCTTTATACAGAAAATCAAACTTAGATTTTGCATTGGTTCTAATCCACTGATTATCATAATTTTCTAAAAATTCTTCTTCGGTTTTATATTCTAAAATTTCGAAGAGATTTTCTAAAAATTTAATCACTTGAGATTCTTTCACATCTTCAGGCACTGCATTTATTCTCAGCACATTATCTTGTGCCAAAACAATATCGAAACCTAAATCCGGCAAGTATTTTTTAATCGAACGAAACTTATTTTTCTCAATTTCATTTAAATGATATTCTAAAGAAAATAGCAAACTTTGGCTTTTCTTACTTTTAGAAACATTTTTACGGTTTTCGGCTAAGACAATTTGGTGAATTCTTCCCAAATCGAGCATCAACGTCCTGTGGTCTTTATTAAAAAGCCAATAACCATTTGGCAATCTGAGTAAATCTTCTTCTAAATCATCGTCTTCTTCATCAAAAAGGTTAATTTTAGATGGCAAAGCTGATGATTCTTGTTGATACATTTCGGTAAGATTTACCATCGCTGTATCATTAATTTTAGAAGGAATTTGGTCTTTAAACGGATTAAAATTTCTGTCGATATGAATTCCAGGAGCGTGATAGCTTTTCGCAGCATCTACTTTTGGCGGAAAAAATGAATCCATTTGTTCATTTCGCTCAAAATCTAGACTTGGCGCTACATTATAAATTCCCAAAGATTTTTTAATTGTAGAACGAATCAATGCAAAAATAAGGTTCTCATCTTCGAATTTTACCTCTGTTTTTTGCGGATGTATGTTGACATCTATTTTTTCTGGGTCAAGATCCAAATACAAGAAAAAACTCGGGCTGTAATTGCTTTGCAACAGTCCTTCAAAAGCTTCCTGAACCGCTCTATTTAAGTACGGACTTCTAAAATATCTTCCATTGACAAAGAAAAACTGTTCGCCTCTAGATTTTTTAGCTGCTTCTGGTTTTCCCACGAAACCATTGAGTTTTACCCAACCTAAATCTTCTTTGATAGGAACCAAAAGAGGATGCAATTTTCTACCGAAAATATCTACAATTCTCTGCATTTGGCTTCCTTTTCTGAGGTTAAAAATCACCTCATCATTATGATAGAGCGAAAACTCTAAATTTTCGTGAGCCAATGCTACTCTTTGGAATTCATCTATAATATGTCTGAATTCTATATTGTTGGATTTCAGAAATTTTCTACGCGCTGGAACATTAAAAAACAAATTTTTCACCGAAAAAACAGCGCCTTCTGTAGTTTGTGCAGGTTCCTGAAATTGTAATTCTCCACCTTCTATGTAGATAACGGTTCCTATTTCTGCATCTTGTTTTTTTGTTTTGAGTTCTACCTGAGCTACCGCAGCAATAGAAGCCAAAGCTTCACCACGAAAACCTTTAGTAGCGATATGAAAAATATCTTCAGTAGTTCTAATTTTAGAAGTAGCGTGTCTTTCGAACGCCATTCTCGCATCGGTTTCAGACATTCCGCTTCCGTTATCTGCTACTTTTATGAGATTTCTGCCCGCTTCTTCTACAATCAGTTCTATTTTAGTAGCACCAGCATCTATGGCGTTTTCTAGCAATTCCTTAACAATAGAAGCAGGTCTCTGCACTACTTCTCCTGCAGCAATCTGATTGGCAACATGATCTGGTAAAAGTTGAATAATATCTGACATTTCTATAATTGAAACTCCAAAAATAGTGTTTAATTTCTAAAAAAATTGAATTTGTGGATGAGTAATCCTGATTGTTAAGAAAATTTTATGAAGTCTAATTTCTGACGAAGTTTTTTAGTGATTTTCTGGGTTAATGTTCTTTCATCTGCAAGATGATGAAGTTTAAATTCTCTTTTTTTTCTCACTACAAAAAGATGATAATCTTCTTGCTCCCAAATTCCATATTTCTGAAAGAAAACCATCTCTAGATTATTTTTATCAAGATTTTCTACTAAAGTTGGCAATTCGATGGGTTGGTCTATCACTTGTAGTGATTCTGGCTGATGCTGATGAAGATATTTAATATATTCTGGATTTGGAATATTGATGAGTAAAAGAGATTTTTCTGAAATATAAGTGCTGATGTTTTTAAACAAATTAAAATGCTCTTCTATTGGAATATGCTCTATAACATCTAACAGTGTGATGAAATCAAAATCAGATTCTTGGGGTTGATAATGCACCACGTCTCCTACAAAAAGTTGAACGTTATTTTTTTGGATGTTTTTTTGTGCGTTTTCTATACTTTTTTCGCTTAAATCTACTGCTTCTATATAACCTTTTTCTACTTTTTTAGAAAGTAAATAGGTAAAAGCTCCCACTCCACAACCCAGTTCTAAAATTTTAGATTTTTTAGTAAGTCCTAATTTTTTAAGTTGTTTAAACAAAAAAATCAATCTTTCATTAACTCCTATTTTTATTTGTCTTTCGGAGAACTGGTCATAGAACTGAGAAACTTCTTCTTTCTTCATCTGAAAAATATTTTGAGCCAATAAAAATACAAAATAAATAAAAAAGGCGCATCCTAGGATGCGCCTTGGTCTGAAAAACGAATCAAATAACTATAGTTTGTATAGAATTTGCGGGTGATTTTACGCTGACAGACTGACCTTCTATCCAAAGATTGTATTGGGTTTCTTGGTCAGAAGAATTCATTACTACTACCACCATTTGTCCGTTCGGATTCATAAATGAAGTAGAAATCAGAAAATCTCTATTGGTAACGGTTCCTAGCCTTCTTGCGTTCATTTGTACATATTTAGAAATATGTCCTATGTAATAATATTCTGCGGTGTAATGTAATTCTCCGGTTCTGGTGTCTGCGATAATCGGTGCGAAACAGAAATTGCCTACATGATTTGGACCTCCTTTTTCATCTAAAAGAATGTTCCAATCTGTCCAAGCAGAAATTCCGTTGTTAAAATCATTAATCATGTTTTTACCATAAATTTCGCCTAATCTCCAATCGTAGATTTCCTCGAATTTAAATTTTTCTACACAACCTTCGGTGAAGATGAGAAACTTATTAGGAAAAGCTTTTGCGGTTTCTTCTACATTTTCGAATAGCGGTTGAGATTTTGTCCATGTTTCGTACCAGTGGAAACCTATTCCTGTAGCGTATTTATTCGCCAAAGGATCACTTAATGTAGTGGTAGCTCTTTGGTATAATAAATCTCTATTATGGTCCCAAATGATGACTTCTTTATTTTTGTAGCCGTTTTTCCAAAGAGTAGGTCCTAGATATTTTCCTAAAAATTCTGCTTCTTCTTCGGCGGTATAGATACAAGATTCCCAAGTCTGAGTAGCCATAGGTTCGTTTTGTACAGAAAGTCCCCAAACTGGAATTCCTCTTTTTTCATATTCTTTGATGAATTTAACGTAATAATTTGCCCAAGGTTGATAGTATTCTTTTTTAAGTTTACCGCCTCTCAACATATTATTGTTATCTTTCATCCAAGCTGGTGGAGACCACGGACTGAAATAAAATTTGAAATTTTTGCCAATCATTTTTTGAGCTTCCTTAATCATCGGGATTTTATATTGCTCATCATGTTGTATATTGAAGGTTTTAAGCGCCTTGTCATTTTCTTCTACATAGGTATAACTTCCACTGCTGAAATCACTAGAATTCATGCTGGTTCTAATCAAGTTATACTGTAAGCCATTTTTGCCAAAATAGGCTTCTAAAAATTCTTTTTGCTTGTCTTGAGGCAATTTATAAAAGGTTTCTGCAGAGGCATCTGTAATGGCTCCACCAATTCCTGTGATTTTTTGGTACTTAAAATCTGGATCTACAAAAACGCAAATATCTGTTTCCTTCGGCTGAGGAAAATTCTGAAAACTGCCTTTACTGGGTACAAACTTTTCAGTTTGGTTTTTGGCAGTAGTATATATCGAAACGTCTTTAAGTGTTTTCTTTTGCTGTGCAAAACCTACACTAAATGCCAAGACAGACATGATTATTACTGCATTACTTTTCATTTTTTTATTTTAAAAAATTAGAAAATATAGGTAGCTACTGCTCCTGCATCTAAAGATGTAGTTGCAATTTTTCCATTAATTTTAATATTGAATGTTTCTGGTGCGCCTCCATCATTTTCTACAATCAAAACAATTTTACCATCGGCTCTCTTGAAAGCTACGTTATTAAGGTTTCCTGACTGAGAGCTTGCAATTCTTATAGAATTCTGTGGAACAAACTTAGAAGCGTGAGCAATGATGTAATAGCCTACGTTTCTCTCGAAGTTTTCTGAAGAGTTTATGGTAATTGCACCTTTACACATGTTACAACCACCTTCAGTATGAGGTTTAAACTGAGAATTATTGGCTAAATTCCATTCTAAAGCAATTTTACTCCAGTTTCTCATGGAACCTATAATTACATTTTTCAGGTGCCATTTTAAGTCTCCACCAAAATCACCAGTAGAAGAAGTCCACTGTTCTGTAAAATATATATTTTTAGTAGGGAAAGTAGCTTTTATATCTCCAAGAGCTGTAATAAAACCGCCATATAAGTGAAAAGCGGTTCCATCAATATATGGATTTGCATCTTTATCTGACAAAACAGCAATTGGATAATATGGTGTATCACAGTTATGGTCAAATGCTACAATTTTAGTAGAAATATTAGCAGTTTTAAAAGCTGGTCCTAGATGTTTTCTTATAAACTCTGCTTGCTTTTCAGCAGTCATTACCATACTAGGATTATTTTTAAGATTTAATGGTTCATTTTGTGGTGTAATGGCATCTATGGTAATGCCTTCATTTTTCATAGCGGTGATGTATTTCACAAAATATTGTGCATATACACCGAAATATTCTTCTTTTAGGCTTCCTCCCATAGAACTTCCGTTATCTTTCATCCAAAGTGGAGCAGACCAAGGAGTTGCCATAATTTTAATATTAGGATTTATGGCAAGAATTTGTTTTAACATATCAATTAAAGGACGGTCTTTTTCTAAACTGAATTTTGACAACGTAGGATCTGTTTCTCCTGCAGGAAGATCATTGTAAGAAAATACGCTGCTATTAAGATCAGAAGCACCTATACTTAATCTAAGATAGTTTATAGAAATAGAATTAGCGTTACTGCTAAAGAGTTCTTGTAAGAGTTCTTGTTTTCTAGTAGCAGTAAGACTATTAATAACTTCTACACTACCTCCTGTTAAAGTATAACCAAATCCGTCAACTGTTTGATAAGTTTGGCTTTCGTCTATCTGAATATTTTGATAAGAATTAGAGTTAGTAGTAAAACCAAGAATAGTATTTTGTTTCTGAAGTTTTACAGACTGATCTCCTTTAGTAAGCCATACTTCTACATCATTGGTAGGAGTAGGTTTGGGCGGTTCTGGCGTAGGTGACGAAGTACTTCTAGAGCAATACGCCATTGCAATCATACTGGCAATCGCCCAAATGAATAGATATGATTTTTTTAAAAACATAAATTTAAATTTTTATTGATATACTCTAATGTAATCTACTTCCATAGTTGCGTTAGTCACATTCGGATCTATGGTTCCCCCAAAATTACCTCCCATTGCTACATTCATAATGAAGAAAAAATTCTGATTGAATGGTGAATTTGCATTATTATTGTAAGTAAAGAACAATTGATTGTCTACATAGATTTTTATAGTACTTGCATTCCATTCCATACTGTAAATGTGGAATTCTGTAGTTGCATTTGGAATCATAACACTTGTACCATATGCATTTCCACCAGAACGACCAGGATAATGAAGGGTTCCAAAAATTCTATTTAATTGGTTTCCTACATGTTCCATGATGTCTATTTCTCCACAAGCAGGCCAACCCACAGAATCGATATTATCTCCTAACATCCAAAGTGCAGGCCAAGTCCCACCACCAGATGGAATTTTAGCTCTAATTTCTACTTTTCCATATTTCATAGAATATTTTCCTTTAGAAAGTAGTCTTGCTGAGGTATAATTGTAACCTTGGTACGATTCTTTGATTAAATTAATTTTAAGAGTTCCGTTACTTACTATAGCATTTTGGGTTCTATTGGTATAATATTGCGCCTCATTATTTCCCCAACCATTACTGTTTCCTAAATCATAGCCCCATTTAGAAGAATCTGGCGCTCCATCAACATTAAATTCATCAAAAAAAACTGCTTTTGGAATGACATACACCGTTAGTTTTGTGCTACCAGAAATAGATTTATCTCCATTATATGCCGAAACATAAACGGTATGTTCATTAGTCCCAGATTGCTTAAATGTATAAGTGAAGTTACCTGTGGTAGAGGTAAGAATTTCTCCGTCTACTGACATTTTATATTCTTTGGCATTGTTTGCAGAAGCGGTAAAATTTACCACACCTGTTCCATCACCATTTGGCATAGTAGCAGAAGAACCCACAATTATTTTATTGATTACTAAATTAGTAGGTGTAGTTACAACTGGCTCTGAAGAACCTGAACTGCTGCCGCCACAACTAAAAAAAAGAAATGAAAAAAAGGAAATTATGAGTAAAAATTTATAATTTTTCATAACCTATTTCAATTGTATTTTTGCTACTATAGGAAAATGATCAGACGGATATTTATAGTCATAAAAGTCTGTAATCGTTCTGTATTTTAAAACTTTCGTATTGTTTTTTGAACTAAAAATAAAATCTATTTGTTCGCTAGGTTTTTCATTGAATTTAAAACCATTCCAAGTTGCTTTTTCGGCGTAAGGTTTTGTAACACTATTGATTCTTGCTTCTTGTAAATTTTCAAAAAGCGGTTTCATCCATGAATCACTTTCTACAGAATTAAAATCACCTGTAAGAACTACAGGAACATTTCTTTTCTTCTGCAAGGTTTTAATTTTTTCCAGAATGATTTCTGCAGACTTCTGTCTCGCAATTACACCTACATGATCAAAATGCGTATTCAGCACCCAAACTTTCTTTTTGGTTTTTATATTTTCAAAAAGAGCATACGTAACGATTCTAGGATATGCTGCGTCCCAAGATTTTCCTGATTTTTCAGGGTTTTCTGAAAGCCAAAATGTATTTTGTTCCAGAACTTTATATTTGCTTTTTAGATAAAAAATACATGAAAATTCTGCATTCGGTTCCTCTGTTCTCGGTCTTCCTAAAAAACCATAGGCAGAGTTGTTATCTAATAAATAATCAATCTGAGGTTTCTGCGCTTCTTGTAGTCCTACAAAATCTGCTTCGTAATAAGAAATAAGGTCTTTTACTTTATCTTTTCTGATGTTCCAGTGATTTCCCCCATCATCTACACTTGCCAATCTGATGTTAAAACTCATCACATCAATGGTTTGTGAGAATAAAAACGATGCAAAAAGTATAAACAAAATGGTAGAAATGTTTTTTGTTTTCATATTTTTAATTCTTGATGAAAATTATTTTAACTCGAACTGATATTTTTTGTTTTCTGTAGAAAGTTTGAAAGAATCTGTTCTAAAAGGCGCTATAGGTAATCCTTTTTCGGTGAAAAGATTAATTTCTGAGTCATCTCCTTTCCAGCCATATCTTACAGCAACGGGATTGCTTACCTTTTCGCATGTAACTACAATTTTATTTTTCTTAATTTCTGCTTTTGCTGGATAGAATTTTTGATCATTTCCTGCAATTTCAAAACCTTTTAAGATTTCATTATTTTTAGAAACTAATTTTTCCTTCGTATTAAAGCTGATGGTAATTTTATTTCCTTTTACCGTTGATTTTTGATAAATTGGGCTTTTCAGACCATTATTCAATGCTAAATTAGCCAATCTTTCACCTACTGTTTTTTTATTTCTTGGGTGAATATCATTCGGATTTCCAACGTCGGTAGTTACTACCATTCCTGTGTTTTTCATTTTGGTAGTATTCAGTTGAGCATCTCGTACTTCACACCAATCGCAACCTTCATTACTGTCTCCTTTAGTATTAAAAGTGGCTAATTGAACGAAATAAAAAGGTAAGTTTTCTCCAAATTTCTGTCTCCAACTGTTAATCAATAATGGGAAACTTTGGTTATATTCATAAGCTCTCTCTGCATTTGATTCTCCTTGGTACCAGAGCATTCCCGAGATTTTGAAATCCTCAATCGGGTGAATCATGGCATTGTAAATCAAAGAAGGAAATTCATTTTGATTGATGGCTGCATAAATTTTTTCTACAGCAAATTTCCAATTTCCTGCCAATGGAATACTTTTTTGAGCGGTGACTAATTTCACCTCATCATCATTACTCCACAAACCACCGCCACCACCAGTGTCATTAACCTTTACTGCAATAATATTCTCTCCTTTCTTTAAAATTTCTTTCGGAATGTTATAAATTCTATCATCTGACCATTGTTTCATTTGCCCTACTAATTTTCCATTAAAATAAGTAAGGTCTTCGTCATCAATTTTCCCTAAATACAGCACCGCATTTCCGGCAAGATCTTCGTCTGAGAGAACAATGGTTTTTCTAACCCAAGCTACTCCGTCTAAACCTTCGAAACCTTGTTGTTCCCAAGCTTTTGGAACATATAAATCTTTTAAAACAGAAGCGTTATACTCTGCACTCAAGAATTGTTCTCGATTAAAATCTGCAATTTTAGCGTTCAGTTTTTTCTCAAAAAAAGCAGTTTTAGCCTCGAAATTTTTCTGTTGAAGACTTTCTATGTCTATTTGTGGCATATTGGCAATCATTTCTTTGAAATAAGGCGATTGCTCGAATGCGTTTTTAGGAATCCACGCTTCGATTACAGTTCCGCCCCAAGAAGAATTAATGATTCCTATAGGAACTTGTCTGTCGTGATACATTTTTTTAGCAAAAAAATAGGCTACTGCAGAAAAATCTCCAATAGTGGAAGCATTCGCAACATTCCATTCTGTTTTCGCAAGGTTATTTTGAGGCAAAGAATTTATTTTTCTCTCAATTTTAATATGTCTAATGAGCGGAAACTCTTTTTGATTTAATTCCTCTTTATAGCCTTCAGAAGACGAAAGCGCCCACTCCATATTGCTTTGTCCACTACATAACCAAACATCTCCTACCAAAACATTTTTGAAAACAATTTCATTATTTCCTTTAATCGTCAATGTAAAAGGACCACCTTCTTTTTCTTGGTCTAAATTTACTTTCCAATTGCCATTTTGGTCAGCAACAGTGGATTGGGTTTGATTTTTAAAATTTACCGACACTTTTTCATGAGGTGATGCAAAACCCCAAACTGGAATTTTAGAATTTCTCTGCAACACCATATTGTCTGAGAAAATATATGGTAAAGAAACATTTGCCATCAATAATTGAATGGTCAATAATAAGAATACGCTGATTGATTTTTTCATTTTAATTCCCTTTAAGATTTATTTCTTATAAGGTTAATTTTTTAAGGATGTTATTTTTCCCAATTTACTCTTTTGGTTTGTACCTGAGCAGAATTGGTTCCTATCATGATGTCAAATTCTCCTGATTCCCAATCGAAATTGAGTTCATCATCATAGAATTTTAAATCTTCTGGTGTAATGTTAAAAGAAACGGTTTTGCTTTCTCCTTTTTTCAAGAATATTTTTTGAAAACCTTTCAGTTCTTTTACAGGACGAACTACTTTTCCTACTAAATCTCTGATGTACAATTGTACCACCTCTTCTCCGTCATAATTTCCAGAATTGGTAACTTTTATTGAAGCATTAAGTGTTAGATTTCCTTTTAATTCAGTTAAACTTAGATTAAAGTCTGAATATTTGAAAGTGGTATAACTCAAGCCGAAACCAAATGGATAAGCTGGGTCGTTATCCAAATCGATGTATGCAGAAACATAGTTTCTATCGGTGTTATTTTTTGCAGGTCTTCCTGTGTTATAATAGTTGTAATAAATCGGAATTTGACCTTCATTTCTAGGAAAAGTCATTGGCAATTTACCTCCAGGATTTATTTTCCCGAAAAGTACATCTGCAATAGAATTTCCAGCTTCTGTACCTAACCACCAAGTGTAAACAATGGTAGGAATGTTTTCTGAAGCCCAATCAAAAACCAAAGGACGACCGGCATTAATCATTAAAATAATTGGTTTTCCTGTTTTGGCAATTTCTTTCAATAAATCTTCCTGAACTCCAGAAAAATGGATATTGCTTCTGCTTTTTGCTTCGCCGCTCATTGCATGGCCTTCGCCTAAAGTCATAATCACTACGTCTGCTTTCTTGGCTGTTTCTACCGCTTCTGCAAATAGAGATTTATCATTGTCATTTGCGTTACAACCTTTAGCATAAAGCAATTCTGAATTTTTATCAAGCTGAGCTTTAATTCCGTCAAACTGAGTTACAATTCTTTGACTATCATCTGGAAAAGCGATAGACCAGAAGCCGTGATTTTCTACTGTAGCTTTCGCAAATGGACCAATAATGGCCACTTTTTTAGTGGTAGGGGAAAGTGGTAATAATTGATTTTCATTTTTTAGTAAAACAATACTTTTTGAACCAATTTCTCTAGCAAATTTTCTGTGTTCTGGATTATTGGCTTGTTCTTTTTCTCTCTTTTCATTGATGAAACGATAAGGGTCATCAAAAAGTCCAAGTTCATATTTTTTAGTCAAAATTCTGCGAACCGCATCATCTATTAATTGAATATCTACTTTTCCTTCTTTTACCAATTCTGCTAAATGATTAGTGTAAGAACGGCTTTCCATATCCATATCACTTCCCGCGATAATTGCTTTCAGAGCAGCATCTTTATTGTCTTTTGCAAAGCCATGAGGAATCATTTCGCCAATGCTTCCCCAGTCAGAAACCACAAATCCTTGGAAATTCCAAGCGCCTTTTAATAAGTCTCTTTGGATGTATTTATTTCCAGTGGCAGGAATCCCGTTGATATCATTAAAAGAATTCATAAAAGTAGCTACTCCTATGTCAGACACCGCTTTGAAAGGTGGCAAATACGTTTCGTGCAACTGTCTAAGGCTCATATCTACAGAATTGTAATCTCTTCCGCCAACAGCAGCTCCATAAGCTGCAAAATGTTTAGCGCAAGCCATTACTGCATCTTTATTTCCTAAGCCATTTCCTTGGAAACCTTTTACTCTAGCTTTTCCTACTAATATTCCTAAATAGGTGTCTTCACCAGCTCCTTCCATTACACGTCCCCATCTTGGATCTCTTCCTATATCTACCATTGGTGCAAAAGTCCAATGAATTCCATAGGCTGAAGCTTCAATGGCTGCAATTCTAGCAGATTTCTCAATTAAATTCATATCCCAAGTAGCGGTTTCGCCTAATGGAATAGGAAAAGTAGTTCTAAAACCATGAATAACATCTTGCCCAAAAAGTAAAGGAATTTTAAGACGAGATTGCATGGCTTGGTCTTGCCAGTTTTTAGTGTTTTTAGTACCTACAGCATTTAAAATAGAGCCTAGTTTCCCTGCACGAACTTGACCTGCTTTGTCCGCATCTTTCGTAATAGGACCGGTTGCTGTAATATCATCATTGTATTGATTAAGCTGTCCTATTTTTTCTTCCAAAGTCATTTTCGCCATCAGCTCTGTAACTTTTTGGTCGATTGATTTCTGTGCAGAAATATTTATTCCCAATCCTGCTAAAAAAATTGAAAGAAATATTTTTTTCATAAATTTTATTTTTAAAAAGTGTAGGTAGCCACTGAATTAGATGGTAATGAAGTTGCTACAGATTTACCATCAAAGGTAATATTAAAATTTTCAACTTCTGCTCCTTCGTTTAAAACGATTAAAGCTATTTTGCCTTCTGGCGTTTTAAACGCTAATGTACTTAAATTTCCTGCTTGTGTAGAACCTATTCTTTGTGAATTTTGAGGTACAAATTTAGAAGCGTGAGCAATAATATAATACGCTACATTTTTAGTGTAAGAATCAGAGGAATTGATAGTGATTGCTCCTTTACATTGAGTACAACCTCCTGGAGTAAAAGGTTGGAATTGTGCGTCATTTGCTAAATTCCATTCTAATGCAATTTTGCTCCAATTTCTCATCGTTCCTATGATTACATTTTTGGTGTGCCAAATAAAATCTCCTGCAAAAGTTCCTGTAGAACCCGTCCATTGTTCTGTGAAATACAGATTTTTATTTGGAAAAGCGTTCTTTACAACACCAAGAGCTGAAACATCTCCTGCATAAAGGTGAAACGCTGATCCGTCTACATATTGTGCAGCTTCTGGGTCTTGGAGAATGGTAATAGGATATTCTGGTTTATCGCAATTATGGTCATACAACACTATTTTTGTAGCAATATTGGCTGCTCTAAAAGCAGGACCTAAATTGTTTTTTATGAAATCTCTTTGTTGTTCTGCAGTCATATACATACTAGGGTTGTTCCCAGGATGCAATGGTTCGTTTTGAGGAGTAATGGCATCAATGGTGATTCCATTTTTCTTCATTTCCTGAATATATTTCACGAAATATTCTGCATAAACTTGATAATATTCAGTTTTCAGGCTTCCTCCTATGCTTTTTCCGTTGTCCTTCATCCAAATAGGTGGTGACCAAGGTGCGCCAATAATTTTAATATCTGGATTAATGGCTAAAATTTCTTTTAACATATCAATCACTGGTTGGTCTTTAGCTAAGCTGAATTCGCTCAGGTCTTCGTCTGTTTGACCTGCGGGAACATCATCATAAGAAAAGACAGAACTGTTAAGGTCTGATGCACCAATGCTTAATCTAAGATAACTTACACCTATGGATTGTTCTGATTTTCCGAAAATATCTTGAAGAAGTTCTTTTTTCTTCGCTGGAGATAATTGATTGATTACCTCTACGCTTCCTCCGGTAAGAGTATACCCAAAACCATCTACAGTTTGGAATTTTTCTGAAGGATTGATGAGAATGTTTTGGAAATTATTTTGTGGATTATCAAAAACAAGATTGTTTTGTTTTTGAAGTTTTAAAGTTTCATCAGCATTCGTTTGCCAATATTCTATTGTTTTTGGAGCTTCTATTTTTGTAAAAGAATTACATGAGATAAGAGAAGCTATAGAGCCTAAAACTAAGGCGGGGATCATTTTTTTTAGAACCATAACATTTATTTTTGATATTCAAAAAAACTGCTGCACGATAATATGCGCAGCAATTTTTTTAGAATAAGGTTATATAAATTCTAATTTGATATAAGATTAATAACCAGCGTTTTGAGTTAAATTAGGATTATTATCAATCTGAGATTGAGGAATAGGCCATAATAAACGATTTTGATTAATATTTTTTGCAAAACTTATAACATTTCCATTTCCATCTTTTCTATTGCTAAGAATTTCTACAGCTTTGCCAGTTCTCTTAAGATCAAACCAACGTTCTCCTTCAAAAGCAAGTTCTAATTTTCTTTCTTTTAAGATTTTATTAATACCATCTTCTTTACTAGAAATTGTTATATTTGGCAAATTTACTCTAGCTCTTACTTGATTTACCAACGCTGCAGCACCTATATAATCTCCTAGATTTACTTTTGCTTCTGCTCTAATTAACAGCAAATCTGCATATCTGGCAACATAAAAATTTTGATTACCATCTGTTAATCTCATTTTGTTCATGAAAGGATAATGGCTACTTGGCCAATAGTTATCCGCCCAACCTACATTATCAAAAGTTACAGAAGATTGCTTTCTAATTACATCTCCCTCATCATCAAAAGATTTTACAACATCATTAGAAGGTGTATTAAATTTTTTCCAATCATTTCCCACAAACATGAAAGTTCCCCAAGCCCAAACGTTTCCACCGTTTCCATTTGCTTCAAAAATAGATTCTGCATTTGCTTCATGAGATCCATCAAACAAGTGATCATAAGTAGGAACTAAGCTATAGCCTAGAGTCATTAATTGATCCGTGTAAGAAACTACTTTAGTATAATCAGGAGATGGTTTAGTTGCATTTACTTTTGCTAATAATGCCAATGCAAAACCTTTGTTGGCTTTGAATTTATTTGATGCACTTGGTGCACTAGCTAGAGCTCCTTCTAAATCTGTAATAATTTGAGTGTATATTTCAGCGGTTGTTGCTCTTTTAGGATATACTTGGCTGTATACTTCTTCAAAGTTTTCTGAATTCACTCCTATAACTGCTTTAGTAACTAAAGGAACATCTCCCCATAATTGTACCGCATGAAAATAATATAAAGCTCTTAAAATAGCCGCTTCAGACTTCATTTCATTTTTTCTTGCACTAGTCAGTGCAGGATCTGCAATGTTATCTACATAATTTAAAACTTTATTACAGTTATTGATAAAACCGTAAAGATATTTCCAATCTCTTGCTACGTTTGTATTTGTTGCGATGATACGGTATTCACCTTGTTGCATGTTTTGTGGATTGTCACCTCCTGTATATGCAGTATCTGCTTGAGCATCTCCATTAAAAAAGTAATCTAATTGCCAATACTCATTTCCAAAATCCGAATATAATGCAGTCATTAAGTCTTCTGCTTCGGAAGCTTTAGTATATGGTGTATCAGAAAGAGGAACTGCTCTATCTGTAATAGGCTCGGTATCTAAATAATCTGAGCAAGATACTGTACTAGCAGTCAGCATTGAGCCTAATAATATATAAAAAAATGTTTTATTAAGTTTCATAATCGTGATGATGTGTTAATTAAAAATTAGCTTTAAGACCTAAAATAACAGTTCTTACTTGTGGGTATGTTCCATAGTCTATACCAAACACTCCATTTGTAGTATTAAAAGCATTAACTTCTGGATCAAATCCTGTATAGTCAGTCCAAGTGTATAAATTTTGTCCAGTTAAATAAACATTTAGTTTACTCACTCCTTTGAAAGGATTATTGAAATTATAACCTAAGGTTACATTTTTAAGTTTTACAAATGATCCATCTTCTACGAAACGGTCAGAAATATACATTGCGGTAGAGGTATTTGCTTTAGGAATGTTTGTAATTTGACCTGCAGTAGTCCATCTATCAAGAACTACTGTAGATTGGTTTTTGAAATCATTCATTAACTCTAAATCAAATCTTGTTGCATTGTAAACATCATTTCCTTGAGAAGCAGTAACTAATACATCTAAATACCAATTTTTATATTTAAAGTTATTAGTAAATCCTAAAGTGTAGTCTGGAGTTGGATTTCCAATAAAAGTTCTATCACCAGTATCAAAATATCCATTACCGTTAAGGTCTTTGTAAAGAACATCACCAGTTGTAGGGTCTACCTTATCAAATTGATAACCAAAGAAAGAACTTATTTGCTGTTCTGCAGAAAATCTTACTAAATAGCCTCCAACGGTTTCTATAAATGCATTATCAATTGTAGGCATGTAATTCATGCTAAGTATTTTGTTTTTAGTAAATGAAATATTTAATCCGCTATTCCATGAAAAATCCTCTCTTTTGAAGTTAACTGTATTTATACTAAATTCTACCCCTTTATTCTCCATAGAACCTACGTTTTTAAGGATATTCCCTAAGCTACCCATTCCAATTGGTAAAATTAAATCATCTGTCTTTCTTTGATATACATCAGCAGTTAACTTAATTCTGTTGTTCATTAATCCTAAGTCTACCCCAAAGTTGGTATCCGTAGTTACTTCCCATCCTAAATCACTGCTATCCCACTGATGGGTATACCAAGTTCCATTAGGACCAAGTTCTGTAAGACGCTCTAAGTTAAAGTGTGAGTAAGTAGGAATTCCAGAAGCGTTACCTGTTTTACCCCAGCCTCCTCTTAATTTTAACTCAGAAATAGTGGGATTATCTTTTAGGAAGTTCTCATTAGATATAGTCCAAGCAGCAGATACACCTGGGAAGAATCCCCATTTGTTTCCAGGAGCTAATGCAGAACTACCATTATATCTAAATACTCCCATGACGGTATATTTATTTTCGAAAGTATAAATTGCTCTACCAAAATAAGAAACTTCTCTTAATTGTTCTTTTTGTAAAACCTCATGTTGGTAGGTTGCTAAATCATAATTAAAATCTGTAGTTCCAGCTGGGAAAACATTCCCTGTATAATTATGATTTTCTGTATTTCTTTCGTGAACTTGTAAACCTGCTAATAAATCTAAATCATGAGCCTCATGTTTCAGTTTATAGTTTAAAGTGTTTTCTATATTAAGATCTTTATATAGATAGTTATATTCACCTCCTAAACCTTTCTCTTGTCTTCCGTATACTGAGGAATAGTTATCAATAAATTGGTCGTTTACACTATCTATTATGTCATAAGAAACTTGTGGTTTCCATGTTAAATTTTTAGCTAATGTAACTTCTAATCCTAAATTACTTAAAAAACGCTGAGTATTAGTAAGATTTTTTCTTGATTGGAAAGCTACTGGATTTTCCCAACCTGATTGGAATGGGTTCGGTGCAAACTGCCCTGGCTTATAACCATCTTTTACCTCTCCAGTTGTTTGATCATATACTGTAGCGTCTGAATTAATAAAATTTACTTGGCTACCATAAATTGGTAAAAACGCAGGGGTATTTAATGTACTTAATACCACACCTCCTCTTGCAACACCTGCATTATCATTAGTATTATTAAGTTTAGTGTTGATGTAATTTAAACTTGCATTTAATTTAAGCCATTTAGCAATATTTGCATCTAGATTAACTTTTGCTGAAACCCTATCAAACTGGGCTGGTTCTATAATTCCTGCAATACCTTGATATCCTAAAGCCGTATAAGCTCTAACTTTATCATTTCCAAATGAATAATTTACGTTATAATTTTGATCAAATCCTGTTCTGAAAATTTCGTCTCTCCAATTAGTATTAATTCCCTGATAACGAGGGTTATTGATCGTATTTAAGAAAGCTGGATTAATTTCATTCATTAATGTTTTATATTGATCCATATTTAATACATCAATATTATCTACAGATTTAGAAACTCCCCAGTAAGCATTAAAATTTAATTGAGGCTTACCCCCTTTACCTCTTTTAGTAGTCACAATAACTACACCTCCAGAGCCATTAATACCATAAATTGCTGTAGAGGTTGCATCTTTTAAAATCGTCATACTTACAATATCATCAGTATTGAGTCCACTGATATCAAAAGTCTGAATACCATCTACTACGTACAAAGGATTTACACCAGAAGAAATAGAATTATTACCTCTAATTTTCACATCAATTGAAACGCCTGGCTTACCAGAAGCTTGCACTACAGTAACACCAGCTACACTTCCTTGTAATGCTTGACCAACATTGTAAATTGGTCGATTATCAAAAGCATCTGATTTAAGTGTAGAAATAGCACTCGTTAGGTTTTGTTTTTTAATACCACCATAACCAATCAGAACCACCTCATCTATTTTCTTCTCTTTTATAGCTGAAGAATCGCTTTTAATTTGAGCCTGAAAACTTGAGGTAAAATAAAGAACTGCTATGAGTCCTAACCCTTTTTTAATATTCATGTTCATAATATATTTTTTTATCTCATTTTGAGACAATAAATTTAAATGAATTTAGTTAAGAAAAAAATAATTTCTTAATAATTTTAATTTTTCGTTTATTTGAGATACTTTTGGAGTGGTCAAAATCCCTTTTTAGGAGTAAAACCTCTTATTTTTTCAAAAATATTTTAACTAAAAATAGCGTCAACTTTTAACATTATGTTAATAAACAAGAAAAATAAATCGCTTAATGTTAACTTAATGTTAAGTTTCATAGTCTTTTCTATGCTCCTTAATTCTATGAGCATTATCATATTACAACTTTCCCAAAACGCTCAGCACACCTATACAGGATTAGGTATTTTAGAGTTTTTCAAAGACATTCCTGTAGCTTTAGTTTCTATATTTCTGGTTGATTATATTAAAAGAAAGAGCTTTTATCTCTCACTAGCTATTGCATTATTTATTTGCGCAGTTTGCAGTTTTAGTATTCCATTTTTAACTGAATTTTGGTTTTTAAAAATTTGGTTTGTTCTTATAGGAATTTCGTTTTCTATTGGTAAAATATGTGTTTTCAGCATCATTAAAAATACTACATCTAATGAAAAAGATTTTTCTGTAACTATGAGTAGAACGGAGGCTGCTTTTATGCTAGGTATATTTATTGTAAATATGGAGTTTGCAATTATTCTGAGCAGTAATTATCAAGAGTTTTGGAGATTTGGATTTTGGTTGGTCGGATTTATTTCGTTGTGGACCGCCATCCAACTAATTAAATATCATAAAACGCAACCCTCAGAAGAAACCATTTCTAATACGACTTCAAAAATAGATTTTAGAGTATTAACAGACAAAAAAGTTTTATTCTTTCTCTCATTGATATCCTTAATCATTTTTGCCGAACAAATATTTAATTCATGGCTTCCCATTTTTTATAAAAACTCACTTAATTCTTCTGCTTTTTTTGCACTCCAATCTTCTGCTTTCTTAGCCTTTTTTTCCTTTTTAGGTAGAATTATTACCTCAAAAGCAGTTAAAAGATTTAGTCCAATGAAAATCTTTTACACCAGTTTAATTTCAGGAATAATCTTAATTATTTCCGCATATTTTCTTGGTCAAGAAAATGGTCTAGGCGTAAAAATTTTATTGTTTATTTTTCCGCTTATTGGTTTCTTCATTGCACCGCTTTATCCTATGCTAAATTCCAAATTTTTAGCAAATTATCACGAAAGAAAAATTAGCAGAATGGTTTCATTCATTATTTTATTCACTTCTTTAGGCGGTTCTATAGGTTCTATAAGCACTGCATATATTTTTCAAAAAAATTTAGCAAATTATTACTTGTTATTTGCTTCAATTCCCTTAATTTTGATTCTGATTCTTTCTTCTTTTTTTTCTATCAAAGAAAAAATGTACTAAACAAATAATGATCATGAAACTTGATGACTCCAAAAATAAGATGACGCTTCAAGAATTGATTGATACTAATAATTTTATCAATCAATTATCTGTAGATTGTGCTATCTTTGGCTTTCACGACAAATCTTTAAAGATTTTATTACTTAAATATCACGAGCTCAATCTTTGGGCAATACCAGGTGGTTTTATTTTCGAAGATGAGCACTTAGATGATGCTGCTTATAGAATTTTATACGAAAGAACGCATCTACAAGATGTCTATTTACAACAATTTCACGCATTTGGTGGAATAGACAGAACCGAGAAAAAAAATCCTCACCGCCAGTTATTAGCTAACAAAGGCATAAAAATAAGTAAAGAACATTGGATTAATAAGAGATTTGTCACCATAGGGTATTACGCATTAATTGATTACACTATTTCACACACCTTCCCAGATGCTTTTAATGAAACTTGTGCTTGGTTTGATGTAAATCAACTCCCTGAAATGGCTTTTGATCATAAAGAAATCATTGATAAAGGTTTAGAACATCTTAGAAAAACGCTAGATTATGACATTGTAGGAAGCAACCTGCTGCCTGAAAAATTCACCATGAAAGATTTGCAAAATCTGTATGAAGCCATCTTGGGAGAAAAATTCAGAAGAAACAACTTTCAGCGTAAAATGCTCAGCTTAAATATTTTAGACAGACACGAAAAACTTTTTAGCGGCTCTGCAAATAAGGCACCTTATCTTTATTCTTTTAAGAAAAAATAAATTTTTCAAAATATTATAAAACAAAAAAGCCTTCTCTTTTGAGAAGGCTTCTTAATGTACCCCAGACGGGACTACCATAATACTTTTCTCAATTTTTCTTGTTTTTAATCCGTTTGTATTCAGTATCTTTGAATTATAAAGGAAAACAAAACTATGGGTTTTTTGAAATTTAGTTGATTTAACTTCAAATTTAGCCACCCTTTTAGCCACCCTTTATTTACGTTTATTAAATTTAATTTCATAATGAAGATAGTTTTTGAATTAAGAAAAGAAAAAATAGCTCAAAATGGTTTAATTCCAATTCAACTCGTTGTAAGACACGACGGAAAAAGAATAAGAAAAAATACAGGTCTTTCTGTGTTAGAAAGTCATTGGAATGGACATAGAGTTAAACCCAATCTTAGAAAGGAACCTAACAACAATTATGAAATAATAAATAATGAGTTACAACTAATTGAAGAAAAAGTAAACAAGTTATTTCTTTTTTTAAAGGGTAATGATATTCCTTTTTCAGTCGAAAAATTCAATGAAACATTTGAAAAGAAAGAAGAACCTTCGGATAATAAATTTGATTTTTTTTCTTGTTTTGATGAATACATCAATAAAGGCAAACTAACCAAAACACCAAATACAATAAAGGGACAAATGACTGTAAAAAATTATTTGGACTTCTTTTGTAAAGAAAATGGATTTTCGCTTTCATTTGAAAATATTGACGATGCTTTTTTTGAACATTTGAGAGACTATTCTTACGAAACCAAAAAAATGAAACAAAATTATTTTGCTAAAGTAATTAAGGTTTTAAAGTCATTTTTAAATTGGGCAACTGAAAAAGGATATAACACAAATCGAGAGTTTGAAAAATTCAGAGCAGCTGAACACGATATTGATATTGTTTATCTATCGTTTGATGAGCTTATGAAACTCTATGAAAAAGACTTTGATAATGATAGACTATCTCAAGTCCGAGACTTCTATTGTATGGGTTGTTTTACAGGATTAAGATTTTCTGATTTGTCGAAATTACACTTAGCAAATATTTCTGAAGATCATATTGTTCTTTCTATCCAAAAAACGAAAACCCAAAACCACGCCATTAAACTCAATAAATACGCAAAAGCTATTTTGGAAAAATACAAAGGAACAATCTATGAACCGTTACCTATAATTTCCTCTCAAAAATTTAATGAATACATCAAGGAATGTTGTGAGTTAGTGGAAATCAATCAACTTTTTACTATTCATTGGTTCGTTGGTAACAAGAAAAAAACATTAACTCAACCAAAATATAAGTTTATTACTAGTCACACCGCAAGAAAAACATTCATAACCAATTCTCTACTTTTAGGAATGGAACCGAAAGCCATTAAAAAAATTGCAAACATCAAAAAAGATGCAGTGTTGGACAAATATATGAAAGTAACAGAGGTCTTTACAGACGAACAAATGGATAAAGCCTGGGGATAAAGTTATTGCATATTGCAATATGCAATAACGCTAATTTGTAATTCAATTTTTTTTATTAATATTGCATATCGCAATATGCAATATATGAAAAATTCAAAACAAAATATGAAACCACAGGACATCGTTTTGTTACTAAAAATTATTAGCCTCGATAATGATTCGTGGAATCAATCTTCCGTTGCGGCAGATTTAGGAATAAGCCAAGCTGAAATAAGCGAATCGGTTGCAAGGTCAAAAAATTCAGGATTATTAGACCCAAAAGGAAAAGTAGTAATGAAGTATGCTCTTGCCGAGTTTCTACAATATGGGATAAGATATGCTTTTCCTCAGAAGCCAGGAGCAATAGTCAGAGGAATTCCAACTGCTCATAGTGCTTTACCGCTCAATAATGAAATCCAAAGTGATGAAAAGTATGTTTGGGCTTATGCAAAAGGAAATACAAGAGGTCAAAGTATAGAACCGCTTTATCCATCTGTTCCAGAAGCAGTATTGAAAGATGAAAAATTATATGAATTACTTGCAATCACAGATGCGATTCGTGTTGGGCGAACAAGAGAAAAAGAAATAGCCGTAGAATACCTAAAAAAATATTTAAAAATTGTATAATAAGACCATAAATATAGGAGTTGTAGCGAAAGTAGCAGAAGGTTTACAACAATATAGGGAGCAAGTAGTGTTCGTCGGTGGAGCTGTTATCAGTCTTTATACAGATGACCCAGCAGCCGACGAAATACGTCCCACAAAAGACATTGATTTTACAATTAATATCGTTAATGTAGGAGAATTTCTCAAAACAATCGAGGAATTGGGAAAATTAGGTTTTCATCCAGACCCTTATGGAACATCTATTTGCAGTTACACATACAATAAATATCCTGTAGATATAATTCCTGCCGAAGACAACGCCTTTGGTTCAACCAATCGCTGGTATAAAATAGGTTTTGAGGACTTATGGAAAGTGAAAGCAAAAGATCAGGAAATTTACATCTTATCAGCACCTTGTTTTCTTGCAACAAAGTTTGAAGCATTCAATAGTCGGGGAAAAGATTATAGAACCAGCCACGATATTGAGGACATTATCTACATCATTGATAACAGAATCAGCATTGTAGATGAAATAGCAAAGTGCGATGAGAGAATTTTAGAATTTATTAAATCTGAATTGCAAAAAATCATTGATAAAGGTCTTTTAGAAGAACTCTTGCAAACACATATACACCCATTGATTATTGATGAAAGGATTGAAATTGTAAAAGAAAAAATCAACAGCATTATGAATGCCTGAAAATATTGACGATGGATAGTTTTTGTATTTTTAATCAAAAAACAACACTCTTTATTTTTGAATCAAGTAAAAAAAGTTAAACTTTATTAAAATAGGAGTATTTTAGTTAAAATTTGTTAAATCAGAAGATTTATTGAAGAGGTTAATCTGGATTAATTTAGATTAATCTGGATTGCAAAAAAATTATTTTGGACGAATTTGGATTAAATTAGACCTTTCTGAATCATTTTTAACTGTTTGATTTTCAATAATTAAGTTAATAATATTGCATTTGAATTTAAAATACAATCAAATGTCAGTACAACTTTATTCCCACACCAAAGCAGATTTGGAAAAAGCGGTTGAAATTATTCTAAAAAAAGCAACCGACTTCACATTACCCGTTAAAAAAGAAGAAGAACAACCTGAAGATTTAATTTCTCAAATCGAAGCCACAAAATTTCTGCGCATTTCTGTTCCGACCATTATTGACTGGCGGAAAAATAAGAATCTGCCTCATTACAATTTTAATGGGCGATACTACTACTCTAAAAAGGAACTTTTGGAATACGGAAAAAACCGAAGAATGTAATCTCTGTTCGAGCATTACAATTTCTATTGTTTAACAATTTCGTATTAAAAACCATTCTTAAAATGAGCGAAAAAATTCCCTATTTACGAGTAGGCACCACCTATTACAAAACCATAGAAAAACCATTAATTTCAGGTGATAAAATTTCCATTTTGTTTCGATGGAATCGAGAAACTATTATCAGCGACTGCGGAAAAACCTATCTTTCACAAGTTCCGAAATATGACGGTTTTTGCTGTATTCCAAGTCATCTGAATTATGAAAAAATAATCGAAGGGTTTTACAATATGTACAATGAAATTCCTTATCAACCGATTGAAGAAAGTTTGAATTCCTACGCTTTAAAAGAAAAAATCCAATTTTCTCTGAACTTTATGGAACACATTTTCGGAGAACAATTAGAGTTAGGATTAGATTACATAAAAATATTACTTGAGAAACCCACCCAAATGCTTCCGATTCTATGTTTGGTAAGTAAAGAACGTTCTACAGGGAAATCCACTTTTATCAAATGGCTAAAATCCATTTTCGGGTTGAATATGACTTACATTAAAGGAGATTCCTTTAACAGTCAATTTAATTCAGATTGGGCATCAATGCTCATTGTTGCTATTGATGAAGTGTTTTTCGACAAAAAAGAGATTACTGAGCGCCTTAAGTACCTTTCCACAACAGATAAAGATAAGAAAGAAGCGAAAGGAAAAGATCGTGAGGAAGTTGAATTTTTTGGAAAATTCATTCTTTGTTCCAACAATGAAGACAATTTCATTCAGATTGATGAAGAAGAAATTCGGTTTTGGATTATCAAAGTTAAATCTATAAAAACAGAGAATACTGAATTCCTGCAAAACTTAATCAAAGAAATCCCCTATTTCCTTCGCTTTCTTATTCAAAAACCTTTCCATAGCCAAAAACAAACTCGTATGTGGTTTACCGATTCGGAAATCAGAACCAAGGCTTTACAGAAATTGGTTTGGAAAAACAATAACAAACTTGAATCAAAAATCATTGAGCTTTTGTACGAGTTTTTTGAATCTACCGAAGAAAAAGAAATCCAATTCATTCCGCAAGATATTTTCAATATGCTCGGAAGAATGTTCAGAAACCATTATTGGACTGTAAACGACATCAGAAAACTCCTTAAAGAAAACTGGAAACAAGAACCACAAAATAACTCTTTGGCTTACATCAAATATAATATTGATTATAGTGGAAGTTTTTATCAATCGAATAAAACAGGACGATATTTTACCATAAAAAAAGATTTTATTCTTCAAAAATTTGATGAAATGATGAATTAATTGATAATGAAAAGAAAATCAACAATTTATATCTCATCAAAATCCTCATCAAATTTTAAAACCTTGATTTCTGATGAGAAACTGATGAGCAAAAAATTTGAAGTTTGATGAGATGATGAGACTTTGATGAGAATTTATTTTCCTAATAATCAATTTGTTATACTGTTTTCTCATCAATTCATCAAAATATTTCCAAAAATTAAATCCTGACATTTTACAACTATGAACTGTAAACAATTCAATGCTATAAAGTTGGAAGAAGTCCTCCTTTCTCTCGGACACCATCCAACTAAACAAAATGAAAAAGAAGCTTGGTATCTCAATCCTTTTATCTACGAGTCCAAAGCATCTTTTAAACTTGATAAAAGAAACAACGTCTGGTATCTCCATTCTGAAGGAATAGGTGGAAACAATATTGATTTTATAATGAAATACCTGAAAGCTTCGGTAAAAGAAGTTTTGGAATGGGCAGAAAAGCAGAATTTTTCTTCTTTTCAACCGCAAAACATTATTCGTTCAAAAACTTCAAAACCAAATTATCAAATCACTGAAATCAATGAACTCCAAAATGAAAATCTAAAAAATTATCTTCATCAAAGAGGTCTTTCGACAAAGGTTTATCCGTTAGTCAAAGAAATTCATTTTATCATTGGCGAGAAAAACCTTTATGCTATCGGTTTTGAAAATTTTTCTGGAGGATGGGAACTCCGAAATCCATTTTACAAAGGTTCTTTATTGAAGAAAGATATTTCTGTTATTAAGCTTAATAATGAAAGTCAAAATCAAAATGAAACAGGGAAAAGAATTGTCGTTTTTGAAGGATTTATGGACGCTTTATCTTTTGTTGAAATGAAACCATTTTTCATTGGCGATTTGTTGGTGATGAATTCTATTTCATTGTTGAATAGAACCAAAGAATATTTAAAAATTTATCCCGAAATCCATTTGTTTTTAGACAATGATAAAGCAGGCGAAACTTGTAAAACTTCAATTTTGAAATCATTTCCCGAAGCCAAAAATCATTCTGAAATTTATGCTCTACACAAAGATTTAAATGACTATTTAAAATCAAAAAAGGAAAACAAAAATTCAATAGAAATTTCAAACTCCATTCTTAAAACTGAAGAGGAGGAAATAAAACAAACCCATCAAATTTACCAAAGAAAACGTTGAAAATGCGAGCGCATATTTTTTACCAACTACACGCAGAAGTTAGGAGCTCATTCGCAACTTTGAAGGTCGTTCCTCTCCCAACAAAGTTTCTTCTTCGCTCTGCGAGGCTTTAACCTGCGTAAAATAGATACAGGTTAAATAATTATCAAATTTAACAAAAATGAAGACATCAATCAATTTCAAAGCGTCAAAATCTGATTCCGAAATTCATAATTTCAGAAAGAAATCATTTGACTATATCCGCAAAGATTTAACTCCTAAAAACGAATATTGGATGGAACAAAAGATTGCAGATCGACTGTTAAAAATAGAATCCTATTGTAAAGAAAAATCAGGTAGAAAATTACAGAAAAATGCAATGCCAATAAGAGAAGCTGTGGTTGTGATTAAAGAAAATACCACAATGCAGGATTTACACAACCTATCAAAAAGACTGGAGGAAGAATTAAAAATCCGAATTTTTCAAATTACCATACACAAAGATGAAGGACATTATGATAAAGACACCAAAGAATGGAAACCGAATTATCACGCCCATTTAGTAGCAGATTGGCAGGATTTACAAACTGGAAAAACCTTAAAGCATCAATCTTTTCATTATTCCAAAATGCAAGATTTGGCAGCGGAATGTTTAGAAATGGAAAGAGGCGTTTCAGGTTCGTTGACAAGATTGGAAGCGGTAGAATTTAAAATCAAGAAAAAGGAAGAAGATTTGAAAATTTTGGAAGAACGATACAGCCAAATGCTAAAAGAGATGGAATCTAAAAAATCCGAGGAGTTTATCGTTAAAGAATCTGACTTTTTAGGTTTTCAGAAAATAAAAACGGACAAAACCATTGAAAACTATAAAAAGGTAATTAAAACGAATAACATTCAACTTCTCAAAAATAAAACAGAATTAGAATCCAAAGAGAAACTAATTTCAGAACTGAAAACCAACATTGAAAATTTGAAAAAAGAAGTTTTTCATTTCAAAAGCAAAAACTCCACGCTCTTAACCAATGAAACCGCTTTTGCTGTTGAAAAGAAAAAATATCTGGAATCGGTAGAAAACACACTTAAAAAAGCAATTCTACAAGAAAGTATAAAAATCCCGAATCTGCAAAATCTAAATGACGCTGAACGAAAAGATAAAATGATTGAGATATTGAAAAAAACATCAAAAGAAAATAACATTCCTTTTTCTGCTTTTGAGGAGGTTTTTAAGGATTCTGTGAAAATGGCAAATATTTTTTCATTACTTCGGTTCGGAGAAAGCAGAAATAATCAGTTTGAGGAAGCCAAAACAGAAAGAAAGAGTAAGTTAGGGCGTTAAAAGTGATTTAAGATTCAGATAAAACACCTGAAATGCCTCATTGTTCTTCCAACTCTTTTTTTCTCAGTTTGATAAAATCTATTGGGCGGAGACCATTAATCTCATAAAAAAGGTCTGAAAAGTTTTGTCGTGAAGCAATTCCTGATTTTTCAGCCAAAGCTTCTACTGTAAGTTTTAAGTACTCTTTATCGCTATAAAGTTTTTGGGTGATGTAATTAATTCTGAGTTCGGATAAGTATTTATTGTAATTAATATTTCTTTTCTCACTAATTACTTGTGACAGATAATTGGAATTGGTATCAAACTTTTTTGCCAATTTGTTTAAAGTCAATCCTTTTTCGGTAAACTCTAATTTCTTCTCAAATCTTTCTAATTTCTTTAAAACATCATTAAAAGTCTTTTCATTAAGGCTGGATTTTGCTGATGGTATAATTTCCATATTCTGAACAGGTACAATGGAAACATTTTGCATCAACCTTTGCTCTAATTCCACATATTTTTTTTGAATTTTTTTTTCTTTTTCATAACGATAATATAGTGTAGCAAGGAGTAATAAAATGATTATTGAACTTACAATTATCCATAAGGTACTATTGCTTTCCAACCTGTTTTTAGCATCTAATAATTGTTGGGTATCATATTCTTTATGAATTTTAGAAGAAAGTTCATTAAAATCTTTTGTAATAATGCTGTCTGCCTTCAAAAGACTGTTGGTGTAGTAGAGTTCTTTTTTGGTGTCATTAGTTAATTTTGAATCTTTAATCAAAATTTCATAGTTTTCTCTTAACTCCGGAAGTATAAAATTATTTTTTTGGAAAATGGAATCAACTTTTGTAAAATAATTGTTTGCTTCTTTTTGCTGGTTTAGTGCCGAATAAGATTTGCCCAAATAAAAATAACTTACCGATTCCCAAGCAAAATCTTTATTTTTTTTTATTTCAGGAAGCGCTTTATTTAATAGGTTGATTGATTCCTGATACGATTTGTTATAATAATCTACAATACCTTTACACTTTTGGAAATATGCGTGTTCCAAAGAAAATTCTTTTGAGCCGTATGTTTTAGAAAATCCCACATCAATAAGTGAATCTGCAACTTTGAAATTCCCTAAATTTCTGTAACATATAATTGCCTGATGCAGGCTATTATAATATCCTTTTTTATTATTAAAAATTAAATTAGGGTGAAGCGTTTTATCATTGGAAAGTGGTTCAAAATAAGAAATACAATTTTTGAAATTCTCTAATGCTTCCTGATAATATCCGAGATAACTTTTAACAACGCCAATGTGATATAATATTGTATGCTGTTGAAATTCATCATTGGTTTTCTTTGCATAACTAAAAGCCTTTACATATTCGTCCAAAGCCGTTTTATATTTTTTAAAATAAAAATAATATAAAGTGCCCTTCGTCATATGGGCAGTAACAATTAATTCATTATTGCTTGAATTATTTGCAGATGCAATAGCACTGTCCGCATACTTAAGTTTTACATCTATATTAGAATTATAATAACTCTCATCTAAATAACCTTGGGATAGATAAGAATAATCCTTTTCTTTTTTTGCCTTACTAATATATTGTTTTATGTAAGGTAGTGCCCTCGGATTATTTTCTTCAAAACTTTCATATTTACTACGAATCTCTTCAAAACTTTGAGCAAATAAAATAGAAGTATTGGCTATAAAAACCAATAAGACTATTGAAAGTATATTTTTTTTAAGAATCAAAATAAGAATTTTATTTGCGAATGTTTCAAAAATACATAAAAAGCAACAAATTTTATTACTGAAAACCGTAATGCTAAAAATAAAATGAAAAAAATAATACAAGTTTATACAAATCAGATATTTAGAAAGGTAAAAATCTCGTCCTAATTCGCGAATTAGGACGTCTTAATTTGCGAATCGCGACCACAAAGTGTTGCAGAGCATGAAATTACGCTCTAAATTCGGAACAGAATTCTAAGAAAACCCGGTACCGGGATAAACGAAAATTAACTTAAAAAATTTAAAGAATGAAAAAGTTTATCCCATTAATAATTTTATTTGCTGGCATTTTATCGGCAGTAAGTTGTAGAGAGGCAGATGAAGTAAATGACAGTCCAATAACTGAAAATGTGAGCGCAAAAGTAATGAAAAATATAGAATTAAATCCTAGTACTTCAAAAGTAAATGATAGTATTGCTAATAGCCAAGCTACAGAGGAAAATGATCCTGTAAAGACACCTATAAAATGGTGAAATAAAGATAAAAAATAAAGTAACTTAAAAAATTTAATTATGTTAAATACTATTCTGAAATTTTTATTAGAATTAATGAATCATTTGTTTAATAATTTTCCATCAATATTAATCTAAATACAAATAAAGAGCACCAATTATTTAATCAAAATAAAATCAATATGAAAATAAACTTATTAGTAATACTTACATTTTTTGGTTTGTGTATAAACGCACAAACGAACCGATTTTTCTATGAACTGCAGTCAAGAAAAGACTCAACACAAGAGTACAAAAAAAACTATATGGTATTAGATATAAATCCAAAATCAATAAAGTTTTACGATAAAGATCTTTTGGATTATGACTCCATTAACAAAAGTAAAGAGGGGGTTGCTGAATATAGAACAAATACCAAAACGGATCAGCTAGTAATTAGAAAACCAAACAGTTTTAAAAATGACTGGTATAGAGATTTTAAAGAGTATTTTGTTATTCATACAAATGATGAAATGAAATGGAAATTGTATACTGATTTTAAGAATTATAATGGCTATAAACTCCAAAAAGCGACTACAAATTTTGGTGGAAGAAAATGGACAGCTTGGTTTTCAGAGGAAATAGAAGTGTCCGAAGGTCCATATAAATTTAGGGGATTGCCAGGATTAATTTTTCTCCTAAATGATTCAGAAAATAATTTCATTTATAAATTAGTTAAAAACACAAAGTTAAAAGATACTTATGAAACGAAACAATTTTTGGAAAATCACTATGACCAAAAACCGTTGGTTGTAAGCAATGAAGTTTTTAACAAATACTTAATTGATTTTTATGAAAATCCGACAAGATTAATGGGGGAAAATATAAAAAATGGGGGTAATGCTTCAATTAATGGAAAGGCTATAAAATCTATTGAGGATCTAAATATGATGAAAAAATCACTTCAAAATATAGTTAAAAATAGATATATTTTTATTGAAAAGGATAAAGAGCCAATATTTGGAAAATAAAATCCTAAATATTTTCTAGTATATCCGAAAAGAAAAAAGTAAGTTTTACTAAGGCCACGTTTAATTTATTTTTAAGTGTAATTCCCAATTTTTTAATTAATCAAAATCATTTACAATGTTAAAAAAAAGATTAAAGAAAATCGCTAAGAAATGTGATAACAAAAAAGAGATTGAAATCATTAAGGATGGTAATCTCTCGTCAATCAAAGGAGGTACTAGTGCTGAACTTCAAGTATGTAACACACTTTATGATTGTAGTTTCAATTTTTCTGATTGTCCTCATTTACATAGTTGTGGGGCTAATTTTGCTTAAACCAATTGCAGGCAAAATTTTCATTTTGCCTGTTTTTTTTAAATTATTAATATGAAATTATCAAAATACCATGTAATAACAGATCTATTGGATGATTACGATTTTCCAAACAAACAAATTCTTTTCTCTACAAGAACTGGCACATCATTAATGATTGAATCAGAAATTTATCAAAATTTAAAAACCAAGAATTTTAGCGCAATCAAAAATGACATGGTTGATTTACTTAAAAAGAATTTAATAATTGTGGATTCTGAGGAAGATGAGTTCTTGATAGTTACCTCAGAAAATGACAAATCTAGAGAAGAAGTAGATGTGTTGTCATTCACTATTCAACCTTCTGCAAATTGCCAGCTGGGATGCTATTATTGTGCACAAAATCATTCGAAAGATTATGCATCGGACGACATTATTGAGAAATATGTGAAGAGAATTTTACATTTTTTAAATTCTGGTAAAACTTATCATGGACTCAATATTATTTGGTATGGTGGAGAACCTTTAACAGGATTAAGTTCAATCAAAAAAACTACAAAAAAATTACTTGAAATATGTGATGAGAGAGGTCTTCAGTATAATGCATCAATGGTTACTAATGGACTAAGTTTAAAAAAGCATATTTTCCAAGATTTGGTAACAAATTATAAAATTCGTGATTTTCAAATAACTTTAGATGGCTTAGCTGAATCACATGACCAACGGCGATATACAAAAAGTGGGGAGTCAACCTTTGACATTATTTTCAAAAATATTATTGAGTGCACTGCAACTCAAGCTTATCAAAATAAACAAGGAGGAATTTCAATTAGAATAAATATTGATAAAACAAACCATCAATTTGTTAATCCGCTGTTAGAATATCTTGTAGAAAAGAAAATCAACCAATATGTAGCTGTAAGCTTTGCCCCTATTGTAGACTGGGGTGGTAATGATGCAGGTAAAGATTCATTAACTAATAAACAGTTTGCCGAGAAAGAAATAGAGTGGTTATTATACTGCTTTGACAATAAAATAAAATTATCTAATCTTCTGCCATCAAGAAAATATTATGCATGTATGGTGGAAAGAAATGATTCAGAGGTATTTGATGCTTTTGGGAATATATATAGCTGTTGGGAATTTCCGTATACAGATACATACGGACAAGATAAACATAAGATTGGGAATCTCAACAATGACTACGAAACATATGATGAAAATGCCACCTTAAGAAATTGGTCGGATGAAATAAAAGCGGGAAAAACATGGTGTAAAACATGTTCACATTTGCCAGTTTGTGCTGGTTCTTGCCCTAAGTCATGGTACGAAGGCAAACCTGCTTGCCCCGAATTTAAATTTAACTATAAAGAAAAACTAATTTTAGATTACTATATCAGAAAAGAAAAAGAAATGCTTGCTGATGCTTAAGTTTTTTTCTCAATATGATTTAATGGATTGTGGACCTGCTTGTCTTGCTATGGTTGCATCTCATTATGGCAAAAGTTATGGATTGAGATATCTTCGGGAAAGATGCTTCATAACAAAAGAGGGAGTTTCGCTATTAGGAATAATTGAAGCATCAAAAAAAATAGGTTTTAAAACTATTTCTGCTAAATTAAATACTGACGATTTTGATAATGGGCTTTTGCCATGTATTTTACATTGGAACCAAAACCATTTTGTAGTTCTATATAAAATTTCAAAAAATATTATTACTGGAAAACTTACTTACAAAATTGCAGATCCCGGGCATGGCTTTATCTCATTATATGAAGAAAAATTTAAAAAATCATGGTGTTCAGACGGAGAAAAAGGAGTGGCTCTGTTTTTAGAACCCACAGAAGAATTTTACAAACAAACACCGCCACAGGAAGAAAAACTCTCCATAAAATATTTGCTGAACTATCTCAAGCCCTATAAAAGCCAAATGGGCTGGATGTTTTTCCTGCTTACTTTGGGTACACTTACCACTTTGGTTTTTCCTATTCTTACGCAAAAACTTATAGATGACGGCGTTAGTAAAAAGAATTTTTCAATCATCACTTACATCTTACTTGCACAGTTAGCATTTTTCTTTGGAAATATCGTCATCAATATTTTCCGCAACTGGATTATGCTCGTGGTAGGAACAAAAATTAATATTCAAATTATCTCCGATTTTTTAAAGAAATTGCTCAAACTTCCCATCAAGTTCTTTGACACCAAATTAATGGGCGACTTCAACCAGCGTATCCAAGACCACGAAAGGATTGAAAATTTCCTTACCTCACAAAGTCTTATGACGTTGTTTTCCATCATCACTTTTACTGCTTTTTTTGCGGTGCTTTGGCATTATGATTTTAGGATTTTGGCAGTTTATATGGCTCTTACTGTAATCTCTGTAATATGGTCGCTTTATTGGATGAAAAAAAGAAAATTTTTAGATTACTTCCGCTTCCAACAAAGAAGCGAGAACCAAGAATCAATCTACGAAATCATCAACGGAGTTTCGGAAATGAAACTCAACCAATTTGAAGATTTTAAACGCAGAGAATGGGAGCAAATTCAACAAAAATTGTTTAAAATCAATATCCGAATTCTTAAACTTGACCAAGTTCAACTTTCCGGGTTTGATTTTATTAATCAATTAAAAAATATTGTTGTCACCTTTCTTGCAGCTTCATTTGTGGTAAAAGGACATATGACATTGGGAGCATTGCTAAGCGTTTCCTATATCATCGGACAAATGAATTCACCGGTAAGTCAGCTGATTTCATTTTTCCGTTCATTACAGGATGCAAAATTGAGTTTGTCCCGATTAAATGAAGTTCAAAATCACCCAGAAGAAGAACAAAAAGACCAAGTTCCGCTATTAAGTAAAAAGTATACCGAGCAAAACGGCATTGAGAAAGGTATTTATTTTAAAGATGTGTCTTTTCAGTATGAAGGTCCACAATCTCCGTATGTTTTAAAAAATATCAACCTTTTAATTCCCGATGGAAAGGTTACCTCCATCGTCGGAGCCAGCGGAAGCGGAAAAACTACTCTTATTAAAATGCTTTTGAAATTTTATGAACCTGTGAATGGTAAAATATTTTTTAACCTTCTTAATATTAATGAAATATCGCCATCAGATTTAAGAAAAAACTGTGGCGTAGTAATGCAGGATGGTTTTATTTTCTCCGACACAATAGAAAGAAACATAGCCACAAATGATGAAAAAATAAATTATGAAAAACTTGACAAAGCATTACAAACTGCCAATATCAAATCCTTTGTAGAAGATTTACCTTTAGGATTAAATACTAAAATAGGAGCATCCGGAAATGGAATTTCTGGCGGACAAAAACAGAGAATACTTATTGCAAGAGCGGTTTATAAAAATCCACATTTTATTTTCTTTGATGAAGCAACTTCTGCATTGGATGCCGAAAACGAAAAAATAATCCACGATAATCTTCAATCTTTTTTCAAAGGTAAAACGGTAATTATTGTAGCTCACAGATTGAGCACCGTAAAAAATGCTGACCAAATTATCGTTTTGAAAAATGGAGAAATTGTAGAGCAAGGTAATCATCAAAGTCTGGTGAGTAGAAAATCAGATTACTATAATCTTGTAAAAAACCAGTTGGAACTGGGAAATTAGCCGTCCTAATTCGTAAATTTCATTTTTTGTCGTATAAACAATCTATAAATAATAAAGGGGCTCATTTTTAAAATGAATCCCTTTATATTATTTACCGAAGTATTAATAATTATAAAACCCCTAGATTAATGAGTCTATATAGCATAGCAGATGAGCTAACATTAAAATCTTTTGCTAGTTTAGATACGGTTTCATCCTCGTAAAGGTCACAAGTAAGATTGGAAACTGCTTGAAAAATCAATTTCTCAGGCATCAAAATATTCGCAGCAAAGTAATTTGCTTCTCTTTCAATTTTTTCTTCTTTTGAGGTATATCCGTCCGATTTTTTTCTAAAAAAGACCTTATCAACAAACATATTAGACCTCTCATTATGAAGTACATAATGTCCTAATTCGTGAGCGATAGTAAAACGTTTTCTTTCATTGCCCGAATTTTTATCTACTCCGATAGTGATATTTTCATCACTAATTACTAAGATTCCTGAAGCCTCATCGTTAAACTCGTGTTCAACAATATTTATTCTTTCATTGCGAGCAATTTCTTCTATATTAATGGGATATGATTTAAAAGAATTTTTGTTTCTTTCAATGAAAGTTTTAGTTGAATCTACAACATTTTTTGAAATTGACATATAATGTTATTAAATGGATTGTAGAAAAGTGTATACATTACTATTCTCGTTAAGTATATTTGTCTTATCTATACCTAAGCCAAATATACTAACTCCCTCAAATGGATTCCTTTTTTCTTCTGGAATTAAATGAGTTACTTCTACATTCAAGAAACGTGCAATTTGAAGCACGGTAAAAAGTGTTGGTCTCTGATTTCCTTTTTCAATATTAACAATCGAAGGTCTTGACAAGCCAAGATGATTTGCTAATTCTTCTTGTTTTAGTCCCTTCTTAATCCTAATAGAGGAAATGTTACTGCCCAATACTTCGTAAAATTGGTTTTCATTCATATTAAGTAGGGTTAATTTTTGCACAAACTTACGTAATTATATTTAAATTTAATAAAAATTTTTAATGTAACAAAATTTATTTTCAAAAAAAATTAAATTTTACAAACAAAAATCAATAGCATTATCAAATTTAAAACATTGCCATACAGTATATTATACAAAATGTTTGCCAAATTGACTTTTTTTATTGAAAAAAAGTTTTGAAAAAATTTGGTCGATGAAAAATTAATTTGCAATTTTGTTAAATAAAAAACCAGGCGTTATAAAAAAGCCTAGTTTGGTTTTTACATTTAATGTCATATGACCCTTGCCAGGTCTGACATTTAAAGTGGTATTTTGTATGTAGGAGTTCAAAGATATTACTTTTTAAATTTAAAATCCAAATTTTTAGCTGATTTTAACACTCCCTGACCTAGGGAAAGCCTGACTTTAAATATAGTTTAGAGGCAAAAGTGTATGGAAATTTGCGATGCTAAGTAGCATATGGTGCTGTTGAAATGATACATACGGCTAAAAATTAATTTTAACTATTTAAAAAGCAAAATAATGCAAAATTTAAAAAAGGATGCTTTAGACATCCAAAAAAAATCATTAAAAATCGTTATCGAGGACCAACAATTTAATATCGTCGAGCAATATCTAACTGGGAAGCAGCTCAAAGAGCTTAGAGGCATTCCTTTGGACGTTGATTTGTATTTGAAAATAAAACCGCCATATGAGGACGAGTTGATTGAGAATGATAAGAAAGTCAACTTAGCTCGTCCAGAGGTTGAGGTTTTCTTTGTTAAGAATGCATATGAATTCACATTGAACAGCAGGAAATTTACTTCTTTTAAGCAAATTTTAACAGGGGAAGAAATATTGAAGATTGCCGGGATTACAGATGTGAAATGTGTTACTCTTTACCAGAAATTAAAAGGTTGTGATTTTGAAAAAATTTCTCTAAGCGAGAAGGTTGATTTATCAAATTCTGGAATAGAAAATTTCATAACAAAAGACCCCGAGGTATTTTCATATACAATCAATGATGAGCCTGAGATGACGGACTCTAAAGAGTTAAGCCCAAAACAGATTCTTGAGTTTGCCAAAATTGATAGTACTCTCTATTACTTAATCCAAATATTTGGGGATGGGGCTAAGAAGCATTATGCCTATGAACCAGATGTTTTAATTACTATGTCTTGTAAGGGCTTGGTTTTTATAACAGAAAAATGGCTTGATGTTGCTGATGTAGAGGTCTACGGAAAGGAATGTAAAGACATACCTCCGGCAAAATCTTTCAGAATTAAAATCGACAAGAATTATTTTACAGTAACTGAAAGTAAAATCTCTCGTCAACAGATTATTCAATTAGGAGGTAAACCCAATATTGCAAAGTACGACGTTTACAAATTTCTGAACGGAAATCCGAAACCAATAAGGATTCCTGAAAATACAGTTGTAGACTTGACGGAGAGATGTCTCGTTAGATTTGTTTTACAACCCAAAGAGCAGCAAGATGGAAGAGGCAATAGAATGCAGTTTTCACTTCCACAGGAGGATGTCGATTTTTTGGAAGCTCTAAATCTTGAGTGGGAATGTGTATTGAACAATGGAAATGTGATGTATCTATTAATTTATGATTATCCGATTCCAGAAGGCTATAACACAACCAATGCTACTGTTGCATTGGCGATTAATTCGAGTTATCCAATAACTCAAATTGATATGGCGTATTTCTTTCCCCATTTAAGCAAGGTTAATGGAAGAACCATTTCTTGTGTTACTCCCTTAACAATAGATGGGAAAAATTTTCAGCAATGGTCTCGTCACAGACAAGCGGGTGAATGGGTTCCGGGTGTTGATAATTTATCCACTCATCTTGCTTTGGTAGATGGTTGGTTGTCTAAAGATTTAAATAGATAATGTAATGAATCGAATAAGAATTACAGAGAAACATCACGCCGACATTTATTCGCATCTTTTTCCGGGAGACGGAATGGAGGCTGTTGGTATTGCTTTATGTGGAAAGCATTTCTACAAAGGAAACCAAACATTATTAGTACAGGATTTTTATCCTGTACCTTATGATGTTTGTGAAAGAACAGAAGACTATATACGATGGTCGACTGATTTTATCAATCCTCTATTAGAAAAGGCTCAAAAAGAGAATTTGTCATTATTGAAAATTCATTGTCATCCTTCGGGGTATGATAGGTTCTCGGACTTGGACAGTGAATCTGATTATGCTTTGTTTAGTAGTGTTCATTCTTGGCTTCAATCAAATTATCCACATTCGAGTTGTGTAATGCTACCGGATGGAAAATTATTTGGAAGATTTTTTCACGAAAATATGGAAGAAGAAATCGTCCATCAATTTTCCATTATTGGAAGTGACATTAAGAGTTGGCACTACTCGGATAATGAGCTTTCTGTTAAAAGTGAAGCATTTAAAAGAAACGAGCAAGCATTTGGTAAAAAAACGGTTAAACTATTAAGCAAGATGAAAATTGCGGTAGTAGGCTGTTCGGGTACAGGAAGTCCTAGCATAGAACAATTGACAAGATTGGGAGTTGGCACTTTGGTTTTAGTTGATAATGATTATCTCGATACAGTTAATCTGAATAGAATATTAGGGTCGAATTATACACAAGCCCTCAGTAAAATAAGTAAGGTTGATTTGCTAGAAGCACACGTGAGGGAGATTGGATTAGATACCAAAGTAGAATCTTTCAGGTCTAATTTAGTAAATGAAGATGTTATCAGAGCGGTTGCTGATTGCGATGTTATTTTTGGTTGTGTGGATAGTGCTGAAGGCAGACATATTATGGACTTATTGTCGGCTTATTACATAATCCCTTTAATAGATATTGGGGTTAAGTTTGATGCTGACGGGCAAGGAGGAATTAATGGGCTTTTTGGCTCAGTCCATTATGTAAAACCATTTGGTTCAAGCCTAATGAGCAGAGGACAGTATAACTTAGAACAGGTTGCCTCAGAAGAGATAAAAAGGCGAAACAAAGAGGAATTTGCGAGAAATCAATACCTTGTTGAAGCAGGAGAATCCAGCCCCGCTGTTATTAGTATAAATATGCAAATGTCCTCAATAGCAGTAAATGAGTTGTTGGCGAGGATACATCCATATAGGACATTGAGTAATGCTGAGATTGATGTGATTAGGTCTAATTTTTCCGAAGCGATCACATTTCCTGATGAGCTACCAGAGTCTTGTCCATACTTTTCCAAAAGAGTTGGAAAGGGAAGTGTTTACCCACTTCTTAATCGTTTAGAATTTTCAATAAATGAGAAAGTTGTATAGAACTATTAATAATTGGATTTTTTCCATCTTTAAACGGAAGGAAGCTCATTATAGGTTTTCTTTTGTCGAAGACTTGCCGGAAAAAATTTCTCCTATGAAATTGTATTTTATTGGTGAGCATCAAAATTATTGGCAGGTAGTAATGTTATGCCCATGTGGGTGTGGCTCTCCGTTACATATGAATTTGTTAGAAGAATATTTTCCATATTGGGAATATAAAATCGAAGATGGAAAAGTGTCGCTCTTCCCATCAATTGATAGGTTTGTGGGATGTAAGAGTCATTTTCATTTAATAAAAGGGAAAATAATCTGGCATTAACCAGCCACCCTTTTAGCCACCCTTAAAAAGCAAAAACGCTGAAAATCAGATGATTAACAGCGTTTTTTGTACCCCAGACGGGACTTGAACCCGTACGTCCTTGCGGACACAGGATTTTAAGTCCTGCGTGTCTACCAGTTCCACCACCAGGGCAAAATGGAGAGCGAAAAACGGGATTCGAACCCGCGACCCCAACCTTGGCAAGGTTGTGCTCTACCAGCTGAGCTATTTTCGCATTTCTATTTCGTGTGCGGATGAAGGGACTCGAACCCCCACGCCTCACGGCACCAGATCCTAAGTCTGGCGTGGCTACCAATTACACCACATCCGCTAGTATTTAAAGAACTTTGTTCGTTTTTTGTGAGTGCAAATATAGAAACTTTTTCCTAATGTTCACAACTTTTTTTTGAAAATTTTTATTTTTTGAAAAAAAAACTTAGAAATTAGATTTTTCTTTCTCTTTTTATTACTTTTACAACTTTAAGATTAATAGATATGGAATTACAAGGAACGGTTAAGAAAATATTTGATACCCAGACTTTTGCAAGCGGTTTTCAAAAAAGAGAAATGGTTTTATTGACTCAGGAACAATATCCTCAGCCTATTTCAATAGAATTTTTATCAGATAAAATTAATTTATTAGATAATATTTCTGAAGGCGAAACTGTAAAATTAGGAATCAATATTAGAGGTAGAGAGTGGACTAACCCACAAGGTGAAGTAAAATATTTCAACTCTATTACGGCTTGGAGATTAGAAAAAGTAGCAGATAACGGTGCTCAACCTACTTATGCTGCCCCATCTACTGCAGCTACTCCAGCTACAACAAACGAAAATCCTTTCGCAGACGAAGGTGATGACGATTTACCTTTCTAAAATAATAGAAATTTTATACATTTGAAATCCTACTTTAAAAAGTGGGATTTCGTTTTTAAAATAAGATATGTTTCTACTAGATTCCGAAGAAATTGCTTTTCCAGACCCTGCTTTGTATGATTTCGAAGGAGGATTATTGGCAATGGGCGGAGATTTATCTCCAGAAAGAATCTGGTTTGCTTATCAGAACGGGATTTTCCCGTGGTTTAATCCTGAAGATGATATTTTGTGGTGGTGTCCCGATCCTAGATTCGTATTATTTCCAGAAGATTTGAAAATTTCTAAATCCATGAAGAAAATTCTGCGAGAAGGAAAATTTACTTTTACCGAAAACAAATGTTTCGAAGAAGTGATGAAAAACTGCCAAGCCGCAGAAAGAAAAGGACAAGACGGAACATGGATTACCGATGAAATGATAAAAGCTTATAGCACTCTGCATCGTTTTGGAAAAGCCAAAAGCATAGAAGTTTGGGAAAATGATGAATTGGTGGGAGGTTTATATGGTGTAGATTTAGGTCATATCTTCTGTGGAGAAAGCATGTTCGCCAAAGTGAGCAATGCAAGTAAAGCGGGTTTTATTTATTTTGTAGAAAAATATAAAAATCAGTATGAGCTGATTGATTGCCAAATTTACACCGAACATTTAGCTTCTTTAGGTGCTAAAGAAATTCCTAAAAGGGAGTTTCTGAAAATTTTAAAACAAAATTTCTCAGACGAGAACGTAAAATAATAAAGAAATTGCGCCCCGAGTTGAGCGGAGCTCTTTTTAAAATTAACAAATTTTAAAAAAGCGAGAGCGGAACGAGGAAATTGGCGCCCAAAAAATAAAAAAAATATGAACCCTGAAAAAGAAAAATGGATTTTATTGGTATTGCTCTCTCTGATTTGGGGCTCTTCTTTTATTTTGATAAAAAAATCGCTAGAACATTTTAATCCGTATCAAGTAGGAGCGCTAAGAGTTCTTATTTCTGGGGTTTTACTCTCGCCGATTGCTTTATTGAACATCAAAAAGTTCCCTAAATCACATCTAAAATGGTTGATTATAGCCGCGCTTTGTGGAAATTTTATTCCCATGTTCTTATTCCCTATTGCGGAAACCAAAGTCAGCAGCAGTATTGCAGGAATTATCAATTCTACGATGCCGCTTTTCGTTATTTTGGTAGGTGCAGCATTTTGGAAAACCAAAACCACTCCTCGACAAATTTTGGGAATTATCATCAGTTTTTTTGGAGTGATTTTATTGATGAATTCAGGACATGATAATAACACAGAACACTTATTTTACATAGGATTATTACTTTTTGCAGCTTTCTTGTACGCTGTAAGCGTGACTACAGTTGGCGCAAAACTCACGCATATTCCTGCGAAACTCTTGTCCTCATTTGTATTTTTCTACGTCTTGTTTTTACCATCTTTATTGGCTTTATATTTCTCAAATTTCTTCCACGAGTTTTCTTTTACAAGAGAAAATATGATAGGATTGGGATTTGTAGCGACTTTATCCATCTTCGGAACTGGACTAGCCATGATGTTACAATATAGATTAATGAACGTTTCTAATCCGCTGTTTGCGTCTACCGTAACTTTATTAATGCCAATCGTGGCGGTAGCTTGGGGAATCTTAGACGGAGAAAGTTTTACTTTTTTACAAGGAATAGGCGGTGCAATTATTCTGGGAGGATTAATTTTTCTAAGAAAGAAAAAAAGCTAATATTTTTACATAAAAAAACTGCATAACCCCTTAGGAAGCAATGCAGTTTGAAATAAATCTAATAAAAAGTAAAAATGAAAGGTGACAAAGATAAAATTTTTTTTCAATAAAATTCAAAAATGTTTGAAAATTTTTTATGATTTCCGTCATTTAGCTGATTGATAAGAATTAATTACCTTTGCAACATGTTAATTTCTGAATACATATCCAAAGATTTTCCCGCTTTTGAAGTTGATTCATCAGCAGAAGAAGCACTAGAAATAGCCTCTGAATTTGGTTTCACCCATGTTTTTGTACAAAAAAACAATCTTTTTTTGGGAGGAATCTGCAAGGAATTTTTGGAAGAAAATCCAGATAAAAATTTAGAAGAACTTCTTATTCACATCGAACGTTTTGCTATTTTAGAAGGCGGAACCGTATTAGATACTGTAAAATTATTCTATACTTTTAACGCTAATATTATTCCCATTATCAATAAAAATGAAGAATATCTAGGATACATTGCTTACGATGATGTTTTTAATGAACTGTCGAAATATCCTTTATTTTCTGAAAACGGAGCGGTTTTAACGGTAGAAACCAACTTAAAATCGTTTTCGATGACCGAAATTGCCAAAATTGTAGAAAGCAACAATTCTAAATTTTACGGAGCGTTCATCAGTCATGTAAATGATGATGTAATACAAGTTACCATGAAAATTAATCATGATAATTTAAGCTCCATAGACGAAACCTTCGACCGATTTGGTTATCACGTAGTTCATAAATTTTATAACGACGAAAAAGAAGAACTCATCAAAGACCGATATCAATATTTTCAAAAATATTTAGAATTTTAATGTATTTTTGATTTTATAAAAAGATTTATTTTGAAAGCTGCCATTTATTCACAGAAAAAAGACTTAGATACATTTTTATACTTAAGTAAGTTTATATCAGAACTTAATAAAAGAGGTGTAAAAGCTATTATATATGAACAGCTCTTCAAAGATTTAGAATTTTCTAAAGAGTTTTCCACTTTTTCTAACTACGAAGATGTAAAACAAGAAAAAATAGATTTTTTCTTCAGTTTTGGTGGAGACGGAACCATTCTAAATGCCTTAAATTTTATCAAAGAATTAGAAATTCCCATCATCGGTGTAAACACAGGTAGATTAGGGTTTTTGGCAAGTTTTTCCAAGGAAGAAATCTTTAGTCACATAGACGAAATCATCACCAAAGAAATGAATTTGAGCAAAAGAAGCGTTTTGCACGTTACTTCTTCTGGCACTCCTATTGATTTTCCGTATGCATTAAATGACTTGAGCGTTTCTAGAAACGAAACCACTTCTATGATTACGATAGAAACGCACATTAATGAGCAGTTTCTTACCTATTATTGGGGAGATGGTTTAATTATTTCTACACCTACTGGTTCTACAGCATACTCACTGAGTTGTGGTGGTCCTATTATTTCACCAGGAAACGGAATTCTTTCACTTACGCCAATTGCACCTCATAACCTTAACGTGAGACCTATTGTTTTAAGAGACGATATAGAAATTACCTTAAAAGTAGAAAGCAGAGTGCCACAATATTCTCTTTCTCTAGATTCTAGACTCTATCACATGAAAAATGATGATGTGATTACGGTAAAAAAAGCCGACTTCCAACTGATCTTAATGCACCCAAAAGACTTGAGCTTTTTCAAAACCTTAAGGCAGAAATTGCTGTGGGGCAAAGACAAAAGAAATTAGTATTAATAGCATAAAATTCACTAAATTTACATTTCGAAATTTACATTTAACAATCAATAATAAAACAAAAGAAAATGAGCAGAAAATTTCCGGCAGGTGTTGCCACAGGTTCATTAGTATCAGAAATTTTTGCACACGCAAAAGAAAATAATTACGCACTTCCTGCAGTAAACGTAGTAGGTTCTAGTAACATAAACGCTACTATGGAAACGGCAGTTAAATTAAACGCTCCAGTAATTATTCAGTTTTCAAACGGAGGAGCTGCATTTAACGCAGGAAAAAGCCTTAGTACTGAAAATCAAAAATCTGCAATCCTAGGAGGAATTGCAGGAGCTAGACATATTCATACCCTTGCAGAAGCTTATGGAGCTACCGTAATTCTTCACACAGACCACTGTGCTAAAAAATTACTTCCTTGGATTGATGGATTATTAGACGCAAGCGAAGAGCATTACAAAGCATTTGGTAAGTCATTGTTCTCTTCTCACATGCTAGATTTATCAGAAGAACCAATTGAAGAAAATTTAGACATTTCTACTAAATATTTCGAAAGAATGGCTAAAATGGGCATGACTCTAGAAATAGAATTAGGAGTAACTGGTGGCGAAGAAGATGGTGTAGACAACTCAGATGTAGATTCTTCTAAATTGTACACTCAGCCAGACGAAGTAGCATATGCTTATGAAAGATTAAAAGCGATTTCTCCTGAATTTACCATCGCTGCAGCTTTTGGTAACGTTCACGGTGTTTACAAACCAGGAAACGTGAAATTAACTCCGAAAATCTTAGACAATTCTCAAAAATATGTACAAGAAAAATTCGGAACTTCTGAAAAACCAGTAAACTTCGTATTCCACGGTGGTTCTGGTTCTACATTAGAAGAAATTAGAGAAGCGATTTCTTATGGTGTTATCAAAATGAACATCGATACAGACCTTCAGTTTGCTTACACAGAAGGAATTAGAGATTACATGACTTCTAATATTGAGTATTTAAGAACTCAAATTGGTAATCCAGAAGGTGAAGAAAAACCAAACAAAAAATTCTATGACCCAAGAGTTTGGATTAGAAAAGGAGAAGAAACTTTCGTAAATAGATTGGTAAAAGCCTTTGAAGATTTAAATAACGTAAATACATTAGGCTAAAATCAAAGATTTCACTAAATTCGAAACCTCAATTTTAACCTTAAATAAATAACTATGGCTTTTGATTGGTTTAAAAGAAAGAAAAAAAATATTACCACAGGAACCGAAGAGAAAAAAGACGTTCCAAAAGGTCTTTGGCATCAAACTCCTTCTGGTAAGATTGTAGAACATGACGAGCTTAAGAGAAATAATTACGTTTCTCCAGAAGACGGTTTCCACGTGAGAATAGGAAGCGCAGAGTTCTACGATATACTTTTTGACGAAGGGAAATTCACAGAATTACATCCTGATGTAGAAAGTGTAGATATGCTTAAATTTAAAGATACAAAAGCATATACAGACCGATTAAAAGAAGTAAAATCTAAAACAAAACTTAAAGATTCTATCAGAAATGCAAGAGGAAGCGTAAATGGTGTAGACATGGTGATTTCTTGTATGGATTTTGCGTTTATCGGGGGTTCACTTGGTTCTGTAATGGGCGAAAAAATCAGAAGAGCTGTAGATTATTGTATAGAACATCAACTTCCTTACATGATTATCTGCCAATCTGGTGGTGCTAGAATGCAAGAAGCAGCTTACTCTCTAATGCAATTAGCAAAAGTACAGTCTAAGTTGGCTCAACTTTCTGATAAAAAATTGCCTTACATTGCTTATTTATGCGACCCTACTTTTGGTGGAATTACCGCATCTTTTGCAATGACTGCAGATGTAATAATGGCAGAACCTGGTGCTTTAATCGGTTTTGCAGGCCCTAGAGTAATTAGAGAAACCATCGGTAGAGATTTACCAGAAGGTTTCCAAACGTCTGAATTTATTCAGGAAAAAGGATTTGTAGATTTTATTGTAAAAAGAACAGAAATTAAAGAAACGGTTTCTAAAACAGTGAAACTATTGATGAATAAATAGAATATTTATTCTATGAGATAATTTTAAATCGTAAAACTTAATTGTTTTACGATTTTTGTTTGAAACATTTTTAAAAAAACACTTACTAATCTTAGAAAAACCCTTAGAATGACACCTAAACTTGTTTTTAATGTCTTAAAAAGCTTAAGTTTAAAAAACCTTTTGAAATTATTTTTTATTGGGTTTAGTCATCCTATTTTTTCTGTTCTTACCTTTTTCGCAACCTACAAAACGTACAAAATTTCTGAAAAATTGTTCCCCAAAACACATGGTTTACACGGTACAGGAAATGCTTTCAGACACGCACTTTGGAACAGTTTGATTATGATGTATTGCTGTAAGGTTTCTTCCCCGAAAAAAGCGCTAATTTGGACTGAAAAAATCACACAAATGCACGAAGATTTATTTCCCAATGAGCCTCTACAACGAAAAATGGATTTGCATAATAATAAAGTGGGGCGTGATTATTTTATGCAATTATTGCCTACCATTCACAGACAGTTTTTTGAGACCAGTTTTTTTGTAGAACAACTGTTAGCATTAACTCAACAGATTAAAACGGTAAAAAGAGAAGACGAAACTTTCGGGTTTGAACTGATTATGATAGACGAAAAAAGAGAAACTTTAGCATAAGTTTCTCTTTTTGTTTTATTGGGTTAAAGAATAAAAATTACATGAATTTTTCTCCTTTTTTAAAATTTTTCAAGTCTAAAACGTAGTCTTTAATCAACTGGTCATTGCTAATTGGGCAAATCAACAAAGCCTTCTCTGTATCTACCACGATGTAGTTTTCTAAACCGTCAATAATAGCTGCTTTATTATTATTTCTAAGTCTGATGATGTTTCCTTTAGAATTATAGGTAAGAACATGCTTAGATTTTACCGCATTATTGTTCTCATCTTTTTCAGCGTTTTCGTAGACAGAAGTCCAAGTTCCTAAATCACTCCAACCTAAATCTGCAGGAATAACATAAACGTTTTTCGCTTTTTCTAAAATTCCATTGTCTATAGAGATTTTTTCTACTTTTGGATAAATGGTTTCTATGCAAATAGTTTCCTGATCACTATTATATTCGCAAGTATCAAATTCATGTGTCATTTCTGGTAAAAACTCTTGAAACGCTTTATGAATTGATTTAACATTCCATACAAAAATCCCTGCATTCCAAAGGAAATCTCCACTTTCTAAAAAAGCTTTAGCGATTTCTAAACTAGGTTTTTCGGTAAAAGTTTTTACTTTAAAAACTTCTTCCTCTTTTTTCTCGATAAATTGTATGTAACCATATCCTGTATCAGGACGTGTGGGTGTAATTCCTAGCGTGATAAGGTAGTCATGCTTGCTCGCTAAATCAAAAGCTAATTCTACTTTTTCTAAAAAAGTTTTCTCCTTAATAATTAAATGATCAGCTGGCAAGACAATTATGTTAGCATCTGCATCTCTATCTGCAATTTTATTCACCATGTAGATGTTACACGCTGCTGTGTTTTTCATCGCAGGTTCGCCAACAATGTTTTCTAGAGGAATCTCTGGCAACTGATGATGAGATAATTCTACGTACTCTTGATTGGTGATTACGTATATATTCTCGGAAGGAACGATTTGCTTTATTCGGTCAAAAGTTTGCTGAATCATGGTTCTTCCCGTTCCTAAAATATCTTGAAACTGCTTCGGAAATTTCTGAGTAGACATTGGCCAAAATCTGCTACCAATTCCACCTGCCATGATTACGCAGTAGTTACTGTTTTTCATATTGATCATCGATTTTTCTTACCTGAGCTAATGTATTTACCTTATATTTTAGCCCAGATTTTAAATTACGGCAAAGATAGCGCTTTTTTGTTGTTTCTTCAATTACGAAAACTTTATTTTTAAGGACAAAAACATCCCCAACGATAAGGCTTTCTAGATATAATAACTCATCTTCCTCTGGCACATGAAAATATTTCACTAATTCAGGAGAAGCCATAAAATTAGCTTTCGGAGATTTTGAAAATTTCTGAATAATGGGACGTAAATCTTCTGCATAAACGGTCAAACTTTCTAGCAACATTTCTCTAAAAGTCTGCTTCCATTCTGCACCATGAGGCGAAATTCTCCTGCCATATTTTTCAAAAGCAATCAGGTGCGCCAATTCATGCGTAAGCACAAAGAAAAACAATTGTGGCTCTAGTGTTCCATTGACGGTAATTTGGTGAGATTTATCTGGCAATTTTCGGTAATCTCCCAGTTTGCTGTTTCTGTTTTTAGTAATTTTAAGATGACAAGGATAACTCCCAAACCAAATTTTGAGATAAGGAAGCGCGTTCTCTGGCAAAAATTTTTCTAAAACGGAAACAGACATTTAGTTCGAGTGAATTTTTTCAAATCAATTCGTTTTGCTGTGAATTTCTTTGAGTGAATTTTTACAAATATATACATTAAAAAATTCGGAATTCACTTTTCTAAAGGAAAATATTCACGATTCAATTACAAAGAAAGCGGAATTCCTGCATAGAAATTCAACAGTTTTGTGCTGAAAATAAAATTATATTTCGCTTGAGAAACAGAACCTTGAGCATTGATGTAATTATTTCTTGCATTGTTCAAATCATAAATGGTAGCTCTACCTGCTTCATAACTTTTCTCTGCAAACTCTAATGCTAACTTGGTCGATTTCTCGGCTTCTAAAGCAGCTAAATAGTTTTCATAATTAGCATTGGCATCAAAATAAGCGCGCTGAACATTTTGCTGAACTTCTACTTTTTGTTGTTCCAAAGTGTTTTTAGCAATGCTTTCAGAAATTTTAGCCTGTTCTACTTGTAATTTGGTAATCCCTTTGTTAAAAATTGGAATGTTTGCAGAAACGCCTAATTGTTGACCAAAATTATCTCCATATTGTTTAAAAAAACCATCATTACTTCTACTTAAAGAATCAAAATAATTGGTTCCAATTCCAGCAGAAGCAGAAACGGAAGGATAAAAAGCAGTTTTTGCGATTTCAGTTTGTTTCTGAGCAGAAAGAATTCTGGTTTCAGCAGCTTTTACTTGCGGTTGATTCTCGAAAGCTTTTTCCACAATATTTTCGGTAGAATTCAATGGTGCTACCAAAGAACTTGGCAAAGGAACTTCTTGCACATCAAAATTCTGATAATCTTTTAGTTGCAATAACATCGCTAATGAAAAAAGAGAACGCTGAATATCTATTTCAGCAGATTTCTGGCGTTGTTTTTCTCTTGCTAAACCTGCAGTTGCTTCTGCTTCTACTGTTTTTGGCGTGGTTCCTACTTCTGTAGTAATTTTCGCTCTGCTTAATACTTTTTCGGCATTTGCTACGGCTTCATCAGAGATTTTCTTTACTTCCTTATTCAGTAAAACTTGTAAATATTGCTGTGCAATTTGAAGTGAAATATCATTTTTCACTCGTTCTGCATCTAACAAACTCGCTTCTAAATCATATTGAGATTTTTCGGCAGATTTCTTCAATCTTCCGTTATTGTACAATTGCATATTTGCCCCTACTGAAGCGCTATTATTGAAATTATCATTTCTACCGATACTTCCTTGGAAACCTTGCGTAGTTCCAAAGCTCATATTATTGTTAAAACTACCCGAAACTGAAGGCAATTTATCTCTTTTAGAAATTTCTAGATTTTTAGCCTGAATATCTGCATTATATTTATTGCTAATAACTTGCAAATTATTTTTAACAGCATAATCTACACATTCTTGTAAACTCCATTTCTTCTGAGAAAACCCTAAAGAAAATGCTGATAGCAATACGAGTGAAAATATTTTTTTCATAGGATGAAAAGTTTCTTAATTAGACGAAGAATGGAGTTTTTTGTTACAAAAAAAGAAGCATTTCTGCTTCTCTTGTTCATTTATTTAGAAAAAATACTACCCAAAAAACAAATAAGCCATTAAAATAGAAGTAACAATTCCCACTAAATCTGCCAACAACATCGCACCAACTGTATAACGCGTGTTCTTAATTCCTACCGCTCCGAAATACACTGCAATCACATAAAAAGTAGTATCTGAACTCCCTTGTAAAATTCCCGAAAGTCTCGCTGGGAAAGAATCTACACCAAAAACATTCATCGTGTCTACCATCATTCCTCTTGCTCCAGAACCAGAAAGTGGTTTGATTAATGCCGTTGGTAAACCGTCAACAAATCGGGTGTCTAAATTGGCAATTTGGGCAAACCATTTCATTCCGTCTATAATGACATCAAAAACACCTGAAGTTCTTAATAATGAAATTGCAATCAGCATTCCTACCAAATACGGAATAATCTTTACACAGACATTGAAACCTTCTTTTGCACCGTCTATAAAAGCATCGAAAACATTTATTTTTTTGTAAACGGCTCCTGCAATTATGGCAAAGAAAATCAATAAAATCATTCCGTTGCTGATGAGCTTACTCACATCATCTAATTCTTCTTTGCTCAATCTTACTAAAAACCAAACCAACAAGGCAATGAGTGCCGAAATTCCACCTACGAAAGCCAAAAGTGCAGGCTGAAAAAGATTTATTTTTTGCTTGATGGAAACAATAATCATCGCCGCCATGGTTGCACAGAAAGTCGCAATTAATGTCGGCAAGAAAATATCAGTTGGCGTTGCAGAATTCATGGAAGCTCTAATCGCAATAATAGAAACCGGAATCAGCGTTAATCCACTTGCATGAAGACACAGAAACATAATTTGTGCATTAGAAGCTCTGTCTTTATCAGGATTCAAGGTTTGTAAACTTTCCATGGCTTTTAAACCAAAAGGCGTTGCAGCATTATCCAATCCTAATAAATTCGCCGCGAAATTAAGCGTCATGTGACCGAAAGAAGGATGATTTTTAGGAATTTCGGGGAATAATTTCGAGAAAAATGGTTGAATCATTCTCGAAAGGAAATTGATGCCTCCTGCTTTTTCGGCGATGCTCATAAAACCCATAAAAAGCGTCATAATTCCTATTAAACCAAGGGAAATTTCTACCGCAGTTTTACTGGTAGAGATTACACCATCCGCTTTTTGAACTCTATAAACAGCCACTTGATTGGTAGAATCTTTTTTATAATTAATTCTCGCTAGTTCGGTGTCTGGATTTTCGGTTAAAGATTTCTGAATTTCCGCAGAAAGTTTTTGAACAGGAACTTTTGTAATTTGAACGGTGTCTCCACTTTTTCCTACCACCAAATCATTATAAATTGCTTTGTAGTTATCGCTAAATAAATATTTAATACTTGCCACTACAATGGCTACAATAATAAATGCGCTCCAAATTCTGCTTAAAACCATTTCCTTGAAAAATTTTGATAAAAGTAACTAATTTTGCTGGAAGTCAGAAGTCAGAAGTCAGAAGTTTTTTAGAAAAAGTACAGAAATGTTTTCTACTTTTTTTTAACATCAAACATCCAGCTTCCATCACCTCACAATTCCCGACCTTTCAAAAATCATGTTCCAAAGTTTACATTGTATTAAAATCTTTTGTAATTTTAGTATCCTAAATTTTTACATTCAAAGTGCCTTTTAAGACATTCTTGATTTTAAAAATTTTCGCCTTATAAGGAATTGCAGTGTGCATTCCGTCTGAATTTTAGTAAATCAGATGTGATAGATGAAAATAATTTTAAAACTCAAAAGATATGAGCACTAACACTAAAGACCTCCGTAACGTAGTTTTACTCGGGCATTCAGGAAGCGGTAAAACTACATTTATAGAAACCATGCTCTACGAAGGTGGAGCGATCAAAAGAAGAGGAACTGTAGAACAACACAACACCGTTTCCGACAATACCGACCTAGAACACGAACGCGAAAACACGATTTTCTCACATCAAATGTTCGTGAATTGGAAAAAAAATAAAATCAACATTTTAGATACCCCTGGTTTTGACGATTTCGTAGGTGAAGTAATTGCCAACTTAAAAGTAGCAGATACTGCACTGATTATGGTAAATGCTGCAGCTGGTGTAGAAGTAGGCACTGAATTGGTTTGGGAATATGTAGAAGATTACAAAACACCTTCTATTTTCGTGATTAATCAGATGGATCACCAAAAAGCAGATTACGATGCTGCTTTAGAACAACTTAAAAATAGATTTGGAAGCAAAGTTATTCCTATTCAATATCCACTAAATTCTGGTGAAAGTTTTAACCAAATTGTGGATGCCTTGAGAATGGTAATGTACGAGTTCCCTGCAACTGGTGGAAAACCAGAGAAAAAACCAATCCCAGAATCTGAAATGGCAAGAGCCAATGAAATGCACAATGCATTGGTAGAAATGGCAGCCGAAAACGAAGAAGGATTAATGGAAAAATATTTCGAAGAAGGTAATCTTTCTGAAGAAGAATTGGCGCAAGGTTTAATGATTGGTTTAGCAAAACACGATTTCTTCCCAGTATTTGTAGCATCTGGTGCTAAAGATATGGGCTCTGGTAGAATTATGGGCTTTATAGATGATATCGCTCCATCTCCAGCTGACCGTTTTGGTAGCAAACTAGAAAATGGCGAAGTTTTGGCTTGTAATGCTGCAGACAAAACCACTATTTTCATTTACAAAACTCAATCTGAACCGCAAGTTGGCGTAGTTTCTTATTTCAAAGTATTCTCTGGCGAAATAAAACCAGGAGATGAACTGATTAATGCCAATAACGGTGAACTCGAAAGAATTTCTCAAATTTTCGTAGCAGAAGGAAAAGAGAGAACCGCCGTAGATAAATTAGTTGCGGGTGACCTAGGTGTTACCGTAAAACTTAAAAGCGGACATTCTAACAATACCCTCAATACAAAAGGTGTTGATAGAAAAATAGAACCTATGAAATTCCCAGAAAGCAGATTGAGAAAAGCTGTTTTCGTAGAAAATACAGCAGAAACCGAAAAACTTTTTGCTGCACTTAATAAACTTAAAGAAGAAGATCCTACCTTAAAAGTAGAGATAGAACATGATACTCACGAAGCCATTTTAGGAGGACAAGGTCAGTTGCACCTAGACTTGGTAAAATACCGTCTCGAAAAAGATTTCGGAGTGAAAATGGAAATGAAAAATCCTAAAATTTCTTACCGCGAAACTATTACTGGAAAAGCAGAAGCAGATTACAGACACAAAAAACAATCTGGTGGAGCTGGACAATTTGGTGAAATTCACATGAGAGTAGAAAACTACTACGAAGGAATGCCAGAACCAGAAGGTGTAAACATTAGAAGCAAAGAATTCGAAGATTTACCTTGGGGCGGAAAATTTGCATTCTACTGGTGTATCGTAGGTGGAGCGATAGATTCTCGCTACATCGGCGCCATTAAAAAAGGAATTATGCAACAGTTAAAAGAAGGTCCATTAACTGGTTCACATTGCCAAAACATCAGAGTTTCTGTATATGACGGAAAAATGCACAGTGTAGACTCTAATGATATTTCTTTCCAATTGGCAGCTTCTGGTGCGTTTAAAGAAGCGTTCCACAATGCGCATCCTCAATTGCTAGAACCTATGTATCATGTAGAAATTCTAGCTCCAGACGAATGTACTGGTGATGTAATGGGAGATTTACAAACCAGACGTGCCATGATTTCTGGAATGGATAGCGAAGGTCATTATCAAAAAATTATGGCCGAAGTTCCATTGGCTGAAATGAACGATTACGGTTCTACATTGCGCTCATTAACAGGAGGTAGAGCAAAATTCTCAATGAAATTCAGCGACTACCAATTGGTTCCTGCCAATGTACAACAAGACCTCGTGAAAAAACATGCTGCTGAAAAAGTAGAAGCATAGTTTTTCTAATATAATTTCGAAGAAAACCTCAGCGCAAGTTGGGGTTTTTTGGTTTAAAGTTTGAACGAATGAGTAAAAATAAAAAAAGAAACAATACTTATTAAATTGACGTTTTCTTATTGAGTTAAAACTTTCGTATATTCGTATGTTAGCCACAATTTGTACAGAATGAACCCGTTAAGTAGAAATTTAATAAATATTCCATCTCAATTTCATCGTTATCTAAATCAGAAACATGAATTTAGGTTGATAGATTGTTATCCAACTGTGGAGATTGAGGGTGATTTGATTTCTTGGAAAAGGATACCAAAATTCTACCAGGATAAATCTCATAGATTAAGCGAAGAAGTTTCTTATAAATTTTCAAAATCATTGTTTATAAAATATTCAAATAAAAATAATGGTATAGCTGAGAATTTGCTTGTTGCTGAGAACAAGTATCCTAAATTATTTTTAGCTGGCCAACTTTTTGGAGAAGTAAAACATACTGGAACAAGATTTCTTAAATACATGACATTATTTAAATCATATGAAACACTTACAAAATCTAATGTAAGAGATATTAAATTTTCATCTACAAGACATAGTATTTCTCATACAGTAACTCAACTAACACAACCAAATGTAGTTAAAACACTATATGATCTTTACGATTCCTTAGAAATTGATTTATCAAAATTCAAACATCAGAAATCATTCTATATTACATTTTGGGATATGTTGATTGAAACTGAAAATCTATTATTAGATTATATCTATGAAATAGATAATGAAGCGGAATATTTATATCCTGATTTGAAACAAATAAAATAACCGTCACTAACAATGACTATAATTCATTGCAGTTGAATTACTAACCCGATGTCGCAGATTTCTAATCCGTGACCGACTACAAATCCTCAACTGAAATTGAGGTTTTTTCATTTCAAAAAAATCCTTACTTTTACTTTTATAAAAAACGAATAACCAAAATGCTAGTAAAGATTTTCGGGAGCGCTATTCATGGCGTTTCGGCGCAAACCATCACTATAGAAGTTAATGTAGATACAGGCGGAGTAGGCTATCATCTTGTAGGCTTACCAGATAATGCCATTAAAGAAAGCAGCTATAGAATTAATGCCGCACTCAAAAATGTAGGCTACAAAATTCCGGGTAAGAAAATCACCATCAACATGGCTCCTGCAGATTTGCGAAAAGAAGGTTCTGCCTATGATTTAAGCATTGCCATTGGTATTTTGGCTGCTTCAGACTTAATAAAAGCCGAAAATTTAGAAAAATACATCATCATGGGCGAACTTTCACTAGACGGAGGTTTGCAACCGATAAAAGGCGTTCTGCCGATTGCCATAAAAGCCAGAGAAGAAGGTTTCAAAGGCATTATTTTACCCAAACAAAATGTAAGAGAAGCCGCAATAGTCAATAATCTGGAAGTTTACGGCGTAGAAAACATCAAACAAGTTATTGATTTCTTTAACGAAGATATTCCGCTAGAAAGAACAGAATTTGACACCCGAAAAGAATTTCAAGAAAAAATAGACCATTTTCCTTTTGATTTTTCTGAAGTGAAAGGACAAGAAACGGCAAAACGTGCGATGGAAGTTGCCGCAGCTGGTGGTCATAACATTATTCTCATCGGTCCTCCCGGAAGTGGAAAAACCATGCTCGCTAAACGCGTTCCGAGTATTTTGCCACCATTAACCATGAAAGAAGCTTTGGAAACTACCAAAATTCATTCTGTGGCAGGAAAAATGGGCGCTAATAATTCTTTGATGACGGTGAGACCTTTTAGAAGTCCGCATCACACGATTTCTGACGTGGCTTTAGTTGGTGGTGGAAGTTATCCTCAACCTGGCGAAATTTCTTTGGCACATAATGGCGTTTTGTTTCTTGATGAAATGCCAGAATTTAAAAGAACAGTTCTGGAAGTGATGCGTCAACCTTTGGAAGACCGAGAAGTGACAATTTCCAGAGCGAGATTTTCGGTGAATTATCCTGCAAGTTTTATGCTGGTGGCAAGTATGAATCCATCACCAAGTGGTTATTTCCCTGATGATCCTAATAACACTTCGTCTCAATTTGAAATGCAACGCTACATGAATAAACTTTCTGGACCTTTATTGGATAGAATTGATATTCATATAGAAGTTCAAAAAGTAGAATTCGAGCAACTTTCAGACAGAAGAAAAGGAGAAAGCAGTATTGCAATAAGAGAACGCGTTTTGAAAGCCAGAGAAATGCAAAATGTGCGCTACCAAGATTTAGACATCAGTTACAATGCTCAAATCGGACCTAAAGAAATAGAAAAATACTGCGAACTGAACGAAGATTCTAAAAATCTCATCAAAAACGCCATGGAAAAACTAAATCTTTCGGCGAGAGCTTATGACAGGATTTTGAAAGTTTCTAGAACCATTGCAGATTTAGAACAATCAGAACATATTCTTTCTCATCATATTTCTGAAGCCATACAATACAGAAGTCTGGATAGAGAATTTTGGAATGCTTAATTTTTTAAACTATTATAATTTATGGAAAACAATTTACATGTAGAGAACGGCGAAAATTTAGTAATCGATTGGCGTTCGAAAGAATTTTTAAAAGAAACAGCAAAATGGACTAAGTTTTTAGCCATTTTAGGATTTATTGGTGTCGGATTCATGGTATTAGGTTCAATATCAATCCTTTTCGCATCATCATCTTTTATGTCTAATGATGCTTTTCCTTTTGGTGGAAGAATATTTATGATGTTGATTTATTTAGTATTTGCAGTATTATACTATTTTCCAATTTCTTACCTGTATCAATTTTCAGAAAACACTAAAAAAGCGATTAATAGTAATGATAATGTTGCCATGAGAAATGCATTTGAGTTTCTAAAATCTCATTATAAATTTATGGGAATTTTAACTATCATTCTGCTTTCTTTTTATGCCATTATTATTTTCATTGGACTTATTGGAGCGGGAACAGCTGCAATGATGAATTAAGAGCTAACTAAAAGTTTTAAAACGCAAAGATTTAAAATAAAAAATCCACCAATAATTTGGTGGATTATATTTTTCTAAATTATTTAAATTTCATTATAAAAATGGTTTTACCACTTTTTTAACTTTTGGCTTGTCTTGGTTTTCGATGCCGAGGTTATAAGAAAAACCTATACCTAAAGTTTGCTTAAACTGCATTCTTTTAATTTGGTCGTGATCGTACAATAAATCTGCACTTACATTGGCAGAAATCAATTTATTAACTCTAAAGTTCAATTGACCGTTGTAAGAAAAATCCACTCGTTCTGTATGATATAAATAATTCGCAAAGAAATTAAACTGATTTACCAAATTAATGTCTTTATAAATTTTTTGTCTGTACAAAATATTCACCATGGCTCCCAACTCTTTTCTGAGGCTTTGACCATCTTTTTCTAAACCGTAAAAACCTACTTTTTGCAAATGCTTATCGGCCACGATGGTAAACTTACCATTAATCGGTCTAAAAATCACTTGGAAATTTTCATTAGGATTATATGAGATACCGATACCCGTATTAATATATGCAGGTGCTAAAAATTTAGAAATTCTGTCATCAAAATTCGGACTTGGCGTTTTTACATAATTATAACCCGGCGCAAACTGAGAAATAAACTGCAAACCTGAAGACAAGTAATAATTCCTTCCTAAATCATATCCATAATTCGCCATGATATTGATGAAATCTTCTGTTTTTCTAGTGGTTTGTCCGCTTGCTGCTACAATTCCGTATCCTAATTGGAAATTATTTTCTAAATAATGTTTGCGCTTTTTAAAACTCAAATTGTAGTTGATTTTCCCTAAAATCCCTATGTTATTATTTCCCCCAGAATTCCAATTGCTGAAACTCGCTTGGTTAAAAACCATATTGTTTTGACCATAGAAATACCAAACTTTTTCTTCTTTGGTTTTAATCAATTGAAACGGTGTAATAGGAAGCTCTGTGCCGAGTTCCGCAGTAATTTTATCGGTTTTTAAAATAATGGTGTCCTTGTGCTTTACATCTATTTTTTGTAGATTAATTTCTGCCAAAGAATCTAAGTTAGGAATGTTTTTTTTCCAATTTTCTGCGCTGATGGAATCTAGTATTCTTTTACTCTCAATTTGGGAGTAATACATATTTATAGATAGACAACCGAACACAAAAATTAACAACTTCTTCATTTTCAAAATTTAAAAAACCAGTCCAAAAATACAATTTGTAAAACGAATGGAAGTCTTGAAAACGAAAAAATCTTACTTTTTGTCTATAATTTTTAAAAAATTCGGGGATTTATAGTCAAATTTTCCATAAAATTGTCTTGGCATTTATTTAGTCACATTTTATTTATGCTAAAAAACACCATCCACATCAAAGCGCTTTTAATTCCTCTCTTCATGCTTTTTGCCATGTGGTTAGGTTTCTTTTTACAACACATCGGTTTTGTAGAAAACTGCGAAGGTTCCCTCATTCCTCTAGTTCCTGAAGGATTAAAAGGCGTAATATTTTCTCCGCTTTTACACGGAAATTTAGAACATATCGCCAGTAATTCTGTACCGATTGCAGCACTGCTGTTCTTGCTTTATCAGTTTTATCCTAAATTGGCCAATCCTGTATTTTTTTACGGATGGATTGTTACGGGACTCGTAGTTTGGTTACTGCCACCTATGAATTTTTTCGGACAAGAAGCTACTTATACCTGCATCATCGGAGCGAGTGGAATTGTTTACATGCTAGCATTTTTCTTATTCTTCAGCGGAATTTTTAGAAAAGACAAAAAACTGCTTACCGTTTCTCTTTTAGTTGCCTTGTATTACGGAAGTTTAATCTGGGGAATTTTTCCGGAAGAATTATTCTATCGATTAGACGAACCGAGCCGAATTTCTTGGCAAGCTCACCTTTCTGGAGCGGTAGTTGGCCTTTCTTTGGCGCTAATTTTTAGAAAAAAACATCAAGAAAAAAAGAAAAAATTCATTTGGGAGTTTCCGAATTATTACAGCGAAAAAGACGATAAACTTTGGCAAGAATACATCGAAGGTCATCCTGAACATTTTCTAGAAATGCCACAGAAAAAGAAAGAAGAAATCTGGGAACATTTAGACGAAATCAGAAAAAAGTAAAGCGATTTTTTCTTATTTTTGAGAATGTTACATGAAGAACATCTATATTCCATAGCGTTACGCGCTACTCCGCTTATTGGCGATGTAAATTTTATGAGATTGGTAGAAATTACAGGTTCTGCCAAAGAAACTTGGCATCTTTCTAAGAAATTGCTCAAAGAAATTCCGGGAATTGGCTCGAAAATTACGAAAGAAATCGGCAACGAAAAATATTTGCAATTCGCAGAAAAGGAAATTGACTTCTGTGAAAAAAATAACATTAAAATAAATCTTCGCCATTTAAAAGAATTGCCAAAATTGCTTTCTAATTGTGATGACGCTCCTGCAATTCTTTACCAAAAAGGAAGCGTAGACGAAAGCTTAACTCCCATTTCCATCGTAGGAACCAGAAACATGACCAGTTATGGCAAACATTTCATTGAAGAATTTCTAGAAATTTTAAAAAATAAAAAAGTGCTCATTGTAAGCGGCTTGGCACTCGGAACAGATGGTTGCGCTCATACAGAAGCCTTAAAAAACCAACTGAAAACAGCAGGAGTTTTAGCTCATGGCTTGCATCTTATTTATCCTTCTCAGCATAAAAAATTAGCCGCAGAAATTTTAGAACAAGATGGCGCTTTGCTTACAGAATTTAATTCTAGTGATAAACCAGACCGCGAACATTTTCTGCAAAGAAATAGAATCGTAGCAGGATTTTCTCCAGTTACCATTGTGGTAGAAACTGCTTTTGGTGGCGGTTCTATGAGTACCGTAAGTTATGCCAATGATTATAACCGAGAAGTTTTTGCTCTGCCAGGAAAAATCAATGATAAATACAGCCAAGGTTGTAATTTGCTCATCGCACAGAACAAAGCTAGAATTTTACAAAATTTTGAAGAAATTTTAGATGAACTTCAACTAGGAAAGGAAAAAGAAAAGATAGGAAGCCTTTTTGCAGCGAGAGAAATTAAACTGAGCAAAGACTTGCAAACCATTTATGACACGATTGCTTCTCAACCTCAAATTTCGTTAGACGACTTGAGCGAAAAATTAGACATTCCCCCTTATAAATTATTGCCCATTTTGCTTGATTTTGAGTTAAAAGGATACATTAAAGCACTTTCCGGAAAGCAATATTCTATAATTTAAAAATTCACAATTTTTTAATATTTCATTATTTTTCACATAACATCATGTTTTCCTTAACAGAAACATTATAATTATGAATTTAATAAAATTTTTAACATAATTTATATAATTTTCATTAAAGTCAAAATATTCCTTGTGAGAATAGAAAAAAAAATTAAATTTGTCTTTAATAATTCATAACATCTATGGAACAAAACACTATCGAACAAAAAATACAAGAGTTCGTTGCGAAAATTGAAGCAAAAAACCCAAATGAGCCAGAATTTTTACAGGCGGTAAAAGAAGTAGCAGTTACAGTTATTCCTTTTATTGTTACTAAAGAAGAATACAGAGGAATGAAGCTTCTAGAGAGAATGGCTGAACCTGAAAGAGTAATCATTTTCAGAGTTCCTTGGGTAGATGATAAAGGTGAAATTCAGGTAAATAGAGGTTTCAGAATTCAGATGAACTCTGCAATCGGACCATATAAAGGAGGAATTAGATTCCATCCTACAGTAAACTTATCAGTGCTTAAATTTTTAGCATTCGAACAGGTTTTCAAGAACTCATTAACTACTCTACCAATGGGTGGTGGAAAAGGAGGATCTGACTTTGACCCAACAGGAAAATCTAACAACGAAATTATGCGTTTCTGCCAATCTTTCATGACAGAAATGTGTAAACACATTGGTCCAGAAACAGACGTTCCTGCAGGAGATATCGGAGTAGGTGCTAGAGAAATTGGTTACCTTTTCGGTCAATACAAGAGAATTAGAAATGAGTTTACCGGAGTTCTTACTGGTAAAGGTTTAGCATATGGTGGTTCATTAATCAGACCAGAAGCTACAGGTTATGGTGTAGTATATTTTGGTGAACAAATGCTAAAAACAAAAGGCGAAGATTTCAAAGATAAAATCGTAACCGTTTCAGGTTTCGGTAACGTAGCTTGGGGAGTTATCAAAAAAATAGAAGAATTAGGCGGAAAAGCAGTAACTATTTCTGGTCCTGATGGTTATGTTTATGATAAAGACGGTATTACTGGCGAAAAAATAGATTTCTTATTAGAATTAAGAGCTTCTGGAAACAACAGAGCTGAAGATTATGTGAAGAAATTCCCAACTGCAGAATTCCATGCTGGTAAGAGACCTTGGGAAGTGAAATGTGACGTGGCGATTCCTGCTGCTACACAAAACGAACTTCACCTAGAAGATGCTAAAAATTTAGTAGAAAACGGTTGTAGATGTGTAGTAGAAGCGGCAAACATGCCTTCTACTCTAGATGCTATCAACTATTTCTTAGATAATAAAGTATTATTCAGCCCAGGAAAAGCTTCTAACGCTGGTGGTGTAGCAACTTCTGGTCTAGAAATGACGCAGAACTCAATCAGATTAAACTGGAGTTCTGAAGAAGTAGACGCTAGACTAAAAGAAATTATGATTGGTATTCACAATGCTTGTAGAAAATACGGAAAAGAAGAAGATGGATACGTAAACTATGTAAAAGGTGCTAATATTGCAGGTTTCGTAAAAGTAGCTGAAGCAATGCTTGCACAAGGTGTAGTCTAAATAATTGATGATTTTTTCAAAATAAAGACCCGTAAAACGGTAGAAAGTCTCGGATTTTATTCGAGACTTTTTTATATTTGAATAATGAAAGTATTCCTAATCAATTTATTTAAATATTCATATTACGAGGTTTATCTGCAATATAAATCCAATCCGTTTTGGGGAATAATTACCAAATACAAAGTATCAAGATACTATGGTTCTGGTTTATTTTTCTTTTTATTTCCCTTATTTCTTTCGGCTTTAATTTTAAAATTGAATTATGTAGGATATTTCATTATGATTTTCCCTTTCATTCTATTTTTGTTTTATGAGGATAAATTAATTAATTTTGAGAATATTGAAACTGAAATAAATCAATTTTATCTAAACAATAGTTTACATAGACAATGTAAAATAGTTCTTAATGTGAGTTTAGTTATATCTTATTTAATTTTGACTCTTATATTTATTTTGAAACAATTTTACTAATCATTTTCTCTACAAACGTAAATGCAGCGGGACAAATCACAGTGTTTTTCAACATGAGATTATTGATTTGATAAATCTTTTTTCTATCCGTATGAGGATATTCTCGGCAAGCTTTTGGTCTTACTTCGTAGATAGAACACGTGTTATCTTCATTCAGAAAAAAGCAAGGTAAATTTTGCAGAACTTTATCATTATCTTCGTCTATTCTTAGAAATTTTGCTTCAAAATCTGATGGTTTCATTCTCAAATGTTTCGAAATTCTCTCGATGTCTTTTTCAGTATAAAGCGGACCTGTAGTTTTGCAACAATTGGCGCAAGACAAACAATCAACCTCATCAAAAACCTCATCATGCTTTTCTTGAACCACATAATCTAAATTTTTAGGTGGTTTTTTCTTGAGGTTATCCAGAAATTTCTTGTGCTCTTTCTGCTTCTGTAAAGCTTGATTTTTATAAAATTCTAAATCCATCTTATCATTAATGATGCAAAATTAAAACTAATTGACTGAAATCATAAATTTTTGATGTTTTAAACCTCTATTTTTGTAAAATGAAAGACATTACCACCACTCAAGATATACAATTACTCGTCAATACTTTTTACGAAAGCGTTCGAGAATCAGAAATCGGTTTTTTCTTTGAAGAAATCGCCCAAGTAAATTGGGAAAAACATTTGCCCAAAATGTACATTTTCTGGCAAGCATTGTTATTTGCTGATGTAAAATTTGACGGAAATCCAATGGGTGCTCATTTTCCTATTAACGAAAAAATGGCGATGGAAAAACATCATTTTGACACATGGTTGAGACTTTGGAAATCTACTGTAGACCAATTATTCTCTGGCAAAATCGCAGAATCTGCCAAATCTAAAGCCGAAAATATTGCCAGTTTAATGTCCTACAAAATGGAAATGGATACCAAACTGAGAAAACTATAATTTCATTAACCATCTCCAGAAATAGAAATCCTGAAAATCTGTAAACATGTGAAATAGCAATCCTATTGCTATGATTCTGTAGTTCCCTCGTAGAAATAAAACGCCTAAAAAGTATAAAAAAATCATAGGATAAGTATGCAAAGGATGAAAACCAATGCTGCTTCTTCCCTCTTGGAAAATTGGCGTAGCTAAAAGATGGTCTACATCTACCAACATGGTGGCCAACATAATGAAATAAGCCTTTTTCCCATTTTCTTTATAGAAAACAAGCGCTATAAACACTGGAAATATCAAGTGTAAAAAATAGTGCGTTATGATTTTTGCAATTTCCAAAGTTTAAATTCTTCCTTTTAAAAAGTCTTGGCGTAAATCTTCATCTAGCTTTTCAATCGCATAACGAAGTGAAGTTCTTGGCATATTTTGGTAATGGTTTTTCAAGAAATTCAATAATTTTTCTTCATCTTTTTTCCCCATTTCTCTTAGAAGCCACCCGTTTGCTTTGTGCATCAAATCATGTGAATGATTCAAATTATTCAGCGCCAATTCTATGGTTAAATCATGACTTCCTTTTTTGACATGATACATGGTCGCCACAATTGCGATGCGTTTTTCCCACATATTTTCAGAATTCGATAACTTTTTCAAAATATTATCTTTCTGATTGTCAAAGCAATATCTTCCTAATAATTTATAACAAGATAAATCTACCAAGTCCCAATTGTTGATATACTTTGTATTTTTTAGATAAAAATCGACGAGTGTTCTCTTCTCTTTTTCGTCTTTGGTTTTCTCAAATTTTGTTACCAAAATCAACAGCGCCACTAATCTCATCTCGTGAAATTCTGATTTCAAAATTTCTTGAACATCATCTAAAGTGGCTTTTTGCCAATATTCCTTCACCAACTTTCTAGAATCTGGAACCACTACACCAATGAATTGGTCACCTTCTGCATATTGGCCTTTTCCCGTTTTAAAAAAATACGGCAAAAAATCTCTCTTTTCTGGTGTAGAAAGAAATTGTAAGGCTTCAAGGATTTGGTTGTGGAATTTCATTTTATTTAAATGCGTCTTTATGGTGGACTAATCTTACAAAAAATAAATCAAGACCATTCTTGAAAATGTAAAGCCAAGAACCATCTGGTAAAACTTTTTCTTTAAAATCAAGACCAGGAACAAATACAATAGAAAATTTTTCTACAGAGAGCATCAAATCTTGAAAACTTGTCACTAGAATAGCTGAATTGTCTAACTTTCCATTTCCACTTTTTTCTATGGTTTTAATTAGAAGCTGATATTGATTATAATGAAAATCGCTTTTTTCTTGGTCACTTTTAGCTTTATACAAATCTGACAAACAAAGTAAAAGTTCTTTATTTAATGGATTTTGTTCATAGAGAGGTAAAGCGTCTAGTAAAATTTTCTCTGCAAATTTCTTTGAAATTCTATTATGTGCGAATTTTGAAATTTTACCAGATTTTTGATTAAATGTTAATCTGTCATATCCATAATCTACATAATTATTCCCGTAATAAATATAATTAAGTTGTTCTTGAGAAAGTGTTTCTGGAGCAGTTTTGAAAATTTCTAAATATTCATAATAATATTTTTGAGGATTTACGGTGACATTTTTCTTTATTTCCTCAATATTAACTTGAGAAAAAACAATGCTATGTAAACACAAAAAAATAAAAGTGAATAGCGTTTTTTTCATAAATTACTATTTAGATGCTTTGCCTTCGTCGAATCTAAAGATTTCAGCATGACAAAGTGAATGCAATAATTTCATCTTCAAATTTTCAAATCAGCACATTTTCAAATTAACGTTCCTCGTCATCAAAATATTCAAACAAGAAATCGTTATATGGGAATCTTGAAATATGAATTTTATGAACCTCATCGTAAATCATTTTCTTCATTTCTGGAAAATTTTCTTTAGACAAAGCCGAAATGAAAACCGTAGGATATTTAGATTTTGCCATCCACGTTTTTTTCCATTCTTCTAGAGAAATGTTCTTTTTGGTAGCTGGAGTTAAATCATCTTCGTCTTTTTTCTCATAAGCAAAAGCATCTATTTTATTGAAAACCATAATCATAGGTTTTTGATGTGCATTAATTTCCATGAGAATTTGCTTCACAGAATCAATGTGATCTTCGAAGCTTTCGTGAGAAATATCTACTACATGAATCAGCAAATCAGCCTCGCGAACTTCGTCAAGCGTAGATTTGAAAGATTCTACCAACTGAGTCGGCAATTTTCTGATGAAACCAACCGTATCTGTTAATAAAAATGGTAAATTTCCAATCACCACTTTACGAACGGTAGTATCTAGCGTTGCAAACAATTTATTTTCTGCAAAAACTTCAGATTTAGAAAGCGCATTCATCAAGGTAGATTTTCCTACGTTGGTATATCCTACCAACGCAACTCTCACAACTTTTCCACGATTATTTCGTTGAGTTGCCATTTGTTTATCAATGGTTTTCAACTTTTCTTTTAGAAGCGTAATTCTATCACGAATAATACGTCTATCAGTTTCAATTTCGGTTTCACCAGGACCACGCATTCCGATTCCTCCTTTTTGACGTTCTAAGTGCGTCCACATTCTGGTTAATCTCGGAAGAAGATATTGATATTGAGCGAGTTCTACTTGAGTTCTTGCGTAAGAAGTTTGGGCTCTTTGTGCAAAAATATCGAGGATAAGATTAGTTCTATCGAGGATTTTCACTTCCATTTCTCTTTCCAAATTTTTCAATTGAGAAGGTGAAAGTTCGTCATCAAAAATAACGGTTCCTATTTCGTTTTCTTTTACAAAATTTTTGATTTCTTCTGCTTTTCCGCTTCCTACAAAGGTTCTAGAATCTGGTTGAGATAATTTTTGCGTAAAGCGTTTTTCTACAGTTGCACCTGCAGTATAAGCAAGAAATTCTAACTCATCGAGATATTCGGTAAGTTTTTCTTCGTCTTGATGCTGTGTAATTAAGCCTACTAAAACGGCTTTTTCGTATTGATGTTCTTTTTTTTCGAGCATAAGGTTTACTGACTACATTATTTTACAAAGGTAATATATATTCACCTATCATAGAGATTTTGAGAATTTCCATTTTAAAATCAATAAAAAAACGGTGATGGCAATAGAAATACTGTTGGTAACCATCATAGAAATGCTGTCTTTTACCACACCATAATACAACCAAAGCACACTGCTGATGATTCCTATAATACAAGTGAGCAAAGAGATTTCTTCGGCTGATTTTTCCTTGAAAATTTTAACAATTTGTGGGATAAAAAGCGCTGAGGAAATTCCACCAGCTATAAACCCAAAGACTTCTGGATTGATATTCATGTTTTTCTTTCAAAGAAAATTCCTTTTCTCCAAAAGAACATTTCAAGGTTTAAAGAATCTTTTATAGAATTTACTTTTCAGAATATTTCCACTTGAGCAAAAGCATGATAACTGCTGATATACAGACCACTACATTGGTGAGAATTACTGAAGGAAGCTCTTTCCAAATTCCGTAAACCAACCAAATTAAAGTACTGGTTACTACAATCATAAAAGACGTTACAGAAATATCTTTCACCGATTTAGATTTCCAAGTTTTAAAAATTTGCGGAACAAAGGTAGTGCAAGACAATGTTCCTGCAATCAAGCCGAGAATTTCTGGGTTAAAATTCATTTGATAATGTGTTAATATGATGATGAGTTGATATAATACTTTTTTTAATTCAAATTTGCGAATTTTTTCAAAATCTTCCTCAAATCTACTCAATATCAAACTATCAGTCCCAATCTTCAGCAACAAATTTCATGGCTTGTCCATTTTTATTTTTCAAAGTCAAAAAATGTCCTTTTACTTGATATTTTGTTATCGTAGGTAATAATTTCCCGAAGTTTTCTTCTAATTTCATGTTTCCATCACAATACATCATGGTAGAACCAACTCCTGAGAAATGTATTCTGTGATTATTTTTCAGTTTTACAGAGAAAAAAATACTATTGCAACCCATTTTTGCACCACCTCCTTTTTCGAAGTGAGTTAAGTCAAGATAAGCTTTTTTCTGAATGAGTTCTTCCTTGGTAAATCCTTGAAATTCAACCAACATCCACTTTCTCTTCAGAGAAGAAACTTCTTTCTGTGGAGCAAAACTCATCATAAAAAATGAAATTGATAATAAGCTGATTATAAAAAAACGTGTTTTCATCATAGGTAATTTGTAACAGACCAGTCAAATTATATACCAATTTTCAAAAATCGCTTTTAATTCATACATTTACCCATAAAATTTTTTAGATCAATGAAAAGAATATTTTTACTATTCACATTTCTATTGAGCTTTGCACAAATGCGTGCAGACGAAGGAATGTGGCTGATGATGCTCGTAAAGAGATTAAACGGAAAAGACTTGCAAAAACAAGGTCTTAGATTAACTGCAGAAGAAATTTATTCTGTAAACAACTCTAGCCTAAAAGACGCCATCGTACAGTTTAATGGTGGTTGTACCGCAGAAGTAGTTTCTAAAGAAGGTTTGCTTTTCACAAACCACCACTGTGGTTATGATGCTATTGCAGCACTTTCTACGCCAGAAAAAAATTATTTAAAAGATGGTTTCTTCGCCATGAACAACAAAGAAGAGCTTCCTGCAAAAAATCTTTATGTGAGATTTTTAGTAAGAATGGATGATGTAACGGCTAGAATTAACGGGAAACTTAATCCTCAAATGTCTGCTGACGAAAGAAAAGCGGTAATCGATGCAGAATACAAAGCCATCCAAAAAGAAAATTCAGAAAATGGTAAATATACTGTAGTAGTAAGAGATTTCTTCAGCGGGAACGAATTCTACTATTTCGTATATCAAGATTATAAAGACGTAAGATTAGTAGGAACTCCTACAGAATCTATTGGTAAATACGGTGGTGATACCGATAACTGGGAATGGCCAAGACACACTGGTGACTTCTCTGTTTTCAGAATTTATGGAGATGCTAACGGAAATCCTGCAGAATATTCATTAAACAATGTTCCATTAAAACCTAAATATCACCTTCCTGTTTCTATGAAAGGAGTAAAACCTGGTGATTTCACCATGATTATGGGTTATCCTGGTAGAACTAACAGATATTTAACTTCTTATGGAATCAATCAATTGGTGACTAAAGATTATATCGGTTGGGTAGAAGCTTCTAAATCTGCAATGGATGTGATGAAGAAGTACATGGACAAAGACACTCAGATCAGATTAGATTACGCTTCTCAATATGCTTCTGTAGCAAACTACTGGAAAAACAGAGCTGGAACCATAGAATCTGTAAACAAAAACGGAACAGTTGCAGACAAACAGAAAGTAGAAGCTAAATTTCAAGAATGGGCAAACTTAGCAGAAAACAAAGCTACTTATGGAAATGTTCTTTCAGAAATCGAAGCATATTACAAATTAATTGCTGATAGAAATTTAGAAAGAAACTACGCTACTCAATTCCAAAGAAATGCTAAATATGCAGTTCTTCCTTACAGAATTGGTGCTGCTCTTAAATCTTATATTGAGCAAAACGAAGCAGGTAAATCTGCGATGAAAGCTAGAGTTCTTGCTGGTGTAGAAGCTTCTTACGATGGTTTCCACCCAGTAGTAGAAAAAGATATGTTACAAACTTTGCTTTCTCTTTATAAGAACAAAGTACCGTTTGATTATCAACTTCCAGTGATGAAATATTCTAATCCAGCAGAATTAGCCAACCAAGCAGAAGCTTCTATTTTCAGCACCAAAGAATCTTTACTTAAATTCATCGAAAATCCTAGTTTAGCTGTTCTAGAAAATGATCCGCTTTACAAATTTTCAGGAATTATGGTAGCAGAAGCTATGATGTTTGGAGACAAATATGTAAAAGCTGATGACCAATTTGCTAAAAACACTAGATTATATTTTGACGGTCTTAGAAAATCTATGCCAGAAAAAGAATTCTATCCAGATGCTAACTCTACTATGAGAGTAACTTTTGGTAAAGTAGACAGATTACCAATCAGAAAAGACAGACAATATTATGGCGTAAAAGATAACTTCTATACTGATATGAAAGGTATGGTGGCTAAATACAAAAAAGGCGACACAGAGTTTGATTTACCTCAAAGATTGTTAGATTTATACAAGAAAAAAGATTTCGGTCCATACAAAGACAAAAAAGGTTACATGCCTGTAAACTTCTTATCAGATAATGATATTACAGGTGGAAACTCTGGTTCTCCTATCTTAAACGGAAATGGTGAATTAATTGGTCTTGCTTTCGATGGTAACTCTGAAGCTCTTTCAGGAGATATCGTTTTCGAAAAACAATGGCAAAAAACCATTAACCTAGATGTAAGATTCTTACTTTGGGTAATGGATAAATATCACGGAGCTGGTTATTTATTAAACGAAATGACTATCAGAAAATAAGGCAACTTTGTTGCTTCTAAAATTAACCTCGGAGAAATTTCTTCGAGGTTTTTTATTACTTTTTACTCCGTTTAGTTTTTAAAAAACTTTTATAAAAACTCAAATTTTCTTATTTTTAGGAAATCATAATTTTTTAAACGTTTCTTTTTTCTCAAAATTCATAAAATGACAACGGATTACATCACTTTTGAAGCAGAAATTAAGCAAAATGGCACTATGAATGCTACCTTTGTAGATTTTCCTTTCTCTACAGAAGAATTATTTGGCAAAAAAGGTCAGGTAAAAATCAAAGCTTTGCTTGACGAAAAAGTAGAATACAGAGGAAGCCTTGCCAAAATGAAAAGTGATGGTCATCTACTTGGATTAACTCAAGAAGTGAGAAAACAACTTGGGAAAACTTTTGGGGATAAGGTTACGGTGAAACTTTGGGAAGACCAAGAAGAAAAAATTGTAGAAATTCCTGAAGATGTTTTAGAAGTTTTCGAAAAGAACAAAGATGCTTTTGAAATGTATCAGAAAATGTCTTACACGCATCGGAAAGAATACATGAGATGGATTACCGAAGCCAAAAAACCAGAAACCAGAGAAAACCGAAAGGTAAAATTGATAGAAATGATTTTAGCAGGTAAAAAAGGAATATAACAAAATATAAACGCGTATGAAATTAAAAAAACTCTTCCATTGGACGGTTATTGCTCCTATTTTAGCTTGGGTTATTTACTTTTTAACTCCCGATTCAGACAGTACAGTTATTTTAATGCTTTGTGGCGTTTTTTTAATGTTAAGTGTGTTTTCTGCAGTACACCATTCAGAAGTCATCGCACATAAAATTGGTGAACCTTTTGGAACTATTGTTTTGGCGATTTCCATTACAATTATAGAAGTAGCACTTATTATTTCGCTCATGACAGCAGGAGGAAAAGAAACCTCACATCTCGCCAGAGATACTGTTTTCGCAGCGGTAATGCTTATTTTAAACGGTGTTTTAGGTTTAAGTTTATTGGTAGGAAGTGTGAAATTTCACGAACAGTTTTTTGCGAGAACTTCCGCCAATTCCCTACTCGTTTCTTTGATTGCTATTTTAGTGCTTACCCTTATTCTTCCTAATTTTACGACCAGTATAAATGGTCCTGTTTATACGCAACCTCAATTGATTTTTGTTTCCATAGCTTGTCTCACCATTTACAGCACATTTTTATTGGTTCAAACGGTGAGACATAGAAATTATTTTTTACCCAATAACAAAGAAGAAGTAGTTTCTGTCCCTACTGCAAAAGAAAGTATTCTGAGTTTTATTACCTTATTGGTCTGTCTAGGAATTGTAGTATTAATGGCAAAAAAACTCTCTACACCTATAGAAACAATCATCAGAAACGCAGGATTGCCACAATCTTTGGTTGGAGTTATCATTGCAGCAGTGATTTTATTACCAGAAGGAATCGCTTCCATTAAAGCAGCCAGAAAAGATGATTTACAGACCAGCCTCAATCTTTCTTTAGGTTCCGCTTTGGCTTCTATTGGACTTACCATTCCCGCAGTTGCAGTAGTGTGCAGTATTTTTGATTTAGACCTTGTTTTAGGATTAGATTATAAATCGATGGTTTTGCTGGGATTATCTATTTTTATCACCATGTTATCGCTCAGTCGAGGAAAAACCAACATTCTTTACGGTGTGGTTTTACTTGTGAACTTAGCAGCTTATATTTTTACTGTAATTTATCCTTAATTAATATGAAAACCTACGAAACCGAAAGACTTTTACTCAAACCTACAGATTTAGAGGATGCCGAATTTATTCTTCAACTTTTAAATTCTGAAAATTTCATCAAATATATTGGAGACAGAAACGTAAGAACCACAGAAGACGCCGAAAACTACATTCGCAATAGATGTTTTCCTCAGTTTGAAAGACTAGGTTACGGAAGTTTCACCGTAATTCTAAAGGAAGATTCTTCTAAAATGGGAACTTGTGGAGTTTACGCAAGAGAAAACACAGATAATGCTCCTGATATTGGCTTTGCATTTTTGCCACAATTTGAGGGGAAAGGTTATGGCTACGAAAGTGCCAATTTCATCAAAAATATAGTAAAAACAGAATTCGGCATCAATAAATTGGGCGGAATTACGGTAGAATACAACCACGCTTCCAGAAAATTATTAGAAAAACTAGGTTTAAAATTCCAAAAAAAATTCTTCATGGATGGTGATCCAGAAGAATTATTGTATTTCGAAGCTGATATTTAAATAAAATTATCTGTCATTCTGAAATGAAGTGAAACGGAATGAAGAATCTCTTTAATATAGAACAGATTCTTCACTTCAATACGTTTCGTTCAGAATGACAATGTAAAAAAGATTACTTCAAAATCTGAGCTGCGTGATTTTTGGTTTCTACTTTTTCGATGACTCCTGTACAAACAGAATTTTCATCAAATAAAAAGGTAGTTCTCACAATTCCCATGAATTCTTTGCCCATGAATTTTTTGAGTTGCCACACCCCGAATTTTTCACAAACTTCATGGTTTTCGTCAGCTAATAAATCATATTTAAACCCGAATTTATCATGAAATTTCTTTTGATTTTTCACAGGATCTGCTGAAATTCCCAAAATCGTAAAGCCTTGTTTCGTTAAGTATTCTATATTTTCATTAAGGTTACAAGCTTCTGCTGTACAACCTGGCGTATTGGCTTTCGGGTAAAAGAAAACCACCAATTTTTTCCCTTTGAAATCTGAAGATTTAACCAGATTTCCATCTTGATTATCTAATTGAAACGTAGGAAGTGTATCACCTATTTTTAACATAATGCTTATTTTTGTTCAAATTTACAGAAAATGACTAAAAAAGAGCGTGCAAAAATAGTAATGACTGAGTTAGAAAAAATCTATCCCGAAGTTCCTATTCCACTGAACCATAGAAATGCTTATGAACTATTGGTTGCTGTTGCACTTTCTGCGCAAACTACTGATAAAAAAGTAAACGAAGTAACTCCCAAATTGTTTTCTGTAGCTCCCAATCCAGAAAAAATGGCAGAATTGGAAGAAGTTGAAATCAAGGAATTAATTAAAGAAATCGGACTTTCTACCACCAAAGCCAAAAATCTAAAATTGATGGCCAATCAACTTCTAGAAAGACATGACGGCGAAGTTCCCTCTAATTTTGAAGATTTAGAAAATTTAGCAGGAGTAGGTCATAAAACGGCAAGTGTAGTAATGAGTCAGGCTTTTGGTGTTCCTGCTTTCCCAGTAGACACTCACATTCATCGATTGATGAAACAATGGAAATTAACCGAAGGAAAAAACGTGGTTCAAACTGAAAACGACGCTAAAAAACTTTTCCCAAAAGAAACTTGGAATAAACTTCACCTTCAAATTATTTTCTACGGCAGAGAATATTCTCCAGCCAGAGGAAATCAGGAGAAAGATTACCTCACGAAAATGCTTTTTGAGAAATAATCAGATTTTTTCTACAAATTTTTGGAAAATATTATCCTTATTATAAAGAATTGGTCCATGTCCAAAACAAATAATTTGGGGATTTAATGCTGATAGTTTCTGAAGTGATTTTACGTTTAAATCTTGATTTGTAGTAAACATTTTTGGTGGAAGATGTAAACCAGGAATTGTAGTGAGTAAATTCATGTTTGTGGCAACATCACCCGCAATAAGGACTCCGTCTTCTTCTCTAAAAAAAGAGATATGCCCCATAGAATGACCTGGCGTTTCTATAACTCTGAAACTTCCTAAATAATCATTTTCTCGTAGCGTTTTAGAAACCGTGTATCCTGTTCCTGCCCAAAACTTCATTTGAAATCTCTCTACTAAATTTTTTGATGGATATTCTGAGGTAACTTCTCCTGATTCTGCGTTTTCTTTATCCCTTTCACTACAAATAAAAGGAATATCGAAAGTTTTACACAGTAAATGAGAACTTCCTTGATGATCTGGATGAGCATGGGTTATCACATGACCTTTTAGATCTTTTCCATATAAATTCTTTTTTATTTTATTAAAAGAACTTTTGATACCAGAATCTATTACATAACCTTCTACTAGATAACAATTAATGCTATTTCTAAATAAAAGCGGGATTTGATAAACTTCTTTTGCAATTAAATTCATAATTTTTTTGGCAAAAGTAATTAGAATGTTTCCTTTCATTTTGAGAAAAATTTCTCAAAATTCTTCATTATTGATGATTTGGGAAACCGTTCTTCTCGTAATTCCTAGAAAAGCAGCAAGTTGTTCTTGTGTAAGTCTTTTGTAAACATTTGGTTGAATAGTTTTAAACTTTTTTATTTTATCTTTTGCTTTAATCTCGTTCAAAAAAGAAACATATTTCAACTTTTCTTCAAGACTTTGTTCTAAAATCTTTAGGGTAAGTTTTTCTAATTTTGGGTTTTGAGAAATTAAATGAACATAATCTTTTTTCTTAAGCACCAAAATTTCAGAATCTTCAAGTGCTTTTATAGAAATATCTGATCTTTTATCATTCATGAAACTTTCATAAGAAGTCAAAAAACCTTTTTCTAGATTGAAACAAACGGTTTTTTCTGTACCATCTACCTGTAAAATAAATGAATTAAAGAACCCCTTTACAATAAAGCCAATTTCTTTACAATAAGTATTTTCTTCTATAAAAAATTCGCCTTTTTTTAATTTTCTTTTCTCAAAAGAATTGAAAAATTTCTCTAATTCTTCAACGGAAATATCTACAAATTCTAAAATTTGCCCTGAAAAAATTTCTTTGGAAGTCATCTTACTGTTTCTTTGCCCAAAGTTCCATCTTTCTTTCTAAAACGGATAATGGAAGACATCCTTGGTTCAGAATTTCATCATGGAATTTAGCCAAACTAAATTTCTTACCAAGTTCTTTTTGATATTTAGCTCTTAATTCTAAAAATTTAAGCGAACCGATTTTGTAACCTAATGCTTGTCCCGGAATCGCCATATAACGCTCAATTGCGGCAGTTGCGCCTTCTTCAGAATCAGAAATATTATTCAGATAATATTTTATTGCTTCTTCTCTGGTCATTTTTCCAGTGTGAATTCCTGTATCTACTACCAATCGAACTGCACGCAACATTTGATCACTTAAATAACCCATTTTTTGATAAGGATCGGTGTACAAACCAAACTCTGGGCCTAAAGTTTCGGTATAGTGCGCCCAACCTTCTCCATAAGCTCCGAACCAACCAAATCTCATGAATTTAGGAATTTCCATGTTTTCTTGTTGAAGCGAAACCTGATAATGATGTCCCGGAATTGCTTCGTGCAAGAATAAAGATTCGAAACCATTGGTTACATTATATTGAGTAGCATCTGGAATTGGTGTGTAAAAAATTCCCGGTCTGCTTCCATCTGCAGAACCCGGTTTGTATTCTGCACTTGCACTTGCTTCTCTAAATTTTTCGGTTCTTCTGATTTCAAACGGTGTTTTAGGAGATTGACTAAACATCGTTGGAAGCTTTGGCTCTATTTTCTTTAAAATTCCATTAAATACGGCAATTACTTCTTCTGGCGTTTTATAAGGCATTGCTTTTTTATCCGTTTTTAGGCTTACTAAAAATTGTTCGAGCGTTCCTTTGAAACCTAATTGAGTTTTTACTTTCTCCATTTCTGCTCTTAACATGGCTACTTCTCTCAACCCAATTTTATTGATTTCATCGGGAGTAAGATTAGTGGTAGTCCAAGATTTTGCGAGATAAGTATAAATATTGCTTCCATTTGGAATAGCGTTAATTCCATCTGTATTTCTCGCTTTTGGCAAATATTCTTTTTCTAGAAAATCTCCCATTCTTTGGTAGGCAGGAATAATTTTCGTTTTGATGGCGTTTTGATAAAGTACGGTGTACTTTTGTTTATCCGCGGCAGAAAAATTGGCTGGAATTTTTTTGATTGGTCCGTAGAAAATATTTTTATCAAAATTTTCAGAAATAATTTCTTCACCTCTCATTTGAGGAATCATTTTCACCACCAGTTTTTTGGGAAGCATCACATTTTGTTTCATTCCATCTCTGAAATTCTTTTCGGCAGTGTTCATCCAAACCGCAAAAGCATCAATTCTTTTCAAGAAATTATCATAATCTTTGGTCGTTTTAAACGGTTGATTTCCATCTCCGCTTCCTAACAATGGAAAATCTAATGGCAAACCTTCAAATTGGTTAAAAGGCATCAGTTCTGGATGATACGCATATTTCTCAATCTTATCTTTTAAGGTAAAATCTAAAACATCATAAACGGTTTTGTCTTTATCAGAAAGAGATTCATAATCAAGTGTTTGCAACTTTTTTTGAGTTTCGGTATAGAAACCGATTTCTTTAGAAATAAAATCCTGACTGATCGCATTTGGCAATTGGTCATTATATCTATTATCGCCTTGCATAGTAGCTTCCAGAGGAAACATTTTCAGGTAACCTTCATAATATTTAGAAGCAATGCTGTCTATATTGGCTTCGGATTTCGGCAAAGCAATGTCTGATTTTTTACAACTGATAACGAAAAGCATCATTGCAAATATTCCTAAAATAGGCGCTCTAAAGAATCTCATTTGTCTTAAATTTTAAACAAAAATATAAATTATCTGTAAATGTGGATTTTAAAATCATAAAAAAATAGTTTTAAAGCATCAAGAGTAATTTTTTTCATAATTTTTTGTAACAAAGAATAAAATCTCTTACTAATTAATAAAATTTAAAAAATGAAATGGTATAAATCTTTAAGCTTTGCTTTATTGTTTTTAGTAACTCTTGCAAACGCACAATCTGCAAACAGATTTTTTTATGAATTAACCTTTAAACCCAAAAAAGGAATAGACTCTTTACAAAAAGCGGTTATGATTCTAGACGTAACCGATAAAAAATCACTTTATAGAGATTACTTGACGGTTTCACAGGATTCTGTTCTAAAAATTGAAGTTGAAAAAATGCAAAAAGCAGGTGTTTTCAAAGATTTATCAAAGTCTTTCCAAATGCCAAAATTTGCTTATAAAATCACTAAAGAATATCCTACCATGAAGGTAAACTTTAGCGAAAGAATGCTAAATTCTGTTTTTGGATATAATGAAGAACCAAAATTCAACTGGAAAATATCAAACGATAAACAAAAAATAGGAGAATACGAAGCTCAAAAAGCTACCACAGAATTTGGTGGAAGAAAATGGACGGCTTGGTTTACAGAATCTATTCCTTTCCCTGATGGTCCGTATAAATTCTCTGGTTTACCAGGATTAATCGTAAAAATAGAAGATGCTGAGAAAAATTTCTCTTGGGTTTTAACAGCGAATAAACCGCTAAAAGAATTTGAAGAACTTTCTTACAGCGAAAAACTATCGGCACAGTTTGGTGCGAGAAATGATGTAACGATTATCAACAGAGATAAATTTGAATCTTCTTTTGAGGAATATAAAAAAGATCCTTTTGCATCGATAAGAGCACAAATCACTCCAGAAATGAAAGCGATGAAAATGCCAGGAAATGATAAAACGATGGGCGAAATGATGAGTGATCAAGAAAAATCAATTAAAGATTTCTACAACGCAAGCAATAATACCGTAGAAATCTACACTCCAGAAAAAGCGAAAAAATAAAATTCCCTTCATATTAAACTTTTGTAACAGAAAACTCGAGGATTCGTCTTCGAGTTTTTTGCATTTTATAAGAGCAAGAATAGACCATTGCGCTGTGGTTTTTAGTTTTATATTTGTAAAAAATAATCGTTTGACTTCACAAGAACATCTTGCAAGAATTAGAAAGGTTTTAGATTACATTGACCAACATTTGGACGATGAACTTCCTCTGGAAAAACTCGCAAAAATTGGCTACTACTCACCTTTTCATTTTCATAGAATTTTCCGTGCAGTTACCCGTGAAACTTTGCTAGGTTACATCACCAGAAAACGCATGGAAAAAGCTGCCATGATGCTTTCTTTGAAAAAAGAAAAATCTTTAGAAGAGATTTTCTTGGAAATAGGATTCAATAGCCATTCTACTTTTGGTAAAACCTTCAAAAAGCACTTCGGGATTTCTCCTGCTGCTTTTAGAAAAAATTCGCCAGAAAATTTTAAGAAAATTCAAACCATTATCAGTAATATCGGACAAAAAGAAGTCGTTTTCGAGCAATATCTTTACCAACTAGAACAAATGAAATTTTTTATGGAAAATAAAGCCAATATCCAAATAAAAGAAATGCCAGAAATGCAGATTGCATCAGTATTAAGCATTGGTGTACAAAATATAGGGAACGCTTACAACACCCTTATTTCTTGGGCTATTTCTAAAAATATTTTCCCCAGAGAAAATGTGAAAATGATTACCATTTATCACGATAGTTTCAAAGTTACTGCTCCCAATAAAGTGAGAATTCATGCAGGAATGTTGCTAGAAGAAGCCATCAAAAATGAAGGCGAAGTTTTCCTAGAAATTTTGCCAAAAGGGAAATATATCGTTTCACGACAAGAAATTACGCTTCCCGAATTCGAAACTGCTTGGAACGCACTTTTCCTTTGGATGAACGAAAACGGACATCAGTTCAGAAAAGAATGTCCTTATGAAATTTACCATAATGATTACCAAGAACACCCAGAGAAAAAGTGTTTGGTAGATTTCTGCATTCCTATTTTGTAATTTTCTACGGTTCAGTTTCTATTTTTTACGGTTCAGTAAAACTTATTTCTTTTCGGAAATGAGCAGAGATACCTTTGCTTCATCAAAAACAGAATTATGAAAACTCGCATTTTTACATTAGTCTTTACCTTTGCCTTTACCTTTACCTTAATTGCTCAAATTACCATTTCTGGAAAAGTTTTAGGAAGAAACAACAAACCGCTGAAAGATGTTTCTGTAACACTTAGAGATACTTATGATGGCGCTACAACAGACGAAACAGGAAATTATAAGTTTGAAACTTCTGAAAAAGGAAGCCAAACCTTGATTTTCTCTCATCCTAAATTTATAGAAATCGAAAAATCTATTCAAATTGAAGACAAAAACCTTATTCTAAATGCTGAACTAAAAGAATCGGTGAGCGAAATAGATGCAGTAGTCATTTCTGCGGGAAGTATAGAAGCCAGCGATAAAAAACGCGCCACTACTCTATTGACGCCCATTGACGTCTACACAACAGCTGGAGCAAATGGTCAAATTTCATCGGCGCTAGAAACCTTACCTGGAGTTCAAAAAGTAGGAGAATCAGAAGGTCTTTTCGTGAGAGGAGGAACCGGAACGGAAACCAAATTCTTCATGGACGGAAATTTGGTCAATAATTATTTCGGAAATTCTGTACCCGGAATTAAAGCGATGGATAGATTGAATACTTCACTTTTTAAAGGAAATGTATTTTCAAGTGGTGGTTATTCAGCAGTTTACGGACAAGCTTTATCTGGAGTTTTAGCTTTGGAAAGTATCGATTTACCAGAGAGAAATGCTGCAGATTTTGGGATTTCTCCCATTTTTGCAAGCGGCGGAATTCAGCGAGTTAATCAAGAAAAAACACATTCTTACGGAATTTCTTTAGGCTATTCTAACCTAGAACTCATGCAGAAAATTCTGAAATTCAATACCGATTTCGAAAAAGCACCTCAAAATTTTGGTGGCAATGGAAACTTCAGAATTAAAACGTCAAGAGGCGGTTTTATCAAATATTACGGAAGTTATGACACCAGTTCTATGAAACTTTCTTCTCCTAATTTAGACGACGAAACTTCTTCTGATAAAATCAATCAAAACGGGAAAAATACGTTTCACTCGCTTTCTTACCGAGAAAAATTTGGCAGATATACTTTGAATCTTGGAAGTTCATATACTTATAATCAAAATATTCTTCATTTTTCTAATGTAGACCAAAACGGAAGTTCTCCATTCAATAATGATATAGATTCTAAAGGCAATTATTTCAACGCCAAAGCATTGATTGAGAGAAAATTATTTAAAATTTCGGCAATAAGAGCAGGAATAGAACTGAACACTACCAAAGAAGAAACTTGGGTTTCCATCGCTCAAAAAAATTATGAATTTAGAGATGATATCACATCACTTTTCACAGAAACCGATTTGGGAATGAGCAATGATTTATCTTTAAAAATAGGAGCAAGAGCAGAAAACTCTTCTTCGATCAACCGCTGGAATTTTTCGCCAAGATTTGCCATGGCATACAGAATTTCTAAAGAATGGACAAGTTCATTAGCTTACGGTACTTTCTTCCAAAATCCTGAAAGTAGATTTTTCACCGAAAATTATCAACCCAACTATCAAAGAGCTGACCATTATATTTTTCAAGTTCAAAGAGCAGCAGATGGAAGAAGTTTGAGATTGGAAACGTATTACAAAAAATATCAAGACTTAATAAAAACCACCACAGATTTTTACAGACCTATCGCTCTTAATAATAATGGAAGTGGATATGCAAAAGGTATAGAATTATTTTGGCGAGATAAAAAATCTTTGAAAAATATAGATTATTGGGTATCTTATTCTTACCTAGATTCTAAAAGAGATTACCTGAATTACACCGAAAGTTTATTCCCCAATTTTGCGGCAAAACATACACTTTCTTTTGTGGCTAAAAAATTTGTAACCAATTGGAAAACAGGATTTAATATTTCTTACAATTACAATTCTGGAAGACCATATTACAATTTCGTGACCGAAAATGGCAATACTGTTCTCAAAAATCAAGGCTTTGTAAAAGATTATCAAGCGGTGAATTTCAGTCTTAATTATTTACCGAATTTAGGCAAAAAAGATGCGAGAGCTTTTACCGTTTTGGTGCTTTCTATCAATAACGTTCTAGGAACTAAAAATGAATTTGGATACAATTTTTCTAGCAATGGTCTGAAATCTAGAGCCATCGTTCCTCCTACCAATACTTTTGTTTTCATCGGTGCATTCATCAGTTTTGGGACTGACAGAACTCAAGAAGCCATTAATAATAACTTATAGAATTAAGTCCAAAATTGACCATACAAACCATTCAGTCAAGAAAAACTACAGTTCGGTGAACAAAAATTTCAAGAAAATTTCTTTCAAAATATCTTTGAACCATAAAATTGAAACAACTAAAAAATATTACATATGAAAACTTTACAAAAAACCATTTTAGCACTTTCTTTCGCATTTACAACTACTTATACTTTTGCCCAAACTGCTTACGAAAAAGCCATGATGCCGAAAGTTCAAACCATCGAAATGCCAAAACCTAATCCAGATGATTACACTGCTCAAGCCAATGATTTTGCAAGAATTGGAGACAAAGAAAAAACACTTTGGCAACCGTATTATTACGCCGCTTTTTCGATTCTAAAAAAAGGAAGAACACTGATGCAACAAAACCAAATTGCACAACTAGACGAAGTGGCAAAAGAGGCTCAAAATTATATTGACAAAGCAGAAGCGCTTTCTCCAAATAATGCAGAAATCTATATTTTGAAAAAAATGAATCACGGGCTTAAAATGATGGTAAATCCTATGGAAAGATGGCAAACTGAAGGACAAGCTGCACAAAATGCTTTAAACGAAGCCAAAAAAATAGACCCAGAAAATCCTAGAATTACAATTATGGAAGCCGAAGATTTGTATTTTACACCAGAACAATTTGGCGGAAGCAAAACCAAAGGCATTGAACTTTTTAAGAAAGCTTTAGAACAGTTCAAAACTTACAAAATAAAATCGTCTCTTGACCCAAATTGGGGACAAGGTGAAGCAAATTATTTCATTGCTCAAGCGAAATAGTTTTAAAAAAAATTCTATAAAAACCACGAAAATTTCGTGGTTTTTTATTTTCTATAGTTTTCTTTAACTAAAAAATCCAACATCTTTTTTACAATTCAGTATACAAAAATGACGGTTCAGTCAACTAAAATTTGAAAGCGCCTCTTATAAAACTACCTTTACATCAAGAAATTTAACCCCATCACAAAATATTAATTTTTAAAATTCAAACACTATGGAAACGTACAAAACAACACAAGAACAGAAACTAGAAAACGCTAGAAAGCACGTAAAAAGAATCAAAGGTTTTTACACGCACGCTTTGGTTTTCGTATTGGTAAACGTATTTATTATTTTCTCTAATGCAATTGCAGACGGAAAAGGTTTTAATAACATAGATAATTATTACACGGCTTTTTTCTGGGGTTTCGGCTTATTGGCTCATGGTTTATCGGTTTTTGGTGGTGAGCTGTTTTTAGGCAGAAACTGGGAAGAAAGAAAAATCCAAGAAATTTTAAACGAAAAATAATTTTAAAATATTATTTTTAGAAAATGAAACTCGAGGTAATCAAAAAAACGGCACTTAACCTACTCTACATCAATATTATTGTAAGTCTTTTTATCTTCTTAATTGATCCAGAAGAAAAAACATTCGAAAGATACTCTGTTACTTTCCTTATTTCTGGAATGTACACGTTTTTCATAGGTTTAGGAAACGGTTTTTTAAACGATTATCTAGATTCTAAATTCTCGTGGACAGATGAAACACGCAAAAGAACCATCGCCGCAATTGTAGGAACTTTGGTGATGAATGTTGCACTGGTTTATTTTTGTAATTATTTGAATTTCATTGTAATACAAGGCAAAAATCCAGAAAAATTCTTCAATGGAGAGATGAACTTCATCAATTGGTTTTTCATCAATTTTGCGATTATGATTTCGGCAATTGGTCACGCTAGAGGTTTTATGGCGGCTTGGAAAAACTCTACCAAAAAAGAAGTAGTAGAACAAAAACTCATCGCCAAATCAGCCAATGCGCAATTCGAAAGTTTAAAAAATCAATTAGACCCGCATTTTTTATTCAATTCTCTGAACGTTTTAGACTCTTTGATTGAAGAAAATCCTGTTCAAGCGCAACGTTTTACCAATTCTATGTCGAAAATTTATCGCTATGTTTTGGAACAAAAAGACAAAGAACTGGTTTCGGTGGAAGAAGAAATAGATTTTGCCAAAACCTATTGCGAACTGCTGAAAACGAGATTTGAAGACGCTGTAACCTTTGAATTCAATATTTCTGAAGAAGACAAAAAAGGTTTTGTAGTGCCACTTTCTCTGCAACTTTTGCTCGAAAATTCGATTAAACATAATTTTGCTACTTCATCTAAACCATTGAATATCAAAATATTTACAGAAAAAGGAAACCTCATCATCGAAAATAATTTGCAAACAAGAGAATTGCCGAATAAATCTACAGGAGTAGGTTTAGCGAACATAGTTTCGAGATATAATTTATTAACCGAAAGAAATGTCTTTGTAGAAAAATCAGAAACTTTCTTCCGTGTGAAACTCCCTATTTTAACAGAAAAATTGAACCCTATGAATCCATATACTCCATCACAAGAACAATTGGCTTACGAAAAAGCCGCAAAACGCGTAGAAGAACTCAAAGGTTTCTACGGAAACTTAATTTCTTACTGCATTTTTATCCCATTTTTAATTTTTATCAACTTCCAAACTTCGCCTAAATATCATTGGTTTTGGTGGCCAATGTTAGGTTGGGGAATCGGTGTAATTTCTCACGGAATTAAGACTTTCGGAATCGGAACAGATTGGGAAGAACGCCAAATCAAAAAATACATGGAAAAAGAAGAAGAAAACGCTAGAAAATGGAAATAACTATGAAAAATCAAGATAAATTCAACGAAATTGCTTACAAAAAGGCACAAAAAAGAGTAAAAGACATCAGAACGTATTATTACATGGTTTTGGGATATTTAGCAGTGGGTTATTTCATTGTTAGCCGAAATTATGACGGGAATCTTCTTAATATTTCTAGAAATTACAGCGTTTGGATTGTAATCTTGTGGGGAATTTTTCTTTTGGGTTACGGAATTTATTTATTTACACCTTATTTCAGAAATTGGGAAGAAAGAAAAACCAAAGAATTAATGGAGAAATACAAACAAAAAAATTAAAAAAATGGAACCTATAAACGATAAAAATATTCAATACGAAAGAGCCAGAAAAAGGGTGAAAGAAATCAAAGGTTTCTATATTCACGCTTTGGTTTATGTGTTGGTCAACTTGTTTTTAATTCTGTCTACATCCATAAAATACGATTCTTTTGAAACATTTTTCCAGCAGAATCAATTCTGGGGAATCGGACTTTGGGGAATTGGACTTTTTGCTCATGGTTTATCCGTTTTCTTGCCTAATTTTATCCTCGGAAAAAACTGGGAAGAAAAGAAAATACGTGAATTGATGGAAAGAAATAGAAATTTGAAAATTTGAAAAAATGAGCTAATTTGGAGATGAAATTATTCTTAAAAATAGATTCTTCATTCCGTTTCACTTCACTCAGAATGACATTAGAAAACCAAACTTTACCTTGAACTTTGAATTGAAAATATGAAAGTAGTAATTATAGAAGACGAAAAACCAGCCGCGAGAAAACTCGAAAGATTATTAAGCAATTTTACTGATTTACAATTGGTTGCAACGCTCCATTCTGTGGAAGACGCTGTAGATTGGTTCAGTAAAAACGAACATCCGAAACTGATATTTTCAGACATCGTTTTGGGTGATGGTTTGTCTTTTGATATTTTTGAGAAAGTTCCTACCAAAAGTTTCATCATTTACACTACTGCTTTTGATCAATATACCTTAAAAGCCTTCAAACTCAATTCCATAGATTATCTTCTCAAGCCAATTTCAGAAGAAGATTTAGCCAAAGCAATTGAAAAATTCAAAAGTTTTTTGCCTTCAGAAGAAACACACAACGCTTTGGAAATGAAATCTTTAATCAAAGAAAATCAACCGAAATTATCTAGAATTCTAGTGAAAATTGGATATAATTTGAAGGTCATCAAAACTGAAGAAATTTGCTGTTTTTATTCTGAAAACAAAATTGTTTATGCACAGACTTTAGAACGCAGTTTTCCGACAGATTTTACCTTAGATGAATTGGAAGAAGTTTTGAATGAAAAAACGTTTTTCCGTGTAAACAGACAGTTTATCATCAGTTCAGATTGTATCAAAAACATTCATACTTCACCGAATTACAAAGTAGAATTGCAAGCGCAACCTGCCGAGGAAATTACGGTAAGTAGAGAACGCGTGAAAGATTTTAAGGATTGGTTGGTGAAGTAATTGAAAATTGAAAGTGCAAAATTGAAAATGATTACTATAGAAGAAATTGTAGATTTTACAAAAGATTGCTTAAAAGAAGATAATATTTTTCCTGACACTGATATTTTTTCTTTAGGAGTTTGTGGAGATGATATGGATGAATTTCTTGAAAGTTATCACAAAAAATATAATGTCAATTTTGATAACTATTTATGGTATTTTCATAATGAAGAAGAAATAAGCAGTAGCTTTTCAATTGGAAAAATTTTCTTTAAAAGACCTTATGATAGAGTAAAAAGAATTCCCATAACTCCAGAAATTTTAACAAAATTTGCTAATACAAAGGTTTGGGAAATTGATTATCCAGAACATCAACTTCCCAAATATCGCTATGATGTTTTAATAGACCAAATAATCTTTGGAGGATTAGCTTTAATAATTCTATATTTTAGTTTTAAAGACTGTTTTGGATAAAATCAACCCTTATAAAACTCACTCGCAGAATTGATAAAATGATGAAAAGCTTTTGTTACTTCTTTCTGAATTTTGTTCGTTAAAGGAAACGGAACCATGTGCGAATATTCATAAGAAAAATCCTGAATTTCCACTTCAGTTTTTATATTTCTGTAACCGCCTTGTAAAGTATTGAGTGCTTCAATTGGAGGCGCAACTTCATCTTTTTCAAGAACATAGAGTTTTATTTGATGATGCAATTTTTTAATTCTTTCTTCTCTTTCTTTTTGAAAATAATTATACCTCAACATCATTTTGAACCAACTTTCCTGCGGATGTAATTTCTCGTCCTGAAAATGTCCTAATCTTTCATCAGACTGAAAATCTGAACTCAATAATTCTGCAAAAACAGATTGCATTTTGATGGCTGCTCTTGCGTCCATAATGTATTTCGAAATCGGAAACATTCTGTCAATAGTCATTCCGCCACAAAAACAAAAGAGTTTTGAGTTTTCAAAAATTCCTTCCGGATCTGCCATTTTTAGAATCATCGACAAAAATGAACCAATAGAATAGCCAAATAAATCAATAGAAGTTTCCGTTGAAATACTTTTAATCTTCTGATTTCTAATGTCTTTCACCACTTGTATCACATCTGAATACGTCTGAAAACCAGACCAAAAAATTCTCTGAGGATGCGCTTCTAAACGTGAACTAATGGCTGCATTTACAAATGAACAATTGGTATTTTCGGGATAATTTTTCTTTCTGAACTGTGCTACTTCTACCATTGCACGTCTGTCACTCCAGATTTCTTCGGCTCTGTTCATGTGAAACGCAATCGGGAAAAGAATGATGGCTTTTTTGGTTTTTTGAGCCAATTCATAAGCCCAAGGTAAATATTTGTCCCACTTTTTCTCGTTCAATCCATGGAAAAAAATAAGCGTTCCTTCGGCGATTTCTACATCTGCTCTTTTGAGAATATAATAGTCAAAATGTTTATTTCTTTCGATGTCAAAATCTTTTACATCAATACTGGAAAAACCGTAAAGCGTTTGATTTTCATTGTTTTTTTTGAAATGTGTTTGGTGTTTTTCGCAAGAAGTGGTAGAAAAAGAACCGTTGAGTAAATCTGCTTTTTTAGAATGAAAATGAATGGTTTCTATCGTTACATTTAGGTCTTCAATTATTTTGAAATTTCCTTTTTTTTCAAAGTTTTCTTTTAAAATTTCATAGAGTTCATTGTAATTCATAAGCATCATTTTAATTATAACTTCAAAATAAAAGTTTTTATTGCTTAAAAGCCTTTATTGATAAGGTTTTTTCTTATTCTAAACATAAAAAAAGCAGACTGTAATAGACTGCTTTTCCTTTATATTTTTAAAATTTCTAAGAAATCACTCCGCTTCCTAATAGTTCTTCGCCTACATACCAAGCTGCGAACTGTCCTTCTGCAATCGCAGATTGTGGATTTTCGAATTCTATGAAAAATCCTTCTTCAAACTGATAAAGCGTGGCTTTTTCTAGCGGTTGACGGTATCTAATTCTCGCCAAAACTTCCATAGATTCTCCGTTTTTAAGACGTAAATCTTCACGAACCCAATGCAATTCTGAATTGTCAATTTTCAAAGCTTTTCTAAATAATCCTGGGAAATTTCTTCCTTCTCCTACATACACCAAATTATTTTCCATATCTCTGGAAATGAGGAAACAAGATTCTTTATGTCCGCCAATTCCTAAACCTTTGCTTTGACCAATTGTGTAAAATTGTGCACCTTGATGTTTGCCAATTACTTTTCCGTCTGATTTTTTGTAATGGATTTTTGCAGACAAATACTCTAACTCTTCTAATTTTGAAGAAAATTCAGGTTTTTCTTTGTGATATTCAGCAAAATCACTGAAAATTTCTACAATTTGGCCTTCTTTGGCTTTTAATTGTTGCTGAAGAAAAGTAGGCAAACTTACTTTCCCGATGAAACAAAGACCTTGAGAATCTTTTTTATCGGCAGTTGCCAATTCCATTTCTCTGGCAATTTCTCTTACTTCTGGTTTGGTGAGTTCTCCAATCGGGAAAAGCGCTTTAGAAAGCTGTTTTTGACTCAATTGACACAAAAAATAACTTTGGTCTTTGTTGTTATCTTTTCCAGCCAAAAGTTGATACACTTCTTCCCCATTTTCATTGGTAAAAGAATCTAATCTGGCGTAATGTCCTGTTGCTACTTTATCTGCACCTAGAGAAAGTGCGGTTTCTAAAAAAACATCGAATTTTACTTCTCGGTTGCACAAAACATCAGGATTGGGAGTTCTACCCTTTTCGTATTCGGCAAACATATAATCTACAATGCGTTCTTTGTAGAGTTCGCTCATATCAATCACTTGGAACGGAATTCCCAGTTTTTTGGCCACTAAAAGGGCGTCATTACTGTCTTCAATCCAAGGACATTCATCTTCTAAAGTTACGGAAGCATCGTTCCAATTTCTCATAAAAAGTCCGATGACTTCGTGACCTTGTTTCTGCAACAAATACGCTGCAACGCTGGAGTCTACACCTCCTGATAAACCGACTACTATTTTCATAATTGAGTTACGCTTTCGTTAAGGGAAAGTTTTACGACTGCAAAATTACGAATTAAAAACTCATTTGAAATTTTTCTGCTAAATTTGAATCATAGAAAATTTCTAAAAATGAAAAAATTATCTCTTTTCTTTCTAATGTTAATGTCTTTTTCGGCATTTTCACAGGTGGAAACACCTACACAAAACTCTAAATGGACTTTTGGTGGTTATGCTGGTTTAACTGGTGGTTTTGGCAGTAATAGCGGCATTGCAGTACATATTGCACCAAGAGTAGGCTATAAAATTTCTGAAAATTTAGAAACAGGTTTGATGGGAAGTCTCAATTGGCAAAACTCTTCTTATTCTTATTCTACTTTGTTTGGAATTGGACCATTTGTGAATTATTATTTGGGCAGAAATTTCTATTTGGGTTCTCAATTTCAGGAATATTTTATCAATCAAAAAATAAAATCCTCAGAAGAAAAATACAGTTCAAACGAAGCTGCACTTTACATTGGTGGAGGTTATATGCAAAGAATGGGCAACAATTCTTATTTGCAGATTGGCGGAATGTATAACGTACTTTGGAAACAAAACAACAGTATTTTCAGCAGTGGTTTTGTTCCTAATATTGGGGTGGTTTTTGGGTTGTAATATTTATGTATAATTTCAATTTTGAAAGAAAAAGACTAATAGAAAGTTTAGATTTTGAAATATCTCAAAATCGAGAAAATTCAATATTTGTATCTCTAAAAAATATTTTATTAGAACAAACTTCTATTAACAAATTAAATGGTGCAATTTCACGCATTGTGATTGACTCTTTGGATTTTAATCTAAAAGTTTCAGGAGAATTATTAAATTTTGAATCAAATTTTAGAAATCTTTCTAATAAAATTAAATCTAAGGAATTAAAAAATTTATTTAAATTCTTAATAGAGAACAACTTCAATACTGAATTCGTAGGTAAAGCGTGGGATAATTGTAATGCTGATTGGTATTATTTTGATTGTAGTTTGAACATTGGCAAAATAAAATCAAAATTGTCCTTTGGTCATAATATTGTTCTTCACGAAAATCTAGATAATAAAAGCGGACTTGAGCGCGGATTTATTGATAAAACAACAGGTGAAGGAATAATTGGAAAAATAAACTAAAAAAACCTCCGAAATTTCGGAGGTTTTGCTTTATGCTTTTTGTTTAGATTTCTTTTGGGTTTCACCTTCTAAAGCATCTTTAGCTTCGTTTAGTTTTAGAACTACGGTTTCGCCTTCAGAGAATTGTTTGTTTACGAGCATTTCTGCCAATAAATCTTCTATGTATTTTTGGATGGCACGTTTTAGAGGTCTTGCTCCAAAATCTTTGTCCCAACCTTTCTCTGCGATGAAATCTCTAGCTTCGTCTGTTAATTCTACTTTGTAGTTTAGTTTTTCGAGACGTTTGTAGAGTTTATTTAACTCAAGGTCAATAATTTTCTTGATGTCTTCTTTTTCAAGAGAATTGAAGATGATAATATCATCTATTCTGTTTAAGAATTCTGGTGCAAAAGCTTTTTTCAGAGCGTTTTCTATGGTTGCTCTCGCTCTAGCATCAGAAGAAGTTTTCTTCGCAGAAGTTCCGAATCCTACTCCATCCCCGAAATCTTTTAAATCTCTGGTTCCGATGTTAGATGTCAAGATGATAATCGTATTTCTGAAATCTACTTTTCTGCCTAAAGAATCGGTAACGTGACCTTCATCTAAAATTTGCAATAAAATATTGAAAACATCTGGGTGTGCTTTTTCTATTTCGTCTAATAAAACTACTGCGTAAGGCTTTCTACGAACCGCTTCGGTTAATTGTCCGCCTTCTTCATAACCTACATAACCTGGAGGCGCTCCTACCAATCTAGAAACCGCGAATTTCTCCATGTATTCACTCATGTCTATTCTAATCAATGCATCATCAGAATCGAATAATTCACGAGCCATTACTTTTGCCAATTCAGTTTTACCAACACCTGTAGTTCCTAGGAAAATAAACGTACCAATCGGTCTGTTCGGATCTTTCAATCCTGCTCTATTTCTTTGGATGGCTTTCACCACTTTTTTCACAGCATCTTCCTGGCCAATCACTTTTCCGTTGAGTAAATTATCCATATTGGCTAATTTATCCATCTCGTTTTTGCCCACTTTTGTTACAGGAACTCCAGACATCATCGAAACTACCTCAGCTACATTTTCTTCGGTCACCACTTCTTTTTTCTCCTTCACTTCTTTGTCCCATTTATCTTGAGCCACAGCCAATTCTAGTTGTAAACGCTCTTCTTCATCTTTTAATTTTCTCGCTTCTAAATAATCTTGAGCTTTTACCGCTTTTTGTTTAAGTTCCTTAATTTCTTCAATTTGCTTTTCATGCTCAATGATGTCAGTAGGAACTTTCATGTTTTTGATATACACTCTAGAACCCGCTTCGTCCATCGCGTCAATCGCTTTGTCTGGAAGGAATCTATCGGTAATATATCTCGAAGTAAGGTTTACACACGCTGCAATTGCTTCGTCTGTATACGTTACATTATGGTGATCTTCGTATTTGTCTTTAATTTGATTCAAAATCAAAATAGTTTCTTCTACGGAAGTAGGTTCTACCATTACTTTTTGGAAACGTCTTTCTAAAGCACCATCTTTTTCGATGTACTGACGGTATTCGTCTAAAGTAGTCGCACCGATGCATTGAATTTCGCCTCTTGCTAAAGCAGGTTTAAACATATTAGAAGCATCTAAACTTCCTGTAGAACTTCCCGCACCAACAATCGTATGCAATTCATCTATGAAAAGAATGACGTCTCTGTTTTTCTCCAATTCAGTCATAATCGCTTTCATTCTCTCTTCGAACTGACCTCTGTATTTAGTTCCAGCAACTAAACTTGCTAAATCCAAAGTAATTACACGCTTGTTAAACAGAACTCTAGACACTTTTTTCTGCATAATTCTGAGCGCTAAACCTTCTGCAATGGCAGATTTACCAACGCCTGGTTCCCCAATCAAAAGTGGATTGTTTTTCTTACGTCTTGACAGAATTTGAGAAACTCTTTCAATCTCTTTTTCTCTACCAATTACAGGGTCTAATTTCCCTTCAGAAGCTAGCGCAGTAAGGTCTCTACCAAAATTATCTAAAGTTGGCGTTTTGCTTTTTCCTGTTCCTAGATTTCCAGTAGGTTTTTTCATTTGACCGTATTCTTCACGCTCTTCGTCATCATCATACGCAGAACTTTTTGGTAACTGACCAGAGTTTTTAAGCATAGATTGATATTCTTTAGCTACGCTATCATAATCAATTTCGTAAGCGCTTAAAATATTGGTAGTAGGATCTTCCATTTTATAGAGAATTCCTAACAAAAGATGAACGGTATTAATTTCTGAAGCTCTATATTGTCTGCATTCTAAATCTGCTCTTTTTACCGCATAATCCGCTAATTTGGTGAAAGAAATATTCTCCTTTTCTTCTGAAAAAGGATTGGTATTTACGTTCATGTTTTCAATCTTTCTGCGAATCTGAGTAAGATCTGCCTGAAGATTTTCTAAAATTTCTTTAGCAGAATTATCCGTCTGAATAATTCCCAACAAGAAATGTTCAGTAGATAAAAATTCGCTATGCAAACGTTTTGCTTCGCTTTTACTGTGTTTGAAGACTTTGGTTAAGCCTTCTGAAAATTTATTTTCCATGATAATTTCTCTCAATAAAATTCTAATGAAGTCAATATGAATTGATTTCGTAAATCAAAGTTACAAATACTTTACCAAACTCATATTATGACTTTATGACATTATTTTACAAAATTAATAGCAGGAAATTAGTAATTTTGTCGTCTTAAATTTTTTTGAAATGGACGCGAATTGGGCAAATTATGTAGGTTATGCTGCATCATTCTTTGTAGTGCTGAGCTTTATGGTGAAAAACATCAAGCAAATTAGAGTGATTAATCTTATCGGTTGTATCGCTTTTGTAATTTATGGTGTTTTCAGCGGAATGTTGTGGCCTATCATTATTCCTAACGCAATTCTTTGCGTTATACAACTTTATCATTTAATAAAACACGATTAAAAGTTTTACATAATGAAAATTTTGGTAAGCGTTTTCAATAATTTATACACCGATCAGCGTGTGGAAAAATTCTGCAAAACCTTGCACGAAAATGCTTACCAAATAGAAGTAATAGGCAATAATTGGGGCGGAAATCCCGAAATGAAAAGGCCTTATCCATTTTCAAGAATTTCTTTACAGTCCAAAAAATTACGTTTCGCTTACTTAGAATTTCAGTGGAAATTATTCTTTGAATTGTTGAAAAAAGCTGACCGAAATACAACTCTTCACGCCAATGATTTAGATGCACTTTTACCCAATTATCTGGTTTCTAAAATCAAAGGAATTCCTTTAGTTTGGGATAGTCACGAGATTTTTACCGAAATGCCCACTGTTACCAATCGTTGGGTTCAGCATGTTTGGAGACTTCTGGAAAATGCTTTGATTAGAAAAATCAAATATTTTATAACGGCAAATGATTCTTATGCCAACTGGTTTGAAACCAATTATAAGATTAAAAGGCCCATCGTCATTAGAAATTTTCCTCAAAAATCAGAATCACCGAAAAGTTTCGTTGAAAACTCTCCAAAAATCATTCTTTACCAAGGAACCATCAATTATTCTAGAGGAATTGATAAGATGATTGAAGCGATGCAATTTATAGAAAATGCAGAATTTCACATTGCGGGAAGAGGTCCTTTTTTAGAAGAATATCAACAACTTACGAAAAAATTACATCTAGAAAATAAAGTAAAATTCTTAGGGAATCTACATCCAGATGATTTAAGAAAGATTACCGAAAAAGCAGATGTAGGTTTAAGCATAGAAGAAAATAAAGGTTTAAGTTATTACTACTCACTTCCGAATAAAATCGTAGATTACATACAAGCCAGAGTTCCTGTAGTTGTTTCTAAATTCCCCGAAATGCAGAAAATTGTAGAAAATTATCATTTAGGCGAATTTATCACTTCTCACGAACCAAAACATTTGGCAGAGAAAGTAAAAATTGTTTTAGAAAAGGGGAGAAATTCTTATCTTCCTCTGTTAGAAACGGCTGCAAAAGATCTTTGTTGGGAAAATGAAGCTCCGAAAATTCTGGAACTTTATGAAAGAGTAGGGAAGTTTCTGTAAAATAAAGGTTTACTCTAAATTCACTTGTTTCTACATTTAATTACTTCTAATTTGTATATTTGGTTAATTGATTGAACAAAAAAAACTATTCATAAAATGAAAAAACAAATGCTACTATTGATAGGAGTTTTCATCTTTTCCTTTATTAAATCTCAGAATACTGAATACATTTCAATAGGTAATGATCAATATGGAAATTCTTTATTTTACAAAATTGACAAAACTTTAAATAATGAATTTTATTTCTGGTTCAAGATTGAATATACTTTAGAGAATGATCCTGGAATGTCAAAATCAGAGTATTATTTACATGCAAAATGTGACAACAAGACTGAAGCAATTCTAAAGTACAAAAACGATTGGAGAAAAGATGATGAGGATGATGGAATCCATGAAGCCACAAAAGATCAAATCAAGTATGTTCAAACTTCTAAAAATCACAAAACATACTTTCTATTTGAGAAAAATTGTAAAAAATAAAAAAATAGATTGCTCTTTCAAAAGTGTTAATTTCTCATGCTATAGATTTAAAACTCTTTGCAACAAAAACAAAATATTAAATCCGCTTTTTGCGGATTTTTTTTGGAAAAGCCTTTGAATCTTCTACGAGTCAAATTAGGGTTTTGCTTTAGGTTTGCTCGTGGTTTCTTCGTGTTTCCTTCGAATCAGCCTCGGAAAAGTACCATAAATTACGAACAAACCACGAACAAACGTAAAACTTGAGTAGACTTTGACTCGAATGTGAATCTACTAAATCAACAGTTCTACTTACTCAATTTTACCTCATCTCAATTTTTAAAATTCTCAAAAAAAACTTCCAGCATCTGACTTTCAGCTTCCAACAAAAAAGATTTATCTTTGTACCATGACAATTCAAGAAAAACAACAAGAAATCATAGAAGAATTCGAGTTTCTGGACGATTGGGAACAGAAATACGAATACATTATAGACTTGGGAAAAGAACTGAAAGGTTTACCTGAAGACAAAAAAACAGACGAAAATCTGATTAAAGGTTGCCAGTCCAAAGTTTGGTTAGACGCCGAATTCAGAGAAGGAAAACTCTTCTTCAATGCAGATTCTGACGGAATTTTACCGAAAGGAATTGTTTCTCTTTTGGTGAGAATTTACAGCGGTCATTCTACCCAAGAAATTTTGGATTCTGATTTTGATTTTATCTCAAAAATCGGTTTGCAAGAATTTTTATCGCCTTCTAGAGCCAATGGTTTAATGGCAATGACCAAACAAATTAAGTTTTACGCGGTTGCATTTCAGTTAAAATCGTGAAAAAAATCTTAGCATATCGTTTTTCCGCTTTTGGAGATGTAGCGATGATTGTGCCTGTTTTGAAAGAATTTTTGGCGCAAAATCCTGACACAGAAATTGTTTTCGTTTCCAGAAAAAACTTTGCCGATTTATTCGATGGAGTAGAGCGATTGACTTTTCGTGGCATAAATCTGGATGATTACAAAGGATTTTTCGGACTCAGAAAATTGGCTTTGGAACTAAAAAAAGAATTTCAGCCAGATTTTGTAGCCGATTTGCACAATGTTTTGCGCACTAAAATTCTGAGTTTTTTCTTCAAAAAAACGGCAACGCTTGACAAAGGAAGAACTGAAAAAAAATTACTTACGAGAAAGGAAAATAAAGTTAAAAAACCACTGAAGCCAACTACAGAACGTTATGCAGATGTTTTCAGAAAATTAGGTTTTAAACTAAAACTTTCTCATCAATTATTCCCAAAATCTCAACAAAAATCTGGAATTGGATTTGCTCCTTTTGCGCAACATGCAGGGAAAATGCTTCCCATTGAAAAATCTTTAGAATTGGTAAAAACGCTTTCTAAAAATCATGCAATTTATCTTTTTGGTGGCGGAAAAAAAGAAGTAGAAATTCTATCAAAATGGGAGCAAGAATTAGAAAATGTAACTTCTCTTGCTGGGAAACTTTCGCTTAAAGAAGAACTTCAAAAAATTTCTGAATTAGAACTCATGATTTCTATGGATTCTGCTAATATGCATTTGGCAAGTTTGGTGGGAACTAGAGTGGTTTCGGTTTGGGGAGCTACCCATTATTTCGCTGGATTTTTAGGATACGGACAGTCCGAAAAAGATATTGTAGAAATTGCAGATTTAGCGTGCAGACCTTGTTCTGTTTTTGGCATTAAACCTTGTTACAGAGGAGATTACGCGTGTCTTAATCAAATAGAAATTTCACAAATCTTGAAGAAAATTTAGATTTAAGTTAATTCATAGTTTTATTAATTTTTTTAAAACATCTTAGATGTTTTCTTAATGAACTTAATCCCTTAATAGAGACTTAATGTTTAAATTTTAATCTCAATAAATACTTGTATTTCTTATCTTTGCTCTATGCAAATTGTACTCATCGGTTCTGGAAATGTGGCATTTCACTTAGCAAAAGCTTTTACAGAAGCTCAAATTCCTATTTCTCAAATTTTTGGAAGAAATACCACCGAACTTCAGAAAATTTCTGAGCAATTTTCCATTCCTTTTTCTACGGAAACGCTTGCTGATGCTGATTTGTACATTATTTCGGTAAGTGATTCTTCGATTGCTGAAGTTTCATCACTCATCAAAAATGAAAATGCTTTGGTAGCGCATACTTCTGGTTCTGTTTCACGTGAAGCATTGAGTGGAAATTACAGAAAATCAGTTTTTTATCCGCTTCAAACGTTTTCAAAATCTAAAAATTTAGACTATTCTAAAATTCCATTTTTCATAGATGCAGAAAATGAAAATGATGAAGAAATTTTGAAAAATTTGGCTTCCAAAATTTCTAAAAATGTAATAATTGCCAATGATGAAAAACGAAAATACATTCATTTGACGGCGGTTTTTGCTTGTAATTTTGTGAATCATTTGTACGCGAGAGCCAAGGAAATTTCTGACAGTCAAAACATTCCGTTTGATTATTTTTTGCCATTGATTGACGAAACTACCCAAAAAATACATGAATTAGAACCAAAATTGGCACAAACTGGACCTGCTATTAGAAATGATGAAAAAGTGCTGAAGCTTCATGAATCTTTATTAACCGATGAAGAAAAACTAAAAATCTATAAAACCTTAAACGAATCGATAAAGAAAATGTATCATTTTGAGTAAAATCGCTTATTTGTAAAGTCGTTAATCGTATTTTTTACAACTTTACAACTTAGCGGTTTTACAACTTTACAACATAGAAAATATGAGTCATTTAGAAAAATTAAAAAATATAAAAGCCTTTGTTTTTGATGTAGACGGCGTTTTCACAGACGGTAGCGTTTATCTTTTACCAGAAGGAAATATGTGCAGAGTAATGAATGTTTTAGATGGTTTTGCAGTGGTAAAAGCATTGAAAAAAAACTATAAAATCTGCGTGATTACCGGTGGAGATGATCCCATGGTTCGTCACAGAATTCATTATTTAGGCATTACTGATTATTATGCAAAAGTGCATCATAAATTAGAAAAATTCGAAGAGTTTAAAGCCAAATACAATCTTCAAAACGAAGAAATTCTTACGATGGGAGATGATATTCCAGACATCAAAATGATGAAAATTTCTGGAATTTCGGCTTGTCCGCCCAATTCTGTGGCAGAAGTAAAAGAAATTTCGGACTATATTTCTCCTATTTATGGTGGAAGAGGCGCTGTAAGAGACGTGATAGAGCAAGTCATGAAAGTGCAAGGAACTTGGATTGATGATGATACGCAGTCTATTTAAGTGGGAGAGTTTGTAGAATTGGAGAGTAAAAAGTGAAAACAATTTTCCTGTTTGTATTAAAAGTTGTAAATTATATATCTTTTTAAAATCTAAAATCTAAAATCTAAAATCTAAAATCTAAAATCTAAAATCTAAAATCTAAAATCTAAAATCTAAAATCTAAAATCGTAAATGAAAATATTACTCGGCTCTAATTCACCCAGAAGAAAGGAACTTTTACAAAGTTTAGGTTTTGATTTTGAGGTGGTTTCTATAGATTGTGACGAAGTTTTTCCAGAAAATTTACCCGTAGAAAATATTGCAGGATACCTTTCTGAACTCAAAGCAGATGCTTACCAAAATCTACAAAAAGATGAAGTGTTACTCACTTCTGACACGATTGTTACCTTTGAAGGAAAAGTTCTCGGAAAGCCTAAAAATAGGGAAGAAGCGGTAGAAATGCTTCAACATTTGTCGGGGAAAACACATCAGGTTTACACCGCAGTTTCATTTAAAACTAATGAAAAAATCATCACTAAAACTGATGTAGCAGATGTAGAATTTTCAGAAATTACTGACCAAGAAATCAATTTTTACATCGAAAATTATCATCCTTTTGACAAAGCAGGAAGCTACGGAATTCAGGAATGGTTAGGCATGGCAAAAATCTCAAAAATCAACGGCAGTTTTTACACGATTATGGGATTGCCTACACATTTGGTTTACGAAACTTTAAAAGATTTAGGTTTCTAAAAAATTCCTTATTTTTACTGAATGTTTTTCGCCTCAATCACAATAAATTGTGGCAATTTCAGTTATTAAAACACTCCATGAAAAAATATATACTTCTCGCTTTAGGTTCTGCAGTTTTTTTGGCTTGTTCGCCAAGAAAAGATGGCTATTTGAACCGTAAATATCAAGATTTCACCACTTTTTACAATGTTTTGTTCAATGGAGAAGAAGCGCTCAATGCCGAATTAAAACAGCGAGATAAATCTTATCGAGATAATTTTCATGCGCCTTACATTAAATTACTCACTTATGAAGAGCAAATTTCTTCTGCTCAAATGGAAAATTTAGGTGTTTCTGATAATGAAAATGGGCTACCTTTTAGAGGTTCGGATAATGAAAATAACCAAACCGCAGTCTTAAATCCTACCAGATTAAGTATTTTAGAAATCGCAGAATTGAAGGCTCAAAAAGCCATTGATAAACATTCGATGATGTTTAAGGGCGAAGAAAAAAACAAAACTATTTTTGATGCTTATCTTGTTTTAGCAAAAGCAAGATTGTTCCAAAATAAGCCTTTAGAAGCGCTTGACGCACTAAATACAGTTCAAAAAATTTATAAAAAAGACAAGAGACTTTCTTTAGCCAAAGTTTACGAAGCCTACACTTACGGAAAAATGAAGGACTATTACCGTGCAGATGAAACCTTCCGTGAGTTGAAAGAAAATAAAAAACTCAAAAAATCTGAGAAAAAATTACTGAGTATTTTCTATTCGGAAATGCTTTTAAACGCTGGTAAAAAGGAAGAAGCTGTAACAGAATTAGAAAGTGCGTATAAACTCAATAAAAACAAAAAATTAAGAAGCAGAATTGCTTTTCTTCGTGGACAAATCCTTGCCAATCTTGGCAAAAATGAAGAAGCGAGAGAAAGTTTTGTCACCGCTTATAAAAACGCCAGAAATTTTGAATTTGAAGTAAAATCTCAAGTAGAAATCGCCAAAACATTCAATGGAAAAGATGATGATTACGAAGGCGCAAAAGAATATTTGGAAAAAATTAGTAAAAAAGGAACCTATGCTTCTAGAAAAAATGAATTCTATTATGCACTAGGTTTAATGGCGAAAAAAGCTGGTAAAAAGGAAGAAGCGCAAGAATTTTTCCAGAAATCTATTAAAGAAAAAGTATCTGATCCTCAAGTAAGAGGTTTGGCTTACTATGAAATCGGGAAAAAGTTTTTCGAAGATAATGATTACTTAAGCGCTGGTGTTTATTACGATTCTGCTTATGCCGCAATGAATTATGCCCCTGCAAAAGAAGAACTGAAATCGCTTACCGAAAACATAAAAGACATTTCTAAAAATTATTATCTCATCAAAAAGAATGACAGCATTCTGAAACTTACTAAAATGTCTAATGATGAGCGAATTGCCTTTTTTAACAAACATATTGAAGGCATAAAAGCCAAAGAAGCAAAGGAAGAATTGGAACGTAAAAAAGCAGAAAAAGAAAGCAAAAATAGAGTAGAAACCGTAGATTTTGCCTTATTAGGAAATACAGACAACAACAATTCTTTCTTGGATTTTAATGGAAGTAAAGGCTTCTATTTTGCCAATCAAGCCAATATTTCTAAAGGCGAAAAAGAATTTAAGCAAATCTGGGGAAATAGAGCGCTTACAGACAACTGGCGAACTTCTACCAAAATGAATTCTATAGAAGATCTTAAAAATGAAGCACTCGGAATTACGGCTGCTCCAGATCCTAGAAGATATGAACCGGATTTCTACATTGAAAAAATTCCGACCAAAACAGAAGAAATTTTAGCGCTCAAAAAAGACAGAGATACGGCAAGTCTTGGTCTGGGAAGAATGTATGAAAACTTCTTTTCTAATACTTCTTTAGCCACCAAAACATTGTACGATTTGGTAGATTCTAAGACTGATGAAGAAACGGAATTGCAAGCATTGTATCAGATTTTCTCTATGAATTATGAGAAAAATCCGAGTGCTGCAGAACGTGCGAAACAGTTGATTTTAGAGAAATATCCTTACACTTCTTATGCGGAATTTGTGAAAAACCCTAAGAAAGCAGATTTCACCACGTCTGATTCTGAAGTAGAAAAAATCTATACACAAGCTTTTGCTCTTTACTCCGAAGAAAAATTTGATGATTCTAAAAAATTGATTGAAGAAACTTTACAGAAATATCCAAAAGATGTTTTGGTTCCTAAATTTATCTTGTTGAATGCCTTTAACACAGGAAAAACTGCAGGAAAAGAAATCATGATTCTTCAGTTAGAACAATTAATGCTGAATTATGCGAAAACTCCTGAAGGTATAAAAGCAAAGGAAATGCTTCAATATCTGAAAAGCGATATAAAAGTTGAACAGTTCGATGATAACGGAAATCCTATTTCACCGAAAAATGAACCAGCATTTGCGCCACAGAATGTGAATTCTAGCTCTACAAATCCTGAAAGAATTCAGCAAAATAATTCTAAACAAAGGAATTTGCAAGAAATGCAACAAGATGATCCGCTGCAACCAAAAGATTTAAAACCTAAAAAATAAGCAGTTTTCTCAGCGCAAAGCTTAAATTTTTACAATCTTTAACAGAGTGAGCAAAGTTTTTTCGATTTTGCGAATGAAAAAGCTATCGCTTAAAAGGCGAATTTATTCGCTTCTTTGCTATCTTAATTTTATACCAATTTTTAAGAAATCTTTGCGTGATAAATAGGAAGGATTAAAGATTAAGATTTTTTCTTTACCCCGTGGAAATCTTTTAAATAAAACGGCTCGAAATACGCCACGTCTTCAAAATCTTGTCGGTTGAATTTCTCCACCGATTTTTTGATGAGATATTTCGCAGATGGATACACATTTTCGTTAAAATCTGCTCCCGAAATTTGTAAAATCTCTTGCGCTTTTTTGGCGCCATCTCCTACGAAAAGGATTTTTTTACCTTCTAATTCTTTGAAAGATTGTTCGTCTAAGATTTTTGCTTCTGTCTCCGTCAACATCTCCCCTGAATTTCCATCAAAAACGGCGCAATAAACCTCCATTCTTCTCGCATCGATTAATGGAATGATTATATCATAGTTTTGACCTAAAAACGGCTCTATCATCGTTTCCAGAGAATTGACAGCAATGAGAGGAACTTTCAGTCCATAACAAAAACCTTTTGCCGAAGCTGCGCCAATTCTGAGACCGGTGTAAGAACCTGGACCTTTTCCTAATGAAACTGCTTCAATATCTTTCAAAGAAATTTCTGCGCCTTCTAAAGCCCATTCTACAAAAGTGTGTAGCGATTCTGACTGTTTATAGTTTTCTGAAACTTCTTCGCAAAGACATAATAATTCTTCGCCATCAGAAATAGCAACTGAACAGTTTTTAGACGAGGTTTCTATATGGAGGATTTTCATTTTTTGATGTGGTAATTTGAAAATGTGATGATGTGATAATTTTTGCAAAGATAATCAACGAATCATCACATTAACAAATCAACAAATTATTTACGGTGAATCGTTCTCGGTTCTGCTTGTGCTTTTGGATAAATGCATAATTCTGCAATAGAAACTCTTTCTGGTGCATTTACACAATACGAAATCGCATCTGCAATATCTTCTGCTTTCAGTGCTTCATAACCCGCATAAACAGTTGCAGCACGTTTTTCATCTCCTTTAAATCTTACTTTAGAAAAATCAGTTTCTACTGCTCCTGGTTGTATATTAGTCACTTTGATTCCAAATTCTGTAAGTTCTAAACGCATTCCTTCGGAAATAACGTCTACAGCGCGTTTTGATGCACAATATACCACACCATTTGCATACGTTTGTCTCGCAGCAACCGAAGAAATATTGATAATATGTCCTGTATTTCTCGCTTTCATGATTTTAATAATCGGTTGAGAAACATAAAGCAGTCCTTTTACATTTCCGTCCATCATCGCATCCCAATCTGCAATATTTCCTTCGGAAATAGATTCTAAACCATGAGCATTTCCTGCATTATTCACCAAAACATCTATGTTTTTCCATTCTTCTGGAAGTGAATGGATGGCATTTTCTACTTCTTCTTGGTTTCTTACATCAAAAACCAAACTGTACACTTCTGTAATATTGCTTAATTCGATTTGTAATTGCTCTAAAACTTCTTTTCTACGACCACAAATGATTAATCTATGACCTTGTTTAGCAAAAGTTTCTGCGGTAGCTTTTCCAATTCCTGAAGTTGCACCGGTGATGAATATTGTTTTCATTTTATAGTTGATAGATTTATTTTTAATTTGCATCAAATGCTTCAAAAGCGTCTTCTAAATGTGAAATTTTAAGTTTTCCTGTTTCGTCTGGAAGGACAGAAATAATATCAAACCTCACTTCTTTGTCTATATTTAGAGATTTTAGGTATTCGTCTGTGGCAGAAACGATGGATTTAATTTTCTTTTTGGTCACCGCTTCATGAGGTTCCATAAAAATATCTGTTCCTCTCGCTTTTACTTCTATCACTACGATTTTCCCATCAAATTCTGTAATGATATCTACTTCTGCTTTTTGAAAACGAAAGTTTTTGGCTAAGATTTTATAGTTTTTTTCGACTAAAAATTGCTCTGCCAATTCTTCTGCGAGTTTGCCAAAATCATTGTGTTCTGCCATAATATTTAAACACAGAGAGCTCCGAGTTTTCACTGTGAACAATGTGAATTCTCTGTTTCACTGTGGTTTATAAAATTTTTACTAATCCTTTTTCCTCAACTTCCATCTTTACCTTACTTCCTATAATTAAAGGTCTGTTATCAAAAATATGTCCATTTGGAAAGCCAAAAAGAGTAGGGAAGTTGTATTTTTTTATTCTTTGAGCAATGATTTCATAGGCAAATTCATCGAAAGGTTCATCATAGTTTTTGTTTTCTTTTGCATCGCCCATATTGGTCATTCCGCCGATGATTAATCCCTTAATTTTTCTGAAAACTCCTGCTAAATCAAGACTTATTAACATTCTATCGAGTGCATAAAAATTCTCGCCAATGTCTTCTATGAAAAGAATTTTATCTTTGAAATCAAATGAATATGGCGTTCCTAAAAGGGCATAAATCAAAGCTAAATTTCCACCAATGAGTTCTCCTTCAGCTTTTCCATTTTTATTAAGTTGATGTTTTTCTACGGAATATTGAATTTTTTTTCCTTCTAAAATTTTGAAAATGTCTTCATAGCTTCCTTCAGAAACCCCGAAACTTGCTGTTTTAATGGTTTGTCCGTGAATAGAAGAGAAATTATTTTTAAGTAAATAACTGTTAATCACTGTATTATCAGAATAACCAATATACCATTTCGGATTTTGTCTGAATTCTGAAAGTTTGAGGTGTCTCAATAAATGCTGACAACCATAACCACCTCTAGAAGCCCAAATTGCTGAAATTTCTGGATTATTGAAAGCCCAATTTAAATCCTGAATTCTTTCTTTTTCGGTTCCTGAATAATTGTAACCGTTTTCAAATTTTCCAAGAGTATTTTTACCAAGAATAGGTTCGTAGCCTTTTGATTTTATCAAATTGATGGTGCTCTGAAGTGATGTTTCTTCCACAAATCCTGCAGGAGAAATAATGGCTATTTGGTCACCTTTTTTTAAATTTTTAGGAAAAATAATATTTTTCATTTTGCTTTTTGGTAGAGTATTTCTTTGCTTTCTGCTTCTTCTAAACGTTTATCAAATTGATTGAATTTTTTATAACTCTGCAGAAAGATGAAAAAACTAAAAATAATCAGAATAATTCCTACAGTTTTTCTGATTTTATTAGCTAAATTTTGAGTCAATTTATAGTGAAATTGCTTGGCTAACAATATTTTGAGTAAATCTATCACAAGATAAGTCGCAATCACTAAACTGATGTAAAGCAGGAAATTCTGCAAATCTGGATATTCATTTCTCACCGAAATTACGGTAACCAGCCAAAATAAAATAACTCCTACATTCAAAATATTGAACAAGAAGCCATTTACAAAAGTTTTGAAATAATTTTGACTGATGATTTTTTTCTCATTAGCAACGTGCATTTGAGTTTTGGTAAGCATCATAAAAATTCCGTAAACCAAAATAATAAGCGCTGTAATTCTGTAAAATCCTGGATGTTTGTCTATAAGTTCTACCAAGTCTGCGCTGGCAAAATAAGCAGCTACAATACACAAAATATCTGCAGTAATCACGCCTAAATCTAATGCCAAAGCATGACGGTGACCTCTACAAAAACTAGTCTCAATCAATAAAAAGAATATTGGTCCTATAAAAACAAGACTCAACATAAATCCTAATCCGATTGCCGAAAGTATAAGTTCAAGCATTTAACAAAGGTAAGAAATAAGTATTTAAAGATTAATATTTTTTAAAACTTTGCTTGTTGTTTGAACTAAAATCTTACAAATTTTAAATTCTTAAATCTTTAAATAATTTTTAATCCACCACTTTAAAATCTAATTGTTTAGCCACCAAATTCGCTTTCACCACTTTAATTTTTATGGTGTCTCCCAATTGATAGGTTTTACCTGTTCTCATTCCTACAATAGAATGTGTTTTTGGTTCGTGGAAGTAAGAATCATCCATTAAATCACGCAATTTTATTAAACCTTCTGCGCCGTTTTCTGGAATTTCTACCCAGAATCCGAAGTCTGCAGTTCCAGAAATCACACCTTCGAAAAATTCTCCTACGTGTTTTTCCATGAATTTTACTTGCATAAATTTAATAGAATCTCTTTCTGCATCTGATGCGAGACGTTCCATATCACTGCAATGTTTGCAATATTCTTCGTATTCAGCAGCAAAAGGAGATTTTCCGCCATCTAAATAGTGTTGTAACAAACGGTGAGCTATTAAATCTGGATATCTACGAATAGGAGAGGTAAAGTGCGAGTAATATTCGAATCCTAAACCGTAATGTCCAATAGGATTGGTAGAATAGACTGCTTTGCTCATGCTTCGCATGGCTAGAGTTTCAATCATGTTTTCTTCGCCTTTTCCTTTTACATCTCGTAATAAATTATTGAGTGATTCTGCTACTTTTTTAGAATTAGCAAGGTTCATTTTATACCCGAAAGTTCCTACGAATTCTCGCAATGCTTCTAATTTTGTAGGATTAGGATCATCGTGAACTCTATACACAAAAGTATTTCCAGTAGTTTCTCCTTTTCTAGTTAGTGAAACAAATTCAGATACTTTTCTATTGGCTAAAAGCATGAATTCTTCAATCAAATGATTAGAATCTTTGCTAATTTTAAAATAAACACCAATAGGTTCATTATTTTCGTCTAAATTGAATCTTACTTCACTTCTGTCAAAAGTAATTGCTCCATTTTTAATTCTATTTTTTCTTAGAATTTTAGCGAGTTTATCTAATACCAGTATTTCTTCTGCTAATTCTCCTGTTTTCGTTTCAATTCGTTCTTGCGCTTCTTCATAGGTAAATCTTCTGTCTGAATGAATAACCGTTCTTCCAAACCATTGATTTTGAACTTCAGCTTTGTCATTGAGTTCAAAAACTGCTGAAAATGTGAATTTATCTTCATTGGGACGAAGTGAACAAACATCATTACTCAAAACTTCAGGAAGCATAGGAACAACTCTGTCTACCAAATACACAGAAGTGGCTCTGTTATAAGCTTCATCATCTAAAATAGTTCCCGGTCTTACGTAATGCGAAACGTCTGCAATGTGAACACCAATTTCCCAGTTTCCATTTTCTAATTTCTGTAAAGAAAGAGCATCATCAAAATCTTTTGCATCTTTTGGGTCAATAGTAAATGTGAGAACTTTACGCATATCTCTGCGTTTTTTCACTTCTGCAGCGGTAATTTTTCTATCAATTTTATCTGCTTCAGCTTCTACTTCTGGTGGAAACTCATAAGGCAAACCATATTCTGCTAGAATAGAGTGGATTTCAGTTTCATGTTCACCAGAAAGTCCCAAAACTTGAATAATTTCGCCTTCTGGATTTTTAGAATTCGCATCCCAATTCAGCATTTTTACCACAACTTTTTCGCCATCTTTAGCACCATTTATTTTATTTTTTGGGATAAAGAAGTCATTATTAATTTGTTTTTTATCAATGACTACAAATCCAAAATCTTTATGCGGAACAAACTGAAAAGTCCCTACAAAAGTATCATTAGCCCGTTCTAGAACTTCTAAAACTGAGCCTTCTAATTTTTTACCTTTAAAATGATAGGTGACGATAAGAACCGTGTCTCCTTGCAACGCATCTTTTACATTTTTTTGATGAATAAAAACATCATCTTCTATTCCTTCTACTTTTACATAGGCATTTCCATTGGCTGCAAAATCGATAACTCCTGTTAACGTATCGGTAATTTGAAGGTTTACAATGTATTTATTCTTCTCTGTTTCTTTAATTTTATCTTCGGCTTTCAATTTATGAAGTGCCTGAATAACGAGTTCTCTTTGTCTAGGATTTTTATATTCTATTCCGTCAGCAATCTGTTTGTAATTATAGATTTTAGACGCTTTTTTATTCATAAAACGCAGAATGAGCTTCCCAATATCGCGAAGTTTCTGATCTTGTTTTTGTGATTTATGTTGTTGTTTCATATATGTTTTAGTGTTTTTTTTATTTTTATAAATTTAAATAAAAATCTCCAACTTTCGTCGGAGATGGTTTTATTTACAAGTGATTTTATCTACTCTGTTTTGATGTCTTCCTCCTTCGAAATCGGTGGTGAGAAATTTCTCTATGATTTCTAGCGCCAATTCTTTGGCAATAAATCTGGCAGGCATTGCTACCATATTACAATTGTTATGTTGGCGAGATAATTCTGCAATTTCTGGCATCCAAGCTAGAGCACATCTTATTCCTTGGTGTTTATTAGCACTTAATTGTACACCTTGTCCGCTTCCACAAAATAAAATTCCAAATTCACAATCTCCGTTTTCTACAGCACTTGCAGCAGGATGTACAAAATCTGGATAATCTACAGAATCTAAACCATGGGTTCCAAAATCTACCAATTCATATTTTCCTTCTAATTGTTTCTTTGCAAATTCCTTGTATTCATAGCCTGCGTGATCTGCGGCGATTGCTATTTTTTTCATTTTATTCTTATTATTTCTACAAAATTAACACTTTAAATGTGAATTGTGGATTAAATTTTAAAATCGATTTTTTAAATGAGCTTTAAAATCAAGTGTTTAAGAAAATCTTGGCAAATTACTTTTAATTGTATCATACTAATTTACAGTATTTTAAGAGAATGTTACACAATTATTAACAGAATGTTAATTACTATGTTTAAAACTTCTGCTAAATAAAATAAAAAGTTAAAGAATTTTTGTGTAATAGAAAAAATCTTGCAAGATTATAGATTTTGTTTATCTATTTTTTTGAGGTCAAATTCTTTAGTTTTTCCATAACATGTTTTTCAATATATGCATGAAATAAGAGATATTCACAATTGTTAGTAAACTTATTATTTATTTGATTATTAATCTATTATAATATGGAAAACTTATGAATTGTACTACAACTCTTTCCGTAAAAAAATTAGAAAATAGTTTTCCCCATTATTCACAACTACAACAATAGTATTCATTTCTTTTTTTATTAAAAAGAAGAAAATATGTTAGAAAATGTTTTTCGTCAGTTTGTGGAAATTTTTCTCAGGATTTTTCTTTTTGCCATTTTAGAAATCTTAAATTTGTAAAGCTTTAAAAAAAGCAGTATAATCTAAAAACTTTAAAAAGAAAAAATTTATGAAAACCATTAATGATATTAGTTTCGCTGGAAAAAAAGCATTAATTAGAGTAGATTTCAATGTACCTCAAGATGAAAATAAAAAAGTAACCGATAATACCAGAATAGTTGCTGCAAAACCAACGATTGATAAAATCTTAAATGATGGAGGTTCTGTAATTATCATGACGCATCTTGGTAGACCAAAAGGCAAAGTAAATCCAGAGTTTTCTCTTTCTCAGATAGTAGATGAAGTTTCTAAAGTTCTAGGAAAAGAAGTGAAATTTGCTTCTGATTGTATAGGTGAAGTTGCAGAAAAAGCAGCTGCTGATCTTCAACCAGGAGAAATTCTATTGTTAGAAAACCTTAGATTTTATAATGAAGAAGAAGCTGGTGATGAAGAATTTGCAGGAAAATTAGCAAAATTAGGTGATGTTTATGTAAATGATGCTTTTGGTACGGCTCACAGAGCACATGCTTCTACTGCTGTAATTGCTAAATTTTTCCCTTCAACTAAATTTTTCGGTTTATTGATGGCTAAAGAATTAGAAGCGATAGATAAAGTATTAGGAAGTGGAGAAAAACCAGTAACTGCAATATTGGGTGGTTCTAAAGTTTCTACTAAAATTACCATTATTGAAAATATTTTACCAGCTGTAGATAATTTAATTATCGGAGGTGGAATGTCTTTTACTTTTATTAAAGCTTTAGGCGGAAATATCGGAACTTCTTTATTAGAAGCAGATAAAATGGATTTGGCTTTAGAAATTTTAGAAAAAGCTAAATTAAATAATGTAAAAGTTTTCTTACCTGTAGACGTAATTGCTGCAGATGAATTTAATAATGATGCGCATAGAGAAGAGGTAGATATTTATCACATTCCAGAAAATATGATGGGAATGGATGCAGGTTCTAAAACTAGAGAAATCTTCCATGATGTGATTATGAATTCAAGAACTATCCTTTGGAACGGACCGATTGGAGTTTTTGAAATGGATAATTTCTCAGCTGGAACTAAAGCTTTAGGAGACAGTATAGACGAAGCTACACAATTAGGAGCTTTCTCTTTAGTTGGAGGTGGAGATTCTGTTGCTTTTGTAAAACAAAACGGATATGCAGACAAAGTTTCTTATGTTTCAACAGGAGGAGGTGCTATGTTAGAATCTTTAGAAGGTTTAGAACTTCCAGGAGTTGCTGCGATTAATAATTAAAAAATTTTGATTTAAACTTTATCTAAGTTTAAAGGTTTAAAAAAAATCTTCAGAAAATTTTCTGAAGATTTTTTTGTTTTATTAAAAGAGAAGTTTTTTTAAAGTATTAAATTTCCAAAAACTTGAAATTTTAATCAAAATAGCTGAAAATTGACTTTCATAAATAGCTTAAAAATCGATTTTCTATATTTTTTTGATTATATATACCAAACTTGAAAATTCTCCGGTTTTTGATGCTTTTATGTTAGAAATAGATCCAAGAATTCCTCCAAAAATCCAAAAAAATGGATTTTTCTTATATTTTTCACTCAAAATTGAAATATAATAAGAATCGAGTAGGAGAGGTTTTATTTTTTCTAATTTCCAATTTTCGGTGTTGAAAAATTTTTCCATTCCTTTTTTTGAGAAATGAAAAATATGACGAGGTACATCATAAGCTGCCCAAAAATCTTTATAATATTTTGCATCGTAAGAAGTACAGTTGGGAACTGCAATTATTAAATGACCGTTTGATTTTAATTTGTCATAAAATAATGAGAGTATTTCAGTCTGATTTTCGATATGTTCAAAAACATGCCAAAGTGTAATAACATCTAAACTGCCGTTTTCTATTTCATTTAAGTCTTTTATAAACTTTGTTTTGGTATTTTTTTGTTTGGCAAAATTTCTGGCAGCGTCACTTGGTTCATATCCGAAAGTTTGAACATCATTTTCTATATGTTTCAAAAATTCACCAGCACCGCAACCATAATCTAGAACTTTAGCATTTTCAAAACTTACAGAAGAAAGAATATTTCTTTTATAATTTAAATTAAAAGATTGAGCAAATTTGTAAATTTTTTCTTTTAAAGAATTAGAATCTTGGTGATGAGAAATGTAATCTTTACTCTCATAATACTTACCTAAATTTTCTGGAATAGGGTAAGTTTTAAAAATTCCTTCTATTTCGGTTTCTTTAATTTCAAAAATTTCTTTGCTTAAAAAATGATCTTTTATTTTCATATTTAATTTGCTAAGTCCAATCTAAATTTGATATAAATTTCTAAAATGTTTCACGTGAAACATTTTACTTTTATCTTCCTAAATAAATAAGTAGTACATTAATATCTGCTGGAGAAACACCAGAAATTCTTCCAGCTTGCGCAATGGTTTTAGGTTGAATTTTATTGAGCTTTTGTTTTGCTTCAGCAGAAAGAGATGAAATTTTAGAATAATCAAAATCTTCTGGGATTCTAATGGTTTCTAATCTTTGTAATTTGGCTACATTATCTCTTTCTTTTTCTATATAACCTTTATACTTGATATTGATTTCCGCCTGTTCTTTTTGCTCTTCATTATACTGTTCTACTTTTTCTTTGATGAAATCGATTGCAGTTAATTTTTCTAAGGAAAGATTAGGTCTGGTAAGAATTTGTGCAGCTCTGTACGCTTGGTCTACCGGTGAACTTTCATTAGCTTCTAAGATAGGATTGATAATACCAGGCTTTAAAGAAGTTTCTCTCAAAAATTCTTCAAGTTCAGAAGATTTAGCAACTTTTTCTTCCATATTTTTTAACCTTTCTTCTTTAGCTAGACCAAGATTATAAGCTTTTTCTGTAAGTCTAATATCAGCATTATCTTGTCTTAAAAGCAGTCTGTATTCTGCTCTAGAAGTAAACATTCTGTATGGTTCTTCGGTTCCTTTGGTAATTAAATCATCTATTAAAACTCCAATATATGCCTCGTCTCTGCTAAGTATGAATTCATCTTTTTCGTGAACTTTATTATGAGCATTAATTCCAGCCATTAAACCTTGTCCTGCAGCTTCTTCGTAACCAGTAGTTCCATTAATTTGACCAGCAAAATAAAGGTTTTCTATCAATTTAGTTTCCAAAGTATGCTTTAATTGAGTAGGAGGGAAGTAATCATATTCTATAGCATAACCAGGTCTGAAAATTTTAGCTTTTTCAAAGCCAGGAACATGATGTAATGCTTTCAATTGAACATCTTCTGGTAATGAAGAACTGAAACCATTTACATAAACTTCTACCGTATTCCAACCTTCAGGTTCAGCAAATAATTGATGACGATTTCTTTCCGCAAAACGATTGATTTTATCTTCAATACTTGGGCAATATCTTGGTCCAATACTTTGGATAGTACCATTAAACATTGGAGATTTATCAAATCCAGTTCTTAAAATTTCGTGAACGGTATCATTGGTATAAGTAATGTAACAACTGCGTTGTTTCGTTAATTTAGGAGTATCTAAATAGCTGAATTTTTGTGGATTTTTGTCTCCAGCTTGTTCTTCCATCTTAGAATAATCAAGGCTTCTTCCGTCTACACGAACTGGAGTTCCTGTCTTCATTCTACCAGCTTCAAAGCCTAAATCTACCAATTGTTCGGTAATTCCATAAGCTTTTGGTTCTCCCATTCTTCCTCCTCCTAACTGTTTATCACCAACGTGAATGAGTCCATTTAGGAAAGTTCCATTGGTTAAAACCACGGATTTTCCTTTGATTTCTATGCCTAAAGAAGTTATTACGCCTTCTACTTTGCCATTATTGATGATTAAAGATTTAACCATATCCTGAAAAAAGTCAAGATTTGGTGTATTTTCTAGTACATATCGCCATTCTTCTGCGAATTTCATTCTATCATTTTGTGTTCTAGGAGACCACATTGCAGGTCCTTTTGAAAGGTTAAGCATCTTGAATTGAATAGCAGATTTATCAGCTACAATTCCGCTAAAACCACCCATTGCATCTATTTCTCTTACAATTTGTCCTTTTGCAATACCACCCATTGCTGGATTACAAGACATTTGTCCGATGGTTTGCATATTCATGGTAATAAGCATGGTTTTAGAACCCAGATTAGCAGCAGCAGCAGCAGCTTCGCAACCAGCGTGACCAGCTCCTACTACGATTACATCATATGTTTCGTTGAATAACATTTATATCTATTTATTTATAAATTTTCTATTTTTCAAATGTTTCACGTGAAACATTGTATAAATTTTCTACAAATTACGGAGTATAATTAGTCCCGATTATAGCATTTTTTTGAGCTCTTTTTATATTTTTTGTATGGACAAAAAGCGTCTGGAAAATATAAAAAGCGAGTGCGGAAAGCGGGAATGGCTTCTGAAAATTTTATTCTGTTTTTAATGACAAATAAAAATCTTCTTTTGCACGCATTGTTTTTTGTTCTTCTTCGGTTTTATCTTTATAACCACAAAGGTGAAGAATGCCATGTGCAATTACTCTTTTCTTTTCTTCTTCGTAATTTTTTGAAATAAGACTAGCATTGTCCTTAATTCGCTGCAAAGATACAAAAATCTCTCCTGAAATGGTTTTTCCACGAACTTGGTCGAAAGTAATGATGTCTGTATAATAATCATGGTCTAGAAAATCTTGATTGATTTTGAGCAAATATTCATCATCACAGAAAATATAATTGATTTCTCCGAGTTTTTTTCCTTCGGAAATAATGATATTTTCTATCCAATTTTTAAGATTTTCGTCTATATTTTCGTCTATATTTTCGTAAAAAAAATGTATCATTAATTTATATTTTTAGAACCAGTGACCAAGAACAACAGAGAAAATTCCAGGTTTAGATTTAAATGCGTGACTGTAATTAAGTTTTACCTGACCAAAAGGTGAGTCGTATCCTAGTGTAATTGCGGCTGAATTATATTTCAAATCAAGAAATTTAGAATCATCAAAGTTTTCAAAAATATTGGCTGAATTAATTCCTGCAATCACATAAAAATTTCTGTAAAAATTAAACTGAAAGTTATTGGAAACCGTAAAAATATTATTTCCTTTTTCTTCGCCAAGGTTATACCCGTTAAATCTTACAAAATTAACGATTCTTTGTTCAAAAACTCCACCTAAATGATATTGGTAAAAATCATTAACAGGATTGATAGAAATTCCATAAAAAGTAGACAAGCGGTAGGTTAACCATTTGGTGATAGGAAAATTTCCTCTTAAATCTGCTTTGATTTGGAAAGCTCTTTTATTCTGTTCGTCATCAAAAATATTGTAAATTTTGGCTTCTATATTGGTATAAAATCCTCTTTTTGGGAAAGATTTACTGTCTTGATTATCCGCTCTCATAAACATGAAAGGGTTGAAATAATTCCCGAATTTTTCATCATTAGTGATAATTTCTGTAGTAGAAAAATTATCATGACTTAAACCTAGACCAAAAGCAAATTTATCTTTCCAAATGGATTGTATAAACGCTTCATTTCTGTACCAATTCCATTTATTAACAGCAGTTCCTTCCGCATTTTCTAAGTCAAAACTCATTCCAGAAGCATAGAAGCCAAATCCTGGAATATAACCGTTATCAATGAAATAATTGATGTAGTATCTAGGTTTATCCCCGAAAACACCATCTATAGAGATGTTAGAGTTCTTAAAAACGAGTCTTTTAATGGTAATATTAGCCAATAATCCAGATTTGAAAATCTCATCATAATGCAGACCGAATTTTAAGAAAAACCTTGTGTCATCTTCGCTAACATTAAGTTTAAGAATGTTCTTATTATCGCGTTGTATTATATCGTAATTAATGATTTTATAATTGTTAGTAGCGTAGAGCTTGTCTACCATTTTATTAATCTTTCCATAGGTTTGTACAGAAGGAATAAGAAGGCTCATTTTTCCTTGTACGTAATATTTGCTGTAAATTTTATTATTTTCTAATTCTAATGCATCAATTTTATAGATATTAGAATAAATAGGATTGATAGGAATTCTAAGATATTCGTAGACTTTTTTAGGAAGTTTATCAAAAACTTCTACATATTTCATCGCTTCTGTGTAGCCAGATTTTAGAATTTTGGCTTTATCATCAAAACTGGTAACTCCTAAACCTTCAAGATTAGGCTTGATATTTACATCTGTAAATTTTAATTGATTCTTAGTCTCTTCTACAATTCCAAAATCAATGATTTGATTCAAAATATCTACAATACTGTTAATTTTATCTCTTTTATTAAGTCCTTGATTTAAATCTACACCGATTACAATGTCTATTCCTTTTTTCTTAAGAAATTCTGAAGGATAATTCACCGTCATTGCTCCGTCTACATAAATACTATCGCCTATTTTCACAGGATCCATCAATGAAGGAAACGCAGAACTTGCCAAAATAGATTCTGAGAGATCTCCGTTTTCAAAAATTTTAATTTTTCCAGATTCTAAATTGGTCGCTACACACATGAATGGAATCGGTAACTTACTGAAATCGTTTATGTTAGATACATTTTTGAATAATTCTTTGAGCAAGTATAGATTCTTTTGCCCAGAAGAAATAGAAGTGGGAAGTGTAGCTTTTCCATTTTTTATGGGAACTTTTAGTAGATATTTATCAACGGATTTATTGAAAAAAGTACTTTCGGCGCGGTTATTTTGATTAGAAATCAAATTATAAAAATCGGTGTCTAAAATAATTTTTTCAATATCTTTTCCGGTGTAACCAGAAGCGTATAAACCGCCTACAATCGCTCCCATACTAGTTCCAGAGATGTAATCTACTTTTACACCTAGAGAATCAAGCACTTTTAGAACGCCTACATGTGCAAATCCTTTTGCTCCGCCACCAGAAAGCGACAATCCAATTTTAGGATTTTTGGGAATTTTTAGATTTTCTTTCACTTGAGCATTTGCATGTAAAGTGAATAAAATCAATAATATATAAAATATTAATTTTTTCATTGGTGAGTAATATTTGGGTGTTTTGGTGTGGTGTTTTAATCTTTTATGTAGATTCTTTTGACTCTTCTAGAAATAGAAGTAAGCACTTCATAAGGAATGGTTTGGCAATATCCAGAGAATTCTTCCAAAGTAGGATTACCGTTAAAAATAATCACTTCATCTCCTTCTTTAGCTTTAATATTCTGTAAATCAACCATTAACATATCCATGCAAATATTTCCTACGATGGATACTTTTTGGTTTTGAATGCCTACAAATCCTTTTTTATTACCAATTAATCTTGGAATTCCGTCTGCATAACCTACAGGAATAGTAGCAATTCTGGTGTCTTTTTCTGCTTTGTACTTTCTGTTGTAACCTATTGAATCTCCTTGTTTTACCTCAGAAATTTGTGAAATTACGGTTTTAAAAGTTACAGCACTTTGTAATTGTTTTTTCACTTTTGGATTGGCAGAAATTCCTACCATTCCAATTCCAATTCTTACCATTTCAAACTGATAATCAGAATAATAGGTAATTCCAGCAGTATTTAAAATATGTCTGATGGGTTGATAACCCAAAGCTTCAGAAATTTTAGAAGAAACTCTTTGGAACGTGTGAATTTGCTCCATCGTGTAATCATCTTCTTCGGGAGCGTCTGCAGAAGAAAGATGGCTAAAAATACTGGCAACTTTTACATTGTATTTTTTAAGATTTTCTACCAATTCATCTATTTCATGTTCCTTAAAACCAAGACGATGCATCCCAGTTTCTACCTTGATATGAATAGGATATTTCTGCTGAATTCCCTTTAATTGCAATTGATTAGCAAAAAGTTCTAATACTCTTAAACTGTAAATTTCTGGCTCGAGATTATAATCTATGATTACATCATAACTGCCTTGTTCAGGATTCATGACCAAAATGGGTGTAGTGATTCCATTTTTTCTAAGGTCTACGCCTTCATCCGCGTATGCAACTCCCAGATAATCAATATGATGATGTTGTAAAAATTCGGCAATTTCATAACCGCCAAGACCATAAGAATAGGCTTTTACCATCGCACACATTTTGGTTTCTGGTTTTAGCAATGATTTATGAACATTGATATTATGCAGAATAGCGTTGAGATTTATTTCTAAAACAGTATCGTGTTTTTGAAGTTCTAAATGAGATTTTATTTTCTCAAATTCAAAAATTCTTGCTCCTTTCAGTAGAATTAATTGATTTTCAAGGGAATTGAGCTGTTGACTTTCTAATAATTCTCTTGTGGTAGAAAAAGTATATGTTTTAGCATTAAATTTTTCTTGAAATCTAGAAATTTGATTGCCAACTAAAAATATCTGTTTGAAATTTTGCTGATTCGTAATTTCTGCGACTTTATGATACAGCGAAACATCGTCATTTTTTACATCAAAAATATCCGAAAGAACTAAGGTTTTTTCTTCTCTATTATACTGATTAATAAACTGATAAGCAATAATGAGCGAGTCTAAATCTAAGTTAAAAGAGTCATTGATAATCAAATTATTACGAACTCCATTTACACTTTCTAAGCGCATTTCTACCGCTTTCAGATTGTTGATTTTTTCAACTATTTTTTCGTTGGTAAAACCAAATTCTTTTAAAATACAAATTACAGCCAAAGCATTGGTCAATGTAGCTTCGTCTCTTTGGTTCGCAGGAAAACTGAATTTTTCTGAGAAATATTGAACTAAAATTTCTTGATTTCTATCTTTATAATCACAGACAATTTTTACATCATTATGAGCTTTTAGACCAAAGCTAATCAGTTTTTTATCAGAATATTGTGTTTTTATTTCTTTACAAACTTGCTCATTATCACCATTATAGATAATAATTTCTGAATTTTTGAAAAGAATCAGTTTTTCTTTAATCAGTTGAAGTTCATTTTCGAAATTAGAAGAGTGCGCCGTTCCAATGTGAGTCAAAATTCCAATTTTAGGAGAAAAAATTTCCTCTAAAGTCTTCATTTCTTGTGGTTTAGAAATCCCCACTTCGAAAATTCCTACTTGATGTTTTTCCGAAGTTTGCAATAGAGAAATAGGTAAACCAATCTGTGAGTTGAAACTTTTTGGGGATTTCACCGTTGGAAATTCATTCCATAAACATTGGTATAACCATTCTTTCACGATGGTTTTTCCGTTACTTCCCGTAATTCCTATGGTTTTAATAGGTTGATTTTCAATATGATAATGTGCTAAATCTTGTAAAAATTTTACAGAATTTTCTACAATAATCCATGTAATTCCGTCGTATTCTGAATAAAAATTTTCCGAAATAATGACTTTAATTCCTTTTTCTATCGCTTGCGAAATGTATTTCTCACCAGAATTTTTGTGAGTATTGATGGCGATAAATGCGGTTTTGAGGGTAGAATAAATATTTCTGCTGTCAAAAGCAATATGATGAATTTGCAGATTTTTATCCCCAATGATTTGAGATTGAGTAATTTCTGCTATTTCTTTTGTGGTGTAATTCATTATTTTTTATTCAAAACTTCGTCTATAAAAATTCTTCTGCTTACGGCTTCGTAACTATCGGTTTCCCCAAGTTGTACCAAGTCTTTGCTGTTAGAAGTTCTCATAGAATAGTTGGCCAAGTTTCCTGTGGTTTTACAAATCGCGTGTACTTTTGTCACGTATTCTGCGGTTGCCATTAAAAAAGGCATCGGTCCGAAAGGTCTTCCTAAGAAATCCATATCTAGACCGGCAATTACTACTCGTATTCCGTTATTAGCCAATTGATTAGCTACTTCTACAATTCCATCATCAAAAAACTGTGCTTCATCTATTCCTACCACATCACAAGTAGAACCCAATAGTAAAATTTCGTTTGAACTTTCTACAGGAGTACTTCTAATTTTGTTGTGATTGTGAGAAACAACTTCTTCCTCATCATAGCGAGTATCTATCTTCGGTTTGAAAATTTCTACTTTTTGTCCAGCCATTTCAGCTCTGCGCAATCTGCGAATCAGTTCTTCGGTTTTTCCCGAAAACATTGAGCCACAAATTACTTCCATCCATCCACTTTGTTTTGAGTGGTTTATTGTATTTTCTAAAAACATTGTCTAAATTAGCAGATATAAATAAGTTTCAAATTTACGCAAAAATTAAAAGATTTGCCATGCAAAAATTACAAGAAACACAAGAAAGATTATTCGCTGAAATTAAAGAATTGATTTCAAAGATTTCATCTTTTTCAAATGAAGAAGATTTTATAGCAGAAGTAGGAGTTTTCACAGAACTTCAGGAAAAGGTTATTTCTTTTAAAAATTATTCAGAGATGCTTTCTGTTATTCGTGCCGAAGAAAATGTAGAACAAGATGTTGAAAGACAGGTAATAAACTTTGAAATTGATACTAAAAAATTAGATGATTTCAGTCAACCAGTTGTAGATATTGAAGAAGAACTAGAAGAGGAACCTTTAGTTGAAGAAAATGCAGTGGCAGAAAAACTTGACGAAGAATATTTTATTGAAAAAGAACAGAATATCAATGAATTAGCTGAAAATATAGAAAAAGAAAAAGAGCAAGAAATTTCTGAGATTACTTTGGTTAAAGAAGAAATGGAGAAAAAAGATGAAGAAGAAAGGCTTCATGAAGAAAGAAGAAAAATTATAGATATTCCTGCTCCTGTTCATCATCACGAAGAAAAATCTGAGCCAACTTCTGAAGAAAAAACCGTGAACCAAGAAGAATCTCATCACGAAACCAAAGAACATCATGAGAAGAAATTTAAATTGGCGCATATTAAAGGACTGAAAGCTACTGTTCAAAGCCTTTTTGATGATGATCCTTTAGAACATATTCAAGAAAAAATAGACGTTACTCATCTTCCAGAAGAGAAAAAAGCACCAAGTTTACTGAAAACTAATCTTCCTACAGATTATATGGAAGCAGAAAAAACACTTCCAGATTTTAAGTTAGACATTAATGACAGAATTGCTTTTACAAAAGTTCTTTTTAACGGAAGTCAGGTAGAACTGAATCAAGTGGTGAATCGTCTGAATTCTTATGCTACTCTAGAACAAGCAAAAGAATATCTCAGCGAAGTTTATTATGAAAAAGGCTGGGAAAAAGTAGATGAATATGCACAGAGATTGTGGAGCTTAGTAGAAAATAAATTTATGTAAAATTGGTTGTCTGTTGGCGGTTGTTAGTTGATAGAAGAATTCCAACAACCATCAACCATTAACCATCAACTAAAAAATAATGAATATTTCAGATTTTAAAAATCCTTTTTTCATAGGAGTTGCAGGAGTTGGGATGAGTGCAATTGCTCAATACTTGCAAGGAATTGGCAAAAATGTATCGGGAAGCGATAGATATTTTCATCCTGATGAATACAATAAAACTAAGGAACAACTTGAAAATGAAGGAATAAAGTGTTTTCTACAAGACGGAAGCGGAATTACTGCTGAAACCGATTTGGTAGTAGTTTCTACTGCGATTGAAGACACCGTTTACGAAGTTAAAAAAGCCAAAGAATTAGGAATTCCGATTATTAAAAGAAGTCAACTTCTCGCTATGATTGCGAAAAGTAAAAAAACGGTTGCAGTTGCGGGAACTTCTGGAAAATCAACCACTTCGGCAATGCTTTTTCAAATTTTGTTGGATGCAGGTTTAGAACCGTCTATTATTTCTGGAGCGGGTTTAACGAGCATTATCAAACAAGGAAAAATTGGCAATGCTTACGTTGGGAAAGGAGATTGGCTCATTATAGAAGCTGATGAAAGCGATGGTTCGGTTGTTCAATACGAACCAGAAATTGGACTTTTACTTAACGTAGATAAAGACCATCAAGAAATTGATGAATTGATAGAACTTTTTACCATTTTTAAAAATAATACGAATAGCTTATTTATTGTAAATCAATCGAATGCATTAGCAAAAAATTTGTCGGCGAATATAAATAACGATTTCGGTTTTGAAACTGAGGCAGGTTTTACAGCTAAAAACTTCAAACAAGAAGGTTTTAAATTAAGCTTTAAAATTGACAATCAAGAGTTTACAATGAACGCAATCGGACAGCACACTGTAGAAAATGCTACGGCTGCAGTTGCGGTAGCCAATCAAATTGGGGTTGATTTAAAAACTTGTGCCGAAAGTTTATCAAAATATGAAGGAATTTATCGTCGTCATCAGATTTTAGGACAAAAAAATGGAGTTTGGGTGATTGATGATTATGCTCACAATCCTGCAAAATGTGCAGCAAGTATTAAGGCTTGTCAACCTTTGGCAGAAAAAGTGGTGGCTTGGTTTCAACCGCATGGTTATGGACCGACAAGATTTTTGAGACAAGATTTTGTAGAAGAAATCTCGAATACACTTCGTGAAAATGATGAAATCTGGATGAGCGAAATTTTTTACGCAGGCGGAACCGCTGTGAAAGATATTTCTGCGAATGATTTAATTGAAGACATAAAAGCGAAAGGCAAAAAAGCTTTTTTTGTAGAAGATAGAAATCAGTTTTTAGAAAAGGTAAAGCCTTCATTATCAGAAAATTCGGTTTTATTGTTGATGGGAGCGAGAGATCCTAGCTTGGAGGAATTTTGTAAAGATTTGTATGAGAAATTGTAAAATTTTGATATGTTAGAATTTGAAAATGCAAATCCAAATCCAAAGAATGTTTCAAAAGAAATGAATAAACCTCCTTATTTGTTAGGTTTATTAGGTTTTATTCCTTTAGTTGGTTTTTTTGTTGGAATTGGTTTAACTCTTTATGGATTAATTAAATACAAAGACAAAAAGCTAATTATTATCGGAGTTTTATGCATGGTTTTTACCGTTTTCGTGTATTCTTTCATGTATTTCGGAATTGAAAAGTCTAGTAAAGTAAGAGAAAGTTGGGCAGAATTATCACAATATCAAGTTAATGAATTAGTTAAAGATATTGAATATTTTAAGTTAGAAAATGGAAAATATCCAGATAGTTTAAAACAGCTTCAAAATGGAGATACTATTGTTAATATTCAGGATCCCATAAAAGGCTTAAATTCAAGTGAAAAAGATATCTTTATTTATGAAAATTTGGGAGATAAATATTCACTTTATTCTGTTGGGTTAGATGGAGTTGCTAAAACAAAAGATGATATTTTTCCGAATGTGAAAAATGATAGTAAAGTAGGCTGGATAAAAAAATAAAATGAGCGGAATCCTATATTTTGTTCCAACACCGATTGGAAACCTAGAAGACATGACTTTCAGAGCGATAAAAGTGCTGAAAGAAGTAGATTATATCCTTTGTGAAGACACCAGAACTTCGGGAATTTTATTAAAGCACTACGAAATTTCTAAACCTCTAAAATCGTATCATCTTCATAATGAACACGCTGCAACCGAAAAAGTAATTGCAGATTTAAAATCTGGACAAAGCATTGCCATTATTACCGATGCAGGAACTCCTGGAATTTCAGATCCTGGATATTTGCTTGGGAAAGCTTGTGCGGATGAAGATTTGGAGATGATTTGTTTGCCGGGAGCAACTGCTTTTGTTCCGGCTTTGGTGGTTTCGGGTTTACCGAATCACGATTTTTATTTCGCAGGGTTTTTACCTCAAAAAAAAGGCAGACAAACCAAACTAAAACAACTTGCTGAAGAGAAAAAAACCATCGTTTTATACGAAAGTCCGCATAAAATTAATACGACTTTAGAACAGATTAAAGAATTTTTCGGAGAAAATACCAAAGTAAGTTTAAGCCGAGAAATCTCTAAAAAATTCGAGGAAACCAAGCGCGGAACCATTGATGAACTCATTGCTTTTTCAAAAAGTAAAACACTGAAAGGCGAAATTGTTTTAATTGTGAATAACACCATTTAATTCTCGCTGATTAGGCTGATTGTACAAATGAAATTGATTTTAAATTTAAAAATCTGCTTAATTTGCTAAATCTGCGAGAGAATATTATTAAAATGAAACCCACCGTAGAAGAACTTATTGCCAAAAATAAAAACTGGAAAGAAGAACTTGCAAAACTTCGTTCCATTGTTTTGGATTGTGGTTTAGCGGAGGAGGTAAAATGGTATCAACCGTGTTATTCTTTTAATGGAAGCAATCTCATTATTTTGGGGAGTTTCAAAGACTTTTGTACGTTGAGTTTTTTCAAAGGAGTTTTGCTGAAAGACGAACATAAAATCTTAGAATTTGCAGGTCAAAACACACAATCAGCAAAAATCGTAAAGTTTACTAATCTACATCAAATCATTGGATTAGAATCTATTTTGAAAGACTACATCAAAGAAATGATTGCCCTCGAAAAATCTGGAGCAAAAGTTACTTTCAAAACAATAGAAGAACAAAAATTACCCGAAGAATTAGAAGAAATTTTTAGCCAAGATAAAGATTTTGAAAAGGCGTTTAAATCTTTAACTCCAGGAAGACAACGCGCATATTTACTGCATTTTTCTTCAGCAAAACAATCGAGAACTAGAATTTCAAGAATAGAAAAACTAAAACCAAAAATATTTGAAGGAAAAGGTTTAAATGATTAAAAAATGTTTACAGTACAACAAATAGAATTAGCTCACGAAAAAGTAAAAACTGGTGCGGATTTTCCTAAATATATCCAAGACATTAAAGAATTGGGAGTGATTGCTTTTGAAACTTTTGTAAAAGATAGCCATACTCAATATTTTGGAGAGAATAATTTTAGCATAAATTCTCATCCTCAATATGAGGAATTATACATTGCAGAAATTACAGATGCACATAAATTTATGGCACAACTAAAATTGCATCAACAAGGAAAAACGGATTATTTTACCTTCTGTAAAGATTGTGCAGAAGCGGGAATTGAGAAGTGGAAAGTAGATTTAAATCAGATGACTTGTACTTACTATGATCAATCTGACCATGAAATTTTAGTGGAGGAAATTCCAAATTAATTATCTTTGACAAATTATTTATGAATTAAGCGAAAGCGAAATCCATAGCACAAATTAAAAAAATAAACAATTGTTATGAAACTACTTGAAGGAAAGGTGGCTCTTATCACAGGAGGAACTCGCGGAATCGGAAAAGGAATTGTAGAAGTTTTTGCAGCACAAGGTGCGAAAGTGGCTTTTACTTATGCAGGTTCTGTAGAAAAAGCACAAGAATTAGAAAAATCATTAAGTTCTGTTACCCAAATCAAAGGTTATCAATCAGATGCTTCAGACCACGAAGCAGCTCAGAAATTGGTAGATGATGTAATGACAGAATTTGGAAAAATCGATATTTTAATCAATAACGCTGGAATTACCAGAGATAATTTGATGCTCAGAATGTCAAAAGAAGATTGGGATACGATTATCAAAGTAAATCTAGATTCTGTTTTCAACTTGACAAAAGCCGTGATTAAACCCATGATGAAGGCAAGAAGCGGTTCTATTATTAACATGACTTCTGTAGTTGGGGTAAAAGGAAACGCAGGACAAGCGAATTATGCGGCTTCTAAAGCTGGAGTAATTGGTTTTACAAAATCTGTAGCTTTGGAATTGGGTTCTAGAAATATCAGATGTAATGCAATTGCGCCAGGATTTATAGAAACTGAAATGACGGCTGTTTTAGACGAGAAAACCGTACAAGGTTGGAGAGATGCTATTCCTTTAAAACGTGGCGGAACTCCAGAAGATGTAGCAAATGCATGTGTATTCTTCGGAAGCGAAATGTCTGCCTATGTTACCGGTCAAGTCATGAATGTAGATGGCGGAATGCTTACTTAAAATATTGAAAATCAATAAATAAACATAAAAAGGCTTCTTCGGAAGTCTTTTCATTTTTAAAAACGATAGGATAGATGATATTCTTTGCGTTTAAAAAAATAAGTAAAATGAAAGAAATAAATATCAACGGAACCATTTACCAAAATCCACTTCTGGTTTTTGCTTTAGAAGTAGAAGCGCAAGAAGAGTTTAATGATTTTCAGAAAATTTTTACTGGAGTAGGGAAGATTAATGCAGCGTATCATCTTTTTAAAGGCATAGAAAAGTATAATCCCGATATTATCATTAATCTGGGAACTGCAGGAAGCACGGCTTTTAATAAGGGAAATGTGGTGTGTTGTACCCAATTTATCCAAAGAGATATGGATGTGATGGCACTCGGTTTTCAAAAATTCGAAACGCCTTTTGCAAATGGAGAAATTATTCTAGAACACGGCATCTCTTTACAAGATTTTCCGAGTGGAATTTGCGGAAGCGGAGACCAGTTCGAAATGGAACACAATAATACTGAATACAACGTGATAGAAATGGAAGCTTTTGCTTTGGCTAAAGTGTGCAAAGAAGAAAAATTACCATTTTTGTGTCTTAAATATATTTCTGATGGAGCAGATGGAAACGCAGTAGATGATTGGAGTACAGAAGTAAAAAAAGCCGCACAAAAACTCAGAGAAACCCTTCTAAAATAGAAAATCCTCGAGTAATTCGAGGATTAAGCCATTATAATTCAAAGAATTATATTTTATTGGAGCACTTGTGTTTTCGGGTGCAAATATAAAAATAATATTTTTTATCTCCAAAAAAATTGTTTAGAAATCGCTTGATTTACAGTAGTTTAGATAATGGTTGCCATTTCAATTAGCTATTACAAATAAAATAATTGCATTAACATAAATAAAAAGTTTTTTTATCTAAGCTATTCGTTTCCAAATACTTCGTTATGCTGTTCTTGTACTCTGATAAAGGTCGTTCTTTTCGATAATTCCTTGAGTTGAGAAGCGCCAACATACGTACAAGTAGAGCGTACTCCGCCTAAAATATCTTTCACGGTTTCGGCAACTGGCCCTTTGTATTTTACCTTTACAGTTTTCCCTTCAGAAGCACGATATTCTGCAACGCCACCACTGTGTTTTTCCATAGCGGTTTTAGAACTCATTCCGTAGAACAATCTGAATTTTTTACCGTTTTCTTCTACCATTTCACCGCCACTTTCGTCGTGACCAGCAAACATTCCGCCTAGCATTACAAAATCTGCGCCTCCACCAAAAGCTTTGGCTACATCTCCCGGAACTTTGCAACCACCATCACCAATGATATGTCCACCCAAACCATGCGCTGCATCTGCACATTCTATAATCGCCGAAAGTTGAGGATAACCCACTCCTGTTTTTACTCGGGTAGTACACACAGAACCAGGGCCAATTCCTACTTTTATAATATCAGCACCGGCTAAAATGAGTTCTTCTACCATTTCGCCAGTCACTACATTTCCTGCGATAATGGTTTTATCTGGAAAATCTGCGCGAACTTTTTTCACAAAATTCACAAAATGTTCCGAATAACCATTGGCTACATCGATGCAGATGAAATCTATTTTCGGGAATTTGCTGATGATTTCTTTAATTTTTTCTTCGTCACTGCTTCCTGTTCCAGAGCTGATGGCGATATATTGGTAAATGCTTTCTGGAGAATTTTCTAGAAATGCCGACCATTCTTCTAGCGTGTAATGCTTATGAATAGCGGTAATGATTTTTTCTTTTGCCAATTCTAAAGCCATTTCAAAAGTTCCTACCGTATCCATATTAGCAGCGATAATGGGAACACCTCGCCAAGTTTTTTTAGAATTTCTAAAGATAAATTCTCTTTCTAGACTTACTTGTGAACGAGATTTAAGAGTAGAACGTTTTGGGCGAAACATCACGTCTTTGAAGCCCAATTTTATATCATATTCTATGCGCATTTGGTAAAATTATTTTGTTAAAAATAAGGAATTTTTACATTTATTGAGAAGAAAAATAGAACTAATTTATATTTCAAAATGATTTAGAAAATAGAGTAATTCTCTTTAGTTTCATTCGGGTTAAAGTTGACTCAAGTTTTACGTTTGTTCCTGGTTTATTCGTAATTTAGGGTACTTTTCCGAGGCTGATTCGAAGGAAACACGAACAAACCACGAACAAACCCCAAGCAAAACTCTTATTTGACTCCAAGAAAACTCAAAGAATTTCCCATAAAAAAAACCGCAAAAAGCGGATTTTAGGGTTTATATTTTTATTGTAGTCACGGATTACAAATCCGAGACATCGGGTTTTATATAGGTCTAATATAGTGTAATATTATCATTATATATTCTTAATAATTATAAAATAGTAGACAATTTACTTACTATAATATAAATTCCAATAGTAAATAAAAAGATACGATAGTTTTTGTCATAAAGTGATAACTTTTTTTTCTTTTTGTAGTAAGAAATTGTCTCTTTTGCTAACGAATATAAACCTAGCAAGCAAATAAAAATTACTAATAAATTAAATATCGTTTCCATAATTATTTATTTAACCCCACATACAATATGAAAAGTCTGCAACTGCAATTACTGCACCAACATATCCTAGAAACCTTGTTGCAACTTTTCCAACAGCAGCTATTAACATTCTTTTTGTTGCAAATTTGCCATACCAACCATCATATAAAGATGTATACCTGTTGCCTCAAGAAAGCATTCACCAACAGAGCGACTTACATTTAAATTAGAAGAATAACCATCATAAGTAGGGATACCTAATTTTTGTTCCATCTCAATTACAATATTAGCAGCATTAATATAATTGGGGCTGGCAGCAGACCATTCATCAGAAAAATCTAATTGGTGAGAAAGTAAATAGTTTTTGGCAGATTCGATAGATTCTGAAAGTTCATTTTTAGCTTCGGCTTCTTCAAGACTATTAGCAGCATAAACATTTCTCCATCCGCCAACAAAACATCATCATATGGGTCACCAACATATTCTCCTGTTAAATAATAAGTAAATTCATCTGCGGGCATTAATTGTTCAAATGAGTTTCCATCTATACGATAGGTCATACTATTTTTTAAGCTTAACTTCTTTCTTACTTTCTCTAAATATTTCAAATACTTATCTTAATATAAAGATTTGTCTTTTCCTTTAAAAATTTTGTAATTTGTCTTGGATACCGTTAAAGAACTCGTATCAGTAATTGAAACAGAGTCTCTTGAACAAGATACAAGTAATAAAATAAATGCTTACAATAGTAAATTTTTCATAAATTTTATTTTTAATGTTTATTATTACAAATATAAAATGTCATTTTTAATTATGCAAATATTCAAAAAAAATAAAAAATTATTTTGTTTTATATAGAATCGTTGATAATATTGTAATTGAGGCGTAGTCAGTCAAATCAAATTTTACGAGATTCGAAGGAAACACGAACAAACCACGAGTAAACACGAAGGAAAACTCCTATTTCACTCCTAGAAAACTCAAAGAATTGCCCATAAAAAAATCCGCTTTTTGCGGATTTTAGAGTTTATATTTTTATTGTAGTCACGGATTACAAATCCGAGAGATTGGGTTATAAATTTGTGAAATGCTTTTATTTTTTATCTCAAATCTAAAAATCCAAAATATTCATTTGGAGGAATTTTTAAATCAATAAATTTAAATTTCAATTTGTGATTTTCATCTTCCAACAATTTATAAATTTTGTTACTTTCAGAATCGGAAGATAAATAGAAAGAAATTGTATTTTCAACATCAGCTTGTGAAAATAATTTAGAATCATTTGGTATAAGATTTCTTTCTTTTAATTTGAGTTTCCCTTTTTTTGTGAAAACTACACTTGCTATTTCCCCAGTTTTTACTGAATGATTCAAATTAAATGGAAGAATTGCCAAATTTCTCAAGGGTAATTCTGTGATTGAGCCACCAACACAATACTCGGCAACTGAAATTGTAGAAATATACATTTTAATTTCTTCACGTAGAAAATATTTGTAATATTCTAGAGCGTTTTCGAATAATGGATCATCATCGTTCAGAAAGCGTATAAAAAAACTTGTATCTAATAGAACACCATTAACTTTCATAACTTCCTCTTATTTGTCTTAACCATTCATCTGCATTTATATTTGAAAGCCAAGATTTTTTTGCTTTGGTTCTTAAGCTTTTCAAATAATTTTCATCATATATAGGGCTATAATCTATTAATTCTATAAAATCTAAATTAGAAAAGTCAATATCTCCATTTTCCGAATGTTGTTTCCCTTTTGCTCGGATTCCTAAATGCTTATATAAAATATTTTCTTCTTGATGCTCAAGAAATGTAATAGGCGTCTGTATTCTTACGGTTCCATATTCATCAGTAAGCAAATGAATGTTCGCTTTATCTTTTCCACCAGCATTTGTAATTTTTCCGTAAAAATAAAATTCTGCTTCAGACCAAATTACTTCGCTTCTTCTGTAGTCAGAATTTTTATCTATTCTTATTGAATTAGTTCCTTTGACAGATGTGTTAATTTCAAAAATAAAATCCTTTTTTTTGGCTAATTCTTGTAAGTTTTCGATTGCTCTTGCTGTTCCTAAATCTAAATAATCAATTGAATTTGTTGTTGTAATAAGACCTAAGATTGCATTAAAACTAACTATATATTGTATCCCTGTTTTAAAAATGTTTCTAACGGAACCTTCTTGAATGTCGTATGAAATTAATGGTCTATTTTTTTTGTCGCCATTATATAAAAGGTCGTCAACATTTTCAAGAATAGAAATAATTTCCCTGATATCAAAGTTATCAGGATTTATATCAACATTTCCAATTTTACCAGAAACTCTTATTTCTATTTGACCATTTTTTTCCACTTGACAAAAATAAACAAATTTTCACACATTGGACTGAACGATTTCATTTTTATAAAATGTAAACCAATTATCAAATATACAAAAGTTTTTGCTTTAAAAACTTTTATCTTACCCATTCAAAACCTCTCCCAATTCCTGTAAATATTCGTGGGCAGTTAAATCAAATTTCACGGGAACTACAGAGATGTAACCATCGGCAAGTGCGTTTTCATCGGCATCTTTTCCTTCGTCTTGGTTGTTAAAATAACCTGTGAGCCAATAGTATTTTTTACCATGAGGATTTACACGTTCGTCAAAGCTTTCTTCCCATTTTGCATTGGCTTGTCTGCAAACTTTGATGCCTTTTATTTCTTCTTTTTTCAGTTTCGGAATGTTCACATTCAGCACAATTCCTTTTGGCAATGGATTTTCTAAAACTTTTTTCACAATATTTTGGATATAGTCTTTGCATTGTGAGAAATCTGCATCCCACGCAAAATCCAGCAGAGAAAATCCTATAGACTGTAAACCTTCTACACCTGCTTCTACTGCGGCAGACATGGTACCAGAATAAATGACATTAATCGAAGAATTGGCACCGTGATTAATTCCCGAAACCACTAAATCTGGTTTTCTGGTCAAGACTTTATCTAGGGCAAATTTTACGCAATCTACAGGAGTTCCGCTCAGTGAATAATCACGCTGAGGTCCTTCTAAATTTATTTCTTCGAAAGTAAGGGTAGAATTGATGGTAATGGCATGTCCTTTTCCAGATTGAGGTGAATTAGGCGCAACTACAACTACTTCGCCTATTTCGTTCATAAAATTCACCAAATTTCTAATTCCTGGAGCGGTAATTCCGTCATCATTGGTTACCAATATCAAAGGTTTTTTCATATAAATTTTAATTTTAGACAAATTTAATTAAAAAATTAGCGCTATTTTTGAATAAGGCATTAAATTTGGTGCTTATTTTGTTATAAATTTACCAGTAAAAAATTTATTTCTTAACACATGAGTTGATTAAAAAAAACAGGATAAAGAAACATAAGAGCACATTAGTTTTTGAAAATCTTTATGTGACTTATGTGTTAAGGAAAAAAATATTTTATTTAAAACACATAAGTTGATTAAAAAAACAGGATAAAGAAACATGAGAACACAATAGTTTTTGAAAATCTTTGATTTTCTTCTTATTTGTTCTATTGTATATTTTCAATTTTAAATCTTTATGTGACTTATGTGTTAAAGAAAAAAATGCTTGAAAAAATAAAACACATGAGTTGATTAAAAAACAGGACAAAGAAACATGAGAGCACATTAGTTTTTGAAAATCTTTGATTTTCTTCTTATTTGTTCTATTGTATATTTTCAATGTTAAATCTTTATGTGACTTATGTGTTAAAAAAATGCTCATTAAATCATTGTAACAAACTTTATCAATATATAACTTATACCCAATAATACTTTTAACAATATGTTCAAAAATTTCAAACTCAATAAATTATTATTTTTCGCACCGTTAATCACGCTCATGTTCTGTTTTAATGCACCGCAGAATGATGAAGAGAAGATGCAAACGATTATGATAAGTGTAAAAAATACGCTTTCTTATCTGCATTATTCGCCTAAACCGATTAATGATGCGTATTCTGCTGATGTTTATGATAAATATATGGAAATGATAGACCCAGGAAAAAGATTTTTCTTGCAGTCAGAAGTAGATGAATTCAGCAAACACAGAACCAAGTTAGACGATTATCTGAACAGAGGTGACTTAACTTTTTATAAGTTGACGGTTGATAAATTGTACGACAGAACCGCAGAAATCGAAAAATATTCTCAGGAAATCTTGAGCAAACCGATTAATTTTGAAGAAAATGATGAATTAATTCTGGAGCCAAAACTGAAGAAATATCCTCAGAATCAAGAAGAATTAAAAAACGAGTGGAAAAAATTCATCAAGTACAATATTCTTCAAGAAATAGAAACACTGAATGCAAAAGAAGAAACGCAACGTGAGAAAAAAGACAGTGTAAACCGTCTGAAACTGAAAGATACCATCAAGTTAGAAATTCTTACACCAGCGCAGAAACAAGTAAAAGCTACGGAAGAAGTAAAAGATTTAATGACTTCTATGTTTAAGAGATTCCAAAAACGTAAAAAAATGGATTGGTTCTCGGTTTACATGAACGCTTACACAGAAGTTTTTGATCCGCATACCAATTATTTTTCACCTCAAGACAAAGAAGATTTTGATGTGAATTTCGTAGGAAAAGTCATTGGAATTGGGGCAACGATTCAAGAAAGCAAAGGAAAAATAAAAATCGGAACATTGGTAGTTGGCGCTCCAGCTTGGAAATCGAAACAGATTTCAGAAGGAGACGAAATTCTAAAAGTTCAGTCTAAAAAAGGAGAAGAGCCAATTAATGTAACAGGAATGTTGGTAGATGAAGCGGTGCGTTTTATCCGTGGCGAAAAAGGAACAGAAGTAGTTCTTACGCTCAAGAAAAAAGACGGAACCATCAAAGAAGTGAAAATGATTCGTGAAGAAGTAGCGATAGAAGACACTTTTGCGAGAAGTATCATCATCAATGGAGCGAATGGTAAAAAATATGGATTCATCAATTTGCCAAGTTTCAATGCAGATTTTGAAGATGCTAAAGGAAGAAATGCTTCAGACGACATAAAAGCAGAACTCATTAAACTAAAAGCACAAAATGTAGAAGGAATTATCCTTGATTTAAGAAATAACGGAGGTGGTTCTCTTACCGAAGTGGTAGATATTATGGGACTTTTCATGAATAACGGACCAGTTGTTCAGGTAAAAGACGGAAACGGTAGAGTTCAGGTGATGAGAAACAAACAAAATGACCCAATTTGGACTGGGCCTTTGGTAATCATGCAAAACGAACTTTCGGCTTCGGCTTCTGAAATTTTAGCAGGTGCGATGAAAGATTACGGAAGAGCAGTGATTGTTGGTTCGCCTAATTCGTTTGGAAAAGGTACGGTGCAAACTTTCGTAGAACTGAATAGATTTTTAAACAGTACGGATGATTTTGGTTCACTGAAATTAACCATTCAGAAATTTTATAGAATCAACGGAAAATCTACCCAGTTAAAAGGAGTTGAGTCTGACATCCCGATGAAAGATGTGTTCTCTTATGAAGAAATCGGTGAAAGATTTGACAATTATGCTTTACCTTGGGATCAAGTTAACTCAAGCAGTTTTACGGTGAGTAATCCAATAAATGTTGCAAATTTGGCTAAAAACAGTCAGTCAAGAATGGCTCAAAATAAATTTTATCAATTATTGCTAGAATCTGCACAGTGGAGAGAAAAATTAGACAAAGAAGAAAAGATTTCTCTTAATCTAAAAGATTTTGAAGCGGTGATGAAAACTAGAAAAGCACAGATTGATAAATTCAAACCATTGATTAAATACAATAACGGATTAAACTTCGCGCTTCATGCAGACGAAGTTGCCAGAGGAAAAACCGATGAGGTTTTCGCTAAAAAATCTGAAAACTGGATGAAAAATTTGAAAAGAGATATTTACCTACAAGAAACCGTAAATATTATCTCTGAACTAAAATAAACATCTTTGATGTATTTATAACTCCTCCAAACTTTTGGAGGAGTTTTTTTATTTAGAACTTTAATTCAATTCCTTCAAGTTTTAAAAGGGTGGCTTTTCTATCGACACCACCTGCATAACCCGTTAATGAAAGGTTTTTGCCAATTACTCGGTGACAAGGAACCACTAAGCATAATTTATTTCTAGAATTGGCATTGGCAACTGCTCTTACCGATTTTGGGCGATTCATTGCATCGGCTTGAGATTGATAACTTCTGTACTCTCCAAAACTGATGTTCTGCAATTCTTCCCAAACTTTTTTCTGAAAATCTGTACCAGTAAATTCTACAGGAACGGTAAATTTTGTCAATTTTCCTTTGAAATATTGGCTCAACTCCTTTTCCAGAAGTTTTAAAATTCTGTTATTAGATGTTTTGATGACGCCATAACCTTGCGAAATTTCTTCCATGTGCTTTTCAAAATATTTAGAATCTTCAAAATCGAGAAGAAGCAAGGCATTTTGATTGGCAAAAGCCACCATTTTACCTAGAGGAGTTTCGTATGATTTGGTGTACAGCATATTCATAATGAATGAGTTTTCAACAAATTTAGGAAGAATTTTTACGAAAAGAAGGTTTAATTTTTAAAATACTTTTTCATTTCATCAATTTGAGAATCGTTTTTCGTGAGAATATGTTTTTAATCAGCAATTCTTTTGAAAAAAACTATTGAAGTCTTATTTAGAATTAAAATAAATAAAGTATATTTGCTCCTCAATTAATTATAGAAATCTTGCAGACAAATATTTCAAATAAATTGTGCTGTTTTCCTCGAAATAAAAAGGGGAAAATCAAAGGTTATGATAACGAAAACTTGCAGATGCCCAATAAGATTATCGAAATGGGATTATTGCCAGAAACATCATTCGTCATCTTACATCAAGCGCCTTTTAGCGGTCCTCTTTACATAGAATACGGAGAAGAAAAAACGAGAGTTGCCCTTCGTGAAGAAGAAGCGAGATTTATTTTCGTAGAACCAGAAAATTAAACCAAAATTTCTACTGAAATTTGGAAAATTATATGCCGAACTCAGCAAAAAAACAAAAACATATTCTTTTGGTAGGAAATCCTAATGTAGGAAAATCTACCATCTTCAATTTGCTTTGTAACAAAAACCAAAAAACCGGCAATTACGCTGGCGTTACCGTTGCTTCACACGAAGGAACTTACCTATACAAAGACGAAGAAGTAGAAATTGTAGATTTGCCAGGTTCTTACAGCATTTATCCCACTTCTGAAGACGAAGCTATTTTCACCAAATATTTGATTGAAGAACAAGAAAAATACAGCGGTGTAATTTACATTGCAGATGCGCTGAATCTCAAAAGAAGTTTACTGCTTTATCAGCAAATCAAAGATTTGGGAATTCCTGTTTTGATGGTGATTAACCAAGTAGATTTGGCGGAGAAAAGAGGTTTACACATCGATTCTAAAAAACTGAGCGAACTTCTAGGTCAAAATATTCTAGAAACCAATGCCAAAAAAAATATCGGTATTGAAGAAATAAGAGAATCTATTTTTAAAGTTGAATTTTCAGTTTCGGATAAGCCTTATTTTGATATTCCTTCAGAAAATTTAGGATTGGTTTTCAAGATTTCAAGACAAATCGAAGAGAATAATTTCTATAAAGTGTGGACGCTCATTGCTGCAGATACTTATCTCGGCAAATTAGAAAGTGTAAAAACACAACTGAATCAAGAAGACAGAAAATGTATGGTTCCGAAACGTTTACAAGTGCAGGAAACCATCAGAAGATACCAACAAATTGACGGAATTATCACCCAAACCATTTCTAAAAAACCTCAGTTCAAGGAACTACTCACCGAAAAATTAGACAAAGTTTTAGTACATCCTGTTTTAGGATATTTGGTTTTTGGGATTATTTTACTCACCATTTTCCAAAGTGTATTTTTCATTGCAGAATATCCTATGAATTGGATTGATGCTGCTTTTGCTTGGTTGTCTGAAACTTCCAGAACTTGGCTTCCAGAAGGTCCTTTGAATTCGTTAATTTCAGACGGAATTATTCCAGGAATTGGCGGAATTGTGATTTTTGCCCCACAAATCGGGATTCTTTTATATTTCTTGTATTTATTAGAAGATTCTGGTTACATGGCAAGAGTTATTTTCTTGATGGACAGATTCTTACGACCTTTTGGATTAAACGGAAAAAGTATTGTTCCGCTCGTTTCGGGAACAGCTTGTGCCATTCCTGCAATTATGAGTACCAGAAACATCGAAAACGTAAAAGAGCGACTCATCACGATTCTCATTACGCCTTTTATGACGTGTTCTGCAAGACTTCCGGTTTACAGTATTATTATTGCGCTTATTTTTACTGATGGAACTTTCTTTGGTGTAAAATATAAAGCGATTGCGCTTCTGGGAATGTATTTCTTAGGATTTGCGACTTCGCTTATAGCTGCATTTATTTTAAAATATTTCATTAAAAATAAAGGAAAAACCTTCTTGGTAATGGATTTGCCAACGTATAAAATGCCGCTTTGGAAATATGATTTCAAATTGGTTTTAGGTAAAGTTTGGGAATTTATTACAGGCGCTGGAAAAATTATTTTGGCAGTAAGTGTAATTCTTTGGTTTTTAAGTTATTTCGGACCGAAAGATGATTTCCATATTTTAGAACATCATTCAGATGTAAAGTTAGAAAATTCTTATTTGGCTAAAATCGGGAAGCAAATGGAACCTGTGATTTCACCATTGGGTTATGATTGGAAAATGGGAGTAGGAATTCTTACCAGTTTTGCAGCGAGAGAAGTGTTTGTTGGCACAATGTCAACGCTTTACAGTCTTGATGATGATGCTCCAGAAAAATCGGTCATCGAAAAAATGAGAAGTGATGTAAAACCGAATGGCGAAAAAGTCTTCAGTTTTGCAACAGGACTTTCCATTCTTATATTTTACGCTTTTGCGATGCAATGTATCTCTACGATTGCTGTAGTCTACAGAGAAACAAAATCTTGGAAATGGACGGCGATTCAGTTGGTTTTCATGTCTGGTTTAGCTTATCTAGCTTCCATGTTGGTTTACCAATTTTTCAAATAAAAAAAACTGCTTTTAAAAGCAGTTTTTCATTTTATTCAGCTACGAAAACGCGTTTCGCCAATTCTTGATCAAAAAGATACAAAGCAGAAGGATTGTCTTTCACCATTTTAATTTTCGAAATCAATTGAGAAGCATTGGCTTCTTCTTCTACCTGTTCATTCACGAACCATTGTAAGAAAGCAGCAGTAGAGTAATCTCCTGCATCATTAGCAGCTTTTACAATGTCAAAAATACTTTTGGTTACTAATTTTTCGTGCTCTAAAGCTTTTTCAAAAATTTCTAAAGCATCTTTGAAATCATGAGGAGGTTGTTTTACTTCTTGTAGCACAATTTTTCCACCGATATCATTCAAATAATCAAAGAATTTTTCTGAATGCATCAGTTCTTCTTTAGATTGAACTCTGAAATAATTGGCAATTCCGTCTAAATCTTGTTCTAAAAACCAAGCGCTCATAGATAGGTACAATTGCGCCGCATATTGTTCTTTTGCAATTTGCTGATTCAGCAAATCAAATATATAATCTCTGTTCATGATAAATGAATTTATTCAAAGATAAGAAAGAAATGTGATTTAGGTTTATGAAATTTTATCTCTTCCTGGGCATTTTTTACATCTTTTCCCTTTCTTAAATTTCTTGCAACATTTCTTTTTACCACAATATTGCTCGTAGTTTTTGCTCTCCAAAGTTGGAACAACAAGATTGAAATAAGGGTTAGTTCTGAAATCCATGAGACAAAATTAATCTTTATTTAGAATAGTTCAAAATAATTATGTAATTTTGTAATAAGATTTTTGTCATGGAAAGTTTAGTCCTTCAATACGTTATCATTTTTGCAGCTTTATTAGCGGCATCTTATTCTATTTATAAAATTATCAAAAAAACTTTTTCTCCAAAAAAATTTGATAGTAAAAGAACGCATTGCGACAAAGATTGTGGATGTTCTTAATATTTAAAAAAATATGGGTTGTGCTTCTTATTAAAAAAGACTGATAATTAATTGAAACGCAAAGGCGCAAATCAAATTAATTAACAAATACTGAATTAATAAGGCGCAAGAAAATCAGAGATTTTCAATTTTTTAACGAAGTTAAATTTTGCGTCTTAAAAACATAAAATATTAAAAATTAGTGATTTGCGTCTTTGCGTTAAAATCCTAAATATACAAATGACTAAAATTATCGAATTCTATAAATAGGATATTGATTTACAGTACCTTCGTAATATTCTGAATTTTTATATACCCAATCTAATTGTGCTGCTCCATCTTCTGCAAATTTAGCATCCGAAGCTTTTTTCAGTTCAAAAGCGGTTTTTAACGCTTTGTTGGTTTTCAATAATTCGGCGGCAGTATCTTCGAAAACGTAGTCAGAAAAATACTCTTTTTGTCCCAAAATTCCATCAAAAAAGTTCCAGTTGAAGTAAGAGTCTACTGCTTCTGGTTCTAGCGTTTCTAAGAGGAATTTCACGCCAGATTGTGTTGTAGAAACCAAACAATCTCCTTTTCTGAATTTTTTAGTCTTTAATTCTGATGAAACTTGAGTATCAAAATGCAAGTAATGACCTTCATAAGGATTTTTTACGGTTTTAAAATCTACAATTTTATAAGATTCAACTGTGATTAAAGAATCAGATTGTAATTCTTTGAATTTGATTTGATTGCGTTTTAAATTTTCTATGATTTTCCCTTCAGATTTTGGAATCACATAGTAACTTGGGATTACAATTTCTTTGTCAGCTTTGTAAGTGTCAAAGAATTTTACTTTTCTGGTGAAAGGTTTATTTCTGTCGTAGAAAAGTCTTGGTTTCCCTGAAATTTCACTAGGCTTTTTCCCAGCTTCATAACCTTTGAAATCAATATAACTGTATTTGGTACTGTCTAATTTCCAACGAATTGCGTATTTTTTATTTGGCAAATAATTCGTGAATTCTTCCATCATTTTTTTAGAAATTTCTGTGTAATTTTCATCTACAAAATTGATGGAATGTCTCATGTATTCATACGTTGCTTTTACGCGGTCTTTGTAAGGTTTTAGCATGTGCGTTTCTGCCACCGTTCCCGGAATGTTGAAAAGGGTAGTGTAACCCGTTGCATAACGTGGAGAATCCATAAAAGCAGGAAAACCTTCATCTGGAGAATCTCCGTGAATATTGACGTAAGGAACGTTCAAAATTTTAGATTTCTCCATATTTTGAATCAGTTTCGGTTGCATTTCTTGATGAAAATACGTTCCGAGATAGCTTCCTAATCTTTCTTTATTGGTAGAAATATAGGTAAAAGTGTATTGATAATCTGCGCCGTTACTTACATGATTATCAATAAAATAAATCGGTTTTAGCCAATGAAAAATCTCTTGAAAAGCTTTGGCATTTTCTGTATCATTTTTGATAAAATCTCTGTTCAAATCAAAATTTCTGGCATTCCCTCGGAAACCGTGTTCTTCCGGTCCGTTTTGATTAGCTCTTGAAAATTTTCCTCGTCTCTGCATTCCAGAAATATTGTATGCTTCAATTGCTGCAACTTTGGTATTTTGTGGAACTTTTATTTTTCCTAAAGCCAAATCTCGCATTAGCATCATCGTGGCATCAATTCCGTCTGGTTCACCAGGATGAATTCCGTTGTTAATAAAAATTACAGGATTTAGATAAGTAAATTTACTCCTTGTTTTAGAGGTGCTAAAAATCACTACTTTAATTGGTTCTCCGTTGTCATCTTTTCCTTTTTCTACAACAGAAATGCTTTCGAAGTTTTTGTCTAAATCTTCATAAAATTTCACCATTTCTTCGTAGCTGGTGGTTTGGTTTCCGTTGCCTTTTTCGTAAGGTGTTTTGAAATCTTGAGCAAAAGAAAATACGGTTTGAACGAGGAATAGTAGTGTGATTTTTTTCATTGAGAGGAAAATTTAAACGAAGATAAAAAAAATCCACAGAAATTTCTGTGGATGGCTAATTAATTAGTTTCTATTTTCTTGAGCGTAAATTCTGCTTGTTTGTTTAGTTTTTTTGCTTTCCCCCAATAAAATTGTTCTTTTAAAACTATATAGCCAGGTTTAGCAGCCATAAAATATTTGTCTTCATCATTTTTTTGGATTTGCATCTTTCTTGTTACAAAAGATTTGTCATTATCATTGTAAATGATTTCGTTTAGGAAAATCATTTTTTCTTGGTTTACTTCATTTGTAATAAAAATAGAACTAATCCCCGAATTGTCAGAAAGCACTTGGGTATATGCATACTTACTTCCTGCGGAATTGTTTACATTATGTGATTGCATTTTTTCAAGTTTGAAATCGCCATTGAGCTGAATAGAAAATAATTCTGTGTAAGTATTGATGGCCAAAATAGATTCTGGTCTATAGGTTTCTGCTGTTATTACATTATTACCATCTGGACGAATCTCAAAACTTCTTATTAATAAGATACCTTCTTTTTTAATTCTTCCGTTCTCATTTATGTCCACAAATTTTGACATTTCTGTAAACGGGAGATAATTTTTAGAAATAATTTCTCCTGTGGTCTTATTAATTTTATATCGATAAAGGCCTAGTTTATTATCTATAAATGGACTTTTGTTGTTTTTATCTTGATTTTTTTTAAAATACTCTCCAATCAGAAATATATAATCATCTACTATTTTTGCTTCTATGTAATTTAACAAGTAATCATTTTCTTCAATAGGCTTAAAAGAAAGTTGTTCACCCGTTTTTGTATCAAGAATTAACATATTGTCAGAAATACTTCTTTTATTCTTGTAATATTCTAAATATAATAATGTTACTTTTTCATCACTTACCAAAGGAGTGTATTCATAAAAATGATCTTTACTTTCAGTGGCTATTTCTTTGTTTTGCCAAATTTTTTCGCCATTTAAATTTATGAAAATGGCATTTTTATAGTAGCCATAAGATCCTTTTTTCTCTACTTCATTTATAATAAACCCTGAATTTGGAATTCTTGAAATCCTAAAACCATAATTGAGAAATGGAGAATCTTGATTCTTTAACACAAAATCTTTTGGATTGACAATATTATTATTTTGAATTGTTTTTGATTCTGTTGCTAAACCAGTAGCCACATCAAGTATTACAAATGTGTCATTCAAATAAAATCCTTTCCCAAAATTATATTCATCTAAATTTATGATAATTTTACCATTATTATAAAGAGTTCTTCCTATGTGCGGAGTTCCATTTGTAATTTTGTTAAGGGAAAATTTTCCTTCTGAAATTTTTTTAAAATCTGGGTCGAGTACAATAAAACTAAATTTTTGAGTTTTGTCAATTAATTCATCTTTATGAATTTCTATGTATCCAAAAAATTTATCTTTATCCCAAAGTGAATTAAATCCGATTAATTCTCCTGTAGATTTAGGAACTACATATGTTTGAGCGTTAATTCCATGGAAGAAAATTGCAAAAAGCAATATAAAAAAGTGTTTCATATTTATCAATTTTTAGTTTTTATAAAAGTACAAAAAATCCACAGAATTTTCTGTGGATTTTATTTATCTTGATTCTTGTATCTAAAATCTTGAATCTATTTTATTTAATCATTCAATTTCAAAACTGCCATAAATGCAGATTGTGGAACTTCGACTCTACCAATTTGTTTCATCTTTTTCTTTCCTTCTTTCTGCTTTTCTAGGAGTTTACGTTTTCTGGAAATATCACCACCATAACATTTTGCGGTAACGTCTTTTCTCAACGCTTTTACGTTTTCACGAGCGATAACTTTCGCACCAAGAGCTGCTTGAATTGCAATGTCAAATTGTTGACGAGGAATTAATTCTCTCAATTTTTCGCACATTTTTTTACCAATGTAAAACGCGTTGCTATCGTGAATTAACGAAGAAAGTGCATCTACCATATCTCCATTAATTAAAATATCCATTTTCACCAATTTAGAAGCTCTAAAACCAATTGGATGGTAATCAAAAGAAGCATAACCTTTAGAAATTGATTTTAATCTGTCATAAAAATCAAAAACAACTTCTGAAAGCGGCATGTTAAATACCAATTCTACACGGTCTGAAGTCAAATAAGATTGGTTTACAATTTCGCCACGTTTTTCGATACAAAGCGTCATTACAGCACCCACAAAATCTGATTTTGTAATAATGGTAGCTTTGATATAAGGTTCTTCTACACGATCTAGAGCAATAGGATCCATCATTTCTGACGGGTTATTAATCAAAATCGGAACATTCGGTTCTTTTTTAGAATATCCGTAGTAAGAAACGTTAGGAACCGTAGTAATTACGTTCATATTAAACTCTCTGTCGAGACGTTCTTGTACAATTTCCATGTGAAGCATTCCTAAGAAACCACAACGGAAACCGAAACCAAGTGCTGCAGAACTTTCTGGCTCGAAAACCAAAGAAGCATCATTCAATCTTAACTTTTCTAGAGAAAATCTTAATTCTTCAAAATCTTCTGATTCTATAGGATAAATTCCCGCGAAAACCATTGGTTTTACATCTTCGAAACCATCAATTGCTTCGGTTGCAGGATTTGCCATAGAAGTAATGGTATCACCTACTTTTACTTCTCTAGCATCTTTAATCCCAGAAATAATATAGCCTACATCTCCGCATTTGATTTCAGATTTTGGAGCTTGTTTTAGTTTTAGCGTTCCTACTTCATCTGCTTCATAGACTTTATCCGTCGCCATGAATTTTACTTTCTCACCTTTAGAAATTTTACCGTTTACGACTTTAAAGTAAGCTTCAATTCCACGGAAAGGATTGTAAACTGAGTCAAAAATCAATGCTTGAAGCGGTGCATTTTCGTCACCTTTTGGGGCAGGAATTCTTTCTACAATTTGTTCAAGCAATTCATGAACGCCAGCTCCAGTTTTCCCAGAAACACGCAATACATCTTCTGGTTTACAACCCAAAAGATTTACGATTTCATCGGTAACTTCTTCAGGATTAGCAGAAGGTAAGTCTATTTTATTCAAGATTGGAATAATCTCTAAATCGTTTTCTAGCGCTAAATATAAGTTGCTAATTGTCTGTGCTTGAATACTTTGTGCAGCGTCTACAATCAGAAGTGCACCTTCACAAGCAGCGATAGAACGAGATACTTCGTAAGAAAAATCTACGTGTCCCGGTGTATCGATCAGGTTGAGAATATATTTTTCGCCTTTATATTCATAATCCATTTGAATGGCGTGAGATTTTATGGTAATTCCACGCTCTTTTTCCAAATCCATATCGTCAAGAGTTTGCGCTTGCAACTCTCTTTGAGAAACCGTATTGGTATATTCTAAAAGTCTGTCAGCAAGGGTAGATTTCCCGTGGTCGATATGTGCGATTATACAAAAATTTCTAATGTTCTTCATTCTTCTTTTTCAATGATTTGCAAAGATATTGATTTTAAGGTAAAATCCTAAAAATAAAAAACTCCGAATTGACTTTCGGAGTATATTTTAAAGATTTTAAGGATTTGGCATCGGTTCGCGACCTTTTGGTGGTCCCATTTTTTGTCTGCGTTCCATAAATTTTTCGCGCATTCTTCCTTCTTGATTAAAAAGTTTCAGCACTTGTTGAGGTGTTAAAATTTTGAGAAACTTATCGGCATAGACTTTTCTGTTGTTAAGCAGTTGTTGGCCTAAGTCAAAGCTTTGGTTCAGCATTTTCTTGGCTTCTGCATCAGAAAGGTTTTCTTGAGAGAAATCTGCTCTGAATTTATTTTTGATGGTTTTTTGACTTTCTAGATATTCCTTGAGAAGGGATTTAAAAGCTTCTTGTTTTTCGGCAGGAACCTGTAAGTTTTTGATGGCCATCATGGTAGCGGCATCTTCCATCAATTGTTTTCTTTGCTCAGGAGACATTTGTTTAATGTATTCTTTGCGCTGTTCTGGTGTCATGTCTCTGAAACTTGGTTTTTCTTGAGCTTTAAAACTCATAAAGGTTCCAAAAAATAGAAGGATATAGATAAAATTTTTCATAATTGATTTAGTTATAAAGGTCTAAATAGATGTCGTGAGTGGTATTTTTTGATAATTCTGCCAATTCTTCTTGAGTCAATGAATTAAGAAGTTGCTCATAATTTTCAGCAGTGTTTTTAGAATTCACAATCTGTTCTGTAATTTCTGGGTTTGGGGTATGAGCAACTTCACTATTGTTTTCTTTGACAATATTTTGTAATGAATTTTGGGTGTTATTTTGTTCAGGTTTTGGCTGTATAGTTTCTACTTTGGTTATGGATTGCACTGAATCTTGACTTGGTTTAGAAAATTCTGTTTGGTTGGTTTTCCATAAGAAAGTAAAGCCAAAAATTAATGCTAAAGCGGCAGCAATAGAAGTCACCATAGAAAAATTGATTTTAAAAATCTTCGGTTGATGTTCTTTTTTTCTTACTGTTTTATTAAGCACGTTTTCCTGCATTTCCTCGAAGGTGTTTTCGGGAATTTTGTAGGGAATTTTTTTAGCTAATTGTTCTATATTAAAATCTTTCATTTTCTAAAATTTTTAAATTTTCTTATGATTCGTAGTTTTCTCTGATGTAGTTTTCTATTTTTTCTTTGGCGTAGTGGTAATTGGTTTTGCAAGTACTTACGCTCATTTCTAGAATATTACTTATTTCTTCGAAAGGCAATTCGTCATAATATCTAATATTGAAAACTAATTTTTGTTTTTCTGGCAATGTTTGAATGGCTTTCTGCAATAAAACTTGAATTTCTTCTGCGTCATGTTCTGCATTTTGGGCGACTAGGTTTTGCATGTAATACTCTGCATCTTCGTCTGTTTTTTGCATTTTTTTCAATTTTGCCAATTGCTGAAGCGCTTCATTGGTAGCGATTCTGTAGAGCCAAGTGTACAGTTTACTGTCTTGCTTGAATTGCCCAAAATTGTTATATGCCTTAATAAAAGTGTCTTGCAACACATCTTGCGCAAGATCATGTTGCACAATTAACCTTCTGATATGCCAATAAAGCCGACTTTGGTAGGTATCCATCATCGCACGAAGTCCTTTTTCCGAAGAATTGGGCTGTAGCATCAGGCTGATGATTTCGTCGTCTTTACACTTCATAATTTAGTTTTCAATGGTTTGATTGTTCTTTTTAAGGAAAGTTAAATTTAAAAATAAAAAATTACAAAAGTTTATAAAATAAAAAAACCATCCCGATATTCGGAATGGTTTTATATGTAGAAAAAAGATTCTCTAATTATTCTGCTGCAGGAGCTTCTGCTTCTGGAGCTGCATCAGTTGCTACTTCTTCTTCATCTTCATCATCTTCTACCATTGCACCAGCATTTTTCATAGCATTTCTAGACATCTTCACAGCAGCTACTACTGCGTTATCTGGATGTAAGAAAGTGTATTGATCGTTTTTGATGTCTCCTACATATAATTTGTTACCAATTTTAAGTGGAGTAACATCTACTACGATTTCGTCTGGTAAGTTAGCAGGAATAGCTTTCAATCTTAATTTTCTGAAAGATTGTCTTAAAACACCACCCGCTAAAACACCTTTTGCACGACCGGTAATTCTTACAGGAACTTCCATAACCACTGGTTTATCAGCGCTTAATTGATAGAAGTCTGCGTGAAGAATTTTGTCTGTAATTGGGTGAAATTGGATGTCTTGTAAAACAGCATCAATTTTTTGACCATCTAGCTCAATTACTACCGTGTGTGCATCTGGAGTGTAAACCAAGTCTTTGAAAGATTTCTCAGTAGAAGAGAAATTGATTGGTTGCTCACCTCCATAAACAACACAAGGAACTAATTCAGCATCACGTAGAGCTTTGGTAGACTTTTTGCCCACGCTTTCTCTTTTTGTACCTTGAATTGTAATAGATTTCATTTAAAAAATATTTAAGTGTGTTAAATTTTTCAGGCTGCAAATATAGTGAAAAAAATTATATAATAAACTTATCGCTAATTGATTTGTGCTCGTGTACCATTTTCATTACGTCTGCAAAAAGTGCTGCACAAGATAAAACCTTGATTTTAGAAGAGAGCTCAGATTTTACTGGAATCGTATCAGTTACAATTACCTCGCTAATCTGTGAGTTTTCTATATTTTCATAAGCTTTACCAGAAAGAACGGGGTGAGTTGCCATAGCTCTTACTGATTTTGCTCCGTTTTTCATTAGAATTTCTGCTGCTTTGCAAAGTGTTCCTGCCGTGTCTATCATGTCATCAATGAGGATCACGTTTCTGTCTTTTACATCACCAATCAAGAACATTTCTTCTACTACATTTGCTTTTTTTCTTTCTTTATAAGCAATTACTACTTCTGCACTTAGGTATCCTGCGTAATTTTTCGCTCTTTTTGCGCCACCCATGTCTGGTGAAGCAATGGTAAGATTGTCTAAGTTTAAAGACTTAATATGATCTACAAAGATGGTAGAAGCATAAAGATGGTCTACAGGAATTTCGAAGAAACCTTGAATTTGGTCTGCGTGTAAATCAATAGTCATGATTCTTGTAGCGCCTGCTGCAGTTAAAAGATTAGCTACTAATTTTGCTCCGATTGGTGCTCTAGGCTTATCTTTTCTGTCTTGTCTAGCCAATCCAAAATATGGAATCACTACGGTAATACTCTTTGCTGATGCTCTTTTTGCTGCATCAATCATTAAAAGAAGTTCTAGAAGATTGTCTGCTGGTGGAAAGGTAGAGCCAATAAGAAAAACTCTTCCTCCTCTTACAGATTGATCTAATACGGGTTCGAATTCTCCGTCACTAAATTCTTGGAAATTAATTTTCCCTAATTCTTGCCCATAATGATTAGCGATTTTTTCTGCTAAATCTCGACTTGTTCTGGTGCAAAACAAATAGGTTGCTTGATCAGCCATTTTTACTTTTTTTGGTTTTGCAAATTTAAAAAAAATAAAACCACCTGAAAAATATCAGGTGGTTTTTATAAAAATTATTTTTTTATTCTTATTTTGGGAATGTTACTCCAGAATAAGCATTGATGTCTACATAAGGAAGAGTAGAAAAGTATGTGTTGTTAATTGCCGCAATAAAAGTATTAGCAATAATTGCATATCCTCTTCCATTAGGATGGACTCCGTCTAGAGAAAATGCTCCTCCAGTAATGAATGATGCAGTATATCTTACACCATTATATTGAATACCTGAAGTTGTTGCAAGTTCTTTCATTTTTGTATTTGTGTCTACTAATGCAAGCCCATTCGTTGTTGCTAAACTAGTAATAGCACTATTGTAAGCATCTGTAGCTGTAATAACTCTTCCAGCTTCTTTTTCTGTTAATACATATTTATCGGCAAGTGGAGTAGCTGTTCCTCCTTTGATATTTGTATCTCTAATTACAGATAGTGCAGGAAGAAGTATGTAATCTTTTGAAGTTGTCTGTCTAAGAGAAGGCAGGTTATAAGCAGATAAGTTTGTGAGGTCTTTATCTACGATAACAGCTCCATTTACTCCATTTTCAGAAAACTTAATAAGTCTAGCATTGTATTCCGCAGTAGTTATTGCTCCAAGGTTTTTAAGCGTAAGTAAGCCTCCATTGTAAGTTGCATAAGCTGCGTTTAATTGTGACACTTGTGTAGTTGTTAGTCCAGCAATAGGAGTTGCAGGTACAGTTGTGAAGTAAGGTATTGAAGTAACATACGGAATGTTTGCAATAGCGCCTTTAGATGTAGTATTTGCTGTTTTTAAACTTGTAATGACTGTCTTAATAACATTAGCTACAACGTTAGGGTCAGAGATATCATTAGAGCCATAAGTTGATGGGTCTAAATTTCCCTTTTGGTCTACTCCAGAACCTCCTGAAGTTGCATAAGAAAGAACGTCATTATTACCAATCCATAATGTATAGAAACTTGGTTTTTGAGCTGCAGCATCAGCTAAAACGGTTGTAGTAGCTGATGTAGCGAATCTTACAAAGTAAGGATTAGCTTTTCCTGTAGCTAAATTAGCAGCGCTGCCATATCCTGAAGATATAAGATGAAAAGATTTAGCTCCAGGAACTCCCATATTGTTAAAATATTTTCCTGCTCCTCCGATTATATCAAGATTTGCGCCTGGCGCAGAAGGCGCAGGAGAAAGTGCAGTATTTAATGTTAGTTTTCCATAAAAATCTGTTCCTCCCGAAGCGGTAAATAAATCTGTAAAACCTCCAGCATTATTTGGCATAAGAGGTTGATTGAAGGTTTGAGTGCCTCCAGCAAGAGCCATTTGTTTTGCAAGCATAGAAGGGAATGATTCTTTTTGACCATCTAAATATAGTGCTCCATCTCTGTAGCCAGAAGTTAAAGAATTTCCTATAGATACATATGTCTTAAAATCTGCATTACCTGTAGAGACTGTCACGTTATTTACGTCTCTTTCGAAGTCTGTATTACAACTTATTAAAGTTAAAGTTGAAATTGCGAAAGCTGATATTATTATTTTTTTCATAATTTTTTAAATTAAAATGCATTGTAAGAGAAACCTAAGCCTAAATATGTTGCCTTAGCTTTTGCTTGGCCAAATAAATTCAGATTGTAGTTATTTACTTTTCTAGCTTCTGGGAATGATAATGCAGCAGCTAAATCCACTCCTAATTTACCAAATTTATACCCTAAACCTGCAGTTAAAACATTTGCATTAAATGAAGGGGTTTCTGGGATAAATTTTTGGTCGGTATACGGTGATTCATCATAATAATATCCAAGCCTACCCGCTAAATTATTGGTAAGCATATATTGTGTTCCTATTCTAAATGTTTTGGCATTATGAAAGTTTTTAGGGGATACTAAGATGGTTTTGTCTGTCTGATTTCCAACCTGCGCATTCTCAAAGTCTAGTGTTAATTTGTTGTATTTCTCCCATCCATGATAATTGAAATCAGCTGAAACTAACCATTTTGGTGTGATTTTATAAGTAAGACCAATAGTATATTCGTCAACAAGTGGTAATTCCGCAGTAAATGCATCTTGTCCATCTGCTCCAACATTTAATTGCGGAGAAGTTAAGATTGAAGAAGACACCCCACTAAATGTAGCAACTCCATTTTCAGCTTTCATAGTAACCTGAGAGCGATAAGCGATACTTACATCTAATTTATCATCTGGTTTAAAGTAAAATCCTAGGCCAAATCCAGAACCCGTAGCTTTTTCATCATTAATATTAAGAGTTCCTCCTAAGTTTGTTACTGATTTGTCCCAATCTACTAAACCTTTAGCATAGATATAACTTGCACCAATAGATACCCAATCATTTAGTTTAAATGAAATCATTGGCTGAAAAAAGAAACTTTTCAGCTCCATTTTTTGGACAATTTCCTTGCCTGCCCAATCATTTGCCCACTTTACAGTACTTCCGAATGGTGTAGTTACACTTAAGCCTACAGAAACATTATTTGTAACTTTATATGCAATTGCTGCATAAAGTGGAGTTCCCACAGGATTTTCTGTTTTGTAAGACTGTAAAGTTTCTAGACTTTGGTATTCTACTTCAGAAATAGCACCAAAACCACCCACTGCAACACTCAATTTGCTCGGAATAAAAGAGATACCTGCAGGGTTAAAAAAAGCTACACTCGCATCTTCTGTATGCGCGCTAGTGTGAGCCATTGCAAGCTGTTTTACACCTTGTAATGATACTCTAAAACCTCCTGCGTAAGAAAATACGCCAGCTAAAAGAGCTGTAGTTATTAAAATTCTTTTCATGTTAATTAATAATTATTGCGCCAAATATAGAATTTATTTATATATAAATGTTAAAATTATATTAAAAAAATTAAACAAAAATTAAATTTATTTTATTGTTTATGATTTTTTTTTTGAATTAAAAAAAATAAATATATGTAAATCAATAACTTAATAAACTTTTTAAAGTAAATTTTTAAACGTTTGTTTAATTAAAACAATGTTAAACAATAATTATGTATTGCATGTAAAGCTAGAAAAATAAAATGTGAATAATTTAATAGTATTATATAATTTCTATTAATTTTATATCAAAATTTAATTTTAATGTGAAAATATGATAATTTAGAGTTCCTGATGATAGACTTATTGTTTTATGTCATATTGTTTAAAAATTATACTAAATTTGCAAGAATTAAAATATTATTATGAGTTGTGGATGTAATTCATCCGGAGATTCTAAACATTCTTGTGCTACTAAGAGCGCTACGGGTTGCGAAAATGTCAATACCTGTGGGAATAGTTATAAATTAAGCGTCTTTGATTGGCTATCTACAATACAAGCACCTAAACAGAATAAGTGCAATTTTGTAGAAGTTAGATTTAAGAACGATAGAAAATGCTATTTCAATAATGTAAACCAGTTGCCGCTTCATATTGGTAGCGTAGTTACAGTAGAATCTAATCCGGGTCACGATATAGGAGTAGTAAGTTTAACAGGAGAACTTGTTAAAATTCAGATGAAAAAGAAACATTTTTCAGAAGATGCTGCCCTCAAAATTTATAGAGTCGCTACACAAAAAGATGTAGAGATTTGGCAAGATGCCAGAAAAAAAGAAGACCAAACGAAGATTCAGGCAAGAAAAATTGCTAAAAATCTAGGTTTGGAAATGAAAATCACCGATGTAGAATATCAAGGTGATGGCTCGAAAGCTACTTTTTATTATACAGCAGAAGGGAGAGTAGATTTCCGTCAATTGATTAAAGAATACGCTTCATCTTTCAAAACAAAGATTGATATGAAGCAAATAGGCTATAGACAAGAATCTGCCAAAGTAGGTGGAATAGGTTCTTGTGGTAGAGAATTATGCTGTTCGACTTGGCTTACAGACTTCCGTTCAGTAAATACCAATGCGGCAAGATATCAGCAGTTAAGTATCAATCCGCTGAAATTAGCAGGACAATGTGGTAAATTAAAATGCTGCCTTAACTTTGAATTAGACAGTTATGTAGATGCATTATCAGATTTTCCTTCTTCTAATACTATTCTAGAAACCGAAAAAGGAAGAGCTTTTTGCATTAAAATAGACGTTTTCAAAAAGAAAATGTGGTTTGCCTATGTAGATAATTCTATGGCTTGGTATGATTTAGACGTTGCTGAGGTTAAAAAAATGATGAAAATCAATAGCAAAGGTCAAAAATCTATCCCATTAGAAGAATTGAAAACCTTCACAGGAGCAGATAAAGTGGAAACTGTAGATTTAATTCAGGAGAATAATCTGGATAGGTTTGAGAAAAAGAAACCGAACAAGCATAGAAATAAAAATACAGGAAATAATAGAGCAGAGCAGGTAACCAAAGAGCCAGAAGCTCAAAAGGATAATAATAAACCTGAAAAAACCAATGCTCCTAAAAAGTTTAATAAAAACAAAAAAAGATTTCCTCCAAAAAGAAATAATAATGATTAAATATTTTCAGATATTTTTCGTTTCTATAATGCTTATTTCATGTTCCTATAATAATGAAGTGGTTTCTATGAATGAAGTAAACGGAACTTGGGATAAGAAAAAGGAACTGCTGTTTACTATGAATATAGAAGACACCAGCACTCCTAAAAATATTATATTTGTTGTAAGAAATAATAACGATTATCCTTATAGTAATCTGTTTTTAATTACTTACCTCAAAGCTGAAAATGAGAAAAATTTTAAAATAGATACGCTTAACTACATCATGGCAAAACCTAATGGAGAATGGTTAGGAAAAGGTTTTGGCGAGACTAAAGAAATATTGTTTCAATATAAAAACCAATATAAATTCCCGAAAAAAGGAAAATATATTATTGGTGTAAAACAAGGAATGAGAACCAATAGTCTGGTAGGGATTGAAGATTTGGGCGTAAAATTAGAAAATTCAACACAACCATAATCATTATATGGAAAACACTGTAAAACAAGGCAGCACACTTAATTTTCCGTTGCCACCCAAAAAGCAAAAAAACTTCGGTTATAAAAAATGGGTCAAATTCATTTGGCTTGGCTTAGGAGGAATAATTCTAGGAACAGCATTTTTGTTTTTTGCTGTATCTCAAGGATTTTTGGGAGATATGCCAGATGTAAAAGAATTAGAAAATCCAGATATTTACGTGGCTTCAGAGATTATTTCTTCTGATGGCGTTACCTTAGGGAAATTCGAGAAAGAAAAAACCATTCCGGTTACCTATAAAGATTTGCCGCCGCATTTAGTATATGCATTAATGGCAAAAGAAGATGAACGTTTCCGTGAGCACTCAGGAATTGATTTGCAAGCTTTTGCAAGAGCGGTAGCATTCCGTGGTAAAAGAGGTGGTGGTTCTACTATTTCTCAGCAGTTGGCAAAACTATTGTTTACGAAAAAACCCGCAACAAATTCTTTAATGAGAGGCATTCAAAAATTAAAAGAATGGTCAGTTGCGGTAAGTTTGGAGAAAAGATATACCAAAGAAGAAATCATCACGATGTATTTTAACAAAATGGATTTTAATTATAATTCCAAGGGTATTGAATTAGCTTCACGCATTTATTTTAATAAATCTACTAAAGACTTAACTCTTTCAGAAGCCGCAACTTTTGTAGCAATGCTAGAGGCTCCAATTAGAAATAATCCCATTAGAAATCCTGAACGAGCTAAGGAAAGAAGAAATGTGGTTTTAGAGCAAATGCTTAAAACCAACTATATAGACCAAGCTACTTATGACAAAGTAGTAGCGGAACCCATCGTAGTAGATTTCCATCCTGTAGAATCTGTAGACGAAGGATATTCTGCTTATTATAAGCATTATTTGAGAAAAGAAATTAATAGCTATTTAGAAGAATACGAGAAAGAGACTGGTAAAGATGTAAATATTTACAGAGATGGTCTTAAAATCTTTGTAACCTTAGATTCTAAAATGCAGAAATATGCAGAAGAAGCCATTAAGGAACACATGACCAGTCTTCAGAAAAGTTTTGATGATGAACAACGCAGAAATCCTAATAGACCTTTCTATTTCTTGAAGAAAAAGCAAATAGATGATATTATGCTAGCTGCAATGAAAAGAACAGGCAGATATAAACAATTGGCTGCAGAAGGGGTTTCAGAAGATTCTATTATGATGGATTTCAAAACGCCTACCAAAACCACCATCTTTACTTGGGAAGGAGAAAAAGAAACCGAAATGTCTCCGTATGATTCTATCAGATACCATAAGCAAATTGCACAAGCTGGCTTAATGTCTATGGAACCTGCAACGGGTGATATCAAAGCTTGGGTAGGAGGAATCGATTGGAAGCATTTTCAATATGACCACGTAAAACAAGGAAAAAGACAAGTTGGTTCTACATTTAAACCGTTTGTATATGCTACAGCAATCATGAATTTAGGAATGACTCCTTGTTCTACCGTTTCTAATGCTACTTATACCAAAGGAGATTGGGTAGTAGAAGGTAATGGTGGTAATCTTACTTTGAGAGACGCTTTAGCACATTCTAAAAACCCTGTTGCTGTAAGATTAATAGAATCTGTAAGTCCTAAAAAAGTAATCCAATTGGCTAGAGATTTAGGAGTAACAGAAGAAATGCCAAATGAATATGCAATCGCTCTAGGTTCTTCTGATATTACCATTTACGAAATGTTGGGAGCTTATAGTTCTTTTGCAAATTATGGAAATTACATTAAACCAGAAATGGTTTGGCGTATAGAAGATGCTAATGGTAGAGTAATTAAAGAAGTGAAAAACGAAACCAAAGAAGTCATGAACGAAATGTACGCTTATACCATGATAGACTTGATGAAAGGTGTTGCAAGATTTGGTACAGCTTCTGGTCAGTTAAGAAGAATGGGAATTCCTGATACTGTAGAAATAGCTGGTAAAACTGGTACTACTCAGAACAACTCAGATGGTTGGTTCATGGGAATTACGCCTAATCTAGCAACTGGAGTTTGGGTAGGTTGGGAAGACAGAGCAACGCACTTCTGGAGTACAGGTGAAGGTCAAGGTGCGAGAATGGCATTGCCAATTTGGGGAATTTTTATGAAGAAAATTTGGGCAGATAGAGAACTCGGGATTACACAAGATGATAAATTTGCCAAACCTTCTAATTGGACGGGAGATTGTGCAGATTTACAAGGACTTGGAGGTTATGGAGACGATGGAGGATTACAAACCATAGACCAAATCAAAAATCCTAAACCGAAAGACAATCAGCCTAAAAATAATAAGCCGAAAGATGAGAATCTCAACGAAAATCTTAATAAAGACGAAGTAGATTTCAATCAATAAAAATGATAAACCGTTTCAATCTTATTTGAAGCGGTTTTTTCTTGAAAATCATTTAGTTTTGCAAAATGAATTTAGATAAAATTACACAGAGATATTTTGACCTTTTTCCAGGAGATTTTTCAGGAAATCCTGTACAAAGACAAACGCCCAATTTCTTTTTTGCACTTACCGATATTTATGGATTCAAAAAAGCGCAGTTATTGCACTTTAACGAAAATTTAGCCGAAGAAATAGGCTTTGGAAAAATTGAAAACCAAGAGGATACAGATTTTTTAAACGCTACCAAACTTCCAGAAAATGTGAAAACTTTTTCTACCGCTTATGCAGGTCATCAGTTCGGACAATGGGCTGGTCAATTAGGTGATGGAAGAGCTATTTATGCAGGAGAAATTGAAAATAAAGAAGGAGAATCAACAGAAATTCAATGGAAAGGAGCAGGAGCAACTCCTTACTCTCGTCATGCAGATGGAAGAGCCGTTTTGCGTTCATCAATCAGAGAATATCTCATGAGTGAAGCCATGTTTCACTTAGGAATTCCTACTACAAGAGCGCTTTCTCTTTCGCTTTCTGGCGAAAAAGTGGCACGAGATATCATGTACAACGGAAATGTAGATTTCGAACAAGGTGCGGTAATTATTAGAACTTCGGAAACGTTTCTTCGTTTTGGGCATTTTGAGTTGTTAGCAGCAAGAAATGAACTCGATACTTTACAAAAATTAGCAGATTTTACCATCGAAAATTACTTTACTGAAATTGATAAAAATTCACTCGAAAAATATCTGGAATTTTTCAAAATAGTGGGCGAAAAAACCGCCGATATGATTGTAGAATGGATTAGAGTAGGATTTACACATGGCGTAATGAATACCGATAATATGAGCATTATTGGTAATACGATAGATTACGGCCCATTCTCATTTTTAGATGAATACAATTTGAATTTTACTTCAAATACAACCGATTTACCAGGAAGAAGATACGCTTTCGGTAAACAAGCGCACATTGCTCATTGGAATTTAATGCAATTAGCGAACGCACTTTTCCCTTTAATTAAAGATGAAGCTGCGCTAGAAAAAATCTTAATTGATTACAGCGAAATGTTTTGGAAAAAGCATGATGAAATGATGGCGAAGAAATTCGGGTTCGAAAAATTAGAAAGATATGATGCAGATTTCTTTACTTCTTGGCAAAAATTGATGGAAGAAATTTCTACAGATTACACACTGTTTTTCAGTCTGTTAGAAAGTCTTGAAGAAGGTTCAGATATTATAGAACATTTCAAAAATTCTTTCTATCAAAACTTGAATAAAGAGCAAGAAACTTTGGTGATTGAATTTGTAGAAAATTACAGACAAAGACTATCTTACAATCAAATTTCAAAAGAAGATAGCCGAAAAATCATGCAAAAAGCCAATCCGAAATTTGTCTTGAGAAACTATTTGCTGTACGATTGCATTGCAGAAATGGAAGAAGGTAAAACAGAATTGTTTGACAAACTTTGGAACGCTCTTCAAAATCCTTACGAAGAAATCTACCCAGAATTTTCGGTAAAAAGACCAGAAAAATATGAAGGAGTAGTGGGTTGCAGTTCCCTTTCTTGTTCTTCATAAGAATCTAAACACAAAAGAGACAAAAGAATGGTTTGAAAACAAGAATTTCAAAAGTAAAAAAAAGATTTTTTTTAGTTTTTTTACTTTTGGATGGCTTAAAACGAATTTTATCTTTTTTCGCTCTTGTCGTAAAAATATTTTTAGAAAAAAATTTCTGTGAAAATCTGTGTAATCTGTGAGAAACCAATACTTTTGCAAAAATTTTATCCTTGAAAAAATTCAAAGACACTTTAAAACTCATTTTTCCAAGCAATGGGATTGAATGGATTTTGTTCATCATTTTCCTCACTTCTTACGGAATTTTAGGAAGCTATATCGCTCTGAATTACAGAATTATATTTGATGATAGAATTCCTTGGGACGCTTATTTCAGTTTTGATAATCGCTCGATTGTAATGACAGGTGGTGGTTTCGAGAGACATCCGCTTTCTAATTATTTCTTCGATTTTATCAGAGAATTTGCGCTTTGGATTTCAGAGGGTAAAAAGAATGAAATTTTCCGTTTGGTTTTGGCTTGGTGCAGTAATTTTGCCGTAAGTTTGGCTTTGGTTCAGTTGTTTAAATATTTAAGAAATATTGTTAGAATTCCACTGAAAATCAATGTGTTAATTACGTTTTTCTTTGCTTTTTTCACCACTCCAATTCTGCTTTCGTTTACGCCAGAAACTTATACTTATACTTTGCTTTTTTTGGTAGCTTTTAATTATTATGCAGCGGCAAAACTCAAAAAAGAAAAGAAAATTTCTCTATTTCCGCTCACTTTTGCTTCGGTTTTGGTAGGCGGTTTAACGATTACGAATATTGTAAAAGTCTACATTCCTATCCTTTTTGAAAAAGGTCTATTCAAGAATTTTAAAAACTTTTTCAATGCCGCGATTAGAGTTGTGATTTCAGCAGCGGTTTTCGTTTTGTTGTTTTTGTACCGATTAGATTGGGATTACATGAGGATTTTTACCAAAACGGGTGAACAATACGAAAAATTTTCAAAACCGAAAGTAACGCCACTTTGGGACATGATTTCGTCTTGGTTTTTCGGAGGAAATGTGATTTTTTCAAATTTTGTGGTGAGAGATTATCACAATAAAAAGGGTTTCCATTACAATGCCCTATTTATGGATGTTTTCACATCTGTAGCTCCGTATATTTTTGTTGGCGCAGTTCTAGTTCTTGTTTTTTGGAGTTATTTTAAAAATTTCAAAAACAAATTCGTTCAGATTTTAATGCTTTCATTTTTTGTAGATATCATTATTCATTGCGTATTGAAGTTTGGTTTGCATACTTCTTACATTTACGGTGGACATTTCATTTTTATAGTTCCGATGATGTTGGGTTGGTTGTTTTTCGGGTATAAAAACTCTCCAAAAATGCTTTCTTTTCTGACGGTTTTTGTAGGAATTTTATTCGTTTTCTTAATTGCGAATAATGTGTATAGAATGGAAGAGTTCTTTTGGTTTTTAGAACAGAATTATAAATAAAAAAAATCCCGAGAAATTCTCGGGATTTGCTATTTATTTTTACTCTTTTCTTTAGAAATTTGCTCCTTAATAAAAGGGTATTTTTCTTGCATGTCGCTCGAAAGACTTTCGTCTAACTCTAGGGCTTTTTGCAATGCTTTTTGTCCGTTTTCTTCATCATTTAAGTGAAGATAAGAATTGCTGAGCTGATAATACAATTCTGCTCTCTGGTGAATTTTGGTAGCTTGTTCTAAAACAGTAATTGCGTCTTCATATTCACCAATAAGCATGATTACTTCACTATATGCATACCAATTGTAAAATCTTTTTGGCTCAACATCTACTAATTTTTTAAGACAAGAAAGCGATTCTTCGAATCTGCCAGAATCTATGTAAAGAAAAGCTAATTTCTTCTGAAATTCTAAGTTGTTTTCATTCAATGCAACAGCTTCTTTAGCAAAATGTAAGGCTTCTTTCATACTTCCCATTTCCAAATAAAGGTCACTCTGCTCCATCATCGAAAGATAAAACTGCGGATCTTCTCTTAAAGATTTCTGAAAAGCACGAAGCGCTTCCATATTTTTTTTGGACGCTTTGTAGCACAATCCAATTTTGTAAAAAGTAAAAGCTTTGGTATATTCTAATTCCAGCTGTTCTTCGTAAACCTCAATCGCTTTTTCCCATTGTTCCATCGCTTCATAACACGCTGCTTTATTGGCATAAACTCCAGCTGCATCAGAATTAATCGCGAGTAAATAATCGAAAGACTGAATTGCTTTTTCGTAGTTTTTTCGGTTAAAATAGAATTGTCCCATCTCAAACCAAGCGGTTTCTGAAAAAGGAAACTGATTGATATAATTTTGTAAAAATTCTTCTGCTTCAGCATGACGAGTCATTTCGCCATAACACATCATCGCACTTTCTAGTGCATATTCATCTTGAGGATCGTGTTTTAATGCTAATTTGTAATTTTTCAATGCATTAAAAGGGTCTTGAAGATTGTAATATTCATCTGCAATGAAATTATGCAAGAAACTTTCTTCCTCTTCTAGTTCTAATGCTTTTTCGCAAAATTCTATTGATTTTCTGGGATTTCCGTTGTTAGAATAGTATTTGGCACAACAAACCAAAAAGTCGGTGCTTTCTGAACATGAAGGTTTCAACTCTTCAATTAATTGACGAGCTTGAACGTATTTTTCGAGTTCTAAAAAGACTTCTAATTGCTTAACTTTTAGTTCGATAGAATTAGGGTGAAGATTTAAGCCATAATTCACAGCCATTTCTGCAAAATTGATGTCTCCCATTTCTAAATAAAAAATAACAATATCTTCTACTTCTTCTGTGTCAAAGTAGAACTGTTCGTTATTTTCTATCATGTCTTCGAACTTTTTAGCAAGCTCATTTTCAAAAAATTCTTCCAAATTATTTTATAGATATTAGATTTTAGATTCAAGATTTTAGACTTTTATTGGTCTGAATTCTTGTTTCAGAAATCGAATTTTAATATTTTAAATTGATTTTCAATGCTTTATTTGATGTGTCAGGTATTTGGGTTTCAAAGAAAATTTTTAAAACTTCCATCTTCTGACTTCCATCATCCAGCAATTAAATCAAACTTTTAATTTTTGCTATCATTTTGTCTGCCAGTTCATCTGCTTCTTGCTGAGAAAAGGCTTCTGTATAAATTCTAATAATAGGTTCTGTGTTTGATTTTCTGAGGTGAACCCAATTTTCTGGAAAATCAATTTTCACACCGTCTATCGTAGAAATTTCTTCGTTTCTATATTCTTCCTGCATTTTCACCAATAGCGCATCTACATCTATTTCTGGAGTAAGTTCTATCTTCTTTTTACCCATGTAATACGCTGGATATGTAGCTCTTAACTCAGAAACAGTTTTGTTTTCTTTAGCCAAATGTGTTAAAAATAATGCAACGCCAACTAAAGAATCTCTTCCGTAATGCAAATCTGGATAAATAATTCCGCCATTTCCTTCTCCACCAATGACTGCATTTTTTTCTTTCATTAAAGTCACCACATTTACTTCTCCTACAGCACTTGCAAAATATTCAGAATCTAGATTTCTTGCTACATCTCTTAAAGCTCGGCTCGAAGAAAGGTTAGAAACGGCAACTCCTTTCTTATGTCTCAGCAAATAGTCTGCCACAGCTACCAAAGTGTATTCTTCGCCGAACATTTCGCCATTTTCGTCAATTAATGCCAATCTGTCAACATCTGGGTCCACTACAATTCCTACATCTGCACCTTCTTTTTTGATTAAATCGCAAATGTCTGTTAAATGCTCTTTCAAAGGTTCTGGATTGTGCGGAAACTGTCCGTTTGGTTCGCAGTATAACTTCACGACTTCGCAACCTAATTTTTCTAAAAGTGGCGGAAGCGAAATTCCACCGGTAGAATTTACCGCATCAAGAACGACTTTGAATTTTTTAGCTTTTACAGCTTCTACATCTACCATTGGTAAATCTAGAATCTTCTGAATATGAATGTCAAAAGCGTCTGTTCTGATTTCGTATTTTCCTAAATCGTCTACTTCGGCAAAGTTGAAATCTTCTTTTTCGGCGATTTCTAGCATTTCTGCACCATCTTTTCCACTGATAAATTCTCCTTTTTCGTTGAGCAATTTCAGCGCGTTCCATTGTTTTGGGTTGTGAGAAGCGGTTAAGATAATTCCGCCATCAGCATTGAGTTCTGGAACCATCACTTCCACAGTTGGCGTAGTAGAAAGTCCTAAATCTACTACATGAATTCCTAAACCTTGTAAAGTAGCGGTAACCAATGAATTAACCATTGCGCCAGAAATTCTGGCATCACGACCAATCACTAAGGTTAAATCTTTTTTATTTTTATTTTTTTGAAGCCAAGTTCCGAAAGCTGCAGTAAATTTTACCACATCTACAGGTGTAAGATTATCATCTACTTTACCACCGATGGTTCCACGGATTCCTGAGATACTTTTGATTAAAGACATATGATGTTAAGATAAATTTTTATTTGAAAATTAAATTTCTGCAAAATTACTGAATTTAGCAACAGGAATATGTTTCTTGTGGAAAAATAAACCATTTTCAATATACTTAAATATCAACAAACGTTAGTTTTAACATTTATCCGAAATGATTATCTAAAATTTTTTGTAACACAATATCCTTTTCTTTTACTAATACTTTAGTGATAAACTTTTAAACATGAAAAAAATACTTTCATTTACCTTTATTTTATTATTTTCAATTGTAATTTTTGCTCAGAAAACCATTTCTGGTACCGTAAAAAATGATGATGGAAAACCGCTTGCAAGTGCAAGTGTAACCATAGAAGAAATAGGCAAAAATGCCATTTTAGAATATGCAATTACCGATGCCAAAGGAAATTATAAAGTAACTTTTACGAGTAATGACGAAAAAATTCTTGTAAAAGTAAAAGCTTTTAACCACCAAACCATCACCGAAAATTATAATAACGCAACTCAGACTTTGAATTTTGTGCTTCAAGAAAAAGCCACAGAAATTAAGGAAGTAAAACTGAAAACTAAACTCATTACCAAACGTGGCGATACCATTTCTTATGATTTAAAATCTTTCGAAAGCAAAGCAGATAGAAGTTTAGCGGATGTTTTGAAAAAAATTCCTGGGATTGAAGTTAATAAAGATGGTTCTATTCTCTATCAAGGTGAACCGATTAACAAATTCTATGTAAACGGAAAAGATTTAATGGAAGGAAGTTACGGTGTAATCAATAATTCTCTCCCAAAAGATGCTGTGCAAAAAGTAGAAGTGCTTGAAAATCATCAACCTGTAAAAATTCTTCAGGATAAACTTTCTTCAGAAAATGCGGCGATTAATGTGCAGCTCAAAAAATCTATTACCATGACAGGAAGAGGAGAAACTTCTCTTGGTGTGGCGCCATCTCTTTGGAATGTAAAACTCTCTCCGATGCTTTTTACTCAAAAATACCAATGGGTTTTGAATTACAAGACCAATAATATGGGAGAAGAAGTAGAAAAAGAGAATAATATTCTGGCTTTTGGAAATAGATTTGAAGGAATGAGAAGAAATTTTTCTGAAAATTCTTGGCTTTCTGTGGAATCTTCATCTCCGCCTCAAAATGTGCCTGTAAAAAGATATTTATTTAATAATGTACATTATTTATCTGCTAATGTTTTGACCAATCTTTCGAAGCAATGGGAGTTAAAAGCCAATGCAAGTTATGCCAATAATGCAATTGATAAAGAGAGTGTTACTAAAGTGTATACCGCTGATAATACTTTGAGAAATGTTAATTTTGCGAGAAGCAATCATTATACTAATCAAGCAAAAGGTGAAATTATTTTCTCTAAAAACGCCAACAAAAGTTTCTTTAAAAATACCACTACTTATAACGGACTTTGGAACGGAGACGCTTCAAGTGTGAGCAATAATAATAATTTTGCTAATCAAAAAGTTAAAACACCGTCTAATAGTTTTCAAAACTCATTAAGTGCCATTATTCCTTGGAAAGAAAGACTGGTAAATGCAATGTCTTTCATCAGCTATAGAGATGATAAGCAAGATTTATTCATCAATCCAGCGAAATATGTAGAGATTTTAGATAATGTAGATGGTGGAAATAATAGTGATGTGGTGCATCAATTACTTAATTTGAAAACTTTCGAAGCGGTACATTCTGCATCAATTGGTTTGTCTAAAAAGAATTGGACTTTTACCCCAGAAGTTGGTCTTAATTATACCAATAACAAACTTCTTTCAGATGTAAACGGTGTTACAGGAAACACCATTCAGGATTATCAGTTTAAAGGAGTTGCTTTGGAAAATGATATTGATTTTAAAAATCTAAAACCTTATGCACAAATGATGGTAAATTACAAGAGAGAAGGTTTAGATGTGAATTTAAGTTTCCCTGTGAATTTTAATAATATTTCTGCAACTGGAACCAATAATTTGGATAAAACTTTGAATAAAATCACCTATGATCCAAGGTTTTTCATGAGATATGATTTAACCTCATTCTGGAAATTTTCAACTTTCGCAGGAATTACCAATTCATTTGGAAGCATCAATGACCTTTATAATGGTTTTATTCTTTTGTCTGCAAAAAATTTGTCTGCAAAAAATACTGATATTCAGCAAACAAAGTCAAATTTTGTGGGTTCAAGGTTAGAATACAGAAATCCATTGAATAACATTTTCTTTAATGTGAGCTATAACTTTAATGATAGAACAAGTAATATCACTTATCTTAATAAATTAAATGTTGATAGCCAGCAGTTTATATTAGAAGGTTATAATTTAGAAAACAATAGTAAAACCAATTCTGCGAGAACAGAACTCGGAAAATATTTTCCTAAGTTAAAAACCAATGCTTCCGTAGGATATAATTATTCATTGAGTAATTATCAGCAATTACCAGCCAATTCTACACCCACTGAATCTAGTTTTATAGATGTAGAACGTAGAAATCAAGGGGTAAATGTTAAATTTAATAACAATTATTTCTCTTGGTTAAGTTTAGATTATAATGCAAGCTGGAATTTTAGTAAAACGCAATCTCCAGATGATGCAAAATTCAATAATCAAACAGATTCATTTAACCATGCACTTTCTGCATATGTTTATCCTTTCAAAAATCACACATTAGGATTCACTTGGGACGAATTGCACTCTAGTAACAAAGAAAGAAATGCTAAAAATGCTTTCTTTGACATTTCTTACCAATATTCTATGTCCGAAGAAAAAATAGATTTAGAACTGAAAGTGCTGAATATTACCAATAATAATGTATTCGAGAATGTAGCTTTTGATCCTACTTTAAATCAAACTTCTTACACCACTATAAACATTAGACCGAGACAAGTGGTACTCACGCTGAAGTTTAACTTCAAATAAATTTTTCAAAATAACGAACGCAGTAATTTTTTTTTACTGCGTTTTTTATGATTTTTAACGAAAAACCTTTTATGGTTTTATAAATTTTTTATCTTTGTTAAAGACAATCATTTTTTTTTAAACTTAAAAACAAACATTCTTTTTAACACACCATCATGAAAGGGATTTTAAAAATCTATCACCCAGAAGAAACCCTTAAATACCATATCTCTAGCACATATTGCAAGGCGGTTTATCTCAATTCAAAAAATTTTCTGGAAGTAGAAATCATTACAGATGATTCTTTAGACCATGTAGAAGACGATTCTCTACAATATAATTTTCCTCAGCTATCCTTAGACGTATTCGAATTTCCTATTGATTCTAATGAATTAGAAGGGAAAACATTCCGTATAGAAGATACAGAGGAAGAAACTTATACAGAAGTAGACCTTTATGACGACGAAGAAGCCTATCTCTACGAGAATGAACTTAGTTTTTCTAAAGACGAGGACGATGTGCTACAATTATTCTGGCAAGGGAAAATAGATGATTTCTATACCGGTTCTGATGAACCAATTCCTTTTAAATTGAAATGTCATTTCAAAGCAGATGATATCGAAATAGAAGAGTAACTTTCTGCTGTTTTCTTTCCCGTTTAAAACCATCAGAATCTTATTTTATTTTTAAAGTTTTTTTGAAAAGTATTTTTCAAAAAACATTCATTGCTACGAGAAATTCTACAATTTTTCACTAAATTTATCGTTTAGAAATTCGAACTTAACATTTTTCATTATGTTTTTACAAGCCACGACTACTATCATTAACAATAAAGTGACAGAGAAACAAGTATTTTCGCTTTGGGATGTACTTTTCAGCGGAGGAATTATAGGAAATACCATTATGATTGCCATTTTCCTTTTGGGAATTTTAGCATTATATGTTTTTTTCGAAAGATATTTTTTCATCAAAAGAGCTTCTAAAGAAACGCCTAATTTTTTAGAAAATATTAAAGACTGCATTCATGACGGAAGAATACAATCTGCCATAGATTTATGCAGAAGAACAGATTCGCCAGAAGCCAGAATGATAGAAAAAGGCTTAACCAGAATAGGAAGACCCATTTCTGATATTTCAAATGCAATGCAAAACCAAGGACAGTTAGAAGTTTCTAAATTAGAAAAAAACCTGAATATTCTAGCTTCAGCTTCTGGAGCTGCACCTATGTTAGGTTTTTTGGGAACGGTAGTCGGAATGATTATGGCGTTTTTCGAAATTTCTAATGTTACGGGAGCAGTTTCGCCTAAACTTTTGGCATCGGGAATTTATACTGCGATGGCTACTACTGCAGTGGGTTTATTTGTGGGAATCCCAGCATATTTTTTCTATAATATTTTGGTGACCAATGTAGACAGATTGGTTCTGAAAATTCAAACTCACGTGAATGAGTTTTTAGATACGCTAAACAAACCACTTTAATTCTTCTAAAATCTAACCTCAAACTTTTTAAGAATGGAATTGAAAAGAAGAAATAGAGTAAGCGCCGAATTTAGTATGGCTTCGATGACAGATATTATCTTTCTGTTATTGATATTCTTTATGATTACCAGTTCTGCTATCAGTCAAAGCGCAATAGATGTGAATTTGCCAAAAGCTGCAGCTCAAGATCCTAGCGTTACAGACCCTACAACTGTTACAATAAATGCAGATGGGAAGTATTTTGTAAATGATTTAGAAACGCCAAAAGAACAATTAGAACAAAATATTGTAAAATTGGTAGAGGGTTCACCTAATCCTACTTTCACCATTAGAGCAGACGAAAATTGCAAGCATAAAGATGTAGTTTATGCCATGGAAATCGCCGAAAAACACAAATATGTTTTAGCGATTGCTACCATTCAAGAATAGTCAATTGGAATGGACTTAGTCCATTTGTAAAAATAAAATTTAGACCAAACTTATATTGGAAACGATAACTCAACATAAACGAGACGAAAGAATAGACAAGCTAAAAAGTGCAACACTTACTGCGCTGATTTCGGCATTGTTGTTTTTGTTGATTTTTTATTACCAATTCGTGAGAGAAATCCCAAAAGAAGAGAAAGTAACCACTATGCTGATTAATTTCGGCGACAATAGAAGCAGAAACGGAGCAGAAGAACCTGCTAATCAAGAAGGAAGTTTAGCTTCGGCAGATATTTATATCCCTGAAGAATTAAAAACTCCTGAACCACAACCTCAAGAAATTGTAGAAACTCCCAAAGCTGTAGAAAAACCTGCTGAAAAAATCATCACAGGAAAATCTGAAAAAACTATTGCCGTAAAAACAGAGAAAACCGAAAAAAAATCCACGAAATCTTCGGAAACTACAGCATCCAAATCTACCACCTCTAAAACATCAACTACCAGCAATACCACTGCCAAAAATGCTCAAGGTGACGGACAAGGGACCGCCGCAATTGGCAATCTTATCAAAGGAAGAGGAACGAAGACTGGAACGCAAGGAACAGATGGAACCGTTGGAAATTCTGGCGATCCTCTTGGTGGAAAAGGAGATGGTGATAGCAAAATTGGCGTAGACAGAAAACTTATTTCTTATATTCCCGGAACCATGGGAAAAGGTGGAGAACAACCCTCTCATAACTGTACGGCAAACGGAACCATTACCATTTCTTATACGGTAGACAAAGCCGGAAACGTGATTTCAGCGCGCAGAAGCAGTGGGATTTCTGATCCATGTGTCGTTACTGCTGCGGTAATTTGGGTAAAAAAATACGTAAAAGCCGAAAAAGCCTCCACCAATTCTACCGGAACATATAAAATTACTTTTTAGAATTTTTTGGGTGCCAAATTCCTCGTTCCGCTCCCAATCTTTTTTGCGCGGCAGCGAAGCTGCCGCGCAAAAAAGGATTTCCGCTCAACTCGGGGCGCCATTCTGCAACGGAAACACGGGTTTTGCTTAAATCAAATTTTTAAAATTCTAGATTTCCATTTATCTTTGAAAAAATTTTTTTGTGACAAAAAATAATCCAATGTCTTTTACTCTAGAAGCTTACCAAGAAGCATTAGATTGGCTTTATGTACAAATGCCTAATTACCAAATTGACGGTCAAAAAGCTTATAAACCAGGTTTAGAAAATATTACAAAACTTTGTAATTTTTTCGGGAATCCTCAGGAAAAACTGAAGATGATTCATATTGGCGGAACTAATGGAAAAGGTTCTACTAGTAATATGTTGGCTTCAGTTTTACAAGAACAAGGGTACAAAGTTGGTTTGTATAATTCCCCTCATTTAATTGATTTTACGGAGAGAATTAAAATTAATGGAGTCAATTGTGAGAAAGAATTTGTCTTTGATTTTATTCAAAAATTGAGAAATATTCCAGAAGAAATTCTTCCTTCTTTTTTTGAATTTACCACGATTATGTCATTTGAATATTTCTATCAAAAAAAGGTAGATTTTGCCATTATAGAAGTAGGTTTGGGCGGTAGATTAGATTCTACCAATATTATAAAACCTTTGGTTTCTGCTATTACCAATGTAGATTTAGATCACCAGAATATTTTAGGAGAAACTCTGGAAGAAATTGCCACAGAAAAAGCAGGAATTGTAAAGCCTAATATTCCCATTATTTCTGGCGACGAAAGAGATTTGGTTAAAAATATTATTCAACAAAAAGCCATCGAAAATAAGTCAAAGTTTATAGATGCTACCGAAATTTCTACTGATTTAGAAACTGATTTGAAGGGAAATTATCAAAAGAAAAATATAAGAGTGGTTCTGGCTTTGGTAGATGAGTTGAGGAAACAAAACATAAAAATCTCTGAAAAGTCCGTAGAAAATGGCTTGATGAAAGTTCACCAAAACACCAAATTCATTGGAAGATGGTTTCAGTTTTCAGAAAATCCATTGATTATTTGTGATACCGCTCATAATCAAGCTGGTTTAGAAATGGTTTTTGCCCAATTGAATGCCATTGAAAAGTATAAACACATTGTCCTTGGTTTTGTGAATGATAAAAAAATAGATGAGGTATTGAAAATTTTACCCAAAAATGCTCAATATTACTTTGTAAAGCCGTCTATTAGCAGAGGAAGAAGTCCAAAAGAGTATGAAAATTTACTAATTTCCGCAAAAATAGATTTTCAAATTTTTGAAACAGTAGATGCTGGTTTTCAGGCAGCTAAAATAAAATGTAAACCCCAAGAAATGATTTTTGTGGGCGGAAGTAACTTTGTAGTGGGAGAATTTTTAGAAAAAAATTTGTAGAAATCGCAATAAGTTGTATATTTGCACCACTCAAAACGAGAAATCGTGAAAGAGGGTTCTTAGCTCAGTTGGTTCAGAGCATCTGGTTTACACCCAGAGGGTCGGGGGTTCGAATCCCTCAGGACCCACAAAAAAGGAACGAAACCTTTTCAAAAAATTCGGGTTCTTAGCTCAGTTGGTTCAGAGCATCTGGTTTACACCCAGAGGGTCGGGGGTTCGAATCCCTCAGGACCCACAGAAATAGAAATCTCACAGAAATGTGAGATTTTTTTGTTTAAAACTTTTCTCAAAAGTTAAAAATCTATAAAAATTTCGTAATTGTTTTTAATTTGTTATTTTTGTAATAACAAAACACAGATGAAAACTATCCTTTTAACAGCATTCCTCTTAGCAGGAAATATGCTCTTTGGTCAACAAAACGAAGAGTTTAGACTTATCAAGCAACATTTTGATCGTCAAGAAAATCTATTGAAAATTGAGTTTGCCAAAAAGTATAATAATGCTTTTACGGCTGAAGAAAAAGAAACCGTCAAAAAAGATTTTACAGAATTTATGCTCAAATTAGACAGTATTAGAAATACTGCGTATCTTGGTGCATTAATAAGAGTGAAAAATGTAGAAGAACTTGAATATTTAAAAAGTCAATCTTCTTCTAATGCTATGGCTTGTCATACAGAAATAGACGAAGCGCCAGAATTCCCCAACGGAATAGATGCTTTGAGAGAAAAAGTAGCTTCTTTATTTTATTCAAAAGGAATTGAATATTGTAAAAATGAACTCAATACTACCGTGAGTTTTGTGGTAGATGAAAATGGTTCAATTACAGATATAAAAGCAGAAGGCGAAAACATAAGTTTTAATAAACAAGCTGAAATTGCCATGTATCTTATTTCAGAAAAATTTACTAAGCCTGCTCTTCAAAAAGGAAATGCTGTAAAATATGCTTTCAGAATGCCTTTGAGTATTAAATTCGAATAATTTTTATGCTAAAAATCTTTTTCTTTCTTCTTTTTTTCTGTGGGATAAATGCTCAACAAGTAGAATCTTTAAAAACTCTAAAAACAAAGCATGACAGCATAGAAACTCAACTAAAACTAAAGTATCAGGAAGAAATTAAAGGAAAATCTGAGTCTGAAATCAGTAAAATTTATTTCCAAAATCTCCTCAGCAGAAGCAAAAATAACAGAGAACGTTTAGACCATTATTTTTCTGCCGTTCAAACGTTTTTAGAAAATCAAAAACTGATTGACCCAAGTCCAGAAGGAGCCCAACAAGAAATTCCAGATAAAACTGCGAATTATTCTCAAGGTTTTCCCGCTCTATATAAAGAAGTGCATGATTTTATCAAAAATCGATATCAAGATAGATTAGATGATTATTTTTCAAAATCTGCTAAAATCCATTTCATTGTTCAAAATGACCATTCACTTTACATAGAAAAAGTTGAAGGTACGGAGAAAGAATTTAACGATTTAGCTTTGCTGGCTTTTTTACTGACCTCTGGAAAATGGGAAAGTGCTTTTCAAAGAGGAATGAATGTAAAATCTAAATTTGTCTTGCCTGTAAAATTTGTAGTAGAAGAATAATGTTTACACCAGAATATTTTATGAAACAGGCTTTGCAAGAAGCCGAAATTGCCAGAGAAAAAGACGAAGTTCCTATTGGTTGCGTCATTGTTTTCAAAGATAGAATTATTGCGAGAGGTCATAATCTAACGGAGCAATTAAATGACGTAACTGCGCACGCAGAAATGCAGGCAATTACTTCTGCGGCTAATTTTTTGGGTGGAAAATATTTAAAAGATTGTACGATGTATGTTACGCTAGAACCTTGCGTAATGTGTGCGGGAGCTCTAACTTGGTCACAGATTTCAAAAGTTGTCATTGGTGCGAGAGATGAAAAACGAGGTTTCATCAATCAAAATGTGAAACTTCATCCTAAAACAGAAGTTGTTTCAGGAATTTTAGAAAATGAATGCTCAGAAATCGTGAAAAATTTCTTTAAAAATAAAAGATAATTTTTGGGCAGCTTTTCCGCCTTCCGTTCCCGCTTTTTTACTTCACTACGTTTCGTAAAAAGAGCTTCACTCAAGTCGGGCTGCGAGATTTCGTTTAAAAAATACAGTTTTCCTCAAAAGAAAATTCTACAGATTTTTGAAATTATTTGTCTTTCCCTAGGAAATAAAGACCTTTTAGAGTGTGTAATTTATCCGCGATATCTATTTTATTGGTCAAAGGTTGATAAACATGAGAAACACCACCTGTTGCAATCACGAAACATTTATCGTTTACTTCTTCGTTTATACGGTCAATAAAACCTTCTACCATTCCTAGGAATCCATAAACCATCCCCGAAGTCATACAAGAAACCGTATCATGTCCCAGAACAGATTTTGGTTTAGTGAGTTCTATTTCAGGAAGTTGTGCGGTTTGTTTTACCAAAGAATTAAGAGAAGTGATAATTCCTGGAGCGATGATTACGCCCAAAACTTCTCCATCTTCAGCTACACAACTTGCAGTAAGCGCAGTTCCGAAATCTAAAATAATTTTCTTTTTGTTGGGATAGAGAAAATGAGCTGCCACTAAATTGGCAAAAATATCAGTTCCCATTTGATTGGACTTGTGATGAATAGGAGAGTGCGTTTTTCTATCTACCACTATGGCTTCTATCCCGTGAATTTTATACAAAGCACTGCTGATAATGTGTGTAAGCTGAGGTACCACCGAACCAATAATGATTTTATCTACCTTTTCTACATCTACATTGTACGTTTGGTACAGCATAGAAAATTGGGCGAAAAGTTCGTCTCGGGTTCCGTAAGGTTTGGTGTTAATAATCCAAGAAACATCACATTTGCCATCAATAAAATGGCCAAATCTAATATTGGTGTTGCCAATGTTTATTACAATGCTCGTCATTGATTTTTAAAAGAAAAATTAGAGCCGAAAGTTAAGCATTTTCTGCATAAAAAAAGTTGAGAAATTTCTCAACTTTTATTTCACTTCTAAAAAATTATTTTCGGGGTTTACATCTGCCAATCTTTGAGAGAAGTCTATTCCTAAAATTTGTAAATCAGATTTTTTGTAAGGAATGGTCAAAGTGTATTCTTTGGTAGTCCAGTTCCAATAATTTAAGGTTTGGAAATCTCCAAAATAATCTTTGGTTTTAGGAGTTCTCATCATATTCAGCGGAATGTGATAGTTCACCGTTTTTTTGTCTTTTGTAAAAATGCTAAAATCAATTGGCATAGGAACTTCACCGATATTTACGAGCGTAATCGTGGTAGAATCGTCATTGTATTTTACATCTTTTATCGCGTAATCTATGGTTTTGGTCGTGTTAATCCAATAATGATGGAACCATTTCAAATCCATACCAGAAATTTGCTGTGCAATGTGGAGAAAATCTCTATCTGTAGGATGTTTAAGGTTCCAGTCTTGATAATATTTTTTCAAAATTTTAGATAAATTTTCTTCACCCACAATGTAGCCTAATTCTACTAAGAACAATTCGCCTTTGGTGTAAGAAGCTACGGTATAAGCCGTTCCGTTATCGTGATGGTCTGCTAACCAAACTGCTGGTTCTTCTTTGCCAGATTTTACGAATCTTACATAAGACTGAATTGCATTGTAAAAAGGATTTGGCATATCATCTTTAGGGAAAAGTGCATTCATCACGAAATCTTCTGCATAACTGGTAAAACCTTCATCTAACCAAGGTTTTGTACTTTCGTTAGTGGCAAGCATTTGCTGATACCAAGAGTGCGCTCCTTCATGAATCATCAATCCTAATAAACCTTCCAAACTTCTTGCTTCGCCTAGAATCATAGTACACATTCCGTATTCCATTCCGCCATCTCCACCTTGTACAAAACTGTAGGTAGGATAAACGTATCTGCCAAAAGTGGCATTCATCAGTTGGAAATATTTGGTAATGTAGGGTTGAGCTTCGCTCCAAAATTGTGTTTTTTCAGATTTTTGGTAGACAAAATTCACTTTTGGTCCATCTGGAACGATGAAGGTTTCTACGGAATAGTCTTTATCTGCAGCCCAAGCAAAATCTAAAATATTTTTTGCGGTAAAACGCCAAGTTGCCTTGTCGTTTTTATCTGTTTTTATCGTAGGATTTTCTGTGTAGCCTTTTACTTCTGTAGGATTTTCTAAAACGCCACCTGCGCCAATTACGTAATTTTTATCAATCTTTATGGTTACATCAAAATTAGAAAAAGGAGCGTGAAATTCTCTACCGATGTAATCAAAAGTTGCCCAACCATCATAATCATATTCTGCTAGTTTTGGGAACCATTGCGTCATAGTCATGTCTACACCTTCTCTGTTATTTCTTCCGCTTCTACGGATTTGTTTAGGAACTACAGAATCCCAATCCATCGTAAAAGTAGTGGTAGAGTTTGGTTTTATTTTTTCGTTGAGGTAAACCTTCATAATGGTTTCTTGAACTTCAAATTTTAGAAGTTTTCCGTTTTGTTTAATCCAGTTTACGGTTTGTGAGCCTTCTTCGTTTTTAGGAATAGTAGCTAATTTAGAATTTCCGAATTCAGTTAATCTTCCGTCTGCATTTTTTCCTTGGTTTTGCACTCTTTGATCCATCAAAGAATTGGGTTTAAAAGCATTCCAATACAAGTGAAAGTACACTACTGAAAGTTCATCAGGAGAATTATTGGTATATTTTATTTCTTGGTTACCGTGATAAGAGTAATTAGCAGCATCTACATCGATTTCCATTTTATAAGAAGCTTCTTGTTGGTAGTAAGCTTGTTGTTGTGCTGTAATTAATCCTACGATTAAAGAAAATATAGCAACGAGTCTATTCTTCATATCATAAATTTTTTCAAATATAAATCAAATTTTAGACTGCTATATTAAATAAAAATCCTTCCAAAAGCAAAGTTTGGAAGGATTTTATTAAAAGTTTATGATTTTTACTTCTTTGTCTTGTTTTTAGCAGAAGATTGTAAAATCTTTTCTAAAATTCTTAACGTGATTAAATAAGTAGGTTTTACACCCGTTAATCCTAATCCGCCAGAAGAAAGGGTAGAACCTGTTTCTAATGGATTATCAGAAGCGTAATATGCATACATTACAAATAAATCTTCTGAAATGTGTTTTCTGATTTTAGAAGCTACTTGAATCGCTTTTTGGTAATGAGCTCCTTCCATTTCTAGACCGATTGATTTCCAAGAAGTAGTCATGAAATAGGTTAAAATATCTTTATTCTGAAGAGAAGTTCCTAGAACGGTAATCATGCTTCCTTCGAAAGCTCTTAATTCATCATCTTGGAAATCTTCTAATTTCAAAGCGTTTTCAAATGGATAATTATCTGCAGTTCCTTCGAAAATGTGAGAAGTAGGAATCATAATGTCTCCTTTTTCACCGGTAAGAATCCCTGCTTTACCCATGATAGAAACAGATTTTACATTCATGGTGTACACATTTCCTTCATATTCGAATGGTCTTAACAACTCATCCATAACTTCATAAGCTTGTTCACCAAAAGCGTAATCGAAAACCATTAGAACATCATCTCCTTTGTATCCAGAATTAGCAAATGGAGAGTTTTTGAGGTCTACTTTTGATAAATCAATTAACTGTACATCTATGTTACTACCAGAATTATCATCTATGTAAATCATTTCTTTAGAAATTGCATATTCCAAAACTTTGTCTCTAAGTTCCTTTTTGTTAGAAATTTCTTCGTAAAGTGAATAATCTATATCTTTAGTATTCTTTTTCTTCAATGCGTCATTGGCAAAAAGCATGTTTTTCACCGAGTGCATATTCGCAGAAATAATATGTAAAGGTCTGTTTAATAAATTGTTATCTCCTAGAACTTGTTTTACGTGATTTGCCCATTTTTCACCGAAATAATGGTGACCAACTCTTTCTTTTAGAATGGCACTGAAATGAATTTCTCTTTCTCTCACTTGTTTCAAGTCGTCAAAACTTACTTTTCCTAAGTGATAAATAATTTTGAAAAGTCTATCAGGATTATTGTCTTCGCCGAAATTATTATAAGCATTAAGCGTTTCTTCGAAAGTTCTTCCCAAAAGTGAAGAAAGATGAATAAGGGCTACTTCTTTTTCTTTTCTGCTGAATTTTTTCTCACCTTTTGCTACTTGTTCTATAATTTTCCAAGAGCGTTTTGGTTCTCCGTCTTCATCGATTAAGAAAGCAATGTTTCTTATTTTGTCTGCTTCTATATATAAAAAGGTAAGGTGAGTAAGAATATCATAAATTTCTGAACGACCGAGTAGAACCTCTATGTTCATTTGGTGTTCATCTATTCTATAGCAATTTCTTCTACGTTTTTTAGGAACTATAGGTTCAAAACTTCCTTTGTCAAAACCTTCGTCTGAAGTAAGGTGAATAAATGCGCATTCTTCTATACCTTCTGGTAATCTGTCTAATACATATAATAAACCATCTAGTTCTACTTTATTAGGAACATTCATGGTTCCGTAGATTTCTGGATTGATGATTTTTAGAAGGCTTCTAATGCTATCACCCGAAACTCCTGAAGGTTTAAAAAATCCTCTGTAAAACAAATGTCTCATAGAGACATAAATTCTTTCGATTGCTTCTGTTGTTTCTCTTGCTCTAGAATTTGCCATATATATTTTGTTTTTAAAAAAGTCTACAAAGATACAACTTTTATTTTGAATTTATGATAAGAGTGCTTAATTGTATTGATTTTGAGTAATTTAAGTTCCTTTTTGTTCAAAATGATTTTGTTTCTCTAAGGTACGAAAAATAACCTAAACTAAAATTAATTTTACATTAAAATAGATTTAAGTTATCGGTTTTATTGATTTTCTACTTTAAAATCTATATAAAATTTACGAATACCCTTAAAATTTTAGGGGTGTTTTATAAAAGTTTCGATTTTTTACTTAAATTTGCTGAAAATTTTAACACCTATATGTCAACATTAAGATTTAAAGCGTTAGAAACGCTTCCTTTTAAAAACTTTAGAAAAGATAATCACGTAGAAGTTCCTGCAAAATTATCAGAATTGTATTGCGAAAATGTTTTCTCTGAAGAAACCATGAGAGAATATTTAACCAAAGAAGCATTTCAGTCTATCTTAGATGCTATAAGAAAAGGAACAAAAATCCAAAGACATATCGCAGATCAGGTTGCTGTAGCAATGAAAGATTGGGCTTTGTCTAAAGGAGTGACTCACTATACTCACTGGTTTCAGCCATTAACAGGAGCTACTGCAGAAAAGCACGATTCATTTTTTACTCCAATTGAAGGGGGAAGAGCTATCGAAAGATTTAATGGTGGAATGCTTATTCAGCAAGAACCAGACGCTTCTTCTTTCCCAAATGGTGGAATTAGAAATACTTTCGAAGCGAGAGGTTATACAGCTTGGGATCCTACTTCTCCAGCTTTTATTATGGGAACTACACTTTGTATTCCTTCTATTTTTATTTCTTATACTGGTGAAACATTAGATTACAAAGCACCATTGTTAAGAGCTTTACACGCTGTAGACGAAGCAGCAACAGAAGTAATGCAATATTTTGACAAAAATGTAACAAAAGTGGTTCCTACTTTAGGTTGGGAACAAGAATACTTTTTAGTTGATTCTGCATTATATCAATCAAGACCAGACTTAGTATTAACTGGTAAAACATTGTTAGGACATTCTCCTGCGAAAGGTCAACAGTTAGATGATCATTATTTCGGTTCTATTCCTACTAGAGTGATGAATTTTATGAAGGAGCTAGAAATAGAATGTATGAAATTAGGAATTCCTGTTACAACAAGACATAATGAAGTAGCTCCAAATCAATTTGAGTTGGCTCCAATGTTTGAAGAAGCAAACGTAGCAGTAGACCACAATTCATTATTAATGGATGTGATGGCAAGAGTAGCTCACAAACATCATTTCCATATTTTATTACATGAAAAACCATTTGCTGGAGTAAACGGAAGTGGAAAACACAATAACTGGTCACTTTCTACAGATACTGGCGAAAATTTACTAAGCCCAGGGAAAAATCCTAAGAAAAACTTACAGTTTTTGACTTTCTTCGTGAATACGATTAAAGCAGTTCATGAATATGCAGACTTATTAAGAGCAAGTATTGCTTCTGCAAGTAATGACCACAGATTAGGAGCAAACGAAGCGCCGCCTGCAATTATTTCTGTTTTCATCGGTTCTCAATTATATAGTGTACTTTCTGAATTAGAAAAAGTGACTAATGGTAAACTTTCTCCAGAAGAAAAGACAGAATTAAAACTAAATGTAGTAGGTAAAATTCCAGAAATTTTATTAGACAATACAGATAGAAACAGAACTTCGCCTTTCGCATTTACAGGAAATAAATTTGAGATTAGAGCAGTAGGTTCTTCTGCAAACTGTGCAGAATCTATGACGGTAATGAATACCATCGCTGCAAAACAATTAAAAGAATTCAAAAAAGAAGTAGATGCTTTAATTGAGAAAGGCCTTAAAAAAGATGAAGCTATTTTCAATGTGTTAAGAGAATACATCAAACAATCGAAAAACATTATGTTCGAAGGTGATGGATATTCTGATGACTGGGCAAAAGAAGCGCAGAAAAGAGGTTTATCTAACCTTAAAACTACTCCAGAAGCTTTAGAAAGAGAAATGGACAAAAAATTCGTGAAACTTTACGAAGAAATGGGCGTTTTCTCTCATGTAGAAGTAGAAGCTAGAAACGAAATTAAGTTAGAAAAATATTCTACAGTAATTGATATTGAAGCTAGAGTTTTGGCAGATATTGCTAGAAATCACATCATTCCAGCAGCATTAAACTATCAGAACAGATTGATAGACAATGTAAAAGGATTAAAAGAAATTTTCGGAGATAAAGAATTCAAGGCTTTGGCAAAAGAACAAATGAGTTTAATTACTCAGATTTCTGAAAACGTTTCTATTATTAAGTTAGGAGTAGAAGAGTTGTTAAAAGCGAAAGATAAGGCTAAATCTACTACCAACTCGCAGAAACAGGCAGAAGCCTATTGTAACGAAGTGAAGCCATTGTTTGATAAAATTAGGGAAGCATCAGACGCATTAGAAATGATGGTAGATGATGAGCTTTGGCCACTCACAAAATACAGAGAATTATTATTCACTAGATAATCACACTTCCCTCTCCTTTTCGAGAGGGTTTTTTTTTTAAAAATTAATATGAAAATAGATATCCTAAAAACCGAATCACATCACAAAGATTTCCAAAAATTAGTCTACGAATTAGATCTTTATCTTGCAGAAATAGATGGAGAAGACCATTCTTTTTATGCTCAATATAATAAGCTAGATGCTATAAAAAACTGTATTATTATTTATATAGACAAAGAACCCATTGCTTGTGGTGCTTATAAAAAATATGATGACCAAACCATCGAAGTTAAAAGAATGTTTACCAAAGAACACTATAGAGGAAAAGGATATGCTAAAATGGTTCTATTGCTTCTTGAAAAATGGGCAAAAGAAGAAGGTTACAATTTTTCTGTTTTAGAAACTGGAGTTCAGCAAGTTTCGGCGGTTCATCTTTATGAAAAGTCCGGCTATTCTCGTATTCCTAATTATGAACCTTATGAAAATGTAGAAAATAGCATTTGTTTTCTAAAACAGTTAGTGTATTGATTTTAAGAAATTTACATAATAAATTTAATAATAAAGAATTTCCTTCGTTAAAGTTTACACCATTATAGACTAGCGTTATATAATTTATAGATTTTGACAATATTTTGTTAAAAAGTCTTAAAAAAAAATTCCGCAGGATTTCCAAAATAGGAGCCTCGCGGAAATTTTTTTTTAACATATGAAAGACAAATGTTAAAAAATGTTAAATTTTTTGATTAGCTGACAATTATCAAGTCCTAAAAAACTTGTATGATATACTTTTGTCTTGTCTAAAAAAGAAATCTACACAGATAATCAAATAAATATGAAGAAAAGAGTTTTGCTAAGTTTGGTTGCAATTATTTCCATCTTCTCGTTGCAATCTTGTGTAACAAACTACGTTGTTTCTACACCTACAAAATACAAATCTAGTACCAAACTAGATAAAATAAATACTAGAAATCTAAATTCTGCAAGCAAAAGTTCTTATGATAGCTATAATGCAACTTTTGAAATGGCAAAAAAATCAGAAATGGCTGCTTTGATTACAGGAGCGATTTCTCATGCTAAAACGATTGATGATATTCTAAGTGAAGCGAATACTTATTTAGGAACTCCTTACAGATTTGGTGGTTCTACCAGAAGTGGAATAGATTGTTCAGCATTCGTTTTAAATGTTTATGAAGAAACTACAGGTTTAGAATTGCCAAGAGTTGCTGCAGAACAAGCTGAGCTAGGAGAAAGAGTAGAGAGACAGCAATTGCAAAAAGGAGATTTAGTTTTCTTTGCGCACAACAGAAGAATCTCTCACGTAGGAATAGTACAAGAAGTTACACCAGAAGGAGAAATTAAATTTATTCACGCAGCTACATCTAAAGGCGTTATGGTTTCTTCACTTAACGATTCTTATTGGGGACCAAAATATAGATTTGCTAAAAGAATTCTAAAAGAAGATCAAAATATTGCTACAGCAGAAGCAACGAATTAATATAGATTAATTAAATTAAATAGTGATAAAAAACCTCCGCAACTAGTTGCGGAGGTTTTTTTATTTATACGAGTGAATTCTTATCTGCGTAATTTAATTTAAAGAAAATAGCGGTCATAATAGAGAAAGCTAAAAGAGAACTCCCTCCATAACTGAAGTAAGGCAGTGGAATTCCCACTGTAGGAAATAGTCCCATTACCATTCCTAAATTGATGGAAAAGTGCATGAGTAATATTCCAGCAAAACAATAACCGAAAACTCGATTAAAAGTATTTTTTTGAGTTTCGGCTAAGTAAAATATTCTGCCAATATAAATAGCATAAAATAACACCAAAAGAAAACTTCCGAAGAAGCCCCATTCTTCTCCCACAGTACAGAAAATGTAATCTGTTTCTTGCTCAGGAACGAATTTCCCTTGAGTTACCGAACCTTGCATGTAACCTTTTCCCCAAAATCCGCCAGAACCAATAGCAGTTTTAGAATACAATAAGTTATAACCAGAAGTATCTCGGAAAGCTTTTTCGCCTTTGTAGAGAACTTCTATTCTTTCTCTCTGGTGATTTGGTAATTTCTCCATGATTTTTGGAGTTCCAAAGCTGATTCCGGCTAAAATTCCTAAACTTCCGACAATGGTGACTATAGTAGGAACGCTCCAATGAATTTTTTGATAATTAAAGAGTATAAAAATGAGGACTAAACCTACTAAAACTCCAGTAATGTATAAAGGATTAAACGCAATCGACAAAAGAAAAACAGCTGCTAAAACAAATCCTACTATAAATAACCAACCATTTAATCCTTCTCTGTATAAAGCAATCGCAAACGCAGTAAATACTAATAATGAACCTACATCTGGAATGGATAAAACAACTAAAGCTGGCACTCCAATAATCGCCAGAACTGTCAACTGTGATTTTCTCATTTTCAGATTAAAATCTGGTCCAGAAACGTAATTGGCGAGCATAAGTGCTGTTCCGATTTTTGCAAATTCAACGGGTTGCATGGTAAATCCGCCAAACTTATACCAGTTTTTTTGACCTAAAATTTCAGTTCCAAAAACATGTAGACCTGCTAATGAAAGGACACCCAATATGAAAAAAATTCCCGCAAAGTTTTCGAAAAACTTTGTTCTCATAGTGAAAATTACAAGTCCTACCACGATGGAAATTCCAAAAAATATAAATTGTTTGGTTCCTAATCCTTCATCTACACTATAAATATTTGCTATTGCAAAAAGTGAAATAGCCAAGTATAGAAAAATGCCAAGTTTATCAATTCCTTCTGCCCATTTCATCTTTTACGTTTTATTATTTTTAGTGGTGTCTTTTAATTTTTTTGGATTTTGTGCTGCCTTTTTTTCATTGAGTAATCTTAGGCTGTCTTCTAGTTTTTTCAATTGAATAGGGTCTGGTTTAGGCGCGGTATACCAACCTTTTTTGGTAAGATGATTGATGTACATACGCTTGTACTCTCCCATGAAACTAGATTTTATCATTCTATCGTAGAGATAAGTTCTCTTAATATCTCCTAACAAATATTTTTCAGCGATAATGGTAGAAGCTGGACCTGCCCAAGTTGCACCAAAACCAGCGTGTTCTATTACTGCAACTACTACAATTTTTGGTTTATCAGCAGGTGCTGCCATTACAAAAATTGAATTATCTCTTCCTCCAGGAACCTGTGCAGTTCCTGTTTTTCCGAGTTGTGTGAATTCTTTAGAAAGTAATCCTCTTGCAGTTCCGCCGATGAAAACATCTTTCATTCCTTTTAGAACCACATCAAAATATCTAGGTTCTACTTTGGTCACATGTTTTTTCTTAAATCTTTCGTCTGGATTAGGTTTTCCATCTATGGATTTTACAATATGTGGCGTAAAATACCAACCTCTATTAACAATAGCGGCAGTAAAATTTGCCATTTGAAGCGGAGTAAGTAGAACGTCTCCTTGTCCCATTCCATTAAAAATAGCAGATTGATACGGATGCCATTTTTCCCCTAATCTTTTCGTGTAAAATTCTCCAGAAGGAATTTTTCCTTTTGCACCAACTGCTAAGTCGTTATTCATGAATTCTCCTAAACCGAAGCTATTCATGATTTCTTTCCATTCATCTATGGCTCTATTTCTTCCTTTTGGACCGTATTTTTCGGTGATTTTATAATAAACACTAGAAAAATAGTTATTGCAAGATTTTTCTATGGCTTTTTCCATTCCGATTGGCCAAAAAGTTCCACAGTGACAACCGATGGTATGTCTTCCCATTCTATAGCCATGTCTACATGTAAATTTTGTAGAATCACTGATGACTTTCATTTGATAACCAGCTAATGCGGTCAACAATTTGAAAGGCGAACCTGGAGGATAAGCTGCTTGAACTGAACGGTCATAAGTAGGTTTGTTGTCATAGATGGTGTCATTTGCCAATCTATAAATATTTCTTTTTTTGTTAGGACCTGTAAAAAGATTTGGATCTATGTCTGGCCCAGTTGCGAGCGCTAATATTTCTCCATTGTTTGGGTCAAGTGCTACAATTGCGCCATGCTTATTCACGAGCATTTCTTCGGCGATTCTTTGCAAATCATAGTCTATGGTAAGCGTTAAATCTTTACCAGAAACCACTTCTTTATCTAACTCACCGTTTTTATAAGGACCTACATTTCTCAGTTTAATGTCTTTCTGAATGTAGCGCATTCCTTTTTCACCACGTAATTGTTTTTCGTAGGCGCGCTCTATTCCTGTAATTCCAGCAATATCACCAGGCAAATAATAAAGAGAATCTTTTTTGATGTAATTTTCGTTGACTTGATTGGTATAACCAAGTAGATTTCCTGAAGTAGAAACTTCATACTTACGTTGAGGTCTTTCTACAATATTAAAAGCCGGATATTTGAAGATAATTTCCTGAATTCTAGCGATTTCCTCTCTGCTCATATCACTTTTGAAAGTCATAGGAGTGAGCTTTGAGTAATATTTTTCCTTTTTAATGGACTCTATTTTTTTGATGAAATCTTTTTTGCTGATTTTTAATAAATTACAAAAACCCAAAGTGTCAAAATCTGGCGTCATTTGACTTTGGGTGAAAGAAATTTCATAAGAAGGTTGGTTACCTACTAAAATTTTTCCGTTTCGGTCAAAGATGATTCCACGTTGAGGAATGACATAGTCTATTTTGATAGAAGTATTGGCGGCATTGAGTGCATATCTATCTGTAAGCAACTGTAAATAGACCAATCTTGCCACAAAAATTGCGGCAATGAGAAAGAGAAATAAGGTAATTTTATAATAGGCTGTTTTCAAACTTTTTCTTTGATTTTAAATGCTAACGAATAGAGGAGTACAAATATTATAGAAATAACACTAGTTACTAAAATATTAAGTATTACTTCAAAAAACCTGTCGAATTTAAAAAATTCTATACTCTGAACTAATAGTTGATGCACAAAAATACTTGAAAAAATATAAAATAGAAACTGCGACCACTGAAGATTATGGAAAGAAAATACATCCGAAGAGACTTCTGTGGAAGTTTTGAAAATAATGGTTCTAAAATAGGCGATAAGTGTAGTGGCAAATGCATTGATACCCCAAGTTCCTAAAAATGCATCTATAGATAATCCTAAAATAAAACTCGCCGATAGGAAAATATAGAGATTTCTATAAAAAGGATAAAACAAAACAAAAATAATGTAGATGACAGGAGTATATTTACCAGCAATATCTATTCTGTTAAATAAAAATATTTGCAATGTGACTAACATTGCGATTAATAAAACATCTGTAAATAAATTTCTACTGATCATTGTTTATCGTGGCATCAAGAGTATCTTGAATTTGTTTTACTTCTAATTTTTTTAAATTTCTTACAACATAAACTTTGTTAAGTTGTCCCATTTTTTGGCTTAATTCTACAGAAATATCCCAATATCCTGTTTTAGAATCTACTTCGTAACCTGCAACTCTACCAATCATAATTCCTTGTGGGAAAATTGCAGATTTGCCATCTGTAACTACCGTGTCGCCAACTTTTATCGGCACATATTTAGGAATGTCTGATAAATGCATCGTTCTAGAATTTTCGCCTCTCCAAGTAAGCGTTCCGAAAAATCCAGAATCTTTTAGCGAAGCATTAATTCTAATTTTGTTCATGCTGAGTACAGATTGTACCAATGCATAATTATTAGTGGTATTGATCACAATTCCTGCAATTCCTTGTGGTGCAATTACACCCATTTTAGGGAAAACACCATGTCTTTTTCCTCTGTTAATGGTAAAATAATTATCTTTTCTAATGATAGAATTATTTACAATTTCACCATCTACGAAAGTGTAAATCTGTCCACCACCAATCGTGTCGGTAACTCTTACAAAACTAGGATTTTTAATTTTTTCTTTACCGTATAATTCCTGCATAAGCGTTTTATTCTGAGCAACTAATTCTTCATTAATTTGCTTCAGTTTTAAGTAGCTGGTTCCTTCGTCTATGTAACCAGAAACCCAAGCATTAAACGCGGTAGTCTGTGCTGCAATAAAAGATTGTTGCATTGAGTTTCTACTGAAAATCAATGTTACGGCAATTATTTGTAAAAAAAGAAAGAACAGAAATAATCCGTTCTTGCTAAATAATCTTATCAAAAACCCCATTCTATAACTAGGTTTTTACTTATTTTATAAGGAAATTAAATTTATCCATGTTTTTAAGAGCAATACCTGTTCCACGAACAACCGCTCTTAATGGGTCTTCTGCTACGAAAACTGGTAATCCTGTTTTCTTGTGAAGTCTGTCTGCTAAACCTCTTAATAAAGCACCACCACCAGCTAAATAAATACCAGTTTTGTAAATATCTGCTGCTAATTCTGGCGGAGTAAGAGAAAGCGTTTCCATTACTGCATCTTCTATTCTGATGATAGATTTATCTAGAGCTCTTGCGATTTCTTTATAACCTACCATAATTTCTTTTGGCTTACCAGTAATTAAATCTCTACCTTGTACTGGAATATCTTCTACTTCTACGTCTAAATCTTCTACTGCAGAACCTACTTCTATTTTCACTCTTTCTGCTGTTCTTTCTCCGATGTATAAGTTGTGATGCGTTCTTAAGTAATAAGCAATATCATTCGTGAAAACATCTCCTGCAATTTTTACAGATTTATCACAAACAATACCACCAAGAGCCACTACTGCAATTTCTGTAGTACCACCACCTATATCGATAATCATGTTACCTTCAGGTTTTTGTACATCAATTCCTACACCTATTGCTGCAGCCATTGGTTCATAAATTAATCTTACTTCTTTAGCATTAACTTTTTGAGCAGAATCTCTTACCGCTCTTTTTTCTACTTCTGTAATACCAGAAGGAATACAAATTACAATTCTAAGAGAAGGTTGAATTAATTTTCCTTTGATACCAGGAATTTGTTTAATAAATTCCTTAATCATGTGTTCTGATGCAGCAAAATCTGCAATTACACCATCTTTTAGCGGACGAATCGTTTTAATATCTTCGTGCGTTTTTCCTTGCATGTGTTTCGCTTGTTCTCCTACAGCAATTGCCTTTCCAGATGAACGCTCGATAGCCACGATTGACGGTTGGTCAATCACGATTTTATTATTATGTATGATAAGTGTGTTCGCTGTTCCTAAGTCTATCGCAATTTCTTGCGTGAACATATCAAATAACCCCATTTTCTTCTATAAATTTTTAAGTGACAAAGATATAAATTTCAGAGCATTTAAAAATAATGAAAAACAAAAAATATCGTTAAAATTTTATTAATTTTTAAATGCTTGTTGTAACTTTAAACTCGAAACTTTAAAAATTATTTTTCTCTGTTGAGAATTTAATGAATTTCAATTCTTAAAATAATTTAACATTCAGATTTTCAAATGATTAAAAGAATTAGCCCAGAAGAAACCTATCTTCTTAGACGAGAAATCCTTAGAAAAAATCTTCCTCAAGAGTCGCATGAGTTCAGTGGTGATTTTGATGACCAAACTTTTCATCTAGGTTATTTCGTGGAAGATAGAATTGTGGGAATTATCACGGTCTTGCAAAATGGAGAAATTGCTCAAATTAGAGGAATGGCAGTTTCAGAAGATTATCAAGGAAAAGGAATAGGAAAAAAATTAGTAGAAAAAGTTGAAGAAATTTTGAGAGAAGCACAAATTCAAAAAATTTGGATGAATGCCAGAGAAACAGCTGCCGAATTTTACGAAAAATTAGGGTATGAAATTGAAGGTGAATTGTTTAACATAAAACCCATCGGGTTTCATTATGTAATGACCAAATATTTCAATTCATAACATCTATTAAAATATGATGAAAATTAGAAAATTTATATCATAATAATGATTAAATTTGCAGACTTGAAATGAATTCTCTTGCGAAGACATATAATACACAGAACTTCACTGTTTTAAGCATTAGTTTTGAAAAAGCCAATGCCGAAATCAGAGGTAAATTTGCGTTTTTTGATGAACACGTAAAACAGTTCGTAAAAGAAATTCATGAAAAGAAACTAGGTGATGCGTTTGTAGTTTCTACTTGTAACAGAACCGAAATCTATACTACTTCTCATAATTATATTGCGATTGCAGAGATGTATTGCAAGAGTGTAGACGTAAGTTTGATGGATTTCATGCAGTTTGTAAATGTGATGAAAAACGAGGAAGCGCTTTATCATCTATTCAGGGTTTCTGCAGGTTTAGAAAGTCAGATTTTAGGAGACTTCGAAATCATAGGTCAGATAAAAAATGCTTATCATCGATTCAAAAAACACAAAAGTTTTAGCAATCCTTACTTAGAGAGAGCCATCAACTCGGCGATTCAAATTTCTAAAAGAATTAAAAACGAAACCGCCCTTTCAAACGGAGCAGCTTCCGTTTCTTATGCAGCGGTTCATTATATCTTAAAAACTCAAAAACAGATTTCAGAGAAGAATATTCTTCTTTTGGGAACTGGCGAAATCGGTCAAAATACTGTAGAAAACTTGGTGAAACATGTTTATCAGCCAAAAGTAAAAATCGCCAACCGTTCTTATGAAAAAGCAGAGAAAATTGCAGAAAAGTATAGTATTCCGCAAATTGCTTTTGAAAATTTCGAAGAAGAACTGAAATCTACAGATATTCTTATCGTTGCAACTGGCGCTTCACATCCTATTATTCACCAAAAACATTTTCCAAATGGAAAAGAAACATTGGTGATAGACCTTTCTATTCCAAATAATGTAGATAAAAAAGTAGCGGAAAATAAAGCGGTGCAATTGGTAGACGTAGACGAATTGTCTAAGCATATTCAGGAAACCATAGAACAGCGCAAGAAAGAAATTCCTAAAGCGGAGAAAATCATCAAGGAAATGACCAAAGAATTTTTGGCTTGGGAAAGAAAAAGAAAATTCGCACCGAATATTCATCAGTTCAAAGCTGCGCTGAAACATATAGAAGACCATGAAATGCATAATTTCCACAGAAAACACAGATATGTGGATATAGAAGACATGGAACTCACTGAAAAATTGATTCAAAAAATTACCAATAGATTTGCGAAATATATCATCGAAAATCCGCTTCGTGCCGAAGAAGTTACTAAGTTGATGAACGAAATTTTGGTAGAACAACCGAAAGAAGAATTTAATAAAAAACATCAATAGATTTTCGATTTGGGATTTATGAATTTTCACACATTTTTGTCATTCCGAAGGAATCTAAATTTTTTTAAATGAAAGCAATCAAAGTTTTAATTACAAAATTTGTAGATAATTCTCAACCAGGTTGGGTAGAATGCGAATTTTTAGATATAAATAATAAAAAACATATTTTTCAAGATAAAGTTCCAATTATTACAACAGAATATCTTGACGAAGAGAGTATTTATCCAAAAAAAGGGTTTCTAGGTTGCGAAATTTTGGAAGAATTAGTTTTTGATGAAAAAAAAGCTTTAAAAGTAACAACTGAAAAACCTTGGGATATTGAAACTTATGAAGGGTTTAATGAGTTTTATGTTTTTCCAAATCAAATAATTGATATCAATATTTAAAATATAATGATTAGAATAGGCACCAGAAATTCGCCATTAGCAATGTGGCAAGCAAAAGAAGTAGAACAAAAATTACAAAATTTAGGTTACGAAACAGTACTGGTTCCTGTGCTTTCTTCTGGTGATAAAAACCTCAATCAACCACTTTATTCTCTAGGAATTACGGGCGTTTTTACCAAAGATTTAGACATTGCATTACTCAATAATGAAATAGATATTGCAGTGCATTCTCTGAAAGATGTTCCTACTATTTTACCTCAAAATATAGAAGTTTCTGCCGTTTTGGAAAGAGATTTTCCACAAGATGTTTTGGTGAGAAAATCTTCTTCTAAAAATAAAGATTTAGCAGAACTTAAAATTGCAACCAGCAGTTTAAGAAGAAGAGCTTTTTGGTCAGAAAAATTCCCGAACACTCAGTTTTCAGATATCAGAGGAAACGTACAGACGCGTTTAAAGAAATTAGAAGAAGGAGATTTTGATGCTACGCTTTTTTCCTTAGCGGGGATTAAAAGAATGGAAATGGAGTTGGAATATGAAATGCTAGATTTTATGATTTCTGCGCCTAGTCAGGGAGTTGTGGCGATTTCAAGTAGAGTAGATGATGTAGAAACCAAAGCAATTTTGCAAAAAATCAATCATAAAACCACTCAAATTTGCGTTGAAATAGAACGTAATTTCCTCAGAACTTTAGAAGGTGGCTGTACTGCGCCAATTGGAGCAATAGCAGTTTTTGAAGAAAATAAAATCAAATTTTCGGGAAGATTAAATTCTTTGGACGGAAGTAAAACGATAAATGTAGTTGAAGAATTTGAATATGATGAATCTGAAAATTACGGTAAAAAGTTTGCAGAATTTGTGCTAGAAAACGGAGGAAAAGAAATGATGGAGGAGATTAAGAAACAAATAAAGGAATAGAGTCATCATGAAAATCCTTTTCACCAAAACCGGAATTGAACATGAGGTTTCAGAGAAATTAGAAACCGGTTTTTCTTGTGATTTTAAGGATTTTATCGCGATTGAAAAAATTAAAACCAAACCTTTTCCACTCAAGAATTCTTCACTTATTTTCACGAGTGTAAACGCTGTAAAATCTTTCTTTGAAAATGGTTTTCAACCGAATGAAAATTTCCAAGAAGCCCATTATAATAAAATCTACGCAGTAGGTCTTAAAACCAAAAAAGAATTGAGAAATAACGGTTTTGGAACTTTTAAAGTGAAGAAACATCTTAATGATTTGTCTGAATTTATTCTCAAGCATAGCCAAAAAGAAAATTTTATTCACTTCTGTGGAAATTTAGCACTTGATATTTTAGATAAAGCATTACCGCTTCAGAATATTTCTTACAAAAAAGTGGTGCTTTACAACACTAAAATTCTCTACCCAGAAATTCATGAAAAATATGAGGCTGTAGTTTTTTTTAGTCCAAGTGGAGTTCGTAGTTTTGCAAAGTTTAATTCTTTAGAAAATTTAAAACTCTTTTCTATCGGACACACCACAGAAAAGGAGCTGAGAAAATTTACACAAAATAAAATTTTTACCAGTAAAGAAAGCAATTTAGAAGATTTGTTAACCATTATAAAGCAAAACGCTCATTCTTAAAAGCCGATTGCAAACAAGAAAAATGATAAAAAACGACCTATATTTAAGAGCATTACGAGGCGAAACTGTAGAAAGGCCACCAGTTTGGATGATGAGACAAGCAGGAAGATATTTGCCAGAATTCATCGCACTTCGTGACCAATATGATTTCTTCACGCGTTGTCAAACTCCAGAATTGGCAGCAGAAATTACTGTTCAACCGATTAGAAGATTTCCGCTAGATGCAGCGATTTTATTTTCTGATATTTTGGTAGTTCCGCAAGCGATGGGAATTGATTTCAAAATGAAAGAATCAGTTGGACCATGGTTAGACACACCAATAAGAACTTTAGAACAAGTACAAAATCTGCAAGTAGAAGGAGCAGAAGAAAATCTGAAATATGTTTATGATGCGATTGACATCACTTTACAGAAATTAGAAAACGAAATTCCTTTGATTGGTTTTGCTGGTTCACCTTGGACTTTGCTTTGCTACTGTGTTGAAGGAAAAGGTTCTAAATCTTTTGATATTGCAAAATCATTTTGCTTTACTCAACCAGAAGCTGCACATTTGCTTTTACAAAAAATTACAGATGTAACCATCGCTTATTTAAAGAGAAAAGTACAAAGCGGAGTTTCTGCGGTACAGATTTTTGATTCTTGGGGTGGAATGCTTTCTCCTGAAGATTATCAAGAGTTTTCTTGGAAATACATTAACCAAATTGTAGAAGCTTTAGCTCCAGAAGCTCACGTTGTAGTTTTTGCGAAAGGTTGTTGGTATGCTTTAGAAGAAATGACGAAATCCAAAGTTTCTGCTCTTGGTGTAGATTGGTCGATTACACCAGAATTGGCAAGAAAATTTACCAATAATTCTATAACCCTTCAAGGGAATTTTGATCCTGCAAGATTACATTCTTCGCCAGAAGTGATTAGAAAAATGGTTCATGAAATGATTGATAGATTTGGCAAAGATAAATACATTACTAATCTAGGTCACGGAATTTTACCTAATGTTCCTTTAGAAAACGCCGAAGCTTTTATTAGAGCGGTAGTAGAATGGAAAGTTTAAAATCCTTCTTTATATCAACTAAAAATCCTCAGAATTTTCTGAGGATTTTTGTATTATTTCACTTCTGTGATAAATTTATCTTTTGGTTTTCTTACTTTTTCAAGTTTTTCTAACCAGTCTTTTTCAGTGTCTCTGTAACCAAGAGGTAAAAGTAAAACACTTCTTAATCCTTTTTCTCTTAAACCAAGAATTTCGTCTACTTTTTCTGGGCTGAAACCTTCCATTGGAGTAGCATCTACGCCTTCGAAAGCGGCAGCAATAATCGCAGCGCCAAATGCAATGTACGCTTGTTTTGCAGTGTGTACGAAGTTTTCTTCTGCAGATTTAGGAACGTAAGCGTTCAATAAAAATTGTCTGTAGTTTTCCCAACCATCATTGGTGAACCCTCTTACTTCGTTCGTTAAATCAAACATATAGTTGATTCTTTCTGCAGTGTAAGTATCCCAAGCTGCGAAAACCAAAACATGAGAAGCATCTGCAACTTGCGGTTGATTACTTGCGGCTTCTCTCAATTGATTTTTAACCTCTTGATTAGACACCACGAAAATTTCGAAAGGCTGTAAACCACTAGAAGTAGGAGCAAGACGTGCTGCTTCTAAAATTCTTTCTAATTTTTCATCACTTACTTTTTCTCCGTTCATCGCTTTTGCAGCGTATCTCCACTTTAATTTATCTAATAATTCCATTTTATAAAAAATTTTTACAAAGATAAGTTATGATGAGCGGTTTTGTCATTGATTTATGTTAAGAAAAGCATAGAAAAAATAAACCGTTCTATTTTTTGAACGGTTTTATTTATTCAGCTCTAAAAGTGGATCTATGTATTCTCTGTCGTTGCTCAATCGTGGCACTTTGTTTTGTCCGCCCAGTTTTCCTCTAGATTCCATCCATTGATAGAAAAGTTTTTCTTTTGCCGTGTGAATAATTGGCGGATTCAGCGTCATGTTGAGGTAACGCTTCGCTTCGTAATCTGAATTGATAGATTTCAAAGTATCATCAAAAATTTTAGAAAATGCCTCAAAATTATTCGGATGTTTGGCAAATTCAATCAACCATTCATGCGCTCCAGATTTTCCTTCGCTCATAAAAACAGGCGCTCCTGTATAATCTAAAACGTGAGCTTCTGTAGCATCACAGGCTTTTTTAAGCGCAGTTTCTACATTGTCTATCATTAATTCTTCGCCAAAAGCATTGATGTAATGTTTGGTTCTGCCAGAAATCTGAATTCGATGCGGAGAAAGAGATGTAAATTTTACGGTATCACCGATTAAGTAACGCCAAAGTCCACCATTGGTAGAAATAACCACTGCATAATTTTTGCCGAGTTCTACTTCTTCCAAAGGAATCGCTTGAAGATTATTGCGGTCAAATTTATCCATCGGAATAAATTCGTAGAAAATTCCGTAATCTAGCATCAGAAGCATTTCGTCACTACCACTTCTGTCTTGAATCCCGAAGAAACCTTCAGAAGCGTTGTAAATTTCGTAGTAATTAATGTCTTTGCCGATGATTTTTTTATATTGTTCTCTGTACGGTTTAAAACTTATTCCACCGTGGAAAAACACTTCTAAATTTGGGAAAATGTCAGAAATATTGCCTTTTCCTGTTTCGGTTAAAATTCTTTGAAGCAAAACCATCATCCAACTTGGAACACCGGTTAAACTTCCTACATCTTGATTTTTAACTTCCGAAACGATGGCTTTCAGTTTGGTTTCCCACTCTGACATGAGGGAAGTTTTTTTGCTGGGAACCGTGGTAATTTCTACCCAAAAAGGAAGATTTTCTATCAAAATAGCAGATAAATCACCGAACTTAGTATTGAAACTTTCGTACAATTCTGCACTTCCGCCTAATCTTAAATTTTTATTGAGAAATAATTGATTATCAGGATGATTGTTTGCATAAATGGAAATTAAATCCTTTCCTGCTTTGTAATGGCACTCTTCTAAACTTTCGTCTGAAATAGGAATGAATTTGCTTTTGGCATTGGTCGTTCCAGAAGATTTCGCAAACTGACGAATAACTCCTGGCCAAGAAATATCTTTTTGACCTTGTCTTGCTTTTTCAATGTAAGGCTCGAACTCTTCATAGTTTACGATAGGAACTTGTTGCTGAAAATCTCGGTAAGAAGAAATGTCTTTGAACCCGAATTTTTTGCCGTATTCTGTTTCTTCTGCATGAAAAAGTTGAGAAAATAAAACTCCGTTTTGAGTTTCAATAGGATGTTTCATAAAATTCTGAATTTGGTCTATTCTTTGTCGAATAAACCAGTTTACAGCCATATTGAAGAGAGCTTTTGTTGCCATTGCTCAAATTTAATAAATTTTTTGAGAATTTTGTAATTTGAATGCAACAAAAATCCGCTCTAAAAATTTAGAACGGATTGAGGATTATTTTAGAGAAAATTTTAGCAAAATTCTTCGTAAGCTGCTTGTAAATTCGCCGCAATAGCACCTGCAGGATTTCCTTCGATGTGGTGTCTTTCTAACATGTGAACCAATTCGCCATCTTTGAAAAGCGCAACACAAGGTGAACTTGGTGGGAATGGCGCAAAATGTTTTCTAGCCTCTGCTACCGCTTCTGTGTCAAAACCTGCAAAAACAGTAGTCAAATGGTCTGGTTTTTTATCGCCAGTTAAAGAATAAATAACGCCTGGTCTTGCTGCTCCTGCTGCGCAACCACAAACAGAATTTACCATAACTAGGGTAGTTCCCGGTTGTTTAAGTGCGTCATTTACTTGTTCTGCTGAGGTAAGGTCTTGGAAACCTTTATCTGTGAGTTCTGCCTTCATTGGCATTACTAAATCTGCTGGATACATAATATATATTTTATTTAATGATTAGAAAATTCAAGATTTTGTAGTGCAAATTTATAATTAAAATTTGGAAAATTCTATTTAATTCTATTATCAAAAATATGCCAAAAATCTATTAAGACAAAATGACTCCTTTTTAATTCAAAAAGCCGATGAAAAATTCATCGGCTCTTTATCGTTAATATGAAAATTTAATTATGATAATAGTTTTTTCACCATTTCAGAGATGGATTTTCCATCTGATTTTCCTGCTAAAGTTTTAGAAGCAGTTCCCATAACTTTTCCTAAGTCTTTTAGAGATTCTGCGCCTACTTCGGTAATGATTTTTTTAATTTCTGCTTCTAATTCTTCCGCAGAAAGTTGAGCAGGTAAAAATTGTTCAATCACTTTCATTTGTGCCAATTCTACCTCTGCTAAATCATTTCTATTTTGAGCAACAAACTGTTCGTAAGAATCTTTTCTTTGCTTAATCATTCTTTGGAGAATGGCAATTTCCTGTTCTGCAGAAACATCAGCTCCTTTTGCTTCAGTTTTGAGCAAGAGAATTTGAGATTTTACGGCTCTTAGAGAGTCAAGAGCAACTTTGTCTTTTTCTCTCATTGCGGTTTTAATCGCTTCGTTTATGGTAAGTTCTAAACTCATTTTTTTCTAAATTTTAAAAATTTTAATCTACGTCTTTGTTTAAAAACTTGTTTTCTCTAAGTTGTACTCTTCCGTTGTTTTCAGAAAGGAAACTAGAAATTTGCTGTTGAGAAGCATTTTCGTGACCTATATTGATGTTTTTTCTTCTGAAAGCAGGAATGTTTTCGAATTCATTTTCGTTTTCTATCGTCTGATAACGAGAGTTGAACTCTTTTAATTTATCTCTTCTTGCCTGAACTTTTTCTGTAGCAGTATTTTTTTCGATAAATTTAAATTCCTCTTCAATTTTAGTTTCTGTAAAAGTGATTTTTTCTTCTGTGTGATTTTCAAAAACGGTTTTTACTTCTTCTATTTCTTCTGCAATCTTGAAGGTAAACTCAATTGGTTTTTCTTCAACTAAAGTTTTCGTTTCTGCTTTTGGTCTATACGTTTCCACAGTTTTTTCCTCTACAATGAAAGAAATTTCTTCTTTGGTTTCTTCCAAAGAAAGTTTCACATTTTCTACTTTTTGTCCAGCATCAAACTGAGTTTCTTCAATAATAGTTGTTTTCTTTTCTTCTGTTTCAAAAGTGAAAGATTGAGATTCTAAAACGTCTTCATCATCAAATGAAAATAATTCTAAAACATTATTTTCTTGTTCTTCTACTTCAAAAGTTTGATGACTGCTTTCGATGCTTAAACTTTCGTCTTCAAAAAATCTAAGTTCTTCTATTCTTTCTTCCAATACTGCCGCTTGTGTTTCTGCAAATTGATTTACAGAATTACTAGGGAAGTCTGGAGTACTGTTGTCATGAGAATCATCTAAGAAAAACATGCTTTTTGATGAATTTTGCATTGGATTTTCTTGAGATTTTTCAGAAGAAGTTCTGCCAAATGGAGATTCTCTCTTCACTTTTGGAGAAGAAGGAGTGTCTTCTAATGTATATCTAATTTTTTCGGTTGGACCTGCATATTTTTGATCATCCGCTGCAAAACCAGTAGCAATAACCAATACGCTGATAGAATCTCCCAATTCTGCATCTGTTCCTACACCGAAAATAATATCTGCAGTGTTTCCTGCTTCGCGCTGAATGTGGTCATTAATTAAGCCGATTTCATCCATAGTAGCTTCTTCGTTTCCACTTCTGATGAGGAGAAGAACGTTTTTAGCTCCTGTGATTTTATTATCATTCAATAATGGAGAATCGAGTGCTTTTTTCACGGCTTCTTCAGCTTTGTTTTCCCCAGAAGCAGTTCCTGTAGACATGAGAGCGGTTCCTGAATTTTGTAAAACTGAACGCGCATCACGGAAGTCTATATTTACATCGAAATAACCAGTAATCACTTCTGCCATACCTTTAGCAGCATTGGCTAACACTTCATCTGCCTTAGCAAAACCAGATTTGAAACCAAGGTTACCAAACTGTTGACGAAGTTTATCGTTATTAATAACAATTAAGGAATCTACATTATTGCGAAGTTTTTCTAAACCATTTTCGGCTTGTTCTAGTCTTCTTTTTCCTTCAAAACTAAAAGGAACGGTAACAATACCAATGGTTAAAATTCCCATTTCTTTGGCAATTTTTGCAATAACAGGAGCAGCACCAGTACCAGTTCCGCCACCCATTCCTGCGGTAATGAAAACCATTTTGGTATTATGACCTAGAACAGCTTTGATTTCATCAATACTTTCTAAGGCAGATTTTTCTCCAACTTCTGGATCTGCTCCAGCTCCTAAACCTTCTGTAATGGCAGCTCCTAACTGAACTTTTGTAGAAATTGGGTTATTATCTAGTGTTTGTGCATCGGTGTTACAAATGATAAAATCTACTCCATGAATTCCTTTCTCGTACATGTGTTTCAACGCATTGTTACCTCCACCACCTACACCAATCACTTTTATGATAGATGAATTTCCTTTTGGTAAATCGAATGAAAACCCTGTATTTAATGTATTTTCCATATATTTTCGATGTATAAAAGTTACTTACTTATTTTAGTATTATTCGTTTTAATTATTCTACTTCTTCGAAGAATTTTTTTACTTTTTCAAGTATGGATTGTCCAAAAGTAGGTTTGTTCTTCTTCACTTCCTCTATGTGTTGTGTAATTTCTTGCTCCTCAGTTTTTACTTCTTCTACTGTATTTTCTGTTTGAGGAACTTCAATTACTTTTGGTTCTTCTACAGGTTTTTCTACAGGTTTTTTATCATGAATTTTTAAACTTTCCATCAATAAACCAATTGAAGTAGCAAATTCTGGAGATTTTAGATATTGGTTTTTGTCATTGGCAATATATTCATTAGCGAAACCAATTCTCGCATCAAATCCTGTTACATAGTTGGCCAACTGACGAAGGTTTTTAAGATTAGAACCGCCACCTGTTAACACAATTCCTGCGATGAGTTTGCGTTTTTGTTCATAAGCTCCATACGCTTTTAATTCTGTATTTACCATTTCGAGAATTTCTTCCACTCTCGCATTGATAATACTTGCCAAAGATTTTAGAGAAATTTCTTTGTCTGGTCTTCCGTGTAAACCAGGAATGGTAACAAACGTAGAGTCTTTTTCTAAATCTGGAACGGCAGACCCGAATTTTACTTTCAGTTGCTCTGCATGTTTTTCTATAATAGAACAGCCTTCTTTAATATCATCTGTAATAATTCCGCCACCATAAGGAATAACGCAAGTGTGGCGAATGATGTTATCTTTAAAAATAGCAATATCTGTAGTACCACCACCGATGTCTACGATGGCAACTCCTGCTTCTTTTTCTTCAGTAGTAAGAACAGCTTCTGAAGAGGCAAGAGGTTCTAGAGTAAGCGCTTCCATTTCTAAACCAGCTTCGCGAACGCAACGTGCGATATTTCTGATGCTTCCCATTTGACCCACGACTACATGGAAATTTGCTTCCAGACGTTTTCCGTGCATACCGATTGGTTCTTGGATTTCGCCTTCAGAATCTACTTTGTACTCTTGTGGAAGCACGTGAATGATTTCTTCACCAGGAAGCATGACCAGTTTTTTTACTTGGTCTTTTAAGATTTCTATATCTTCATCTGTGATATATTTATCTGGGTTTTCTCTCATGATGTAATCTGAGTGTTGCAGACTACGAATGTGTTTGCCTGCGATACCTACGGTTACTCTATGAATAGGAACTCCTGAAGATTTTTCTGCTTCTGAAATAGCAGCTTTGATAGAGCTTATTGTTTGAGAAATATTATTCACAATTCCTTTGTGAACGCCCAAACTTTTAGCTTTACCTACGCCTAAAACTTCAATTTTTCCGTGGGCATTTTTTCTGCCTACAATGGCAACAATTTTCGTGGTACCAATGTCTAAACCTACTGAATAATCATGTGTTTCCATATATTGCTGTTCTCTTTTTTTAATTAGTTGTTTTTTCTTCGGTTTTTTGTGTTCCTGTTACGGTGTTTATTGGGGTTTGTTCATTTGTTTGTAAACTGTCTTCTTCGGGTTTATAACCAGAATTAAGAGTGGTTACGATTTGGTTATCATATTTCACAGAAATTTTAGAATATTTTTCTGGAGCTTGATAGACCAAATATTTTTCTACAAATGTTTTAAAACCTTTTACTTTAAAATCTATTCTATCTAAATCACCGATTTCTACTTTATAATTTCCATCTCTGGTTGCAAGATTGAAGTTTCCGTTTTCTTTTGTAATGCCTACAAAGAAATTTTTGCAGAAACTGTCTTTGTTTATTTTTTCTATTAACTCAATGAGTTTTTTATACTCTTTCTTCTTCACATCGCCAGAAACGAGCATGCAAGGATGAGAGTATGTTTTAGAAATTGGGAATTCTATTCCTTTTTTGTCTACATAAAATCCTTTTCCGCCATTATTTAATCTAAAAACGGGAACTCTTTGTTTGATGTCTACATTCAGTTTTCCATTTAAATTCAAATAAACGTTTGCGCTATCTACAGCAGGCAATTCGTTTAATTTTTTTTCTAAACTCGGGATATCTACATCACCCACTTTTTTTGTGGTATTATATCTTTCTACAATCGTTCTAATGTCTTTTTCGTCTACAAAATAAACAGGAGAGGAGCTATCATTTAATTTTACGATGATAGATTGCTCATCAATTTTTCGGTCATTGAATCTCTTTAAAGAGAAGCTCAATAGAAATCCGAAGATGACTACTGTGACAAAAATTTTGAGAATTCTCCACTTGTTTTTCATAAACTTACTTCCGAGTTTTTCTAATTTTAATTTTTCAATGTACCAATCCAATTCATAATTGGGTCATACAAAGTGTCTATGTTTCCTGCACCTACAGTAAGCAAAATGTCAAAATCTTTTTCTTTGATTTTGTCAAAAGCTTCGCTTAAACTGCACACTTCTTTTTTCTCTAACTGTACTTTTTCTAGCAACCAATCAGATGTTACACCTTCAAAATCTTTCTGCAATTCTCTTGCAGGATAAATGTCTAATAATAACAATTCATCTGCTGCAGCTAAGCTTTCCGCAAAACCATCTGCAAAATCTCTGGTTCTGCTGAATAAATGTGGCTGAAACGCTACCAACAGTTTTTTATTTGGGTTAAAAGTTCTAATGGAACCAATTACCGCATTCAGTTCTGTAGGGTGGTGCGCATAATCATCTACATAAATCTTTCCGTTTTCAAAAGTATGTTTGGTATAACGTCTTTTAATTCCTTTAAAGCTAGAAATCCCTTCTTGAATTGCCGAAAAATCTGCTCCCAAATTGTGCAAAACAGCAATCGCAGCTGTTGCATTTTCTACATTATGCGTTCCCGGAATTTGCCATGCAAATTCTATGGTTTGTTCGTCGGCATGAAAATCAAACATCATCCAACCATCAATAATTCTAAGGTTATCAGAATAATAATCAGCTTCTTCATTCACTGCATACGTTTTACAAGGTCTGCCAATATTTACACCTTTTCTCACGAAAAGTTGGTCGTTTTCTGGCACTAAATCTGCAAAATCTCTAAATCCTTGTTCTATGGTTTCTGTATCTCCATAAATATCAAGATGGTCTGCATCAATAGAAGTAATAATTGCCCAATCTGGTGAAAGATTAAGGAAACTTCTGTCATACTCATCTGCTTCTAAAACAGACATTTCTGTTCCGTTAAAGATGAAATTTGACTTATAATTTTCTGCAATTCCACCTAAAAATCCTGAAAATGGAAGATTCGCCACTTTGCAAAGATGTGCTACCAAACTTGAAGTAGTTGTTTTGCCATGCGTTCCAGCTACTGCGATACAATTGGTATCTTCGGTAATCATGCCGAGAACTTTTGCGCGTTTTAAAATTTCAAAACCATTTTCATTGAAATAATCTAAAATTCCTAAAACTTTAATCGCAGGTGTATAAATCACTAATGTTTCTTCTTTCTTCAAAGACGAAATTTTCTCATCTACCACATCTTCAAAAGTGATAGAAATTCCTTCCTTCTGAAGCTCTGTAGTGAGTTTGGTTTCGGTTTTATCATAACCCAAAACATTTTTCCCAGCAGCATGGAAATATCTTGCCAAAGCAGACATCCCGATTCCACCGATTCCTACGAAGTAAAAGTTTTGATAGTTTTTCATAATTTCTTGTATAATGTACTATTTACAAAGTACCATGTATTTTAAATTACATTTTACTTTTTAAAATTGTACAGTTTTAAAAATTTCATCTACAATTTCTTCTGTCGCTTTTTGTTTTGCAAAAAAGTCTAAATTTTGAGACATTTCTTTTCTCAAAGATTCATTTTCACAAATTTCTGAAAGCGTGTTCCAGAATTTCTCTTTCATTTCAGTGTCTTTCACCATTTTAGCAGCGTTTTTGTCTACCAAAGTCTGAGCGTTTTTGGTTTGATGATCTTCTGCTGCAAACGGAAAAGGAACCAGCAAAACTGGCTTTTTAGCAATGGCTAATTCAGAAATCGCAATCGCTCCAGCTCTAGAAACAATAACATCTGCCGCAGAATAAGCCATTTCCATGTTTTTAATAAATTCTACAATTTGTATGTTTCTGCTGTGAATGTCTTTCGTTTCTTCTAAAATATTTTTATAATCTAGTTTACCCGTTTGCCAAATGAGTTGGTAATCTTTTTCTAAAACATTGTTGAGGTTTTCTTTCCAGCCGTTGTTCAAAGTTCTAGAACCTAAAGAACCGCCTACTGAAAGTATCGTTAATTTTCCTTTTTCTAAACCTAATTTTTCTTTGGCTAAATCGCTGTCAATGATATCAGTAATAATGTTTTTTCTGATAGGATTTCCTAAAAATAATGTTTTCGTTCCGTGGAAGAATTTTTCCATATTTGGATAGGCGGTGAAAACAGTTTTTGCCTTTTTAGCATTGAAAATATTGGTTTTCCCAGGAAGAGAATTCTGCTCTTGAATAAAAGTAGGGATTCCCATTCTCGCAGCGATGAATAAAGCGGGACCGCTTGCAAAACCACCTGTTCCTACCGCAAAATCTGGTTGGAATTCTTTGATGATTTTTCTAGCTTTCAATAAACTAGAAATCACTTTAAATGGTAAATTAACATTAGCCAAAAGATTACCTCTGTCAAAGCCAGCAATATTCAATCCTACAATTTTGAAGCCAGCTTGAGGAACTTTTTCCATCTCCATTTTTCCATTGGCACCCATGAACAAAAATTCTGCATCAGGAAAACGTTTTTGTATTTCCTGCGCAATGGCAACAGCAGGAAAGATGTGACCACCAGTTCCACCACCACTCATTAAAACTTTTAATTTTTTGCTCATTTCTTTATCATTTTTTTGACAAGTCGAGACTTGTCACTACGCTATATCATTAATTTCTTCTACATTCTGTTTTTTGCCCATTCCTTCTTCTTCGAAGGTGAGAATTCTTGAACTTACATTCAGAATAATTCCTAATTGAAGATAAGTTACGAGCATTGATGTTCCACCGTAACTTATTAAAGGCAAAGGCTGTCCTGTTACAGGAATTAAATTCACCGCAACTGCAATATTTACTGCCAGTTGCACGAAAATCATAATTCCTAAACTCAGCACCAATAAACTCCCGAAAAATGCTCGCATTTTACTGGCAATCATCACTATTCTAATCATCATAATCATGTATAAAGTGATGAGTGCGAATGCTCCAAAAAAACCATATTCTTCTACAATAATGGCGAAAATAAAATCCGAAGCAGACTGTGGAAGCATCTGTTTCAATGCAGATTTTCCTGGTCCCATTCCTGTAATTCCGCCATGAACTATGGCTGCTTTTGCTTGGTTGACTTGGTAATTTTTTGCTTTTACAGTTTCGTCTTCTACATTGGCATTTTTCTTAGAATTGGCAAAAGTTTCTATTCTACTTACCCAAGTATGAACACGATTGCTGCCAATTAAATCTGTTTTTAAAGCCAAAAACAAGAAAATTCCCACAAAAAGTCCTGAAATTCCTAAAAATCCTAAAATGTATTTTGCGGAAAGTTGACCAACTAACATTACTGCTAATGAAACCATTAGAATCATCAAAGCAGTAGAACCATTATCTTTGGCAACCAATCCGAAAACCAATAAAACTGGTCCGAAAATGTAAAATATGTTCTCTATTGGAAGTCTTTCTCTTTTAATTTTTTTAGTTAAATATCTGCACAAATAGATAATTAACATGAGGTATGCAAAACTTGAAGGCTGAAAAGAAATAGGAGTTCCAGGGATTTTTAACCAACGAGAAGCAGACGCTCCGTCGATTTTTTGTCCTGTAAACATGGTTACAAATAGTAAAATCACCATAATTCCGAGAAGGATACTGCTCAGTTTTCCGATGTGTTCGTATTTTACAGTTCCTACAGCTCTCATAATGGCTAAACCTAAGAAAACAAAAAACATATGCTTGATAACGTGTCCCGTAGTTGTACCATTCTGCACAATGTATTCTAGGTTAGAACTTGCAGAATATACAGGGAACACGGAAAAGAAGGAGATTAAAATAATCACCATCCAAAGCACTTTGTCGCCTTTTAAAAGTTCAAATTTGTTTTCTTGTTGTTCCATTCTTTATTTCATAGGGTTGAAATCCTATTTTATTTCTTATCGCCACTTCGTGGCTTTTTTTAATTATTTTTTAAAACTTCTTCTTTAAATAATTGTCCTCTGTGTTCATAGTTATTGAATAAATCAAAACTTGCACAACAAGGAGAAAGTAAAACGGTATCGCCTTTTTCTGCTAAAGATTTTGCAGTTTTCACAGCTTCTTCCATGCTAGAAGTATCTACGATAATGTCTTTTTTGTCTTTGAAAAATTCTATGATTTTAGAATTATCTAATCCAAGACAAACAATCGCTTTTACTTTTCTTTTTACTAAATCTTCTATTTCTGTATAATCATTTCCTTTGTCTGTTCCACCAACAATCCAAACCGTTGGTGTTTTCATGCTTTCTAAAGCATAGTAGGTAGCGTTTACATTGGTTGCTTTAGAATCGTTAATGAATTTTACACCATTAATTTCGGCTACACCTTCTAATCTGTGTTCTACCGCTTGGAAAGTCATCAAAGAATTTCTAATGCTTTCGTTGCTGATATTCAATAATTTACCAGCGATAGAGGCGGCTAAACTATTCGCAACATTATGCGTTCCCATCAATGATAAATCTTCAATTTTCATAGAAAATTCATCGCGAAGTTTTACCACAATTTTTTCTTCTTCTGTAAAACCACCTTCTTCTAATTTTTCCTTCATAGAGAAAGGAATTTGCTTCACTCGCAAATCTAATTCTTGAAGCAGTTTTTGACTCATTTCATCGTCTTTATTATAGATGAAATAATTGTCGTTTTCTTGGTTTTCGGCAATTCTAAATTTTGCCAAAGCATATTCTTCGTAGTTGTAATTGTATTGGTCAAGATGATCTGGACTCAAATTCAACAATAAAGAAATGTAAGGTCTAAAATTCTGAATATCATCTAATTGGAAGCTGCTAACTTCCAATACATAATAATCAAAATTCTCTTGCGCAACTTGCATTGCGAAACTTTTGCCGATGTTTCCGCCCAAACCTACATTCAAATTGTCATTTTTCAGAATGTGATAAATGAGCGATGTAGTAGTGGTTTTCCCATTACTTCCTGTGATGGCGATGATTTTGGCATTGGTAAATTCTGCACCGAATTCTATCTCCGAAGAAAGTCTGATTCCTTTCGCTTTGATTTTTTGAACCATTTCAGCTTTTTTAGGAACACCTGGAGATTTTATAACCCAGTCAGCAGCAAGAATTCTTTCTTCATCGTGGTTTTTTTCTTCAAACTCGATACCGTTTTCTACCAAAACTTTTTTGTAATTCTCTTTAATTTCGCCTTTGTCTGAAAGAAAAACTTCCAAACCTTTAGTTTTAGCCAAAATTGCAGCGCCCACTCCACTTTCTCCTCCTCCTAGAATTACGACTTTCATTTTTTCCATTTCGATTTTTATTTCAAACCTTTTTATTTTGTTGGATTAAAAACCAACGTTCTCATATCTTTTGTTCCTTTGGAACTTAATTTTTATCTAATTTTCAGTGTTATTAAACAGATGATTGCCAACATAACTCCTATGATAATCATTCTGTTAACAATTTTGCTTTCATGGAAACCACTTTTCTGATAATGGTGATGAAGTGGAGACATTTTAAACAATCTGTTGTTCTGAGCGTACTCTAATCCGTACTTTTTCTTTCTGTATTTAAAAACCGCTACTTGCAGCATTACTGAAAGATTTTCTATTAAGAAAATTCCACATAAAACTGGAATCAATAATTCTTTTCTTAAGATAATTGCCAAAACTGCAATTACACCTCCTAACATTAAACTACCAGTGTCGCCCATGAAAACTTGAGCTGGATAAGTGTTGTACCAGAAAAATCCTATGGTTGCTCCAATTAGAGCCACTGCGAAAATGGTGGTTTCTCCCATGTTCGGAAGGAACATAATGTTCAGATAATCAGCGAAAATGATGTTTCCTGAGAGGTAGGCAAAAAATGCAAGGGTTCCTAAAATTACTACACTCGTTCCTGCAGCAAGTCCATCAATTCCGTCTGTAATATTGGCTCCATTAGAAACAGCTGTTACAATGAAAATTACCAGTGGAATAAAAATAATCCAAGCCCATTCTTCTTGCGAAGCTTCGTCCATCCAGAAAAGAATTTTACTGTAGTCAAATTCATTATTTTTCATAAATGGAACGGTAGAAATGGTTTCTCTTTCGGCTGGAGCGAAGTTTTGAGAAACGCTTGTTCTATTGATTTCGTGAGCATCAGCATATTTTCTTTTGATGGTAATGTCGGGATGAAAATACATGGTAACTCCTACGATTAAACCTAAACCAACTTGTCCTATAATTTTAAATATTCCGCTTAAACCGTCTTTATTTTTCTTTATTTTTTTGAGATAATCGTCTATAAAACCGATGGCGCCCATCCAAAGCATAGAAACTATTAACAGAAGAACATAAATATTAAATTTTGTAAATAAAAGAACAGGAATAATGGTGGCAAAAATGATGATTAAACCTCCCATAGTTGGTGTACCTTCTTTTTGTTTTTGTCCTTCTAACCCGAGATCTCTTACCAATTCTCCCATCTGTTTGTTGCGCAGATAATTGATGATTTTTTTACCATAAACCAGAGCAATCAACAGTGACAAAAGCACAGCAAAAGCCGCTCTGAAAGAGATGTATTTCAGTAAGTTTAATCCAGGAATGTGAATTCCGTGATTGGTAAGATATTCGTATAGATAGTACAACATATTTTCTAATTTTAGATTTTAGATTTCGGATTTTAGATGTTTTAATACAAGAAAAATCTTCATCAAAAATTATTTACTCATCAATTTATATAGTTCTATAATCGTCTCTTTGTCATCGAAATGATGTCTCACTCCATTGATTTCCTGATATGTTTCGTGACCTTTTCCTGCAACGAGAACAATATCTTTAGGTTCGGCAAATTTTATTGCCATCTTTATCGCTTCTCTTCTGTCTGGAATAGAAGTGTATTTGCTGAAATTCTGCGGTTCTACACCTGCTTCAATTTCTTTGATAATATCTTGAGGATTTTCAGTTCTCGGATTGTCTGTGGTAATGATGGCCAAAGTAGATTTTCTGGTTGCAATTTTCCCCATTTCTGGTCTTTTTGCGTGATCTCTATCTCCACCACAACCGAAAACGGTGATTAATCTTTCGTTTTTGGTTCTGATTTCGTTGATGGAATCTAAAACATTTTCCAAAGCATCTGGAGTGTGAGCATAATCTACGATGAAGAAAATTCCGCCATCAGATTTTATGGTTTCAAATCTTCCGTTCACTCTTTTTAGAGTTGAAATCGCTTGTAAAACTTCTTCTTCATTAAATCCTAATTCTACCGCAATTGCAAAAGCCAAAAGCAAATTATAAACATTGAATTTCCCAGTTAAAGTCGTCCAGAATTCTTTTCCGTTGAAATTAAGAAGCATTCCATTGAAGTCTACTTCTAATATTTTTCCGTGATAATCTGCCAAAGTTTTCAAAGCGTAATCTTTCTTTTTCGCTTTGGTGTTTTGTAGCATTACATCGCCATTTTTATCATCAGCATTGGTAATCGCTACTGCAGTTTCTGGTAATTCGTCAAAGAATCTTTTTTTAGTTTTCAGATATTCATCAAACGTTTTATGATAATCAAGATGATCATGCGTAAGATTGGTAAAACCAGCCACAGTAAAGTGTAAACCTTCAATTCTGTCTTGGTGAATTCCGTGAGAAGAAACTTCCATAAAAGCATATTCGCAACCGCTTTCTACAGCTTTTGCCAACATTTGGTTCAATCGGATTACATCTGGAGTGGTGTGAGTTGAAGGAATAATTTCATCACTAATTCTGTATTCTACGGTAGAAATCAGCGCACTTTGATAACCTAAATTTTTGAAAATATCAAAAAGTAGAGTAGAAGCGGTGGTTTTTCCGTTGGTTCCTGTAATCCCGATTAATTTCAGATTTTCTGAAGGATTTCCATAAAAGTTAGCAGCGAGTTTGCCTAAAGTTTTAGATGAATTTTTAACTTGAATATAATTAATTCCATCAATTAAATTTTCTGGAAAAACTTCGCAAACAATGGTTTTTGCTCCCTTTTCGATTGCCGAAGAAATATAAGAATGTCCGTCTGAAACTGTCCCTTTTACAGCAATATAGAGCGAACCTTCGGTAACTTTTCTGCTATCGAATACAATTTCTGAAACTTCCGAACTGAGATTTCCAAAAGTTTCTAAAACTGGGATTTTATGTAATAATTCTGATAAAATCATTTTAATTCTGTAATTCCAAATAAATTCTTTGGTTTTTATTAATGACAGTTCCAGCCATTGGGAACTGATTTTTTATTTTCCCAACACCTTTATAATCAACTCGGTAACCTTGGTTTTCTAATTGTGGAATAATGTTTTTCCCCATTAAACCTTTTAGATTAGGCAGAACTCCGTTTTTCACATTTACCTTTACATTGGGTTCTAGCATTTTATTAAGGTTCACCTTTTTATCAACTAAAAGCTCTTTTTCTACATTAAGTGGTGTTTTAAGGAACACTTTTCCTGCAATTTCTTTAAAAACTGGCGCCGAAACTACTGAACCATAATATCCTTTTGAAGTATTCGGCTGGTTCACCATCACAATACAAGTGTATTTAGGATTATCTGCTGGGAAAAATCCTGCAAAACTTGCTTGATATTTTGTTGGTCCTGGTTTCCAATATTCAAATCTTGCGGTTCCAGTTTTTCCTGCCAATTTGATATTTGGCGTAAAAATACTTTTTGCGGTTCCTTTTTCTACCGCTTTGGTAAGCATCGCCGTCATTAGATTAATCGCCTCAGTTGAAGCCATTTTGTCCACCAAAACTTGAGGTTCCGCTTCGTAAGAAGTTTTACCATCTTTCATGATTTTTTCTATGAAAAGTGGTTTCACCATTTTTCCTTTATTGGCAATTCCGTTATAGAATGTAGTGAGCTGTAATAAATTGAGGCTCACACTATAACCATATCCTAGAGAAGCCAATGTAGCTTTATTCCATCTTTTATTTTCTGGCGTTACAATTGAAGGTTTGGTAACACCTGGAAGTTCGATTTCTAATTTTTCAAAAAGTTTCCATCTTTTTAGATGCTTTAAGAAAACATCTGGTTTATCTGCGTAATGCTGTGTGATGATTTTAGCTGCACCAATGTTACTTGATTGTGCTAAAATATCACTGATGTCATACGTTCCACCTGCGTGAGAATCTGTAATTTTTTGACTGTAATAAGTCCAAGAAATTCCACCAATGTTTATTTTGGTATTTTCATCTATGAAACCATCGTCCATTGCAGCCAAAAGCGAAACCGTCTTAAATGTAGAACCCGGTTCTGTAGCATCTTTCAGTGCATAATTGTAAGCATCTATATAATTTCCTTCTTCATTTCTTCTAAGGTTTACCATAGCTCTTACTTTTCCTGTAGCGGTTTCCATCACGAGAACAGAACCATGATCTGCTTCGAAATGTAGCAGTTGTTTTTCTAAAGCAGAATGAGCAATATCTTGAATTCTTAAATCTATTGTGGTGTAAACATCTTGACCATCAATTGGGTCTTGAACTTTCCAGTAATCAATTGGTTTCCACTGAGATGAATTGATTCTTTGCTCTAGCCTTTTGCCATCAGTACCAGTAAGATATTTAGAAAAAGCACCTTCTAATCCAGATTTTCCAATCTCGTTATCCATTCCTATGGTTCCTGCACCAATTTGAGCTGTTGCTAGTTCTCTTCGGAATTTTCTATCGATAATGAGACATCTATTTTTCTTAAATTTCCCTGTTTTTTTATCTTTTTTACTGAAAATTGGGAATTTTTTAATTCTGTCATACTGGTCAAAATCTAAACCTCTAACCAATGAAAAATATTGATTTTTCTTCTTTTTTTGTTCGTCAAATATTTTTCGGTAATGAACTCTAGGTTTACCAAACATTTGGCTTAATGAATCAGTCAATGCGCCAATATTATTGTCGTAAACAGAATCCTTGATGGTCTTAAAATCGATATACGCATCGTATCTCATTACGGTGGTTGCTAAAATAGAACCATCCGATGCAAAAAGGTTTCCACGAGCTGCTTTTAAAGTGGCTTCTCTGTAATTTTTACTGATATAATTGTCTTCAAATTCTTCTACATTGGTATTTTGTAGAAAAAGAATTCTCGCCAAAAACATAATAAATACGATGAAAGCTACCCCTGCAAAAAGGTAACCCCATTTTAACGCTTTGCCGCGTTTGATATCATATTCATTACTATTTATCGCCATTTTCTAAACTGTCTACTTTTATTAAAAGTTTATGTGGATGATTTTCTAAAGACATTAGAGAATCTCCTTCCATTTCTTTGCTTAGCTCACTTTCCATTCTTACTTTTATCAATCTGCTCTGTGCGTAAGCATTTCTAGATTTATATTCTTCTGCTTGTTCTTTGAGTAGGTTTACGGTTTCTATTTTTTTGTTGACCAAGTGATTGCTGTAAATCATAATCATCAACAAGGAAAAGATGAGTAAAAAATATTTGTAATGAACTTTTACTTCATCACGGTTTAAGAAGTTTCCCTTCATGATATCCATGAAAGTAAGTTTCTTTGGTTTTTTATTATATGTTACTCTTTTTGCCACAGACTTTGTCTGATTTTAATTATATTTTTATTCCCACTCGCATTTTTGCGCTTCTTGCTCTAGAATTTTCTTCTATTTCTTCTTCTGTTGGAATGATGGCTTTGCTTTTTAACAATTCAAAAGCTTTAGCATAATTTCCATAAATATCTCGTTCTGGTTCTCCTTCGAACATTCCGTTTTTTAGGAATCGTTTTACCAATCTGTCTTCTAAAGAATGATAAGAAATCACGACTAATCTCCCTTCTTTTTTCAAGATTTTAAAAGATTGTAGCAACATTTCTTTTAAAACTTCTAGCTCCTGGTTTACCTCTATTCTAATCGCTTGGAATAACTGTGCAAAAAATTTATTCTGCTTAAACTGAGGAATATAACTAAAGACTTTTTTCAAATCTTCGGTGGTTACAATTTCCTTAGTTTTCCTAGCATGAACAATTTCTCTCGCTAGTTTTCTGGCTTCTCTTATCTCGCCATAGTAGTAGAAAATATCGGCCAAATGTTCTTCTTCATATTCATTCACAACTTTTCTCGCGTCAAGATGTTGCATCACGTTCATTCTCATGTCTAGAGGAGCATCACTTCTGGTAGAAAAACCACGTTCTGCAGCATCAAACTGATGAGAAGAAACGCCTAAATCTCCTAAAATTCCGTCTACTTCAGTTACACCGTGCATCAAAAGAGAATTTTCTAAAAATCTAAAATTCTGATTGATTAATGTAAATCTTTCATCATCAATAGAATTGTTAAGCGCGTCTAAATCTTGGTCAAAACTGTATAGTTTTCCTTTGCTGGAAAGTCTTTTTAATATTTCACGAGAATGCCCGCCTCCTCCGAAAGTTACATCTACGTAAACTCCATCAGGATTAGTGATGAGAGCGTCTATACTTTCCTTTAATAATACAGGATTGTGATACATTCTATTAGATTTAAAAAATTATAAAATTGAGGTGTAGAGATTATTCTTCGTCAAAATTGATTTCGCCCATCACCTCTTCGGTTAGTTTCCCGAAATCAACTTCGTTGGTAGCAATTACTTTTTCATACGCTTCTTTGTCCCAAATTTCAAACAGTTCACCCGCTCCTGAAATCACGATTTCTTTATGAAGATTGGCAAATTGTTTCAAATCTTTTGGAATAAGAATCCTCTCAGAAGAATCCAGCTCTACGTTTTTTACACCGGCGGTAAACATTCTGATGAAATCTGCATTCTTTTTCACGAAACGGTTCAGTCCGTTTATCTTTTTCATCAGTTTTTCCCAAGGCTGCATCGGGTAAACTTCTAAGCAATTCTGAAACACAGCACGCTTAATTACAAAGTTCTTATCCTCAGAACTTTGCAATAGTTTTACTAATGACGAAGGAAGCTTTATTCTGCCTTTGTCATCAATCTTGCATTCATATGTTTCGTAGAAATGAATCATTTGGAGCAAATTTATTTATTATTTTCTAAAATTTCCCACTTTTTCCCACTTTTTAACTTAATGTTGATAACTTTTTACCAGTAGAGCTTTATGTAGCTAACTTGTTGATTAATAAAATGTTAATAAATGAGTGTGATATGAGGGTAGATGTATGCCCAATTGACATACTTTAAATGAAATTAACATAACAAAAACCGGTCAAAATTCTATTTTTTTTGTATTTTTGCGTTTGACAGATACGTTATATGATTTTTAATACCAAAAAGGAGAAGAAATATACATTTATAGAAAGCGGAGAAGGTCATCCTATGGTACTTCTACATGGATTGATGGGAGGCTTAAGTAATTTTGATAAAATGATTACTTATTTCTCAGAAAGAGGCTATAAAGTTTATGTTCCGCAACTTCCTATTTATGATTTGCCAGTGCTGAATACTAATCTTACCAGCATCGCAAAATATGTAGCAAGATTTATAAAAGATAAAATAGGACAACCCGTAACTTTAGTGGGGAATTCTATGGGTGGTCATATTGGCCTTATTCTAACATTAGCTAATCCAGAGTTAGTGCATTCTTTAGTTTTAACAGGAAGTTCTGGTTTGTACGAAAAAAGTTTTGGAGAAACTTTCCCAAGAAGAGGAGACAGAGACTATATCAAAAAGAAAACAGAAGAAGTTTTCTTTGACCCGAAAGTAGCTACAGATGAATTAGTAGACGAGGTTTTCTCGGTGGTAAATGATAGAATGAAAGGCATTAAAACAGTGCTTTTAGCGAAAAGTGCCATCAAGCATAACATGCTCCATGATTTGCCAAAAATAAAACAACCAACTTGTATTATTTGGGGAAAACAAGACGGAGTAACTCCACCAGATGTAGCAGAAGAAATGGATAGGCAAATTCCTAATTCAGACTTGTTCTGGTTAGATGAATGCGGTCACGCTGCGATGATGGAAAAACCAGAAGAATTTAATGAAATTCTTTATAACTGGTTAAAAGATAAAATTTAGAATTAAGAAGAAAAAATAATGATGGAAGTTGAAAAGCTTCCATTTTTTGAATATGATAGTAAAGACTGTAAACTTTGTAAAATCTAGTGGGAAATGGCAAGAATGCCCAGAACCTACGATTCCTGAATATGCTTTTATTGGGAGAAGTAACGTGGGGAAATCTTCGTTAATCAATGCCATTATGAATCATAAAGATTTGGCAAAAACCTCTCAAACTCCTGGTAAAACACAATTGATTAATCATTTTTTGGTGAATGAAAATTGGTATCTTACTGATTTACCTGGCTATGGTTATGCTAAGGTTTCTAAAAGTTTGAGAAAAGATTTTGAAAAACTCATCACCAATTATATTCTGAATAGAAAAAATTTGGTAAACCTTTTTGTTTTAGTTGATATAAGACATACTCCTCAAAAAATAGATTTAGAATTTATGGAATGGTGCGGAGAAAATGGAGTGCCGTTTTCTATCGTTTTTACCAAGCAGGATAAACTAAAACCTGGAGCTGCAGACAGAAATGTAGAAGTATATAAAACCAAACTTCTAGAAACTTGGGAAGATTTACCAGATATTTATATTACTTCTGCTGAAAAGAAAATGGGTGGTGATGAAATTCTGAAATTTATTGAAAAAACCAATGCTTATTTGGTTAAAAATAAAGTGAAGTTCGTGTAGTTATGTCAACAAAGTTTTATAAAATTTTTGTTTATAGTTTTTTGTTTATTTTTCTATTAATTGTTTCTATATCATATTATTTCATCATTAATTCGGAAAAAATTAAATATGATTCAAGTTTAGCAGATCATAAATTTTTAAACCAAAGAAGCACGGAAATAATTTTTGAAGATGAGGAAAAAGTAAATTATGATGTTGTTTTTTTTGATTTTTGTAAAGTTTTAAAGAATAATGACCACTCATATTATTTTATTATAGGAAAAGAAGATAAACCCTTTAATGGATTTTCACTGTTCACCTTGAAGCATAAATTTTCTAAAATAAAATATTATTTTCCAAACAATAAAAAATATTATAAAGTTGACCTGGAAGAATTAACAATTAGTAAGCCTTATTTAAAAATTGGAGATTCGATATTTGGAAAATTAAAAGTTGAAATCGAGCCACAATATATTGGTGCAAATAAAAAATATAAAGGAACTATTTTTTTCAAAACAGTTGTAAAGAGATATGAGTGATGTTTTTAATATAACATGGAAAATAAAATCATTCGAAGAGTTATCTATTCATGAATTGTATGAGATATTGAAAGTGAGACAAGAGGTTTTCGTGGTAGAGCAAACTTGTTATTACTTAGATGCAGATGGTTATGACCAGAAAGCGCTTCATCTTTTTGCAGAAAAAGAAGGAAAAGTGGTTGCGTATTGTAGGATTTTTCCTGAAGGTGTAAAATATCCAGAAACTTCCATCGGAAGAGTTCTTACCCATCCTGATTTTAGAAATTTAAAATTAGGAAAAACTCTTATCAAATTTGCTTTAGAAGCTATAAAAACTAGATTTAACAACACTGAATGTAGAATTTCTGCACAAGATTATCTCATTAAATTTTATAGTGATTTTGGGTTTCAAGACACTGGGAAAAAATATCTGGAAGATGATATTCCACATACAGAAATGGCGAGAAAATAATTCTCGCCATTCATGTTTTCGCTTGTGTTTTCTTCTTTGATTTTAAAAATCCATAATTTTGAAAGTACTGAAAAAAATAAATGGTGAGATTTCTCCCACCATTTCCCCGTTTAAAACTTACTCTACTCTCAATGCAAGTGTGTTGTTATATAAAAAGTTATTAGTTTAAAAATAAAATTTTGCATTTATTAAAAAGAGTATGTAGAAGATTACTTCTGCAAATGTAGACTGATAAAAATTTGTTTCATTACGGTTTTCCGTAATTGGGTTTTATTTTTTGTTTTTATATTGCCTAAATTTACTAATGAGGAGTTTTGTAAAATAATTTCGTAAAAAAAGGATTATTTAAATAATCCCCAAATCCTTACAAAGTACCACCATTTCCGTGTTATTTTTGGCGCTTAAACTTTCGCGGAGTTCACTTAATCTTTTTTCTATAGAACTTCTGCTGTCTGGTTTTATATTGGTGTTTTTAAAATGGTCTTCTATTTCTTGTTGACGCCAACCTTTAGCCAAAAGTTCTACCAAATACACATCATAATTGGTAAATTCAAATGAGTTATTTCTGATGGAATTAATGATTTCTTGAGGAATCACAATTTTGTTTTCAAAAACTTTTTTGATGGCACTTTTCAGTTCTTTACCATCATTTCTGCCTTTGCTTACAAAACCATTGATGTGATGTTTTTTAAAAAGTTCATCAATAATAGAAGGTTTTTTCTCGATAGAAAAAGCGATGATTTTAATATTGGGTTGCAATTGTCTCACTTCAGCGATGAGTTCTTGTCCAGAAGTCAATTTTTGCTCTCTGAAATCGGTGTCAAAAGATAAATCCGTAATGAGTAAATCATAAGGTTTTTCTTCTGAAATAGCAGTTTTTAGTTTAGAAACGGCATCATCACAATAACTTACAAACTCATAATCTGTAATTTGCAATTCTTCTAGAGTTTTGATGACTCCTAGATTTCTGATTTCGTGGTCTTCGGCTATTAGTACTTTATTAAACATCATTTTTAATGAATTGGAATAGATATATTTACTTGTAATCCTTTTTGTAGATTTTTTTCAAAATTAATATCTCCGCCAATGTTCTCAATACGGTTTTCCGTATTTTTGATTCCAGAAAGTTTTTTATTTTCTGCATTGCCCATTCCAAGGCCATTATCGGTGTATTTTATTTTTAAAATATTTTCAATTTTTTCAAATTTTACCGAAACTAATGTCGCTTGACTGTGTTTTTTCATGTTAATCATGAGTTCTCTAAGTGCATAGAAAATTTCTGATTGTATATTCTGAGAAACGTTTTGCCAAATATTCTGCTCGTTTCCTATGACTAAAACTTTTTGCTGAAGTGAAGAATAAGAAGAAATCATTTCAAAAAGCTTAACCGAAAATTCTTTTTTTATTTGTTTATTAATGTCTACATGAGCAATGTCTCTTGATTCTTCGTACATTTTTTCTAGTTTATCAAGGAGTTTTTCTTTGTCTAGCTCTTCTTGATTTTCTACTTCTACCATAGTTTGGTATAAACCATTGGCTACTACATCATGTATTTTTTTAGAATATTTAATTTGAGTGTTTTTTACCTCAATTTCTTTTTCTTGTTCCAGTCTTTTTTTTCTTCTTAAATACCAAAATAAACCAACCAATAAACCTGTGACGAGAAATGCAATCGCCACTTTTTGTCTAAAAATGTGATTTTCTTTTTCTATATTTTCTGTTTTGGCTTTTTCGGTTTCATAGCGAATCAGTGCAAATTGATTTCTGGCTTTTGCTCTAGCTGTTTGCAAACTGTCATTCAGTTTTTGATATTCGAAAAAATATTTTTTTGAGTTTTCTGATTTTTCTAAAGCGATTAATTTTTCTAGTGCTTCTAATCTATCATCAGGATTTTCTATTTTTAATGCAACTTCGTACATTTTTTTAGCATAAAAAATAGATTTTAGAGGATTTATTTCTTTATAATAGTCTGCTAAAGTTCCATAGCTGGAATTAAGTCCCCAATAATCTTTTAAAATCGTTCTAATGAGTAAAGCTTTTTGAAAATAAGGCAAAACTTTGGTGTTTTTGTTTTCTAGGTACAAGCATCTTCCCCAATTGTTTAAAGCTCTTGCGTAACTTAAGCTATCTTGGGTTTTCAATGCTTTTTTATAATATGTTTTTGCACTTTGGTAATTTTTTTGATCTAAAAAATTATTTGCAATATTATTATAAAATATGAGCTTAGATAAAGAATTATTAGATTGATTAAGAGCTAAGAAATAATATTTTTCTGATTTTTTGTAATCCTTTAATTCAACATGTGCCAGTGCAAGATTATTATAATTAGATGACTTAATCTCTCTTGTAATCTCGTCATTCTTTTTGAGATATTTTTCCGCTTCTAATGAAGTTTCAATTCCTCCAAAATTATCACCTTTTTCTGTTTGAATAATGGCCATATTGACAAGACATTTAGCTACAAAGATGGAATCATTTTTTTTCAAAAAATCATCCTTTGCTAATGCATAATAAATATAAGCAGAGTCTTTTTCGCCAGCATCTCTCAAGTCTGTGGCTTTTAAATACGTTTTATTTTTTGCAGAATCAGATTCTACAGTGTTTTTAATGCAGGAAAATATAATGGTTAAAAATAAAAGTGGAATTAGTTTTTTCAACGGGAAAATTTTTACTCTAAATTACAAAAAAAGAGCAGACTTTTTAGTCTGCTCAAAAGTTAAATTTTTCAATTCTTTATTTCAATAACCCAAGTTCGCCGAAATGTTTTTTGAATTTGGCTACTTTTGGACCTACTACAGCGCTGCAATATGGCTGATTAGGATTGATTTCAAAATAATTTTGGTGATATTTTTCTGCGCCCCAGAATTTTTCAAAAGGAACGATTTGAGTAACATATTTTCCGTTCCATTTTCCAGATTTTTCTGAATTTTCCATAGAAACTTGTGCTTCTTCTTTTTGTTTTTCAGAATGATAGAAAATTACGGAACGGTATTGTGTGCCGATGTCTTCACCCTGTCTGTTTAATTGTGTAGGATCGTGCAGGAACCAAAAAGATTCTAACAATTGTGAAAAAGAAATTACAGAAGGATCAAAGGCGATTTGTACCACTTCTGCATGACCTGTTTCTCCTGTGCAAACTTCTTCGTAAGTAGGATTTTCTTTATGACCACCAGAATAGCCAGAAGTTACAGATTCTACACCCTTCAGCATATCAAAACATGCTTCTACACACCAAAAACAACCGCCACCAAAAGTAGCATATTCTAGATTTTTGTTTTCCATTTTAAGATTTTTTTTCTTTGAAACTTTATTTTCTTGTCCGTTACAAGAAATCAGTAAAATACTCATCAAAAATATAAAAAACTTTTTCATTTAGAAATAACGTTGTTGTTTTAATTTTTATTTTAATAATAGTTAAAATCTTTTGCCAATTCCTAACATTCCTGTGGTGTTTACTTTATTTTCGCCTCCAAAATTTCGTCCTAATCCTGTTCCGATTTCTAAGACAATGTCGTTTTTTACCACCCATTTTCCTCCAAATTTAAATCCGACACCAAAATTGGTTTCTTTTTCTGTAGTATACATCGTGTATCCTCCATATTGAGAAGAAACATAATAAGATTTTTCTACATCTCCACTGTTAATGCTGCAATATCCGCCAATATAAAAACCATTGGCTCTTTTTTTACCAAAATAATAATTATAATAAGGTGTTATACTGAACCCATTATTATCTTCTATTATATAGTCATCAAGAAGAAAAGAAGTGGTTACTCCAATTCCTGAATTTTCTGAAATAATTCTTTCGTATTCTACATTTACAGCTCCTAAAACTAATGCAACAGGATTTATCACAATGTCATTTGATTTTAAAGTTGTAGAATTTTGAGAAAATGTAAACGTGCTAACAGCTAGAGTAAAAATTGTAATCAGTTTTTTCATTGTATTGTTTTTAATTACTGCTAAAGTATTAAAATTTTTCTCAGAAAATCTTGATTGTAATCAATTTCAAAAAAAAACCGAAGAATTTCTTCGGTTTTTTATCAATATATGTATTTTTGGTCTTAAGAAGTTGGGATTTCTCCTTTGAATAAGAAAGAAATAATTTCTTTGTTTACTTTATCCATCATTTCGCTGAACAAATGGAAAGACTCTTGTTTGTAAATTACCAATGGGTCTTTTTGCTCATAAACTGCACCTTGTGAAGATTTACGTAAATCATCCATTTCTTTAAGGTGATGTTTCCAGTTTTCGTCTATAATGGTTAAACAGATATTCTTCTCGAAATCATTAATCATAGATTCGCACTGTGTTTCATAAGCTTGCTTAAGATCAGTAACGATGGTAAGTGTTTTGGTTCCGTCAGAGAAAGGTACTTGTACGTTTTTGAACATGTGACCTTGCTGTTTAAACACATTTTCTATGATTGGGAAAGAGTTTTCTTTCAATAAAACCAATCTGTTTTTGTAGTCTTCTTCAGCTTTTTTGAAAACGATATCTGTGATTTCTCTTTCAGTTTTTGCTTTGAATTCAGCTTCAGTAAGTGGAGCCTCCATTGTGAAGAATTTGATGATTTCGTATTCAAATTCTTTGAATTGGTTGCCCCCTTTTGTATTGCTTACGATAGATGCTGCTACATCATAAATGGTATTAATGATGTCATATTTTAAATGGTCGCCAAACAATGCATTTTTTCTACGTTTGTAGATTACATCACGTTGTTTGTTCATTACATCATCATATTCCAGCAATCTTTTTCTGATACCGAAGTTGTTTTCTTCTACTTTTTTCTGAGCTCTTTCGATAGATTTGGTAATCATAGAGTGCTGAATAACTTCGCCTTCTTTGTGTCCCATTTTATCCATCATTTTTGCGATTCTTTCAGAACCGAAAAGTCTCATTAAGTTATCTTCCAGAGAAACATAGAATTGCGAACTTCCTGGGTCTCCTTGTCTACCAGCTCTACCTCTTAACTGTCTGTCTACACGTCTAGAATCGTGTCTTTCTGTACCTATAATTGCTAAACCTCCGTTTGCTTTTACGTCTCCTTGCAATTTAATATCGGTACCACGACCAGCCATGTTGGTAGCAATGGTTACTACACCAGCTCTACCAGCTTCAGCTACGATGTCTGCTTCTTTTTTGTGCAATTTCGCATTCAATACATTATGCGGAATTTTTCTTAATTGAAGCGCTTTTGACAAGAACTGAGAAATTTCTACAGAAGTTGTACCTACTAGTACTGGTCTTCCTGCCGCTGTAAGTCTTTCGATTTCGTCAATTACAGCATTAAATTTTTCTCTGTTGGTTTTATAAACTAAATCTTGTCTATCATCTCTGATGATAGGTCTGTTGGTAGGAATTACTACTACGTCTAATTTATAAATTTGCCAGAATTCGCCTGCTTCAGTTTCTGCAGTACCCGTCATCCCAGCTAATTTATTATACATTCTGAAGTAGTTCTGTAACGTAATGGTAGCGAAAGTTTGAGTAGCTGCTTCGATTTTTACATTTTCTTTAGCTTCAATCGCTTGGTGAAGTCCGTCAGAATAACGTCTTCCTTCCATGATACGTCCAGTTTGCTCGTCTACAATTTTTACTTCTCCATCGATGACTACATATTCGTCATCTTTTTCAAATAATGTATATGCTTTTAACAACTGGCTTAACGTGTGTATTCTTTCAGATTTTACAGCATAATTTCTGAAAAGTTCTTCTTTTTGAGCAAATTCTTCTTCTTTAGTAAGATTTTTTGCCTCTAGTTCAGCAATCAAGGTTCCGATGTCTTCTAAAACGAAGAAATTGGCATCTTGGTTCCCTTGAGACATATATTCTACACCTTTGTCTGTAAGGTCTATTTGATTATTTTTCTCGTCGATTACAAAATAAAGGTCTTTGTCTACAATACGCATTCTCTTGCTATTGTCTTGCATGTATTCCCCTTCTGTTTTTTGTAAAAGCACTCTTATTCCTTCTTCTGAAAGGAATTTGATGAGGTGTTTGTTTTTAGGCAAACCTCTGTAAGCTTGCAAAAGTTTAAACCCACCGTCTGTTTTATTACCTGCTGCAATTAATTTCTTCGCTTCGGTTAATAAATTAGAAACGATTTGTTTCTGAACGGCAACAATTCTATCTACAGATGGTTTTAACACATCGAATTCCTGTCTGTCACCTTGAGGCATCGGCCCAGAAATAATCAATGGAGTTCTCGCATCATCAATTAATACTGAGTCAACTTCGTCTACAATTGCAAAATTTAATTCACCTTGAACTAATTCTTCAGGCGAAGAAACCATGTTGTCTCTTAAATAGTCAAAACCGAACTCATTATTGGTTCCATAAGTGATATCTGCTTGATAAGCTTTTCTTCTTGCATCTGTATTGGGTTGATGTAAATCGATACAATCGATGCTTAAACCGTGGAACTGATAAATTGGTCCCATCCAAGCCGAGTCTCTTTTTGCCAAATAATCATTCACAGTAACTACGTGAACACCACGACCAGGAAGTGCATTTAAGTAAATAGGTAGCGTTCCTACTAAAGTTTTACCTTCACCAGTTGCCATTTCGGCGATTCTACCACTGTGAAGTGCAACCCCACCGATAAATTGAGTGTCATAGTGAACCATGTCCCAAACTACTTCTTTACCAGCAGCATCCCATTTATTTTTCCAGAAAGCTTTGTCTCCTTTAATTTCTACAAAATCTTTAGCAGCAGCTAATTCTTGGTCATGCTCAGTTGCTGTAACGGTAAGTCCACCATTTTGAGCCAATCTTCTTGCAGTTTCTTTGATAACCGCAAAAGCTTCTGGAAGAATATCGTTCAAAACTTTTTCTTCAATTTGATAAGAATCCTTTTTCAGCGCTTCAATTTGCCCAAAAAGTTTTTCTTTTTCGTCTATGTCAGAAGATTTTGCAATTTGCTCATGAACTTCTACTACCTGATTGGTAATGTGTTCTGTAGCTGCATCAATTTTATCTTTGAATTCTTGAGTTTTTGCTCTCAATTCATCATCCGAAAGCTCGGCAATTGCTGGCTCTACTTTCTTAATTTTGTCTACAACTTTTTTGATTTCTTTGAGGTCTTTAGCGTTTTTGTCGCCTAAGAATCCTTGAAGAACTTTATTTAAAAAACTCATAATAATTGCTTTTGGCTAGTAGCAAATTGCTTCAGCCATATTAATGTTAAATTTATAAAAATTCAAAAAAAAGCCGATTGCCGATTGCCGACAGCCGACTGCATTTTTTAGTATTCGTCTTCGTTCCAGAGGAAGTCTTCGTCTGTAGGATAATCACTCCAGACTTCTTCTATGCTTTCATAGATTTCTCCTTCGTCTTCAATGGCTTGAAGATTTTCTACTACTTCCATTGGTGCACCTGTTCTAATAGCATAATCGATAAGCTCTGCTTTAGTCATCGGCCAAGGTGCGTCGCTTAAATATGAAGCTAATTCTAATGTCCAATACATAATATTTAAATTTTTTGCAAAAGTATAAAATTAGGTGAGATTTCAAAATTTTTCTATCTGATTTTCAACAGATTTATAAAATCTAAACTTAATTTTTAATAATGTTCTAATATAATTGTTTTATCTGTTTCTCAAAAACCATTCCACAAAAATTTTTATGCCATTTTGGTATTTTGTTTTGGGTGAATAGTGAAATTAGTTATCGCTTTGACTTAAAAATTTAAGGAAATATAAAGCTTTTATTCAAAAATGACAAAATGTCCATCTTTCAACAAATGTTCTACCAAATGTGAACCAATAAATCCAGAACCGCCTGTTACTAAATAATTCATTTGTGCGTTTTACAAAGAATAGCAAATTTAAGAATTTGGAAATGATTATGGTCAAATATAAAATAAATTTTTGCGCAGATTGAGCAAATTAGGCTGATTCTTTATAATTATGCTCAATCAGTAAAATCAGCGAAACATTTAATATCTTTTTCCTTATTTTTACTCAAAATTTTCGCAATGCAATTTAAAGGACAAATTCTCAAAATGTCTTCCGTTCTCGGGAATCCAATTCAGTATTACCTCAATCTTTCAGGAGATTTAATTTCTATGAATCAGCTATTTGGTAAAAATTTTACAATAAAACATGTTGGCTATCAGTGTGTAGAATGTGGTAAAGATGAAAAAATCTATAGAATGGGATTTTGTAAAAAATGTTTTTTCGAAAGTCCTTATGCAAGTGATACGATTTTGAAGCCAGAACTTTCTACAGCACATCTTGGGATTGAAGAGCGTGATTTAGAAATAGAAAAAGAGATACAATTGCAGCCGCATATTGTTTATTTGGCTTATACAGGTGATGTAAAAGTTGGGGTAACGCGCGAAAGTCAAGTTCCAACTCGTTGGATTGATCAAGGTGCGACTTTTGCCTTGCCGATTGCAAAAACTGAAAACCGCTACGAAGCGGGAATGATAGAAGTAGAGCTCAAAAAACATATTGCAGATAAAACCAATTGGAGAAAAATGCTTCAAGACGACAGAGAAAGCGATGTAGATTTATTGGATTTTCGCAACCAGATTGCGGAACTTTTTCCTAAAGATTTTAAAAATTTTTCGATTGATGGTCAAGAAATGGTGCGTTTAGACTTTCCGTATGAACCGCCTGCGAAAATTAATTCTTTCACCCTAGATTCTAAACCAGAGTTTGAAGGGGTGTTAAAAGGAATTAAAGGACAGTATTTGTATTTTAATGAAGGAGATTTTATCAATGTGAGAAGCCACGAAGGTTATGTGATTGAACTTGATATTCAATGATATAACTGAATTATAAAACTTAAAATAAAATAAGAAAATGCTGTAATCTTGTAACCCAAAAAGCTAATAACCAAATACTTTTGCTCTATGAAGAGAGCTTTACGAATTCTATTTTCCGTTATTTTTGGGTTTGCTGTGCTTTTGGTTTCGGCAAATCTGTATTTCCATTATTGGTTGCAGCATCATTTGCCGCAGTACATCGAAAATAAATCCCCGTATCATATTCATTATCAGAATTTAAACATAGAATTTGTAAGCGGAAATATTTCTGCAAGTAAACTTAAAATTACTCCAAAAATCACAGATAATCAAAACGTTTTACAGCTTAACGGAACTGTAGATTCTCTTTTTATTTCAAATCTAGGGATTTATGATGCCATTCTAAATAAGAAAATTAATGCTAAATACTTAAAGCTTTTTCGTCCAAATCTTCAGATTGTTCTACCTGAAAATCAACAAGGTGATAAGAAAAATAAGCAACCTTTGATTTCTAAAAATTTGATGATTGAAAACGGCAATATTGAAATTTTAAAATTTGATAAAAGTAAATTTTTGTCAATTGAAAATTTAAGTTTAAATATTGAAAATCTGAAACTTACAGAGAAAGAGGTGTCGCGTAAATTGCCCATTGTTTTTGACCAATATTCTATAAAAAGTAAAGCATTTCAATTTTATCCAGATGAAGTGTATCACATTTCAGCTTCCGAAATTAATACAGAAAATGGACAAATGTCTGTTACAGATTTTTCAATGAAACCTTTGATGAATTTTTCTGAATCTTCGAGAAAATTCCCTAGAAAATCACTTTTGGATATTTCTTCTCAAAAAATGAATTTCAAAGATATTGTGCTGAAGAAGAATAAAATCAGTTTGTCTGAAGTTCGGTTTTCTGAACCGAATTTAACGATGTATACATCTGAAAATCAGAATAAAAACAAAAATAAACCTTTTATTTATACTGTTGAATTACAAAATGTTTTCTTTGATAATGGAAAAGCAAAAATTATCAAAAACGGACAAAACAAATTTTCCGTAGACAATGTGAATGCTCATTTTGAACAATTGGTTTTAGATGAAAAAAATCCCAAAAATGAATTGCCTTTTCGATATGAAAATCACCAAATTTCGGGAAGAAATATATTTTTAGATGCTGGAAAATTCTATCAGTTGTTCATTAATAATGCTGATTTTCAAAAAAATTCTATGGATTTAAGAGGATTGCATTTACAGCCCAAGTTTACTAAAACCCAATTTACTTCTAAAATTTCTACCGAAAAAGATTGGTATAATGTAAAAATTGCACAAACGAGAATTACTGATTTTCATTGGAAATTAAAAGATAGCCAACCGAAAATAAATGTTGATAATGTAATGATTATCAATTTACAAGCTCAAATTTATAGAAGTAAAAGTCCTAAAGATGATCTAACTAGAAAAAAACTTTACAGTGAATTGCTCCGTTCCATAAAATTTCCTCTTTTGGTGAAAAATTTGAACATTAGAAATTCAAATTTTGTTTATGAAGAAGATTTGCCGAATGGAAATAAACCTGGAAGATTGACGTTTAGCCAATTTAATTTAAATGCACAGAATCTGAATTCAAATAAAGGTTTCAAAAATACGGTTGTTCCGATTAAAATTCACACCCAATTTATGAATGTAGCGCCTATGAAAGTAAACTGGAGTTTTGATACGGCAAATCTTCAGGATGACTTTTCGATTTCAGGGCAAATTAATGATTTACCAGCCGAAAGTATTAACGCTTTTGTTACACCCTATTCTCATAAAAAAGTAGAAGGGAATATTCACGAAGTGCGATTTAATTTCAAAGGAAACAGAAATGAGATTTCTGGAAATTACACGATGAAACATGAAAATGTGAAGGTGACGGTTTTAGATGAAAAGACGAGAAAAGAGAAGAAATTGATGAGTGCCGTTACAAATTTAATCGTCCGAACCAATTCTAAATCCGAAACAGAAAATGTAGAAGTTCACACCACTAGAAATCCTACGAAGTCATTTTTTAATTTGCTTTGGAAAGGAGTAGAAGAAGGTTTAAAGAAAACTTTGGTGGGTAAAAATGTAGAAAAAATCGAGAAAACGGTAAAACAGGTAAAGCAAAAGTTAGGTTTGCAAGATTCTGGAAATCAAAAAGAAAAGTCTAAAAAAGAAAAAGGATTTTTAAAAAATTTATTCAAAAAATAAACCGCAGAAATTTCTGCGGTTTGATTTTATGGTAGATTAGTAATTATTTTTTCAATTCTTTAATTCCCATTTCATAGAGTGCAAAACTCATCAAATCTGTGTTTTCGCCGATGACTTGGTCTGTACTTCTACCAGCTCCGTGTCCTGCATTTACTTCAATTCTGATTAAAGCAGGGTTGTTACAACTTTGTTTTTCTTGTAATTCTGCCCCGAATTTAAAAGAGTGCGCCGGAACTACTCTGTCATCATGATCGCTCGTGATAATCATCGTAGAAGGATAACAAACGCCTTTTCTCACATTGTGAACTGGTGAATAAGATTTCAAATATTCGAACATTTCTTTTGAATCTTCCGCTGTTCCGTAATCGAATGACCAACCAGCTCCTGCTGTAAATTTATTGTATCTCAACATATCAAGAACACCAACCCCTGGGAAAGCTACTTTCGCTAAATCAGGTCTCATCGTCATAGTTGCGCCAACTAATAAACCACCGTTTGAACGACCAGAAAGTGCCATGAATTCTGGCGAAGTGTAGCCGTTTTTCTGTAAATATTCACCCGCAGCTATAAAATCTTCAAAAACATTTTTCTTTTGCATTTGTGTTCCTGCAACGTGCCATTTTTTGCCATATTCGCCTCCTCCTCTAAGATTCGGAACGGCATAAATTCCGCCATTTTCCATCCAGATTGCATTCACTACTGAGAAATTTGGAGTTACAGAAATATTGAAACCGCCGTAACCGTATAAAATAGATGGATTTTTACCGTTTAGTTTAATTCCTTTTTTGTAAGAAATCATCATCGGCACTTTTGTTCCATCTTTTGAAGTGAAAAATACTTGCTCAGAAACATAATCTTCTGGATTGAATTTTACATTTGGTTTTTGGTAAATTTCAGAAGTTCCATTTTCTACATTAAATTTATAAGTAGTTCCCGGCGTGATATAATTGCTGAAAGAGTAATACAATTCTTTTGCAGTTTCTTTGCCTCCAATATTAGAAGCGGTGCCAATTCCAGGAAGAGTGATTTCTCTAATTAATTTACCGTTATAATCAAACTGTTTCATGTAAGAGACAGCATCTTTCATATATTTAGCGAAGATATAACCACCACCAGTTGAAGCGCTTAGAACGTTTTCGGTTTCTGGGATAACGTCTGTCCAAACAGAAGGGTTTTTAATGTCAAATTTCTGCAATTTCATATTTGGAGCATTTTTATCGGTCATGATGTAGATAAAATCTCCTTTGGTGTCTAAAACATCGGTATTGTAATCATATCCTTTTTGAATAGCAATCCAATCTGTATTGTTTTTAAGGTCTTTGACGTACAATTCATTTCCGTTGGTTGCAGTTGCAGCACTTAGAATCAAGAATCTTTCGTCATCTGAAACGCCAATGTTCATGTATCTGCGTTTGAAATTTTCATCGCCGATGATATGTTTGTCTTCAGATTGCTTGGTCCCTAATTTATGGAAATAGACTTTGTGCATGTCTGTTTTTACAGAAAGTTCAGAGCCTTGTACTTTTCCGTAACTAGAGTAGAAAAAACCTTCGTCTCCCAACCAAGAAGCGCCAGAAAATTTAACATCGGTAATGGTTTCGTCTATTTTTTCTTTGGTAATTGCATTGATGATGACAATTTTTTGCCAATCGCTTCCTCCTTCAGAAATATTGTAAGCTGCAAGTGTTCCTTTTTTGTTAAAAGACAAGCCAGACATAGAAGTAGTTCCTTTTTCTGAAAATTTATTTGGGTCAAGGAAAACTTCGGTGTTGCCATTTTTATCTGTTCTGTAGAGTACAGATTGTGCTTGTAAACCGTCATTTTTGTAGAAATATGTATAATCTCCTTCTTTAAATGGAGCTGAGATTTTCTCGTAGTTCCAAATGTTTTTTAACTGTGCACGAATTTCTTCACGAAACGGAATTTGACTAAGATAATTTTGTGTAAAAGCCACTTCACGCTGAACCCAATCTTTAGTATCTTCAGCACGATCGTCTTCTAACCATCGGTAAGGATCTGCTACTTTAGTCCCAAAATATTCGTCCGTATGTTCTACTTTTTTGGTTTCAGGATAGTTCAATGAATTTTTCATAACTTGTGATGAGCACGAGGCGAGGAATAATCCCGCTAATGCCATAGTGAATGTATTGATTTTCATTTGTTGAGAATTTTCTCAAAAATAAATAAAAAAAACCGAAGAAGTTCTTCGGTTGGTGTGGAATTATTTTTTTTCGACTTTAAAGTTTTTAAAACCTTTATCATTTTTGATGACTAAGTAGTAAATTCCTTTAGGATAAGAGGTTATGCTAATCTTGTCTGTGTTAGGAATACTTTGCAAAACTTTTCCAGAAGAATCGATTAAGGTTAAGTGGTATTTTTCTGAATTTTTGCTTTGCACATAAACATAATCACTACTTGGATTAGGATAAATATTTACCGAAAGTTCTGGTTTCATAATGTCATCTGTGGCTAATCCTGAAGATGTAGCTAGCCAAATTACAGAATTAATTAAAAGAGGTCTGTGATTTCCTGAAGCATCTGTGAAATAGCCATCATACAATGTGTCTCCAGTATCACCAGTTCCATCATCAGGAACAGAACTGTCTCCTAATGCACAGACTTTCCCAGCTCCGTAAGTTGCAGTAGCAAACATTACATTGGTGGTTCCTGTGGTTGAAGCTCCTGTTTTAAAAACCAAACCTTGAACGGAAGGATTAGCGGTTTTATTAAGCATCATACTTGCACCCGCAGAAAACTGCATAGCTCTAGGAGTTCCAGCACTTCCATTTAAAATAGTATTAGAGGGAATATTCGCAAAATTAGTAGTGGTTTGTGAAAAACTTACTACATCAAAGGTAATCCCGAAAGGATTGGCAACTACAGAATTGGTAGAAACTAAATCGTTCCAAATGGCTGGAGAATCCCAACCGTCACCATTTCTATCACTATTGTCATGGTCGGCAATCATATAAAGTCCGCCTCCGTTTTTCACGAAATTAATAATAGCGTCTTTTTCTGCCATCGTAAATTGGCTATTTGGCTCGGTAACGATAAATACTTTGTAATTAGATAAATCTTGGTCGTTATTTGGATTTCCATAAGAAATTACACCTTCTGTTTTTGGGAGTGTTTCTACATAGTATCCTTGTTTTACTAAATCAATTGCCCATGCACTTATTCCGCCAGTCCAATAAGTTTCTGAGGTAGAAGCGGTAATTCCGCTTTGTGCAGGAGTGGGAATTCTTTGTGGATTAGATTCTCCACCAGATTTAGAATCTGCATCAATTACCCAATCTGCGTTTCCTGCCATTTCGGCTTTTGTAGCATCAAATAAAATTTTGATTTGGGCATTGGTTGATAAAAATAAAATGCATGCAATAGTTGATAATATTTTCTTCATAAAAAGTTTAAATAAAAAGGGTAGCGAAGTTACAGATTTTCAAGGCAATGACAAAGAAATTTTTTGATGAATAATAACATAAAAAAACCTCAGCGAAAAGCTGAGGTTTCTAAATTTTTATAACGCTTAAATTATGCGTTTGGTTCTACAGATACAAAAGATCTGTTGTTTGCTTTCTTAGTAAAAACTACTTTGCCGTCTACTAATGCATGCAAAGTGTGGTCTTTACCCATTCCCACGTTTTCACCTGGGTGGTGTTGAGTACCTCTTTGTCTTACAATAATATTACCAGCAATAGCGTTTTGTCCACCGAAAATCTTCACACCTAATCTTTTAGAGTGAGATTCTCTACCGTTTTTGGAACTACCAACTCCTTTCTTGTGTGCCATTTTATTTTAAGGTTTTTTGGTTTTTAAAATTAATCTTCAGTGTCTTTTTTTGCAGTTTTCTTAGCAGCTGGTTTTTTAGCTGGTTTTTCTTCTGCTACTACTTCTTCAGTTGTTTCTTTTTTGGTAGCTTTTTTAGCTTTTGGAGCATCTGCACCACCAATTGATACAATTTGAATTTGAGTTAATTGTTGTCTGTGACCATTTTTCACTTTGTAACCTTTTCTTCTTTTCTTTTTGAAAACGATTACTTTATCTGCTTGTACATGGTCTAGGATTTCTGCTTGAACAGAAACACCCTCTACAGCTGGGGCACCTACAGTGATTGCTCCGTCAATAGTAAGAAGAACTTTGTCAAAAGAAACTTTGTCTCCTTTTTCTCCTTTTAGACGGTTTACAAACAACTTTTGGTTTTGCTCAACTTTGTATTGAAGCCCTGCTATCTCTACGATTGCTAACATTGTTTATAATTTTTTTAGTTAATTCAGGGTGCAAAAGTAAGAAATATTTTTGAGTTATCCACAATAATGCTAAAATTTTTTATTTACACTGATAAATTGTAAATTTGAAATTACTTAATAAACTATATGAAACGAGACCTCTACATTGATTTTGCCAAAGGCTTGGCTACTCTTTCTATTATTTTTATTCATACCGCTTTTTGGAGTGGTCAACTTTATCTTCCTTCGGAAGTGAGAACGCTGAGTTTACTCATAGACGTTCCGGTGTTTTTTGCTTTAAGTGGCTTAACTTCTGGGAATAATGTAGAGAAAACTTTGTACAGATTGCTGAAACTTCAAGTCACCTATATGATTTTCGTGACGTTCTTATTTTTCTTGGATGGATTTATGAAACTCGGAATTTTTAATATTTTTGGAGCAGAAAGAATGCAATCTTATTACACCGTTTTCGGAACTAAATATGGTGTACCTAATCTAGATTCAGCATTTAATTGGGATATGCTTGGCAATTGGTGGCTTCATAGTTATAGCAATTGTGATAGTTTTCCTGTGGTGATGGGAAGTTTTTGGTATCTTAAAGTCTATTACATTGTAACTGTTTTTGGAGTTTTAGCCTTGAAATTTTTCCCAAAACATATCAAATGGTTAATAGGAGTTTGTTTAGCGCTCACTGTTTATTTCAATATTGATAATGATGTGATGAAAAACTTTGCGCCATATTATCCGAGCGGACAAGTTGGTTATGTTGCTTTTTATCTTGCCATTTTCTTAATCGCCACTCAATTAAAAGGAAAAAAAATTAAAAATGTTTTTGTTCCTGTTTTGTATGGATTGGTAGCTTTGAGTTTGGTTTTGGTTTTCTGGTATTTTGGGAACGAAGTTTTCTATAAATTCAATAAGCAAAAGTTTCCGCCAAAAATTCCTTACATTGTTTGGAGTTTACTTTCTTTGGTGACCATTTTTGTATTGTATAACCGATTGAAAATCACCAAAGACAATTTCATTAACTACATCGGGAAAAATGCTATTTTCTATTATTTTGCGCAAGGAATGAGCTCTTCAGTAGTGTATTTTTTAATTCCGCCTCTTAAAGACAGCGTAAATATTTGGATTTTGATGGTGATTGTATATGTTTTGAATGTGATTTTAGCTATTCTTTTTGCAGAAGTTTTGAAAAAAGTAGACGATTACGGCTGGAAAGTTTTAGAATTTCTAAGAAAGAAAACTGCCGAGAATTAATGTAAATTTGCAAAAAATTAGAAATAAAATGTTCAAATTAAAATTACCTACAGATCCACGTTGGGCAAATATAGCAGAAGGAAATTTAGAAGAAATCCTTACAGATCACGCTTGGTGCGAACAAAAAGCTGCCACTAATGCGATTGGTTTAATCACCATGATTCCTGAATATACAGAAATTGTGACCGAACTTTTGGCAATTGCACAAGAAGAAATGGACCATTTCAATCAAGTTCACGAAATCATCAAAAAGAGAGGTTATATTTTAGGAAGAACCAGAAAAGACGATTATGTAAATCAACTTTTTAAATTCATTATTCAAGGAAGTAGAGAAGATTTAATTATAGATAAAATGCTTTTCGCAGCGATGATTGAGGCGAGAAGTTGTGAGCGTTTTAAAGTTTTGACAGAAAACATAAAAGATGAAGAGCTGAAAGAATTCTACAAAGAACTCATGATTTCTGAAGCCAATCATTACACCACTTTCATCGGTTTCGCAAGACAATTAGGCGACCCAGAAAAAGTAAACAAACGCTGGGAAGAATGGTTAGAATATGAAGGCGAAATCATAAAATCTTACGGAAATAAAGAAACCATTCATGGTTAAAAATAAAAAAGCTCATCAATTTTTGATGAGCTTTTTGGTGAAATTAAAGGGATTAATCTTTGTTGCCACTTCTTGATACAATCGCGATAATTGCAATAAGAGCTACTGCTCCTATAACCCAATAAAGCGGATTAGTGTACCATTCTTCTGTGGTGGTAGTGGTAGAAGTGGTTACTTCTACTGCTTTTTCTTGAGCAAATGCTAAAAAGCTTACCAATAATGCAAATAAACTTGCACTCATTTTCTGTAAATTTTTCATAGGTCTTGTGATTTAATAGTTGTTAATATTTTGGTGTGGTAAAAGTAGAATGAAACATTAAAATTTAGTTTACATTTTTTATCAGAAAGTTTATGAAATTATTATCTTTACTGCGATATTTTTAAGAAAGTGAGAATTAAAAAGCCAAAACCCGAAGACTACTTAAATCTTTTCGTGAAATCTTTCTTGAAAGGACTGATTATCATTGGTCCTATCGCCGCGACTTTGTATCTCATTTTTTTGGTTTTTGACACGATTGATAACATTATTCCGTTTGAAAAATTCTTCCCTTTCCTCAATAGAACTGGAGTTGGTTTTTTGTCTTTGATTCTATTTATTTCTGGAGTAGGTTATTTCTTTAACAAATTTGTTTTTGGGAAAGTCGTTTTCGAGAGTTTAGACCATTTTTTAGAAAAAACACCAGGAGTAAAACATATTTACACACCTACTAAAGATGTAATGTCTTCATTTGTAGGAGATAAAAAGAAATTTAACACGCCAGTTTGGGTAAAAACCAATGAAAATCCAGAAATCTGGAGAATAGGATTTTTGACTCAAAAAGAAATGGGTGAAGTAGAAAAACACAATTTTGTGGCGGTGTATTTGCCTCATTCTTACGCTATTTCTGGCTGGGTAATTGTCACTGAAGAAAAAAACATAAAACCTGTAGTGGGAATGAACGCTGCCGAAGCTATGAAATTTGCAGTTTCTGGTGGAGTGGCAGGTTTCCACAGTGATAAAAACGTTTTCAAAGCACCGGAATGAGATTTAGGTAAAGACAAAGGTTTAGAAATTTAAAATTTTGTCAAAAAATGGTAGTGTAATTCACTCAACCTCAACCTTAATCTTAATCTAAAATGAAACTTCCTTACGCAGAACCCTTCCGCATAAAAATGGTGGAAGAAATTTCGCAATCTACACGCGAACAAAGAGAAATTTGGCTTCAAGAAGCACATTATAACTTATTTAATTTAAAATCCTCTCAGGTTTTTATCGATTTGCTTACCGATTCAGGAACGGGAGCAATGAGTGATAAACAATGGGGAGAACTCATGACAGGAGATGAATCTTATGCAGGTTCTCGCTCTTTCGAAAAACTCCAAAAACAAGTCGAAAAATTAACGGGATTTCAGTTTCTTTTACCCGTTCATCAAGGTAGAGCAGCAGAAAATGTGCTTTTTTCTACGATGATTAAAGAAAATGACATGATTCCTGGAAATTCTCATTTTGACACGACTAAAGGACATATAGAATTCAGAAAAGCTCATGCCGTAGATTGTACGATTGATGAGGCTTTTGATATAGAAAATCTTCATCCTTTCAAAGGAAATTTAGATGTTCAAAAATTAGAAAAAGTTTACCAGTCTTATCCAAAAGAACAAATTCCGTTTTGTTTGATTACCGTTACTTGCAATACTTCTGGCGGACAACCTGTTTCTTTGGAAAATATAAAAGCGGTTAAAAAACTCTCGGATCAATACGGAATTCCGGTGATTTTTGATGCTGCGAGATTTGCTGAAAATGCTTATTTCATCAAACAAAGAGAAGAAAATTACAAAAATTGGAGCATCAAAGAAATCTGTAAAGAAATGTTTTCTTACGGAATTGGGATGACCATGAGTTCTAAAAAAGATGGTTTGGTGAATATTGGTGGTTTTATCGCTTTAAATGACGAGGGAATTTTCAGAAAAGCGTCTAATTTTACCATTATTTATGAAGGTTTTATCACTTACGGTGGAATGGCGGGAAGAGATATGGCTGCACTTGCGCAAG
>NZ_PTPZ01000002.1:0-149490 GCF_002943105.1 Cloacibacterium normanense | reverse complement strand
AATGACGAGGGAATTTTCAGAAAAGCGTCTAATTTTACCATTATTTATGAAGGTTTTATCACTTACGGTGGAATGGCGGGAAGAGATATGGCTGCACTTGCGCAAGGTTTAGACGAAGCCACTGAATTTCCATATTTGGAAAGCAGAATTTCTCAAGTAGAACTTTTGGGAAATCTCTTGATAGAATATGGAATTCCTGTTCAGAAACCAATTGGTGGTCACGCTGTTTTCTTAGATGCGCTTAAGTTTCTTCCGAATATCAAAAGAGAAGAATTTCCTGCGCAAACATTGGCTTTAGAAATCTATAAAGAAGCTGGGATTAGAGGCGTAGAAATAGGAACTATTTTGGCAGATAGAGATCCAGAAACCAGAGAAAATCGCTATCCAAAACTAGAATTGGTGAGATTGGCTTTGCCAAGAAGAACTTATACGGATAATCATATTCGCTATATCGCAGCAGCGCTTAAAAATGTTTTTGACCGAAGAGATGAGATTACAAAAGGGTACAGAATCACTTGGGAATCAGAAATTTTAAGACATTTTACAGTAAAGCTAGAACAAGCATAAAAAATGCCGAGAATTTTCTCGGCATTTTATTTTTTATAAAGTTTTTTAGTTGTCGATATCAAAAGACACTCCAATATTTACTGCAAATTGATTGTTTAAATCGTCAAAAGCAATTTCAGATTTTTTGTATTTCGCGATTGGAAATTGCATTTCTGTATAAAGTCCAAAACCTTTATCGAAGAAATATCTTGCTCCAAGATGTCCACCGAAATTTTTAAGTCCAAGGTTTAATCCAGGATATACATCTACATTTGAAGGAAGTTTCAAAACGCTTCCAAGATTAGCATTTAATCTTACTTTTAAGTCAAATCTATCTCCGAATTTTGGAATTTCTCCACCAATTTCTTTTACGCCAAGAAGATATCCAGCTTGTGCACCAATTGAGAAACTCTCGCCTAAACCATAATCTACAGAAGAAACAATACCTGTTCCACCATCTTGTAAATTAGCACCTAAATTTACTTTTACATCACCTGCTCCTTTATAAGCAACAGTTTGAGCGCTTGCAAAACCTACGGCAAATATCATTGCGCTTGCAAAAATTTTTTTCATAATTTATATTTTTATAACGTTATAAAACGGGCGCAAAGATAAAATTTATTTTAATTTGAAATCTACAGCCCTGAAAACATCTGCCGTATCTGTAACAAAATAAATGCCATTTTCTTTCTCTACCAACTTCGGTTTGAACCCGAAAATTGCGGTAGATTGAGCTATTACATTGACTTTAAATTTTTTATCGGTTTTATTTTCTGGAGTAATTTCTTGTAAAATATTATTGAGCACTACAGATTTTGGTGCAATAGAATCATGACTTAGTTCAAATTCTACCCAATATCCTTTTTGGTCAGCATTAGAATAAGAAGAATAAGTGGCGTTTTTTACCTTTGGTAAAACGTTTGATTGACAAGAAATTGCGAAACTTGCCATAAAGATTGCTCCCAAAAATGATTTTATTATACTAATTTTCATAAATTTATCGTTAAGTTTATTACAAATCTATTCAAAAAAATGAAACTTAAATATCTATTTAACGCACTATTTTTAACATTAGTATTTGTCTCTTGTTCTAGAGATGACAATAATGATTCTGGTTCTACCACTAAGCCTGATGAAATCAATAATTTTGTTTGGAAGGCGATGAACTCTTGGTATTATTGGCAACCGAATGTACCTAATTTAGCAGATTCTTTTGATGATAATCAAACCACGTACGCTAATTTTTTAAATGGAAAAACTCCAGACAAGCTTTTCTATTCTTTGCTTTATCAAAGAGGTAACATTGATAGATTTTCATGGATTGAAAACAATAATGAAGTAGTATATTCTTCTAAAATTGCCGAAGTTGAAAAAAGTGGAGGTTTTGATATAGGAATTTATCCGAAAGACAATACCAATACTACCGCAGTTGCTCTTGTAAATTATGTGGTTCCTAATTCTCCTGCAGCTTTAGCTGGTTTAAAACGTGGTGATGTAATCACTAAGGTAAATGGTTCTCCTTTGACGCTTAATAATTCTGACTTATTGTATAACAATCAAGTAACTGTTACTCTGGCAGCAACGGTACAATTAACGAGTGCAGGACTTATTACCACAGATAAAACTTCTTCTATTTCGATTACTCAAGCAGATATAGACGAAAATCCAATCGCTTATTACGAGAAAAAAGTGTACGGAACTAAAAATATTGGATATTTGGTATTTAATGCTTTCAAAGCAGATTATAATGATGAATTGAATGCTGCTTTTGCTCAAATGAAAGCAGATGGAATCAATGAATTGGTTTTAGATTTAAGATATAACGGAGGTGGTTCTCTGGAAACAGCAGTTGCTTTGGCAGGAATGATTAACGGCAATTATAGCGGAAGTCCGTATGTTTTTTTAGATTTTAATAATAAACATAATAGCGAAGACGGCTTTGATTATCTGAGTAACCAAGTTAATACTTACAGTTTAGTGAATAACAGACCCGAAAAATCTGGAACACAAACCATTAATAGTCTTAATCTGACTAAAGTTTATGTTTTGGTAAATTTCCAAACTGCTTCGGCAAGTGAACTTACGGTTCAGTGTCTTAAAAAATATGTAAATGTGGTAACGATTGGTTATGATACAGTAGGTAAATTTGTAGGCTCTATCACTTTATATGATTCTCCTGCTCAAGATTACACTTCTTATACTAATAGAAATACGAAGCATAACTGGCAATTACAACCGATTACTTTTTCTTATTACAACAAAGATAAAGATGTGAATCCAGAATTTATTGCTCCGAATTATGAAATAAATCCTTATTCTATTTTCAATAATTTAACTGCTTTTGGCGATGTAAAAGACCCGTTTTTGAAAAAGGCTTTAGAGCTTATTACAGGTCAGTCATTCAGAATGGGTAATACTTCTACCAGCAGTTTTGAAAATAAAAATCTACAAAAATTTAATCCTACGAATGCTGCAAAAGGACTTTATATTCAAGATTTTCAGAATTTTAGATAGAGCTTTTGAGTAAAAAATAATTTGATTATACAGAATCGCTAAAATTTTTAGCGATTTTTTTTGTGATAAATTTGTGTATTTGAAAATTTATTCTACATTTGTAGAGTAAATTTTATTTTTGTAGAAATGAATAAGTTAACCGAAGCCGAAAAAGAATTAATGGAAATACTTTGGGACAAAGAAAAAGCTTTTATGAAAGATATTATAGAAGCTTTCCCAGAACCAAAACCTGCGACAACTACCATTGCAACTTTGCTCAAAAGGATGCAAAATAAAAATTTGATAGATTATAAAACTTTTGGCAACTCTAGAGAGTATTTTCCTTTGGTAGAAAAAGGAAATTATTTTGCCAAAGAAATGCAAGGTATGATTGGTAAATTTTTCAATAATTCTGTAACGCAATTTGCGTCGTTCTTTACAGCTAATTCTAAATTAAGCGAAAAAGAACTGATTGAAATAAAGAAAATTATAGAAGCAGAAATTCAGAAAAAGAAAGACTAATGGAAACTTATATTTATAAAATGATTGCACTTTCTGCAATTTTCATTTTACTGTATTTTGTTTTTTTAGAAAAAGAAAAGAACCATCGTTTTAAAAGATTTTATCTTTTAATCAGTGCTTTATTTTCTGTATTAGTTCCTTTACTATCAATTCCTTACGAAAGTATTGAAGTGGTGGAAAGTATTAGTCAAAATAATGCCGAACTCATGATTTTGCCAGAAACTAAATTGGTAGAGCCATCAATTTTTACTAAAGAAAATATACTTTGGGCTATTTATATTGTAGGATTTTCACTTCTGTTTCTAAAATTTTCTTGGGGAATTTTTAAACTAATAAAAGAAATTAGATTTTCAGAAAAAATAAAACAAGACCATTATCAATTCATTTTAAAACAAAATAAATTTACACCTTACAGTTTTTGGAACTCTATTTTTCTTAATAAAAGTGATTTTTTAGAAGGGAAAATAGATTATAAAATTATTCTTCACGAGAAAGCTCATGTGAATCAAAAACACAGCATTGATGTAATTTTTATAGAAATTATGCTTTGCGTATTTTGGTTCAATCCTGCATTCTTTTTTTATAGAAAAGCAATTGTTACCAATCATGAATTTCTGGCAGATGAAGCGGTTTTAAGCCAAAATAAAGATATAATTAGTTACCAAAAGCTCATACTGAACGAACTTATTTCAGAAAAAATATTATTTACACATCCATTTAATTTACACAACACTAAAAAAAGAATTGTTATGATGACCAATAAATTAACTAAAATAGCCAAAATGAAGTCTTACTTGACTTTACCAATATCAGCATTATTATTTTTTGCTTTTGTAGAAAAAGTGCCTGCAAAAATTGAAAATACAGTAAACAAGTCTCTTCAAAAAATTGCTAAAAAAGAAGAGACACAATTTTCAGGAACTCAAGTTTCAAATATTGAAAAAAGTGCATTTAAAAATGAAATGATCTCAATTAAAAAAGATACCATTAAACCTAAAAAGCAAAAGGTAGAAAAAGTTAAGGAAGAAAATAGAGTAATGATTCCACCTCCACCTCCTGTAAAAGAAATTTCTTCTCAAACAGAACCAGAATTTCCTGGAGGACTTGCAGCATTAAGAAATAAATTAGCTGAAAATTTTGATGGAAGTAAAATGAAAAATTCTAAAGGAACATTAAAAGGTGTCCTTATCATAATTGTTTCTGAAGATGGGAAAAGTTATAATGCTAATTATCAATTTGATGATGAAAATTTCAAAACAGCAGCCAAAGATGCTCTAGAAAAAACCTTAAAAGGAGTCGAATGGAAGCCAGGAACGCTAAATGGAAAGCCAGTCGCATCTCAATTTAAAATGCCAATAACCATGATTTTTAATTAAATCATTAAAGAGCAGAAATTTCTGCTCTTTTTTTTGTCTTTATTCTTTTATCTTTGTTCTTTATTCTAAAATATGAATTTCAAACTCCATTCAGAATTTGCGCCAACTGGTGATCAACCTACAGCTATAGAAAAACTCTCCGAAGGTTTACAAAATGGAGAGAAATATCAGACTTTGCTTGGTGTTACCGGTTCTGGTAAAACTTTTACCATTGCAAATGTGGTAGAAAAAGTTCAAAAGCCAACTTTAGTTTTAGCGCATAATAAAACTTTGGCGGCTCAACTTTTTATGGAATTCAAGGAGTTTTTCCCAGATAATGCGGTAGAATATTTCGTTTCTTATTACGATTATTATCAGCCAGAAGCTTATATTGCTTCGTCTGGAACCTACATTGAAAAAGATTTGTCTATCAATGAAGAAGTAGAAAAATTGAGACTTTCGGCTACGGCAAGTTTACTTTCTGGAAGAAGAGACGTTTTAATCGTTGCTTCAGTTTCATGTATTTACGGTATCGGAAATCCTACAGAGTTTAATAAATCTTTGATAGAATTAGAAGTCAATTCTAAAATTTCTAGAACAGATTTTCTCCATAAATTGGTGAATGCGTTGTACTCTAGAAGTGTAAATGAATTTGCAAGAGGTACGTTTAGAGTAAAAGGAGATGTGATAGATGTCTATCCTGCATATGCTGATAACGGAATTAGAGTGCAATTTTTCGGAGATGAAATCGAAAAAATCCAAAGTTTTGATGTAATTTCAGGAAACGTAACTTCTAGTTTTGACCAAATTAATATTTATCCAGCCAATTTATTTGTTACGTCTAAAGAAACTTTAAATTCGGCTATTCGAGAAATCCAGGACGACATGGTAAAACAGGTAGAATTTTTTAATTCCATCGATAAACCGATTGAAGCCAAGCGTTTGCAAGAACGCACCGAATTAGATTTGGAAATGATAAAAGAACTCGGTTATTGCTCTGGAATTGAGAACTATTCTCGTTATATGGACGGAAGAATGCCTGGTTCCAGACCTTTCTGTTTGTTGGATTATTTCCCGAAAGATTATTTGATGGTGATTGATGAATCTCACGTAACCATACCGCAAGTTCATGCAATGTACGGTGGCGATAGAAGCAGAAAAGAAGCTTTGGTAGAATACGGTTTCAGACTTCCTGCAGCGATGGATAACAGACCTCTGAAATTTCCAGAATTTGAGGAAATGCAAAATCAAGTGATTTACGTTTCGGCGACTCCTGCTGATTACGAATTAGAAAAATCTGGCGGAATTTACACCGAACAAATTATCAGACCAACTGGACTTCTTGACCCAATTATCGAAGTAAGACCTACCATGAATCAAATCGATGATTTAATTGAAGAAATTCAAAAAAGGGTAGAAGAAGACGAACGTGTTTTGGTGACGACTTTAACCAAGAAAATGGCAGAAGAATTGACCAAATATTTTACCAGATTTGGGATTAGAACTCGTTATATTCACTCAGATGTAGAAACTTTGGAGCGTATTCAAATTATGCAAGATCTAAGAACGGGATTATTTGATGTTTTGGTGGGTGTAAATCTTTTGAGAGAAGGTTTAGATTTACCAGAAGTTTCGCTGGTAGCAATTCTTGACGCAGATAAAGAAGGAATGTTGCGTTCTCGTCGTTCTTTGGTTCAAACCATTGGTAGAGCTGCGAGAAACGTGAACGGAAAAGCGATTATGTACGCCGATAAAATCACCAATTCAATGCAAAAAGCAATTGATGAAACCAATTATCGCCGCGAAAAACAAACGCAGTACAATTTAGAACACAATAAAGTTCCGACTCCGCTCAATAAGAAAATTTCTGAAAATTTAGTGGGAAGAAGTAAAGATTTCCCAGATTCTCAATACACGCAGAAAGAAATTATTCGTCAAGTTGCAGAAGAACGCGAAACTTACGGAAGCGTAGATGTAGAAAAACTCATCGCCGAAAAACAAAAAGCAATGGAAGCAGCTGCGAAAAATCTAGATTTCATCACCGCTGCGAAATTGCGAGATGAGATTGTAGCTTTGAAAGGGTAAAAAATGTAACTCGTGAAATTGAATAGTTGTAAAATCGTAAAATTGTTTTTAAAATATTAAAAATTTTAATAAGCAATAATTCAAAGTTTTACAAATCAACAACTTTACGAATTTACATAAAATTAAAACTTATAAACCCTCTTCTTTGGTTTTTCATAATTCACTTCGCCACGAATTGGAGTGAGTAAATCCATTAAACCATTGATTTTTATTTCATAAATCGTAGAAAGTTGCATGCCGAGTTTTCCTTTTGGCATTCCTTGTCGGTGAAACCATTCTAAATAATTGATAGGTAAATCTGCTAAAACGATTCCAGCGTGTTTTCCGAAAGGCATTTTTACCTCGCAGATTTCTTTTAGTATTTCGGGATTAATTCCTTGCATTTTTTTAAATATCAATGTCAATTTTTGGCTGAAGTGGAGTTTCACTTTCGGGAAGAACAATGTCGTTCGGAGAATCTTCAGTTTCTTCAGAAAATTCGTCTCCATAAATTTGCATCAACAGAATAGTGATAGAAACTAAAATCGGCCCAAATATTAAACCAAAGAAACCAAAAATCTTTAGTCCTAAAATAATTCCAAAAACGGTATTTAATGGATGGATGTTTTCTAATTTTTTCAAGAAAGTAAATCTGAAAACATTATCTACCAATCCCACTACTAAAAATCCGTAAGCTAGAATGCCGAGTCCACCAAAAGTGTCACCACTTGCAAGCATAAATAAACCGACAGGAACATAAATAATAGCCGCTCCCACAATCGGAATCATACTACCAATAAAAGTAAGGATAAACAATAATAAAGGACTTGGAGCGTCAAAAATATAATAACTAATTAATGCAACTATGGCTTGAACAAGTGCTACAACCGGGATTCCTACCGCATTGGCAATCACCATTCTTGTGAATTTTTCGCCAATTTTTTGGTCATTAGCTTTCTTTAGAGGAGAAATTGAAGTAAGAATTCTTTCGAATAATCTTCCTTTAGTAAGCATAAAGTACAAGATGAAAAACATACCCACAATTATACTAATCATATTAACAGTAGTATTCAGAATAGCAGTGGAAGCTTGCGTAGCAAATCCTGTGATTTTTTCTAGATTTCCGCCGCTTAATATTTCAAACCCTGTTTTGGCACGAATATAACTTTCTATTTTTAAAAAGAATTGGTTAATACTCTCTGTATAAGCTTTTGCATCACTTATTTTATTGACTAAAACTTCAATGGTGAAATACGTGGGAATCACAATAATAACTAGACAAATTAAGATAATGACCAATGCTGCAACCCAAGGTTTCCAGCCTTTTTCTTCGACGAGTTTAAAATTCCAACTTCTAGAAATAATATATAACGTGATGGCTCCCAACAAGGAAGGCAAAAAATCACTGAGATTGTATAATATTATCGCTGAAAGAATGATAATAACCGCCAACATGAAAACTTGACGGATTTTGTTATTGCTGATTTGGTCTGGGTGCATTTGTTTTGTTTTAATGCGAATTTAATAAAAAAAGCAACAGTAAAATCTGTTGCTTTCTGTAAATTGTTTATAAAATTTTAAGATTTTACTTCGTAAGGTGCTCCGCAAATCGCCGAATAGATAGAATATCTTGCAGTAAAGAAAAACGGAAAGGTAAATAGAACTCCAACTAAGCAAAATAAAACTCCTGCAGAAGCTATGATTCCTGCTAAAAGCCACAATACTAATACCGTGATAAAATTAGCATGAACCAGAGAAAATGATTTTCTAATACCTTCTATTGCTGAGGTATTTTCAAAAAATACAATCGGTAATCCTATAAAAAAAGCAAAAGAAAGATACATGCCAATCAGCATATTGATTTCTAAGCCAGCTTGAATAAGCGCTGTAGTAATGAATCCGTAAATAATGATTTGTGCGGTATTTTGCCTGAAACCAATGAATAAATCACCGAATTCTACCTCTTTTTTGGCATTGAACTGATAAGAAATGTAAATAATTCCTACCACTAATGGAGCCAATAACGCAGAAGTAATACTTTTAGAAATCACTTCAGAAATCATAACGGCAGTAGTTCTGGCCGCATCTAAACTGTTTTGTAATTCTGTAATAGCATTAAGGTCATACTTTTTATCTTCTACAAAATCATTCATTACTCTCATGACTTCATTTTGATAATCTCCACCGCCTGGAATCAAGAAAGACAACAGACCATTAAAAATAAAATACGCTAAAAGGTAAATGACTACAAAGACTAATGCATATAAAAAAGTTCCCGTAAAATTTTCGAATGCATGAGAAAGAATACTTCCTATTTCCTTTTTGGGTGTAATAGGTTGGTTTACTTCGGTAAAATTTTTCATAATTTTTTCAATTGAGTTCTACCAAAATTAGTTATTTTTCTCAAAGTTTCGTTACATTTTATACAAATTTAATGCTGAAGAATTTTTTGAACAGCGTATAAATAATAGCATTCCAAAAAGGATAAGTGAATAAAAATCCTACGAAAAATAAGATAAATCCGCTATAACTAAAGAGAAATGCGATGATAGCACATGGTAAAACAATTTTCCAATTTGCCCAAGCTACTTTTGCGCTGATATTGATGGCTTCTAGCATTCTCATAGGAGTAAAATACAATAACGGACCTACAAAAACAGTAAGAAACACCCATAAAACACCTGGAATGAAAAAGAATGACATCCCCAAACTGAAAATTACATTCCAGAAAATTGCATAACCCCAAAGTTTGAAGAAGTTACTTCCTTTATATCCATCTAAAACTTCTGACAGGTTAGGTTTTTTGCCTTCATCAATTAAAGTATAAACTCTGAAAAGACCAATGAATAAAGGAAAAAGTGATGCTTTTAATAATGACAAAACAATTTGGAAATAACTTCCGTTTTCCGTAGCAAGAAGTTCTCTTATTTTTAAATTAAATTTTATAGGATCTTGTAAAAGTTTTGGTGTGAAAATATATAATTTTTCTCCAAAATAATACTGCACCAACTGAAATCCTGAAATAAAAATTATCCCAAAATATAAAACGGTCACCACAAACTGAAACGAAAGCGTAGCTTTCCAATATCTAAAAGACTGATTAATCACCTCGTCTAAAGTAATTTTTGCCTTTGGTAAATTTTCTTGATTCATGCTGCAAAAGTAATCTTTTTTGATGTAAAGTAGAGCAATCGTAAAATCGTAAAACGATAAACCGTTTAAATTTTAAAAATTCTGAAATCTCAAGTTCTAATTTGTAAATTTGCGCGATGTTAAAAATCAACGAACAGAAATTTTCAGAAATGGACGAGCTTTCTCTGCAGAAAGTTCCTTTCTTTTTTGTGATTGATTTTTTAATGGAAAAAGTGCTCATTTTCAGTCAAGAAGATTTAGACGCGCAAAAAATATTGGTTGATTTTCCAAATTTTAAAAATATTCAACCATTTACTTTTGAACCAAAAGAAGTCTCGTGGAAATCTTTCCCTCAGCCCAAAGAAGATTACCAAAAAGGCTTCGAAATCGTGCAAAATCATTTGAAATTGGGAGATTCTTATTTGATTAATTACACTTGCGAAACGCCAATTGAGACTAATCTTTCTTTAGAAGAAATTTTCTATCAATCTGAAGCAAAGTATAAAGTTTTACTCCCAGAGAATTTTACTTTTTTTTCGCCAGAAACTTTTGTAGAAATTAAAAATCAAGAGATTTTTACACATCCTATGAAAGGAACTATCGAAGCGTCTGTTCCAAATGCTATAAATGAACTAAAAAACTCGGTGAAGGAAAAAGCAGAACATTACACGGTAGTAGATTTGCTCAGAAATGACTTGAGCATGGTTGCAGATTGGGTAAAATTAGATGAATTCCAGAGGATAGATTTCTTAAAAACCCGAAACAAAAATCTCTATGCAATGAGTTCTGAAATTTCGGGAAAAGTAAAGCCAGAATTTCAAAATAAAATAGGAAGTTTGATGAAAACCTTACTTCCTGCAGGAAGTATTTTGGGCGCTCCAAAACCCAAAACCTTAGAAATTATCTTAGAAGCCGAAACTTATGAAAGAGGCTTTTATACAGGAGTTTGTGGTTATTTTGATGGTGAGAGTTTAGATTCTTGTGTGATGATTCGGTTTATTCAACAAAACGGTGAAAATTTAACATTCCGAAGTGGCGGTGGAATTACACATTTGAGTAAATTAGCAGATGAATACCAAGAAATGAAAAATAAAATTTATGTCCCGATTCATTGAAAGCATTAAAATAGAAGACCAAAAAGCCTTTTTGCTTGACTTACACCAAAAACGAGTGAACCAAACTTTTGCTCATTTTGGCAAAGAAGGTTCTATAGATTTGGCTAAAATTTTTAAAAATTTAGAGCATGATGAAGATGGTTTGTACAAACTGCGCATCGTGTATGATTTAGATAAAAAATTCACTACGCAACTCATTCCTTATGCGATTCCCGAAATTGAAAATTTTCAGTTGGTGGAAAATAATTCTTACGATTATTCTTTCAAATTTGAAGATAGAAAGGAGTTTGAACGCATGAAAACCAAAGCTAAAACAGAAGAAATCATTGTGGTGAAAAACAATCACATTACGGATACTTCTTATACCAATATTCTTTTTTTGAAAGGCAAAGAATGGTTTACGCCGACTACTTATCTGTTAAACGGTGTGATGCGCCAACATTTGCTTCACGAAAAGAAAATAAAAGAAACCGAAATTACACTTCAAAATATTAAGGAATTTTCTCATTTTCAGTTAATTAATGGCATGAATGATTTCGATGATATGTTTATTTATCCTATCGAGAGAATTGTAAATTTACCAGAAAGTTCTGATTATCTTGATGTTTAATTTCTGAAAAAATAAGCGTAAACTTTGTCATTGACTTCGTTGAATCTTCGATTTCTGTAGGAATCTAAACTAATATGAATAAATTTAAATTTAAAAAATACCTTTTCCTATTTTAACTATCTTAGTTTTACTGATAGATTTATTTTCAATGTTTAATTTTTATAAATCATATGAATATTCTTTGACGCTTAAGAATATTGATTTATTGAAAAAGAGTATTTGGGTGAATTTTAATTTTTTAATAACAGTTTTGATTATAAACGTTTTTTATCTTCTTTTAAGATTAATTTTTTATAAAAGAGATTAATAATAAATTTAGATTTCATCTGCAGTCAAAGATTAGAAAATGTAAATTATAAACTTTGAGAGTAAACTTAATAAACCAATTTTTCAGATAGCGTTCCTACGGAACGCCTTTTTTATGACGAAACATTCCTACACATATTGGGTTCCTACGGAACCTTTTACGGTAAACTTTATTCCGTGGGAATTTAATGTGTGTAGAATTAGAAGTAATCTAAAAACAGCATTCGGTAGGAGCGTAATGTTTTTTATATGTTTTTTGTTGTTATAAAATCTTTTTTTTGAAAATCAAAGATTAGAGAATGATAAACTTTGCGTGAAATTTTTAAATCTTACACAAGAATCTGCTCAATCAGCAAAATCAGCGAGAAATTTTTTTGAAAAATATCTACTTCAAAAACTTAAAATATTCTTTCAGAACTTCTGCGTTTTGAATATCAGCCGTGTTGATTTCTAAAATTTTGGGTTTAGCTTCTGGCTTGAAAAAATTGTCTAAAACTCTTAACAGCGTATCTTCGTCTTCCACTTTAAAATATCCAAAACCGAAATGATTGGCTAGATTTTCGCAGTTTTTCTGATGTTTGGTCGCGATAAATTCGTCTATTGCATTAGAAGTTGTAGGTCCGGGAATAATTCTAAAAATATTTCCTTCACCGTTATTCATCACGATAATTCTAGTGTACGGCGGAATGTAATTGTTCCACAGTCCATTAATATCATAGAAAAATCCGAGTTCACCCGAAATCAAAATTGTAGGATTTTCGTTCATCATCGCAAAACCCATCGCAGTAGAAGTAGAGCCGTCTATTCCGCTGGTTCCACGGTTGCAATAAATGTTGTGATTTTGTGAATATGGGAACAGTTCTGCATAGCGAATTGCCGAAGAATTAGAAATATGAATATTGTAATTACTCGGAATTTTTTGTTCTAAAATCTGGAAAATTTTAAAGTCTGAAAAATCTATTGTTTTGCAATATTCATCGTGTTTTGCATCTTTTTTATCACGAAGAACATCCCAAAGATTAAAATAAGCTGATGGTTCTAATTTGGCAAATTTCAACAACTGACTGAAGAAAATCTCTGGTTTTGTTTTGATTTCTTGATTCAAAGCAAAATACGTATTCGGTTGCCAAAATTCATCAATATGCCAATGATTTTGAGGTTTTGCTTTTCTCAAAAATTCTTTCACTTTTTTAGAAACCACGTTTTGACCAATCGTAATAAGTAAATCTGGGGCGTAGGTTCTAAAATCCTCTGCGGTGAAATTAAAAACATATCGGTCAATATGATTGAAAAATTTGTCATGATAGAGGTTAGAATTCGCTTCTGTAAGCACTACTACAGAATGATTTTTCACGAATTGCGACAATAAACTTTGGAGTTCAGGATTTTTGTCAAGCGTTCCTGCTAAAATCAAAATTCTTTTAGCCAAATTAAATTCAGAAACTAGAGTAGAAGAAATCTCGAAATCTCTTTTCTGAATGGTTTTTTCAATGCTAGGAAAAACTGGCAATTCCGTAGCGTATTGGTATAAAGGTTCTGTAAGCGGAATATTGATATGAACCGGGCCTTGTTTCTCGAAACACAATTCTATCGCGGTTTTTACGATTTTTAAGTTCTCTTCTTCTGCATTTTCTTTGTCGTCTTCCAAAAGCTGAAAATCTCCGTAAGAATGCTGTTGAAACAAATCTTTTTGACGAATGGTTTGTCCGTCAAATAAATCTACAAAATCTGTAGGTCTGTCTGCGGTAAGTACCAAAAGTGGAACGTTTTGATAAAACGCTTCTACTACAGCTGGATAATAATTGGTAGCAGCAGAACCAGAGGTGCAAGAAATCGCTACTGGTTGTTTAAGCGATTTTGCCATTCCCATCGCTACAAAAGCAGCGCTTCTTTCATCTATGATGCTGAAACATTCAAAAGAATCTAGCTCTGAAAAATGAATAGCAAGTGGAGCATTTCTGCTTCCTGGCGAAATCACCATTTTGTCTATTCCATATTGCTGAAGAACGTGTCCTAAAATCTGAATACTGCGTTTTGATGAGAATTGTTTCATAAATACAAAGGTATGAGATTTTTTGGAGTTTTTTAAATTTCAAAATAAGTTCGGGAGATGATATTTGATATATCTAAATTTAATTTCATCAAATTCTAGAAAGGAATATGAATTTTAAAAACTATTTTGAGTTTACCGAAAAGTATGCCTTTTTTAACCAAAAAGACCACTTACTTGAGAAATTAGAGTGGAATAACTTCTATAAAATATTGAAAATGAAATATAAACAAAAAACCACCACATTGCTGTGATGGTTTTGGCGCCTTTTGCTGGGCTCGAACCAGCGACCCTCTGATTAACAGTCAGATGCTCTAACCGACTGAGCTAAAAAGGCTACTCTTGTTGTTTTGAGTGGTGCAAATATAATACGTTTTTTCTATTTGCGCAAAATATTTTTTGAAAAAATTTACATTATTTTAAAAATGGTGAAATGATAAATTTGTAAATATCTGATCCAAAGATTAATAGCATTAATCCCATTAAAAAGATTACTCCAATCATTTGTGCATTTTCTAAAACTTTTTGAGGAACTGGCTTCCCTGTGATGAGTTCCCAAGTCGTAAATAAGGCATGACCACCATCTAATCCTGGAATTGGTAACAAGTTAAGGAATGCTAACCAAGCAGAAAACATAGCTGTAAAACTCCAAAAAGCAACCCAATCGATTTCTTTAGGCATCATTTTCACAATTGCAATTGGTCCGCCAACATTTTTGTAACCTTTGATTTTTTTGTTGAACATTAATTTAAACTGCTTAATCTGCATGGTAAGAGATTCTACAGTTCTCTCAAAACCTCTACCAACTGCTGGTAAAAAGCTATATTCTTGATTGGTTACTGTGTTGTTGAAAGCTACTTCAGCTTGTTTAAAATCTGGTCTGAAACCGATTTTTCCTTCTTTGTTTGTATTGAAAGTAAATCTTTTTAATTCATTATTTCTAAAAACATCTACAGTAATAGGTTGGTTTTTCTTTCCAGCTAGTCCATCTGAAAATTCATCAAAAAATCTAATCGTTTTACCATTAAGAGCTACAATTTTATCTCCTTTTTGTAATCCAGCTTGTTTTGCAGGCCCTTCTGTTAAAGAATCTACTACTGGTGCAAATCTATTGGTGATGTATAATTTAGCCGTTTTTGAGCCTAAAATATGAGCAATTCCGTCTTCTTTTGGAGCGAAAGAAACTTCTTTACCGTTTCTTAGTACGGTGATTTCATTGGCAAGAAGCATGTTAATCATAGAATTTTCCATTCTTACGGCAGGTTTTCCATCTATTTTTAAGATTTTGTCGCCGTTCATCAATCCCATTTTTGCACCTTCTTCAGAAACTGCAATTCCATTCTCGAATTTTGCTAAATCATGGTATTTTTCGCCTACAGACAAATTCAATCCTGTGTAAATAGCCCAAGCCAAAATAAGATTTACGAAAATACCACCTAACATAATGATAAGTCTTTGCCAAGCTGGTTTGCTTCTGAATTCCCAAGGTTGAGCAGGTTGTTTCAGTTGTTCTGTATCCATGCTTTCGTCTACCATTCCTGCGATTTTTACATAACCGCCAAATGGTAACCAACCGATTCCGTATTCGGTTTCTCCAATTTTTTTCTTCGCTAATGAAAACCATGGATCAAAGAATAAGTAGAATTTATCTACTCTGCATTTAAACCATTTTGCGGGTAAAAAATGCCCTAATTCGTGTAATATAACGAGAATTGAAATACTTAATATAAACTGAAATATCTGCGTTGCTAATTCCATTAAATTTTATTTTTTTTAAAGTTATGCAAATGTAATAATTCTCTCTCACTAAAACTGTACCAAATAAAAAAAGACGCCAAAAAGCGTCTTTTCCATTAAATATTGTTGAATTTTTTATTAGAAGTTAAATGATAAACCTATGCTACCATTGTTACCAGCTTCTATAAATGCACCTACATTATTGTTGAAGAAATATCTTACACCTAAGTGTGCACCTAGTCCGAATGTATTTCCTAATATACCTACGTCTAAACCAGGGTATAAATCCCAATTACTCGGCATATTAAGAGCATCTTGAAGGTGGAAATTTACTCTGCCAAAAACGAAAGCTTTGTGGTCGTCTTCATAACCATCAAAGTAAAAATTAGCTCCTGCTCCTAGAGAAATAACATCGGAAACTCCATAGTCATAAGTTCCTGTAATCCCAGTTCCGTTTCCGTAACCGTTAAAACCTACTTGTAATTTTTGGTCGCCTTTACCTTGCCATGCTTGTGCAAATGCTAATTGTCCTGCGAACAGCATTGCGAATGCTAATACTAATTTTTTCATAAGAATATTTATTTTTAAGTTTTGTTTGAATTTTTGTTTTTCTAATGACAAATTTATAGTAATCTTGTTAAAAAAAATACTATTGTTATAATTTTGTAAAATATTATAAAAATTCTGAAACCTAAGCATTATGAAAATCATCGGTTTAAGTCAAAATATTATTTGGAAAGAAAAACATGAAAATTTTCTTTTGATAGAAGAAAAATTCAAAGATTTAGAAGCAGATTTGTTTTTGCTTCCAGAGATGTTTACCACTGGTTTCTACATGAAAGCTCAGGAAGTAGCAGATGAAGAAGAAATAGCTTTGACTTGGATGAAGAATTTTGCCAAAACTAAAAATGCTGCAATTGGCGGAAGCGTTTCTGTGAAGGATAATGGCAAATTCTATAACCGATTTTATTTTGTAAAACCAGACGGAACTTACCATCAATACGATAAAAGACATCTTTTTTCTTACACTGGCGAAGATAAAGTCTACACTGCAGGAACAGAAAGAGTAGTGGTAGAATATTTAGGATTCAGGCTTTTATTACAAGTTTGTTTTGATGCAAGATTTCCAGTTTTTGCGAGAAACAGAAAAGATTATGATGTCATTCTAAATGTTGCTAATTGGCCAGAAACCAGAGTTTTGGCGTGGGAAACATTAAATAGAGCAAGAGCAATCGAAAATCAAGCCTATGTTTTTGCCTTAAATAGAACTGGCAAAGACGGAAATAACTTGAAATATCAAGAAAGCAGTCATTGTTTTTTTGCAGATGGAACAGACATTTCTACTAAAAAAGGAGATTTAATCTTTGCAGAATTAGATTTGCAAAAATTAGAAACTTTCAGAAAAGAGTTTCCTTTTTTAAACGATGCAGATAACTTTAAAATGGGAGAATTATAGAATATTACAGTTGTTTTTTTCTCTACAACTCTACCATTCTACAACTAGTTTGTGTGGTCTGAAATAATTTTCCAACCGTCATTAAATTTCTGGAAAACCAAGGTGTAAATTCCATTTGGAGTGTCATTAGCACGGATGAGTTTCCACTTTCCGAAAACATAAGCATGTTTTTTACCTAGCTTTTTCACTTGAATGTCAGAAAATTCTAGAATGCCCATCATTTCTTTATTGGGATAAGTTTTTTTGTAATTGTCTAGCGTTTTTTGCCAACCGTAAGTTGGTCCTTTTGAACCGATAAAAAGCAGTGAGTCATCTTTCCAATATCCTTTCATAAAATTTTCAATATCGCCATTATTCCAAGCGGTTTGTTGTTCGTGCAAAACTTTCAAAATATCTTTTTCTTGAGCGAAAGAAACTCCAAAAATTAAAATATAAATAAGGATGACGATTTTTTTCATGATATATTTTTGTTAAAAGTAAGAAATTTCCGCAAAATAGAAAGTCGGCTTCAGGATTTCTGAAAACCGACTTTTTGTATATATGAATGAATGATTGGGTTATCTTTGGTTTTGAACAAATTTGTTCAATTCTCTGGCGTAACTTTCGAAGTCAAATGCGTCATACAATTCGAAATAGTTTCTTTTGTCTACACAATTTCTATACGCCATCTTTGCAAATTCTAATCTGTTTTTGTCAAAACTAAACTCTTTCATAATAGATTTGATTTGTCTCGTGTTGAAATCAGTTCTACTGAGTTGGCTTTTTAAGAAATCTAATCTTCTGTCATCAAAACTCTGTTTTTTTAGCATTTGTAAGAAAGAAGAGAATTCTCTTTCGCTCATTACATTTCCGTAAGTGTCTCCGTATCCGTTTTGATAATCATCATAAGGATCCCAAGAATTCCCGTTTCCATTTCCGTAAGGACTGTTCCAAGTGTCATTCCAAACATTTCCGTAGTTGTTTCTCAGATTGTAGGTTCCTAGAAGATATAAACCTTGATGTGTGAAATAATCTAAAACCAGTCTGGTGTTGTTTTTAATGTTGATTCTAGTTCTGTACACTAGGAAATTTCTTTCATAGATAGAAATGACGTTGTTTCCTGGCATCAAGTCAAAAAATCTAAATTTTCCTGACGCGTTAGAAATTTTTTGGTCGCCAATTTCTATGCTAAAGTAACCTTGCTCTGGAATTCTTAAGAAAACTTCGGCGTAACCATAAGCGTAATTTTGGTTCCAATTATAATTAGGTCTTGATTTTTCTGTAGAATTTCTAAAACCATTATCGTTTCTAAAAACTGAAGATTTATCTTGAGAATTATTTCTGCCAAAAGCTTCATTTTTTGCAGAAGTTTCGGTTTTGCTCGCCTCGTTTTTTAATAATTCTCCAGCTTTTCCTGCTTCTTGTGCGCTAAATCCTAATGCGATGAATGCGGCTAATAAAAAATAAAATTTTCTCATATTATATTTATTTAAATAAGTTTTTCTTGGCTGCTTCTAAAGTCTTGCCTCGAAAAACTTAGGGTTGCTGTTATGAGATATTCTATTTCCGTGCCAAAGTCAGAAAACGCTTTCTGGAAAGGCTTTATAAAGGAAAAACGCAACAAAATTTTATGATTTTAGTTGCGTTTTTATAAAAAATATGAAAAGTTTTGCGTTTGTTCTGTATGTAATTTTACAATACAAAGGTATGCTAAGAATTGCAATAAATTCTTGTAAAAAATATTCGGAAAATGGTAATTTTTATTTATTAAGATGTTGTCTGAATTCAGAAGGCGAAATCTTAGCATGGGTTTTGAAAAACTTGGTAAAATAAGAATTGTCTTCAAAACCTAATTGAAATGAAATCTGAGAAATGCTTAATTCTGAGTTGATGAGCAATCTTTTGGCTTCTAGAATAATCCTGTTTCTAATGATTTCTCCAGCCTTTTTGCCTGCAAAAGTTCTACATACGAAATTGAGGTAATTTGCAGTAATCGCGAGCTTGTCTGCATAAAATTTGGGATAATGTTCAGCGGTATAGTTTTCTTCTACCAGCTTTTGGAATTTATTGATTAAAATTCTTTGATTGGTAATATTTATGTTTTCGTCTGTGTTTTCTTCGTCGTTTAAAATGAAGTAAAACAATTCGAGAAGATAAATTCTGATTAAATCTTCGGATTTTCTTTTTTGTTGTTTGTATTCGAAATTAATTTTGTAAAAAATTTCTTTGAGTTCTTCAGCTTTGTCTTTTTTGATTTGATAAGAAGTGAAGTTTCCATTAATTCTGAAAAATGGCAATTTATCTATACAATGAGATTTTGCGAGAAATGAAGTGAAAAATTCTGCATTGAAATTAATCAAATAACCTTTGGTCACTTGTTTTTTGAAATTCAAATCATGCACTTGTCCCGCAGAAATAAAATAGATGATGGGAGAATCTATAGAATAGTCTTCGAAATCTATTTTATGAATTCCAGCGCCTTCTTCTACGTACAGAATCTGGTGAAAAGTGTGACGATGAGGTTTTTCTGGAATAAAACTTTTTTCTGTCAATAAATCTTGCAATTCATGAACTACGATTTCACTTTCTGAATTTTCAGTAGAAATTAAATCGCAAGCGCTATAAACAGGAAAATTACTCATGAATGAGATTATTTGTGTTGATTGATGAGATTCACTAAAGTATTTACATCATGTACGCCACTTTCTCTCCAAAGCATTTCACCTTTTTTGAAAAGAGCAAGGGTAGGAACGCCTCTCACGTTATATTGAGCAGCAATATCAGGATATTGGTCTACATCTATTTTTATAATTCTGGCATTATCTCCTACTTGTTCTTTTACAGTGACTAATACAGAAGATTGTACTCTGCACGGTTGACACCACACTGCAAAAAAGTCTATTAACACTGGTTTTTCAGAACTGATGATTTCTTGAAATTTTTGTGACATATCTCTTTGTTTTATAAAAAGTTAAAACAAATTTACTAAAAAAAGACAGAGAAACTACGGTAGGTTTTTATGATTTGTGACAGTACAATTTCCTGAAGCGCAACCAAATTTAAACACAGACATGGCAACAAAATACGACCCAAATGGTATGAGAATCCACATTTTATCCATTACAGATTGCGCTACAATCCATATTCCACCAATCAAATAGACGATTCTTCTCAAATTCCAATCACTAAATAAATTTCTCATTTTATGATAATTTGTTTTTAAGGCTCATCCAACCGCCGCCGTTATAAACTTCTGTAAATCCACTGTTTTGTAAAATGCTTTTTGCGGCAGCACTTCTTGCGCCACTTGCACAACACGTGATTACAGGTTTGTTTTTATTGATTTTTCCTAAATTTTGACTTAGCGATTGTAGCGGAAAGTTTTTAGCGCCTTTTACATGACCACCATTAAATTCTGCAGACGTTCTTACGTCTATAATTTGAGCTCCATTTTTCACCAATTCTGCGTAATCTACACTTTTACCGCCAAATAAGTTTTTTAAAAATCCTAACATGTTTTATTTATTTTCTTTTGTTTTTTCGAAAGTTGAAAGAATAAGATAACCCATCACCATACCATAAACCGAACTGTTAATAGGTTTAGAAGTAATGGCACAAGTTCCTGTATTGCACCCAATAAATTGGTAATAAGCGTAACCTAAAATTCCGCCTAATACGATTCCGATGAGTCCTAATTTGTATTTTTTAATAAAATTTTCCATAATTTTTGATGAATTTTGCCAAAGTTTGAAAAATTCAACTTTGGCAAAATTTTAATTTTTACTCTCTTTTGCAAGTGTTAATGCCAAATAAAGTATAAAGCGGACAAAAGCCGATGGCTCCAGTTAATAGAAAAACGAATGCAACTGCAGTTGCTGCGATTCCCCAAGTTCCTTCAATCACTTTAAGATAAACCAAAACTGCTAAAATTAATGCAACGAAAAGTCTGATGTACTTGTCTGTTGCTCCCATGTTTTTTTTCATATTTTTTGTTTTATGGTGAGTTTTATTTTTTAGTGAAGTTAATAAAAACTTCGGTGTTTTGTCTTGGTTTTATACTGTTGTAGCAGTTTTCTAATGTTTTAATCTTGAATTTTTCGCTGAAAAGAGATTTGTATTCTTCTATAATTCCGCCAAATGGTGGGAACGGATTCCCGAAATCTTTATTGAACATTACACCAATGATTTTGCCATTTTCGTTAAGTAAATCGTGCATTTTTTCTACATATTTTGCTCTTAGAATTGGAGCAAGTGCGCAGAAAAAAGTTTGTTCTACAATGATGTCATATTTTCCTTGATGTTCAAAAAAATCCTCGCAGATAACTTCTACTTCGTGATGAGAAAATTTCTGAGAAATCACTTCACAAGCTTTCTGAGCAATGTCTAGAAGCGTGATGTTTGTAAAACCTTCTTCTAAAAGCAGTTCTGCTTCGTGAGCATTTCCACAGCCTGGAATTAATATTTTTACCTCTTTATCTTCTACTTGCAAAAAATATTCTGCAATAGGTGAAGAGGCTTCGCCTATGTCCCAGCCTGTTTCGCCATTTTCCCAACGAGAATTCCAAAAATTTTGATCGAATTGATTCAATTTTATAACTCTTTTACAATTAAGAATACATTTTCTATATCTCTTCCTACCACTTCGTGTTCTACATTTACTGGGATTTCGTAAACATCTCCTTCTCTTAAAACTACGGTTTCTCCAGAGATATTAAAATCTACTTTCCCTCTTAGCAAAACTAAAGTTGCAGGAATGGTTGTGATATGCTTTGCTAACACTTGTTTTTCTGATAAGCCTACGGTAAAAAGGTTGACTTTATCCGTTTTTTTGATGCTTACTACAGAAGGTTTATCTCCTGTGAAGTCTGTTTTTTCGAAAATATTCATTACAATGCAGTTTTACTTTGACATACAAAATCTGTAGTAGGAACTTTTTCTGTTTTTTTAATTCCGTTAAAACCACCTTCTACTTCTGTGAAATTTCTATAACCTCTTGCTTGTAAAATACTTGCGGCAATCATGCTTCTATAGCCACCTGCACAATGCAAGAAGAAATGTTCATCTGGATTGATGTTTCCTACCCAATCATTGATGTACGCTAAAGGTTTGCTATATGCATCTTTTACGTGTTCTGCAGCATATTCTCCTTCTTTTCTTACGTCAATAACCTTGCTGTTTTCATTGAATTTTTCTGCAAATTCTTCTGGTGAAATTCTATGAATGGTATCAATTTCTTTTCCTGAATTTTTCCAACTTTCAAAGCCTCCTTTTAAGTATCCTAAAACATTATCAAATCCCACTCTAGAAAGTCTGGTAATGGTTTCTTCTTCGGTGCAATCATCACAAACCAAAAGAATAGGTTGTTGAACATCTACAATCATGCTTCCAACCCAAGGTGCAAAATCTCCTTTCAACCCGATATTAATCGATTGAGGAATAAATCCTTTATAAAATTCTGCAGCATTTCTGGTGTCTAAAATTAAAGCTCCAGTCTCTTCGGCAGCAGTTTCAAATTCATCTACTGAAAGCGCTGTTTTACCTTTTGCTAAAACTTCATCAAAACTGGTATAGCCTTTTTTGTTCATCGCTACATTCATACCGAAATATTTCGGTGGAGCGGTTAAACCATCTAAAACTGCAGCAATAAAACTTTCTTTAGAGGTTTGTTTTAGAGCGTAATTGGTTTGTTTTTGATTTCCTAAAGTGTCTACTGTTTCTTTTTGCATGTTTTTTCCACATGCAGAACCAGCACCGTGAGCTGGATAAACGGTAACATCATCTTCTAAAGGAAGAATTTTATTGTACAATGAATCATAAAGCAGTCCCGCTAATTCTTCTTGTGTAAGATTTGCTGCTTTTTGAGCTAAATCTGGTCTTCCTACATCTCCTAAAAATAAAGTATCACCAGAGAAAATAGCATGGTTTTTACCATTTTCGTCTATCAATAAATAGGTAGAACTTTCCATGGTGTGACCTGGAGTGTGAAGAACTTTGATTTTTATTTTTCCAATTTCAAAAATTTGGTTGTCTTCTGCTACGATGGCTTCAAATTCTGGCGCAGCAGTTGGTCCATAAATAATAGGAGCGCCTGTTTTTTTAGATAAATCTACATGACCAGATACAAAATCTGCATGAAAATGGGTCTCAAAAATGTATTTGAGTTTTACGTTATCTTTTGCCAATCGATCAAGATAAGGTTGTACCTCTCTTAATGGATCAATGATGGCTGCTTCTCCTTCAGAAACGATGTAATAAGCTCCTTGAGCTAAACAACCGGTATAAATTTGTTCTATTTTCATCTTACTATTTTTATATGTTACTACACTACGAAGTTACAACAAAAAATCTATGACTTTTTTTTCTTCGCAATTTGTAGTACAAAAATGGGGTAAATTTTAATAGATTTCTGTAACAAAAATCACATAGTTCGATAGAGAATCACTATTAAAGAGATTTAGTGAAAAAAGATTTCTTTGATGATGATATAAATTCCCATCATCAAAACAAACCAACCGAAAATAGGTTTCAGTTTTTTACCATCTATTTTTTTTGCCAACTGAATTCCAATCAGCATTCCAATGACAGCAATTGAAGTGAAAATCAAAAGAAATTGCCAATTGATTTCTGTTTTTTGAGAGCTTAAAAAACCTAAAAGAGAATTCATAGAAATAATCATCATAGAAGTTCCGACGGCTTTTTTCATTTCTAAATTCAGCAGCATAACCAATGCAGGAACAATGAGAAAACCACCACCTGCTCCAATCATCCCAGTAATCATTCCTACAGCAATTCCTTGGGTAACCAACATTGGATATTGCGGATTTTGATTCGTAGTTTCTATTTTTTGGTTTCCTACAATCATTTTAATGGAAGAAATGAGCATTAAAGCAGCAAAAAGAACTAAAATGAATAGATTTTTTTCAATAGGAAATGTTCCTATGCTAAAAAGAGGATCAGGAAGATGGGGTAAAATGATTTTGCGAACAAAAATCACAGACAATACAGAAGGAATCCCAAATAATAAAGCGGTTTTGAAATCTACATTTCCTTGTTTGGCGTTTCCTGCAACGCCAACTGCACTCGCAACTCCCACTACAAAAAGGGAAAGAGTAGTTGCAGTTAAAGCATTCATATCAAACAGATAGACAAAAATGGGAACGCCTAAAATACTTCCACCACCGCCAATTATTCCCATAATTAACCCGATGATAAGTGCGAAAAAGTATCCTAAGATTTCCATTAATCAAATTTTTGCAAAGTTCTGTTTTGTAAAAATAAAAAAATGCAACTTAAGTTGCATTTTTATGATAAAAGTTCAATTTTATTTCTTCCTAATTTTAGTTTGCCGTCTTCTTCCAGCGATTTTAGTAGCCTAGAAACCACTACTCTGGCTGTTCCTAATTCATTGGCCAATTGTTCGTGTGTGGTGTGGATAATTTTAGAATCGGTAAGTTCTGATTTTTTTTGAAGCAAAGAGAGCAATCTATCATCTACTTTTTTGAAAGTTACTTCATTTACCATTTCTAGCAATTCCTCAAAACGTTTATGGTATAATTTGAAAATATAATCCAACCATTCTGGATGCGTTTTAATGAGTTGCGCTACTTTTTCCGTAGGTAAGAATAATATTTCTGCATCTTCTTCTACTTCGGCTTTTACTTTAGAGGTTTCTCCATGTAAACCACCAAGGAAAGACATTACGCAACTTTCGCCAGCTTTTATATAATAAAGTAGAATTTCTCTACCGTCTTCTTCGGTTCGCATTACTTTTATGCTTCCTTTGGTAACGATAGGAATAGAGCGAATTCTTGCGTTTTCGTCTAAAATAACATCGCCAGCTTCGTAATTTTTTATAATGCTGTATTCGTATAACTGTTTTAGAAGTTCTGGTGTTGCGCTAAATTCTGTAGTTTTTGACATTTAAAAAATATTTTTAATTTCAAAGTTATTATTGCCCATTTCTATGGTTTCGCCTGATGTTTTGCCTTTTACGTTTTGGTAAATAGGAGCATCTTCTGAGAATGAAATCACATCCTTATCTCCCAATTTAAATGCTGGAACAGAAACCCCTATGAATAAATAATTCTTATCGGTCTCTAATAAAGCACCAGCTTCTGCAATTTCCTTAGTTTCTGATTTAGAATCTTCTAAAAATTTCAGATTTTGTTTGGCTTCGTTCAGCATTTTTTCAAAACGAAGTTGCATATCTTTGGCTTCAGTTTGTCTGGCATAATCTTCTGGGTCTAACGTGTTATCTTCGTCAATATCAGATTCATGCTTGTAACGTTCCACCGAAGCTTTTAGGTTGTCAATAACTTTTTGATACTCATCTATAATGCTAGATAAAATAAATGCTTTATCCATGATTTTTTTATTTTTGATGATTAACAAATTTAAGCAAAAATATTGACATTCCTATGTGTAAAAAGAGATGAGGTTTGTCAATCTTCTAAAAGTAAAGCCTAGGAAAATTCGCTAGGCTCTCTTAGGCTAAAAAATAAAACTTTTGTGCCTAAAATGTTTTAGACACAAAAGATAAAAAAGTATTAAAAATTATAGCTAAAACCAATATTAAAGCTTCTACCAACCGCTAAAATTCTTTGTTTTTTATTGGTAGAAAGTGTTCTGTTTAAATGTTCTGCGTAAGCACGGTCAAAAATGTTTAAAACATCAAAACTTAAAGTAGCATTTTTGAAAACATTGTATTTTGAGGTGAAATCAAACACAGAAAATTCTGGAGTAGTAAATTCACCAAAAGTAGGATTTATTCTGCTTTGTTTTGCAGAATATCTGTAATGAAGTCCCAAACTTACTGGCGAAAAATCTGCTAACACATTCCAGCGGAAATCTAGCGGAGCGATTTCTGGCAAAGGATTATTGGTGTTCATGTCTTCAGCATAGGTATAAGCTGCTGCCAATTCTGTGCGGAATTTTGGTAAAAATTGCCAATTAAATCTGGTTTCCACTCCTGTTTTGAAGGCTTTTTCTATATTTTGGATTTGTCTGGTTCCTGGTGCCGTCATAGAATATGGTTTGATGGGAACAATCACTCCAGAAATATAATTTTCTAAATAAGAATAGAAAACATCTGCTTGAAAGAAAATATTATCTTTTTTATGGGTGAAAATAAGGTCGATTTGATTGTTGGTTTCAGGTTTTAAATCAGGATTTCCTACTAATTCGTAAGCATCGATTCCTACGGCAAATCTATTGATATATCTTTCGGTTAAACTTCCACTGCGTTGTGCTCTTCCTAGCCAAATTCCTAACTGATTATGGTTGTACAAGTTTTTATTATATCCTAAACTTAAGCTGTGGTTCAAGTTTTCTGCTTTTCCATCTCCGTAAAGTGTTTTGAATAGGTTAGAAAGTGCTTTCGCATCGCCTTTATTGAAATCTAAACGAAGAGAAGCTACTAATTTTGAATTTTTAAAATTGATTTGATATTCATTAAACCAACCGATTTGGTCAGTAGAAGAATCTTGCCAAGAAGTTCCGTCTCTCATTGGCATCATTGCAGGCATAATCATTCTGATATTTTCCGCGCCTTCATGTTTATAATCTAAGCCAGTGTAGAAAGTGTTTTTTCCAAAAGCGAATTTAGATTCTAATCGGGCTCCATAAGTGGTAGATTGTACGTCAGAAACCATTTTTCTATCAGGAGTTCCCATAGAATGGTCTACGAAAGAGTAGTAAGAATTAAAATCTAAGTGTTTTAAATATTTTTGGTTGAATTCTGCCAAATGTTTTAACTGAAACATCCATGTTTTGTCATAGATTAAATCCATGTTTAGCGCAGCAAATTCTACATCTCTTCCTTGGTTGGTATTGATTTGTAATGTGGTTACATTTTGGTCATTCCATTTGAAATTTCCTTTGGTTCCCATGTTGTATCTTAGAAAAGCAGAACGCACTTCGTCACCGTTTCCGTCTTTGTAACGGTCTCCTTTTTGATAAGAACCGAATAAATCCCAAACAATTTTTTTGTGTGAAAGTTGAGAAAACAATTCATTTCTAAAAACGTTTCCGTTGCTTTCGTAGCCAGAAGAAATTCTACCACCTAATTTTAAATTTTCTGTAAATTCAGGAGCAAGGGTTACGAAATTAATGGTTCCTCCAAAAGAATTTCCGTATCGGAAATGATAAGGACCTTTGTAAATTTCAGCTTCTTGAACCATGTTCATATTCACTTGAGAAACTGCAGGATCCATTCTACTTGGGCAAGCATTTACGGCATGAGCTGCTCCGTCAATAACAATATTCAACTGCTCATATTTGAAACCTCTCAAAACTGGATCAGTAGCATAATTTCCAGCTTTTTTAATTCCGTTAATTTCTGGAATAGAATTCAGGAATTTTCCTGCATCGTGATTCAGTAAATCAGATTGTTTGGTTTCTAAGTTTTGTTTGTTTTGAGATTTTGGTAAAACTTTGGTAATTTTTACTACTTCTATATTTCGGTAAGTGCTGTCTTGTTCTTGTTGAGCGAATAAAGAATGTGTTGTTGCAAAAAATATTGCAGCAATGCTATAAAGTTTAATATTCATTGTTTTTAAAATTTAGATTAAATAATCATGTGTCACTGCACTTCATCAAATTATGATAAAGAGAAATGTTCTGAGCGAAAAAAGTGGTTAGGTTTAAGCTAAATTTTTCGGAGGATCCGGTAGAATGTGAGTATAACCATCTAAAGTGAAAATATGGTTATATGAAAACTTTTTAGATTTGAGTTCCAAAGAAAAAGGATTTCTGATTTCAGTTTCTAAGGGTTTTGAAGGGAGAATGTTCAGTTCGAAAGCATATTTAATTTGTGAAGCTGGATTTTGAGATTGCTCCGTTGCTTTTTTAACCTGACATTTACCGTTACAGTCTAATTCTGGTTTTTGTTTGTTAATACAATACGTTTCGTAGAATTCTGTATTGATTTGATAATCTACATAGAAAAGTGAGTTCTGGAAACTTGCCAGAAATATGATAGAAGATAATATGAAAGAAATAGCACTTTTCATTGCATTACAAAAATAGGACAAATTTGTCTTATTATGCAAATGATTTTAATCAGGGCAAAAATACATTTTAAAAAATAATTTCGCAGAAGTATTTCTAAATTTTTTAAATTTAAAGGTTGAAAAAAAAGAAAATAATGGCAGAAAAATCAAAATTTATAGAAGAACTTAACTCTAGATATCAACCAAAAGGAGAATATATCGTTCTAGGAAAGGGAATGTTAGACGGAGAAGTAATTACTGAAGTAGATGTTACCGTTCCTTTGAAAACGGTCAATAGACATGGTCTGATTGCAGGAGCTACAGGTACAGGAAAGACCAAAACACTACAAGTTTTTGTAGAACAACTTTCGCATAAAGGTATTCCAACTTTGGTGATGGATATCAAAGGTGACCTTTCTGGAATTGCTGTAGAAGGCGAACAAAATGATAAAATCAACGAAAGATATGCAAAAACGCAATTGCCATATCAGCCGCAATCTTTTCCAGTAGAACTCATGACCATTTCTGCAGAAAAAGGTTTGAAACTGAGAGCTACTGTTACAGAATTTGGTCCAGTTTTACTTTCTAAAATTTTGGGATTAAATGAAACTCAAGCAAGTATTATGTCCATCGTTTTCAAATATGCAGATGACAAAGCATTGCCGCTCATTGATTTAGATGATTTGAAAAAAGTTTTGCAATATGTAACTGACAATGAAGAAGGTAAAAAAGAATTAGCAGATAATTATGGTTCTATTTCTCCAGCTTCTTTAGGTGCAATTCTTCGTTCGATTGTAGCGATGGAGCAACAAGGAGCAACGAGTTTTTTCGGTGAACCAAGTTTTGATGTAGAAGATTTACTGCAAACGAGAGGCGGAAAAGGTGTGGTAAACGTTTTGAGAGTTGCAGATATTCAGAATCAACCGCAATTATTTTCTACGTTTATGCTTTCGCTTTTTGCAGAAATTTACATGACTTTTCCAGAAGAAGGAGACAGCGGAAAACCAAAATTAGTTCTTTTCATAGACGAAGCGCATTTGATTTTCAATGAAGCGAGTAAAGCTTTGCTTTCGCAGATAGAAACGATGGTGAAACTCATCCGTTCAAAAGGAGTAGGAATTTATTTTATCACTCAAATTCCAGGAGATGTTCCAGAAAATGTACTTTCTCAATTAGGGCTTAAAATTCAGCACGCTTTGCGTGGTTTCACGGCAAAAGACAGAAAAGAAATTGATAAAGCAGTAGAGAATTATCCGATTACCGAATATTATGACGCAGCCAATTTAATTCAGAATTTAGGAATTGGTGAAGCTTTCGTCACAGCGCTTGATGAGAAAGGAATTCCAACTCCATTGGTTCATACTTATTTGATTTCGCCAGAATCTAGAATGGATGTTTTAACTTCTGAAGAGATAGATGATTTGGTTAATTCTTCTGATTTGGTTAAAAAATATAAAAATGAAGTAGACAAAGAATCTGCCTATGAAATTTTAGCCAAACGCATGGAACAGGCTGCGGAAGTAGAAAAAGAAGTAGCACAAGAAAAATCTACGGCTAGACAACCTAAAGAAGAGCCGGGAATGTTTGAGCAAGTGATGAAGTCTAGAGCTGGAAGAACATTCACTACCACTTTAGCCAGAGAAGGCGCCAAATTTGTCCTCGGAATGTTTGGTTTGAAGATGAGAAGGTAAAAAAATCTTATAATTTTATAAATCCCACCAATTTATAAACCGTAAATTTGTGGGATATTTATTTTTCGTTTTGTATACCATAATAGACATAGAAGGAAACGGAGCGCCTTATAGAAAAGAAAGCATTATAGAAATTGCGATTTTCAGATATGATGGCCACGTTATCACAGACCAATTTATTTCACTTGTTAATCCAGAAAGTGAAATATCTCCCTTTGTACAAAAACTGACAGGAATTACCCAAAAAATGGTGAAAACTGCTCCGAAATTTCATGAAATCGCGAAAAGAATCATAGAAATTACAGAAGGAACTATTTTAGTGGGACACAATATAGATTTTGATTACAGAATGCTTCGTCAAAGTTTTAAAAGGTTAGGTTTTGATTTTAAAATCAATACTTTAGATACAATTCCTTTGGCAAAAAAACTGATTCCTCATGAAAAAAGTTATTCTCTGGGGAAATTATGTAAATCTATCGGAATTCCTTTGGTTGATGAACACAGAGCTTCTGGTGATGCAAGAGCTACTTTGGAACTTTTTAAATTGTTAAAAACCAAAGACAACAGCCACGAAATTATTCAGCAGCACCACGAAGAAAGCAACGCAAAATCTTATATCAATAAAATAAAAGAACTTACGCAGGATTTACCTTCGGAGAAAGGGTTTGTGTATTTTCAAAATGCTTCTGGAGCCATTCTTTTTGAAGATTATGTAGATGATATTTTTAGAGTTTCTAAAAAATTATTCAATTCTAAATCTGTTAAATGGCAAAATATTCAGGAAGAAGTAGCGCAAATTAATTACGAACTTACGGGAACAGATACGATTGCGAGATTGATTTTGCTGAATCAGAATAAATCGAAGAAGCAGTTTTTGCCTTATGGTTTATTCTACATTGATGGAAAATTTAAGGTTGAAAAAAATTCTGTTCACACAGAAAAACCTTTGTTGAAATTCAAAAATTTTTCTCAAGGCAGCAAAGTGAAGCATTATATCACCGAAAATGAATCGCTTAGCGATTATAAAACACTGAAAGAGCTCATTACGCTGAAAGGTAGAAATGAACTATGGATTGGAAAAGGCAGAAATCTCGGCGAGAAATCATTTCTCATCATAGAAGAAGGAAAATTGATTTCATTTGGGTATTATGAATTGTTCCATCAGATTCAATCTAGGAGGAAATTAAATAAATTGCAGATTGAAGTGAAGAAAGTTTCGCCAGAAATCATCAACGATTTAAAACTATCTTTACTGAAAAACGAGTATAAAATAGAAAAATTACCTAAATAAATCTAAAAATAATACTCAAAATAGATAATTTTTACTAAATAAAATTATTGTTTGGTTTTAAAATCTAAAATTTATATTTTTGCAGTAAAATTTTTATTATGACAAATCAAGATTTGCTTCAGATTGCAGAAGAATTCGGAACGCCGGTTTATGTTTATGACGCCGATTCTATAAAATCTCAGTACGAGAAACTCACCACTTCTTTTGCGGAGAGCACTAAGTTTTTCTACGCTTGTAAATCACTCACCAATATCAACATCCTAAAATATGTAGAAAAATTAGGAGCGAATCTTGATTGTGTTTCTATAAACGAAGTAAAATTAGGTTTAAAAGCTGGCTTTTCGGCAGAGAGAATTTTATTTACGCCCAATTGTGTAGACCTTGCCGAAATAGAAGAAGCGATGGCTCTAAATGTTCATATTAATATTGATAACATCTCTATTTTAGAGCAATTCGGGACTAAATATGGCGATTCTTACCCAGTTTTTCTAAGAATTAATCCACATATTTTTGCAGGAGGAAATTACAAAATTTCTACAGGACACATTGATTCTAAATTTGGAATTTCTATTCACCAAATGCGTCATATAGAACGCGTGATGAAATCTACTAATCTTAATATTGAAGGTTTGCACATGCATACAGGTAGTGAAATTAAAGACCCAGAAGTTTTCTTGCAAGGTTTAGAAATTATGTTTGAACTTTCAGAAAGTTTCCCAAATCTTAAATACATTGATATGGGAAGCGGTTTCAAAGTTCCTTACCAAAAAGGTGAATTAGAAACTGATGTGAAAGCTTTGGGTAAAAAAGTAGAAAAAGCAGTGACTCAGTTCAAAAAAGAAACTGGAAAAGATTTTGAATTGTGGTTTGAACCAGGGAAATATTTGGTTTCTAAATCTGGGCATTTTTTGGTAAAATCTAATGTGATTAAACAAACGACTGCTACCGTTTTTGTAGGCGTAAATTCTGGATTTAACCATTTAATCAGACCGATGTTCTATGATTCATATCACATCATCGAAAACCTAACCAATCCTAAAGGAACTGAAAGAATTTATACCGTAGTTGGAAATATCTGTGAAACCGATACTTTTGCTTGGGACAGAAAATTACACGAAGTAAGAGAAGGAGATGTTTTAGTGTTCAGAAATGCAGGAGCTTATGGTTTTGAGATGAGTTCAAATTTCAATTCTAGATTGAAACCTGCTGAAGTTTTATTCTTAGATGGAAAAGCGCATCTCATCAGAAAAAGAGAAGAATTCGATGATTTATTGAAAAATCAAATCGAAGTTTTATAAATTTTAAATCAGAGGTTGTAATTCATTTACAACCTTTTTTTGTAAATTTACTATCAAATTTTAAGACATGAAAAAGTTTTTATTATTAGTGATGATGACGTTTTCTTTCGGTTTTGTGAGTGCACAATATTTGGTAGAAGACAATGATATTACAGAAAATTCTAAAGAATTTGGCAGAGCAGATATTTCATTAGATATGAATAATCCGCTAGAATTTTACAGACTAAAATGTGCGAATGCTACTTATGCACAATATATTGGCGGGGAAAATGGTTTTAAAGACAAATTATTTAAAAATCTAAAAGCTAGTCTTTCTAACAACTTATACTCTGTAAATGGAACTTTCGATTTCATTTTCTACATTGATAAAGAAGGAAATTTAAAGGATTTTGCACTAAAACCAGAAGTTCCGAATAGTAATCTTTTACAGACAGACATTAAGAATGCGGTAAAAGCAATGAATCAAAAATGGATGCCTGCAACTTGCGATGGCGCAAAAGTAGATTCTAAAATAAGGCTGAAAGTCAATTTCAGGACAGATTTATTCGATATGTAAAAAATAAAAGTCGCTTGAAAAAAGCGACTTTTTTATTTATCTTTGATGCACAAAACTAATAAACATGAGAAAATTATTTTTATTCTCACTATTCATTTCCAATATTTTTATTTTTTCTCAAGAGCAGAAAACCGAAATGAATACAGAAAGCACTAGCGTTATTTATAAGAAAGCAGAATTTCCGGGTGGTGATACAGCTTTTAGAAAAGAGTTGTTCAAAATGATCAATGCTTATATTGATATAAAAACTTATGCAGTAAATGGTGTGTTTACCTTTTCTTTTGATGTACAACCTGATGGAAAGATTAAAAATTTAGATGTAAATCCAAAAGTAAAAAACAGTGAACTTTTTATTGATGATATGCTATTTTGCATGAGAAAAGTTAAAACTAAATGGATTCCAGCTACTAAAGATGGAATGCCAATTACTTCTAATTACACTATTAAAATTAATTTTATTACAGATCATACAGAACATGAATAAGATGTTGACAAGAATTACCCTTTTATTTTCATTTATTGCTATTTCTTTACAAGCTCAGATACAAGTTTTACCTAATTATCCAGAAGGTCAAGAATTTTATAAAGGAGGTTATATGAAATTCTATGAAGACGCCCACGATTTTGTGAAAAATAACAATATTCAGCCATGTGAAAATCCCGATGAAGTCTATTTGATGAAAATTCTCGTAAATCCGGATGGAAAAGTAAATTATGTGCAAGATCCAGATGTGATAGGAGTGAAAAATAATAAGTGTGCTTTTGATTTTGGAAAGAAAATATTAGCAAATCTTAATGATTATGTTCCTGCAGAAGTAGATGGTGTGAAAACTCCAGCTCTTACTCGAATTATTTTTTATCCAAAAGAGTTGTTTGCAGATAGTAATTACATTCCCTTGAATTCCTCTTTAATAGATGCTGAATTTCCTGGTGGAATTTCTAATTACAGAAAGAAATTTATTTCTTGTTTTAATACTAATGGATTTAATTACAGCCAAAGTTTTAGATTTGTCATTAACTTTGAGGTAGATACTCAAGGTGATATTCAAAATATTTACATTGATACCAGCTTTGATAATGAAGATTTTGTGAAAATGATTGTAAAATGTGTAGTTCCTAGAAAAATAAAATTTAAACCCGCTACTTATCATGGTTCACCGATTACTTCTAGATTTAGACTACCAATTACGATAAATGTAGACTAATCTTCCTGCCATTCTGTCACAATTTTTCCTTATCTTTGCACTCAAAATATTTGAAAAGTGCAAGAAAAATATATAGACGAAACTAAACAAGGCGAAGCTTTTGCTATTGCTGAAAAACCAGAAAATTCTAAAAAATTGTTTTTAGAAAGTTACGGTTGCCAAATGAATTTCTCAGACTCAGAAATCGTAGCCTCTATTCTTAACGAACAAGGTTATAATACCACCATGAAAGTAGAAGAAGCAGATTTAATTTTGCTTAATACATGTTCTATCAGAGAAAGAGCAGAACAAACGGTGAGAATGCGACTTTCACAATTCAAAAATTTGAAGAAAGAAAGGCCTAACCTTACTGTTGGTGTTCTTGGTTGTATGGCTGAACGTCTTAAAACTAAATTTTTAGAAGAAGAACAATTGGTAGACTTAGTAGTTGGTCCAGATGCGTATAGAGATTTGCCAAATCTTTTGAAAGAAACAGAAGACGGAAGAGATGCCATCAATGTTATTTTGTCTAAAGAAGAAACGTACGCAGATATTAATCCTGTTCGTTTGGGTGGAAACGGTGTTACAGCATTCGTAACCATAACCAGAGGTTGCGATAATATGTGTACTTTCTGCGTAGTTCCTTTTACCAGAGGTAGAGAAAGAAGCCGTGATCCGCACTCAATTATTGAAGAATGCAAAGCTTTAGCTGAAAATAATTACAAAGAAATCACACTTCTTGGGCAAAACGTAGATTCTTATCTTTGGTATGGAGGTGGTCCTAAAAAAGATTTTGATAAAGCTTCGGAAATGCAAAAAGCTACGGCTGTAAATTTTGCTCAATTGTTAGAAATGGTAGCAAAAGCAGTTCCTGCAATGAGAATTCGTTTTTCTACTTCTAATCCGCACGAAATGACGGAAGAAGTTTTCCGTGTGATTGCAAAATACGATAACGTTTGTAAATACATTCACCTTCCTGTACAAAGTGGAAGTGACAGAATTTTGCAGAAAATGAATCGTCAACATACACGTCAGGAATATTTAGATTTGATTAAAAAAGCGAAGGAAATAGTTCCCGAAATTGCTTTTTCTCAAGATATGATTGCTGGTTTCTGTGGCGAAACCGAAGAAGATCATCAATTAACTCTTGATTTAATGAGACAAGTAGAATACGATTACGGTTATATGTTTGCGTATTCTGAAAGACCAGGAACTCCAGCTCATAAGAAAATGGAAGATGATGTTCCTGCAGATGTGAAGCAAAGAAGATTAGCAGAAATCATTGCTTTGCAAGGAGAATTATCCAGAAAAAGAATGAAATCTTACGTTGGCAAAAACTACGAAGTTCTAATCGAAGGAGAGTCTAAAAAAGATAAAAATCAATGGAAAGGAAGAACTTCTCAGAATGCAGTAGTGGTTTTTGACAAAGTAGAAGGACAGAATATTGGTGACTTTGTGACTGTTTTTGTTCACGACAGCACTCAAGGCACACTTTTGGGGAAAGCGATTTAAGGAAATCGTAAAGTTTTCTGAAATTTTAAAAACACTAAACCTCAAATCTCAAATCATGACAGAACTACAATCCATAAAAAATCGTTTCGGAATTATAGGGAATTTTCCCGCACTTAACCGTGCCATAGAAAAAGCAATTCAGGTGGCGCCTACAGATATTTCCGTTTTGGTTATCGGAGAATCTGGAGTTGGTAAAGAACATATCCCGAAAATTATTCATAGCGAATCTCGCAGAAAACACCAACCCTATATTGTGGTAAACTGTGGTGCAATCCCGGAAGGAACTATAGATTCAGAGCTTTTTGGGCACGAAAAAGGAGCTTTTACAGGCGCTACTTCTACCAGAAAAGGGTATTTCGAAGTAGCAGATGGTGGAACGATTTTCTTAGATGAAGTTGGGGAATTGCCTTTGCAAACTCAAGTAAGACTTCTTAGAGTTTTAGAAAGTGGAGAATTTATGAAAGTGGGTTCTTCTCAGGTTCAAAAAACCAATGTGAGAATCGTAGCTGCGACTAATGTGAACATGATGAAAGCGATTGAAGACGGCAGATTCAGAGAAGATTTGTATTATCGTCTCAATACGGTTCAGATTGATATGCCGCCTTTGCGAGAAAGAAAAGGAGATATTCATTTGCTTTTTAGAAAATTCGCCATTGATTTTGCCGAAAAATACAGAATGCCAGAATTGCAATTGACAGATGACGGCGTTAAATATTTAGAAAATTATACTTTCCCAGGAAATATTCGTCAGCTGAGAAATTTAGTGGAGCAAATGACGGTGGTAGAACAAAACAGAAGCGTAAATTCTACTAAATTATCAGAATATATTCCGATGAATGCTCAGCTTCCTGCTGTGGTTTCCAGAGGTGGAAATTCAGGGAATTCAGGAGCGGATTTCGGTTCAGAAAGAGAAATCATGTACAAAATTCTTTTTGACATGAGAAATGATTTAAATGATTTAAAATCCTTAACTTCGGAACTGATTAAGAATAGAGGAAATCAAAGTTTTTCGCATCATGAGCAAGATTTAATTGGTAGAGTTTTTAAAACTGAAACCCAACCGGTTAATACAAGTTCTATTTTGTATTACGAAGATCAACCAACTGCGCCAACTCCTAATTTTTACAATGATACCGAGGAGTACGAAAATGGGGTAGAAGACATAGATTTAGAAGAAGAACCAAAAGAAGAGTCTCTTTCTTTAATCAATAATGAGAGAGATTTAATTGTAAAAGCGCTCGAAAAACACAAAGGCAGAAGAAATAAAGCTGCTGATGAATTGGGGATTTCTCAGAGAACACTTTACAGAAAAATAAAACAATATAATTTAGAAGATTAATGAAAAGATTTCAGATTTTAAATTTCAGATTTCAAGCCAAAAATTTTAAAATTTTTGGAGTTTTATTCTTGGGTTTCTTTTCCTTGGCTTTTTTGTCTTCTTGCTATAGTTTTACAGGAAATTCTCTGAATCACGACGAAAAAACCATTCAGATTAAAAATTTTCCTAATAATGCAGCTTTGGTGAATGCCAATTTAAGTCAAGAATTTTCTATTGCCCTTCAAAATAGATTTTTACAAAGGTCTGGTTTAAAGGGAACTACGGAAAACCCTGATGTTCTTATAGAAGGTGAAATTACAGATTACAGCATTTCGCCTACTACTATTTCTACGCCAGTTACTACTGATGGTGGAAATATTCAAGCGGCACAGAATAAACTCACCATTACGGTAAAAGTTCATTACGAAAACAGTAAGTTTCCAGAAGCGAGTTTTGATAGAACGTATTCAGATGAAGCGGTTTTCAGTAGTGATTTAGATATTAATGCCATAGAAACTTCTCAAGTGAAATTGGTAAACGAAAGGATTATCAATAAAATTTTTAACGATATTGTAGCCAATTGGTAAAAGATGAATGCACGAGTTTTAGAATTGCTTCAGCGCCCAGAAAATATTTCTAAAGAAGACATTTCGCTTCTTCAGAATGAAATTTCTAAATTCCCTTATATGCAGAGTATCAGAACTTTGCATCTTTCGGCGATTTTTAATTTCGATGCTGAAAATTACCAAAAAGAACTAACCAAAACCGCAGCGTATACTACGGATAAAAAAATTCTCTACACTTTCATCAATAAAAAGAAGGAAGAAGAGAAAAAAGAATTGACGAAATTCAAGAAAATTGTCCTTGCTAAAACTGAACATGAAGTTGAAAAAACCATTGAAGAACCTGTAAATATCGTTGAGGTTCCAGAGCAAAATATCACTGAGAATTCTTCTAAAAATTTAACCGAAACGGTAGAAAAAATAGAGGCGGAAAACCCTGTAGTTACACATCCGAAAAGTGTAGTAGGTGATACCGAATTAGAAGCACCGATTCTTGACAAAAAAGAAAATGAGTTCGATGTTCTGAAAGAATTGGAGATTTTAGAAATTGAAAATCAATTGCTTGAGCAAGAAATAACGGAAGAAGAAAATGCAGAAATTGCGTTCAAAACGAGAGAAGAAGACCTTAATTTCAGTAAAGAAAAGGTTTTAGAGCATATTGATCAATCAGATGATAAGGAAATTACGTCTGTAAAACCTTCGGATATTAGTTTTAATGGTTTCGAAAGTTTCTTGCCAAACATAAAATTCACCGTTCCTTCTACTCCAAAAGAAGAACCGAAATCTGAACCAAAAGCAGAAATTTCTGCAACAATTATTGAAGAAAAACCAACTGAAGAAGAAATAAAATCTGCAGAAGTTCCATCTGAAAAAACTCCAGAATTGAACATTTCAGTACCAGAAAAAACAGAGATTATAGAGGAAAATACGGAAATGACGATTGAAAAAGAAGCGCCTCAAGAAATTAATACTCCTATTTTGAAGGAAGAAAAAGAAGAAATTGCAGAAGAAACTCATGCCGATTGGAAACCGATGAATTTTGTGATGAATCCACTTGATTCTATGATTCAAAAACCAGCAGTTTCTCAACCGAAAGCTACCGAAAAACCAGTTGAGGTAAAACCAGAAATTGCAATCACAGAAGAGAAGAAAATGGTAGAAGAAGTTGCACCAATCGAATTGAAAAAAGAGGTTTTAGAAGAAGTTATAATTGAAGAAAAACCTATTGAAAAATCTATTCTAAATACTTCTTTCTTAAAAGCTAATGTTCAAGAAAATCCCGTTCAAATTATTGAAAATCAAGTAGAAAAAGTTTCGGCGGAAGAAAATAATAGCAATGTTCCAGGTTTTGTAAATACTTGGCAAAGTTGGCTTAAAATTGATCGTTCCGGAATTAAAACTCCTGAAAATATTCCGGTAAAAGTCATCGAGAAAAAAGCAGAAATCATCGATAAATTCATTGAAGAAAATCCTAAAATTTCTCAGTTAAAAGAAGAAGTGAATTTTGTGGTGAAAGAAAAAAATGACGACATCTCACACTTGATGACCGAAACTTTGGCAAAACTTTATACCGAACAAAGATTGTACACGAAGGCAATTAAAGCTTACGAAATTCTACAAAATAAGCATCCAGAAAGAGCCGAAGATTTCAAGGCTAAAATTCAAGAAATCAAAGATTTAAAACAAGGTAAATAAAACAAAAACTCCAAGAATTTCTTGGAGTTTTTTTATTGAATTAGACTAATGATTAGATCATAAAGTTTCTTCAGATTTCAGATTTCCTCTTAATTTATTCCAGATTTTTCTTCCTAAAATAAAGACTACAATAACAAGGGCAATCGCTACCAAAAACGCAATTACGGGAGCTGCTAAAGCTAAAAAACTCATAATTCCTGCTCCTGCTGTTTCGGTGGTGGCAACTACAGAATTTCCAAGACCACCAGTTGTAGCAGTAGAAGCGGCACGTGTTCCTGCAAATCCTGAACTAATTGCGGCAGCAGTTCCGCCACCTGCAATTAATGCAAGTGCCCAAGTTGGAAACGTTCCTAAATCTGTAAATTGCGCAGCAAACATGATAGAACCTGCAATTGTAGCTAATGGAACAGAAGCGGTGTCTAATAAATGGTCAACGTACGGAATATAATAGGCTAAAATTTCTACCACAGTGGCAATTCCTGTAGTGATGAGCGTAGGTAAACCAGCCAACCAATGAAAATTTTCGTTCATGGGAATCCAACCCATGTAAGAAGCGAGACTTACAGCAAACATAGGCAAGAAAACTCTAAAACCAGAAGCTGCAGCTAAACCAATGCCGATAAATGCACTGATGAAGTAAGGAAGATAAGGAATGTTGTCTAACATTTTGTGTAATAGTTTATTATTTGTGCAAACTAAATTACAAAAAACGTGCTATTGATTTTTATTTTTTGAGAAGTTTTAAAAATTCTTCTTCTATTTCTTGATAATTTTTCGGAAGAGTAGGCGAAACGTAGAACAACATGGTTAAGGAATTTTCGCCAAATTTTTCTAAAAACTGAGCTTTATTGAGTCTGTAAACTTCGCGTAAAAGTCTTTTGATTCTATTTCTGTGAACTGCTTTTTTAAAATATCTCTTAGAAACAGAAACGCCAACTTTATGTTGAGTTGTCATGCTGAGCGAAGTCGAAGCATCTATTTGGTAAGAAATCACTCTCAAATTTCCACAAGTTTTCCATTTTCCTTTCTCAAAAAGTAAGGAAATGTCATTTTTTTGCTTGAGTTTTTCTTCTCTGGGATATTTGTAGTTCAAAATATTAAGTATAAAATTAATTTTACTCTTGATTCTTTTTACTTGGCTCTTTCAATAAATAATTAATCACTTCTGCGGCAGCATTTAAGCCAAAAAGTGCAGGCATAAAACTGATGGTTCCGTAAAAAGATTTTTTAAAATTGCTTCCATCGGTGAGTTTTAGACTTTCTTCTTTTTGAATTTCAGTAGAAAAGACACATCTGAAACCTTTGGTAATCCCTTCTTTTTTCAATCTTTTTCTGATTTGCTTGGCAAGGTAACAATTATTGGTTTTGCTTAAATCTCTTACCAAAACTTTACTTGGATCGGTTTTTCCACCAGCTCCCATTGATGAAACCAATTTTATTTTTCTTCTTCTACAAGCTTTAATCAAGGCTAATTTCGGCGAAACACTGTCTATGCAATCTAATACGTAATCAAATTGATGTTCTTCTAGAATTTCGTCCATTCTTTCTGGCGAAAGAAATTCATTAATTTTAACCAAATTAATTTCAGGATTGATGTCTAAAATTCTTTCGGCAACGATTTCTACTTTATCTTTTCCTACAGTGGAATGTAAAGCGGGTAACTGTCTGTTAATGTTGGTGATATCTACAATGTCTCCGTCTACAATCGTCATGTTTCCTACTCCTGCTCTTGTCAAAAATTCTGCTGCAAAAGAACCCACTCCACCTAAACCTACCACTAAAACTTTAGCATTTTTCAAAGTTTCTAAGCCTTCTTTTTTTACGAGCAGTTCCGAACGTTGTAACCAATCTTTCATTTTCTAATTTTATTTTTTCACGCAAAAAGCGCAAAGATTTTCTTAATCACTTAATTAAAACTGAATGTTTAAAATTTCTAAATTTTTAGAAATCTGTTCTTGTAATTTTTCTACAGAAATTTCCTTGATTTCAGCTACTTTTTGATACAATTCCGTAAGGTTAAAATCTGCATCATCTTTTTCTAAAAATATTTTTTCTAAAGGAATTTCTTTCAAAGAAGTTTGCAAAGATAAGTTGTGAAGTACAGATTTTCCAAAACTTAGATAAAAACCATGTTTCAACATTTCATCAGCAATTGCTTTTTTCTTATTAAAACCATGAATAATCATTGGAACTTTTGCAATTTTTTGAAAAGGAATTAATTCTTGAAATCTCTTTACACAATGAATGATAACCGGTTTTTGAATTTGATTTGCCCAAATAATTTGCGCTTCGAAAACTTTTTTCTGAAGATTTTCATCGATGTTTACTAATGCATCCAAACCACATTCGCCAATGGCTAAACATTTTGGATTTTGAGAAATGATTTTTAGGTTTTCTAAATCATTTTCCCATTGTTCATGGATGTTTTGCGGATGGATTCCTACCGAAAAATAATGCTCAGGAATTTTTTCTTCTGGTGTAGAATTATAAATTCCGTAAGCGATTTGTGGGTTATGATGATGGAAGTTGAAAAAATTCATATTCAAAGATATGAAATCGGTTAAAAATTTAAACAAAGTATTAAACATTTGTTTGTTTGAGAAAAAGTTTTTTATATCTTTACTTTTCAACAAATTAGAGAATGAAGAAAAAATTTACCGAAAAGCAAATTCATATTCTAGACATCGCGGAAGAGCTTATTGCGCAGAAAGGTTTTGAAGGGACTTCCGTTCGTGATATCTCTGCTAAAGCGAATATTAACGTGGCGATGATTTCTTATTACTTCGGCTCTAAAGAGAAAATGATGGTAAATCTTTACCAATATAGAGTACAGAAAACCAGAGAAACATTTGCTGAATTTACCCAAACCATAAAAGACGGAAAACCAGAGATGCAACTCAAAGAAATTATTAATTTCGTAACTAAACAGTTATTTAAATTCAATTATTTTCATGGTTTTGTAACTCAAGAACTCAGACATCAAGATAGAGTGAAAGATACGTTGCTAGAATTCTACCAAACGTTTACCAAAGTTCTGGAAGATGTAGTGCAAAAAGGTATTGTAAGTGGCGTTTTTAAAAGAGCTGCAAAATCAGAAGATATTGTTTCTACCATCATTGGAACCATCGTATTTACCATTAGAAATAAAAATTATTACGAAATTTATCTAAAAGGTAACGACGAAGATTACCTAGCTAATGCCGAAAAAAAACTGAAAAACCATCTCAATCTTTGTGTTTTCTCGCTTTTAGGATATCAAATTTAACCTTATTTGCGTTAAAGTATCTTAAAATAAATCTTTTGACAAAAAAAGTTTTATTTTTGCAAACTGATAAAGGGAACATTATAGAAAGATTTCCTTACTTTTATTTATGAAAAAAATATTCTCATTATTCGCAATCGCTTTTTTGCTTTTGTCTTGTAACAAACAATATGATTTGGCAATGAAATCTGCTGATAAAGATTTTATCATGAAAGTTGCCAATGAAAAATACGAAAAAAAGAAATGGACAGACGCTCTTGCGCTTTACGAAAGATTAACCAATCTCGTTGCAGGAACGGATGATGCTCCAGAAGTAGTTTATAAATCTGCGTATGCTAATTACTACGACAAAAACTATAAACTAGCAGCGCATCAATTCAAGAATTTTTCGGTTACATTTACCAATGATCCTAGAAAAGAAGAAGCAGCTTATATGTCTGCATTGTGTTACTACGAAGGTTCTATGGATTATAACTTAGACCAGAGTAATACAACTTCGGCGATTAATGAATTACAAGAATTTTTAAATAATTATCCAAATTCAGAAAAAGCAAAAAACATCAATGATTTAATTGATGAACTGAACTATAAATTAGAGTTCAAAGCTTATGAAAATGCAAGACAATATTTTAAAATGGCAGATTACAAAGCAGCTACCATTGCTTTTGAAAACGTTTTAAATGATTTTCCTGCAACTAAACTGAAATCAAAAATCTACGCTTATATTTTAAAATCTAAATCAGAATTGGGTATCAATTCTATTTATGACCTTAAAAAAGAAAGATTAGAAAGCGCTATCGCATTTACCAGACAAGTAGAAAGAGAATATCCAAACTCAGATTTAAGCAAAGAAGCTCTTGATATCAGAGCAAAATTGGAAAAAGAAGTTGTAGAATTTGCGAAATTTCAAAAAGAAGTAGAAGCTAGAAAAGCTGAATTTACAGAAAAACAAAAAGCAGCTGAAGCTAAAGAAGACGCTAAAAAACAGGTTAAAGACCAGCAAGAAGCGAATAAAATTAAAATTGATAGTGCGAAAATTAGCACACCAGAACCAGGTGCTACTTTCAAGATTAGAAGAAATTAATTATCTTTGCAAACTAAAATAAAAATAAATCACTCAAAATGAGCGTAAAAGATACAAAAGCAGAAGTAAATACCATTACTTACGATAGAGATAAAATCGAAGAAAAAGTAGGTTCTATCTACGAAGCTATCGTAATTATGGGAAAAAGAGCAGAACAAATTAATGCTGAAATTAGAACAGAACTTCACCAAAAATTAGACGAATTTGCGGTGCACAATTCTACTCTGGAAGAAGTTTTCGAAAACAGAGAGCAAATTGAAATTTCTAAAAACTACGAAAGATTACCGAAGCCTACATCTATTGCCATTAGAGAATGGTTAGATGACGAAATTTATTTCCGTAGAACCGAAGAAAAATAAACGATATTCGTTAGGATAAAAACAAAGTCACAGAATTTCTGTGGCTTTTTTTGATGAGTTTATGTTTGAAAATCTTTAGATTTTCAACTTTGCAAGCTTTGTTAATTAAAATGCCTTTAATAATGGTAAATGATACAGATTCTTTGTGTTTAAAATAACCAATAAAAATTCAAAAAAAAACCATAAATTCGTTCAGTTAAAATTCTAATCATATGGCTCTAAAAGGTAAAAAAATTCTATTGGCAATTTCTGGCGGAATTGCAGCCTACAAAATGAATTACCTTGTAAGAGATTTTGTAAAAAAAGGCGCAGAAGTAAAAGTTATTTTAACACCTTCTGCTGAAAATTTCGTTACAAAAGTCACCCTTTCTACGCTTTCTAAAAATGCAGTGTATTCTGATTTTTATGACCAAAACGGAACATGGAATTCTCATGTAGAACTCGCACTTTGGGCCGATGTATTATTGGTAGCACCTTGTACTGCAAATACTTTGGCTAAAATGGTTCATGGGATTTGTGATAATTTGGTAATTGCTACTTATATGTCTGCAAAATGCCCCGTTTTCATAGCTCCAGCAATGGATTTGGATATGTATGCACATCCTTCCACCAAAGAAAATTTAGAAAAAGCAGAAAGATTTGGTCATCATATTATTCCAGCAGAATTTGGCGAATTGGCTTCTGGTTTAGAAGGTCAAGGAAGATTAGCAGAGCCAGAAACTATTTTACAAAAAATAGAAGATTTTTTTACTCAACCTTTGCCTCAGTCTCATTCTTTAAATGGAAAAACCGTTCTCATCACAGCAGGACCTACGTATGAAGCAATTGACCCTGTTCGTTTTATTGGCAATCATTCTTCGGGGAAAATGGGATTTTCGCTTGCTGAAGAAGCGGTAAAACGTGGCGCAAAAGTGATTTTAATTTCAGGGCCTACTTCACAGAAAACAGACTATAAAAATATTGAAATTCATAGAGTAACCTCGGCGAAAGAAATGTACGATGAGGTCTTTAAATACTATGAAAAGGTAGATGTTGCAATCGCAAGTGCTGCTGTTGCAGATTATGCGCCAAAAATCGTAGCTAAAGAAAAAATAAAAAAATCTGAAGAAGAATTTACCATAGAATTGGTTAAAAATCCAGATATTTTGAAAACGATGGGCGAGAAAAAAACGCATCAGTTTTTGGTAGGTTTTGCCCTTGAAACTCAGAATGAAGAAGAAAATGCCAAAATCAAATTGCAGAAAAAAAATCTGGATATGATTGTGCTTAATTCACTTCGTGATGAAGGTGCTGGTTTCCAAAAAGACACCAATAAGGTTAAAATTTTAACGCATTCAGAACAAAAAGAATTTTCTCTGAAATCTAAAGACGAAGTGGCAAAAGACATTTTAGATTTTGTAGAAACTCAACTTAAGAAATAAATTTTTTAAAAATTCGTTTAGAATTCAATGAAAAAACTACTTTACATATTTGCACTTTTACTGCTTTCTCAATTTAGTTTTGCGCAAGAGCTGAATGCTCAAGTTCAGATTAATTACCAACAAATTGGCGGAAGTAACGTGCAACTATTCAGAACAATGGAGAAAAGTCTGAAAGACTTCATTAATAAAACCAGTTGGACTGGCAAAAAATTTCAGAACTACGAAAAAATAAAATGTAATTTTTCAATCATTCTTGCCGAAAAAAGTGGGAATAATTATAAAGGAACTTTGGTGGTTCAGTCGGTGCGTCCTGTTTATGGAACGCAATATGAAACGCCGATTCTTAATGTTAATGACACCAATTTTTCTTTTGAATATTTAGAAAATCAGAATATGGTTTTTAACGAAAGACAATTTTCGGGGAAAAATTTGATTGACGTGATGAGTTTTTATGTCTACCTTATTTTAGGTTACGATGCAGATACGTATCAAATGAAAGGCGGAACTCCATGGTTTGATAAAGCGATGCAGATTACTCAAAATTCTCAAAATCAGAACTATATGGGTTGGTCTCAATTAGAAAGTCCAAGAAATAGAGGAGCGCTGATTTCTACGATTTTGTCTGAACAAAATTCTACGCTTAGAAATTTCTACTATAATTATCACAGAATGGGCTTAGATAATTTAGGAAAACAAGACCAATTTTCTACGAAACAAACCATTGCAAATGAGATTTTGAGACTTAAATTCTACGAAAGCAATTTCCAGATGAATTATCCTTTTAATCTCTTTGTAGAAAGCAAAAAAGACGAAATTTATAACATTTTCGATTCCAATAATAATGGAGGTGTAGACATGAATCAGCTAAAAAATTTGATGAGTTTATTCTCTCCAAAAGATATCGACACGAAGTGGAATAAATGGAAGTAAAATGAATCTTAGAGCTACGCTTTTGTGGTTTGAATTTTCTGAAATTTACACTATTTTTACAGGCTGGAAAACGCAACTCAAAATAAGTATTCTTTAAATAATGTTATCAAGAATTTATATCCAAAATTTTGCATTGATAGACCAACTTGAAATCAATTTTAAGAAAGGTTTACAAGTGATTACCGGCGAAACTGGCGCTGGTAAATCTATTATTTTGGGTGCTTTGAGACTTATTTTAGGAGAGAGAGCAGATTCTAAAAGCATTTCTGACTTCTCAACGAAAAGTGTAGTTGAAGCGGAATTTAAAATTTCTGAATCTTTGAAAATTTTCTTTGAGGAAAATGATTTAGATTTCGAAGAAGATACCATTATCAGAAGAGAAATTTTACCTTCTGGGAAATCTAGAGCTTTTGTGAATGATGTTCCAGTAACTTTAGATGTTTTGAAAGAACTTTCTGAGAGATTGATTGATATTCATTCTCAGTTTGAAACTTCTCAATTGTTCAGCGAAGAATATCAGTTTAAAATTATCGATGGGCTTTCTGAAAATAAAAATTTGATTGAATCTTATCAAAGTGATTATTTTGAATTTCAAAGAAAGCAAAGAGAACTAGAGAAACTGAAAAATACACTTTCCGAAGGAAATAAAGAGAGCGATTACAAGTTGTTTTTGTTGGAAGAATTAGAAGCAGCGCAATTAGAAACGGTGAATTATGAATTGCTACAGAGCCAGATTTCTTTAGCCGAAAATAAAGGTGCGATTTCTGAATTGCTCGCTCAAATTTTTGCCAGAACAGACCAAGAAGAAGTAGGTTTGTTCGATGGTTTCTATGATGTAAAAAACAAATTGAGCAGAGTTGCAGACTTGTCTTTGCAGTTTTCTGAGCTCAATGCAAGATTAGAAGAAAACTATGTAGAGTTCAAAGATATTCTCTTTCAGTTGCAAAATGAAGCCGAAAAACTAGATGCAAATCCTGAAGATTTATTGGTTTTACAAGAGCAAAATGATAAAATCAATGCACTTTTTCTAAAGCACAAGGTTTCAGATATAGATGATTTGTTGAAAATCAAAGAAGAACTTTCTTTAGAAAAGAATTCTTTTGAAGATATAGAACATAAAATTGCTCAGTTAGAAAAAGAAATTGCTGAAGCTTCTCAGTCTTTGCTTAAAAAAGCTGAAATTTTATCTAAAAATAGAAAACAAACGGCTCCAGTTTTTGTAGAAAAAGTAGAATTACTTTTACATCAATTAGGATTAGAGAAAGCTAAAGTAGAAGTGGAACTCTCTTCAACGAAAGAATTCGGTAAATTCGGAACGGAGAAAATTCAATTGCTATTCCAAGCGAATGCCGGATTTGCCTTGAAACCGATTCAAAATGCTATTTCTGGTGGTGAAAGAAGCAGAGTGATGCTTTCGATTAAAAAACTCATGGCAGAAAATGCAGAACTTCCTACGCTTATTTTAGACGAAATAGACACAGGTGTTTCTGGTAGAATTGCCGATGAAATGGGCAATGTAATGCAAGAAATGGCAGAAAATATGCAGTTGATAGTCATTACTCACCTTGCACAAGTTGCAGCGAAAGGAAATGACAATTATAAAGTGCAAAAATCTGATATTGAAGGAAAAACCCAAACCAGAATTTTCCCACTTAATCAAGAAGAAAAACTTACAGAAATTGCGCAATTGCTTTCTGGAAGCAAGATTACAGATGCCGCTATTCTTCAGGCAAAAGAACTCATGCAATAAATTTTGTAACGAAAATATAGTTTTAGAAACTAATGATTGAAAAACGATTATGTTTCTAAAATTTCTACAACTTGAACTCAAAAGTTTTGTGAGAAGTCCGCAATTTGCTGCGGGAATCTTAATGAAAATAGGAATGCTGTTTATGTACGCATATTTGGCGCTTATTTTTGTAGGCGGAGCTATTGGTGTGTATTTCGGAGCGAAAAAAGTAGCTTATGAACCGATTCAACTTTTCAGCAGAATTTTCTTAGTGTACATTGCCATCGATTTGCTGTTGAAGTATTTTATGCAGCAACTGCCTGCGGAAAACATCAAGCCATTCCTTACTTTGAAAATTTCTAAAAATCAAGTGGCAGGTTACACTTTGGTGAAAATTTTAGTTTCGTTTTTCAGTTGGGCGTTTTTACTTTTTGTGATACCATTTGCAGCGCTTTTAATTTTTAAAGGAAATCTAAATGCAGTAACCGTTTTGCTTTATTTCGCAGCGTGTATTTCCATGGTTTTTATCAATACGTTTGTCAACACCATTATCAATAAAAGTGATAAGTTGATGTACAGCCTTTTCGGATTAATGGCAATTATTGGTGGATTGCACTACTTTGAAATCATAGATGTTTTGGCGATTTCTGAGCGTATTTTCTACGGATTGTATCAAAATATTGGCTTCTTTATTATTCCGATTGTTGTATTGCTGGTTTTGGCGATTTATACTTTCTCTTTCATCAAAAAGAATTTGTATCTAGACAGAGGTTTAGAAATGAAAAAAGCGGCAGGAAAAACCGAAAACATTGCTTTCCTCAATAAATACGGGACATTAGGAACTTTTATTAACAATGATATTCGATTGATTAAAAGAAGTAAAGCTGCGAGAAGTGCTTTAATTGGAGGAGTTTTATTCCTTTTTTACGGGTTACTTTTCTTTAGTAAAGGTTACAATACCAGTTTCATGCAAGTTTTTCTAGGAATTTTTGTAACAGGCGGTTTTAATTTTATGTTCGGACAAAGAGTTCCAGCCTGGGACAGTTCTTATTATCCACTGATGATGACGCAAAATGTTCCTTACAAAGATTTTCTCAAAGCAAAATGGGCGCTTTTTGTAATTGCCATTTCGGTTTCTATGATTTTAGCAGTCGGTTATGCATTCATCAGTTGGGAGTTTTATTTTACCATTTTTGCGGCAGGTTTATATAATTTAGGAGTAAACTCTTACCTCACTTTATTGGCGGGAGCTTACAATAAAAAACCGATTGATTTAAACTCTGCTTCGAAAGGTTTCACCAGCGGACAAAACAATTTCAACATTAAAATTCTTGTTCTTTTGTTGCCACAAATGGTTTTGCCAATGGCTGTTTTCGGAGCGATGAAATATTTCTTCGGAATGACTCCAGCGGTTATGAGTTTAGGAATTCTAGGATTGATAGGGTTTTTACTTCGAGATAAAATTTTCAACCTTATTGTAAAAATCTACAGAACCGAAAAATATTCTACCATCGCGGCTTTTAAAAAATAATGATTAGAATTTGGGCGTGCCTTTTTTCCAAGCTTTCTTACAGAGCCAATGCGAAAAAGTCGGTCTACACTTCCAATCTTTTTTTACAAAAAAGGATTTCCAGTTTCGCCCTCACGCAAAATCACAACCAAAATAAATATACCAATTACCAACTACCAATTACTAAATACCAATTACTATCATGATAAACATTCAAAATATTTCTAAAATTTACGGAACCGCAAAAGTGCTTAACATACAAGAACTTACTATTCCCAAAGGCGAAACTTTCGGTTTGGTAGGAAATAACGGAGCAGGAAAAACCACGCTCTTTAGCTTGCTTTTAGATTTAATTGAACCTAGTTCAGGAAGCATTCAAATTGATGGAATTCAAGTAAATAAGTCAGAAAATTGGAAAAATAAAGTTTCTGCATTTATAGATGACAGTTTCTTAATTGGTTATCTTACTCCAGAAGAATATTTTTACTTTTTAGGTGAGTTGCGCGGACAAAACAAAGCTTCTGTAGATGAATTTCTAAAACAATTCGAAGATTTATTCAATGGCGAAATTCTCAACGCTAGAAAATACATCAGAGATTTATCGAAAGGAAATCAGAAAAAAGTAGGAATTGTAGGCGCTTTAATTGGCAATCCAGAAATCATTGTTTTAGATGAACCTTTCGCTAATTTGGATCCTTCTACACAGATTAAACTAAAAAATTTGATTAAAGTGCTTTCTCAAAATGCAGAAGTTACCTTCTTGATTTCTAGCCATGATTTGGCGCACACTACAGAAGTTTGCAATCGAATTGTAGCCATCAATAAAGGAGTCGTGGTAAAAGATATTTCTACCAATTCTGAGACCTTGAAAGAATTAGAAGAATATTTTGCCAGTCAAGTAAGTTTATAGACTAGCTTTTTTTTAAGAACCAACCCTTTCTGCGTTTTTTGCTTTTGCATAGAACGCAGAAAGGGTTTTTTGTTTTAATACTCGCAATATTATCTTTCCTTTATTTGATTTATTTCGTAAATTTACACTTCAATTTTGAAGATGAAAGAGAAGGTTTTTAGCTTCAAAAATCGTAAATCAAAAATCGTAAATCAAATATAAAATGGACTTTATTTACCAAGATCCGTATCCAATTCTAAAGGATGACACTGTTTATAAAAAACTCACTTCAGATTACGTAAAAGTAGAACAATTAGGTGATAGAGAAATCTTAACCGTTGACCCAAAAGGTTTAGAACTTTTGGCAGAAAAAGCAATGGAAGATGTTTCTTTTATGCTTCGTTCTGAGCATTTGGCAAGTTTACGCAGAATTATAGATGATCCAGAAGCTACTGATAATGATAGATTTGTGGCGTATAATTTATTACAAAATGCAGCGGTTGCCGTGGAAGGAGCATTGCCTTCTTGCCAAGATACAGGAACTGCAATTGTGGTAGCAAAAAAAGGAGAAAATGTTTACACTGGAGTTGATGACGGAGAATTTTTAAGCCGAGGAATTTTTAATACCTATAAAAATAGAAACTTAAGATATTCTCAGATTGTTCCTTTAAGCATGTTCGAAGAGAAAAATTCAGGTTCTAATCTTCCTGCACAAATTGATATTTATGCGAAAAAAGGAAATTATTACGAATTTTTATTCTTAACAAAAGGAGGAGGTTCTGCGAATAAAACTTTCTTGTATCAAAAAACAAAATCTCTTTTGAACGATAAATCTTTAGAAGAATTTATCCGCGAAAAAATTATGGATTTAGGAACAGCAGCTTGTCCACCTTATCACTTAGCTTTGGTTATTGGTGGAACTTCTGCCGAAGCCAATTTAGCAGCGGTGAAAAAAGCTTCTGCGAAATATTATGACAACCTTCCTACAGAAGGAAATATGGCTGGTCAAGCGTTCAGAGATTTAGAATGGGAAAAAAGAGTGCAAGAAATTTGTCAGGAATCTGCAATTGGAGCGCAATTTGGAGGAAAATACTTAACCCACGATGTTAGAGTAATCAGATTACCAAGACACGCCGCTTCTTGCCCAGTTGGAATGGGTGTTTCTTGTTCTGCAGACAGAAATATCAAAGGTAAAATTACCAAAGACGGAATTTTCTTAGAACAATTAGAAACCAATCCAGCGCAATATTTACCAGAAACAGCTCCTCATTTAGAACCAGCTGTGGAAATAGATTTGAACAAGCCAATGCCAGAAATTTTGGCGGAATTGTCTAAATATCCAATCAAAACTCGTTTAAAACTGAACGGAACTCTGATTGTTGCAAGAGATATTGCTCACGCAAAAATCAAAGAATTATTAGATGCTGGAAAACCAATGCCAGAATATTTTAAAAATCACCCAATTTATTACGCAGGTCCTGCTAAAACTCCAGAAGGAATGCCAAGTGGAAGTTTCGGGCCTACAACTGCGGGAAGAATGGATGTTTATGTAGACGAATTCCAGAAAAATGGTGGAAGCATGATTATGCTCGCTAAAGGCAACAGAAGCAAAGATGTAACCAATGCTTGTGCTAAATACGGCGGTTTCTATTTAGGTTCTATTGGTGGTCCTGCTGCAATTTTAGCGAAAGAAAATATTCTTTCTGTGGAAGTAGTAGATTTCCCAGAATTAGGAATGGAAGCGGTAAGAAAAATTGAAGTGAAAGATTTCCCTGCGTTTATCATTACAGATGATAAGGGTAATGATTTCTTTGCAGCTTTGGCTCATTAATGAAGAAAATGTAAATATTCGGTGGAGATTTAACAGTATGCGACAAAATTCAATAAAAAAACTTTTGTCGATTAAAAAAATGTTATATTTTTGCCTAAAATAATAGAAATTATGTTTTTAGCAGGATTTTGGCCAGTTTATCAGTTCCTTTGGACCGTTTATTTTATCGTAATGTTCCTCATAGGATTTTGGTGTATTTTCATGTTCTTTGGAGTAGTGATTCCAATGTGGTTAACTGAAGGTTTAGCTGAATATTTCGGAAAAACTAAGAAATTTAACCCAGAAGACATCAGAAGAAAAACGCTTCTAGAGCAAGAAGGTGTAGAAGTTATCTACAACCAACCAAAAGGAGACGGGCCTTATTTACACGCTGGTCATCATTAATTGAGGTGACATTGCTTTTCTCCCTGAATTTGAGAAAAGTAATATCAAAGCAAAACAAAATATATTTAAAATCTGTTCAGTTTTCTGAGCAGATTTTTTTTATTCCCTTCTTTTAGAGGGGCGTCAAATCTTTGATTTGACGGGGTGTTTCTTTAAGAGCAGGAAAATTTGAATTTTTTTGAAACTTCAGTCCCGATTTCCGCTGCAATCTTTTTTGTTCACATTTCGACTCCGCTCAATGTGACAAAAAAGGATTTTAGCTGCAAACCAAACGAAGTGGTTCGAAGAAATCAATCGGTTCTAATTTTCACTTTCAGTTATTCTTTAGAACAATTAAAATCGAAGAATTATCAGACTTTCAGCTTCCATTTTCTTAATATGTTTTTCATTTTATTACAGGTTCTTCCACTTGATTCTTTTTACTTTTGTCTTGGCTCTTTAAATTCCTTATCTTTGCACCCAAATAATTTTAGACTATGTCAAAAAGTTTAATTCCAAAACTTCAAGCAATTAAGCAACGTTATAACGAGGTTGCTGATTTAATTATACAACCAGATGTGATTACTGACCAAAAAAGATATGGTCAACTCAACAAAGAATACAGCGATTTAGGAAAAATCGTGAAAGTTTTTGATGAGTATATGCAAGCGCTTAACACGATTGAAGAATCAGACGAAATCATTGCAGATGGTTCTGATAAAGATTTTGTAGAATTAGCAAAAATCGAAAAAAACGAAGCCTTAGAAAAAATTCCAGGTTTGGAAGAAGAATTAAAAGTTCTTTTAATTCCGAAAGATCCTGCAGATGATAAAAACATTATCCTAGAAATGCGTGCTGGAACTGGTGGTGACGAAGCTGCGATTTTCGTGGAAGATATGTACAGAATGTACACCATGTATTTCAAAACCAAAGGTTGGAGACACGAAGTTACCGATTCTTCTGAAGCATCTAAAGGTTACAAAGAACTGGTGATGAAAGTAGAAGGAGAAGGCGTTTACGGAATTATGAAATTTGAATCTGGAGTTCACCGTGTTCAGAGAGTTCCAGAGACAGAATCTCAAGGTAGAGTACACACTTCGGCGATTACGATTGCAGTTTTACCAGAAGCGGAAGAAGTAGATGCGGAAATAAATCCTGCAGATATCGAGATGCAAACCTCACGTTCTGGTGGAGCTGGTGGACAAAACGTAAACAAAGTAGAAACAAAAGTGCAGTTAACACACAAACCTTCAGGAATTGTAGTGGTTTGTCAGCAAGCGCGTTCTCAGTTGGCTAACAGAGAGTTAGCGATGGAAATGCTTCGTGCAAAATTGTATGATATTAAATTACAGGAAGTTGTTGGCGATATTGCGGCACAACGTAAGACAATGGTTTCTACGGGTGACCGTTCTGCAAAAATTAAAACCTACAATTATCCTCAAGGTAGAGTTACTGACCACAGAATTAATAAATCTATCTACAATCTAGATGCTTATATGAATGGCGATATCCAAGAAATGATGGATGCTGTGATTATGGCTGAAAATGCAGAGAAAATGAAAGGTCAAGAGGAAATTTAACCTTTATAAACCTAATTTATAGAATAAATAACAAAAAAGTCGAGAGATTCTCTCGACTTTTATTTTTGATTATCTGGTAAAGGCAAATCATATTTCCTAAAAATCTCCACTGCTTTTTTTACGTCTTCCATATCAGCTGGTCTGCAATTTTCTAGAGGATAGGCTCTGCCAATTTCTTTCCATTTGTGTGCGCCCATTTGGTGAAATGGTAAAATATCTACCCGTTCTACATTTTTGAACTGAGAAACATATTTCGCCCAATTTTCTAAATCTTCGGCATCGTCTGTATAATCAGGAACCAAAACGTATCTTAGCCAAGTTGGTTTATTGATTTCAGACAAATATTGCATAAACTGAAGCGTAGGTTCTAGTTCTACTTCCGTTAATTTTAGATATTTTTCTGGGTCTATGTGTTTAATGTCCAGAAGCACCAAATCTGTAATTTCTAGTACGTTTTTAATGTCGTCGTTAAACAAATAACCATTGGTATCTACACAAGTGTGAATTCCGTTTTCTTTACATTTTTTGAATAATTCCAGAACAAAGTTGGCTTGCATCAAAGGTTCGCCACCAGAAACGGTAACGCCACCAGATTTTATAAAACCTTTTACTTTTTCGATTTCATGGAAGGCTTCATCTACGGACATTTTGGTTTTTTCGCCTTTGTTCCAAGTATCAGCGTTATGACAATAGATGCAACGCAAATGACAACCTTGCAGAAAATAAACAAATCTAATTCCTGGGCCGTCTTTGGTGCCGAAAGTTTCGTATGAATGGATAAATCCGTGATTTGACATGTTCAAAGATAAATATTCTTAAAGGGTGTTTAAAGCTTTTTTAATAATAAATTTTTATAATTTTTCTTTTACCCAACCCTAAAAGGGAGTTAAAATTCTAAAAATTTTCATCAAAATTACACCTTTTAGGGACGGCGAAATTAATTTTGATGAAATTCATATTCTTAAAAAAAGAGTTAAGAAATTTCTTAACTCTTCTTCAAGATAATTGATGTTATATATAAATTAGAAACATTCTGTGATGGTTCTGTTGATGACATCTAATTGCTGTTCTTTAGTCAACTTGATGAAATTCACTGCGTAACCAGAAACTCTAATGGTTAATTGAGGATATTTTTCTGGGTGCTGCATTGCATCTTCTAACAATGAACGGTTGAAAACATTTACATTTAAGTGGTGACCTTTTTGGTTGAAATATCCGTCTAAAAGTCCAACTAAATTTCCTTGTTTTTCGTCTAAAGTTTTTCCTAAAGTTTCAGGCGTAATCGCAAAAGTGTAAGAAATACCATCTTGAGCGTGTTCGAAAGGTAATTTAGCAACAGAAGCGAGTGAAGCTACTGCACCTTTTGTGTCTCTTCCGTGCATAGGATTTGCTCCAGGTCCGTAAGGTTCACCTTCTCTTCTTCCGTCTGGTGTATTTCCTGTTTTTTTACCGTAAACTACGTTTGAAGTGATGGTAAGAACAGATTGAGTAGGAATTGCATTTCTGTAAGTTTTTTGTTTTCTTACTTTGTTCATGAAAATTTCTACAATTTCTGCTGCGATTTTATCAGTATTATCATCGTTATTTCCGTAAGGAACGTAAGGTTTTTCTACTACATAGTCTACTGCGATTCCGTTTTCGTCTCTTATTACTCTTACTTTTCCGTATTTCATCGCTGCAAATGAATCGGCAACGATAGAGATTCCTGCAATTCCACAAGCTTGAGTTCTGATAACATTTACATCGTGAAGTGCCATTTCATAAGCTTCGTAAGAATATTTATCGTGCATGTAGTGAATAATGTTCAATGCTTGGATGTAAGTTTCTGCTAACCAATCCATCATTTTATCAAACTTATTCCAAACATCATCGAAATCAAGATATTCGCCTTCTACTTTTGGCATTTCTGGAGTTACTTGAACTTTAGTTAATTCATCAATACCACCATTAATGGCATATAATAAAGCTTTAGGTAAATTAGCTCTTGCTCCGAAATATTGCATTTGTTTTCCTAAAGTCATCGGAGAAACGCAACAAGCAATTCCGTAATCATCATTAAAGCAATCTCTCATTAAATCATCATTTTCGTATTGAAGAGATGAAGTGTCGATAGAAACTTTAGCGCAATATTTTTTCCAGTTTTCTGGTAATTTTTCGCTCCAAAGAACAGTTAAGTTTGGTTCTGGAGATGCACCTAAATTGTATAAAGTGTGTAATAATCTGAAAGAGTTTTTGGTTACATAAGAACCGCCGTCTTTATTTAAACCACCAATTGATTCTGTCACCCAAACTGGATCGCCAGAGAAAAGTGAATCGTATTCTGGAGTTCTCAAGAATCTGATGATTCTTAATTTCATTACGAAATGGTCAATCAATTCCTGAGCTTCAATTTCTGTAAGAACGCCTCTTTTAATATCTCTTTCAATATAAATATCTAAGAAAGTAGAAACTCTACCAATAGACATTGCAGCACCGTTTTGGTCTTTAGTAGCTGCTAAATATGCGAAATATAACCATTGAATAGCTTCTTTAGCATTGGTTGCAGGTTTAGAAATGTCAAAACCATAAGATTCTGCCATTTTTTTAAGTGCTTTTAACGCATTAATTTGCATAGTGATTTCTTCACGAAGTCTTACGATTTCTTCGTTCATACCATCACAATCCATATTTTCGAAATAGTCTTGACGGTCTTTAATTAAGAAGTCCACACCATATAAAGGAACTCTTCTGTAGTCACCAATAATTCTACCTCTTCCGTATGCATCTGGTAAACCAGTTACGATTCCAGAATTTCTAGCTTTTCTAATAGGTGAATTGTAAGCAGAGAAAACACCTTCGTTATGAGTAACTCTATATTTTGTATAAATTTCTTTAGTTGCTTCGTCTAATTCATAACCGTAAGCTTTTAAGCCATCTTCCACCATTCTAATTCCGCCATTTGGGAAAATAGCTCTTTTTAGAGGCTTATCTGTTTGAATTCCTACGATTTTTTCTAAATTTTTATTGATATAACCAGCTCCATAAGCATCAATCTGAGATGGTTTCTTAGTTTCAGCATCATAAATTCCTTTTTCTCTCTCTGCTTTGAACATTTCAGATAGTTCTGCCCAAAGTTGATTGGTTGCTTCAGTAGCAGGAGTTAAGAAGCTTTCGTCTCCAGTATATTCTGTGTAATTGTTTCTAATAAAATCACTTACGTTAATTTCCTTTTGCCAAACTCCGGGTTTAAAACCAATAGTTGCTTCCATAATGTTAATTTTTTGTTTGTTTCTAATTGTAATTTTGGGCTTATTTTCCTTGAAATTTTAGTCATCAATAGGTTAAAAAAGCGAAGCAAAGTTAGGAAGATATTTTGCCCTAGAACAACGATTAATTATGATATAAATTAGGGTTTCATTTGATTTTTTGAATAGAAAAATAGCACTTTGATAGACCAAATAAGTAATGTTAGCGAATTATTTTGATTAGAAGTTAATAAATTTAATTAAAATGAAAATAATTGTCAGTTTTAAATAAAATTAATAAAAATTCAATAAAAATACATTGATATGTTTATCAAAAATTAAATTTTACATTTTTTGCTATCAAGGAGCCCAAATCGCCTAAAATTTCACTTTTTTTTAAAATTAAAAATATCGTAAATTTACTCATCGAAATTTCATGAAATGAGAACGAAAATTCAAAACGTAAATCCCGATTTTAAAAATTTTGGATTTACTTCTAATACAGAAAACTATTCTTTTGAAAAAGATGGACTTCAATTAAAATCTTCTTACACATCTGAAGATTCAGAAGTTTTAAAATCAAAAGGTTACAGCGCAGGAATTGCTCCTTATTTGAGAGGACCTTATTCTACAATGTACGTTCAGAAACCTTGGACGATTCGTCAGTACGCAGGTTTTTCTACCGCAGAAGAATCCAATGCTTTTTACAGAAGAAACCTTGCTGCAGGACAAAAAGGACTTTCTGTAGCCTTCGATTTGGCAACGCACAGAGGTTATGATTCTGACCATCCTAGAGTAGTAGGAGATGTAGGAAAAGCAGGAGTTGCCATCGATTCTGTGGAAGATATGAAGATTTTGTTCAATGAAATTCCATTGGATCAAATTTCGGTTTCCATGACCATGAATGGTGCAGTTTTACCGATTTTGGCATTTTATATTGTTGCTGCAGAAGAACAAGGTGTTTCTCAGGAACAACTTTCGGGAACTATCCAAAATGATATTTTGAAGGAATTTATGGTGAGAAATACTTACATCTATCCACCAGAACCTTCTATGAAAATTATTGCTGATATTTTTGAATATACTTCTCAAAATATCCCGAAATTTAATTCTATTTCTATCTCAGGTTATCACATGCAAGAAGCAGGAGCAACCCCAGTTTTGGAAATGGCTTATACACTTGCCGATGGCTTAGAATATGTGAGAACGGGGATAAAAGCAGGAATGAATGTGGATGATTTCGCGCCAAGATTATCTTTTTTCTGGGCAATCGGAATGAATCATTTTATGGAAATTGCCAAAATGAGAGCTGCTCGTTATATTTGGGCAAATCTTTTGACACAATTTAATCCTCAAAATCAAAAATCTTTAGCACTAAGAACACACTCGCAAACTTCTGGATGGAGTTTAACCGAACAAGAACCGTTCAATAATATCACCAGAACAGCTATTGAAGCGCTTTCTTCCGCTTTAGGAGGAACACAATCTCTTCACACGAATGCTTTAGATGAAGCGATAGCTTTGCCAACAGATTATTCTGCTAAAATTGCAAGAAATACTCAAATTATTCTTCAGCAAGAATCTGGGATTTGTGATGTTGTCGATCCGATGGGTGGAAGTCATTTGGTAGAAGCATTGACTCAACAAATGATTGAAGAAGCTCAGAAATATATAGACGAAGTAGAACAAGAAGGCGGAATGACGAAGGCGATAGAAGCAGGAATTCCGAAGATGAGAATAGAAGAAGCGGCTGCAAGAAAACAAGCGAAAATTGATAGTGGTGAAGAATTTATCATTGGTGTAAATTCTTTTAAAACCAATCAAAAGCAGCCAGAATTTGAAATTCTAGACATTGACAATACGGAAGTTCGAAGAAAACAAATCGAAAGATTAGAAAAAATAAAAGCAGAACGAAACGCAGAAAAAGTAGAAGAAATTTTAACAGAAATTCGTGAAGCTGCTAAAAATAGAGACAAAAATCTTTTGGCGTTAAGTATAGAAGCTGCGAGAAGAAGAGTAACTCTTGGTGAAATTTCAGATGCTTTAGAAAGTAATTTCGGAAGATATAAAGCCAATATCAAAACCATTTCAGGTGTATATGCTATGAATGCTAATAAAAATGAATATTTTGAAAAAGCGGTGGCGCTTACTCAAAAATTTGAGGACCAAGAAGGTCGTAGACCGAGAATTATGGTTGCTAAAATGGGACAAGACGGTCATGATCGTGGTGCAAAAGTAGTAGCAACTGCCTTTGCTGATATGGGATTTGATGTAGATGTGGCTCCGCTTTTCCAAACGCCAGAAGAAGTGGCGAAACAAGCCGTAGAAAATGATATTCATATTTTGGGCGTTTCTTCTTTAGCGGCAGGCCATAAAACATTGGTTCCGCAAGTGGTAGACGAACTAAAAAAACTAGGTGCAGATGATATTACGATTGTAGTAGGTGGCGTAATTCCACAACAAGATTACGATTTCTTGTATGCAAATGGGGCTGATTTTATCTTCGGACCTGGAACGAACTTGCCGAAATCTGCGGTGGAGATTTTGGAGAAGTTTTTGGGATAAAAATTTTGTTGGATGCGTGATGTAGGAAGCAGGAAGTTTTTCTGAAATCTAAAAATTTAAAATAATTTATATAAGGAAATCATTTTTTGGTTTCCTTTTTTTATTTAAAAACCTAACAAAAATCACTGAAATCATTCATATCACTTTATGAGGTGTGTTAAGCGGATTGGCGTACCTTTATACCACCAGAAAAAGCCTAAAAACCCAATTGAAATGGAATTAACCACATTACAAAAAATTAATAATCTGATAAAAGATTTACCAGATTATTTAGCAGAGGAATTATTGGAGTATATAGAATACTTGGTATATAAATTTCACAAAGACGAAGATTTAAGTGACGATCAAAAAAGAGTAATACTTAGAGGTTTAGAAGACATAAAGTATGGCAGAAGTCATTTAGAAATCCCAACAGAGACAGAGTAAAAGTTCTTCATATCAAATCAAATTTTTTCATAAAAGCTTCAGGTTTCTGAAGCCTTTTTCGTTATGACATTTTTCTAAAATTCTATCAGAAAAAGATTGTAGAAATTCTATTTTGATTTTCTTTTAAAGCAATTTTAAATTTTTAGAAAATAGTTTGAAATACTTTCTTAATTTTGTTAAGATGAAATTTTCTACAGAAGAACTTTTACAAGGAATATTAGCCCAAGACAAAAGAATTCTTGGGAAAGCCATTACTTTAATCGAAAGTAAAAAGCCAGTGCATAGAGTTTTGGCTGAAGAACTGCTGAAAAAAATCCTGCCTTATGCCGGAAAATCTGTAAGAATAGGAATTACAGGAGTTCCTGGTGCTGGGAAATCTACATTTATTGAAAGTTTCGGAAAATTTGCAATTTCTCAAGGCAAAAAAGTGGCGGTTTTAGCCATTGACCCAAGTTCTTCGGTGAATAAAGGTTCTATTCTAGGAGATAAAACCAGAATGGAAGAATTGGCAAAAGACGAAAACGCATTTATTCGCCCTAGTCCGAGTTCTGGATTTCTAGGCGGAGTTGCCAATACTACTTTTGAAACTATGCTTATTTGCGAAGCTGCTGGTTACGATTATATTTTGATAGAAACGGTAGGAGTTGGTCAATCAGAAGTTTTGGTTGCGGATATTTCGGATGTGATTTTGTTGCTAAAAGTATTAGGAACTGGTGATGAATTGCAAGGCATCAAAAGAGGTTTGATGGAAATGGTAGATGTTATTTTTATCAATAAAGTACATGAAGAAAATCTAAAAGAGGCCAGAATGCACCGTTCAGAATTGATTCATGCATTGCAGTTTCAGCACCCAAAAGAAAAAGATTGGAAAGTGCCTGTTTTGTTAGGTTCCGCTCTTCATAACGAAGGTTTAGATGAGGTTTACGAGAAAATAAGTGATTTCATTTCTTTAAAAATAAAAATAGGAAGGCTAGAAGAAGTAAGAAAAATTCAAGCCGAAAAACGTTTTGAATATTGGGTTCATCAATATATTTTAAGTGCAACTAAATCTACCCATGAACTTGAAAATCAGTTCGAAAGTCATAAAAAAAATGCTTCAGAATTGAAATCTAATCCAAGTTCTGAAGCCAAAATTTTTGTAGAAAGTTTATTGAATAAAAAACTTTAAATTATTTCTTAGAAATTTCATTTTTCATCAAGTAGCCATTATAAGAAATAGGTTGTCTGTCGTTAGAATCTATAGACACATAGGCATTTCCGTTTTTATAAACTTCTATATAAATTACTCTTACATGATCTACATCTTTAGGCGAAATAGTATAAACTAAGTTGCCTTTCTTATTTAGAATTTTACTCAGAGTAAAATCTTTAGAAGTAAATCTGTAGCTATTTTTAGAATTGTCGTAACTAGGATTATACATTCTTCCAAAGTACGGCAAGGTAACATCTAATTCTTTATCTTTAACTACAATAGTATAGCCGTAGTCTAAATTTAACATTCGAGTAGAAATGCTATTAGGCATAGAATTCATAACATTGATGACATCATAATTGCTTGGATTAGCTCTTTCTGCCATAAAAGTAAACTGATTAGAAGTTGTAATTTCCTCTAAAGTTTTGGGGTCTATATTGATTTGTGAAGAACACGAATATAAAAAAGAGAGTAGTCCAAAGAAACTCAAATAAATTAATTTTTTCATAATAGGATTGGTGTTGAGTTAAACTATTAATTATCAATACAAATTTAATGCAAAATTTATCAGGATTTAATTTCTTTTTTATATAATTTCTATAAAATCATTAATGGAATAAATTTTGTTTTAATTTTGCTTCAAATATTAAATCACATAAAAATGAAAATAAAAACTATTGTCGCAACTGGGGCATTTTCGCTGGCTTTAATTGCTTGTGTTACGAATCCAATAACTGGAAGAAAATCGGTACAAATTGTGGGTAATGATCAACTCTCTGCAATGGGAGTGCAAGAATATCAAACTGCGCTTTCTAAAGCTAAAGTTATCACCAATACTACAGATGCAACTCGAGTAAAAAATGTAGGAATTAGAATAAAAAATGCTGCGACTAATTATTATAAGAGTATTGGTAGAGAAGCAGATTTACAAGGTTATAACTGGGAGTTTAATTTATTGGAAGACAAACAATTAAACGCTTGGTGTATGCCTGGTGGAAAAGTAGCCTTTTACACAGGAATTATGCCTGTTTGTAAAGATGAAACAGGTATAGCTGTAGTAATGGGACACGAAGTTTCTCACGCTCTTGCTGGTCATGGAAATGAAAGAATTTCTCAAGCGATGATTGCACAATATGGTGGTGCGATTGCTGGTGGTGTAATTTCTAATGATAAATTACAACAAGTTTTTAAAGTTGCTTATCCAATTGGAGCACAAGTAGCTCTTCTTAAATATGGAAGAAGTCAAGAGTTAGAAGCAGATCAAATGGGATTATATATCATGGCAATGGCTGGATATGACCCAAGACAATCACTACCTTTCTGGGAAAGAATGGAAGCTCAAGCTGCCAATTCACAAAGACCACCAGAATTTTTGTCAACTCACCCAAGTCCAGATACTAGAAGATCAGACTTAAATAAGCATATGACCAAAGCGCTTGAATATTATAAACAAGCCGGTGGAAAAATGTAAATAATTTAAAATAATAACAAAAACCTTCTTAAATTTTTTTAAATTTGAGAAGGTTTTATTTTAAAATCACATTAAAATGAAAAATTTAACAATTATAGGAATTCTTCTTTTAGGCATTTCTGGATTGCTGTTTTATTTGACCACCAATTTAGAAGTAGAAGAATTTACACTTTCTCATTTTATGGGAATAATGGGAGGCGTAGGAATTGGTTTAATTATAGGGGGAATTGTAGGATATGTAAGTAAAGGCTCTTCTATAAAAGCTGAACAAAAAAGAAAAGAATTACAAAGATTGCAGCAAGAAAAAATAGAAATAGAACAGCAAGCTGCTGAGTTAGCTCAACAAAGTCAAAATCCTAATAATTCTGATAATAGTAATCTATAAAATAAAAAATCTCCGCAGCGAAGCTGCGGAGATTTTTTTACGTTATAAAGAATTTCCTGAATTTTTAGAAATTTAAACCAACTCCGAACATTAATAAACTCGGTCTGTTATCATATCTAATTACTTCGTTAGAAGATACATTCGTGTTAATGTATTCTCTTTGATCATTGCTAAATGCACCTTCATATCTTGCCGAAACTACCAATTTAGAAATGGTAACTTGTGCCCCGAACTGATAACCTAAAGTGAATTCTTTCGTAGCATTTTCCTTAAAATCATTAAACTGATTATCCGTAGAAAGGTTGTAAGAAGCTACGGGTCCTGCATAAACACCCAATGTTTTTCCTAATAAGTTATACCCTACTAAAACAGGTAAATCTGCTCTGTTGTTTTTAACAGTAATTTTAGTAGTAGTCCCATCTACAGTGAATTCTTTACTAAAAGTAGTATAATACAATTCTGGTTGAATAAAAATACCAAGAGGTGTATCAATTTTTAGTGAAATACCTGCGTTATAACCTACGTTATTTTTTCCTTTGTCTTCGTATGCATCTACAGTTCCATTTTTTATATTTTCCCAAGTAGGATCACCGGTTTGGTAGATGATATTTGCTTTCGCTCCGAAAGTTACCTGCGAGAAAGAAAGCAATGATGCTGTTACAAATAATGTACTAAGTATTTTCTTGATCTGTTTCATTTTCTACTGTTGTTATAATGTTTTCTATACTTGTTTTATTGATTTTAATAAGATATTCTCTTAATTCTTTAAATAACTCTGAAGAATAAACGAAATCTATCAGGTAATTATTGTCTGAAGTGATTAAAATATCTTTTGTTCCCTCCCATTCTTTAATTCCTTTTCTCAAGTATACAATTTTCTCACCAATTGTCATTACAGAGTTCATATCGTGAGAATTTATTATCGTAGTCGTATTATATTCATCAGTAATTTCTGCAATTAAATCATCTATAACATTTGCTGTAAAAGGGTCTAGTCCAGAATTGGGCTCGTCACAAAACAAATATCTTGGGTTATTAACAATCGCTCTCGCAATCGCTACTCTTTTTTGCATTCCTCCTGAAATTTCTGAGGGAAATTTTTTCTCTGCATTTTCTAAGTGTACTCTTCCCATTACTTCATTTACTCTTTTTTTCTTTTCGGTGAAAGTAAGATTAGTAAACATATCTAGTGGAAACATAATATTGTCTTGAACCGTCATGGAATCAAACAATGCGCTTCCTTGGAAAACGGTTCCGATTTCTGCTCTTAATGCTTCTTTTTCTTGACGAGACATGCCTACAATATCTCTGCCGTCAAACAAAATATGTCCGCTGGTTGGTTCAAAAACATTCAGTAAACTTTTCAGAAAGACTGTTTTTCCTGAACCCGATTGTCCTATTACTAAGTTTACTTTTCCGGTTTCGAAGGTGGTGGTAATTCCTTTCAGAACTTCTACACCATCAAAACTTTTTCTTAAATCTTTTACTTCTATCATTAGCTTAAGAACATTTGTGTTAATACTAAGTTAGCAATGATGATGGCTACTATTGTCCAAACTACAGCTTGTGTACTTGCTCTACCTACTTCTAAAGAGCCTCCACTTACTTTATAGCCAAAAAAAGCTGGTATAGTTGCAATAAGAAATGCAAATACAGCTGTTTTTAAAAATGCATACCAAATATAAAATGGTGGCATGTACATTTGAACTCCTGCAATATAATCAGCTCTAGACCAATTTCCTGTCGCAATACCTGCAAGATGACCTCCCCATATTCCGAAAACCATACTTATAGCAATTAACAATGGATTGAAAATTACACTTGCTAAAATTTTAGGTAAAATCAAGAAATTTGCAGAATTTACTCCCATAATATCTAAAGCGTCTATTTGCTCTGTAACTCTCATCGTTCCAATACTCGAGGTGATATAAGAACCTACTTTACCGGCTAAAATTACAGAAATAATTGTAGGGGCAAATTCTAGAATTAAGACAACTTTGGTAGCATAACCAATAAAAGGAGCGGGAATGGGTATGGAAGAATTTCTAAAATTATTATACATCTGTATTGCGATTACAGCTCCTACAAATATTGAGGTAAATAAAGTGAGTCCAAAAGAATTTACTCCCAAGTCATTGATTTCTCTCATGAGAAGTTTAAAAAAAACTTGCCTTTTTTGAGGTTTTTGAATTACTTTTCCTAGTAGTAAAAAGTATTGTCCTATTGCGCTTAAAAGTTTTAACATAACCGTGCGAAGTTACATTTTTTAGGATTAATAATTTTATAGAATTTTAATTTATTGTTCTAAATGGCTTTTTGGTCGCCTTTTATCACTAATAAGATGGTTTTAAGAATTATAACTGCATCTAAAATGATGCTCCAATTTTTCACGTAGAATGAATCCGCAATAATTCTTTTTTTCATTTCTACTTCCATTTCGCCAGTGTCACCACGCAAACCGCTTACTTGTGCAAGTCCTGTAATGCCAGGTTTTACCAAGCTTCTCACCGAATATCTTCCAATTTTTGCCTTGTAGAAATCATCAATCAATAGCATGTGAGGTCTAGGTCCTACTACAGACATATCTCCTCTTAAAACATTGATGAATTGTGGCATTTCGTCTAAACTGGTTTTTCTAAGAAATTTGCCAATTTTAGTAATTCTTTTATCGTTTTTGGAAGTAGTTTTAGTTGTCGAGTCATCATTATTTACCATGGTTCTAAATTTTAAGCACTCAAAAATTTCGTCATGGAAACCATACCTTTTTTGTTTAAAAAACACACTTCCATTACTATCTAACTTTATCAATAAAGCAAGGATAGGAAAAAGCCAAGTTGCTATAAAGATTAATACTAATAAAGAAAATAATATATCAAAGCCTCTTTTTATAATAAAATTTGTATAATAATCTAATGGAAATTTAGATGGCGTTAAAATTGGTTGAGTTTCTATGTAGCCCAAATCATATTGGAAAAAATCGTTTTGAATTGCACTTGGAATTAATGAAATTTTTATCTTATCATTTTCTGCTTCTCTATTGATCTCTTCAAGTAGTTTTTTACTTAAATGATTTTGAGTAGGAATAAAAACGGTGTGGATTTCTTTTTCTCTCCAAAAATTTTGAAGCTCCCAAATGTTAATTTCTTCATTGGGGAATTCATAAACTCTGTAACCATAATCTTTACGTTGGGTAACAATATCTTTTAAAATTTCAGAGGATGAATTTTCTGCGATAAACATTACATTTCTGTAGTTTCCACCTTGTGCTCTAATATACTTTAAGGTAAAGAAAATGAATGACTTAACCAAAAATAAAATAATGAAAAGCGTAAACGTAATCCAGAATCTTTCATACTTCAAAAATTCATTATTGCTGACTCTGGCTAAAAGTACAATTCCCAATAGAAAGATGAAAATATGAGTAACAATACGCTCTACATAAAGTGTGTACGTAAGGTTTCTGGGAATAGAATATAATTTTGTTCTTCCACTTAAAAGAATCCAAAAAAGACTTAATAGCAGAAGTGACAAAACGTTTTCTTCAGTTCTAGCTTTTTCTAAAACATATTCGTGTTTCATCAGAAAAAAGAACACAAAAACAGCAGCCACGATTAAAATATCGAGGATGATAATAGCGCTTTTAAAATATCTAGAGTATCTTAATTTCTGCATGTTTTAGAAAATAAAGTCCTTACAAAGTTGCTAAATTTTATGGAATATTAAGATATTTATGTGTTTGTACAGAAGCTTGCCATTTAGGATTTGCCAAAATAAAATCTGTAATCTTTGGATACATTTCGTTTCTTTTGCTCCATTCACTTTGTAGATACAATTTGCAATTTTCTGAAACTTTAGCAGCTTGTTCTTCAGCGAAGAAGAGGTCATGGTTGTTAAATACTATGATTTTCAGTTCATTAGCTACTTTGTAAATTTCTTCTTTTGGTAAGCCTGTTTTCTTAGGAGAAAGCGTAATCCAATCAAGTGTTCCGCTCATTTCATAAGCTCCAGAAGTTTCGATGTGAATTTGGCAACCCAATTCTTTTAATCTTTTGGTTAAAATTTCTAAATTCCACATCAGTGGTTCTCCACCTGTTAGAACAATGGTTTTACAATAACTTGCTGCAATTTCTGCAATTTCTACGGTATCCATCAAAGGATGTAATTCTGGATCCCAACTTTCCTTCACATCACACCAATGACAACCTACATCACAACCGCCTAATCTTATAAAATAAGCGGCTTTTCCGGTGTGGTGACCTTCTCCTTGTAAAGTATAAAAATGCTCCATCACTGGGAGCATTTTTCCTTCTTTTAATAATATTTCTTTTGTTAAATCCAATTCTTAATCTTTATAAATCGTGTGTTTGTATGCTAAAATAGTATTTTTTAATAACATCGCTCTAGTCATTGGTCCCACTCCTCCTGGAACTGGAGTAATCCAACTTGCTTTTTTCTCACAACTTTCGAAATCTACATCTCCTACAATTCTATAACCTTTTGGTGCATTAGCATCTTCTACTCGGGTAATTCCTACGTCTACAATCACTACACCATCTTTAATCATATCTTCTTTTAAAAATTCTGGATCTCCTAATGCAGTAATCACAATGTCTGCATTTTTGGTAAATTCATCAATGTGTGGAGTGTAAGAGTGCGTTACCGTAACTGTAGCATTTCCTGGGAAATCTTTTCTTCCCATTAAGATAGACATGGGTCTTCCTACGATTTTACTTCTACCGATAATGACACAGTTTTTACCTTTGGTTTCGATGTTATAACGTTCTAGTAATGTAAGGATTCCAAAAGGTGTAGCTGGTAAAAACGTACTCATTTCGAGTGCCATTCTTCCAAAATTTTCGGGGTGAAAACCATCTACATCTTTATGAGAATTAATCGCCATGATTACTTTTTCTTGGTCCATTTGTTTTGGTAAAGGCAACTGAACGATGAATCCGTCAACTTCTGGGTCTACATTGAGTTCTGCAATTTTTTCTAAAACTTCTGCTTCAGAAGCGGTGCTCGAAAATCTGTAAAGCGATGAAGTAAATCCTACTTCTTTACAATCTTTTATTTTGCTGGCAACGTAAGTTTCGCTCGCGCCGTTGTTTCCTACTAAAATTGCTGCGAGATGAGGTGCTCTTTTGCCGCTTGCAATAATTTTTTCTACGTCTGCTTTAATTTCAACCTTTATTTCTTTTGAAACTTTTAGACCGTCGAGAATTTGTGCCATGTTTTTTCTTTTTATTTACTTTTTAGATTTATTCCAAATTTACTTATTTTCTTTGAAATAGTTTATTAAACCATTTGTAGAAGAATCATGTGAGTTTACTTTCTCATTATCAGTAAGTTCTGGTAGGATTTTTCCTGCTAACACTTTTCCTAATTCTACACCAAATTGGTCAAAACTAAACACATTCCAAATCACACCTTGTACGAAGATTTTGTGTTCATAAAGTGCGATGAGTTGTCCTAGTGAAAATGGAGTTAGTTCATTGATAAAGAATGAATTAGTAGGTGTATTCCCCATGAAGGTTTTGAATTTTACTAATTTTTCAATTTCTTCTTCAGATTTTCCTTCTTTTACTAATTCTGCTCTTGCTTCGTCTTCGCTTTTTCCGAATGCAAGTGCCTCAGTTTGAGCGAAAAAGTTCGCTAATAATTTTTCTTGATGGTCAGAAACTTCGTTGCAAGATTTTACATAAGCGATAAAATCTGCAGGAATGAGTTCTGTTCCTTGGTGAATCAATTGATAGAACGCATGTTGACCATTCGTTCCTGGTTCTCCCCAAATAATCGGGCCAGTTTGATAGGTTACATATTCACCATTTCTGTCTACTGATTTTCCGTTAGATTCCATATCTCCTTGTTGAAGATACGCTGCAAATCTATCTAAATATTGAGAGTACGGTAAAATAGCATAAGAACTTGCATCAAAGAAATTTCTGTACCAAATTCCCAAAAGCGCCATTAAAACAGGAACGTTTTCTTTGAAATCTGCCGTTTGGAAATGTACATCAGTTTCGTAAGCTCCTTTCAATAAATTTTCAAAATTTTCATAACCTACCGCTAAAACGATGCTTAAACCAATGGCGCTCCAAAGTGAATATCTTCCGCCAACCCAATCCCAGAACTCAAAAATATTTTCTTCTGCAATTCCGAATGCTTTAACCGCTTGAATATTAGTAGATAAAGCTACAAAGTGTTTCGCTACATCTTCTTCTTTTCCAGCTTTTAAGAACCAAGATTTTGCAGAATTTGCATTGGTCATGGTTTCTTGAGTGGTAAACGTTTTAGAAGCTACGATGAAAAGTGTAGTTTCTGGATTTAAGTTTTTCACTACTTCTGCCATGTGATTTCCGTCTACATTCGAAACGAAATGTACATTTAATCTTGTTTTGAAGTGTTTAAGTGCCGAAACTACCATTACAGGTCCTAAATCTGAACCTCCAATTCCGATGTTTACCACATCAGTAATTTCTTTTCCGCTGAAACCTTTGTGAGCTCCAGAAATTACTTTTTCGGAGAAAGCTTTCATGTGGTCAAGAACTTTTTTGATTCCTGGTTTTATGTTTTCGCCGTCTACAAGAATTTCTTTGTCAGAAAAATCTCTCAAAGCAGTGTGAAGAACTGATCTTTTTTCGGTTTCATTTATTTTTTCACCAGAAAACATAGCATTAATGGCAGTTTTCAATTGTGTTTCTTCTGCTAATTGAAGCAATAAACCAAATGCTTTTTGGTCAATTAAATTTTTAGAAAAATCAAAAAGATAATTTTCTTTTTTTACTGAAAACTGTTGGAAACGTTCAGCGTTTTCTTGAAAAAGTGTTCTTAGGTCAAAATCATTTTGTGCAAAATGTTCGTTGAGTGATTTCCAAGCTTGTGTGTTTTCTGGATTTATTTTTGGTAACATAATTCTTTTGGTTTAAGGTTTAACAACTAAAATTTACAGTTTTATTCATCTTCATAAAACGGACAAAGTCCGTGCAAATTTACGCAAAAATAAAAGCCCCAAAAAATTTAAAGGCTTTAAGATTTTATGAATTTTGTTATCTTTGAGAAAAATAATAACGTGATTTTTCAAATACTTTTATCTTTTACAGTAATCTCTTTAGGTTTTAGCTCTTTTTCCTATTTTACAAGGTTAGTTGACTTCAAAAAAAAATATTTCTATCTTTCTCTAGGCTTGCTTTTTTTGACTGTTTTGTGTTTTTTATTTTTTGAAAAATTTAAGCAAGAATTTCCAGCCTTCAAGTTTGCATTGATTTTAATGTTTTCTTTTGCAATTCCCATTTTATTTTTCATGAGAAAAATTATGGAGTTTAGAATGAAAAATTTCACGAAGCGTAATAATCAAAATCAAGGATTACAACACTTCTATACTCATTTTAAAAAACTAAAAGAATATGCTTTCGCCTTCTTTTTAGTGATGATTGTCTTTTATCAAATCTTAATAATTTGGGTTCCTAAAATTACAGAAAACATTTATTAGTATCACTTTTCGACATTCTCAGATTTTGAAATTTTTTTCGGGAAGATAATAGTCGTAAGGTTATACTTTGCAAAATAAATTACGATTAAAATTCCCAAAAATAAAGGCCAGAAATTCAGCAAGAAAACAAAAAATTTTTGCACGAAATAAAATCCGTTAAGTAGAGAAGATTTTGCCTCGTAGAAGAAATTGACTTGGTATTTATTGTCGTAAAATTGGGTGTTGGTAATGGCAATTTCGGCGATTCTTACTTTTGGTTCTTTAATGTAAATGTCTACAGTGCTGTATTTGATGTTGTCTGCAAGGTTCAGATTTTCAATTTGTTGGGTGTTGTTTTCCTCTTCGTTTTCTTCGGTGAGGTTTGCTTTCTTTTCATTGTTTTTCATTTGAGAAATCACTTCGCCCGTTTTATTGATTTTTTTCAATTCAAGTTCCGCAATTTTAGCATTGTTGGTCACATCTTCAGCCGAAATAATTCTGGTGTTCAAGAAAAGTTTTCGGTCATTTACAGAAGTGAGAAACGCACCTAATTTTTCCGAAGGAACTCTTACTTGCATCTTATTGTAAGAATTGAATTTTCTGAGTAAAACCGCATTTTGGTCAGAAGTATTGTAGGTTTCTTCTTCGATAACTTGACTTTGTAATTCACTTTTGGTAACAAATCCGCCGAGATTTTTCAGTGTATTTTCTATGTGAACTGTGGCTTCGTAAACGTCTTTTACTTCCATGCTGACTTCTGCGGTTTTTACAAATTTTTTGTCTGGAATTTGTTGAGAAGCGGCGTAAGAAACTTCATCTTTTTGAATAGTAGTAGAATCTGCGGTCATGGCAGCGCTTTCGTATTCGGCATCTACCCTTTCAGATTTTTGACAAGAAAATAATCCCGCTAAAATAAAGGTTGCGAAAACTAGTTTTTGAAATTTTGTGTTCATTGTTTAAGGTTTTTGTGGTTAGACTTCCTCAAAGTTGAGCACAAGATTCTTGTAAAGTTTGTAAAAGTGGTTTTTTGTTTTTGTAAACTTGGTTTGCAATATAAGTTCTAGAATTTCAGAGTTTTGTAAAAAAGGACAAGACGCAAATTTGCGTCTTGTCCTAAATTTAATATGGATTTGTAAAATTATTTCTCAATCGCTAATTCCACTACTTCTTTCATGGTTTTCACATAATGAACTTTTAGATTTTTAAGATAGTTTTGGTTGATTTCCGAAACATCTTTTCTGTTTTCTTCGCACAGAATCACTTCTTTAATTTCTGCTCTTACTGCAGCCAACAATTTTTCTTTAATTCCGCCAACTGGAAGCACTTTTCCTCTTAAAGTAATTTCCCCAGTCATTGCCAAATGTGGTTTTACTTTTTTATTTAAATAGCTGGAAACCATGCTCGTTAGCATTGCAATTCCTGCACTTGGTCCATCTTTTGGAGTGGCGCCTTCTGGAACGTGAACGTGGATGTTTTTATTTTCAATATCTTCTAAAGAAATACCTAAACTTTCGTGTTTTGCTTTGATGTATTCTAGCGAAATGGTTGCAGATTCTTTCATTACATTTCCTAGATTTCCTGTCATCGTAAGATTACCTTTTCCTTTGCTTAAAATACTCTCTATGAATAAGATATCACCACCAACCGAAGTCCAAGCTAATCCTGTAACTACACCTGGAACATCCATCATTTCTGAGAAATTTTTAGACATCGGAACGCCTAGGATTTCATCAATTTTCTGAATGGAAATTTTCGGGTCGTATTCTTTATTCATCGTAATTTGTAGGGCAACCCAACGAGAAATTTTGGCGATTTGTTTTTCTAAATTTCTTACACCGCTTTCTCTGGTGAAAGCTTCTATTACGTGTGCAATTTCTTTATTTCCTAGTTTATAAGCGTCTTTTTGTAGGCCAGTTTCTTCCATTTGTTTTTTTATCAAATGGCGTTTTGCGATTTCTACCTTTTCTTCAATGGTATAACCCGAAAGTTGAATGATTTCCATTCTATCCAAAAGTGGCGTTTGAATCGTAGAAAGCGAATTGGCTGTAGCAATGAACATCACTTTTGACAAATCATACCCAATTTCTAAGAAATTATCATAAAAACTGTGGTTTTGTTCTGGGTCTAGAACTTCCAAAAGTGCAGAACTAGGGTCGCCGTGAATTCCTTGTCCAAGTTTGTCTATTTCATCTAAAACGATAACTGGATTAGAAGTTCCCGCTTTTTTGATGGCTTGCAATAATCTTCCCGCCATTGCACCGATGTAAGTTTTTCTGTGTCCACGGATTTCTGATTCGTCATGCAGACCTCCTAAACTCATTCTTACATATTTTCTTCCGAGAGCGTCTGCAATAGATTTTCCGAGGGAAGTTTTACCGACTCCAGGAGGACCAACTAAACACAAAATCGGAGATTTCATGTCATTTTTCAATTTCAGAACTGCCATGTGTTCTAAAATTCTTTTTTTGATGTCTTCTAAACCGAAATGGTCTTTATTCAAGATTTTTTCAGCTTTTGGAATATCAAAAATGTCTTTAGAATAAGAATTCCAAGGCAAATCTGTGAAGAAATCTAGATAATTTCTCTGTACATTATAATCTGGCGAATTGGGATTATGGCGCTGAAGTCTTTTCAGTTCTTTCTCGAAATGTTCCTGAATTTCTGGTTTCCAAGAAATTTTTTCTGCTTTTTTCTTCAGTTCATCTACATCGGTTTCCGTTCCGCCGCCTAATTCTTCTTGAATCGTTCTGATTTGTTGGCTCAGGAAATATTCTCTCTGTTGTTTGTCTAAATCGCGAGAAGTTTTTTGATGAATTTGATTTTTCAATTCTAATCTTCTGAAATCATCATGCATCAGTTCATAGCATAATTCTGCACGTTTCATCAATGATTTTTCTTCCAGAAGTTTTTGTTTGTTTTCCGAAGAGAAATTTGCATTTACGCAGATGAAATTCAGTAAATCTTCTTGTCCTTCAATATTTCTGATGGCAAAATTAGCTGCACCAGGAATATTAGGGTCTATTTCTATGATTTTAATTGCTAAATCCTTGATGTTATCAATCAAAGCTTCATATTCTTCTTTCTTTTTGGTAGAAGAATCTTTTAATTTTTCTATTTCTGCGGTGAAATAAGGTTCGGTTTCAATGAAATTTTTCACTTTGAAACGCTGAACTCCTCTCGTGATTGCAGAAATATTTCCATCAGGAAGTTTGATGATTTTAATGATTTTAGCAATAGTTCCTATTTGGTAAAGGTCTTTTTCGGTAGGATTTTCTTGTTGAGAGAGTTTTTGGCTCAAAATTCCGATTAGTTGACCATTTTTTTGTGCTTCTTCTAATAATTTAATAGACTTTTCTCTTCCCGCAGTGATTGGGATAACCACTTTCGGAAACATCACCATATTTCTAACAGGTAGAATCGGAAAAATCTCTTGCGCTTTTTCTTCTTTGGTTTGTTTTTCTTCGTTTGCCACGATACTAAAATTTTCGTCTAAAAAATTTTCAAAAGCGATATCTTCTATTTCAATCATAATCTAAAAATTAGAATGACAAATTGTCATTTTTAAGGTATATAAATCAATTACCAAGACAAGATTCGAAATTTTCTTGCCTAAAATAAAGAGTAATATAATATTCGCAATAGCTATGCCAAGAGTTTTTATGGACAAATTTTCCTTTTTTTATTCTAGAAAACTGAACTGATTTTCAAAGTGGTGGTCGATTGTGAAATATTTACCAAATAGACTTCTGTAAAATCCTTTAAAAAAATAAATATAAACGAATGAAAATGAGTGATAAAATTTCTCTATTATCTTAAAATTATGTATTTTCGCACACTGATTTTAAATACTTATATATAAAATGTCAATTACAGCTTCAATAAGAAAGAGACCTTGGCTATTATTAGGAATGGTTGCGATAGGCTTACTTGCCTTTCTAGTAAATCCTGATAGTTTTGAAAAAATGTTTGGTAAAAATCCAAATATTCTCGGAAAGGTAAATGGTGTAGAAATCACTCGTGATGAATTTAATGACCAATTAAGTTTGTTACAACAACAATCTCAAGGGCAACCACAGCAAGGCTTAGAAGAACAGGCTTGGCAAATTTTGGTACAGTCTAAATTAATCGAACAACAGTTTGATAAAATGGGGTTAAAAATTACAGATGAAATTTTCTGGAATCAATTACAATTTGACCCAATGTTTTCTAAAGAGCAGAATCCACAGAATTTTGACGAAAAAGGAAACTTCAAAGTTGCTGAAATTAAAAAGCAAATCGAAGAACTTAAAAATAGTGGAGACGTAAACCAATATAACGAATGGTTAAAAGCTAAAAAGGCTATCGAATACAGAATGATGGCAAGACAGCTTTTTGCAAACGTTACTACAGGAATTACAGCCAACAAAAAAGAAGCTGCTGAATTAATGAAGCAAAGAGACGAAGTTGCTGATATAGATTTCGTGAAAGTAGATTATGCTGCTTTTGCTGCTAAAAATCCTGTAAAAGTAGCTACTGAAGATTTAGCAAATTATATCAAAAAACATCCAGTGATGTTTAAATCTGAAGCTGCTAGAAACTTAGGAATCGTATATTTTCCTGCAAAACCAAGTGCAGCAGATGATGCTTTAGCTCTTAAAGAAATTAACAAACTTTACAACGAAGGTGTAGATAATGGTAATGGCTTAGAAAGTTTCAAAAACACTCCGAACGATTCTATGTTCGTAGAATTAAACTCTGAAGCACAAATTAAATATTCATTTGTTTCTGACCAAGAAATTCCTCAAGAAGCGCAAGCTTTTGTAAAAGGTGCTTCTGTAGGACAATTTTTTGGACCTTATAAATCTGGTGACAAATATTATGTGACCAAATTAGTAGGAAAGAGCAGCGCTACAATGCCTAAACACATTTTGTTTGCATACAAAGGTGCAATGAGAGCAGATGAAAAGCAAACAAGAACCAAAGAAGAAGCTAAAAAATTAGCAGACAGCATTGGTGCATTAGTAAAAGCTGATCCATTGAAATTCAACGAATATGTACAAATGTCTGATGAGCCAGGTGCTGCGCAAAGAGGAGGTATGCTAAGTTGGATTTTAGATAATGACAATAACTACGCTAAACCTTTCGGAGATTGGGTTAAAGGAAACGCAAAAGGAGCTGTAGGTGTAGTAGAAACTGATTTCGGTTATCATATCATTGTTAACGAAAATAAAATGCCAGTTTACAAAATTGCAAACTTAGCAAAAGACATCAGAGCTTCTAAAGAAACAGAAAACAAAGTGTATACAGAAGCAAATACTTTCATTCAATCAGTTCAAGGGAAATCTTTCAATGATTTTGCAAACGGAGCGAATAAGAAAAATTTCAATTTCCAAAATCCAAAATCTGTAAAAAGATTCCAAGGTCAAATCCAAGGATTAGGTACAGATAAAGACGAAGAAATTTTAGCTTGGGCTTTCAATAAAGAAAGAGAAAAAGGAGAAACCAATATCTTTACTACTGGTAATGGTGACTACATCGTAGTATACTTAAACGGTAAGCAAGAAGCGGGAATTGCAGATCCAGAATCTGTAAGAGAACAAGTAGAACCAATTGTAAGAAATCAATTATTAGCGAAAAAAATTAGCGAAAAAATCACTGCTAGTAAAGCAACAAATTTAGATGCTATCGCTAAATTATTTGGAACCACTAAACAATCTTCGCAAGTAAGTTTATTCTCTCCATTTGTAGGGGGTGCTATGGAAGCTAAAGTTGCTGGAGCTGCATTTGGTGTTAAAAAAGGTAAAATCTCTAAACCAGTAGAAGGTGCAACTGGAGTATTTGTAGTAACACAAAAAGCGGTTAAGCTAAACAAACAACCAGGAGACGCTAAACAAATTATGCAAGCAATGCAACAACAAGGTGCTCAAATGTTTAGCCAATCATTAATGAAGAGTTTACAAGACAATGCTAAGATAGAAGATTACAGAATTGAAGTATGGGATAAAACTTCTCAAGCTCAATAATTCTTCTCAAAAATATTTAAAAGCGACTTTTTCTAGAAAAAGTCGCTTTTTTTATAACAATATGCAGAAATATTGAAACTACCATTACTTCAAAAAGTAGTATATTTGCGCATAAAAATTCATAAAATTGTGAAATACACTAAAGAAATAAAAGCAGGTTTAATAGCACTTTTAGCTATTGTAGGATTCGTTATTCTTTTCCAGTTTATGAAGGGGAAAAGTTTCTTTACATCTGATAATATTTACTACGCAAAATTTGACAATGTAGACGGTTTAGAACAGTCTAATCCAGTTTCTATTAACGGTTTGAAAGTAGGACAGGTAGATAAAATCCTTCCTCAAACAGCTAAAGACGGAACCATTTATTTTGTGGTTAAAGTTTTAGTAGATAAAGGTTTTAATTTTTCAAAAAATTCTACTGTAGAAATCTTTGAACCGGGAATTATGTCTGGTAAACAAGCACGAATTCATTTGGTTTATGATAAAGCACCTTTTGCTAAAGATGGAGACACTTTAAGAGGAACTTTTCAATCTTCTTTGATGGCAAGTTTATCTTCGCAAGTAGGCCCTGTAAAAGATCAAGTGCAAAGTGTTTTAACTAAACTAGATTCTACAATGGCAGCGACTAATAAAATTGTAGACGAACAAAACAGAAGAGAAATTAAAATACTTTTGGCAAGTCTTAACCAGACAGTTGCTTCTTTCAAAAATACTTCTGACCAAACCAATAGATTATTGGTTTCTAGTCAAGGTAGAGTAGAGAATGTACTTGATAATGCTAATAAAACTATGATTTCTGCCAATGCTGCTGTAGAGAAATATGGAAAAGTTGCAGAAAGTATTGATACGAAACAGCTTAATCAAACAGTAGAAAGACTTTCGGAAGTTTCTAATAAACTCAATCAGGTAATTTCTGGGATTAATAATGGAGAAGGAAGTCTTGGTAAACTAGCTAAAGATGAAGAATTATACAATAACCTCAATAAAACTTCTCAGAACCTTAATAGTCTAATTTTAGACCTTAAAGAAAATCCTAAGCGATACATAAATATTTCTGTTTTTGGTAAGAAATAATTAACGTATTTTTGAAAAAGAGAAAAAAATAACTATGCAATATTTAGACAATATTTTATTCCTTGTTTTACTGATTGCTGGTTTCGGTCTGTTTTTTAAAAGTTTAAAAGAAATTTACCGAAATATAAAACTAGGAAGAGAAATCAATCGTTCTGATAACCCATCAGAAAGATGGAAAACAATGGCGACTGTTGCTCTTGGGCAAAGCAAAATGAAAAAACGCCCAGTTGCAGCATTCTTGCACATGATTGTTTATGTAGGCTTCGTGATTATCAACATTGAATTGATTGAAATCATTGTAGATGGAATTTTCGGAACACACCGTTTCTTAGCTTCAATTTTTGGAGATACACTTTACGGAATTTTCACTGCTACATTAGAAATTTTAGCTGCGCTAGTAGTGATTGCTGTAGTAGCATTCTTCATCAGAAGAAATGGTCTTAAAATTCCTAGATTATCTTCTATCGACCTAAAAGGTTGGCCAAAAAATGATGCCAATTGGATTTTGGTAATAGAATTCTGCTTAATGATGGCGTTTTTCAAAATGAATGCAGCGGATTGGTTGCTTCAGCAAAATGGCGTTTTAGCAGCACACGGAAGTTTCCCTGTTTCATCAAATCTCATTGCACCGATTTTTCAATCTTTCGGTTTAAATGATGGGTTTTTACATTTCATAGAAAGAGGAGCTTGGTGGTTCCACTTTGTAGGAATTTTGTTCTTCATGAACTATTTATATTATTCTAAACACCTTCACATCATTTTTGCATTCCCGAATACTTGGTATGCTAATTTGGAGAAAAAAGGTAAATTCAATAATTTAGAATCTGTAACTCAAGAAATCAAATTAATGATGGATCCAAATGCAGATCCTTATGCAGCGCAACCAGAAGGAGCAGAACCTCCAGCTAAATTTGGCGCTGAAGATATTTTTGATTTGAATCAAGTTCAGTTATTAAATGCCTATTCTTGTACAGAATGTGGAAGATGTACTGCGGTTTGTCCGGCAAATATTACAGGCAAAAAACTTTCGCCACGTAAAATTATGATGTCTACCAGAGACAGAGTAGAAGAGGTGGGCAAAAATATCAACAAAAACGGAAAATTCGTAGATGATGGTAAAAAGCTCTTAAACGATTATATTACCAAAGAAGAATTATGGGCTTGTACAAGTTGTAATGCTTGTGTAGAAGCTTGTCCGGTATTGATTGATCCGCTTTCAATTATTGTAGAAATGCGTAGATTCCTGGTTATGGAACAATCTGCTGCTCCACAAGAATTGAATATGATGATGACTAATATCGAAAACAATGCTGCACCTTGGCAATACAACCAAGCAGACAGATTAAATTGGGCAAACGAAAATTAATGTGACAATGAGATGATGTGTTGATGCGAAAATTAGCACGTCAGCAAATTAACAAATTAGCATATTTACAATATGGATTTCACTATAAAAACAATGGCAGAATATGCTGCCGAAGGAAAATCTCCAGAAGTTCTTTTTTGGGTAGGTTGTGCAGGAAGTTTTGACGATAGAGCCAAAAAAATTACCAAAGCATTTGCTAAAATTTTAAATAAAGTAGGAGTAGAATTTGCAGTTCTTGGGCAAGAAGAATCTTGTACTGGAGACCCTGCAAAACGTGCCGGAAATGAATTCATTTTCCAGATGATGGCATTAACGAACATAGAAGTTTTAAACGCTTACGAAGTAAAGAAAATCGTAACGGCTTGTCCACATTGCTTCAATACTTTAAAAAACGAATATCCTAGTTTAGGTGGAAATTACGAAGTAATACACCATACACAATTGCTTCAGCAATTGATGGAACAAGGAAGACTAAAAATAGAAGGTGGCACTTTCAAAGGTAAAAAAATCACTTTCCACGATCCTTGTTATTTAGGAAGAGCGAATGATGAATACGAAGCTCCAAGAGTTCTTTTAGAAAAATTAGATGCAGAATTGGTAGAAATGAAGCGTTGTAAAACCAACGGATTATGTTGTGGAGCTGGAGGTGCACAAATGTTTAAAGAACCAGAAAAAGGCAATAAAGACATCAATATTGAAAGAACAGAAGAAGCTCTTGCGCTTAATCCAAAAGTAGTAGCAACAGGTTGCCCATTCTGTAATACAATGATGACCGATGGTGTAAAACACTTCAACAAAAATGAAGAAGTAGAAGTAAAAGACATCGTAGAATTAATTGCTGAAGCAGATGATCTTTAAAACTAAAAAGTGGTTTTTAATAGACATTTTATATATATTAATTGCTTTAAGCTTTAGTATATATAATTTTCAAAATAGAGAGTATGATTGGGATTTACCTGGATATGTTGGAGCTTTATTGGTAAGCGAAAATGATGGATATACTAAACAAACTCATAATCTAGTTTATAGTGAAATAAGGAAGGAATCTACTCAAAAAGAATTTAATAAAATTATTGGATTAGGAAAAGATAACGCAACGAATTACTTCTATAGAAGTAAACTTGCTTTTCAAGAACAATTACCTTATTATCAAATAAAAATTGGGTATAATTTGTTAGTAAGAGCTTTTTATTTGATGGGTTTTTCTGCTCCTTATTCTGTCTTGTATCTTAATTCACTCTTGTTTTTTATTTCTATATTATTTTTTTATTTTTCATTAAAAGCTATCTATTTAGAATATCCGTTTTTCGTTTTTTTTGCTTCTGTTTTGTTTTCATCATTGCCTGTTCTAAATTATTTATCTAGAATTGCTTCGCCAGACATTTTATTAGTTTTACTACTACTAGTTTTTGCTAATTTTGTTATAAATAATAAAAAACCTATTTATGTATTTTTTATTATTTTTTTAATAGTTTTTTCAAGACCTGATTACATTATATTTGGGTTTAGCTTTTATTTTTTTAAAATATTATATGAATATTTTTTATTAAAAAAAATTAATGTTAATAATTTAATATTTATAATTTTAATTGGAACAGTCTATTTTTTAATAGTTAAGTATTATAATTATCCTGGTTGGAAACATGTTTTTTATGACTCTTTTATTTATAGAAGGAATTATATAAGTGAACAAAATCCAGAATTTAGTTTAAAAACTTATATTGATATAATATTAAAAGGAATTGTTAACATGAAGAAAGTAATCCTTAGCTCATTACTTTTAACTTTTAGTATTCTATATTTAAGTAAAAATATTTGGATTAAATTTGTAGCGGTAAATTTATTTTTAAATATTTATTTAAAGTTTTTATTTTTTCCTGCTGCAGGTGAGTATAGATTTTATATTCCCTTTATTTTTGCCTTATTTTTAATATTTTTGTTTGAGTTGAGAAAAATTGATTTTATTAAACTTAAAAAAATATAATTTATTTAAATTATGAAAATAGAAGAATCAACCATAGTAGAGACTAATGACTTCAAAGTCATTATTTATCCTGCTTCTAGAGCGTTAACTGCTAAAGAAGTAAAGGAAATTACGGAGAAATTGTATGATTTTCTTCCTACTTGGAATGCACATGGAAAAGGATTAACGTCTTCTTTTAAAATTGATCATAAACAATTCATTATCATTACAGTAGACGAAGAAAAAGTACAGGCTTCTGGCTGTTCTATGGATTCTCTAAATGGTGTAATGAGAGAAATCGAGGCAGAATATCAATTAGGAATTTTTGACAGAATGAAAGCTTGCTACAAGGAAAATGGTGAAGTAAAAACCATGAAACTGACCGATTTTAGAACTGCGGTTAGAAATGACGAAATTTCAGAAGAAGTAGAAGTTTTTGATTTTTCTAAAGACACTTACGTAAATTATTTATCAGACTTTTTACTTCCTTTCAAGCGAAGTTGGGCTGGTTTTATCAAATAAAATTCAATAGAGTCGGACTTTAGTCCGACTTTTTTATTTCAAACTTCAATTTGACTTTGTCAAAATCTATTTCCTAGAAAGTTTTCTTTAAATTTGTATAAAACTATCTGTTTGAGCATTCATACACGACATAAAATTCTCTTCATTTCGTCTTGGTTTCCTAATAAACTTGAACCTACGAATGGAAACTTTGTGCAACGTCATGCAGAAGCCGTTTCTTTACTTCATGATGTGGAAGTTCTTCATGCAATTGGTGATTTTAACCAAAAAGAGAAATTTGTTTTTGATGATGAAATGATCAATGGAATCAGAACGCTGATTGTTTACTACAAAAATTCCAAGAACCCTTTGCAGAATTTTTTGAGAAGAATGAAAGCCTATCAATTGGGTTTCAAAAAAATGCAAAAGCCAGATTTAGTTCACGGAAATGTTCTTCATAACAATATGCTTTTTGCAGTTTCCTTGAAAAGAAAATACGGAATTCCGTTTGTGATTTCAGAGCATTGGTCGGTTTTTCAAGAGCAAAATCATCATAAAATTTCTAAATCGGCTCGTTTTTTAGTAAAAAAAATCGCAGAAAAAGCATCTTTCATTATTCCTGTTACCGAAAATTTAATTTCGGGTTTGCAAAAATTAGGAATTAATACTCCTATGAAAGTGGTAGGAAATGTGGTAGATACAGATTTGTTTTCGCCAAAATTTGAGAAGTCAGAAAAGTTCACTTTTCTACATATTTCGAATCTTATTTCGCTAAAAAATCCCGAAAAAATCATCAAAACAGCGATAGATTTACGCCAAATAAATCAGAATTTTGAATTACAAATTGGTGGTGATGGAGATTTGAAGCCTTTACAAAAAATGATTCACCTGAATAATGCAGAAAGTTATATTAAAACTTTCGGGATGCTTAATTTAGAACAAGTTTCAGAAAAAATGAAAGCTGCGAATTGTTTTGTACTTTTTAGTGATTATGAAAATCAACCTTGTGTGATTTTAGAAAGTTTAGCTTCTGGAATCCCTGTTATTGCCACAAAAGTGGGTGGAATACCTGAATTATTAAATGAAAAAAGAGGTGTTTTAATAGAGAAAAATGATAGTCATGCTTTATTAGAAGCCATGAAAAATGTGCTACAGAAAAATGTAGCATTAGAATCTTCTGAAAATTTAAGAAAATACGTAGTAGAAAATTTCTCTAAGTCCGTAATCGCCGAAAAATTTTCTGAAATTTATAATCAAGATTTATCATGAGAAAAGGATTTTCGGTAAGAATTTTCAATGGAGAAATAGAATCTTTTTGTAGATTTCAAGAGGGTTTGTTTGATAATGTGATGATAGAAAATGAAAGTTTTCTCATTGCAATGGAAGGAGTAATTCTCAATAAGAAATCACTTTGCCAAGAATTTGCTTCAACAAATTTTAAAGACCTAGTTTTTAATTTATTCAAACAAAAAAGACAACATTTTTTTGCGCTTTTGGAAGGGGAATTTTCAGGATTCATTATTGATAAAAGTGAAAAAACAGTATTTGCTTTTACCAATGTTACTTCTACACAAAAAGTTTTTTATTATCGTTCAACGGATTTAATCATCATTGATACTTCTATTAAAAATATTGTGGAGGATTTAAAATCCAATAAAATTCATTTTTCTATAGATGTAGAAAGTATTTACCAAATGTTGGCTTTTACCAATATCATTGAAAATAAAACACCGATAAATGATATTTTTAAAATTTATGACGCATCATATATAAAAGTAGATGCGGGAAATTTATCTATAAAAGAAGAACAATATTTTAATGTAGAAGCAGAGAGGTTTTTAGGAAGTAAAGAAGTAGCAATTAATACCATTGATGAAATTTTCTCAAAATCTGTCGCTCTAGAATATGAGAAAGATAATGAACTCGGCAAAGAATATTTTTCTCTTTTAAGCGGAGGTTTAGACAGTAGAGTTGCGGTTTTATATGCAGAAAAATTGCAGCTAAATCCCGATAAAATGTTTTGTTTTTCGCAGAGCAATTATTTAGACGAAACCATTTCTAGAAAAATTGCCGAGAAATTTAATTTTGATTACCATTTTGCTCCATTAGATGGAGGGATTTTCTTGAAAAATATTGATAAAATGATTTCCATCTCAGAAGGAATGATTTTATATACAGGTGCTATTCATGCAGATTTTGCAATACAACAATTTTATAACGAACAATTTGGGCTTATTCATTCTGGGCAAATTGGTGATGGCGTTTTAGGTGGATTTAACATGATTCCCGATGTACAAAAGCCTACCAACAAGAAAATAGTAGTCAATAGTCATTTTTTGCCAAAAGTTTCCGAAAATTTAGAAAAAATAAAATCTCAATATGAGAGAGAAGAGCTTTTTTATCTCAGGAATATCGCTTTTAATAGAGCGGTTTTTGGAGGTCAAGTGTTCCAACAGTTCTCGTATCAGACTTCTCCTTTTATGACCAAAGATTTTATGAGTTTTGCTATAAGTTTGCCGGAAAAATGGAAATTTAATCACCGTTTTTACTTAGAATGGATTAAAGAACATTGCAAAGAGGCAACTCTGTTTAAATGGGAACGAACCATGATGAAACCCAATGCTCATTGGAAAACGACTCTTGGAGATCATTTTAACAAAAGATTGGTGAATGTTTTTTACAATAAAATTTTCGGAAAGGAATATAAAATAAGCATGTATCCGTATCAATATTATTTTGATTCAAGTCTAGAAATTCAATCTTTTTATAACGACTATTTTCAATCAAATATTGATCTTTTAGATGATTATAGAGAACTTCAAAAAGACATTTTAGAGTTATATCATCATAAAGATTTCTTCTCCAAATCTTCTGCAGTCAATATTTTAGCTATTTTTAAATATTATTTGTCGTAAATGAAGAGTCTTCAAGAATTTTTGCAGAATTTTTTTAAAAATAAAGGTCAATATGTGTTTTTTTCACTATTGATTGCAAAAATCTGTGGATTTATTTCGTCTATTGCGGTGGTAAGATTGCTTCCGCAAAGTGATTTTGGAATCATGACGATTGTGGCTTCTGTTTTTGCGGTTTTTGCAACTTTTAGTGGATTTGGTTCTGCGCAAGGATTTCTAAGATTCGGTGCCATTGCAGAACAAGCAGAAGAAAAAGAAAAACTTCATCAGCATTTTTTTCTTCAAGGATTTTTGTATCAGTTAATTCTTTCTGTTCTGTTTATTCTTTCGAGCATTTTTTTCGTTCAGAAATACGGAGATGTTTTGCTGATTTTTATATTTTTTACCATTCGTCTGATTGGTTTTTATTTTTTCAATCATATACAATCTTATTTTAGAGTATATCATGATAACAAGAACTTTGCTCGAGTGAATAATGTGGTTAATGTTTTTGGACTGATTTTAATTATTATTTTAACTTACTTTTTCGGGTTAAAAGGTTATTTATTGGCTATTTCACTTGCTCCATTTTTATCTTTATTCTGGTTTTTTAAATATAAAATTCTAAACTTTCAGAGAATAAAACTTCAGAAAAAAGAACTTTGGAGTTATTCGTTTCATGCTGTTTTTACTGCTTTTTTATCAGATTTATTATTTTCTTTAGATATTTTACTTCTAGGATTTTTATTAAACGAAAATGCGGTAGCAGATTATAAAGTGGCGATTATTTTGCCATCCAATCTTACCTTTTTGGCAGTATCTATGTTACAAGCAGATTTTCCAAAAATTGCAAAAAACGCTCATAATCAATTATTTATAAAAGATTACATTTTGAATTACTATAAAATTTTCATTCCGATTTGTTTAGTCATTTTAGGAGTTTCATTTTTCTTTGCCAAAGAAATTTTAACGCTATTTTTCTCATCTCAATATGCTCATGAAACCCAAGTGTTTTTAATTTTGGTCATAACATTTTTAATGAATATGTTATTCAGAAATTTATTTGGGAATTTACTTTCTGCAGTGGGAGAAATGAAGAAAAACACTATCATTTCTATATTTTCGTTGATTGTTTTGGGTATTTCTGCTTTTATTTTAGTCCCAAAATTTCAAATTTTAGGGATGGGAATTAGTGTTTTTTTAGCGATGAGTTTTTCGGGATTTCTAGGGATGTTTTTTTTCTGGAAGTATTTTAAAAAATTAGGTTAGAAAAATTATCTTTGCAATATGAAGTTCAGCAGATTAATCATTTTAGGGATTTTAATTTTTCTTAGCTCTTGTAGAGGAGAAGATGAAAGTGACTTGCAGAAAATAGACCAAGTTCTTAATATTTACATCAAAAATTCTGCTGGGAAAGATTTGCTCAATACCAATATTCCTGGAGGTTTTACCGCTGTGAGAGCTCAGGATTTAAATGCAGATAGAGCTTTGCAAGAGATTACAGGAATTTCCGTCAAAAAAGACCAAGACACGATTGCTTATGTAGATTACGCAACTGGAGCGGTTAGAATTTTAAAGGATTCTATTTCGCCAAGTCAAAAAACGTATCAGTCTGATTTTTACATCAATCTTTCTAAAATTGTAAATAAAGAAACGGTAACAGATGTAGACACCTTAAAAGTAGAGTACAATTGGTCTCCTAACTTGTTTCAAGTCTCCAAAGTTTGGTATAACAATAAACTTTCGTTTTCTAATGTGGAAGGACAGCCAAACATCATTCATATCGTAAAATAATTCAGTAAATTTGCATAAATCATTAAAATTTGAGTTTTATTTCGGACTCAAATCTTAACTCTCAAACCAAATAAGATGTTACAAGTAAGTTTTTTGCGCGAAGAAAAAGAACGCGTTTTAGAAGGTCTTAAAAAAAGAAATTTTAAGCAATTAGAATTGGTAGATGAAGCTATCCAATTAGATGACGAACGTAAAAAAACACAACAAGAATTAGACTCGCAATTGGCTGAAATCAATAAAATTTCTAAAGAAATAGGAATTTTAATGAAAGAAGGTAAAAAAGAAGAAGCCGAAGCTGCAAAATCTAAAACTGCTCAATACAAAGAGTCTTCCAAAGAACTTACTACAAAACTTTCGGAAATTGAAACTTCTTTGCTTAATATTTTATACCAAATTCCTAATATTCCTTATCATTTGGTTAAAGCTGGTGTTTCTGCAGATGATAACGAAATCGTTTATCAATCTCACGAAGTTCATGGATTGGGAGAAGGTGCAATTCCGCATTGGGAATTGGCTAAAAAATATAATTTAATTGATTTTGAATTAGGTGTTAAAATCGCTGGAGCAGGTTTCCCAGTTTATTTAGGAAAAGGAGCGAGATTACAAAGAGCTTTGGTTCAATATTTCTTAGATAAAAATACAGATGCTGGTTATTTGGAAGTAAATCCGCCACATGTTGTAAATGAAGCTTCTGGTTATGGAACCGGACAATTGCCAGACAAAGAAGGACAAATGTATCACGTAGGAATTGATGACTTATACTTGATTCCAACTGCAGAAGTTCCCGTAACGAATATTTACAGAGATGTCATTTTAGACGAGAGAGATTTACCAATTAAGAATACTGCTTTCTCACAGTGTTATAGAAGAGAAGCGGGAAGTTATGGTGCTCATGTTCGTGGGTTGAACAGATTACACCAATTCGAAAAAGTAGAAATTGTAAGAATTGAAAAGCCAGAAAATTCATATGCAGCTCTTGAAGAAATGGTAGCGCATGTAAAATCTATTTTAGAAGATTTAGAATTGCCTTTCAGAATTTTAAGACTATGTGGTGGAGACCAAGGTTTCACCTCTGCGATGACTTATGATTTCGAAGTTTGGAGTGCAGCTCAAGAAAAATGGTTAGAAGTTTCTTCGGTTTCTAATTTTGAAACTTTCCAGGCGAATCGTTTAAAATGCAGATTCAAAGGAGACGGAAAAACGCAATTAGCCCATACATTAAACGGTTCTGCAATGGCTTTGCCTAGAATTATGGCAGCTTTGTTAGAAAACAATCAAGTAGAAGGCGGAATTAAGTTACCGAAAAAAGTAGCGGAATACGCTAGATTTGAAATGATAGATTAAAGGCTTTCTGCATTCAGCAATAAGCTTTCAGCATAAAAAACCACCGAAATTTCGGTGGTTTTTGTTTTATTCTGTAATGATGATTACTTTTTTGTCCTTTTCGTTGAGTCTTAAACTTTCGTCAAAAAGTTGTTCAAAAGAGAAAGACATATCAATGGTATAATCGTCTATTTTCTTTACCCAATCGTGTTTTCCTTGGATGGATTTTATTTTGGTTTCAAACTTAATTTTGTTGTTGAATTTAGTGTTAAACATCTTCATCATAGCAAGTGCAGATTCTGCTTCTGCTTTAGCTGAATCCGTTTTAGCTTCTAAAGTCATTTCTTTTTTTAAGGTTTCAGAAAAAGTTTGAGGATTAAAATATTCTGTATCTAATGTTAATGTTTTTCCGTCCCAAATGGTTTTGTCAGAACTTGTGGCACTAATAAAATTGCTTTTTTTAGATGTTCTAGAGAAATTTTTGATTTCTTCTGGAGTTAATCTATCCATTTTAAAAGCAATTCCCGTCATTTCATTATTTTCAAAATTAGATTTTACAAACATTTTTTTGATTAATTGAATGCTGTCTTTGTCTTTAGTCATCGTGATTCCCTTTTTTTCTGAATCTTCTTGCATGATTTCGTACATGTTTTTCCAATCTCTAGGGTACATTTCGAAATCTTTAAATTTATTATCAGAATTTGCAGAATCACCACCCATGTTTTTTGCCATCGCAAGTAAGTCTTTCATGTCAATGTTCATGAGAACACTAGTGGTTTTATCTTGATGATAAGTGGTAACAGAATCTACAGCACAAGCTTGGAGAATAATGGCCAATAGTGGAATTAGCCAAAAAGTAAATTTTTTAAGCATAGATTTGATTTTAAAATTCTGAGCTAAAAGTAAGAAAATTTAGTGACAGTTTTCGTCTGAAGTTTTCTCGGAGTTCATTTTCTTTTCTACCTTCAAAGCTTCCTTTTTAGGTGAGATGTAAGGAATACCTAATTCTAGACCTCTTAGAATGAATAAACCTCCTAAAATGAGCATAATAATCGGTACAATCTTAAGAATTTTGTTTCGAAGAGCCGTGTTAATTAGATTTCCGAAAAGAACAGTGGCAAACATGAACGGAAATGTTCCCAAACCGAAAATAGCCATAAAACTTGCGCTTTGCCAAATTCCGCCTGCTGCTAAACTTGCTGTAAGTGCCATGTAAACCATTCCGCAAGGAAGAAGTCCGTTTAATAATCCTGTTAAAAATCGAGAGGAATAATCAGATTTTTGTAAAAATTTTCCGAGATTGATTTTAACTTTAAGTAAAGCATTATTAATGGCTGGAATTTTTGAGGCAAAATCTCCTCCGAAAGAGAAAAGTGCCATAATCATCAATAAAACTCCAGCAAAAATGCTGATGTATTGCTGAATTCCTGCGAGCTGAAAACCTTCGCCAACAATTCCTACAATGGCTCCTAAAATAGAATAAGTGAGAATTCTGCCGAATTGATAAGTAAGATTTTGAAGGTGGAAATTAACTTGTTGTTTTTTAGACAATCCTAGCGAAAGCGCAATGGGACCGCACATTCCTATACAGTGGAATCCGCTTGCAAAACCTAAACCTAGTGCCGCTAAAATAAGGGTTATTTCCATTCTACGTCATAATCTACTTGGTAATCTTTTCCATCTTTGGTCCACAAAACTTTTAGTGTATATGAACCAGGAATCATAAAATTCTTAGGGATTAAAAAGCTATTATCAGCATCTAGTTGAACAGAACCTGTTTTGTCTTGGGTTTTGTCATTGGTTCTGTATAAATAGTATTCTATTTTAGCATTTTCATTGTTGATATCTTTAGGGAAAGCAATTCTAATTCCGTAAGGCAACTGCGCATATTGAGGTTTTGCAGTTAAGGTTGCAGCATTATTTTTAGCATCGATCACTTTTTGATAAGATAATTCGTCTTCATAATAATTTTCGGTAACCAACTCAGAATTCTGTTTACCAATTGGAAAAATGAAAATTAAATACAAAATAAAGGATATAAAAAGTCCTAAAGCGACTACTATACCATGTCCCCAAGTGAATTTCATTAAAAATATTTTTTAAAAAATTAGAATTGTAACTTAAATGGACCTTCAAAATTAGTTTCGAAAGTGTCTAAAAGTTTTCCTTTAGAATCATAAACGCCAAAAGTAACAATTAATTTTGGTTGGTTCACTTCTTTTTCTGGGAAACTTACATTTACAGTTCCTTTGGTGATTTTGTCACGTTTTAGAGCGATAGTACTGTTTCCACTAAAAATAACTTCACCATGTGTTGGTTTAATTACTTTAATGGTTACCATTTTATCGTCATTGGTTTTGTTTAGAAGGGTGTAATTGTAGGTATTATTAATTTTTCCATCTTTCACATAGAAAGAACTTCCTGCTGGTTTGATGAATTTAGCTTCTAAACCACCTCTGTTGTTTAATAAATAACCTAAAACACCAACTAATGCTAATAGAACAAGCGAGTACGCTTTCATTCTATTCGTAAATTTGAATTTTTCTTCTTTTTCGATTTCGTCTTCTGTAGCGTAACGAATAAGACCTGTAGGTAAACCTGTTTTGATCATTACTTCATCACAAGCATCAATACACATAGTACAGTTGATGCATTCTAACTGTTGACCATTTCTGATGTCTATACCAGTAGGACAAACAACTACACACTGATTACAGTCGATACAATCTCCTTTTCCTTCAGCTTTTCTGTCTTCGCCTTTTCTCCATTTTGCTCTGTTTTCTCCTCTTTTATAATCGTAGAAAACGTTTACGGTTTCTTTGTCAATCAATACACCTTGTAATCTACCATAAGGACAAACAAGTGTACACACTTGCTCTCTGAACCAAGCAAAAACGAAGTAAAATAATCCAGTGAAAATTACCATTACAATGAAATTAGTAGGGTATTCTACAGGACCACCTTTCATGATTTTTAGCGTGTCTTCTACACCTACGATGTACATGAACATCCAATGCGTAATGATAAGAGAGATTACTACATATACAGACCATTTCAATCCTTTTTTCCAGATTTTTTCTGCATTCCAAGGTTGACTGGCTAATCTAATTTGTTTGTTTCTATCTCCTTCAATCCAAAATTCTATTTTACGGAAAACCCCTTCCATAAAAATAGTTTGTGGACAAATCCATCCACAGAAAATTCTTCCGAAAATTACGGTAAAAAGAATAATGAAAACAAGAGAAGTAATTGCTCCTAATGCAAGAATAAAGAAGTCTTGCGGATAGAATGGTTGCCCGAAAATAAAAAATTCTCTATCGATAATATTTATTTTGAGCATTGCATTTCCATTTATTTTAAGAAATGGAGTAATAAAGAAAATGGCTAATAAAATGAACGTGACAATATCTCTGTAATTGGTAAATTTCCCTTTTGGTTTTTTAGGATATACCCATTTTCTAGAACCTGTTTGTTCTATAGTTGCTACAGAATCTCTGAAGGTTTCTGTATGAATTACTTGACCAGCGCCAATTTGTTCTTCTTTATTAGCCATTTTTGTATGTTATTTATTATAAAAACTAACTTTTCATATTTTCTTTTATAACAAATATAATTTTTTAAATTTATTTTTCCCAATTTGCCTTGGTTCCTTGTGGAGCAGCTCCACCAGCAGCATCTGGCATTTCTTGGTTAATGTGGTAGATGTATGCAGCTACTTTTTCGATGTCGTTACCGTTAAGAACTCCATTTTTACCGAAAGCTTGCATTGCAGGATTGTTTGGACTACCATTTTCAACCATGTGGAATACATTTTTAAATAATGTTTTTTCTGGTTGATTGATCCAGAAATCATCAGTTAAGTTTGGTCCAATTCCTCCTTTTCCACCTTCACTGTGACATGATACACAGTTTGTTTTGAAGATTTGTTCTCCTTCTGCAATATTATCTGCATTGTATTTTGCAGTTTCGATAGTCGCTTTAGGAGTAACCGCGTCATAAGCTGCGATATCTGCTAATTGCTGTTTGTGCTCTGCTTCATATTCTTTGTCTGGGTGAGCAAAATCTGAAACTGAGTATGCAATTAAATAAACTACTGCATAAATTACGCCAAAGTAAAATAGACCTAACCACCATTTTGGTAATTGATTATCTAATTCTTTGATGCCATCAAAACCGTGGTCAATAAGGATGTCTTTTTCTTCAACATCTGATTGTTTTTTGAAAGCACTATCATATAATCTTTTGAAATATGGTATTTCTTTTTCTTTTAAGAAAGTTGCTTTTTCTGCATCTGTCATTTGCTTGAATCTTTCGTTTTCAGCTAATGCACCGATTGCATTGAAAATGTATGCTAAAACAATACCAATTACTATGGTTCCCCAGAAATAAGGAGAAGATAAGAAAGAGGTATTTTGTATAAACATGTAGAATAAAAATACTAAGATAAATAATATTGCTACTATGTTTACAAGTACGGGTGTTCTATGTTTCATGACTCTTGTTTTTTAGAACTTTTAATTGTTATGATCATCTTCTAAAGGAGCTCTTTCAACTTCGCTGTAGTGTTTTTTCGGTCTAGAAAGAACGTATAACACAGTGCTGATGAAAAATATGATAAAGATAATCATAGACAATGTTTGGTAGATTCCTGCATTATCTATATTTGCTAAGATATCTTTTATATTACTTGGTATCATATTGAAAAAACTCCTTTATTAGATTATTAATTATTGCTTGCTGTCTTTACTTCGGTAGTTTTAATATCTGTACCTAATCTTTGTAAATAAGCAATTAAAGCAACGATTTCTCTCTTTTCTACAGGAACAAATGCTGCACCTTGCTGAGCTTTTTGAGCATCAAATGCTTTTTTGATTTCAGCATCACCAGAATAGATTCCTTCTACAATTTTAGCAGCTTGTTCGTCTACTAATTTGTCTACATTATTGATTTCTTCATCTGTATAAGGGTGACCAAATACATTTTTCAATAATACTAATTTATCCTTAGTTTTAGTTCTGTCTAGTTCGTTATAGATTAACCATGGATATCTTGGCATGATAGAACCTGGAGAAGTTACTCTTGGGTTTAACATGTGTTTGAAATGCCAAGTATCTGGGTTTTTACCACCTTCTCTGTGTAAGTCTGGTCCAGTTCTTTTAGAACCCCATAAGAATGGTCTGTCATAAATAAATTCACCAGCCTTAGAGTATTGTCCGTTTTTACCATTGTAACGTACAACTTCATCTCTAAAAGGTCTAATCATTTGTGAGTGACAAGCATTACATCCTTCTCTGATATATAAATCTCTACCTTCTAATTCTAGCGGAGTATAAGGTTTCACAGACGCGATTGTAGGAACATTATCTTTTACAGTTAATGTAGGGATAATTTCTACCATACCACCAATTGCTAATGCTACGAAAGATAATAGAGTTAAATATAATGGCATTCTTTCTAACCAAAGGTGTTTTCCTTCCCCTTCTTTTCTAGCATCAGAAATTTTTGCTAATGCAGGAGCTTCTACTGGAACATCTTTTTCGAATGAACCTTGTCTTACTGTTGCAATAAGGTTAACGACCATTAAAATAGAACCAGAAATGTACAATAATCCACCTACAAATCTCATTTGATAGTAAGGAATAACCGCAGTAACTGTATCTAGGAAGTTTTTGTAAACTAAAGTTCCGTCTGGGTTAAATTGTTTCCACATTAAACCTTGTGTAAATCCAGAAACGTATAATGGAATTGCATAGAAAATAATACCTAATGTACCTAACCAGAAATGCCAGTTAGCCAATTTTACCGACCAAAGTTTTGTTCTCCAAAGGATTGGTAGTAAGTAATAAAGCATACCAAATGCAATGAAACCATTCCATCCTAATGCACCTACGTGAACGTGACCAATTACCCAGTCTGTATAGTGACCGATTTTATTTAAAGTTTTTGTTGCTAAAAGTGGTCCTTCGAAAGTTGCCATACCATAACAAGTAACTGCTACTACGAAGAATTTAAGAACCGGATTTTCTCTTACTTTATCCCAAGCTCCTCTTAAAGTTAATAAACCATTAAGCATACCTCCCCAAGATGGTGCGATAAGAGCAATAGAGAATGTAGTACCTAAAGCTTGAGCCCAACCTGGTAATGCAGTATAAAGCAAGTGGTGAGGACCAGCCCAGATGTAAATGAAAATTAATGACCAGAAGTGGATGATAGATAATTTGTATGAAAATACAGGTCTATCAGCAGCTTTTGGCATGAAATAATACATTAAACCAAGTACTGGAGTTGTAAGGAAGAATGCTACCGCATTGTGACCATACCACCATTGTACCAAAGCATCTTTTACACCAGCATAAGCTGAATAAGATTTCCATCCTGCAAATGATAATGGAACCTCTAAGTTGTTGAAAATGTGTAACATTGTGATTCCGATCCATCCTGCGATGTAGAACCAAATCGCTACGTAAAGGTGTCTTACTCTTCTCTTGGCAATAGTACCAAACATATTGATACCGAATACTACCCATACTAGAGCAATCATAATATCGATTGGCCATTCGTGTTCTGCGTACTCTTTAGAAGTGTTAATTCCCATAAGGAAAGTAACTACTACAGTAACGATAATTAATTGCCAACCCCAGAAATTAATCCAAGAAAGAACATCACTGAACATTCTTGCCTTTAATAATCTCTGAATAGAATAATAAACTCCTGCGAAAATACAGTTTCCTACGAATGCGAAAATTACTGCACTGGTGTGAAGCATTCTCAATCTACCGAAACCAAATGCGCCTTGAGTTTTTACTAATCCCATAATATTACTATTTGCACTAATAGTAACATCATCTGTACCGAAAATATATTCCGGAAGTGAAGGGAAGAAGAGCAATGTTGCAACGATTAACCCTACCAAGAAGCCTACTACACCGAAGACTACCATTGCGTAAAGAAATGCGCGCACAATGCTGTTGTCATAACTAAACTTTTGTGTTTCCATATTAACTAATCACTTTAATTTTTTTCTGTTTCTTCTTTGTTTTCTGTTTCTTGCTTCTTGTCTTCAAGAAGTATTCTTACAGCGGGAGATTCGTCATCGTCAAACTGACCATTCTTGGCACTAATAATAAAAACTATTAGAAAAATTACAGCAATAGAGACGCTGCAGATGATCATTAAATAGAGAATTTCCACGATTTTACAAATATAAAATGAATTTGCGCTTCAAAATTAATGTTTTTTAATGACTTTCATCATGGTCTGTTAAAAAAACGTTAATTTAAAAATATTCTAAATAAGATTTTTTTATCTTATTATTAAAATTTGAAGTATTTTCTTGACCTTAACCATGTTGATAATGAGGTAAATGCGACTACACTTATCGAGCTTAAAGGCATCAAGATTGCAGCAAACAAAGGAGACATCTCACCCAGAACTGCTGCAGTTAAACCTACCACATTATATAGAAAACTAATCCCAAATGTTAATTTTACAATGATCATAGCATCTTTTGTGAGTGCAAAATAGTCATGCAACTTTGTCAAAACACCTCCATTCATGATGACATCTGAACTAGGCGTGAAAGAATTGGTGTCATCTGCAATCGCAATTCCTATGTTACTTTGTTTCAGAGCACCTGCGTCATTTAATCCATCTCCAAGCATAGTTACTTTTTTACCTTGATCTTGTAAAGACTTGATATACTCTAACTTATCTTCCGGAGATTGACTAAATCTCATCTCAGTGATATTTGGAATAAGATTTTTAAGTGTTTGTTCTTCCGAAGAATTGTCTCCACTTAGTACATGGATTTTATAATCTTTCAGTTCTTTTGCCATTTCGGCTAAACCATCTCTGTATTCATTCTTGAAGATAAATTTTCCTAAAAACTCACCATCTCTTTCTATGTAAACGGCAGTTTCTAGTGATTTAGCTTCTTGATGAGTGAATTTTGCAGAACCAATTTTGTAAACTTTTCCTCTTACTGTGGCTTCGTAACCTTTTCCGGCAGTTTCTTTGAAGTTTTCAATTGGTAAATATTCATCTTGTACTTCTAAAAATTCGTAAAGCGATTTAGAAAGCGGATGATTAGAATTTTTGAGTAAAGATTTTATGTTTTTTAAATCAAATTCAGCGATCTCTTTACCTTCAAAACTGATGTTGGCTTTTTTGTTATAAGTAATTGTTCCCGTTTTGTCAAAAACCAAAGTGTCAATTTTTGCCATTTTTTCAATGGTGTGAGCATCTTTCACATACATTTTATTTCTGCCCAAAATTCTCATGATATGTCCCATCGTAAATGGAGTAGAAAGCGCCAATGCACATGGACAGGCAACAATCAAAATCGCAGAAACCACTTGGAACATTTTTTCAAAATCTATTTGATACCAATAAATTCCAGCGAGAAGCGTAATTCCTAAAATGATAAAGGTGAAATATTTAGAAATTTGATTCACTAACGTATCGAGTCCTAATTCTTCTTTTCTGAAGGCTTCTTTATTCCAAAGTTGAGTTAAATAACTTTGGTTCACAGTTTTGATGACTTCCAGTTCTAGGATAGAACCAATTTGTTTACCTCCTGCAAAAATTTTATCCCCAGGATTTTTGGTAATCGTAGCACTTTCACCAGTGATGAAACTATTGTCTATGTTTCCTTCTCCATTAATTAAAACCGCATCTACAGGAATAATTTCTTGGTTTCTTACTAAAATTCTGTCGCCAACTTTAATGTCAGAAAGTAAAATGTTTTGTTGTTGTCCTCCGAAATCTACTTTGGTTACCGCAATTGGATAAAAAGATTTGTAATCTCTATCATAGGAAAGTGCAGAATAAGTTCTCTTTTGAAAAATTTTACCCAATAACATGAAGAATAACAATCCACAAAGCGTATCAAAATATCCAGGACCGTAATTGGTTGCGATTTCGTAGACACTTCTAAAGAATAAAACGAGAATTCCTAAGACAATCGGGACGTCTATGTTTACAATTTTATTTTTCAAACCAAACCAAGCAGATTTGTAATAATCTGATGCAGAATACACAACCACTGGAATGGAAAGTAAGAAGGTTAAAAATCTGAAAAACGGTGCGAACTCTTCTAACCAGAAATCTACGGAAGAACCCGTGTTTAAATATTCTGGGAACGCAAACATCATCGCATTTCCGAAGGCAAATCCTGCAACTGCCACTTTTATCGTGAGACTTCTGTCTACTGCGGCTTCTTTTTTGTCTGCCGTTTCTAATGAAATCACAGGTTTATAACCAAGATTCGTAAGGAATTTTGCCAGTTCACTCAGAGGTAATTCATTTTGGTTAAAAGAAACTTGTAGTGTTTTCTTGGTGAAATTTACCTGAGAATATCTAATATTCATATTTAAGTCCTGTAAACTCTCTAATAACCAAATACAAGAGCTACAGTGAATCACTGGGATTTTAAAAGTGACTACACTTGTATTCCCTTCAGAAAAATCTACTACTTTTTCGAAAATTTCTGGAGTATCTAAATAATCAAATTGAGAGAGATTTTCGTCTGGTCTAATTCCAGAATTTTTATTTAATTCATAAAAATTTCCGAGATTATTTGCATTAAGAATTTCATAAACAGATTTGCATCCGTTACAACAAAATGCCTTCTCATCGAAGAAAATTCTATCTTTATCTATTTCTTGTCCACAATGGAAACAATTTTCTGCCATCTGTTTTTATTAAATGTGCAAAAATAATACAAAAATTCTTTATGATTAATAAGAAAAAAATGATAATTTTGCTGACGAAAATCATAAAAATTCATCTATGTCTTTAGAAAAACAAATTTTTATTGAAAACAAGTTTCTAAGTGTTTTTAATGACAAGGCTTTTAAGGAAATTCTATCTAAAGAAGATTACACTAAATATATCAATGCTAAGCAAACTCTTTTCTTTAACAAAGGAGAATCTCTTTTCGAGGAAGGAAGAAATGTAGAAGGTGTTTTTTTTATAGAAAGTGGTACAGCAAAACTTTATAAACTAGGTTTTAATAGAAAAGAACAAATCTTAAGATTCATCAAAGAAGGTGATATTATTGGTTATAGAGCATTGTTAATTGGTGAAGCTTATCAAGCAACTGCTGAAGCGATGAGCGATTTACAAGCTACTTATATTCCTGCAGATGTATTTCTTCATTTGCTAGAAGTAGACCCTCAATTGTCTTTTGCAATGCTTCAGAAAATCTCTTTCGAATTGGGCGAAAGTTCTAATACGGTAACTTTCTTGGCTCAAAAAACAGTAAGAGAAAGATTAGCAGAAGTACTTCTTCTTCTAGAGCAGAAATTAGGAACAGACCCAGAAGGTTTTATCAAAATTTCTTTAACAAGAGAAGAAATAGCTAACTTAATCGGAACTGCTACAGAAAGTGCCATCAGATTAATTTCAGAATTTAAACAAGATAACTACATAGAAGTGGAAGGAAGAAACTTAAAAATCTTAAACCACGAAAAACTAAGAAAATTAGGACACGTAGTTTTATAAAAATCAAAAATGTCGACCGCGAGTCGGCATTTTTTTATACATTTACTCTTTAAAATTTATTCCCATGTCAGTACATTCCGAAATTAAAAAAGTAACGACCGAAACCTTACGAAAAATGAAATTCGATAAGGAAAAAATCACAATGCTTACTGCGTATGATTATACCACTGCCAAAATGGTAGATGCAGGTGGAGTAGATGCTATTTTAATAGGAGATTCGGCGGCGAATGTAATGGCAGGTCACGAAACTACTTTGCCTATTACTTTAGATCAAATGATTTATCACGCTCAGTGTGTAGTAAGAGGAGTAGATAGAGCATTAGTAGTTGCAGATTTACCATTCGGAACGTATCAGTCAGACCCGCAAAAAGCTTTGGAATCTGGCGTAAGAATGATGAAAGAATCTGGAGCTCATGCTGTGAAAATAGAAGGCGGCGAAGAAATCGCAGATTCTGTTTCTAGATTAATTAATGCAGGAATTCCAGTAATGGGACATTTAGGTTTAACACCACAATCTATTTATCAATTTGGAACTTATAAAGTTCGTGCTAAAGAAGATTCAGAAGCCGAAAAACTAATAAAAGACGCTAAAATTTTAGAAGAACTGGGTTGTTTTGCTTTAGTTTTAGAAAAAATTCCTGCTGACTTAGCGAAGAAAGTTTCAGAAAGTATTTCTATCCCAACGATAGGAATTGGAGCTGGACCAGATTGTGATGGTCAAGTTCTGGTTTATCATGATATGGTGGGAATGAATAAAGGGTTTTCGCCGAAATTTTTAAGAAGATATTTAGACCTTTATACAGAAATTACAGGCGCCGTTTCGCAATATGTAAAAGATGTAAAAAACGTTTCCTTCCCGAATAAGAACGAAAGCTACTAGATAAATAAAAAGTTGAGTTTTTTGCTCAACTTTTTTTATTTTCTAACTTTGCAACTTTCAACTGAAAATGCAAAATATAAACTCAAATATTGCTTCTCAAATCATCTATGAAGATAATCACCTTCTGGTTATCAATAAAAAAGTGGGGCAATTGGTTCAAGGTGATAAAACTGGCGACGAATCTCTACTAGATTCTATTAAAAATTTTATCAAAATAAGAGATAATAAACCTGGAAATGTTTTCCTAGGATTAGTTCATAGAATTGATAGACCAACTTCTGGTTTAGTAATCTATGCCAAAACTTCTAAAGCGCTTTCTCGTCTCACACAAATGGTGAAAAATCGTGAGATTAAGAAAACATATTGGGCAGTTGTAGCCAAGGAAATGATTCCGCCTTCTCAAAGATTGGTTCATTATCTCAAAAAAAATGAGAAAAATAACAAAGCAATTGTTTTCCCGAAACCTACTGAAGGTGCAAAAGAAGCGATTCTTACTTATAATATTGTTAAATCTTTAGACAATTATCTTCTTTTAGAAATCGATTTGGAAACGGGAAGACATCACCAAATCAGAGCACAATTGTCTAAAAACGGAACGCCCATAAAAGGCGATTTAAAATACGGATCACCACGCTCAAATCCTGATGGTGGCATTCATTTACACGCCAGAAAATTAGAATTTATACATCCTGTTACGAAAGAAAATATAGAAATTACAGCGCCAGTTCCTCAGAATGATGCAATTTGGCGTGCTTGCGAAGGTTGATTTTCTGCTTTTTTATAAAGACTTGCAAAACAATCAAAACAATCACCAATTAGATGCAGTTGGTTTTGTGAATCTACCATAAAACTGTCTCTAAAACCACTATTGTAAATAATCATGTCTTTAACTTTATTGTCGAGAACAGATTTTTCTCGTGAAATTTTATAACTGTTTTTTTGTTTTAAAACGCTATTCTCATAAACTTTTACAGAATCTTTTGTAATAACAATTTTCACTTGTTTTTCTATAGAAACGGGCGTTTCTGTTCTGCCATCAATTCCACCTGTAGAAGAAATCCATTCCCAGTTTCCTATTAATGATTCTTTAGCAGAATTTTCATCTTGTCTTTCGCATGATATTGCCCAAACAAGAACTAGAAGTAAAAATAATTTTTTCATGGTGATTTAATTTAAAATTTATAAACAAAACCAGTATAAACGCCAATGAAATAAGGCGAAAACGAGTTTTGTTTGTCTTTGAATGTATTAAAATGATATTTAAAAGTAGGTTCTAATTTCAAGTCTAAATTTTTAGAAAAAGGATAAGAAAAACCGAGTCCTAAATTCCCTGTAAAATGTACATCGTTGATATTGTTAGACTTACCTATTTCTGTTTTCGTATTATTAGATGAAACGGAAACTGCATTTTTATTTAAAATGACAGAACTGAAACCCGTTATAGTATTGATTTTCAATTTTTTATTGAGTAAATTGTAAGAAAATTCAATAGGAATTTCTATAAAACTCATCTCTTGGTTCAGTGTCCCTGAATTTACAGAACCTACTACATCTGCATTGTAAAAAGAGGCATTATTATTAAGGATAACCATATTCTGTCCGTTTTCATTTAAAGACAATGTTTTGTAGCTATTGTTGTAACTAATAGAAGCCGTACTGTTGGCTTTAAAGAAAATTATATTTTCGGTTTTATGATTAAGGCTATAATTATTAACGCCCGTTCTTACAGAAATTTTATCATTAATAGCATACTGAATCCCAACTCCAAAACTGTTATTATCATCAAAAGTTTTAGTATTGTTATCAAAGGAATTACTTATCGCAGAACCTTTAGTAGAAGAAGCAAAAAGTGGAGTATAATTAGCAAAAACGGATAATTTTTTAGATTTTTTTTGCGTTACTTTTTGCGTTTCTTTTTCTAGTTTTGTTTTAAAAATATCTTCTTCTGAATTATTTTGAGCTAAAATATTTTCTTCTTTTTTCAAAACTTCTTGTTCTTTTTTAGCCGAATTTTCGAGATTGTTTTCAGCTAAAACAATTGGCGATTTTTCTTCTTTATTTTGTTGATTTGGTGTAATTTCTGGTTGAAGATTTTTCGCCAATTTTTTTTCCTCTGAAGATGGATTTTCAAGATTTGTCTTATTTTTTTCTACAGAATTTAGGGTATTGTTTGTTAATTTTATATTTTTTGAAGTATTGCTTTTAGTCAAAGAACTTTCTGCAGTAATTGTATTAACGGAAAAATTTGTGTTTTTAGAATCGGTAATGTTGTTTTGATGGTTAATGATTTCAGCAGTCTTTGCATCTATTTTTGAATGATTATGTAAGTTGTTTTCTGTAATTTTTTGATTCTGAATTTCAGTATTTTGATGAGCGATTTCAGTGTTGTTTTTTGGTAAATTGCTGTCAATGTTATCATTAAATAAGAAATAACTTATCAATAAAACCGCGGCTACGCTAGTAGAAACAATTGCAGATTTCAACCAAAACAGAGGGATAATCCTTCTTTTCTCTTCTTTTTCATTTATTTTTTCGGAAATAAAATCCCAAGATTCTTGTGGCGGATTGGCTTCAAAATCTCCGAGTTTTTCCTGAAAAATTTGCTCTATATCTTTTTTATTTTTCATGGTAATAAAGCGTATTTTTCTGTTGTGATGTAATTTTTTGTTTCAAAATCATTTTGGCTCTGCTCAAATTAGATTTGCTGGTTCCTTCTGAAATATTAAGCATTTCTGCGATTTCACGATGGCTATAATGGTCTAAAACATAGAGATTAAAAACCATTTTGTATTGAGGAGGTAGTTCTTGTACCAATTTTAGAAGTTGGTCTATAGAGAATTCCTCTTCTTCATTTATTTCTTCATGGGTTTCTATAGTTTCTAAGTCTGTAAAAGCTAAATTCTTGTTTTTTTTGAGTTGAGAAATACAATGATGAATAGTGATTTTTTTTGCCCAAAAAAACAAATCGCTTTTAAAGTTAAATTGATGTAAATTTTTGAAAATTAAAATAAAACTTTCCTGAAAATAATCTTTGGCATCATCTTGATTTTGAGCGTATTTTAAACAAGCACCAAAAAGTTTTGGTGCGAGATAATCATACAATTCACGTTGTGATTGTGCGTTTTTTTGTAAACAAGAAGAGATTAGTTCTTTAAAATTCATGTAATACAAATTACAATACCGAAAATAGTGATTTTATTCTACAACTATGGTTTTAGTAATCCATAAATCATTTCCAGCATTGTCTTTTCCGTTCCAAAACTTAAAAGTGTAGGTTCCTTTATCTACAGGTTTAAAGTTAAATTGATTAGCGCCTACATAAGCAACTTGTGTACAAACATTATTTTCTTTGTAGGTGTAAGAAGTTACAAATCTATTCAGATTATCAATTCTATAATCATAATCATAAAATCTATCACAACCAGAAGTATAAGTAGAGTAAGTTTTAATGGTTTGAGTAGTAAATAAATCCATTTTCTCTTGAGGGATTTTCACACTATCTATTTTAATTATAGAAATACTAATGTTGTTTTCTTCTCTAGTATCACAAGAAAATAGAAATCCAAGAGTGCATAAAGCCATTGTAGTAAAAAATAATTTTTTCATAATCTTAATCTTTTCTTATATAGAGATGAAATCAATGCAAAGGTTGCGTCTTAAAACAAAAAAAGATTTCTAAAATTTAGAAATCTTTTTGATATTTACTGATTGGGTAATCCAGAATCTTCTTTCTTGTCTTGTTTTAACAAGTTCGGATCTTCTTTTACCAATTTATTCTTAGTAGGAAGTTTATAATTGATAGAAATTCCAAAATTTTGAGAATCAAAATTATTTCCTAAATAAAGATTAGAATTGTTATAAAGCGAGGTTACCGCATTTACGTTGCTTCTAAACAAGTCATTTGCAAAAACAGATACGGTAAGTCTATCATTCAAGAATTTTTTAGTAGCAGTAAGGTCGAAGCTATTCATCCACGGTTTTTCCATTCTGTAGTAGTACCAGTTTCCTTTGGTCATGGTTCCGTAATTAGCAACTAGTTTAATGTCTTTTGGCAAAATAAATTGAGCCATGATGTTAAAAATCCAGAATCCTTTATTGTCATTATCTGGCAACTGATGAAGTTGATAACCTGTGTAAACGTATAAGAAGTTCATTTTATCTGGATTGATATTAAATTTCATTGTTTCCTTTAATCCTTTAGTAAAAAGCATAAAAGGAATAGGTAAACCGAAATTAAAATTATGAACTTTCATAGAAGAAACGTTTATAAAACCATTACTTACACCATAAGCTTCTCTATTTTCTATGATGGGTTTCTCTGCAAAGAAATATTTCTTTTCTGCAAATTGTATAGATTGATTTTCGGCGATACTTAGATTATAGCCAATAAAAGCATAATCAAAGACTGAAAATTTTGCTTCGAAATTATTAAAAATAGTAGGTTGTAGATTAGGATTTCCTCCGAAACTGATGTTTCCGTTTTGGTAATTGGTGTTATTTGGGTTAAGCCAAGAAATATTAGGCAGTTGAATTTTTCTGTTGTAATTCAGTGCAAAATAGACTTGTTTCCCAAAGTTATATTGAATGCTTGCATTCGGGAAAAAGCTGAATTTTTTAAAAGGAATTAGATCTTTAGTAAGTTTTCCGGTGGTTAAATCTATGGTTTTTCCAGAAATATCATACGCTTCTGCTCTGGTTCCTAAAATAAAATCAAAATTCTTTTTCTTTGCTTGAAGTTCTGCATACGAAGAAGTAGTTTGTCTTTGGTATTCTAAATTGGTAATGCCGAAAAAATCTGTGTCGTAGTTTAATTTTTCAAACAAACCACCGAAAGAAATTTTCCCTTCGTCTAAAATTTTAATAGGTTGTGAATAATCAATTCTAAGTGTAGCTACGTTTTGGGTAGAACTTGTTTCTAAATTGTTATTTTGAGTAGTAGAGTTGATAAATTTTTTGCCATCAAGATTATAGTCTGAGTCAAAAGTGTTATAACTGGCGTTCAAATCTAATTTTTTATTTTTATCGTCAAATTTTATTTGATACGTTGCGCTTAAATCTTTTCTCCAGTTTTCGGTTTCTCCGAAATCTTTGGTCGTATAATCGTCTATACTGTAAATGTAATTAGGAGCAGTTCCTGTTCTATTGGCTATAAAACCAGAACTGCTATTTTCGGTGTCATTATTATTATGGTTGATGTCATAATTTACCAATAATCTATCTTTTCCAATGTTAAAAGTAAGTGCAGATTTCACAAAATAACCTCTATTCACTTGCTCCGAAAATACGTTAGAAACCTTGTCTATGATAGATTCTCTGTAAGCTTCTCTATAATTTTGCCCAAAATTTAACTGCCACCCGAAATATTTATTTTTGGCATTTAACAAAATAGAATTATTGGTTCTGTTTCTGTATTTTTCGTAATTGGTGAAAGCGTATCTCCCGGTGTAAGTTGCAGAAAGATATTTTTGTGCGTTTTTATTGGTAATAATGTTAATGATTGCACCACCAGAAGTTGCAGGGAATTCTGAGCCAGGTTGGGTTACAATTTCTACACGCTCTACAGAGTTGGCAGGCATTCCTTCTAGAAAAGCTTGCAGCTGATTACCGCCAATATTTAGCGGTCTTCCGTCCATGTAAACATCTAATTGCTTCCCTTGATACATCATTCCAGCAACATCAGAGACGATAAGTCCTGGCAATTTTTTAAGACCTTCACTTACATTTCCAGTGTTGAGATGAGCTTGTTCTGAAAAATCAAAAATAGTTCTGTCTGCTTTTTGTTCTACTGCTTTTTTGGCTTTGGTAAGGGTTACACCGTCTATTTGTTTCTCTTTTAGTGTTTCATTTTTAGTGTTTTGAGAAAAAAACAAAGTTGAGGTGAAAAGAAATCCAACAGCGATGATATAATTTTTTTTCATATTCATTTTTAAATTCTTCTATAAGACTGCCTAAACTTTATTTTGTTACAAAAGTTGTTATAAATAAAGAAAATGAACTTTAATTAAATTTGCGATAAGTAAGTTTTTTAAACATTTTTTAAATTTTAACCAAATAAGAAAACCACCCGAATTTTCGAGTGGTTTTTTAGTATTTATGAAAAAAAAACTTATGCTTTTTTAGCTTCTTCAGCGATTAGATTAAGCGCAGAACCGGCTCTAAACCAACCAATTTGCTGTTCATTATACGTGTGATTAGCAAGAATAGTATCCGTAGTTCCGTCTGAGTGTGTAATCTGAATTTGAAGTGGCGTATTGGGTGCGAAACCTTCTAGATTTAAGAAATCAAAAGTATCATCTTCTTGGATTTTATCATAATCCTCAGGATTTACGAAAGTTAATGCAAGCATACCTTGTTTCTTAAGGTTCGTTTCGTGAATTCTCGCGAAAGATTTTACTAAAACTGCTTTTACACCAAGATGTCTTGGTTCCATTGCAGCGTGTTCTCTAGAAGAACCTTCTCCGTAGTTTTGGTCTCCTACTACAATTGAAGGAACGCCTGCTGCTTTGTAAGCTCTTTGTACTGCAGGAACTTCACCATATTCTCCAGTTAATTGGTTTTTAACTCTGTTGGTTTCTTTGTTAAAGAAGTTTACAGCACCAATCAACATGTTGTTAGAAATATTATCTAAGTGACCTCTGTATTTTAACCAAGGACCAGCCATAGAAATGTGGTCAGTAGTACATTTTCCTTCAGCTTTAATGAGAAGTTTAGCTCCTGTAATATTTTGACCATCCCAAGGAGAGAAAGGCTCTAATAATTGCAATCTGTCTGAAGTAGGAGAAACAATTACTTGAACAGCAGAACCGTCTTCCGCAGGAGCTTGGTAGCCGTTATCTTCTACGTCAAATCCTTTTGCTGGAAGTTCAGAACCTTTAGGTTCATCTAGTTTTACTTGTTCACCATTTTGGTTGGTCAAAGTATCAGTAATCGGGTTGAAATCTAATCTGCCAGAAATTGCTACAGCAGCTACCATCTCAGGAGAAGCTACGAAAGCGTGAGTATTTGGATTTCCATCAGCTCTTTTAGCAAAATTTCTGTTGAAAGAATGGATGATAGAGTTTTTCTCTTGTTTTTCAGCGCCTTCTCTGTCCCATTGTCCGATACAAGGACCGCAAGCATTGGTAAAGATTCTAGAATTTTCAAATTTTTTGAAAGTATCTATCAATCCGTCTCTTTCTGCTGTAAATCTTACTTGTTCAGAACCTGGGTTAATTCCTAAGATAGCTTTTGGTTTAACACCTTTTGCTACCGCATCTTCTACAATAGAAGCTGCTCTAGATAAATCTTCGTATGATGAGTTGGTACAAGAACCAATTAAAGCCCATTCTATATCTAGAGGCCAGTCATTTGCAATAGCTTTATCTCTCATTTCAGCAACTGGAGTTGCTAAGTCTGGAGTAAAAGGACCATTAAGATGAGGTGTTAATTCAGAAAGGTTAATTTCAATTACTTGGTCGAAATATTTTTCTGGTTCTGAGTACACTTCAGCATCACCAGTTAAGTGTTCAGCAATTTTATCAGCAGCATCTACTACTTCTTGTCTTCCTGTTGCAGCAAGATATCTTCTCATAGAATCATCATAACCGAAAGTAGACGTAGTAGCTCCAATTTCTGCACCCATGTTACAGATAGTACCTTTTCCTGTTGCAGAAAGAGATACCGCTCCTTCTCCGAAATATTCTACAATAGCACCAGTTCCACCTTTTACAGTAAGAATTCCTGCTACTTTTAGGATTACGTCTTTAGCTGAAGTCCAACCGTTTAGTTTACCAGTAAGTTTTACACCAATTAGTTTTGGCATTTTAAGTTCCCAAGCCATTCCTGCCATTACGTCTACTGCATCAGCTCCTCCAACTCCAACTGCCACCATTCCTAATCCACCTGCATTTACAGTGTGAGAATCGGTGCCAATCATCATTCCACCAGGGAAAGCATAATTTTCTAAAACTACTTGGTGAATAATACCTGCTCCTGGTTTCCAGAAACCAATTCCGTATTTATCACAAACTGAACTTAGGAAGTTGAAAACTTCGTTATTTTTATTCAGTGCTTCTTGTAAATCTTTATCAGCTCCAATTTTTGCTTGAATTAAATGGTCTGCGTGAACTGTAGAAGGAACGGCAACTTTAGTTTTTCCTGCTTGCATAAACTGTAAAAGCGCCATTTGCGCAGTTGCATCTTGCATTGCAACTCTATCCGGAGCGAAATCTACATAAGAATTTCCTCTTTCGTAAGCTTCTATTGCGTTACCTTGCCAAAGGTGAGTGTAAAGAATTTTTTCAGCGAGTGTAAGAGGTTTTTGTACTACTTGTCTTGCCGCAGCAATTCTTTCAGGGTAGCGCTCGTACACTTTTTTGATCATGTTGATGTCGAATGTCATATCTATTTATTTTTTGTTTAAAGTTTGCATTTGAGAATCAAATGAAAGGATAATGATGTTATTATTCTCCATCAAATTCTATTCCTACAGGATTGATAAAATATTAAAATAGTCTATGGTTTGAATTTTTAATACCAATTAATTCACTTTTGAAATTGAATTTTATTTAAAGCTAAAATTAATATTATTTTGTGAAATGTAATATTTTATGATAAAAAAAATTGGAAGACTTCTCAAGAAATCTTCCAATTTATATTTAAAAAGTCTTTCGACTTTAGTTTACAATGTATTAAAAATGACCAACAGTTACCAGTTCTTTAATAGATGGAACGAAAGTAGTTAAGTTGATTCCTTCAACAGCTGTTTTGTACTCGTCAATACTTGGAATACGACCTAAGATTGCAGACAATACTACAACTGGAGTAGAAGCCAATAGAGATTCTCCTTTTTTACGGTCAGAATCTTCAACTACTCTTCCTTGGAAAAGACGGGTGGAAGTTGCCAAAACAGTGTCTCCTTTTTCCGCTTTTTCTTGGTTACCCATACAAAGATTACAACCTGGACGCTCAAGATACATCATATTTTCATATTGAGTACGAGCTTCGCCTTTTGGAGCTGCATCGTTAAATTCAAAACCTGAATATTTTTCAAGTAATTCCCAGTCACCTTCAGCTTTTAATTCATCAATGATGTTATAAGTAGGAGCGGCTACAACCAATGGCGCTTGGAATTCTACTTTACCATTTTGTTTTTCAAGATTTCTCAACATTTGAGAAACGATTTTAAGGTCACCTTTGTGAACCATACAAGAACCTACGAAACCAAGGTCAACTTTTTTCTCACCTCCATAATAAGTAAGGTCTCTAATGGTATCGTGTGTATATCTTTTAGAAACGTCTTCGTTGTTTACATCTGGGTCTGCAATCATTGGTTCAACGATTTGATCTAAATCTACCACAACTTCAGCGTAATATTTAGCATTAGCATCTGGAGTTAAAGCAGGTTTGTCACCAGTTCTGATTTCCTCAATTCTCTTATTTGCTTTATTGATTAAACCTTGTAGAACGTGATTTTTATTGTCCATTCCTTTATCGATCATAATCTGGATTCTGCTTTTTGCAATTTCCAATGATTCGATCAAAGTATCGTCTTCTGAGATACAAATTGAAGCTTTCGCTTTCATTTCTGCAGTCCAGTCTGTGAAGGTAAATGCTTGGTCGGCAGGAAGCGTTCCGATATGAACCTCAATAATTCTACCTTGGAAAACGTTTTCTCCGTCAAATTGCTTCAACATCTGAGCCTGAGTTGCATGAACTACATCACGGAAATCCATATGCTTTTTCATTTCGCCTTTGAAAGTCACTTTTACAGATTCAGGAATTGGCATTGAAGCCTCACCTGTTGCCAAAGCAAGCGCTACAGTTCCAGAGTCAGCGCCGAAAGCCACACCTTTAGACATTCTTGTGTGAGAATCTCCTCCGATGATGATTGCCCATTCGTCTACCGTAATATCATTAAGAACTTTATGAATAACGTCTGTCATTGCGTGATATTCACCTTTCGGGTCACGAGCTGTGATAACCCCGAAATCGTTCATGAATTTCATTAATTTAGGAATGTTAGCCTGCGATTTTTTATCCCAAACTGAAGCGGTGTGACAGCCTGACTGATACGCTCCATCTACAATTGGAGAAATCACCGTTGCAGCCATAGATTCTAGTTCTTGAGCGGTCATTAAACCTGTAGTATCTTGAGAACCAACGATGTTTACTTCAACTCTCACATCAGAACCAGCGTGTAAAACTTTACCTTCTGGAACACCTACTGCATTTCTGTTGAAGATTTTTTCAACAGCGGTAAGTCCTTGTCCTTCGATAGAAATTTCTTTAGAAGGTGCAAAAACCGTTGGTGCAGTAATTCCTAAAGTTTTTGCAGCAAATGTTTGGATTTTTTTACCAAAAACGATGGCGTAAGAACCACCAGCTCTTATAAATTCTAATTTTTGAGGAGTAAATGATTTTGAAATATCTTTCAATTCAGTTTCTCCGTTATATAATTTCTTTTCTTTGGTATTGATGGTCAAAACAGTTCCTGTAGCGACTGAATATTTTTCTTCTAAAATGATATCACCGTTTTCATTTCTAACAGGGTTTCCGTTTTCGTCCACTTTTTTCACCCAGTTTTGAAGGTCGATTCCGATACCTCCAGTTACATCAACTGTAGTTAAGAAAATTGGAGAAATTCCATTAGTTCCAGCTACAATTGGAGCGATGTTTACGAAAGGTACGTAAGGACTTGCTTGTTTCCCAGTCCAAAGTGCAACGTTGTTCACACCAGACATACGAGAAGAACCAACTCCCATTGTTCCTTTTTCTGCAATAAGCATTACACTTGCATCAGGATGTTGAGCTTGTAAAGCTTTTATTTCTTCCTGTTGAGCAGGAGACATCATACATTTTCCGTGTAATTCACGGTCAGAACGTGAGTGAGCTTGATTCCCTGGAGATAATAAATCAGTTGAAATATCACCTTCTGCAGCGATATAAGTCACAACTTTAATTTCTTCTGGAACTTCTGGAAGTTTTGTGAAAAACTCTGCTTTTGCATAGCTTTCCAAAATATCCTTAGCGATTACATTTCCTGTTTCATAAGCTTCTTTTAAACGCGCTGTATCAGCATCATACAAGAAAACTTGAGTTTTAAGAACTTCAGCGGCTTGTTTTGCAGTGGCTTCATCATTTCCTAAAGCTAAATCAAGAAGAACTTCGATAGAAGGTCCACCTTTCATGTGAGACAAAAGTTCAAATGCAAACGTAGGAGTGATTTCTTCAACTACAGATTCACCAAGGATGATTTCCTTTAAAAACTTAGCTTTTACACCAGCTGCACTAGTTGTGCCCGGTAAAGTGTTAAAGATGAAAAAGTTAAGAGAATCAGCTCTGTACTCATTTGCTGTATCTTTAATTTGCTCAATAATTTCGCTTAGTAATTCTGCACTGTCAATAGGTTTTGGGTGAAGACCCTGTGCTTTTCTTTCTTCGATTTCCTGGATGTAATCCTGATAAATATTCATAATTTTTGAAGTCTTTTTAAACTTAATAATTAGATGATTTACTGTTCTTTAGTAGTTAAAATTTTTATAATCATCAATCTTTTTATAATGATGCTCAAAAGTAAGAAAATTTAATTTGCAGAGGATATCTTTTTTTAAAATTTTATAGATGAAGCATATTATTTAAATCAATCTTGTAAAATTTAAAGTTTAGAATTACATTTGTTTTATGTACAAGGGTGAAAAAAAATGGATTTTTGTAGTTATAATACTAGTTATAATGGGTTATTATTTTTTTCTAAATCCTTATGAACAAGAGTATTTTTTTATTTCTTGTCCTTTTTATAAGATTACGGGTTACCAGTGTTCAGGTTGTGGTTCACAAAGAGCGTTTCACGAAATTTTACATTTGAATTTCAGAGAAGCATTTCACCAAAATGCACTTGTATTAATCGCAATTCCCTATTTTTCATTGATTTTCTTTACCAGTTTTTTTCAAGAAAAATTTGCTAAGTTGAGACAGTTGCTCATCGGCAAGAAAACAATACTAATTTTGTTCTTTATCGTAATTCTTTTCGGTATTTTTAGAAATTTATAAAAATTTTATACATTTGCACTCAAGAAAAAGGGGTGCTGTAAAAAGCTGAGATTATACCCAAAGAACATAGAACAGGTAATGCTGTTTATGGAAACGTCTTTGATGTATTTTTCACACGTGGCATCCTTTTATTCGATTTGTTTAATTTTTTGCAACATCAGAATGAAAGGATTTATTATTTTAGGGCTTGGAATGAGCTCTGTTCTTTCTGCGCAAATAGATACAGCGCAAGTAAAAGAAATTCAAGAAGTTAGCTTTACGAAAAGGCTGCCGGTTTCCAAAGAAATTATTAACGTACAAAAAGATTTAGGAGCCAAAAATCTAGGTCAGGATTTGCCTATTTTGCTCAAAAATCAAATGTCAGTAGTTGCAACTTCCGATGCTGGAAACGGAGTGGGTTACACTGGTTTCAGAATTAGAGGAAGCGCTGGAACAAGTATTAATGTAATGCTGAATGGTGTTCCGTACAATGATTCAGAAAGTCAAGGAACTTTTTTTGTGAATATTCCAGACATGGCAAGTTCTGCATCGCAGATTGTCATCCAAAGAGGAGTAGGAACTTCTAGCAATGGAACAGCAAGTTTCGGAGCAAGTGTGAATATTTTGACCAAAAATCCAGAGGAGAAACCTTATTTTTTGACCAATCAAAGCGCAGGAAGTTTTAATACCTTTAAACATTCCTTTGAAGCAGGAACAGGAAAGTTTTTGAACAATTTACTTTCGGTTTCGGCAAGATATTCTATCATTAATTCAGATGGTTACATTGATAGAGCTTTTTCAAAATTAAATTCTTACAATATCAATGCGCTCTTCGAAAAAGGCAATACGAAATTGAGATTTTTAACTTTCGGTGGAAAAGAAAAAACGTATCAAGCGTGGAATGGAATTGATAAAGCTACCTATGAATCTAACCCAAAATTCAATTATTCTGGAGCAATTTATGATGCTAATTGGGAAAATATTATTGGGTTTTATGATAATGAAACCGATAATTACAGACAAAACCATTATCATTTACTTTGGGAACAAAAATTCTCTGAAAAATGGAATCTGGAAACAACTTTTCACCTTACGCACGGAGAAGGTTATTACGAAAATTATAAGCAAGATGCTAAATTTTCTAAATATGATTTGCCCAATATCGTAGAAAACGGAAATACCATTACCAGAACAGATTTCATTAGAAAAAAATGGTTAGACAATGATTTTTATGGTGTGGTTTCTAATCTTTATGGGAATTTTGAAAATCTGAATTTGAATTTCGGAGTGGCTGCAAATCAATATTTTGGGAGGCATTTTGGTAATGTATCGGGAGTGAAGTATACTAATATTTTCGAGCACGAATATTACAGAAATAATGCTTTGAAAAATGAAGTTTCAGGTTTTGCGAAGGCCATTTACAAAATGGAAAAACTAGAGTTTTTTGGAGATTTACAACTTAGAAATATTGACTATAAAACATATATTTTAGATGAAAATGCAGAAGAAGGAGCAGATTTAAGTCAAAAATGGACGTTTTTTAATCCAAAATTCGGGGTGAATTATCAGATAGAAAATGGGAAATTATTTTTCTCTTATGCTCATGCTCACAGAGAACCTAACCGTGATGATTTATTTGCCAATCCTAATACGAAGCCAGAAAAATTGCATGATTTTGAGCTCGGTTTAGAAAAAACGTTTGGAAACGTTTCTTTTACAGCAAACGCTTATTACATGAACTATGTAAATCAATTGGTTTTAAGTGGACAAATAAACATGGTGGGAGAATTTATCAAAATGAATTCAGGCAAATCTTACAGATTAGGTTTAGAATTGGGAACTTTGGCTAAAGTTTCAGAAAAACTGAACCTATTAGGAAATATTACTTTGAGTCAGAATAAAAATGTAGATTTCAAAATTGAAGAAAATTCTACAGTAACCAATTTGGGCAATACTGACATTTCTTTCTCTCCTAATATTATTGCCAATGCTATAATTCAGTATAAGCCTATTAAAAATTTACAGTTAAATATTAATAATCAATATATTGGAAAGCAATATTTGGACAACACAGAAACCCAATCACTACAACTGAATGATTATTTCTTGACTGATTTTAATGCACAATATGAGTTTAAAATTGCAAAACAAGACGTGAGTTTACAATTTTTACTGAATAATATTTTTGACAAAAATTATGTAAATAACGGTTTTGTGTATGATGGACCTTACTATTATGCACAAGCTGGCAGAAATTTTACGTTAGGATTAATGTTCAAAGTTAAATAATTGAAATTTAAAAATCTAGTGATTTTTTATAGTTAGAATTTCCTTTAAATGGATAAAAATAAAAATGACTGTTTCTTTAAGCAGTCTTTTTTATTTCAACTCAACAAAAAATATTAAATTTGTGCCAAATGAATTTAGGATTACATCTATACAATTATTTGCAAGAAAAAGGAAGCGCAGAACTTCCTGGTTTTGGTGTTTTTACCCTCAAGAAAAAATCGGCTACTTTAGATGAGCAATCCTCTAAAATCTTGCCACCTACCTATGAAATTTCTTTCGTAGAAAATAAAAATGTTTTCAATGCAGATTTTGCTAAATATATTGTTGAGAAGACAGGCGAAAATTTATTTGTAGTACAGTCTCTAATCAAAGAAGAAGTAATTTCTTGGGTAGAAGCATTACAAGCCGAACAAAAAATTACAATAGACGAAATAGGTGAATTTTCACGAGAGGAAAATGTTATAAAACTTTTAGACCAAAAAAAATATACCAATACGCCTAAATTTTTTGGACTCGAAGAAATCAGTTTAGAGCAAATTCAAAACAGTGAAAACTCTGAAGACTTACCAGAATCAGATAATCAATACGTTTTTAATAACTCTATTCTTTGGATTTTCCTATTCATTTTACCAGTAGGAGCTATTATTTATTTGGCAATTAATTATCAGGACCAAATTTTTGGAAAAAAATCTTTTGATAAAGTTTCAGTGAAAACTTCTACCCACAGAATTCCCGAAAAGCCAAAGGTAAATCCTATTGTACCAAAAGATTCATTACAAACTTCAAAAACAGATTCATTAAGAATTTCTAAATAATTTCTATGGAAAAAAATGCGAAAACTCCTGCAGAAACCAGGACTATTATGACCAATATTGTGCTTCCCAATGAAACCAATGCATTAGGAAATATGTTTGGTGGTGAGCTTCTTTCTAGAATGGACAGAGCGGCTGCTATTGCAGCGCAAAGACATAGTGAATCTACCGTAGTTACCGCTTCTGTAAATCACGTTTCTTTTAAATATCCTATTCCAGAAGGTGGAGTGGTAGTGGTAGAAGCCAAAGTTTCTAGAGCGTTTTCTACGTCTATGGAAATTTATTGTGATGTGTGGTTAGATAATCCCATCACCAAAGAAAAAATTCATACCAACGAAGGAATTTATACTTTCGTAGCGGTAGATAAAAATAACCATCCAGTTGCTATTCCTGAGCTTATTCCGCAATCTGATGTTGAAAAAGCAAGATTTGATGCAGCGCTTCGTAGAAAAGAACTTTCTCTAATTCTTTCGGGAAAAATGAAAGCTCAAGATTCTATAGAACTTAAAAAGTTATTTGGTTAGACTATTTATTGTAAAGTCGCAGAGTCGTTAAGTTGTAAAACTGTGAAATTGCAGTTTTAAAATTTTCAATAAATGATTTTACGGTTTACAAATCAACAATTTTACCATTTCAAAAAATGAAAATTCTCCTTCTTGATAGCAATCATCCATTAATTACCGAGCAACTTCTAGCAAAAGGTTTTATTTTGGAAGAAGATTTTACTTCGTCTTATGATGAGGTTTTGCAGAAAATCAATCAATATGATGGAATTATCATCAGGAGCAGAATTCCTCTCGATAAAAATTTTCTAGAAAATGCCCCAAATCTCAAATTCATTGCTAGAGTAGGAGCAGGAATGGAGAATATAGACCTAGAAACCGCCAAAAATCTAGGAATTTCTTTGATTAATTCTCCAGAAGGTAATCGAGATGCAGTAGCAGAACATGTAGTGGCGATGCTGTTGATTCTCATGAATCGTCTGTTCATCGCTTCAGAAGAAGTGAAAAACGGAATCTGGAAACGTGAGGAAAACAGAGGTGATGAATTGTTAGGGAAAACCTTTGGAATTATTGGCTATGGAAACATGGGAAAAGCTACTGCAAAAAGACTATCTGGTTTTGGCGTGGAAGTTATTTTTTATGATATTTTGCCAAATTTAGAAGATGAATTTGCCAAACAAGTTTCCTTAGAAGAATTACAGGAACGCTCAGATATTCTTAGTTTGCATATTCCTTTAGATGCTTCAACGAAATATTTAGTTGATGGAAATTTCATCTCGAAAATGAAGAAAAATTTCTATTTGGTAAATACTGCAAGAGGTAAAAATGTGAAAACTTCTGCATTAGTAGATGCTCTAAAATCTGGCAAAATAAAAGCTGCAGCATTAGACGTTTTAGAATACGAAAAATCTTCTTTCGAAAACCTAGATACTTCGACTTCGCTCAGCACAAGAAACAAAGAAGATTTGCAATTTCTTTTGGATTCAGAGCAAGTCATTGTTACACCGCACATTGCAGGTTGGACGCATCAAAGCAAGGAAAAACTGGCGCAATTTATCGTAGATAAAATCGTACAGCAATTCTGTTAAAAAAATCTTAATATTACCGCAATCATAAAACACTGCTTCAAAAAAATGCTAAATTGCCCCGCCTAAATAATTAATCAGAAGATGAAGCAGAAAATTGTAGTAATTCTTATCCTTTTATTGACTTTGGTTTCTTGTAAAAAAGAATTTAATTTTTTTCAACAAGAGAATGAAAATGGTTTGCCTAATTACGGAAACGTAGATGTAGAAAATGTATTTACTGCAGAAGATTCTCAGCTTCAAGATAAACAGAATGTGGTTAATGCCATTCAGCAATACTATGATAAAGTTTGGGAAAAAGGGGATTTGAGCGGAGGTTTTCTCGTGGCAAAAGGTGATAAAATTCTCTTTGAAAGCTATAGAGGTTTTGCCAAAGAAAACAATCAAGTTCCCATCAATAAAGATGTTCCGCTTCATATCGCTTCTATTTCTAAATCTCTTACCGCGATGGCAGTTCTTAAATTGGTAGAAGCTAGAAAAATAAATCTTCACGACAAAGTCACCCATTATTTTCCGAAATTCCCTTACAAAGAAGTAGAAGTGATTCACTTGCTGAATCACAGAAGTGGACTACCAAAATACGAATATTTCATAGAGAAATTAGGACTTAAACCCAAAAATAAATATTTCACCAACCAAGAAGTTCTCGATTTACTTATTCAGCATAAACCAGATTTGGCAAGAAATACCAACACTGGCTTTATGTATTGTAATACCAATTATGCGCTTCTTGCACTGATTGTAGAAAAAGTTACTGCACATCCTTTTCCTTTGGCGATGCAGAAAATCGTTTTCAAACCATTAGGAATGGAACATACATATATTTTTCAGCAAAAAGATTCACTGCGAGCTGCTCAATCTTTTTACTATCAAGGAAGCAGATTGTATCCTACAGATAAATTAGATGGGATTTATGGGGACAAAAACTGCTACACCACGCCAAGAGATTTATTTAAGTTTTCAAAAGCGATGTACGCCGAAAATTTCTTGAGAAAAAGTCTTAAAGATTCTATTTTTACCCCTTACAGTAATGAAAGAAGAGGCGTAAACAATTATGGAATTGGTTTTAGAATGAAAGTTTTTGACAATGGAGAAAAACTTACGTTTCATAATGGTTGGTGGCATGGAAGCAATACCGCTTTTGTTCATTTACAAAAATCTAAAGTCACGATTATTGCTCTTGGAAACAAATTTTCTAGAAGAGTGTATTCTGCGCTCACGCTTTCTTCATTGTTTGAAGATTTTCCTTTAGAAAGAGAAAAATTGGATAAACTCATGAACAAGGAAATAGACACTACAAAAGAGAATCACGATGCTGTGGCAGAATCTACCGAATAATTAACGCATATTTCTTAATTTTGCTCAAATTTCATCAATGAAAAAAATAATTTTTCTTCTTTTGCTTAACCTTTTGCTTTTTTCGTGTGCTAGAGTTGGCGCACCAAATGGCGGTACTAGAGATTCTTTGGCTCCTAAATTTTTAGGTTCTAATATTGATACTACTCGATTAAATGTTTCTAGAACGGTAAAGGAATTGAGGCTGGATTTTGATGAATACGTGATGCTGAAAGATTTTAATAAAAATTTTAATGTATCGCCACCGATAAAAAAAATTAAAAAAGTCATTCCTTCTAATCTGGCGAATAAATATGTTTTGATACAGTGGGAAGACACGCTTCAAGCCAATACTACTTATAATTTTAATTTTGGAAATGCCATTGTAGACAATAATGAGTCTAATCCTTTGCCTTATTTTAATTTTGCGTTTTCTACAGGAGATAAAATTGATGAACTTTTCGTGAGTGGAACCGTGAAAGATGCCATGACGCTCATCAAAGAAAATCAAACAGCAAAAGACAATAAAATGGTAGTGGGACTCTATAAAGCAGGCGAAAATCTAGACTACAAACAGAAACCCGATTATATTACCAAAGTAGACGAAGAAAATTATTTTGAACTCAATTTTTTACCAAAAGGGGAATTTGTAATTATAGCTTTTGATGATGAAAATCAAAACTCTGTTTACGATGCAGGAAAAGAAAAAGTTTCTTTTTTGAAAGAAAAAATTACCTTAGACAGCACAAGTATAAGAGGTCTGAAATTGAAACTTTACCCTTCTAAAAAAGTGGTAAAATATAAAGAAAGTAAAGCCATCAATGGCGGTTTATTGATGACTTTTGAAGGAAATCCGGAAACGGTAGATGTAAAATCGCTTTCAGAAGAACTGAAAGATTTCAAAGTGACACATGCAAAACGTTCGGATTCCGTGAATGTCTGGTTTGATGCAGAGAAGAGTAATTTGGGTGGAACTGTTTCTAAACAATTGAAATTAAGTTATTTTACGCCTACGATTAGCGATACCATTTCCGTGAGTTATAAAGCAGTGAAAGATGAGTTTAAACTCTCTAATGAAGCCGGGAATTTAATCGCTCCGGAAAATAATTTTGTGATTAATACATCGTTGCCCATAGAAAATCTCAACACTTCTTCTTGGAAATTGGAGAGCGATAGCATAGCACAAGATTTCACTGCAAAAATTTCAAAGAAAAATCCGTTTAAAATTCTAGTGAATTCTAGTTTTAAACCGACGAAAAAATATGTTTTAACCATACCAAAAGAAACCGTTTCTTCTTATTACAGCAGTAATGATAAGTCGTTCCAATTTCAATTTGAGATTGATAAACCAGAAAATTATGGTTCTTTCACGGCTGTGATTAAAAATAAACCTACGGCTAAATTTTGGGTAGAATTGACCAATGAAAAAGGCGAAATCTTGTATTCTCAGTTCACCAATGCCTCAGAAGTTTCCTTTAAAAACCTGAAACCAGCGACTTATATTGCCAGAATTAGAGTAGACAATAATGGAAATGGATTCTGGGACGAAGCAGATTTTGCACGAAATATCGCTGCTGAAGACGTTTACATTTTTGAAAAAGAAATTAATGTAAGACCACTTTGGGAAATTAAGGAAGATTGGGAACTTACCAATCGTTAAAAAGTAGAATTTTAGAATATTTTGAACTCATAAATATATTCAAATGAAAAAAGTACTCATCGGAATTGTTGTTTTCTTGGTTTTAATACAACTTATTCCTATCGACAGAACCAATAAACCAGTAGACCCGAAACAGAATTTTGTAGAGGTGCTCAAAACTCCGAAAGATGTTACCGAAATGCTGAAAAATGCTTGTTACGATTGTCATAGCAACGAGGTGAAATATCCTAGTTATGCTTACATTGCTCCTATTTCTTGGTCGATTAAGCATCACGTAAATGAAGGCAAAGAAAATGTGAATTTTTCTGAATGGTTGACGTATAACAAAGATCAAAAAGACCACATTTTAGATGAAATCATCGAAACGATAGAGAATAAAGAAATGCCATTTAAAGGTTATATTCCAATGCATCCAGAAGCTAATCTTACTGATGCTCAAAGAAAAATATTGATTGACTATTTTAAAGGATTACAAAAATCTGGTCAATACTAAAAACTAAAAAAGCTCCTTTTCGAAGCTTTTTTATTGATATTTTCCTAGAAATTTTCTCTGCGAATCGAAAGCGATTTCCTCAAGATTGAGTTCTGAAATTTTTACCCAAACGGTTTCAGAAATTTCGTGAGCTTCTAGTTTTTTGATTGCTATTTTTTCTTCTACTTGATATTCAAAGAATAAGTCTAAAGTATTATAGTCTACTTCTTTGTAATGATAAACATTGGGTAGACTTCCCACGAATTTTAAATTGTTGAGGTCTATTTCTATTCCTAATTCTTCCTTTAATTCTCTGGAACAAGTTTCTTCGGCGCTTTCTTTTGGGTCTGTAAAACCACCCGCCAAATCTAGTTTCCCGATTTTAGGATTTTGATTTCTCTTGGTCAGTAATAATTCGTCTTCGCATCTTATTAATACTGCAACTGCGGCGGCGCAATTATGATACATCACAAAATCACATTGTGAACAAAAAAATTTCTTTTCTCCATCAAAAATCAATGTTTCTTGACCGCACTTTGGGCAATATTTTAAGTGTTTCATTTGTTTCTTGGGTGGTATTTCAGAATTACATCATGCAATTCTTCGGTTTTTAAATGGGTATAAATTTCTGTGGTGGTAATGCTAGAATGTCCCAGCATTTCTTGGATAAATCTTAAATCTACACCGTTTTGTAAGAGATGCGTAGCAAAAGAATGACGGAAAGTATGTGGAGAAATACTTTTTCTGATTCCCGCCTTTTCTACCAATTCTTTGATGATGATAAAAACAATCACTCTAGACATAGAAGAACCTCTACTGTTTAGGAAAATGTGGTCTTCATATTTTTTGCCAATTTTATTGTTTGCTCTTACATTATTGATGTAGTTCAAAATAAGATTTGCAGTGTAATTAGCAAGCGGAACGTATCTTACTTTTTTTCCTTTTCCCTCTACTTTTATAAAGTTTTCTTTGAAATTAATATCAGAAATTTTAAGTTCTATTAATTCAGAAACTCTAAGACCGCAACCATACAATACTTCTATGATGCAGTGATTTCTCACGCCTAAATCAGTGCTTAAATCAATGGCATTAATGATTTTTTCTACATCTTCGAAGCTTAGCGTATCAGGTAAATATAAACCTAATTTTGGGCCTTCAAGAAGTGTGGAAGGATTGTCTTCTCTGATTTCTTCTTCGATAAGATATTTAAAAAAAGATTTAATGGAAGATATTCCTCTTGCTTGAGTTCTTTCGCTTATTTTTTCTTTGGTAAGATGAAGGAGAAATTCTTGTAAGTTTTCAAAAGTTATTTTGTCGGGATTAGTGATGTCTAGTTTTTCCTCTGAGAAAGCTTTTAGTTTCTTCACATCTCTTATGTATGCGTCTAAAGTATTGTCAGAGAAATTTCTCTCAAATTTGAGAAAATGTGAAAAATTCTCAATCGTTTCATTCCAGGTCATTTGTGTTTTTTTCTTTATTGTGTTTTTTAATTGTGTATTTCAGGTGCAAATATCATGCTAGTTTTTTTATTTTAAGTTTTCTTCTTTAATTTGAAGAACTTCTACTTGAGCATTTTCTAAAAATTCTAATCCTTCTGTATCTGAGTATTGGTCTATATAAACGAGCCTTTTGATGCCAGATTGTAATATAAGTTTGCTGCATTCTTTACACGGCGAAAGTGTAAGGTAAAGAGTAGCGCCTTTTGCAGACTGAGTACTAGAAGCTAATTTTAAAATGGCATTTGCTTCTGCATGAAGCACGTACCAATGCGTTTTTCCGCCTTCGTCTTCACAACAATTTTCTGCACCAGAAGGAGTTCCGTTATAGCCATCAGAAATAATCATTCTGTCTTTTACAATGAGTGCTCCTACTTTTTTTCTTTCGCAGTAAGAAAGTTTTGCCCATTCTTTAGCCATTTTAAGATAGGCTAAGTCAAATTTATTGTGATTCATTTTAAAATTTTTAAAATTAGCTTCTTACTCTTTCTAAGTTTTTAGAAATTAGGCTTTCTTTTTTCTAAAAATGCAGAAACGCCTTCTTTTTTATCTTCCATTTCGAATAATTCTCCGAAAGATTTAATTTCTAATTCATAACCTTCAGCAGAATCTGATGCATTTACCGCTTCAATGGCTTTAGAAATTCCTTGCGGTGAATTTTTAGAAATAAGGATGGCTAATTCTTTGGTTTTTGGTAATAATTCTTCTAAACTAAAAACTTCGTTTACCAAACCAATTTCTTTTGCTCTACTCGCCGAAATCATCTTAGCAGAGAAAATCATTTCATTCGCAAGTCCTTTTCCTACTAATTTTGGGAGTCTTTGGGTACCTCCATAACCAGGAATAAGACCTAAAGTAACTTCTGGTAAACCTAATTTTGCATTTTCTGAAGCATATCTTATGTGACATGCCATCGCAAGTTCTAAACCACCACCTAATGCAAATCCATTTACAGCGGCAATAACAGGTTTTCTTAGATTTTCTATTTTATTGAATAGCGAATTTTGTCCGTTTCTGGCTAATTCCTCTGCTTTGTCTTGACCGAAATCAGAAAACTCTTTAATGTCTGCTCCTGCTACAAAAGATTTTTCGCCACTTCCTGTAATGATGATGACTCTGCAATTAGAATCTTGTTCTAGCTGAGATAAAGCTTCGCTCAATTCACTGATAGTAGTTCCGTTTAAAGCGTTTAAACTCTGTGGTCTATTAATGGTAATGGTAGAAATTTGACCTTCGTTTTCTAGGAGAATATTTTGGAAATTCATGGTAGAGTAGTATTAAATTTACGATTTTTAGGATAAGTGCAAAATAACTAATTTTTGACCTAAAATACAAAAAAGCCAAGCACTTATATACTTGACTCTTTTAAGTTTGGTATAAGTTTGTTCTTATTTGGCGTGGTTCATAATTCCATCATCTAGTTTTACTTGGAGTCCTGCCGCAATTCTCATTCCCATTTCTACATTCGCTCTAAAGAAATGACACAATTGTCTGTTGATGATTTCATCTCTTTTCGGTCCGTCAATTTTTTTCATGTGACCAATGATGTTATTCACCAAATTGGTTCTGTCTTCTTGGTTCATCGCTTTGGTGTAGAGTAGGCCTGGCTGTGTATAATGGTCGTTATCATTTTCATTTCTATCGAAATGCGCTACACGATTGCTGTCTAGTTCCTCTTCAAATTTTTTGTAAGAAGGATCAGGTTTTATGTCGTCAAAACTGTTAGGATGGTAGTTCGGTGCGTCTTCATAGTCTCTTGAATCTGCCATAAATCCGTCTCTTTGATAATTATGAGTTGCAAAAGGACATCTGTTAACTTCTAATTGATGTGCATTCACGCCCACTCTGTATCTGTGAGCATCCGGATAAGAAAATAATCTTCCTTGAAGCATTTTATCTGGCGAAAAACTAATTCCATCGATCAAATTACTTGGCGAAAAAGTAGATTGTTCTACATGAGCAAAATAATTTTTAGGAATTTCATTGAGTTCCATTTCACCGACTTCAATCAGTGGAAATTCTGCTTGAGGCCAAACTTTAGTAATGTCAAAAGGATTCCATTTAAATTCTCTAGATTCTTCTTCGGTCATTACTTGTATGTACATGGTCCATTTCGGGAAATCACCATTTTCTATAGCATTGCAAAGATCTTCTTGTGCAAAATCTGGATTTTCTCCAGCCATTTGAGTGGCTTCAGCATCGGTGAAGTTTTTAATGCCTTGTTTGGTTTTTAGATGAAATTTCACCCAAATTCTCTCATTTTTATCATTAATCATCGAAAAAGTATGAGAGCCAAAACCGTGCATGTGTCTGTAACCATAAGGAGTTCCTCTGTCGCTCATTAAAATTAAAACTTGATGTAAACTTTCTGGATTTAAGCTCCAAAAATCCCACATCATGGTATGAGATTTCAAGTTGGTTTTTGGGTGTCTTTTTTGAGTATGAATAAAATCTGGGAATTTTTTAGCGTCTTTGATGAAAAACACTGGAGTGTTATTTCCTACTAAATCCCAATTTCCCTCTTCTGTATAAAATTTTAGTGCGAAACCTCTAGGATCTCTTGCTGTATCTGCACTGCCTTTTTCTCCGCCTACAGTAGAAAATCTAGCAAACATTCTACAAGTGTTTCCTACTTTCGAAAATAATTTGGCTCTGGTGTATTTTGTAATATCGTGAGTTACGGTAAATTTTCCGTAAGCGCCTGTTCCTTTTGCGTGAACGATTCTTTCTGGAATTCTTTCTCTTACAAAATGCGCTAGATTTTCTTGTAGAATAAAATCTTGCAACAAAACAGGTCCTCTTGCTCCAACCGTTTGAGAATCTTGGTGTTCAAAATACGGTATTCCTGATGAATTGGTTAGCTTCTTACTCATGATGGTTGTTTTTTCTGGATAACAAAGTAACAAATAAAAATTAAATTTTGAGAGGAAAAATTGAGAGTAGTTTTATTTATAAAATCAATTAAAAATTAGAATTCAACGCATGACGTCTATCATGTAGAAATATTATTTTTTCTCGCATATCTTCTCTATATTTGTAATAGAATTTATAAATAAGTACCCTACAAATGAATATTCAACAATTAGAATATCTTATCGCAGTAGATAAATATAAACACTTCGGAAAAGCAGCTCAAGCTTGTTTTATTACCCAACCTACTTTAAGTGCAATGATTCAGAAGTTCGAGGATGAAATGGAAGTAAAAATCTTTGATAGAACTACCCATCCTATTAGAACTACAGATATTGGTGCTCAAATCATAGATCAAGCAAAAGTAGTAGTAGATTCTGTAATGGAACTGAAAAACAAAGCAAGTATTTTAAACAATGTTCTTGCTGGTAGAATTAATTTAGGGATTATTCCTACCGTTTCCAGTTTTATTTTGCCAACAGAAATTTTTGATTTTCTTTCTAAAAACCCAAAAATTGAGTTGAATGTAAAAGAAATGACCACTGAAAATATTATTAAAGCACTGAAATCAGGAGAATTAGATGCAGGAATTATTTCTACGCCCTATTCTGATGCAGAAGAGTTTTTCAGCGACTTTTTGTTCAATGAAGAGTTGATGGTGTATTCTGCAGATAAAATTGCGAATGATAATAAAGATGAATTCATCTTGCCAGAAGATGTAGATGTGAATAAAGTTTGGCTTTTAGAAGAAGGGAACTGCTTAAGAACACAATTCGAAAATATCTGCAACCTTAAAGAAAACTCTTTGAAGCCTAAAAATCTTGATTTCATGGCGTCTAACATTAATACTTTGGTACAGATGGTAGATAAAGTAGGAGGTTTAACTGTTTTACCAGAATTAGCAGTGTCTCAACTTCAGGAAAATCAAAAAGATAAAATTCACCGTTTCAAAAAGCCTTTCCCAAGTAGAGAAATCAGCATGATTTATTACAAGCCTACTTACAAACAAAAAATTCTAGACGAATTGGTTAAATCTATTAAAACTTCCCTAGAACCGAAGTTGAATTATACCCAATTCCCTCAAGATTTTGTAAAAATAAAACCACAATAATTTTTGTCAAGAAGCTCTTCAAATTTTGAGGAGCTTTTTTTCTAAGTATTTTGATATTAATAAAATACTCTGTAATTTTGCCCAACAAATTTTAGAGGAAAAATTTGGACTGATTGCAACCTCAATAAAAAATGCTAAAACAGATTTCTTCTTTTTAGTTCTCATAAGGTTTGCCTTCCATTTTTTTCTATTTTAATCCTTAAAAAGAAAATAATAATATGCCTTATTTATTTACATCTGAATCTGTTTCAGAAGGACATCCAGACAAAGTAGCAGACCAAATTTCTGATGCGCTTATCGATAATTTTTTAGCTTATGATAGAAATTCTAAAGTCGCTTGCGAAACTTTAGTCACTACAGGACAAGTTGTACTAGCAGGAGAAGTAAAATCAGAAGCTTATCTAGATGTACAAACTATCGCCAGAGAAGTGATCAATGGAATAGGTTATACCAAAGGTGAATATATGTTTAATGGTGATTCTTGTGGAGTAATTTCTGCAATTCATGAGCAATCTTCAGATATTAATCAAGGAGTTGATAGAAAATCTGGAGAATCTTTTGAAGAAAAAGCAAATGCTCAAGGAGCAGGAGACCAAGGAATGATGTTCGGTTATGCAACCAATGAAACCGAAAATTATATGCCACTTGCATTAGATTTAGCTCATTCTATTTTAAGAGAACTATCAGCAATCAGAAGAGAAGGAACAGAGATTAAATATCTTCGTCCAGATGCGAAGTCTCAAGTAACAATTGAATATTCAGATGATCATAAACCGCAAAGAATAGACGCTATTGTAGTTTCTACGCAGCATGATGATTTTGCAGAAGATGAAGAAATGTTAGCGAAAATTAGAAAAGATATCATCGAAATTTTAATGCCTAGAGTAATCGCTCAGCAAAAGCCAGAAATCCAAGCATTGTTTAATGACCAAATTAAATACCACATTAACCCAACTGGGAAATTTGTAATTGGTGGACCTCACGGTGATACTGGTTTAACAGGTAGAAAAATTATCGTAGATACTTACGGTGGAAAAGGAGCTCACGGTGGTGGTGCTTTCTCTGGAAAAGACCCGTCAAAAGTGGATAGAAGTGCTGCTTATGCAACAAGACACATTGCTAAAAACTTAGTTGCTGCAGGAGTTGCAGATGAAGTTTTGGTGCAAGTTTCTTACGCAATTGGTGTAGCAGAACCTTGTGGATTATTTATCAATACTTACGGAACTTCTAAAGTAGGAATCAATGATGGTGAATTAGCGAAAAAAGTTCAAGAATTATTTGATTTAAGACCTTACGCAATTGAGCAAAACTTGAAATTGAGAAATCCTATTTATCAAGAAACCGCAGCTTACGGACACATGGGAAGAGATTACTACGTAGGAAGCAAGACTTTCAATAAAGGTCAAAAAAATGAAATTACACTTGATAATCTAGAATTCTTTACTTGGGAAAAGCTAGACAGAGTAGAAGATATTAAGAAAGCCTTCAACTTATAATCAAGAAACCGTTCAGAAATGAACGGTTTTCTTATTTTTACAAAAATTTTTACAATGCAATTTCTTAAACATATATTTTTCTTCGGTATTTTCTTCATTGGATTTCGTGGGCAATCGCAGATTACAGTTCATCCAATGGTTTTTGCAGGTTACGAATATCAAAACTCAAACTTTGGAGAAGTTGGAGCGAGATTCATTTTTCTAAAGAACGATAATGTTCTTTACAGAGTTTCTGGTTCTGCTTTGATGGGAAAAGTAAACAGTGAATTTGCAGTTTTGCCTAAAATTCAAGGAGATATTTTATTGAACTTCGAAAAAAACGTAGATATACAGCATTCTTATTATTTTCTTGCGGGAGCAGAAATTACGCCTCAATTTGTTGCGCCAAAAGCAGGAATCTCCCTTTTCGGAATTATAGATTTTACTGGTGGTTACGCATTTCAGTTGGGAAATAGCCAGTTGAATGATAGAGTAATGGAAGGTCTTAATTTGAATTTCACGGTTAATATTCCGTTAGTTGTTTTCAGCAAATCAAAGAAAAATAAATAAGCAAACAACGATTTTTTTGAAAAATTATTTTGAATATTTAACATTTTTTATAAATTTGTCATACAAAACGTAAATCGAATCGCCTATTGAGCAAACTTTACTTCATTTAATAAACTGTAAAAACCAGAAATAGCTAGCATTTGTTAGTCTGTTTCATAATAATGAAGTTAAAGTTATGGAAACACTTACTGATAGTTTGCTGATTTCGAGATATCAAAAAGGCGACGAAAACGCACTTTCTATTCTTATTTCAAGACACCAAAAAGAACTTTTCTCTTTTATTTTCTATAAATTGATGGATGAGGAACTCGCTAATGATGTTTTTCAAGATACCTTCATGAAAATCATTGTTTCCCTAAAAGAAGGAAGATATAATGATGATGGTAAGTTTATTCTTTGGGCAAAAAGAATTGCGCACAATCTTATTATAGACCATTATCGCCTTAAATCTAAACACATAAAAGTTTCTGAAACAACTTATGAAAACGAAGAGTTTTCTATTTTTGATTTGCTTAAAGAAACAGAGGAAAACATCGAAGAAAGGTTAATCACGAATCAAATTTATGATGACCTGATGAAAATGCTCGTTTTCTTACCCGAAAACCAACAGGAAGTCATCAAATTAAGATTTTTTGATGGATTAAGTTTTAAAGAAATTGCAGAGCAAACCAACACAAGTATTAATACTACACTAGGTAGAGTTCGTTATGCACTAATTAACATGAGAAAAATTATGGAAGAAAATCAAATAATTTTAACGAGGTAATACAATAAAGGCCAAATAGTTCCGTTCTTGTAAAAAACGAATTTTTTAGCCTATGAAAAATAATTACTCTCTTAAAAATCCTGTTTTGAATCCTAAAAAATCAACAGTAAATTTTTTATTAAATTATTCTAAAAGTATAGCAGTTTTAACTTCAAATGAAAAGAAATTTATCATTTCTAAAAATTAAATAAACCGCTTATTTTACTTAAATTTGTGCCCTATGAAAAACATAAGGCACATTTTTTTTGACCTCGATAATACACTTTGGGATCACCGTAAAAATGCAGTTCTTACCTTAGAAGAATTGTTCCAAAGAAAAGAAATTTCAGACAAGTATAACATCCTTTTTCATGAATTTCATGCTAAATATGATGAAATTAATGAAGATTTATGGGTGAAAATTAGAGACGGAATTATTGATAAGGATTTCTTGAGAAAACATAGATTTTATGATACTTTTCTGCATTTCGGGATAGATAATGAACAATTAGCGCAATATTTCGAGAAACATTTCTTAGACGAAATCATCAATTTCAATGAATTGATTCCGCAAACCATCGAAGTTTTAGAATATTTAAAAGAGAAAGGGTATCAACTTCATGTAGTTTCTAACGGTTTTCACGAAGTGACGAACAGAAAAGTAGAAAAATCTGGACTTAAAAAATATTTCGAAACCGTAACGAGCGCTGAAGATGCTCATGCTATGAAGCCAGATGAAAGAATTTTCGAATATTCCTTGAATTTAGCCAATGCAAAAAAATCAGAATCTATCTTCATAGGAGATGACTGGGTTGCAGATGTAAAAGGAGCTCAGAATTTTGGTTTAGATATTATTTTCTTTGATGCACTGAAAGAAGATAAATCTGAAGAAGGACTGAAAACCATTCAAAATTTGGAAGAAATTAAAAACTATTTATAAAACAAAAACCTTTCAGATTTCTGAAAGGTTTTATATTATAATTCATAATTCATAACTCATACTTAAAGAATCACATTCCCAAACTCGCTCTCACTCTTTTTAAAGTTTCTGCGGCAATTTTTCTGGTTTTTTCTGCGCCTTCTTGCAGTTTAGCGTCCAGTTCAGAAAGATTGTTCATGTAATATTCGAATTTTTCTCTTTCTGTTTTGAAATTTTCAAGAATTAAATTGAATAATTCTGTTTTAGCATGACCATAACCGTAATTTCCTGCCAAATATTTAGCACGCATTTCTGCGATTTGCGTTTCATTTGCGAGTAAAGAATAAATGGCAAAAACTTTACAAGTGTCAGGGTTTTTCGGTTCTTCTAGCGGGGTAGAATCCGTTTCGATAGCCATCACTTGTTTTTTTAATTGCTTTTCTGGAAGGAAAATATTGATGATATTTCCTCTAGATTTAGACATTTTATGGCCATCAATTCCCGGAACGTATTTCGTGTTTTCTTGCAATTCAGCTTGTGGAAGCACGAAAATTTCTCCCATTTGATTGTTGAATCTCGCACCTACATCTCTCGCCATTTCCAAATGCTGTAACTGGTCTTTTCCTACAGGGACGATTTCTGCATCATACAATAAAATATCTGCCGCCATCAACATAGGATAGGTGAAAAGTCCTGCGTTTACATCTTCTAAACGGTCTGCTTTATCTTTGAAAGAATGCGCCAGTTGTAATCTAGAAAAAGGAAAGAAGCAAGATAAATACCAAGAAAGTTCACAAACTTCAGGAATATCACTTTGTCTGTAGAAATAAGTTTTTTCGGTATCTAAACCGCAAGCTAACCAAGCTGCTGCGATTTCGTAGGTGTTTTGTCTCAGTTCTTCTGCATTTTTAATTTGTGTTAAAGAGTGCATGTTTGCGATAAACAAAAACGATTCGTTTTCAGATTTTTTAGATAATTCTATGGCAGGAATGATGGCTCCCAAAAGATTTCCTAAATGTGGAGTTCCTGTTGCTTGTATTCCGGTGAGGATTCTTGACATTTTGATTAATATATGTTTTTTTTGTTATAATTCTAATATTACTTGACCATTTTTATCATAATTATAAGACCATTCACTTATATTTTCTGATGTAAGCATAGTGTCTTCATTGTAGGTTTTAGTTACAATTTTACGGCAGTTATTTTTTGATAATCCTTGGTAAAAGTATTCATTAAAAATTGTGAGCCTTTTAAAAGGATTCTTTGCATTGTCATAGTTGCTAAATATTTTCTCTGTACTATTTTTTGTAGGGATGTCATTTTTAAGAACAGTTTTTATTGAACTAACAAGGTTGCTATTACTGTAAGTGAAAATTTCTTTATAACTCAAGATGAAATCTGTAGGATCATTTGGATCATAAGGATAATTGGGAAACTTTGTTTCAATTTCAATTAATTGCCCTTCTTTATTGTACTTATAATAATAGTATTCGTCAAAAATAGGGCTTGATTTAAATAATTTATTTGATTCTATAACTCTTCCAATATTGTCAGTTTTATATTCTTTTACATCTGGAGATACATATATATTTGTATCATCACTTTTTTTAGTGACAATAATTTTATTAGGAAGATAATTTATATCTGTAATAACTGCATTTGAAAAAATACCTAAAGCTCCAGATGTAGTAGGAGCAGAAATTTGCCCTCCTTTTCTTTTTATTACTCTGCCTTGATTATCATAAATAAAATAGTAATTGAGGTCAGAATTTGGCATAATAAAATCATACCTTAAATAAGGCAATAATATGCCGATTTTTTCTGGTTTTAAGTCCTCTTCAATTGTGATAAATTCATTATCTCTAGAACAAGATATATATGATAATAAAATAAAAAAATATAAATAAAACTTCATGATTTATTAATTTTATACAAAAATATAAAAAACTCCAAGAAATTTCTTGAAGTTTATATAGTAAAAAAATTAATCTTTACAGTTCAAATCCATTAGGAAAAGCTTTCCTTTTGAAAATAAGTAAGAAAATGGCACCGATGGTGATAGCAGAATCAGCTACATTAAAGATATAACTGAAAAACTCGAAATGCTTACCAAAAAGATTGAATGAGAACATAGGAAAATGGAACATATCTACTACACAACCTTTCATGAAATGTGAATAGCCTTTCCCGAATTCTGTAAATTGAGAAATCCCGTCATAACCAATCCATCTATCAATCGTTGAGTCATAAACCATTCCAGAATCGAAAATTAATCCGTAGAACATTCCGTCAATCAAGTTTCCGATGGCTCCTGCAAAAATCATAGACATCGGGATTAGTAAATAATTAGAAGCGCCTTCTTTGAGCCATTTTCTAAAAAGGTAAATCATTCCTCCAATTAAGAAAATTCTGATGATCACAAGTGCATATTTGCCAAGTAAACCACCAAATTGCAAACCATAAGCCATTCCAGGGTTTTCTACGAAAGTAAATCTCCACCAATCTTGCCCGAAAACTTCAATGCTTTCATTGAGATTAAAATGAGTTTTTACATAAATTTTAGACAATTGGTCGATTAATAAAACGATAAAAGTAACAAGTACGATTTTTTTCATTATAATCCTGGTTTTGGTTTTTCTTTAAAGTTTTTAGTGGCTTTTACCGCTTTTTTTGCTGAAATTTTCTTTTCTATAAAAGGGTTTGTTTTATTATTTCTGGTGTGAAATTTTTCATATTTAATGCCCATTTCTTTCATTACACTTTTCAGTGCATTGAGTTCCATTTGGTTTTTTAGGTGAACGATAAGTGATTCCATTTTTTTCGAGTATTATGTACTATGTATAATGTACAAAGTATTTTAAATTTCTGTTTTTTGCAAAATTATTTGTTTCTAACTATAAAAGTGTTTTTTATACATTGTACTTTTTACATTGTACAATTATTTCTTAGATAATTCTTCTAATCTTTTTCGGTCTTTTTCGCTTAAATCTGCAATTCCGTTTTTGCCTATTTTACTTAAGAGTTGGTCTATTTCTTTTTCTCTTTCGCGTTTAGCAGCATTATATTTATCGTCTATGGTGTAGTTTTTAGTTTTGTCAGGATTTATTTTTTCTTTGATGTCTTTTCTAAAGAAAAAAATAAAAATGACTGCAATGGCAAGGACTAGAAATAAAAGTTCCATAGTTGATGGTATAAAAATATAAAATGCACAAGGTACAATGAATCTTTTTCAAAACACATTATACATTGCACATTATACGTTGTACAAAGTACAAATTTATCTTTGCATATTTTTCGCTTCAATGCTTAATGTAGCATGAGGAACTGCCATTAATCTTTCTTTTGGGATTAATTTTCCAGTTACTCTACAAACGCCGTAAGTTTTATTTTCAATTCTTATTAAAGCGTGTTTTAGGTCACGAATGAATTTTTCTTGTCTTCCAGCCAAAATAGAATTTTGCTCTTTGCTTAGCGTTTCGGCTCCTTCTTCGAAAGCTTTGAAGGTAGGAGAAGTGTCATCTGTACCATTATTTTGGTCATTGATGAAACTTTCGTTAATAAGGGCTAAATCTTTTTCAGCCTTTGCTATTTTGTCTTGTATGATTTTCTTAAATTCTTGTAACTCAGCGTCACTATATCTTACTCTTTCTTCTGCCATCTTTGTTATATTTTTTCAATATTAACATTAAATTTAACTTCGTCAATTTCGATTTCTTCAAAATTTGCGAGTGAAATTACAAATTCTATTTTATCTGACAATACTTCTGTACAAATATATTGTTCATTGTTAGTAAGTTCTTTTCTAAACGGACAGTTTTCTTCTAAACTGATTGAAATTCTGTCTGTTAGGTCGAAATCTTTGTCTTTTCTTAAATTCTGAACTCTATTGATGAATTCTCTCGCAATTCCTTCAGATTTTAATTCATCTGTAATGGTTAAATCAAGCGCTACGGTTGTTTTTCCTTCGCTAGCAACCGTCCATCCTGGGATATCTTTTGTGGAAATTTCTACATCTTCTAAACCGATTTCGTAACCTGCGATGGTCATTTTTCCTTCTTTTTCAATAGTGGAAATTTGCTCCGAAGTCATATTAGTAATTTCACCAGCAACTGTTTTCATATCTTTTCCTAGTCTTTGACCTAAAGATTTGAAATTAGGCTTAATTTGTTTTACAATCAAGTGAGAAGCTTCTTCTGCATTAATCAATTGCAATTCTTTTACATTCACTTCTTGTTTGATGAGTTCTGAAACCGCTAAAATCTGCTCTTCGGTTTTCTTGTCTAGAACAGGGATCATCACTTTTTGAAGTGGTTGACGAACTTTCACGTTTTCTTTCTTTCTCAAGGAGAATACCATAGAAGTGATGGTTTGAGCTAAATGTGTTTTTTCTACCAAATTTTGGTCGATTAAGCTTTCGTTCACTTTCGGGAAATCTGTTAAGTGAACAGATTCTGCTGCATCTTTTCCTGTAACTGCGTTCAAATCTTGGTACAATTGATCCATAAAGAACGGAGCAATTGGCGCCGAAATTTTAGCAACGGTTTCTAAGCAAGTATATAGAGTTTGGTAAGCAGAGATTTTGTCTTCAGAATAATCTCCTTTCCAGAAACGTCTTCTGCACAATCTTACATACCAGTTACTTAAATTGTCATTCACGAAATTATTAATCGCTCTCGCTACTTTCGTAGGTTCGTAATCTTCATAGAATTCGGTAACATCTTTTACCAAAAGATTCAATTCTGATAAAATCCATCTATCAATTTCAGGACGATTTTCTACTTCTTTTTCTTCGTACTTAAATCCATCAACATTCGCATACAAACTGAAGAAAGAATACGTGTTGTAAAGCGTTCCGAAGAATTTTCTACGAACTTCATCAATTCCTTCTAGGTCGAATTTTAAATTTTCCCAAGGATTGGCGTTAGAAATCATGTACCAACGCGTTGCATCAGGACCGTATTTTTGTAAAGTTTCGAACGGATCAATTGCATTTCCGAGACGTTTAGACATTTTTTGTCCGTTTTTGTCAAGCACTAAACCGTTAGACATTACATTTTTATAAGCAATAGAATCAAAAACCGTAGTTCCAATAGCGTGAAGTGTATAAAACCAACCTCTAGTTTGGTCAACTCCTTCTGCAATAAAATCTGCAGGGAAAGCTTTTCCGCTGTCAATCATTTCCTTGTTTTCAAAAGGATAATGCAATTGTGCGTAAGGCATAGAACCAGAATCAAACCAAACATCAATCAAATCAGATTCACGTTTCATAGGTTTTCCGCTGTCTGAAACCAAAGTGATGGCATCTACAATATTTTTGTGTAAATCTATTTTTGCATAGTTTTCAGCAGACATATTTCCTACTTCAAAATCTTTGAAAGGATTTTCGGTCATAAAACCTGCATCTATAGATTTTTGAATTTCATTTACCAATTCTTCTACAGAACCAATAACTTTTTGCTCTTTCAAATCTTCGCTTCTCCAGATTGGCAAAGGAATTCCCCAATATCTTGAACGAGAAAGATTCCAGTCGTTTACATTTTCTAACCAGTTGGCAAATCTTCCTTCACCTGTAGATTTTGGTTTCCAATTGATGGTTTCATTCAGTTCTACCAAACGATTTCTTACTGAAGTCATTTTTACAAACCAAGAATCCAAAGGATAATACAGCACTGGTTTATCAGTTCTCCAACAATGCGGATAACTGTGAACGTATTTCTCTACTTTGAAAGCTTTGTTTTCGGTTTTTAACAAAATCGCGAGTTCTACATCCCAAGATTTTTCGGGAGCAGTTCCTTCGTAGTAATATTCGTTTTTAATATATTTTCCGCTGAAAATTTCAGGAACGTTTTCGCCTTTTAAAAATCTACCAGTTAAGTCAACCAACGGAACCAAATTATCATTTTCATCTTTTACCAACATTGGCGGTATTCCGTTTTCTTGAGCAACTCTGTTATCATCAGCCCCGAAAGTTGGCGCAATGTGCACAATTCCCGTTCCGTCTTCCGTAGTTACAAAATCCCCGATAATTACTCTAAAAGCTTTTTCGGCGTTTTCCGCGGGTAAAAACCAAGGAATCAATTGTTCGTAAGTTGTTCCTGCTAAATCTTCCCCTGTAAATTCTGCTAAGATTTGGTAAGGAATGGTTTTGCTTTCAGCGGTGTAGTTTGCGAAATCTTCATCTGTTCCTTCTACAAATTTTTTACCGAATTGTTTTTCCAATAACGGACGAGCCAAAATAATATTAATCGGCTCAAAAGTATATTGATTGAAGGTTTTTACCAAAACATATTCTATGTCTCTACCAACTGCAAGAGCCGTGTTAGAAGGCAAAGTCCAAGGAGTTGTTGTCCAAGCAAGAATGCTTAGGTTTGAGATTTGAGATTTGAGATTCGAGATTTTTTCTGATGCTTTTTCAGAAAGATTTTTTACTGAAAATTGAGCTACAACTGTAGTGTCAGAAACGTCTCTGTAAGTTCCAGGTTGATTGAGCTCGTGAGAAGAAAGTCCAGTTCCTGCTTTTGGAGAATACGGTTGAATGGTGTAACCTTTGTACAATAAATCTTTGTTGTACAATTGTTTTAGCAACCACCAAACTGTTTCCATATATTTTGGTTCGTAGGTAATGTAAGGATTGTCTAGATCTACCCAATAACCAATTTTTTCTGTCAAATCATTCCAAACGTCTGTATAACGCATTACTGCATTTCTACACGCTTGGTTGTATTCTTCTACGGTAATTTTTTTACCGATGTCTTCTTTGGTAATTCCGAGTTCTTTTTCTACACCTAGTTCTACAGGTAAACCATGCGTGTCCCAACCAGCTTTACGGAAAACTTGCTTTCCGTTTTGCGTTTGATAACGGCAAAAAATATCCTTTAATGCTCTCGCCATTACGTGGTGAATTCCCGGCATTCCGTTTGCAGAAGGCGGTCCTTCGTAAAAAACGTATTCAGGTTTTCCTTCGCGTGTTTCTACGGATTTTTTAAAGGTTTGATTAGTTTTCCAAAAATTGGCAACGTTTTCTGCTACAGCATTTAGGTTAAGTTGCTTGTATTCTGTGAACTTCTTCATTATATCTCGGTTTCTACTGTTAAAATTTAAGTGTGCGAATATAATGAATTTTCGTGGATTTTTTATTAATTTTTGGTTAAAAATATTGGTTTTAAGTGAGTTAAGACGTACTTTCTTTTCGGAAAAGATTCAATAAATAGAAAAATGTAAAACCAAAACTAATCGCTAACAAAGTGGCGAAAATAAAACTTCCCACTACATATTGTAACAGGTTGTGTTTTACCATTTCTAAATTCAATTCTTGATGAGAAAAATCGGTTTTCCCTTCCACGAAAAACGAACCAAAATACATAGAAATCCCTATAATAAAGGGAATGAAAGGCGCTAAACTGATTTGAGAAAATACAAATGTAAGAAACTTATTCAGCTTAAAAACTGTTGCCAACGAAAGCGCTAAAACAGTATGAAATCCCCAAAAAGGAGAAACTCCAATAAAAATTCCTAAGGCGATAGAAAGTGCTTTACTTTTGTTGTCTCCATCACTTTCTAAGATATTTTCTTTGAAAAGTCTTTTAATACCTTTCCTACGAAAATATCGATAGAATACTTTCTGACTTTTAATGGAATTTTGAATGAAGTTTTTCAATAAAATAAGATTTGTATTCTACAAAAATAGTAGAATTTAGTGCAGTTGTACCTTTTGAAAATGTTAAATAAATGCTATTTATTTTTGATGTGATAATAAGCATTGTAGACATAACATCCTACGCAGAAATTGAAAAACGCTTCCAGACCTGCGCAAATCAGCAAAATTCCGCTTACAATAAGACTGTTGATTTCGAGAAGATTAAAAACCAATAATGTCAATGAAAAAATAAATCCGACTTGTGCAGCAAATTGTTTCGGAGGAAAATAAATGGGTTTTTGTTCTAAATTAAAAATCGAAACTATTTTTTCTGCTAAGAATCCTAAAATACTCCATTTTCCGTATCCAGAACCTCTGAAAGCGAAATCTATCAATAGAAAAAGAGGAATCCAAATGGAATGAGTTGTGATGTATAAAATGGTTAAGATAAATACTAAAAATGCGGTTATTCTGATTTTGTTTTCTGTGGGCATAAATGAAAATTTTAAAAAATTAAATAAAAAAAAGTCCTCATTTCGAGGACTCAGTGATATATGATAACATGTGTGTTTTTAAAAAAATACATAACCTAATCTGTCCTCTTTTGGTTTTTAAAGGGACAACAGCAATTCATTTTTTGAAGTTTTGTTAAAGTAGATGTTGAGGTTTTCATATTTTAATAATGCAAAAATAAATCATTGTCAGAATTTCATCAAATTAAATGCCAAAAAAAACCAACTTCTTATTATAGAAAAAATGAATGAAACGAAGATAAAATACTTTATTTGAAGAAAAGATAGTCGTAAGAAAATTGCTAAAAACGATTGTTTAAAAAAAAGTTTCTACTTTTGCAAAAATTTTGTGCATGTCAAAAAATCTAGTAATCGTAGAGTCACCAGCAAAAGCGAAGACCATTCAGAAGTATCTCGGGAAAGATTTCGAAGTGAAATCTAGCTTCGGTCATATCCGAGATTTACCCAAAAAAGGAATGGGAATAGACCTTAAAACCTTCACGCCAGATTACGAAGTTTCTGCGGATAAAAAGAAATTAGTAACTGAACTGAAAGCAGCGGTGAAAAAAGCGGAAATCGTTTGGTTGGCTTCCGATGAAGACCGTGAAGGAGAAGCTATTGCTTGGCATTTAGCACAAGAATTAAAACTCAAAGAAGAAAATACCAAACGTATTGTTTTCCACGAAATTACCAAAAATGCAATCCTGAAAGCGATTGAAAACCCTAGAAAAATTGACCAGAATCTCGTAAATGCTCAACAAGCAAGAAGGGTTCTCGACAGAATTGTAGGTTTTGAAATGTCGCCAGTACTTTGGAAAAAAGTAAAAACAGGACTTTCGGCAGGTAGAGTACAATCTGTTGCAGTAAGATTGGTGGTAGAAAGAGAACAAGAAATTAGAAATTTCAAACCGAGTTCTACTTATAAAGTGGAAGGAACTTTCTTAAATGCCGAAAAGCAAGAAATTGCTGCAAAACTGAAAAAAGATTTTGCTCAAGAAAAAGAAGCAGAAGCATTTTTAGAAAAATCTCAAAATACTGAATTCAAAGTTTTAAATGTAGAAAAAAAGCCAGGAACACGTTCTGCTTCTGCACCTTTTACTACTTCTACATTGCAACAGGAAGCGTCTAATAGATTAGGATACAATGTAACTTCTACCATGAGAATTGCACAGCGTCTCTACGAAGAAGGGTACATTACTTATATGAGAACAGACTCTGTAAATCTATCTCAAGATGCGATTAGCGCTGCTAAAGATTTCATCGAAAAAGAATTTGGGGCAGAATATTCTTCGCCTAGAAATTATACTACAAAATCTGCATCTGCTCAAGAAGCGCACGAAGCGATTCGTCCGACTGATTTTGGAGTGAAAACCATTGGTGATGCGCAACTCAATAAATTATATCAACTCATTTATAAGAGAACTTTAGCTTCTCAGATGGCAAATGCAAAAATTGAAAAAACTGTAATTGAAATCGGGAATTCTGCTTTGCCAAGTCATTTCGAAGCACAAGGTGAAGTAATTGTTTTCGATGGTTTCCTAAAAGTCTATGGAATTTCGAAAACTGAAGAAGATGATGAGGAAAACAACGAAAAACTATTGCCAAAAGTAAATGTAGGCGAAGTTTTAAGCTATAAGAAAATTACAGCCACCGAAAAATATACCAAACCTGCTGCAAGATATACGGAAGCTGCTTTGGTAAGGAAATTAGAAGAATTAGGAATTGGAAGACCTTCTACTTACGCACCAACAATTCAAACGATTCAGAATAGGGGATATGTTGACAAACGCGAAATTCTTCCGCAAGAAAGAGAAATCGTGAAACTTTCTTTGGGAAAATCTGGACTGAAAAAAGAAGTTTTGACGGAGAAATTTGGTGGAGATAAAAATAAATTCGTTCCTACAGATATTGGCGAAGTGGTGAATGAATTCTTAATCAATAATTTCAATGAAATTTTAGATTATGGTTTTACTGCAAAAGTAGAACAAGATTTTGATGATATTGCCAATGGTTCAGAAAAATGGAAAGAAACACTGAAACATTTCTATGATAATTTCCACCCGAAAATTGAAGATGTAGAAGAACATGCAGACAGAGCTACTGGCGAAAGATTATTAGGTGTAGATCCTAAATCTGGCAAAAATGTTTACGCTAGAATGGGAAGATATGGTGCGATGATTCAAATTGGGGAAAATGATGATGAAGAGAAACCGACTTATGCTTCACTTTTGCCAACGCAAAATATCAATACCATCAGTTTTGAAGAAGCGCTAGAATTATTTAAAATTCCTTTTGATTTAAATGAATTCCAAGGAAAACCAGTTTCTGTTGGCGTAGGAAGATTCGGGCCTTATGTAAAATGGGGAGATGCTTTTATTTCTATTGGAAGAGGAACAGATCCTTTTTCGGTAACTCAAGAGGTTGCAGAAAATTTTATCAAAGAAAAAATAGAAGCAGATGCGCCAATTGCCACTTATAAAGGTGAACCTGTGACGAAAGGAACAGGAAGATTTGGACCATTTGTAAAATACAAAGATTTATATGTAAATGTTCCTAAGAAATATGATTTTGATAATCTTACTCAAGGAGATATTGAAGAACTCATTTCTGCCAAATTAGAGAAAGAAGCAAATCGTTATATTCAGCAATGGGAAAAAGAAAAAATTTCTATTGAAAACGGAAGATGGGGTCCTTTTATTAAATTCGGAAAAGGAATGTTCAAAATCCCTAAAAAAGAAGACGGAAGTAAATTTGAAGCAGAAGAATTGCAAGCCGTTTCTTTGGATGAAGTAAAAAAATGGATTACCGACCAAGATAAAACAGCTTTTGCTGAAAAGAAAAAACCTGCGGCAAAGAAAACAGCTGCTAAAAAACCTGCAACGAAGAAGAAATAATTTGTTTCACGCAATGTCGCAAAGGTTTTTCGCAATGAGCACAAAGATTTTTATAAAATATTATCAATAGGAGCGGACTTTAGTCCGCTTTTTTTGTGGAGAAACTATTTGGCTTTAGCCAAAACTTAAATTTTTAGGTGAAGAACTTATTTTGTAAGTTTGTAGGAAAGGTTTTTAAATAAACTGATTTTAAAATTTGACACAAAAACCAATGAACATAGAAGACATTATCATTTCACCAAAAAAAATAGAAACTCAACCTTGGCAATTAGGAAGTGTGATTACGAATGAAATTCCAGAAAACGGGATTTTGTTGGTTTTTTGTAGCGATTACAGAGGCGGAAAAGGAAATGCTGTTGCCAAAAATTTTGATACAGTAAGAGAAGAGTTTTACAAACTTTCGAAGTTTGATTTTGAAATCCCTATTTGTGATTTGGGAGATCTTATTTCTGGGAAATCACTTCAAGACACGCACTATATTTTGCAGGAAATTCTTTCTTCTTGTTTGTACAAAAATACAGTTCCTATTGTTGTAGGTGGTGGAAATGATTTGTCTATTGCGATGATTCATGCTCTTAATTTTCATCAAAAAAACATCAGATATACTCAGATTAATAATAAAATTGACCTTTCCAATGAAGGCGATGAAATTTCAGAACAAAACTTTTTACAGAAAATTTTCAATTCTAAATTATTGAGCCTTAAAGATTATCATCATCTTGGCTATCAGAAGCATTTGAACGAAATAGATGCGGTGAAATTGATGAAAAGTGTAGAGTTTGATGTGATAAGATTAGCCGAAATGATGGGAAATACCGACCGAATTGAACCGTTTTTCCGAAGAGCAGATTTGGTAACGCTCAATTGTGATGCGGTGGAAAGTTTTGCAGAACCTTTTTCGGTAAATCCTCAAATTAATGGCTTGAACAGAAGAGAAATTTGTGCGGTGATGAAAGAAATTGGTTTAGGTGAAAATCTGAAAATGGCAGGAATTTTTAATTTCAATGTAGATGCAGAAAATATCTTGAATCATCAATTGTTGGCACAAATGCTTTGGTATTTGTTGGAAGGAATAGATATTCAAAAAACGCATCCGAAAGAACGTCATTACGATACTTTTTGGGTGTTGATAGATGATCAGGAATTTGCTTTCAAAAGAGACAGTTTCACGGGATTGTGGTATTTCGGAAGTGATGAAAATATTCAAAAATGTGTTCCTTGTTCACAATATGAGTATGATTTGGCAAAGAATGGAGTTTTGAGTGAAAGATTGATGAAATAGCTTTTTTGAAAGAATAAAAAAAACTGTATTGTTAAACAGAGTTTTCAAGAGGATAAACAATATTTAAAACGTATTTCGGTTTAAATGAAAAATATTTAAATAAAATTTATATTTTAAGTGGTGATATTTAACTAAACATTAAGATAATTCTTAATATAAAAATATGTTATATTTGCAGATTATAATACCGCTGAAGTTGTACAATAGCAAACAGCACCATGAAGAGAAAAACATTAGTAATCATTATTCTATTCTTTTTTAGTTTTTTAGCGTATGCTCAAAGACATGAGATAGGTATACAGTTAGGAACAAGTAATCTCACTGGAGATATTGGCAAGACCAAATATATTAATCCATTACCAGATGGAAATAGCTTTACAAAGGATAAACTTCCTTTTTATGGTGCTATTATGTATAGAATGAATTTTAACCCTTATCAATCTGTAAGATTTAGATTAGCCTATAATCGTATTTCTTTTGATGATAGATATGCTCAAGAATTATACAGATTAAGTAGAAAAGCTAAAGGTTCTAATTCTGTTTATGAAGCTTCAGCCATTTTTGATTATAATTTTTTTCCTGTTAATGAAGAACAAAAAAGTATGATTAGCCCTTATATTTTCGGAGGAATTTCTGGCTTAATGTTTAACACGACTTTAGAAGGAAATAAATTTGGTTTTGCCATTCCTTTTGGAGCAGGTCTTAAATATAAATTTAACTATAATTGGGCATTGTTCGGAGAATTTATGTTCCGCGCTACCAATAGTGACACACTAGATTATAGTGATGAATACAATTTAGGAAATTTAAATTCTAAAGATTGGATGAATTCTCTTTCTCTGGGGCTTTCTTATTCTTTCGGAAGGCCACCATGTTATTGTCAATAAGTAAATAATGATGCAGGATATATTAGAAAAAATAGATAAAGATAGTCTTCCAAAACATGTCGCAATAATCATGGATGGAAATGGAAGATGGGCGAAATCTAGAGGAGAAGAAAGAACCTTTGGCCATAAAAGTGGCGTTACTTCTGTAAGAAATGCAATTTCTGCATGTGATAAGGTAGGAATAGAGTATCTTACGCTATACACTTTTTCTACTGAAAATTGGAATCGCCCATCTGATGAAGTAAACACTTTAATGAGTTTGCTTTCTGAAACTTTACTAGAAGAAGCCGAAGAACTTTTCTCTAAAGGAATTAGATTACATGTGATTGGAGAAATAGAAAAACTGCCTTACTTGGTAAAAGAACAATTGCTCAATGTAGTAGATCTTACTAAAAATAATACTAAAAGTAATTTGGTTTTAGCATTAAGCTATGGTTCGCAAAGAGAAATTCTAAACGCAGTAAAAGAAATTGCCCAAGAAGTAAAAGAAGGAAAAATTTCTACAGAAGATATAGACGAAACACTATTCGAAAATCATCTTTATACTAAAGATTTACCTCCAGTAGATTTATTAATCAGAACCAGCGGAGAAGTGAGAATCAGTAATTTCTTACTTTGGCAAATTGCCTACGCAGAATTACAATTTTTAGATATATTTTGGCCAGATTTTCAAGAAGAACATCTTTACCAATGCGTCATAAACTACCAAAACAAAGAAAGAAGGTTTGGTAAAACCAGTGAACAAATCACTAATTAATTTTTTATAGAATATTATAAACAATGAGATATATTTTAATCCCAATTTTATTATTTTTTGTGTCTGTAGACCTTTCGGCGCAGGTAACTCCTAACCAAGAAACTGCCGCTGCTCAAAATCAGCCTTCTTCTTATATCTTAAAAGACATTGTAGTAGATGGTGTAAAAAAATACACTCCTGCTCAAATTTTGAGATTTACAGGACTCAGCAAAGGAGAAGTAGTAGATATTCCTGGGCAAAAAATCAGCAGCGCTGTTAAAAAACTTTGGGAAACAGAATCATTCTCAGAAGTAGAAGTATATGTAGAAGATGTAGAAGGACAGAGCGTAATTCTTAAATTCTACTTACAAGACCTTATGGAATTAGGCGAAGTGAAATTCGTAGGAAAAGGAGTAGGAAAATCTAAAAATGAAAAACTCATTAAAGATAATAATCTAAAACCTGGAACTAAAATTACCAATGACTTAATTTCGTCACTTAAAAATAAAATTCCTCAAGAATATGTGAAGAAAGGTTTCGCGGATGCTAAAATCACTATTCAAGATAAAATTAATGCAAATGACCCTAACCTTGTAGACTGGACTATAGAAGTGGCTAAAGGAAAAAGAGTTAAAATTGCAAAAATAGAATTTGATGGAAATGACCAAGTTTCTGATGCGAAACTTAGAAAAAAAGGTTTCAAAGAAACAAAACAGAAAAGATTTGGTATCAAAGGAATTCTAAAACCATCAAAATTCATAAAAGATAAGTACGAAGAAGACAAGATAAATCTTATCAGCTATTATAACTCTTTAGGATTCAGAGATGCTAGAATTGTTTCTGACTCTGTTTGGAGAAATGATAAAGGATTTAATATCAATGTAAAACTAAACGAAGGAAAGAAATATTACATTGGTGATGTCAATTTCATCGGAAATACTTCTTATTCTACAGAAGTTTTACAAAAATTATTGGGTTACAGAAAAGGAGAAATCTATGATGCGGTAGGTTTTAACAAAAAAGTAGGTGAAGATGGTGGCAAAGAAGATGATACAGATATCAAATCACTCTATTTAAATAATGGATATTTATTCTCTACTGTTGTTCCCGTAGAAAAAGCAGTAAGAGGAGATTCTATCGATATAGAAATTAGAATTAAAGAAGGAGAAAAAGCAACTTGGAATAGAGTAACTTGGTCTGGTAACACGACTACTCATGACCATGTAATTCTTCGTTCACTAAGAACAAAACCAGGGAATTTATTTTCTAAATTAGATATCAAAAGAACTTATTTTGATTTAGCAGGGATGCAATTCTTTGACCCACAACAAATTGGTCAAGATATCCAACCGAATCAACAAGATAATACGGTAGATGTTCATTGGACTTTAGTAGAAAAAGGTTCATCACAGGTTCAGTTACAAGCTGGTTACGGTGGTAACTCATTTATCGGAACTTTAGGGTTAACTTTCAATAACTTTTCACTAAGAAATTTCTTGAAATTTAAAGATTTCAAACCAATTCCACAGGGAGATGGACAAATGCTTTCTGTACAAGCGCAAGCTGGTCAATATTTTAAAAACTACAGTTTATCATTTACAGAACCTTGGTTATTTGGGAACAGACCTACAGCTCTATCAGTAAGCCTTAACCAATCTATGGTTAATTATAAAGATTATACGGGTTCTAGTCAAAAATTAAATATCTTCTCTGCAAGTGCAGGTTTGAATAGACTTTTAAATTGGCCAGATAACTATTTTTCTCTATATACAGGGATTTCATTCCAGAGTTATAATTTCAAGAATTATCCATTCCAGTTTGGTTCTACTACTGTGAGCAATGGTAATGCAAACAACTTCAGTTTCAATGTTGGATTAAGTAGAAATTCTGCAGGGTATGACCCAATTTTCCCAACTACAGGTTCTAATATTGAAGCTACAATTAAATTTACGCCGCCTTATTCATTGTTCCAAAATAAAGATTATTCATCTATGACTCCACAAGAGAAATACAGATGGATGGAATTCTATAAAATTAAGTTTAAAGCAGATGCTTATAACGAAGTAATTGGCAAGTTAGTTCTAAGAAGTACCGCAGAAATGGGATTCTTAGACGGATACAATAAAGATTTAGGAGCTCCACCTTTCGAAAGATTCTATGTAGGAGGTACAGGTTTATTTGGTGGTAGATTTGATGGTAGAGAATTGGTTCCGTTAAGAGGTTACGAAAATGCTTCTACAGAAGGTGGTTCATCTACAGATATTACACCAATTGGTGGTGGAACAATTTACAGCAGATATGCAGCAGAATTAAGATATCCTATTTCTATGAACCAAACTGCAAAGATTTTTGCATTAACTTTTGCTGAAGCAGGAAACACTTGGAACAATTATTCTGCATTTAATCCGTTTCAGTTAAAAAGATCTGTAGGAGTGGGGATTAGAGTTTACATGGGTGCATTCGGTTTAATAGGATTTGATTTCGCTTATGGATTTGATAAAACTATTGGCGGCTCAGAACCTTCAGGATGGCAGACTCACTTCTTGATGAACCAGTCATTATAACACACAATCATCATTAATATGAAAAATTTAAAAGTTTTTTTAATATTTTTAATTTTTTTAACTGCTAATTCTGTTACATTTGCACAAAAAATAGGAGTGGTAGATACCAATTATATATTGAGTAAAATGCCACAGTACACAGAAGCACAAGCGAGACTAGAAGAACAAATCAAAGCTTGGGAAACAGAATTGCAAACCCTACAAGCAGAATATGATGCAAAAAAAGCAGCTTTTGAAAACGAAAAAGTGCTTTTAGTAGGAGAGCAATTAAAACAAAGAGAGGCAGAAGTAAAAAACCTCGACAAAAAAATTAAAAAATTTATTGCTGAAAAATTCAGCGGAGAAGGAGAAATTAATAAATTTAGAGCCAATTTAGCAAAACCATTTCAAGACCAAATTTGGAATGCCATCAAAACAGTTACTGAAAAAAATAGTTTGGGCATAGTTCTTGATAAAAGTAGTAATATGAGTGTTATTTTTCTTGATAAAAGATATGATTACACCGACAAAGTTTTAGACCAATTACTTAAAGGTCCTTCTAAAGAAGATACCAAAAGTAAAGACGCTAAAGGAAAAAATAAAAAATAGTAAAATAATAAACAATTTAAATTTTTAGAAAAACATGAAAAAATTAAGCGTATTATTTGCAGCAGTGATGATGTTTATGTCGTTCGGAGTTGCAAAGGCTCAGAAGATAGCTACAGTAGATGTGGCAGCTATTCTTAACATGATGCCAGAAAAAATAAAAGCTGACGAACAATTAAAAGCTTTCTCTACTGCAAAACAAGCAGAATTAGAAAAACTAGCGACTGCTTTCCAGGCAGATGTTCAGAAATATCAACAAGAAGGAGCTAAACTAACTGCTCAACAAAGAGAAGCTAAAGAAACTGAATTGGGTAAAACTCAACAAAATCTTCAGCAAATGTCTCAGACTGCTCAAAAAGATTTATTAGAGAGACAAGACGCTGCTTATGCACCAATCGAAAAAAGATTAAACGATGCTATTACCAGAGCTGCTAAAGCAAACGGTTGGGATTTCATCTTTGATTCTGCAACTAATGGATTAATCTACAAAGCTGGTCCAGATGCTACAGCTGCTGTAAAAAAAGAATTAGGAATTTAATTTATATCCTAAATATTATAAAACCACCTTACCATAAGGTGGTTTTTTTATTTATTTTTGTACCATCATTCTTTATAAAAAAATAAAGAACATTAATCTTAAATTATGAAAATGGAAAAAGAAGTTTCGAGTGTTGTAAAAATTAGATTCAGCGATTGTGACCCAATTGGTCATCTTAATAATGTAAAATATTTGGAGTACATGCTCAATGCTAGAGAAGATCATGTAGAAGAATTTTACGGCTTCACTTACGAAGATTATTTCAGAAGAACAGGTTGTACTTGGGTAGCGGTTCAGAATGAAATTGCCTATTTAAAAGAAGTAAAAGCAAATACCAAAGTTGTGATCAGCAGTAAAACCATCGAAATGTCTGACAGAATTTCTAAAGTAGAAATTCTGATGAAAGACGAAAACGAAAAAGAAGTTTTTGCAGTACTTTGGATTACGGTTATTTATTTCAATATGAAAACAAGAAAATCTGAAGCATTGCCACCAGAAACTAAAGAGCTTTTTTCTCAATATTTGGTAGAAATTCCTCATCAAGAGTTCAAAGACAGAGTTCAATATTTCAGAATTTTAAATAAAGGATAAGATGGAGCTAGAAAATACACCTCTTTTAGATTGTTTTATTTTAAAACCGAAAATCTGGAACGATAATCGCGGTTATTTTTTCGAAAATTATAATAAAAATATTTTCCAAAAACTTTCTGGCAAAGAAGTAGATTTTGTTCAAGATAACCTTGCGTTTTCACATTACGGAGCAATCAGAGGTCTACACATGCAGCTTCCACCTTATGCGCAAGCTAAATTAGTTTATTGTGTACAAGGTAGAATTTTAGATGTTGCAGTAGATGTTAGAAAAAATTCTCCCACTTTTGGTCAGTCTTTTGCTGTAGAACTCACCGAAGAAAACAGATGGCAATTATTTGTGCCAAAAGGTTTTTTACATGGATATTCTGTACTTTCAGAAACAGCATTAGTTGGATACAAGTGTGATGATTTTTATAATAAAGAGTCAGAATGCGGCATTCATCCATTAGATAAAACTGTAAATATTGATTGGAGAATTCCAGCAGAGCAACAATTAATTTCCGAAAAAGATTTAAATGCTATTTCTTTTTTAGAACTTCCTGAAATTATTTTATAATGAAAAAAATTTTAGTTACTGGAGCAAACGGACAATTAGGACAATGCCTTCAGAAAATTTCTTCTCAATTTGAAGAATTCGAATTTATTTTTACAGATTCAGAAACACTAGATATTACCAATAAAGAAGAAGTAAATGATTTCTTTTGGCAAAATGCTCCTGATTTTTGTATCAATGCTGCAGCTTACACTGCGGTAGATTTAGCAGAGACAGAGGTAGAAAAAGCTTTTTTGGTCAATGCAGATGGTACAGAAAACTTGGCAGAAGCTTGTTCAGAAAATAATGCTCAGTTTATTCATGTTTCTACAGACTATGTTTTTGATGGCGAAAATAATTTAGCATATACAGAAGAAGATTTTACCAATCCTTTGGGAGTTTATGGCGCATCCAAATTAGCGGGAGACGAGTTGGCTTTGGAAGTAAATCCTTGTTCGGTTATTCTCAGAACGTCATGGGTATATTCAGAATTTGGCAAAAATTTTGTAAAAACCATGTTGAATCTTTTCGCTGCCAAAGAAGAATTAAATATTGTAGCAGACCAATTTGGTCAACCAACCAATGCCAATGATTTAGCCGAAGCGATTATGAAAATCATTAAATCAGGAAAAATCACACCTGGGATTTTTAATTTTTCTAATTTGGGAAGAATTTCTTGGTTTGATTTTGCCGAAAAAATTGCAGAACTTTCAGAAGCTAAGATTAAATTAAACGCAATCGAGACTTCACAATATCCTACACCAGCAAAAAGACCAAAAAATAGCGTTCTAGATTTAGACAAAATTTCTAAAACCTATGCTATCCAATTAAAATCTTGGGAAGAAAGTCTAGAAGGCTGCGTTCAAATATTACAAAATAATTAAAATGAAAAAAATCTTATACATATATATAGTATTATATAGTAGTTTTTGTTTCTCTCAGAATATTTTCCTTACAGAAGCCAAAGAAATTCATGCCAATAGCGATAAATTTCTTTATGCTCTCAAGGAAGAACCCAAAACAGATGCTCAATATTTAGGAAAAATAGAAGTTTCAGGATTTTCTAACGATGATGCTGCTGTTTTTACAGAAATTTACAAAAAAGCAAAATCTATCGGTGGCAATTCCTATTTTATGAAGCCCGCCGAAAATATAGAAGGTAATTCTACCTTTAATCCGCATCACTATATATTATATATATATTATAAGGAAAAGCAAACCATTCCTCAAAAAGAAAATACAGTCTACCTCATTAATCCAGAAAAAGAAACCGAAGTAAGGATTAATAATGAAAAAATAAAACTACCACAGAGAAGTTTTCTTCAGTTAGATTTATTTCAACAAGAGATTACAGATATTTCAGTGGGTAAATTTTTAGGCGCTAGAATAAAACTTCAGGCAAAAAATAACCAGCCCGAACAATATTTTCAGATTTCAGGGAAGAAAATCTCGACCAATTCACCAGTTTCTCCAGGGATAAATTATAAGACAGGAGACATTATTGCCCTCGAAAAATCATTTGCACAGTTTCTTTTAACGATTTATGAGAAAATTTAGGAGCGATTTCCCGCTTTCCACTTCAATCTTTTAGGCAGGTCAAGGTCAGTTTCTAAAAAAGGATTTCCGTTTCAATCGGGGCTAAATGGAACTTGCTAATTGAAGTTCTCTATTTAACATAACATAAAATTAAATTTTTCCTATTAGTTTTCAGTAAGTTGTGATTTATTTCATAAAAAACATGTAAATAAATTTGGGGATTGTGTAAAACTTCGTACTTTTGCCATCCGAAACAACGGGAAGCGCAGGAGCTAATTAAAGAAAAAGATACGAAACGAGAACTTAAAAATATTTAAAAAAATATTTGGAAGTTTAGAAAAAAGAGTTACCTTTGCAGT
>NZ_PTPZ01000001.1:536152-659976 GCF_002943105.1 Cloacibacterium normanense | reverse complement strand
GCTGTAATCTTTCTGTGTTCGCTTAATATAAAGCGGTTCTTGATGTTCTTTCATAACGATGTTTTTTTTGTGTATCGCTATTTCAGGACTAGACAAACTTTATAAATAAAAAACCAGCTAAAAATTAGCTGGTTTTTATTTTTTGAGAAATTTTATTGGGTTTTAATCCAACAGTCTTCTACGTGATCATTCACCATTCCTGTGGCTTGCATATGTGCATAAACTACTGTAGAACCCATAAATTTAAAACCCCGTTTCTTAAAATCTTTAGCAAGAGCATCAGAAATTTCGGTAGTTGCGGGAACTTCTTTCAAGGTTTTAGGACGATTGATAATCGGTTCATGATTCACAAAACCCCAAATATATTTACTGAAAGAACCAAATTCTTTTTGAACTTCCATAAATTTTTGAGCATTATTAATCGTGGCGAGAATTTTCAGCCTATTTCTTATAATTCCAGTATTTTGGATGAGTTCTTCTACTTTATCCTCAGAATATTGTGCAATTTTTTGATAATCAAATTGATCAAAAGCGGCTCTGAAGTTCTCTCTTTTAGCTAAAATGGTGTACCAACTTAACCCCGCCTGAAAACTCTCTAAAATCAAAAATTCAAAAATTGTTTCATCATCATAAATAGGTTTTCCCCATTCTTGATCATGGTAATTTCGGTATAAATCGTCTTTTTCGCACCATGCACATCTTACTACTTCCATATTATAGATAGTATTGATAATTAAAATTTTACGTTAAAAAATTTAATAAAACTTTATCAATTGGTTAACAAAATCTTGTGAAATAAGTGAGTAAATTTGTTATGTAAAAATTCACAAAATCTAGGTAAAGATACAACCTTCCTAATAATAGTTATTCATAAAAAATCAAATTTTTGTTGCAAAGAACCTCGAAGAAATTCAGAGGTTCTTTATTTTTAACGATGTAACAATTCTTCATAATTCTGTAAGAACTGCCGTGTTTAATACTTCTACATTTGCTTTACTAACCAATCAAAATATATTATTATGGACACGAACAAACCATTAGACAATGCTTCTGATAGATTAGACGAAGCTAGAGACAGAACAGTAAACTCTGTAGAAAATACAGCAGAAAACATGTCAGAAAGAGCAGAAAATTTTGCAGATGTTGTAAAAGATACTGCAGAAAATGCTTGGGAAAAAACCAAAGATGTTGCCAATGACATTTGGGAGAAAACCAAAGATGTCGCTGAAAACGTTAAGGATAAAACCGAAGACATGATAGACGATGTAAAAGACGAATACAGAGACAGAACCCATTAATTTTTATTCATCATTTTGATTTAGAATCCCGAATTTTTCGGGATTCTTTTATGCTATAAGTAATATTTTTATAAATTTGCCTAAAATAAATTATTATGTACGGATTACTTAAAGGTAAAAAAGGAATTATTTTCGGCGCGCTTAATGATCAATCTATCGCTTGGAAGGTAGCAGAACGTTGTCATGAAGAAGGTGCAGAATTTATCCTTTCAAACGCTCCTATAGCAATGAGAATGGGCGAAATAGATGCTTTAGCACAAAAAACTAATTCAGAAGTAATTGGCGCAGATGCTACTTCTATGGAAGATTTAGGAAAACTTTTTGATGCAGCTATCGCTAAATTTGGTAAAATAGATTTCATCCTTCACTCTATCGGAATGTCTGTAAACGTAAGAAAAGGCAAACATTATACAGATATCAACTATGATTGGTTAGAAAAAGGTTGGGATGTTTCTGCAGTTTCTTTCCACAAAGTAATGAAAACCGCTTGGGAAAAAGATTGTATGAATGAATGGGGTTCTATCCTAGCGCTAACTTATATCGCTGCTCAAAGAACTTTCCCAGATTACAACGATATGGGAGATAACAAATCTTACCTAGAATCTATCGCAAGATCTTTCGGTTATTATTGGGGAGAGAAAAAAGTAAGAGTAAATACCATTTCTCAATCTCCTACCGTAACTACAGCAGGTTCTGGTGTAAAAGGTTTTGGAGGTTTTATGGGGTTTGCAGAAGATATGTCTCCTCTAGGAAACGCTACTGCACTAGATTGTGCTAATTATTGTGTAGCCATGTTCTCAGATCTTACCAGAAAGGTAACCATGCAAAATCTATTTAATGATGGTGGTTTCAGCAACACTGGAGTTTCTCAAAAAGTAGTAGATAAATACAACGGAGAATAAAATTCCTCAATTCCCCTCTTTTAGAGGGGTGGCAAAATTTTTAATTAAAAATTTTGACGGGGTGTTCAAAATATACAATCCATTCAGCTCTTTGTTGAATGGATTTTTTTATGGCGCTTTAACACGCTGTCCGCTATATCTTTTTTAAATTTTCTCCAAAGATATTTTCCGAGGCTAAAAATTTAAAAAAGGATGCCGCTTCCATCGTTAGCGCAACGCGCATCCAAAAGAAAATTTAGTTATATTTGGAAAAAACTTCTTTACAATGAATTACCGCAAAATTCTACTTTCTACGGCTATTTTAGCATTTTCAATTCATCATACGCAAAACCTTAAACTCAATCCTACTTCGGCAGAAGAACGCTGGAAAGGTTACGAACAAAGAAAAAAATTAGAAGAAAATTCTATTCTCAAAAATTTAGAATTCAGAAATGTAGGTCCTACTACCATGAGTGGTAGAGTTACAGATATAGATGCGAATCCAGAGAATCCAACAGAATTTTACGTGGCTTATGCTTCTGGTGGATTGTGGTACACCAATAATAATGGAACCACTTTCACTCCTATTTTCGACAGAGAAGCCGTAATGACGATTGGTGACATTTATGTAGATTGGAAAACCAAAACCCTATTCATAGGAACCGGCGAAAGCAATTCTTCTCGTTCTTCTTATTCAGGAATGGGAATTTATAAAAGTACAGATCAAGGAAAAACTTGGCAAAACCTAGGCTTAAAAGACACCCATCACATTGGAAGAATTGTAGTAAATCCCGAAAACAATAATGAAATTTGGGTTGCGGCTGTTGGACATTTATATTCACCAAATGCAGAAAGAGGCGTTTTTAAAACCAATGATGGTGGTAAAACTTGGAAAAAAACACTTTCGGCTGACCAAAATTCTGGAGCAATTGATTTAGCGATTAATTCACAAAATCCAAAAGAAGTTTACGCTACACTTTGGTACAAAGAACGTAAAGCTTGGAAATTTGTAGAAAGTGGCGCTTCATCTGGAATTTTCAAATCGAATGATGGTGGTGAATCTTGGCAAAAAATTTCAACCAAAAATTCAGGATTTCCAGCAGATGAAAACGTAGGAAGAATCGGACTTTCCATTTTTCCAAAAAATCCAAATATCATTTATGCGATTGTTGACAATCAAAAAACAAGACCTGCTTCAACTACAAAAGAAGAGAAATCTGAAAAATCTTTGGACAAAGCCAAAATGCAGAAAATCACCAAAGAAGAATTCTTGGCTTTAGATGATAAAACCGTCAATGAATACCTTGATGGAGAACGTTTCCCTGAAAGATACACTTCAGAAAACCTTAAGAAATCACTCAGAGAAAATAAAATCACGGTAAAAGATATTTTCAATTATACCCACAATGGAAATGATGATTTATTCAACATCGAAATTGAAGGTGCAGAAGTTTACCGTTCTGATGATGCCGGAAAATCTTGGAAAAAAACCAACGAAAAAAATCTAGATGGTTTATATTATACTTACGGTTATTATTTCGGGCAAATTTGGGTTTCGCCTACCAATCCAGATAAGGTAATCATTGCAGGCGTTCCGATTTTGGTTTCAGAAAATGGCGGAAAATCATTCAAATCGATAGATTCTCCAAATGTTCATGCAGACCATCATTCTATTTGGTTTAACCCGAAAAATGACAATAATTTCATCAATGGAAATGACGGCGGAATCAATATTTCTTACGACAATGGAAATTCTTACATTCATTGCAATTCATTGCCGGTTTCACAGTTTTATTCGATAGATTATGATTTAGAAAAACCTTACAATGTATATGGAGGAATGCAAGATAACGGCGTTTGGTTTGGACCTTCAAACAACAAATTTGATTATAAAAAAGGAAAATTTGACAATAGCGATAATTTCAAATTTCTATTAGGAGGAGACGGAATGCAAGTGCGAGTAGATTTCAGAGATAATGCAACTTTATACACAGGTTTTCAGTTTGGGAATTATTTTAGAATTAACAGAAAAACCAACGAAAGAAAATATCTAGAAGTTCCTAGAGAAATTGGCGAAAATCCACTTCGTTTCAATTGGGAAGCTCCTTTCCAGATTTCTCGACACAATCAAGACATCGTTTATTTTGCTTCGCAAAGCGTTTACAGAAGTATGGACAAAGGTGAAACTTGGCAAAAAATTTCTGGAGATTTAACTAGAAATACCAAACAAGAAAATGTGCCTTATTCTACCCTTTCAACAGTGGAAGAAAGTCCGAAAAAATTCGGTTTAATTTATGCAGGAAGTGATGATGGATTGGTAAATGTAACCAAAGACGGCGGAAATTCTTGGCAAAAAATTGGCGATTTCCCAGGATTTTGGGTTTCTATGGTACAACCTTCTTCTTTCTCAGAATCTAGAGTTTATTTGAGTTTAAATGCTTACAGAGAAGATGATTTCCGTGCATTGCTTTACACTTCTGATGATTTCGGGAAAACTTGGAAGAAAATTGGCGAAGATTTACCTGCCGAACCTATTAATGTCATCAGAGAAGATCATACCAACGAAAATCTTCTGTATGTAGGAACTGATAACGGATTGTACATTTCTCTAGACCGAGGAAAAACGTTTATGTCTGCCAATAATGCTACACTTCCAAACGTTGCTGTTCATGATTTAAAAGTTCATCACAGAGATAATGAATTGATTGTAGCAACTCACGGAAGAAGTATCTACATTGCCGATGTGAAGAAATTACAAAAATTAACGCCAGAAAATTTAGCTAAAAATTTAATCGTTTTTGATGTTGAAAGCATTAATTTCAAAGAAAATTGGGGCAAATCTTACAGTAATTTCACTGAAATTGAAAAGCAGAATTTCCCAATAGAATTTTACACTAAAAATGCTGGAAATGCTGTCATTAAAATCATCAATGCTCAAAATGAAACGATAAAAACCATCAATCATCTTGCTGACAAAGGATTTAACATCATCAATTATGATTTAACAGTAAATGCCACTGAAAAGTCTAAAAAAGCAGATGATGGCAATGTTTATATCACTCCAGGAAAATACACGGTAGAAATTTCCATCAATGGAGTTACGGAAAAGAAATCGCTGGAAGTGAAAGAAAGACCTAAATCTAAAAGCAAAAGAGTAACCGAAGTTCCGCAAGGAAGAATGTCTCCAGGAGAATTTAAAAAATGGAGAAAAGAAGTGGGTTTCAAAAAGCAATTATAATTTTAAAACAAAAAAAGTCCCGAAAATTTCGGGACTTTTCTATTATTTTACACTTGGAATTACGATGAGACTTTCGTTTCCTGAACTATTTACCGCTTGAACTGCAAAGAAATAATTGTCTTTAGAATAAGGCAGTTTCATAGAATTTTCTTTGGTGAAAAATTTCTTTTGCCAAGTAGAAGAATCGGTTTCACGCATGAGAACGTAGTAACCTGAAACTTCTCCATTTTTTGGTTTTTCCCAATGAATGGTCGTGAAATTGGTCAATTCTTTTACCTCCATTTTTACATTTTCTGGTTTTGAAGGAGATTTTGCCAAATTTGCCAAAACAGAAACATTTACCCCAACATTTTTCTTGAAATATTCAAAATCCATGAATTCTGGTAAATCTCCAAATTGTTTGCCGTTTTCTTTTCTGATATCTTGATGTTGATGGTCATAATTTTCATTAAATTCAGTTAATCTTACCGCTGAAAAACCTTGATTCACAAATGAAGTATGATCGCCGCCACGAAGAAATCTGTCGTTTCTATAGATTAATTTAACTTCTAAATTGTCCACATAACGCTCTCCAATTTCCTTAATATATCTTGCCAACTGTCTGGCTTCACCATCATTTTCTAGACCTAAATTTCTAATATTTTGAGCTTTTTTATCCAAATCAAATTGCGGCAAACCTTCAGAAAAAACTCTTAACTGATTGGCATTAATTAAATTGGTTTCGCTAGTTAAATTATTCCCAATCATATCATTATTCAACAAAGCTTCTAATTGCCAATTTTCAGTTTTTGCCTTTTCTGCAAGCATTTTAGCACCTAACAAACCTTGTTCTTCGCCAGAAAATGCTACAAAAATTATGGTTGCAGGAAATTTAGATTGGCTAAAAATTCTAGCAGATTCTATTACAGCACCTACTCCGCTTCCGTCGTCATTGGCTCCTGGTGCGAAATCTTTGTTATTCATCACATCAGAAACTCTGGAATCAAGATGTCCGCCAATCATAAAAATTCTTTTATCATTAGGATCAGTTCCACGCAAAATAGCAATAGCGTTTCCTAAATCTGTTGGCTGATTGATTCGTTTTCCGTCTGGTTGAATGGTTTGATTTTGTAGAAAAACTTCCATTCTTCCATCAGCATTTTTAGAATAATTTCTAAATTTAGAAAGCACCCAATTTCTAGCAGCACCAATTACTTTTTTGGCATCAGTCGTAGAACTCATGGTATGACGAGTACCAAAACTTACTAATTTATTGATATGAGATTTTAGAGAATCTGCGCTTACTTGCGACACATAATTCGCAATTTCTGCATCTCTGGAAACGGCTTGTTGCGCTGAAAAAACAGCAGGAATTAATAAAACTGAAAGTATAAGTTTTTTCATTATTTAGAGTGGGTTTTATTTATTTTAATTTCAAAATTTCTTGACAGAAACGTTCTACAACTTCGGTTTCTGTAGCCCAAGAAGTAATAATTCTAATGGCTGATTTTTGTGCGTCTATTTTCTTCCAAACATAAAAATCAAACTGCTCTGAAAGTTTTTCAATTTGTGAATTTTCTAAAATCGGAAAAATCTGATTGGTGTCTGTTTCCGCCAAAAATTCACAACCTATTTCTTTGAAAGTTTGCTTGATTTTCATGGCTTGTTGATTGGCATGTTTCGCTAAATCCCAATATAAATCGTCTTTCATCAACTCTTGAAACTGAATTCCGAGTAATCTTCCTTTCGCGAGCATTGCCCCTTTTTGCTTAATGTGAAACCCGAATTCTTCTTGCAGATTTTGTCTGTTTATAATGATTGCTTCGCCTAATAAAGCTCCGTTTTTGGTTCCGCCAAGATAAAAAACATCTGTAAACTTCGCTACATCTTCTAACGTTACATCATTGCTTTCTGCCGTTAAAGCGTGTCCTAATCTGGCACCATCCATAAATAAATATAGATTTTTTTCTTTGCAAAAATTTGATAAATCTTCCAGTTCTTTTTTGGTGTAAATCGTTCCAATTTCTGTAGAATTAGAAATATAAACCAACTTTTGTTTTAATTGATGAGGAACATTGGTATGAACATCTAACACTTTCTGAATATCTTCTGGTTTCAGTTTTCCATCGGGAGTTTCTACCCCATGAACTTTATGACCTGTTGCTTCTATCGCACCAGCTTCATTGGTGAAAATATGACCGGTAGTTGCAGAAACCACACTTTCGTGAGGTCTTAGAATTGCCGAAATCACCAATAAATTCGCTTGAGTTCCTCCACTTACAAAATGAACTTTGGATTTTGGTGCATTTGCTTTTTGGAGAATTAGTTTTTCTGCTTCTGCACAATAATCATCTAAACCGTAACCATTTTGTTGAGAAAAATTAGTACGCATTAACGCTTCTAAAATACTGGGATGACAACCTTCTGAATAGTCGTTTTTAAAAGAATATTTCATAGGACTAAATTAAGGAAAAAGTGCAAGATTGTTAATACTTACAATATTAATTTTAAAATTAACATGTTCTTTTGTCTTGAAACAAAAAAACCAAAAATTCAAGACTGGAAACTCGGCTAAAATTTTAAATAATTTTCTAAAATTTCCAAAACTCGTCCCTAGCTTTTTCCTTACTTACTCAAACAGTGGAAATTTCTTTACAAAAATTTTTCAAAATTTTCAAACGCCTCCGTTTCCTAGGTCATAAAAATCGAAAAACTTATTTGAAAAAGTTTAATAAAATACGGAAACTGCGCCCCAGATTGAGCCATTGTTGAAGCTCATCTCAAAAAATATGGAAATTAGGATTGGCTTTTGAGATAGCGACTGGCGAAAGCTGGAAATGGCGCCAGAATTATTGGCTTTTTCTATAAAATTTAACTATTTTTTCATTATTTTCAATAAAGTGTGTAACCTTTTCGTTATAATGAACGTATAATAAGATATGAGACAGTTAAAAATTACAAAACAGGTTACCAATAGAGAAACCGCTTCCCTTGACAAATATTTGCAAGAAATTGGTAAAGTAGAACTCATCACAGCAGACGAAGAAGTAGAACTCGCTCAAAGAATCCGTAGCGGAGACAGAGCTGCTCTAGAAAAGTTGATTAAAGCCAACTTGCGTTTCGTGGTGTCTGTATCAAAACAATATCAAAACCAAGGATTATCTCTTCCTGACCTTATTAATGAAGGAAACCTTGGTCTAATGAAAGCTGCTAAAAGATATGACGAAACCAGAGGTTTCAAATTTATTTCTTATGCAGTTTGGTGGATTAGACAATCTATCTTACAAGCTCTTGCAGAGCAATCTAGAATTGTAAGATTACCTTTGAACAAAATTGGTTCAATCAATAAAATCAACAAAGCTTACGCACACTTAGAACAAGAAAACGAAAGACCACCTTCACCAGAAGAATTGGCAGAAGTTCTAGACATGAGCGAAGAAGATATTAAAGAATCTATGAAAAACTCTGGTCGTCACTTATCTATGGACGCACCATTAGTAGAAGGAGAAGATTCTAACTTATATGACGTTTTACGTTCTGGTGAATCTCCAAGTCCTGATAAAGACTTAATGCTAGAATCTCTACAAATAGAGATTGAAAGAGCTTTACAAACGCTTACACCAAGAGAAGCAGATTTGGTAAGATTATATTTCGGTCTAAACGGAAAACATCCTATGACTCTAGAAGAAATAGGTGAAACTTTCGACTTAACGAGAGAAAGAGTAAGACAGATTAAAGAAAAAGCGATTAAGAGATTGAAACACAACTCTAGAAGCAAAATCTTGAAGTCTTACCTTGGTAAATAAAAAATTCTTAAATTAGAGCAAAGTTTTCGGACTTTGCTTTTTTTATATGAAAACATTCATTTCTGACTTATACAAAAGACCAACTTTTGTTTCAATTTTAGGAATATTATTATATGTTATAATGATTCCTCTAATTATATATCAAATGATGACTTTAGATGAAAGTTCAAGTCTAGTCTATATGTTAGAAATTATATTTTTATTAATCTTTTTCTTTATTGTTTTGATTGATAGAGTTTTACTTGAATTAACTAACAATAAATTAATAAGTATTTTAGAATTTTTAGCTATTTCTAGTTTTTTAATTTATTATTATATCAGTCACAATAATAGCTTTTCGATAGGTTAAATGAAATCAATAATTTTAAGAAAAAGAATCTTCGCTTGTTTATTAGATTATCTAATATATTTCACTGTTAGTATTTTTTATGTGATTTACTTTGGAAATAAAGATCATGAAGGAACTTATTCAGTAAATGGATTAAAGGCATTACCTGTTTTTTTATTTTGGTTACTCTATTTCATCATTGTAGAATCTTTATTTAAAGCTACTTTAGGGCATTACTTATTAAATTTAAAAGTTGTTCAAATAGACAATAAAGAAATTGGTTTAAAAAATTCTTTCAAAAGACATTTAATAGATATAATAGACTTTTCGTTCTTTGGTTTACCTGCTTACATCAGTGTAAAAAATTCTGAAAAAGGTCAAAGATTAGGAGATTTATTTGCAAAAACAACAATTATAGAAAGTAAAAAATAAAATGAAAACAAAACTTATTGCACCTTCAGTTTTATCTGCAGATTTTGGGAATTTACAGCGTGATATAGAAATGATTAACGGCAGTCAAGCCGATTGGTTTCACATAGATGTAATGGATGGAAGATTCGTACCGAATATTTCTTTTGGCTTCCCTGTGATGAAAGCAATTCAGGAACACGCCAAAAAATTTGTAGATGTACATCTTATGATTGTAGAGCCTGAAAAATATGTAGAAGAATTCATCAATTACGGCGCAGATTTGGTTTCTGTACATTATGAAGCGTGTACACATCTTCACAGAACCATTAATTTGATTCAAGACAAAGGTGCAAAAGCTGGTGTAGTGCTTAATCCTTCTACTCCAGTTTGGGTTTTAGAAGATATTATTACCGAAGTAGATTTGGTTTTATTAATGAGCGTAAACCCTGGTTTTGGTGGACAAAAATTCATAGAAAACACTTACAAAAAAATCAGAGAAACCAAAGAATTGATTCTGGAGAATAATTCTACAGCGCTCATCGAAATAGACGGCGGCGTAAATACCGAAAATGCTCCAAAACTCTTCGAAGCAGGTGCAGATGTTTTGGTGGCAGGAAATGCTGTTTTTGCCAGTGAAAATCCAGAAAGAACAATTGAACTGTTAAAAGTTTAATTTCAAAAAAAACTAATCACCATTATCATGAAAAATGAAAAATCTTTTTTCGAAACCATTATTGATGCTATTTCTTGGTTGAAAATATTTGCATCACCAACTATTTTAGGAATTGGAATTGGCTTTGCGTGTCAATATTACTTGAACAGTAATTTCCTTTTTGGATTTTTTGTCATAGCAGGAATTATTTTAGGAATTTATTGGGCCAATAAAGTTTCTAAGAAATATGGAGCAACAAATTTTATTTCAAAAGTAGATGCTTCACCAGACATAGATGAATATGTAAAAGATAAAAAATAAAAAGTTCGAGAAATTCTCGAACTTTTTTTATAAATTTTGAGTAAAACTATTTGATTAGAAAATTTCTCTTCCAGAAAAATGGAATTGCGCTTCAATTAGAGCATTTTCATCAGAATCTGAACCGTGAACTGCATTTTCGCCTACGCTTCTTGCAAACATCTTTCTAATAGTTCCTTCTGCCGCTTCAGCAGGATTAGTAGCACCGATTAGTTTTCTGAAATCTTCTACTGCATTTTCTTTTTCTAAAACCGCAGCTACGATTGGTGCAGAAGACATAAATTCTACTAATTCTCCGTAGAAAGGTCTTTCTGCGTGTACTTCATAGAATTTTTTAGCATCTGCAACTGTAAGTTGAGTTAATTTTAATGCTTTGAATGTAAATCCAGCTTCTGCAATTTTCCCTAAAATTGCTCCAATGTGCCCATCTGCAACCGCATCTGGCTTAATCATTGTAAATGTAATGTTACCTGACATAATTTTTTTTAAAATATTTTTTGCAAATGTAAGATTTTTTTGTACTTTTGCAAAGGAAACTTATTTCAAAGAGAGCCATTTTCTTTTGGCACGTTATTTGCAATATTAATAACGATTCTCATGTTTAATTTGAGTTTTCATGGTTATTAGTTTTTACCTCCAAGCAATTGGAGGTTTTTTTATGTAAAAATAAAATGTTAGATTTGAAAAATATTACATCTAACAACATGAATTCCCTTACCGAAGAAAACTATTTAAAAGCCATTTTCCATCTATTAGATTCTGAAAATCAGGTTACTGTAAATGAATTAAGCAAATTTTTACAAATCAAAATGCCTTCTGTAAACAGCATGATGAAAAAGTTTGCAGACAAAAATTGGGTAATCTACGAGACTTATAAACCAATAAAAGTTACAGAATTGGGCAGAAAAGAAGCGGCTATAGTGGTAAGAAAACACCGATTAACAGAAATGTTTTTGGTTGAAAAAATGGGATTCGGTTGGGAAAATGTACACGAAATTGCAGAACAATTAGAACATGTACACTCTGAAGATTTTTTTGACAAGATGGATGAAATCCTCAATTTTCCAAAAGTAGATCCTCATGGTGAACCTATTCCAGACAAAGACGGTATCATTATCACTCAAAATCTTAAAAAACTAAGTGAGTGTAAAATAAATGAAACAGTAATTCTTACTTCTGTGACTATTTCTACAGATGATTTCCTGAATTACCTCAACCAGAGAAATTTAGCTTTAGGTGCAGAAATTTTAATTAAAAACATAGAAAAATTTGATGGTTCTATGCAGATAGATTTTTCAGATAGAACAGAAATTCTAAGTAAAATGGTTTGCGAGAAACTATTGGTAAAAAAATAAATCCCGAATTTCTTCGGGATTTATTTTTATGTATTTTGAACTATAATTATTTTCCAGCTTTTAGAGCAGCTTCTACCGCTTTCATCTCTTGGAATTTTGCATCGTTATGTGAAGTTTGATATAAACCTTTTAGTAAAGATACATTTTCTACATTTTTAGGGTCTATTGAATAAATTTTTTCAGCATAAGGAATTGCTTTTGTAAGTTTAGCCCTTCTTTCAGCTAATAATTTATTGAATAAATCCATTTTTTTAGCTTTTCTAGCTTCATCAATTGCGGCAATCGCTTTATCATCTCCATTTATATATATATTATAAACCATTCCTTGTAAAGCTTCCATATAATTGGGATCAATCTCTAGGGATTTTTTAAAATAACCTTCAGCTTCAGTTAATTTGCTAGGATCTTTACTTGCTAAAACGCCTAAATTATACCATGAAATTTTATCATTAGGATTTTTTGCTACCTGATCTTTTAAATTTGCAATAAATTGATCCATTTTTCCAGATTTATAGTAAACAGTTCCTTGTTGTTCAGTTAATTTGGCACTTTTAGGAAATTTCACCAAACCTTTTTCAATTAATGCTAATGCTGAATCATAATTTTGATTTTCAATTTCCAAAGCTACAGCTGTTTCATATAACTCTTGTTCTACACTTGGAGTAGTTTCTGTTTTGAAATCAGTATAATCAGCCGTTGCACCCATTTTTTTATAAAGCTCAAAAGAATTTTTATCAAGATTTTCTACAGCTCCTGTTTTCTTATTTTTCGCTTTATATTCTGTTTTTACACCTGTATAACCTTCATTAATTAATTCATTATATACTTTTGCAGCTTCTACATTTTTTTGACCTTGAGCATAAGATACACCTGCATAATATTTATATAGTTTATCTTCGCTACCTGCTGCGGCTAAAAGATTATTTACTTCTAAGAATTTTTTTCCTGCTAATTCATGGTTTTTAGAATTATAAGCAGCCATAGCTTCTTCATTAGCTTTAGTCAAAAGCGGATTGATTTTTGCTCCAAGATTTCCTACAAGTGTAGGTGCATAAGTTTCTTCTTTAAGATTAGCCACTCCAGATGCATCTGCAGCTTGTTTACCAACGTAATACACTTTTTGTTTTTCTGCGTTCTTACCTACATAAATTTTAGATTTTCCTAGAGTCGAAATATTCGCTAAAACTGCAGCTCCTTCTGAAACTTTACCAGTATTTAAAAGTCCAAGACCTTTAGCATAATAATATTGTTCTAAAATAGCAGGCTCTAAAAGGTAAGTTTTCCCACCTAAAATTGCATCTGCAGCACCAATTTGTGTATTTGCTGTAGCAGTATCATCTGCTTCGATTGCTTTGAAAGCAGCTGAAATTTCTTTTTTTTGTCCAAATGAAAAACCAAAGGCAATAACTGCTGCACTTAAAATTATTTTTTTCATAATGTAAAAATTAAATTTTTAAAAAAGGACAAGTTTATGGCTTGTCCTCAATATAATACTATTCTTCTTCGTTCTTATTTAATGTATCTTCTTGAGATTCTAGAGGAGCTTGATTTTGAGTTTCTTCGTCATTATTTTCTACTGTCTCTTCAGTTTCTTCTTCTACTTCTTTGTCCATCATCACTTTTGCAACAGCAGCAATCTCATCATTATTTTTCAAGTTAATCATTCTTACTCCTTGAGTATTTCTACCCATTACTCTTAAGTCATCCATTCCCATTCTAATAGCTACACCAGATTTGTTGATAATCATCAAACCATCTTCATCTGTAACCGACTGAATCGCAATAAGATTTCCTGTTTTTTCAGTAATATTAAGGGTGATTACTCCTTTTCCACCTCTATTGGTAATTCTATAATCTTCTACTGCGGTACGTTTACCATATCCTTTCTCCGAAACGACCAATACCGTTTCATTTTGAATATCATTTACCACAATCATGCCAATTACCTCATCTCCGTCAGATAAATCTACACCACGAACTCCAATAGAACTTCTACCAACTGCTCTTACTTTTTCTTCTGGGAATCTAATACATTTACCACCTTTAGTCGCAATCATGATTTCAGAAGTTCCTGTAGTTAATTTAGCTTCTAATAATTGGTCATCTTCTCTAATTTCAATAGCGTTAATACCATTTACTCTAGGCCTAGAATATTGCTCAAGAGAAGTTTTCTTGATAATACCATTTTTAGTTACCATTACTACATACATAGAATTTACATAATCTACATCTTTTAGATCATTGGTTCTGATGTATGCTCTGATTTTATCATCGGGTTCTATGTTAATTAAATTCTGAACTGCTCTTCCTTTCGCTGTTTTAGAACCTTCAGGAATTTCGAAAACTCTTAACCAGAAACATTTTCCTTTTTCGGTGAAGAACATCATGTATTGGTGATTCGTTGCCGAAACAATGTATTCTAAGAAATCTGCATCTCTAGTGGTAGCAGCTTTGTTACCAACTCCACCTCTACTTTGAACTTTGTATTCAGAAAGTGGTGTTCTCTTAATGTAACCAGCGTGAGAAATTGTAAGAACTACTTTTTCGTCTGGAATTAAGTCTTCGATAGACATTTCTCCACCTGAGTAATCTATTTCTGAACGTCTTTCGTCACCGTATTTTTCTTTAATTTCTAGCAATTCATTTTTGATGATTTGGTATCTTCTTGGTTCGTTAGAAAGAATATCTTCTAAATCTTTAATTAAAGCCATAATTTCTTCATATTCAGCTCTAATTTTGTCAAGCTCCATTCCTGTTAAACGAGCAAGACGTAAATCTAGAATCGCTTGAGCTTGAATTTCTGAAAGTTCAAATTCTGCAATTAATCCTTCTTTCGCTTCTTGTGGATTTGCAGAATGACGAATAATGGCAATGGCTTTATCAAGAGATTCTTGCGAACCAATTACTTTCATAAAACCTTCTAAAATATGCGCTCTTTCTTTCGCTTTTTTCAGCTCATATTCTGTTCTTCTCACAATCACTTCGTGACGGTGGTCTACGAAATGATGAATAATATCTTTAAGATTTAATTGTTCTGGTCTACCATGAACTAGAGCGATATTATTTACAGAGAAAGAAGTCTGTAAAGCAGTATATTTATACAATAAGTTAAGAACAACATTTGGAATCGCGTCATTCTTTAATTCATAAACTACTCTAAGACCGTTTCTGTCTGACTCATCTCTGATTTCATAAATTCCAGGAATTTTTTCATCTTTTACCAATTCTGCAGTTCTGGCAATCATCTCAGCTTTATTCACTTGGTAAGGAATTTCGGTAACGATGATGGCATTTCTATTGCCTATTTCCTCAAAACTTACTTTAGCACGAAGAACAATTCTTCCTCTTCCTGTATGGAAAGCATCTCTTACCCCTTCATAACCATAAATAATACCACCTGTTGGGAAATCTGGAGCAATAATATGCTTCATCAATTCATCTATGGTGATTTCTCTATTGTCAATATAAGCACAGATAGCATCTACAGCTTCAGATAAGTTGTGAGGCGCCATATTGGTAGCCATACCGACAGCAATCCCCGAAGTTCCGTTTACTAAAAGATTAGGTATTTTGGTAGGAAGAACTTTTGGCTCAGTTAATGAATCATCAAAGTTATTCTGAAAATCTACCGTTTCTTTATCTAAATCAGAAAGAATTTCATCTGAAATTTTCTTTAATCTCGCTTCTGTGTAACGCATTGCAGCGGGTGGATCTCCGTCCATAGAACCGAAGTTACCTTGACCATCTACTTGCGGATAACGCAAACTCCATGGTTGCGCCATTCTCACCATCGCATCATAAACTGAAGAATCTCCATGAGGGTGATATTTACCTAAAACATCCCCTACAATTCTTGCAGATTTTAAATATTTTCTGTTCGAAAAAACGCCCAAACCATACATCCCGTATAAAACTCTTCTGTGAACAGGTTTTAAGCCGTCTCTTACATCTGGTAACGCTCTGGAAACAATTACCGACATTGAGTAATCAATGTAAGAGGATTTCATTTCATCAACGATGTTGATAGGAATTAGTCTTTCTCCTTCTTTATGCATACTTTATTTTTTAATTATTTGAAAATCAGACTTATAACAAAATAAACTGATTTCTAAATTTTTCAATTTTAAATAACGCACGAATATACGAAAAAATGCCGAAAAAATTGACGGAAATTCACAATTTGTTATCCACAAATAAGCTAATATTTATCATTTTTTGAAAACAAAATAAACCGCCAAAACCAAACAGACAAAAGCCGCTAAATGATTCCATTTAAACGATTCATTTTTAAAGAAAAACACTGCAAATACCGTAAAAACAACCAATGTAACTACTTCTTGTATAATTTTCAACTGAAACAAGGTAAAAGGACCACCATTTTCTCTAAAACCAATTCTATTTGCAGGAACTTGAAAGATGTACTCAAACAAGGCAAATCCCCAACTGATGAGAATAACTGACCAAAGCACAGATTTTTTCATCCAACCCCATTCTTGGAATTTGAGATGACCATACCACGCAAACGTCATGAAAATATTAGAAATCAATAAAAGTAGAACGGTGAGAATTCCTTTTGTCATTTTTGAGTATTTTTGCAAAATAATTTCCAAAAATAAGAAAAATGAGCATTTTAAGCATAACATTCCACACCGTAGAAAGCCAATTGCAGACTTGGGAACAGTATTTAGAGAATGAATTGATAACTTTAGTTGAAAACTTTATAGACGTAGAAAACTACATTCTTTCTGAAGTAAATACCGAAATGCTAACCGAAGGCAAGAACACTAACCTCCTTCTCATCTTCGAAAGCGATGAAAAAAGACAAGAATTCACAGAAACTGAACTCTATAATCTTTCTGAAATAATCGCTCGAAAATTCGGGGAAAGCGTGATGATTTTCAAAACAGAATTAAACGAAAAAAAATCCAGATTTTAAATAATCTGGATTTTTTTTAATTTTATTTTAAACTGGTTTATTTTCTACTTGATAGAATTCTTAAAATATACCAGAAAAGAAGCATGATTGAAGCAAATAATTGTAGTGATGCTCCTACATATTGATTAGGAGAATAAACATCTTTTAATTTCTGTGTTTCATATAAAATACTTGCCGAAGCCAATAAAACCATTCCTAGTGAAAACCATAATCCTAAATTAAATCCAAAAAGGATTGCAATTACGATTAATCCTAGAGAAACAAAACCTCCTATTACAATAACATTTTTCAGGAAAGAAAAATCCTTATTGCTTAAAAAAGCAACAGCTGTTAAGCCTCCAAATAAAGCTAAAGTAAGGAGCGCAGCTTGTTTTAAAACCTCTAAACTTTCTGTGTACACTACAGCCAAATAAATCATTGGCAAAAAGATAATCGCTTCTAGTAAAACATAAAAAGCTAAGCCTAAATACTGCACATTTTTACTTTGAGAAAGTGTCCATTTATTCGCTAATGTAGAACCTAGCCAAAATAACCCCAAAATGAATAACCAAGCAAATTTTTGAGAAACCATCGCAATGATATACTCTTCCGGAATGTTGAATAATAAAATGTATTCTACCAACGCAAATGCTAAAAGTGCAAAAGCAACATGTAAATACGTTTTTTTGTAGAATTCTCCTTTCTCAATATCAGTAGCTTGAGAAACTAATGTAGTTTGAATTTCCATAGATATTTGTTTTTAAAAATTTTAATTGTTAAAAATAGAAAAAATATTTATACCACACTTAAAAAAGCCATCGTATCAATATTATCTGCATAAGTATTGAGACTAGGATTTTGCGCTTCCCCAAAGTTTACAGAATTTTCTATTCTCAATTCTGGTTTTGCTACCACACATTGAATATTTGATTCATTTTCTACGAGAAAAGCGTGAACTTCTTCTACACTTTCGTATCTGCTGAAATTAAGCACAGAAAGTGGTGAAAATAGTGCGCTATCTTCTTTGAGCATTACAAAATTATTATCCCAAAAATTTTCTTGATTCAAGAGATAAACCGCTTTGTTATAATCATAGTTATTAGCATATTTATGATGATTAATTACGTCTTTGAAACCTAAAAAGTTTTCGAAAAGTCTGCTTAATTCATAATCTTTCGGGATAAGAAGTCTCGTTACATTTCTACAACCTAAACCAAAATACCTGAAAATATCTTCTGCCAATAATTGCAATTCTTCATCAGTTTCATCTCCTTTAATTACTGCCACAGAAGTTCTGTTTTTTCTAATAATAGACAAAGCATCTTTAAAATAATATTCTAAATATCTTGCTGTATTATTACTTCCTGTAGCAATTACCGCATCATATTCCGTCAATCTTTCTACGATTTGAAATTCTAAATTCCACTCAGAAAATTCGCCCCATTTTTTCAAAAAGAAAGGCAAAAGAAGTCTATCTTTAGAAGAAAGTTTAATCAGCGGAATATGATTACTCATAATCACACACATCACGTCATGAAATCCCACCAATGGAATATTTCCCGCCAAAATCAATCCTACTTTTTTAGACAGTTGAGAAACCTGATATTCTGAAAGCCAATTTTTAATATTTTCTTGGGTTAAAATATCTGCCCAATTTTTAAAACAAAACCTTATGTTTTCTTGAGTAAACCAAGGGTTTTCTACCTCGCTTCGTCTCATCAATGCGGCTAATTCTTGCTCATCATGAGTATAATCAATTTCTGATTTTTGTAAAAATTGTTGAAGATAATGTCCTAATTTACTTAAACCCTGTATTTTGAGATCTTGTTTCATTTTATTTATTTAATCCTATTATTTTTGCACTTATTATTAAAAATTACCTCAAAAAAGATAAGTTTTACCATGCAAAACTTTTCCAAATCAACTGAAATTTACTAATTTTGTGCAAATTTAAAAAAAATACCTAGCAATGGCTATTATAATAACAGACGAATGTATTAATTGTGGAGCTTGCGAACCAGAATGCCCTAATAACGCGATTTATGAAGGAGCTGTAGACTGGAAAGCTTCAGACGGAACCAGTTTAAAAGGAACCGTAACTTTAAAATCAGGTTTAACAATAGATGCTAATGCGCCTCAAAGACCTGTAAGTGATGATGTTTACTACATTGTTCCAGATAAGTGTACCGAGTGTAAAGGTTTCCACGAAGAGCCACAATGCGCAGCGGTTTGTCCGGTAGATTGTTGTGTTCCAGATGACAACCATGTAGAAACGGACGCAGAACTTTTAGGTAAAAAAGCATTTTTACACGGCGAATAAAAATTAAAAAAATCCCGCTTCATTCTGCATGAGCGGGATTTTTTGTTTCAATAAAATTAGTATCATTCTCAATAAAAATATGAAAAAACATAATTTCAGTGCAGGACCATGCATTCTCCCTCAAGAAGTTTTCCAAAAATCAGCAGAAGCGATTTTAGACTTTAACGGAATGGGACTTTCTATCTTAGAAATTTCTCACCGCAGTAAAGATTTCATCGCAGTAATGGACGAAGCCAGAGCCATCGTAAAAAGATTAATGAATCTTAATGATGACTATGATGTATTATTTTTAGGTGGAGGCGCAAGTTTACAATTTGCGATGGTTCCTTTTAACTTGATGAAAGAAAACGGTAAAGCTGCTTATTTAGATTCTGGAAACTGGGCTGCTAATGCAATTAAAGAAGCCAAAAAATTAGGAACAGTAGATGTAATCGGTTCTTCTAAGGAAGAAAATTACTCTTTCATTCCAAAAATTGAAGAAGTAGGTGCAGAATATGATTATTTCCACTGCACTTCTAACAATACCATCTATGGAACTCAAATCAAAGATTTTCCAAAAGTAAATACGTTAATGGTTTCTGACATGAGCTCTGATATTTTCTCTAGAGTGATTGATTATTCTAAATTTGACTTAATCTATGCAGGTGCTCAAAAAAATATGGGACCAGCTGGAACGACTCTAGTGGTGGTAAAAAAAGAAATTCTAGGAAAATCAGGCAGAATTATTCCATCTTACTTAGATTACGCTCAACATGTAGCGAAAGAATCTATGTTTAATACGCCACCAGTTTTTGCAGTATATGCTTCACTACTTACCCTACAATGGTTAGAAAATAATGGCGGAATAGCTGCTGCAGAAGAAAGAAATATTGCTAAAGCAAAACTTCTTTATGATGAAATAGACAGAAATCCATTATTTGAATGTTTCTGCGTTCCAGAAGATAGAAGTTTAATGAATGTTTCATTCAAAATTACAGACGAATCTAAAAAAGAAGCTTTTGACAACGCTTGGAAAGCTGCTGGAATCAATGGATTAAATGGACACAGAAGTTTAGGTGGTTACAGAGCAAGTCTTTACAATGCATTACCAATAGAAAGCGTACAGGTTTTGGTAGATGTTATGAAATCTATTTAAAATCTAAAAAAAATATGAAAATTTTAGCAAACGACGGTATTTCAAATTCTGGAGAAAAAGTTTTGAAAGAAGTTGGATTAAATCTTCTTGACAACAGAGTTTCTCAGGAACACCTCATTCCTTTTATCAATGAAAATCAAGTAGAAGTTTTATTGGTAAAAAACGCAACACAAGTAACCAAAGAACTTATAGATGCTTGTCCAAGTTTAAAAATCATAGGAAAAGGTGGCGAATCAATGGATAATATCGATGTAGAATTCGCCAAATCTAAAGGAGTTCATGTCATTAATACTCCAAACGCTTTTGCTAAATCCATAGCCGAATTGGTTTTTGCGCATTTTCTGACTTTGATTAGATTTTTGCATGATTCTAATAGAAATATGCCTTTAGAAGGTGATACTAAATTTGCTTTTCTCAAAAAATCTTACGAAAAAGCAACAGAACTTTCAGGAAAACCCCTTGGAATCATCGGTTTTGATAACATCGGAAAAGAAGTTGCCAAAATAGGAATTGGTCTTGGAATGAAAATTATTTTCTACACCAGAAAACCTAAAACAGATACCATTTCTTTAGAATTTTTTGACGGAAGAACTATTGATTTTGAATTCACTTCTACCAATGATATGGAAGCGTTTCTAAAAGAAGCAGATTTCATCAGCATTAATACTTTAGAAACTTCTGAATATATTATTGACACGCCAGAATTTGAAATGATGAAAGATGGCGTTTTCATTGTAAATACTGCAAAAGGCGGTGTAATTAATGAAGTAACACTGATAGATTATATAGAAAATAAAAAAGTAGCGGGAGCTGCTCTAGATGTTTTCGAAACCGAACCAAAACCAGAAATTCAGATTCTGATGAATCCTTCGCTTTCGCTTTCTCCGCATGTTGGTGGAAGCACTTTAGAAGCCCAAGAAAGAATAGGAACAGAATTAGCACAACAAATTATTGACTTACAAAAACTTATATAATTTAAAAATTTATTATATTCGCAAAATTTAAAAAATTAAACTATATAAAACCTCAAATTAATTAAACGTAGAACATGCCAGTTTTTAAACCATTTAGAGGAGTTAGACCGCACCCTGATTATATTGATAAATTCCCAACTCATCCTTTGGATAATTTTACGCAGGAAGAAATCAATAAAAAAGCGACGGAAGACTCTTCTTACATACAGATGATTAAACCATATGTATGTAGCAAATCGAAAGATGTTGATAGAAATCTACGAAAAGTAAGAAGCAATTACGAAGAAATGTTGGGCGACAATAAACTTCTTCAAGACAGCTCTTCTTATTATTTGTATGAGCAAATTTTACCCAATAAATCTGTTTTTAGAGGATTATTAGGATTGACAAGTGTGGAAGATTTCTGGAACGGAAAAATCAAAAAACATGAGTCTACCCTTACTTATAAAAAAGAAAAACTAGCTCATTTCTTAGAGAAAGTTTCACTTCAAGCAGAACCAGTTCTTCTTACCTATCAAGCTAATTCTAAAATAGAATTACTGATGAATCACGAAGAAAAAAATGTTCCCATCATTAATCATACAGACGAAACTGGAGTAAGACACAAAGTGTGGAGAATAGACAATCGTCTAAAACTTCAGCAATTTAAAGAAGTAATAGACCAAATTGATTCTTTTTATGTAGCTGATGGTCACCACAGAATAGCTTCTGCAGCTTTATACGCTCAAAAACACAAAGAAAAAAACAAAAGACATAATGGCAATGAACCTTATAATTTTGTTTTCAGCTTTATTGTTTCTAGTCAATCGATTAAAATTAATGACTATAACAGAGTTGTAAAAGATTTAAACGGAAATTCTGAAGAAGAATTTTTACAAAAACTATCAGAGAACTTCCTTATCCACGAAAAAGGTGAAAACGCTTACTATCCTTCTCAGAAATTCCACATTTCTATGTATTTGGGTGGTAAATTTTATTCACTGCACGTAAAACATAATCTCAGAGATTTAGACCAAGGGTTAGACAATGTAGACCATCATTTATTAGACAAATATATCTTCAAACCTATTCTCGGAATTAATGATTATGAGGAAGAAGAAAACAGCAAAATGAATTTTATAAAAGGAAATTCTAATATTGAAGGAATTATCAAACTTAAAGAACAAGTAGATTCTGGCGACTATTCCGTTGGCTTTGGATTGTTCCCAGTAAGTTTTAATGATATTACCAAACTAGCAAATCAGAATTTACAAATGCCTCCAAAATGTACTTACATAGAGCCAAAATTGGTTACTGCACTGTTAATGTACGACATGGATTGGTAATTTTTCTTGATTTATTACAAAAAAATAGTACTTTTAGATTTCCAAAAAGAAATCACAACATGAAGAAACTACTTTACATACTTCCGCTCTTTTTGGGCGGATTTTTTTGGTCTCAAAATTTCAAACAAGATTCTCTTCAATTCAAGAAAATTTCAGACGAAATTTTGGTCAATGGTAAATCTTATGAAGACTTAAGAGAATTAACCAAAGATATTGGCAGCAGATTATCTGGAAGCAGCAATTACGAAAAATCTGCAGACTGGGCGATGAAAAAACTGCTGGAAGCTGGTGCAGACCAAGTTTGGTTTCAACCTGTAATGGTAAACGTTTGGACTCGAGGTGACGAATCTTTAAAATTAAAAGTGAATCACGGAAAATGGAAAGAAGTAAAGATGCTTTCCTTAGGCAATTCCGAAGGAACCAAAGGTAAAGATTTAGAAGGAGAAGTAATTTTAGTAAAAACTTTAGAAGATTTCGAAAAATTACCAGATTATGCTGTAAAAGATAAAATTGTGTTTTTCAACTATGCCTTTAAACAAGAGTTTGTGGTAACAGGACAAGCTTATGGAGATGCTGGAAAATACAGAAGAGTTACTCCTTCTGAAGTAGCAAAAAAAGGCGGAAAAGCGGTAATCATTCGTTCTCTCACATCATCATTTGACGATGTTCCTCATACTGGTTCTACTCGTTACGAAGACGGAATTCCTAAAATTCCTGCCGTTGCAATTGGTGCAGAGTCTGCGGATTATTTAGAAGAAATTTTACTCAAAAAACAAAAAGTTCAAGCCGTTCTCAATTCTAATTGTGGAATGAATGGACAAATGATGACCAAATCTGTCATTGGCGAAATCAAGGGAAAATCTGACGAAAAAGTAATTGTAGTTGGCGCTCATCTTGATTCTTGGGATGTAGGTGAAGGCGCTCATGATGATGGTGCTGGAATTGTACAAAGTATAGAAGTACTGAGAACTTTCAAAAATTTAAAACTCAAAAATAATCATACCATAAGAGTTGTTTGTTTTGCCAATGAAGAAAATGGTGTTAGAGGTGGAAGAACGTACATGGAAACGGTAAAAAAATCTGAAGAACCGCACGTTTTTGCTCTAGAAAGTGACAGTGGAGGTTTTACACCGAGAAGTTTTAGCTTAGGAATGCATCCTGACAAAGCCAAATCTATGAAATCTTGGGAAAAACTTTTTAACCCATACGGAATTTATGAATTTGCGGGAGACCATTCTGGCGTAGACATAGAACCTCTGAGAGAACTTAAAATTCCTGCATCTGGATTGGTAACAGATTCACAAAGATATTTTGACATTCATCATACTCCAGAAGACACTTTCGAAAAAGTGAATCGCAGAGAATTATTATTGGGAGCTGTGGTTATGACACAACTTATTTACATGGTTGATAAAAATTGGTAATGAAAAGACCTCCGTTTTACAAAAGTGTTTATTATGCTTTCAAAGGACTTTTTTGGATGCTAAAAACCGAAAGAAACTTTCAGTTAGAAGTTTTAGCGCTTGTTATTAATTTATTTTTAATGGTTTATTTCCAATTAAACTCTACAGACGCTGTTTTAATTTTTATCGTTTGTTTTTTGGTTCTCATTGCAGAAATCATCAATACAGCTATTGAAAAAATTTGTGATTTCATAGAACCAAATTTCAATGAAAAAATAGGTTTAATCAAAGATTTAGCAGCAGCAAGTGTAGTAACAGCTACTCTACTTTCCTTAATTACAGGAGTTTTAGTCTATTCGAAATATGTTTTTTAGAAAATTTTAAAAATTTTCGGGGAAAGTTTTTACAGCTTCTTCGTAACCCAATTTAAAGATTTCGTTCATTCTGGCTTTATTGCTCTCGAACATTCCATAATTAGATAATTCTTTGGGAGAGATAAACCAGTCACAATCTTTGAATTTATAGTTTTCTACACTATGACTCAGCAATTCATAAGCTCTGGTAGAAACTGCTTTGATACTATTGAGTTGTTTGCCTTCAATGTCTTGAAGTGGCGAAACATATACTCCAATTAGTTTTTCACATTTCTCTCTGATGAGATTTGAAGGAAAATTATTCAAAATTCCGCCATCACTTAATAACATTCCATCTTTTTGAAAAGGGCTGGTCAAACCAGGAACCGAACATGAAGCTATAATCGCATCAAGCAAATAGGTGTCTCCATCAAAAACGTGCGTAACACCTTGTACCAAATCAGTAGCTGTAATGAGCAATTCTAATTTTAAATCTTTAATTTTAATTTCTCCAATAATGGGTTTCAAGTACAATCTGAAAACTTCAGAATTGATAAATCCTGGTTTAGTAAGCGTAAAATGTTTCCAATTGAAAAAATAAACCGATTTAAAAAATTCTAAAATCTCATCAGGAGACTTCCCGAAAGAATACAATCCGCCAACAATTGCACCAGCACTCGTTCCTGCAATGACTTCTGGAAAAATATTTTTTTCTTCTAAAAATTTCAGTGCACCAGCTTCCGCAATTCCCTTAGTTCCACCACCTGAAAGTACTAACCCGATTTCTTTCTTCATATTTTAAATAGTTTTCTTGGTTAAAATTAAAAAAACCACAGCAAATACTGTGGTTTTTTTTGTATTTATTACATAAATATTAGATGTGAATCACTTCTCCGTAAGCAGCAGCTACAGCTTCCATAATTGCTTCAGAAACAGTTGGATGCGGGTGAATAGATTTGATGATTTCGTGACCAGTAGTTTCTAATTTTCTAGCAACCACCGCTTCTGCAACCATATCGGTAACACCGTCACCAATCATGTGACAACCTAACCATTCTCCGTATTTTGCATCAAAAATTACTTTGATGAAACCATCTGTATTACCATTTGCGGTAGCTTTACCAGATGCTGAAAGTGGGAATTTACCAACTTTAATTTCGTATCCTTTTTCTTTAGCTTGCTTTTCAGTTAAACCAACAGATGCAATTTCTGGATGACAGTAAGTACAACCAGGAATATTTCCGTAGTCAATTGTTTCTACGTGCATTCCTTTGATTTTTTCTACACAAGTAATTCCTTCTGCTGATGCTACGTGAGCTAAAGCTTGAGTAGGAATAATGTCACCAATTGCATAATAACCAGGAACAGAAGTTTGGTACCATTCATTTACCAAAACTCTACCTTTATCTGTAGCAATTCCTACTTCTTCCAAACCGATATTTTCAATATTTGCAGCTATACCCACTGCCGAAAGTAGAATATCAGCTTCTAGTGTAATGTTTCCATCTTTGGTTTTTACATTAGCTTTAACACCGTTTCCAGAAGTATCTACAGATTCTACAGATGCATTGGTCATGATATCAATTCCAGATTTTTTAAGAGATTTTTCTAAGTGCTTAGAAATTTCTTCATCTTCTACAGGAACGATATTTGGCATAAATTCTACAATCGTCACTTTAGTTCCCATTGTATTATAAAAATCTGCGAACTCTACTCCGATTGCTCCAGAACCTACTACAATCATAGATTTTGGTTGAGTTGGTAAAGACAAAGCTTGTCTGTAACCAATTACTTTTACTCCATCTTGTGGAAGATTTGGTAATTCTCTAGAACGAGCTCCAGTTGCAATGATAATATGATTTGCTGAATATTCAGAAACTTTTCCTTCTTTATCTGTTACCGAAACTTTTTTGCCTTTTTGAACTTTGGCAGTTCCCATGATAACGTCAATTTTATTCTTCTTCATCAAGAAAGAAATTCCTCCACTCATTTTAGTAGCAACTCCTCTACTTCTAGCAATTACATTAGGAAAATCAAAACTTCCCTCTACTTTATTAAGACCGTAATCTTCGGCGTGTTTTATATAGTTAAAAACTTGAGCAGATTTCAGTAAAGCTTTGGTAGGAATACACCCCCAGTTTAAACAAATACCACCTAGATTTTCTTTTTCTATTATAGCAGTTTTAAAACCTAATTGTGATGCTCTAATTGCGGTTACGTAACCACCAGGTCCAGAACCTATAACAATAATATCGTAATTCATTTCGAGATTAAATTTTTGCGAATTTACGGAATTTTTCAGAAAATTCGGGTTTTACTATGATATAAATATGATTTTTTAAAACAAAAAAACAACTCCTAATTTGAGTTGTTTCTTTATTTAACTTAATAAACTTCTTGTACTTTTATATTCGGGCAATTTTTCTCAATCCAAGCGGCATCAAATTCCTTGATTTCCCTTCTTTCTCCTTTGTAAATGTAATATTCATTAGGCGTTTGTGAGTTTCCATCAATCACTTTTGGCATTTTATTGATGATTTTTTCTTCTGGGCAATCTTGGATTTTTGCCACAGTACAACTCGAAAGCGTAAAAGCTGCTATAATTACAAATAAAATTTTCATTTTTTAAATTTTTGGAAATTGAGAAGGGTTCGCTTCATGAAAAACTGCATATATTTTCTCTACCATATCATCTACAGAAGGTTTTGAGAAATAATCTCCATCACTTGCATAAGCTGGTCTGTGATCATTTGCTGCAATCGTTAACGGAGCTGAATCCAAATATCTGAATGCTTTTTGTTTTTCTACAATTTGTTGTAGAATAAATGCAGAAGTTCCGCCTTCTACGTCTTCGTCTATAATCACTAAACGATTGGTTTTCTTCACGCTTTCTGCCACTTCATGTGAAATATCAAAAGGTATTAAAGACTGAATATCAATAACTTCCGCAGAAATTCCCAATTTTTCTAATTCTTCGGCAGCTTCCATTACCAATCTCCAAGTAGAACCATAAGTTACTAGAGTAACATCTTTTCCTTCTTTAGTTACTTCTATTTTACCAACAGGAACGGTGAATTCACCTAAATTATCCGGTTGTTTTTCTTTTAGTCTATAACCATTGAGTGTTTCTACAATAATTGCGGGTTCATCACTCTGAAGCATCGTGTTATAAAAACCTGCTGCTTTAGTCAAATTTCTAGGAACCAAAACATTAACACCTTTTACTAGGTTAATAATCCCAGCCATTGGTGAACCAGAATGCCAAATTCCTTCTAATCTATGACCACGAGTTCTGATGATAACTGGTGCTTTTTGTCCACCTTTTGTTCTGTAATGAAGTGTTGCCAAATCATCACTAATTCCTTGTAAACAATACAAAATATAGTCTAAATACTGAATTTCTGCAATCGGACGAAGTCCACGCATCGCCATACCAATTCCTTGACCCAAAATTGTAGCTTCTCTAATACCAGTATCTGCTACTCTTACTTTTCCGTATTTTTCTTGAAGTCCCTCTAAACCTTGGTTTACGTCACCAATATTCCCTGCATCTTCACCGAAAACCAAAGTTTCAGGATATTTTTCAAAGATTTTATCAAAATTATTTCTTACCACTACTCTTCCATCTACCATTTCAGAATTTTCTGAGTAAATTGGTTTTACTTCTTTTACATTGGTAGATTTCCATTCAGATTCTGAATATAGGTGTGATGAATAATTTTCTTTTTCTTGCGCTAAAAGCTGTTCATATTTAGAAGCAATCCATTGTCTTTCAGTAGATTGATTAGTTCTAGTCAAAAGCAAAGCTTTTCTCATCAAACTAAATATATCTTTTTTAGCATAAGAAATCAAAGAACCGAATTTTTGCAGTTCTGCTTCTACTTCGCTATTCTGAGATTTTAGATTCTCTACTAATGGAAGTACTTCATTTTTAAGAACTTCTATAGAATTTCTATAATTTTCCCAAGCTTTTTTCTGACCGTCTTTAGCGATTTTTTTAGCTTCTTTTTCTATATTTTCAAGTTCTTCTACTGTAGCTAATATTTCTTCTTTTCCTTCTATTTCAATAGAATAATTAAGAATCCATTCTTTAAATTTTTCTAAGCCGTCGAAATCCGCTTCCCATTTTAATCTTTCTTCAGATTTATATCTTTCGTGAGACCCAGATGTAGAGTGACCTTGAGGCTGAGTAACATCTGTCACGTGAATTACCACAGGAACAGATTCTGTTCTGGCAAAATGCTCTGCTCTAGCATAAGCGTCAAGAAGTGCAGGATAATCCCAAGCTTTTACTTGAATAATTTCGCAACCTTCTGTTTTTCCTTCTTTTCTTTGGAAGCCAGAAAGCATTTCTGCCATATCTTCTTTTGCTCTTTGGTCATGAGTAGGAACAGAAATCCCGTAACCATCATCCCAAATGGATAAAATCATAGGAACTTGCAAAGCACAAGCTGCGTTTAATGTTTCCCAGAAATGACCTTCTGCAGATGATGCATCGCCAATAGTTCCGAAAGCAACTTCGTTTCCATTATTGCTGAATTTATCTGAACCATGAAATTTTACTGATTTGTAAACCTTAGAAGCTTGAGCCAAACCTAGAAGTCTAGGCATTTGTCCAGCAGTAGGAGAAATATCAGATGATATATTTTTAATTTGAGTTAAATCTTTCCAAGTCCCATCTTCATTTAAACTGCGCGTTGCAAAGTGACCATTCATTTGTCTACCAGCAGAAGCAGGTTCTCTTTCTACAGAAGTATCTGCATACAACTGCGCAAAGAAACTCTCTACTGATAAAGCCCCAACTGCTAATGCGAAAGTTTGGTCTCTGTAATAGCCACTTCTAAAATCTCCGTTCCTAAAAACTTTTGCCATGGCTAATTGTGGTAATTCTTTACCATCACCTACAATCCCGAACTTAGCTTTACCTGTTAAAACTTCTCTCCTTGCCATGTAAGACATTTCACGAGAAATTCTACCTAGTTTATAGTCTGCTAATATTTGATTCTTAAAATCTTGAAAAGAAACTGTTTGTGTTTCGATATAAGTAGTTTGCATATCTTGGATAAGGATTTTTACAAAGATAATAAAATTATGGAATTGATAAAATAAATTGATTTTTTTGATTATTTTTCAATTACAAAACAAAACACAATATTTCTAGTGAAATACTGTGTTAAGCTCAACTTAATTAATATGAATGTATGAATAATTGTGATGATGTCTTTAAAAAATCTCCTCCGCTGCTCTGAGAACAAGCAGCGAAAGGAGAAAACACAAACGATGAAAAAAAATTTTATTTTACTTTTATTAGATTTATTTTAGCTGAATATTACTTATTAAGAAATCTTAATGCTTCTTCTTCATTATGTAAAACTACTGTAGTCTTATTTTCATTACTATTTCTTAATTTTCTTTTATTTTGTATAATTTCTAAAATCTCAATGTCATTTTTACTCAAAACATCATCAGATTTCCCTGAACTATTTGATTGTTTAAATGATAATACTGCGATTGAAGCCAATGCTAACAATATTGGTGTAAATTTTTTCATAACAGTAAATTTTTAAATTAATATTTTAAATTTCTAAGATTAAAATATGGTTATGAATATAACAAAGTACATCTTAGATATTTCTTTAATTTGTATTTTAAAATTTTCTTTTAAAAATCTCCTTCGCTGCTCTGAGAACAAACAGCGAAAGGAGAAAACACAAACGATGAAAAAAAATTTTATTTTACTTTTTATTAATATTATTTTTAAATCTTTCAAAAAATTTAAATAAAAAAATCTTCAAAAATCTCTTTCGCTGTTCTGAGAACAAACAGCGAAAAGAGAAAACACAAACGATGAAAAAAAATTTTATTTTACTTTTTTATTAGATTTATATAAATTATCTTGGTGGCTTTACAATTTCATCAAATGATAAAACAGTTGAAAGAGAATCAGTTCTTAAAACTTGAGTTTTTATTGAAATAGTATCTTTTTTATTTTTATTATTTAATTCTCTTAAATCTCTATTCTTTTGTATTATATTAAGAGTTTGAATATCTTCATTACTTAGAATATCTTCATTTTGTCTACATGATACAAATAAAACACTTAACGCACTAACGGATAAAAGAATAATTTTTTTCATAACTAATTTTTTTACAAATGTATCATGAAACAACAGCTACAAACAAATTTTTCAACTGTCATTTCATAAAATATAAGTGTTGTTTTATAAAAAAACTGTTTTGTTTTAGAAAAAATAACAGTATTATTGTAAAAATAATTTATTATTAAATTAAAATAAATAAAGAATTCTGTTATTAATCAAAATGAATCAGCACTTTAGCATAAAAATATTGTTTTTTTTGATTCTACTTATTTCAAATATTTTTTTCTCTCAAAATAATAATATTGAGTATTTAAATTATGTAAAAATTGAGAAAAAAATTGATAGTTTATATGATATAAACCATAATGAAGGGATTAAGCTTGTCAAATTTTACATAAAAAAATCAAAAAAAGATAAAAATAATGAAGCATTATTTTATGCATATCGTTATGCCAGTAAAATTTTTAGCAGTCCTCAGAATTTTCAATACACAGATAGCGCTTTAATTACCAGTAAAATTTCTAATAATAAAAATCTAATAACAGATGCTTATTTGAATAAAGGAGTTGTTTTAATGGATGCTTCTTTGTATAAGCTCGCATTAGATAATATTCTTACAGCTAATAAATATTCATTAGATTTAAAAAATCCATATATCACTAATAAGACAAAATATTTTATTGCTCAAAACAAAATTTATCTTGGATTATATGAAGATGCAAATGAAGAATTATTACAATGTATTTCATATTTCAGAGAAAATGTAAATAAATCATCTTTAGGTGAGGATAATGAAAAATATTATCTCTATAGCCTTATGAGCATTTTAGATACTAATACTAAAATAGGAAAACACTCTCAAAATAAACCATTTCTAAATGAAGCTTACAGCTACATTGATAATAAAGATTTAAATATATATAAACCATATTTTATTTCTTGTGATGGCGTAGATGATTATTTTTTAAAAAATTATAAGTCAGCTATAAAAAAACTTTCTGAGGCAATTAGATTATACAATGACCAATGGCCACACATTACTGATATTTTTTATATAGGTCTTTCTAATTGGAAACTTGGAAAAAGAGATGTCGCAGTTAAATACTTTGAAGAAATTGATAAAGAATATGACAAGTCAAAAAAATTAAACCCTGAATTTAGACCAGCATATGAACTATTAATTAAGTATAATGACTCCATTGGTAATAGAGATAAGCAATTAAAATATATCAATACATTAATGGCGCTTGATAGAAATTATGAAAAAAATTACAAGTACCTCTATACAAAGATTAACAAAGAATATGATACCCAAAAATTAATTAATGAAAAGAACAAAATTGAAAATTCTCTAAAAAATCAAAGAACTATAATTAGTTCAATATTATTAATAACAATACTGGCTTCACTATTCTATTGGAATCGATATAACTCTTTACAAAAAAAATATAAAGAAAAATTTGAAGAAATTATTGCACAGAAGCCTAATATAGAAAAGTCAGAGTCTCAAGCACAAATAGAATTAAAAGAAGGAAAACAAAAACAAAAGACTCTTAAAATAAACGACAAAATCAAAATTACCACACCAAAAAATTCTTCTGAACTTGAATTTTATAATAAAATACCTGGACTTAACCCAATTTTAGTTCAAAATATTTTGGAACAATTAGACAAATTTGAAGAAGAACTTAGGTTTACCGATAATCAAATGTCATTGAGACTTTTAAGTGAAGAATTCAACACCAATATACCCTACCTTTCTAAAATCATTAATGTATACAAAGGAAAAAATTTCAACTATTATATTAATGATTTAAGAATTGACTATATTATAGAATTACTCAAAAATGATGCTACCTATTTAAACTATGATATCAAAAATCTAGCATCTCTGGCAGGTTTCACGAATGCGGTAAACTTTTCTGATAACTTCCAAAGAAAATTTGAGATAAAACCTTCCTACTTCATTAAAATGATGAAGGAAAATATTAAAACCCATTCTTAAAAAACATCTAAATAAAAAAACTTCAACATTTTCATGTTGAAGTTTTTTGAAGAAGAACTTTACTATTCTAAATAGTATTGTTTTTTTTTTGGTTATTAAATCTTACCCCTTTTTATTGTGTTTCTATAAGATGAAGCAAAACTACTCTTTTCATTATTCCCTTACTAAAAAGTGAACTCGGAATTCATAAAAATCAACCGGGATTTTTTGAAAAAATATCATATTTCTTATTCCAATTTTTTGTTTTAACATTGTAAAAAAACTAAAATTGGAAATCAACAAAATTAAAAAACTGATTATCAATCACTTAATAATAATACTTTTATTTTTCTTCCACATTCAATTAAATGCTCAAGGAAAAAAATTAGAAGATTTATCTTTTTTAGAATTAGAAAAAAAAATTGATAGTTTAATTTCTATTAATAGTAATACTTTACCAACAATTAAATATTACATAAAGAAATCTAAAAAAGAAAATAACGATCAGGCATTGATTTATGCTTACAGATACGCTAGTAAAGCCACACTTGAAGATATTGGATATAAATACGCCGATAGCGCAATAGTAATTGCTAAAAAAACTAATAATAACGAACTTATTTCAGAGGCTTTACTTAACAAAGGAGTATTGTTAATGGATTATTATCAATATGGACCTGCCTTAGATTATATTTTGCAAGCAAAAAAATACTTGAATAATGTAAAAAATGATTACATTAATTACAAAACTCTTTATTTCATTGCTCAAAACAAAATGTTATTAGGGCAAATCACAGAAGCAAAAAAACACCTTAGCATATGTGTTGAATTTTTCAAACAGCCTATAAATGAAACTGAATTAGGATATGATTATAAAACATACTACAGTTATGCTCTTATGAGCTTAATTGACTGTAATACAAAACTAAAAAAACATTCTGAAAATAATTCTTTATACAAAGAAGCATACGAATTCATTAATAAAAACAATGCAAGACATTTAATTCCATATTTTATATCTTGTGAAGGAACTGATGCTTATTATCTAAAAAAGTTTTCTGTAGCAATTAATAAACTTAAAAAAGCACAACTTTTATATCAAGACAATTGGCCTCATTATACAGATATTTTCTACTTAGGAATGTCTTATTGGAAACTTGGAAATAAAAAAGAAGCTGTAAAATATTTTGAAAAATTAGACAAAGAATATTACAAAGACAAAAATCAAGATCCTCAGTTCAGACCTGCCTATGAATTACTTATAGAATACTACGCTTCTAAAAACAATACCAACAAACAACTCGAATACATTAACAAATTAATGTCTCTAGATAAATCCTACGAAAAGAACTACAAATATCTTTTTGCCAAAATTCATAAAGAATATGATACAAAAAAATTGATTGACGAGAAAAACAGTATTGAAAACAGCTTAAAAATTCATCAATACCTCACACTTTTTGTAATCATTATCAGCATTGTTTTGATTTCGTTTTCTACATATAAATATTTTCAAATGCAAAGGAAATATAAAGAACGTTTTGAGCAAATCATTTCAAAAAATACAGAAATCAAGAAAATCCCAGTTACAATTGTTGATGAGGATAAAACTGTAACTCCTAAAATCGCTGGACTTAGTGAATCCACAGTCACATATATTCTAGAACAGTTAGATATTTTCGAAAAAGAACAACAATTTCTAGATTCTAAAATCACTCAAAAATTACTCAGCGAAAAATTAGGAACCAATCCTACTTATCTTTCCAAAATTATTAATGCTTATAAAGAGAAAAGCTTTAGTAATTACCTCAATGACTTAAGATTAGAATATATTGTAGAATTGCTCAAAACAGAGCATCAATTTTTAGAAAAAGAAATTAAAGAATTGGCAAATATTGCAGGATTTACGAATGCAGAAGCATTTTCTGATAATTTCCAGAGAAAATTTGAGATTAAACCTTCTTACTTCATTAAAATGATGAAGGAAAATATTAAAACTTCCTCTCTATAACGTAATCAAGCATCAAATTAAGAGAATGTTTCGCGTCAGAATCAGGGAATTCTGCAAGGATATCTTTTGCTTTTTGCTGAAAATCTTTCATCACCCCAATTGCATAATCCAATCCACCAGATTTTTTCACAAATTCTATCAGTTCTTTTACACGTTTTTGGTCGTTATTATATCTTTTAATAGTATTGAAATAATACTTTCTATCAGCTTCATTCGCCGTTTTCAGAGTATGAATAAGCGGCAAAGTCATCTTTTGTTCTTTAATGTCAATTCCAACTGGTTTTCCAATAATATTTTTAGAAAGATAATCAAACAAATCGTCTTTAATTTGGAACGCCATTCCTGTATAAGTCCCGAAATCTTGCATTTTTTTGGCTAAAACTTCATCAGCGCCATTAGACAAAACACCTACTTCGCAACAAGCAGCAATAAGTGTAGCCGTTTTTTGACGAATAATTTCATAATAAACGTCTTCAGTAATATCTAATTTTCTAGCTTTTTCTAATTGAAGCAACTCACCTTCAGACATTTCTCTGATGGTTCTAGAAATAACAGCCAATAAATCAAAATCTTTATTATCAGTAGAAAGTAAAACTGACTTAGAAAGTAAATAATCACCTACTAAAACTGCGATTTTATTTTTCCATAAAGCATTGATAGAAAAGAAATTACGACGTTTAAAACTTTCGTCTACTACGTCATCATGAACCAAAGTAGCAGTGTGAATCAATTCAATCATAGAAGCGCCGCGAAATGTTTTTTCATTTACATTTCCTACCAATTGAGCGGTAAGAAATACAAACATTGGTCGCATTTGCTTTCCTTTGGTGGTTACAATAAAACGAGTAACTTTATCCAGCAAAGGAACTTTACTTTGCATAGATTCATAAAACTTTTGTTCAAAAAGTTTCATTTCTTCGTTAATCGGCTTCTTGATTTCTTCTACGATGTTTGACACGCTATAAATGGAATGATTATTGACAATAATTATAAATTCATACAAATATAATTAATTAAAACTATACTTACATAATCCGTTGAATGCAATAAAAAAATTATTTTAACTTTTCGAAAGGAATAAAATACAAACGCTGTTTTACACTGAAAATAAACTTAGAAAAATCTTCATTAGAAATGTAAATTCCATCTTTATTCACTGCAATTCCTTCTACTTGACCTATCGAAAGAAAAGAACCTAACTTATACTTTTTCAATGGTTTAGAGAAAAATAACCCTTCAGAATTTTCCTCAAAAATCATCATATACACTTTCGCTTTTCTAGTGTAGCCTACCACATAAAGTTTTCCTTCAAAATAAGCAGCATCTGTAATGACAAAACCTGCATGAAAAGATTCCAAACTTACAAGTGATTGATTTTCTGAATTTTGTAAATCAATAGTATAATGAGAAATATTTTTAGAACTCCATTCTTTAGAAAAAACATGAATTTTTTCATTGTGAAAAATCATGGCTTCTGCATCAAAATTATGAGAAAGATATCGTGTAGAAAAATCGTTTTGCGCTGAATAATTAAAAGAATTTTTAGAATAAATTCCCTTAAAATCAGTTTTATAAATGGCTAAATCTCTTCGACTTCCTGCATTATTGCCAAAATCTCCTATATAAAAATTTTCACCATCACTGGTGATCGCTTCCCAATCTTTATTCGGAAAATTAATTTTCAGTTTTGATAAAATTTTACCTGAATTTTTATCGATTTCAAAAATCTCATTGGTATTTCCACCATCATTTAAGGTATAGAGTTTATCTTTAAGAAAAGTAAGACCTGATGTTTCTTTCAAAGAATCCGATAACGTGGCAATTTTGTATTTTCTAAGAGCTAACTTTTCTGTTTTTTGAGAAAAAGAATGAAGTGAAATTAGAAAAGAAAGAAAAAACAACAACTTTTTCATAAAATAAATTAAAATTGCTACCTCTTAAAAAATAAAATCTTAAAACTTTGTTATTTTTATTTTAAAAGATTTTTTTATAATTATTCTCGCTGATTTGGCAGATTAGGCAGATAAAACAATAGAAAATCAGCAAAATTTGCTTAATCTGTGAGATACTAGACTTGAAATTTAATTAAAACATCAAATTATTCTCCAGAATTTTTGTTGGCCAATTGTCCACAAGCTGCATCTATATCTCCACCTCTACTTCTTCTCACCAAAGCAGTAATTCCCGCTTTTTCTAACTCACGAACATATTTTTCTTCGGCTTCCACACTTCTATGGTCGAATTTCCCTTCGCCAATTGGATTATATTGAATCAAATTCACTTTACAAGGAACTTGCTTACAATATTTTATCAAAGCTTTTATATCTTCGTCGCCATCATTAATTCCTTTCCAAACGCAATATTCAAAGGTAATTCTGCTTCCAGTTTTATCATACCAATATTGCATCGCTTCCATAATTTCTGTTAACGGAAATTTTGTAGAAAAAGGCATTATTTCGTTTCTTTTGTGTTCAATTGCAGAGTGTAATGAAAGTGCTAATTTGACTTTCAAATTTTCATCAGCAAGCATTTTCATCATTTTCGTAATTCCAGATGTAGAAACGGTAATTCTTCGTGCTGACATTCCCAAACCGTCTTCTTGAGTGATTTTTCTGATAGCATCTACTACGTTTTTATAGTTCATCATAGGCTCTCCCATTCCCATAAAAACAATATTTGACAAAGGTCTATCAAAATATAGTTTGCTCTGTTTATCAATCAGGGCAACTTGGTCTACAATTTCGGCAACTTCTAGGTTTCTCATCCTTTTGAGTTTTGCCGTTGCACAAAATTCACAGTTCAAACTACAACCTACTTGCGAAGAAACACAAGCGGTAGTTCTAGATTCTGTAGGAATGAGAACAGATTCTACCAAAAGTCCATCATGAAGTTTTACTCCATTTTTGATGGTTCCATCTTTAGATTTTTGCAATAAATCTACAGAAATAGGATTAATGGTAAATTCCTGGGAAATTTTTTCTCTCAACTCTTTAGAAAGGTTGGTCATTTCATCTATGGAATGTAGATTTTTAGACCATAACCAATCATAAACCTGTTTCGCACGAAAAGGTTTTTCGCCAAGAGTGACAAAATATTCTTTGAGTTGTTCTAAACTTAATGTTCTGATGTCTTTCATATAAAAAAGTCTCGCAGATTCAGCAAATTTAGCAGATTTTAATTCATCTGCAATATCAGCCAAATCTGCGAGAAAATTATTTTAAAATTAATCTTACAAAATCAACATTGCGTCTCCGTAAGAATAGAATTTATATTCATTTTTCACAGCTTCTTCATAAGCGTGCATGATAAAATCTGTTCCTGCAAAAGCTGCAATCATCATAATTAATGTAGATTTTGGCGTGTGGAAATTGGTAATCATAGCGTTTGCTACCCCAAAATCATAAGGTGGATAAATAAATTTATTGGTCCAACCTTGGTAAGCAGAAATCTTTTTGTTAGAAGAAACAGAAGTTTCTAGTGCTCTCATTGTAGTAGTTCCTACAGCACAAATTCTTCTATTTTCATCAGCTGCTTTATTGATAATATCAGCAGTTTTTTCGTCGATAATTGCTTCTTCACACTCCATTTTGTGCTTAGAAAGATCTTCTACTTCGATTGGGTTAAATGTTCCTAAACCTACGTGAAGTGTAACTTCAGCAAAGTTAATTCCTTTGATTTCTAGACGCTTCATTAAGTGCTTAGAAAAGTGTAAACCTGCAGTTGGAGCAGCTACTGCACCTTCTATTTTAGCATAAATGGTTTGATAACGTTCTGCATCTTCTGGTTCTACTTCTCTTTTGATGTATTTAGGAAGTGGAGTTTCTCCCAATTCTTTTAATTTAGCACGAAATTCTTCGTAAGAACCATCAAATAAAAATCTTAAAGTTCTACCTCTAGAAGTAGTATTATCAATAACTTCTGCAACCAAAGATTCATCTTCTGTAAAGAAAAGTTTGTTTCCAATTCTAATTTTACGAGCTGGATCTACTAATACATCCCAAACTCTGGTTTCTTTATCAAGTTCTCTTAATAAGAAAACTTCAATTTTAGCACCAGTTTTTTCTTTATTTCCGTACAATCTTGCAGGGAAAACTTTTGTATTGTTAAAGATAAATAAATCGTCTTCGTTAAAATAATCGATAACGTCTTTAAATAGTTTATGTTCAATGGTTTGTGTCTTTCTGTCAAGAACCATTAATCTTGCTTCGTCTCTGTGTTCTGAAGGGTGTTCTGCCAATAAATGTTCTGGCAAGTGAAAATTGAAATCAGATGTTTTCATAAAATTTACGGATTTTATTTAAATTTTTTAAGCCTGCAAATATACGATATGAAAACAGGGGTTGTCAAGTGTTTTGGGAAGTATTTTGAAAATTCTTAAATTTTAAGTATAATTTTTTATAAATAATTCAAGACCATTTTCCATGATTTTAGTTTTTCTTCATACCTCAAACTTGCATGAGCAGGACTCGTAGAAGGTAAAACAATAATTGGCAAATGAAAATCTTTTGGTAGAATTTTTTGCAAATTTTTATGAGATTTTTGTCCGTTGCAGAAAATAGCTTTTATGTTTGGATAATTGTGTAGCAACTCTCCTATTTTATTCGCCTCTTCGTTTCTAATTTCAGAATCTAGGCTTCCTTTTCTTTCGCAATTGTCTATTACGTCCCAAAGTGCAACGTGGTATTTTTCTAAAATTTTAATTCTTTCGTCATAATCTGTGGTAAATTTTTCAGTGAATAGTTCAAAGATAATTTTCCAGAATTTGTTTTGAGGATGTGCGTAATATTGTTGCATTTCCAAAGATTTAACTCCCGGAATAGAGCCTAAAATCAGAATCTTAGATTCTTTATCAATAATTGGAAGAAATGAGGATATTTTTTGCATTTTAAAATAAGTTTCGGCTAAAGCCAAATCAAATATACGAAAAAGAAAAAACGGGCTTTAGCCCGTTACTATTTATAAAATAAAAATTTATTTCTGATTTCTACAAAGTTTCTTTCAACCAATCGAAAAATTCTCTTTGCCAAACTAAACCATTTTGAGGGTGTAAAACCCAGTGGTTTTCATTAGGGAAATAAAGGAATTTGGTTTTCAGACCTTTCATTTTTGCTGCTTGAAAAGCTTCCTGACCTTGTTCATAACCTACTCTGAAATCCAGTCCTCCTTGAATCACCATAATTGGTTTATTCCATTGGTCTACAAAATTGATTGGGTTAAAATCTGTATACGCTTTTGGTAAAGGTTTTTCCCAAGGCGAACCTAAATCCCAATTGGCAAACCACAACTCTTCGGTAGTTCCGTACCAAGATTTCATATCAAACAATCCGTCATGAGCAATGAACGTTTTGAATCTATTTTCGTGAACTCCAGCCAACATGAAAACGCTGTAACCGCCGTAACTAGCTCCTACTGCAGCCATTCTATCACCATCTACATAAGGTAAAGTTTTTGCAAAATCTGCCGCTGCTAAATAATCTCTGATTGGTTGTCCTCCCCAATCTTTAGAAATATCTTCGTTCCATTTGGTTCCCCAACCTGGCATTCCTCTTCTGTTTGGTGCAACTACGATGTAATCATTTGCAGCCATCAAAGCAAAATTCCAACGGGTAGAGAAAAATTGAGTTAAAGCAGATTGCGGACCTCCTTGACAATATAAAAGTGTAGGATATTTCTTATTTGGATCAAAATTCGGTGGATAATGGAACCAAACTCCCATTTCTTTTCCATCTGAAGTTTTCACCATTTTCAGTTCAGATTTTCCTTGAGATAATTTAGCGTAAGTGCTTTCATTTACAGAAGTTAACTGCAACATACTTCCGTCTTTTACATTAACTTTAAATAAATCTGCATTATGATTAATATCTGTTCTGGTTACCAAAATGTTTCCGCTTTGGAAGGCAATAATTTCATTCACATCAAAATTACCACCAGAAATTTGCTTCACTTTCCCATCTAAACCGATGTGGAAAAGCTGTTTTACACCTCTGTAAGCAGTAGAAAAATAAATATTTTTAGAATCTGGACTCCATGCTACATCTCCCACTACACTTTCGTCCCAAGATTTAGTAAGATTTGTGATTTTTTTAGAAGCCAAATCCATCACTACAATGTCATTTTTGTCTGCCTCGTAACCATCTCTCGCCATAGATTGCCAAAGCAAAGATTTTCCATCTGGCGAAAACTTAGGATTTACATCATAACCCATCATTCCTTCTGTCCAGTTTTCGGTTTTACCAGAAGCTAAATCATAAGCGTAAATATCTGTATTGGTGCTGGTTGCATAATCTTTCCCCGATTTTTTCTTGCAAACGTATAAAACCTTAGAAGAATCTGGACTCCACACGAAATCTTCGCTTCCACCATGAGGTTTTTGAGGAGCATCAAAAGGTAAATTTTCTAATAAATCTTTAGCTTTCGCAACATCTTCACCTACATTGGCTACAAAAACGTGATTGTATTTTCCTTCGTTCCAAGCGTCCCAATGTCTGTGATTAAGGTCTGTATAAATTTGAGCTGTCGTTTTAGGAAGGTCAGAATATTTATCTTTTCCAAACAATTTTTCTACGTGAACCGACTTACTAAAAGCGATTTTTTTACCATCAGGAGAAATGTTAATATTGTCTGCATCGCCAATGGTATAAAATTCAGTCCAAGTCAATCCTCTGTCTTTAGAAATATAGATTTTATCACCTTCTGAAGCGTAAATTCCGTTTTTGTCCCACTGAATTAAAGATTTTTTACCGAAATCCACTTTAGAAGTTTGATTTTTTGACAAATCGTAGTAAAAGTGTTCTTTATTAGTCTTTTCGGTTTTCAAATCTACTTTTCCTACGCTGTAAAATAGCCCAGATTGAGATGGTTCTACTGCAGTAACCGAGAATTTATTAAGCGTCCAGAGAATTTCTGGCGTCATTACCTGTTGTGCTTTCATAAGGAAAGGTGCTGCTAGAGCGATAATTGTATGTTTTAGTTTCATTTTATAATGATTTTAGCGGTCTAAAATTACTTAAATTTATTGATAAATTTTCTTTGCCTCTTTCCTAAAGGATTAAAAATTTATTGACAATTTTTTCGATGGTATTGATATTTCGGCTGGTTAAAATATTTTTAAAAGATTTCTTTCCCAAAATCTTACCAAACTCACTTTCAAGCGTATTTCCTTTAGGAATTTTCCAATAAAAATTACCGTTAATTAATTTGGCTTCTTCCTGCTCTTGATGATTGGTTTTTAGAAATTCTTGCATCAAAAGATTTTCGTCTCCAGAATTACAAATAAAACTGTAAATATGTAGATTTTCATTTTTCTCAAAAGGAGAATTTTCTAAAATCCCCTTCACTTCTTCATCAGTTTTTAAAAACAAAAAAGCTTCGTAATGAAAATGCTCGGAAAGTGCTTTTTCTAATTTCTGTTTTAAATTTTCTGGAACTTCATCAGACTCAAATAAAATATTTCCTGTTGCCAAAACGCTAGAAATGTCTTTCATTCCTGCTTTTTTGAAAACATCACAGACTTCTGCCATTTTCATTGCAGTTCCGTTTACGTTTACGCCGCGTAAAAAAGCACAGTATTTCATTAAGTAAATTTATTTTCTTTCGTAGAGATTATAATCTGTTCCAGAAGGTTTTAGTCTGTATATTTTTTCCAAAATTTTATTGTCAGAATTTAAGTGATTTTTAATTCTAAACTCCTTCAATAATTGATAGTTTTCTTGGTAAAAACTTCCATCTTTTCCTTCAAATAAATTTTTTGGAGCCAATAAATACTTTGGTTTCCTTTTTTCAACGGTGTTTTTCCAATAATTGGTTTTGTCTTTTTTGATTTCAGTTTGAATTTCTTTATCTACCAAACCGACTTCATCTATTGCCTTTAAACCTGAAAAATAAGGAATATAACCTGCTGGTTCTAGCAAAATGTATTGATTTTTATCTTTTTCGTAGTCTTTTAAAAACAAACCAATGCTTCTTCTGTAATTCCACTCTCCGTTTCCTGTGGCTATAGAATGTACCGTTTGAAAAGTAGCCATCGGTAAAATATAGAAAATCAAAAGCAGAGAAATCCACCAAAATTTATATGTTTTTTGCTCTAAAACAAATACCAAAATTACTGCAAAAAGCAAAATCTGTGGAACCCAATAATACCAATCAAAATAACTTCTTTGAGAAATAAAAATTAATTGTTTTGCCCAACCAAAAAGGAAAATTATCCAGATGAAAAGGTTTTTGCTTTCTCTCTTCGAAACGATGTATAAAAACGCTAAAAATTCAAAAACTAAAACTAAAATCGTGAAAGGATTAAAATCTGCAGGAAGTTTCAGCATTCCCCAGAAATTACCATAATTCATTAGGAAATATTTCCACTGGAGTGCCAAACACATGTTTTTTGCATACGTCACACTTTTGGCAACAATGGTATTATTCACCAATTCACCGAAGTAAAACCAGTTGAAACTCATCAAAACGGCAACTCCTAAAATTCCACCTAAAATGTAGAACCAACGAATTTTTTTATTCCAAATAATATCCACCAAAAAGACAATTCCTAAGAAAATCACTGTATCTATTCTGGTGAAAAGAATGAGAATGGGGAAAAGAATTTGTGCCCAGATTTTATTCTGCTTGAAACCGAAATACAACAAAGCCATTTCTAGAAAGAACAGAATTCCGTATTCCATTCCGAGAATTGAAATTTTGATAGATGGTGGCAAAATGCCAAATAAAAAGATAAAAATAGCTTGATGTACAGGATTTTCGAGGATTAATTTTGAAAGAAAGTAACTCCCTATCGTGAACAATAATGAATTGAAAATCAATAATGGATATATGAAGTTTTCTTTGCCAAAAATCAGATTAAAAATATAAGAAACAAACACATACAAATGCGTAGTAGAAGCAGAAATTTTAGTTTCTCCATTGAAACCAATTACACCGTAATCCAATAAGTTTTGCGCTACTCTCCAAGTGATAAAAGCATCTTCCTGAATGTGATGCGTGAGCAAAAAAAGAAGTTTCACCAAAACGGTAAAAACTACTGCCAAAAGAGGAAATTTTGCGTACTTCTGTAAAGTTTCAGACATTTTTTCGTGTAAATTTTTACAAATATAGTTTTAAAAAAATCGCTGTCAAAGATTTTAGACTTTCAGTCATAAAAAAATCCGTCAGAATATTTCTAACGGATTTTATATTAAATTTTAATTGAAAAACTAGTTGGTCGCTTTCATCATTTGTCTAGTGATTTCTGCTTCTTTTTCTTTTGGATAAGTAGAATCATAAGGTTTCATCACTTCAAATAAATAAGAATAAAACGGTGTGATTTTTTGTACTTTTTCAGCTTCGTTGAAGGCTTTTTCTTTTCCTGCCATCTGTAAATCACTGATGAAATTTTTAAATCTCTTATCAATCGGTTCGATGGATTTTAACAAGTAATTGTAACCTTTATCTTTTTGACCGATTTTCTTATACGCATCAGAAACTGCTCCTGTTACCAATGAATACAAGATGGGTTGAGCATTCATCTGTTTTTTCACATATTTTTGTTCATACTTAGAAAGCGACAAATAATAGTCATATTCTTCGAAAATATCTCTTTTTAATTGCTCTGCCAATTGTAAACCTTTTTGTTCTTGACCTGCAACAATATATCCATAAACCATTGCGCTTAAAGAACGAGGGTCATTATATTTGGTAGAAGGAATTTCTCTGCTTGCTAAATCTAAAACTTCGATGGCTTTTGCTTTTTTACCTTCTAAAGTCAATGCTTCCGCAGCTCTACTTGCAGAACTTCTATAACTTACGATGTTCTGTGTACACGTTTCGTCCATGTGAACATTTAGATTTTTGAAATTGCCCCATTTGTAATTTTTGACAATTTTATATAAATCTTCGGCGTCTACTCTTCCCATTTCGCCATCTTCTCTTTCTTCTGTTTTAATAGGCACTAATCTATAACTAAATCCATCAAACTGAAGATAATCTTTCAGATAGAAAATGTTTTCGTCATCATAAATTCCACCCACTGAGAAATTGATAGGACGTTTCCAATCGAAATTCGCCAAAATATCCATTAAAATATAATTGGCTTTAAACATATTTCCTCTTCTGTAGTCTATGGTAATTTGGTCTACTGTATTCGGCAAATCTTTAGCAGAAATAATACCAGATTTCACGGCATTTGCTTTATTTACAGGTAAAACAAATCTAGAAACAGGCAAGAAATTAAAACGTTCATATTTATCTTCTCCAAAAAGTAATTTTAAAATTTCATCTTTTTCTGGACTTCTTTTTCTCAAGAAATTTACGGCGTCTTTGATGTTCATAGAATCTTGAACCATATATTTTTTGTAAGGCTCAAATAAACTCTCTGGAACTCCTGCATCTACATTATTTTGAATGAAATTTTTCCAATCTTCTGCAGAAAGTAAAACTACTTGATCATTGGTTCCATCTCTGTATTCTTCGTGGGTAAGAACTGACGGAACTGGCATTGAATTGTATGTTCTGCGTTTTACTTGGTCTATATTCCAAGGTGTTCCTAAAAGCGTGAAATTCACCACTTTTACATCATCTCTGAATTGCTCCGTTTCTTGTAATCCCCAAATTGGATACGTATCATTATCTCCATAAACGAAGAAAATATCATCTTTTGGAAGGGATTTCAATGAAGAATAAGCGAAATCATAAGCTGCATAACGTTCACTTCTATCGTGAGAATTATAATTCTGGAAGCCCATCATTAATGGAACTCCTAATAAAACAATTCCAGTAATCCAAGTAGCTGCATTTGATTTAATTTTTTCTTGTAAATACCAAAGAATTGCTGCCGCTCCGAAACCTATCCAAATTGCAAAGGCGTAGAAACTTCCTACCATTGCGTAATCTCTTTCTCTTGGTTCAAAAGGTTTCACACCAGTGTAGAAAATAATTCCAAAACTGGTTAACACGAATAAAGAAAGAATTGCCCAAAATCTTCCAAAATCTTTGTTGAACTGGAAAAACGCTCCTAAAATTCCCAATAACAATGGTAAAAAGAAGAAATAAACCGTACTTTCATTTTTGAATTTTGCAGGCATATCTTTTTGACTTCCCCATAAATTGTCATCAATTGCAGGAATACCAGAAACCCAGTTTCCATTGGTGTTTTCCATGTGACCTTCTAAATCATTTTGTCTTCCTACAAAATTCCACATGAGATATCTTACAAAATAATATCCAATTTGAAATTCTACAAAATACGTAAGATTTTGTGCTAATGTAGGTCTATGTACCTTGATTAAATCATATTCTCTGGCTTGTTTGTAATCATCAAGCGTAATGCTTCCGTCTTCAAATTTTTGTCTTAATTGGTCAAAAACTTCTTTAGCTTGAAGATTATCTGCAATATCCTGATTGTCATAATTGAATTCAAAATCTGGCGCTCCATACATAGAAATGTAATTGCTCATCACGGTTTCATCTTCATTGAACATTCTCGGCAAAATGCTTACATGTTCTTTAGAATAAACGTAATTGAAACGCTCTCCTACAATATCATAACGACCGGTTTTTTCATTTTTTTCGTAAACATCACCTGTTTTTTGCGTTTTATAACTACCATCATCATTTTTTTCAATACCATAATTGTCTAAATATGCAGTATAGTTTTGTCCGTAAGAAGTTGGCCAATCTCCGTATTGTTCACGATTGTAATAATCTAACATTCCGATGGCGTTATCTGGATCATTCAAGTTCATTGGCGGATTTGCATTCGCTCTAATCGGAATGACTAACCAACAAGAAAAACCAATAATCATGTAGATTACTGATAGTGCGATGGTTTGATATAATTTGCTTTTAGATTTTCTAGCATAAGAAATTCCTATATACATTAAAGCAAGCAAAATGATAAATGCAACAATAGTTCCTGAATGGAAAGGTAAACCTAATCCATTAACAAAGAAAATTTCAGATTTACCAAAAAGACTCATGATAATTGGGAAAATTCCTTTGAAAACTACTGCTAAAATGAAAAGTGTCACCAAATTAGCGATGATAAAACTCTTCCATGTAAATTCATAATTTCTAGCATAGTACACCAAACAAACGGCTGGAACTGCTAACATTACCATCATGTGAACTCCTACAGAAAGCCCAGTAATGAAGAAAATTAGAATGAGCCAACGTTCATTATCACTGTCATGATATTCGTTTTCCCATTTTGTAATGAGCCAAACCAAAAGTGCAATAAACATAGAAGACATAGAATAAACCTCTCCTTCTACTGCAGAAAACCAAAAAGTTTCTGAAAAAGTAAAAGCTAAAGCACCAATGACACCAGCAAATAGAATGGCAATTTCGTCTGAAACGGTTACGTCTTCGAAGTCTTTATTCAAAAGTCTTCTTACGAAATGCGTAATCGTCCAAAACAAAAATAATATGGTGAATGCACTGAAAAGCGCAGACATAGCATTGATAATTATAGAATATTTAGAACCATCTCCAAAGCCAAAAATAGCTGCAACAGCACCCATTAATTGAAATAATGCAGCACCAGGAGCGTGCGTAACTTCTAATTTTACAGCAGATGAAATGTATTCTCCACAATCCCAAAAACTAAAATTAGGTTCAATAGTAGATAAATAGGTGAAAAATGCGATTGCAAAAACCACCCAACCTAAAATGGTGTTCCATTTTTTGAAAGTCCAATTCTTCATAGAAATTTTTAAAAATTTACAATGTTGCGAAATTAAGTTTTTTTATTCTGATATTTTCTAAAACATAGATTTATTAAGAATATTTTAAGAAAAAAAATGAAAAAATAAATTTAAACATTTGTTTGGCTTAAAATTTGGTAAAGAATTGAGCAAAAAAACATGAAAAAAATCATTTCTATTTGCTTTCCGTTCAAAATGTTAGGACAAAATGATAAATTTATTTGATTTTTTTCTTATTTTTGCAATCGGTTTTTTAGAGAAAAATGAAGAAAATGACGAACGTTTTTGATAATATTCTCGGGTTAATTGGTAATACTCCAATGGTGAAACTTAATGAAGTAACTAAGGATATTCCTGCAAAAGTTTATGCTAAAATAGAATCTTTTAATCCGGGGCATTCTACTAAAGATAGAATCGCGCTTCATATTATAGAAGCTGCCGAAAAAAAAGGGCTTTTAACTCCTGGAGCTACTATCGTAGAAACCACTTCTGGAAATACGGGCTTTTCTATCGCTATGGTAAGTATTATAAAAGGATATAAATGTATTCTTTCTGTAAGTGATAAAACCAAGCCAGAAAAAATTGCTTATCTTAAAGCTTTGGGCGCTACTGTATACGTTTGTCCTGCTTCTGTTCCTGCAGACGATCCTCGTTCTTATTATGAAGTAGCGAAAAGAATTGCAGCAGAAACACCTAATTCTATTTACATCAATCAATATTTTAACGAGCTGAATATAGACGCACACTATTCTTCTACTGGTCCAGAAATTTGGGAACAGACAGAAGGAAAAATCACTCATCTTTTTGCTTGTACAGGAACTGGTGGAACACTTTCTGGTTCTGCTAAATTTTTAAAAGAAAAAAATCCTGATATCAAAATTATTGGTGTAGATGCAGATGGTTCTATCCTAAAAACCTATCACGAAACAGGTGAAATAGATCCTTCTGAAATTCATTCATACCAAATTGAAGGATTAGGAAAAAATCTTATTCCATCTGCTTTACTTTTTGACAGAATAGACCATTTTGTAAGAGTAAATGATGAAATGAGCGCTTATTGTACTAGAGAAATAGCACTTAAAGAAGCGATTATGGGCGGTTATACTACTGGAGCTGTTTTACAAGCACTTAGACAATATGCAAATGCAAATCCTTTCTCAGAAAACGATTTAGTAGTCTTAATTTTCCCTGACCATGGCTCTAGATATATCACCAAAGTATACAGTGATAAATGGATGGAAGAACAAGGATTCATCAATAATTGTGTCCATAATTACGAAGAAGTTTTTAAAACAGAATACATTAAATAAAAATAGAATTCAGATGTCCTTCTTGGCATCTGATTTTTTTAAAATTTAAAATACAAATCTACAATATCATCGAAATGAAAGATATTTTTGAAAGAATTAAAGAAAATCCTGGTCCTCTAGGTCAATTTGCAGATTATGGTGAAGGTTATTTCATTTTCCCAAGATTAGAAGGTCCAATTGGCCCAAGAATGAAGTTCCAAGGAAAAGAAGTAATTTTTTGGAGTGCAAATGATTATTTAGGACTTTGTAATCACCCAGAAGTTCTAGAAGCTGACGCTAAAGCAGCTGCAGAATACGGAATGTTCTATCCGATGGGAGCTAGAGCAATGTCTGGTGAAACAGAACAACACTTACAATTAGAAAGAGAATTAGCTGATTTCGTAGGCAAAGAATCTGCTTATTTATTGAATTTTGGTTACCAAGGAATGCTATCTACAATTGATGCATTGGTTTCTAGACATGATGTAATTGTTTATGATTCTAATTCTCACGCTTGTATTGTAGATGGAGTTCGTCTTCACATGGGAAAAAGCTTCATGTTCCGTCATAACGACATGGATAGCTTCGAAAAAAATATTAAAAGAGCTACTAAAGTTGCAGAAGAAAACGGCGGAGGTATTTTAGTAATCACTGAAGGAGTTTTCGGGATGACTGGTCAACAAGGAAAGCTTAAAGAAATTGCAGAATTCAAAAAACAATACAGTTTCCGTTTATTAGTAGATGATGCTCATGGTTTCGGTACTTTAGGAAAAACTGGAGCTGGAGCTGGAGAAGAGCAAGGTTGCCAAAACCAAATTGATGTGTACTTCTCTACTTTTGCTAAATCTATGGCTGGTTTCGGTGCATTTATCGCTGGAAACAAAGAAATCATCAGATATTTAAAATTCAATCTTCGTTCACAAATTTTCGCAAAATCATTGACGATGCCAATGGTAATTGGAGGTTTAAAAAGATTAGAACTTTTAAGAACAAGACCAGAAATCAAAGCTAAACTTTGGGAAAATGTAGAAAAACTACAAAAAGGATTATTAGACAGAGGTTTCAACCTTGGAAATTCTAACACTTGTGTTACTCCTGTTTTCATGCAAGGGACACCAGTAGAAGCTACTCTTCTAGTTAAAGATTTAAGAGAAAATTTTGGAATATTCACTTCTGTAGTAGTATATCCAGTAATACCAAAAGGAAGCATTCTATTAAGATTAATTCCTACAGCTTCTCACACAGATGCTGAAATCAATGAGACTCTTGCTGCTTTTGAAGCTATTCACGATAAATTAGTGAATGGTGTTTACAAGCAACAAGCTGAAAAATTATTAGAAGAACAAAATTTGAGTTTTAAACCGCTTTAATTTTTATTAAAATAAAAAATTGAAACCGTTTGGAACTCCAAACGGTTTTTTTAATGCATAAATATTATGAAAAAAGTAACTTTAACTAAGAATGATTACACTAGAATTTACAAAGCCATCACTGATGCTAAAAATTCTAAAACCATTAACAGCAATGAGGCCGAAAAGCTTTTGTCTGAGTTAAGTAAAGCAGAAATTGTACCTTCAGAAAAGATTGATAAGGATGTAGTGACTATGAATTCTGAAGTAAAACTTTTTTTTGAAAACACTCAGAAAGAGCAATCCTTTAAAATTGTATATCCACAAGATGCCAATCTAAAAGAAAATAAAATCTCCATTTTTTCACCTATTGCTACAGCATTAATCGGTTACAAAATCGGAGACGAAATAGAATGGATTGTTCCTGGCGGAAAGACCAAAATAAAAATTGTAGATCTTATTTATCAGCCAGAAGCAGCTGGAGATTTTGATTTATAAAATTCAATGAATTATAATCCGTTAGAGACATTTCTGACGGATTTTTTTATTCCAAAAATCTATAGGAAAATCATACCTTTGCAAAAATTCATTTTTTGAAAGATTTACTGCTCATCACTCCTCCATTTACCCAACTCAATACGCCGTATCCTGCAACTGCGTACTTGAAAGGATTTCTTAATACCAAAAATATTTCGAGTTATCAAATCGATTTAGGAATTGAAGTCATCTTAGAAATTTTTTCCAAAAAAGGAGTAACCCAAATTTTTAATGTAAAGCCTGAAAATTTATCTGAAAATACTCAGAGAATTTTTGCGTTAAAAGAAGAATACATCAAAACTATAGATGAAGTTATTGCTTTTCTTCAAAATAAAAAACCAACACTTGCAAGGCAAATTTGCAGTATGAATTTCTTGCCAGAAGCTTCCAGATTTAATCAGTTAGATGATATGGAATACGCTTTTGGAAACATGGGACTGCAAGACAAAGCAAAACATCTCGCTACCCTTTATTTAGAAGATTTGTCAGATTACATCATAGAAAATATTGATGAAAATTTTGGATTTAGCAGATATGCAGAACGATTAGGAAGAAGTGCTAATTCATTTGACGAGTTATATCAAAAACTCCAATCAGACAAAACTTTCGTAGATAACTTTACTCTTGAAATTTTAAATAAAAAACTTCTCGAAACTCAGCCGAAACTGGTTTGTTTTTCCGTTCCGTTTCCTGGTAATTTATATTCAGCGTTTAGATGCGCTCAACATATTAAAAATCATTATCCAAATATTAAAACGGCTTTTGGTGGCGGTTTTGCCAATACAGAACTCCGAGATTTAAAAGACAAAAGAGTTTTTGAATTTTTTGATTATATCACATTAGACGATGGTGAACTTCCGATAGAATTACTTTTTGAAAACGTCTGTCATTCTGAGCAGAGTGAAGAATCTTTATTCAAACGCACTTTCCTATTAGAAAATGGAGAAGTTGTTTATAAAAACAATTCAGAAAGACACGATTATAAACAAGCCGAAATCGGAACTCCAGATTACACAGATTTACCTTTAGATCAATACATTTCTGTAATAGAAATCGCGAATCCTATGCATAGTTTATGGAGCGATGGAAGATGGAATAAACTCACGATGGCTCATGGTTACTATTGGGGAAAATGTACTTTTTGCGACATATCGCTCGATTATATCAAAATTTATGAGCCTATTGCTGCCAAAATTTTGGTAGACAGAATGCAGAAACTCATTGAAAAAACGGGAGAAAACGGTTTCCACTTTGTAGATGAAGCAGCACCACCAGCTTTAATGCGAGAAGTGGCTCTTGAAATTTTGAGAAGAAAACTCGTGGTAACTTGGTGGACAAATATTCGATTTGAAAAAAGCTTTACCCGAGATTTATGCTTTTTACTGAAAATTTCAGGTTGTGTAGCGGTTTCTGGCGGCCTAGAAGTAGCATCGGACAGATTATTAAAACTCATCAACAAAGGAGTTTCTGTTTCTCAAGTTGCCAAAGTCACCAGAAATTTTACCGAAGCAGGAATTATGGTTCACTCCTATTTAATGTACGGTTATCCTACACAAACAGAGCAAGAAACCATCGATTCTTTGGAAATGGTTCGTCAAATGTTCGAAATGGGGATTTTACAAAGCGGATTTTGGCATCAGTTTGCCATGACTGCACATTCTCCTGTTGGGAAAAATCCTGAAGAATTTGGTGTAATTCCTCACTTGAAAGAGATTACTTTTGCCAATAATGATGTGGATTTTCAAGATAAAACCGGAATTGACCACAGTAAATTCAGTTTTGGACTCAAAAAATCGCTGTTTAATTATATGCACGGAATTTATTTTGAAAATCCACTGCAAGAATGGTTTGATTTTAAAATTCCGAAAACCACTATTCATCCTGATTATATTCACGATTGTCTTTTAGAAGAAGACCATTTTATCACCAAACCGAACGCTAAAATCATTTGGACAAGTGTAAAACCGTTAGTTGAATTTTATACTAAAACCAAAAAAGGAAATTCTTGGGAAATGGCAACACTTACCTTCCATGAAAAGACCAATGTTTTTAGTATCAATTTAGAAAAAGAAAAAGCAGTTTGGCTTCTTGAAACCATTGATGAAATTTCTATTCATTCTAATAAAAACGTAACATTCAACCAGTTAAAAGCAAAATATGAATTAGATTTTGATGATTTCGAATTGTTTTGGTATTCTAAGCCGATGCAAATTTTAAAAGAAAACGGAGTCATCTTAACCTTATAAAACAAAAAACTCGAGCAAAATTGCTCGAGTTTTTAATTTATTGTGAAGAATTTTAATCACAAAGGATAATTCCTTTATCGTTACTAAATTCTACTACACCACTGTTTATTGAATAAGAAAAAACACTGTTCTTTTCGTTTTCTTTGGTAAAGAATTTTGCAAAATTTTCATTCTGAATTTCATTCGTGAAAACTCTTACTTTACCATTCACTAAAGAAGAAACAATAGCGGCGTGGTTTTTCATGATATGGAAATCACCATTTTTTCCAGGAAGAAGAACTGAATCTACTTCGCCATCAAAAACTACAAATTCCGGAGTTAATATTTTAATATTCATTTCTTTTCAAATTATAGATTATAGATTTTAAATTTTAAATTGTTGAAATCAAATCTAAAATCTAAAATTTAACATTTAAAATTTATTAAGCGTTTTCAGCAAGCATTTTTTGACCTGCTTCGATAGCTTCTTCGATAGTTCCTTTCAAGTTGAAAGCAGCTTCTGGTAAGTGATCTAACTCACCATCGATGATCATGTTGAAACCTTTGATAGTATCTTTGATATCTACTAAAGCTCCTTTAAGACCTGTAAATTGCTCTGCAACGTGGAAAGGTTGAGATAAGAATCTCTGTACTTTTCTAGCTCTATATACTACTAATTTATCTTCTTCTGAAAGTTCTTCCATACCAAGGATTGCGATGATATCTTGAAGCGCTTTATATCTTTGAAGAATTTCTTTTACTCTCTGAGCTGTATTATAATGATCTGCTCCTAAAATTTCTGGAGTTAAGATTCTAGAAGTAGAAGCTAGTGGATCTACTGCTGGATAAATACCCAATGAAGCAATTTTTCTATCTAATACGGTAGTTGCATCTAAGTGAGCAAACGTAGTTGCTGGAGCCGGGTCAGTTAAGTCATCCGCAGGAACGTAAATTGCTTGTACAGAAGTAATAGAACCGTTTTTAGTAGAAGTAATTCTTTCTTGCATTGCTCCCATTTCAGAAGCAAGAGTTGGCTGGTAACCTACTGCAGAAGGCATACGTCCTAAAAGTGCAGATACCTCAGAACCCGCTTGAGTAAATCTAAAGATATTATCTACGAAGAATAATACGTCTCTACCTTGACCTGATTCACCACCATCTCTGAAATATTCAGCAACAGTAAGACCAGAAAGTGCTACTCTAGCTCTTGCACCAGGAGGTTCGTTCATTTGTCCGAAAACGAAGGTACATTTAGAATCTTTCATTTCTTCTAAATCTACTTTAGATAAATCCCATCCACCTTCTTCCATAGAGTGCATGAAACCTTCACCATATTTAATGATACCTGATTCTAACATCTCTCTAAGAAGGTCGTTTCCTTCTCTTGTTCTTTCACCTACACCAGCGAACACAGATAAACCACCGTGTCCTTTAGCAATATTATTGATTAATTCTTGAATTAATACTGTTTTTCCTACACCAGCACCACCGAATAAACCAATCTTACCACCTTTTGCATAAGGCTCGATAAGGTCAATTACTTTGATACCAGTAAATAAAACTTCAGCCGAAGTAGAAAGCTGATCGAAATGAGGAGCTTCTCTGTGGATTGGCAAACCGCCATCTTTAGATAAATTAGGAAGTCCGTCAATTGCATTACCTACTACGTTAAAAAGTCTTCCGTTTACACCATCACCTGTAGGCATGGTAATTTGGTTTCCTGTTCCTACAACTTCTTGCCCTCTTTGTAAACCGTCAGTAGCGTCCATTGAGATACATCTTACCATATCTTCACCAATGTGTTGTTCTACTTCTAATACAACAGTTTCTCCGTTTGATTTTTTAATTTCAAGAGCATCATAAATTTTTGGTAATTCTTCTACTTCTTGAAAAAGAACGTCTATAACTGGACCGATAATTTGTGAAATTTTCCCTTTAATTTGGTTTGCCATTGCTTTATTTTTTCTTGTGGTGCAAATATAGTGATTCTCTTCAAAATACATAATCAAAAATCAATATTTTTTTTCATCTTTGCACACAGAAAATGTAAGCGGTTTTGAAACTCATAGAAGATTTAAATTTTTATCACGAAAAATCTCCTAAAGTTCTTTCTTTAGGGATGTTTGACGGAGTTCATCTCGGTCATATTTCCATCATCAATCAATTGAAAGACAAGGCAAAAAAAAATAATTTAGAGACTTCTTTGCTCACCTTTTGGCCTCATCCTAGGAAAATTTTCAACCCAAATGACGACCTTAAACTGCTCAACACATTAGAAGAAAAACTTTTTTTGCTAGAAAAGTCTGGAATTGACTCTTTGTTTTTACAAAAATTTGATGAACATTTCAGAAACTTAACTGGTGAAGAGTTTATTCGTGAAATTCTCATCAAAAAACTAAATGTAAAACACATTATCATAGGTCACGACCACGTTTTCGGGAAAAATAAATCTGGAAACTTCGAACTGCTCCAAAAACTTTCTACCGAATTAGAATTTACTGTAGAGCAATTACAAGCCATCAAAAATGAAGACGATTTCAATATCAGTTCTACTAAAATCAGAAATTGCTTAGGAAACGGAAATATCGTTGGCGCCAATAAAATGCTGGGATATTCCTACTCTCTTTCTGGAAAAGTAATTGACGGGAAAAAACTGGGAAGAACAATTGGTTACCCTACTGCAAATCTAGAAATAGACGAACTGAAACTCTTGCCTAAAAAAGGTGCTTACATTGTAGAAGTTTTTGTGAAAGACCAATTTTACAAAGGCATGATGAGTATTGGCACTAATCCAACTGTAAATGGTGATAAATTGACTGCAGAAGTGTACATTTTAGACTTCAATCAAGATATTTACGGCGAAGTTATCACTGTGAAATTCAGAGATTTTTTACACGAAGAAATTAAATTTGAATCGCTAGAAAAACTTATCGAAAGATTAGATGAAGACAAGGTTTTGACCGAAAATTTTAACTTTAGTTAAGAGTTAGAATCATATAAATTTTCAATCAGATTTTATAAAATTAGATTCATAAGTTTCTATAGTTTTGTGAAAATCATAAAATAAAACTATGGAAGCAGAAATTATTATTTCTTTACTTACCCTTATCGCACTAGAAACCGTTCTAGGAATAGACAATGTTATTTTCATTTCTATTTTGGCGAATAAATTACCTGTAAACCAACAGAAAAAAGCCAGAAGAATCGGGCTTATTCTTGCCGGAGTGATGAGACTTGGTTTATTACTTTTGATTAGTCAAATTATGAAACTAGACCAAGATTTATTTACCGTTTTCGAAACGGGAATCTCAGGTAAAGATTTGATTTTAATTCTAGGAGGTTTATTCCTACTTTACAAAAGTACCGCCGAAATTTATCATAAAATGGAAGGCGAAGATGGCGATGTAACTAAAACCATTATTGTAACGAGTTTCGGACAAGTGATATTCCAAATTTTATTAATGGATTTGGTATTCTCTATTGATTCCATTATTACCGCAGTAGGAATGGTAAAAGAAGTTTGGGTAATGTATGTAGCGGTGATTGTAACGGTGATTATCATGCTTTTTGCAGCAGAACCTATCAGCAATTTCGTGAATAAACATCCTGCTTTTAAAATTTTAGCACTTTCATTCTTGCTATTGATTGGTTTCTCACTAATCGTGGAAGGTTTTGGCAAAGAAATTCCGAAAGGTTATATTTATTTCGCTATGGCATTTTCGCTTTTGGTAGATATTATTCAAATGAAAACGACCAAAAAATCTGAACCTGTACATCTTCACGAACATTACAAAGAAGAAGAACAGCATCTTGATAAAGATGTTTTGTAAAACAAAAAGCATTCAGAATTTCTGAATGCTTTTCTACCTATCATTTATTACATAAATCAATATTCCATATAAACCATATAATAAAAGTATAATAAAAATTATTCCTAAAATAAGTCTAATTTTCTTTGTATAATCCTTATCAATAAAATACAACAAGATCCAAAAAATTGCAGATCCAAAAAAAATTGTATTTAATATTATATTAATCATTATATCAATAATTTATTAATTTCTAATTTTATTTTCTTCGTTAAACTTTCATACACCAATTGATATGAATCATCAATGAGTTTTTTAATGAATTCCGGCTTCAATCCTTCACAAATTATAGAATTCCAATGTGTTTTGTTCATGTGATAAGCGCCAGAAATTTGGTAATATTGCTCTCGGAGTTCTTCGTTATAATCTGCAGTGTTTTTTGCCGAAAAGACCAATGGTTGCTTTTCTAAAGCCATTAATAGAAACATTTTACCACCTACTTTAAAGACTAAAGTAGTTTCATCAAACGGAAAACCTTCCGTAACTCCTTTTTTGTTGAGACAATATTCTCTTATTTCTTCGGCTAACATTTTAGTAGTTGGTAGTTAGTATTTTGGTAATTAGACTTTCTTATTCTCAATTAAAACAAATTTACTAAATTTATACTCATAAAGATCAACACTAACTACCAATTACTTAAAAATATGAAGGCTTTGATTATAGGAGCAACTGGCGCTACAGGAAAAGATTTGGTTCAAAAACTAAGTCAAGACAAAGATTTCGAAGAAATTCATGCTTTTGTAAGAAAACCTGTAGAATCTACTTCTGAGAAAGTGAAATTTCATGTAGTAAATTTCGAAAAGCCAGAAGAATGGAAAGATTTGGTAAAAGGTGATGTCGCTTTTTCTTGCCTCGGAACTACCTTGAAAGATGCGGGAAGTAAGGAAGCACAGCGAAAAGTAGATTTTGATTATCAATTGCAATTTGCCAAAACTGCCAAAGAAAATGGCGTGGAAGATTTCGTTTTGGTTTCTGCTTATGGAGCCAATCCTAATTCTAAAATTTTCTACTCTAGAATGAAGGGCGAATTAGAAGAAGAAGTAAAAAAACTTCATTTTAATAAAATTACCATTTTCCAACCCGGAATGCTCGATCGAAAAAACACCGACAGAACTGGTGAAGTATTAGGAGCTAGAATTATAAAATTTGCCAATAAATTTGGCGTTTTAGAATCTCAAAAACCATTGCCAACAGACATTTTAGCACAAGCTTTGGTGAATTCATCTAAAATAAAATCTTACGGATATTCTAAAATAAAATTAGGCAGTATTTTCAGTTTTGCAGAAAAAAGAAAAGAATAGTTTTTGCCACGAATGCACGAATGCTTTTCTAAAATATCTATTTAGACGCGATAAATCGCGGCTCTACTTATTTTTAAAAATTTTCTAAAAATAGAAATTTAGATTTTATGAGCATTTAAAGTATTTTTATTCGTGCATTAGTGGCAAAAAAAACTATTTAAAATATTTCGTAATAGATTCAGAAGTAGGTTTTGTAGTACTTACAAAAGTATCAATCAACTCTCCTTTTTCATTGAGCAAAAATTTCTCGAAGTTCCAAAGAATGGTCGTGCTTTTTACTCCGTTTAGTTTTTTGTCTGTTAAAAATTTAAAAATGGGAGCAATATCTTTTCCTTTCACAGAAACTTTAGCCGCCATCGGAAAAGTAACTCCATAATTCTTTTTGCAAAAAGCACCAATTTCTTCATTGCTTCCAGGTTCTTGTCCACCAAAATTGTTTGCAGGAAAACCTACAATCACCAATTGGTCTTTATAAGTTTCGTACAACTTTTGTAAACCTTCATACTGTGGTGTAAAACCACATTCTGAAGCTGTATTTACAATTAGAATCTTCTTGCCTTTAAACTTAGAAAAATCAATGGTTTTACCATCTAAAGCTTTCACTTTAAAAGAATGAATGGATTTTGCTTGTTGCGCCTGCGAAGAAAAAAGTCCAAAAAATGCCATAAGAATAAATAATATTTTTTTCATTTTGATTTTATTTGATTTCAAATTTAGGGATAAAAAAACTGCAAAATCCTAAGAAATTGCAGTCATAGAAATTTTTTATCGTAAAGTTTTATTAGAACTTAAAAGTATTGGCTGGAAAGGCTTTGTTGACTTCAATTTTATAAAGAATCATCACGTAATCTCCTTCTTTTTTCGGCGTAGTTGCTTCAATTCTGAAAGGCATTACCAAATTATTCACTTTTTTGAAATCAGAATAAACCAATGTTTCGTCTTTCTTTTCTTCTTTTAACAGTAAAAAGTTCTGAACATCAAAATAATAAACGGTTTTATTAACATTTTTGGTGAGTTCTACCTTATAACAATCTCTGTCTCCCACTTTTTCTTTACCAAGAACTTGTGCGGTAAAACCTTTGTTCTCATAATCGATGAAATCTGTGTCAAAGCTTTCTGGAACGTAATTTTTTTGAACCTGAAGTTTATTCACCACGTAATTCATTGCGTAACCATTTTTACCATCATATCCTTCGATTACATTTTCTTTATTGCCTATGAATACTACTGTTTTCGTAAGATTAGGTCTTTGTTGATAAATTCTCATAGGATATTCATCATTTACGCCCAGAATTACTTTTCCTTGTAGAATAATAGAATTGAGCAGTTTCCAGTTGGTTAAGCCTCCTGTTAACTCAATATTTTTATCAATAATTTGTTTAGCAGTTTGCGCCGAAAATATGGTGGTTACTAGAATTGTAGCGATTAATAGTATCTTTTTCATTCAATCTTTTTTACGAGATTCCAAATATATGATTTTGAAACGAAAACCAACTTAATTTTTCAAATTTTCAAATTAATTTTCTTCTTTTTGGACAAGTCACGACTTGTCCCTACTTAAAATTGCTTTCGCTTTTTCTAAATCTTCGGGAACATCTATTCCTACCCCAATGAAATCTGTTTCTATCATTTTGATTTTCATTCCGTTTTCCAGATAACGAATCGCTTCTATTTTTTCTGAAATTTCCAGTGGAGTCATCACCAAATTAGCAAATTTCAACAAAGCTTCTTTCCTGAAAGCGTAAACACCAATATGCTTGTAATACAAGTGTTCTAAAGAGGTTTCTCTAGGATAAGGAATCACAGAACGACTAAAATACATTGCAAAATTCTGTAAATCTGTAATAACTTTTACATTATTCGGATTTTCGATTTCTTCCTTTTCCTTTAACCTGATTTTAAGCGAAGCCAATGAAATTTCTTTATCTACATCATTTTTAAAAACTTCAATCAGTTGTTTCAAAGGTTCAGTTTTCAGGAAAGGTTCATCACCTTGAACATTGATGACAATATCGCAATCAATATTTTGAACCGCTTCCGCTATTCTGTCGCTTCCTGTTTCGTGTTCACCAGTCATTACTGCTTTTCCGCCGATTTTGGTAATTTCTTCAAAGATAATTTCAGAATCAGTCGCCACGAAAACCTCATCAAATAGCTGAGTTTCCAAAACGTTTTGATAAGTAGTAGCAATTACTGTTTTGTCGCCTAAAATCTGCATTAATTTCCCGGGAAATCTACTTGCAGCGTAACGAGCTGGTATAACAGCGATTATTTTAAGTGTTTCGAGTTCCGAGTTTCTGGTTCCGAGATTATTCATTATTGACTTTGATAATTTTATTTAAAAAAGCTCGCTGATTGAACTGATTTAGCAGATCAAAATCCTCTAAATTTGCTCAATCAGCGAGAGATAAATTTATTTTAATTTAGCTAAAGCAGCTTCTAATTTCGGGAACATTTTTTGTAAATCTTCTACTGAACAAGCGCCAACTGATGCTCTAAACCAAGGCATTTCTCTAGAATTTCCAAATGCTGAAAATGGCACTAATGCTACTCCTGCTTTTTCGATTAAATAGAAAACTAAATCTGTAGAATCTTTCAGAACTTTACCGTCTTCAGTGGTTTTTCCTACATAATCCAATTTAATGGTCAAATACAAAGCACCCATTGGTTTAATGCTATCTACCGCGAAATTTTTAGATTTCATTTCTTGAATTCCAGCATGTAAAACTTCTAAACTGTGCGCAATTTTACCTTTGAAATCATTCACAAATTCGTTTACAGCTGGTGTATTATCTAAAAACTCTGCTACAGCTTGTTGTTCTGGTTTCGGCGCCCAAGCTCCAACGTGTGTTAATAGCGCTTTCATTCTATCAATCACTTTAGTTGGTCCGAAACTCCATCCTACTCTAACTCCAGTTGCTGCAAAACATTTAGAAGTTCCATCAATATAAATGGTGTAATCTCTAAGTTCTGGATAAAGAGAAACTGGATTAAAATGTTCTGAATCACCAAACGTAAGCATTGCATAAATTTGGTCGTACATTAAGTAAATTGGCTTTTCGCCTTCTCCTCTTTTTTTATTTTCTGCAATTACCGCTTCGCAAATTTCTGAAAGTTGTTCTTTGGTAAACATGGTTCCAGTTGGGTTTAGCGGAGAGCAAAGCGCCAATAAAACTGCACCTTCTAAATGTGGGGTAATCACATCAGCTGTTGGCAAAAAATTATCTTCTGGAGAAACTTCTAGTTCTACTGCATTGGCAGAAGTTAAGTAAGCGTAATGGTTATTATTCCAAGAAGGAACAGCGTAAACTACTTTATCGCCTTCGTCTACAATGGTTTTAAAAGTAGCATAAATTAAAGGTCTAGAACCGCCAGAAACCAAAATATCATCTGGAGAATAGTCTAAATTCCAACGAGATTTTATGTCTTTTGCCACTGCTTTTCTTAATGAAAGCAAACCATTTGCAGGAGGATAATTGGTTAAATTATCCGCGTAAGCTTTCTGAATATTTTGTTTTAATCCTGCAGGAATAGGATAAATGTTAGAATCTAAATCACCGATAGTGAGGTTGGCAATTTCAGCTCCTTGAGCTTTGAGTTCGTTTACTTGATTACCGATTTTAATAATTTCTGAACCGATAAGGTTTTGAGCGAGTTTTGAAACCACTTTTTATTAAGATTTTGTTGTTAATGATTTTTCAAATTTAAATAAAATAAAAAAGTTCACAAAAGATTAAAAACCTAAAGATTTGTTAAACTTCTGTGAACTTAAAAGCATTAGATTAAAATATTTATAGTTTTAAATCTTTTTTTACTTCATTGATTTTTTGTTCCAGAGAAGCTTGTTTAGCTTTGAAATCTGCTTCGTTTTCAATTTTATCTTTCACAGAAAAATAGAATTTAATCTTCGGCTCAGTTCCTGAAGGTCTGATACAAACTTTAGTTCCGTCTTCTGTGTAATAGATTAACACATTAGATTTCGGAATATCATTCATTACTTTTCTCTCTCCTGTAATTACATTAAGACAAGTTTGTTCTTGGAAATCTTTTACTTCCAAAACTTTAGAGCCTGCCAATTCTTTTACAGGATTTTCTCTGAAATCTACCATCATTTGAGCAATTTCTTCGGCACCAGTTCTTCCTTTTCTTACCACGTTCACCAAACCTTCTTGATACATACCTATTTCTTTGTAAATATCAATCATGTACTGATACATGGTTTTTCCTTGTGCTTTGCAAACGGCTGCAATTTCACAAGCCAATAAAATAGAACCACAACTGTCTTTATCTCTTACGAAATCTCCCGTCATAAATCCGAAAGATTCTTCACCACCGCAAATGAATTTTTCTTGACCTTCTACATCACGAATCATTTTACCAATCCATTTGAAACCAGTCAATCCTACTTTGCAATCTACTCCGAATTTTTCAGCTACATCAAAGAAACAGTCAGAAGTTACAATCGTAGAACCGATGAACTCTTTTCCTGTAATTTTGCCTGCTTTTTTCCATTGGTCAAGAATGTAATACGTCAAAATCATATTGGTTTGGTTACCATTCAATAACTGAATTTCGCCATCTAGATTTCTTACCGCAATTCCTAATCTGTCGCCATCTGGATCACAACCGATAACGATATCTCCATTGGTAATATTTGCCAAATCTACCGCCATAGAAAGCGCTTTTGGCTCTTCAGGATTCGGAGATTCTACCGTTGGGAAATTTCCAGAAGGAATCATTTGTTCTTTTACCAAATCCACTTTCGTGAAACCTGCTTTTGCTAAAGCTTTAGGAATCGTAGTATAAGTAGTACCGTGAATAGAAGTGAAAACGATGTTTACATTATCTCTTCCAATATTTTGGTACAATGAATTTTCCATACAAGTATCGATGTACACATCATCTTGTTCTTCGCCAATCCATTCGATTAAATCATCATTTCCGTTGAATTTAATTTCTTCGAATTTTGTAGCGTAAACTTCTTTGATGATATTTTCATCATTTGGTGGAACTACTTGTGCTCCATCATTCCAATATACTTTGTAACCGTTATATTCTGGTGGATTGTGAGAAGCCGTCAAAACAATTCCCGCGTTACATTTTTTATCACGAACCGTGAAAGAAAGTTCTGGAGTTGGTCTGTGTTCTTTGAAAAGCAACACTTTAATTCCGTTTGCTGTAAGAACATCTGCACACATTTTTCCGAACTCTTTAGAATTATTTCTTACGTCATAAGCAATCGCTACTTTAATTTCTTGATTAGGAAATTGTTGATGAAGATAATTCGCCAAACCTTGCGTAGCTTGACCCAATGTATATTTATTGAGACGATTGGTTCCTACTCCCATAATTCCTCGCATTCCGCCAGTTCCGAATTCTAATTCTCTGTAAAAACTGTCTTCTAATTCTGGGGAATTGGTATCAATCCAATTCTGAACTGTAGCTCTGGTTTCTGCATCAAAAGTATCTGATAACCAAAGTTTTGCTTTTTCCAAAGTTGTCATATATTTAAATTTTTTGTTTTTTTAATTTTTAAATGTTTTGTCATTCTGAATGCAGTGAAACGGAATGAAGAATCTCTTAAAATAGATTCTTCGCTACACTTTGTTTCTCTCAGAATAACAAATCGTCAATGCTTATTTCAATTTTCTGTTTTCTACAGAAGCTTTGTCTTTTCTTGTCAATTTATTGAGCGGTTCTCCGTAGAAAATTAGTTTTGAGGTATTTTCTAGCGTTCCTTTCATTTCTTGATCTATATTTAATCCTGCAGAAGCTCCATTTTTACTAAGAATTTCTAAATTATCTACGTAAAAATACGGTGCCATAATGCTTGCAGAATCTGCTAATTTTAAATTCAAGTTTTTAGTTTCTCCTAGAATATTGGCATTAGATTTCTCTGCCATTTCTATTTTACTTTTCGGGGCAATTACCGCTCCCATAAATTTAGAATTTCCTTTTAGATAAAGTGAAAATTCTGGTATTTTTACTTGTCCAGAAACATTCATTTCTACTTTATCAGAAAGCAAAACCTCATTTAAATCGTTTTTACCAAAAATAGTGATATTGTAAAAATCTACTTGGTCTGTTTTTCGATTTTCTTCGATGGTTAAAATTCCGTTTTCTACTTCTATATCTAGATTTTTGTAAACATTAGGATACGTTTCTACACTTACCAAATTCTGATTTCCTTTCGCAAAAAACACTTTGAAATCTCCTTTAAGATTTAATTTAGTGAAATTTTCTACGGTTACATCTTTCACCTCTATTTCCCCTTTTGGAGAAATTTTAGAGCAAGCCAAAAGAGTAAGGCAAAGGTTTAGGTAAAGGAAAAGTTTTGTGATATTTTTCATTTTTTACATTGCGTTTCTACGGAATGATTTTATTTTTCATTTTTTCGTTGGAATAAATTCCAACGTTATAATATCTGTCGTTCCTACGGAACTCTGCTGTTTGTTTTATTATTTCTACAAACGTTTCGTTCCTACGGAACTTTTCATTTTCAAATTTTCAAATTAGCAGACTTTCAAATTAAATTACCTCTTCAATATGATAATTCTTATGACCTCTACTTTGTCTGATAATGAGTTCTCCTAAAAATCCTGCTACAAACAATAATGTTCCCATAATCATCATGGTTAATGCAATGTAAAACCAAGGATTTTCGGCGATTAAATTTCCATAAACGTGATAATAATACACATCAACTAATTTGGTTGCTCCCAACCAAAATGCTGAGAAAAATCCGAAAATAAACATTAAAGTTCCCACTGCTCCGAAGAAGTGCATTGGTCTTCCTCCGAATTTGCTTACAAACCATAGCGTAATTAAATCTAAAAATCCACGAATAAATCTTTCTGTCCCGAATTTAGAAGTTCCGTAAGGTCTTGCTTGATGCTGAACTGGTTTTTCGGTGATTCTCTTGAAACCTGCATTTGCTGCCAAAACAGGAATCCATCGGTGTAAATCTCCGTAAACATCTACAGATTTTACCACTTGTTTTCTGTAAGCTTTCAGACCACAGTTAAAATCGTGTAATTCTACTCCAGAAAGATTTCTTGCCGCAGAATTGAACAATTTTGACGGAAGATTTTTGGTCATCACATTGTCAAAACGTTTTTTCTTCCAACCAGAAACCAAATCGTATTTTTCGACTACAATTTTACTGTATAATTCAGGAATTTCTTCTGGAAAATCTTGCAAATCTGCATCCATTGTAATCACTACATCGCCTTGAACTTTCTCAAAAGCGGCATGTAACGCTTGAGATTTCCCATAATTTCTAGAAAATTTAATGCCGTGAACATGATGATTTTCTTTGGATAAATTTTCTATAATTTGCCAAGAAGAATCTGTACTTCCATCATCTACGAACCAAATTTCGTAAGACAATTGGTTTTCTTGACACACTTTATTTATTCTTGCATAAAGCTCGTGCAAAGATTCTTCTTCGTTTAATAAAGGAACTACAACGGATAGATTCATTAAAAATTATTTTATTTTTTGGAAAATTAATATCGCTAAAACGAACAGCAAAATTACAAAATATAAGCTTGTAAATAGACTTTTTATTACAGTAAATGTGCTGATTATTCTCACGCCTATTTCAGAGATTTTAGGATAAGAAGTGAGTAAATAAATAAGACCGAAATTTTCTAAATAATCCAAAACTCCAGCAATTACAGGGAATAAAACCAAAAGAAACCAAGATTCTAATTTGCCAATTTTCTTAAGAAAGAAACTCAAAATCAGAATATTACTGATCATAAACAAGAGAGGATATACGAAATCTAATGGCAACTGACGAGACAGATAAAAATTTCTGCCACTCTTCCCTAGATTTCCTAAAAGTTCTTTGGCATAAGTAAAACTGTAACCATTGGGTTTCATGTCAAAAATCTGTAAACCATTCGCAAAATCAGTTAATTTTGGAATCGTAAAAAAAATCATGGCAAAATAAACCACACTTGACAACACGAAGAAGATAAGAACTTTTTTGCCCGTCAAATTTCTGGAAACAGTAGTTTTTAAGCTCATTATTCTAAAGTTTTATTTCTAAAGAAAGTTCCGAAGAATGTAGACAGAATGGTATAAAATACCAAAACTGCAGCGAAAAAATACGTGAAGTTTCTGAAGGTAAACATATCTTTATCTTTTACCAATTCTGGCGCAAAACTCTGCAATCTTTCTTGATATTTTTTATCCAGTTCTTCTTTATCTTCTTTTTTAGCTAAAATTTGCTTTGCCTTTTTATATTCATTGTCAAGCTCTGTTTTTTGACGCTCTACATATTGGTGATTCAGTAAATCTTTAGCATCTGTATCTACATAATTAAGAAAGGCAAAAATGCTGAACATGGAAAGAAAACCACCAATAAACATCGGTTTAAAAGCTCTACCAAAAGCATCTCTAAATCCTATTTCTTTTACCTCTTTTTTGTAAGTCGTCACCGAAAAATAAGCACCTAAAGTATAAAGCGCAGGCATTAAAAATGCGTTCAGAAGCATACTTGTGTTAAAATAATTGGTGTTATAACCAAAAAAATACACTCCAAAGAACACTAACATGGTCGCGATAAATATCAGAAAACCAAATGTATAAACGTTTTTACTCATTTTATTTTTAAAAATTTTTCTCGAAAATACGAGATTAGATTTTGAATTTTAAATTAATTCAGTATTTTTGCAACGGCAAGTCCTAAACAACCAGCTCCTGAGAATCCTCCAGGGTGGGAACGCAGCAAAGGTAATCGGTCGTAGCGGTGTGATTTAGGTAGCTTGCCATTTTTTTATGTCTTTTTTTGAAATTTTTCAGAAAATTATACTTCAAATTCTTCTCCCAATTCAGGAATCGAAAACTCAATATTTCTCTCTGCAAACAATTGTTTTGCCGAATCGTGATTAATTTTTATCGGCTCGAAAGTATCAAAATGACAACCAATCACTCTTTTGGTTTTCAATAATTCTGCAGCTGCAAAACTCGCTTTTCTTGCACACATCGTGTAATGTGAACCAATTGGAAGAATAGCTGCTGTAATTTCCCCGAAAAGTCTTGGGAACAACTCCATATCTGCCATTACACCTGTATCTCCAGCAAAATACAAGTTTTTACCTTGGAATCTAAACACATATCCGCAAGGTTGTCCGCCATAAGTTCCATCTGGAAAACTAGAAGTATGATACGCAGGAACCATAGAAATTTTCAGGTCATCAAACTTAGCAGAACCTCCGTAATTAATGTCAATATAATTAGGATGATTAAAATAACCACAAATTTCTGGTTGGCCAATTACCGTAGCATCTGGATGATGTTGCAATACTTCTCTTACATCTGCAATATGATCGCCATGAGCGTGAGTAATGAGCACATAATCAATCTTTTGTGCAGAAACATCAAAACCTGTTTGCTCTTTCTGAAAATTATAAAAAGGGTCAGAAAGGATATTTTTATTATTATAAGTGAACAAAAAACAGTTTTGTCCGAGGAATTTTATTTTCATGATTTTTTATCTAAAATAATTCAATCCAAAAGCCACCAAAACGCTCATTAATAAAGTAATGATTCCCACTTGTTTTAAGAATGGATCTAATTCTTTTGGTTCTTTTACTTCCATCATTTTTCTACGCAAAGCAGTTAAAGGAAATACGGTAATGAAGAAAATAAATGCATAATATTTACCTTGTTCTTGTAAACCATTCATCATCATGTAAATCAAAACCAAAATCGGTGGAAGCATGAGAATCACCATTTCATAAATCATTGCATTTTTGAAGCCTAATCTTAATGCAAGCGTTTTTTTGCCTGATTTTTCGTCGTTTTCGATGTCTCTCATATTGTTGAGATTCAGAACGGCAGCACTCAGCAAACCGATTGCAGAAGCAGGGAAAAGCATATCCCAATCAAAAGTTTTAGTGAACAGAAAGTAACTTCCACACACCGAAACCAACCCGAAAAAGATAAAAACCATTAGATCTCCTAAACCAAGATAACCATAAGGTTTTTTACCAACAGTGTAACCAATCGCTGCCAAAATACATGCAACTCCCAATCCTATAAAAGTGTAAAATTCATTAATAAAATCAGGAAAAAATGCTTTGTACAAAAGAACTAAAGTCGCCACTAATGATAAAAAGGCAAACAAAAACATAGCGTTTCTCATTTGTTTTGCAGAAATTTTACCAGAAGCTACCGCACGTTGTTCTGCCTGTCCTATTCTATTTTGGTCGGTTCCTTTTACGCCATCACCATAATCATTGGCAAAATTTGACAAAACTTGATAGAGCAAAGTCACCAAAAGTGCCAATGTAAAAATAGTCCAATCCCAAGTTTTTCCTTGTTCTAGGAGTTTCCATCTTGCAATGAAAGAACCCATAATAATTCCGCTCATAGAAAGCGGTAAAGTACGCAGACGAGCTGCTTTTATCCAATCAATCATAGTTTTTAGGATTTAGGACTCAGGATTTAGGATTTAGTTTCTTTCTAATAATCCCTAAAACCTTATTCTTTGTTTAAAAATACTCAATCGAACTGCTTTTATACAATCAATATAGTTTTAGGATTTAGGATTTAGTTTCTAATAATCCCTAAAACCTTATTTTTTGTTTAAAAATACTCAACCGAAATGCTTTTATTCAATCGATATAGTTTTAGGATTTAATTTTTACTAATCCCTAAAACCTAACTCCTTATTAAGATATCCACTGATTATCGCCGAAATCTGGTTTACGTTTTTCTAAAAATGCGTTTCTGCCTTCCTTAGCTTCTTCAGTCATGTATGCTAATCTGGTTGCTTCACCCGCGAAAACTTGTTGGCCAACCATTCCGTCATCCGTTAAATTCATCGCAAATTTCAGCATTCTGATAGAAGTTGGCGATTTTGCTAAGATTTCTTGCGCCCATTGATAAGAAGTTTCTTCCAATTCAGCATGAGGAATTACCGCATTTACCATTCCCATATCTTCGGCTTCTTTCGCAGAATAATTTCTTCCTAAAAAGAAAATTTCTCTAGCTTTTTTCTGACCTACCATTTTTGCTAAATATGCCGAACCGTAACCACCATCAAAACTAGTAACATCTGCATCAGTTTGTTTGAAAATTGCATGTTCTTCACTTGCCAAAGTCAAATCACAAACCACATGAAGAGAGTGACCACCACCAACTGCCCAACCGTTTACCACAGCAATCACTACTTTTGGCATGAAACGAATCAATCTTTGAACTTCTAAAATATTGAGACGATGTCTTCCATCATCACCTACATAACCTTGATGACCACGAGCTTTCTGGTCGCCGCCACTACAAAAAGCATGACCGCCATCTTTAGGACTTGGACCTTCACCTGTTAATAAAACCACACCAATGCTAGAATCTTCATAAGCATCATAAAAAGCATCATACAATTCTGAAGTGGTTTTAGGACGAAAAGCATTTCTAACTTCTGGTCTGTTAATAGCGATTCTCGCTACTCCATTGCACTTTTTGTACGTGATATCTTCGTATTCTTTAGCCGTTTTCCAATCTATATTCATATTTCAAAAAATTTGCTGGTAAAGATACTATTTTTGAAAAAAAGGTGCAGAATAAAAATTTAGAAATATTAATGTGATATATGTTACATAATGATTATGAATTTAATAATTTTTAATAGTATTCATTCACAATAATAACTTGTACATGAAATAAATCATTTTCCTATTGTCAAAAAATAGGTTTATATTTGAAAATATTTAAAATTAATAAAATGATTATAGGTGTATTAAAAGAACCTTCTTTCGAAACAAGAGTTTCTTTACTTGCAGAATCTGCAGCAGCACTCATTAAAAAAGGAAATAAACTCATAGTAGAATCTGGTGCAGGTGATAAATCCTTTAATAATAACCAAGAATATGAAAAAGTAGGCGCAGAAATTAAATCTAGAGCCGAAGTATTAGAACAAGCAGACATTTTATTGTCTATCCATCCTCTTCAAGATGAAGATTTTCCTAAAATTAGTTCTAAAATTCTCTTAGGTGTTTATCAACCTTTATCTAACGGAGAAAACGTTATTAAATCGATTGAAAGAAAAATCACTACTTTTTCTCTTGATATGCTTCCTAGAACAACCAGAGCACAAGCAATGGACGTATTAAGTTCTCAAGCCAATATTGCAGGTTACAAAGCCGTTTTATTGGCTGCCAATTCTTATGGAAGATATTTCCCGATGTTTATGACAGCTGCAGGAAGTATTGCTCCCGCCAAAATGCTTATTTTAGGAGCTGGAGTTGCTGGTTTACAAGCCATTGCTACCGCAAAAAGATTAGGCGCTGTAGTAGAAGTTTTCGATACTAGACCTGCGGTAAAAGAAGAAGTAATGAGTCTTGGTGCTAAATTTGTAGAAGTGGAAGGCGCTGCAGATGCCAGTACAGCTGGTGGTTATGCAGTAGAACAAACCGAAGAATACAAACAGAAGCAACAACAACGAATCGCTGAAAGTGTTGCAAAATCGGACATTATCATCACCACAGCACAAATTCCTGGTAAAAAAGCTCCGATTTTAATTACCGAAGAAATGCTCAATTCTATGAGAAATGGCTCTGTAATTATAGATTTAGCTGCTTCTACCGGTGGTAATACTCCATTTACTAAAAATAACGAAACAGTAAATTATAACGGTGTTTCTATTATAGGGAACTCTTCTCTACAATCTACTATGCCTTCTGACGCAAGTAAATTGTACGGAAAAAACATTGTGAATTTCTTACAACTCATCATTGACAAAGAAGCAAACCTTAACCTCAACTGGGAAGACGATTTGGTAAAAGGCGCTTGTATCACACACAATGGCGAAATTATTAACGATAGAGTAAAATCTATCCTCTCTCCTTCAATGAATAACTAAAACAAAATTTTTATGAATATTATAGAGTGGATTTCTCAATACCAACAAATCATCTACATTGTAATTCTGATGATTTTTGTAGGAATTGAAGTGATAGGTCATGTACCTAGTGTACTACACACTCCTCTAATGAGTGGCGCAAATGCGATTCACGGAGTAGTGATTATTGGGGCTATTATTGTTATGGGAAAAGCTGAACCAGACAATTATTTGGCATTAGTTCTAGGTTTTCTAGGAGTGATTTTAGGAACACTTAACGTAGTGGGAGGTTTTGTAGTAACAGACCGAATGCTGGAAATGTTTAGTAAAAAGAAAAAATAGAAAATCATGGGACTACTTACAATATTATACCTCATCGGTTCAGTGACCTTTATTTTAGGGTTAAAAATGCTCTCGAATCCAGCTACTGCTAGAAAAGGAAATTTATTAGCAGCAGCAGGAATGGTAGTAGCCATTTTAGGAACTATTTTTCTTTATCAAGACGATAATGGTCAAAAATTAGGAAATTACGGTTGGATTTTTGGCGGAATCCTTATCGGAACAATCGTGGGAGCTCTTGCTGCCAAAAAAGTAAAAATGACAGCAATGCCACAAATGGTGAGCCTTTTCAACGGAATGGGAGGAGCTTGTGCAGCTTTAATTTCTTTGGTTGAATTCAATCACTTATCACACAATACTACTGGCGAAGTAAATTTAGGAACGCTTTCTATTATCCTTTTAGGATTAATCATCGGTTCTGTATCATTTGCAGGAAGTATGATTGCTTGGGGAAAACTGAATGGAAACATTAAAAAAGATTTTGCTTTTCCTGGTCAACAATTTTTGAATATCGCTATTTTATTGGCTATTTTAGGATTATCAGTGTATTTGGTAATGACTTTCAGTCCAGAAAACGCTTATTTATTCTATGTCATTTTTGGATTATCTACGCTTTACGGATTACTTTTCGTATTTCCAATTGGTGGCGCAGATATGCCTGTAGTTATTTCATTATTGAACTCATTTACAGGAGTTGCCGCAGCTTGTGGAGGATTTTTATACGACAACAAAGTAATGTTAACGGGTGGTATTTTGGTAGGAGCTGCAGGAACTTTATTAACCATCTTAATGTGTAACGCCATGAATCGTTCTTTATTAAACGTATTGATTGGTTCATTTGGAGGCGGTGCAAAATCTTCTGGCGGAACTTCTCCTTCTGGCGGAACTGTGAAAGAAATCACGTTGAGTGATACAGCAGTTTTAATGACTTACGCTAGCAAAGTAATGATTGTTCCAGGTTATGGTTTAGCAGTAGCTCAGGCTCAACACGCTTGTCATGAATTAGAAAAATTATTAGAAAGCAAATGTGTAGATGTATTCTACGCGATACATCCAGTTGCTGGTAGAATGCCAGGACACATGAATGTACTTTTGGCAGAAACCGATGTTCCTTATGAAAAATTAATGGAAATGGAACAAGCCAATGAAGAATTCTCAACTGCAGATGTAGTGCTCATTTTAGGAGCAAATGACGTAGTAAACCCTGCTGCTAAAGAAGATACTTCCTCTCCTATTTACGGAATGCCTATTTTAGAAGTTGAATTGGCTAAAAACGTCATCGTAAATAAACGCAGTATGAAACCTGGTTACGCAGGAATTGAAAACGAATTATTCTACAGACCAAAAACTTCAATGCTTTTCGGAGATGCGAAAAAAGTATTGCAAGATTTAATCTCTGAGATTAAAAATCTGTAATACTCTCAAAGAAAACACAGAAATACAAAATCCTATTCAGAAATTATTGAATAGGATTTTTTTATTGTTAAAAAAACTCATACTTCTTACTTCATATTTCATAACTCATACTTCTAAAGCATTTCCTCTTCCAAGAATTCTCTGTCGTTAAAGTAAATTTCAAGTGTTGTATGATGCACATTGTAATGCTCTAATTCATGCTTCACTTTATCTTTTAACTTTTCAATTTCATTGTGAGAAAGTGATTTTTCAACTTGAAGATGAGCAGTCAATGCATTTTCAGTCGTGCTCAATGCCCAAATATGAAGATGTTTAAAATCTTTCACTCCGTCAATTGCTAGAATTTCTTCTTTTAATTTATTGAAATCTACGCCTTCCGGAACTCCATCTAGAGCCAATTTAAGACTTTGGGTAAATAAACTCCATGTTCCGTAGAGAATCACTAAAGCAATAATAATACTCATCACCGCATCCAGCCAAAACCAGTCTGTATAAATAATTACCACACCTGCAATTACCACACCCAAACTCACTAAAGCATCTGCAGCCATGTGTAAATAAGTGCCTTTAATATTGAGGTCTTTGTCTTTATCTTTCATAAAAAAATAAGCAGTAAGCGCATTGATAATAATCCCAATAAACGCCACAATCGCCATAATTTTACCTTGCAAAGGTTGAGGATTGTAAAATCTAAAAACCGCTTCGAAAATAATTCCGCCCACTGCCGCAAAAAGGATTAAAGCATTAAGCAAAGCCACCAAAACCGTAACTTTTTTGTAACCATAAGTATAAGATTGCGTAGCTTTAGAATACATTAATTTAAAGGCAAAGAGTGCTAAAATCAAACTTACTACATCACTGAGATTGTGTCCTGCATCTGAAAGCAAAGCCAATGAATTCTGAGACCAACCAACCGCTGCTTCTATAATCACAAAAGCTGAATTAAGGAAAATCCCAATGTAAAAAGCGTTTCTTAGTTTTTTAGAGTTTAAATCTAGCGCTGGAACGTGACTATGACCGTGATCGTGAGAATGCAACATGAAAGATATTTTAGTCAAATTTCGGGAATTTTTTTGAGAAATTTTTGGTTAAATTACTTATATTTGATTTTTACAAAATAAATAATTTATGGAAGAAGAAATAACTTTTGTCAGAAGAATTTTTAATATTAACGATGAGCCATTTTATCTTATGATAAATAAAAGTCTTATTAATAATATTGACAAAGACTTTAGTTGGTGTTGGTATGTTGAGCTACAAAGATTCTTTGACACAGAAAATGATGAAGAAATTTTACAAAAATTTATGGTTGAAATTTTGCAAAAGATATATAAAAAGGTTGATATTAAAATTATTGGTACTACTCTACATAAAAATATTTATGAAATTATATTTTATGCTAAAGAAGAGGATGCATCAAAGATAGCTTGTGAATTTGTAGAAATGCCTTATGAACTTGAGGATAGAGAAGATAGATTTTTGAGATATCACTCTAAAAGAGATTCAGATTGGGAAAATGTTAAACTTTATTTTGACGCAATTGAAAATAGTTAAATCCGCGTAAGCGATTGCAACGGAAATCCTTTTATTTTTTTGGTTTTCGACTCCGCTCAAACTGACAAAAAAAATAAAAGATTGCAGTGTAAAGCACTACTCCGAAAGCAAAAAAAATGAAGTGAGTAACGAACAATATTTTTTCTTTTAGGAGATACACCATGAAAAATTTCAAAAATAACTTTCGGCTAAAGTCAATTGAATTCCCCAATAAAAAAGTCGGACAAAAGCCCGACTCTATTCATTAATTTCTTTATTTTTTAATTATTTACTTCTCAAAATTCCTTTTATTAATCACGTAATACACTGGTAAACCAATTAAAATAAGCAATAATCCTGGCCAAGTGTAATTTGGTTTGTAAATGAATAACAATACGCAAAAAGCTGTTCCAATCAGCAAATAAATAATCGGCGTAACAGGATACAACCACGTTTTGTAACTTCTTTCTGCATTCGGTTGTTTTATTCTCATATAAATCACGCCAAAAACCGTAATCATGTAAAACAACACAATCACAAAAGAAATCATATCCAATAAATCGCCGTATTGTCCACTCAAAGCGAGAAGTGAAGCCCAAATTCCCTGCATCCAAAGAGATTTTTCGGGAACACCATTTTTATTATTTTCGATAGCAGATTTTAAGAAAAGTCCATCTTTTGCCATCGTTTGAAAAACTCTAGCTCCTGCTAGAACAATTCCGTTTACACAACCAAAAGTAGAAATCATCACGAGAACCGCCATAATAATCGTTCCTACACTTCCGAACATTTTTTCCGAAGCCGCAACTGCTACTCTATCATTCGCTGCAAATGCGATGGAATCTCGGTCTAAAGCATTCAGATAAACGAAATTCACCAACAAATACAAAACCATCACAGAAATTGTACCTAAAACCATTGCTTTTACCACATTTTTCTGTGGATTTTCGATTTCACCAGAAACGAAAGTCACGTTTTCCCAAGCTACAGAACTAAAAACCGAACCAACCATTGCTGCAGCAATTCCCCCGAAAAGCGTAGCTCCAGAAATAGATTCCCAACCGAGTTTCAGGTAATTTCCTTTGTCATCTTTGACCAAATTATTGAAAGAATCCCAACCAAAACTCATATTTCCGCTCCAAAAAGATTCTTTTACCAAAATAAATCCTAAAAAAATCAACCCTAAAAGCGCGACGATTTTAGAACCTGTGAAAATATTTTGAAGGAGTTTTCCGCTTTCTACACCTCGAGTATTGATGTAAGTGAGCAACAAAATCACCGCAATACCAAGGATTTGAATCCAAGTAATTTTAAATTCGCCACTTTGGAAAAGCGGAGCTGCATCATTGAGCGCAGGAAAAAGATACGCCGAAAATTTCCCAAAAGCCACGGCAACAGCTGCAATGGTACCTGTTTGAATCACGGTAAACATTCCCCAACCGTACAAAAACCCGAGCCTTTTCCCGAAAATTTCTGTAATGTAAGTGTATTGTCCACCTGCTTTTGGAAACATTGCCGAAAGTTCGCCATAGCTTAAAGCGGCTGCAACCGTCATAATTCCTGTAATTACCCAAACTGCGATGAGCCAATAACCAGAACCGAGATTTCTCATCATATCCGCAGAAACAATGAAAATTCCGCTTCCAATCATGGAACCCATCACGAGCATGGTTGCGTCCCAAAGTTTTAATTTTTTATTCATAAAGTTTTTTGTTTCAAGTTAAAAATTCAAAATTTACTTCCTTTAGGATTGAGGTAAATAAATTTTGAATTTTTTAAGACGATCAAAGATATTAGAAAATTAAAAAGCCACAAAGATTTGTGACTTTTTGTTTATCAATTGAATAAAATTATTTAGATTCCATCGGAAAGCCAAAATAAAAGTCAACTTTTTTAATCTTCAGACTTCCGTCTTCCATCTTCCGACTCTTACCCACATTTAGAATTTCCACAATTTTTACAAATCAGGCAACCTTCTTGATAAACGACTTGGTCTGAACCACAATTGCTACACTTGTGTCCGTCAACTTCGGTTCCATCAGGAATATAGCGCTTTAAAGCTCTTGCAACTCCCGCTTTCCAAGTATTGATAGATTCAGAATCTAGCTCTAATCTGTTGATTAATTCTACCACGTTTTCAATTGGCATTCCGTGTCTTAAAGTTCCTGAAATAAGTTTCGCATAATTCCAAAATTCTGGATTAAACTTATGAGAAAGTCCTTCAATAGTGGTTTTATAACCTCTTAAATTCTTGAATTGGAAATCATATCTGGAAATTCCGTTTTCGTCTCTATTTTTAATGATCAAACCTTCATTTACCCAACGTGGAAGCATAATTCCTTCTTCATCATCTGCCAAACCTGTAAAGATTTCATAAGGTCTACCATTAACCAAACCTACAAAAGCAATCCATTTTTCTTTATTATTTTGGAATCTCACCACATCAGCTTCTAAAATTTGAGGTCTTTTTGTAGGGAAAGCTTCTAAAGATGAAGCAGTTTCTTCCTCATCTTTTTCTTCTTTTTTATCATCTGCAGAAACCAAAACTCCACTTCTAGAACCGTCTCTGTAAACCGTAACTCCTTTGCAACCAACCTCCCAAGCTTTAATGTACAATTGATTCACCAATTCTTCTGTAGCTTCATTCGGAATGTTAATGGTCACCGAAATAGAATGATCTACCCATTTTTGAATCGCACCTTGCATTTCAACTTTGCTGAGCCAATCAATATCATTAGAAGTCGCCTTGTAATAAGGAGATTTCTCGATTAAATCTTGAATTTCTTCGTTGGAATAATTTTTAGAAATATCATAGCCATTAACTTGCATCCAAGTTTTAAAATGATGATGGAAAACGATGTATTCTTCCCAAGAATCTCCCACTTCATCTACAAAATCCACTCTTACATCTTTATCATTAGGATTTACCTTTCTCCTACGCTTGTAAACAGGCAAAAATACCGGTTCAATTCCTGAAGTAGTCTGAGACATCAAACTGGTACTTCCAGTTGGCGCAATGGTTAATAAAGCGATATTTCTTCTGCCATATTTCACCATATCTTGATACAGACTTTCATCTGCTTCTTTTAATCTCAAAATGAAAGGATTATTTTTTTCTTTTTCTGCATTAAAAACTTCAAAAGCACCTCTTTCTTTCGCCATTTCTACCGAAGAACGATACGCAGAAAGCGCCAAAGTTTTATGAACTTCTACTGAAAACTCATTGGCTTCCTTGCTTCCATATCTTAAATTTAAAGCCGCCAACATATCGCCTTCTGCCGTAATTCCTACTCCTGTTCTTCTTCCTTGAAGGGTTTTCTTGCGGATTTTTTCCCAAAGTTGTCTTTCAGTATGTTTAATTTCTTCGTTTTCTGGGTCTTTTTCAATTTTTGCTAAAATTGCATCAATTTTCTCCATTTCCAAATCGATGATATCATCCATCATTCTTTGTGCATAAGCTGCATGTTTTTTGAATAAATCAAAATTAAATTTTGCCTTTTTGGTAAATGGATTTTCTACATAAGAATATAAGTTAATGGCAATCAATCGACAAGAATCATACGGACAAAGCGGAATTTCGCCACAAGGATTGGTAGAAACCGTTTCAAAACCTAAATCTGCATAACAATCTGGAATGGATTCTCTGATGATGGTATCCCAGAAAAGAATTCCTGGTTCAGCAGACTTCCAAGCGTTATGTACGATTTTTTTCCAAATTTCATCTGCAAAAATAGTCTTGGTATATTTAGGATTTTTGCTGTAAATAGGATATTTCTGTTGATATTCACTGTTGGTTTTTACCGCTTTCATAAATTCATCATCTATTTTCACAGAAATATTCGCTCCCGTTACTTTTCCTTGCTCTAATTTAGCATTGATAAAATCCTCAGAATCAGGATGATTTATAGACACAGAAAGCATTAATGCGCCTCTTCTTCCATCTTGAGCCACTTCTCTGGTAGAATTAGAATAACGCTCCATAAACGGCGCTAAACCTGTAGAAGTAAGCGCAGAATTCTTTACCGCAGAACCTTTTGGACGAATATATGATAAATCATGACCAACTCCACCTCTACGTTTCATGAGTTGAACTTGCTCTTCGTCTATTTTCATAATGCTTCCATAAGAATCACTATTGGTTCCGTTACCGATTACGAAACAGTTAGAAAGCGAAGCAATCTGAAAATTATTACCAATTCCCGTCATCGGACTTCCTTGCGGAATGATATATTTAAAGTCTTTTATTAGATCAAAAATTTCTGCTTCGGAAAGCGGATTGGGATATTTTTTTTCTATTCTCGCAACCTCAGAAGCAATTCTTTGGTGCATATCATCAGGTGTTTTTTCATAAATATTCCCATCAGAATCTTTCAGTGCATATTTGGTTACCCAAACTCTGGCTGCTAAATCGTCTCCTTTGAAGTAGTGTAAAGTTTCTTCATACGCTTGTTGGTTGGTTATTTTCTCCATGGCAGATAATTAATTTTTTTGACACAATAAAATTAGACAAAAAATCAAATCCTCAATATTAATTTTTAAAATAAATTTTCGTTTTTGTAAACTTTTTGAAAATTTAAAAACATTAAAATGCTATAAATCAATATTTTAAATTAAAATATTTGTAAACTTTTATGATATAAATCAAGAAACAAGTTTTTTATAAAATAAAATTTGGAAAATAAAAAAGCCTAATAATTTCTCAAAAATTAATAGGCTAAATCTATAATATAAAGAATAAAATTGTTAATTTATTCAATAGTAAAGTTCTGAATGGCTTCTAGTTTAGGGAATTTGTTCTCGGAAATAAATTTCTTTCCTGTACAATCTATTTCTTTCCACCCTTTTTTTCTGTGCAGATCTCCCACTTCTACTACAATCGGAACGAAAGAAATTTCCTCTTCTCCTTCTTTAATCTCTTCTTTATATTGAACCGCAACGTCTAATACACATTCAAAATCGGTATTAAGTTTCACATTTCTATAAATAACATCAAAATGCGATTCTTTGTTTTCAGGAATTTCGAAATATGTTTCGTAGCCATAAGTCTTTCTATCTAACAATCCAATATTAGAAAGCGCTGTATATAAAGCAATTGTGTAATATTTTCTAGTGCCAAAACGTTGATAATCATCAGGAAAATGACCACCTTCAAATAAAATTACTGGAATTCCTGCTCTCATGAAATTATCACCAGTAGAAGTTGGGTAAAACTCATCAGAATATCTTGCAATCTGATTAGGAATTTGCATTCTCAATACATTATATATACTTGCAATAACCGCCATACTTTTTTTACGATTTTCGGTAACAGTTCTGTCATAATCTTCTGAAGGCGCTAAAAATGATAAAGTAGCGGGATTTTTACCATCTGTAGAAAAAATAGTTCTCTGTTCGTGTAAATTCAGAGCGTAATCATACTTTTTAGAAAACGCAATTTCTTTTAAGAGATTCATTTCGCAGCTTGCATTCTGTAAATAATCTCTATTCATGTCTATATCAAGAGAATTTCTGCGCGACCAAACTTTAGAACCATCTGGATTGAGCATAAAAAGGAAATCTAAAGATATATTTTGGAATAATTTTTCTTTGAGTTGAGGTTGAGATTCTAAAGAATACCACAAATCCAGCATACAGTGAGTAGAATTACTCTCATTTCCGTGCATCTGAGACCAAGCTAAGACCTTAATGCCGCCAGAACCATAAGAAAATTGATAAATAGGTTCACCTAGAGTAGAAGTACCTATTAAAGTAATGTAATCGCTGAGATTCTCTTGTAGAAAATTTTGAAGGCTTTTAGGCGAAATATAACGATTTGGGAAATTAGGGTTTTTCTGATACTGAAAAGTAGAATGCATAATGTGGATAAATTTTGACGACTCAAAAATACTATAAAAAGAATTAATCTCCTAATTAACATTTGTAAATTATTTAAACAATAAAAAAAGACATAATGTCTGTGGAAAAAATTGTTAATTACATTTTTAATAATTAAAAAATATAAAATAAACAAAATCAGTATTTTATGAAATTTATATAAAGTTAATTTATAAATATACTTTAATACTTAAATCCTGTTAGTAAAGCCATTTGTAGAGTTATACCATTAAACATTTTTAATGTTAATAAAGTTTTCAGATTTAGTTTATTTACAAATGTAAAATATTGAAATTTTCTTAATTATAGTTATCTTTGACCACTTAAAATTTTAAAATTTATGTCAAACGAGACTTTGTTTTTACTATCCTTTGTAGTATTCATCTTTTTCATATTAGCTTTAGACTTAGGACTATTGCACAAAAAATCAGACACCATCTCACTGAAACAAGCTGGATTAATGAGTTTTTTTGTGGTTTGTTTGTCTTTAGGCTTTTATTTTCTGTTGATTACTTATGGACACATGCTCCACGGAATTGATAGTATTGAGAAATTACAAACGGTGATTAACAAACATCACCATCCTATTACGGTAATTCCGAATGATTTAGAGCACAGTATTGCTATTTATAATCAGAATTTAGGATTAGAATATCTTACAGGTTATGTAGTAGAATATGCATTATCAGTAGATAATATATTTGTAATCGTGTTGGTATTTACAGCTTTCGGAGTGGCACAAAGAAATTACCACAGAGTTCTTTTTTGGGGCATTTTAGGCGCTATCGTTATGCGTTTCATCTTCATCTTCGTAGGCGCAGCTTTAATTGAGAAATTCAGCTGGATAATGTATGTATTTGGAGCATTTTTAGTGTTTACAGGTATCAAAATGTTTGTGGATAAAGATAAAGATGAGGAAATAGATACTCAGAACCACCCTGTTGTAAGATTTGCCAATAAATATTTTAAAGTTCATCCACATTTTGTAGGCAGTAAATTCTTTGTAACAATTGATGGAGTTAAGAAACTTACCCCATTATTCTTAGTTCTTATTATTATAGAATTTACCGATTTGATTTTTGCAGTAGACTCTATTCCTGCAATATTTTCGGTGACTAAAGATCCTTATATTGTCTTCTTTTCAAACATTTTTGCAATTATCGGACTTCGTTCTATGTTCTTCTTATTAGCAGGAATTATCGATAAGTTTAGATTCTTAAAAATTGGTTTAGCAGCATTACTTACATTCATTGGTTTAAAAATGCTAGGACATAGTTATCTAGAAGAATGGGGCTTTACTACTACGCATTCACTGTTAATTATTGTAAGCATTTTAGGAGCTAGTGTATTCTTCTCATTACTGTTTCCAGAGAAGAAAAAAGACAGGAAACTGAAATTTAATCAAGAAGATGAAAAACATCTTCATCATCACGAATAAAAATTTAAACTCTCAGTAATGAGAGTTTTTTTTGTGTTTTTATTAGAAAAATAATTTAGAATTTTAATATTGTAAATTAATTGAAATCCTTTATTCATAATGTTTTTAGTGATGTTTATACAAATGTAAAATTGTGAATTTTTCCTTTGTTTACAATTGTATTTACTTATGTAAATTATAATTATTACATTTGTAACATGAATATAAATGACAGATTTACTAAAATTTTAGAATATTCTGGATTTACCGCATCAGAATTTGCAGACGAAATAGATGTTCAGCGTTCCAGTATTTCACATATCATTTCGGGGAGAAATAAACCTTCCCTAGAATTCATTGTCAAGATCAAAAACAGATTTCCTGAAATCAGTTGGGATTGGATTATTTTAGGTCAAGGAGAAATGCTACAAAATGATTCTGCTCTATCCACTAGCGAATCGAAAATAAATCTAGAGGAAGAAAATTCTTCGCCTGATCTTTTTACATTAATTGATGAAGATTATAAAAATGAAATTTTCATTCAAGAAAATCTTCAAAAAGAAACACCGCGAGAATCTAATACATCTTTCCCTACTCCAAAAAAAGAAAAAATAAGCGATTCTCAGCGATTAGAAGTTCAGGAAGACATTTCAGAAGTTCAAAATATTGTAAATCAATCAATTGCAAATTTACCTACAGAAAATAAAATCAAGAGAATTGTTTTCTTCTACGAAAACGGAAAATTTGAAGCTTTTGAACCCTAGTTAATGTGATGATGTGATGATGTGATAATGTGATTGATGATGTGATGAATAGAAATTAAAAATTCTTAGATTCCATAAAATAAAAAAGCATTCCAAAAATTTTTGGAATGCTTTTATTCTTTTTTCTAGAGAGGTGATTACTTTTTGTAAGCAGCATCTTTGATTCTTGCTCTCTTACCTCTAAGATCTCTGAAGTAGAAAATTCTAGATCTTCTAACTTTTCCTCTTCTATCTACTTCAATTTTTTGTAAAGCAGGCATGTTGATTGGAAAAACTCTTTCTACTCCTACATCACCGCTCATTTTTCTGATGGTGAAAGTTTTAGTAGCACCTGTTCCTCTTAGTTGGATTACAACTCCTTTGAAGAACTGAGTTCTCGTTTTGTTACCTTCTTTAATTTCGTAATACACAGTAATGGTATCACCAGCTTTGAATTCTGGGAATTCTTTTTTAGCAATGTACTTGTCTTGTACGTACTTTAATAAATCCATTTTTTATAAAAATAATTTTTGGAAAGCTAAACAACGTTCACGGCTTTCGTCAGAGGTTGATTAACAGGTTGTAAAATTATTAATTTTCTTTGAAACAAGCAAATATCTTTTGTAATTTTTATTGATAAAAACTGAAATCAATGACAAGTAAATCAATGAGTTATAGGGTAAACATAAAAAACCGCCTCATTTATAAAATGAGACGGTTTAAAATTTATGAAATCTCAGGAAGATTATTTACCTTCTTCCATTCTTTTCTTTAATTCTGCTAAAGCATCGATATCACCAAGTGTAGATTTTTCTTCACCTGAAGAAGATGCAGCTGGCTTAGATTCCTTTGCAGCTTTTTTCTCTTCATCTCTGAAGATACCAGTGTGAGATACTACTACTCTTTTGAATTCTTTATTGAACTCGATTACTTTGAAATCAGCAGTTTCACCTTTTTTGATTTTAGAACCATCTTCTTTTTCTAATAATCTAGAAGGAGCGAAAGCTTCTACTTCAGCATCTTCGAACTGAACTTGAGCACCTTTATCGAAAACATCTGTAGCTTTTCCTGAGTGAACAGTTCCTTCTGCATATTTAGTTTCGAATTTATCCCAAGGATTTTCAGTTAATTGTTTGTGACCTAAAGAAAGTCTTCTAGCTTCAGTATCTAATTCTAGAACGATTACGTCTAGTTTATCACCTACAGCACAGAACTCAGATGGATGCTTGATTTTCTTAGTCCAAGAAAGATCAGAAATGTAGATAAGACCATCAATTCCTTCTTCTAGTTCTACGAATACACCAAAGTTAGTGAAGTTTCTTACAGTTCCAACGTGTTGAGAACCAACTGGATATTTAGTTTGGATATCAGCCCATGGATCTGGAGTTAATTGCTTAATTCCTAAAGAAATTTTTCTTTCTTCTCTATCTAAAGTAAGAACTACAGCTTCTACTTCGTCACCAATTTTCACGAAATCACCAGCAGATCTTAAGTGAGTAGACCAAGACATTTCAGAAACGTGGATAAGACCTTCTACACCTGGAGCAACTTCTACGAATGCACCATAGTCAGCAAGAACTACTACTTTTCCTTTTACTTTGTCACCTACTTTTAAGTCAGCAGAAAGAGCATCCCAAGGATGAGCTTCTAATTGCTTCATACCTAATTGGATTCTAGTTTTCTCATCATCGAAATCAAGGATAACCACTTTTACCACTTGTCCGTCTGAAAGAATTTCTGATGGATGGTTAACTCTAGACCAAGAAAGATCTGTAATGTGGATAAGACCATCTACACCTCCTAAATCGATGAATACACCGTAAGAAGTAATGTTCTTAACTGTTCCTTCAAGAACTTGACCTTTCTCTAATTGAGCGATGATTTCTTTTTTCTGACCTTCGATATCAGCTTCGATTAACGCTTTGTGAGATACTACTACGTTTTTGAATTCTGGGTTGATTTTCACCACTTTGAATTCCATAGTTTTACCTACGAATTGATCGTAATCTTTGATTGGTTTAACATCAATTTGAGAACCTGGTAAAAATGCTTCGATACCGAAAACATCTACAATCATACCACCTTTAGTTCTAGATTTTACGAAACCGTTTACGATTTCTCCAGACTCGTGGTATTCATTTACTCTATCCCAAGCTTTAAGCGTTCTAGCTTTTTTGTGAGATAATTGTAATTGACCAGATTTATCTTCTCTTCTGTCTACCATTACTTCTACTTCATCACCTACTTGTAAACCTTGGTTGTAACGGAATTCGTTAAGAGAAATTACACCTTCTGATTTGAAATTGATATCTACAATCGCTTCTTTATCAGTTAATCTTACTACTTTACCGATGATTACATCAGTTTCAGAAAGATCATTAAGAGAACCTTTGTAGATTTCTTCTAAATCATTTTTTTCTTTTCTTGCATCAGCGTCAAGACCTGATTCAAAAGAATCCCAATCAAATTGTTCTGGTGCTACGTTTGCATTTAATAATGCTTCTTGGTTTGTCAATTCAGACATAATAAAAAAATTTGTATTCCTTCTTTTTTAGCTTTGGCATTATGTGGATTCTAAAAAATACGGAAGATGTTAATTACTAATGTTTTACTTCGCCAAAACTACTTCCACAAAAGTGGTGCAAAATTACAAATTTTTTATAAAATAGCAATGACTTTTTCTGCTAATTTTCAAAGAATTATTCAGCTTAAAATATACTTAATCAAGACCTTAATTTAATGCATTATCAATAAGATTCTGATAAACCCAAACCTTTATCTTAAATTTGCAAAATGGAATTACAACCAATCTATGAAAAACTGCAGATTCAAGAAATGAATCAAATGCAGAAATCTACCTTTCAAGCATCTGAAAACGAACAAGATATCATTTTACTTTCCCCAACAGGTTCGGGAAAAACGCTCGCGTTTTTGTTTCCAGTACTTAGAAATTTACAAAAAGATATTTCGGGAATTCAAGCGATTATTCTGGTTCCCGCAAGAGAATTGGCTCTTCAAATAGAACAAGTTTTCAAAAATATGGGAACCAATTTCAAGGTAACTATTTGCTATGGCGGTCACGATAAAAAAATTGAAATCAATAATCTTACTCAGGCTCCTGCTGTTTTAATTGGAACACCTGGGAGAATTGCGTATCATCTCAAAAATAATAATTTCGAGCCCAAAACCATTAAAACTTTGGTTTTAGATGAATTTGACAAAGCTTTAGAATTAGGCTTTGAAGAAGACATGAATTTCATTATCAATTCTTTAAAAAATATTTCTCAGCGTTTTCTAACTTCAGCAACTGCGATGGATAATATTCCGAAATTTGTAGGATTAGAAAATGAAAAGACCATCAACTTTTTAAAATTAGGCGAAGCAAAACCTAATATTCAACTAAAAAAAGTGATGACGATTCCAGAAGAAAAATTGGAAACACTTTTTAAACTCATTTGCAAAATCGGGAACAAAAGAACACTAATTTTCTGCAATCACAGAGATGCAGTGGATAGAATTTCTGAACTTTTAAGAGAAAAAGGCATCGATAAAGAAACATTTCACGGTGGTATGGAACAAGACGAAAGAGAACGCGCTTTGTTGAAATTCAGAAACGATTCTACCCGAATTTTAATTACTACCGATTTGGCTTCCAGAGGTTTAGATATTCCCGAAGTAGAATCTATTGTGCATTATCAATTACCTCCAAAAGAAGATGCTTTCATCCACAGAAACGGAAGAACTGCAAGAATGCACGCCAAAGGTTTTGCTTACTTAATTATGACTGAGGAAGAAAATTTCCCTTTCATTAAAGTCAATACACCAGAAGAAAACGTTACTGAAAATTACAGAATTCCGGCAAAAACTCCTTTCCAAACGATTTACATCAGCGCAGGAAAAAAAGATAAAGTCAACAAAGTAGACATTGTAGGTTACCTTATCAAAAAAGGAGAATTAGCCAAAGAAGATGTCGGTATTATTGAAGTAAAAGACACCACTTCTTACGTTGCAGTTGCGAGGAATAAAGTAAAGGATGTTCTGAAAAAACTTGCCAATGAAAAGCTGAAAGGCAAGAAAATAAAAATGGAAATCGCTTATTAAAATAAATGCCAAAGATAAATTTCTTTGGCATTTTTATTTCGTTTATTATTTAATTCCTGAAACATTCATTTTTAGCGTGTAAACTGATTTAGAAGCAGTTATAAACAGAGTAGAGAAATTTTCGCCACCGAAAGTTACATTTGCCGTCCAATTTTCTGGCACAGAAATATGATGAATTTGTTCTCCATATTTATTAAAAACCGTTACTCCTTTTCCAGTTAAATAAAGGTTTCCGAGATTATCTAAAGTCATTCCATCTGAACCTAAATTGCAAAATAATTTTTTATTTGTCAATTTCCCATCTCCTTGAATGTCATAAACATAAGTTTTACCAGCATCAATATCAGAAACGTATAATTTTTTCAATTTCTGACTTCCTACAATTCCATTGGGTTGAGTGAAAGTATCTAATTTGGTAATTTTACCATCAGAATTTCTGTAATACAAGTTTTTTTCAGGAATTTCTTGTTTGAAATTTTTCCAATAATCTCTCACATATAACGGGTCTGTAAAATAAATTCCGTTGTTTTCATCTACCCATAAATCATTAGGACCGTTTAATCTTTTGCCTTCAAAACTGGTGGTTAACACTTCTGCTACTCCATCTTCGTTGATTTTCCAAATTTCTCCGTTTTCATCAGAACACGTCAATAAATTTCCTTTTTGGTCAAAAAAAGTTCCGTTTGCTCTTCCTGTTTTATCTAAAAATTCTTCAATTTGATTGGTTTTCCAGTTCCAAACGTAAATTTTGTCATTGGGTTGATCTGTAAAATAAACATTTCCAAACGCATCAGAAGCAGGACCTTCTGTAAAACTAAATTGGCTGGAAATAAGCTCTATTTCTGTATTTTCTTGAACCAAATCATTTGATATTATGGATTTTTTTGAAGAACAATTTACAATCAGTAAGAAAGCGAAGAAAAGTGCAGTGATTTTTTTAAACATGAGATTTAAATTTCTTGGCAAGTTACGATAGCTCTTTAAAACAAAAAAATTTCTATCTTTGAAATTCGATTTTATAGACTATGAAACTCAATTTACCAGACAAATTATACTATTCTATAGGAGAAGTTTCAAAAGCTTTCGGTGTAAATGCTTCCTTAATCAGATATTGGGAGCAAGAATTTCCTATTATAAAACCTAAGAAAAACAAAAAAGGAAACCGTTATTTTACTCCAGAAGACATCAAAAATCTAAAAATCATTTATCATCTCGTAAAAGAAAAGGGTTATACTTTAGACGGCGCCAGAATTGCACTTACTACCAATCAAAAAATCAATGAAACGGTAGAAGTTTTAGACCGTTTAGAATTTGTAAAATCTGAACTTTTAAAACTTAAAAACTCATTATTAGATAGAGACGAAGCCGTTTAAAAATTTCATTTAGTTTTTCTGAAAATTCTTATATTTGGGTAAAACAAACACCATGAAACCCAAATTACCTTTTGAAATAAGGAAAAAGCAATTCTATGCTCTTTCTTTACTCGGAATTTTCATTGTCATATTTCAATTAAGTTATCTTGTTTACAAAGGAAAACAAGAAACAAAATTCCCTGAAATTCATTTTATAAATAGCAACGAACCTCAACTTTTTCTTACAGATTTTGACCCAAATCAGCTCAATGAAAAGCAATGGGAAAACTTAGGTTTTACTGCCAAACAAGTGAAAACCATTTTAAAATATAAGGAAATTGTAGGCGGTAATTTCACTTCTAAAGAACAACTGAAAAAATGCTATTCTATCTCCGAAGAAAAGTTTGCAGAACTAGAACCCTACATTCTTTTACCCGAAAATAATTCTAAAAATTCACAGAAAAATTTTACAAAATTTGAGCATAAAGAGCTCCTAATTAAAGGTAAATTCAATCCAGACGAATATTCTCAAAAAGATTGGGCAAAATTAGGCTTTTCGGAGAAACAAGCTGCTGCAATCATTAAATACAAGCAATATTTAGGCGGAAGTTTTGTGAGTAAAGAAAAATTTAAAGAATGCTTCATCATCAGTCCAGAAAATTACCAAAAACTCTCTCCTTTCTTGCTTCTTCCAGAAAAAACACCCGAAAATTTTGAAAGAAAATACCAAAATACTGCTTCCGAAAAACCTAAAATTCAATACTTTGAATTTGACCCGAACAGTTTAGATACAAATGGTTGGCAAAAATTAGGTTTTAGCGAAAAACAGGCTTTAGTTATTGTAAATTATAGAGAACGAAATTTGAAAGGTAGCTTCAAATCATTAGAAGATATTAAAAAATGCTTTGTGATTTCAGAAGAGAAATTCAATGAATTAAAGCCTTACATTAAATTGAATTTCATTCAAAAAACTTCAGAAAATACAGCACAAAACCTTCCTGAAAAAGCAAAAAATGTTACTGACTTTAGTAAAACAGATTTGAATAAAATAACATTTCAGCAACTTATAGAATTTGGTTTTGACGAAAAATCTGCAGCAAGTTTTATTGGTTTTAGAAATAAACTGGGTGGTTTTGTGAAAAGCAGTCAGATTTTAGAAACGTATAATATTGACAAAAATTTAGCGGAGAAACTTATCAATGCCTCTCCGGTAAATAATATGAATGTTCAAAAATTTAGTTTATTAGATGCTCCCGAAGATTGGTTGAAAAACCATCCTTATTTCAGATATTATGCCAATAAAATCATCTATTACAGAATTAGTTTCCCGAAAGAATCTACCATTTTTGAAAAGATGAAAGCAAAACCCGAAGATGAAGCTAAAATGCGATTGTACTTGAAATAGGCAATCACAAAATTACTTTTTCAAAAATTTATAAGAATTTTCATTAATTTTTAAAATATAAATACCTGTTTTATAATTTGAAACATCAATGCTATTAAAATTATTGAAAGGATTATTAATTTCTTGAATTAATTTTCCCGAAACATCATAGATAGTAGCTTTTGAAACTTTAGAAAGATTTTTACCAGTTACATAAAGCTTTTCAGTAACTGGATTTGGATAAATTTCAAATGCTAATTCTACTTTTTCAGGTTCATTTGTGGCCAAGAAACGTCCTAATCCTATTGTATAATTCATTCCGTATTCTGTCCACTCAGAGGTATTAAAAGCATCATTAGGATTGCTTATATTAGATTTTCTGTAAAGTGATTTATTAGCATTCGTATTAGAAACTCCTCTTGAACCTACAGCATCTACCGTTTCAAATAACATTTCATAATTATTTGTAGAAATAGTTTTTATGGTTTTAGTGCCGTAAGAAAGTTCTACATATTGACTTCCTGTAAAGGTTAATGGTGCAGAATTGGTCACAAATTTATATTGATTAACATCTACTCCATCAAAATTAGATTTAGGATTAATAATCACAATACTTTCACCGTGAGCTATTTTACCTTCTAATTGATAAGGATCTGATAAGTAATAAGAGGTAGAACTTTTAAATTCTATATTCAAGTAATAGTTACCTAAATTCACATCGTGACCAGTAAGATTAGTAATTTCAATAGCGGTATTATAGATGTCGGAAGTACTACTTGTAGTGCCTTCTATATATTTTGTAATCATTAAATCTTTAGCAAAATTATCTGATGACAAAGTAGTTGCAGAAACTTGGTTACTATCTGGAGAAAGTAAATATCCTTTATCATAAGCTTTTACAGTCACATTATATGCTGTAGAAGGAGATAATCTATCAATGGTAACCGAATTGGTTTTAGAATATTTTACATAAGTCCCATTTACATAAACTTTATATCCTAATACATCTGTATCTGAACTAGGCGTCCACGAAAGGGTAACAAAATTCTTGCCTACTTGCGAAATCGACAAATTAGAAGGAGCTTGAGGAGCAACTGCATCTGGTGTTTCACTCCAAATCATATTTACCCATTCTGGATGGTCTATAAAAGGATTTCTTATTTTTTGAATAGCAAAAACTGCATTATTTCTATCTCTTTCTTTCTGTGAAACAGGGTCTAGTGCATTCCAATCCTTAAGCATGGCGATATACCAATCTTCAAAAGCTTTTTCTTCGCTTCCATCAAGAGGCATAGTAGATAGTTGATGATTATAAAGGTTCAGATTTCCTTCGTATCTTACTGCAAAATACAATAAATATCTCGCCACATCTCCTTTGAATTCATCTATGGGTTCATATACTAAATTACTGTAGCCAGGTGTAGTACTTTTTCCTCTTTTTGAACCATTGCTGAAAACATTAGATTCGCCATTATTTCTTGCATACGGATAGTTACTTCTTAACTGATTAATTCTAGCATCAGCAGGAATTAAATAATGCATATCAGAATACATAGGATAAATTCCATAATAAGTACTTTGAGGCATTCCGTGTTCCTTATTCCAACCTTCACCTTCAGCTGTTGCAGAACTTATATTCTGTGTTAAATTATAATTATAACTGTCTGCTTCCGTTGGTTTTTCAGAGTAAATATCTAAAACGGTATTGTCATTTTCATAATATTTATCTAAATCTGTATAAGCATACAGTGGTCCTATTTGACTATAACTGTAAGAAAATATTTTTTGTGAAATAATTTCATGCACTTTACTTTTTAGTGCATAGCCAGTTAATCCTTCAGTTCCGTTATAATAACCAACAGGAATCTGTGCACAATAACTTATTGGCACGATAAATAAAAATAGTAAAAACTTCTTCATTTCGATTTTATAGGGTCTACAAAGATACTACATTATTTAACATAAAAAATAAGTAATAGGAGTTGAAAACTGAAAATCAAAAGGTTAAAAATTAGCATGATAAATATCTCTTTTTTTAAATTTGATTCAAAAAAATATTTTTACGCCTAAAGTTTTTCAATTATATTTGAGCAAACAAAAATTTATGAATACAGAAATATTAAATAATCTAAAAATGATAGCCGAAACTGCAAGAGATTTTGCAGAAGTAAACATTAGACCTCACATTATGGAATGGGACGAAAGCCAAACTTTCCCAGTAGATTTATTCCATAAGTTAGGCGAAATGGGATTCATGGGAATCATCATTCCAGAAGAATACGGAGGTTCTGGATTGGGCTATCATGAATACGTAGCTATTTTAGATGAAATTTCACAAGTAGACCCTTCTATTGGTCTTTCTGTAGCTGCACATAATTCACTTTGCACCAATCATATCTATGAATTTGGAAATGAAGAACAAAGAAAAAAATGGTTACCAAAATTAGCGAGTGGTCAGGTAATTGGAGCTTGGGGTTTAACCGAACATAATACCGGTTCAGATGCAGGAGGAATGTCTACCACTGCTGTTAAAGATGGTGACGAATGGGTGATTAATGGTGCTAAAAACTTCATTACCCATGCTATTTCTGGAGACATTGCTGTAGTAATGACCAGAACTGGCGAAAAAGGAACACCTAACAATTCTACTGCTTTCGTTCTAGAAAAAGGAATGCCCGGATTTACTTCTGGCAAAAAAGAAAATAAACTCGGAATGCGAGCTTCTGAAACTGCAGAATTGATTTTTGACAATGTGAGAATTCCAGATTCTCATAGATTAGGAGAAGTAGGTGATGGATTTAAACAAGCTATGAAAATTCTTGATGGAGGTAGAATTTCTATTGCTGCTCTGAGTTTAGGAATTGCAAGAGGAGCTTATAAAGCCGCTCTGAAATATGCTCAAGAAAGACATCAATTTGGGAAATCTATTTCTAATTTCCAAGCGGTAAATTTTATGTTAGCTGATATGGCAACAGAAATAGATGCTGCAGAATTATTGATTCAAAGAGCATCAGAACTTAAAAATAATAAGCAAAAAATGACTAAAGAAGGCGCAATGGCAAAACTTTATGCTTCTGAAGCTTGTGTAAGAATTGCCAATAATGCTCTTCAGATTTTTGGTGGTTACGGCTATACTAAAGACTTCCCTGCGGAAAAATACTACAGAGATTCTAAACTTTGCACCATAGGAGAAGGAACCTCTGAAATCCAAAGATTAGTAATTGGGAGAGAAATTACAAGATAAAAACATAAATACAATGCATCAAGCCATACTTTTTTAGTATGGCTTTTTTATGAATTAGATTTAACTAATATATTAACTTTTAAAAAAAATATTAATTTAATTACTTGTAATTAATTGATATTTACTAGCTTTGTTGTCCTTTTTAAAAAATTAACTATGAAGAAGACACTACTATCTCTTTTTGCTCTTCTTTGTTTTACTTTAATTTTTGGACAAAATGACAATTTGTGGACACCCGCAAAAGGTCTAAAAAACAAAGAAATTAGAGCAAACAAAAGAACAATTAGCAAACCTACACTGTTTAATCTAGACGTAGATAAACTGAAACAAATTATTTCGGAATCCCCTAGAAAAACAACCAAACTTTCAAAATCTGCGGTTACTGTTTCGTTTCCCGTTTCTGAAAGTGAATTTCAAAATTTCAGCATTTATAAGACTTCTAACTTCTCACCAGAACTAGAAGCTGCACATCCAGAAATAGCAACCTATTATGGTGAAAGCATTGATGGAAAATCTGCAAAAATTTATTTCAGCCTTTCTCCTCTTGGACTTTCGTCTATGCAGTTAAGACTTGGCAAAGAAGCAGTTTTTGTAGAACCTTATGACAATAACAATTCTACTTATGTAGTATATAAAAAATCAGACAAAGGAAGTTCAAAAAACAAATTTGAATGCGCTACTTCAGCAAAAAGTTCTACCGACGGTCTAAAAATGGGAAAAATCTTAAGTGCAGATGATGGTTTATTAAGAACTTATCGCTTAGCTTTATCTTGTACTGGAGAGTACACTCAATATTTTGGAGGAACTAAAGCACTTGCTTTAGCAGCTATGAATAATACCATGACCAGAGTTAATGGTGTTTTTGAAAATGATTTTGCTATGAGATTAATTCTTATTCCAGAACAAGAAAACATTATATTTACTTCTGCTTCATCAGATCCTTACTCTAGTTCCAGTACTGGAGTAGATGGTGCATGGAATACAGAATTAATGAATGTATTACATGGATCAACATACGGAATTGGTGACAGTAAATTTGATATAGGACACTTATTTGGTGCTAGTGGTGGTGGTGGCAATGCAGGATGTATTGGATGCGTTTGTAATAATAACACCTCTTATGATTCAGTTGAACAATGGTATTGGTATAAAGGTCAAGGATTCACTTCTCCCGCAGACAATATCCCTTCTGGTGATAGCTTCGATATAGATTATGTAGCACACGAAATGGGACACCAGTTTGGTGGAAATCATACTTTCACTCATGGTTCAGAAGGAACAATTGCGCAAGTAGAACCAGGAAGTGGCTCTACCATCATGGGATATGCTGGGATCACTACTAAAGATATACAAGCACACTCTGATCCATATTTCCATGCAATTTCTATTCAACAGATTACAGACTATGTGAAAAGTTCTAGTGGAAATTGTTCAATAAACATTCCAACAGGAAATACCGCACCTACAGCCAATGCTGGTGCAGATGTGACAGTTCCTAAAAGTACTCCTTTTATACTTATAGGAACAGGAACAGATATAAATAACGACAACCTTACTTTTAGTTGGGAGCAAATGGATGTACAAAATGCATCTACTACAAACCCTTCTGCAACTAAAACATCAGGTCCTGCATTTAGATCTTACCCTGCTACTAACACACCTGTGAGATACTTCCCAAAAATGAGTTCGGTTCTTAATGGTTCTACAAGTACAGCAGGATCAGAAATTACAGTGGAAGTACTACCATCTGTAAGTAGAAGCATGAAATTCCGATTCACAGTAAGAGATAACAAAGCTAATGGAGCAGGTAATTCATATGATGATATGATTGTAACCGTAAATTCTAATTATGGACCATTTACTGTAACTTCACAGAATTCTGCAGGAGTTTCATTCCCTCAAGGTTCTTCTCAAACCATAACTTGGAATGTGGCAAATACAAATACACTCTCTTCAAATGTAGATATTTTACTTTCTACAGATGGTGGAAATACTTGGGATAATATTCTTACAGGAACCCCAAATGATGGCTCTCAAAGCGTTACCATTCCTAATATCACTAGCAACACATGTAGGTTTATGGTAAAAGCTTCTAGCGGTGTTTTCTTTAATGTAAATACAGCTAATTTTTCTATTACTCCTCCTGACACCCAAGCTCCAACCGCTCCTAACTTAACCGCTGGTAATACCACTTCTAGCACAACAACTTTAAGCTGGGCTGGCGCCACTGACAATATTGGAGTAACAAGCTATGACATTTATAAAGATGGAAATTTCCTTACTAACACCAATTCTTCCCCATATACGGTAAATGGATTAACCGCCTCTACAAGCTATACTTTTACAGTAAAAGCTAAAGATGCTTCTAATAATATCTCTGAAAACAGTAATGCAGTAAATATTACAACATTAGCTCCAGACACAGAGGCTCCTACAACTCCTACACTTTCAGCTTCGGCAACTACAAATGTTTCTACAATTTTAACATTTACAGGAGCAACAGACAATATAGGGGTAACTGGATATGAAATTTATAAAGATGGAGTACTTATTACGTCAGTAACAACTTCTCCTTATACAGTAACAGGACTTACAGCGTCTACCACTTATATCTTTACCGTAAAGGCCAAAGATTTAGCAGGAAATGTTTCTCCATTAAGTAATGCAGTTTCCGTAACTACTTTAGCTGCTCCTGCCGCTACAGAACTTTACATTTCAGAATATTACGAAGGCACTAGCAATAATAAAGTATTAGAAATTACAAATCCTACGCTTTCTGCAATTTCATTAAGTGCGTACTCTATCAAGAAACAAGCTGATGGCTCTGGAGCATGGAATAACGAACTTAAACTAACCGGAACCATTAACCCTAAATCTACTCTTGTACTTAAAAACACTTCTACATCATTATCTACTTGTAATTTTACTGCTCAAAGTGTAGGAGGCGCTCCTATAGATTTTAACGGTAATGACCCAGTAGGCTTATTTAAAAATGGTACATTGATTGATGTTGTTGGAACATTTAATAGTTCTTCTAATTTTGCAAAAGATACGGATTTGAGGAGAAATGTTATTATGCCAAATACAGTTTATACTCCAACTGAATGGGACGCACTTGCAATCACTACAACAGTTCCCAATTGCGATAACATTGGAACTCCAAACCCTGCTAGTGCTCTAAGTGTAAGAGATACTACTAACCTTCCTACAGATTTACTTATTTTGCCAAATCCTGTAAAAGGAGATCTAATGATGGTGAAAAATGTAAAAAACAATTCTAACTACGAAATCCTAGATTTCTCTGGAAAATTAGTTCAAAAAGGAAAACTTACAAATGATACCATTCAAGTAAATGGTCTTCCAAAAGGTAATTATATCCTAAAAATAGACCACGTTTCTAAGATTTTCATCAAGGAATAAAATCATTAATTAAATTTAATCATAAAGGCAACTAAATTTTAGTTGCCTTTATTTATTTGTCGATTTTAAATTATATTTTTGTCAAAAATTAAGAGAAAACTATGGGATTCAATATGCCTCATTTTGAACTTCCTTTTTTCACCAATTTGCTCATTTTATTAGTGGTAGCAAAAGTTTTTGGTGAAATTTTTGAAAGGTTCAAACAACCTGCTATGATTGGCGAAATTATAGCCGGAATTATTGTAGGTCCTTCACTTTTAAACATTGTTCACAGAACAGAAGACATCAAAGTCATTTCAGAATTGGGAATTTTCCTTTTAGTGATTATTGCCGGATTGGAAATCAACTTAGATGACATTTTAAAATCTTTAAAAGGCAGAAATATCATCATTTCATTGATGGCGTTTTTTGTACCTATTTTAAGTGGAATTGCCGTAGGTTATTATTTTGACAAAGACATCATGACCACCGTATTTATAGGATTATGCGTAGCCATCACTGCATTACCTGTAAGTATTAGAATTTTAATGGATTTAGGCAAAATCAACTCTTATATTGGTCAAAAAATCATATCGGTTGCCATTTTTGATGATGTTATTGCACTTACCATTTTAGGACTTATCCTTAATATCAATGACAGCGAAATGACCCTTTCAAATGTGGTAAAAAACGCTTCAATTTCTCTATTAAAACTAACCATTTTTGTAGTGATTTTATTCGCTGCTTATTATTTAATTAAGAAATTGTCTAATCGAGAGAATTACTTCGAAAGACAATTGAATAAATTACTACTTTTATTAAAAGGAAAAGAATCACTTTATGCTATATTTTTCGTTTTTGTACTTACATTTTCTACTATTACAGAATCTTTAGGACTTCATTTCATCATCGGAGCATTTTTTGCAGCGATGCTCATCAGCGAAAATTTAGTAGGCAAAAAACATTTAGATTCCTTTCATAAAACAACAAATGGTTTAGCAATGGGATTTTTGGCGCCAATTTTCTTTGCAGGAATTGGCTTAGAATTTAATGTGACTTCTATCCAAAATATTGGACTTTTACTCACCGTAATTGCCGTTTCATATTTTTCTAAAATTTTTGGAGGCTATTTTGGAGGAAGAATGGCTGGTTTAGACAGCAAAAATTCACTTACACTTGGGATTGGTCTCAATGCAAGGGGAATCATGGAATTAGTGATTGCAAATATTGCTTACAAAGCAGGACTCATTAACGCTGAAGTATTCTCCATTCTAGTAATTATGGGAGTTCTCACCACTCTTTCTACTCCAATTATGCTTAAAAGAAGTTTTAAATTAATAGATAAAAAATCATAAAAATTAAATGGAAAAAATAGACAGTTTAAACCAAGTTGCAGAATTTCACAGAACTTTCAACGCACCTATTTTAGAAAATCCACAGATTCCTTCTGCAGAAAGATGCAACCTTAGAATTGCTTTACTTCAGGAAGAATTAAACGAACTGAAACAAGCCATTGAAGACCAAGACATCGTAGAAATTGCAGATGCACTTTGTGATTTACAATATGTACTTTCTGGCGCAGTTCTTGAATTTGGTTTAGGCGAAAAATTTGTAGATTTGTTTAATGAAGTACAGCGTTCTAACATGTCAAAAGCTTGTGAAACAGAAGAACAAGCCCAAGAAACTGTAGAATTTTACACTTCAAGAGGAGAAAATGCTTATTACGAAATGTCTGGAGACAAATATAATGTACACAGAGTTTCAGACAATAAAGTTTTAAAAAATAAGTACTATTCTAGTGCAAATCTCAAAAGTATATTAGAAAAATAAACACATAATTTTGAAAAAAATGAAAAAAATAATCACATTAATCATTTTAGGTATGGCACTTAATTCTTGCGCTCAAAAAGTAATCATCAATAGAGAAATTGACACTCCAGAATACGGAAAAATGCTTCTAGGAAGCCAATCTTTAGACCAATTTCAAAAAGAGCCTTACAAAGCTTGGTATGATGAAAATTACACCATCTATCCTATCGATAAAACCGCTCTAGAAGGCTTAAAGAAAGAAAAAATCAATTCATATAATATCATCGTATTTCTAGGAACTTGGTGCGGAGACAGCAAAAGAAATTTCCCTAGACTGATGAAAATTCTAGAAGAAACCAAATTCCCTGAAAGCAAACTCCAAATCATTGGGGTAAACAGACAGAAACAAGCTCCAGATGGTGAAGAAGTAAAATATAACATTACGCACGTTCCTACCATTATCGTAGAAAAATATGGCAAGGAAATTGGTAGAATAATTGAAGAACCAGAAACTGGTTTTATTGAAAAAGATTTATTGAACATTATCAAAAAATAATGAATTACATTAAACAAATCATTGGTTTTACCATAGGTGTAATCCTTACTTTATTGCTCGTTTATTTTTTCAGAAATTTTGGCAAAAATGATGACCAAGTTTCTACGGATTACTATGTGCTCACCAACCAAATTTCTAAAATGAATAAAATGGTGGTGATAGAACAAGATTTTTCGAACTTGCAAAAAACCAAAATCACCAATCAACTTTTTGGAATCAAAGGTTTACCTTCTAGTGAAAAAGAAATCGTGATTTTCACCAAAGCAAAAGCACAGGTCACTTATGATTTGAAAAAAATGAAAATCGAGGTAGATTCTGTTGATAAAAAAATGATTATCAAAGAAATCCCAAATGCTGACATCAAGATTTTTACGGATGCAGAAATCACTTCGCTTGACGATTCATTTTTCGATCGTTTTTCTGAAGAAGACTTCAAAAGAATCACCAATAATGCTAGAAAAAATGCCGAAAAAACTGTTGATCAAAACAAGTTGAGAACAGAAGGCAGAAAACAATTAATGACGAATTTGAATGAAATTTTCGTTTTAGCTAAAGCATTAAATTATGAAATCGTAGACGAAACGCAAAGTTTTGATTTGTCTAAATTCTAAAAACTTTTCACAATATTGTATAACAGATTTCCTAAGAATTTTCCAGAATTTTGAATAACTTAAAAATTCAAAAATCATGGAAAAAGATAAAAGAAAAAATACCGCAGAAAATAACGCGCAAAACGCTAAACAAAATCAAGATTTTCCTAATCTGCCTCAAACTCCAAGATTAGAAGGTGCTTCTAAAGTTGAAGAAAAACAAGTCAAAAAAACTTCTAAACTTCACCAAGATGGCAGAACAGACAATACCGAACAAAATAAAACCGAAGCGTAATTTCTTCGGTTTTCTATTTTAAGTTCTAATATTAGCTCTGAATTTAAGAAACATCAAAAAAAATCCTTATTTTTGCACATTATTAAAATTAGGATTCCAAAATGATTAAAATTACTCTTCCAGACGGAAGCATTCGTGAGTTTGAAGGTGTAGTTACACCTCTAGAAGTTGCAAAATCTATCTCTGAAGGTTTGGCTAGAAACACTATTTCTGCTGTGGTAAACGGCAAACAAGTAGAAGTCACGACGCCAATTACAGAAGATGCTACGCTTACGTTGCTTACCTGGAATGATGATTTAGGAAAGAAAGCTTTTTGGCATTCTTCAGCACACATTTTGGCTCAATCTATTTTAGATTTTTATCCAAATGCTAAATTGACGATTGGTCCTGCGATTGAAAACGGATTTTATTACGATGTAGATTTCGGTGATGAATCTCTTTCTGAAAAAGATTTTGAAAAAATCGAGAAAAAAATGCTCGAAAACGCTAAAAAAGATGCGACTTTCAATCTTTATTCGGTTTCTAAAGCAGATGCACTGAAAGAATATGCAGACAATCCTTACAAAACTGAATTAATCGAAAATTTACAAGACGGCGAAATCACGTTCTGTACGCATGATAACTTCACAGACCTTTGTAGAGGTGGTCACATTCCAAGTACAGGAATTGTAAAAGCTGTAAAAATTCTTAATGCAGCTGGAGCATATTGGAGAGGAGACGAAAAAAACAAGCAATTGACTAGAGTTTACGGAATTTCTTTCCCTAAACAAAAAGAATTGACAGAATATCTAGAAAGATTAGAAGAAGCAAAAAGAAGAGACCACAGAAAACTAGGAAAAGAACTAGGAATCTTCGCTTTTTCTGAAAAAGTAGGTGCTGGTTTACCACTTTGGTTGCCAAAAGGAACTGCGCTAAGAAAAAAATTAGAAAATTTCCTTTCAGAAGCTCAGAAAAAAGGTGGTTATGAATTTGTAATGACTCCTCATATTGGGAATATTGAATTGTACAAAACTTCTGGTCACTATGAAAAATATGGAGCAGATTCTTTCCAATCCATTAAAACGCCAAACGAAGGCGAAGAATTTTTCTTAAAACCAATGAACTGTCCGCATCACTGCGAAATTTATAAAACTTCTCAATGGTCTTATAAAGATTTACCTAAGAGGTATGCAGAATTCGGAACGGTATACAGATACGAGCAATCTGGTGAATTACACGGTTTAACCAGAGTAAGAGGTTTCACTCAAGATGATGCTCACTTATTCTGTACACCAGACCAATTATTAAAAGAGTTTGAAGATGTAATTGACTTGGTTCTTTACGTTTTCAAAAGCTTAGGATTCGAAGATTTCGTGACTCAAGTTTCACTTAGAGACAAAGAAAACAGATCAAAATATATCGGTTCAGAAGAAAATTGGGAAAAAGCAGAAAATGCAATCATCACTGCTGCACAAAATAAAGGTCTTAAAACCATCGTAGAATATGGCGAAGCTGCATTCTACGGTCCTAAATTAGACTTTATGGTAAAAGATGCTTTAGGCAGAAGTTGGCAGTTAGGAACCATTCAGGTAGATTACAATTTACCAGAGAGATTTGACCTTTGGTACACTGGTAATGACAATGAAAAACACAGACCAGTAATGATTCACAGAGCACCATTTGGTTCTATGGAACGTTTCATTGCAATTCTATTAGAAAACACTGCAGGAGATTTCCCACTTTGGTTAAGTCCAGATCAATTTATCATTCTGCCTATTTCTGAAAAATATGTAGATTATGCTAAAAAAGTTTCACAATTATTAGAAAATCACGATATTAGCGGATTAATTGACGACAGAAACGAAAAAACAGGTAAGAAAATTCGTGATGCAGAATTGAAGAAAATTCCGTTTATGTTAGTCGTAGGAGAAAATGAAGAACAAAACGGCACCATTTCTGTAAGAAGACGTGGAGAAGGCGATTTAGGAGTAATGAAATTAGAAGATTTCGTAACCTATTTCAAAGAAGCAGCAAAAATCTAAGAAATTTTAGATTTAATTATAGAAGAATTTTGTTTTAATTTAAAATTCAAAATCTATAATTTAAAATTTTTAAAAAAAATTAACTTTAAAATTATACAACTATAGCACAGAAATTTAACCACAGAGGAAGAGGACCAATGCGTCGCCCTGTACAAGAAGACTTACATCAAATTAACGAAAAAATCCGCGCAAAGGAAGTTCGTTTAGTAGGAGATAATGTAGAACCAGGAGTGTATCCTTTAGCAAGAGCTATTGCAATTGCTCAGGAACAAGATCTTGATTTAGTCGTTATTTCAGATAAAGCAGAACCTTATATCTGTAGAGTTCTTGAATACAAAAAATTTCTTTACGAACAAAAGAAGAAACAAAAGGAACTCAAGGCTAAGCAAGTAAAAGTTGTAGTTAAAGAAATCAGATTCGGACCTCAAACAGACGATCATGATTTCGAGTTCAAGAAAAAACATGCCGAGAAATTTTTAGAAGAAGGCTCTAAATTGAAAACGTATGTTTTCTTCAAAGGACGTTCTATTATCTTCAAAGACCAAGGTGAAATCTTACTTCTAAGACTCGCTCAAGAGCTAGAACACGTAGGAAAAGTAGACCAAATGCCTAAACTAGAAGGTAAGAGAATGATTATGATGATGAGCCCTAAAAAAGCGGCAAAATAATCTTTCAAAAGAAATAATTGTACATCAAGGGATTTCTCCTCTGAAATCTCTTGATTATAGTATTGCAGAGTATTATAAATTTTTATAATTTTGCAAACTCATTGATAACAAATACATAAAAAGCAAAACAATGCCAAAATTAAAAACGAAATCAGGTGCTAAAAAGCGTTTTGCTCTTACTGGTACAGGTAAGATCAAAAGAAAAAATGCTTACAAAAGCCACATCTTAACTAAAAAAGAAACGAAGCAAAAGAGAAATCTTACGCAAACTTCTTACGTTGCTACTGTGGATGAGAAAAGCGTTCTTCGCCAATTAGCAATTAAGTAGTTTTTATAAATCAATATTCGGTTTATAAGAATTCCTAAAAAATTCATTAAAAGTTAACCCTGAAACGGTGCCTATAAGAGAACTTTAAACGCAGTTCCGCCCTTTTCAAAAAAACAAAAAATTTAAATTATGCCAAGATCAGTAAACGCTGTAGCGTCTAGAGCGCGCAGAAAAAAAGTTTTAAAGCAGGCTAAAGGTTTTTTCGGTAGAAGAAAAAATGTTTGGACTGTTGCTAAAAATGCCGTAGAAAAAGCAATGCAATATGCTTACCGCGGTAGAAAAGAGAAAAAAAGAAGCTTCAGAGGACTTTGGATTACCAGAATTAACGCTGGAACTAGAGAACACGGAATGTCTTACTCTCAATTTATGGGAGCTCTTAAAAAGAACAACATCGAGCTAAACAGAAAAGTTCTTGCAGACCTTGCAATGAATCATCCAGAAGCTTTCAAAGCTGTTGTAGATCAAGTAAAATAATGTAAAACAAATTTGTTATCAATAATAAATCCTAAACTTTTTTAGTTTAGGATTTTTTTATTTCAAAAACTTTTATAAATTTGCCCCAATGAAATTGAATAGCAACAAAAATTGGTGGTGGCACTTATACTCTACGCTGAGTCTAAGGTAATACTGCTATGCTTTGAATCTATACTACAATAAAATTCATTTCATGAGAAGACTTCAGCGATTATACCGTTGAAGTCTTTTTTTTATTTAAATCTTTAATTATGCTGACAACCAACAACCAACAACCAACAACTAAAATAAAAACTACCTCCAAATCATTGATGGGAGACCTTCATACAGCGATGGGAATTTATCTAAAACTCAGAGACAAATTCAGAGATACCATTCTACTGGAAAGTGCCGACCACAATGTAAATAACAATAGTTTTTCTTACATCGCTATCAATGCAATTGCAGGAATAGAAATTAAAAATCTACAGGAAATGGAAGTAAAATTTCCATTAACCGCTCCAGAAAAACATCAAATTCCAGAAAATTTCAACATCACAGAATATTTAGAAAATTTTTCTAAAAGTTTTGACTGCGAAAAGGTGAAAAATCCAGTTGAAAAAATGGCTCAAGGTTTATTTGGTTATACCAGTTTTGATGCCGTTCAGTTTTTTGAAACCATCCAATTCAAACCTCAGAGCAAGGAAGTAGAAATCCCCATTTTACGTTACAGATTTTATCAATATGTGATTGCTATTAATCATTTTAATGATGAAATGTTTCTTATCGAAAATAAAATAAAGGGTTTGAAATCTGAAATTTCAGAAATTGAAAATATGATTCAAAACAAAGATGTTGCACTCTACCCTTTTGAAAAAATAGACGAAGAAACTTCAAATTTAACTGATGAAGAATACAGAGATTTGGTAGAATTAGCCAAAAAGCATTGTTTCCGTGGAAATGTTTTCCAGTTGGTTTTAAGCAGAAGATTTGAGCAAAAATTCAAAGGTGATGAATTCAATGTTTACAGAGCTTTACGAAACATCAATCCTTCTCCTTACCTATTTTTCTTTGATTATGGAGATTACAAATTAATGGGCTCAAGTCCAGAAAGTCAGTTGATTATTCAAAATCACAAAGCCGTAATTCACCCAATTGCAGGAACTTTCCGCAGAACTGGTGATACTAAAAAAGACTTACAATCGGTAGAAACCCTGAAAAAAGACCCGAAAGAAAACGCCGAACATACTATGTTGGTAGATTTAGCCAGAAACGATTTAAGCAAATTAGGAAAGAACGTAACGGTTTCTAAACTGAAAGAAATTCAATTGTTTTCTCACGTCATACACATGGTTTCAGAAGTCACCGCAGAATTAGACGAAAAAACCAATCCTTATAAAATGATTGCGACTACTTTTCCGCAAGGAACATTAAGTGGCGCTCCAAAATATAAAGCTCTTGAACTCATCGATGCTTACGAAAAAACTTCCCGTGGTTATTATGGCGGTTGTATTGGCTTTGTAGGCTTTGATGGAAGCTGCAACCAAGCCATTATGATTAGAACATTTTTAAGCAAAAATAATACGCTTTTCTATCAAGCTGGTGCTGGAATTGTAGCCAAATCTTCCGCAGAAAATGAGTTACAAGAAGTAAATAACAAACTAAATGCCTTGAAAATGGCAGTTAAAAAAGCAGAAAAATTATGAAAGTACTGGTCTTCGATAATTACGATAGTTTTACCTACAATCTCGTTCAAATTGTAGAACAAATTTTAGGCGAAAAAGTAGATGTCTTCAGAAATGACGAAATTCCTTTGGAAGACATCAATAAATATGATAAAATCATCCTTTCTCCAGGCCCTGGAATTCCCGAAGAAGCAGGAATTTTGTTAGAAGTGATAAAAAAATATGCTCCTACGAAATCCATTTTCGGAGTTTGTCTTGGTCAACAAGCGATTGCAGAAGCTTTTGGCGGAAGTCTCATTAATCTTTCAGAAATTTATCACGGAGTTGCCACCGAAGCTAAACAAGTGAAACCTCACAAAATTCTAGAAAATTTACCCGAAGTTTTAGAAGTGGGACGTTATCATTCTTGGGCGGTAAATCCTGATGATTTCCCAGAGGAATTAGAAATTACTTCTGTTGATAATTCTGGAATGATTATGAGCTTAAAACACAAGGAATACGATGTTCACGCGGTTCAATATCACCCTGAAAGTATTTTAACACCAAAAGGAAAACAGATTTTAGAGAATTTCTTAAAGTCGGAAGACGGAAGTCAGAAGAATAAATATAACCCAAAAAAGCTTCCGACTTCGGACATCTGACTTCGGACTACAAATTATGAAACAAATATTACAATACCTTTTCAATCATCAAACATTGACCAAAGCCGAAGCAAAGGCTATTATGATTGAAATTGCACAAAATAAATTCAATGAAACGGAAGTTTCGGCGTTTATCACCGTTTTTATGATGCGAAGCATTACACTAGAAGAAATGCAAGGTTTCCGTGAAGCTTTGCTAGATTTAGCGGTGAAAGTAGATTTAGGAACGCACGATTTGGTAGATATTGTAGGAACTGGTGGCGATGGAAAAAACACCTTCAACATTTCTACTTTGGCAAGTTTTATCGTTGCAGGAACCGGACAAAAAGTAGCGAAACACGGCAATTACGGTGTTTCTGCGATTTCCGGTTCGTCTAATGTTTTAGAAGAATTGGGCTATCAGTTCAAAGATAATCAGGAAGATTTAAAGAAAGATTTAGAAAAAGCCAACATCTGTTTTCTTCACGCTCCGCTTTTTCACCCTGCATTAAAAACGGTGGCTCCTTTGAGAAAAGGTTTAGGATTGAGAACATTTTTTAATCTTTTAGGACCATTGGTAAATCCTGCAAAACCAAAATTTTCAATGATTGGTGTTTATAATCTAGAAATTGCCAGATTATACCAATATATTTTGCAAAAAAACAACGAAGATTTTATGTTAGTTCACGCTTTAGACGGTTACGACGAGATTTCTTTGACAGGAGATAGTAAAATTTTCAACAAAAATGGAGAAGAAATTTTCTCTGCTGAAGAATTAGGATTCAAAAACATAGAAGCAGAAACCATTTTCGGTGGAAATACCAAAGAAGAAGCGGCCAAAATTTTCAGAAATATTTTAGAAGGAAAAGGAACTCATGAACAAAACGCCGTAGTTCTTTCTAATGCTGCAAAAGCGCTTCAAAACACAGGAAAATACGAAAATTATGAAGCAAGTTTAGCTGCTGCAAAAGAGAGTTTAGAAAGTGGAAAAGCGCTAGAATGCTTGAATAAATTAATTATAAAATAAGTCTCGCAGATTGTGTAGATAAAAAATTTGTTTAATCTGTGAAATCAGCGAGAGAAAAAAAAACATGAATATTTTAGATAAAATAGTAGCTCGAAAAAAGGAAGAAATTGCTTTCTCAAAAAGTAAAATTTCTGTTGAAGAACTGAAAAATTCTGAATATTTTGGAAGAGAAACTTTTTCTTTGAAAGAATCGGTAAAAGCCAGAAACGGAATTATTGCTGAATTTAAAAGACAATCGCCTTCAAAAGGAATTATCAATAATCAAGCTTCGCCTTTAGAAGTGGTAACAAAATACGAAGAATTCGGCGCAAGTGGTATTTCGATTTTAACAGATAAAGATTTCTTCGGAGGTAGTTTTGAGGATATTTTGAGCGTGAGAAATTCTGTAAATATTCCGATTTTAAGGAAAGATTTTATGGTAGATGAATACCAATTTTACGAAGCAAAATCTATCGGTGCAGATGTTGTTTTATTGATTGCAGCGTGTCTTTCTCCTAATCAAGTTCAAGAATTTACAGCTTTAGCCCACGAACTCAATTTAGAAGTTTTATTAGAAATTCACACCGAAGAAGAACTAAAACAATTCAATTCTGAAATTGATTTGGTAGGCATTAACAACCGAAATTTGAAAGATTTTAAGGTAGATTTACAACATTCTGTTAATCTGAAAAACTTACTTCCAAAAGAAACTTTATCTGTTGCAGAAAGTGGAATTTACAATGTGGAAGATTTTAAATTTTTGAAAGAAAAAGGATTTGATGCTTTCTTGATGGGAGAATATTTCATGAAAACCGAAAATCCCGGAAAAACGTTTGAAGAATTTTCTAAACTTATTTAAAATGAAGCCAACAGAAAATTTGAAATTAAAAGTTTGTGGTTTAACACAACTCTCTCAAATTCAAGAATTAATTTCTTTGAACACCAATTTTTTGGGCTTTATTTTCTACGAAAAATCACCGAGATTTGTATTAAATCATTTGAGTTTACAAGAGATTTCAGCAATCAATCATCAAGGAAAAGTAGGCGTTTTTGTGAATGAAACGGTTGAAAAAATTACAGAAATTTCAGAGAAATCAAATTTGAATTTCATCCAATTACATGGTGATGAAGACGAAAATTTCATCAAAGATTTAAGAAAAAATGTAAAGAAAGAAGTAAAACTCATCAAAGTTTTCAGAGTTGGAGAAACTTTCAATTTTCAATTTTCAATTTTCAATTCGTTGGTTGATTATTTCCTTTTCGACACTGATTCTAAAGCTTTTGGCGGAACAGGAAAAACCTTTGATTGGCAAATTCTCAACGAAATAGAAATTCCAATACCTTATTTTTTGAGTGGTGGAATTTCTTTAGAAAACATCCATCAACTATCAACCATCAACCAACAACCATTGGCGCTAGATATCAACTCAAAATTTGAGACAGAACCCGGAATTAAAAACCTAGAAAAAATAAAAACATTAAAATCATTATTAAGATGACATATAGAAATCCCGACGAAAACGGATATTACGGAGAATTTGGAGGGGCATTTGTTCCAGAAATGCTCTATCCAAACGTGGAAGAACTTCAACAAAATTATATAGAAATTATAGAATCTGAAGAGTTTAAAAAAGAACTCAACGATTTATTGAAAGATTATGTAGGAAGAGCTACTCCACTTTATTTTGCGAAAAATTTAAGCGAAAAATATGGCACAAACGTTTACCTAAAACGTGAAGATTTAAACCATACTGGTGCCCATAAAATCAATAACGCTCTCGGACAAGTTCTTCTTGCCAAAAAACTAGGAAAAAAGAGAATTATTGCCGAAACTGGAGCTGGACAACACGGCGTTGCAACTGCTACAGCTTGCGCTTTGATGAATCTGGAATGCATCGTTTATATGGGCGAAGTTGACATTGCGAGACAAGCTCCTAATGTTGCTAGAATGAAAATGCTTGGTGCAAAAGTTGTCCCTGCCACTTCGGGTTCTAAAACATTAAAAGATGCAGTAAATGAAGCTTTAAGAGACTGGATTAATAATGCTACTACTACGCATTACATCATCGGAAGTGTAGTTGGTCCGCATCCTTTTCCTGATTTGGTGGCGAGATTCCAGAGTGTGATTTCTGAGGAAATTAAATGGCAATTGAAAGAGAAAATCGGCAGAGAAAACCCTGATTACGTCATCGCTTGTGTTGGTGGCGGAAGCAATGCTGCAGGAACTTTCTACCATTTTGTAGATGAACTTTCTGTGAAAATTATAGCAGCTGAAGCTGGTGGTTTTGGAGTAAATTCAGGAAAATCTGCCGCCACAACTTTCTTGGGAACTACAGGCGTTTTGCACGGTAGCAAAAGCATTGTGATGCAAACTGAAGACGGACAAGTAATCGAACCTCACTCTATTTCTGCGGGATTAGATTATCCAGGAATTGGACCATTTCACGCGAATCTATTTAAAAATAATCGTGCAGAATTTTTCAGCATTAATGATGACGAAGCGCTAGAATCTGCTTTTGAACTCACTAGATTAGAAGGCATCATTCCTGCTTTGGAAAGCTCTCACGCATTGCACGTTTTGAAAAAGAAAAACTTCCAAAAAGACGATGTGGTGGTGATTTGTTTAAGCGGACGTGGCGATAAAGACATGGAAACCTACCTGAAAATGATTGATAAATAATATTTTTAGAGCGCCAAATTCCGCCTTCCGCTCCCAATCTTTTTTTGCCAACGCTTTTGCCATTGAAAAAAAGGATTTCCGCTCAAGTCGGGTCGCAACTCAGAAAAAATTAGAAATTTTTGTATAAAAATTAAACTCAAGCATTGATAATGAGCCAAAAAATATATCAAATAGACGCATTTGCAGACGCTTTATTTTCGGGAAATCCTGCAGCTGTTTGTCCGCTAGACAATTGGTTAAATGCAGATATAATGCAAAAAATAGCCGCCGAAAATAATTTGGCAGAAACTGCTTTCACTGTTCCTGTAGAAAATGGCTTTGAAATCCGTTGGTTTACGCCAGAAGTTGAAGTAGATTTATGCGGTCACGCAACTTTGGCATCCGCTTACACATTGATGAATTTTGAAGGATTTTCAGGGGAAAAAATCAACTTCTTTTCTAGAAATAGCGGAACGCTAACTGTAACTAAAAACGGAGATTTTTTAACTTTAGATTTTCCAGTAGACATATTACAAAAAGTGGAAGATTTAACTATTTTCGAGAAATGTTTTGCGTATCAACCTATTAAAGCATATCAAGGAAAAACAGATTATTTATTGATTTTTGAAAACGAACATCAAATTCAAAATATAGAACCCAACATTTCTGAAATTGCAAAAATTAATGCAAGAGGAATAATTGCAAGTTCTATTTCAGAAAATTTTGATTTTGTATCTAGATTTTTTGGTCCAAATTGCGGTGTAAACGAAGATCCTGTTACAGGTTCTGCTCACACAACATTGACTCCTTTTTGGGCAGAAAAATTGGGTAAAACTAAACTTACCGCAAAACAAATTTCAAAACGTGGTGGCGTTTTAGAATGTGAACTCAAAGATGATAGAGTTCTCATCAGTGGAAAGTGCAAAACCTATTTGAAAGGCGAAATATTCATCAAATAAAAAGATATTACAATGAAAAAATTAAATATATATTTTACTGCGGGAATTCCTACTTTGGAAGATACTGCAGAAATTATGAAAACCATCCAGAATTCTGGCGCAGATATGATGGAAATCGGGATGCCTTATTCTGATCCTGTTGCAGATGGTCCAGTTATTCAAGGTGCACACGAATTGGCTTTGTCTAACGGAATGACCATCGCTCAACTTTTTTCTCAACTGAAATCGGTGAAAGATGAAATCAAAATTCCTGTGATTTTAATGGGATACATTAACCCTGTTTTAAGTTTTGGATTCGAAAAATTCTGCGAAGAATGTGCCAATTCTGGAGTTTCTGGACTGATTATTCCAGATTTACCTCCGATTGAATTTGAAAAGAATTACCAACCGATTTTAGAGAAATATGGATTGAATTTTACCTTTTTGGTGACTCCAGAAACTTCGGAAGAGCGCATCAAATATTTAGATTCTTTGAGTTCAGGGTTTTTATACGCTGTTTCTAGTTCATCTACCACAGGAAACGAAAATAAAGAAGTGAAAAATGATGAATACCTAAACAAATTGGCTTCCATCAACCTGAAAAATCCTGTAATGATTGGTTTCGGAATTAAAAACAAAACTGATTTTGAACAAGTTACAGAAAAAGCACAAGGCGGAATTATAGGAACTGCTTTTGTGAAAATTCTCTTAGAAAATAAAGATTGGAAAGAAAAAGCGGAAACTTTCATCAAATCTATTAAATAAAAAAAACAGAGCAAATTGCTCTGTTTTCTTATTTTTCAATTAAACTATTATACTTTTCTTGTAAAATTTTGAGTTCAGCTTCATTCTCTTTCAATTTCTGTTGATTTTTCTCAAATTCAGACAAGATTTGTTTCAATTTTCGGTTTAATTTTTCTTTTTCCACCTCAGTTTTTGAAGCGATTATCATTTTTTCTAGCTCTATTTTTTTTTTATTCAATGTTGTGAATTTTGCATCTAATCTTTCTTTTTGAGCAAAATTAAATTCAAACTTTTCATCTAATTCTTTAAATTGATTTGCTTTGTTAGCTTTAGCACTTACTTGCAAATCATTAAGCGCTTTAACCATCGTAGAATTGGTAACTTGGCTATCATAAATACTCTTATTAATTCTAGCATTATTCAATTCTTGTGCTGATTGTGAAAAATAAAAAGTATTCCAAAAAAGAAGACTGGAAAGAATGATTTTTTTCATTGGTTATTTTTTATAAAAATACAAAAAAATCAGTAAATACTAAAAATTAAACTTAATGTCTTCCTTTCAAAACTTCTTCTATGTCTTGCAATTTGAATTTTTTTGCTTTCAATAAAATTAAAAAGTGATACAATAAATCTGCTGCTTCATTTTTGAACAAGTCATCATTATTATCTTTCGCCTCAATTACCAATTCTACTGCTTCCTCTCCTACTTTTTGAGCTACTTTATTGATGCCTCTTTGATAGAGTTTTGAAGTATAAGAACCTTCTACATTTTCATCAATTCTTTGGTTGATAATCGATTCTAATTCATACAGAAAACCTTTGGTATCTTTTTCTCCAAAACAACTGAAATTACCAGTATGACAAACCACATTTGTAGGTTTTACTTTAATGAGTAAAGTATCATCATCACAATCTTTTTCGATGTTTTTTACATATAAATAATTTTCAGAAGATTCTCCTTTTAACCAAATTCTATCTTTGGTTCTGCTAAAAAAGTGAACTTTCCCCGTTTCTTCTGTTAATTTTAGAGCTTCTTCATTCATAAAACCTAGCATTAACACTTGTAATGTGGTTTCGTCTTGTATAATTACGGGAACTAATCCGTTTCCTTTTTCAAAATTGATCATTTTTATATTTTTTGTTTCGCTCCTACGGAGCTCTATTACTATTAATTCTATATTCTACAAACCTTAAATACCTACGGAATTTCAAAATAATTTATTAGATGAGACCTGGAAAAAGTCTTTGATTTGAATTTTAAAATCTAAAATCGTAAATTTAAAATCGTAAATCTAAAATCTTATAGCAATATTTTGTTGTTTTAAAACTTGTTTTAAGTAGTTTATATTAATTTCTCCAAAGTGGAAAATACTTGCTGCTAAAGCTCCTGTTGCTTTGGTTTCATTAAAAACTTCTGTGAAATCTTCCATTTTTCCTGCCCCTCCAGAAGCGATAATGGGAATATTGACGATTTGTGAAATTTCATTGAGTAATCTCACATCGAAACCTTGTTTGGTTCCATCAAAATCCATAGAAGTCAAAAGAATTTCTCCTGCACCCAAATTTTCTACTTTTTTCGCCCAATCGTGGGTTTTATAGTCGGTCTTTATTCTTCCACCGTTCACAAAAACGTAATCTTCATCTCCAAATTGTTTAGAATCTATCGCCACAACTACACATTGACTCCCGAATTTATCTGCGAAAGTTTTAATTAAATCAGGATTTTTAACCGCTGAAGAATTGATGCTGATTTTATCTGCACCCGCTTTCAAAAGATTGTCAACATCAGAAATTTCTGAAATTCCGCCACCAACAGTAAACGGAATATTGATTTCTTCGGCAATTTTCTCCACCAATTGAACCAAAGTTTTTCGATTTTCATGAGTTGCTGTAATATCTAGAAAAACCAATTCATCCGCACCTTCTTCTACATATCTTTTTGCCAATTCCACAGGATTTCCTGCATCAATTAATCCAACAAAATTGACGCCTTTTACCGTTCTTCCATCTTTTATATCCAAACAAGGAATGATTCTTTTTTTGAGCATTTTTTAAATTTTTGAAAGTTGTTCTAGAGAAATTCGTCCTTCATAAATTGCTTTACCAATGATGGTTCCAGCGCAACCAATTTCTTTCATTTTTTGCACATCTTCTATATTTGAAATTCCACCACTTGCAATGAGTTCAATAGTTGAATTCTCTATAATTTCTTGATACAATGCTGTGGATGGACCTTGCAACATTCCGTCTTTTGAAATATCGGTACAAACCACTTCGTTGAAGCCTTTTTTCTGATATTCTTTAATGAAATCTACCACATCTGTTTCAGAATTTTCTAACCAACCTGAAGTTTTGATTTTTCTATCCAAACAATCTGCTCCCAAAATCAATTTTTCAGCACCAAATTTTTCTAACCAAGCCAAACACAACTCAGGATTTACCACAGCAATGCTTCCTAAAGTTACCTTTTTTGCACCACTATCAAAAGCTTTTTGTAAATCATCTTCAGAACGAATTCCGCCTCCGAAATCAATGATGAGATTTGTATTTTTTGCGATGTTTTCAATTACTTTTTGATTGATGATTTTCTTGGCTTTTGCACCATCTAAATCTACCAAATGTAAATATTGAATCCCGAAATATTCAAATTCTTTAGCTACTTCAACAGGATTTTCATTGTATATTTTTTTGGTATCATAATCACCTTTAGAAAGCCTTACACACTTTCCGTCGATGATGTCTATTGCAGGAATAATTTTCATATTTTTATTTACGAAGTACGATTTATGAATCACGATTTGATTTTTTTAATCTAAAATCGTAAATCTAAAATCTTAAATTTAAAAAGTTTTCTAATAGTTTAAAACCAGCATCTCCAGATTTTTCTGGGTGAAATTGAGCTGCATAGAAATTGTCTTTTTGCAAAGTTGCACTGAAAGGCGTAATATAATCACAAACCGAGCTTGTATTTTCACAAATCTCAGCATAATAGCTGTGAACGAAGTAAAAATTATCTGTATCTGATATATTTTCGAATAACTTCCCTTTCATTTCAGAAACATTATTCCAGCCCATGTGTGGAACGATGTCTGAATTTGGGAACAATTTCACTTCGCAATCAAAAATTCCAAGTGCTTTTGTATTGCCTTCTTCCGAAGCATTGCACATCAATTGCATTCCGAGACAAATTCCCAAAACAGGTTGTTTTAAATTCGGAATGACAATATCTAAACCTCTTTCTTTGAGTTTTTTCATCGCCGAAGAAGCTTCCCCAACTCCTGGAAAAATCACTTTTTCAGCATTTTTTATCGTTTCGATATCAGAAGTAATCACCGCCTCAAAGCCTAATTTTTTCAAGGCATTTTGAACGGATTTTACATTTCCTGCATCGTAGTCTATTATTGCTATCATTTTTTAATTGAAAGTTGAAGATTGAAAGTTGAAAATGATTTGTTGAAATTTTTAATTCTCAATTTTACATTTTACATTATTATAAAGTTCCTTTTGTACTTGGAAGGTTGAAATTTTGGTCGGTTTGTGCCACTGCATTTCTTAAAACTTTCGCAAAAGCTTTGAAAATGCTTTCTATTTTGTGGTGTTCATTTTCTCCTTCCACAGAAATATTCAGGTTACATTTTGCACTGTCTGAAAACGATTTGAAGAAATGATAAAACATTTCTGTTGGCAGTTCTCCAATTTTTTCACGCTTGAATTCTGCATTCCAAACCAACCAAGATCTTCCACCGAAGTCAATCGCAACTTGCGCCAAACAATCGTCCATTGGCAAAACAAAAGCATATCTTTCGATGCCTTTTTTGCTTCCTAAAGCTTGTAAAAAACAATCTCCCAAAACGATGGCTGTATCTTCAATGGTGTGATGTTCATCTACTTCTAAATCACCATCAACTTTTATAAATAAATCAAAATTTCCGTGTTTTGAAATTTGTTCTAACATATGATCAAAGAACTTCAAACCCGTATCAATACTCGATTTTCCGCTTCCATCAAGATTCAACTCAACAGCAATATCTGTTTCTTTGGTTGTTCTTTTTACTTTCGCTTTTCTTGGAATTTGTTTAAGATATTGATAGATTTCGTCCCAACTTTTTGTAGAAAAAGTAGCTTCATCATTGCTTTCATCTGAAATGAAAATAGATTTTGAACCTAAATTTTTCGCCAATTCTACATCGGTTTTTCTATCACCAATCACGAATGAATTTTCTAAATCGTAATTTCCAAAAATATACTTCTGAAGCATTCCTGTTCTTGGTTTTCTGTTGGGTGAATTTTCGTGTTCGAAGCTGTCATCTACACAAACTTCACTGAAAAAAACCCCTTCATTTTCGAAAGCTTTCATCATTTTTTCTTGAGGTTTGATGAAATCTTCATAAGGAAAACTCTCGGTTCCCAAACCGTCTTGATTGGTCACCATCACTAACTCGTAATCCAATTCTTTAGCGATTTTTGCTAAATTCTGAAAAACTCTCGGATAAAATTCCAGCTTTTCTAACGAATCCACCTGAAAATCAATCGGAGGTTCGATGATTAAAGTTCCGTCTCTATCGATGAATAATACTTTTTTCTTCATTTTACTTTTTATAATTTTTCAAGGTTTCTATTAATTTTTGATTTTCTTCTTTTGAGCCTACATTAATTCTCAACGCATTTTCAATTTGAGGATGTCTCAGACTGGTCAAAATATTCTGAGCGAGTAAAAATTCATATATTTCTATTGGATTTTCTATTTTGATTAAGAAAAAATTGGCTTCTGTAGGATAGATTTTTTTTACAAAATCTAATTGATTTAATTGAGCTTTTAGAAGTTCTCTTTCTGCTAAAATCTGTTCAAGATTTTCCTTAAAAACTTTTTCATCATTAAGTTGTTGCAAAGCTTTTTTTTGACTTAAAGAATTCACGTTATAAGGCCCTTTTATGGTATTCATCAAAGTAGCGATTTCTGTAGAAGCTGCGCCAATTCCAATTCTCAAACCTGCCATTCCATAAGCTTTTGAAAGGGTTTGCAATACTATAAGATTTGGATATTTCGCTAACCAAGAAATAGCTGATTTTCTAGAAGAAAATTCTATATAAGCCTCATCTAAAACCACAATTCCTGAAAAATTTTCAATGAAGAACTCTAAATCATCCACTTCATTTCCTGTTGGATTATTGGGCGAACAAAGAAACAAAACCTTCAAATTTTCATTCTGAATTTTTTGTAAAAAATCTTCTTTATTGATTTGAAAATTTTCATCTAATTCCAGCGAATTAACTTTATTATCATTGATTTTAGCATAAAAAGAATACATCACAAATGATGGATTCATGACCAAAATTTCATCTTTTTTGGGTTCACAAAAAGCTTTGATAATCAAGTCTATCAATTCATCACTTCCATTCCCGATGAAGAGATTTTTTGGGTTGATATTTTTAAGTTCACTTAATTTTTCCTTCAGTTTCTTTTGTGTAGAATCTGGATAACGATTGTACTCACCGAAAGGATTTTCGTTGGCTTCTAAAAAAACAGGCGCATCAAAATTTTGACTATCCCGAAGCGAAGTATAGGGTTTTAAATTTCTAAGATTTTCTCTTATCAAATTGTCGAGTTTAAATTCCATTTTCTAAATTTTTTAAGCGTAATGTAACTGCATTTTTATGTGCAAAAAGTCCTTCTTCAGCTGCCATTTTTTCAATTGTTTTTCCAAGATTCTGAATTCCTTTTTCAGAAATTTTTTGAATGGTAATTTTCTTCACAAAACTGTCTAAAGAAACGCCGCTGTAGGCTCTTGCATTACCATTGGTAGGTAAAGTGTGGTTGGTTCCGCTCGCGTAATCTCCTGCACTTTCTGGCGTGTAATTTCCTAAGAAAATAGAACCTGCATTGGTAATTTCTGCTAAAATATTTTCAGGATTTTCAATGGAAAGAATTAAGTGTTCTGGTGCATATTCATTGCTAAATTCAATACATTCTTCTATGGAATTTAAGAGGATAAAACTACTGTTTTCTAGAGCTTTTTCTGCGATATCTTTTCTAGGTAAATCTTGTAATTGAGCTTCGGTTTCTTGTTTTACCTTTTCTAAAATTTCTTTAGAAGTCGTTAAGAAAACTACCTGAGAATCTACTCCATGTTCTGCCTGAGAAAGTAAATCTGCTGCTACAAAACTTGGATTAGCGGTTTCATCTGCCATCACCAAAACTTCACTCGGTCCAGCTGGCATATCAATCGCAATTCCTAATTTCTGAGCAAAAATCTTGGCTTCGGTTACAAATTGATTTCCTGGCCCGAAGATTTTATACACTTTAGGAACTGTTTTCGTTCCTAAACTCATTGCAGCAATCGCTTGAGCTCCGCCAACTTTAAAAATTTTAGAAACTCTGCAAAGATTCGCAACATATAAAATAATGGGATTGATTTTTCCGTTTTTCTGAGGTGGTGAACAAAGAATAATTTCTTTACAACCCGCAATTTGCGCTGGAACTGCCAACATTAAAACCGTAGAAAAAAGCGGCGCTGTTCCTCCCGGAATGTATAAACCTACCTTATCAATTGCTCTGCTTTCTCGCCAACATACCACACCTTCTATTGTTTCAATTTTTTGTAGAGTTTCTTTTTGAGACTGGTGAAATTTTTCAATATTGCTTTTTGCTGTGTTGATTGCAATTTTCAGTTCTTCATCTACCAAACTAATGGCTTCTGCAATTTCTTGCTGAGAAACTTCAATGGTCTCAAGAATCTGATTGTCAAATTTTTCAGCGTAAAATTTCAAAGCATTATCGCCTTCATTTTCTACTTTTTCGAAAATTCCTTTGATGAGATTTTCGATGTCATTTTTTTCAAAGACAGGTCTTTTGGTAAGACTGCTGAATGTATTTTTAGGTGGGAATTCTATTATGTTCATAATTCGTTTGTAAAGTTGTGAAGTTGTACAGTCGTAAAATCGTAAAAATCTGAAGTTGTACAGTCGTTGAGTTGTAAATTATAGAATCATTTTTTCTATTGGAATGATGAGAATGCCTTCTGCTCCTGCTTTTTTGAGTTGGTCTATTACTTCCCAGAATCTTTTTTCTTCAATAACAGAGTGTAAACTGCTCCAACCTTCTTCAACCAAAGGTACAATAGTAGGACTTTTCAATACTGGCAAAATGCTAGAAACCTCTTGAATTTTTTCATTAGGAACGTTCATCAAGATGTATTTGGTGTTTTTAGATTTTAAAACGGCCTGAATTCTGAATAAAAGTCTCTCTAAAATTTCTAATTTCTCAGCTGAAAGATTTTTATTTTTCGCCAAAACTGCTTCAGATTTAAGAATAGTTACAGTTTCTCTCAATCCATTTTTAAAAAGTGTACTTCCTGAGCTTACAATATCACAAATTCCGTCTGCTAATCCCATGTTTGGAGCAATTTCTACAGAACCAGAAATCACGTGAATTTCTGCTTCAATATTGTTTTCGGATAAGAAATTTTTAACGGTATTTGGATAAGAAGTCGCTATTTTTTTGCCTTGAAAATACGTTACATCATCGGTTTCTACCTCTTTCGGAACTGCTAAAGAAACTCTACATTTAGAAAAACCTAATTTCTGTACAATTTCGATGTCTTTTTGCTTTTCGATGAGTAAATTTTCGCCAACGATGGCTACATCTACCACTCCATCTTCTACATATTGAGGAATATCTGAATTTCTGAGAAAATAGATTTCGATAGGGAAATTTTCTACCTGAACTTTTAATTGGTCTTTGCCATTGTCATAAGAAATTCCGCAATCTTTGAGAAGTTTAATAGAATCTTCGAAAAGTCTTCCGCTTTTTTGAACTGCAATTTTAAGTGAACTCATTTTTTAGATTTTTATTTTTTTAGCCTCGAGTTCTGCAGTGATGAAAAAGAAAAATCCGCTTGAAAAACTCAAGGCGGATTGTAAATATTTTATTAACTATAATACATGATACATTATCAACTCGCCTTTAGATGAGATGATGATGATGATGGATTAAGTTTAAATTTTTCATTTTTTGTCTAATTCTTTTGCAAATATAGAGATTTTTATGAAAATGAAAATTATTTTTCAATTTTTTGAACGTAACAAATATCGTTCTGTGGAATTTTTGAATATTAGGCTAAAAAAGTATCTTTGTGACGAAATATAAAAAATATGAAAGCATCGGTAATTTTTAGTACCTATAATTCGGAAGAATGGCTAGAAAAAGTGATTTGGGGATTTAGCGTACAAACTACCAAAGATTTCGAAATTATTATTGCTGATGATGGCTCTAGAGAAGCCACAAAAAACTTGATTGAGAAATACAAAACTGAACTCGATATTCCCATTATTCATGTTTGGCAAGAAGACAATGGTTTTCAGAAATCACAGATTCTAAATAAAGCAATCCTTGCTTCTACTACGGATTATTTGATTTTCACCGATGGAGATTGTATTCCCAGAAAAGATTTTATAGAAACTCACCTTAACAATAGAGAATCGGGAAGATTTTTATCTGGCGGTTATTTCATGTTGCCCATGAATATTTCAAAACTCATCAGTAGAGAAGATGTGCTTTCGCAAAAGTGTTTTGATGTAAATTGGTTAACCCAAAATGGTTTGAAAAAATCTTTCAAAAACAATAAACTGTCTGCTAAAGCTTTCAAAGCAAAACTTCTCAATTTTTTTACCCCTACTAAACCTTCTTGGAATGGTCATAACGCTTCTGGCTGGAAAAAAGATTTGGTTAAAATCAATGGATTCAACCAAGAGATGCAATATGGTGGACAAGACCGAGAATTAGGAGAAAGGCTGGAAAATTTAGGAGTTAAAGGAAAACAAATAAGATACAGCGCAATTTGCGTGCATCTAGACCATGCAAGAGGTTATGTAAATCCTGAAACTTGGGCAAAAAACAATGCCATCAGAAAAAACACAAGAGACCAAAAACTGACTTGGACTGAACAAGGAATCACCACCAATTTATAAGTATAAAATCGCCATAATGAGCAAACACAAACGCTAATGAAGAATCAGCGATTGCATATGACCTTTAAAAACAATAAGTAACTACATATGAAAACAGCACTTATCATTTCTGTATATAAAAATACTGCCGATTTAGCCATCGTTTTAAAATCTGTAGAGCAACAAAGTGTTTCTGACTTTATAACTGTGATTTCCGAGGATGGAAACAGTACAGAAATGGCTGATTTTGTAAAAAACTACAGTGGTAAATTAGATTTAATTCACTTAACTCAAGAAGATCTCGGTTGGCAAAAAAATAAAGCGCTCAACAATACCATTAGAACAATTGATGCTGATTACTTTATTTTTATAGATGGTGATTGCGTTTTACACCCAAATTTTATAGAAAATCACTTAAAATTTGCTCGAGAAGATAGGATTTTAGCGGGTAAAAGAATCAAGCTAGGTCCTAACTATTCTGACCAATTAAGAAACGCAAAAACGGTTTCTGAGTTTGCAAAAGTGATTCTCCCCGAGATAAAATCCATCAAAAAAGATGGTGCAAAATTCTATGAAGAAGGAATTTATATTTCACCAAAATCTATCTTTTCTTTCATTGCGTACCTTAGAAAAATGAGCCAAATAAAAGGTTGTAATTTTTCTTGTTACAAGTCAGCATTGGAAAAAATAAATGGATTTAATGAAGATTATGTTTTGCCCGCAATTGGTGAAGATATTGACTTAACTTGGCGTTTTGAAGGAATGGGTTACCACTTGTATTCGCTTAGAAATTTTGCAGTACAATATCACCTTTATCACAAAGAAAATTGGAGCGACCAAAGTGTGAATGAAGCTATTATGAAAGAAAACCAAAGGCTAAAAAGATACGTTACGCTTAATGGATTGAAAAAATTAGAAGAAAATTAATAAACCATCGTCATCAGAAAAATCTAATTTATTTTTAAACGCAAAGATTAATTGCATAAAACAAAAATAATCAAGAAAGCAAAGTTAAAATTCGCTAGCGAATTGATGAAGCTAAGAGTTTTAGATTAAAAAAAAATAAAGTAAATAATTGAAATTCTTTGTGTTTTATGAATAAAAGACAACAATTTATAAATAAAAAATCTACTCTTTACGAGTAGATTTTTTATATGAGTTAAGACCTAGAAATCGTTTGATTTTATATTTCCATAAGTCTTTGGAAATATTGCTTTTATGTTTCCCAAGAAGGTAAACGTAATCATTCTTCTTTCTGATGTCTCCTGGAATTATATTGTATTTAAAATGATGTTTCCACGCGACATAGTTGAAACTCAATTGGTCTCTTTTAGAAAAATTCTTCACAAAATACCACCATTCTTCCATGACTTTGATGAGCTTTTCGTGGGTATGTTTTCTTACTAACACTCCACCAGAAATAAGACCATTGTTTTCAGGATAGTTTTCAGATTTTAGAAAATCAACATGTTTTTTGATGACTTCTAAATCGTCTTTTACCTTATTTTCAGTTTCGGCTAATGCTACGATGGCTTCATATTCTTGATAAACGCAATTTCTGGGGTCCATAATGGTTTGATTATGATCAAAACATGCCATGGAAACTTCTTCATTCAAGAAATTTTTAATCAATAACTGTGGATTTTTTTTGATGATAAAATTACCATCAATATAAATGCTGTATTGATAATCTTGCAAATGAAGATGTGGTAAAATTTTGTAGTATCTGTTATTTCGGGTATTGTCGTCGCCAACTGGCGGTTCTGGAACCACCACCACCTTCCAACTAGAAGATGATAGATTACGGTCTGTATAACAAATGTAATCTACATTTTCGAACTGAGGTTGTTCAATAAGTTCATTATACCCTCCAAAAATAGCAGTGTATACTACAATTTTCTCCATTTATACTGCTACATTATTATCTCTTAAAGCATCGTTTAGAGAGGTTTTCTTATCTGTAGATTCTTTTCTTTTACCAATAATTAAAGCACAAGGAACTTGGAATTCGCCTGCAGTAAATTGCTTCGTATAACTTCCCGGAATCACCACAGAACGCGCAGGAACTCTTCCTTTCAATTCTACTGGAGTATCACCGGTAACGTCTATAATTTTAGTAGAAGCTGTAAGCACTACGTTTGCGCCTAAAACCGCTTCTTTTTCTACATGAACTCCTTCTACTACGATACATCTAGAACCCACGAAACAATCATCTTCAATGATTACTGGAGCTGCTTGTAATGGCTCGAGAACTCCACCAATTCCTACTCCACCGCTTAAGTGAACGTTTTTACCAATTTGAGCACAAGAACCCACCGTTGCCCAAGTATCTACCATAGTTCCGAAATCTACATACGCCCCGATGTTAACATAAGAAGGCATTAAAATAACTCCCGGAGAAATGTAAGCTCCTTCTCTTGCTACAGCATGAGGAACCACTCTCACACCTTTTTCTGCATAATTTTTCTTTAAAGGAATTTTATCATGGAATTCAAAAGGACCTACTTCTATGGTTTCCATTTTCTGAATAGGGAAATACATTACTACTGCTTTTTTCACCCATTCATTTACTTGCCAACCGTTTTCTGTAGGTTCAGCAACACGCAATTCGCCTTTATCTAAAAGAGCAATCACTTCTCTAATGGCAGTTTTGCTCTCTTCTTTTTGTAATAAATCTCTGTTATCCCAAATGTTCTCAATGGTTTGTTGTAAAGACATAATTATTTTAATTTTTTAGTTAAAATTGAAAATTCTCCAGCAATTCAGCCTCTGGAAAATACTCTGCAAAGGTATTAGATAATTTTGAATTTTTAAATTTTATTAGGCTATAACTGCCATCGTAAGCATAAATCTCTATTTCGGCGTCATCTCTTAAAAAATCATTATACCAAATATCTGGATTTCCTTCTACAAAAGGCAAATTTTCTAAGTCTAAGACAATCTCTCTATCCTTGGGAATAGCTGCAAAATATCCATAATTGAACTTGACATCTTTTTGGGCTAACTCTAAAAATTTTTCAGCATCAAATATTTCATAATTGCTGGAAAAATTCTGAATCGGCAAGTCTTTTTCAGGAGAGAGGAAAAGGTAATCTGTTATTAAAAATTGATACTCTTTCAGTTCATTCTCTATTGGTTTTAAGAGTGAACCCAAATGTGTATGATACGGTAAATTATTAAGTTTTTGGATAATATAATTCATTATTTAGAGTACTCTTTTAGCAAAGAGAAAAGCTTTGTTCCAATATTTTTCGTTCAGCGAAGATACGATTACTCCTTTAGAAGTAGAAGCATGAATGAAGGTTATTTCTCCTCTGTTTTTGATTTCTTTTACAATGCCAACATGAGAAACCACACCATTAACATTGGTCGCAAAAAACAACAAATCTCCGGGTTTTGCTTCCCAAATTTCTATTTTTTTTCCTTGTTGTGCTTGGTCTATGGAACGTCTTGCCATTTTCACCTTGTTTTCATTGTAGACATTGATAACCAAACCGCTGCAATCTAGTCCAGACTTGCTGGTTCCGCCCAGTTTATAAGGAGCTCCTAAGAAATCTTCGGCATCACTTAGGATTTTTTTGACTTGATAAGAATTTTGACCTTCAAATTTAGAGGTTAGATTTCTAAGGTTTTCTGTGGGAGTATAAGGTTTGTGAGACACCGTTTTGCGGGAGCCACAAGAAATTACCGTGAGTATCAATACGACTAGAAAAAGTATTCTTTTATTCATGATTCAGTTTTCCCTCTTTTTTAGAAGTCACAGCGTTTTATTCATTATTGGAATTCTTCGCTTATAACACCCTTTGTTTACTACTTTTATACAAATATAACATTAATTATTTATATATTAACTATACTATAACTATACTACAACTATACATTAAAGTTGTGCATGTCATGAGTATTCCTTACTTTTGATATTCATTCAATTAACCCATGGCTAGATACAAGAGCATTTTACAATTTCAGGGGTCTATAGATGGTTTGGTTTTTTATGAACTGAATGGTGTTTCTGTGGTGCGCAAGATAAGTGGTTTTAATCGAGATGATTTTAAAACTAAGGAAAATTATGCTCGAGTAAGAGAAAACAGCAGTGAGTTTGGGCATTGTTCTAAAACGGGGAAAATGCTCAGAAATGCCATTTATCCTTACTATAAAAAATGTGGAGACCGATATCTGTATCAGAAATTCGCACAATTGATGACCGCGATTAAAAATTTTGACAGCGTTTCTGAACGTGGAAAAAGGACTGTTTACCAAGGTTTGAAAACTACGGAAGGGAAAAGGTTGCTTTCTTCATTTGTCTTTGGAAAAATTTCTTCGGCAAAGGATTTTATTAAAAAAACAAGTTATGATGAGGGGATTTCTTTAGAGCTCAATACGCTACTTACTCTACCCTCTCTGCATTTGGTTTCTATTTTACCGAATTACGAAAGTTACCGTTTTGAGATTCAAGAGCAAAAAGTTAGTGTTGATAATGGTATTTTCACTTTTGATTCCTATTTCCACGAGGAGGAAGCTTTGCAGTTTGTTGCTATTTATGATGGCGAGGAGATTCTTGGGATGGGCTTTTTAGCCTAAATGGTTTTAAACGCAAAGATTTTTTTTATTTTCATTATGTTTTTAAGGAAGCAAAGTTGGCGAAATTCATTCGCTATGAAGTGGGGTGGAAAGTGTGTTTATTTTTCTAGCACAAAGTTCACAGAGATGGGGTGAAATGATTGTGTTTTTGAGCGCACTGAGGAACATCGGAGATGTTCTGGGAGTGAAATCGTAAAATCGTGAAGTCGTGAAGATGTGAAGTTGAA
>NZ_PTPZ01000001.1:0-536144 GCF_002943105.1 Cloacibacterium normanense | reverse complement strand
GGGGTGAAATGATTGTGTTTTTGAGCGCACTGAGGAACATCGGAGATGTTCTGGGAGTGAAATCGTAAAATCGTGAAGTCGTGAAGATGTGAAGTTGAAATCTTTTACTTTATGATGAGAAATCTGAACCATCAGGTTTTTAAACGCAAAGATTTTTTTATCTTCTTTATGTTTTAAGGAAGCAAAGTTGGCGAAATTCTTTCGCTAAGAAGCGGTGTGGAAAGTGTGTTTATTTTTCTATCACAAAGTTCACGGAGTTAGGGTGAAATGATTGTGTTTTTGAGAGCACTGAGGAACATCTAGAGGTTCTTGGTGTGGGGTGAAGATGTGAAGAAGTAAATCGTAAAGTCGTGAAGTCGTGAAGTGGAAATCTTTTATTTTATGAATAGATTCTTCACTATGCTACGCTTCGTTCAGAATGACACCGTTCTGTTTTGTACTCCATGATTAGAAATGTGAGGTATCAGAGAATTACCAATAGCTTTTAATTTAATATGGCAATTGTATTGAGAAATACATGAATAAACCAAACGATAAAAAAAGCCTTTACTTTTGAGTTATATTTATCAAAAATATACAAAAATACGAATGAAAAAAAGCAACCTATAATAAACCCGTCAATAACATAATAAATGCTAAAAAAATGCATCAAAGCAAAAGCTGTAGAAGAAAAAAATATTGGAGCAATAAAATTTAAGGGAAAGCTATCAAAAACTTTACGAGTGTTTAATGGAATTAAATATTGGAAAACAAAAGTCTCAAATACTGGACTTATTATTATCCCCAATAAAATTTGAGTAGTTAGGTTATCTTTAGAAATTGGATTTTTCGAAGCTATTTTTTCATCTGCTAAGAAATTAACTAAAGACTCAGATACTTCACTAGTAATGAACCCTAAAAATGTAAAGATCAATAAATCTATAATATATTTTTTTTTCATTTTGGAAAAAATCCGATGTTATAAGACAGCTTAAATTTAAAAGTTTATCTTTTTAATGGTCATCTTGTACGCCCTTAACTTATTATTACGATAATCCTTCAAATTCATCAATATTTCCGACTAAGAAAGCATTTAAAGTATTAAATAATCTGATGCTATCGCAATAAGATTTAATCATTTTTTTTAACTTTTAATAATACAAACTTTTAATTTCCTGAATTTTCTTTCTTCATAATATACAGCTATGAAAGATTGTAAGTTTTTAGTATGGTATTTGAGTTTCTGATTTATTAGTTTATAACAAATTTAATTAAAATAAATGAAATCTTAAAAGTCACGAATTGAAAATCAGTGCAATCAAGAGAAAACCTCTGATGGATGTATTTATTCTGATTTTTCTAGCCATTTTACTGCACTCCCTAATATATCCTCATTTTCATCAATCCATACCTCTGGATTAATTCCATCGGTATATATTTTTTTATTTTTATCCATTGAATAACTCACCGCTAAAAGAAGAGTTGCCCCGTTACTCAATTTGTACATTCCATTAGCTGTTGTATATCCCGCTGTTTTATTACCAAATGATTTTGAATTATCTCTACCCATAAGAGATATTGCCGTCATTTCACCGCTACTTGCTGTTTTTTCGCTTATTAAAACTGCAATTTTTTTGCTTAAATCCTTACATTTATAATTATTTGTCATTTTCCTAATACCAATTGGTTTTATTGATTTTGAATACCAATTTGTAATGTTTTTATTAGTTGCAAAGAATCCTACAATACCATCTTGAATTAAAGGATTTAATCCTGCAATCATTGGCCACATATTACCTCCTTCATTTTCTCTTACATCTACAATCCATCCTAAAATTTTGTTTTGATCCAAATTTTGAATTTCTTCTCTTAAAATTGTAGCATATTTTAAATTTTCTTCAGGATTCATTGATAAATGAGACGGTAAAATTAATAGACCTACATTTCCATTTATTAATCTAGAAGTAGGATATGAAATTGAATCTTTTCTTGAAGAATATGCTTCAGTGTCTGTTTTGTCTTGATAAATAGAATGATTATCTCCATAGCTTCTTAGTTTTTTGATTATTTTAAAAATGATAAAATTTGCTTGAGATATCTCTGTTTCATTGACATCGTTTTCAATTTCATGGGTAAATTTTAGCCAGTCAATAGAATCTCTGACAATAGATTTTCTTTTGATAATGTCCAAAATTTCATTTGTCACTTTCTTCAATTCTTTTTTATCCTCAAATTGGCCAAATGCAAATGATGAAGTAAGCATAAAAAAGAAAATTGGTATTAGTTTCATTTCAGGAGGTTATTAAAATTTAAGAATTGGGTTATGAGTCATGAGATGAAGGAAGTCACGGATTAAAAATCCGCGCGATCCTTTAGATTTGTAAAATAATAAAATGATTAATTTTATTGAAAACAACCTAACCAACAAAGTACACCTTCGCGCTATCAAAGTTAATGACTTATCCCCCGACTAGGACTTTGTTGGTTTTACTGAAAAGCATCAGAATAGTAATTAAGGTTTTTAGGCCTATTATCAAGGTTTTGATATGATTTCAGTATTGGTTGTCCTAAAAATTATTGTTATGAACAAATTTAAACATTTTGTGGGAATTGATATTTCCAAAGAGTATTTTGATGCTGTTCTGTTTTTTTCCCCATTTGGATCAGCAATTCATCAACAGTTTGTTAACGATTTAAAAGGAGTGAAATCTTTTCAAAAATGGTTGAAATCTGAAAAAGTAAGTTTAGAAGAAACTTTAATTTGCATGGAACATACAGGAATGTATGGAAAAATTTTATCTAAAGTATTAATTGCCAGTAATTTTAATTTATGGATAGAAATGTCATTTAGAATCTTACGTAGTATAGGTGTACAAAGAGGTAAAAATGATAAAATTGATGCAGAAAGGATTGCTAGATATGCAGAGAAAAACCAAGAGAAAGCTCTACTTTATAAAGCTCCTAAAAAGTCCTTGGAAAAAATAAGAGCATTATTAGCATTAAGAGAAAAGATGGTAGTTTTCAAAGCTTCTCTTTTGAGAAATGTAAAAGAAATGAAAATTTTTGATTTGGAGATTTCCAAAACAAATAATAGCTATCAAAAAGCAACCGTAAAAGCTCTGGATGCAGATATTAAGAAAATTGAAAAACAACTGGAAGTATATATTTCCGAAGATTCAAACCTAGAAAAAATATATACCCAGATTACTTCTGTTCCTGGAGTAGGAAATATTACAGCATTACTTCTTATTTGTTTTACAAATGAATTTACATTGTTTAATACACCTAGAGAATTAGCTTGTTACTGTGGCGTAGTTCCTTTTGAATATACTTCTGGTAAAAGTGTAAGAGCAAAGCCTAAAGTTCATTTTATGGCAAACAAGAAACTCAAAAAACAACTGCATATGTGTGCGTTGTCAAGCATTACTCATCATTCTGAAATGAGAGCATATTTCAACAGAAAGGTGCAGGAAGGGAAAAATAAAATGCTGGTTTTAAATAATGTGCGAAATAAAATAGTGCATAGAATTTGTGCTTGTGTAAGACAGAATAGACTATATGAAGTAAAAAATGTAGCTTAATTTCGTAATTTAACAACGGCTAAACGAAGCGGAAGCAGGCTCTGTTGGGGAACAACCTGTGAGGAATAACTTTTGCCACCAATAAATAATAAAAAAAGGAAGGTGAAAATTCCTTCCTTTTATCTTTATTATTCAGAGGTTTTATATGCCTAAGAAAACCCTACAAAGTTTTGCAAATTTTATTTGGTTATGTCATAGTAATCGGGTTCATTTGCTAAATTTTCGATTTTTTTTAGTAGTAATTTTGTCTCCATGATTTTTTTGAGCAAAATACGAAGTAAAATTAAAATGAATTAAAAACCATATAAAGAGTTTTATCGCTAAGAATTTTCTAATTCTTGTTTCCTTTGATTTATAAAGTCTTTAGGACGTATCCCGTTCATTTCATAGAATAAAGCAGAAAAGTTTTGACGAGAGGCAATGCCACATTCTTCAGCTAGAGCATCCACCGTATAATTTAGATATTTTTTATCTGAAAAAAGTAAATTGGTTATATAGTTAATCCTTAGTTCAATTAAATATCTATTAAAATTCATTTTCTTGTTTTCATTGATCACCCAAGAGAGATAGTGTGCATTTGTTTCAAACTTTGAAGCTAATAAATTGAGATTAACACCTTTTTTAGTAAATCCTTTACTATTTTCAAATGCTTCCAATTTTTTTAAAATCTCTAATTCGATTTCTTTACTGATTCCTAGTCTTCTTTGATTCTCAGACTCTCCTGAATTAAAGATTGGCATTTCTTTTTCAGCTAATGAATTATTATTTTCTAAATTATTTAGCGCTTCTAAATATTTATTCTCTAATGATTTATATTGAGTTTGTATGTGAATTTCTCTTCTGTATCTAATGACATATAATGCTAAGAGAGCTAAAGAAATAACAATAAAAATCATTACTAATAGATTACGGATATGTATTCTATTTTCTAATTCTGTTTTACTTTCATAAAGGCTTTTTGCATCATACTCTTTATGAATTTTAGGAGCCAGATAAACAAAATCTTTACTTATAACACTATCTGCTTTTAACAGTTGTTTCATGTAATACACCTGTTTATCCACATTATTTTCCTTCTTATAAATATTGATTAAAATTTCATAATTATTTCTAAGTTCTGGTAAAATAAACTGGTGTTTATTAAAAATAGAATCAATTTTTTCAAACTTTTTAATTGCCAACTCCTTTTTATTAAGATAAAGCAAAGACTTTCCTTGAAAGAAATAATTTACCGATACCCAAACAAAGTCATCTGCTTTTTTTAGACCATTCAGAGATTCACTGAAGTAAGGTAATGCTTCTTTATATTGATGATTATAAAAAAGTGATACTCCCTTTGATTTGAGAAAGTAATTGTACTCTAAAATAAAATCTTTTTGATTTATCGATTGTTTTAAACCTAATGCAATCAAACTATCTGATTTTTTATGAAGTTTCAAACTTCTATAGATTACATTGGCTTGGTGAATGCTATTTAAATATCCTTTCTTATAATTGAATACTTCATTTGGGTGTAAATCAGACTTCAATTGAGCTTCAAAAAAATGAATACAATCCTTAAAGTGAATCAGTGCTTCATCATAATATCCTAAGTAGCTTTTTACCACGCCCAGATGATAAACCACTTTATAACGAAGATATTTATTCTCCGAATTTTTCACATACGTAAAAGCTTTTAGGTACTCATTAAGAGCAGGAGTATACTTTCTGAAGTTAGAATAATAGATGATCCCTTTTCCTAAATAAGCAGAAGTAATGAGATCATTGTCTTTGGATTTAATCGCTGCCACAATAGTACTATCGGCATATTTCAATTTTAAAAATTTATTTTTCTCAAAATAAAGTGCATCTTGATAGCCATGTACTAATTCTGATAAATTATTTTCTTTTTTGGCTTTGCTTATTAGTTTTTGGACAAAAGGAAGTGCTTTATTATCATTTTTCTCATACTTATCATAGGCTAATCTTAGCGATTCAAAAGAAGAATTCTCAGAATTTTTTCCATAAAAAGAAAGGTTACTTATCCCAATAAGTAAAAATAGAAATATCACATTTGGTTTTTTAATCGACTTAACACTCTTCATTCGACTAAAATTACACAAAAAGTATCAAAATTCATCAAATTAACACGACGTCGATAAAATTTCTTCTAAAACAATGCTAAAACCTCATTAATAAAACCATTTTTATCAATATTAACATGTCCTAATTCATGAATTAGGACGTCTCAATTCATGAATTGAGACGTAGGTGACTTTTTTGAAGGCTCAAACTTCCTCTATTTTTGGAGTGAATTCATCAAGAAAAACCTGGCCGGGATAACCTTAAAATTAAAAAAATCATGAAAAAGCATTTTAACCTTATCCCCACATTTCTGTTAAGTATTGTCTTAATAGGTTGTAGAAATACCGAAGAAATAGAAAAAGAGAATTACGCTCCCCCGTTAAAGTCTACTAGTAGGAACGAGATTTCAAATACTAGCGAAAATGACAGTATTAATATCCAATCTTTGGAATCTACTGAAGAGAAGAAAGATCCTCCAGTAAAAGACCGTCAAGATTGGAGAAAGAGTAATTAGGAGAAAAACAAATAAGAAAAAAACAAAATGAAGATTAGCCCATCTCTACCCTCGTTCATTTGCATAACAGGCTCTCCATGTCCTGAGAGTGGACTGTGGGAGAGCATGGGCTTTTTCAAAACAACCATTGTTCTTTCTAAGAAGAGTAAAATGCCAGACTATTGTGGCAAAAAAGTTCTATGGAAACTTATTGAGAAGTTTTAAAAATCAAATTACAGTAACCCTAATTCATTGACTCATGAAAAAACAATATCATTATTTCGTAGTCTTTAGCATCTATTTCCATGTGTTGCTTTTTACTTATGCCGCTGTAAGTAAGTTATTAGATTTTGAAAATTTTCAAATTCAATTGGCTCAATCCCCACTATTAAGTGCTTTTGCTGGTTTTATTTCTTATTCCGTTATTTTCATTGAATTCATAATAGCAGTGATATTATGTATTCCTAGAATTAGGTTATTGGGATTATACAGCTCATTATTCTTAATGATGGGATTTTCTATTTACATTTATCTTATTCTCAATTTCAGTGATTTCGTGCCTTGTTCATGTGGTGGAATTTTAGAAAAATTAGGATGGCATGAACATCTTATTTTTAACCTTATCTGTGTTCTTATCTTACTGTTATCCATTTTTATCATTGAAAAATCTAAAGAGAACAGACTGAAACGAACTCTATTATTTACATTGCTCACCATAGTTTTATCAACTATAACTATTTATTCTTTATTCTTACAATCAGAGTTTATCATTAAAAAGGAGAATAATTTCACCAGAAGAATGATTATAAACCCAATTGATGAAAAACAATCAATAACACTGAAAAATAACAGTTATTATTTTGCTGGACATCATCAATCTGAGATATATCTTGGAAATCGAGAATATCCCTTACAATTATTAAAAATTACGCCTGATTTTTTAGCTTCAGAAAACTTAATTATACGATTGGACGATTATAAAACCCAATATAAAAGCTTAAGATTACAGATAAAATATCCAAATTTTTATGTCTATGATGGTAGAGTTCCGATTATATTAAGAGGAGATCTTAAAAAATTATTTGCGAAAACTATTAGTTTAGACAAAGCATACTTTTCACAAATAACTATTGTAGAATATCCAAACTTTGCCATAAGAACTCTGAATTCAAAAAATAGAGAACTAGTATTGGGTAATCTCAATATTAATGATTCAAAAGAACCTTATTTATATCCAAATATTTTACAAAAACAAGTTGATGGATTCTTTGACTGTGATGGAATTTTACTTTTTGACGAAAGTACAAAAAAGCTCATTTATCTCTATTATTACAGAAATCAATTTATTGTCATGGATAAATTCATGGATGTTTTACATCAATTTAATACGATTGATACCTATAGAACAGCCCAAATTAAAACTCAAAAACTATCTACAGGATTTCATAAAATGAGTGCTCCTCCCACAAAAGTAAACCGCAATGCTTTTGCTTTTAAAAATCTATTATTTGTTCATTCTAACCTCATTGGAAAACACGAATCAAGACAAGAATGGAAAAATTCATCTGTAATTGACGTCTATAAAACTAATGAAAAGAGATATATTGGAAGTTTTTATATCCCAAAGAAAGAAAATTTTTCAGTATCAGATTTTATGGTTACTGATCACTATTTATATGTTATTATGAATCATCACCTTATAAAATATCAACTTACAAAATCAATAACAAAGTACTTTGTATCAGGGGAAGCCGAAAACCTGTCTTTAGAGTAGGTATAAATTTAATTTTTTTTAGCCATGAAAAGATTTATCATTCCCGCTGCTGTAATCCTATTGGGAACAGGAGCTGCTTTTGCTACTAAAGTAAGTAATAATAATGCAAAAGCTATTTTTGATGGATACCTTCGAATAGACGAAGGAAATGGACAATTCAGATGTGAAAACACAGGCAAACAATGTACTGATGAAGATGGGCCAACTTGTGTATGGGCAGTAGATGGAGTTACTCCATTGCGCAAAGTGGGTGGTACCATGTGTGGTGCTACTTTAAATGAAATTCAATAAACCAACAAAAGTAAGGACGCTAAAAAGCGTCCTTATTCATTTCTTGGTTTATCCAATCTATATCTTTTTTATCTTTTAGAAAATAATCCCACCATTCCATTGATCTTTTATTTAAGTCAAAACTTTCTACTGTTCCTATACCTACATCATGCTCTTTTTCTTTGTATAGTAATGCAATTACCTTTTTCTTGTTTCGTTTTAATCCGATGTAAAACTCTATGGTGTGGCCCCAATGTACCGTTTCATCTTTCTGACCTGTCCAAAGTAAAATAGGTGCGTTTACTTTTTCTACATTCATGATTGGATTATTATTAAGATATAACATTTTATCCTCTGCAAACGGTTTAAACATTTCGTATTGTTGGTTTTCAAATTGCCAATAAAAAGGTATGTTAAATTTATAGGAATACGAAAAGTAAGCTCTAACAATATCGCTATGTCCTGCTCCACTTATATACGCTGCAAAGCGATTAGAATGAGTTGCTATGAAGTTGGTTTCATACCCACCATGCGAATGCCCCGTCAACCCTATTCTATCCTTATCAATACTTTTACATTGCTTTAAAAAGTCTAGCGCACTATGCACACCATCTAATGCTGACCAACCCGTTCCCCTGTTATCATGTACAATGTCTGGAAGTAATACAAAATATCCCTTTTGTTGCAGCAAACGAATATTAAAACCTAAAGGGTCATCTATTTTTGGCATTTGGTAGCGGTTTGAAGTATGACTCTGTATTTGATAAATATGAACAATCATAGGATATTTTTTTGTTGAGTCATAATTAACAGGGTAATACAACACAGATTTAAGTTCTTTTCCTAAAGTATTTTTATAAGTAAAAACCTCTTGTTTCAACAGCGATGTTGATTTATCACTCAATTTCACCTTATACCATATTTTATTCTTTTTCGTGATGGTATTATAGGTTTCAACTTGAGGAGGAATGTTATAATTTTCTTTGATAAATAAGAATTTTTCTAATTTTTTATCGAATTTCAATTCTTTTATTCTGTCTTTGGTAAAAGGGATGATATCAATGTCTTCATCCTTATCCTTATAAAGTCTATATGAAGTTTTATTATTTTTTACACCCCATAGTTTTACTAAGAGAGGTGTTTTAAGATTAATTTTTCTGATTACAATATCAAAATGATTATTTAAATCTACCACTTCAGGGTTTACAACCGTAGTCTTGTACTTGTACTTGTACTCATTCTCCTTCATTACATTTCTTAAATTTTCATTTTTTATTTCATACTTCATAAGCCCTAATGAACTCTCCAATAATATAAAATTACCATCTGCACTAAATACTGGGTTTTGTAAATCTGTTTTTTTTATTTCTTTAAGAATACGTTTCTGACAGTCGTATAATAACCAGTTTCTTTTGTCAAAATCAAACGCAATGATATATTTGCCCAAACCATCTGTGACTATATTTGAGACTCTTTGAAATATCAATTTATATGACCTATCAGAAACATTGTACAAATATATATTCAGTAAAGGTCTGTGTAATATATAGTCATTTTCTTCTACTGCATTAAAAACCATCACCTCATTTGAATTATTGAAGGCTATTACATCAGAAAATTTCTGATTGTCTATCTGAAATTCTGCACCAGTATTAGCATTCCAGACTGAGTAATCATGAATCTGCTCGCCATATTGTTTGGATTCCATGTCTCTATCGTTTCCGTACCAAATATCTAACCATGGACTATTCTCTGGAGGTATTGTTCCTTGAAAATCAATTACGACGGTTGACAGATTATCTAAAGCCTTTACTTTCACATAAGAGAATTTCTTAAAATCGTTTTCTTTGGAATAGACTATTTTACCTGATGGAATATTGAGTATCTGCAAAATGATTTTGTTAGCCATTTTATCCAAAATGGTGATTGCCAAAAATTTATTTGTATTTCCTAAAACTTCAATATTTTTAATTTCATATTTTGAAGAAAAAACCGTTTTCGATTGGGTTGACGTTAATTGTTCTATATTCCATTTCTCCTCTACTTTGTGGATTATATAACCTATCCCCTCTTTTTGTTTAACCCATCCTTTTACCCCATCAAAAGACTTCACCACAGTTCCCTTTTTATCATAAATCACTGCCTTTTCTTCTCTGCTTATTGTGCAAAATCTATCTCCAGAACCAATCGTAAAAGCCTTAGATACCTTTTCAATTTCCCATCTATGATTATTAATTAAATCCCACCAGACTGCTTTATTATTGCCCGTGGACAATAAATGGTTGTTTGGTGTAAATTCTATAAATGGTTGTTTGATTAGAAAACCTAAAGTTGAATTTTTAGCATGAATGTCTAGCACCATAATGGTATCATTATTTTGAGCATGCCATTTTTTAAAAGTCGCCCATTTACCATTTTCTGAAAGCTCTATATTCCCTACCGTATAGAATTTCTGTAACCATTTTGACAATGAATCTGAAGGTTTAGGAGTAGCAGACCATAACGAGTTAATGAATAGAGAAAAAATGATGGATAAAGCCTTGATGTTAATAGCCTTCATTTTGGGGATTTAAATTCGGGTTTAACAAAAGTTCTTTTTGAGGGATTGGCCATAACACATGATAGGTTTTCCAATTGGGCTTTACTGTTTGGAGGGTATTCAATATCACATAGCGTTTCATATCCAGGAAACGGTGCCCCATTTCTGTAAAAAACTCTTTACGCGATTCCAATAAAATCTCATTCAGTACATCATTTTTTGTAATGGGTAATTGAATCGCTGATAAACCTGCTCTAAGTCTTGAGGCATTAAGATAAGGCAACGCTAGTGCTGTTTTGTCTTGTTGAGCATAAGTTTCAGCTAAAAGCAAATACGCTTCTTCTATCCTAAAGACAATGGAATATTCCGTGGTATTAGATGTTCTATTTTTATACTTGTCTGCTCTATACCAAACATTTTGTCCTACTTGTACTTTTGCCATCCAGTTTTGTTTGCGCAAATCTGAACTGGTAAAGACATTGATTAAACTTGTAGACAATGCGTATGAAGTTGGGGCTGTGTTATTGAAATAATAAGTAGAAGCTTCTTTGGTTGCATTACCACTATTCTTAGGTTTAAGTTGCCAAATGATGTGTTTGCCATTCTTGTTAAATACTTTGGAAAGGTCATTTTCATAAATGTACAATGGACTTGTAACAATTTCTTTCAAAATAGGTTCTGCTTTTATCCACTGATGCTGGGTCATGTAAATTTTAGCCAACAGCAATTGACCTGCTTTTCGGTTTAAGAAAATTCTTTCTGTGTTTCTGTAATCATCTGACAATAGACTTATGGCTTCTATGACATCATTTTCTAAGAGCGCAAGCACTTGGTTGCCTGAAGTCTTTTCTATTGACTGATTTATTTTATAATCTGTACTGCTTGGGAATGGGATGTCTCCGAATATCTGCTGCAAATAGAAACATACCAATGACCTTGCTAAGAGCGCTTCACCTTTAATTCTATTTTTATCTTTCTGTGGCAATGTCTGAGTATCTCTAATGCCTTCCAGAATTGTATTGGCAGTTAATATACACTGATACGATTTAGCCCAATAAGTGTTTATCTGAGGGTTGGTTTCTTCCTGTGTATTCTGGTATATGTCTGGAAGCCCAGTAGAAGCTGATGCAACATAATAATCTAAATCATCTGTATAAGAACCCATAAGTTTTCCGGTTTGGTCTCCTGCAACAGGTGAATTGTCCCATAACATACCGTATAGTGCCGCAAGAGCTGCATCAGCAGTTTGTACATCCTCAAACACTTTTTGTGAAGAAATCTGATTAGAAGGTTCTTCTACTTCTATCAACTTTTCACAATTTTGAATCATGCTGAATCCTATGATACACAGGAATATTTTATAAAATGGATATGTTTTCATTGTTAAGGTTTTAAAATTTTATTGATAAGCCTAAAGAATACGTTCTTAAAGGAGGCAGAAATCCGGCGATATTAAATTCAGGATCTATACCAAAATATTTGGTATACGTCAGTAGATTCTGTCCTTGAAAGTAGATTTGTATCGTTTTAAATACCTCTGAACGTATCGGTATTTTATAGGAAAACTGAAGGTTTTTTAATCTCACAAAGGAAGCATCGCTTACTGCTGCATCACTATTCTGAAACAATACCTGCGAAGCATTATTTGTAGCCAGATAAGGCATATACATTCCTGCAGGATTATCAGCAGACCATACATTCAGTACTTCTACAGGTTGATTATTTATTCCTCCTGGAATGGGCATTAAATAATTGTAATTTCTATTTTTCTGTTTTACAAATTGTAAAAGGAAAGCTAATTCCCAATTATTATATTGAAATTTATTGTGCCAACCCCCAAAATACTTTACTCCTATATCTTCTATAATTTTATTATCATTAGGCGCGTTTATTTTCCCATCATTGTTATAATCTGTGAACTGATAGAGCCCAGTCTGCGGATTGATTCCTTCTAAATGATATAGCTTTATTGCATATATTGAATGACCTATGTTATATGTATTGGCATAGGAAGAACCTTCAATCCCCTCAAAGGATAACAATTTATTGGCAGGAAAACTTATATTAAAATCTGAATACCATTTTAATGTCCCTGAAAGTGGTCTTGTTGCTAATTGAAATTCCCATCCTTTATTTTCTACCGTTGCAGGGAGATTTGCTGTGACCGATGAAAATCCTGTAACGGTGGATAATTGGTAGCCTACTAACTGGTCTGATGATGTATTGCGGTAAAAAGCTCCTGTAAAATTGATTTTGTCTTGCAAAAATCCTAATTCTATTGCCGCTTCCAGTTTTACTGTTTTTTCCCAACTAAAATTAGGATTGAACAGTCGGCTTGAGGTTAACCCTACAGTACCATTATAGAAATAAGGTGAAGTAGAAAAATTATTTAAGTATTGATAATCTCCAATGTTATCACTTCCTGAACTTCCATAGCTGGCTCTGAGTTTACCAAAACTTAGCCATGAGCTATCCTGCAAGAAATTTTCTTTAGAAAAAATCCAAGCCATCCCTATTGCTCCAAAGTTGGCAAATTTATTTTTTGGTCCAAATCTACTACTGCCATCTCTTCTTCCAGTAAGGTTAAAGATATATTTGTTTTGATAATTGTAGTTGAATCTCCCATAGAAGGCCGCATATTTGTATTCTGTTTTTAGATTATCTCCGATGACTTTGGTCTGTGCTACTGCTATGTTTTGTATAAAAGCATTGTTATCAAATCCATACCCTTCTAAATAACTAGACTTGGTTTCATTTGATTGATACGAAGCTCCTGCAATCATTTCTAATTTATGGCTTCCGAGGGTTCTCTCATATTCCACTTGTGGTTCCAGAATGAAAGAAAATCTTCTCTGCATGTTTTGGTAGGACTGAGAACTGGATGCATTAAGACCATAGGATGGATTATAAATGGTGTGTGGAACTAATGACCATTCTTCAAACTGTTGATGATTTAACCCTGCATTGAGCTGTATATTAAGCCCTGATAAAACGGTGTATCTTCCTTTGACATTGTTTATAAACTGAAGATTTTCATTGATATAGGTTGCATTATAATCTGCTAATGGATTGGTAAACGTATTGTTTTCCCAGTTTAAGTTTCCCTCCGATGTATAAAGTGCAGGAGCATTTGGAGCTAACCAATGTGCTGAACGAGCGACGTCACTATTCATCTGCTTATTCTTTTGTTTGCCAAATAAGTTATACATGCTCATTTCAAAACGTTTATCACTTGATTGATGAGAAACCGTATTCGATAAATTGAAATTTCTGTATTTAAAATCATTTCCATAAACGGTTGATTCCTCACTATTTGCTAAATTGACCATGAATTTGGTTCTCTCTGTACCTCCCCCTACTGTGAATTGGGTATTTGAACGTTCTGCTTTGTGACCCAAAATTTCTTTTTGCCAATCTGTATATCTTGATTGATTCCAAGTTCCATTGATGTCATAAGCATTAGCGGGATAGACAGTGATTCCACTGTTTATAAATGCCTGTTTTCTCATGGATAAATACTGTTCAGTATTCATCATTTTCATTTTAGAAGCAAGTTCGCTTATATCATAAGACTGATTGAGATGTACACTCAGTTTTCCTGCTAGTGCTTTCTTTGTTGTAATTAGAACCACACCATTAGAGCCTCTTGAACCATATATTGCAGTGGCATCTGCATCTTTCAAGACTTCTATGCTTTCAATTTCATTGGGATTAATAGTATTGAGTGGGTTAATTGAGGAACTGGGTAGTATGGTTCCTGACAAATTAGAAGGACTTTCTGAAATCATGGGCACGCCGTCTACTATGTATAGTGGATTATTGCCTGCACGTCTTAAACTATTTCTTCCTCTTATCTGAATCTCAAATCCACCACCGGGAGTGCCACTGTTTTGAACAATGTTTACCCCGGGCATTCTGCCTTGAACTGCTGAAAGCACATTATTTACGGGTTGGTTTTCTATTTCTTTGGCTGATACTTTGGCAATGCTGCCTGTACTTTCGCGTTCTTTTACTTTGTAATATCCTGCATTTAAAACAACTTCATCTATTTGCTTTTCTTTTTCTAAACTTGCATTAATTGCATTTTGGTTACCCACAGTTACCCTAGTTTCTGCATATAGAGGGTGTCTAAAGATGAGGATTGCATTATCACCGAAAATGGTGAGTTGGTATTGACCAGAAGCATTGGTTTGGGTAACGATGTCTTTTCCCTCTTGGGAAACCGACACTCCCGCAATGGGTTTTTGATTGCTCGTCACTGTGCCTGTGACGGTTCTTTGTTGTCCATAGGCATGGCTAGAAACAACCATAGTGAGCCCTAAGCATATCGGAAGATAGCCTAGACTTATTAAGTTTTTTTTCATAATTTTGTTAAGGTTTAAACATTAAACTTATCTGCTCTTCCTAACGCTAGTCGCCAAACTTTGCAGGAAGGGCTTTTTTTACATTTGGCTTCGACAGGCTCAGCCAACGAGTATGTGCTCAGGCACCTTAGGTGGGAGACTTATCATTTTTGGCTCCCTTTCCTAAAGCGTCATTAAAAATTTAATATGAATATGAATGTTATTTGTGGGAAACAGAATAAAGTTTATCCTGTGTTGAAAGAAGCAACCATAAATTTTAAGTGATTTAAAAGGATTATTAGTTAGTAATGTCCCGTGAAAGCTAATAAGCCGCAATGGTGCGCTGCCATTGTATCCGTCTCTCTGATACTGTATTTTGAAAAGCGGCTTAGAAAAATGTAGATGATGCGGACGGCATAAAAGAAAACGGCATGGGACTCTACATTATCCGCTTTTGAGGTACTGGCATACCGTGGAACAGATAAGAGAGCCCACGCCTAGGTCGTGAGCTTTTTACTTATCCTCTTGTTCCTTAAAAAGTGCCAGTTTTCAAAAGCAAGATTCTAAGCAATAGCTTCTAATATTTTGTTGAAGTATCGCAAAATTACATCATTGGATGTAATGTTTTTACAAATATAATAAAATTTTCCAAACTGTGACAAATATGTCAATGAAAACTTTGACAAATATGTCACTTTTATTTAATGAAATACATTGAAGACAAATATTTTATTGCATTGGCTAATCATATACAAGAAATACTCAAAGATAAAAATATTGATGTAGCAGATTTAGCTGCTGCAGCTAATCTAGATAGAAGACAAATATATAGGTTATTAAATAAAGAGAATATTCCAAAATTATCAACATTAATTCGCATATCATTAGCCGCAGGGATTGAACCACAACAGCTTTTTGCATTAAAATTTGACTTTGACAATTATATGAGCGAAAATAATATACTAAAGGTTTCCAAAAAAAAGAAGAATTAAATCTTATTAATGTTGAAACAAAGTGAATGACTTTGACTCTGTTTTACAAATGAGCTGTTTCCTTTACTATTACTTTTACAAAAATATATAATAAGGATAAATAACTCCGAAGTATAAAGCGAGCAAATATCTTTTTCATGCACTCCTCATGCACTATCTATGGAGTATCTATGCACCATCTATGCTTTATCCAAAATAGTGTGTCGTCCTAAAATAACTATACAGGTTACTTGATAAAAAATTTATTATCAAACAAACCATGCGAAAGGATTATTGCAGTATCGGGGCATATTTTCCCAGAAAAGCCTCCTAGAATTCCGTCTTTTGCAATGGCCATGGTTGGTTAGTTTTTGGGTGTAATTTATATTTATTCTACAATTTCAATTCCTAAACTTTTTAAATAATTAAATGTAGGACTATAAAAATCTGGTTGTCTTGTATGGTCATCTACATTTCCTTCGGGAACTACTATAATCATTCCTTGTCTTGCTCTAGTAAGTAATACCCTGTAAGCATTAATGAGATATTTTTTTCTTATACTTTTATGAATGTTTTGCCATTTGTTTCCTACAAAAGAATATGTTTTCCAACCTTCGTTAGAGTATCTTAAATCTGCATCCCAAGTCACACAAACCCAATCTAATTCTAAACCTTGCACTTGAAATTCCGTTGCTACATCTTCTAAAAAATAAGATGAACGAATATCATCCTTATCATCCAAAAACCAATTGACGTGATTAATGGGAGTTTTAACATCTATTGCTAATGGTTTTAATCTATAAGCTTGTGAAGAAACGACAATACCATACCTTTCGCTTCCTCTAGCGTTCTCCTTAAGCCATTTTTTAGCTTTTTCTACATCTCTAGTAATTACAACAGGATATTTACCATTTAATTTTTTTAAAGTTTCTTTTGCATTCTCATCAAAATCTAAAATCTCTTTGACAAACTTTGACAAATATTCTGCTCTAAAAGAACGCATGGAAACAGACAAATGTAATTTATCTTCAAAAACAACTTTATTAGTTAATTCTAATTCTTTTATTGATTCTTGCGCGTTATATTCGGTATCAATCAAATTAGGGGAAATTCTTGTTTCCCAATCTTCAAATTTATTTTTAACCGCTGAAAGCCATTCAGAAATACCAGCTTCTCCCGTATTAATTTCTTGACCACCACCTACTAAACAAACAATTACAGCCCAATCTTCATGTCTATCTAAACAAGAAATTAAAAATTCTGGCTCAGAATATTGAAAATTAGCAATTCCTTTCTTTTGATGCATGAATTTTACAGTTTGTTCTTTAGTCCAAGCTCTTTGAGCCTCATCAAAAATGGCAACATGATCATAAGGAGCTTTAGGATCTCTCAAATATTCATCACGATAATGGTGAATGATTTGAATAAAAGCTTTTACACTTTCTCTTGCACTTTTTTTGGTTATTTTATTGCCTTTTAATTTCTCCTGCACAATTTTATCTCGTGCTAATGCTTCCTGTAAAATATCTACCAAAGGCTTATTTCCCGATAGAAAAACACTTGTATTACCCTTCTCTTTATCTAAGTGTTCAGTTGCTACTTTCAATCCAACTAAAGTTTTTCCAGCGCCAGGAACACCCGTAACAAAACAAATTACTTTTTTATTGTTCTGTTTAGCATAATCTATTGTTTCAGAAATATAATTTGAAGTATAATTTAAATTAATAGCATCAGCATCATTTCTGGTTATTGCTTCTACATTATGATTATTATATAAACTTATTGCCGCTTCAATAATCGTCGGAGTAGGAGAATAACTTCCTTTTAAATATTCATTAGGATTAATTTCTTCTGTAGATTGATAAAAATTGATGACCTCTTGAATTGTTAATCCCAGATTTTCGGCATTAGTTCTTATTGGATTGGTTAAATTATCATTATGACTTGTAAAAACAACTTCTAATGGAATTTTTTTAGAATGTGTTGCAACTAAAATTGGAACAAGTAAAATCTCATGACTCGGTTTATGAAAATTTTTCAAGTCTAACGCATAGTCCCAAACTTGTTCAATATTATGATTTAAAAATTCCTTTTCACCTACCTTAAATTCTATTACAAAAACAATATTCTTGATAATTAATATACAATCTACTCTTCTACCCATTCTTGGAATCGAAAATTCAAAAAATAAATGCCCATTAAAATCTTTTAAAATATCTTTTAAAAGGCTTATTTGAAATTCCCAAGCGTATAATTCAGTATGAATATGACCCAATCTTCCATTTACAGAAATTTCGCCAATAATAGTTTCAGTTGATTTCTCAAGAAAATCAGAAATTGTATCGGAATAATAGTAATTAAGCATAAAATAGGTTAAGAGTTTTGAATCTAAAAAGAAAAGATAATGTTCTTTTAATTAAAGTTTTCATTGATTAGTTCAAACAAATATATCAAATCCTTTTCAAACAACATTACGGAAAAACGTATTGCAATAAAAATCATAAAACCCTATCATTTTTCTCCCAATCAAGTTAGGGTCAAGTTCTACTCAAGTTTTAGGTTTGTTCGTGGCTTGTTCGTAATTTATGGTACTTTTCCGAGGCTGATTCGAAGGAAACACGAACAAACCACGAACAAACCCCACAGAAAACCCGAATTTCTCCCAACTTTGACTCGAAGAAATAGAGTTAAAAATAGACTTACACAGAAAAATTTTTCAGCATAATTTCTACCTCTGCTTTTAGTTCTTGGATAAAACTTTCGGGCGCTAAAACTTGCACGCGTTTTCCGTAGGATAAAATCTCCCTTTGGAAATCATAAGTAGGCACCAAACTCACCCTAAAAATGGTTTCTGTTTCGTTTTCGGCGATTATGGTTTGGGAATGATGCAGTGGCAAAGCTTTTACATAATTGGCTTGTTCACGGTCAAATTTCAACAAAATTTCCTGAGTTTCTTTCCCTAAAGTGCTGATAATCCCAAAAGAATTTTTGTAAGCCTTTTCTATATCAATATCCTCTCTTTTGAAAGAAGTATTGCTGATATTGAGGTCAGAAATGCGGTCTAATCCGTAAGTTTTCAGGAAAAAAGAGGTGTTTTTGGACTGATAATCGGCTGCCAAAAGATACCAACGGTTTTTAAATTCCTTCAACGCATAAGGCATAACGACTTTGCTAGACTTTTCGTTTTCCCAAAATTTTTGATAGGTAAAAGAAAGTACTTTCTTTTGGGTAATGGCATGAATCAAATCATTAAGGTGTTCTAAACCTCTGGCTCTTCTCGGCTCGAAAAACATCACATCTGCTTTTCCTTTGGTTTCGCGGTAAGCTTCTACCAATAGCAATTGGTCAAATACGCTCTCTTGGGAAAGTTCCAGTTCTTCTTCCTCTATGAAATGGGCATTTTTCTTTCGGGAATAAGAAATCTGTATCCCAAATACATCTGCAATCGCCAGTTTATCTCGCTGAAAAGTGCGTTCAGTAAATTTGAGTTCCAGTCCTTTTTCTGCAAACTGCGTTTCTAAGTAGTCAGCAATTTCTGGATAAGTGGCGCCTCTGTCTTTTCGTCTGCGTAAAAACTCTTCTATAAAGAGCAGTCTGAGCATTTGTTCGTTTTTTGCCATGGAAAATAGATGGAGATTAAGGTTGAGGCAAAGGTAAGAAAGTAAAACGTCAAATTGTGACGGAATGAATGAGATATCAAATAATTATTTAAAAACCCTATAAAAAACAAAAACCGCCTCTCGAAAGAAGCGGTTTGTGGTTTCTCCAGGAATATATTTTTCTTCTTCAATCTGCTTACTGCAAGGGCTTACAGATTTTAATTATTTTCAGGTAACCGAATATTCCCCCTATTAAAATGTTACAATTTTACTCAAATCGTATAGCAAATTTAGTAAATCTTTATTAGTTTTAGATAAATTAATAATGTTATTTGTCAAACAAGTTTCATTTTTATAAACCTACACTAAAAAAAACAAAATTTATTTTTTTATCAAAATATATAGAGAATAACACCATAAATATTCATCTAAAAACTTATTTAATAATATTTATCACCGTTTAGATAAAAAAATAATGATAAAAAAGTAATCCTCTGACGAAACATCTTGCTATAAAATACTTGTATTATAAGTTTAAATCTTACATCATTTAGATGTTTCTTTTATATAATTATCACAATTTTTTGGCATTTCAAAAGGTTTATTCTAAAAATGTTAAAATTTATCCCATAATTTCGGCCCGTATCTTTTAAAAAGATAATAATTTATCACTTTCTTAAAATTTATGACTCAAATTTATGACTCACATAAAACGAGTTAGAAATATCTATTTTTTTTATCAATTAAACAATATTTCTCCTGTAATTAAGACTTAAATGGTATTAAATAAAAAATATCATATTTTACACATTTAATAAAAAATAAAATATTAAAATAAATATTTAATATTCATAATTGATTTTTAACATATATAAATTAACATTAAATATTTTTTTTCACTACTCTACACTTCTACATTAGCAAAACCTAATCACAAAATATTTTTATTATGAACCAAAGAAGAAATTTTGGAAACGGAAGAATGAATTCTTCTACCAACAGAACATCTCAAAATCAGAACAGAGATTTTAATTCAAGATCTTACAACAACCGTAATTCACAAGGGAATCATTATCAAGATGATTATCAAGATGATTATTCTCAAAATTATGAGCAAAGAGGCAACAATACTCGTGCTTCTATGAATCGATTTAATAATGGTTCAAATTCTAACCGCTCTGGTGGCTATCAAGATTACAATTCAAGTCATCAACAATCTTCACCCTACGGAAGTGGTAACAGCAGAAGATTTGAAAGTGAAAATGAGTTTTATGGCAATTCTGATAGAGGGAGAGATTCTAGAATGAATAGAAACGAATGGGATAATGATAGAAACTCTGATTATTTCGAAAATGATCTTTGGGAAATGGACGACGACTTTGATATGGGGATGAATAGAAATTCTTTTTCACAACAAAGTCGTTCACAAAACAGCTTTTCTAACCAGAGAAATCCACGAGGAAATTATTCAGACTCTTACGACAACAACAGAGGTAATCGTTCAAGAATGAACGAGGATTATTACTCATCAAGAGGAAATGAAAACCGAAACCAAGACGACGACTTCAGCAATGATTACCATCGCCCAAGACGTAGAAATTACTAAACACCTTTAATTTTATTTATAACCAAATCATTTAAAATTCAACATTATGAATACAAGAAGAAATTCTGGAAACGGAAGGTATGGATCTTCCACCAGTAGAGGAACTTCGGGAAGAGGTTCAAATTCACAAAACTATAACAGCGGAAGAAGTCGCTATAATGAAGATGACGATTATGACTATGACAATCGTTACGATTATGACGAGGACTATGATGATTATGATGATTATGATGATTATGACGATGATGATTATGATGACGATGATTATCGTTATGAAAATAACTATAACGATGATTATGATGATGACGATTATGATGATTACGACGACGATTATGATGACTACTATGATGATGACGAAGATGAGGAATATGATGATAATGATTATCGTCAAGGAGGTAGATCTAATTCTGGTAGAGGTTCATCAGGACGTGGAAATTCAAGAAGAGGCTCATCTAACCGTTCATCTTCCTACTCGTCATCTAACAGAAGTTCTTCATCAAGAAGCAGTTCTGGCAGAGATGGAAGAAGTGACTTTGACGAATCAGAACATCCAAGAGATGAAATGGGTAGATTCACTTCTTCTGGCAGAGGTTCTTCAAACAGAGGTAATTCTGGAAGAGGTTCATCATCTGGAAGGTCTGGTAACTCATCATCAAGAAGTGGTTCTAGCAGAGGAGGAAACTCTTCTTCAAGAGGAGGATCTTCTTCAAGAGGCAATTCTGGACGCGGCAGCAACTCCAATTCGGGTAGAGGCTCATCATCTGGCAGAGATGGCAGAAGTAATTTCGATGAATCAGAACACCCAAGAGACGAAATGGGTAGATTCACTTCTACTGGAAGAGGTTCATCAGGACGTGGCTCGTCAGGCAGAAGTTCTTCTGGAAGATCTGGAAACTCATCATCAAGAGGAAATTCTGGTAGAGGAGGAAGTTCTTCATCAAGAGGAGGTTCATCTAGCGGTTCAAGACGTGGAGGTTTTGGGAGCAGAAGCAGAAGTAATAGCAGCAACCGCAGCAGCAGCAACGGAAGTAGAAGCAACAGCGGCAACAGCAGAAATAGTGGAAATAACAGAAATTCATAACATTAACACTCGACTGGCCGCTCAAAAGGCGGCTGGTTTTTTAAAAAGAAATTATTATGGACACGAATAAAAATAAAACCAACAATACTTCGGACAAAGATAAAACGTCTACTCCAAAAGGTACTTCAAAGGACACCAATCAGAACTCATCTAACGAGTCTGCTACTCAAAATAGTAATAATAGCACTCAGAATTCTTCTCAAGAAAATCAAGATAAGTCTAATCAGGAAGATGATACGGGAATGGATGAAAAAAAGAATAGCCAGAAGCCTTCTGAAACAGAAAAAGGAGGACCTCTTTTTACATTTTTCATCGCAGGGCTAAAAGATATTCTCTATGCAGAGAAACATCTCTTAGAAGCTTTACCCAAAATGCAAAAAGCGGCTACAACGAATGAATTACAAGAAGCTTTTGAAGATCACTATCTACTCACCCAAAAACACGTTTCTAGAATAGAAAAGGTATTTAAAATGTTGGGAGAAGAGCCAGAAGCTAAAAAATGTGAGGCAATCGTTGGCATTGTAAAAGAGGGAGAAAATACCATTAAAGAAACAGAAGATGGCAGTATGACCCGAGATGCAGGCTTGATTATCGCTGCTCAAAAGGTAGAACATTATGAAATTGCCAGTTATGGAGGTTTAGCTGCATTGGCAGAAACTTTAGAGCTTTATGATATCTCTGAACTTCTCCATAAAACATTAGAAGAAGAAGAACAGACCGATGAACTTCTTACGATGATTGCAGAAAGCAATATCAATTTCGCTGCCAAAGAAGATGATCAAGAAGGGGAAAGTGACCAGGAATATGATGATGAGAATGAAGAAGATGAAGATTTTTATGACGAGGAATATGATGAAAATCGATATAGCAGCCAACAAAGAAGGTTCTTTTACTAATTTTCCATATTAAGAAGAGGGATGCTGGTTTGCAGAATCAGCTCCCTTCTTTGATAAAAATAGATTTATGAAGAATAATCAGCATTTGCCTCAACCGTCATTTCCTAAGGAAAAACCGTTGAAAAAACATCATCAAGTACATAATCCTTTGTTCTCTTACTATCAAGATAGTTTAAATTATGCCATTTATTCCGATCATCAAACCTCAGCCATTTTAGAGAAAATGGAATGTTTTTTTGATTCTCCCCGAATCAAAGAGCTTTACTTGTCTTTTGAGTTTACTAAAAAAGCACAAGCCAAAAGAATAGCACAACTTATGAAAAAAAATGGCATCAAAAAATCAGCTTTTGATCAATCCCTACTCGCCTTGGAAAAAGAAGCTCACACTATTTTACAAAAGACGATTAAAGACCCCAAAAGAAAAGAAGAAGAATTATTGCAGCTCATCCAAAAAATAATCCATTATCAAATGGGCGTTTATTCTGCATTGATGGTATTATCTAACATCATTCATTTTACAGAAGCCCATGAATTATTTGCAATAGGAATTGCGGAAATGGAAGAAAAAAGACAAGAACTAGAAGAAATTACTTAAAAAACAAAGAACTGTTGGACAGCTACCTTCTCTGAAAACCCATACTTTCATTAATTATATTATCTCAGTTGATTCAGCAGTTCTTTTAAAATTTGTGTTGCATAGATTTCTTGATTAGAAAAAAGTAATTTTTTTGAGTCACCAAATAATTGTTTAGAAACAATGGTTTTACCATGAAGAGAAATTGCAAAATAAGCAAAACAATCTTTAATATTTTCTTCTAAGATGGGTTGAGCAAAACCTGTAATGGCAATTCCTATTTCAGCATTAAATCTATGAGCAACCTCTGAAGCCATTTTTTCTGCGATTGGTTCAGAAACGGCATTATTTTCTTGAGCAACAATAGGATTTATATTCAGATGTTTTGCTTTTTGACCGATATTATAAACTACCATACCACCCTGTAAAAAGGACATGGCTTGTGGAGCAAGAGACAATATATTCATCAGAAGTCCAGCAGTGCAACTTTCTGCAACCGCTATGGTAAGCTTTTTATCCAGAAGATTGTTTGAAAGGTCATCTAAAATTTTCTTTTGGGATTTTTTCATTTTAAAGGATTAATGGTGAATGATATAAAGTTCAATAATGAGACCAAAATAAAAATGTTTAATTAAAATTTTAAATATTCAGTATGAAAAGAGACGGCCATCTAAAAAGTTTCTGGCAAGACGCTGGTTACCAACACCAAAATATACCTCCTCCCACGAATGACTTTGACACCATTATCGTAGGAGCTGGTCTTAGTGGAATTTCTATTGCTATGGAACTTCAAAAAAGAGGAAAAAAATGTTTGGTATTGGAGAAAAATGATATTGCTTCAGGAACCAGTAGCGGTACTACAGCACATATTAATAATTTTTTCGATTGTTCATACGATCAAATCATCCGAAACTTTGGAGAAAAAGAAGCTCAAATCATTGCTGAACATGCGCAAGGAGTCTATCATACGATTCATACGTATATAAAAAAATATGCTTTGGACTGTGATTATGAGGAATGTGATTTTTATTTGTTTAGCGCAGAAAAAAAACAAGACGCATTGCTGCGTAAAATTTTTGAAGGCCATTATAAAGTATCCTTACCTACTGCCATTACAACAGAATTCCCATTTGACATCCAAACCCATAGTATTATCAAGATTAAAGGACAGGCTCATTTTCATCCGTTAAAGTACATTCATGGCTTATTTCATCATTTTGAGCAACAGGGAGGTTACCTTCTCACCCGTGCCTTGGTTGAAGATTATGAAAAAACAGAGGATGGAATTAGAATAAGCCTTGGAAAAGATAAAATATTTACCGCAAAAAATTTGGTTTGGGCCACCCATGTTCCACCGGGAAATAACCGTTTTAATTTATTAGTTGCTCCCTACAGAAGTTATGCTTTAAGTGCTAAAATGCTTTTTCCGCCTCCTAAAGCAGCTCAAGCGGCGGATTTACATGAACCCTATCACTATTTCAGATATCATAAAAAAGACCATCAATATTATTTGATTATTGGAGGATTCGACCATAAAACTGGACATCTCGAAAATACCGAAAATTCTTTTCAGCAACTTATTGCTTATGCAAAAGAGCATTTTAGAATTGGTGAAATATGTGAAAAGTGGTCCTCCCAGTATTATGTTCCCGCAGATGGACTGCCATACATTGGTAAAATGCCTGGAGAAGAAAATATTTATATTTCGACAGGTTATAATGGAAACGGCATGACTTGGGGAACTCTGTCCGCGGAAGTGATTGCTGACTTAATAGAAGGAAAAGAGAATGAATTGGCCAAAATAATTTCTCCAGAAAGAATAAAAATTATTGCCAGTGCAAGTCAAGCTATTAAAGAAAATACGGATGCCTTTCTTCATTTCATAAAAAGCCAATGGACAGAAAGCACCCATCACCTGCTTGATGAGATGAGTTTTGATGAAGGGAAAGTGGTAGAAATAGAACAGAAAAAAGTAGCAGTATACAAAGATATAGAAGGAAATTTTAGTTTTTTATCTGCTGTTTGTCCACATATGGGCTGTACCGTAAAGTTTAATAAAGCAGAGCAATCATGGGATTGCCCTTGCCATGGATCTCGATTTGATACTTCTGGCAAATTACTGAATGGACCTAGTACGCAAGGACTTGAAGAACTTCAAATTCTTAAACCTTCTAAAACAGAAAAACATGAAAAGTAATCGTCTTCATCTTCTACAAAGAATGATTCACCTTGACCCCGGAGAAACACAAGTTATAGAACATGGTCTTGGCACACAAGATATTATTGTTGCGCTCTATCAATTCACTGAAGGAGTTGAAGTAGACATTAAAATAAAAATTATCAATCTTTATTCTATCAGTTTAACCTTATCTTCCACTTCTCCGCAGCAAATAGGAGTCGTTATTTTAGAATTATAAAAATTAAAAAATATGAAAAAAAACACCACCCCTCATCAATCACAAGCCTTTATTCCTGCAGGCATAGATGAGCCCATTTTATTGGAAAGTAACAGCAGTAGTAAAGTAGAAACCATGCATCTAAACTATCCTGAAAATGCCAAAATAGGTTACGCCATTGTAGGACTGGGACATCTAACGCTCAACCAGATTTTACCCGCTATGAAAGAATGTAAAAAGTCTAAAATCAGTGCTTTGGTAAGTGGTAGTTTAGAAAAGCTTAGAAAGACAGGAGAGATGTATGATATACCCGAAAGTGCTCAATATCTTTATGAAGAATTTGAACAAATTTCTGAAAACAAAAATATAGATGCCGTTTTCATTGTCTTGCCGAATAGTAAGCACAAAGAGTTTACCCTCCGCAGCGCAATAGCAAAAAAACATGTCCTTTGCGAAAAGCCCATGGCGATTAATTCACAAGAATGTCAGGAGATGATTGATGCTTGTAAAGCTGCAGCTGTTAAACTTATGATTGCCTATAGGATACAATATGAACCTTATAATCATTATGTAAGACAAGAGATAGAAGAGCATTCTATAGGAACTGTGAAATTTATCCAAACTCATAATGGGCAACCCTCTCACCAGCCAGAGCACTGGCGCTACATCAAAGACCTTGCAGGAGGAGGAGCTCTTTTTGATATTGGCATTTATTGCCTTAATACCATGAGATTTTTACTCGATTCCGAACCTTTAGAAGTTTATGCTCATCAATATAGTAACCCTTTAGATCCTAGTTTTCAGGAAATAGAAGAGATGGTCAATTGGCAAATGAAGTTTCCTGATGACATCATCGTACAATGTTCTACCAGTTATCAAATCCATACTTCTAGAAAATATGAGATTTATGGTGATGGTGGCTGGATGATTTTAGATGACGCCTACTCGTATGAGGGTCAAAAACTGATCATCAGTAAGCCTGAAGAAAATCTTTTAAAAAAGGAAATCAAAATTTCTCCTGTGAACCAGTTTACTCAAGAGATTGATTATTTTTCTGAATGTATCCTAAACGATACTGAACCCTACACTTCGGGAGAAGTGGGCCTTCAGGATTTAATGATTATGGAAGCTATTTATGAATCTGCGCAAACGAATGAGCCCATCTCCCTTAGCCATCGTTTGCCCAAGAGTATAAAAAGAGGAAATAAACCCGAAATAAAACTTCAAGAAAAATAAAGCCTTCATAAAACCGTTTAATTAAAAAATTTTCTTGTATTATAAAGAAGATAAAGCCTAAAAAAACACAAACGTTCTTTTCTACAGTAACCGTTACTCAACCTTAAAAACAACAACTCAGTACTATGAACAGAGCTAGGCAAAATAAAAATTTTTGGAATACCAGAAAAACGCTAACCCAAGATTCCATTTCTTCTGATGAACTCTATGATGTGGTCATAATAGGTGCGGGAATCACTGGAATCACTTTAGGAAATGAACTTCAAAAGAGGAATAAAAAATGTCTTATTCTAGAAAAAGAATATCCAGGCAGTGGAACTACGGGAAAATCTACTGCTTTTATTAATAACTTTTTAGAAACCCCTTATGATGAACTGATTCAATGTTTCGGAGAAAGCAAAGCAAAAGTGATTGCCGACCAAGCCCAAGAAACCATACAATACATTTATCAAAACATTAAAAATTATCAAATCAGGTGCGAGCACAAGAAGTGTAATTTTTATTTATTTAGCACCGAAAAGGAGCAAAACGAAAAACTCACTCAAATTCTAAAAGCCCATACCAGTTTAGGGATTCCTACTAAGAGAATTTACGAACTCCCTTTTGATATCCCTTATAAAAAAGCTTTGGAGATTGAGGGACAACTACAGTTTCATCCTCTTAAATATTTAAAAAGACTATTGCAGGAATTTGAAAAAAATGGAGGGCAACTTTTATCCCACTGTGCTGTTTTGTCTTGTAATTCCCAAGATGATATGGTTGTCATAAAAACCGAAGACAAAAAAAACATACTCAGCAAAAAAGTAGTTTGGGCGACACATAATCCACCCGCGGACACGCGACTTAATCTATTGGTCACGCCCTATATCAGTTATGCTCTCTGTGGAAATTTAAAAAATACACCTCCTAAAATCGCTCAAGGAGGAGATTTAGAAAAGCCATATCATTATTTCAGATACCATAAAAGCGGCAAAGATTACAAAATCATCGCTGGAGGTTTTGACCATAAAGCGGGACAAGAAAATTCTACTAAAAATCCTTTTGAAGACTTAGAAGAATATGTAAAAGAAAGATTCACCTTAGAAGTCAAAAACAAATGGTTTGCACCCTATTATACTTCAGCAGATGGACTCCCTTATATAGGTCTTATGCCAGGAGAGCAAAATATCTATGTGGCTACTGGATTTGGAGGAGATGGTATGCTGTATGGTAGTATGGCTGCACGAATCATCCCCGAATTGATGGATGGAAAAGAGTCTGAAATATCACAATTGCTCTCTCCTTGCAGAAGCCATCATATTTGTAGTGCTCAAAGTATTATTCATGAAAATGTAAATTCATTTTTCAAGCACATTCATCAAAGGCAAAATGCAGAATTAAATTTTGATTTAGAAAATATAGAGAAAGGAGAAGGCAAGCTAACCCAATGTCAAGGAAAAACCTTTGCAGTTTACCGAGATACTGGAGATTCCCTTCATTACCTAAGTCCATTATGTACACACATGGGTTGCACTGTACAATGGAATACCACAGAAAAAACATGGGATTGCCCATGTCACGGTTCTCAATTTGAACCCAATGGAAGAGTCATTCATGGTCCTGCACTTAAAAATCTAGAGGTTGTAAAAATAGAACATCCAGAAAAAGAAGAAGCAACACCTAAAAAAATGACAGAAAACAAATTTATTAATCCTTAACAATTAATTTATGAAAGCAGCCGTATTTCACCGACCAGGAAAAATCACTTGTGATGAAATAGATGATCCTATCTTAGAAAACCAAGATGATATTATTTTAAAAGTTACTTCTACTGCCATTTGCGGAAGCGATCTGCATATGTATTCGGGGGGAATACCTCAGGCAAGACCTATGGTAATGGGTCATGAATTCATGGGGATTATAGAAGAAGTAGGCAGAAACGTACTGCATCTGAAGAAAGGCGACCGTGTGGTAGTACCCTTCCCTATCGCTTGTGGTGGATGTTTTTTTTGTCAACATTCTTTACCCAGTGCTTGTGAAAATTCTAACCCAGAACATTATGGGCCAGAAGGGGGAATTTTCATTGAAAAAGGAGGAGGAATGTTTGGTTACAGCGATATGTATGGAGGGTACAATGGTGGACAGGCACAATATGTGAGAGTTCCTTATGCTTATTATGGTCCGAGAAAAGTTCCTGAGCACCTAAGCGATGAACAAGTCTTATTTCTTACTGATATTTTTCCTACAGGAATCATGTGGGGAGAATTAAAAGGAGGCGAAAGTGTAGTTATTTTTGGAGCTGGACCAGTAGGTGTTATGGCTGCCAAAAGCGCCGTTTTGCATCATGCAGGAAAAATCATCGTTATAGATACTCTGGCATACCGCTTAGAAAAAGTAAAAATGCAAACGGGATGTGAAACCATTTTATGGGAAAATGCGAAAGATACCATCGCTCAGGTCAGAGCTCTTACCGAAGGACGTGGAGCCGACCTTTGTGTAGATGCTGTAGGCTTCGAACCCGACCGAAATCTTTTAGACCGAGCAAAAGCAACTGTTAATTTTGAAAAAGGTTCCATAAAAGTTTTAGAGGCATGCTTCAGCTCTGTAAGAAGAGGAGGCAAAGTTTCTATTTTGGGGGTATATCCCGTGAATTACGATAACTTTCCGTTGGGACAAATTTTTGACAAAGGACTTACCATAAGAGCTGGACAAGCACCTGTACATGGTATTATAGATCAACTTTTAGATTATGTCATAGATGAGAAAGTCATATTAGACGATATTATAACCCACCGGCTATCTCTGAATGAGGTAGAAAAGGGTTATCAGCTTTTTGATCAAAAAGAAGATGGCTGTGTAAAAGTGGTTTTAGACCCTTGGAAATAGACTAATTTCGTTTAATACTGGGATTATCATGAGCCTCCTTTTCCCATTTTACAAATGAAATATTGCCTTCGCTTTCTACGAAGGCATTTTTTACATCGGTTAATTTCTCTATCCCATTTTCTCTGAGATTAGCCATCAATTCATCTTGGGTGAGTAACTCTTTACGCATATTTCGATGTAAGATTTTTCCGTTTTTAATGATTTGTACCGGAGGATGTTCAAAAATATTCTGAAAAAATTTAACATGGTAAGTGAGTTGGTTCACTCCATAATTGCATAGGATAAAAACCAACAACATTATTACCCCATCTCCCAGAGAAGTAAAATCTCCCATGGCGTGTGAGGCCGCCTCTGTAAGAAGAAGGATGAAAACCAAATCCATAGCTCCTAATTCACCTGTAGTTCTTCTTGGAAGAAAACGGAGAATTAGCAAGATCAAGAAATAAAGAATTACGCCTCTTAAAAAAATTTCAAAAAGGGGCATTTCTGGTTTTACTATTTTCTCGAGGTCTGTTATTTTGATTTCCATATTATTTAATGGTAGTTTTTATTTTTTTCGGCTGACAAAATTAGGCGTAGAGAGCTGTCATTGGTAAAAAAATTCCACATCCAATTGATGAAGATGATGAGTTTATTTTTAACACTTAAAATGAGCATTAAATGAAGAAACATCCAGAAGAGCCAAGCAAAAAAACCTTTCATTTTGAGCCACGGCAAATCTGCAACCGCTTTGAACTTTCCTATGGTTGCTAATGAGCCTAAATCTCGGTATATAAATTCTTTTGACTTACTGGTGTTAAAAATTTGTGCGAGATTTTTCCCTTGATTGATGGCTACATTTGCTACTTGAGGATGACCATTAGGATATTTAGGCGTTTTCATGAGTGCCATATCTCCTATGGCGTAGATATTATTATGCCCCATTACTTCATGGTTTCTATTTACTGTTACCCGCCCACTTTTCTCTATAAATGCATTGGTTAATCCTTCAATGTGGTTCGCTTTAATCCCACCTGTCCAGATGACATAAGAAGATTTTATCTCTCTGCCATCTTGCAAGGTAATTGTATGGTTGTTATACTCCTTGACCAATGCATTGAAGTATAATTTTACTCCTAATTTCTGTAAATACCTAAGGGCAGTTTTCTGGGTGGTAGTACTCATATTTGATAGCGGGAATTCTTTTCCTTCAATGATTATAATTTTTATTTTGGCTGTTTGTAAATCGGGATAATCTTTTGACAAAATATTTTTTTTCATTTCTGCAAATGCTCCTGCTAATTCTACACCAGTAGGTCCTGCTCCTACAATGACTATATTGTAATGTTCTTCTGGGGTATTGATGGAATTAGAGACCATATTTTCAAAATTTTGAATAAAAGAATTTCGAATATGAATGGCTTCTGCAGTAGATTTGAGTGTATATGCTTTTTTGGCGAATTGTTCAAGTCCAAAAAAATTAGTAGTACATCCCATTGCCAGAATTAGATGGTCATAAGGATATGAATTTTTATTGGTAAATACATGTTGCTTTTCGGCATCTACTCTTATTACTTCTTCCATTCTTACCTTAACATTTTTCTTTCCCTGAAATATTTTTCTAAAAGGGAAAGAGATGCTTGAGGGTTCAATTTGTGCAGCCGCTACTTGATAAAATAGTGGTTGAAACTGATGGTGATTTACTTTATCAATCAGTAGAACTCTATACTTTCTAGGATTTAGATTTTTGATGAATTGTAATCCCGCAAAACCACCCCCTAATACTATTACTTTTTCTTTATCCTTCATATTAGTTCTCTTTAAACTTATTTATTATTTTTAGACCGCCACATTGGCGCTGGTTATTTCATAGTAAATTGCCCATGCGATAAAAACTATGATGATTACCCATACCCAAAAAGGGATGGTTCTAGGCGTTTCACTCCCTGATATGATGAAACTTTTTTGATTTCCTTTATCATAAGCATTAATCATAAGCGATAAAACACCGTCTACAATTTCGTTTTCTTTAATGCCTTCTACTGAAATCGAAGGACCATTGGCTACGGTAAAATGAATAAAACGGACTCCCTCTTTCCCCGAGGGAGAGCGACTTACTATCTTTAGCACATGTGCTCCATCAGTAAGTTTAGAAGTATCTAAATCAAAGACCACAGGAGTATCCATCATGGATATAGGCTGCGTTTCTTGGTCTAGAAACAGAAAAATTATACTATTATCTTTAGTCATGATTCATCATTTTGGTCAGATAAAATAGAATATTTGATATGGGATGTATTTCTTTCTTTGGGAACAATTAAAAATTTAAGTGCCAAAAAAAACATTCCAATGGCTGAAAGGGTTACAGCACCTACGATAATATAATCCCAATTGCTTTCTGGCCCTACTCCATGGGCAATATTTTTGGTTATTTTAGGCTGCTGTAGCTTACACGCATCACATGCACTTATGAAAATTCCATAAAACATTAAGAAGGTTATAACTAATTTTATTCTTATTTTTTGCATGGCTCTTTATTTATACATTATTTATTTCTGAATTTTATCCATTAGGATTTTCACTTCTTCTACTGTTACTTTTTTAGCATTATTTCCCCAGCTAGATTTTTCATGATTGATAATCGCAGTTACCATTTCAGGTGTAAATTGAGCCGATTGACCTACGGGAGGCATCACCGCAAATTCTGGTCTTGGGTCATACCCTTTCATGATAATGGTTACGATTAACTCTAAGTCGCCTCCATTTACCACTGGACTATTAGCCAAAGGAGGAAACGCACCCGCTACACCATTACCATCTGGTTGATGGCATGAAGCACAATTCACTGCATAGAGTTCTGCTCCATCAGGCAACTGCGAATCTCCTCCACTTTTGGGTTCTTTTTTTTGAGATTTATATAAAAAAGGAGGAACGTAATTCCCTGTAAAATCTCTTTGTTTTAGCGACTTCAAATAAGCTACTAAGAAAATTGCTTTATCTGAAGCGACTACTTTTTTGTTTTTATTTTTTAAAAACTTTTCAGGGATCTTCACTTCTATGTCTCCCGCTTGCACTTCATCTTTTTCTATAAAAAGATAAGGATATGCTGGCATTACAGATTGTGCTACTGCAACTCTGGGCTGGTATAGATGGATATAATGCCATTGGTCACTTGGCTGGCGTTCTCCAATATTGGTTAAATCAGGTCCTGTTCTTTGGGTTCCCATAAGATTAGCTGTATTTCTCCAAAAATCTGTTCGCTTATTGGTGGCAAAATCTGCTGGTATACTTGGTCTTTTTCCAAAAATATTATCCATTTCTACATTTCTTACTTGCTGGGTATGGCACCCTACACAGCCGTTTTCTATGTATACGGCTTTTCCAGCTTTTTCTTCAGCAGAGAGCATTTTCGTTTGTGGAGGCAAGGCATTATTTATTTTTTGATTTTCAATTGCTGGAAAAATCGCAATATAAAAGGTAAGTCCTAGAAATAATGAAAAGGCCAAACCGTACAATACATAATGATTATTAAAAAACTTCATGGTATTTTCATTTAAAATTCTTTATTATAGCTTTCCCTCTTGGCTTGTAAAATCCCTGCAGGAGAATTTTTCACTTCTATAGGTTCTTTTTTGGCAACCATTTTATAGAAGTTATAGGCATAAATGATGTGTGATAACCACATCATGGTTCCTCCGATGGCTCTCCAAAGCCAGAATGGCGCCATACTCATCACTCCATCAATGAATGGTTTTTTATCCATCCAAATCATCCCTGTACGTGTTCCTCCTATCATAAGTGCGATAACATAAAACAACAATCCTATTAAAGCGAACCAAAAATGAAATCCCACTAAGAGTTTAGGTGGTTCTTTACCTGTAATTCTAGGAATCATGGTATAAGAAAAACCCCATAACATAAAGGTGATGATTCCGTACATGGTGAGATGGGAATGCGCCACCGTAAAATCTGTAAAGTGCCATAATAAGTTGGTGTATCTAAAGGCTTCCACTGTACCTTGAAAAGATCCTGTGAAATAAAAAATAATTCCAAGAAAATAAAACGGAAGGGTATAACTTGTCTTCAGTTTATGCCAAGCACCCTTAAATGTTAACAAAAAATTAGCTGTTCCTGCTGCAACAGGAATTACCATACCTGCACTAGCTACAATAGCAGTAGTTTGCAATCTCCAAGGAATAGCACTAAAAATAAAATGATGCGTTCCTATTAAGGTATAAAACAAAATATGTGTCCAAAATCCTAAAACGCCTAAGCTGTATGAATAAATAGGTTTATTCAGTTGCTGAGGAAGAAAGTAATACATGAGTCCGAGTGTAAGAAACATAAACCACATCCCTATTGCCATGTGCATATAGTAGCCTTGGATAATGGTTTCTCCTACTCCATTTTGATAAAAAGGCAAATAGGAAAACACTATCACGATGACTATAAAGACAGCAGATGCCGCAATGTACCAATTGGAAATATAAATCTCTTCGGTTTTGCGATGGACAATTGGTCTAAAAAAATTGTGAGCTGACAGTGCCACTCCCACTCCAAAAGTGAGCATTACGGGCCAAATATATTCTCGATATTCTCCACCTCCATTATTGATTCCTGCCATGATAAAAATAGAACCCGCTAACACCGCTATGTTCATTAAGACCATAGAAGTATATCCTTGCGTGAAGTTAAAATTCTCTTTATTACTCACTCTAGGCACTACATAATAGGCTAGTCCTACCATTGCAAGAGATGCCCAACCCCAAAAAACCATATTGGTATGTACGGGACGAAGCCTTCCAAAACTTAACCACTCCACCTGTTCTATATCAGGAACTACAAACTTTATTCCTACATATAAACCTACAGTAGTTCCCAGCACTAACCAAAATAAAGAAGTTCCCATAAACCACAAAATGAGTTTTCCTAATTCAGGAGAAACTGTTTGAGAGAGGTTTCTGCTTTTTTTAGTGGGAAAAACCCTTATCTCGCCTACCGTATTTACGTTTTTTAACAAAACATTTTGAGGAGGCATCTGCAATGGGTCTGGTAACATACTGGGTACATCTGGTGAAAAGTCAAAAGGTAGTCCTTCCTTTTGTTCTGCATTTATAAGTTCTCCATCTTCTCCAAACTCCTTTTTTCTCACCAAGTCAATATATAGGACATAGGTCTTAACAATAGCGACTACTAAAGCACCAATAATTACCAATAACAATAGTACGAGCGTAATTTGTACGCCCGACTTTTCTAACAAAGGATCCATACTTATCTTGAATTAGATTACTTACTCTTCTTAATAGAATCTAAATCGTAGGCGGTACTGTCCATAATTCTGGTAGTATCGGTATCTGGAGATTGAGGAGATGTGCCAGAAACCAAGCTATCTTGAGTCATAATAGAATCTGCTTCTACGGTTTCATTTTTGTTTTCACGTTTCTTACAGCTTCCTAATAGGAATAGCAAAAATGCTGTTGATACAATAATTGATTTCATAATTAATTCTTTTTAGATTGGTTTGATAAATAAATGAGAAACCTTAGCATAAAAAAAATTTATTGTGTTAAAAAAAAGAAACCTTCCTCTAAGGCATATTACGTATCTAATCTATTTTATTAAAAAAAATTATATTATCTCTAACCTATAAAATCATCATTACGATGAAATTTTAATAAATTATTAGATGATTATTTGATTATTATTCGTAAAATACCCACAAAACAAAATATACTTGCCTATTTATAGCTTCCCTATTTATTTATTTTTCAAAAAGAATATTCTATTGATTTAAAAAAAATACGACTATTAAATTGGAAATCTCCTTTTAACACTACACTTGCTCTTACAAAAACACAAATCATTGATTTTCAAATTACTAATAAAAAACGCCTTATTATGTATCTTTGATTTCAATAGCATTTTTTTTATAAAAAGTTATAAAAAAACAACTCTATGATTCCTAAAACCATAAAGGAAGATTATTATAAGCGGAGATAATTGTTGGTATTGGATAAATTTGAAGATGAAGAATGATGGTGAGGTAATATGAAAATTGGTGGATGGTGAATTTTTAGAATAGTAGAATGGGGTTATAAGAAATAAGGGACAGGATGAGAAATCCTTGCAATCTAAACTTTGTCACTTAAGGTGGAAACATTTTTTCCCCTACCCTGACTTCGAGAAATTCGTTCGCAGACCTCGAATCTCAGCTCGGTCACCTTGGGTGGAAAATTATAAATTCTGAAAAGTTTTGGATATTTTGAAGAGACGGATTAGAAATATGGATAATTGGTTGGTTAAATATCAAATCGTCAAAACTTCCAGACCTATATTTTTATACTCTGCATTGTCGTTTTCATGCATTGTTCTACCCATAGACTTTTTCTGTAGAGAAATCATTTTATATCGTCTCGAACTCATTGACAACACCACCGCTAATTTTCAAAAAATAACCAACCATTAATTATATATAAAATACAAATAATTGTATAAATTTTTGTAAAACCCTTCTCATAACTTTGGCCAAAACCCATTTAATAATATTATTATGAAAAATCAGAAAAATTTAGCAGAGTCCGTATCGAAAAATTTGAACGATATATTTATAGAGGGACTTAAGGATATGTATTGGGTAGAAAATACATTGGTAAAGACTCTTCCAAAAATGTTTGAAAATGCAAGGGACACTCGACTTAAAACCGCCATTAAAGACCACCTTGCTCAAACTAAAGAACATGTTACCCGTCTGGAGCAAGTTTTTGAACAATTGGGAGAAAAAGCAGAAGCCCAAAAATGTTTCGCCATGGAGGGAATACTGAAGGAAGGTGACGAAATTTTAAAAGACACCGAAGAAGGAGCAGTTCGAGACGCCGCAATCATTGCCGCCTCTCAAAAGGTTGAACATTATGAAATTACTTCATATGGTACCCTTTGTGCTTACGCCAAAACACTTAATGAAAGAGCAGCATTAGATTTACTCTTGAGAACATTAGGTGAAGAAAAAAAATCTGACTGTTTATTGAGTTCCATAGCAGATACCAATCTTAATTCACAGGCCATGACGGATCTGTTGCCATCTAAAAATATGAAAGCTGTTTAACTTTTCACAATAAAATTATGAAACCTAACGAAAAAGAACCCTTTGAAAACGGTGCAAATCCTAAACAGGAACAATTGTCACAATATACCACAGATACCCAAGGAGAATTTATGACGACCAACCAGGGACTGAAAATCAATGACGATCAAAATTCATTGAAAGACGGAGAACGAGGCGCGACTCTGCTTGAGGATTTTATCTTAAGAGAAAAAATTACCCATTTCGACCACGAAAGAATCCCTGAAAGAATAGTACATGCAAGAGGGTCAGGTGCCCATGGTTTTTTCGAGTTATATCAGCCTATGGGAAAATATACCAAGGCAAAATTTTTAAATGATACCTCTTATAAAACGCCCGTTTTTGCCCGTTTTTCTACTGTTGCAGGAAGCAGAGGCTCGACAGATATGCCCCGTGACATTCGTGGTTTTGCGGTAAAGTTCTATACACAAGAGGGGATTTATGATCTCGTGGGCAATAATACACCTGTATTTTTTATTCAGGATGCGATGAAATTTCCTGATCTTGTACATGCCGTAAAGCCAGAACCAGACAATGAAATTCCGCAAGCGGCTTCCGCTCATGATACTTTTTGGGATTTTATCTCTCTTATGCCAGAATCCATGCACAACATTATGTGGCTTATGAGTGACCGAGCTATTCCTAGGAGTTTGCGAACCATGGAAGGCTTCGGCATCCATACCTTTAGATTTATTAATGAGGAAGGAAAATCTCATTTTGTGAAATTTCATTGGAAACCTTTGCAGGGAGTACTTTCATTGGCATGGGACGAATCTCAGCGAATTGCGGGAAAAGACACCGATTTTCACCGTCGCGATCTTTGGGAAGCCATAGAAGCAGGTCATTATCCTGAATGGGAACTTGGCGTACAAATTATTCCAGAGGAAGATGAACATAAATACCCATTTGATTTATTGGATCCCACTAAAATCGTTCCTGAAGAAATGGTTCCCGTAGAAATTATTGGAAAAATGACCCTTAACCGAAATCCTGATAATTTCTTTGCTGAGACAGAGCAAGTGGCCTTCCATCCTGGGCATATTGTTCCGGGAATTGATTTCAGCAATGATCCTTTGCTTCAAGGTAGACTTTTTTCCTACACCGATACACAGATTTCAAGGCTTGGAGGCCCTAATTTCCACGAAATCCCCATCAACAAATCCATCCACGAAATTACCAATAATCAGCGTGACGGCATGCACAGAATGCAGGTTAACAAAGGTAAAGCACATTACCATCCCAATTCGATTGGCGGAGGCTGTCCTTTCCAAGCGATGATGAAGGAAGGTGGATTTCATTCTTTCAATGAACGTGTGGATTCGTCAAAAATTAGGAAAAGAAGCCAGAGTTTCTTTGACCATTTCAGTCAACCTGCTCTATTTTATAATAGTATGACCCCTCATGAGAAGCGACATATTCAAAATGCGTTTTCCTTTGAACTCGGAAAAGTAAAATGGGTTCCGATTCGCCAAAGAGTCGTCAACATGCTTTTGGAAGTGAGTGTAGAATTGGCCACCATCGTTGGAAATCATCTTGGCCTGACTCCACAAAAACTTCCGCAGCCTATTACAGGAAGTATTCCTGCGGACGGAAATCTGGAAGAATTTTATTCATTTAGTAATAAACTCCCTATAGATAAATCTCCAGCTGTAAGCCAAGCTGATAAATTACCTACCAACATCAAAGCAAGAAGAATTGCCCTTCTGACTGCAGATGGCGTAAATGACACCGCTTTTACAGAAATTAAAAAACAACTTTGCGATATGGACGCCGTAGTGAATATCATTGCCCCAAAACATGGATTTGTCACTACAAAAAGTGGTGATATGTATCCCGTTTGTGAAAGCCTCCTAACGGCAGCGTCCGTAGTTTTCGATGCAGTTTATATTGCAGGCGGAGAGAGTGTTGCTTCACTTTCTTCGAATGCGGATGCCCTGCATTTTGTAGCGGAAGCCTTCAAACACTGTAAGCCGATTGGTGCAGATGTGGATGCTGCAGAATTATTACTTAAAGCGATTCCACAGATAGAATTACCGACCAACGGAGTAGTAACGGATGGGAATCTTGATGGTTTTGTAAGTGCTATCCAAAAGCATCGATTTTGGGAACGAGAGGAAGATCCAAAAGTTCCTGCATAAATTAAAATATCTAAATAGAACCCTACTTGATGTAGGGTTTTGTATTTAGTATTGTGCTCATTATTTCTAGGTTTTAATTACTAAACTGAGAGTGTGTTTAATGAGAGTGTTTACTAACTGTATTCTATTACTATAATGGGGTAACGCATAAAGCTGTACCCCTTTGCAAGGAATGCATCTTACCTTATATTCAAATATAGAAAATAAGGAATACTGAGACGTAACCCATTAAATAATACGTTTTGGAATACGAAGACCTCTCTCTTTGGCAGTGTGAATAATTTCGATTATAAAACTAGCCCCGGACAGTGGTGATTTTGGAGTCTTGACGAGGTTATTAAGAACTGTACAATTTAGTGTTTTTAAAGGTAATGGATTAGAAACCTATGACATCGGATTTTTATGCTCATCTATAGCTTCAACATAAACAATTTTCTTTTCCCCGACCCTGACTTCGGCAAGCTCAGTTACCATGGGAGGAAAATTGTTGTACTTAAAGTCACGGATTAGAAATCCGCCTTTACTTTGTATTTAGTGAAACAAAAAGTGTTGAATGTCTCTAAAGCCTTTATTAGATCTGAAAATCTATCATTCTATCTAAAGTCATTCAACGGTTATCAAAGAGAATGCAGAGGACTAATGCGTCATATAAGCCTATGAGCTTTGCGGATTTCATAGTTCACCTCTGCTTTTCTTTGAATAAATTTAGTTCTTTTTATAGAATACAAAGTAAAGGCGGATTTCTAATCCGTGACACGATAAGCGAAAATCTACTGACTTTGTGCCAGCTGATTTAGATTTACAATCCAAGCAAAAATTATACTACCCCCGTTGCCCCCGCTGCGCAAAGTCTCCTGACTTTGTGCCAGTCTATTCATCATCAATTCTTTATTTACAAAATTAATTTGTTTTGCTTGTATCAATTACTGGGTTATCCGCCAATTCAACATCTAATAACCCTTTGCCTGTTACATAATTACTCGCAGATGAATAAACATAATGTTGGGCTTTTTCTACAATACCTGCTCTTATAGGATTTAGGTGTATGTAATTTAACTTATCCCACATAAAACGTAATGTATAAATTTCTTCAGCATGATTGCCATATTGCCAAAACTGGTAATTCTTATTTCTTAAATGGCTTTCTGTTGCTTTTCTGAATAAATCTAGCGTCCATTCTCTTCTACTTTCAGGTTCTGTTTGTATGGCTTCTAAAATATTTTTTGCGGTAAACTTTTTAAAATCTCTAATCAAATCTGATAGTTTACCTTCTTTAGATTGAACAATTAAATGGATATGGTTACTCATTATTACGTAACCATATAATATCATTCCCTTTTCTTTTATGCAATATTCTAATGATGAAATTACTATATCTCTATAAACCTTTCTTGTGAAAACATCTACCCAATCTACTACTGTACACGTAATAAAGTGGGGTTTTTCTTGGTCTTTTATGGTATAGCCTTCTTTCATTTTTTTATTTTTTATTATTGCTCAATATAACTGACTTCTACTATGTGTGATTGTTTTTACTTAAGTTTTCTTGGTTATTAGTTTTTATATTTTAGCATTGCTCAAAGTTGCAAACTTTGCGCAGCGGGGGATGAAGGCAAACATACGCTCTTGGTATTAAATAATATAAAATGCAAAATTGTAAGCAGAGCTTTTGCTGTTATTAGCAGAGAATCTCCTTTTGTCAATACTTACAAATTTGCATCTTAAAATTTTTATATTTTTATTTGGTTTTTGCCATAGAATGCCTTTACTTGATAGTCTCTAAAAAAACTAAAGCCAGCTTCATTTTCTTGAAGTTGGCTTTTATTTCAGTTAATAAAATAAAATCTTAATTAATCCCCAAAGCTAATTCCTACACCTTTTGCGGTTTTTACCATATCGCAATTAGGGTCTACAAAATTTGGACGGTCTATCGCTTCTTTGAATGGTACCGCAATAATATTTGGATGGCGATAAGCTACCATTTTTCCGTATTCTTCGTTGAGCACCATTTCGAATGCTTTTACCCCAAATTGCGTTGCCAAAATTCTATCATAAGCAGTTGGCGTTCCTCCTCTTTGTAAGTGTCCTAAAACCGTTTCGCGCATATCTGCCTCAAAACCAATAGATTTCAAATCGTGAACCAATTTATGAGCCACCCCTCCTAATCTTACATTTTCGTATCCTACCTCATCACTTACTTCAGAAAGCAGGCTTCCACCTTTCGGAATTGCCCCTTCTGCTATTACTACAATGGCATTTCCTTTTCCTTTATTGAATCTGCTGTTGAGTTTTTTCACTACTTTTTCGATGTCATAAGGAATTTCTGGAATCAGACAAACTTCTGCACCACCTGCAATAGCAGCGTGAAGAGCAATCCAACCGGCATATCTTCCCATTACTTCCAGTACCAAAACTCTGTTGTGGCTTGCAGCAGTAGTGACCAATCTGTCTACCGCTTCTGTTGCAATTTGTACAGCAGTCTGGAAACCAAAAGTAAAATCTGTAGCAGACAAATCGTTATCAATGGTTTTTGGAACACCAATAATGTTGAGTCCTTTTTCGTATAATTGTTGAGAAATTCTTTGCGAGCCATCACCACCAATACTGATTACGGCATCTACGCCTAAATATTGCAGTTTGCGAATCATTTCATCTGATCTGTCTACCGCTTCCCAAACTCCATCTTTATTTTTGTAAGGCCAAGCAAAAGGCCCACCTTTGTTGGTAGTTCCTATAATTGTTCCACCATCTTTATGAATTCCTGCTACGGTTTTATCATCTAAAACCATAATTTCTGTGGGTTCTTTTAAAATTCCGTCATACGCATTGATGCTACCTACCACTTCCCAATCTTTTTCTTGGGATGCTCTTTTTACCACCCCTCTCATTACCGCATTTAATCCTGGGCAATCTCCACCTCCTGTTGCTACTAATACTCTTTTCATTTTAATATAATTTCTTATCTATTTCATCAACACTTCTGTTGAAATCATTGTTTTTAAATATTTTTCAAATTTACCATTATATTTTTGTTTATAATTTGTTTTTATGAAGATATTCTAATGATTTTTGACAGTATTATTTTAAAATTAAAGGGTATAATGTATTTGGTTTATTTCTCCATTTCCGAAATTCATTTGTTGCTTTTTATCATTGCTCAAAGTTGTAAAGCTTGCAAAGTGAAGTTGATAAGCCACTATATGTGGTTCAATATCAAAAAGAAGACCGTTGTATTTTCAACAAAAATTACTAAGTTTATAATCTGAAATGCTCATTAAGGATTTATTCCAAAATGTCAAAATTTCTTTGAAGCGTAGTACGTTAATTAATATGAAACAAACAAGAATATACATAACTTTTACTTTGTTATTAATTGGAATAATTTTATATAATTATTTGAATTCAAATTTTTTCATTAATAATATGAAAACAGATTACTTTCCTAAAGAAATTAGTGGAACAATCTATGATGCCACACCAATAAAAGGAGGTGTTTTATCAATAGATATACATTCTAATTCAAAAGATGATGGGATTAGCATTAGGAATTCTGATATGATTTTCAAAAATATTAAAAATGGAACTTATTTAAAAAAAATTCCAAACACAAATAAGTGCTTTATAATAAAAGGAGATAGTATTATGTATTTTAATTGTTATGTTTTTTCAAAAGAAGATTCAGCAAAAATAGGTAAGATTAAAAATTGGAATCTTAATTTAACCAATCATTGGATATTAAAAAAATAGTAGATTTTACATGTATTAGCTACGATTTAATCTGACACAAGGCTATTTTTTATTTAAGATTGTGTTGGGTTTTGTGAGACATAAATTCTTGGAATGATCTCTTGAAAATTTGGGGGAATATTTTCCTTCCACCCGCTGCGCAAAGTCTCCTGACTTTGAGACAGCTTACTCAGATTTACAATCCACAGCAAAAATTGTACTATTCGTTAAAAATCAGTTGGTATTTCTTAGACCTTATTAGTTTTGAGTAAAATTAATAAAAAACAGCCACCCAAAGTTGATTGTTGGATGATTTTTATAACTAGAGATTTTTTTGTCTAAAAAAATAATTCTCTTACTCTTCTTCGAGTCTTGTTCGAGTCACCTTCGGAAAACTACCCCCTTTTTCCGAAGAATACCAACACTTCTATCGAAGAAGTCTCGAAGGAAAAAAAAGCATTGTGGACAAAACTGGTCAAAAGTGGACAAAACAGGACACCCAAAAATTGATTATTCCATAAATCCCTCGTATTTTAGCACTTCGAAAATTGAGAAAATGACCGTAGAACAATACATCCAAGAACGTTTACAAATCCCCACCAAAAGCATAGAAAACACGCTTCAGTTGCTTGCTGAAGACTGCACTATTCCTTTCATAGCGCGTTATAGAAAGGATAAAACTGGCAATCTTGATGAAGTTGCCATCGAAAACATTTTTAAACTCAATAAAAGTTTTGATGAAATTGTAAAACGTAAAGAAAGCATTTTAAAATCGATAGAAGAACAGAATGCGCTCACGCCTGAACTTCAACAGAAAATTACTCAAAGTTTTGATTTACAAGAACTGAAAGACCTTTATCTTCCGTACAAAAAACGCAAGAAAACCAAAGCAGATACTGCGCGTGAAAAAGGTTTAGAACCTTTGGCAAAAATCATTATGTCTCAAAAATCGGATGATGTAGAATATCTCGCTTCCAAATATTTGAACAAAGATGTTGCTAATGAAGACGAAGCCTTGCAAGGTGCAAGAGATATTATCGCAGAATGGCTCAATGAAAATCTCTACATCCGTAAAAATCTGAGAAGATTATTCCAAAGAAAAGCGGTGATTACTACAAAAGTGGTAAAAACCAAAAAAGACGAAGAAGAAGCACAGAAATTCTCCCAATATTTTGATTGGCAAGAACCATTGAACAGAACACCTTCTCACAGACTTCTCGCTATGTTGAGAGCAGAAAACGAGAGTTTTGTAAAGGTTTCGGTTTCAGTAGAAAAAGAAGAAGCTTTAGAAATCATGGAAAATGCCGTGATTAAAAGCCAAAACGATTGCGCCCAACACATAGCATTAGCCATTGCAGATGCTTACAAAAGATTGTTGGAACCTGCCATTTCTAACGAAACTTTGCAGGAAGCCAAAGAAAAAGCCGACCAAAAAGCGATTGACGTTTTTGCAGAAAATCTTCAACAATTATTATTGGCTGCTCCACTCGGTGAAAAGCGAATTTTAGCGATTGATCCAGGTTATAGAACAGGCTGTAAAGTAGTTTGTTTGGACGAAAAAGGCGATATTTTACACAACGAAACCATTTTTCCACATGCTCCACAAAACGAAACGGGAATGGCAATGAAAAAGATAAAATCTCTCGTAAATTCTTGCCACATAGAAGCGATTTCCATAGGAAACGGAACGGCAAGTAGAGAAACGGAGCAGTTCATCAAAAAAATTGGTTTTGACAGAGATTTGCAGGTTTTTGTGATTTCCGAAGCGGGCGCTTCTGTGTATTCTGCGAGTAAAATTGCAAGAGAAGAATTCCCGAATTATGATGTGACGGTTCGTGGTGCAGTTTCTATTGGCAGAAGACTTTCTGATCCATTGGCTGAACTCGTAAAAATAGACCCAAAATCCATTGGAGTTGGGCAATATCAGCACGATGTTGACCAGACTAAACTCAAGGAAAAACTAGACAATACCGTGATTTCTTGTGTAAACTCTGTGGGAATCAACCTGAATACCGCAAGTAAATCACTCCTCTCCTACGTTTCTGGAATTGGCGAAAAAATGGCAGAAAACATTGTGAATTACAGAGCAGAAAATGGCGCTTTCACGTCCAGAAAAGATTTGAAAAAAGTACCAAGATTAGGGGAAAAAGCGTATCAACAAGCGGCAGCTTTCGTAAGGATTAAAAATGCTAAAAATCCGTTGGATAATTCGGCAGTTCATCCTGAAGCTTACAAAATTGTAGAACAAATGGCGAAAGATTTGGGTTTAAAAACCAAAGAATTGATTGCCAATAAAGAGAAAATTGACCAAATTAATCCAGAAAAATATATTACCGAAGACATCGGAATTCTGGGAATTAAAGATATTCTGAAAGAGCTTTTGAAACCCGGACTCGACCCTAGAAAATCTGCTAAAGTCTTCGAGTTTGACCGAAATGTAAAAACCATCAAAGACTTGCATGTAGGAATGATTTTACCCGGAATTGTGAACAATATTACCGCTTTTGGTTGTTTTGTAGATGTTGGCATTAAAGAAAGTGGTTTGGTCCACATTTCTCAACTGAAAGATGGTTTTGTCTCTGATGTAAATGAAGTGGTAAAACTGCATCAGCATGTTCAGGTAAAAGTTCTGGAAATTGATGAAGCGAGAAAGAGGATACAGTTGACGATGATTTTGTAAAGAGCCAATTAAAAAGTAAAAATAGCCAAATTAGCAACTAATTATAGTTATTTCTTTTTCAAATTTACTTTTGGCTTGAACTAAAAGTAACAAAAGTTCAAGACTGGATTTTTATACTAATAAAAAAGCGACCTTTTGAGTCGCTTTAATTATATTTTTTCGTAAAAGTTTCAGAAATTAATTCTGATGTAAATAATTATAAATATCGTCTTTCAGATGAACTCTTTTCTTTCTTAAATCTGTAAGATGCTCATCAGTGGTGTGATTTTGTTCGCCTTCTTCGTAGTGAGAAATCAGCGCATTCACTTCTTCGTAGTTCACATACATTTTTAAGAATTTTTCATCTGAAGCTTTCAGCTCTGCGATTTTTTGAACATATTCTGGGAATTCGTGGGTTAATGTATGATTTTCCATATTGTTAAGATTAAATGGTTGAACATTTTTTTAATACATTAAAGTTACACAAAAAAAAGACAACTCTCCATATGAAAATTGTCATTTATTTAAGCTTTACAGCTGATTTTTAAAATTTTAGTGACCACAGAAGGATTCGAACCCTCACTGACGGAGCCGAAATCCGTAGTTCTATCCATTAAACTATGCGGCCAATTTAGATTTTAGATTTTAGATTATAGATTGCAAAAATAATGGTTTCCCTTTAAAAAGCAATCCTTAAACCGCCCAAAACTTGTGCTCCAAGAACTTTGTAACCTAAATAATGCTCGTATTTTTTGTTCAATAAGTTATTTCCCATTACAAAAACGGTGAAGTTTTTATTGATTTTATAATCAGCATTCAGGTTTACATCTAAGTAAGAAGGTAAAGATTCTTTGGTTCTTTCCGTAGAAGTCAATTGACTTGGCACAGCAGTATTCACCGTTATATCATAAGAATTGGTGGCTCTTTCTGACACAAAAATCCCTTTGAAACCGAGATTTAACTTTCTGTCCAACAAAGAATATTTCGCACCAATCGTGGTTTGAACCACTGGTTTATAATATACCTCATTGAGATGGTCTAATTTAAAGTTCATGAAGTGAAGTTCTGCATCTAAAACCAAATTCTGCAACGGGAAATATTGTACACTTCCTTTCACTTCGCTCAAGGTTCCGTCATCATAAACAGCCGAGAAATTATTCGCAAAATTATAAGCAGAACGATTAAGCGTATTCACATAGTCAAACAAATCATTCGCTTTAAAAAATTGCGCATTTCTAAGCTCGCTGAAACCTGCATTTACATCATATTTAAAGGTTTGGTCTACATCTCCTTTTAAACCAAGATAGAAATGGTATTTGGTTTCTGTAGGTTTCAGCACAACATCTGATACCAAAAACGGATTTTCTTGCAATAAACTCGAATAAGAATTCATTTTTACGCCACCATCTATTCCTGCATAGAATTTATACTGTTCTGTAGCTTCATACAACACTTCTGCAAAAGGAAACCATCTGAAATTGTTGGTTTTCGCTTCTGGTGTGTTTTTATCTGCATTTTTTCCGTTGATGAAAGAAAAGTCTGAACCAATCGCCAAATAAGAATTTCCTTTGTAGAAAGACACTTTCGGAGTCATGGCAAAAAGCAAATATTGGGATTCATTTTTGTTCAGCAATTCAAAAGTTGATGTTTGAGTGGATAATTTTACACCCAAATCTGCATTAATTTTCATGTCTTGCGCCGAAAAAAGTGGCAAATCATATTTCGAAAAGTTGATTTGAGCTTCACCAGAAGTTTCTTTCGCATCGAAATGGTCTGCCAACATAGACGATTTAAATCTGATGTCATTTATCCAATTGTTTTTGAAAAAATCATAATAACCATTGATTTTCAATTCATTGTAACTTTGTTTTAAATCAACATTAGCAGCTGGTTTCAAGGCGTAAATTCCATAATAATTGTAGTTATGGTTTCCAAAATCTGCGGTAATATTGGCTTTTCCCTTTTCTGTATTCGAAGTAATGAACGCTGCCACATTAAAATCACTTTGCTTAGAACTCCAGTCGTATTCTTTTTCTAAACCGTTCGTAGTGATTCCGTGAATGTCTATTCCCACTTCTGTATTTTTGTCTAATTGATGAGAAATATTTCCGTCTGCCAGAAATTTAGAATAATTGCCATAACCAACCTGAAAATAGTTTCTCTGGCTGTCTGTATTGAATTTCGGTGAAATATCTTCTCCTTCAATCGTAGACGTTTTAAATTCTGAAACCATGGGAACATTCGTGATTTTATATTCCACAGATTCCTGCTCTTTTTCTTTTGGAGGATAATTTTTCTCTGTTTTTACTGAAGTTTTTTTCTTTTCGATTTTCTTGACTTCTGGTTCACGTTTTCTGTCGAGAATCAGTCTTTCTTCTTTGATTTGAGCCAAAGAAAACTGAGAAATCCCTACTAAAACAAGAGATAATATTTTTATGTTTTTGTTCATTTTCTTTAAAGTTAAATTCATTATCAAATTACTTAATCATCGATTTCACTTCCCTTGCTTCTGAAACGATTTCTGGGAAATCCTGATAGTTTTCTATGATTTGATCACAAGTATAACTTGCTTGATAGTTGTCTTTCAAAGCCAAATAATTTCTCGCCATCAACACCAAAGCTTTTGCGCCCCAAAATTCTTCTGAAGCATAATTATTCGCTAGTTTAAAAATGGTTTCATTGGAAGATTTGAAGGCTTTTCCTTTGTTTTGATAAAACGCTTTTGCGTATAAAGCTTCTGCTGCCACTTCGGTATTTGCAGATTTTTCTAACGCTGCATAAGCAGTTTGTGCGTCTTTATCTTTGCCTTGATTCATCAAACTTCTGGCTTTAATAACCTTCGCCTGTTCTAAAACTGCTGCTGAGTTTTTAGAATATTTCAAGACTTCATTCGCATATTTTTCTGCCTGTGAAAAATTCTTTTCCTCTGCATAAATCTTCATCAATTCTATACTCGCGAAGTTTTTAATGGTCACATTCGATGAGTTGGCGAGATTTTCCAAATAAATTTTCGCTTCAGAACTGTTGTTTTCACTCAATAAAATTTGAGCAATTCTTACTTGAGCATCTTCCTGATAATCATTTTGGGCATTGGCAATTTCCCCTAAAACCAATTTGGCTTTTGTAAAATTCTTGGTTTGATAATAACTTTCGCCCAATTCATATTGTGCTTGATAGAACTTTTCGCCCGTTGGATTTTGGGTTAAAAACTTCTCGTAATTCGGGATGGCTTTTGCGTATTCTTTCTTCGCAAACTGAGATTGTGCCAAAGAAAGGTTGATTTCGTCTAAATCCGTTTGAGCAATATTTACGCCCATGTTTTTTGCAAAATATTCGTAACCAGAAGCGTCTCCGTTTTTCAAATAAATTGGTTTAGCTGCCGCTACTATTTTTTCTGCATAAGCTGTATTTTTATATTTATTTCCGAGAGCTTTAAGTTCTGCTAAAGCTTTTTCCGGTTGATTTAAGTCTTCGAAATTCTGTGCTCTGTAAATTTCTGCATTCGCAACCAAATCTTTATCAGCTCCAATTTTTATCACTTGAGAAAACGCATCGCTAGAATTTTGAAACTGATCAATCGAAGCATAAGAAGTTCCCAATTCGTAATACGCATCATCTTGATATTCAGAGTTTTTATAATTGGAAATCAATTTTTTGAGCTCAACAATTTTGGCTTCTGTATCACCTTTAAAACCAATTGCCATTGCTTTTTGGAACTGCGTGTAATCATTGGCACCTTCTGTTTTATTGTAAATTGCAATCGCTTCATTCAGTTCATTTCCTGCGTAATAAGTATCTGCTAAACGCAATTCTGCATCAGATTTAAACTCTGGTTTGGGATTTTTAAGATATTCTTTGAAATATTCTTTAGCTTTTGTGAAATTTTTAGATTTGAAGTAAGCATAACCCAAATCATAGCTCAATTGTTGCTTTTCAGGAAACTCTTCTACATTTCTGTCGAGTTTTTCAAAACCATAAATTGCAGTGGCGTAATCTTCTTTTTGATAATAAGTTTGCGCCAACCAATATTGTGCTCTTAAATTGAATGTTTTATTGAAGTTATATTTTAAACTTTTCTTGAAATTCTGTTCTGCAGCGTCTAATTCACCTTTATTAAAGAGTTCAGTTCCATAGAGAAACAAAACTTCTTGATAGATTTTTTCGGTTTGAGTATCAACTCCAGTCAATTCTTCGATGGCTTTTATCGTACCTTTGTAATCGCCAGAATACAAGTAAGATTTTACCAAAAGTTGTTCTAATTCTTTAGAATAACCATATTTTTCGAGGTAAGACTTAATAGCAATTTGCGGACTTTCAAACGGATTTCCAATATCGTAACTCAGTTTTGCGTATTGTTCGTGAGCTAACTTCGAGACGTTTTTATCGTAAGTCATGTCTTTTGCCGAACGAAACGCCGACAAAGCTTCTTGCTTCTTCCCTACTTCTAAATATGCATTTCCTAGCTGATAATAAGCATTTTGAGAAAAGGCAGAATTAGAATTGACCAACTGATTGTAATATGAAATCGCTTCGTCAAATTTTTGAAGATTTGCCGCTACAAAACCCATTTCGTACAAATCACTTTCCGAAGGGTTTTGTTGGGTTTGCAAATATGCTTTTAAATGAGGATACGCTTCTGCATATTGCTTTTGCATGAAATAACTTTCGCCAATAATTTTATGAACTTCTGCTTTATAAGCTGAAGAAATATCTTCTTGGAGCAAATCATTTCCTTCTACAATGGCTTTCTCGTAGTCCTTTTCATTAAAATACAACTGTACATAATACGGTTTTACCAACTTGGCGTACTTTTCATTATTTTTGATTTCATCAAAAAACTGAAAAGCCTTTTCGTTTTGTTGGTTGGCGTAATATAAATGTCCGAGCATATACGCAATATCACCTTTTTCTTCGGCATTTTTATACGCTTCTTCCAATGCATCAATCGCACCATTAGAATCGCCCGTCATGAATTTGGCATATCCTAATTTCAAGATATACTGTGTATTTTCCTGTTTATCTAATTGATATTGATTGACTTTTTGAAGCGTTTCCAAAGCCTTAGGAAAATCCTTTTTAGCCAAATAATAATCCGCTAAAGGCAAATTCGCCTGAGCAAAAAGTGCAGATTTAGGATAATCTTTGATAAATGCATCTAAACCATCTTCTGCATGATTCTGAGCTAAGATTACTCCAATAACATTGCTAAAAAAACGGGCAGTTTCTTTCTTAGAATTTTCAAAATTTTGGTTAAAAAAATACTGTCTAGAAAATTCGTATTGTGAAGCAGCGTAGATTTTATTTTGGTAAAGATTTTCGGCAAGGTTAAAACGATATTGTTCTTTAGCTGCGAAAAATTGTGATTGTTGAGCCATCGAAAGACCAGATAATGAAATGGCCGATAGCAATAAAATTTTATTTCTTTGATTCATTATTTTTTGATGAATTAGAATTGTAATAATTAGAACGAAAATACAGAAAACTTATTGTAGAAGCAAGTTTTTTAAGGATGAAGATTCAAATTTTTTATCTAAAAAGAGAGATAAAAAGACAAATAAATCTACATTTTTCAGATTTTTAATTACATTTGTTACTTTGTAATTTTAAAAATTAATAATGAATCAACTTTTCAGAAGAAAACATTACACTGGAAAAGAGCATAAATCTGAATTGATTAGAGCTCTCGGTACTTGGGACATTGTATTTTTTGGTTTAGCTGCCATTATTGGAGCTGGGAGTTTCAGTAGTTTAGGCGAGGCTATTTTCCGAGGCGGACCTGGTGTAATTTCCCTCTATATTATTTGTGCTGTTGCATGTGCTTTTACTGCGATGTCTTATGCAGAATTTGCCAGTAGAATTCCTACTGCAGGAAGTGCCTATACTTATGCTTATGCCAGTTTCGGCGAGTTAATCGCTTGGATTATTGGTTGGGCGCTGATTATGGAATATTCCTTCGGGAATATTTATGTCGCTTTTTCTTGGAGTGATTATTTTACGTCTTTTGTAGAAAGATTAGGCTTTGGAATTCCAGATTATTTGACGACCAGTTATACCGAAGCCAAAAAAGCATTTATGGCAGGTTCTCAAAATCAAGAATTGGTAAACGCATGGAAATCTGCTCCCATCATTGCTGGAATTAAATTTATCGTAGATATTCCTGCTCTGATTATCAATGCTTTAATCACTTGGTTGGTTTATATCGGGATTAAAGAAAGTAGAAATTTCAATAACTTATTGGTTATCTTAAAGTTAGCCGTAATATTTTTAATTATTGCTGTAGGTGTTTTTTATCTCAATGCAGAAAATTGGGTTCCTACGAACAATGAAGGTGTAAAATCTTTTATGCCCAATGGTTTCACAGGAGTCATGAGTGCTGTAGCTGGTGTTTTCTTTGCTTACATTGGTTTTGACGCATTGAGCGTGCTTTCTGAAGAAACCAAAAATCCTGAAAAAACTTTACCAAAAGGAATGATTATTTCTTTGGTTTTGAGTACTGCAATTTATATTGTTTTGACATTAGTATTAACAGGAATTGTAGATTATAGAAAATTTGAAGGAATCGGCGATCCATTATCTTTTATTTTCGCTCCTCAAAATGCCAATATTCCTTGGATGGAATTTGTGGTTTCTGTAACCGCTATTGTTGCGATTACTACGGTTTTGTTGGTTTTCCAAATGGGACAGCCAAGAATTTGGATGAGTATGAGTAGAGATGGATTAATGCCGAAAAAATTTGCAGAAATTCACCCGAAATATAAAACACCAAGTTTTGCTACCATTATCACGGGAGTTGCTGTTGGTTTACCGATTTTATTTACTGATAAAACCTTTATTTTAGATTTTACCAGTATTGGGACAATTTTCGCATTTGTATTGGTGAATGGAGGAATTTTATTGATGCCGCAAAAGGAAAAATTAAAAGGCAGATTTCATTTGCCTTACATCAATGCTAAATATATTTTCCCTGTATTATTTATCGGTGGATTAGTAGGCTTCTATTTTTGGCAGCCAGAATTTTTCCATAATTTATGGAACATTACAGATGAGCATGAAGGTGAATTTAGGCTTTCTATCATCATTTTCTTAATTATTAATTTAGCTTTAGTAGTATTGTCTTATCTCAAAAACCTTTCTCTAATACCATTATTAGGTTTAACTTCTTGTCTTTATTTATTAACAGGAATGACACATAATAACTGGTTTTGGTTCGGATTATGGTTTATTATAGGATTAGGAATCTATTTCTTCTACGGAAAGAAAAATAGTAAGTTGAATCCTGAGAATATAGAATAAAAAAAGCGGCTCAAAAATTTGAGCCGCTTTTTTTCGAATAAGATTTTATAGTTTTTCTAATTGACCAACTTTTTTCCAATTAGCATCTTTTTCTAATGATACAGCGATGTATACCTCCCCACCTTTGCTTTTATTAAAAGCAGTTCCTTGCTCTAATTGTGCATTAACTTCACTTGGTGATAATTGATAGATTGCTCCAGTAATTGGGTCAATAATAACTCCGATTAATCCACCGAAAATAATATTTCCAAGATACCAAGCATTAAATTTTCTTGTTAATTTGGTTTCGTAAGGTTTAAAACCTTCTAATTTAATTACAACATTGTGATCTTTATTTCTCTCTAATTTAGTTTGGAAAGGTGTTTTTCCTACTTCTACTTCATTAATAAAAATAGACGCATTAGCAGGAGTAGAATTAAAGCTCACTTTTTGAGTAGTTCCTGATACAATCGTTGCACAGCTTGTCATCATCAAAGCAGAAGCCATTGATAAAGCAAGAATCGTTTTTTTCATAGGTTTTTGATTTAAAAATTTATTATTTAGTTTTGTTGAAGACTGATTTGTGGAAGTTGAGAAACATCTCCATCATATTTATAAAAAGAGATATTCATTCTATAGCATGATGAAACAATAGAAGGTTCAGTTACCTGATTTATTTTTACAATATTCGCTCCTATTTCTCTGGCTCTTTTTCTCGCTTTGGAAAGATTAGAATAGTAATCACAGTCGGTAGAAAAACCACTATCTCCAAAGGAAATAAATCCTAATTTCTCTGCATTTACAGGAACATTATGTTTTACTTCTAAAATAGCGATTTTAGCATCTATTGGTAAGTAAGAATAGTTTTTTGAAATGCTTTCATTGATAACTGCACCACAAGAACTAAGAAATAATGAAAATAAAAAAGATAGAAAATAGAGTTTCCTCATGAATATTAGTTTTTCCAAAGATAAAAATATCTCTTTATTATGCAAAAAACCTTCAAATGATTTTTGAAGGTTTTTATATAATTAACTGAATTTCAGTAAATAAAATTAATGATTATGTTGTTTTGGTGGAGGTGGCATTTTACCTTGATCTGCTTGTTCTAATTTATTAGCCGCAGTCATGGCTACCATCATATCGTTAAGCATATTGCTTGCAGCAGTAGGAGAATTAGGCAATAGAACCAAGTTACTTCTATTGTTTGCACCTACAGAATGAAGCGTATCATAATGCTGTGTCACTACTATTAATGCAGATGCTTCTTGAGAACCGATATTCACGTTATTCAGCATTCTTACTGATTCCTCCAAACCTTTTGCAATTTCTCTACGTTGGTCTGCAATACCTTGACCTTGTAATTTTTTAGATTCAGCTTCTGCTTTTGCTACGGCTACAATTCTAATTCTTTGCGCTTCAGATTCATATTCTGCAGCTGTTTTTTCACGTTCAGCAGCATTAATTCTGTTCATGGCATGTTTCACTTGTTCATCCGGGTCAATATCTGTCACCAATGCTTTAATGATATCATAACCATAAGATTGCATCGCTTCTTGTAACTCACCTTTTACCGCAATTGCAATGTCATCTTTTTTCACGAAAACATCGTCTAATTTCAGTTTAGGAACTTCCGCTCTTACTACGTCAAAAACATAAGATGTAATTTGATCTTGAGGATTTTCTAAACGATAATACGCATCACCAACTTGATTTCTAATCACTTGATACTGTACAGAAACTTTCATTTTAAGGAAAACATTATCCAAAGTTTTGGTATCAATCATCACGTCTAACTGCTGAATTCTAAGATTCATTCTTTTTGCAATTTGATCTACAAAAGGAATTTTAAGATGAAGACCAGATTGTCTTACCGATTGAAATTTACCAAAACGCTCTACAATTGCCGCTGTTTCTTGTTTTACAGTGAAAAAAGAAGCGAATAAAATAACGAGTCCCAAAAAGACTAAAACGCCTAATACTTCCATAGTTTATTGTTTTTAAATATTTATTAATGAGTCTTGAAATGTTCTTTAAAGTTACGAAATATTTCTAAACTCGTGAAATTGTAAAGTCGTGAAGTTGTAAAGTCGTGAAGTTGTAAAGTTGTAAAGTTGTAAAGTCGTGAAATCGTGAATTTGCTGATTTGTAAAAACTATTAGAATTTTTCCCTTTTCATTTATTTAAAATCCATTTTCAATAATCAAATTTACGACTCAACGATTCATCAACTTTACATGAAAATTACATCGTCATTCCAATATCTATTCCTTTAATTTTTCTATACAAATCAGTTGCGAAATTATCCGTCATTCCAGAAACGAAATCCAGGACTCCGAGAACTTTCTCATAAACCGTTCCATCTTCATAAATAAATTGTGAAGGAATCAATTGTAATGCTTTTTTCTCAAAACCTTTTCGCTCTGATTTTTCTTTAATAATCGGCGGAATAAAATGGTTCAAAAGCTCATACATTACGTTGTAACCAGCATTTTCTATTTCTACCACACTTCTGTGACCATATATTTTTTCGATAGAAAAACGTTCCACTTCTTGAAAAGATTCACTCACAGATTTAAAAATATCTAGCAAAGCTTTATTTAAAGTTCCGTCTATAATTTCAGAGAAATGTTGTTGATATAATTCTGTAGATTTATTGATGAGTGCATTAATCACTTTGGCTCTCAGATAAGAAATTCTCTCATTTTTATTCGAAAATAAAAGCAATTTCTCTGCACTTCTTTTGGCGTCTTTTTCGTTGACAGACTGTATCAAATCCATGAAAAGATTTTCGCAGTCAGCAGTAGAAATAATTCCCAATCTGTGCGCATCTTCCATGTCGATAATGTTATAACAAATATCGTCTGCAGCTTCTACCAGCCAAACGAAAGGATGACGTTTAAAAATCGCAGGTTCTTCACTTTCTACTATCATTTTGGTAGCATTCGCAATATTCAGAAACGTCTGTTTTTCACTTTGGAAAAACCCAAATTTCTTACGATTAACGTGACCTTTTTTCTTAGCAATTGCTTCGCAAGGATATTTGGCAATACTTGCCAAAGTAGTATAGGTAAGTTGAGTTCCGCCTTCGTCTTTACCAGTTTGTTTGTGCGTAAGAATTCTGATGGCATTAGCATTTCCTTCGAAATTTACCAAATCTGCCCATTCTTTTTCAGTGAATTTTGGCTTTAATTCTGATTCATTTTTTTCAAAAAAACTAGCAATTGCATCTTCACCAGAATGTCCGAATGCAGGATTGCCAATGTCATGACAAAGACAAGCCGCTGCAATCACATTATTGAGATTATAGAGATAGAAATTTTTAGAAACTTCGGTGAGTTCGTTTTCAAAATTTTGAACGATAAATTCGCCAGCAAGACTCCCCAAACTTCTTCCCACAGAAGAAACTTCTAGCGAATGCGTGAGACGATTGTGCACGAAAACACTTCCTGGAAGCGGGAAAACCTGAGTTTTGTTTTGTAATCTTCTGAATGCCGAAGAAAAGATAATTCGGTCAAAATCTCTCTGGAAATCTGTACGTGAAACAATGTTCTGAACGTGGTTTCCGGTTCTCTGATTGGTAAAAATTGTGTTTAGAATCATAATCTAATTCAAAAATAAGTCTTAAATTTAATATCTAAAAATTTAGCTATGAAATTTTTAAATTTTTTATTCTTGGCAGCGCTTATTTCTTGCGACAAAAAACCAGAAACTTTCAATCAGAAATCTATTGAAGAAAATTGTTTCCAAATTGTAAAAGTGGGTAAAGAAACGCCTAAAAAGCAATATCTAGAACCATCAAAAGAAGATATTATAAAGAATTTCCCGAAACATATTCATTTTGTAACCAATGAACACAAAAACAGCTTTGAAAATGTTCTAAAACACAATGAAATTGAAATAAAAAAACAACAAGAGTATTTAAAAACCAATGAATATAAAATCTATTTCAAAAAGTTTTATGAAGAACTTCCTGAATTTGAATATTTAGCAAGAAATAGAGAATTTGCTCTCGCCAAAAATAAATACGGACTTTGGCTCATTGAAAAATCTGGAAATCAAAAAGCGAAACCTTATTTTCTCGGACTTACCCAAAATGCTTTTGTGAATTATGATTTTAATGCACCCAATTTCACATTTTTGAGTGAGAATGCTGTTCATTTAAGCGGAAGCATCGTAAAAGTTACTCGACTTTCGTCTTTTCCTATTTTGCCAAAATATGAAGTGATAAAAGATGATGTAGAATTTTCTATTCCACTTGATGAAATTAAAAAAGACAGCGACCAAGATGGTTACAATGACTTGTTTGAACAATTCATTGGTTTAAATCCAACCCAAAAAGATAGTGATGATGATGGACTCAATGATTTCGAAGATGCCAATCCTAGATACGCATCTGTTTCTTCTAAATTCTCTGCAATGTACGAAGCCATCGTAGATGAAACTTCGCCAAAAACACATTACAGTTTCACAGAAGTCTTGACCGACTGTGATTATTTCAATCAAATCAATCCCAAAAACAGAAAATTTCTTTTTTATAACACCGAAGAACAAATTCCTATTAAAGAAGATGTTTTAGACCATTTTTTCAGTGTAAAATACAGCAAAATTTCTGAAAATAAATTCTATCCTAATACTTATGATATAGATTATGCTGATCAAAAAGGTTCAGGAAACATTAGCGCAGAATTTATCAATGAAAAATGGAAAATTTCTAAAAAAACCAATCTCTATTTTGGTGTTTAAGCACCGTAAAAACTTCATAAAATTTAATCAATATGAATACTTTCAGAAGTGATTTATCTGGGAAAGAATTTCCCGAAAACGAAAAAATTTCCGCTAAAAATATCAGACAATCTTTGCTTCATTTTATCAATAAAACGCATCCAAATTTTTCTAAAAGTTGTTTTTTGAGCATTGAAGAAATGAATGATTATCGAGAAAAATATATCTCTGAATTTCTCAACAAAAAATTAGGAAACCTAACCAAAGTAGAAAAACAAGTCATTCAATCTGTTTCTAAAAACACCATGATTTCTACAGAAGTGGAAGAAGATGAAAAAGAAATTACTTTCGGTCAAAAATTGGCAGATAAAGTAGCAGAATTTGGGGGAAGTTGGGGTTTCATCATCTTTTTCATGAGTTTTTTAATCGTTTGGATTTTGCTGAATGTTTTTTGGCTTTCTAATCATGGATTTGACCCTTATCCATTCATTTTATTGAACTTAATTTTATCTTGTATTGCGGCAATTCAGGCTCCTGTGATTATGATGAGCCAAAACCGACAAGAAGAAAAAGATAGAGAACGCGCCAAAAAAGATTACAAAATCAATCTAAAAAGTGAACTAGAAATCAGAGAATTACACGAAAAAATAGACCATTTAATCATTCACTATCAACAGGATTTACTCGAAATTCAGAAAACCCAAATTGACTTATTAGAAAATATTTTACATAATGTAAAGAAAGAGTAAAATAAAATTTCTGAAAATGTTTTTAAGCTAAAGTTTTACTTCAATGAGGAAGAATTCTGTTAAAAAAATTAAAAAAATTAGTGTATATTTGTTTCTGAACCACTATAAATAAAGCTAATGAGTCAAAATTTAGATCAAAAAGATTTACAAATATTAGATTTGCTTCAAAGAAATTCTAACTATTCGGTAAAAGAAATCGGAGAGAAAATTGGCTTATCTTTTACCCCAACTTACGACAGAATTAAGTATTTAGAAAAAAATGGTTTTATAGAAAAATATGCTGCTATTCTCAATCGTAAGAAAATAGGCATTGATTTAGTGGCTTATTGTAACGTGACAATCAGAAATCAATCGAAACAATCGCTAGATGAATTTGAGCAAGAAATTAAACAGTATGATGAAGTACAAGAAGTGCTTAGTTTGTCTGGTACTTATGATTATATGTTGAAAATCGCCACCAATAACATTGACACCTACAACAATTTCATTACCAATGTTTTAGCTAACACTCCAAATATTTATCAATATCACAGCAGTATTGTTCTGAACGAAATCAAAAGAGAAAACACTTATAAACTCATAGAAAAAGAATACCAATTGGATATGGAAAATGAGAAAAATTCGTCTAAAAAAAATAAGCTTTAAACCATTCTGTTTAAAGCTTTTTTAATTCAATTATTCCACTCCATCCTATTTAAATTTCTCAAAAACTTTTGAGAATTCTTCTTTAATTTCTTCGTTGCAAAGATTCCCTATGCTACCTTCGTGGGTATGATTTAAGTTTTTATTCGGTTCAAAATATTGATTTTCAATACTTTGACCAACCTGAACATAAGCATCTCGGAACGAAACTCCATTTAAAACCAAATCATTTACATTCTCCACACTGAAAAGGTATTGATACTTTTCGTCTTCCAAAATATTATCTTTTACCTGAATGTGATTCAAGGTATATTCTGTGATGTAAAGACAATCTTTGATGGTATTAATTGCAGGAAAAAGCACTTCTTTGGTCAATTGCATTTCTCGGTGATAACCAGAAGGTAAATTATTGGTGAGCAATGTTAATTCCGTAGGAACACCTTGCAAAATATTACATTTACCACGAATTAACTCAAAAATATCTGGATTTTTTTTGTGTGGCATAATGCTGCTTCCCGTAGTGAAAGTATCTGGAAATGTGATAAATCCGAAATTCTGATTCATGTATAGACACACATCATAGGCTAATTTGCTCAAAGTATGCGCAATAGCTGAAATGGCAGTTGCCAAAGTTTTTTCAGACTTTCCGCGTGTCATTTGTGCATAAACTACATTGTAGTTTAGTGTTTCAAACTCCAGTAATTCTGTTGTTAAAGTACGATTAATCGGAAACGAAGAACCATAACCAGCACCAGAACCTAAAGGATTTTTATTGGTGATTTTATACGCAGCCAAAAGCATTTCTAAATCATCTATCAACGCTTCTGCATATGCTCCAAACCACAGTCCAAAAGAGGAAGGCATCGCAATTTGAAAATGCGTATAACCGGGAATGAGCTTATCTTGATGCTGATTGCTTAATTTTTGTAAAGTCTGGAAAAGATTTTTCACCAAATCTTTAATTTCTAGAATTTCATTTTTGAGGAAGAGTTTAATATCCACCAAAACTTGATCATTTCTAGAACGCGCAGAGTGAATTTTCTTACCAATATCTCCTAATTTCTGAGTTAATTGAAATTCGATTTGTGAATGCACATCTTCTATTCCTTCTTCGATGACAAACTTTCCTTCTTCTATTTGAAGTGCAATATTATCTAATTCTTCTAAAATTTTTGGCAATTCAGATTCTTCAATCAGACCAATGGTTGCCAACATTTTCACATGCGCCTTGTTTCCCAAAACATCGTATTTTGCGAGTTGCAAATCAAATTCAGCATCTCTACCAATGGTAAATTTTTCTACCAAAGCAGCATGCTGATTTTCAGATAAATTATTTTTTTGCCAAAGTTTTTTGCTCATTTTTGTATGTTTTAAACGCAAAGGCGCAAATTGTTTAATTAAATTTTTATATGTTGTTAAGGCGCAATGATTTTTAACTTCGTTAAAAATACTATCTCTCATTTTAACCTTGTTGAAAAGTGCAGCCCGACTTGAGCGGAGCTCTTTTTTGGTAACTGAGCTTGTGAAAGTTACTAAAAAAAGCGGGAGCGGAAGGCGGAAAAAGCTGCCCAAATTATTTTAAAATACAATTTTTGATAATAATTGAATGTAAATTTTTATGCCTTCATAAATTTCATCTACATAAATAAACTCGTCACTGCTGTGCGAACGCGCCGACAAACCTGGTCCCATTTTAAGTGATGGATAAGGAATTACAGCTTGATCTGAAGTGGTAGGCGAACCATAAGTAGTCCTGCCCAATTCTAAACCTGCTTTCACAATAGGATGCTCCACAGAAATAGAGGAAGAATTCAATCTAAATCCTCTTGCTACAGCCTTACTTTTTATATTTTGTTGAATAATTTCTAAAACTTCACGATTGGTGTATTGGTCTGTAGTCCTTACATCTATGGTAAAACTGCAAGTATTGGGAACCATATTGTGCAATTTTCCCGCATTGATAACACTTACCGTCATTTTCACGTCACCCAAAGCATCAGATTTTTTGGGAAACTGATAATTTTTTATCCATTCTATATCCTTAATTGCGTTGTAAATGGCGTTATCATCATTAGGATGCGCTGCGTGAGAAGAAGTTCCCGAAGCTTCGCAATCTACCACCATTAAGCCTTTTTCAGCAATCGCCATCTGCATTTCTGTAGGCTCACCCACAATCGCAAATTCTAAGTTTCCAAAATGTGGAAGTACCGATTCAACTCCATCTAAACCAGAGTTTTCTTCTTCTGCAGTTGCTGCGTAAACGATATTGTATTTTAAATCATCTGCATTATAAAAATAAAGAAAAGTTGCCATCAATGAAACCAATGCTCCACCAGCATCATTACTACCCAAACCATATAATTTACCGTCTTTAACGACTGGCGTAAAAGGATCTAAAGTGTAGCCAGAATTAGGTTTTACCGTATCGTGATGAGAATTGAGAAGAATGGTTGGTTTTTCAGGAGAAAAATTTTGATTGAAAGCCCAAACATTGTTTTCTTGACGATGAGTTTTCACCCCTTTTCCCTGAAGATATTCCTCGATTAAATCAGCCGTTTTATCTTCTTCTTTACTGAAAGAAGGGATAGAGATTAGCTTTTTGAGCAATTCTACAGCATTATCGCCAAGTTCTAAAAAATTATTGGGTGATTTCTGTTCCACTCGTTCTATCGTTTTCGTTAATTAGTTTCTTCAAAAAAGTTTCTTTTACAATAAATACTGATTTTACTCCTTTTTCTATCGCTTCAAAAGCATTATCGATTTTCGGAATCATTCCGTCATTCACAATATTTTTTTCTTTGAGTTGAATATAAGTTTCGGGTGTTATTTTAGGAATGACTGAATTTTCATCTTCTACATTCTCTAAAACTCCATTTTTCTCAAAACAATAAGCCAAATTTACTTCAAAATGTGCTGATAAAGCTACTGCTAAACTCGAGGCAATGGTATCTGCATTGGTATTAAGCAAATTACCGTTTCCATCATGTGTAATGGCACAAAAAACCGGACAAATATTTTCAGAAATTACTTTTTCTAAAAAAATGGCATTTATTTTATCAGTTTCTACATCTCCTACCCAACCAAAATCTACCTTTTTCACAGGTCTTTTGTGCGCTGGAATTATATTGGCATCAGCTCCAGAAAAACCGATGGAATTCAAACCATTTTTTTGCAAAGTAGCCACAATATTTTTATTGATTAAACCTGCATAAACCATCACTGCAACATCTCTGGTCTCCTGATTAGTGATTCTTCTGCCTTCAAAAAACTCCTGTGGAATTTCTAATTTTTCGGCTAGTTTGGTGGCTAATTTCCCACCACCGTGAACCAAAATTTTAGGTTTTTGAATTTCAGAAAAATCCTTCAAAAAAGCTTCTAACTTTTCTGGATGATCTATCACGTTTCCACCAATTTTGATGATGTATAGTTCTTGTTTCATCAATAAATTTTTTGCGGTTGAGTGCTTAAATTTTAAAGTATATTTTTCAAAACTGCTTGTGCAGCGAACAATCTGTTGTATGATTGTTCAAAAATCAATGATTGTTCAGAATCCAAAACCTCATCACTAACCTCAACATTTCTACGAACTGGTAAACAATGCATCGGTCTTCCGTTATTCGTAATTTTCATTTTTTCTTCAGTCAGCATCCAATCATCATAACCTTCTGCAACTTTTCCGTAATCATTAAATGAACTCCAATTTTTAATATACACAAAATCAGCATCTTTCAACGCTTCTTCTTGATTATTAGTCACTTGAGCATCGCCAACAAATGCTGGGTCTAAATCTAAACCTTCAGGATGCGTAATCACAAATTCTACATCTTGTGCATTCATCCATTCCGCAAAAGAATTGGCAACAGCGTGTGGAATTGGCTTAATGTGAGGTCCCCACGTTAAAACTACTTTAGGTTTTCTGGTTTCCTTCCATTGTTCTTTAATGGTAATGGTGTCTGCCAAACTTTGCAAAGGATGCCTGGTAGCCGCTTCCATAGAAATCAATGGTTTATTGAGATACTTTTGGAAAAGCGTTAAAATCTTTTCTTCGGTGTCTGATTTTTTATTTTTTAAATCTGCAAAACATCTGATTGCCACTACATCGCAATACTGTCCGATAACCGTAGCCGCATCTTTAATATGTTCTACAGTAGTGCCATTCATCACTGCTCCATCTTCAGTTTCCCAAGCCCAAAAATCTTGTCCAGCATTGAAAGTCATCACTTTAAAACCTAGATTTTCAGCCGCTTTTTGAGTACTCATCCTTGTTCTGAGGCTAGAATTCATAAAAATTAAGCCCAAAGTTTTCCCTTTAGCTAAATTCTCGTCCTTCAAAGGATTTTTCTTGTATTCTAAAGCATCTTGAACGAGATTTTCAAGATTTTCTACGTCTGAGATGGATAAAAACTGTTTCATTTTTTAATATTCGTTTAAAATTTGGATTAAAGCATCTGCGATTTTTTTCACGTCTTCTTTTTTCACATTCAGAGCAGGTAAAACTCTCAAAGTATTTGGTGTAGAAGCATTACCTGTCAACATTTTGTATTCTTTAACCAATCTATTTCTTACTTCGTTGCAAGGAAAAGCCAAATCTATCCCAATCATCAAACCTTGATAACGAATTTCTTTAATTTTTTTTTGATTTTGAAGCAAAGAAACCAAGTAATCTCCCACTTCTTGAGCATTTTGCAATAGATTTTCTTCTTCAATAACATCTAAAACCGCTTTTGTAGCAGCGCAAGCCAAGAAATTGCCTCCAAAAGTAGTTCCAAGCAAACCGTAAGAAGCATGGAATTTAGGCGAAATTAAAATTCCCGCAACAGGAAAACCATTTCCCATTCCTTTTGCCATCGAAATAATATCAGGAGTTACACCAGCGTGTTGATGAGCGAAAAATTTACCGCTTCTTCCGAAACCAGATTGAATTTCGTCTGCGATGAAAACTGCATTATTTTCATTACACAACTGTTGAATTTTCTGTAAAAATTCGGTAGTTGGAATTTGAACACCACCAACTCCTTGAATTCCTTCTACAATCACTCCAGCAATATCTGAATTGGTTTTGAATTCATTTTCTAAAGCTTCCAAATCATTGAAGGGAAGCTTGATAAAATTTTCGGATTGATTGACTGGTGCTACAATTTTCGGATTGTCTGTACAAGCAACAGCTGCCGCAGTTCTTCCGTGGAAAGCACCAGAAAAATAAATAATTTTCTTTTTTCCGGTGTGGAAAGAAGCCAATTTTATGGCATTTTCATTGGCTTCAGCACCAGAATTGCAAAGGAAAAGTGTATAATCGTCATAACCAGACAACTTGGTCAGTTGTTCAGCGACTTGATTTTGAATCGGAATTTTCACATAATTGGAATAAAAACCGATATTATTGAGTTGTTCCGTAATGTATTTTACATAAGTTGGGTGAGAATGTCCTATTGAAATCACGGCGTGACCGCCATATAAATCTAGATACTCTGTTCCGTTTTCGTCCCAAAAATAGCTTCCCTCGGCTTTTGCTGGAGTTACGTCTATTAAAGGATATACATCAAAAAGTTTCATTTTTATTTATGATTTACGATGTTTGATTTACGATTTTCAAAAACTTTGTCAAAGATTAATTTTAAATTATAAGAGCTTTGACAAAGTACCTTTCATTTTTACTTTTTATTGCTAAAAAGCGATAGATTTGAGTTTCAAACCTGCGTTTTCGGGAAACCCGAATGATATATTCATATTGTGAATAGCTTGTCCTGAAGCGCCTTTCAAGAGATTATCAATTGCAGAATGTACTACTGCAAAATCTCCATTTTTTTCAATATTAATCAAGCACCTATTGGTATTGACTACTTGTTTCAGATTGATTTCTTTTCTGGAAACCGTAGTGAACATTTGTCCTTCGTAGAAATTTTCATAGAGTTCAAATAATTCTTCTAAAGAAAGTGAAGTTTTAAATGTAGAACTCACAAAAATTCCTCTTGCAAAATCGCCTCTCCAAGGAACAAAGTGTACCGAAAATGGCACTTTGCTCAACTCTTTTAGTTGAAAATTAATTTCGCCTAAATGTTGATGCGTTAAAGTTTTATACGCAGAAATATTATTTTGTCTCCAACTGAAATGCGTGGTTTCAGAAAGTGATTTTCCAGCGCCAGTTGCGCCAGTAATTCCTGTAGTATAAATTTCTGAAACTTCCTGAGCTTGAAGAATCGGGATAATGCCCAACTGAATTGCAGTAGCGAAACAGCCAGGATTGGCAATGAGTTTTGCGCCTTTCAATTGAGCCGAATTCAATTCTGGAAGTCCATAAACGAAAGAATTTCCTTGATAGGTTTCTCCAACCCTAAAATCATTCCCTAAATCGATGACAACAGCTTTTCCTACGTTATTATTTTCGAGCCAAATTTTACTTTCTTTATGAGGTAAAGCCAGAAAAAGAACATCTGCATCGGTAGAATTATCAATAAATTCTAAATCGATTTCTCCGATTAAATCTTGGTGTAAATCGGTTACTTTTTTGCCCACATTAGAATAGCTCGTCACAAACGAAAGTTCTGCATTTGGGTGATTAAGCAACAAACGAATCAGTTCGCCACCTGTGTAACCTGTTCCACCAATAATTCCTGCTTTAATCATTATTTTCAGCGTTTACTTGATGATAAATCGATAGATAATTGGTGTAAATTTTAGAAAAACCTTTCACGTCTTCGCCGCTCCAAGATTTATTCATTTCACCATAACTTCCGAATTTAGAAGTCATTAAATCATATTTAGACTCAATTCCGTTCAGTTCAAAACGATAAGGAAGAAGCGTGACAAACACTTTACCTGTAACTTTTTGCTGAGAATTTTCCATTAATTTTTCAATATCTCTCATCACAGGGTCTAAGAAAAGAGCTTCGTGAAGCCACGTTCCGTACCAATCTGCCATTTGAGATTTAATCATCAATTGATATTTAGAAAGCACGTGTTTTTCCAGCAAATGATGAGCCTTTAAAGTTAAAATTGCACCCGCAGCTTCGAAACCTACTCTGCCTTTTATCCCAATAATCGTATCACCAACGTGAGTATCTCTACCGATGGCAAATTCTGAAGCAATTTCGTTGAGTTTTACAATCGCTTCGGAAGGATGAGAAAATTTTTGGTCATTAATTTTAATTAAATGTCCTTTTTCAAACTCCAAAGTCAATTTTTCAGGATTTTGCTTCTTTAATTGAGAAGGATAGGCTTCTTCTGGCAAATTGCTATGAGAAGTAAGCGTTTCTTTTCCGCCAACCGAAGTTCCCCAAAGTCCTTGATTGATAGAATACACTGACTTAGTATAATCTCCTGAAAATCCTTTGTTCGTCAAATACTCTATTTCCGCCTCGCGAGAAAGTTTCAAATCACGAATTGGCGTGATGATTTCCATCTGTGGACAAACGATATTGAAAATTCCATCAAAACGAACCTGATCATTTCCAGCACCTGTACTTCCGTGAGCGATTGCTGTTGCACCGATTTTTAGCGCATATTCTGCCAAAGATTTTGCCTGAATGGTACGTTCTGCACTTACAGAAAGCGGATAGGTATTATTTTTGAGAACATTTCCAAAGACCAGATACTGAATGCAAGAATCATAATATTCTTTCACTACATCTAGACACGCAAAAGTTTTAGCACCTAGCAAAATTGCTTTTTGCTCTAATTTTTTGACTTCCTCTTCATTAAAACCACCTGTATTTACCGTAACTGCATGAACTTCGTAGCCTAAATCTTGCTGCAAATAAACTGAGCAAAAAGATGTATCTAAACCTCCGCTAAATGCTAAAACAACTTTTTTCATCTCTATTAATAATTTTGCATATAGTAACTTAAATCTCTTTTATTTTTTTCTTTTGGTGGAACGAATAACATTCCTGTGCAGAGACAATTTTTTCTGCCTTTGCTTTGTAAAATAGAATAATTGACACAACTTTGGCAACCATCCCAAAACTGATCATCTTGAGTAAGTTCCGAAAAAGGAACTGGATGATAACCCAACCTTGAATTAATTTTCATTACCGCTAAACCTGTGGTAATCCCGAATAATTTAGCGTTTGGATATTTTTCTCTGGTCACATTAAACACAGATTCTTTAATTCTACTTGCTAAACCAATATTTCTATACCTTGGCGAAACAATCAATCCCGAATTAGAAGCATAGTCACCATTGGTCCATGTTTCGATATAGCAGAATCCTGCCCAAATTCCATTGTGCGTGATTGCGATAACAGCATCGCATTTTTCCATCTTCTCCTTAATATATTCTGGAGATCTTTTGGCGATACCCGTTCCTCTAATTTTGGCAGACTCTTCCATTTCTTTTACAATCTCGTCTGCAAAACAAAAATCATCAGTGGTTGTTTTTCTAATGATAAATTCCATTTAAATAAATAGTTTTAGAGTGCAAATATACAAATAAAGTTCAATTAAAAGATTTTTTATCTTTATTTTTAGTTAATAAAAAGATAATTTATTGTTAAATTAATATTATTTGACATTTTTTATTTGTTTAAGCGTTAACACTTTAATATAAAACCATTGATTATTAAGATTTTACAAAACAAGACCATCTAGAAACAAAAAAAATCGCTAAAAATGAATTTAGCGATTTAAAATTTCTGTAAAATTTACGTTTATCTTACATGTAGCTTTCTATTGGCTCACACGTACAAACCAAATTTCTATCTCCGAAAGCTTCATCTACTCTAGACACAGAAGCGAAGAACTTATGTTCTCTCACCCATTCTAGCGGATAAGCTGCTTTTTCACGAGAATAGGGCTTGTCCCAAGCATCCGAAATCACTACTTGTTCTGTATGCGGAGCATTTTTCAATACATTATTATGAGCATCAGCTTTTCCTTCTGCAATTTCTTCAATTTCTGCTTTGATAGCAATTAAAGCTTCAGCAAATCTGTCTAATTCAGCTTTAGATTCAGATTCTGTAGGCTCAATCATTAACGTACCAGCAACTGGAAAAGAAACGGTAGGAGCATGGAAACCATAATCCATCAAACGTTTTGCAACATCTGCCACCTCAATTCCTAGTGGTTTAAATTGACGGAAATCCACAATACATTCGTGAGCTACTCTACCTTTTTTATTTGCATATAAAATTGGGAAATGCTCTCCTAAAACTTCTTTTAAATAATTTGCATTAATGATTGCAAATTCTGTAGAATTTCTCAATCCAACCGCTCCAAGCATTTTAATATATGCATAAGAAATATTAAGAACCAACGAAGAACCATAAGGTGCAGAAGAAATAGCATCTATTCCTTGACTTCCACCTGTTGGAATATTAGGATTTTGAGGCAAGAAAGGTACTAAATGTTTTGCCACACAAATTGGCCCAACTCCTGGCCCACCTCCACCATGAGGAATTGCAAAAGTTTTGTGAAGATTTAAGTGACAAACATCTGCACCGATATTTCCTGGCGAAGTGAAGCCAACTTGAGCATTCATGTTTGCACCATCCATGTAAACTTGACCACCATTTTCGTGGATTAAGTCTGTAATTTCTTTTACGTTATCATCAAAGAAACCATAAGTAGATGGATACGTAATCATGAAAGCAGATAAATTATCTTTATACTCTTCCACTTTAGCTTTTAAATCTTCGAAATCTATTTGTCCGTCTTCTAGATTTTTCACCACCACTACTTTAAGACCAGCAATCACCGCAGAAGCAGGATTGGTTCCGTGAGCAGATTGGGGAATTAAACAAATATTTCTATGACCTTGACCGATAGATTTTTGATATGCTCTAATCACCATTAAACCAGCATATTCACCTTGAGCTCCAGAATTTGGTTGAAGTGAAGTTGCCGCAAAACCAGTAATCGTAGCCAAATCTTTTTCTAAAGTTTTGATTAATTTCTGATAACCTTCTGCTTGATTAACTGGTACAAAAGGATGAATTGCGCCCCAATGTTCCCAAGAAAGTGGAATCATTTCTGTAGCTGCATTCAGTTTCATGGTACAAGAACCTAGAGAAATCATAGAATGCGTGAGTGATAAATCTTTTCTTTCGAGACGCTTAATGTAACGCATCAATTCTGTCTCTGTATGATATTTATTAAAAACTTCTTCTTTTAAGATTTCGTCTTTTCTCAATAAATTTTCTGGAAGTGTAGAAACGGCTTTTGGTTCTAATTTGAAACCTTGTTTTTGCTTGAATTGTGCAAAAGCAGCCACTACTTTATCAATCTTTTCGGTAGTTGTAGTTTCATTGATAGAAATACTTACAAAACCTTCAGTAAAATAATTTAAATTGATTTTATGATCTAGCATTAATCTCTTTAACTTATCTTTTTCCTCTTCAGACATGCTGATTTTAACCGTATCAAAAACTGGCTCTTTCACCGTATCATATCCTAAAACCGAAAGCGCATCTCTCAAAGCATTAGTTTTAAAATGAATTTGGTCTGCAATATATTCTAAACCAGCTTTACCGTGATAAACAGCATACATAGAAGCCATTACCGCCAATAAAACTTGAGCTGTACAAATATTAGAAGTCGCTTTTTCACGTTTAATATGTTGCTCTCTTGTCTGCAAAGCCATTCTCAAAGCACGTTTTCCGTAAGCATCTTGAGTTACCCCAATTATTCTTCCCGGAATATCACGTTTATATTCTTCTTTACAAGCAAAAAACGCAGCGTGAGGACCACCATAACCTAATGGAATACCAAATCTCTGCGTAGTTCCCACTGCACAATCAGCCCCCATTTCTGCCGGCGATTTTAATTTCACTAAAGCAAGCGGATCACAAGCCACTACTACTTGAAGATTTAACGCCTTATAATTTGAAATTAACTGAGTATAATCAATCACAACTCCGTTTTTACCTGGATATTGTAAAATAGCTCCGAAAAATTCTGCATTAAGCTCAAAATTTTCATGATTTCCTAATACGATTTCTATTCCTAAACCATCAGCTTTGGTTTTAAGAACTGCAATAGTTTGAGGTAAAACCAAATCAGAAACAAAAAACTTATTGGCTTCTGCTTTTTTCTGGTCTTTCGTTCTGTTTGAAAAGAACATACTCATGGCTTCAGAAGCTGCAGTTCCCTCATCTAATAGAGAAGCATTCGCTAAATGAAAACCAGTAAGATTGGTAATTAATGTTTGGTAATTCAATAACGCTTCTAATCTACCTTGTGCAATTTCTGCTTGATAAGGTGTATAAGCGGTGTACCAACTAGGATTTTCTAAAATATTTCTCTGGATAACACTTGGCAAAATACTGTTATGATAACCAAAACCAATGTAAGTATCATAATCTAGATTTTTAGCAGCCAACTCTTTAGAATGCTGAAGCATTTCGTACTCAGATAAAGGAGCAGAAATATCTAATTCATTTTCTAATCGGATTGCATCTGGAATAGTTTGAGAAATTAATTCTTCTACAGAAGAAACGCCAATTTTTTGTAACATAGCGTTCTTATCAGCTTCATTGAAGTTGATGTGACGGTTCACAAATTGCTGTGTGTTCATAAAAATTTTAGGTATTATTTTTACTTTTTGTAAGTTTCGTAAAAATAAGGATTTTTTTATGAATGGTAAAATTCTATTTGTCTATAAAAACTATTGACGAAAAACCAAGTACAGAGCTATTGCTAAAAGAATAATAGCCAATAACTTATAATAAAAACGAGCGTTAACCTCTTCCTTGTTTTGCGGTGCAGTTGTAGAATTTTGAGCAGGAACATCCTCTTTTATAGAAGTTTTTATTTCCCCAGAAACTTCGATGATGGTAATTCCCTGAACTACTGTTTTATGCAATAAAGTATTGGTAGCATGCAAAATAATCTGAAACTTACCTTCTTTATCAAACTCCTTGATTCTAAATTTTCTATCGCCTTGAGACTTTTCTAAACCAAAAGGTGTGATTTTTACCAGATCTGCATCATAAGTTTGCCAATGAATGGTAATTTCGTCGCCTTTTTGTGCTCGGATTTTATCGGCGTGAAAGTTTTTAATTTTTGGAGGAAGCATTGATTTTTGACTTCTTTGAAAACTCCCAAATCGCTGGTCGTAAACTTTTCTAGATTCTTCATCCATCAAAGTTTCATACGCTTCTTTTATTTCTCTGAAACGCTCTGTAAAAAACTCATCATTTTCGTTTTTATCAGGGTGATATTTCAACGAAAGTTTACGATACGCTTTTTTAATGTCTTCAGAAGAAGCATTCGGTTTTATTCCTAGAAAATAGTAGTAGTCTTTCAATGGATTGATGATTGAGGAGCAAAAATAGAAAAATAAGTTTTTATGAAAAAGGAAACCGCTAAGAGTTTCCTTCTGTATAATTTTTAAATTGATTGAGAATGCTTTGCCATCCTTGTTCTTGCATTTCCAAAGCATTAATCATTTCTGGCTCGAAGCGTTCGAAAACTTCAGTAGTATTTTCATCTATTTTATGAAAAAACACCTCTACTTTTCTACCATCTTCTATATGATATTCAATTTTATGAAGCGGAATGATTTCCGTATACGTTCCATGAAAAACAAAACTTGCCGACTTGTCTTTAGCAGCCATGGTATAGAAAAATTCGCCACCAATTTCTAAGTTGTTTTCGGCTTTCGGACAGTGCCAACTTTCGTGTGCAAAATTCCAATTTACAATATGTTCTGCTTCGGTAAAAAACGCCCAAACCTTTTCTATTGGCGCATTGATGGTGACATTTACAATAAGTGGTTCCATATTTTATTCATTTAAATTAAAAAAGCGCACTAAAAAGTGCGCTTACACAAAAAATTTAAATTCATTTTACAGCTTCTAAAGCTGCTGCATAATTAGGCTCTTGAGCTATTTCTGGAACTTGCTCAGTATATTTTACAGTTCCGTTTTCGTCTAAAACTACCACTGCTCTACTTAACAAACCTTTAAGCGGAGAGTCAGCAATCGTTAAACCATAAGTCTCGCCAAAGTTTCCTCTGTAGTCAGAAAGATTCATTACATTTTCAAGTCCTTCTGAAGCACAAAATCTACCTAAAGCGAATGGTAAATCTTTAGAAACATTTACCACAACTGTATTATCTAAAGCAGATGCTTCTTCGTTAAATTTTCTAGCAGAAGCTGCGCAAACTCCTGTATCGATACTCGGGAAAATATTAAGTACTACTTTTTTACCAGCAAAATCAGACAATGTTTTTTCTGATAAATCTTCTGCAACCAATGTAAAATCTTGTGCTACAGTTCCTAGTTCTGGTAAATTTCCTGAAGTGTGAATTTCGTTTCCTTGTAATGTAATATTTGCCATTTTTTTATTTTTTATACTTTGTCAAAGATATAGTTTTTACCCATAATAAATAAAAGGAATTATAAATACATGTATTTCATATTTTCTATAAAAATCACTAAATTTGCTAACTTCTTAATTTTAAACAATTAAAAACTCAGAAATATAATGTCTAACAATTCAACAATCATCTATACGTATACAGATGAAGCGCCAATGTTGGCAACTCACTCATTATTACCAATCATTCAAAAATATGCTTCTACTGCTGGAATTAATGTAGAATCTAGAGACATTTCTTTGGCTGGAAGAATTTTGGCAAATTTCCCAGAATATTTAACAGAAGAACAAAAAACTGCAGACGCACTTGCAGAATTAGGAGAATTAGCGACTAAACCAGAAGCTAACATCATTAAATTACCCAATATTTCTGCTTCTGTTCCGCAATTAGAAGAAGCGATTGCAGAATTACAAAAACACGGTTATGCAGTGCCTAACTATCCTGCAGAACCAAAAACCGAAGAAGAAACTGCTATCAATAAAAAATATGCTAAAGTTTTAGGAAGTGCTGTAAATCCTGTTCTTAGAGAAGGAAACTCAGACAGAAGAGCGCCTAAAGCAGTTAAAAATTACGCAAAAACAAACCCTCACAGAATGGGAGCTTGGACTGCAGATTCTAAAACTTCTGTTGCTCACATGAATAATGGAGATTTCTACGGTACTGAAAACTCTACCACTGTAGAAAACGAATGCAAATACAGAATTGTATTCTACGGAAATGATGGTTCATCTAAAGTTTTGAAAGATTTTGCTCCTTTAAAAGCTGGTGAAGTAATCGATTCTTCTGTGATGAATATTTCTGCACTAAAATCTTTTGTAAAAGACGCCATCAACGAAGCTAAAGAAAAAAATGTATTGCTTTCTGCTCACTTGAAAGCTACGATGATGAAGGTTTCTGACCCAATTATCTTCGGAGCGGTTGTTGAAACTTATTTTGCAGATGTTTTTGAGAAATATGCCGCAACTTTCAATGAATTAGACATTAATCCTAACTTTGGTTTAGCTACCCTTTTCGAAAAAATTGCTGGTCATGCTCAAGAAGCTGAAATTAAAGCAGACATCGAAAAAACAATTGAAAATGGACCAAGAATTGCGATGGTAAATTCTGATAAAGGAATTACCAATTTCCATGTTTCTTCAGACGTTATCGTAGATGCTTCTATGGCAGCTTTAGTAAGAGGTGGCGGTAAAATGTGGAATAAAGAAGGAAAAGAAGAAGATACCGTTTGCATTATCCCAGACAGAACTTACGCTGGTTTCTATGATGCAATAGTAGAAGAAATGAAACAAAACGGCGCAATAGACCCTACTACTTTCGGAACGGTTCCAAACGTAGGTTTAATGGCTCAAAAAGCTGAAGAATACGGTTCTCACGATAAAACGTTCCAGATTTCTGGAGAAGGAACGGTAAAAATTGAAGACGAAAACGGAACTACCCTTTTAGAACAAAACGTTCAGAATGGTGATATTTTCAGAATGTGCCAAACCAAAGATGCTCCCATCCAAGATTGGGTAAAACTAGCGGTAAATAGAGCGAGACTTTCTAACACTCCAGCTATTTTCTGGTTAGACAAAGGAAGAGCTCACGATGCACAAATCATCAAAAAAGTAGAAAAATATCTTCAAAATTACGATTTAACAGGTCTTGACATCAGAATTATGGATGTAAAAGATGCCATGCTCGAAACTTTAAAAAGAGGTAGAGAAGGCAAAGACACGATTTCGGTTTCTGGAAACGTTTTAAGAGATTATTTAACCGACATGTTCCCAATTTTAGAGCTTGGAACTTCTGCTAAAATGCTTTCTATCGTTCCATTGATGAACGGTGGTGGTTTATTTGAAACGGGAGCTGGTGGTTCTGCACCAAAACACATTCAACAATTCTTAGAAGAAGGTTATCTAAGATGGGATTCTCTAGGTGAATTCTTAGCTTTACAAGCGAGTTTAGAGCACCTTTCTCAGACTCAAAACAATCCTAAAGCTCAAGTTTTAGCGGATGCTCTTGATGAAGCGAATGCTAAATTCTTAGCAACAGATAAATCTCCTGCAAGAAAAGTGGGCGGAATTGACAACAGAGGTTCTCACTTCTACCTGGCTATGTATTGGGCTGAAGCTTTGGCAAACCAAACTGCAGATGCTGAATTAGCGGCTACTTTTGCTCCAATTGCTCAATCAATGCTAGAAAACGAAGCAAAAATCAATGAAGAATTGATTGGAGCGCAAGGAAAATCTCAAGACATTGGTGGTTATTATCAACCAGATTCTACGAAAACTTATGCAGCTATGAGAGCTTCTGCTACATTAAATGCAATTGTAGATTCTTTATAAAATTCTAAAATTTAGATTTTAATCCATAAAAAAACCTCCCGAAATTTTTGGGAGGTTTTTATTTTATACAGTTGCCGCTGTAGTTGCTGCGCTTCCATCATCATCTGAACTAAAATAATTGACTACATGAATAATACTGAGCAAAGTAATGGCATCTAAGTCTTCTTCTAAAGCAATTTCATAGTGGAATTTAAAATCTTTCCATTTAAAATTTCTTTTCAGATGAAAGTACACTTTTTCGTTTTCATCTTTCATTACCAAAATATTGCTGTACCATTTTTCTTTTTTGATGATGAAATGTTTTTCGCCATCCTGTAAACTGGTCATGATAATATTTCCTTTCCAATCCATTTTAAATTTCAGTAAAACCCTTTCATATTCGGCAACTTCTACAGAAGTTGTCCAAAAACCTTTAGTATCAGTTTTAAAAATTTTTGAACCTATATGAATTTCTGCTTTGGTAGAATACCATTTTGGATAGATTAATTCACCTAAAATTTCTTGATTTTGGTTTTCTAGAATAAAATTTCTAGAATTTTGTGATGTTGCGGTGTAGGTTTTCATGCTATTCTTCGTCTAATTGGTTAAGAATATTTTTAATTTTCTTGTAATATTTTCCGTAATAATGATTGATGACAAATTCCATAAAAAGAACCACCAATGCAAGCAAGAAAGCTACCATGAAGAATAAAACTCCAAATAATTTCAGAAAATCTGCATCTTTCAAATGGAAAATATCTTGACCAGTAGTGTTGAAATGCATCCCAAAATACAATCCTAAAGCCATACCCAGAAACATCATGATAAAAGTAAGCGCTCTGTAGAGTTCTATGAAAAGTCTTAATTCATAAGCAAACCACATCAGATTTTTTCTGCTATCATAAGACAAATTGTAGCTTTGCTTGTAAAATCTGTAAAATTTCAAGGTGTAATAAAGCATGAAACCTAACATCAACACGTAAAACAACGCAAAAATAGAAATACTCTGAAAATCCCATTCGTTTCTTTTCGCATAAGGTACAAAACCAATTAATACCGTTAAAACCGCCTGAGAAATAAGGTCGAATTTCATATTTCTTCGCACTTTGTCAATAGGATTATGTGCTTCTTTTATTTTATCTAGATTTTGGGGTAACGAAACTTCGTTGTTTTCTTGGTTCCATTGTTCTTGTAATTTATCAAAATTCATAGCCGTAATTTTTAATAATTTGTTGTAATTTTTCTTTGGTTCGGTTGAGTTTTACACGTGCGTTAACTTCTGTAATCCCTAGATTGGTGGCGATTTCTTTATGACTTTGGCCTTCGAGAAATAAAAAAATCAGCGCTTTTTCTACAGGATTGAGTTCATGAACTGCTTTATAAAAAAATTCTAATTGTGTTTCTTTTTCGTCAGAATTTTCGTCTTGTACGTCTATGTTTTCGGTTAAAGAAGCATTATCGGTTTTCTTTTTTTCTTTGTTAAGAAAAGTAAGTGCTGTATTGATACTTACTCTGTATAACCATGTAGAAAACTGACTTTTGCCTTCGAAGTTTTGGTAAGATTTCCAAAGTTGATAAATGATTTCTTGAAACAAATCTTCTCTATCTTCCTTTCCATCTACGTACATTTTAGAAATTTTGAAAATCATTCCTTTATGACTTTCTATTTTTTCTAAAAATTCTGATTCTAAAGTTTTCATTAATTAGCGTTTCTATGGAGTTAGTAAAGAAGTTGTAAAAATGTTACAAAAAAAATTTCTACCAATGTACTAAAATAAAAAAACGGGCAATATTGCCCGTTTAAATAGTAATAAAAAACAAAAAAATTTATTTCAAATCAAATCTATCTGCATTCATCACCTTCGTCCAAACTTTGATGAAATCATTTACAAATTTCTCTTTGTTGTCATCTTGCGCATATACTTCTGCATAAGATCTTAAGATAGAATTAGAGCCAAACACTAAATCTACTCTTGTTGCAGTGAATTTAGTAGCGCCAGATTTTCTATCTACAATATTGTATAGATTTTCTGCAACTGGCTCCCATTTGAAGTTCATGTCTGTAAGATTTACAAAGAAATCATTAGTCAAAACTCCTACTTTATCGGTAAATACACCATGCTGAGTTCCTCCGTAATTGGTTCCTAAAACTCTCATACCGCCAATTAACACCGTCATTTCTGGAGCTGTAAGACCTAGTAATTGAGTTTTATCTAGCATCAATTCTTCTGGAGTAACCACGTAGTCTTTTTTCAACCAGTTTCTGTATGCATCGTGTAATGGTTCTAGCTCCTCGAAAGATTCTACATCTGTTTGTTCTTGTGTAGCATCTCCTCTTCCTGCTGCAAAAGGAACTTTTACATCAAAACCTGCATCTTTAGCTGCTTGTTCTACTGCTGCACTTCCTCCTAGAACGATTAAATCTGCGATGCTTACTTTTTTATCTAAAGTTGACTGAATTTCTGTAAGTTTATTTAAGACTTTTTCTAATCTTGCAGGTTCGTTTCCTTCCCAGTTTTTCATAGGCTCTAGTCTAATTCTAGCACCATTTGCTCCACCTCTGAAATCAGAACCACGGAAAGTTCTCGCAGAATCCCAAGCTGTATTGATGAGTTCTGTTCTGGTTAATCCAGAATTTAGAAGTTTAGTTTTTAAATCTTCGATTTCAGCATCAGAAAGCGTGTAATCTACTGTAGGAATTGGGTCTTGCCAAATTAAATCTTCAGCAGGAACATCTGCTCCTAAGTATCTAGATTTAGGACCTAAATCTCTGTGGGTTAATTTAAACCAAGCTCTTGCAAATACTTCTTGGAAATATGCTGGATCTTGGTGGAATTTTTCAGAAATTTTTCTGTATTCTGGGTCTACTTTTAGCGCCATATCTGCATCTGTCATCATAGGATTTCTACGAACATTAGGATTATGCGCATCTAGTGGTTTATCTTCCTCAGCAATGTTTACTGGTTCATATTGCCAAGCTCCAGCTGGACTCTTAGTTAATTGCCAATCATATTTTAACAATAATTCAAAATATTCATTGTCAAATCTTGTAGGATGAGTAGTCCAAGCTCCTTCAATACCAGAAGTTACCGTATTACCGGCTGCACCTTTAGGATTCATCCATCCAAAACCTTGATTTTCTACTCCTCCTTCTTCTGGATCTGGTCCTAATGTAGAAGCATCACCATTTCCGTGAGCTTTTCCTACAGTGTGACCACCTGCAGTAAGTGCTACAGTCTCCTCGTCATTCATTGCCATTCTCTTGAAGGTAATACGCATATCTCTAGCAGTTTTCAATGGATCTGGATTACCATCTACTCCTTCTGGATTTACATAAATTAATCCCATCATTACTGCAGCTAAAGGATTTTCTAAATCTCTTTCTCCAGAATAACGGCTTCCTTCGCTACCTGTTGGCGCTAACCATTCTTTTTCGCTTCCCCAATAAATATCTTTTTCTGGGTGCCAAATATCTTCTCTACCTCCTGCAAATCCAAAGGTTTTAAGTCCCATAGATTCATAAGCCATGTTTCCTGCTAGAATCATAAGGTCTGCCCAAGAAAGTTTGTTTCCGTATTTTCTTTTGATTGGCCAAAGCAATCTTCTCGCCTTATCTAAGTTAGCATTATCAGGCCAAGAATTAAGCGGTGCAAAACGTTGATTTCCTGTATTCGCTCCACCTCTTCCGTCTGCAACTCTATACGTTCCAGCAGAATGCCAAGCCATTCTAATCATTAAACCGCCATAATGTCCCCAATCTGCAGGCCACCAATCTTGGCTTTCGGTCATTAAATTTTTTAAATCTGTTTTTACGGCTTCTAAATCTAATTTTTTAAATTCTTCTGCATAATTAAATTCTTCTCCTAGAGGATTGGTTTTCTTGTCATGCTGATGAAGAATATCAAGATTTAAAGCTTTAGGCCACCAACTCATTACTGATTGGTCACTGCCTGTATTTGCGCCATGCATTACAGGGCATTTCCCTGAATTTCCTAATGACATACCTGCCACTGGAATTGGGTTTTCTTCGTTTTTACTGTGAATAGTTTCTCCTTGATGAGGGTTGTTTTCTTTTGGTAATTCATGATGTGGAAATGGACATTTCCCTTGCTCTGATGTACTCATATTGATTATTTTTTATCAAAATTAAAAGTTAATTTGTCATGTAAAGTATAATTTCAATTCATTAAAAAAATTCGAGTTATAGATTCTGACAATCAAAAATAAAATTTCAATAAATTATAACTATTGATAATCCTATTAAAAAATCTTATTTTTGAACAAATAAATTTATGAAAAAAATTGCATTCATCCTCTTTATTTTCACTCTAAATTCTTGTATTTCAGTAAAAAAGTACAATGAAAGACTTGAAAAGCCCATTTCAAGCGAAAAGCTAAAACAAGATATAGACTACGCCTATCTAAAACTTCAGAAACTTCACCCTACTCTATATACTTATATTCCCAAAGAGAAATTAGATGGCAAATTTGACAGTCTTAAAAACACGATTCAACAACCATTAAAGCCATTAGAATTTTATTTTAAACTCGCACCGGTTATCTCAGAAGTGAGACAAGGTCATTTAAGAGTGGTTCCGCCAGAAAAAAAACTCACCAAGAAGGAAATTAAAAAACTCAAAGAACAAAAAGGACTTCTGGGAAGATTATCTTATTATGTAGAAAACGACAAACTCTATGTAAAAGACAACCCTGAAAAAGTTGCCAATATCAAAAACGGTTCAGAAATTACTGCCATTAACAATTTAGAAACCGAAAAACTGCTTAAAAAATACAAACCACTTATCACCAGTGATGGTTATAACACCACCTATCAAAAATATTCGATGGCGAGAAGATTTCCTAGTTTTTTCACTATAGAATATGGAATTATGGATAGTGTGAAAATAGATTTAAAATCCGAAAATACCCTTGACCAAAAACTCGTTACCCGAGAAAAAAAATCAAAAGAAGATAAAAAGAAGGAAAAAACCGATAAAAAACCAACAGAAGAAAAGAAAACCAAAGACTACAATCCTGTGACCAAAAGTTTCAATAGAAATTTGAAATTTTTAGAAAAAGACAGCAGTGTAGCGTACATTAAAATCAAAACATTTTCAGGGTCTTATTCTCAAAAATTTTACAGAGAAACTTTTCGAGAAATCAAAAAGGCAAAATCTAAGTACCTCATCTTAGACATCAGAGATAATTTGGGCGGTTCTCTTGCCGAAATTACGAATTTATACAGCTATTTAGCAAAAGAGAAGTTCAGATTCATCAATGATTTAGAGTTAGCTAATAGAACTTCCATTACTCAAGCTGATTACTTCTCGCACTTTCCAAATTATCTGAAACCGATTGCAGCTGTGGGATATTTGCCATCTAAATTAACCAGTTTATTGATAGTTCGTCATAAAAATGACAAATATTATTTAAAATCTCAGAACATTTTCACCCCGAAAAAGCCTAAAAAAGATGCTTTCGAAGGGGAAATTTATGTACTCATCAACGGAAGCAGTTTTTCTGCATCTTCTATAATTTCTGCAAAATTAAAAAACGACAAGCGCGCCATGATTATTGGAGAAGAAACGGGTGGCGCCAATGATGGAACAGTTGCTGGAATTTATAGCACTCAAAAACTGCCAAATTCCAAACTAAAATTGCCGATTGGATTGTTTTTGGTTCAGCCCAATATAGAATTCACTCATACCATGAAAGGTGTAACTCCAGATGTAGAAATAAAACCTACTTTTCAACAAATTCTGGAACGAAATGATGTAGAATTAGAATGGATTCTAAAAGAAATCAAAGGAAAATAAACCTTCAAGGTTTTAAAAACCTTGAAGGTTTGAGTTTTTAAAATTCAAATATAAATCCGAAATAAGGAAGTGGCATATTTCTGTCAGACTCTCCTACATCTAACAAATAATACTGTTGATCTTGTGGAGCATTAGGATTGGCAATAATTCCGTTATCAGAAGCATCTCTTTGCAGATTTACCACTGGCAAATTGCTGGCATTTTTAGAACCATATACATTCACTACATCCATATAAAATGTGAATTGCCATTTGCTGAAAATCCATTTTTTCTCAGCTCTTATGTCTAATTGATGCGCTACGTTTCCTCTCAAAGTATTTAATTGTGCAAAATTAGAAACTGGACCATTGGCAATGTTCCAAATATTAACCAAAGCACTTCTGTTTAAATCATAAGGCGTTTCCGGCAAACCAGATTGCAATCTAAATCTTGCGCCTACATTCCAATTTCTATTGAAATATTTTCCTGTAGTTAAAGAAAGAATGTGTCTAGAATCCCAACTAGAAGGCAATAAATCACCAGCTGCATTAGAAAATTTAGAATTCCCAAAAGTATAGGCTACAATTCCGTAGAAATTGTTCAAAGTTCTTTTTTGAGCTAAAACTTCAAAACCATACGTTTCTCCGAAACCTCTAGAATCCACAGGTTCGTTTCCTACCACTCCGAAACCTCCACCTAAATTCGCTAGAGAAATTTGGTTTCTGAGTGAGAAAGGATAGTTTTTATATTTTTTATAGTAACCTTCTACGGTAATTCTTAAATTGTCTTTTCCATTAAATTCTAAACCACCCACTAAATGTGCATTTCTGATGTATTTCAAAGAATTTTCATTCACCAAAGCATCATTCAGTTTCAGACCTAAACTTGTGTAAGCTGGAAGTTGATAGAAAATTCCTGTATTGAAATTAAACGCCCAATTTTCTGCAAATTTATAATTTAATGAAAATCTTGGAGAAAATTGCTCTAAAGGATTATTGGTTAAATCAGAATAATTGCTTGCATCTAATCTCGCACCAAGAGAAACTTGCACTTTATTTTCGAAAAATTTCTTCGCCGTTTGTAGATACAATCCGTACTGAACAAGGTTTAATTCAGAGTTTATCACATCAAAATCTACCGAATTTTGATTGACTTGTTTCACGGTAGAATCATTGGTATACTTTGCGAAATTAATATTCGTTCCCGCACTGAATTGATAATCATTCCAACTGAAATTTCTATCAATTCTCAATTTATTTTCGGCTTCTCTAGACTGATAATTGTACAATAAATTATCTGGAGTTTCAATATTTCTGTAATATTTAATCGCTTGATTATCGAGCATATTTCGGCTCAAAGTAAATAACCAGTTTCCGTTTTCCACCAAATGTCTGTAACCAGCTCCAAAAGTATAATTCCACTGTGGCGAATTCGGCAATCTGTCTATCAAAGTAAGATTATTAAGTGTTTTTTTAGCATCAAAATTATATTCAAATTGGTCTTTTGCTCCTAAACCTATGAAATACAATTCGTCACCAGATTTATATTTTTTAGACACTTTAAAGGTTGCATCATAATAACTTGGCAAAAAAGGCAAACCAATTCCTTTAAAAAGCAACTGAAGATTAGATTTTCTCACAGAAAATAATCCGCTCCATGATTGGTCTTTGCTCATCGGTCCATCCATCATCAATTGTAAATCATCAAGACCAACAATCGCTTTGTAACCTAGTTTATCTTTTCTGGCTTGTTTTAAATTAAATTCAAAAAGCGAAGACAAAACGCCATTTCTCTTTGCAGGAAAAGCACCGCTATAAAAATCTACATCTTTAATGAAATCTACGGTGATAATTCCTCTTGGTCCACCACTTGCTCCTTGCGTTTGAAAGTGATTAATCACGGGAACTTCTATTCCATCGATATAAAATTTATTTTCTGCGGAACTTCCTCCACGGATAAAAAGGTCATTTCTGAAAGTTGCTGTACTTCCCACTCCTGGGAAACTTAGAATTGCTTTGGAAACATCACGGTTAGAACCTGCATTTTTTTGCACTTCTTCACTTGTAATATTTCTAAGGGAAATTGGGGATTCTGCTGTGGTTTTGTATACTTTTTTGGTAATCGTTACTTCTTTAATCTGAGTAGCGACTTTATTCAAACCGATAGAGAAAGTAAGATTCTGATTAGGAACTACGTTGATATCATTCAGAAAGCCATCATCATAACCTTCTGCTGAAATTTTGAAATTATAGTTTCCTGTAGGAATTTCAGGAATTAAAACACTTCCGTTCCCAATGAAAATTTCATCTTTACCACCTTGAATAGAAACTGTAGCCGAAAGTGGTTTTTTAGAAAATTCATCAAAAACCGAGATCGTAACACTTCCTACTTGTGCCAAAACTACGGTGGTCACTAATAAAAATAAACTGGTAAATAATTTTTTATACATCAAAAAATATTTTTAGCAAAAATAAAACATTTGTTTAGAAAACACGATAAGAAATAGAAATGACGCTTATAGAAAGCGTCATTTCCCCTTAAAAACAACCATTATAAAAACTATGAAATTATGGAAGAATGACCTTGTCAATCACATGAATAATTCCATTAGAGCAAAAACAACTTAAGTACTAAGGATGAAAAATAATTTTATTTAATCATTAATAGCATTAAAATTCTTTTTTCAAAATTAGTAAATCAATTATCTAATTAATTATTTTTAGTATAGAATTTTACTATAATAGTTATTTATAAAAAACTCCCTTATTAAAAAGGAAGTTTAAAATATTGAAAATCTGAAATTTATCTTATAAAACAATTTCATTTTAAGTTTAAAATAAACTCTCATCCACAAAATTCGGCAACGTCACTTTCAAGTTCGGCTCTGCTTCCATTGCGCGTTTTATGGCAAAGATTGCACCTTCATTTCTTGCCCAACTTCTGCGGGAAATTCCGTTGTTTACATCCCAAAAAAGCATTGATTTTAATCTTCGGTCGGCATCTTCAGAACCATCCAATAACATTCCGAAACCGCCATTAATCACTTCTCCCCAACCAACTCCACCTCCATTGTGAATAGAAACCCAAGTTGCACCACGGAAACTGTCGCCAATAACATTATGAATCGCCATATCTGCTGTAAAACGGCTTCCGTCATAAATATTAGACGTTTCTCTGTAAGGTGAATCCGTTCCAGAAACATCGTGATGATCTCTTCCCAAAACTACTGGTCCAATTTCTCCATTTTTAATGGCTTGATTAAATTTTTCTGCAATTTTCATTCTTCCTTCTGCATCGGCGTACAAAATTCTGGCTTGCGAACCGACTACCAAATTATTTTCTTGCGCTCCTTTAATCCAAGTAATGTTGTCTTGCATTTGCTGCTGAATTTCTTCTGGAGAATTTTTCATCAATTCTTCTAAAACTTCACAAGCGATATCATCGGTTTTTTGTAAATCTTCAGGTTTTCCGGAAGCACAAACCCAACGAAACGGCCCAAAACCGTAATCAAAACACATCGGTCCCATTATATCTTGAACATAACTTGGGAATTTAAATTCTCTTCCCAACGTAGGATTTTCCGACAAAACATTGGCTCCAGCTCTAGAACATTCAAGCAGAAAAGCGTTTCCATAATCAAAGAAATACGTTCCTTTTGAAGTGTGTTTGTTGATTGCAGCAGCGTGCCTTCTTAGACTTCCCTGAACTTTTTCTTTGAATAATTCTGGATTTTCCGCCATCATCTTATTGGAATCTTCAAAAGAAATTCCTACAGGATAATAACCTCCAGCCCAAGGATTGTGAAGCGATGTCTGGTCGCTTCCTATATCAATTTTTAGATTTTCTTGGTCAAATTTCTCCCAAACTTCTACCACATTTCCGAGGTAAGCCAAAGAAACAGTTTCCTCATTTTCTTGTGCTTTTCTCACTCTAGCAATCAATTCGTCTAAATTTTCGTGAATTTCATCAACCCATTTTTGTTCGTGACGAATTTTGGTAATTTTAGGATTTACTTCGGCACAAACCGTGATACAACCTGCAATGTTTCCGGCTTTTGGTTGAGCTCCTGACATTCCGCCTAAACCAGAAGTCACAAAAAGTCCACCTTTTGGTGATTTTTTAATTTTTCTAAAAGCATTCAGAACAGTAATTGTAGTTCCATGCACAATTCCTTGCGGACCAATGTACATATAACTTCCCGCCGTCATTTGTCCATACTGAGAAACTCCCAAAGCATTAAATTTCTCCCAATCATCGGGTTTAGAATAATTTGGAATCACCATTCCATTCGTAACTACAACTCTTGGAGCATCTTTATGACTTGGAAATAATCCCATTGGATGACCAGAATACATCACCAACGTTTGCTCATCTGTCATTTCTGACAAATATTTCATAGTCAAAAGATATTGCGCCCAATTTTGGAAAACCGCACCATTTCCACCGTAAGTAATCAATTCATGAGGATGTTGCGCAACTGCATAACTCAAATTATTTTGAATCATGAGCATGATAGATTTCGCCTGTAAAGAATTCCCCGGATATTCTGAAATTGGTCTTGCATACATTTCGTAATCTGGACGAAAACGATACATGTAAATCCTGCCATATTTCTCTAACTCTTCACGAAATTCTGGCAACAATTCTGCATGAAACTTCGGTTCAAAATAACGTAAAGCATTCTTTAGCGCTAATTTCTTCTCTTCTTCATTCAGAATTTCTTTCCGTTTCGGAGCGTGATTAATTTGAGGTTCGTATGGTTTTGTTTGAGGAAGTTCTGTTGGAATTCCTTGTTGTATCAGTTGTTGAAAAGTCATTTTTAATTTAGATTTTTAATTATAAATTTTAGATGTAATTATTCTAAAAATATAAGTTCTTAAAGATATTAAAATTGAAAAATACAAACCAAATTTCTATAAAAAAGATAGCGTCCCTACGGAACGCCACTTAAATACATTATTATTGTCTACACAGATATTGTTCCTACGGAACAAAACTTTAAAAATATTCAACGATAAAATTTCAATTTAAAATCAAAATTTATAATCTTTTATAAACCTCTTCAAAAGGCACTCTCATTCTATCGCCCCAAACTCCTTTTTCATCTCTTATTCCGCATGAAACAATCATGTTCACTTCTGCACCAAAAGGTAAATTGAGAATCTTTTTCACTCTTCTGCTGTCAAAACCTTCCATCGGACAAGTATCATAACCTTCATTGCTCATCGCTAACATGAAGGTTTGCGCTGCCAAAGCACAAGTTTTATGCACTACTACTCTCGCATCATTTTCTGAAACTTGATAGGTAATTGGTCTGAAAACGCCAATCACATTGACTAAAATTTTTCTAAAAATGCCCAGACTTCATAGAAATTTAGAATACAAAAATGGCATTACTTTTCCGTAATACATTTGCCAACGCTTGATTCGTTTTTCTTGTTTTTCCGGAGGCGTATTTTTCAAGACGTTTTGTGTTTCCAGTTCTGCCATTTTTTTGGCTCTTTTTCTGTGCAAATCTTGTCTCGTCACAAAAACCACCATTTGTTTTGCAGTAGTTGCCGCTTCCTGACTTAAACAAGCCACCGCCAATTTTTTTAAAATTTCTGGCTCAGTAATATGGTAAAATTCCCACAATTGCATGTTAGAAGAATTAGGAGACAAAGTAGCCAATTCTATACAGTGTTTCACCTTTTCTGTATCTATTTCTACATTTTGATAATGCCTTACAGAACGGCGATAATCAACGATTTCTTCAAAAGTTTTCATGATTTTTTATTTATTTCTATCCTGCAACATTGGCACAAATTTATACGCTCCGAATTCTTCTTTTTCAAATTCTTTTTCAGAAATTTTGGTAAATCTATAGAGAATCTGTTCGTCTGTTTTTCCCATAGGAATCACCATTTTCCCTCCTATTTTGAGTTGTTTCAACAGTTCTATGGGAAGAATTTCTGCACCGCAAGTCACCAAAATTTTATCAAAAGGCGCAAAAGTAGGCAAACCTAAAAACCCATCACCAAAACTTTGAAATTTCGGACGAAGATGCATTTCACGCAGTTTTTTTTGGGCAAAATCGTGTAAATCTTTTTGTCTTTCTACGGTGTAAACAAAAGCATTCATGGTGACCAAAACCGCAGTTTGATAACCGCAACCTGTACCAATTTCCAGAATTTTTTCCTTTTCTTGAACTTCTAACAATTCGGTTTGTTCAGCAACAGTAGAAGGATGAGAAATGGTTTGATTAGCCGCAATAGGAAATGCCCTGTCTTCATAAGCAAAATCCTCAAAAACACTTTCTAAAAAAAGATGACGCGGAACTTCGTTGATGGCTTTTAACACATTTTCATCTGAAATTCCAATTTTTACGCGGAGGTATTCTACTAAAATTTTACGTTTTCCTTTATGTACAAATGAGTCCTGCATAAGAGTTGCGAGTTTCGGGATGCGAGTTTCGAGATTAGATTTTGATTAAAACAAAACTACTACAAAATGTTGGAGTTTACAAAAACTCGTCACTCGAATCTGGTAACTCGAACCAAATTTCTTATCTTTACCAAAACAAAATTTCTATGTTAAAGGCAGGTTTAGTAGGTGCTGGTCACCTTGGAAAAATTCACTTAAGACTTCTTAATCAATCAGATAAATATGAACTCGTAGGTTTTCACGACAAAGATGTAGAAAACGGAAAAAAACTAGAAGCAGAGTTCGGATACAAATATTTTGAAAATTTTGATGATTTATTGGCGGAAATAGACATGTTAGATATCGTTACGCCTACAGTTTATCATTATGATTACGCCATGAAAGCCATAGAAAAAGGGCTTCATTTTTTTATAGAAAAACCTGTAACCCAAACGCTGAAACAAGCGGAAGAAATTCTCTATAAATGCAGAGAAAACGGTATAAAAGCACAAGTAGGTCACGTAGAAAGATATAATCCAGCGTTTATTGCGACCAAAGATTTCATCCAAAATCCTATGTTCATCGAAATTCACCGATTGGCAGAATTTAATCCAAGAGGAACAGATGTTTCGGTGGTTCTGGATTTGATGATTCACGACTTGGACATTTTGCTTTCTATTGTAAAATCTAAGGTGAAAAACATTCACGCAAGTGGAGTTTGCGTGGTTTCTAAAACACCGGATATTTGTAATGCGAGAATTGAATTTGAAAACGGTTGCGTAGCGAATCTTACCACTTCTAGAATTTCGATGAAAGCGATGAGAAAATCTCGTTTCTTCCAACAAGATGCTTATATTTCTGTAGATTTCTTGGAGAAAAAAGCGGAAGTTATCAGAATGAAAGAAGCGCCAGAACATCCTACCGATTTTGATATGATTATCGAAAATGCAGATGGTGAAAAATCTCAAATTTTATTTGAATATCCAAACATTCAACCGAATAATGCTATTTTAGACGAGCTGAATTCTTTTGCTGATGCGATTAATGAAAACCGTGAAGTAGAAGTTTCATTAGAAGACGGAACAGAAGCGCTGAAAGTGGCTTTGGAGATTATGAAGTTGATTTCTTAAATTGGCTAAAAGCTAGAAGCTGGAAGTCTTACAAATAGAATAAACACAAAGTTTGTCATTCCGAAGGAATCTAAATTCATTTAAAATTTATGTATTTTTTAATAGTAATAATTCTTTTGATTTTTATTTTTCAAATTATTGAAAAAAGTAGATTTTTGAAAATTAGAAATTCTTCAACTAAAAGAAGTGCTAAAATAATTGAATTTAGAAAAGAAAAAATTCAAAGTTTGAGAAATGATTATACACAAATTTATTATCCATACATTTCAATAAATAACGAAACTGAAATACATAGACTGTCAAATGCAAACAGTTGGAATAAAGAATATAAGATTAATGAAACAATTGAGGTTTTTAATTATAATGACAAATGGATTGATTGGAACACCTATAACAAAGGATTTTATAAATTAGTTCCTCATTTTTAATTTAGATTCCTACGGAATAACAAACTAAACGCATAAAATTAAATCTTGAATTTTAAATATTGAATAAACATATGAAGAATATCGTCGTAATAGGAGCTGGAACCATGGGAAACGGAATTGCCCATACTTTTGCTCAAACTGGTTTTAAAGTAAATTTGGTAGATGTTTCACAGGAAGCATTAGATAAAGGAATTAAAACCATCACTACCAATTTAGACAGAATTATTGCAAAAGGTAACCTTACCGAAGAACAAAAAGCAGAAACTCTTGGAAATATTACTACTTTCACAGCGCTTTCTGATGCTTGCGGAAACGCAGATTTAATCGTAGAAGCGGCAACAGAAAACCAAGATTTGAAGTTGAAAATTTTCAAGCAAATGGATGAATTGGCGCCAGAAAATTGTATTCTCGCTACCAATACTTCATCTATTTCTATCACCAAAATTGCTTCGGCTACAAAGCGTCCTGAAAAAGTAATCGGAATGCACTTTATGAATCCAGTTCCGATTATGAAATTGGTAGAAATCATTAAAGGCTACTCTACTTCTAAAGAAACTTTTGATGCCATTTTTGAAATGTCTAAAACTTTAGGAAAAGTTCCTGTAGAAGTGAATGATTATCCAGGTTTTGTGGCGAATAGAATTCTTATGCCAATGATTAACGAAGCAATTGAAACCCTTTACAACGGAGTTGCTGGTGTAGAAGAAATTGATACCGTAATGAAATTGGGAATGGCTCATCCAATGGGACCGCTTCAGTTGGCAGATTTCATAGGACTTGATGTTTGTTTAGCGATTCTGAATGTAATGTATGATGGTTTCAAAAACCCGAAATACGCTCCAAATCCACTATTAGTAAATATGGTAACTGCAGGAAAATTAGGCGTAAAATCTGGGGAAGGTTTCTACGACTATTCAGAGTATAAAAAAGCAGAAAAAGTAGCGAAAATGTTTGCGAAATAAACCTCAACTTAAATCCTTCTCCTAAAGGAGAAGGACTTTATTATGCGAAACCGAACTCAAGAACAGTATTTAAAAATCTCATTATTCGTCATTACTTTGGTGATGATTGTTTTACGTTTTTTGCTCAACGAAAAAGGAAGAGTCACGCCAGATTCTATCCGTTTTATGAGACAGGCTCACGTTTTTCCAGAAATCGACAATACTACTGCTCCATTGCTTTATCCTTTATTCATCAAGATTTTTACTGTTTTCACAGATGAATTTTGGTCAAGTAAAATTGTGGGAATATTGTGTTATCTTTTCATGGTGTTTTTCGCTTGGAAAAAGAAATTTTATTGGCGAGAAAGCCTTTTAGTTGGGGCGTTATTCTCTATGATTTCCTTGTTTGCAGCTACACTTAGCGAAACATTATTTCTACCCTTTTTATTCGTATTTTTCTATGTGGCAAGAAATGTTTTATTGGAGAAATATTCTAAAATTCTGAGCGTTTTCTTATTGAGTCTATCCGTTATTTTGCTGTTTAACATTCGTTATAGCGGTTTGTTTTTCATGGGCGGATTATTTGCTTTCGGAGTGTTGAATTACAAGAAAAGTTTTGCGAAAATTTACATCATTTCGAGTATTATCGGATTCGCTTTTGTTGCAGGTTATAAATTCTTCTTTATTGATGTTTTTAACCAAAATTACGTCAATAAATTTCTAGAAATTGGCTTAAAACCCACTTCATTGCTCGTAAAAGAGTTCTTTTTAGCTATCGGAACGAGTTTTAATCCTTTCATACATATTCTCAATCCAAATGGTGGAATTCTGAATGTAGGAATTCTCGGAATTGGCTTTTTAAATATTGCATTTTTTACCTTTATTTTCATCAAAAATAAACTTTCGGCAACCGAAAAGATGATGGTTTTCTTATCGGTTTTCGGGATGATTTGTTCGTTTTTGATTCAGTATTTTTATCAAACAGATCCTTTAGATTATCGTTTATTGGCTCCGTTTACTTTCGGAATTTGGCTAGTTTATTTCAAAAAAATTCATCAAATTTTCGGAAAATTGGTTTTTGCCATCGCTTTTTTAAGTTTAATGACAGGTTTCGTGTTCAGTTGGCTTTCCAGAGGTAATTATTTGGAAAACAGAAAACTAATGAAGGAATTTTTGGTTAAAGAAAAGCTTATGGACAGTAAAATTTACTATTACCGACCAATTAAAGACGAAAATTTCAGAAGTTCAAAAATTTCTGAAATCATCAGCACGATAAACCCAAGAGTTTACATCACCGAAAAGCCTGAAGATTCTTTGAAAAAAGAAGTTTTAACAAAATTTAAGATAGAATCTAAAGTGAAAATGAACAAAAACAAATTTCAATAAATAAATTTCATTAACTTTGTACTTAAGAAATTAAAATTCTAAAAATATGAAACTCCCTAAATTTTTAATGGCAGATAATTCTGAATTTCCAGAAGATTTATTTGTAGTACACACAGAATACCCAAGATTCATCCTAAACGTAGAAGAAGAAGAGGTAGAATGGTTAGATGATCTAGAAGGTGACGACGAAGAAACCATCGCTAACGAAGCTACTCAAGTAGTAGAACAAGCATTCAAATGGTGCGACGAAGAGTTAGCTAAGTATGATGACGAAGAAGATGAAGACTAAATCATAAAAAAATCCTCGAAGTAATTTCGAGGATTCTTTTTTTATTGTTTCTTAAATTTCAATAGCAATAAATTATCTTTATAAAGTTCTAAATAACCTTCGTTTAAAACATATTTATTCACTTGTTCTAACACTGAAAAATAACTTTGCTCAGTCATCATAATATCACAAGCCATTTTAGTAGCGCCTACATTTCCCACATCAAAAGTCCCAGTTGAAGCGGTAATCACCACATCAGAAAAATAGTTATTACAACCACCGTTTCCTGTAATTCTCTTTCCTTCTATCATTAAAGTAGGTGCTTTCGCTCCTGAAAAATTATTATCTACCAAAGTCCATTTTGTATTGGCTATAGATTCTTGCTTAGTACCAATTTTAGAAATTGTAGCACACGAAATCACAGTTGTAGAAATCACAAGTGCCCAAAATATTTTTTTCATATGAAGATATTTATTATTCAAATGTAAGAAAAAAGTCGAGATTTCTATTCTCATCTCGACTTAAATTTTTACTAAATTATCTTAATTCTGCGCTAAATTCTTTTTGGAAATTCTTAATCAGCGAGTTCATTACTTCTGTAATTTCTTTGTCTTCTAAGGTTTTTTCCTCGTTTAACAACTCGAAACTCATCGCGTAAGATTTCTTGCCTTCTGGTAAGTTTTTACCTTCGTAAACGTCGAATAGATTGATGTTTTTCAAGAATTTAGATTTATTTTTTCTCGCCGAAGCATATAAATCTGCATAAGAAACATCTTTATCTACCAATAGCGCTAAATCTCTTCTGATTTTGTTGAATTTCGGAATATCTACGAATTTGAAATTATCTGTTTTTCTAAGCGCTTGACAAGTTTCTAACTCTATTTCTGCATAGAAGCAATCTTGGTCTATATCAAACTCTTTCAATAGTTTAGGAGATACTTTTCCTAATCTGGCAATGGTTTTTCCGTTTGTTGTAATTTCTAAAGCATCACCGAATCTTTCGTCTTCTAAAGATTTCTCTTCTGTAACTAAATTTAATCGATCAAGAAGCACTTTCACATAACCTTTTAGCATGTAAAAATCAGAAGCAGATTTTGGCATCAACCAGTTTTCTGCATACGTTCTACCAGTTGTAAGCAATGCCAATTGTTTTCTTTCCTCATACTTTTTTTCCCTTTGGTCAAGATACGCTTCGCTTGATTCGAACTTGTGATAAATTTTACCCAATTCGAAGAATTTGATGTCTGGATTTTTACGGTTGATATTGTAAACTGCATTTCCTAAAAGCCCTTCTAATAAAGATTTTCTCATAAAAGCTAAATCTCCACTCAAAGGATTCAAGAGTTTTACAGCGTTGGTTTCGTCTTTTACGCTGGTTAATGAATTGTTCATCACTTCATTGAAACCATTGCTCTGAAGCGTTCTTGCCCAAGAATTTTCTAGTTCATCTTGGTCATTTACACTTAGTTTTACTGGAGTAAATGCTATTTTTTGAGGCGCATCTACTTTATTATAACCGTAAATTCTAAGAATTTCTTCTATCACGTCTATTTCTCTGATAACATCTGCTCTGTAAGCCGGAACCGATAATTCTAAACCATCTGGAATATCATTAAGAACAGAAATTTCGAGAGATTTTAAAATTTCTTTTACTTTTTCTCTGTGAATTTTAATTCCTAAAATTTTATCAAGTTGAGAATATCTAAAAATAACTTTAGTGTCTTCTATTTTTTTAGGATAAAATTCTAAAAGATTTCCTACTTTTTTACCACCTGTAATTTCTTCAAGCATTTTGATGGCATGAGTAATTGTAGTTCTGGTATTATTAGGGTCTACTCCACGTTCGAAACGGAAAGAAGCATCTGTATTTAAACCATGAGCTTTAGCCGCTTTTCTAATCGCTACTGGATTGAAATATGCAGATTCTAAGAAAATTGTAGTTGTAGATTCAGAAACGCCACTGTCATTTCCTCCGAAAACCCCACCAATACACATTGGCTTATTGTTTCCGTCTTTAATCATGATTTCTGAACCATTAAGCGTTCTTTCTACTCCATCAAGAGTTACAAACTTAGTTCCTGCATCATTTACACCTACTTTTACTTTTTTGCCTGCAATTTTATCTGCATCAAAAGCGTGAAGAGGTTGACCAAAACCATGTAAAATATAATTGGTAATATCTACTACATTATTAATTGGCGAAAGTCCAATCGCTTTTAATCTGTCTTTCAACCATTCTGGAGATTCTGAAATTTTTACATTTTCTATTACAGCACCAATATATCTTGGGCATAATGCTTCATCTTCTACTTCTAGTTCAAAACCATGTTCTCCTTCTGTATTCACTAAAGCTGTGGAAACTTTTTCGAATTCAGATTTTAAACCATTGGTTGAAAGAAAAGCATGTAAATCTCTTGCTACACCATAGTGAGACATTGCGTCTGTTCTGTTTGGTGTTAAGCCGATTTCGTAAACCTCATCATTGGTTAAATTAAAATATTTTGCAAAAGGGTCTCCTACTTGGTAGATTTCTTCGTCTAGAACCATAATTCCGCCGTGATCGTCTGAAAGTCCTAACTCATCTTCTGCACAAATCATTCCTTGAGATTTTTCTCCACGAATTTTTGCTTCTTTAATTTCGAAAGAACTTCCGTCTTTAGCATAAATTTTAGTACCAATTACAGCAACAGGAACGGTTTGACCAGCAGCAACATTAGGAGCGCCACAAACAATTTCTAAAATTTGGCCACCACCAATATCTACAGTAGTTTTCTTGAGTTTATCTGCATTAGGATGTTGTTCGCAAGTCAAAACTTTTCCAACTACGATTCCTTCTAAACTGCCTTTTACAGATTCAAATTTTTCTATTCCTTCTACTTCAAGACCAATATCTGTAAGAAAAGCACCAATTTTATCTGTTGCTAAATCTGTTTTGATAAAGTCTTTTAACCAATTGTTTGAGATTTTCATTTTTTAAAAAGATTTGAGATTTGAGATTTGAGATTTGAGATATCAAAAAACAAATAACTTTTATAAGTTTGCAAATATCGTGATTTTTTGAGAGATAAGGAAATTTTAGAATTGCAAATTAGGGTTTGGATAAAGCCAAATTATAATTCAATAAAAAAGTCGTCTCGAAATTTCGGACGACTCTTTGGATATATCTTAAATTTTAATATTGACAAGTCTCGACTTGTCACTACAAAATTACATTCCAATTACTGGCATAGAAAGCATAAGGATGTGTTCGTTTTCATCTAGACCATCTACTGGTTCTACAATTCCTGGACGGTTTGGTTGAGACATTTTCATGGTGATATCTTCAGAACCTAAAACAGATAACATTTCTGTTAAAAATTTAGAACTGAAACCAATGTTGATGTCTTCACCTTTATAATCACAAGGAATATTCATATCTGCTTTGTTTGCGTATTCTGTATCTTCTGCATGAAGATGAAGAACGTTGCCAGAAAGCTTAAATCTAACTTGGTTGGTAGATTTGTTTGATAAAATACTTGCTCTTCTGATAGAACTTAACAATAAGTTTCTGTTTACCGTCAAAACATTCGGATTTTCTTTCGGGATTACTGCAGAATAATTAGGATATTTTCCGTCAATTAGTCTACAAATCCAAATATTTTCTCCAAAAGTGAATTTCGCCATATTTTCATTAAACTCGATGGTAACTTCGTCATTAGAATTTGACAAAATATTTTTGAAAATAGACAAAGGTTTCTTCGGCATGATAAATTCTACCGCTTCTTTATTGGTAACATCTGTTCTTTTGTACACCACTAATCTGTGAGAATCTGTAGATACGAAATTGGTTTCTTTTTCTGTAAATTGGAAAAGAACTCCCGTCATCACAGGTCTGAGAGAATCGTTGCTTGTTGCAAACAAGGTATTGCTTAGTGCATCTGCAAGAACTCCAGAAGCTAGCGTAACTTTTTGTGATGCGTCAAATTCTGGTAATTCTGGATAATCTTCTGCATTATCTAGTGCTACTTCGTAATTGTCTTTTTCGTCTAAAATTTCTAAAAGACCACCTTCACCAGACTCAGAATCTTTCACTGAAAAAGTAAGCGGTTGGTCTCCAAAAGTTTTAATTAAATCTTGAAAAATTTTTGCAGGAACAGCAATTTTGCCTTGATCATCAGATTTTACAGCAAGAGAAGTAATAAGTGTGGTTTCGCCATCAGAAGCAGTTATTTTTAGAATTTCATTTTCTAATTCAAAAAGAAAATTTTCTAAAATGGGTCTTGACTGCGAACTAGAAATTACACCACTTACCACGTTAAGAGCTTTCTGTAATTCGCCACTTGCAACTATAAATTTCATAAATTAAAAAATTATTAAGTATACAAAGATACAATTTTGATAATAATAGACAAAGTCGAAAATCATTAAATTTTATTCAGTTTTCAACATTGAGAGAATATTGACTTTTCTGTAGTCATTTATTTTATGGTCAAATATATCAGCAGAGTAATAAGTGATATTTACTTTTTTACCCACTAAATCTTGATATTTCTTTTCGAGTTCTATATTAGAATCTACATTAGAAATCCAATAAAATCTGGTTAAAATACCATTATCGCCTTTCAAATAAAAAATAACGAAGGTATCTTTTTCTATTTTGGTGATTTCACCATTCATAAATTCCGCTGAATTTACTTCTGCAGAAGATTCTTGAGCATATTCATCAGCAAAACCAGACTGGTCTACAAAATTAATAAAAGTATCTGCACATTCTGAAACCATTAGTATACCTAATTTCTCGCCCAATTCTTCCATTTTAGACTCATTCGAAATATCTTTTGACAAATCAATACCATATTCTTTTTTGATTTGATCTTTGTAAGGAGTTGATGCTTTTATAAAGCACAAGCCTAATTGCATCTGCATCATTTCTTTAGATTTTTTCTCCAATTTTATTTCTCCAATGCATTTACAAGCATCTTGCGCTATTTTTTTCTTAAAATCTTCTTGAGAATAAGAGAACAATGAAAAGATGGAAAAGAAAAGAATAATAAGTTTTTTCATGGTTTTTAAAATGATTAATCCTTTGGTAAAAGTAACGAAATTTTTCTTTTTTAATGGGCATTTTCTATAAAAAAATCCCGAAAAAAGATTTTTTCTCGGGATTTAAGTATTACAATTTAAATTGATAAGTAAAACCTAGATGAAACCACGTTCCGGGCATTTCTACCAGAGAAGTTTCAGTGTATTTTACATTTGTAATGTTATTCACCAAAACGTAGATGTTTAATTGGTTTGCAGTGTAGTTTAATTTATTGTCTAATAGATTATAGCTTCCTAGAGAAACCCTATCATTATGTCTGTAAATCAATTCATTCGAAAAATTTCCGAATTTATTTCTCAATTTGGCTACCAACTGATGCTTTAAATTGTCTAAAGAATATCTAGAAACAATTTTACTGGCTAATCTTTGATTATCTATGTACGTATAACTTACAGAAGTTCCAATCCATGAAGCGAACTGATAATCTGCTTCTAATTCTACACCTTTGGTTTCAATTTTCCCGATGTTTTGTGCAGTCCAAGGTGAAGTTGGCGTTGCTTTTTGCCAATCGATAGCGTTATCAGATTTTCTCCAAAATGCAGATGCTTTGAGCAAAGTTTTATTGGTTTTGAAAATATAACCAAACTCTCCTGTTAATGCTTCTTCTGCAACCAAATTTGCATTTCCTTGTTCAGAAGGACTTACGTAATACAAATCGGTGTAAGTAGGAATTCTATTCACTTTAGAAAAATTACCAAAAAATTTAGAATTTCCGTTGGTAAAACTTGCATCAATTCCTGGATAAAAATAGGTTTTATCATTACTGAAATTCGTGAAAGAAATTCCCGGAGTAATATTTAATTTTTCACCAAAAAACGACAGATGATGCTCTAGAAAAGCATTGGTAACGGTTCTTTCTCTGCTTCCTAATCGGTTACTTTCTAGAAATTCTTTTCTAACATCTACTCCCAATCCTGTAATTCCGAGTTCTGATTTGTAATTTACATTCGCATCAATTCCTACATTATTCCCGATGTGCATATTTCTGTATGCTGCAGGATTATTTCTGATGAATAAATACATATCTTGCGCTCTTCTCCAATACAAACGCGTTGCAAAACCTAGATTTTCGTTCACTTTTTTCTCTAGAGAAGCCGCTACTAAAGAAGTTTGCACTTCTTCATATTGATCTTTGAAAGCTGGTGAAGCATAAAAACCATTGGCTCCGAACTTTTTCTCTTGAATTCCAGCTTGAAATTTTACCTTTCCGTTTTCTATATCAAATTGATTTTGATACCAGATATTTTTAATTTTATAATCGGTATTGTATCGATAACCATCTGATTCTGTATTATTAACCTGAATAAAATTTCTAAATTTTTCGCGCCCGAAATTCGCAGCAACACCGAAACCATGCGTAGAAAAATCCCCAACTTCACCATTAATCGTTAAATTGTTTTCTGCAGAAACTTTAGTTACAACATTTACCACACCTGCATAAGCTCCTTGTCCGTATCTTCTTGCAGCAGGACCTTTTAAGATTTCAATTTTTTCTACAGAAGCTAAATCAAATGGAAAATTCATGGTATTGTGACCAGTTTGCGCATCATTCATTCTCACGCCATTCACCAAAACCAAAACTTGTTCAAAAGAACTTCCTCTGAGAGAAATATCGGTCTGAACACCATTTGCACCACGTTTTCTGATATCTGCACCTGTATAATAGGCAATTACTTCTTCAATGCTTTGAGCGGGACTATTCTGAATTTCAGATTTTGTAATAACTGTGATATTTACATTAGATTTTTTGAAAGGCATATTCACCAGTTTACCAGTTAATTCTACCTCATCAATTGTTCTTTCTTGCGCATGAACACTTAAGAAAAGTGCCAACAGAGCGGCGCTTAAAATTGTTTTTTTCATATTTTAATTTTTCATAAAAAATCGGCCAAATTTATATGAAAAATTTAGAGTAAAAAAATTAAAATTCTTAAAATTCTTTACAAATAAAAAAGGACACAAAAAAAATCTGTGTCCTTAATAGTTGCTAGATAAATACACTAGCTATCATTTTCATCAAATTTCATATTAAGAAATTAATGGTTTTTAGTTCATTACAATTTGAACTCTAAAAATTGTATTTTTTTGAATTTTCAAATTATTTCGTGTTAAAGTTTACAAGTTTTATCCTTAACTCTGCTTTCAAAATTTGGTAATTTTTCCGTAATTTTGCTCTTCTTCAATTCATTATGACTACAACTCAAGAAATCGATATCAAAAAACATCTTTTCGTAAAAAATGCACATCTTAATAATCTCAAAAACATAGATGTACTGATTCCGAAAAACAAACTCATCGTGATTACTGGTGTTTCAGGAAGCGGAAAATCTTCGCTTGCTTTTGACACGATTTACGCAGAAGGACAGAGACGTTATGTAGAATCTTTGAGTTCTTATGCGCGACAGTTTCTTGGTAAATTAGAAAAACCAAAAATTGACGACATCAAAGGTTTAGCACCTTCTATTGCCATTCAACAGAAGGTAATTTCTAGCAATCCTCGATCTACAGTAGGAACTTCTACCGAAATTTATGATTATCTGAAACTCCTTTTTGCCAGAGTTGGCAGAACCTACTCTCCTATTTCTGGAGACGAAGTGAAAAAAGATTCAGTGACAGATGTAATAGATTATATCGAAAAAAATGAAGGAAAAACATTTCTTCTAAGAGCGCCGCTTCTTTTTGAAGTCAAAAAATTCAAAGAACAACTTAAAACACTAAAAGTTGCAGGTTTTACAAGATTAGAAATCAATGGAAACCTTGCCAATATTGAAGATTTAGAAAGTTTTGGTTTCGTTCCAGAAGAATCGATGGAAATTCATCTCGTGATTGATAGATTTTCTTATGATAACGACGAACATTTCCTTCAAAGATTGGCAGATTCTGTTCAAATGGCGTTTTATGAAGGTCACGGAACTTGCTCTTTGAAAGAAGTTGAAACCGAAAACGTAAAAGAATTTTCAAATAAATTTGAACTCGATGGCATTACGTTTAACGAACCCAATGTTCATTTTTTCAGTTTTAATAATCCTTATGGCGCTTGTCCAGAATGTGAAGGTTACGGAAAAGTTATCGGCATAGATGAAGATTTAGTCATACCGAATAAAAATTTATCCGTTTTTGAAGACGCAGTTGCTTGTTGGAAAGGAGAATCTATGAGCGAATGGAAAAGAGATTTCATTAAAAAAGCAAAAGATTTCCCTATTCATAAACCGTATCATAAACTCACAAAAGAACAGAAAAATTATCTTTGGAGAGGCGATAAAAACAAAAACTTCCCGAGCATTGATAACTTTTTCAAAATGCTGGAAGAAAATTTGTACAAAATTCAGTACAGAGTCATGCTTTCCAGATACCGTGGAAAAACTACTTGCCCAACTTGCGAAGGAAAACGTCTTCGTCCAGAAACAGAATATGTGAAAATTGATGGTCATGACATTCAATCATTGGTAGAAATTCCTTTAGATGAATTGTTACCATTGATGAAAAATTTGAAACTCAACCAACACGATGCGGAAATCGCCAAAAGATTAACCTACGAAATCAACACTCGTTTAGAATTTTTGAATAAAGTTGGATTGGGCTATTTAACTTTAAACAGAACTTCTAACACGCTTTCTGGTGGTGAATCACAGAGAATCAACCTAGCAACTTCGCTCGGAAGTTCTTTGGTGGGAAGTATTTATATTTTAGATGAACCAAGTATTGGTCTGCATTCTAGAGATACCGAAAATTTAATTGAAGTTCTTAAAAATCTTCGTGATTTAGGAAATACGGTGATTGTGGTAGAACATGATGAAGACGTGATGAAAGCGGCAGATTACATTATTGATATTGGTCCTGAAGCTGGATTTTTAGGTGGTGAATTGGTTTTTGCAGGAAATTTCAAGGAATTGAAAGATGCAGATACTTTAACCTCGAAATATTTAACGGGAAGATTAGAAATAGAAGTCCCAAAAACCAGAAGAAAACCGAAAGAATTCATCAAAATAAAAGGAGCAAGACAAAATAATCTTAAAAACATAGATGTAGATGTTCCTTTGGAAGTTCTTACCGTAATTTCGGGAGTTTCTGGAAGTGGAAAATCTACTTTAATGAAAGAAATCCTCACGAATGCCATTCAAATTGAATTAGGAATGGGCGGTAAAAAAGCCGATTACGATTCGGTAGAATTTCCTAAAAAGGTGATTCAAAATATAGAACTCATCGACCAAAACCCAATCGGAAAATCGTCTCGTTCTAATCCTGTCACGTATTTGAAGGCTTATGACGACATCAGAGACCTTTTTGCAAAACAAAAATCTGCAAAAGTTCAAGGTTTGAAACCAAAGCATTTTTCTTTCAACGTAGATGGTGGAAGATGTGATGAATGCAAAGGAGAAGGCGTAATTACGGTTTCTATGCAGTTTATGGCAGACATTGAACTGGAATGTGAACATTGCCATGGAACCCGTTTCAAAGATGAAATTCTGGAAGTAAAATATGATGAAAAAAACATTTCGGATATTTTACACATGACGGTAGATGAAGCACTTGAATTTTTCTCTGAAAACCACGAAGAAAAAATTGTGACCAAACTTAAACCTCTTCAAGATGTTGGTTTAGGGTATTTGCAACTCGGTCAGAGTTCTTCTACGCTTTCTGGTGGTGAAGCTCAAAGGGTAAAACTGGCTTCGTTTCTGGTAAAAGGTGCGACAACAGAAAAAACACTTTTTGTTTTCGATGAACCGAGTACTGGACTGCATTTTCATGATATTAATAAACTTTTGAAATCACTTCAGGCTTTAATTGGATTAGGACATTCTGTGATTGTCATTGAACATCAACCAGATATTATCAAATCTGCAGATTACATCATTGACATCGGTCCAGATGCTGGAAAACACGGCGGCGAAGTAGTTTTTGCAGGAACTCCAGAAGATTTGGCACAAGATAAATTCTCTAGAACAGCGAAGTTTGTTGCTGAAAAATTATAATCAAATGCCTATTCTTCCTTCCGAATATCAACCTAAAAAAATCTTCAGAAATGGAGATTTTTCTACGATTTATAGTGCTTTGTTTAGAAAAGTTACTGGTGTAACTCAACAAAGAGAAAGGTTAGAGCTTTCTGATGGCGATTTTCTGGATTTAGACTGGAGTTTTGCCAAAGAAAAAACTGACCGTTGCGTTATTTTATTTCATGGTTTAGAAGGCAGCGCACAGAGACATTATATGTTGGGAGCAGCAAAAATCTTCAATGAAAACGGCTTTGATTGTTGTGCTGTAAACCACAGAGATTGTTCCGGAGAAAGCAATAGAGTACATTATTCTTATCATTCTGGAAGAACCGATGATGTGCAAGAAGTGATAGAAAAGGTGCTTTCTAAAAACTATGAAAAAATCATTCTGAAAGGGTTTAGTCTTGGTGGAAATTTGTGTTTGAAATACGCTGGTGAAAGCAGAAATATTTCTGATAAAGTAAAAGCGGTCATCGCTATTTCTACACCCATAGATTTAAAAGGTTCTATGCACAAATTGACTTCCAAGAGAAATCTTGTGTATGCTAACAATTTCTTGAAAACCTTAAAAAAGAAAACCTTACTCAAGTGCAAAAGATTTCCAGAATTTTTGTCTGCAGCAGAAATCAAAAACATCAAAGATTTAAAGGAGTTTGATGATGTTTACACATCGAAAGTTAATGGTTTTACAGATGCTTTTGATTATTATGAAAAATGCAGTTCCAAGCAGTTTTTAAAGAATATTAAAATTCCTACACTCCTTATCAATGCTAAAAATGACAGTTTTCTTTCTGAAAGTTGCTTTCCTAAAGAAGAAGCATTAGTCAACTCTTTCTTACATTTAGAGATTCCTGACTTTGGTGGGCATGTAGGATTTATGGATAAAAACAACACCTTTTACACCGAAAATAAATCATTAGAATTTGCACAGCAATATTTATAAACAAAAAAATTGTGCAGAACATGTGAATATTAACATTGCGTTAATACAGTGATTTAGAATAATTTGTAATTTTAATTCAGGAAAATAAAAGTTATGCATTTTTCTGTATCCAATTCACTAGAAATCATCATTAAATTTGAGATAAAAATTTAAGGGAAGCATCGTCGGCTTCCCTTTTCTTTTGGCTTTTAACTAAAAAAATGAGATGTCTTTATCTACTGAACCTGCTTCTAAAGAGTGGGTTCTTTTATTTTTGTCTTCTTTAAATTTCGGTTAAAGCCCAATAAATTTGAAATTAAAAAAAGTGGACTACTCTTCGAATAGAGAACGTTTGGTCAAAGTCTATGTACGAATAAAAACAGTTTAAAAAGCTTAGAAATAGAAGCAAAAATAATCCCTCTAAAGTCTCTACACAAAAAATGATGCAAATCATTCTTCAAATATAAAATCTATCTTTTCCACAGAAAAACAAATGAGAGAAGTTATTAAACAAAGGGATGTGGGGTGATGGATGCGGGGTGAGAGAATGGGAGAATGAGTTATGGGTTATGGGTTATGTGGGATTACGAGAGGATGAAGGATGAAAGGTGTATTGGATGGATTTATTGATATTAGAGATGAGTAGAGATGATTACCGAATTACAAAGTGGCTTCATCAAGTTAGCTTCAATAAGCTTAATCTACATTGTAAAAAACTTAGGGAGTTATTTTTTCAAGAAATTTATAATTCTTTTGTTCAGAATTTCAGGTTGGTCAAAAGGAACATTATGGGTACTCTTTTCAATAATCTCTAATTCTGAATCATCAATCATTTTTGCAATTTGTTCTGTGTGCTCTAATTTTATTTCATCATTATCGCCTGCTATTACTAAAACGGGATTTTTTATTTTTTTCAAATCATTCTCTGTAATATTTGGATAATTTATCATGAGGTTCAATCTCCTTTTTTCCTTTTCGTCGTTAGTACTTTTATATCTTTCTTTTATAGAGGACAATAATTCTTCTTTTACCCCATTAGGATGGGTATTGGCTCCAATGGTTACCAATTTATTGACAAGATTTGGATTTTTAGCATTGAAGATTAAACCTGTTATTCCGCCATCACTCCAGCCTATAATATTTACTTTTTCCAAGTTGAGTTGATTTACTATTTTTAGGACATCGTCTGCCAGTTTCTCATATCCATAGTCTTTTTCTGAAAAGTCCAAACTTTTTCCTTGGACTCTTGTGTCCAATGCTATAACACGATATTGTTTTGAGAAAAATGCAATTTGATTATAAAAATCTGAAATGAGTCCATTATTCCCTTCTAACAAAATTAAAGGTTCTCCGTTTCCGTATTCTTCATAATAGATTTTAGCATCATCAAGATTAATATAACTCCCTTTTGGGTTTTTGCCATAAATTGTTTTTAAACCTTCTTCTCTTCCCTTATAAAAACTAATCAGTCTGTTTTCAATTTCATTTTCTGTGTCCTGCTCCTTATTTTTCTTATTCTCCGAAACAACACTTCCTTTCTTATCATAACCAATTTCAAGATTTGTAAGAAAAGAACCATCACTTTCCTCCCACTGAGATTGACTTTGAAATCTAAACATTAAATTTTTAGATAGTTTTTTTTTCGCAGAAATTCCAAATACAAAATCTGTATCTTTCAAAGGGATATAATCTACTAGTTGTAATGTGATGGCAATTTTGTCTAAATTATTAAAAAGCAATTTGTACTTTGATAAATCTATTTTTTGCCAACCTTTTGAAGAGGTTTTGTAAATGATATTTTCATCTAATATTGATTGATAGGGTATAGAATTTTTTACATTATAGATGTTTAATTTTAGGATTATCTGTTCATATTTTGAACTTGGAATAATATGAAAACTGAAGGACTTTAATTTTGTTTTTTTATAGATGTCAAAAATATTTCCTTGTTCAATCGTTGGAACATTTCTGTCAAACATTTTTGAAAAAGTTAAAAAAGGGCGAGATTTCTCTCCAAGCGTTTTTTCTTTTAATTTTTTGGCCGTTAAAATCACTCCCTGAATATTTGAAATTTTGTATTCTAAATATACATTCGGATTAGATTTCAATTCTGCAAGATTAAGATTTTTTTCTAAGTAACCTTCGGCTTTAAAAACAATGCTTTTATTTTGAAATTCATCTGGAATAGTGATTTTATAATATCCATTTTCATTAGTTATTGCCCCAATCTTAGTATCCTTAATTCCTATTGCGCAATATGAAAAATTTTTATTTTCCTCATTTTTTACAACACCCCGTATCGTTATTTGGGAACTTATAAAAATATGTGATAGCAAAAGGAAAAATATAGGCAATTTTAGATTCATTTTTTTTAGAAATAGTCGTAAAATTTTTGCAGAAGTTACTTTTGAAGTTATCGATTTTTGGCATTTATCAAAAGATTTCACGGAGATGGATCAACATGACTTTGTTTTTTTAGGTCCCTGAGGTACCTTAGAGATGTTTTGCCCAGCATTGTGATTTATTTTTTTTATTCTTTTGCCTCAGAAGAGTTGTTAGAATTTTTGAAATCACGGATTTCTAATCCCTGACTTCGTATAAAAAGGATTAAAAAGAAAAAACGCTGTAAACTTTCGTTTACAGCGTTTGTAATTTACTTAGCGGAGAAAGAGGGATTTGTAAAACAAATTTAAATACTGATTATCAATATATTATAATTTAAATTTTACAAGTGACTCCTTTTAAGACTCCTATTCTGTTATATACAATCTTGTTCACTAAACTAATAATACAAATATAGTGATTAATAGCTGATTATCAAAGAGAAGAAGGCTAAATCTTGAACTGGTTTTATATATTAATATTAAAGTTTAGGTAAATATTTAGTCCAGTTAAATGTTCAAACATATTCAAATGAATTGAACCACTTGTTCATATTTAATCCCAGTGTAATTGCAGAACTCTTCAATAGTAAGGAACTCGTTATGAGACTTATTGAGGTCTGCCTTAATCTTGTGCATCAATCTGATACTTTGGCGATAACTTTTACCTGTTATTCTTTGTATATCTTTTGGATAGATGCATAATCTATTTAATGGCTTTTTCATACACTATCTATGCCTTTGACTAGGAGTATCCCTTAAGCATATGCAAGGTAAGATTTTTTTTTAAAGACATTTAGACTATTGTAAGACATTTATGACAGATAGTGACATATTGAACAATGCGAGCTTTTTTATTGGCTGAAAAATCTCAAATTTTGTCATGTGAATTCGCGAAGGTTTGAACAGGTGAACCTCATCATCTGAAAAATAAATCTAGTAAAAAGTAAAAAAATGGCAAGACAAAAAAGTATTATCAAGTTAGATGGCACTATTGGTGGCATCACTTTCTATAAGTCAAAAGATGGTTATTTGGCGAGAGAGAAAGGTGGCGTTTCTGCAGAGAGAATTAAAAATGATCCTACTTTCCAGAGAACCAGAGAAAACGGTTCAGAATTTGGGAGAGCTGGGAATTCTGGAAAGGTGCTCAGAAATGCGGTTCGTCCGCTTCTGTTAAGAGCTTCTGATTCCAGAATGGTAAGCAGACTGACGAAACAAATGGTAAAGGTTATCCAAATGGACCAAGTAAACCCTAGAGGTGCCCGTAACGTTATTGACGGAGAGGCTATCCTTTTAGATGGTTTTGACTTTAATATCAACGGAAAGTTAGGGAATACCCTATTCGCACCGAAAACGGTAGATATTACCAGAACCAGCGGTTTATGTCAGGTGAACATTCCAGCTTTTGTTCCAACAGTGATGATTGCTGCACCGGGTGGAACTACTCATTTCAGAATTGTAACTGCTGCAGCTGCTGTGGATTTTGAAAACGGTGTTTTTGAAACACAGATGAATGAATCTGCGATTCAAAACTGGAATGAAACGGCGACTGATGAATTCATTTTGGATAATGAATTGACTCCGAACAGTCCTCACCCTATTTTCCTATTTTTAGGAGTAGAGTTCTTCCAAGATGTGAATGGTGAAAAATACCCATTGAAAAACGGAGCTTTCAACGCTTTGTCGATTGTGAAAGTTGATTCTCCAGTATAAAATTTTTCATGGAAATCTTATTGGAAAGGATGTATTTTCCCGAAGGAACGAATGGCGTTTTGAGCTTTGAAGGCAAAGAAATTTGTAAAACAATAGAATTGCCTTGGCGAAATAATCAGAAAAGAATTTCGTGTATTCCAGAGGGAAAATACAAAATCCGAAAGCGTTTCAGTGCCAAATTCAAGTGGCATTTGGAGTTGACCAATGTGAAGAATAGAACATTCATTCTGATTCACCCAGCGAATATCGCTTTAAAGGAACTGAATGGTTGCATTGCTCCTGTAACACAACTTACGGGAGAAGGTAGAGGAAATGAATCGAGGAAGGCTTTTGAGAAGCTTAAAAAATTGGTTTTCCCCTATCTGGAGAGTGGTTTTGTAGTAGAACTCATTGTTACCCAAAAAAATAAAACATTATGAAAAAATTAGTACAAAGGATTCAAGAACCTACGCCGAAGTTTTTCCGAAAGCTTAGAAATATTGGTTTGGCCTTAACGGCTGTTAGCGGTGTTATCGCCACGGCTCCTGTTTCGCTTCCTGCTTTGGTGGTTTCTGTTTCGGGATATTTGGCAGTTGCTGGTGGCATTGCTTCGGCAGTCAGTCAAGCTGCAGTTTATCGTGATGAGTAGCAATTTGGGTCAGTGAGCATTCATTTTATACTGATTTGCTGTGAATTACGTGGATAACTCAACAAAATTTAGCACTGCATTTGGGACGGTTTTAAGTATATTTGTGAATCTACAAGCGGAAGATATTTTGAAGACGATTATTTTAGGATTTTTGGGCGGTGTCTCGAGTTTTGTAGCAACACTTTTGGTTAAGAGATTACTCCAAATGATGAAAAAAAAGCCAAAAACTTAGTGTGGTGACTAACTGGCAAAAAAGAGCCTCTCCGAGCTGGAGAGGCTTTTTCTATTAGAGCACTTGGTAGAATTTTTTCACCAAAGTCGCTCGAAGATCATTTAAGAGCTTCGCTTGTCTGGCGTAATTGCGTTCTAGATTGTCGATTTCAATCAATCTTTCAATGAGTCCGGGTTCCTGTTCGTTTTTTTCGATGCTGGGTTGAATCCAGTTCTGGAGCAGTTTCTTGAAATCTGACATTCTGAGCATGTCTATCACGCTTCCGCAAAGATATGGGTGGAAAAATCCATTTTTCCAAAGGGTGAAGAACGTCCAGTAGTGGTTCTCCATGTCTTTTTCGTCTTTGCAATAGATGATAAAACAGTTGGGGCACGGTTGGCGAAGCGGTTTTCCTGCATTTCTGCCACGGTTGAGAATGAAAATTGCCATTTTCGGCGCGTCTTGGTGTACGGAGTACGTACGTACTTTGTTTTTAAGCATAACTTGGGATTTAAAAGTTATGCTTCGCAGGAAAATTTTTAAAAGAAAAAAAAGGAAAAAAAAGAAAGTGCTCTATTCAAATGGAGGGAAAATGCGATGCAATATTTTTTTGAAAAAACTATGGGCGTTTTTTGCTTTACACGCACATAGTTTTTTCAAAAAACCCTTTATGGGCTAGATATTGACAGCGCATTTTTCCCGAGCGTATACCTTTACTTTCTTTTTTTTTATTTTTTTCTGGTAACCGAACCGCTAATTTTTGACCTGCGATTAGAAAGTTTTGATTTTAAAGCTGCTTTTGATTTTGCAGATTTTCTTGGTTGGCCAGATTCTCTTTCTTCTCTCTTGTTATACTCTACTTCTCTTGACATATCTAAATTCTCGTAGAGTATTTTGCCTAAAACAAGATTTACACACCAATCATCAATATCGTGACCTCTGGTGTCCAGATTTTCTGGATGATTTTGACCTTTATGACTCCAGCCTTTCAGTTCTACTAACATTCGTGGGCTGTCTGGATTATAACCTGCCTGAAAAAGTATATGTGAATATTTCTTAGGTTTTGAAAAATTATTTTTGGAGTAATCATCATACAAACGTGAGAAAATAAAATCACTTGGGTCTCGATATTCCACTGTTTTTTCACCTGATTTCATGTGGTACAAATAGACCGTTTTGATGGTCAAAAAGAGATAGTCGTCTTTGGTTAACCCCAGCTTATCGATTAGATGCTGAAGTTGATAATTTTCTTTCATAGTATCGTTATTAATTTCTACTAATATACGAAAACTCGACCAATGGGAAGGAATGGCAAAGACAGTGGTGTGGCGGTGCGAGGGACGAAGCAACGACATACGACTGTGCGCGGTGACGGAAGTGCATATAAAGCTGCAATGAAACGGACCTACTTCCGTGTAATGAAAGCTGATTATGTACTGGAGGAACATGGGAAAGTAGTGGCAAAATGGGGAGACCAGTTCGCGCAGAAATGATGCTTATTGAAGCGAGATACTAGAGCCGAGAGCCAAGATGATTACTAAACTGGAAAAAGCGGTGGAAAAGACAGCGGTGTGAAGGCTGGAAAAAATAGTTTTTTGTTGGCTTTTTCAGGTGGCCACTGAATACTCCTCTGAAAATAAATGAATACTACTCGTATGCATTGAGCCAGCTGAAAAAATTGAGCGGTGGGCAAAAACTGATTTTTTTCGGACTGAATACGGCTGTGCGCGATACCGAAAGCTGACCGATGGCACGAAAAATCTTTTTATTTTGACCAAGATTTTATCTGACAGAGGTTTGCTGGAGGTATAGGAAGAACCTCAGCGAGTGCATCATTACTGTGCCCTTCGGCTTCGCTCAGGGTATTACTCCCAAGCTTTGGCGGGGATTTGAAGGTCTTCTTTATTTGTCTGCTCTTCTAAATTATAACCTATCGAGCGGCTGCAAAGTTTAGCGCATAAAGGCTGCGCCTGTTGCAAGGAAAGCATTTAACATAATGCCACATTATAGGGACTATGCAGGGATGATGGCGTAACCCTTCGGCAGGCTCAGGGCTGGCTGGGTGGAGACAGCTCTCTGTAGCTAGGCAGTGCGTATAATGTTCATTATGTTACTTGCTGCGGACAGCGGTGGTTTTGAAACCTTGACGGAGTTATTATGAACTGTATGTTTTAGTGAGTTTAAAGGTCACGGATTAGAAATCCGCGCCATCTGGTCTGTACTCAAGGATAAGAAATCTGAGACATCGGGGTTTTAATTTTTATTTATTTTTTTTAAAAAGTCTTTTGTAATTATATTATTGTGTTTTAATGAAGGTAAACCTACACTTTTACGATTTTTATTCACTTGAATTGTATCAGAAATTCCATCTATTCCAATATAAGAACCATAGAGCATTTTGTCTTTTAAAACTTGTAAATGATAGCGGTCTACCATCGTTGAATATTCACGTGGTGTACAGTCCCCCATCTCTAAATATCTTTTTAATTTTTTTTCAAAATAAGGATAATCTTGCGAAGCCGACATGTGACTAAAAAAGGTACTCATTGGTAAAAAGACATCATCATTCCCAAAAATACCCACTTTTTGTAAAGAAGGATATCCATAATTATCAAATATCCACTTCATAAGTTTCGCATTTTTTAAATCATTTCTAGCACTTATATTTACATCTAAACGTTTTCCTTCTTGATCACGTATAAAAAGAGTTGTAATAGAATCCATTAATACTTTTTCTCTTGACCTCACCCATAAATCTGTTTTATAAGCTGCTTCTAAACTGTCTATTCCATATTTTTTAAATAAGGGTAAATGCTCTTGATAAGCGTTTCTATAAGGTGCAATTAAAGTAATAAACTTGTACAGATTTTTTTTACCCCCGAAATTTTCTTGATACTTATCACTCAAATAAATATAATTTTCAAATTCTTCTATTCTCTCTTGATTTTTAGGTGGAAACTCCTTAAATAATTTTCTGAATTTTTTTATTGCTAATTTAGGTCTTTGAGCAATTCTGTAGATGCTATCAATCTCATTTACTTTATTATAATAAGTAATGTAATTTTTCTCCCTTGTGTTACAAGAAATAATGATTAAAGAAAGAAGTATTAGAATTAGAAAATAATTGAAATATGATTTCATATTTAGAAGTGCTTGGGTTATTTAGTTTCTAACAAATTTAATTAAAATATAAAAAGTCACGGATTACAAATCCGCGCCGTTGGATTAGAAATCCGCGCCATCTGGGGGTTTGAAGCAATTAAATTTTTGAAAGGATAGAAAGCAGTTCTATTTTTGAAACGTCTCTTTTTAATATCTTCCCATTTTCATCTAAGAGGAAGTTTGTTGGAAATTTTGTTATGTTGAATTTTTTACTCACCACTCCGTTTTCGTCTAACACCTGATGCCAACGCATATTATTTTTATCAATCTGCTTTTTCCAATTTACTACATCCTGGCTACGGTCTGTGGAGATGCTTATTATTTCAAAACCCGCCTCCTTATACCTAGTGTAAACATCTGAATAGAATGGCATTTCGGCTATACAGGGAGAACAGTAAGAAAACCAAAAATCAACTAATGTAAGTTTTTTGCCGTACCATTTCCTCAAATCATCATTGCCGATCGTGTAAACAGTAAAAACTTTTCCGTATTGAAAATTCTTCGAAACCATAAGTTCTGCTCTGACATTTTTTGCCCATTGCGACTTCTTTATAACTGGCGATAAATTATCAAAAGTTTTTTCATAAATCTCCTTATACCCATATGTATAAATATTTTGGGATAAATCATTGAGCAGGAAATATGAATTTTTATTGTTTTTTGAAAAATCGAAAAGAAGAGAGTCCTTTTTCAAAGCAAGTTTGTCCCGCAGAGCAATCATCTCCTCAACTTGATTTTTGTCTGGTTTAACTAATTTTCTGCCTTTTTCGGTATAATGTCCATAGGATGAATTGTAATCCCTAAAATATTTATCATAAGCATGTTTCTGAAGTTTAATTGAATTATCTCCAATTACTATACTACCGTCTTTTTTTATTATTAACTTCTGGCTTCTGGGCGAAAACAGAACAACATCGGTTTTCATAAATGGTTTTTCCCCATTAAAAATAAAGAAATAAATAGGCAATGGTTCCTTGGTTTTGGTCATCTGAAGTTCAAGCCGGAAGATGCCGTTTAGCAACTTTATTTTAGCATCTTTCATTAAACCTGCATAACCTGAACTTGGCAGAATAACACCTTGAACAGAGCCTTGCTCCACACCTTCGACATGAGCAATGATTTTAAATGTATTCTGTGCTTTTGATAAAAAACAAAAACTAAAAAAGACAAAAAATAGTTTAAATTTGATATTTGACATTTGTAATGAGATTGTAATGAGATTGAAGATAATAACACAATTCCTACTTAAACTTTTTATTTGGTTTTGGGTAGACTATATGATTCTGAAAATCTAAAATGATATGATTTGTGGAAAGTCACGGATAAGAAAACCGCGCTATCGTTTTTCTTGGTGTAACAAATTTATTTCGATGATGTTATTATCTTTTTTAAAGTTTTCCAGCCATTTATCATTTAATTCTTTTATTATTTGAGCAGAAGTTTTAAAGTTTCCTTCTGCATCTCTTTGGTCGGGAATTTGACCAATTAAATCAGCAGTTGGATTTTTACGATAGTCTTTAAATTTTTTCACGTATTGGTCAAAGTTCAATTTATATACTTTATAGTTGTTCAAATTGGGATAAGTAAAATTATGATCATTTATTCTTATTCCCTTTAATTCAAAAATATGACTTTTAGTAGTGTCTTCAATTTTTAAAATTAAACCAGGAAGATTTTTGAATTTATAAGGACCGTCTGGAATTGGTAATTCTTTTGCAAACCAAGCAATCCACTTTCTTCCACCGAATTCAGTTGTTGCTTCTTGTACATCATAACCTAAAATTTTTGAAAATCTATTTTCCAATTTCCATTTTAGATCTATGTCTTGTTTTACAATATATTTATCCCAAGATATAAAAGTTATAAAATCAATTTGATTTGAATTAGGATATTTAACAATTCTTTCATTAATCAGAACTTTATTTTTTGGCATTGCCATATTCCCTTTTTTGGCTTCGGATAACTGTATAGAATCAGAAGAATATCTTTCGTAACTATAGAATTCTGTTCTATCTTTTTGAATATTCAAAATCATTATTTCATTTTTTACATTCATTTTATTTGTAGAATCAGAAATGAAAGTATAATCATATAAAAAAAGTTTATCTTGAGAATACGAGAAATTTATAATCATTAGGAAAAGTAAAAATTGAATTTTCATTATGTGGTAGTTTTTTAGAGATTCCCGCTAACACTCAAATAGACGAAGAATAATTGTAAAATTCTTATCATCTAATAAATGTAAGTGTTTAGTTCGGTATTTGAGTTCTTGTTTATTCCTTTCTATCAGATTTAATTAAAGTATTGGTGAGTCACGGATTAAAAAACTGCGCCATCGGGGTTATTTTACTTTCATTACTTTTTCTAATAATGGAGGTAATTTCGTTTCAGGATTAATTAGATCATTATTCCAAAAACTCATCACACAACTTATATTCTTGTTTCTCACATTTTCTGCAATGTAATAAACGGTCAATGATTTTCCTCCTGACATTCCCGCTAGAGCAGAATTAACTCCTGTAAACTCTACGATAACTTTTTTTGCTTTGGTTGGAATGCCTTCAAATTCAACATCAACAATATTTTCACTTGCAATTTTTGTATTTTTTCTTGTTTTTGTTATATTAAATTGATTTTCAACAGATTGTTTTGCGTCTTCCAAAGTTTTATGGATAGACCAATTCATTTCTCCAAAGTAAGGACATTGCACCGTATTTAAATATGACCAATAGCAACTATTCCCAAGTTCTATTTTTCTTCCTACAAAATCAATTGACTGGATTTGCAACTGAACAAAATTTTCTCTAGGAATTTGGTTCTTAATTATTCTATTAACTAATTCTTCCTCGGTCTCTCTATCTGTGATTCCATTTTTTACAAACCAAACAACAGTAGTAGTATTGGTAGGATTCTCCACAAAATAGTAATTATTAGTTTGAAAAATGTTTCCAGCGATATTCTGTTTTTTTGTGATGAAATAATTATTGAAATCAATTTTTTCATCTCTAATTTTTAAATCGGTTTCAGTAATATTATGCTTTTTAAAAATTTTCTTTAACCCTTTTTCGTCAAAAGAATTGTTAAAAACTTCACTTGTTACGCTGTAACCATCAATATTATACCAAGTTTTCCCATTGTTGTCTAATACAGAAAGTCTATCAAAAATATTGGATTGCGAATATGCAAAAACCGAAGTAAAAATTAAGATTATTTTTAGAGATTTCATTTGTTTATGGTAAATGTATAGGTTGGGACATTTTCATTAGATGTTTTTTTCCAATTTTCAGCAAGGTTTGGATTATTCATTTCAATACCTTCTACTGGAAAGATATCAAATTTAGAAAACCAGTTTTGTGGATTTTCGCCATCTTTTTTAAAATAAGTTTGTCTTACAATAATGCTGTCTTTTGCTTTAACCGTAAATGAGTTTGTTACTTCTTGAGGTCCAAATGTTTGCGACATTTTTATTACGCTTGCAGAAAAACTTATAGGCTTTTCAGAAGTATTTTTTACAATAAATGCTGTCATTGGACTTCCTGGCATAGGAAGGCAAGAAATTAAAATTACCGAAATAAGTAAAATTAATGTTGATTTAAATAAATTTTTCATATTCTATGCGGTTTTTTTGCATTATTTCATATACCACTCAAATAGACGAATAATAATTGTAAAATTCTTATCATCTAATAATTGTAAGTGTTTAGTACAGTATTTGATTTCTTGTTTATTAATTTATATCGAATTTAATGAAAATAAATGAGTCACGGATTAGAAAACTGCGCAATCGGGGAAAATGGATTTTTTTTTGCGTGTATAGTCTCAAATCTCCCAAAGGATATCTTCAAACCCGCGCCTTGCAAAACCCATGTTATCGGCAGTCTTTATTTTCATTCTAAAAAATTAACAAAAAAAAGCAATATTTAAAGCGTTAAAGTATTTTCTTTCATATCGTAAATCATTAAATTATAATTATCAGATTTTTCTTTTATCAAATAATTAAGGTGAAAAATTTTAAAATTTTTTGGCTTTAAAATTTCAATTTTTTTTGTTTGGGTATTAAAGATAATTTTTTCTGCCCCTTCAAAATTAATTGAATCAGACATTAATGCAGCATTGCCGAAAAATGTAATAATACCAGTTGTTTTATTTTCTAAAATATTGTCAGCTTTAAATTTTAAGTTTTGATTTTCAAGTTCAACAGTTTTGTTATTATTGTTGGCTTGTGAATAAAAATTCTGCGCAATAAGAAGTAAAATAAATGTTGTCAAGATTCTTGCGAAATTTTTCATAATGTTTGTTTTTGAAGTTTTATTTTAAGATTGCCGATGATACTCAAATAGACGAAGAATAATTGTAAAATTCTTATCATCTAATAATTGTAAGTGTTTAGTTCTGAATTTGATTTCTTGTTTATTAGTTTATATCGAATTTAATGAAAATAAATGAGTCACGGATTAGAAAACTGAGACATCGGGATGTTAGGCGTTGTTATTTTTTTGTTTTATAAATTCCCAATCAAATTTATTGCATAATCCTATACAAGTCTTATTTGTATCTTTATAATTGATGTTCAGTTCATTGAATATAATAGGTGGTTTTCCAATAATTTCAATTATTAAATGAGAAGAATGTCCTTGCCATAAATCTGTATGAAAAATATCTTTATAATTATATGCATATTTAACAATTGTTTTTTGATACCAAAATCTACTTTTATTTCTTATATCAAAAATTACATCATAGGTTTTAGGTAAATTTATGTCTGCATAAGATTTATACATTCCTACAGAAATTAAATTGGGGTTTTCGTTTTCTCTTAGAAATGATTCAAATTCTTGTTTTATCAACTCAAATTCTTCATCTGATTTTTTAGAATATCTTTCTCTTTTTAATTCATTTATACATTTTGGGAATTCAAAATCATATAAACTATCAATAAGTAGAAATTTTTCCTCCGGCAAAATTTGTTCTTCGCTAACATTTATCATAAATTTCATTGTAGCTTAATTTTTACAGTGTTTTTTGATATAATATCACTTAACACTCAAATAGACGAAGTATAGTTGTAAAATTCTTATAATCAAGGAAATATTCGTTTGTAAATGATTGTAAGTATTTATTTTGTTCGTTATTTGAGTTTTTGTTTATTAGTTCTTAACAAATTTAATTAAAGTAAAAAATATGATTTGTGGAAAGTCACGGATTAAAAATCCGCGCCATCGGGTTCAACAGGAGTTTCATTGTTCGTGCTCCGCACGCAACGAAACTCTAGTTATTATCGGTAGTCTCTTTATTTTCATTTCAAAGTCCATTCAACAAAATTATTCATAACTTCTTTCCAATGTGGTTTATCGTGGTTTGCTCTTCCATCTTCACCGACTTCAAAAAAATTATGTTCAAGGTTTAGATATCTTTTATAAGTCAGATTAGTTTTATGATTTCTTATGAAGTATAAAGGAACCAAATCGCATAAATCACTTGCGATATCGTATGTACCGTACGCTAAATAAATTGGCTTATTAATTTCTAACCAATCGTCTATTAAAGGTTCGGAAAAAGATCTCCATGCAATTAAATTGACATTTGCTTTTACTTTTTGCGGATTATTCGCATTACGATAAATTTCATATTCTTCCTCAATTTCTTTATTTGCTTTTTCCCAAGTTATTTTTTTATTTTCTGCGTCTTTTCTTGATTCTCTTATGTTTTGATCAATTCTTCCGAATGGATTTGCTCCAAATAATCCAAGTTTTGTTACTGCCTTATAATTTTTCGCAATTTTTGTGGCAACTTTTGAACCTTGTGAATGACCTGCAATTATTAGTTTTGAGTTGTCAACCCATTTTTGCTTGTGCAAAAACTTTAAAACTTTTATTGCTCGGTTTGTATAGTTTTCTAAAAAATCTGCTTTTTGAAATTCTTCTGTTGGAATGTTTTTGTCCTTTGAGTGGCCAAAATACCAATAGGAATCATTTATTTGGCTTTCCTCTGCAACTAATGGCGTTTTAGGCATAGAGACGATTACTAGATAATAATTCTTTGTAATCTTCTCAATATCAAAATTTGTAATTCCACCGCCAATTAACCAGATTCCTTCCTTCGAATTTACATAAAGTGGATAAGGAAGTGAACCTTGACACCAAAGAAAAATAGGCTTTTTAGTTTCAAGTTTTGTATCAAAAACTATAAAATCTATATTTTCATCTCTACTTGTTAATTGGAAAGTCGTAGATTCATTATTAATTATTTTTTTCTGCTGACTAAAAGAAAGGTTAATAATTAGTAAAAAAAATATTATAATTTTAATTTTCATTCTCTGTTATGTTAATAGTTTTTTAGAGATTACCGATAACACTCAAATAGACGAAGTACAATTGTAAAATTCTTATAATCAAGGAAATATTCGTTTATAAATGATTGTAAGTATTTATTTTGTTCGTTATTTGAGTTTTTGTTTATTCGTTCTTAACAAATCTAATTAAAGTAAATGATATGATTTGTGGAAGGTCACAGAATAGAAATCTGTGTCATCGGATTTTTTATTTGTGTTTTGTCATAGAATATGTTATCTGTCGCTTTTTAGAACATTTTATAACCAAATCTTAATCCAACTGTAGGTGTTATATGCCCATCTTTCGAATCAAAATCTGTAATATATCCAAGTCCAATGTGAGTGTTGAATAAGAATTTTTTTCCTAAATTTCTTTGAATTCCCCAATGAATCTCTGTCAATAATGTTTGGTTTAACTTGTAATGATTATTATTTCCAAAACTATATTTTGTTTGTAATCCAATATAATTTCCTGAATTATTCAGAATACTTTTTTGTTTTGAAATTCTCCTTTCAGTATTATAAATGTATTTTAATTCTGATTTAATATAAGGTGTAGGTTTGGTAAAGTCGAATAGATATTCAACAGAACTTCCATATACACTACTACCCATACCCATACCAATACTGTTTTCCCAAACTATTTTTTTTGAAATTAGCATTTCATAAGAGGCATCAAGTCCGTGCAACCCTAAATTAATACGTCCAAAATTTGTTAATTCATTGTTTTTAACATTTTGTGCAAAACATAGATTTGTAATTGTAATGATTACAATAGCGAAAATTTTTTTCATTATTTATTCTTTGTTTAAAGTTATTTTTTTTAAATGACATATAACGTTTCGACGGATGTGCGAAGTTCGTGTAGCGACGAGCAACATCTGCGGATATAATCCGCCGAACCGATGTGGCAAAATCCGCTCTGCTCCTTTTGCCACATCACTCAAATAGACAAAAAATAATTGTAAAATTCTTATCATCTAATAATTGTAATTTTTTAGTTCGATATTTGAGTTCTTGTTTATTAGTTCTTAACAAATTTAATTAAAATAAATGATATGATTGAAAAGTCACGGTTTAGAAATCTGTGCCATCGGAATTATTATTTAAAATCATTTTTTATTATAACTAAGACAAAAATCAAATGATTTAAGCAAAATAAAAAATTGTATTTACCGAAATTTATCAATTTCTATATTTTTGTCTTACTACATCATTGTATTTATCTCTTCAAATCACTGAAAAAGACTTTGTAATACTGATAAAATATCTATTTTTGTAGGATATAACCGTGTATGAAAAGAATTCATTTCATTTTAATTTTTCTCTGTCCTTTTTTATTATTCTCTCAAAGTAAAAAAGGATTTAAAATACCCGATTCATTAAAGAATAAAAGTACGCAGTATATATACAATGCTTATCATGATGCATATCAAATAGATAATGAACAAGCTGAATTCTATGCGAATGTAATTCTCTCCAAAGGAAAAAAAGACAACAATAAAGATTTGCTCTATGATGGGTATTATAAAATTGCCAGAATAAAAAATCTAAAGGGAGAAAACGGACATCCCTATGCAGACTCACTCATTGCCCTGGTAAAAAATAAAACGTATAAAAATTATCCTTCTAATGCATACATTATTAAAGGGATATTATACAACAATGAGGGGAAGTATAAGGACGCTTTAGATCAATATTCAATAGCTTTAAAATACAGTCCAAAAGACGATCAAGAATTTTTCTACCGTATAAAATTACTAATAGGCATACTCAAAACTGCAACTGAAGAATATAAAGAAGCTTTACCCCTTTTCAAAGAATACTATGATTATCAGAAAGCTAAAATAGGCACTCGCAATGAAGATAGAGGTGCATACATTGGTTCTATTTTTTCACTCGCCAATATTTATGCTAAATGTGAGCTATATGAGAAAAGCAATGAACTTGTAGCGTTAGGAATAAAGGAATGTAAAAAACACAAAATCTACTCCAACTACAATTACTTCATCATGCTAAAAGGCATCAATTATTACTATTTAAAAAACTTGCCTTTGTCATTACGCTACTTACAATCTGCTGAAAGATTATTAAGAAAAAATAAAGATCACTCTAATCTCTCAATTTTATACTACTTTATTGGCAAAGTGAAATATGAATCTCATCAGGAAGATGAGGCTATCCGTTATCTTATTCAATCCGATTCAATTTCTTATGCGATACAAGATTACAGTCCTGTGTGCAGGGATGGATATGAAATTATTATTGATTATTACAAGAAAAAAGGAGACGTAAAAAAGCAATTAAAATACATTGATCAACTTATCTATGCAGACAGTGCTATTGCAAAGACACAAAAAAATCTTTCCAAAGAAATTTTCAAAAAGTATGATACTGCTTTGCTGATAAAGGAAAAAGAAGGACTCATAAAAACTCTGAATAACCGAAATTCAATTTATATATGGTTCATTTTATTTTTAATCATCTGCTCAGGTCTTTTTATCTATATCATCTTTGAAAATAGAAAAAAAATCAAAAGATATGAGAAGCATGCAAAGGACTTGCTTGAAAAAATTGACCACAGAAAAATAATCATTACAGAAAATGAACCCTTCAATACCCATAAACAAGATGATGAGGAGAACAAAAACAGCATAACCTCTCATCCTAAATTTCAGACTCTCATCCATAAAATAGAGGTCTTTGAAAAAAATCAAGATTTTTTAAGAAAAAACATCACATTAGATTCACTTTCTAAAGAGTTTGATACGAACAGAGATTATCTGTCTAAGTTAATCAATGAATTAAAAGGAAAAAATTTCACTCAATACTTAAATGAACTCAGAATAAACTACATTGTTTCAGAGCTTAAAACGAACGAAAAAATGAGAAAGTATACCATAGCTGCTATCTCTGAGGAAATTGGGTTCAATAATTCTGAAACTTTCACCAATGCTTTTAAAAAGATTACAGGAACATTGCCTTCTTATTACATTAAACTTTTAAATGAAGAAAATTAGAATTTCTGAAATGGTTCTGGATGTGGTGATGTGATGATGTGGTGATACGGTGATGTGGTGATGAGGTGATGAGGTGATGAGGTGATGAAAAATAATTCATTGCGCTAAAAACAAAAAATACCAGCAGTTATTTACTTCATTACCAGAATTTTAAATTTCAAAACACACCCAATACCTCCTCTATTTTATCTCGTTTTTTATCAATTTCGGCAGACTTTTCTTGAAAAAGTTGAATTATGACTTCATATTTGTAATACCGAAAGAGATGAGGTAAAAACTAATAACAAGAAAAGCGGAAACCGAAAAGCTAAAAGAACAAAAAAATCTAATCAATGTAATTCTATGAAAGTTCCTGAGAAGCTACTTTATCAGATACTTAAAATCACTCAATTAAAGCTCTCAGAATAGAATTAATTAGAATGAAGAATTGACTTTTGGCCTCCCCCAGCCCCTCCTAAAGGAGGGGAGAAAGATTAGAATAATAATGAGATTTATATTTTAAATCCTTTTCTAATTCAAACAAAAAGAGCCGAATACTTTACATATTCGGCTCAAATATTTATGTGATATTTCACTTATTTGAAATTAAAATAATGAATGGCTTTCTAAGTTGGTGAGGTTTTGAGCTGTGAGTTCTGGATTGTAGTTTGGGTAGAGAAAGTCTTCTACAGGGATATCATCTAACCAACGGTATTCGATTTGGTTGTTTAATAGAATTGGCATCCTGTGTTTGGTGTTGTGGATTTCTGCCATCAATGGATTGGCTTCCGTGGTTCCTATGGTGCAGGTAAGGATTTCTTCATCTGTAGCTGGGTTTACCCAGATGTTGTACAGACCACCAAGAGCAAAGATTTCTTGGTCTTTAATTTTGATGAGGTAATTGTCTTTTCTTTTTCCTTTATCATCTAGCCATTTCCATTCGTGGAAGGCGTTGACTAAGATAAGGCAACGGTTGTTGGTGTAGTTTTTATAGGTTGGCTTCTGGTGTACTTCTTCCATTCGTGCATTAAGAGTTTTCTTTGCGAATTCTCTGTCCTTAGCCCATGATGGGAGGAACCCCCACTGCGCTGCAACGATATGGTCTGTATCGTGGTCTAAAATCACTGGCAATTTTGGATTGGCAAAACCATTGATTTTGTCGTCTCTGGTGTAATCATCTCCAAAGTATTCTGCTTGATAGGCTTTTTCCAGCTCTTTTGGTGTGGATTTAATTCTTACGTAGTTGCACATGGTGGTGAGATTAAGTGATTATCAAAAATAGTGAAAATTTTGTTTACATTTTACCTCCCCCAGCCCCTCCTAAAGGAGGGGTGAAAGTTGGGAAATAAAAAACTCCAAAGTTGAATGGCTTTGGAGGGGTTTTTAAAGTTATGGATTAGAAATTTTTATTATCAAAAAATTATTCTTTTATAAATCGAGTTTCAATTGATTTGAATTTTGTTTTTCTCTTAGTTTAAATTGCAAATTCAAGATATCACTTTCTGTAATAAATTGATATTTTGAATATTGATTTTTTATTTCAATTAACCTTTCTAATGAATTTGAATATTTATCTTCAATATATCCAATTTTTGCAATTAAGTATTCAATTGTACTTTTAGAAAAATCTAAATTATAATTTTTTGATAAATGAATTGCTCTGATAATGTTAGCTTCGACTGATGGATTTAAATTTTTATAAATTGGATGCTCCTGAAGAATATTTAATTCTTTTTTCTCTATGCAATCATTAAAATATCTTAAATTAAAATCATATGTGTACAAATTAATAACTAAAGCATCAAAATTATAGAAACATCCCTTAGCAATACTATTTAATTTATCATTATCATTTAATTTTACTAGATTATTTTTAAATGCCCAGTTATTCTCAATTGTCCAAATATCAATTTCAAGAGAATTAAGTTTAATTTTAATGCCTCCATATCTATTAACATCATATATGACTTGAGAATTTACTACCAAACTTTTTAATAAATCATTTGAAATATCTGTTATAATATCTATATCTCTACTTTTTTGTGAAAACATAAAATCTCTAAAGTACCCTCCCACAGCATATGCAGAACCAAATAAGAATAATTCGTAAAAAAAATCCATAAAGCGTTCTGACTTCATTTGATTTGAAAAATGAAGGTAGAAACCTTGCCTTATGTCTTTATAATTTTTCACTACAATTTAATTCCTTTTAATTCTTGATATAAATTAATTGCATAAGTATCAGTCATTCCAGAAATAAAATCTGTAATCATTTGTAATTTAGTATATTCTATATTATCGTATTTTTCGATATTTTCATAGACAAATCGATGGCTAGATGAAATTAATTTATAAATTCGAGCTTCATATGTATTTCCTGCTGATTTAAAATTTTCGCTTCTCGAAGCTTTCACCATTATTTTTAATAGACCATATATAGCTTCCCAACCAGCAATTTCTTTTTTAACTATATTTTTATCATCAAAGACTTTTATCTGCAATTTCTTATAAGCATCTCGTATGTCAGAAGCTTCAGATACTTCTATAATTTCTGACTCTAATTTGCCCGTCATAATAGAATCATAATTCTTTTTGAAAGCTTCAATAATACTAGAAATCATTAATCTTTGAGTGAAAATTCTGAATTTCTGAATCACGATAGATTCATCAATCTCTTCTATTTCATATAAAATTATCAATCGATCAAGTTCATCTAATACTAACTTTTTATTAGTATTTAATTCTTTTTCAAATATTTTTCTAACTTCATAAATATTTACAATATTTAACTTAATTCCGTCTTCAATATCTGCAGCACTATATGCAATATCATCTGCAGCTTCCATTAAATAGACAACAGGGCTTCGTCTATTATTAAGATTTAAATAATTGTTAATTATATCAAAAGTCTCTTTTTCTGTAACAAAATACCCAAATTTTCTTTTAGAAATTTCGGGAAATTTTTTTCCTTTATTGCCTTCAATTGAATTTGAAGGATATTTAATACATGAAGCTAATGTTGAATAAGTTAAATTATAACCGAAAGCATCTCCAAAATAATAAAGTTTTGATAAAATTCTTAGTGTCTGAACATTTCCATCAAAATTCACAAAATCAGCTTTTTCTAATTCACTAAGTATTGGATTATTTGTTTTATTTTGTTCATTTATTCTTTTTTCATACTCTTTAAATTCTTTTGAAATAAAATAATCCTTAAAAAATTTTTTTACTGCTTCTTCTCCAAAATGTCCAAAAGGCGGATTCCCCAAGTCATGAATTAGTCCAGAAACTCTCAATAGAGAACTCAAATAACCTTTTTTATCTGATGATATTTCATCTGTTTCAATCAAGTAGTTTTCAATACTTTGTCCGATTGAACTTGCAATATATGAAACCTCTAGAGAATGAGTTAATCTAGTTCTGATATAATCACTTTGTTCAAGTGGAAATACTTGTGTTTTGTCTTGTAATCTTCTAATTGGAGCACTAGATATTAGCCTTCCGTAATCATTCTCAAAAGGATTTCTTCCGTCCGAAGGAATAGTTGGTGTTTTTTCTCTAAATCGTATATCTTGGAATAAAAGTTCCCATTTTTCTTTGTAACTCATATTATTATTAGTTTTAATTAGCTAATTTACTAAAAACAAACTAAATCTAAAAAAATAGAATTTAGAAATACTTACTATCGAAAGATTATAGCAAAATTTAAGTGATAAACAACTGACCTATGAAATTTAAACACACTTATCTAAATTATTTTGCTTTGACTTTGATGATTTGATGGAGGTCTGTGGTGTAGCGTGGCGATAGGTTCTTTTGGTTCATCTTCCAAGTTCTTTGAACGTCCATAGAGCCGAGTTTGATTTTGTCTGCCCCTAGTCTTTTGTTCATCACGTCTATTACTTGCATGATTGGGCGGTGTTTGGCGTGGAGGTCTTCATCAAACAATGAGGTCATTCTCTCGGTTTCTGGAACGAATTCTGTGACCATTACTCCCGCTTTTTTGTATTGGAAAAATGGCAGGTAGATTTTTTCTAGTCCTTGCAGAGCTGCTTTTGAAATTTCAATCGCGGAATTGGAAGGATTGGTTAAGGTGATGGTGATGGAGTTGCTGTATTGTTTTAAGTCCTGTTTGAAACGGTCGGTCATTATGAAAACGGTCACGTATCTGCAGCAAGATTTTTGAGCTCTTAGTTTCTCGGAGCATTTATAGGCGAAGGTAGAAACTCTTTCTTTCAAGGTTTCTAAATCGTCTGTTCTTTTGTCGAATGTTCTGGTGGTGGCGATTCCTTTCTTGGGTTTTGGAATGGTAAGGTCATATTGTGGTATTCCCCGTAATTCTCGGTGCATTCTTAGTCCGAGGATTCCCATTTCTTTTTGGACGAAAGCTTCAGGCAGTTGGGTAAAGTCCCAAGCGGTTTTGATGCCTCTTGCCGAAAATCTTTCGTAGTATCTTCTTCCGATACCCCAAATATCTTCTAGGGGGAACCATTTGAGGGCTTTCTCAATTTTTTGAGGGGTGTCTATGCTGTATACGCCATTTGTTTTTTCTGGTAACTTTTTAGCAATTTTATTGGCCACCTTTGCCAAGGTTTTGGTGGGTGCTAATCCGATACTGGTGGGAAGGTCTAAACCTTTGAGAACTTTTTCTCTAAGTTCGAGACAATGTTTTTGTAGGTCTATATGTTCGTACCCGTGAAAATCTAAGAAGGATTCATCAATGCTGTACACTTCAATGTCTTTGCAATATCTACGGCAGATATTGACCACACGATTTGAAATATCGCCATACAAAACGAAGTTGGCGGAGAAAACATTTAGTCCAGCTTCTTTTTCAAGATGTTGGATTTGGAAGTATGGTTGCCCCATCTTAATTCCCAAGGCTTTGGCTTCATTAGAACGAGCAATGGCGCACCCATCGTTATTGGAGAGTACCACAACGGGTTTGTTTCGCAAGTCTGGGCGGAATACCCTTTCGCAGCTTGCATAGAAGTTATTGCCATCGATTAAGCCGTACATTATTTTCTTAGTTTGTGTAGGTTCCAAGTTGCCACGCCCCAAAGCTCGAAGTCTGTATCTTCGTTGATGTCCATATCTGAGTAGTTGGGGTTCTCGGATTTAAGTTTTATGCTTTCAATTTTTAGGGAGTTTTCTTTGTATTTCGGTTTGTACCTTTTTACATAAAATTCGCCTTGATAGAATACGATTACTATGTCATTTTCTCTTGGGAATAGTCCTTTTTGTACAATTAGGATGTCGCCATCAAATACTCCAATCCCATTCATTGAGTCACCTGTTACCTTTGCAAAGAAAGTGGTTTCTTTGTCTTTGATTAAGAGCTTTAAAAGGTCTATGGTGTCTTCGGGGAAGTCTAATGCAGGACTTTCAAAACTGCCATAACCACCCGCTTTTACCTTGGCTGGAAGGACTGGAATGATTAGTTTTTCTTCATTCTCGAGCTTGAAAAGTTCTATCTTGGATTTCATTTTTCAAAGGTATAAAATAATGCAAAATGAATGAGGGGGTGTGGAAAAGTTTTGGTTATTGACTTCGACAAGCTCAGTCACCGGGGAGGAAAACAATTTTCTTTTCCCCTGCCCTGACTTCGACAAGCTCAGTCACCGTGGGAGGAAAATTGTTTACCTCATCGTTAAGATTAGCGAAATGAAGCAAACAAATCCTTCGAGAACTTCGTTCGCAGACTATGTCTGTGCTCAGGATGACATAGGCTATAGGAATACTTGGACTAGAGACGGTTTTTGTGCAGCTGAATGAGATAATGGTTACGAATAAGAACAAGATATTAAATTCTCATTTTGAGGAAGAGAATATCAGATTTCTAATTGAGTTTGTTTTGTTTTTTATTTAGTTGTTTAAGAATTGAATTTATTGAGGCTCTAATTTCTCTTTCAAAAATTTTATCAACATCTTGGGGATTTTCCTTATACATTTTTAATAATTCTTGGTCCTTACATTTTCTTTTTATCGATACATTGAAAGGCTCTGATATTTCGATAAAAATATCAAAATCATCTGTAAGGCTGGATTCTTGAATTGAAACTTTATATTTCATATTGCAAAAGTACAATTAATATTATTAGAGTTTATTTTATCAACAAAATATGGGACAAAATGGATAATTCAAAAAATGTAAATTAGTGTTTTGAAACCTCATCAATTATGAATGATATTAATGCACTTTTTGTAGAGTATTTTATTAATGATCCTTTGGATAGTGAAGGTTATCTTAATGATTGCATGGATTTGTTGCACGGTTTTGCGCAGGAGAAAGGAATTGAGTTTGATGGTTATTTTCAGGAGCGTTGGGAAGTTGCTGCAAATACGATTGTGAATTTTGATGAGGATTATTTTGAGAACAGGGATAGGAAAAATTTGTATGTTTTTCTTTCTGCGCTCTATGATGATGAGGTTTTTGATTATTTACAAAGTGCTTATGCTATTGCAAAATTGGAAGCTCCTACTCAAGAATGGGTGAAGCTGCAGGTGGATGGTTTGATTGCTAAGGGGGTGAGGTTTTAAGGACCTTTGACTAATTATAAGCTCCGAAGTCTAGAGACTTCGGAGAGTGTGTTAGTAAGGTAAATTAATTAAAAAAGTATTATTAGTTAGATATTTCACTTGCTATCATTTCTGCCTGTTTTAAGACTGTTTCTGTAGCTAACATTTGCATATCTGGTGGATAACCAAATTTTCGTAAAATTCTTTTTACTGCAACTTTCAATTTGGCTTTTACACTTTCTTTAATTGTCCAATCAATAGATGCGTTTTGTCTTATGGTTTCTGTCAGCACAACTGCAAGTTCTCTCAACTTTTCTTGTTGCATGAGTTCTCTTGCACTGTCGTTGTTTGCAACAGCAGTATAAAAAGCATATTCAAAGTCTGACAACCCCATGTGTATCGCTTCATTGTCCATTTCAACAATGTCCTTGCTTAGGTTGATGAGTTCTTCAATTACTTCTGCAGCTGTCAGAATTTTGTTGTGATATTTCTTGATTGAGTTTTCGAGCATTTCTAAAAATGTTCGGCTCTTAACCAAGTTCTTTTTAGCTCTTGATTTTATTTCATCGTTCAAGAGTTTTTTCAAAACTTCCAAAGCAACATTTTTATGTTCCATTCCTTTCAGTTCCATTAAGAACTCTTCGGATAAAATAGAAATATCAGGTTTCTTAATTCCTGCTGCATCAAAAACATCAATTACTTGTTCAGAAACCAAAGCTTTGTCGATTACCTGTCGAATGGTTGTTTCAATTTCTTCGTCTGTTCTGCCTGAACCTGTTCCGTCAAACTTTGCCAATCTTGCTTTTACTGCTTGAAAAAACGAAACTTCGTCTTTTGCATCCATTGCTTGGTCATGCGGTATTGCAATGGCAAAGGCTTTTGATAATGCTGTTACTTCGTTGATGTAACGTTTCTTCCCATCTTCTAAACCTAAAATGTGTTCTTCGGCTGCAAGTATCAGCGATAGTTTCTTTGAAGTGTCAGCTTCAAAATAGGTTTCGTATTCAAAGCCATGATACATTTGAGAAACCACTTCTAATTTCTCCAACATCAATTGAACAGCTTGCTCTTGTAAAATAGTTGGGTCGCCTTTACCACCTGCATCAGAATAAAATGACAATGCTTTTTTTAAATCAGAAGCAATTCCTAAATAATCTACAATTAGGCCACCAGGCTTGTCTTTGTAAACACGGTTTACTCTTGCAATGGCTTGCATCAAATTATGCCCTTTCATTGGTTTGTCAATGTAAAGGGTGTGCATACTTGGTGCATCAAAACCAGTAAGCCACATATCCCTAACGATTACCAACTGTAATTTGTCATGAGGATTTTTCATTCTTTCGGCAAGTGTTCTTCTTTGCTCTTTTGTTGTGTGATGTTTTGAGATTTTAGGACCATCAGAAGAAGCAGAAGTCATTACCACTTTTATCACACCTTTATTCAAATCGTCTGAATGCCACTCAGGTTTTAAATCAATGATTGCCTGATACAAATCAGCTGCAATTCTGCGGCTCATGCTCACAATCATTCCTTTGCCTTCAAACACTTCCTGACGTTGGCTAAAGTGTGCAACAATATCTTTGGCTATGTTTTTAATGCGATTTTCACTACCCACCAAGGCTTCTAATTGTGCCCATTTGGCTTTTGCCTTTTGTGTATTGGTTAAATCTTCTTGTTCCAGTTCATCGTCAAGGTCATCAACTAATTGTTTTCCTTCTTCGCTCAAATTCACTTTTGCCAAACGGCTTTCGTAGAAAATACGAACGGTTGCACCATCTTCAACAGCTTGTGAAATATCATAAATATCCACGTAGTTTCCGAAAACTGCTGGTGTGTTTACGTCAGTGCTTTCAATGGGTGTTCCTGTAAAACCTAAATACGTTGCGTTAGGCAAAGCATCTCGCATATATTTTGCAAAACCATAAACGATTTTCTTACCAATTACATTTCCCTTTTCGTCTTTATCATCAATGGTTTTGGCTTTAAAGCCGTATTGTGTTCTATGTGCTTCGTCCGCAATTACAACAATGTTTTTTCTGTCAGTGAGTAATTCATACACATTGCCTTCTTCGGGTTGAAATTTCTGCACGGTTGCGAATACTACACCGCCTGAAGCCACTTTTAATAATTCTTTTAATTGGTTTCTGTCTTCTGCCTGAACTGGTTCTTGTCTCAGTAATTGTTTGGATGCTGCAAACGTGTCAAAAAGTTGGTCGTCTAAATCGTTGCGGTCAGTAATTACAAGTATGGTTGGATTGTCTAAAGCTAAAACGATTTTCCCGGTATAGAAAACCATTGATAATGATTTTCCGCTTCCTTGTGTATGCCAAACCACACCGCCTTTTCTGTCGCCAATGGGCTGATTTTTCACTCCGGGCACACCATAGCTTTCAGGAGATTCCATTACCATGCTCAAAGGCGTTTCATGTTCTGCGGCAAAACCTGTTGCTCTCAAAGTGGACTCAACTGCTCGGTTTACAGCATAGTATTGATGATAACCCGCTAATTTTTTAACGGTTGAAATGGTTGTGATACCTGTTTCTGTATCTTCCTTTTTGGATTTTTCAAAAACAATGAAATGCCTGATTAAGTCAATCAGGGTTTCTTTGTTCAGCATCCCCAGAATCAAAGTTTCTAACTGACTCACCAAATGTGATGCTTCGGCTTTTCCGTCTGCCGATTTCCAAGACATGTATCGACTAAAACCCGCAGAAATAGAACCTGCTTTAGCTTCTAGACCGTCAGATATAACCACAAAGCCGTTGTAAGTGAACAGACTTGGAATGATGGTTTTATAAGTTTCTACTTGTTTGAAAGCTGAATTTATGGTAGTGTTTTCGTCTGCTGCGTTTTTCAATTCAATAAGTACCAACGGAATTCCATTCACAAACAAAATAACATCAGGACGTTTATTGTTCCCATTTTCTATGATGGTAAATTGGTTGGCTACAACAAATTCGTTGTTGTGCGGATTTTTAAAATCTATCAGCCAAACTCTATCGCCCCTGTCGTCTCCATCCACACGTTTTGAAACAGGAATGCCCTCGGTTAAAAGACGATGAAAGGTTTCATTATTAGCCAATAACTCAGGTGAAGCAATACGCTGAATTTCTTTTATAGCTTCTGTCTGTGCATCGGCTGGAATACTATGATTTATTCGCTTAACGGCATTTTGCAACCTGCCCAATAACAAAACTTGTGTATAGCTGTCCCTTTCTGGGTTTTCGCCATCGGGTGCAATATCGGGTGCATAGATATACTCATAACCGAGTTTATCGAGCAACTCAATGGCAAAGGATTCTATAATATTTTCGGTGATTCTTGTCATTACTTAAATACATTCTCATTTTGTTTGCAATAGTTCTCCACTTCTTGAAGCCAGTTCTCATACCAATACCAAGTATTTGCGACTTTCACGCCAAAACCATTTGCTTCATCTTTAGCATTGAGACTCTGCCAAAATTCAGTGTGTCGCTGCATACCGAATTTTTTGTAGCCCTTAGATTTCATTTTGTCAACAACCTGTTTCGGAAGATATTTTGGTTTTTCTCGGTCTTTTATTAAAACATATTCTTTGTTCAAACCTTCTGCTTCGGGTGTGTTGGCAGGAATGAATTCGATTACCTTGTCTGCTTGACCTTTTCTATTTGCGGTCTTAGGCACATATAACACACGATAGGAGTATTGCGGATTATTAAATTCATCGTCAGAAACGGAGTTGTCAAAATCATTGATGTATGAGCCAATGTTCTGAGGTAATTCTGAAAATTCATTTAGTTGCTTTGCATGGAAATCACTAATTGAAGAAAACTGAAGTGAGAAGGAAAGGTGTTTATCTATTCCAAATTCATCACCAAAAAGCTTTTTCACATAATGGTTGTAGTTGAGGCAACAGGCTTGAAATCTTGCACTAAGAAAATCATCAATCCTTGTGGTCATTTGATGCTCTATTTCATGCCTAAGACCAATAAGGAACAGCAAATTTGCTTTTGGAATTTTATCAATGGGGCATTTCTTGTCATTCAGACATTTTTCCAATTCCCAATATTTAAAAGCACCACGCTTGGTTTTATCAAATTTCTTGCGTTGGGCTTTTTGTTCGTAGTATCGGTAATCAATTTTATTATCTCTGTAATAGGCATGAAGTAGATATGTCCATGAAATGTTGGCAAGAACAATGAAGCTTTCCGATTTGAAAATGATATTCGGATTGTTAAAAATCTGAACAGCACAAAGCATCGCTTCTCTTGACTTTGTCAAGAGTTCAGTTTTTATGCTCCATATTTTTCTGCTCCGTTTTGCCATATTCTATATTTCAACTTTTACCTCCCCACTCATCAACTTCGGCAACAAAGTATCTCGTAATGCCGTGAGGGTGCGGATTTGGTTTGTGTTTATATCTACCTTTTTATATATTTTTTCGAATTCGGTCAATTTATCATCATATTGTATTGGTAATAAAACCTTAAAATCTGTAATCATTCCTTTTGTTAAAAAATTGATTACGCTACCTTGATGCCCCTCTGTGATTTGAGTCAAAAAGAATTTCATTAAAACATAGAGAAAGTCATGGTACTTTTCATCATATGGAATTAAAACATAAGTTCTTTGATAAGCTTCAAATTTCCCTTTATAGCGTTTTACATTAAAATCGCCATTTCCGGCAAGCAGGATTGCTTTACCATCAAAACTATAGCTAGGTGCCAAAAGTGTCTTTTGAGAACATGTAAAAAATGGATATTTACCATCTTCAATAGCGTAATTGGCGTCCTTCTTTCCTGTAATGACAGGAAAGAACTCACCCAATTTTTTTTCCTCCCACTCCTCCTTAGCTTCTTCCACAAACCACTGCCTAAACAGCGTTTCAGCCATTTTTTCTAAGGTGGCGTTTTGGCGGTGCAGCAGGTCTATTTTGTCGTCTAAACGGCTGAGGACGGAGGCAATGGCGGTTTGTTCGGTAATCTCAGGGATAGAAATTTCAAGATTTTCAATCATTCCTTTAGTTATCGCTCTTCTTGTTGCACCTATCTCTGAAATCGATAGTAAATGTTCTTTAAGCTTAAGCAGATAGTACAATAAAAAATCTGAATTCAGTCGTTCCTCATCACTTCTTATAATAGCAACATGTTGGTTAACTCTTGCTGGTATGACTTTTTTGGGAACTTTACAAACTCTAGCAACGCTGTCTCCTGTAATATTTAATAAAACATCATTTTCTCTGACTATGACATTTTTTAAGTCATCCGCTTGTTCATCATCTATAAACGCCAAACCACTGTAAGAAAACTGAAAATCTAAAACATTCTGACTTCTAATTAAAGAAATACCTGTTTCCTTGTAGGATTCACCACCGCCACGTGGAGTCGCACCACTACCAATTTTTGTACATAAATCTGCTAACTTATACTCCTTCCACTCACTCATTGATTTGAATCTTTAAAAGGTTAGCAGCAATTATTTCATTGAGTTGGGCTTCTTCTTTTAGTTGTGCTTCCAACTCTGCTTTCAAGCATGCAAAGCGTTCAGCAAAATTGAAGTCGTCTTCTTCATCAGGTAAGCCCACATATCTGCCCGGTGTAAGCACATAGTCCAATTCCTTAACCTTGCTTATTGGGGCAGAAGCACAAAAGCCGGCCACATCTTCATACTTGCCGTCAGGGTTTCTCCAATTGTGATAAGTGCTGGTAATTTTGTCAATGTCTTCTTGTGAAAGTTCACGGGTTCTGCGGTTAATCAAATGCCCTAAGTTTCGGGCATCAATAAATAAAATCTCGTTGCTTCTATCCCTAAACTTGCCATTCTTCCTGTTTCTGCTCATAAACCATAAGGCAGCAGGTATCTGTGTATTCAAAAACAACTTAGCAGGCAGGTTTACAATACAATCAATGAAACCGTTTTCCACCAAAGCTTTTCTTATGTCGCCTTCGCCTGAGGTTTTAGAGGTCAATGCCCCTTTTGCCAATACAACACCTGCTTGCCCGCTTGGTGCCAAGTGGTAAATAAAATGTTGCATCCAGGCAAAATTGGCGTTGCCTGTTGGCGGAGTTCCGTATTGCCAACGTCCATCAGTTCGCATTAAGTCACCACCCCAATCACTCACGTTAAACGGTGGATTGGCAATGATGTAATCGGCTTTCAGGTCTTTGTGTGCATCGTTCAAAAAAGAACCTTCGTTGTTCCATTTCACTTGTGAACTATCAATGCCACGAATAGCCAAGTTCATTTTAGCAAGACGCCAAGTGGTTTGGTTGCTTTCTTGTCCGTAAATTGAAATATCGTTTACTTTTCCTTGGTGTTCGGTTACAAATTTTTCAGAGTGAACAAACATACCACCCGAACCACAACAAGGGTCAAATACTCGTCCTTTGTATGGCTCCAACATTTCAACCAATAATTCTACAACGCTTCTTGGCGTATAGAACTGTCCGCCTTTCTTGCCTTCTGCAAGGGCAAACTCACCTAAGAAATATTCAAAAACGTGTCCAAGCACATCGGCACTTCTTGCTTTGGCATCACCTAAGGCAATGTTTCCAACCAAGTCAATGAGTTCGCCCAAACTGGTCGGGTCCAAATTTTGTCGGGCAAATACTTTAGGCAAAACACCTTTTAAGGAAGCATTTTCTTTTTCAATGGCATCCATGGCATCGTCCACAAACTTCCCAATTTCGGGTTGTTTTGCTTTCGATTGCAAATAAGTCCATCGGGCATCCTGCGGAACAAAGAATACATTTTCTGCTTTGTATTCGTCTTTGTCTTCGGGGTCTGCTCCGTTTGCTTCGTCTACTTTTAGTCTTGCATACAATTCTTCAAAAGCATCAGAAATATATTTCAGGAAGATTAGACCTAAAACAATATGCTTGTATTCGGCAGCATCTATGTTCTTGCGGAGTTTGTCCGCTGCTTTCCAGAGTTGTTTCTCTAAGGGTTCTTCAACCGTTTGTTTTTTCTTAGCCATAAATTTTTATTTATCGAAATAAATATAAAGTCAAATTTAAACCTTTATATTGTAATTAAAAGTATTATATTAGAATTAATCAATTAGATTTTTAATACATTTTACCCTATTTTTCAAAAGATTAGTGCCATTGGGAGTATATTCTTCTATTTCAACTTGAACAGGTAATTCTTCAATAAGAGAATGATTGGTAACTAAATGTGGTGGTATGAAAATATTATCTCCCCCCTCATCTGGTTTAAAAAAAGCGAAGCCTTTATGGGGATTAATATTGATGACCTTACCACAAATGTAGACTTCGTTATGTTTAGCCTCCTCAGTTTCTGTTTCCACTTTTACCCAATTCTCTTTTTTAGGATTTGAATCTACATACATTTTAAACCATATCAAGACATCCAATAGTTGAAAAGAAATACTTTTCAAAAGATAAGTAGTTCTTATGGTCTTAACATAATTATCAATTTCTGACCTGTGTGAGCCAGCTTGTGTTATAGATAAAATACTGCGTAAGTATGAAGCAATCTGTTTCGGAAGATGTGTTTCTTGAAGATGCTTGTGTTGTTTGTATACAGCGTCGGTATTCTCATATTGGTCTTGACCAGCAAGGAAAATACTCGTTTGATTTAAAGCGACACTTGGTGTAACAAATTCAGAAGGCAGTAAATTGAATTTATTGAATGCTATAAAAAGGTCTTCGACTACTTTTCGAATAGCGTTGAAATAATTGTCAATGTTTGTATCATCATTGACTTTGAGTAGGTTCAAAATATCTTGACCTGCAAACTCGCCAATATACTTTTCTGTACATACGTCAAACACTCTTTTGTAATTGTGACGAATTTGAGTATCTTCCTGTTTTGCAGCAGCAGTCCTTATATCTGAAAACAGTCTGTCAATTTCCTCGTCACTACCTTTTTTGTAAACATTGGTAAAGGCCTTTTTGAAGGTTTTGTCTTCATAAGCTTCGGCTTGCCCTGTCAGTACAAATACTTCAAACTTCTTTTTAATTTGAAGTAATCTTTCTTTGGCTCTATGCACATTGTAGGTGTCTTCCGTTCCTTGGACATCATCTTCATTTTCAAAAAATTTAGCGTCTAATAGCACGCCATCATAAAAAGGATAATTCCTTTCTAATTCATCCATGCCACTATTCAAAGACTTGAATGGAATCAGGTTTATGCCATTTCTTTTTGCACGGCCTTTAGTTCCAGTGAGTGTTTCATGCTCATCGTCTATCCACAATATATTATAAAATATATCCTCCATAATTAATTAATCAATTTTATTGGAAATTGGAATTTGAACTTCACCAAAAAGAATGGGTCTTCATTCAGTGAAAGTATCCAATCCGGGTTGTTAAAATCACTAGCAATTCTGTGTATATCATAACCACCTAAACCACTGCCATTGTTAGAATCGGCTGTCGAGTATTTGGTTATAAACTTCTCCCTGTCAAAATTCTTCGGAAAAGGTTTGCCGTTATTTCTGATTTCCATTACTAAAGAATCATCAACTTCGGTCAGTTCAATAATTACTTCGTTGCCTATAGCTTTTTTATCAAATGCATACTTATTGGCATTTGTGAGAATGTTATCCAGCAATGTTTTGAAAAGCGTTTTGTTAGCATAAATGCCTCTTTCTTTGAGTTTTTCACCTTTTAATAAAAACTTCTTTATTGTGAAGTGAAAGCCGTTATTAGACAGTTCGTTGACGGTACTATTAATATCTGACAGCGAAATAATTTGTTTTTCGTACTCGGACAATACAAGTCCGTTTTCACCCTTTTCAAGCACATCTGTAATGAAGTTTACATCACGCTTGATTTCCTTAAGGGCTGATATAATATCAATATCATAGAAATCGGAAAATACTTTGTTCAATTCTTCAAAATCGTTCTTTTTCTTGGTTAAAAAATCCAACAAGTTGTCAGACCAATCCAAAATATTTTGTCTAGGTCTTCCCAAAGTATGCTTTAATGATGCAAATTCATTGAACTGCTTTATCGTCTTACCATGAACCAAGGCATTACGTTCTTCTTGCAAGCTTTTAATCTTATCAGATAACTCATTAATAACCTGAACTTTAGCACGCTGCTCTTCTAATGAAGGTAATTTAATTACTACCTCAAGTAAATCTTTCTGTCGAATAAAAGGTATAGTAGCTCCTAAACGGTAGGAATCTAATTGATGATTAACATATTCCGACTGAAGCTCATTGATTAAATAAGCTTTATCAACAATTTCTTCATTAACTTTAAATGAAAAAATATCCTGACTTCTAAAAATAGGCTCATCTTTGAACTCAAAAAAAGTTGGCTTTAAAGAACGCCAACGCATAGCAAGCAGTAAGCATGATTCTGAGACAATATGAATGTCAGATCTCCTCAGTTCTGTCTCTTCCACATTTGAAATATCAAGTGTAAAATCCACTTTATCGTCTTTTAAATCACGGATACGAATTAATTTGCCTGATTCTGGTAAGTTTCCTCTTTGGCCTCTAACTAACTCTAGAATATCACCTAGCTTTACTAATCTTTCGTTTTCTTCAAAAATGATTTCATTAAGAAAATATCTTGGTACGCTTAGGCTATATTTATTCGAAATGATTTGTTCATTACTCACAAACCTAATAAACTCTGAATCAACTCTAGTATTATGTATTAGCTCACTGAGTTTATTATCATTTAGAATCTTTCCTTGACCATCTTTTTCTTCAACAAATTCACTGGCATCAACAAAGCGAACCAATCCTGATTTTTTCTTATTTTTGTTAAGCATCAGAATCACAAGGGGAATTCCTGTATTTGATAATAATCCTCCTGGCAATGAGATAATAGTATCTAATACATCTTGTTGAATCAATTCTCTTCTTAATTGCTTTTCATATCCTTCTCTAGACAAGAAACCCAGTGGTAGTATAGATATTAAATTACCCTTAGAATCGAGAGATTCCAGTCCCCTTTCAATTAAAAACTGTTCAACTGAATTTACATTATGATAGTTTCTGTCAAATTTCATATTAAACGGTGGATGAGCAATAACTAGATCAAATTTTTCATTTGATGAAGGCCAATTCTTTGTAGAATCAACACATACATAATTTGAAAGACTAAGTTTATTATGCGCTAATAGACGAAGTGTTCCTAATGCCCAAGATTCCTCAGAAATTTCTTGACCTAAATAAGCTATTTCTTTGTCAAGACACACACCAAATGAAGCCAAGCCTGCAAAAGGATTAAAAACTTTGGCATCTTTTTTTAAATCAGCTAAACTAGACATTAAACGTGTTAACTCAACAGGTTGAATAAATTCACCAGCATATCTTCCCTGAGATTTAGAAATTTTATACAAAATATCTTCAAAAAAACTTGGAAAATAATCAACTAGCATCTTTCTATCTAATTGAAAAAATTGAAATAAAAATATATCAAATGGTTGATTAAAAAGATTAGTCAATGAATTGTTAAGCGTTTCAACAATTTGAATATATGCTTCCTTAGTCTGGGAATTTAAAACTGAATTAACAATGAGCGATTTTAATTTATTTAAGTCAAAATCATCTGTAAAAGAATCTTCATTTATTACACCATCTTTATATAATGATATCAATAATAATGTAATCTGAACAGAGTCACTTGTATTGTTGAATTTTGAGTTATATCTAAATGAATTTAGAATACCTATAACTTTAAAAGATAACACATCAACTGGATTTGAATAAACTATATTTACCATAAAAAAAACTCTTTTCTAATTACTTTGCAAATGTATTTTTAATTAGTGCACTGAATCTGCATTAATAATTATTTTTCATCTTTTCAATTCTACTTTTCATCTTTTCCACAAAAGAAGCAGGTTCTAAAACCTGTAAACTTTCACCATAGGAAAGCAATAATGATTCTAATTCATAATTAGGGATTACTTTTATTATAACACGATGTATATTGTCTTCAAACTTATAGGCTTGTGATGGATGTAGTGGTTTTGTTTTGATATAGGGAACTAAAGTTTCTGCAATTTTAATTTTTATGGTTTCCACTTTTGCTTCTGGAATGGATACCCCTACAATATCATCGAAATATTCATTAAAATCTATGTCACTGTTTTCATAGGTTTTATTGGTTTCCTTAATAGAAATAATTCTGTCTAAAGCCAAGTTTGTTAGTGTTTCGAAATTGGGAGACTTACCAAATAAAAACCAACGCTTGTTGAATTGTTTCAAATGATAAGGACTTAATTCGTAAGTTACACTATTTTCATTTTTAAACGTTTTGTATTCAATTGCAACTACTTTTTTGTAAATGATAGCGTTGTATAACTGAGAGATAAAGGATTTGCCTTCTAAGTATTCGTTCTCTTCAAAACTCATCACCTTATCTGAGTTTTTATTTAGTTTGAATTCGGCATCTAATCGTGTCCCTAACTCATCAATCCAATCATATTGTGGCATTCCTTTGAATCTACTCAAGGTAAGTAAAGCTTCTTTTAATTGAAAAGCTTCAGTTTCATTTAAAGGTTTATTTGATATAGAAAAGTTTGGATCTTCATAGCGGTAATACACTTTTCTACCTTCTTTTGTTTTTTCTAATTCAATTGACCACCCCTGTTCACTTTCCATGAATCGGATATCATCATACAATTGTCTTTTTTTAATTCCTTCTTGTTTACCTGTGAACTCGTAAATAGCATCATTACATGCATCTACTAAATCTTCAATGGCAAATCTTTTACCAGGATTTCTAAAACACTTGTCTAATGTATTATATCGAATTTGAGCATGTTTATTAGTTGCCATAGAAATTTATGTCTATTCACAAAAATACAAAACCAAACCACAATAAAAAACGGAAAGCTATAAAATAACTAACAATGTACCATAAAACGAATTAAAATTAATGGAAATCACTTTCTTTTGTCGGTGGAGTTTTGGTCGTAGCCGAAAAGATTGAACATTTCTCTCATTCGGGAACGGAGCCTGTTTCCGTAGATAGATTCTATTTCAGCTGCAGAAAGATTGGTAGTGAGGTGTGTAATGAGTCCTTTTTCTTTGAACAGGTCATAGCGTGTGAGAAGGATTTCTGCCATTACATTGCAGTCGTTTCCGTAATACTTAGATGAGGTTTCAATGCCTAAATCGTCAAAGCAATAAACTTTGGCTTTTCGAGCGTCGTGGGCGAAGTTTCCTTTGGAGTAGTTCTCCAGGATTTGGTAGCCTGACTGCATGAATTCTGAAACGATTTGTCGTGTGGAGACCATGCCGAATTTGTTTTTGTTGCCTATGAATTTTTGCATGAGCTTGAATAAGGTGGTTTTTCCGCAACCAATAGGACCAGAAAGGAGAATTCCTTTTTGAAGGTCGAAGTCCATTTCTTTGGCCACTAAATCGTCTTGGAGCATCCATGCAATGGTGGCGAAGACAATGGGTTTTTCTTCGTCTGGGATGAGGTAGTTTTTTCCGATATACTGGGAAGCGAATTTTTTGAATTCTGGAATGATTTTGTAATAATCATAACGGGTTTCTATGGGTGGTGTAGGAAAGTTCATAGAGTGAGGTTGAGGTTAAGGTTAGAGGGGTTCTTTGTAGCTTTTGTTGGTGGTGGCTTGGAGATTCTTTGGGGATGGTATATGATTTGGAGAAATAGAATTAAATCTATTTGATTTTTCTAACCAATTTTCTACAGAAGCTTTCCAGTTTTTCATTTTAGATTTTCCAGCTACTAACCAGCCGTTTGACTCATAATGATTAAAAAATTTCTGAGCTTCAATTAATGGGGCATTTAATTCTTTGAAAAAATTAATCAGCTCTTCAAATGGTGGTGGAATGATATTTTCAACATTCAAATTTTCGGTAGTATCGTTCCATTGTTCTTTTTCTTTTTTGGCGCAACTTTTTTCTTTTTTTAAAAAACTGTTTTCAGGAATTGTATACTGATAAGCTAAATTTTGGTTCAGTGAATTTGAATTATTAAAAAATTGATAATTGATTTTGGAAATGGGTGCTCCCTCTTTATTTTCGTTTGATTCTTTTGTAATGTTTATATTGTTTATAATAGGTACTAAAGCTTGTTTAATACCTACCTTAGAAGTTGTTCTTTTGTTGATTAGAGCTTGTTTATCAACTATTTCAATAACTTGTTCAGATGATGTCTTAGCGTTTTTAGACAGAGGCTTTAAATCCTCGGAAAAATCAAACATGACTATCTGGCTTCCTTTGAATGGATTGTAAGAAGGCTGATAGTCAAAATATCCTAAAGCATGGAGGTTTTTTAGGCATTTGTGATATGTAGCTTTTGAACTTATTTTGCTGATTCTCATTACTTCGTCTCTGGATATGCTTATTGGATTTTTGAAACGGTTAAAATTCCAGAATTGAAACAGAGCAACATAAAGGCTCACATGAGTTGCATTGAGATTTCTATCCTGTGCAACTTTTTCAAAAAAACCGGTAAGGTGTTTAATGTAATTCATTCTTAAAAGATGGATTTTTGTTGATAGAAAATAGATGGTATTCCCAACCCTAAAGTGTAGAAATTGTTTCCCCCTTATCTAAAGGGAGAAATTTCTACACTAAAAAGCTGAGGGAGGAAGTAGGATTTTAGTTTAGAATTTAATTATTGGACTGCAGCAATTTTTCAATATCATCATAACTGTAGTAAAGGGTACCCCCGACTTTTGAGAAACGGAGGGTGCCATTAATACGCAACGTTTGCAAAGTACCTGAAGAAATTTTGAGAATCGTTTTTACTTCTGAAGAACGAAGCCATTGCTTATGTTCTTTATTTTTCGGTTGAAGTAATTTTGTAATCTCTACAAGTAAATCTGCTTTAAAATCCTGTAGGTCTTCTTTTGTTAAAATGTTAACTGCCATAATTATAAAATTTAATTAAGGCAAATTTGTAAGATTTGATGATAATTCATTCACAACGGAGACTGCGTTGGGTATAAAAAAATTAATAAAATTCATCAGAATCATCCATTCTTCTGATTAGATTGCTCTTTAAAGAATTTAAAAACCTTGTTCTATCTTCTCTTCTAGTTCTGATTTCTAAGAAGTTACGTCTGTACTGACCTAAATCTATTCCAAATAATTCTTCGAAAGTTTCGGCAATATCTTTCAAGCTAGCAGTACCATTATTGAAAACACCTTCCGTTTGAAGCGCATAAATTAGTTCTGTAAGTGCTATTTTTGAACCTGTCCAAGTAAGTTTTGAGTTGAGGTTGCGTTGGGTATGTTTGAGCTTTAAGTTTTCTTGCTGAATGATCTTATTCTCTAAGTATATTGAGAGCAAATCATTAGCAATGAGTTTGGCTAATTTCAAATCATGGGAAGTAGAAAATGTTTTATCTATGGAAACATAACAGGTTTCCAGATTCAATTTAAAATCATGATTATTTCTAGTGAAATATTTTTCATCAAGATAATTTGAATTGGTACGGTAGTACTTGTAGAATTCTAAATTATCTTCAAAAAAATATTTAATTTTCTTCTGTTCTTTCTGGTAGTAATTAATAACTATCTGATTACTGCCAATAGGCTTATTGGTTTCAATTCTAAGAATATTGTTATTGTAAATTAACTTAGAAGTGAATTTTGGTTTTATTTCCTTAAAGAATTTTATTTCCTCAATACAAGTTTTAAAGTTGTAATTAGAAACAATATTCTTTAATTTTTCAATTGATAAGTAAATAAGTTCAATGTTTTTTTCTGTTTTAATAATTTCATCTTCAAATTCCGATTCTAAGAACTGAATTTGTCTATTCAATTCCGTTAGTAGTTTAATTGATTTCGATTCCAAGTTATTTAGTTTATAAAAAAAAGCGTATTTCAAAAAATACGCTCCTAAAATATTTATTTCTTGAAAATTTTAGAACATAAAAATTATGCAACAAATAAATTACAACTATTTTACATAAGACACTTATGATGTTATGATATTTTAGAAATTACCAAATCTTTTAATCTGTCTTTTAAAACCTGCATATCTGTGGAAATTTTTTGATCTAAAATTTTAGCGTAATGCTGTGTAGTCTTTATATTCGTGTGACCAAGCATCTTACTTACACTCTCTATCGGAACACCATTTGAGAGAGTGACAGTAGTAGCAAAAGTATGTCTAGCAATATGGAAAGTAAGCTCTTTATTAATCTCACAAACATCTGCAATTTCTTTGAGGTAAGCATTCATTTTTTGATTGCTTAGAATAGGGAGTAAGATATTAGAATTAATACATTGAGGATGATCTTTGTATTTTTCAAGAATACCCTCAGCCGTTGGAAGAATAGGAATTCTTGAAGGAGTGTCAGTTTTTTGTCTATGGGTAAAAATCCACTTATGGCCATCAATGCCAATATTTAGATTTTCTTTGGTCAATTTTTTCACATCCACATAAGCCAGCCCAGTGAAGCAGCTGAAAATAAAAATGTCTCTTACCAATTCTAGTCTTTCTGAAACAAAACTTTTATTTAGTAGTGTTTGGATTTCAGTATGGGTTAAAAAAACTCTTTCGACAACTTTAACTTTAGACTTATAATTGATAAATGGGTCTTTATCTAACCACCCATTTGCCATACAAATTCTGATAATTTTTTTGAAATTTTTAATATATTTTACTGCAGTATTATTTGCGCATTTTCTTACACTTCTTAACCAAAATTCATAATCGGTAATAAAAGCATGGTCAATATCAACAATGTCAATATCCCCTTTTTGGAACTTCCACATAAGAAAATCCTGGGTATGTTTTAATGATGTATTATATCTCTCTAGAGTTCCTGGAGAATATTCCGTACCAACGAGCACTTTAATTTTTTCATTATGATCTCTAAATATGGGAATTAACTTTCTATTTGTGGTGTTTACTCCCAATAATTCTTCTCTTAGACGGTCTGCACTAATTGGTACATTTTTTATAATTAATTTATTCTCAGCTTCTAAAATTTGAAATTTGAGTAGTTCAAGATGTTTATTAATAAGTCTAGCTTCTTCATTGTTGCCTTTAATTTTAGAAGCTTCTGCTGACCATTTATCTGGAGCAACAAATTTATTAGAACTAAATTCAAATCTTTTGGAATTAACCGTTACTCTAACATAGATTGGACAAATGCCATCCTTATTAACTTTTGCTCTCTTAATGTAGAAAAGAACAGATACTGTAGAATTCATAATGTGGTGATTTTATTTGTTAAACAATTTAATTTTAAATTCCTATAAAATCAAGATGTACAAAAATTGAAACACTCTCTAAACTGTCTTTTAAATGGAGTTTCTAAATTTAGAGGAGTCACTTGGTAGACTAAAATAAGTGACACCTTTTAAGACACCTAAATTTTAAGAATTGTTGAAAAAATTGAATACCACAGAAAATAAAAAACCCACTAAACATTGAAGTTTAGTGGGTTTTGTTTGATTTTGTTTTTCAACTTGCGGAGAAAGAGGGATTCGAACCCCCGGACCTGTTACAGTCAACAGTTTTCAAGACTGCCGCAATCGACCACTCTGCCATTTCTCCAGAAACGATTATCTCGTTTTCAGTGGTGCAAATATAGAACCTTTTTAAATTCTGACAAAATTATTTTTTTAGATTTTTCTACATTTTTTATAACGCATTAATTTTCAACATCAAAAATTAATTACTTGCTGCCTGAAAACCTAATATTACTGCTATAATTCCTAAGATTATGCTCAATAAGACATAAGAAATAAGCACGATATAATTTTGATTTTGTAATAAAGAATAGTTTTCTGTTGCGAAAGTAGAAAAAGTGGTAAAACCGCCACAAAAACCTGTAATCAATAGAAATTTAAGGGAATTGTCTACTTTGATAAAATAAGACGAAAAAAGACCTATTAAAAAGCATCCGATGAGGTTTACCAAGAATGTTCCGAGAGGAAAACTCCCAATAGAAAGGAATTTGGAAGTATAAAACGATACCAAATACCGCATTACACTCCCTAATCCGCCTCCTAAAAATATGTAAACTAAGGTTTTCAATGATTTATTCTAATTCTGATAAATAACGTTCAGCATCTATTGCTGCCATACAACCAGAACCTGCTGCTGTAATCGCTTGTCTGTAGATGTGGTCTTGTACATCTCCTGCTGCGAAAACACCCGGTAAATTGGTTTTAGAAGATTTTCCTTCGGTGATGATGTAACCGTTTTCATCTAAAGTGATTTGACCTGCAAAAACATCAGTATTCGGTTTGTGACCAATTGCGATGAAAATACCATGAACGTCAATCTTAGAAGTTTCTTGCGTTTGGTTATTAATCACCACTGCTCTTTCTACTAAGCTGTTCTCTCCTTCGATAGCGATTAATTCGTGATTGAATTTCACTTCAATATTTGGTGTATTTAAAACTTTATGAACCATTGCTTTAGAAGCTCTGAAACGGTCTTTTCTTACTAGCATGGTTACTTTGTTACACAATTTAGAAAGATAAGTCGCTTCTTCTGCCGCTGTATCTCCAGCTCCTACTACGATTACGTCTTTGCCTCTGTAGAAAAATCCATCACAAGTTGCACAAGCCGAAACTCCACCTCCAGAATATTTTTTCTCGTCTTCTAAACCTAAATATTTTGCTGTAGCTCCTGTAGAAATAATGACTGTTTTTGCTAAAATTTCTTTTTCGCCTGCCCAAAGTTTATGAACACCTCCTACTTCTTTAGAAAATTCTACTTTCGTAATCATTTCATAGTGTACTTTGGTTTCAAATCTTTCGGCTTGTTTTTGCAAATCCATCATCATCTCAGGACCTGTAATTCCGTTTGGATAACCTGGGAAGTTTTCTACTTCGGTTGTTGTTGTCAACTGACCTCCTGGCTCTAAACCAGTGTATAATTCAGGTTTTAAATCTGCTCTGGCTGCATATATAGCAGCGGTATAACCAGATGGTCCAGAACCTACAATCACGCAATCTAATATATTATTTTCCATAGAATATAAGGGTTGTTACTTTTTGAGTTGCAAATTTCGTGAATTTCATTGTTTTCCTGATGATTCTGTTATGAATTTTTTCAATGAAAGCAATTTTTGATTTGACATTTCCATTTTTGAAAATTTTTATATGAAAACTTGAAATTAATTTTTCAATGGTCTTTTCTTAATCATTCCACCTTTGGTATCTTTTACCGTGTGCATCACTACGAATGCGGTAGGTGCTATTTTTTCTAATTCCGTGGTCAGTTTACTCACTTCTAAACGGGTAATAACGGTAAAAATAATATCGCTATCTTCTTTCATCCCTCGTTTTCCGAAGCCTTTTTTACCATTATAAACGGTAACTCCTCTTCCTAATTTATTGTAAATCATTTCTTTAATCTCTTCACATTTTGAAGAAACGATGGTCACTCCGATGTATTCTTCAATTCCTTCTACAATAAAATCCAACGTTTTAGAAGCCGATAAATACGTAATCATGGAATACAACGCGATTTCTACGCCTAAAAAGTAAGCCGCAGCAGAGAAAATCATCACATTGATAATGATGATCACGTCTCCAATGGTCGTCCCTAATTTTTTGCTCAAATAGAGCGCTAAAACTTCGGTTCCGTCAATTACAGCACCTCCTCTAATGGACAATCCGATTCCTGCTCCTAAAAAGAAACCGCCAAAAACCGCCACTAGAATATTATCATTGGTCACATTTGGAAAGTCTACATTTGCCAAAACCAAAGCCAATCCTCCAATTGCAAGTGCCGTTTTTATCGCAAAATTGATTCCCACGGTTTTGTGCCCCATAATAATGAAAGGCAAGTTGATAAGCGGAATCAAGTAATAAATCGGAATTTCTGTCAACGCTGAAACCAATAACGAAATCCCAGTTGCGCCACCATCTATAAATTTATTGGTCAAAAGAAATCCTTTGAAACCGAAACCTGCAGAAAATACACCGATGGTGATGAGTAAAAAATTTTTGAATTCGTTTCTTAGGGAAACCAAAATATTATTTTTGGTTTTAATGACTTTGTACCGACTGGTATCTGCTTCGCCTTGTAAACGAAGAATGAGTAAAATGATTTGTTTCCAGATATTTTTAATCATTTTTAGCTTTTGATTTTATCAATGTTTACAATTTTGTAGACCATTTCTTTTAAGAGTTCACTTTCCTCCATATTTACCGCACCTAGACCTTTTGATTTTAAATCAATTTCCCTCAAAACCGAGATAACTCTGGTCGAAAATTTCAACGGATAATTTCTCGCCGCTTCTGCATAATCTTTCACAAAATAAGGATTCACTCCCAATGCTGAAGCAATAAGACTTTGCCCCTGATTCGCCACAGTGTGATACATTACCACATTGCTAAAAAAAGTATAGAGATTTCCTATGGTCATGACAATAGGATTGGTTTTGGGATTTTTCCCCATGTAATAAGCAATTTTGAAGGCTTGATTGCTGTCTTTCTTACCGAGTGCTTTTTGCAATTCAAAAACATTAAATTCCTTAGAAATCCCAATGTGCGTTTCTACCAATTTACCGTCTAAAACTTCACCTTCTTTCAGCACCAATTTCATTTTATTGAGCTCATTAGAAATTCTGGAAAGGTCATTCCCTAAGTAATCTGCCAATAGTTGAGCAATTCCTGGCGCTAGTTTTATTTGAAGGTTTCTAGCTTCGTCTTCTATCCATTTTGCCAAGTTATAATCTTTTACAGGTTCGCTGTGAAAGAGCATATTTGCTTTGTCTAGAACTTTGAATACTTTTTTTCGGCTGTCTACTTTTTTATGCTTGTGTGCAAAGACCAGAATGGTAGATTCCACAGGATTTGTGGCGTAGTTTTCTAAAATTCTAGATTCGTCTTCATTTAATTTTAAGTCTTGTGCTTCTTTTACGATGATGAGTTGCTTGTCTCCCATCATAGGATACTGTCTAGAAAGTGCCAAAATATCATTATAATTGGTATCTTTGCCATAGACTACCGTTTGGTTAAAAGCTTTTTCGTCTTCTGTAAGCACATCATTTTCTAATGCTTTTACAGCTGCGTCTATAAAAAAAGCTTCTTCGCCATGGAAAAAGTAGATGGGTAAAAATTCCCTATTTTTAATATGTTTGAAAATCTGTTCTAATTCTTTCATCTGAATGCAGCTGCCGAAATTAAATTTTAAAGAAGATTTTGTTTTTGATATCAAGCGAGACAAAGATACGTTTTTTATTTATGATATGGTAAGGAAATCTTGGTTGGTTCTCACTCCTGAAGAGTGGGTAAGACAGCATTTTGTGCACTATTTCACTCAAGTAAAAAAGTATGCGAAATCTGCATTAATCCTAGAAAAAAAACTAGAATTAAACGGAACGATTAAGAGAATAGACCTCTTGATTACCGAAAAAACAGCTCCTAAAATTTTGGTAGAACTCAAAGCACCACACATTACTCTTACCGAACAAACTTTTGAGCAAATTGCCCGGTACAATTCAGTAATTGGCGCTGAAAAAATTATTTTGAGCAATGGTTTACAGCATATTGCTGCGAGATTTGAAAATGGAAACTATCATTTCGAAAATGTAGAATTTTAAAATAAGAAAAACATGAATATTAAAAATATCATCTTTGATTTTGGCGGAGTGGTTATGGATTGGGACCCGCGTTATTTTTTCAGAGATTATTTCAATGACGACGAAAAAATGGAATATTTCTTGGGAAACATCGCTACCAATGAATGGAATGCCGAACAGGACCGAGGCAGAAGTGTTGCCGAAGCCAATGCTTTGCTCATTTCTAAGCATCCAGAATGGAAAAAAGAGATATTGGCGTATTATGAAAACTGGCACCTCATGTTGCGTTCAGACATACCAGAAAACGTGAGTGTTTTACAAAAATTAAAAGGAAAATATGAACTTTTCGGACTTACAAATTGGTCGGCAGAGTTTTTCCCTTACGCTTTGGCTAATTATGAATTCTTCAATGTTTTTGAAGGAAAAATTGTAGTTTCTGGCGAAGAAAAACTCATCAAACCTAATCCTAAAATTTGGGAAGTTCTCCTCGACCGTTATCAAATAAAAGCCGAAGAATCTGTTTTTATTGACGATAATTTCCACAACATCGAAACGGCAAAAAGTTTAGATTTCATCACAGTTCATGTGAATGAAAACATGAATTTAGAGACCGAACTTAAAAATTTAGGTTTAGATTTTTAAATTCTGTAAAAACATATTCTACCAAAAAAAAGTCACATCGTGATGATGTGACTTTCTATCTTTTATTTCCAAAATTTTACAAGAAAATTTTAGTTTCTTCTTTTACCGTACACAGAACGATGCTGCTGTGATAATCGCCGATGTGAGGATAATTGGTAAATGTTTTTTCTACAAAATCATTGTATTCTTTAATGTTTTTGGTCACAATTTTAATCATATAATCATACACACCAGAAACGCTCACTACTTCTACTATCTCAGGACATTTATTGAGTTTTTCCTCAAAATCTCTCAAAATTTCTACTGATTTATTTTTGATGGTGACGTTGCAATACGCCACCAATTCGTACCCTACTTTTTCTCTATCTACGATGGCTACATATTTTTTGATGATTCCATTGTTTTTGAGAGACTTAACTCTTTCGTAAGTGGGTGTGAAAGATAAACCGATTCTTTCTGCCAAATCTTTGATGGCAATCGTGTTATCTTCTTGCAGAATATTGAGGATTTTGTAATCTAACTTATCGAGTGACTTCATAAATTTTATCTAAAAACGAAGTCAAAAATAAGAATTATTTTTAAAATATCCTGTATTTTGGAAGTTTGACCATAAAAAAAATCTATAAAAGGAGTTGTTGGTTGTTGGTTGACAGTTGTTGGTTGTTGGTTGATGGACTATAGACGATGGATCAATTTAAGATCTCTTGAGTGATTCTAAAAATCGAATCACTTTGCTGTTAAAAACGTGTGGAGCATCTACATTGACTACGTGACCGCAATTTTCTATCACCAATAAACTCGATGATTTTTCGTGGTTTTTTACCACTTCTTTTACCGAAGGCAAAAACATGTAATCTTCTTCTCCCATCACATAAAAAGTAGGAATATTGAGCTCCTTTTGTCTGAACCAACGCAGAACTGGATTGATTTCTGTTGTCAATTTAAACCACTTGATGAATTCTTTTTGGTATAATTTCTTTGCCTCATTGATGAAAAGATTTCGAGAAGACTTATGGTTTTTCTTGGGCATAATAATGAAGGCAAAGAGACGATACAAAACCAAATATGGTAAAATGTATTTAAAAATATTGCCAATTTTCATTAAAATCTGTGAACGGAAATTCATTTTCAGAATGGCACCTCCCATCACCATAGATTTCACTCGTTCTGGGCGCATTTCTGCCAACTGACGAATCACGATAGAACCTAAAGAAATCCCCACAAAATGAGAACTTTTGATTTTAAGATGATCAATAACTTCTAAAATATCATGTGCAATGGATTGAAAGGTGTATTTCTTAGCTTTTAATTTATTAGAACTGCCATGACCTCGTAAATCGAGCAATAAGACATTAAATTTTTTCTGAAATTCTCTAATTTGCTTGAACCAAATAGTAGAGCTTCCTCCAGCTCCATGAACAAAGGTCACCCATTCTGCACTTTCAGAATTTTGATAAATGGTATATGAAATCAAATTTTTAAACTTTTTTACAAAAATATAATATTATGCAATCAATAGAATTAATTTTTTGTGAATTTTTATATCTTTTATCCATAAAAAAACTTTCTCAAAATTATTTCCCCTACCCTAAAGGGTGTAATTTTGAATACTCTATCCTTCTCTATTCACCAAATCCATAGAAAAAGCAGGCAAACAAATGGCTAAATATTCGCATTCTTCTTCGAAAGGGTTGCTGTAACGAATTCTTGCCCCTTTTTGGATTAAAATGCTCTGTCCAGCTTCTAAAACTACTAATTCTCCATCAATTTCAAACTGTTTTTTCCCTCTGATGATGATGGTAAATTCATCAAATTCTGGCGTTTGATGTGGTTCGCTCCAATGTAGTGGCGCAATCATGTGTGCAATAGAAATCTGAGCATTCCCTGTAGAATTTCCCCAATGTTCTTGAATTAATTTACCATCTGTAGTAGGCACTACAAAAGGATGTTTCTGAATTTTATATTTCTTTTCCATTACCATTATTATTAAAAAACCTTTATCAAAATTAAAGATAAAGGTTTGAATTTTAAATTACTTTGCGGTCAATTTTTTGTACTTATAATAAGCACCTAATCCTAATGCCGTCATTACTCCAATACTGATGTACACCCAAGCTGGAACCGGAATAGGATCTCCTGCTGCATAAGAATGCAATCCAGAAAGGTAATAATTTACTCCAAAATAGGTCATTACCATACTACAGAATGCGAACATGGTCATTAAGTGGAAGGCATATCTTCCTCTCAAACCTGGAACCAATCTCATGTGCAATACAAATGCGTATACAATGATAGAAATGAATGCCCAAGTTTCTTTCGGGTCCCAGCTCCAATATCTACCCCATGATTCATTTGCCCAAATTCCACCTAAGAAATTCCCAACGGTTAATGCAAATAAACCAATGGTTAAGGACATTTCTGAAACGATGGTTAATTCTTTAATCGTAGAATGGTCATGTTTATCAAATGTATTTTTACTTGAAATGATATAGAAAAACAATGAAATCACTGCAATAATCATTGACAAAGCGAAGAAACCATAACTGCTGGTAATAATCGCTACGTGAATGATTAACCAATATGATTTCAACACTGGCACTAAAGGTGTGATTTGTGGGTCTAATTGAGAACCACCATGCGCAAATCCCATCATGATTACCGCTACCATAAATCCTGCAGCTGGAATGAGTGCATTGGCATTTCTGTACAGCATTAAACCTGCTGAAATTCCCACCCAAGAAATAAATACAATTGCTTCGTAACCATTACTCCAAGGAGCGTGACCAGAAATGTACCATCTTCCGATTAATCCTAAGAAGTGAAGGAAATACCCTACTACTCCTATGTAAATGATGAATTTGATGGCCTTGTGTAACGTTTTATTCGGTTTGAAAAGTTCTATAAATCCTAAAACGATTAATAAACCACCAATGATGGTATAGAAAATCAATAACCAGAAGTTTAGATTAGCTTTATTCATAAAAACTTCAAGCTTCACTTTACTCTCATCTGGAAGTACATTTTTGCCCCAAGTTTTTTGATATTCTTGAATTTTGGTTAATGCTTCATCTGCTTTTGTCCAATCTCCGTTTCTAGAAGCATCTACTACGCTGATGAAATAAGGCGCAATCACATTTTGTGCTTGTGGATCTGCTTTTTGCTCTGCATCTAGCCAAGAGTTCCACGTATGATTTGGGTCGTTTTGAATAGGAACAACTCTAAAATATTGCCCAGAAAGCAATCCGTAGAAAACTTGTACTCTTTCGTTTACAGAAATCACTTCTTTATCATAATTGCTTTGTTCCGCTGGTTTTTTTCTAAAAGCCGTATTGAAATCTTCTTCTAAAATGAATTTCGGCATTCCCATCGCATCGGTTACGAAAAGATTCATCATAGAAGTATAGCCATCTTCGTTGGCTTTGGTTTTTTTCTTTAATTCTTCGCCACCTTTTGTTCCGATTTTGATGATTTTATCGTTCATCCAAGCCATCGGATTGATGTTAATCGACAAGAACCACTGGTTCGCGTTCAATTCTCCCCATTTTTCTTTTTTGGCTAATTTTCTCAAAACATCTAATGCTTGAGTATTCATCGGCTCAATTCTTCCGTCAAAACCTTGCACGAGAAGATACCCGAACTTATCAGCATGCTCTTTAGAAATTTCAGCATGAACCATTTGTTGAGGCACACTTTGCGGTTGAGCAGTTGGCGCAGCTTCAGCATGAACTTCTCCTTCTTTATGTTGATGCTCTTGAGCATTTAACCCAATAATTGAAAACAATAAAAGGAAAATTGCTACTTTCTTTTTCGCCATGTCTTTTAGAGATTGGTTCAGTTTCCAGAAGTGTGTTCCTTTCCAGAAAAGTGCTACAAATAATCCTAAAAACAAGAATGCATAGCCAATATACGTTACCAAAGTTCCCCAAAAATCGTGGTTTACAGAAAGTACGGTTCCTTGTCTGTCTGGGTCAAAACTCGCTTGGAAGAATCTGTATCCTTTGTGGTTTAAAACGTGGTTCATATATATTTTATAAGGCGTTTGTTTGCCTTCGTCTACAATTTGAACGTGAGATTCATACGCAGATGGAGAATCACTTCCTGGGTAAGTTTCCATCACGAAATCATCTAGTTTCAGAGCAAATGGAGTTTGATACACTTTCGGACCGAAACCAAGAATGATGTTTAATCCGTCAATTGTCATTTGTTTAAATGCGTTAGGATTTCCTTTTTCTACTGACAAATCGATGGTTTGTTCAGTTTTTGGACCTTTTACCAATACTTTTAACATATCAGGAACGTTTTGGTCTCTTTTTTTATCTCCAGAATAAGCAATTAGATTTCCTTTTTTCAAAGGTTCTGGAACTACCAATTTTAAATTTTCTATGGTATAAAGACTTCTCAAAGCCAATGGTTGGAATTCATCTTTTTTAGTCACACCAGTCGCTTGAGTTGCCATGGTCATATAATTGGCTTCTAGAGGTGTTTTGATGAATAGATTCCCGTTTTCCTGCTTGAATTCTACTGCTCCTTCTATTCCTTTGTTGAAAGAAACTAGGAATCCATTGATGCTTTTTACATCACCAGAACCCAAATAAATATCTTCTCTTCCATTATCATTGGTTGAAACCAAGTGAAGATATTCTTTTCCTGAATTGCTGACTACTAGACTGTCTTTTTTTCTCTGAATATATTCTAGTTGCTCTACTTGAACAAGTTCACCATGGAAATCATACTTTGCCTTAAATCTGTGTGGAATAATTTTCGCAATGAGTGGTTCTTGAGAAGCCATCATATAAGGAATTTCGGCATAACTTAAACGGTCGCCACCTCTTTCGATTTGAATTTTAAAGAAATTTTTATCGGTAATGATTTCATTAGAAGTCTCTCCTTCTCTGATGTGCATTTGCCCTTCGTAACTGATGTAACGGGTGATTGCTCCCCCAATAAAAATAAAGACAAAAGCCAAGTGAAACACCAATAACGGCCATTTTTCTCTTTTCCAAAGTCTGTATCTATTAATATTACCAATAAAGTTGAGGATAAGTAAAATCATTACTACTTCGAACCATTTTGCTTCATAGATTAAAGCTTTGGCAGTAGGTGTTCCGAAATCGTTTTCTACAAAAGTGGCATAAGCCATTGCAAAAGCATAAACGAACAATAAAACAGCCATTGTTCTCGTAGAAATCAGAATATTAATCAGTTTTTTCATTATAGATTTTTAAACTGCACAAAAATACATTCTATAAATTGAATTAGCGAATTTTGATAGTTGGATTTTATCTATAACTGTGTTAAAATTTTTATAAAATTTTGCTTTTTTTAACTTCTTTGGTGCATAGAACCATTTGATTTCTCTGTATAAAAATTCAATCGCTTAAAAGACAAATCCTCATTTTCTATTTGAAGACCTCAAAATCAGAAAATTAAATGCTATTTCTCGTTAAAAAGTTACTATTTTTAAAATCAAAAAACGATTTCAAATGTTTTCATTTTTCATATAAAATATTACCTTTGCGTGTTATCACATTATGGCAAAATTAGCATCTAACAATAGACAAGAGGTAGAAGAAAGCAAGACGCTTTCTAAACCCAGAATTTTTTTCGGACTTTTATTTTTGTTTTTATCGGTAGTGTTTGCACTATCTTTCGCATCTTATTTACTGAACTGGAAGGCTAACCAAAGTCAGACCGGTGCAATGTTGGATAAAAGCATTAAATCTTCTAATATTTTTGGAAAAGTGGGAGATTGGCTCGGGAATATTTTTATTTTCGACAGTATCGGGATTGCTGCTTTCATTGTGGCTTTTTTGATGATGGTTTTAGGTTTCCAAATCTTGAAGAAAAACTATTTTAAAATCTGGAAAACCGTTTCTCACTCTCTCTTTTTTCTTTGTTGGCTCCCTATTCTTATGGGTGCCATCACCAAAGGAAACGGAACGTTAAGTGGCGTTTTCGGAAATGAAATTCAAGAATATTTGGCTTCTATTATTGGTGATTTCGGATTGTGGATGACACTTTTAGCGGCGATTATCCTGTATTTTGTTTTGGAATTTAATCTCAGACCGAGTTCTATTAAAAATCAAATCGATTCTATTAAAGATAAGTTTGCCCCAGATTATGATGCAGATGAAGATTTCGAAGCAGACAAAGAACTGAAAGAAGAACCTCATTTTGAAAATTTAAAAGTCACTTCAGAAGTTGAAGCTCCAAAAACAGAAACTTTTGAAACCATTAAAACGCCTAATCAGACAGGTTTGGAAGTTCCTAAGACAGATGTTTCGAGGACTTCGTCCGCAGAACCTTCTTCTGTGCTCAACATGACAAAGGAGAAAGATTTAGAACCTACAGGTTTTAGTTTTCAAAAAGAAGAAACGCCTACAAAACCTGCAGACAATATTGCTTTCAGTATTGAAGAAGTGAAGGAAGATTTAGACGATTCTGAAAGAAAAGCAAAAGATTTGGTAGACAAACATGGTTTGTATGACCATAAATTGGATTTGGCGAATTTCCAAATGCCAAAGATTGAGTTGCTCAAAGAATATGGCAACGAAGAAATCGCCATCAATAAAGACGAACTCGAAGAAAATAAAAATAAAATCGTTGGCTTACTGAAAAATTTCAACGTAGGTATTGCAGAAATTAAAGCAACCATCGGTCCAACGGTTACACTTTACGAAATTGTTCCAGAAGCGGGAATCAGAGTAGCGGCGATTAAAAAATTACAAGATGATATTGCTTTAAATTTATCAGCTCTAGGCATTAGAATTATCGCACCGATGCCAGGAAAAGGAACGATAGGAATAGAAGTTCCACGCAAAAATCCTTCAATGGTTTCTATGCGAAGTGTTATTTCTTCACCTAAATTCCAAAATGCAGATATGGATTTGCCAGTAGTTTTCGGGAAAACGATTTCTAATGAAGTTTTCGTGGCAGATTTAGCCAAAATGCCTCACTTATTGATGGCTGGAGCAACTGGACAAGGAAAATCTGTTGGGATTAATGCCATTCTTACTTCCCTGCTTTACAAAAAACATCCATCAGAATTAAAATTTGTGATGGTAGACCCTAAAAAAGTAGAACTTTCATTGTATTCAAAAATTGAAAGACATTACTTGGCTAAACTTCCAGATGGTGAAGACGCTATTATTACGGACACACATAAAGTAATTAACACGCTGAACTCTCTTTGTATAGAGATGGATACGCGTTATGATTTGCTGAAAAATGCTTTTTGTAAAAATATTAAGGAATACAATAAGAAATTCACAGAACGCAAACTGAATCCTGAAAACGGTCACCGTTACATGCCTTACATCGTACTTGTAGTAGACGAATTTGCAGACCTTATCATGACAGCAGGAAAAGAAGTAGAACTTCCAATTGCCAGATTAGCCCAATTGGCAAGAGCGGTGGGAATTCACTTGATTGTAGCGACTCAAAGACCGTCTGTAAACGTCATTACAGGGATGATTAAAGCCAATTTCCCAGCGAGAGCAGCCTTTAGAGTTATTTCTTCTGTGGATTCCAGAACCATTTTAGATTCTACAGGTGCAGAGCAATTGATAGGAAAAGGTGATATGCTCTATTTCAACGGAAATGACTTATTAAGATTGCAATGTGCATTTGTAGATACTCCAGAAGTGGAAAAAATTGCAGAATACATTGGCGAACAAAAAGGTTACGCTTCTGCATTTATGTTGCCTGAATATTCAGGTGAAGAAACCACTTCTACAGTGGGAAGTTTTGACCCGAATGAAAAAGACCAACTCTTCGAAGAAGCGGCTAGAATTATTGTTTCTACACAACAAGGTTCTACTTCTATGCTTCAGAGACAATTAAAATTGGGCTACAACAGAGCAGGAAGAATTATGGACCAATTAGAAGCTGCAGGAATTGTAGGCGGTTTCAACGGTGCAAAAGCAAGAGAAGTCATGATTTCTGATTTAAATTCTTTGGAAAGTTTCTTGGAAGAATTGAGGAAGTAATAAATAATTATGGAAAATTTAAGTTCTCAAATTAAACTTCACTTTGAAGAGAAAAATTTTTGTAAAATTTTTCGAGGAGATTTTGAAACCATAAGTGGATTCATTGTAGCGTATTCTAAAGAATTTTTAATTATTCATGAAAGTGATGATTTCAATATTTTAGGATATGTGATTTTTCCAATATCAACAATTGAGAAAATAAGAAGAAATAATTCTGACAAATATTATCATAAAATATTACAAGGTGAAAATCTTCTTGAAAAGGTGAATTTAAAACATAAAATAAATCTTAATAATTGGGAAACATTATTTAAATCAATAAAAAAAACTCATTTAAATGTTATCATCGAAAATGAAGATATAGATGATAAGACATTTGATATTGGACCAATAGTTAAAGTCAACAAAAATTCAGTTTATATCCATTACTTTGACTCAAAAGGTTTTTTGAGTGATGAAGAAACCCAAATTAAATGGAATCAAATAACATTGGTACGTTTTGATGACAGATACATAAATATATTTAGCAAGTATCTTAGAAAACGAAAAAATTAAAACGTTAAGAAAATTTAAGATTTCTTGGCTCGCTTTTTGAAATCTACACCAAGAATCATTAAAAATAAAAACATGAAATATTTTAACAAGATTATATTAGCAAGTGCTTTGGTTGGAAGTTTTACCTTTTCATTTGCGCAAAAAGTAGATGCTAAAGCCAAAACTATTTTAGAAACCGTTTCTAAAAATTATAAAGCCAAAAAAAATACGTACTTCAAGTTTTCTTACGGAACGGGAACTGGAAAAGTGAGCAAAACCGAAACGGGAATCTTCTACTCTACTCCTACTCAGTATAAACTGAATATCATGGGTAATGAGCAGATTTTTGACGGGAAAAAAGTGTACAACATTTCTAAAGAAGACCAAGAAGTGACAATTGCTCAACCGAATGGTTCGGAAAAAGCACTTTCACCTATCAACTACCTTGATGAATACAAAACAGGCTACACCGTAACTTATGCAGGGAAAAGTGGCGGTCTAGACCTCATCAAAATGGTTCCTGTAAAAGATAATGGGGTAAAAAGTGTGGTGTTGTATATCAATACGCCTAAAAAGCAGATTGCTAAAATTGTACAGACTTCATCAGGCAATGATTTGGCCGTGATAACCGTAAATCAATACAAAGAAAACCAAAGTTTAAGTGCTTCTACTTTTAGCTTTGATAAAACCAAGTACAAGAATTACCTCATTACTGAATTATAACGTTAATCCTTCTCAAAATGAGAAGGATTTTTCTATGACATAGAATGCGGAGGCGTTAAAAATAATTGAAATCTAGGCGTTAAAAAATTCCTGATGTTTGAAGTCGAAGCAAAGCGAAGACAAGTTTCAGGGATTTTAGAATAGATTTCAATTATTTAGCTGAGCATTCAAGTCTTGAACTTTTGGTTCTTTTGTTTCAAGACAAAAGAACTAAAACCAAAATAATTCTAACTTTTTTCATAATTTTGGCAAATGTTAAAGAAACTCGATCAATATATTATAAAAACCTTTTTCGGGCCGTTTCTATTTATTTTCAGCGTGCTGTTTTTCATCTTTATGGTGAATATTGTATGGATTCAGCTTTCGCAGTTTACAGGAAAAGGCTTGAGCAATTGGGAAATTGTAAAATTCTTGTTTTATCTGAGTGTAAACGTTGTCAAAATGGTATTACCACTCACGATTCTTTTGGCTTCCATTATGACTTTTGGAGATTTCGGGGAGCGCTATGAACTCGCCGCCATGAAATCTGCAGGAATTTCCCTTACAAGAATTATGATGCCTCTGTTTGTAGTAGTTTCTTTACTTTCCATCATGCTTTTTGTGTTTTCAAATAATGTCATTCCAGATTTTCAGAGGAAGGCCAAAAACATGATGTACAATATTGCCGCCACCAAACCCGCCATCAACTTTACCGCAGGACAATTTATCAATTCATTGCCTGGAGCAACGGTAAAATTTGACAAAATTTATGGGGAAAACGGTGAACATTTAGAAGGCGTTTTTGTGCACAAAGTGGCTAATGCTTATGAAGACCAAAGAACAATTATCGCTAAAAAAGGTGAATTTACACCCGCTGCGAATAGAAATTATTTGAAGTTGGTTTTATATGATGGTTATATTTTCGAAGATAATATTCAAGATAAAAATTATTTAGAACGACTGAAACAGCCTGGTCAATCGGTAAAATTTGATTCTCTGGTTCAGCATTTTGATGTGAGTGATGTCATTAACAAAGCCATAGAAGACGAAAAAATTACAGACGATTACCGTTTTCAAAATTATAAAGAGATTAATAAAACGATTGTAAAAGTTAAGAAAGAAAACGACTTTAGTTTTAATTCAATTAACTCTGAAATGGTAGGACAAACCAATAATTATGTGACTTACATCGACAAAATTAAAAATCCTGCCAAACCTACAGAACCTTTTGCAATAGAAAAATTAAAAGAAGATAAAAGGTTAGAAGTACTCTATCAAGCCTATACTAAAATTTCTTTTCTACAAAACGAAAAAAAGAATAAGGACACCCAAATCTTAGATATTGTAAAGTATTACAACAAGATTATCATGTATCAGCAAGGGATTATTGCTTATTCCGTGACTTGTCTTATTTTCTTTATGATTGGCGCAAGTTTGGGTTCTATCATCAGAAAAGGAGGTGTAGGTTTACCTGTGGTGATTGCAATTATCATTTTTATTGTCTTCTATGTGATGAACTTGACGGTAGAAAATATTACTTGGAAAGGAAAACTCAATCCTTATTTCGGAGCTTGGCTTTCTAATTTGGTTTTATTTCCTTTTGGTGTTTGGCTCACGTATAAAGCGCTTACCGATTCTCAAGTTTTTGATGTAGAAAAATACAAAGCATTGACCAAGCCTCTTTGGAGCAAGTTTGTGAAAGAAAGAGAACATGAAAGGTATCAATAGGTTTATATTCTAGATGCTAGATATGAGATTCTAGATATGAGATTCAAAATTTTATAATAAAAAAACTCCAGAAATTCTGGAGTTTTTTGTTTTTCTTAAGTTTATGAGCATTAGATTTTGAAAATATCTGTTTCTTTTGCTTTAAGATGTTCGTCTGCTAATTTCACATACTTGTCTGTCAATTCTTGAATTTTAGCTTCTGTATCTTTGATGATATCTTCAGAAACGCCATCTAATTTTTTAAGCTCTTTCATACCATCTTGTCTAGCATTTCTGATGGTTACTTTGGTTTGTTCGGTTTCCGCTTTCGCTTGTTTTGCTAAATCTCTACGTCTTTCTTCAGTTAATGGCGGAACGTTTAGAATAATTGTATCTCCATTATTAGAAGGTGCAAAACCAAGGTTAGAATTGATAATCGCTTTTTCAATGGCGTTAATCGCTGATCTATCCCATGGTTGAATAGAAATCGTCATCGCATCTGGAACAGATACATTCGCCACTTGATTGATTGGCGACATTGCTCCGTAATATTCTACCACAACATCTTGAACCATAGACGTAGAAGCTCTACCTGCTCTAATTTTTTGGAAAGCGTGATCAAGGTGCTTAATTGCAGCATCCATTTCTTGCTTTACCATATCCATAATCATGTTTAATTCTTCCATTGTATATTGAAAATTTGATAAGTTACACATTATATATTCACAAGAGTTCCTACTTCTTCGCCTAAGACTACTTTTAATAAATTACCGTCTTTATTCATGTCAAAAACAATGATGGGTAAATTATTTTCTTTACTTAGGGTAAATGCAGTCATGTCCATTACTTTTAAATCTTTCTCAAAAACTTCGTCGTAAGAAAGCGAATTGAATTTTACTGCATCTGCATTTTTTTCTGGGTCAGAATCGTAGATTCCATCTACTCTGGTTCCTTTCAGAATTACATCAGCGCCTATTTCTATGGCTCTCAATGTTGCAGCAGTATCTGTCGTAAAATACGGGTTACCCGTTCCTGCTCCGAAAATTACCACTCTTCCTTTTTCCAAGTGTCTTACTGCTCTTCTTTTGATGAAAGGCTCTGCTACTTTGTCCATCTCGATTGCAGACTGCAATCTGGTCTTAATGCCTTGGTCTTCTAATGCGCCTTGTAACGCCATTCCATTAATTACGGTAGCCAACATCCCCATATAATCACCTTGCACTCTATCCATACCTTTGGCTGCTCCTGCTACTCCACGGAAAATATTTCCTCCACCTATTACAATTGCTAATTCTACGCCTGCATCTACTACTTTTTTAATTTCTTTAGCATATTCTACCAATCGATCATTATCAATTCCGTATTGTCTGCTACCCATTAAAGCTTCTCCGCTTAATTTTAAAAGAACTCTTTTGTATTTCATTGTTATATTTTTATCAAAAATGGTGTCTCAAAAAGTATAGATTTGAGGCAAAAAATAAATTTACTGCAAATATAATGAATCGTAAAGAATTTCGTTAATAGAATTATGTTTTCACATTTAATTTTTGTTAAAGTGTAAAATAAATTATTTTTGCAAAGTTATAATTGAAATTTTGAAGAAACTATTTACCACATCCTTCTGTTTATTCGCATTATGGGCTTCTGCACAAACTGGAACCAAGGTCTATCCTTTTCTCAATGTTCCCGTTTCTGCCAGACAAGCTGTTTTAGGTGGTGATGCGGTTTCTGTACGAGATTATGACGTGAATTTTGCAGCCATTAATCCTGCTTTGATGAATCTAGACATGGACAATAGAATCGGGATTAATTACGGTTCTTACATTGCGGGTTCTAATTTAGGAAGCATTAATTACGTGAAAGATTTAACGGCGGGACATTTCATTTCCGTCAATGCTAGAGTTTTGGACTTTGGAAAAACACCTAGAACTGATGAATTTGGGAATGTAAATGGCGAATTTTCTGCAATGGATGCTTCATTTGGTGTAGGTTATGCTTATCAGTTTGATGATGATTTCACGATTGGCGCCAATGTGAATTACCTGACTTCTAAAATCGACAATTATACTTCTTCGGCCATTTCTGCGAATGCTGGAGTGACTTATCACAATGAACAATCCAAAGAAACTTTAGCTCTAGTTTTCAGAAATTTTGGCTATCAAATCAAATCTTACAACGGAACCAAAGAACAATTGCCTTTCCGAGCAGATATCGGTTACACCAAAATTTTGCCAGATTTTCCTTTAGCTTACACCATTACTTATCATGATTTGCAGCAATTCAATATTTCTCAATCGTATGATATTAATGGAAAAGAAATCGGTTTTGGTAGAAAATTGATGGACCATTTTTCTGGTGGCATCGAATTGTTTCCTGAACAAGCCTTCAACATTAGAATGGGTTATAATGTAAAACGCGGAAACGAACTCGCTGTTTTGGACCAAAGAAATTTCTCTGGATTGAGTTTTGGCTTTGGAATCAAAATCTCTTCTTTTAGGTTTGATTATTCCCATGTTCGTTATCACAACGCCGACAATGTGAATCAAATTGGCTTAATGCTGGATTTGGTAGAACTTTCTGGAAATAGACGTTGATTATTTTAAAATTTTAGATTCTAGATTTTAGATTTCATAAAACGAACAGAAAGAAATCTTTTGTATATTTGGATAAATAATTTTTCGTACCGCAAAACGTTATCTGTAATTGTAAAATAAACATTTCACAAAATATTTAGAGTGAGAAGTAAAGCTTTATTTTTTTAGCATTCTATTAATACTCATTGGATTTTCATTAACTTTTTTTCTTGGATATAAAGAAAGTAGTTTTTTAGGAATCATAAGTTATTTCGCTTTCTTTTTTGGTTGGTTAGTACTTATATTTTCGATTTTTAGAAAACATTATAGTTTCAGTAAACCAAAATTCAATGCAAATAAAAGTTTATGGTTTCAACAAACTTTTAAAAACATAGTAATAATATCTTTAAATATAAGTGGAGTTTTCACATCAATTATTATTACTGGAAATATTACTGAAAAAAGAATACAAAAAATACTCTATACTTATCCAACTGACGAAACAATCGCTGAAGTAATTAATCTCGAAAGCAGATACACAAGAGGAGGTTGGAAAGTTTGGGCAATTTTCAGTTATAAAACTTCTAAAAATGAAACTTATCAAAAAGGAATTTTCAATTATAAAAACAAATACAAAAAAGGAAACAAATACTATATTCTTTATTCGATAAAATACCCTGAAATAATTGAACTCGAGGATAAACTTGACTAATTATAGCTATTGCTAAACAAGTGTCTATTTTCCCAACTCTCTCTTAAAAAAAACATTGAAGGTTTACTAAACATAAAAAAATAAGAAATTTACAATTCGTATTATTTTACTTTTTACATTTCAAAATTTTGACAGATATATTATCTTTTACACACAATATTCTTTAAAATGTTTCCCCTCGTATTATCATAATTAGATTTTCCCTCTTTTTGAAATTCCTATTTTAAAATGATTTATGTTATGATTTTGAAAAAAAAAATAATAACATAGTACATAATTAAAATATAATACCTAGCTTAGCCGCCCTCTTTCACCTAAAGACTTCACCCAAAGGGAATTAGAATAAAATGAACCAAAAAGGACAAATTGTAGAGATATTATCATCCTCACTTATTTACAAAAGTGATATTTTATCCAATTTATCCACAGAAACAGATTTTTTATCTGCATCACAAAAAAGGCAATATTCACTTTTTGACGGGATTTTGGTAGGAGAACATGAAGGTTGGACTAATTTTAGGTTAGGTCAAAGAAAGGGAATTAATGTAGGTGGTAAAAAAAAACCTTTATATGTAATAGGAATAAATAAAAAAGAGAATAGGATTTTTGTAGGAGAAGGAATAGATCATCCGGGGCTTTTTATAAAAGTAGTTGCCATTGATAAAAATGAAGGTCTAGTTTATACAAATATCTCAACATTAGAAAATAATACCCCTGTAGAAGTAAAAATAGAGTTAGAAAATCAAACATTTATTGCATTATTTTTTGAGTTTAAAAATTATATCTTCCTAAAGTTTGACCAATTATTTAGAATTGATCTCTTTAACCATAAATTATCTATACATTATAAAAACACAATGTTATTAAACATTTTTATCCCCTAAACATTATGAAATTAAAAATTTCTTTCTTGGCATGCATTCTTACAGTGTTTGCTTTTGCGCAATCAGCGCCTTCTTACTATTCTGGCATTAATTTTAGCAAGACAAAAAATGATCTTAAAGCAGACCTTGCTACACTTATTACCAATACACACACACAGAATATTTCTTATTCTGCGGGATTAGCAGACCTTTTTAAAACAAGTGACGCAGATCCTCAAAATCCTTCTAATTTACTGTTGATATATGGCTCTCAAGCATCTGGAACCCATCAAAGAAGTCGTCCTTACTCTGGAACTTGGAATAGAGAGCACGTTTATGCAAAATCAAAAGGAACACCAAATCTAGGAACATCTGGTCCTGGATCAGATGGTCACCATCTTCGCCCTGCAGACAACACATTAAATAGTACTAGAGGAAGTTTATTATTTGACGATGGTTCAGGTGCTACGGCTTATTCTACTAATCGAGGAGGTTGGTATCCAGGAGATGAATGGAAAGGTGACGTAGCAAGAATACTAATGTACATGTATGTGAGATATAAGAACCAATGTTTACCTCTAAATATCACAATGAATCCTGCTACTTATTCTTCTGATTTCCCAGATATACTTCTTAAATGGAATGTTGAAGATCCTGTGTCTGACTTTGAAAGAAATAGAAATAATGTAGTGTATAATATTCAGCACAATAGAAATCCATTTATAGATAATCCATATTTAGCAACCGTAATCTGGGGAGGTCCGTCTGCACAGAACACTTGGCCAGACAGCATTTCTGGAGGTGGAAGTGGTTCCACTACAGACACTGAAGCTCCTACAACTCCTACTAACTTAAATGTTACAGGAAAAACCTCTACAAGTATTGTTTTAGCATGGACAGCTTCTACAGATAATGTAGGAATTGGCAGCTATGATGTATATGTGGATAATATCTACAATACAACTGTATATAATCCTGGCGCTACTATTTCTAGTCTATCTCCATCTACTACTTACAGTTTTTATATTGTAGCTAGAGATTATGCCGGAAATAAATCAACCAACAGCAATACCGTAAGTGGAACAACAGAAGCAACTGGTGGAACAGGAGATACAGGCGGAACTGGCTCAGGAACATCTTGTGGAACAGAAGATTTTGAAAGTATCCCTACAGCAGATTCTTCTTATGCAGGAAGAACGTGGACAAATAAAAACATTGTATGGACGGCAACTAGTGCTAGAACAGATTCACAAATTTATATTGATGGTAACAATAATAAAGCAATTTGTATTAAAAACGGAACATTAAAATCTTCTACTATCTCAGGTGGAATAGGTTCATTAACAGTGAGAACCTATTTACCTTTTTCTGATTCTGCGGGAAGCTATAGCCTTAAAGTAAATGGTGTAGTAAAAGCTCAAATCCCTTATTCTAAAACAGCAACAACACAAGTCATTAATGACATTAATGTTGAAGGAAATGTAATTATAGAATTAGTAGATACTAGTAACAATAGAGTCTCTTTTGATAATTTAACATGGACTTGTTATTCTGCTATGGCTACTGATGACGTGAATTTAAAAAATTCAAAATTATCCATCTATCCAAACCCAGTAACAAACAACGAGTTTTACATTAGCGGTATTACTAAAAAAGAAAGTGTTCAAATTTATGATTTGAATGGCAGATTGATTCAAGTTGTAAAAAATGTAGGAAATAAAGAAAAAGTTAATCTTACTAAATTACCAAAAGGAGTTTATATTGTAAAAATTCAAGGTAAATCAACAAAAATAATTGTAGACTAATTATAAATTGTAATGTGAAAAAGCCAGAAGAAAAATTTTCTTCTGGCTTTTTATTTTATAATGATTCATTATTTTTTAATTATAATTAAAAGACAATAGTCTTATATGATTATTTTAAATCATTTGTCATGAGATTTGTTCTTTTTGTCTTTTGTTTTGGCAGGTTTTTCTTCTTGAAAAGAGATTACTTTTCCTTTGCTGTCTATGACTTTTTTGGTGAGTTGGGTTACCATTTCGATAAGTTCTTCTTTGAATTTTTGCGCTTCATATTCGCCTTTTTCAATTTTTCTGAGTTTTTGTTCCCACTCTCCTGTTAGTTCGGCACTTTTTAATAATTCATCTTCTATGGTATCAATTAAATCAATACCCGTTTGAGTCGCGAAAAGATTTTTCCTTTTCTTTTCGATGTATTTTCTTTTAAAAAGTGTTTCTATGATGTTTGCTCTGGTAGAAGGTCTACCGATGCCGTTGTTTTTCAAAAGTTCACGCAGTTCTTCGTCTTCCACTTGTCTTCCTGCAGTTTCCATGGCTCTCAGCAATGTAGCTTCTGTATATGGTTTTGGCGGAGAAGTTCTTCCCTGATGCACGAAAGGTTCGTGTTCGCCTTTTTCGCCCACTGTAAATTCGGGAATAAGTTGTTCTTCGTTTTTTTCTTCTTTTTCAGTCGTTTCTTTTTGGTCTTTGGCATAGACTAAGCGCCAACCTGGCTCGAGAATTTGTTTTCCCGATGCTTTGAAATTGATGGTTCCTACCTGACCTTCTACCAAAGTATTCGAAATTTTACATTCTGGATAAAAAACCGCTATAAAACGCTTCGCCACCAAATCATAGACTAATTTTTCTTCTCTGGTTAAATTGGAAGTTGGCGGAATTTCCGTTGGGATAATTGCATGATGGTCAGTCACTTTGGCATCATCAAAAACGGCTTTTGACATTGGAATTGGCGCTTCTAAAAGAGGAGCTGTTAAGTCTGAATAAAAATTCATGCTTCTAAGAATTCCCGAAATTTTTGGATATAAATTCTCCGAAAGATAGGTGGTATCTACTCTAGGATAAGTAGTGTGTTTTTTCTCGTAGAGGCTTTGGATATAATTAAGTGTGCTTTCTGCTGAAAATCCGTATTTTTTATTAGCTTCTACCTGAAGTCCCGTTAAGTCAAACAATCGAGGATTTTTTTCTTTTCCTTCTTTGATTTCAAAAGCAATGATTTCAAAAAGATTTTGTTTGAGATATTCCAAACCTTTTTCAGCTCTTTCTGCCGATTGTAAACGGTCAATTGCTGCTGTGAAAATTACTTCTCGGTATTTGGTTTTAAGCTCCCAATAGTCTTTTTGCACGAAGGCGTCTATTTCTTTTTGGCGTTTTACGAGCATTGCCAAAGTAGGCGTTTGTACTCTCCCAATTGATAAAACGGCTTTGTTTCCGCCAAATTTTTTGGTGAATAAACGGGTAGCATTAATTCCGAGAAGCCAATCTCCTATTGCTCTGGCGTTACCTGCTAAGTAGAGATTTTTGTAATCTTCAGCAGATTTTAATTTTTCAAAACCTTCCTTTATGGCATCTTCGGTCAAAGAAGAAATCCACAATCTTTTTACGGGTTTATCACATTTGGCTTTTTGTAAAACCCATCGCTGAATGAGTTCTCCTTCTTGACCAGCATCCCCACAATTGATGACCTCATCACATTCTTTGACCAAAGACTCAATGACTTTGAACTGTCTTTCTACACCGGTATTATTAATCAATTTAATTCCGAAATTTTTAGGAATTATGGGCAGTAAGAAGAGATTCCACGCTTTGTATTCGGGTGCATAATCGTGAGGTTCTTTCAAGGTGCAGAGATGTCCGAAAGTCCACGTTACGCAGTAACCATTGCCTTCCATATAGCCACTTTTAGGAGTGGTGGCTCCCAAAACTTTAGCGATATCTCTTGCTACACTTGGTTTTTCTGCAATACAAAGTTTCATGGTTGAATTCTAAAAGGGCTGCAAAAATGCATTTTTTTTATTTTAAAAAAGAAATAAATTTACAAAAATATGCTTTAAGGAATGCGTTTTGAAAGTTAAATAATATACCTTCTCGGGTATAAAAATAGATTTAATTATATAGATTATACCTTTTCGGGTATAAAATTTGTTTTAAAACAAAAAAACACTCACAAAATTGCAAGTGTTTTAAAGTTTATTTGTGGAGAATATGGGACTCGAACCCACCACCTTTAGACTGCCAGTCTAACGCTCTAGCCAGATGAGCTAATTCCCCATAAAAAAGAAAACTTAGTTTTCTTTTTCTGCCAAATAATGGTCTATTATTTCAAAAGCTTTTTGCTCGTCATGAATGTTCACCTCCAACTTTAGCGCGGTTGCAGTAGGTGTAGAAAGCAAATTATTAAGGTATTTATTGCTTACTGAACAAGCGATTCCTGCATCTTCTAATTTCTTTTTCACGATTTGTATCTGAACCATTTCATCTGCTTCAAATACCGAAACTCTTGGTAATTCTGCTCCCATATTTCTAATTTTAACACAAATTTATAAAAATTACTGATTTAATCGATACTTCTCTTGATATGTTTTGTAAAGTTCTTTCTGCTGATTGTCTAGATTAATTTTTCTACCATCTATGAAGGCTTCAGTAACATTATTGGTCAATTGATCCAGTGCATCGCCCTCAGAAATGAAGAGTGTTGCGCTTTTGCCTACTTCTAAAGTTCCGTAGTTTTTATCTATTCCCAACATTTTGGCTAGGTTAATGGTGATGCTTTGTAAGGCTTTTTCTTTTTCTACACCATAAGCAACTGTAGTTCCAGCCAAAAACGGAAGATTTCTAGAATTTTGGTATTCCATATCTCCGCTGTAATCTAACCCATAGAGAATACCTTTATCTTGCACCAATTTTGCAAATTCATACGGTAATCTCGGAGAATCAGAACTGTTGACTGGCAAACTGTGAACTCTCTTGATGATGAGTGGGAAATTGCTTTTTTTGATATCATCTAAAACCCCTACCAAATTGCTTTCACCGATGAGCACTACATTTCTAAGGTTTAATTTATTGGCCCAAGCAATCACTTCCAGCGTTTCATTGGCTCCTGCTACTTCTACAAATAGTTTTCTGTTTTCAAAGACTGGTTTTATGGCATTCAGTTTATAATCTTTGACTTGCTGATTATCATATTGTTGCGCTCTTTGAAACAGTAAAGTCAGTTCTTTAATTTTTTCTGTTCTTCTGGTTTGGAATTCTTTGTTTCTTTTTTCATCGTCTATTCTAAAAATTTCAGGCCAAGAAAGATGCAAAACATTATCCGTAGCTACCACTGCATCTTCCCAGTTCCAAGCGTCTAATTGCATGATGGAAGAGGTGCAAGACAATGTCCCATGTTTCAGAACTGGCTGAGTCAATAAAACGCCATTGCTTCTAATCACAGGAATAACGTGAGAATCTGTATTAAAAGAGATGAGCGAACGGACTTCTGGCGAAATGTCATTGGCTTCTCTATAATCTACAGTGGCATTGGTTGCGGAAATTTCCACCAAGCCTAATGTATTGTTCACCAAAATAAAACCCGGATAAACATGTTTATTTTGGACATTGATGACTTCTGCATTACTCGGAATGATTCCATTAATCTGGGTAATTTTTCCGTTTTCAAAAACTAGGGAAGCATTATTTAAAACCGTTCCTGTAGCGGTGTGAATCGTGGCATTGGTAATCGCAATTGGATTTTTTTGTGCAGGTGCAGGATTTGGTCTTTGTGCCAAAACCATTGCCGAAACCAAAATATATAAAGTGAAAAATATTTTTTTCATGAAATTTAATTTTTAGTGTTGATGAAAATCTTCTTCTAAAGTGTCACAGTGATACAATTTCTTTTGCTCTGTTTTTACCGATTGGGTATTTCCTTTTTTAGCATCGTCAGAGAATAACATTTTTTGAATAATTCTGTTTTTCTCATTCTTTACCATTTCATCTTTTTCGGCTTGCTTTTGAGCATCAAAAATGAGTTTTCCGTCTACAAAAGTTTTATTTACTGTGGCATAAATACTCAATGGATTGTCCGTCCACAATACCAAATCAGCATCTTTACCGACTTCAATTGTTCCTAATTTTTGGTCTAACTTTAGCATTTTGGCAGGATTAAGGGTAACGGTTTTCCAAGCCTCTTCTTGAGAAATATTTCCGTATTTTGCTAATTTTCCTGCTTCCTGATTGAGTCTTCTCGCCATTTCTGCATCATCTGAATTGATGGCTGTATTCACGCCAGACTTTAATAAAATCGCTGCATTGTAAGGAATCGCTTCTCTCACTTCTTCTTTGTAACCCCACCAATCTGAGAATGTAGAAGCATTTGCTCCGTGAATTTTCATCTTGTCTGCCACTTTGTACCCTTCTAAGATGTGCGTGAACGTATTGACTTTGAAATTAAATTTCTCTGCAATTTTCATAAACATGTTGATTTCGCTCTGCACATAAGAGTGACACGTGATGTAGCGTTTAGATTTTAAAATTTCTAAATGCGTTTCCAGTCTTAAATCTTTTCTGTAATTTTTATTGGTTTGCTTTTCTTTTTCATATTCTAAAGCTCTGGTAAACCAAAAGTCAAATGCCTGTTCTACTCCACCTCTCGACTGAGGAAAACGATTAGGATTATTGCCCCAATTCGATTGTTTTACGTTTTCTCCCAAAGCAAATTTGATGAACTGAGGTGCATTTGGAAACTTCATATTTTCTGCATTTTCTCCCCAAGCAAATTTTACAATGGAAGACTGCCCACCAATTGGGTTTGCAGAACCATGCAGTTGTTGAGCTGTGGTAACACCACCTACAATTTGTCTGTAAAAATTCACATCATCAGGATTGATAACATCACTCATTCTTACCTCCGCAGAAGAGTTGCTTCCCGCTTCATTTACTCCTCTAGAAAGTCCGATGTGCGTGTGTTCATCGATAATTCCGTTGGTTAAATGCAAGTTGGTTCCATCAATTTCTTCAGCGTTTCCTTTGCTTAACTGAGTTCCTACTTCTACGATTTTTCCTTTAGAAATTTTAACATCATAATTTTTTACAATTCCTTTTGAGGTATTGGTCCAAACCGTAGCATTTCTAATGATATAGTCTTTTTGAGTCGGTACATGTTCGCTTCCAAAAGCTGCAAAAGGATACCAAATTTTACCGATTTCTTTTGGCGTTTCTTCTTCTTTTTTGGTTTCGGTTTCATTATTTTTTACGAAAGTGATGCTGTAAGGAACTTTGTTTCCTTGTTTGTTCAGGGCAAAACCATTGGTGTTTTTATAATCTGCAAGCGGATAAAGAATTCTATAATTCTGTACAGAATCTTTCGGTAAAACCAATTCCAGAGCCATTTTATAGTCGCTTACGTTTAGTTTTGCTTTTCCGTCTTTTTTCTCCTGACTTACTTTAGCTTCAGGCTTCAGAAGAGAGCCTGCAATTTTTAAATCATAGTTCTGATTATTGATGGTGAGTTGATACACTCCTCTAATGTCTTGGTCTAACAATTTATTGACTACGAAATTTTTACCTGCCACCCAATTTTCCTGTAAAACGGCATCTTTGCTGAATAAATCTTCAGTAAATAATAAGAAATTAGCATAACTTCCCTTTCTTAAATTCCCCAAATTTGCTTCAGATTTTACAATTTTTGCAGGGTTTTCGGTCAAAGATTTCAGAATTACTTCTTTAGATAAACCATTTTTATAGAGTTCTCTTATTTTTCCTAAGAATGAAGATTTGTCTTTCAACTTGTTCATCGTGAAGGCAAAGTCTACATTTTCTTTTTGAAGAAATATGGCATTATAAGGCGCTAATTCCCAATGCTTTAATTCAGCAACATTGGCATTTTCCACATCTAAAGCATCATTCACCTGATACGGTTTTGGATATTCTAAAGGCAATAAGAAGAATCCCCCTGTAGATTTCATTTCTTTGGCTCTCTGGTATTCATTTCCAGAACCCATAAAAACGAATTGTTGTAAGGCTTCGTCCCCAATTTTATCCGCTCTTAAAACGTCCCATTTTTCAGAAGTTTCTATGATGGTTGGTAATTTTTTATATTGATTAAAAGCTTCTAAATTTAGATTTTTCTCTACTGCATTTCCTCCTTTTTCATACCAATCTGCATCTAAATAAAACTGTCTCAATAAGGCAATAGAACCCGCCAAAGAAGTAGGATAAGACTGCCTAGAACTGCCTTTATCAAAAGAAAGCATGAGTGCAGCATCTTCTTTGATGATTTTTTCTGCAGGTTTTCCGTTTCCTAAATTGTACAGCACCGCAGAACCTCTCACGATTCCATCCTGATTGAAACTTAAAACTGTACCGAAACCTTGATTTAAGTATTCTTCGTAGTCTTTTCCTTGATTGGTAAATTGATCTACTGCCCTAGAATAGGCTTTTACAGCATCATTGTACGCTGCTGCAGAAGCGGTATTAGGCAAATATATACTTCTAGAATCTGCTTGTTTTGCCTCAGCTTTTTCTACGCCAATATTGGTATACAAATCAATAAATGAAGGATAGACAAACTTTCCTTTCCCATCAATCACCACTGCATTTTTCGGGATTGCTACTTTACCCGATTCTAACACTTTGCCACTTTCTGAATGACCAAAACTGCATCTGGAATCACTGTTTTGTAATCCTGATACAAGGTAATGTTTCTAATTGCATAAATGCTTTGATCTTTGGTAGTGGTATCATTTTGCCAATACCCTAATTGCGCTTGCATCCAACTGAAAAGAATGCAAGAAAAGAGACTCAATACTTTCTTCATATCAATAATAATGAACTATTTTTAGATTTTTTAAAAATAGGAATATTTTTTGAAATGAAAAGAGGTCAAAAAAAATCGCCCAATTTTTAAAAATTGAACGATTGTGAGAAATATAGTAAATGTTAAAAGTTTTAGTAGTTGGAAGCAATTTTCTCTATTTTATCCAAAGCAAATTGCAAGTCTTCTTGAGTCACATTCAAATGTGGACGGAATCTAATCGATTTTTCGCCACAAATGAGTACAATTACGTTTTCTTCGAAGAGTCTTTCTTGGAAATCGGCTCTTGCTTTTCCATCCGGTAAATCAAAAGCACACATTAATCCTCTTCCTCTTGCATTAGAAATTAGATGCGGAAACTTCGCTTGAAGTTTTTGCAAACCTTCTAATAAAAACTCACCTTGTTTCTGAACATTTTCTAAAAGATTTTCTTTTTCAATAATTTCTAAAACCAATTGGAATCTTAGCATATCAATGAAATTCCCTCCGAAAGTAGAGTTGATTCTAGAACTTTCAGCAAAAACGTGGTGTTCTACTTCATCTAGCTTGGTTTTGCTTGCCAAAATACCACAAACTTGTGCTTTTTTCCCGAAAGAAATCACGTCTGGAACTACGCTGTAATTTTGGAACGCCCACATTTTACCTGTAATTCCGATTCCTGTTTGCACCTCATCAAAAATGAGCAACATTTCGTTTTCGTCGCAGATTCTTCTTAATTCTACTAAAAATTCATCACGGAAATGATTATCTCCACCTTCTGCTTGAATGGTTTCGATGATGATACAAGCTGCCTTATCTTGATTTGATAAAATCGCTTCTTCAATCTGTACAAAAGCCAATTGTTCATTCTTGATGGTTTCCTGTAAATTTTCTTCGGTGATTGGGAAATACAATTTCGGATTGATGATTCTTGGCCAATCAAACAATGGAAAATATTGATATTTTCTTGGGTCGTTGGTATTGGTTAAACTTAGTGTATACCCACTTCTTCCATGGAAAGCCTGTTTAAAGTGAATTGCTACAGAACCTTCTGTTTTGCTTCCTTTGAGCCAATTTTTTCTGGTTTTCCAGTCGAAAGCTGTTTTCAAAGCATTTTCTACTGCTAAAGCTCCTCCTTCTACAAAGAAACAATACGGCAATTCTTCTGGAATCGCAACTCTGCTAAAAGTTTCTACAAAATCTGCATATTCCTGCAAATACACATCAGACATGGTAGGTTTGTACACCGCCATTTTGCCTAACCAAGCAGATTTTCCTACGATATAGGGATGATTATAACCCACAGAAGCAGAACCGAACATAGAAAACATATCTAGAAATTCTGTTCCTGTTAAACGGTCATGAATCCAAGAGCCGTGAGATTTTTCGTAATCCATTACGAAATCAAAACCATCTGCTAAAATATGTTTTCCTAATGTTGCTTTTACTTTGTTGCCTGCAACTTCGTGGCTTAATTCTATTGTTTTGTTCATATGATTAATGTGATAATTTGTTAATTTGTTAATTTGTTGATTTGATGTTTTGATGTTTTTTAAATTATTGGAATAAATTACAATTCTTTGAAATCATTCATCGCTGTGCGATTCAATTTATAATATTTTTATAGCGCTTCGCACTATGCTATTTCTTACGCAACTTCGTTGCTTGTTTAATCAGACTTCCAGCATCCTGCATCTAACATCTAGCATTTTACAAATCAAACTTAATTCCTTGTGCTAAAGGTAGGTTTGTGGTGTAATTGATGGTGTTGGTTTGTCTTCTCATGTAAACTTTCCAAGCGTCTGAACCTGATTCTCTACCGCCTCCTGTTTCTTTTTCTCCACCGAAAGCTCCACCAATTTCAGCACCAGAAGTTCCGATGTTTACATTGGCAATTCCACAATCTGAACCTGCGTGAGAAAGGAATTTTTCAGCTTCTCTAAGATTATTTGTCATAATCGCAGAAGATAAACCTTGCGCTACTCCATTTTGAATTTCAATGGCATTTTCTACGTCTCCTGAATATTTTAACAAGTATAAAATCGGCGCAAAAGTTTCGTGCTGTACAATTTCAAAGTGGTTTTCAGCTTCGGCAATCGCTGGTTTTACATAGCAACCGCTTTCGTAGCCTTTTCCTTTCAAAACGCCCCCTTCAACAATCAGTTTACCGCCTTCTTTTTTCACTTTTTTCAATGCCTCTTCGTACATTTTCACAGCATCTGTATCAATCAGCGGACCTACGTGATTATTCTGATCTAGAGGATTTCCTATTTTTAATTGTCCGTAAGCTGCTACAATCGCATCTTTTACTTTATCATAAATGCTTTCGTGAATGATGAGTCTTCTGGTTGAAGTACAACGTTGACCTGCAGTTCCTACCGCTCCGAAAACCGCACCAATTACCGTCATTTTAATGTCAGCATCCGGTGTTACGATAATTGCATTGTTACCTCCTAATTCTAGAAGAGATTTTCCTAATCTAGCCGCTACATTTTGAGCTACAATTTTTCCCATTCTGGTAGAACCTGTTGCCGAAACTAGAGGAATTCTAGTGTCTTTTGCCATTAAATCCCCAATTTCTGCATCTCCGATGACTAAATTTGAAATTCCTAAAGGAAGATTATTCTCTTGAAGCACTTCTGTGATGATGTTTTGACAAGCAATACCGCACAATGGTGTTTTTTCTGAAGGTTTCCACACGCAAACATCTCCACAAATCCAAGCTAACGCAGTATTCCAAGACCAAACGGCCACTGGAAAATTGAATGCAGAAATAATTCCTACAATGCCTAATGGATGATATTGTTCGTACATTCTGTGACCTGGACGTTCTGAATGCATGGTTAAACCATGTAACTGACGAGATAAACCTACTGCAAAATCGCAGATGTCTATCATTTCCTGAACTTCGCCCAAACCTTCCTGCAGTGATTTCCCCATTTCGTAAGAAACGAGTTTTCCTAAATCTTCTTTATGTTTTCTGAGTTTATCGCCAAACTGTCTTACGATTTCTCCACGTTTTGGAGCTGGCATCAATCTGAATTCCTTGAATGCTTTTTCTGCTTCTGCGATTACTTTTTCGTAGTCTTTTTTAGAAGAAGCGGTGACTTTAGCAATTAAATTTCCATCTACTGGTGAGTAACTTTCGATTACTTTTCCTGTGGCAAACCATTTTCCGCCGGTAGAAGTACCTTTATTCTCTGCTTTAATTCCTAAATTTTTTAAAACTTTTTCAATCCCGAAATCTTTATTTTTCTTTGACATTATGTTGAATTTGAATTTCGGTAAATATATCAAATTTTAAAGAATCAATAAAAAAATTCGCATTTTGTTAAATATTTTTCAAAATTAAACGTTAGATAAATTTATTTTTTACAATAAAAGAATTTGAAAGATAAAATATCTATTAAATTAAAAATTTCAGAAAAGAAAACGAAAGTTAGTGAAAGGGAATTTTGCAGAAATTGTGTATTTTTGGGCAAAGAATTGATATGACCAAACATGAAATTGTATTAATGAGTATTACTGGAGAAGATAAACCCGGGGTAACCTCATCGCTCACTGAAATTTTAAGTAAACACAATGCAACGATTCTCGATATTGGTCAGGCAAACATTCATCAATCTTTATCTTTAGGCATTTTGTTTCGATTAGACCCACAAATGCAAGGCAATATTTTGAAAGACTTGCTTTTTAAATCATACGAACTTGGTGTACAAGCGAAATTTACGCCCATAGAAAGAGCAGACTATGATCAATGGGTTTCTAGGCAAGGTAAAGAAAGCTACGTAATTACGGTTCTTGGTCAAAAAATAGAAGCCAACCAATTAGCTCATGTCACCAAAGTTATTGCAGAGCAAGGTCTCAACATCGATACCATTAAACGTTTGACGGGAAGAATTCCACTCGATTCTGAAGACGATAGTCAAAACAGGTCTTGTATAGAATTTTCGGTGCGTGGAACTCCTCAAAATGTGAATTTGATTCACGAAAAATTTGTGACTTTAAGTGGCGCATTAGACATTGATATTTCTTTCCAAAAAGATAATATTTACCGCAGAAACAGACGATTAATCTGTTTTGACATGGATTCTACTTTAATCAAAACAGAAGTTATTGATGAATTAGCAGAAAAAGCTGGAGCTGGTGAAGAAGTAAGAGCCATCACCGAAGCAGCGATGCGCGGCGAAATAGATTTTAGCGAAAGTTTTAAAAAACGTGTTTCGCTTCTCGAAGGTTTAGACGAATCTGTATTGCAAGAAATTGCAGAAAATCTTCCGATTATGGATGGTGCAGACCGACTGATGCATATTTTAAAGAAATGTGGTTATAAAATCGCTATTCTTTCTGGAGGATTTACCTTTTTCGGGAAATATCTAAAAAAACGTTTTGGAGTAGATTATTTATATGCCAACGAACTCGAAATAAAAGACGGAAAGCTTACGGGGAAACATTTGGGAGACATTGTAGATGGAAACAGAAAAGCAGAACTTTTGAAATTTTTGGCTCAGGTAGAAAATATAGAATTAGATCAAGTGATTGCTGTAGGAGATGGCGCTAATGATTTACCAATGCTGAACATTGCAGGTTTGGGAATTGCTTTTCACGCCAAACCAAAGGTTAAAGAAAATGCCAGACAATCTATCTCTTCCATTGGTTTAGACGGGGTTTTATACTTTTTAGGATTTAGAGATAAACACATCAACGAAGATTTTTAACATTTTAATTAAAAAAAATATTTATGGAAGAAAAAAAGACTCCAAAATGGAAAACCCTTCTTAAAAAATACGGTTGGCTCGGCATTTTATTTTTCTCAGTCAAAGGAACGCTTTCTTTGATTGCTATTATTTGGGGAGCTAATGCTTTGAAAGGTTGTATGTAATTATTTCCAGTTTTCTTTTTTAATCCAATATTCTACATTTTGTTTGGTAGGTTCTCCATGATAGGCTACCATTACTTCTCCTTTGAATTCGGCTCCTAATTTTTCCATGGCTTTTCGGGAACGCCAATTTTCTGCGCCTACATGAAACTTTACCAAATCTACATATTGGAAAATGTAGTCTAGCATCATTTTTTTAACAATAGGATTCAACTGACCGCCCCAAAATTTCCTACCATAAAAAGTATAGCCTATGAAAATAGAGTTTTCATCTTCGTCATAACTGTAAAATCTGGTACTTCCCGCTACTTCATTGCTCATTTTATCGATGATGATAAAAGCGCCTTCGGAAATCATGCCTCCATCAAAAAAATTTCTAAAAATATCTTTTTGAAAACGGTTTTTATTCGGGTGTTGTTCCCAAACCAAAGGGTCTGAAGCGACTTGATACAATCTTTCGAAATCTGATTCCTGAAGCGGAACCAGTCTTACTTTGTGCGTTTCTAAAATGGGTTGTATGCTGAAATCCATGATGTTAATTTTAACAAATGTAATAAAAAAAAGGCCCCATTTGTAAAATACAAACGAAGCCTATAAACACAATTGAAAATTTATTAGTTACAACAAGTGTCTTTTTCGTCTTTTAAGCCCAATTTTTCTAAAATGGTACTTAACAAACACCAGTTGGTAAAAGCGTTTTGAAACAAATTAGCACCTACGAAACCTGTTAACCAAAACCAATTTTGGTGTACAAAAATTCCCAGTAACAAACTTGTTAATATCATGGTTCCTGCGAACCCGTGGATTACTCTTGTCTTCATATTTTTATTGTTATATTGATTTTTCTATATTCATTGTAGCCACGTGGATTTTAGAAAGGGATTTTTGTTTTCCATTGAAAAACTCCACTTTTCTATACACTTCTTCAGTAAAATTCTCGTCGATAAAAACGGCAAATAATACAGAATCTATCTCAGTGTGTGAAGCTCCGAACCAGTTTTCTGAACTGCCATCGCTTTCATTTTTGTAACCTTTTACATAGTGATATGAAAAAGATTTTACTCCAGAATGATTGAGAATATCTTTTACATTTTTCTCAAATTCTCTAATCGCTGTAATCATTAAAAGTTTCATATTGAATACATTTTTTTTATAAGTTATCCTCTGAAGAAATCTCACCATATTCACTTTTTTCATCTGCGTGTATTTTCTCCCATTTTTTCTTTTCGGTCATGTAATAAATCAACGGAATGACAATTAGCGTCAACAAAGTAGAAACGATTGCTCCAAAAACTAATGAAATGGCTAATCCTTGGAAAATAGGGTCGAATAAGATGATTACCGCTCCTATAACTACCGCTCCCGTTGTTAATAAAATTGGTGTAGTTCTTACAGCTCCTGCTTCTATAATCGCTTGTTTAATTGGAATTCCTTCATTGAGTCGAATTTCTATAAAGTCAATGAGCAATACCGAGTTTCTTACCATGACTCCCGCTAAAGCAATCATTCCGATGAATGAAGTTGCGGTGAAGAACGCTCCTAATAACCAGTGACCAAGTACAATACCAATCAAAGAAAGCGGAATCGCAACCATCATGACCATTGGTGTTTTAAAGTTTTGGAACCAACCTACAATCAGCATGTAGATAATGATAATTACCACTGCAAAAGCTGCTCCTAAATCTCGGAATACTTCTAACGTAATTTGCCATTCTCCGTCCCATTTCACCGTGTAATCGTCTTCATTAGTTGGCTGATTCATGTACAGTTCATTAATAGAATATCCTTTTGGAAGTTGTATTTTTTTCAATTTCTCTTCCATTCCTAAGATTGCATAGGCTGGACTTTCTAAACCTCCTGCCATATCTGCTAATACATACACTACCCTTTTTTGGTCTTTTCTGTAAATGGTTTTCTGTAATTCTTCGCGCTGAACTTTCACTAAATCACTTACAGGAACCATATTCCCCATTTGTCCTTTAATTTTCAAATCAGTAATGTCAGTAATTGATGTTTTATCCGCATCATTCAATTTCATTACGATATCTACCGCATCATTTGATTTTTCATCATACAGATTTCCGATAGGATGTTCACCCATTAAATACGTAAGATTTCCTACAATTTGCGCTGGTGCAACACCGTTCAACATTGCTTTTTCTTTATCAGCAACCAATTTAAACTCTTTTTGTGGCGCTTCTACCATCCAATCTACATCTACCACATCATCTGTATTGTTCAGAATATTTTGAACTTGGTTGGCTACTTTAATTTGCTCATCGTAATCTGGGCCATAAATTTCTGCAACAATGGTTGATAAAACTGGCGGACCAGGTGGAACTTCTACGATTTTTACATTGGCATTGTATTTTTTCGCAATTTTCTGAATTTCTGGACGAATATTCTTCGCTACATCGTGACTTTGATTATCTCTGTCTTCTTTGTGTAATAAATTCACCTGAATATCAGCGGTATTGCTTTGTCCACGCATATCGTAGTGACGAACCAAACCATTGAAAGTAATCGGTGCAGAAGATCCAACGTAAGACTGATAATTCACCACTTCTGGAACGGTTTTCAAGTACTGCGCAATTTCTTGAGAAACTGATGCCGTTCTTTCCAAAGTCGTTCCTTCTGGCATATCAATCACCACTTGGATTTCATTTTTATTGTCAAAAGGAAGCATTTTTACTGCTACCCATTTTGTAGCGAAAGCCAACATAGAAATCAACAATAGTACTACCGTAATTCCCATCATCGTCCAACGTTTTTTGCCGCTGTCTAAGAATGGCTGCTCTATTTTTTTGTAAATTTTATATATTTTGCTGGTTTCCATTCCCTGTTCTTCCTTGTGCTCTTCGTTATCTTTTACTTTCAATAAATGATAACCTAAATAAGGAGTAACGGTTAACGCTACGAACAATGAAAGCATCATCGCAATAGAAGCACCAATTGGCATTGGAGACATATAAGGTCCCATCATTCCGCTTACGAAAGCCATTGGTAAAATGGCAGCAATTACGGTGAACGTTGCCAAAATGGTTGGGTTTCCAACTTCATTAATGGCATAAATAGCCGCTTGTTTGAATGGCAATTTCTTCATGTGGAAATGTCGGTGCATGTTTTCAGCAATAATAATACTGTCATCTACTACAATTCCCACCACAAAAACCAATGCGAAAAGTGTAATTCTGTTTAGGGTGTAACCCAACATATAGTAACTGAAAAGCGTTAATGCAAAGGTTAAAGGAACTGAGAAGAACACGACTAATCCGCCTCTCCAACCCATTGCGAGCATTACCAAAATGGTAACCGCTAAAATCGCTACACCAAGGTGCATTAATAATTCTGAAACTTTGTGAGAAGCGGTTTCTCCGTAGTTTCTCGTAATTTCTACATGAACATCATTTGGAATTAAAGTTTTCTTCAATTCATTTACTTTATCCAAAATTTGCTCCGAAATTTTCATTGCATCAGCTCCTTTCACTTTAGAAACCGAAAGTGTAACCGCAGGATATTCTGATTTGAATTTTTTGCCATTTTCATTAGCATTTCCGTAACCGAAACTCACATAATTCGCTGGAGATTGCGCTCCATCTTCTATTTTTGCGACTTGTTTCAAGTAAACTGGCATATTTTGCGAAGTTCCCACCACCAAATTTTCTACATCCTCTGCAGAACTTAAAAACTGTCCTGTCGTCAATAGATATTCTGTGTCATTAGAATCAAAACTTCCTGATTGTGAACTTCCGTTATTGGCTTGAATCATTTGCATTACGTTTAATGCATCAATGCTCAATTCAGCCATTTTATCTTTGTCTAACTCAACTTTTAACTGGCGGTTTCTTCCTCCAATGACTTTGGTTAAAGAAACGTCTTTAATTTTCTTGATTTCCGAAGACAATTCTTCTGTCATCTGACGAAGTTCGTAATCGTTATATTTTTCACTCCAAAGTGTTAAACCCAACATCGGAACATCATCAATAGAACGGGTTTTCACCATCGGTTCATAAACGCCTTTCGGAAAAATATTTTTATTTTTCATGAGTTCGTCATAGAGTTTCACGTAAGAACGCTCTGTATCTTCGCCTACATAAAACTGAACGATAATCATGGCTTGTCCGTTCATTGCCATAGAATGAACGTGCTCTACTCCTTTTATGTTTGAGATGATTTTTTCTAATGGTTTTACCACTCTGCTTTCTACCTCTTTCGGTGAAGCACCGGGATAACCTACCATTACGTCTGCCATCGGAACAATAATCTGTGGCTCTTCTTCTCTTGGTATTAATGTGGAACTGTACACCCCAATAATCATCAATGCAATCATCAACAAAATTGTTAATTTTGAATTGATAAAAAACTCGGCGATGCGTCCTGCAAATCCTTTTTCCATACTATTCTCTATTTGTTACGGGTTTCGGGTTACGGGTTTCGAGTAAAAAACTCGTATCTCGTATCTCGGAACTCATATTATTTTAAACTAACTTTTGCACCGTTAAACAATTTTCCTTGTGCTGAAATGATGTACTTGTCATTTGAATTTAAACCTGATAAAATTTCTACTTGATCACCGAAAGTTTTACCCACTTTTACCCATCTTAGAACTGCTGTATTTTGTGAACTTACGGTATAAACGCCGGTTAACTGTCCGTTTTCTACAATTGCAGATTTAGGAATCATTACGCCATCCTGAAAATCTTGGTTTACATTTCCAGAATTTTTGAAAGGAAACTGAACATTCACAAACATCCCTGGTAATAAATCTTTAGAAGCAGGAACATTGATTTTCACCATGTATTGTCCACCTGTATTTGCAGAAGATTTGCTGATTTCTGAAACCGTACCCGAAACTTCTTTGTTGGTAGATTTTAAAGTTACTTTTACAGACATTCCAGATTTTAAAAGGGTAATATTCTGTTCAGAAACCAAAACTTGCGCTTGCAAAGCTCCCGGAGATTCTATAGTTAGTAAAGGCATTCCTGGACTTGCCATATCCCCTTGACTGGCATATTTCGCAGTAACCGTACCAGAAATAGGTGCTGTAACGTTGGTATATCTGTACTGAGCGTTTACTTCGTTTTTCATTTGTTGAGCTGCTTGTAAACCAGCTTGAGCCATTTCGTAGCGCGCTCTCATATCATCTAATTCTTTTTGAGAAGCTGATTGATTTTTATATAAATTTTGAAATCTTTCAAAATCTTTTTTCGCAATATTATAATTGGCTTGAGCTTGGGCTATTCCAGCAGAAGCTTGTCCGCCTTTTGCCTGAATATCTGTACTGTTGATGCTTACTAAAAGTTGACCCGCATTCACATATTGCCCAACTTCTGCGCGCATTGCAGTAATGTACCCCATCATTCTGGTAGAAACATTTACCGAATTTTTAGCGACTAATTTTCCACTTGCTGTAGCATTAGAACCTACTGCGTTGGTGGCAGATTTATTTACGGTAACCGCGATTGGTTTGTCATTCAATTCTGAAGATTTATTTTCGTCTGAAGAACAACTTGCAAGGAATACGCTTCCTAAAAATAATGCTGAATAAATATATGTTTTCATATGTAGATTTTATTGTTATTGTTTTAAAAATTTATAGTATTCTAAAGCGACATTGTATTCAAAAATAGCTTGTTGATATTCCAAATCTTTTTGAGACATCGTGGTTTCGCTCATTAATAAGTCTGATGATTTCTCTAAACCTTGGTCGTATCTGTTTTTACGAATTCTGTAGGCTTCTTTGCTTTGTTCCAGCGCTAGTTTAGTAAGATTTACTTTATTTTCGGCATCTTGAAGTTGGCGATTTGCTTTATTGAGTTCTAACTGACTTTGTCTATTATACTGAGTGATTTCGGTTTGTGCTTTGGTGAGTTCTGCTTTGTATTTTTCCTGTTCAGATTTTGCTTTTAATCCATCAAAAACATTCCAAGACAACTGAACTCCTGCCAAATAACCATTGGCACCAAATTGTGCAAATTTGTTATCATACAATTCAAAACTTCCGAAAGCATTTAATCTTGGTAAAAATTTGGCTTTGGTTGATTTAATCAGATAATCGTACGCTTCCAGAGATTTTTGATACGCCTGTAAGTCTTTTCTTTCTACATTTAGTGTAGCCGTATTTTCTAAAATCTGGTTTTGAAATTCTAATTTTTCAGTAGGCTTGAAAACCTTATTGAAAGACTCTTCGTCTAATAAGAAATAAAGGTAATCCGAAGCATTTTTTATGTTAGAATTCGCATAAGCGATTTGATTTTCAATATCTTTTACACGAACGTCTATGTACAACACTTCTGTTTTCTGAATCATTCCGTTTTTGAAATAATTGTCGATTACTTTTTTATTGGCTAGCGTTGTGGTTTTAGCATTTTCAAGTGTTTCAAGCATTCTGTACGCTAATTGCAGTTGCATATATGCTTTTTTGAACTCAAACTGAATGTACTCTTTGGTTCTTTCTGCTTTAATTTTTAAAACTTCAGATTTTACTTGTCCTGCTTTTTTAAGATACACCGCATCCATGTTGATGATGGGTTGTTGCACCTCAATTTTAGTAGCGAAATTAGAAATCGCGTCTGGAGCATTTAATTTAGCTGGGTCAAAATCCATTTGCGTGATACGCTCTTGATTCAATTTAGAACCGAAAGCATACAAAGGATTATTGGTATTCGAAAAGGTGTAAGAAGCATTTACGTTGGGTAAATACATTGCTCTCGTTCCCAATAGTTCTGCTTGTGCTAATTTGGCTTCGTCATTAGCCAATTTCACTTGAAGATTTTGGTCTACCATTCTTTGTTCTAATTCTGCTCTAGAAATTCTGATGGTATCTTGAGAGAAACCTTTCAGAACGAGCGAAAAAACAAAAACTACCGTTAAAAATTTTCTCATTGTATTTAAATTTTTCTTTTTTGTCATTTATTTTAATTATTGAAATCGAGAATTTTAATATACGTTCTCTATTTCTTCGGCAAAAATAGAAGTGAGAAAAATCATGTGCAGTAACTTATGTTACATTCAGAAAATTCTTTTGTTAGAAAGAAAAAAACGCCAGAAAAATTCTGACGTTTCAAAAGGTAATTTTCGATATTTCAATTTAAACATTCTCCAGTTATAGAAAGGGAATGGGAAATTATTTCTGGTGGATTTCCAAAAAGAGGTAAATTATTTTGTTGCCATTTCACCAAACCACCTTCTAAATAGTAAATCTGGTTAAAGTCTCTGTCTTCCAAGTATTTGGCAACACTTTTACTTCTGACACTGTTGTTACAAACCAAAACGATTTTTTTATCAGCATCAAAATGTGACCATAACTCTTCTATCTCGCTGAAGGGAATATTTTCTACGATAGGAAGATTCATTTTATACAATTCAAATTCATAGCGTTCTCTGACGTCTACCAACTGAATGGTATCGTTTATCATCGTTTGAAAGGTATTAGGACAAATGCTTTTCATGGAAATTCTCAATTTATTGGGTTAAAAAAGACTCTGTTGATCTTTATTAAATGCAAAATTGAATTTTTCTGAAAAACCGCTTTGTAACAAGTGTTACAGAAATTAAAAGAATTGATGCTATCTATTTAAAACCGAAGTTTTAATTGAAAAAACATAAATAATTAGAATAGAATAGCGCCTTCTAATTCTAGTAGTTTTTGTTTTCGCCAAATTCCACCGCCATAACCTGTAAGATTTCCATCGCTGCCAATCACTCTGTGACAAGGAACCAAGATGGATATTTTATTCATTCCATTGGCATTTGCCACTGCTCTTACTTTTTTGCTATCTCCCAAAATTTCAGATTGTTGGGCATAGCTCCATGTTTCACCGTAGGGAATTTTCATCAACACTTCCCAAACTGATTTCTGAAAATCTGAACCTACAAAATGAAGTGGAACAGTAAATTCTTTTCTTTTTCCTTCAAAATATTCGGTAATTTGTTCTTCTAAAATTTTAAAATAAGGATTCTCTCCTTGAATAATATTGGCATTTAAGGATTTAGAGAGGTGTTTTAATTCGGTTTCCAGCATTTTTCTGTCTGTAAATTCTAGCATACAAATTCCTTCATCCGTTGCAGCAGCATACATGGTTCCGAGTGGCGTTTCGATGCGTTTTAAATCAATTACTTTCTGATTTTTAGAATTTTTAGGAGACACTCCGAAAACATTTTTAAAACTTTCGGTAAAACCACTTAAACTTTCGTAGCCACTTTCCAGAGCGGTTTCTGTTACGGTTTCGCCTTGTTGTATTTTCTTAAATGCAGAATTAATTCTGAACATTCTTTGATACGCCTGAAACGTGATTCCGTGATTTTTCAGAAACCAACGTCTCATGGTTGCAGGTTCTATTCCGCGTTTTACCAAGTCGTAATCTTTGAACTTCAAAGAAGGATTTTCTGCTAATTCTGTGATGATTTCCTGAATATATTTCGGGGTTTCGTTCAGTTTTTCTAATGGTTTACAAACCTTACAAGGGCGATATCCTTTTAGAATCGCATCTTTCGTATTGCTGAAAAATTCTACGTTTTCGGGTTTTGGTTTTCGGGCAGTGCATGTTGGTCTACAGAAAATTCCTGTAGTTTTTACGCCCATCCAAAAAACGCCTTCAAAACTTGCATCTTTATTGAAAGAAGCATTATACATGATATCGTTAGGTAAGTTCATAAATGATGATTGATATATAATGATTGAAAAAAGATATGATAAACTTTGTCAAAGATTTTAAAACTTTGACAAAGTAATGCAAATGTAAATTTTTAGGAATGGATGATACAACCGAAAAATGAACAAGTATTTTTGATTTTAGATTTTAGATGTGAGATTTTAGATGTGAAATGTTGGATGGGACTCTTCGACTACCGCTCAGAGTGACAATTATTTAAAATTCTGTTGTTTTTGCGCGAGGGCGAAGTGTATTGTTGGAGCTCTTTTTAAATTTTTAGAAAAAAATTAAAAAAGCGACTACACGAAGACCGACCTTTTTTCGGCGGATGAAAAAACGCTTTTAGAAAAATTTCTAAAAGCGTTTTTAGCGTTGGCAAAAAAAGGACGCGCCCAAAAATTACTTTTTCGGTTCGTTTTTCTTTTTGATATCGCTTTCTATTTTTTTAATGGCTTTTAAATTATCAATAATCTGTAGCGTTTCTTCTACATTCAGAATTTCTACCGGAACATCTGCTCTGGTTTTGTCCCACTCGAAAACTAAATTCAGTTTTTCGTCTGTAATGTCTTCGAAATTAATGGTAAAACGCTCCATTTTTTCATTCATCATTTTTACAGGAACGGTAGTGGTTGCTACATCGTCTTTTGCATCATAGGTATAAGCTCCCCAATTGTTAACCCCTCTATTTAAAATGATTTTCCATTCTTTTTCTTGAGGAACTACATACAATGCATAGGTTCCTTTTTTCACTTTTTGACCGCCAAAAAGCACTTCTTGACCAAAAGTAATTTTGGTGGCTTCATTGGCTCCAGCTCTCCATACTTGACCGAAAGGAACCAATTCTCCGAAGATTTTTCTTCCTTTTACCGCAGGTCTACCATATTCTATAGAGATTTTGGTCACCGAAAATTGCTGTTCTACGGTTTGTCTTGGACTAACTGCTGGAATGTTATATTGTTGAGCAAAAGCGTGTACACTTACTGCCAATGCTAAAGAAAATATCAGTTTTTTCATATTTTTTATTTTTAATTTTTGATAAAGATAAAAAAAATCCTTCAAGACAAAAAAAATCCTTCAAAGTTTTAAAACCTTGAAGGATTGGTATTTCTAGAGAAAATTTTTACATTTTTTCCATTTTGAAAGTCATGCTTTCGATAACTTTGAGCATTGCTTCTACAGTATCCATACTGGTAAGACAAGGAACGCCATTTTCTACCGAAGTTCTACGGATTAAGAACCCGTCATTCATCGATTGTTTTCCTTTCGTAGTGGTATTCACTACATATTGTACTTTTCCTTTTTGGATTAAACTGATTAAGTTCTCTGTTTCTTCTTCTATTTTATATCCAATTTTGGTTGGAATATTAAGTTCGTTAAAATATCTAGAAGTTCCTCTGGTTGCCCAAATTTTGAAACCGATATCGTAGAATCTTTTTGCTAATTTTGCGGCTTCTGGTTTATTTACATCATCTATGGTGAATAAGATAGAACCGTGTAAAGGCACTTTTCTACCTGCACCGATTAAACCTTTGTACAAGGCTTTTTCTAGCGTAGAATCTTTGCCCATTACTTCTCCTGTAGATTTCATTTCTGGCCCCAGTGTTACATCTACTCTTGTTAATTTACTGAATGAGAAGACTGGTACTTTTACAAAAATTCCTTCTTTATTTGGAACCAATCCATCTTGATAGCCTAAATCTTTCAGATTTGCTCCGAGAATTGCTTTGGTCGCCAAATTCGCCATCGGAACTTCTGTGATTTTTGACAAGAAAGGAACGGTTCTTGATGAACGAGGATTTACCTCAATCACATAGACATTTCCATCAGAAATTACATACTGAATATTCATTAAACCTACTACTTTCAAACCTTTTGCTAAACGTTTGGTATAATCTTCCAATGTTGCAATCTGGTCTGGAGTAAGCGTTTGTGGAGGATATACTGCAATAGAATCTCCTGAGTGAACTCCCGCTCTTTCGATATGTTCCATAATTCCTGGAATTACGGTGGTTTCGCCATCGCAAATCGCGTCTACTTCTACTTCTTTTCCGGTGAGGTAACGGTCTACTAAAACAGGGTGTTCTGGACTTGCATCTACCGCATGTTCCATGTAATGGTCTAATTCTGCATCGTTGTATACTATTTCCATCGCTCTTCCTCCCAGAACGTAACTTGGTCTCACCAATACTGGGAATCCGATTTCATTGGCAATTTTAATTGCTTCTTCTTTAGAGAAACACGTTTTACCCAATGGTTGTGGAATGCCTAATTCTTGAAGTGCATGTTCGAATTTATCTCTGTTTTCGGCTCTGTCTAAATCTTCTAGAGAAGTCCCCAGAATTTCTACACCATGAGCTGCTAATTTATCTGCAAGGTTGATCGCGGTTTGTCCACCAAATTGTACAATCACTCCTTTTGGTTTTTCGAGTTCTATGATGTTCATTACATCTTCCTCTGTTAGAGGCTCGAAATATAGCTTATCCGAAATCGAGAAATCTGTAGAAACGGTTTCTGGATTGTTATTGATGATAATCGCTTCGTAACCCATTTGTTTGATTGCCCAAACTGAATGAACAGTAGCGTAATCAAATTCTACCCCTTGACCAATTCTGATAGGACCAGAACCTAAAACGATGATTTTTTCTTTAACCGAAGGGATGCTCTCGTTTTCTTCTTCATACGTTCCGTAGAAATAAGGGGTTTCAGATTCAAATTCTGCAGCACAAGTATCTACCATTTTATAAACTGGCATCACTCCGTTTTCTTTTCTGAACTTGAAGATTTCTCTGTGGTCTGTTTCCCAAAGATGTGCGATATTAATGTCTGAGAAGCCTAATCTTTTCGCTTCCAGTAATATTTCTTTGTTGAATTTATTTTCCGCAATGGTTTTTTCAAAATCAATCAGTTTTTTGAATTTCCAAACGAAGAATTTATCTATTTTACTCCATTCTACGATGGTTTCCCAATCATAACCTCTTCTTAAAGCTTCGCCTATGATGAATAATCTTTCGTCATCACACACTCTAATTCTGCGTTCGATATCTTCGTCTGTTAAGGCAAGTGCAGGTTTGGTTTTTAATCCTAAATGTTGCAATCCCGTTTCTAAAGAACGAATAGCTTTCATTAATGATTCTTCAAAACTTCTACCAATCGCCATTACTTCACCCGTTGCTTTCATTTGGGTAGAAAGTCTTCTGTCAGCCGTTTCGAATTTATCAAATGGGAATCTAGGAATTTTAGTTACCACATAATCCAGAGCAGGCTCGAAACAAGCATAAGTTTTTCCTGTAACTGGATTAAGCATTTCGTCTAAAGTAAGTCCCACTGCAATTTTAGCAGCTAATTTCGCAATAGGATAACCTGTTGCTTTACTTGCTAAAGCCGAACTTCTAGAAACTCTAGGATTTACTTCGATAATATAATAGTTGAAAGAATGAGGGTCTAAAGCCAACTGTACGTTACAGCCTCCTTCTATTCCGAGAGCTCTAATAATTTTAAGTGAAGCATTTCTGAGCATCTGATATTCTCTGTCAGAAAGCGTTTGCGAAGGCGCAACTACGATAGAATCTCCAGTATGAACACCTACTGGATCTATGTTTTCCATATTACAAACCACGATAGCGTTATCGTTTTTGTCGCGCATTACTTCGTATTCTATTTCTTTAAACCCAGCAATTGATTTTTCAATTAAACATTGAGTCACTGGAGAATATTTCAGTCCAAGTTCTGCAATTTCTGTCAGTTGGTATTCATCATGAGCGATTCCACCACCTGTTCCACCCATGGTAAAAGCAGGACGAACAATTAATGGATAACCAATTTTTTCTGCAAAAGCTAATGCGCCTTCTACTGTATTTACAATATCAGAATCTGGAACCGGCTCGTTTAATTCTCTCATTAATTCACGGAACAAATCTCTGTCTTCTGCTCTATTGATGGCAGAAAGTTTAGTCCCAAGAACTTCTACTCCACATTCTTCTAAAATTCCAGAATTCTGTAATTCTACCGCCATGTTCAATCCAGTTTGTCCACCCAAAGTTGGCAAAAGCGCATCTGGACGTTCTTTTCTGATGATATGACTTACAAATGGAAGAGAAATAGGCTCTATATACACTTTGTCTGCAATTTCTACATCGGTCATGATGGTTGCAGGATTAGAATTGATGAGGATTACTCTGTACCCTTCTTCTTTTAATGCAAGGCAAGCCTGAGTTCCTGCATAGTCAAATTCTGCAGCTTGCCCGATGATAATTGGACCGCTTCCTATTACTAAAATGGTTTTAATATCTGTTCTTTTCATTTTTTCTTTTTACAAATTTTTAGTAATTAGTTCTTAATTTTAAACTCTTCCATCATTTCTACAAATTCATCAAAAAGATAATTCGCATCTTCTGGACCTGGACTTGCTTCTGGGTGATATTGTACTGAAAAACATGGATATTTTTTATGACGAACTCCTTCGTTTGTTTTATCATTCAGAGCGATGTGTGTTACTTCTAAATCGGTGCTTTCTAGAGATTCTTCGTCTATTGCATAACCGTGATTCTGAGAAGTAATCGCTACTTTTCCTGTTTTTAAATCTAGAACTGGGTGATTTCCACCTCTGTGACCGAATTTTAATTTATAGGTTTTTGCTCCACAAGCCAAACCAATTAACTGGTGACCTAAACAAATTCCGAAGATTGGAACTTTCCCAAGTAAACCATTAATTAATTCTGAAGCACCTTTTACATCTTGTGGATCACCAGGACCGTTAGAAAGCATTACTCCATCTGGATTCATTAACAGAATCTCATCTGCAGTTGTATCTTGAGATACCACGATGATGTCGCAATCTCTCTGCGAAAGTTCTCTGATGATGCCTAATTTAGAACCAAAGTCCACTAAAACCACTTTGAAACCTCTTCCCGGACTTGCATAAGGCGTTTTGGTAGAAACTTGCTCTACTTGATTGGTTGGGAAATTTTTAGTTTTCAGTTCAGCAATTACTGCTGTTTCATTTGCATTTTCATCTACAATTTTTCCTTTTAAAACCCCGTGATTTCTGATAATTCTAGTCAGTTTTCTGGTATCAATCCCTGAAATTCCTGATAGCTTTTTTTTGGCAAAAAATTCATCTAGAGACAATTGACTTCTGAAATTAGAAGGAAAATCACATAATTCCCTCACGATTAAGCCTTTAATTGCGGGCTCAATACTTTCGAAATCATCTCTATTAATTCCGTAATTACCAATTAATGGATAAGTCATGGTTACAATCTGACCGCAATATGAAGGGTCTGAAATGAGTTCTTGATAACCAGTCATTCCAGTATTGAACACCACTTCTCCTTCAGTATCGGTATTTGCACCAAAACCTTGTCCGTGAAAAACTTCACCTGATTCTAAAATTAATTTCTTTTTCATTCCTTTTTAATAGATTTCCAGAGCAGTATTACTCTGACTTTTCACTTTTATCTGTATTAATTTATTCAAATTCAAAACCTCTTTCTTCTAACACTTTTTTCAAGATGGCCATTCTTGCAAATACTCCATTTTGCATTTGTTTAAAGATTCTAGAACGTTCACATTCTACCAAATCATTGTCTATTTCTACCCCTCTATTGATTGGAGCGGGATGCATGATGATGGCATTTGGTTTCATTTTTTGCTCACGCTCTTTGGTAAGACCATATTTTTTGAGATAATCTTGAGGCGTCAATTTCATTTTTTCATCATGTCTTTCGTGCTGAATTCTTAATAAAATGAGCACATCTACATCAGTAATCATTGCATCTAAATCTCTGTAGGTTCCATTCATTATACTTCCTTCGTCAAACCATTCTCTTGGTCCAGAAAAATATACTTTCGCACCTAATCTTCTCAGTGTATCTGCATCAGAATTGGCTACTCTACTGTGTTTGATATCTCCTACGATTCCCACTTTCAAATCTTTAAAATCACCAAATTCTTGTTTGATGGTTATTAAATCTAGTAACGCTTGACTTGGGTGATGTCCAATTCCGTCTCCTGCATTTACCACACCCATTTTCACACCTTTCAATTCATCATAAAATCTGGTTTTTTGGTGTCTGATTACGGAAAGGTTTATCCCAATTGATTCCAGCGTTTTAATCGTATCTAAAAGACTTTCGCCTTTATTGATAGAACTTTTTGACTCATCAAAATGCACTACGTGCAATCCTAATTTTTTCTCAGCCACCTCAAAACTTATTTTCGTTCTGGTGCTGTCTTCAAAGAAAAGATTCGCTACAAAAATGTCTGATTTGGCCTTTACTGTTTTGCCGTTTGCGAATTCTAGCGCTTGATTTAATAATTTTTCAACGCTTTCAAGTGACAATCTGGATAATTTAATCATGATTTTCTGGTTTTTAAGCAAAAAAAACGAAGCCCCAACAGCTTCGTTTTCAATAAATAAAAATATTTTGTCCGTCGGATTGAAGTCCGATATTTATGTTCAATAAAAAATTTATCGTTTTCATTGGTTGCAAATATACATATTAACTTTTTGCCTTCAAAATTTTTAGAAAAAATTAATTTTATTTAACATTATTATTGCAAAATAAGTATATCTTTGCTAAAAATGTATATATGAAAATAAATTGTTGCCCGAAATGCGAAAACTCCGAAATCGTAAAAAGTGGCATTGTTAAAGGAAAACAGCGCTATTTTTGTAGAGACTGCAATTACTATTTCACCGTCAATAAAATTGGCAAAAAGATAGATGATTACTATGTAACGAAAGCTTTACAACTCTATTTAGAAGGCCTCAGTTTACGAGAAATAGAGCGTATTCTGGGTATTTCTCATGTCACCATCAGTTCCTGGATTAAGGAATACAATATAAAAAAACCTCCACATTCTGATTTCCATGCTACTTATAAGGTTTTCAAACAAATAGAACTGGCAGAATACATCAGAAATGAAGAAAATCTCAAAGGTTCTGGGCTCATCATTACCGAATTCGGAGATAAGTTTATGATGATAAAATGGGAACGTTTTAAAAAGTAACTATACTTATTTACAAAAATATATACAAAATTTTTATAGAGTTTTTTTTATTATCAGTTTAGCGATGTTAAAATCACAAAAAACTGTTTAATATTATGAAGAAAACTCAATTAATCTTCGCTGGTATTGCTAGTTTATTATTTAGCAATGCTTTATTCTCTCAAGAGAAACCAAAAGAATGGGATGTAAGTCTCTATGGTTTTGCAAGAGCAGATTATATTTTCGATTCGAGACAGTCTGCACAAGTGAGAGAATACCATCTCAACCTTTATCCTTTAGACAAAAAATTAGATGCAAATGGTGATGATATTAATGCTACTGGTGCCAGTAATTTTTTATCAGTAGTTTCTCGATTGGGTGTAAATTTTAAAGGTCCCAATGTTTGGGGCGCAAAAGCGAGTGGAAAATTAGAAGGCGACTTCTTTGGAAACACTCAAGAAAGCATTGGTCTTTTCAGATTAAGACATGCTTATGCACAATTGGCTTGGGAAAAATCTTCCCTTACTTTAGGACAGACTTGGTACCCTTCTTTTGTTCCTGAAGTTTTCCCGGGAGTTGCCAATTTCAGCACGGGAATTATGTTTAATCCTTTTGGCTGGGTGGGTCAAATTCGATTCAGACAAAGTTTAACCTCAAATCTTTCTTTAGATTTAGTCGCTTACAAAGACCGAGAGTTTCAAGCTCCTGTAGTTTCTGGAAACGCTAATAACTCTCCTACTTTTAATTCTACTACTCCTACTTTACACGCACAATTGCAATACAAAACCAAAAATGTGATTGCAGGTGTAGGTGCAGAATATCAATCTTTAAAACCTGTGATTACCAGTGGTGGATTGGCTTCTGATGAAAAACTCAATTCTACCATGCTCATGGGATATTTTAAATATTCTAATGAAAATGTAGTTGCAAAATTCTATGGAATTTCTGGTGGAAATTTGCATCATTTGGTGATGCTTGGTGGTTATGCTTCTTATGCTGAAACTAACGGAATAGATTCTTACAAACCTACTAAAACCTCAGCTTTTTGGGTAGACATTGCGAGTAATAAACCGAATGTAGCCCCTGGAGTTTTCTTTGGATACACGAAAAACAGTGGTTTAGAAGATGCTAATTACAAATCACTTTATGTAAGAGGTGTTTCTGGAACCAGAGTGGTAGATAATGTTTGGAGAGCTTCAGCTAGAGTAGATTTCAAGCAAAATAAATTTAAAATTTCGCCAGAATTAGAATACACTGCCGCAACTTGGGGCGATTTAAAAACCGATGCAACTTCTGGAAACAATGAAACCAATGTAGGAAATTTCCGCGCATTGGTAAGTGCTTCTTATTCTTTCTAAAAAAATTTATCAATAAATTATTAACAAAACTAAAAAAATAAACACATGAGTCATCAATTTAACACACAAGCAGAGCATGATGCTTACGTAGATGAACGTAAAAAATCTTCAACTCTTTGGAGTATTATCATGGCGTCTTCTCTGGGAACGCTTATCGAATGGTATGATTTCTATATTTTCGGGAGTTTAGCTGTAGTTTTATCTACTAAATTTTTCCCAGCAGATAATCCTACTGCAGCATTTTTATCTACACTAGCCACTTTTGCAGCTGGATTCGTAGTAAGACCTTTCGGAGCTTTATTTTTCGGAAGATTAGGGGATATTATTGGTAGAAAGTATACTTTCTTGGTTACTTTATTAATCATGGGATTCTCTACTTTCTTAATCGGGTGTATCCCAAGTTATGAAACCATCGGTTTTATGGCTCCAGTTTTAGTATTAATTCTTCGTTTATTACAAGGTTTAGCACTTGGTGGTGAATACGGAGGTGCTGCAACTTATGTAGCAGAATATGCAGAGCATAACAGACGTGGTTACTGGACTTCTTGGATTCAGACCACTGCCACTTCTGGTTTATTCATTTCACTTATCGTGATTTTGGTGACTAAAAGTTCATTAACTGCAGAAGAATTTGACAATTGGGGATGGAGAGTTCCTTTCTGGATTTCTATTTTAATGGTGGGCGTTTCTTATATCATTAGAAAAAACATGAAAGAATCTCCACTTTTTGCAAAAGCTAAAAAAGAAGGAAAAACTTCTACCAATCCATTAAAAGAATCTTTCGGGAATAAATACAACTTTAAATATGTATTGTTAGCATTATTCGGTGCTGTAATGGGACAAGGTGTAGTTTGGTACACTGGTCAGTTCTACGCGATGTCTTTCATGCAAAAAGTAATGAATATAGAATCTGCACAAGTAGACTCATTGATGGCAGCCGCATTATTTATCGGAACTCCATTATTCGTATTATTCGGTTGGTTATCTGATAAAGTAGGAAGAAAACCAATTATGATGCTTGGTCTTTTATTGGCAATTTTCGCATACAGACCTATTTATAACCAAATGTTTAAACTAGGTGATTTTTCTCAAAAACAAGAATTAAAAGACAAATTCACTTCTGAAGCAACTGCTAAAGTTCTAGAAGGAACTAAAGTAGACTCTATTTACACTACTCAAAAATTCTATGCAGACGGAAGCAATGTAAAAGAAGTAGTGACTAAACATCTAGAAAACGGAAAAGTTTTACTAGACGAAAAAGGAAAAGATAAAGTAGAAACTAAAATCACGAAAACAATAGACAGTACTACCAAATGGACACTTGCTTTCTGGGTTTTCTTACAAGTTGTTTTCGTAACGATGGTTTATGGACCTATTGCTGCTTTCTTAGTAGAAATGTTCCCTATCAGAATTAGATATACTTCTATGTCGCTTCCTTATCACATTGGTAATGGTATCTTCGGAGGTTTATTGCCTGCAGTAGCTACTTATTTGGTAACCTCGGCTAAAGACGCCGGAAATCCAGAATATTACTTACAAGGTCTTTGGTATCCAATCATCGTAGCAGCGGTGAGTTTAATCATTGGGGTAATTTATCTAGACGGAAAAGATAGAAATGTAGAGGATTAATGATGGATGAGAGATGATGGATGCAGGAAGTTACACAAAAAAAACAGCACCCTGCATCTAACTTCTATCACCCAACAAAATTTTAAAAATTTTTACTAACTTTAAAAAACAAAAAAATGGACGCAATAAAAAAAATATTAGGTATCGTTTGGCTAGCTCTAGCAGCAGTGGTAGCTTACCTTGGATTGACTGTTCTAGGAATTCCAAAAATAACTTCGGGTAAACAAGAAGACTTGGTTTTCGGGAGCATCATCGTTTTTATTTTAATGCCTATTGTGGTAGGTGGATTAGCAACTTTCGGTTTATATGCTCTGAAAGGCGAATATTCTGCCGATAAAAAATAATTTTTGGTATCAGATAAAGAGATTTCAGCTTTTTCAGTCATTGGAAAACTGAAATCTCAATTCTGATTTTTAGATAACCCTTCTGAAAAATGAAAAAAAGACACGAGCAAAAATTGGTGATTCTAAGTATGGTGCTTTTTGTATTGTTCAATGCACCTATTTTGCTTTTGTTCAATCAGGTAAAAGCCTATTTTGGGCTTCCGTTTATTTACATTTACATTTTCGGAATTTGGTTCGCTTCAAGTATCATTTCTTTTGTAATATTTAAAAAATTTGATGAATAATTTTCAGTTATTTGCCATCATCATGCTTTATTTAGCACTTTTGTTCTTCATTGCTTACTGGGCAGAGAAGAAGAAGAGTAATTTTTGGGCGAATAATCCTTATATTTATTCCCTTTCATTAGCGGTATATTGCACCGCTTGGACGTATTACGGAAGTATTGGTGTTGCTGCTAATCAAGGTTTAGAATATTTGGCAATTTACATCGGTCCTATTATTATTATTCCCGCTTGGATTGTCATCAATAATAAAATCATTAGAATTTCTAGAGTCAATAAAATCAGTTCAATTGCCGATTTTATTTCTTTGAGATACGGAAACAGTAGATCTTTTGGCGCACTGATTTCCATCGTTTGTATTCTCGCGATTATTCCATATATCGGAATCCAAATTAAAGCGATTTCTGATACTTTTCATCAGATTACCCTTTCTGAAAACTCGGACAATGTTTTTACCGATACTGCGACTTATGTGGTGATTCTTATTGCTATTTTTTCATCTTATTACGGAACGAGGTATGTAGATGCTTCAGAAAAAAGATTGGGAATTATTTCTGCAGTAGCTGTAGAAAGTTTCTTAAAATTGATATTCTTTGTAGTCCTCGGTTTATTTGTAACATATGGAGTTTTCAATGGTTTTGAAGACATCTATCAACAGGCTCAAAAATTTGAGGATTTTGCTGCTAAAAACACTTTTAATGGATTAGAAGGAAGCATTAATTTCGCAATTACGTCTCTCCTTTCTATGTCTGCCATTTTTCTATTGCCAAGACAATTCCACACCACAATTGTAGAAAACAGAAAGGAAAAACACTTGAAAACAGCCATTTGGTTGTTTCCGCTTTACCTTTTGATTTTTAATTTTTTTGTATTCCCAATTGCATGGGGCGGAAGAATTCTCTTTGAAGGTCAAAATGTAAATCCAGAGCTTTTCCCTATTCTTATTCCTCAAAAATTTGGAAATATATTGGTTTCTGTGATGGTATTTTTAGGTGGATTAAGTGCCAGTGTTTCTATGATTATCATTTCGAGTATTACGCTTTCTGTCATGCTTTCGAACAATGTCATTATTCCTTACGGTTGGATTGATACTTTCAAGAAAAATCCAGAAAATTTCAATACGAAGAATATTGTGAGCATCAGAAAAGTAAGCATTTTCATGTTGATTATTTCTGCGTTTTTATTCTACAAATACCTCATCATCAAATCCAGTTTATTCTCTGTAGGTTTGGTTTCATTTGTACTCATTGCTCAATTAGCACCTTCATTTTTTGGGGCTATCTTTTGGAGAAGAGGCAGTTATTATGGTGCTGTAACAGGAATTATCGCGGGAGTTATTATTTGTTATGTGAATTTGATTATTCCACAATATATCCAGACCATTAACCCTGAATTTTCATTAGAAAATTATAGAATTCTTGATTTTTTTAGAATTCCTTATCTGTCTACCCTTGCTCAAGTTTTTTTCTGGAGCATTTTAGTCAATTCTTTCCTTTTTGCAGTGATTTCAGTAAGTGTAAAAGGCAATTACAGAGAGCGAAATTTTGCAGAAATTTATATTGATATAGACCAATACATTCAAAATCATGAAGGCGCATACATCTGGAAAGGAAAAGCGAATATTTCTGATATTGAAAAAATTCTGGTAAGATTTTTAGGCGAAAAAAAAACCAAACAAGCGCTGAAAATCTTTAATATGAAATACAATATTACAGATGAAACCGATACTGCTGACTCACGTTTGATTAAGTTTTCGGAAAACCTTTTGGCGGGAAGAATCGGTACTGCTTCTGCCAAAATTTTGGTGGAAGGCGTCACCAAAGAAGATAAAATTTCTTTGCCAGAAGTACTCAATATTTTAGAAGAATCTAAAGAAAACATCACCCTCAATAGAAAACTCACCGAACAGTCTAAACAACTCAGAAGACTTTCTGAAGATTTGCAAGTTGCCAACACCAATTTGATTGAAAAAGACAAACAAAAAGATGATTTCCTAGATTCTGTAGCTCATGAACTCAGAACACCTATCACCGCAATTAGAGCTGCCAGCGAAATTCTGTTAGACGATGACGAAATCCCTACCGAAATTAAAAAAGAGTTCTTAGGAAACATCATTTCTGAGTCTGACCGATTGAACGAAATCATCAATGATATTTTGTATTTAGACAAGTTAGAATCAGGAATTATTCAACTTAATATTCAGAAAAATAATATTGTAGAGACTTATCACAAAGCGTTAAAACCTATTCTGCATTTGATTCAACAGAAAAATATTCACCATTCTGAAATTGATTTATTGAACCAAAAAGAATACGAATATGATGAAGCCAGAATGATTCAAGTTTTTCAGAATATTTTAGGAAATGCTTACAAATTCACAGATGAAAGTGGCATGATTCAAACTAAATTTATAGAAAAAGAGGGACAACTGAACATCAGCATTTTCAACACGGGTAAAAAAATCCCTGAAGAAGATATAGAACTGATTTTCGATAAGTTTTATCAATCCAAAAATCAAAACATTAGAAAACCCATAGGAACAGGATTAGGATTAGCCATTTGTAAAAAAATTATTGAAGCGCACAAAGGCGAAATCTCCGCAGAAAATAAAGAAATTGGAGTGGTTTTTAACATTATCTTGAGATTTGAGACATGAGATTTGAGATACTAGATATAAGAATATCAATTATAAAAACATAAAATAACCATGCATCAATTTGAAAAATTAATTTTTTGGCAAAAATCAATTCAACTCGCAAAAAATATATATTTAGCATGTACAGAGATACCCCATGAAGAAAAATTTGGATTAATTTCTCAAATAAAAAGAGCTGCCATTTCTATTCCTTCGAATATTGCAGAAGGCGCTGGTAGAAATAGCAATACCGAGTTCAATCATTTTTTAGGAATCGCAAATGGTTCTTCTTTTGAACTCCAAACACAACTTATTTTAATTAAAGAACTAGAATTAATGAAAGAAGAAAAAGTAAACATTTTATTATCAGAATTAAATGAAATTCAAAAAATGATTTACAGTTTTAAAATAAATTTAAAAATCTAAAATCTGATGTCTAACATCTGAAATCTAAAATAAAAATGAAAAAGATACTTATAGCAGACGACGAACACAAAATCATCATGACCTTAGAATACACCTTCCGAAAAGCAGGTTATGAAGTCTTCATCGCAAGAGATGGCTCGGAAGTTTTAGAATTATTAAAGGAGGAAACACCAGATATTATTTTACTCGATATCATGATGCCCAATGTAGATGGTTACACCACGTTGCAAGAAATAAAAAAACAAGAAAAACTCAATCAATGTAAAGTCATTTTCTTATCTGCAAAAACCAATCCTGCAGACATCGAAAAAGGTTTGAGTCTGGGAGCTGATGCTTATGTTACCAAGCCTTACTCTATCAAGAAACTGGTTCAGCAAGTGGAAGAATTGTTAGCTTAAAATTTAAAAAAAATCTACAAAATATTAATTGTTTCAGTGTAAAATCTGAAATCCAAATCCAAAAAAATCTAAAATTATGAAAGCGCATGAAATGTTCTTGAACAGTATTGAAAACAAGGAACAATTTTGGGCAGAACAAGCCGACCAAATTCATTGGTTCAAAAAACCTCAAACGATTCTTTCTCAAGGAGAAAACAACTATCCTGTATGGTTTGCAGATGGAGAGTTGAACGCATGTTATCTCGCCATAGACAAGCACATAGAAGATGGTTATGGTGACCAAGTTGCCTACATTTATGACTCCCCTGTTACGGATACGAAACAGAAAATTACTTTTAACGAGTTAAAAGAAAATGTATCAAAATTCGCAGGAGGTTTGAAATCGTTAGGGTTAAAAAAAGGTGACAATGCCATTATTTACATGCCTATGATTCCTCAAGCTGCCTATGCAATGCTCGCTTGTGCTAGATTAGGAATCACTCATTCTGTGGTTTTTGGAGGTTTTGCGCCACATGAATTAGCCATTAGAATTGATGATTGTAATCCAAAAGCAATTATTACTGCAAGCGCTGGTGTAGAAGTAAAAAAGAGAATTCCTTATTTGCCTTTCGTGAAAGAAGCTTATGAAATGGCTGCTCATAAACCTGAACATATTGTGGTTTTTGACCGTCAACTTTGGGGAAATAAAGTAGATTGGGAAAACGAACCTCAACTGACCAATTTTCAAGAATTGTTAGAAAAATCAGAACCTGCAGATTGCGTTCCTGTAAAATCTACACATCCACTTTATATTCTTTATACCTCAGGAACTACAGGAAAACCGAAAGGTGTAGTACGTGATACGGGAGGTTATGCCACCGCACTTAAATTTTCCATTGAAAAAATTTATGGAGCAAAACCCGGCGAAGTTTTCTGGGCTGCTTCAGATATTGGTTGGGTAGTTGGTCACAGTTACATTATTTACGGACCGCTCATCAACAGAAATACCTCTATTATTTTCGAAGGAAAACCGATTATGACGCCAGATGCAGGAATTACTTGGAGAATTCTCTCTGAATATAAAGTTTCTGTGATGTTTACCGCTCCTACTGCTATTAGAGCGATTAAAAAAGAAGATCCAGATGGTGAATTCATCAAAAAATACGATTTATCCCATTTCAGAACCCAGTTTTTAGCGGGTGAAAGATGCGATGTAGCCACGTTAGACTGGTACGAAGAAAAAGTAGGCATCACTCCTATTGACCATTGGTGGCAAACAGAATCTGGTTGGCCTATGTTATCACTGATGCGCGGCGTAGAAGACGATGGCGTAAAACGTGCTTCCGCTGGAAAACCAATACCGGGTTATGATATTAAAATCTTTGACGAAGAAGGTTACGAACTAGAAGCACATCACGAAGGTTATTTGGTGATAAAACTACCGCTTCCTCCAGGAGCTTTAATGGGAATTTGGGGAGATTATGAAAGATTCCACTATGGTTATTTAGCAAAATTCCCAGGATATTATTTTTCTGGAGATGGCGCCATCAGAGATGAAGACGGATATATTTTCATCACTGGAAGAGTAGATGACATCATCAATGTAGCAGGACACCGACTTTCGACCGCAGAAATGGAAGAAGCCGTTTCTGGGCACAAAGATGTAGCAGAATGCTGTGTAGTAGGAATAGAAGATGATTTAAAAGGTCAAATTCCTTTCGGATTGGTGGTTTTAAAATCTGGAACTCAAATTTCTGAAACCGAAGTTGAAAAAGAAGTCATAGCATTGGTTAGAGAAAAAATTGGAGCAGTTGCCGCATTAAGAAACATTGTCGTGGTAAAACGACTCCCAAAAACCCGAAGTGGAAAAATTTTGAGAAAGCTCATCAGAACTATGTTAGACGGAAAAGAATTCCAAATTCCTTCTACCATAGATGATGAAGCAATCATTGGTGAACTTCAAGAAAAATTCGAAGAATATAGAAAATAAAGATACTTTCCTTTCACAAGGAATCTAAAAAAATTAAAATTTGATATGAAAAATTATGTAATTCACGATTTGCCTGATTATTTCAAGCAGTACAAAAAATCAATCAAGAATCCTAAAAAATTCTGGGACAAAATTGCAGATGAAAACTTTGTTTGGTATCAGCGCTGGAACAAAGTGGTAAAATTTGACATGGAAGAAGCCAAAATCGAATGGTTTAAAGGGGCAAAACTCAATATTACCAAAAACTGTTTAGACAGACATTTAGCAGAAAGAGGTGATAAAACCGCGATTATCTGGGAACCTAACGATCCAAATGAAGAAGCGCAATACATTTCTTATCGTGAACTTCACGAGAGAGTTTGCAAAATGGCGAATGTTCTTACAGAATTGGGCGTAAAAAAAGGTGACAGAGTTTGTATTTATTTACCGATGATTCCAGAATTGGCGGTTACTATGTTGGCTTGTGCTAAAATGGGTGCAGTACATTCTGTTATTTTCGCTGGATTTTCTGCTTCTGCAGTAACTTCTAGAGTGAATGACTGTGAAGCAAAAATGATTATTACTTCAGACGGAAGTTACAGAGGAAACAAAGCTATTGACCTAAAAGGAATCATCGATGAAGCCGTAGAAAAAACACCTTCTGTAGAAAAAGTATTGGTGGTAAAAAGAACCAACACCGAAGTGAAAATGAAAGAAGGAAGAGATGTTTGGTTAGATGATTATTATCCAAAAGCTTCTGCTGATTTCGTTACAAAAATTATGGATGCAGAAGATCCATTATTCATTCTTTACACTTCTGGTTCTACAGGAAAGCCAAAAGGAATGTTGCACACTACTGCTGGTTACATGGTTTACACCGGTTATACCTTTAAAAATGTTTTCAATTATAAAGAAAATGATATTTATTGGTGTACTGCAGATATTGGTTGGATTACAGGTCATTCTTACATTCTTTACGGACCCCTAACTAACGGAGCAACTACGGTTATTTTTGAAGGCGTTCCTACTTATCCAGAGCCAGACCGTTTCTGGGCTGTGATTGAAAAGCATAAAGTAACGCAATTCTACACCGCTCCTACTGCGATTCGTTCTTTGGCTAAAGAATCTTCTTCTTGGGTTGAAAAACATGATTTATCAAGTCTTAGAGTGATTGGTTCAGTAGGTGAGCCTATTAATGACGAAGCTTGGCATTGGTATAATGACCATGTTGGCAAGAAAAAATGTCCAATAGTAGATACTTGGTGGCAAACCGAAACAGGCGGAATTATGATTTCTCCGCTTCCTTTTGTTACGCCAACTAAGCCAACTTACGCTACCCTTCCACTTCCGGGAATTCAACCGGTTCTAATGGATGAAAAAAGAAATGAAATCACAGGAAATCAAGTAGATGGAAACCTTTGTATCCGTTTTCCTTGGCCGGGAATTGCCAGAACAATTTGGGGCGACCATCAAAGATATAAAGAAACGTATTTCACTGCTTTCCCAGGGAAATATTTCACAGGTGATGGCGCATTAAGAGACGAAACAGGGTATTATAGAATTACAGGTCGTGTAGATGATGTGATCATCGTTTCTGGACATAATTTAGGAACTGCACCTATTGAAGATAGCATCAACTTACACCCTGCTGTTGCAGAATCTGCAATTGTAGGTTTCCCTCATGATATTAAAGGAAATGCATTGTACGGATTTGTCATTCTAAAAGAAACTGGTGAAAGCAGAGACAAAGACCACTTGAGAAAAGAAATCAATATGCTGATTTCTGATACCATCGGTCCAATAGCTAAATTAGATAAAATACAGTTTGTTTCTGGCCTGCCAAAAACACGTTCTGGAAAAATTATGCGTAGAATTTTAAGAAAAATTGCCGAAGGAGATTTCAGCAACTTCGGAGATATTTCTACCCTACTCAATCCAGAAATTGTAGACGAAATAAAAGATGGAAGGATCAACTAATGATTATTGTTAATTTTTGGTCACACGAAAACCTCTCATTTTTGGGAGGTTTTTATTTTCCGTTCAAAATTTTTACATTTGTTCTATGAAAATCGCTTTCCTCGGACCACAAGCTAGTTTTACACAGCTTGCTACTTCACAAATTTTCCCCAATGAAGAACTCTTGCCACAGTCTAATATTTTAGATTGTTTCAAGGCAGTTCAAGATGATTTGGTAGAAAAAGCCGTTGTTCCCCTCGAAAATTCTATCGAAGGAACTGTTTCTATGACGCTGGATTATCTTTATGATTTTGACGGAATTTTTGTAGAAACAGAAGTAGTAATGCCCATTTCTCATCAACTGATGATTCACCCAGATAATACCGAAATTGAGAAAATTTATTCTCATCCTCAAGCTTTGGCGCAATGTTATCATTTTTTGGACAAAGAATATAAAGATGTGATTAAGCAAGAATTCGGTTCTACTGCTGCTGCTGCTAAAAGAGTGGCCGAAAATCCTGAAAAAAAATATGCTGCAATTGCCAATTCTTATGCCGCAAAATTATACGGACTGAAAATCATTCACCAGAATATTCAAGATATTGAACAAAATCACACCAAGTTTATTGTTATTTCTAAAAAGGGAGAAAGACTGAATCTTTCCCAAAATAAAATCACCGAAAAAACCTCTCTTATCATTACTTTGCCAGAAGATCATGCAGGAGGTTTACATCAGGTTCTCTCTGTTTTTGCATGGAGAAAAATGAATTTAACTAAAATTGAAAGCCGAACCCTGAAAACAGGACTAGGAAATTACTTTTTCTTCATTAATGTGGCGAATGAATGGCACCCTGTCTTGTCTAATAATGCATTAGAAGAACTGAAATCTCTCGATACAGAAGTGAAATTTTTAGGTCACTATAACGAATATTTAATAGAAAGTTAAACTATTGATTTTTAGAATATTAAATTTATAAATTATAGAAATTTTCAATCTAAATTTATCTAAAAACACTTTCTAAAATCTTTTAATCGCTGTAATTTTGTTTTGAAAATTCAGCGATTTTTTATTGCTGTTTCATCACGGAAGTTTAACCTTAAAACTTAAAAAAATGTCAACTTTAATGAAAAGAAATCCAATGACAGGGTTAAATAGTTTCTTTGATGATTTTTTTACCAAAGATTTATTTAACTGGAATGAAAAAAACCTTACAGAAATGGGATTTACTATGCCTTCTGTAAACGTGAAAGAAACCGATAACCATTACGAAATTGAAATGGCGGTTCCAGGATTGAAAAAAGAAGATTTTAAAATTAACATCGATCGAAATATTCTCACCATTTCTTCGGAATCTCAAACCGAAAACGAAGAAAGAGATGAGAAGAAAAACTACACCAGAAGAGAATTTAATTATCAATCATTCACCCGTTCATTTACCATGCCTTCTGATATTGTAGATGTAGAACACATCGAAGCAAAATATGACAACGGCATTCTGAAATTGGCGGTTCCTAAAAGAGAAAACGCTAAAAAAGAAGTGAAATCCATAGAAATTAAATAACAAATGAAAACGGTGAGAAAATTTCTCACCGTTTTTTTATTCTTCTAGAAGTGTCTGAATATCTTCTATCAATAATTTTCTGTCTGGCTGGAATTTGCCTTTTAAACTCGCATTTTTCCCTTCTTGATCATCATAATTCAATCCAGAGTAATAAAGAATTGGCATGCCATCTTTTCCAAATCTGCATCTCACATTGCCTTCTTTGTCTACCAAAGCCAGCATTCCGCTGTGATTAAGACTTTCTGATTGGTCATCTTTATCGCCTACATAAATATCAAATTCATTGGCTAAATCACCGATGTAATCTCTATTTCCTGTCAAAAAATGCCAATTGGGATTGGTAACTCCAAGTTTTTTGGCATGTGCTTTTAAAAATTCTGGCGTGTCATTTTCTGGGTCTATAGAAATGGAAATAATTCCAAAATCTTTGCTCTTAATCGCTTTATCTACGAATTTCAGATTGTTATTCATAATCGGGCAAATTGTAGGGCATCTCGCGTAGAAAAACTCTACTACATAGACTTTTCCCAGCATATCTGTATTTGAAATTCTGTGATTATTCTGGTCGATTAATTCAAAATTTGGCGCCTTCATTACCGTATGAAGACTTTTCTTGAAAAAGTAATTTCCTGCGATAAATGCCAGAACAATAGCCACTAAAGCTATCATTTGGTATACCAGCATTTTATTCATTCCAAAACCAGACGCTTTTTTAGGTTTCGTCATGTTCAGAAATTATTTCGCGTATTTTTTTGGATTTTTTTTGAATTCTTCTTTGCAAAGTTTATTGCAGAAACCATAGGTTTTTCCTTTATAAACAGCAGTATCTTTTAAAAACTGTGCTGTTTTCATTCCACAAATTGGGTCTTCTTCGTTCACCACTTTTACGTCTAGTTTTTGGGTAGTTTTTTTATGATCATGAACTTTTTTGGTTTCTGGAGTCTGTTGACAAGAAGATAATATAGAAATTGCTACAAAAGCAACGGTTAATGTATATTTCATTTTTTGATTTTTTTAAGTTAAAATTAATTGAATAAAAGTACGAAAATTAATTTCAAACTAAAGGTGGATGAAAAAACTCAGGGTAAAAATCTTGAAAAGTAAAATTAAAGTGATGGATAAAAACTTTCGTTTTTGAAAAATCCTGATGTTCCTGTTCTTGTATCACTAAACTTTCCGTAGGAAGAAATAATTGTAAAAACTCCACTTTCTGAATTTTTGTCGACTCATTTTCAGAAGATTTTGCCATTTCGTGTTTCACGTAGCATTTTCCGTTGCATCGCAAATCAGGCTCAGATTGGTTTTCGCAAAGCTGAGTAGAAATATAGTTGTAATTCACCACATAATCTAATAATGGCAGCACAGAACGTACTGACATCACCAGAAATAAAAATATAGCAATTACAATTCTCATTTTTTAAAGAATAACAAATTTAAGGAATTTTAAATATAACTCTTTGTGATTTTTGTAACTTTGATTAAAGCTTTTAATCCATGAAAAATTTCCTCTTCTTAGTCATCACTATTTTAACATTCAATTCTTGCAAATCAACAAATTACATTAGCAAAAATGATGAAATATTTAATTTAGACAAATCATTAGAAGAAATTATTGAAACTAATGACACTGAAATTTTCAGACTAATCTCGGAAGTTGAAATGTCTGGAAGTTCTGATATTCTTGTGATTGAAAACAAAAATGATGTTTATTCGGTTTATTATCTAGAAAAAGAATTTAAAAAGGTAAAAACTTCAAAGGTTAATATCAGTAGAGAAAAATATGAAAAATTCATCAAAGAACTTAAAGAGTTAAACTTTGAAAATTTAGAAGGATATAAAGAAAATGCAGTTGATGATGGTATAAAATATCGATTTCAATATTATTATAACGGGAAATACAATGTGATTACGAGAAACAACCCTCAAACAGGAAAAGGTTTTGATGGCGTTTTTTTGCGAATTACTAATTTAATGTATTCTTTGAAAAAATAATATAGCGCTCCTACGGAACGCCTTTCTAGTTGGTCATTATTTCTACAAACCTTTCGTTCCTATGGAACTTATTTTATTTGGGAAAATTTTCTACACATATAGCGTTCCTATGGAACGCTTCATAAAAATCTAATCTCTATCATCTAGCTTCCTAAGAATATTTTCCCTTCCATTTTTTTTGCAATTCTTCGCGGATTTTTCTTTCTGTAGCGTTTTCGCCAGGAACATAGAATTGCGTTCCAGAAATTTCATCGGGCAAGAATTCTTGGTTTACAAAATTTCCTTCGTAAGAATGGGCATATTGATATTCTTTGCCATAATCTAAGTCTTTCATCAGTTTTGTAGGTGCATTTCTCAGATGCAACGGAACTGGCAAATTCCCGGTTTGTTTTACAACAGCAAGAGCAGCATCAATCGCTTTATAAGTAGAGTTAGATTTCGGTGAACAAGCCAAATAAACCGCTGTTTCACTCAAAATAATTCTAGATTCAGGATTTCCAATGACATTTACCGCTTGAAAGCAATTATTGGCAACCGTCAAAGCATTTGGATTTGCCAAACCAATATCTTCAGCTGCTAAAATGAGCATTCTGCGTGCTATAAATTTTACATCTTCACCACCCGAAATCATTCTGGCAAGCCAATATACCGCTCCATTTGGGTCAGAACCGCGCATAGATTTGATAAACGCCGAAATAATATCATAGTGCTGATCCCCATTTTTATCATAAAGCGCCATCGTTTCTTGTAAAACCGAAAGTACATCTTCGTTGGTGATTTCTTTTTCTTTTACATTTTTGAATTGATTGAGAACCAATTCTATAGAATTAATGAGTTTTCGAGCATCGCCACCAGAATATTGAATCAGCGCTTCTTTTTCTTTGAGTGTAAAATGTGTTTGTTCTTCTTCATTGTATCTGGAAAGCGCTATTTCTGCGAGTTCTTCTAATTTTTCAAAACTTAGAGACTTCAAAACATACACTTGTGAACGAGAAAGCAACGCCGAAACCACTTCGAAACTTGGATTTTCCGTAGTGGCTCCAATTAAGACTATCCAACCTTTTTCCACCGCTTGAAGCAGTGAGTCTTGTTGAGATTTATTAAAACGGTGAATCTCGTCTATGAACAAAATCGGTGATTTCCCTGTGAAAAGATTCTGTTTATTAGCATCTTCTATCACTTCTCTCACTTCTTTTACTCCAGAAGAAACCGCCGAAAGCTTGAAAAATTTCCTTCCAGAAGTAGAAGAAATAATTTCTGCCAAAGTAGTCTTTCCAGTTCCGGGAGGTCCCCATAAAATGAGAGAATTGAGCGTGTCATTTTCTAGCATTTTACGGATGGTTCCGTTGTTTCCAGAAAGATGTTCTTGCCCTAAAACTTCGTCGAGTGTTTTAGGTCTGAGTTTTTCGGCTAAAGGTATGTTTGGGTTCAAAATTGAGGTTAAGGTTAAGGTTAAGGTTAAGGCTGAGTCGAATTTTCAAAAGTAGATTTTACTTCGTTCCACATATTTTCAGAATCTTCTAATTGATTTTTTTCTATTTGTGTCTTGACAATGTTAATGCTCTGGTTTTTATCTTTCAAAATATAATCTCCTGCAAAATATTTGATTTCCAGTAAATCTTTAAAAGCTATCTTTTTATTTTTTAGTCCAAACAAAACGATTTCTTGAGAAGTAATTTTAAAATATTTTTTGAAAAATTCAAATAAGAAAGTCGACAAATAAAGTAATCCTATAACTACAAATCCATAATGATGCCACATCAGTTTTTCTTCGCCAACTAAATAACTTGCGCCAATAAAAAACCAGAGAATTCCTAAAAATAAATTGAAAAAAAGTCTCTTTTTGCTGTAATTAACTGTCATGGAGAATATTTTGAATTCTTAAATTTCAAATTTATCAATTATTATCCTATTTTTGCAAGGTAATGCTCAATAAAATTCTCATATTTCCGCTCATTGTATTGATCAAAATATATCAATACGGAATTTCTCCATGGTTGGGAAAAAATTGCAGATATGAGCCAACATGTTCGCATTATACCTTGGAAGCATTAAAAGTTCACGGATTTTTTAAAGGAATTTATCTCAGTGCAAAGAGAATTTCTAGCTGTCATCCTTGGGGAGGAAGCGGTTACGATCCTGTTCCGCCCAAAAAAGAGCATCAACATTAAAAAAATACTAACAAATCAATAAAAATATATGAATTTAGCTACGCTATTATATTTCACTTGGGATCCTTCTAAAGGAATAGAAATCGGGACTTTTACCTTACACTATTACAGTTTAATGTTTGTTTTAGCATTCGGAATTGGTTACTATTTATTTGTAAAAATGTTTAAAATAGACCACGAAAGCGAAAAAAGTTTAGACACCATTTTCACTTGGACTTTAATCGGAACGATTCTCGGCGCAAGATTAGGTCACGTAATTTTCTATCAACCAGAATTATTTAAACAAGATTTCTGGAGTGTTTTCTTGCCTATTCAGACGGTTCCAGAATTTAAATTCACGGGATTTTCAGGACTTGCAAGTCACGGTGCGGCGATTGTTTTGGTAGTTTCTACCATTATTATTGCGATAAAAGTTTTGAAGAAAAATCCACTTTGGTTATTAGATAGATTGGCGATTACTGTGGCTTTAGCTGGATTTTTTATCAGAATGGGAAATTTTTTCAACTCAGAAATCGTAGGAAAACCAGCACCAGATTCACCATTTGCTGTATTATTTCATCAACAAAGTATGGAATACGGAGAAATTGTTCCACGCTATCCTACTCAATTGTTTGAGGCATTTTCTTATTTAGCATTATTTTTTGTAATGTGGGGAATTTATCTTTACACGAAGAAAAAATACAGTCAAGGTTGGCTTTTCGGGTTTTTCTTTGCTGTACTTTGGACCATCAGATTTTTAGTAGAATTCTTAAAAGAACCTCAAGGAGAAGAAAAAATTACCCTTGGAATTCTCAATACAGGTCAGGTTTTATCAATTCCACTGGTCATTATAGGATTAGCGGTAATGCTTTATTCTAAAAATTTCAAATACGAAGACAAATTCTAACATCATAAAAAAGGGAAACAGTAAATTGTTTCCCTTTATTTTTGTAAATATTTAAAGACTTCTCCAATATGCTGAATGACATCTGAAGCAAGCATCGCTTCTTTAGAATATTTTTCGGCGGTGAAATCCGCAGCTTTCCCATGAAGCCAAACACCAAAAATCGCTGCATTTTCAGGCGAATAAACTTGTGCTAAAAACGAGGTGATAATCCCCAACAAAACATCTCCACTTCCGCCTTTTGCCAAGCCAGAATTTCCTGTAATATTATAAAATACGTTTCCTTCAGGAGTGATGATTTGGGTATGATGACCTTTGAGAACGATATAAATATTCAATTCTTTTGCCTTTGATTTGGCTAATACTAATCGCTCAAAAGAATCTTTGGATTCTCCAAAAAGTCTAGAAAACTCTTTAGGATGAGGCGTAATAATTGATTTTTTTGGAATTAAATTTAAATTTTCTGGATTTTTGGAAATCAAATTCAACGCATCTGCATCTAAAACCAATGGCTCATTATAATTTTTGAGAAAATGCATTAATTTTTCCTCAGTTTCGTAATCTGTTCCCAATCCAGGACCTATTCCATTCGTAAAATCATTCTCTACCGAAAAATTTTTAATAAAATCTTCTCCACCGTATAAATACATGGCTTCTGGACAAGTGGTTTGCAGAATTTCGTAACCGCATTTTGGCGCCAAAACATAGGTTAATCCGCTCCCGGAATACAAAGCTGATTTCGTGGCCAGAACCGCAGCTCCAATTTTCCCAAAACTTCCCGCTACAATGCATGTTTTGCCATAATTTCCTTTGTGAGAAGTATCTTTTCTTTTTTTATAAATTTTTATTATAATTTCCTCGTCTATAATATAATGTGGCGTTTCAGTATTTTCTATATATTTTTTACTGATTCCGATTTCTAAAATATGAATTTTACCACAATATTCGCTGATTTCTGGATGCAAAAATGATTGTTTGCAGAACTGTAAAGACAAAGTTTCATCTGCTTTGAAAACGACCGCATTTTCGGGCATATTTCCATCGGCAAAGACTCCTGAAGGAATATCAATCGCAATTTTATGAGCATGAATTTGGTTGAGTTTTAGAATGATTTTGGCTACTTCACCTTCGATTTTTCTGTTCAATCCTGTACCGAACAAAGCATCTACAATGATGGAATCTTCATTAATGAAACTCTCATTAAAATCGGTAAAATCTAGAATTCTGATTCCTAAAAACTCTTTTAATCTATGGTGATTGATTTCCGCATCTTTAGACAATTCCTTTTTCGATTTATCCATAAATACATCTACATCAAAACCTTTTTGATAAAGCAATCTGGCTATTGCCAAACCATCTCCTCCATTATTTCCATGACCACAAAAAATAAGAATATTTTGCGTTTTAAGATACTTATGGTGAATAAAATCTGTACAAGCCATCGCTGCTTTTTCCATTAAATGAACAGAAGCAATGGGTTCATTTTTGATGGTAAATAAATCTCCATTTTTAATTTGAGCAGCTGAAAAAATTTTCATAACAGGGATTGTGTTTTACAAATTTACAACAAAAACTAATCAATATAGAGACTGTTTTTATCTAAAATTTTTAACAAATTTCAAAGAATGTTTAGATTAAATTTTTACATTTGTTAAAATATAAATTATAAAACTATGGGATTAATAAAAGAATTTAGAGAATTTATTGCTAAAGGAAATGCAATGGATTTAGCAGTAGGAGTAATTATAGGTGCTGCCTTCGGAAAAATCGTTAGTTCATTGGTAGATGATGTCATCACACCTGCTTTACTAACACCAGCTCTAAAGGCTGCAAACTTAGAAAAAATCCAAGAATTAAAAACTGATGGTGGAATTTTATATGGTAATTTCCTTGCTGCTGTACTCAGCTTTTTGATCATTTCTTTTGTCATCTTTTTATTAATAAAAGTAATTAATACGATGAAAAAGAAAGAAGAACCAGCTCCATCTGCACCTGCAGGACCAACACAAGAAGAACTTTTAGCAGAAATAAGAGATTTATTAAAAAACAAATCAAAAATTTAATACAAAAAGAAACTCCGAAAATTTTCGGAGTTTTTTATTATGAAATTTTTAAAATACTTGCAACCTGCATCGCCAATTCTTCACCAATTCTGTCTTGAGCTTCTAACGTAGACGCTCCAGTATGAGGTGTTAATGAAATTTTAGGATGGGTAAGAATTTTTTCTGATGGTGTAGGTTCATTTACGAAAACATCTAATCCCGCAAAAGAAACTTTACCCGCGTCTAATGCTTCTATTAAGGCTTCTTCATCTATTACGCCACCTCTTGCACAATTGATTAACGCTACTCCATCTTTCATTTTAGCGATTTCTTCTTTGCCGATAATCGCAGATTTTTGAGCAGGAACATGAAGCGTTATAAAGTCCGCTTTTTTTATCACTTCACCGAAAGGTTCGGTTACAATTTCTATATCGATATATTGATTGTTATAGAAATCTACTCTTACACTTGTTTTATCAATCATTACATCAGAAGCAACTACTTTCATTCCTAATCCTAGCGCGATTCTTGCTACTTCTTGACCAATTCTACCCAATCCAACAATACCAATGGTTTTCCCTCTTAATTCTAAACCTTTTTCATAAGATTTCTTAAGTTTCGCAAATTCTGCTTGACCCGAAAAAGGCATTTTTCTATTAGAATCTTGTAAAAATCTGCATCCTGTAAATAAATGTGCAAAAACCAATTCTGCCACGCTTTCAGAGGAAGCAGCTGGTGTATTGATTACATGAAGTCCTTTTTCTCTAGCGTATGCTACTTCTATGTTATCCATTCCTACTCCACCTCTTCCTATGATTTGTAGAGATGGGCAGTTATCTATGATTTCCTTAGTCACCTTAGTTGCACTTCTTACCAAAAGTGTGCTGATTTTTTCTGCATTGATGTAAGAAACAAGTTCTTCTTGAGGAACTTTTTCTGTAATTACCGTGAATCCTTTTTCTTCTAAAGCATTGATTCCTGATAGTGTCAATCCATCATTTGCTAATACCTTCATTTATATTTTTTTTAGATTAATCGTTAAAAATTTAGAATCTATAAATTCTTGTTGCTCAAAAATTTTGTCTTTAACAAGAATTTCAGCCGCAGCATTTGTATATTATGCTCCAATATCTGATTTTCAAGTTGCAAAGTTAGAGAAAATTATAGATATTAAATCCCTAATTAATAAAGGTTTTTTAAAAATTTTACGCACAAAAAAGCTATGTAAAGTATAAAAAATTCAAATTTCTAAAATCAATTCTTTATCTCGTAGATTATCATTAAATTTGAGAAGTCGAACAATTATGGAAGAAAAAGTAGTTTTAGTTACCGAAAATGATGAAGTTCTAGGCTTGATGGAAAAACAGCAAGCACATATCAATGGTTTGTTGCACCGAGCGTTTTCTGTATTTTTATTTAATTCAAAAGGCGAAATGCTACTCCAGAAAAGAGCTGCCGAAAAATACCATTCTCCCAATCAATGGACGAATGCTTGTTGCTCCCATCCTAGAGCGAATGAAACCTATGAAGAAGCAGCCAAAAGAAGATTAAAAGAAGAATTGGGAATAGATACAGAAATTTCTGAAAAATTCTATTTTATTTATAAAGCAGATGTAGGTGGAAATCTTTGGGAGCACGAATTAGACCATGTTTTCGTAGGAAATTACGAGGGAGATTTTCAACTCAATTTAGAAGAAGTAGCCGAAGTAAGATATATTTCTATGGAAAATTTAGACCAAGAAATGAAACAAAACCCTGAACATTTTACTGAATGGTTTAAAATCATTTTAGAAGAATACAAGCATCATCTTTAAGGTAGAGGTAGATGTAGAGGTAAAGGTAAAGGTAAAGGTAAAGGTAGAGGCAAAGGTTAAAAATTAAATAATATCTTTTATCAAGTTAAAAAAATAAAAAATGGATAAAAAAACAGCGCTGTATAACAAGCACGTTTCTTTAGGAGCTAAAATGGTTCCTTTCGCAGGTTTTGAAATGCCTGTACAATATTCTGGCGTTACAGAAGAGCATTTTGCTGTACGCGAAAAAGTAGGAATTTTTGATGTTTCACACATGGGACAATTTTATGTAGAAGGATCAGAAGCTAAAAACTTACTCCAATTTATCACATCCAATAATGTAGAAAAACTGACGAACGGACAAGCACAATATTCTTGTCTACCGAATGGAAAAGGCGGAATAGTAGACGATTTAATCGTTTATAAAATGAATGACGAAAAATATTTTGTAGTAGTAAACGCTTCTAACATCGAAAAAGATTGGAATCACTTTTCTCATTATAATGAAAAATTCGGAGCTCAATTAAGCAATATTTCAGATGAAACTTCTCTTATTGCGATTCAAGGTCCGAAAGCTGTAGAAACCCTTCAAAAACTTACCGACACCAATCTTTCTGAAATTCCTTACTATCATTTTACGGTAGGAACTGTAGCAGGTGTAGAAAATGTAATTATTTCAAACACTGGCTATACAGGAAGTGGCGGTTTTGAAATTTATTTCGGAAACGAAAATGCAGAAAAACTTTGGGATGAATTGACAAAAGCAGGGGAAGAATTCGGACTTATTCCTTGTGGTTTGGCTTCTAGAGATACTTTGAGACTAGAGAAAGGTTTCTGTTTATACGGAAATGATATTGATGATACCACTTCTCCATTAGAAGCTGGATTAGGCTGGATTACTAAATTCGACAAAGAATTTGTAGATAAAGAATTCCTTTTAAAACAAAAAGAAGAAGGCGTTTCTAGAAAATTAGTAGGCTTCGAAATGCAGGAAAAAGCCATTCCTAGACATGATTATTTGGTGGTAGATGCAAAAGGAAATGAAATCGGGAAAGTAACTTCTGGAACCATGAGTCCTTTGAAAAAAGTAGGAGTTGGTCTTGCTTATGTAGCTAAACCTTACTTCAAATTAGATTCTGAAATCTTTATTCAAATCAGAAATAAAAATATTCCTGCTAAAGTGGTAAAATTACCATTTGTATAAGGAAATTTTTATAACATACTCAAAAAGCAGTTCTTTTCGAACTGCTTTTTTATTTTAATTTTTCTCTTAAAAGTTCAATATTTTTCTTGTCACTTCCTATAAAAATCTCTTGACTGATGATAAAAACTGGGCGTTTTAGAAAACGATAATCCTCTAAAATCAGTTTTTTAAAATCTTCTTCTTGTAAAGATTTCACCTCTATATTTCGTTCCTTGATTTGAGTAGATTTTTTGCTAAAAAGCGCTTCATAAGAATTGGACAAGTCATACATTTCTTGTAATTCTTCCTCAGAAACAGCTTTTGATTTGATTTCTCTTTGTTCAAAATCAGTTAAGTCGAATTCAGACATGATTCTTTTGCAAGTGCTGCAAGTCTTTAAAAAATATACTTTTTTCATCTTTCAAAAATAAGATTAATCTCTATATTTCAAAAATTATTGAATATCTTTATTCAAATTTTAGAGCAAATGAGCAACAAGACTATTTTTCAGTTTATTTCTGAGCCTGGAGACGTAAATTATGGCGGAAATGTACACGGTGGAAGCGTAATGAAATGGATAGACCAAGCTGGTTATGCATGTGCAAGTTCTTGGAGTTCTAGTTATTGTGTCACGGTTTATGTAGGTGGAATCAGGTTCTTTTCGCCTATAAAAATTGGTCACATTGTAAAAGTAGAAGCCGAAGTAATTTACACCGGCAAAAGCAGTATGCATATTGCCATCAATGTATTTTCTAGAAATATAAAACGCAAAGAATTTGAGAAAAAAACACATTGCATCATCGTTTTTGTGGCAGTAGATGACGAAGGAAACACCATAGAAGTTCCCAAATTCATCCCTGAAACTGAACAGGAAAAACAAATGGAACAATACGCCATCAAACTGATGGATCTAAGGAAACAAATAGAAGACGAAATGAAACCGTTCTTGTAAGCCGCAAAACAGTTTCTATCCGTCCCAAGTTGGGAAAAGTTGAACCAAAAATATTTCTATTCATCCCAAATTAGGAAAGTTTAAAGTAAAACAATTTCTCTCCGTCCCAAGTTGGGAAAGTTTCAATCAAAAGAATTTCTCTTCATCCCAATTCAGGAAAGGTTAAATCAAATTATTTTTACACTCTCAGAATCTATTATTTGTAAAAATTTGCAATAAAAAAACTCCTCTCGAAAATTTGAAAGGAGTTTTAATTTGTTATTTTGAAGAGTAATTATCTTGCGATATTTACGGCTCTCGTTTCTCTGATTACCGTCACTTTTACCTGACCAGGGTAAGTTAACTCATTCTGAATTTTTTCAGAAATGTCATAAGAAAGTTGATGAGCCACTTCATCTGTTACTTTTGCAGATTCTACCATCACTCTCAATTCTCTACCTGCTTGAATCGCAAATGCACTAGACACGCCATCAAAGCTTAATGCAGCAGCTTCTAAGTCTTTTAACCTTTGGATATAAGATTCTAAAACTTGTCTTCTAGCTCCTGGTCTTGCTCCAGAAATCGCATCGGCTACTTGAATTATTGGTGATAATAAAGAAGTCATTTCTACCTCGTCATGGTGCGCTCCAATTGCATTTACTACTTCTGGATTTTCTCCAAATTTCTCAGCCCATTGCATTCCTAAAAGTGCGTGAGGAAGTTCTGATTCTTGCTCAGGAACCTTACCAATATCGTGTAATAAACCTGCTCTTTTTGCTAATTTTACGTTTAAGCCTAATTCAGCAGCCATAGTAGCAGCGATATTTGCCACTTCTCTAGAGTGCTGTAGTAAGTTTTGACCATAAGAAGAACGGAATTTCATTCTACCTACGATTTTAACCAATTCTGGATGTAAACCGTGAATTCCTAAATCAATGATGGTTCTTTTCCCCACTTCTATGATTTCTTCTTCTATTTGTTTACGCGTTTTTTCTACAACTTCTTCTATTCTCGCTGGGTGAATTCTACCGTCTGTTACCAATCTGTGAAGTGATAATCTAGCCACTTCTCTTCTTACTGGGTCAAAACAAGAAAGCAAAATAGCTTCTGGAGTATCATCTACGATGATTTCTACACCTGTTGCAGCTTCTAGCGCTCTGATATTTCTACCTTCTCTACCGATGATTCTACCTTTTACCTCATCAGATTCTATATTAAATACAGACACTGAATTTTCTACTGCTTGTTCTGTACCAATTCTCTGAATGGTTTGAATCACAATTTTTCTTGCCTCATTTTTAGCGTTCAATTGCGCTTCTTCCATGATAGATTGAACGTGAGCCTGAGCTTTGGTTTTCGCTTCAGCTTTCATAGACTCTACGAGTTCTGCTTTTGCTTCTTCTGCCGAATAGTTAGAAATTTTTTCTAACATTTCTACTTTTTGAGCAATTGCTACGTCTAATTCTTGTTGTTTTTTCTGTACGATTTCATGTTTTTTATCGTACTCTGCTTTTTGTCTTTCTAAATCTTTTTCTAGTTTTCCGGTTTTAGAAAGTTCGTCATTTAGTTTTTGTTCTTTGTCTCTAATTCTTTTCTCAGCTTCTTGCATTTTTTTCTCACGACTGTTAATGTTTTCGTCATGCTGAGATTTGAGTTCTAAGAATTTTACTTTTGCTTGAGCTTCTTTTTCTTTTTTAATAGCTTCAGCCTTTACATTCGCGTTTTCTATAATGTTTTCGGCGCTTTTTTTAGCATCTTTCACGATGAATTTAGCTTTAGAGTTTAGGGAACTTTTTGCGAACAACGTTCCTGCAACCAAACCTAAAATCAGGCAAACAGCACCGATAATAATAGTGGTTAAATCCATATATATCGAGTTTTAATTGTCAATTACTTAATTTTTAAAAATAAAAAACCTACAACAGTTCAGTGATATAGAGTAAACTCCTAATCAACACGATTTGAACTGTTTTCTATGCTCTGTAATCTGCGTAAAGCAGCACGCCATTGCAAAGACATTCGTTCGGTAATTGTTTAGCGTTGAGTTTACCTGTAATGTGTTAGAACTATTGTAGGCAAGTTTTTATAGAAAAGTTTTTACTTTTCTAATTCATCTAATTGCTGATTAATTTGCATTAATCTATCATTAGCATTTTTTATAATTTTTTCTGAGTTAAGTTGATGTACTTCTGCATTTGCTCCTAATTTTAGGGCGCACATTGCGAGTGCATCTTGTTTATCCTTAACATCAAAATTAGCTTCAAATTCTCTAATCATTCCTTCTATCTGTTTCCCTACTCTACGAAGTGTTTCTTCTTCGGCGGCAGGAACATTAAGAGGATAATTTCTTCCGGCAATGTTTATGGTAATTCTTCTTACTTCCATTACAAGCCACTATTTTGAAGTTGTGCAATACAAGCATCTATTTCTTTGACCAATCTATTGATATGATTTTTCATCAATCGATTGTGGTCTGGATTGCCAGATATTGCTGAGATTAATTTTATTTTTTTTTGCTCTTCTGTTAACTCCTGATTTCTCTTATGCTCTTCTTCATATTTAACTTTCAGATTTTCAAAGTCTTCTGAGAGAATAGCATGCTTTTCTAAAAGATTTTGATAACTTTTATTCATCTCAAAAATCTTTTTTTCAAGTAAAGAAAAATTATTCTCTAATTCTTTAAGCATTTCAGGTGTTAGTTCTAACTAATGCAAAAATATAAAAAAAATAATCAGTTAAACAGAAATTTAATAATAATTTAAAGCAAAACTTTAAATAAAAAAAGAAGACTCCTTAGAATCTTCTTTAAATCAAATATTTAGAAAAATTTTTCTTATTCAAATTTCAATACAAACATGAAAGCTCTTGTTTGCATGGTAGAGATTGCTGCCGTCCAATAAGGTGGCGTTCCAGCGTTATCTGCTACAATTTCGTTATTAAAGGCAAAGGTTCCTCTAAAAGCTGGAGTTAACTTAAATCTTGAGAAATAAAACTGTATTCCTGCTTCTGCGCTCCATGCAAAATTATGGGTTGTACTTCTGAAAATTCCTTGTTGATTGTCATCTGTAGCACTAGAATTAGACTGTAAGTTCACCATATAATTAAGTCCAGCTGCTGCATAAGGTCTAGAATTATACCATCTGTCTGCATGAATTTCTAGCATAATCGGGATGTCTACATACGTAGATTTCACTCTTCTTACCATATCTGCTTCAGTAAGCGTTTTTGGTGTAAAAGGATTACTAGCATCTGCAGCATATTGGTCGTTTGATTGTGTATTAAAAGTAAGTTCTCTTTCTACAAATTGTAAACCTGGCTCTATTCTTAAATCAAAGTTGTCATTCAATCTCATTCTCCCAATTAAACCAGCTCCAAAACTGTAAGTAGGTTTGGTTTGAACAAGATTTACTTTGTCTTCCATTCCATATTTTGGGTCTAGAACGAGTTTATAGTCAAATTGGTTAAGATTTAAATAAAAACCATAACTGTATTGATAAGAATCTTGCTCTTGTCTTCTATCTTGTCTATCTCGGTTTCTAAATTGAGCTTGAGTAAACAAAAACATTCCTAAAAAAAGGAGCGAGAATGTTTTGATTAACGTTTTTTTCATGGGTGATTATTTGGTCGCTTTATAAATGGTAGCTATCCCTAAACTTAGTTTTTTATATTCTACTTTGCTGTATCCTGTGTCTAGTAAAATTTGTTTCATTTTTTCGCCAAAAGGAAAAGCATTTACAGAATCTGGCAAATACGTATATGCTCTATTATCTTTAGAAACTAATTTACCGATTTGCGGTAAAATATTTTTAAAATAAAACATATAAAATGGCGCTAAAAACCCTTCTACTTTTGAAAATTCCAGAATATAAACGCTAGAATTTTCTTTCACAACTCTTCTTAGCTCGGCTAAACCTTTTTCTAAATTTTCGAAATTTCTTACTCCAAATGCAACGGAAACTGCATCGAATTTATTATCCTCAAAAGGAAGATTTTCTGCATCTCCTTTTTGCATTGATATCTTTTGGTCTAAATTTAGTTTTTTAATTTTATCAATTCCTACGTTCAGCATTTGCTGAGAAAGGTCTAAACCTACTACTTCTGCTCCAGTTCCTTTTTGTACAGCTATAGCAAGATCTCCTGTTCCTGTCGCTACATCTAGTACGAGTTTTGGAGCATCTTTATTCATCCATTTCACTAAAGTATTTCTCCAAAGTACGTCTATTTTCATCGATAAAACATGATTTAACAAATCATATTTCGGAGCGATGTTATCAAACATATCTTCTACTTCCGTTTTTTTACTTTGATCGGTATTGTATGGTTTTACTTGCATGTATTTATTAATAAGTATTGAGTAATATTTTTAGCTAACTTTTTCCTAGGTGTATTATTGATAATTTTCTTTGTAGAACAGTTTAAAATCTTCTTTTCTATAAATTTTAGTTCTAGATTCTACTTTATCAATATTTTTAATGACTTTATCATAATCTTCGTCTACATTATAATAAAAATCTTCTATGTATAATTTTTTATGCTTGGTAACATGCCCAGGAAGTTTTACGCCGTCCATTTCAAAAGTACTCGCCATTAAAAGGGAATCTTTATTAGGAATATAGCCATAAAACTGACGGTGTACAAAATATTCTTCTCCGGCAATATTCAATAAACCTCTGTATTGTGAAACATTGAAAGCAGAATCAAAAAGAAGCTTCTTTTTATCATCGAAAACCTTAATACTGTTTTGTTTCCCTCTGTTAAGGTCTACTTTTACGAACTGACCAGAAGTAATGATTTTTTCTTCGCCGTTATTAATCTTAAAATAAAAGGTTTTAGTAGTAGGATTATCTACTAAATATTCATTTTTCTTTGCTAAAAATAAATAATAAATTCCAAAGGCAATTAGCATTACACTTGCCGAGACAATAAGCCCAATAAGAGGAGCATTTTTTTTCATATTTAAAAAAATATTGAGAATTGCAAAGTTAATAATTATTTTCTATGCGTTTGTTATGATTTAATTTATAAATTTGCCCCTTAATTATAAATGTAATATAGAAATTATGCCAAGTTCAGTAATTGTAGGTTCAGGTAGTTGCATTCCAGAAAGAGTAATTGATGGCTCTCATTTTATCAACTCTAAGTTTTATACAGACGCAGGAGATTTTATTGATAAACCCAATGAAGAAATTATTAAAAAATTTGTAGACATCACAGAAATTGAAGAAAGAAGATATCTGAGAAATGACCAATTTAATTCTGACCTTGGTGTACAAGCTGCTAAAGAAGCCATTTATGACGCTAAAATAGAAAAAGAAGACCTCGATTATATCATTTTCGCGAGTAATTTTGGAGAAGTTTCTGCTAACGGAATGGCGAATTTCATGCCGAATATGGCGGCAAGAGTAAAACACAAATTGGGCATTAAGAACAGAAAATGCATCACTTATGACATGATTTTCGGTTGTCCAGGTTGGGTAGAAGCGATGATTTTAGCAGACGATTTAATTAAACTAGGAAAAGCAAAAACCATTTTAGTAATTGGTGGTGAAACATTAAGTCGTGTAACTGACCCATTTGACAGAAATAAAATGATTTTCGCAGATGGAGCTGGAGCTGTAGTTTTACAAAAATCTGAACAAGAAAACGTGGGAATTATTGCTACCAATACCGTTTGTGACAATGCAGAAGAACTTTTGTATTTAGAAAATTCTCATTCGCTTAATCCAGAAGCAGACCAAGAAAAAATGTATATCAGAATGCATGGTCGTAAAATTTACGAATATGCTCTCAAAAATGTTCCTGCTGCGGTAAAAGAAACAATGGATAATGCTCAAATTGGCATAGAAGACATTGATAAAATCTTAATGCACCAAGCCAATGCAAAAATGGATCATGCAATGGTTTCTAGATTGTACAAATTATACGGAAAATCAGAATATGATGAAAATGTGTCTCCTATGACGATTCAATATTTAGGAAATTCTTCTGTAGCCACTATTCCTACGATGTTTGATTTAATTGCAAAAGGAGAAATGAAAGGTCATTCTTTCAAAAAAGGTGGTTACGTAGTAATGGGTTCTGTAGGTGCAGGAATGAACATCAACTGTATTGTTTACAAAATGCCTTAATCAGAATTCTGAAACAAAATATACAAAACTTCGACTACTTAACTTGTCGGAGTTTTTTTTATGAAAAATTATTTATGAAAACAAATTTTATAATATTACTCGCTGTATTTTTCATCATCGAAATATATGTTTATCAAGCGATTAGAAATATTACTACCAATAATTACATCAGAATCGGATATTGGGTTTTTACACTTTTGGCTTATGGTATCATCTTATTTTGGATTTTAACATTTAATAAAGCTTCTAGAGACCATCAACAAATTCAATTAATGGTTTCTGCGATGATGATTTTCGTTCTTCCGAAACTATTGTCTGTAATATTTTTATTGATTGGAGATTTTACCAGATTTGTAGAATTTGGTTTTAAATATTTCACCGCTAAAGAAAACTATTTCCCTGAGCGCAGAAAATTCATTTCTACTACCGCTCTTGCAGCTGCAGGAATTTTCTCAGCATTGGTAATAGATGGTATAATTTTCGGAAAATACAGACACACGGTAAGAAAAGTAAAATTGAGATTTAAAAACCTCCCTGAAAATTTTAAAGGTTATAAAATCGTACAAATTTCAGATGTTCACAGTGGAAGTTTTTTCAATCCTCAAAAATTACAAAAAGCGATTGATTTGATTAACGAACAAGATGCAGATGTGGTTTTATTCACCGGTGATATGGTGAATAATTATGCTGATGAATTCAAACCATTTATTCCACTTTTTAAAAGCATTAAAGCCAAAGATGGAAAATTTTCTATTTTAGGAAATCATGATTATGGCGATTATGGCGCTTGGAATTCTCGAGAAGAAAAAGCGCAAAACATTCCAACTTTGAAAAACTATCAAGAAGAAGCTGGTTTTAAAATGCTGCGCAATGAAAATATTGCCTTAGAAAAAAATGGAGAGAAAATTTATCTTTTGGGCGTAGAAAATTGGGGAATCAAACCTTTTCCACAATATGGTGATTTAGACAAAGCTTTGAAGGGCGTCCCTGAAGATGCGATTAAAGTTTTGATGAGTCACGACCCAACTCACTTTGACGAAGTGGTAAAAAAACACAAAACCAATATTCATCTTACCCTTTCTGGTCATACTCACGGAATGCAATTTGGTTTAGATTTGAAAAACATCAAATGGTCGCCTGTAAAATTCAAATATAAAAAATGGGCAGATTTATATGAATCAGAAGGAAAATATCTCTATGTAAACAGAGGTTTCGGAGTTATAGCTTATCCTGGAAGAGTGGGCATCAATCCAGAAATTACCGTTATAGAATTGGTATAATTTAATTTAGAAAAAGAAATCCTTCATTCTGGTAATGGCCAAATCATTTTCTTCTACAAATTTTAGAAAACGATCAAGTTTTTCTTCCATTTGTACGCCAAGATTGTATTTTCTGTAAAAAGACAATCCAAACTTTTTATCATTGAGTTCTACAAACTGCCAAGAATTAAGATAAATCATCACATATTCTTCTTTTTGCAACGTTTCCGTTACCATATTTTGATAAAATTTCATAGGAATCATCTGAAACGTAAAATCATTATACGGAAGTCTAGAATACGGCGAAACACTTTCTGGTATCACCATAATTTCATGTTCTTCGTAAGCAATTTTTCTTTCTAAAGTATTCTTAAAAAAGAAAATATTAGAAAAGTCCATCGGTGAACGATAAATAAATTGCATGGCTTTGAGTTTTTCAGAACTTAGCCTTTTTTCGGGAAACTGTCTCATTCCTCTGATGATTTTTCCTGTCAGTTCTTCTAAGAAATCTTTAGCCGTTTCTATTTCTTTTTGATAAGAATATTTATTGAGTAAACCCAATTCATGACCTTTTTTAGCAATGGTTTTTAAAAGTTCTGGTAACTTTTCCACCAGAGAAATTTCCACAAAAAAAGTAGTGTGAACTTGATATTTTTCTAGAATTTCCAGAATTTTCTGTGTTCCATCTGTTGTAATCTTTAATAGTTCCTCTTCAGTAACTATTTTTTGATAAGAAACTGGAATTTCGGGAGCGATGATGTTAAAAGTAAGTAAAACCATATCGTAAAAATAAAAAACTTTGTCTACAATCTGCAGACAAAGTTTAAAATTATTTTGTGGTGAAGAATTTAAGTTCTCTAGAACTCAGCATTCTAAAATTCTATCACCTGATTATTTTCCCAATTTCACTTTTAGGTTCTTAATCATATCTTTGGTCATTTCTGTAATGCCAAAATCATAGGTTAATCCCCAATCTTTTTTCGCCACAGAATCATCTATAGAAGCTGGCCAAGAATCAGCGATGGCTTGTCTGAAATCTGGCTCGTAAGAAATTTCAAATCCTGGAATTTCTTTTTTGATTTCTTCTGCCAATTCTTTTGGAGTAAAACTCATTCCGCCCAAATTATATGAACTTCTTACCGTAAGATTTTCAGATGGAGCATCCATTAATTGCAATGTTGCATTAATCGCATCATCCATATACAACATTGGCATTGCTGTATTTTCAGAGATGAAAGATTTGTATTTTCCTTCTTCAATAGCTTCATAGAAGATTTCTACTGCATAATCAGTAGTTCCACCACCAGCTGGAGTTTTCCAAGAAATTAAACCAGGATATCTGATACTTCTAATATCTACACCATATTTTTCGTGGTAATATTCGCACCATTTTTCTCCTGCCATTTTAGAAATCCCGTACACCGTTGTAGGATTTAGAACCACATCTTGCCCCACGTTTTCCTTTGGAATTCCTTTCCCGAAAACCGCAATAGAACTTGGCCAAAAAACTTTTTTTATCAAACCCTCTTTCGCCATTTCTAATAAATTCAGTAGCGGCTCTACATTCAGTTTCCAAGCAAATTGTGGCTGTCTTTCCGAAGTTCCAGACAATAAAGAAGCCAAATGATAAACAGTAGTAATTTCGTAATCTTTACAAACTTGTCTTACCAATTGCGTGTTAGAAACGTCCATTCTTTCATAAAATCCCGCAGAAGTCAACTTCTTGTCCCATCTATCTAGTCCAGAAGCAATCACATTTTCTGCGCCATGAATTTCCACTAATCTATTGGTCAGTTCGGTGCCTATTTGTCCTAAAGCACCAGTAATAAGAATTTTTTCCGTGTGCGTATCGGTTTCCATTTTTAAATTTTAGGATTTTCACAAATTTAGAAAAATTAAAGGGTTATTAAAAATTTTATACCTAAAATATTTTCGGAGCTCAATTCTGTTGTCTTTTGAAAAACATTTAAAATTTTCGATTATTTTTGATAAAAATATTTCCCAATGAAAAATCTACTTTTCCTTCTCCTCTTTTTAGCACAAACAGTTTCTGCTCAATTCACTAACATTTCTATTGTCAAAGAAGTTAAGGCAAAAGAAAAAGGTTTGGTGGTTTCTGCACATCCTCTCGCAAGTGAAGCAGGTGCTCAAATTCTAAAAAAGGGTGGAAATGCCTTTGACGCTGTGATTGCTATGCAATTTGCTTTGGCAGTTGTTTATCCACAAGCTGGAAATATTGGAGGTGGAGGATTTTTAGTAGGTTACACTAAAGATGGCGAAAAAATCGCATTGGATTATAGAGAAACTGCTCCTAAAAACGCTTCCAGAGATATGTATCTCGATGAAAAAGGAAAAGCCAATACTGATTTATCACAAAACGGAAGATTGGCAGTCGGTGTTCCTGGTTCGGTTTCTGGAATGTTTTACACGCATCAAAAATTCGGGAAATTACCGATGTCAGTTTTAATTCAACCTGCCATAGATTTAGCACAAAAAGGATTTGCCCTTACAGAAAGAGAAGCGAATTTACTTAATGAAACCCGAGAAGATTTTCTAAAACACAATTCACATCCAACAGCTTTTACCAAAGAAATTCCTTGGAAGAAAGGAGATATTTTAGTTCAAAAAGAATTGGCTCAAACCTTAAAATTAATTCAAAAACAAGGTCAAAAAGCTTTCTATGAAGGTAAAAACGCTCAACTTTTAGTTTCCGAAATGAAGCGAGGAAACGGAATTATTACCCTTGAAGATCTGAAAAATTATAAAACCAAAGAAAGAAAAGCATTACAATTCGATTATAAAAATCACGAAATTGTTTCGATGTCGCTTCCTTCGAGTGGTGGAATTCTTTTGGCTCAAATGCTTAAAATGAGCAGTTTTGAAAATTTAGAAAAATATCAACAAAACTCTCCAGAAGCAGTTCAAGTAATGGTAGAAGCAGAACGCAGAGCTTTTGCAGACCGTGCAGAATTTATGGGAGACCCAGATTTTATAGAAGACAAAACCGAAATGCTTATTTCTGAAGAATATTTAAAAAATCGTTGGAAAAATTTTAGTTTTGAAAAAGCTACCCCAAGTGCAGAAGTAGGGAAAATTATTGCTCAACCTCAAGAATCTACCGAAACTACGCATATTTCTATTATTGATAAATTTGGAAATGCAGTTGCTGTTACGACCACTTTAAACGGTTTATACGGAAGCAAAGTCGTGGTAAAAGGTGGCGGATATTTCTTGAATAATGAAATGGATGATTTTTCTGTAAAACCGGGCGTTCCGAATATGTTTGGTGCATTAGGTGGTGAAGCCAATAAAATTGAACCCAACAAAAGAATGCTTTCTTCGATGACGCCAACTATCGTTTTGAAAAAGGGAAAACCTTACATTGTGGTGGGAACTCCTGGTGGAACTACGATTCCTACTTCTGTCTATCAAAGCATAGTGAATGTGATTGATTTTAAAATGGCTCCTAAGTCAGCGGTGAATTCTGCAAAATTTCATCATCAATGGTTGCCCGAAGTGGTTTTTGTAGAGAAAAATTTTCCTGAAAGTACTTTGAAAATTTTAGAACAAAAAAATTACAAATTTGAAAAACGTGGCGGAATTGGCAGAACAGAAATGATTGTAATCGACGAAAATGGTAATGCAACCGCAGTTGCAGACAGTCGTGGCGATGATTCTGTTGCCGTAGAATAATTATTTCCCAGCTAATTTACGAAGCATTCCATTGAAAATTAAACCGTGAAATGGTAAAACTGAATACCAATACAACCTTCCTGATAATCCTAATGGACGAAAAGTTGCTTCTTGGTACAACTCTCCATTTTTAATATAAAATTCTAACCAAGCTTCGCCAGGAACTTTCATTTCGGCGAAAAGTAAAAGGCGTTTTTCTTCTTTGTTGGCATATAAAACGCGCCAAAAATCTACAGAATCTCCTGCTTCTAATTCGTTTTGATTTCTTCTGCCTCTTCTTAATCCTACTCCACCGATTAATTTATCTAAAAAACCTCTGATTTTCCAAAGAAAATTAGCATAATACCAACCTGTTTTTCCACCAATACTGAAAACTCTTTCCAACGCCAATTCCTCATTGTCTACTTTCATAATTCTGAAATCTGTAAAACAACCTTTCTCTGGAACTTCTAAATATTGCCAAACATTTCGCTTGTGAAACTGATTGTTAAAAGAATCATACCAACTGCTTAACACGTCATTTTGCTTGATTTTGTCAAAAGCCATGTTAATTGCTTCTTTGTAAGAAAATAAATGAATTCCTAAGTCCGAAGCCAAAGAATTTTGTCTTGCAATCACATCTATTTTCATGCTGTCCACTAAATTCACCGCCAAAGAATAGGTGGTAGAAGTAATAAAGTATAACCAATACGAAGACAATTTAGGCGTCATTACAGGAACGGTAAAAATCCACCGTTTCAGACCTCTAACTTCGGCGTATTGAAGCAACATTTCTTTGTAAGTAAGAACATCTTGACCTGCAATATCATAGTTTTGATTGTAGGTTTTTTCTACGCCGATAACTTTGGTCAAAAACTGAATCACATTTCTGATGGCAATCGGTTGACATTTTGTTTTCAACCATTTTGGAGCAACCATAATCGGCAGTTTCTCTACCAAATCTCTGATAATTTCAAAAGAAGCACTACCAGAACCTACAATAATTCCAGCTCTGAGACAGGTTAAAGCATAATTATCACTTTTAAGCGCTTTTTCTACGTTTTTTCTGGACTGAAGATGTTCTGAAAGTTTTTCCTCATTGATAATTCCAGTGAGGAAAACGACTTGTTTCACTGAAGTTTTTTCTAATGCTTTTCTGAAATTTTCGGCAGAAATTCTCTCTTTTTCTGAGAAATTCCCACTACCAGAAGACATAGAATGCACCAGATAATAAGCAAAATCTATATCTTGTGGAATATTTTGTAAAGAATTTTCATCTAGAAAATCATTTTCTATAATTTGAATTTTTTCAAGATGATTTTGATAGAGTTTTAGGCTTAATCTTTTTTGGTCTCTTACAGAACATACTACATCATGACCTTCTTCTAACAACTGAATGAGAAGTCTTTTCCCGATATAACCTGTGGCTCCTGTAAGAAAAATTTTCATGATTTAAAGATTTCTTCTAAAATTTTAAAACGACTTTCAAAAATAAATTTCACTTTATTTTTAACATAAAAACCTGCCAATAAATCTCCAAAAACTCCAAGAGGAAGTTTGAAATTGACAATATCCGTCATTTTTACTCTTCCATCTTCTGTAGCTTCGAAATGGTGTTCGTGATGCCACATTGCATAAGGTCCAAAACGCTGTTCATCTACGAAAAATTTTTGGTCTTCGAAATGCGTAATTTCTGTAATCCAATTGCTTTTTACCATTGGCAAAATCCCAATTTTATAGGTAATAATTTGACCAAGATACGTTTTATCTGGCGGATTATTGGTGATTTTGAACTGCATTTCTTTCGGCGTAATTCTGTCTAAATTATTAGGATGGGTAAAAAATTCCCAAGCTTTTTCTAAAGAAATAGGAAGAATCTGTTCCGAAGTAAGTGTATAAATTCCTGACTGCTTTTTTATATTGATTTTCATCTTTGAATTTTATTTTAAATTAAGATTTTACAGACATTGATAATGAATAGTTCCATTTTCTTCTAAAATATTCAAACAATAAAACACTTCCGTAAAGCATCGAAAAACAGTAAAAACTGTCTTCTAAAGGCATGGTTCCCACTCTGATTCCGAGGTTTTCATTATTATCATAAAAAACCACTGGATTTTCTGAATAACTTCCCGTCAAAGCGGAATTAACAAAGAAAAACGGCACATAAATCAGCACAAAACTGATGTAAAACTTTCGTGCATATTCCCATTGATAAAAAATTTGGAAAATCATCAATAATGCAAACAAACCAAAACTTGCTGCGGTGTAAATTCTATCTAAATTGGTGGCAAAAACACTTGCACTTACGATTAATAGAAGAACAGAAATCCATTGTGTCAATTTTTTGGTCAACTGCAATTTCGGGAAGAAATATTCTAAAGAATAGTGAATAAAATTGCTGGAATAAGGAATAAGCAAGAAAAATAACCATTCTTCGAGTGGCAATTTAAACCATCTGATTCCCATTAAATATTCGTCATTAAAACCCCAAACATTTTGGTAAGCAAAATAAATATCCCATAGAATAAAGAAAATTCCCACTGTAATGATTGCCAAAAAATAAGGTTTCCAAAAACGGATAAAATTCATCCATTTTTTCTCAAAACTGAAGATAAAAGGAATGCTGAAACTCAAGATATCTAGAGCTATGTAATAATATTGTTGCAAAACTTTGATTTTAAATTAATGAATAATTAACCAGTTAATTCAAAAAGAAAAATGGATTAAGCTATTTTTGAATTCATTGCTTCTCTGAAATATTTCAAAGGCACGAAAAGCATCCCGAAACACTCTCCTTCTTCTTTTCCAAGATGTTTATGGTGCATTTTGTGCGCTTTTCTCAATCCACGTAAATACCAGTTATTGGTTTTATCAAACCATTTAAAACGTCTGTGAATGAGAACATCATGCACTAAAAAATAAGCCATTCCGTACAGTAAAATTCCTAGTCCTATGAAAAAAAGATAGTTGATTCCATTTACCGTTCCGAAATAGAATAATAGAATACTAGGAATCGCAAAAATCACAAAAAAGAAATCATTTTTTTCAAAAACATGAGGATAACCTGGTTGATGGTGATCTTCGTGAAAATACCAACCTAAACCATGCATAATATACTTGTGCGTGAGCCAAGTAATGCCTTCCATGGTAACGAAAACGCCTAATGTGATGAAAAAATATTGCAATACTTCCATTTTTTAATTTTAGATTTTTAGATAGTTTTTGATGAATTTCACTAGATTTTCATCATCTGAATTTTTATAGTTCTTAATAATGAAATTTCGGTCTGCTTCTATATTTTTATTGTAACCCAAAAAACTTGGTGTTTTTTCTTGAGAAATCAATCTCATCAATCTGATTTCTATATTGTTGGGTTCTTTTTTAATTGCATCTTCAAGCAACTTTTTCCCTTTATTGAAATAAGAATATTTATTCAAAGGATTAGATGCGTGTTTTGCCATAAAAAAATTACCTACCGCATAAAATGCCATGTAAATAGGCTTTTTAGTTGTATCATAAGCATTTTTAGATTTTGAAATAAGGGTTTTACTTACTTCTTCTGAGTTTTCACCTTTTTGAAGATAACCTCTTAACTCTACTAAACTTTGTGCATTGATAAAACTGCAAAACAATAAAAATACAAGAACTAACTTTTTCATAGATTTTAAATTTATCTTACGAAGTTAAGATTTTTAAACAAAATCATCTCTCCAAAAAGATAAACTTTCCTCGCATTAGAAACACTGATTCTTTTGTGCATCAATATTTCTGGCTTACATTTTTTAATTTTCTTGAATAAATTCGTGTAGTATTTATACGCCATAAAAACCGCTAATCTTGAAGACATCGGCAACATTTTAATCCCGATCAAAGAATGTTCAAAATCTTTAGCAATGTCTTTTTCGATTTCTAATTTATCCTGTTGAGAAAAATTTCTGAAATTCACATTCGGGAAATAAGTTCTTCCTAAATCTGTATAATCTGCAGAAATATCTCTTAAAAAATTTATTTTTTGGAACGCCGCTCCTAAACTTTGTGCATAAGGTTTCAGTTTTTGATATTCTTCTTCATTGCCATCTACAAATACTTTCAAACACATTAAACCTACTACTTCTGCGCTTCCGTAGATGTATTCATTGTATTTTTCGTCATTCAAATCCTTGATATCGCCCAAATCCATTCTCATAGAATGCAAAAACGCATCTACCAAATGCTGAGGAATATTTTTCTCTCTTTGTGTGGTACAAAAAGAATGAAGAATAGGATTGAGAGAAATACCATTTTCCAGTGCATCTCTGTAGTTTTTCTCGAATTCCTCTAGCAATTTTGCTTTGTCGTAATCATGAAAAGTATCTACAATCTCGTCTGCAAATCGCACAAAACCATAAATATTATAAATATGTTGTCTAATTTCTGGCTTAAATAAAGTAGAAGCTCTGGAAAAAGACGTACTGTATTTTTCGGTAACCATTTTCGAGGTTAATCCAGAAATGTGATTAAAAATTTGAAAATTATTCATATTACTTTTAAGATTTTGTGTTTTTTAAAATATAATCTGTGACTACTTTTCCAGAAATTAATGCAGGTGGAACTCCAGGTCCTGGAACAGTTAATTGCCCTGTATAAAAGAAATTTTTCAATTTTTTATTCTTAATCGTTGGTCTTAAAACCGATGTTTGCAATAAGGTATTTGCCAAACCATAAGCGTTTCCTCTACAAGAATGATAACGCTCTTTGAAATCTTTTACACCGAATGATTTTTTGAAAACTATGGCATCACTTAAATCTTCTCCCGTACATTTTTTAATTCTATCGAGAATCAACTGGAAATATTTTTCGTGAATTTCTTCGTTGTCTTCTAAATCTACCGCAACTGGAATAAGGAAAAATCCAACTTCCTTACCTTCTTCACAAAGGGAATCATCTGTTTTGCTCGAAAAATTAGCATAAAATAAAGGTTGTTTTGGTAATTCTTTGGTATCATAAATTTCTTTTGCATGAGCTTCAAAATCTGTATCAAAGAACAAATTATGATGCAAAAGATGGTTCACTTTTCTGTTAAAAGCTACATAATATAAGAATGAACTCGGCGCAAAAGTTTTCTTTTGCCAATATTCTTCACTGTAATTTCGGTTTCCGTTCAAGAGTTTTTCGGTGTGTGCATAATCTGCACCAGAAATGAAAACATCTGCTTCATACACTCCGTTTTGAGTTCTGATTTTTTTGGCTTGATTATTTTCATAATCTATTCCAATAACTTCTTCATTCACATGAAATTCTACGCCTAATTCTTTGGCTAATTTCACCATTCCAAGTGCAACCGCATTGAAACCTCCTTTTGGATACCAAGTTCCCAACCCGAAATCTGCATGATTCATAAAATTGTAAAAAGCTGGAGTTTTATTCGGTTTTGCCCCTAAAAACAATACAGGAAATTCTAAAATACTTCTCAATTTAGGATTTTTTATTTCCTTTCTTACTTGCTCAGAAATATTTTTGACAAATAAATTTAGTCTTTTAGCACTTTCTACAGAAACCAATTCTAGCAATGATAAACCTGGATTATACACCAAATCCTGCATCGCAATTCGGTAGTTTTCTTGAGCTTCATCCATGAATTTTTTCAAATGTTTTCCGCTGCCTGGTTCTATTCTTTCGAAAGTTGCAATGATTTTTTCTGGAGTATCTTCGATGTCGATGTAATCATTTTCGCCAAAAACCACTCTATAAGCTGGCGAAAGTTTTTCTAGCTCATAATAATCTGAAACTTTTTTGCCAAAATCTGCAAAAAATCTCTCGAAAATATCTGGCATCCAATACCAACTTGGGCCCATATCAAACTTATAGCCATCAATTTCCATCATGGAAGCTCTTCCTCCTAATTGTTCATTTTTTTCTAAAACCGTCACTTTGTAACCAGCTTTTGCCATATAACAAGCAGAAGCTAGCGAAGAAAATCCGGAACCAATAATTACTGTTGTTTTCAAGGGTATTTAATTTTTTATATTGATGATAATGCTTCTTCTAATTGATGTCCAAAATAACTTTTTTTGGTTTCTAAATATGATTTATTGATGTGATTAGCCTTAATATTCAGTGGAATTCTCTTAACCAATTGAATATTACTGTTTTCTACAAAACTTAATTTCTCGGGATTATTCGTTAAAAGATTGATTTTTTTAACACCTAAAATATTAAGAATTTCTATCGCTACATTAAAATCTCTATCATCTGCTGGTAAACCCAACTGAAGATTAGCTTCTACCGTATCAAGACCTAATTCTTGCAACTGATAAGCCTTTATTTTATTGATAATCCCAATATTTCTACCTTCCTGACGAAGATATAAAATAATTCCGCCATTTTCATCTATATAATTCATAGATGCATCTAATTGTTGACCACACTCGCATTTTTGAGAATGAAAAATCTCTCCCGTAATACATTCTGAATGAATTCTTACGTTTACCACTCCGTTAAAATCTGTGTTTTCAGAGATTAATGCAATGTGCGGCATCCAATCTTCTTGTGATTCTGAGAATGCTACAATTTTGAACTTTCCAAAATCTGTAGGCAATTTTGATTCTGCTTGTATCTTGATCATATTATCTATTTTTTAAATCATAATTATTGTACAAATTTATACTTTATTTTATTAAGTAGTAAAATATTTTACTATTTTTGTCATCAATAAATTCTATCGAATGTATCAATTAATAGAAATTAACTCAAAAAAACTCATTATTAAAGGAATACAAACCGATTTAAAAAAATTGAAATATGAAAAATAAAACCATCAATTCAGAAAAAATATTATCCGATTACGGAAATTATCTACTTACTCACGGAGAAAGACCTAAAAATATCTTCGTTTTTGCACAAGAAAATCACTTTGATGAAAAAGAATTTTATCAATTCTTTTCAAGCTTCGAACATCTGGAGAAAGAAATTTTAAAGCATTTTTTTCAAAAATCTTTAGAACTTTCTCTAGAAATCGAAGGCTATGAAGACATGAGCGCTAAAGAAAGATTACTAAATCTTTATTTCATCTTTTTTGAAAACCTTACCATGAATAGGTCTTTAGTTCTAATGATTTTAGGAAAAAAGAATCTTTCTACTGTACAAAAACTACATGAACTAAAATCTGAACATCAAAAATTTATTAAAACATTAGACTTTAATGATTTAGAAATTTTAGAAAAAGCTAAAGATTCTATTAAAAATTTCAATGAAAAATCTAGAGAAGAAGCGCTTTGGTTACACTTTTTATCCATCATTGAATTTTGGCAAAAAGACGAATCTCCAAGTTTTGAAAAAACAGATTTATTCATCGAAAAAACCATTGACACAGGTTTTGAATTCTTAAACAATGAACCTTTGAAAAAAATCATTGATTTAGGCAAATTCTTGTGGAAAGAAAAATTTCAAAAATCGTAAAAAATGAAAACCCTCAATAAAATTCCCACGGGAAAAATAGAACGCGCCAGCAATTTACTGAAAGCCGGTGCAAAAGTTGGCGTAAATTACATTAAATATTACGGCAATAAAATCACCAAAGACGAAGAAGAAGCCAAAAAAATTCTAAACGAAGATAACGCTGCAGACATATATGACAGTTTAAAAGAACTAAAAGGTTCTGCGCTGAAAGTAGCACAAATGCTGAGTATGGAAAAAAACATCATGCCACAAGCTTATGTAGAAAAATTTTCGCTTTCGCAGTTTTCGGTTCCGCCACTTTCTGGAGCTTTGGTTAAAAAGACTTTTAGAAAATATTTTGGCAAAAATCCTGAAGATATTTTTGATGAATTCTCACCAGAATCAGTTAATGCAGCGAGTATTGGTCAGGTTCATAAAGCCAAGAAAAACGGTCAAGAATTGGCCGTTAAAATTCAATATCCTGGAGTTCAGGAAAGTATTTCCAGCGATTTGAAATTGGTAAAACCTATCGCAATGAAGATGTTCAACATCAGAAAAGAAGGCTCTGAATCGTACTTTAAAGAAGTAGAAGATAAATTGTATGAAGAAACCAATTACGATTTAGAACTCTCTAGAAGCGAGCAAATTGCGGAAGAATGTGCTCACTTAGAAAATATAAAATTCCCAAAATATTATCCAGAATTTTCTTGTGAAAAAATCATCACGATGGATTGGTTGCACGGAAAACATTTCTCTGAATTTATCAAAACCAAACATCCACAGAAAACGCTGAATAAAATCGGACAAACACTTTGGGATTTTTACATGTATCAAATGCACGTTTTGAAGCAAGTTCATGCAGATCCGCATCCAGGAAATTTCTTGATTTCGGAAAAAGGCGAATTAATGGTGATTGATTTTGGTTGTGTAAAGGAAATTCCGAGTGATTTTTATGAGCCTTATTTTGAATTGGCAAAAGTAGAAAACTTAATGAATCAAGCGTTTTTTGAACAAAAATTATATGAATTAGAAATTCTAAAAGCAGAAGATTCATCTGAAGAAAAAGTGTTTTTCAGTAAACTTTTCCATGAAATGTTAGAACTCTTTACAAGACCTTTTAATCAAGAGTTCTTTGACTTTTCTGATGAGAGTTTCTTCCAAGAAATTGCCGATTTAGGTCAGCGTTATGCTAAACTCAGCGATTTAAAAAACATGAATACCAATCGTGGTTCTAGACATTTTATTTATCTGAACCGAACGTTTTTTGGTTTATATAATATGATGCACGATTTAAGAGCTGAAGGAATAGAAATTAATCATTTCAAAAAATTTATGGTAGAAAATGCCTAAAAATTTGCCCTCAAAAATCTGTGAAGTTTACGGTTTACCCTTTAACTGGCGCAAAAAATGGAAAAAAGACTGGGAAGAAGTGAAATATTGTAGCGAAAAATGCAGGAAAAACAAAAAATCAACATCGTTTGGTTCAAAAATGATTTAAGAACCAAAGACCAAATATCACTATTTAAGGCATATCAAGGAGATTTGCCTTTTATAGCTTTGTATATTTTCGATGAAGATTTTTATCAAAAAAAGCAGTTTGGTTTTAGAAAAATCGGGAAATTTCGTGCAAAATTTTTGTTGGAAAGTGTTCTAGATTTACAACACAATCTTGCTGAACTCAACATCACTTTTTTGATAAAATTTGGAAAAACAAAGGAGATTTTTGAAAAGTTGAATGAACACTACTCTATTCAAAAAATCTTTTGTGAAGAAGAATTTACCCAAGAAGAAGTGGATTTAGAAAAAAGTGTTGCTTCTGCTCTATCCAATGTGAAATTTGAAAAATCTTACTCACAATTTTTATTAGAACCAGATTTTGTTTTCGAAAGATTAGAAAAAATTCCTGCGCTTTTTACCACCTTCAGAAATAAGGTTGAAAAGAATTTCAGCGTAAGAAAACCTTTCAAAATCGAAAAAAAGGAAACGTTTTTTAAACTAGAAATTCCATCAGACAAAATTGATTTAGAAAAATTAGGTTTTGAAAATTTTGAGACTCATCCTTATTCAGCATTTCCTTTTTCTGGCGGTGAAAACGCAGCTTGGGAAAGATTGCGTTATTATTTTGAGGAAACTCAACTGCTTAAAGATTATAAAAATACCAGAAACGGATTGGTAGGAAGTGATTACAGCTCTAAATTTTCGGCGTGGTTAGCCAATGGAAGCATTTCTGCAGTTTCCATTTATGATGAAGTGAAAAAAATTGAACAAAAATTCGGAGCCAATGAATCTACGTATTGGTTGATTTTCGAATTGCTGTGGCGAGATTATTTCAAATTTATTGCTTTGCAACACCGCAATGAAATTTTTCACAAAAACGGACTTCAACCTTATAAAAATGTAGAATTTCAGAACAATCCTCAAAAATTAGAACAATGGATTTCTGGAAAAACGCACTCAGAATTTGTGAATGCCAACATGATTGAACTCCAAAAAACGGGTTTCATGAGCAACCGAGGAAGACAAAATGTAGCTTCCTATTTCTGTAAAAATCTAAAACTAGATTGGCGGATTGGCGCTGCCTATTTCGAGGAAATGCTCATCGATTATGATGTTCACAGCAATTACGGAAACTGGTTGTATTTGGCAGGAATAGGCAATGATGCACGAGACAGAAGTTTCAACACAGAAAAACAAGCAGAACAATACGATAGCGATAAAAAATTTAGAAATTTATGGCTGAAAAACCACTAAAAACGGCACAATTGATATTTCCGCATCAGTTGTTTCAAGAGATTTCATTTCTTGAAAAGGAAATTCCTGTGTTTTTAGTTGAAGAATTTTTGTTTTTCAAACAGTATACATTTCACCAACAGAAACTGGCTTTTCACAGAGCTACGATGAAATTCTATGAAAATTTTCTACTCGAAAAAGGATTCAAAGTTCATTATATAGAAAGCATTTCGGAGCTTTCAGACATTCGAAATTTAATTGGATTTTTAGAACAAGAAGGTTTTGAAAAAATCAAAATCATAGATGTTTGTGACGATTGGTTGGAAAAGAGAATTTTAAAGACAAAACTAGAAGTTGAGATTATTGAAAACCCAAGTTTTATCAATTCAAAAGAAGATTTAAAGGTATATTTTCAAAGCAAAAAGCATTATCATCAAACCGATTTTTACAAGCAACAGCGCATTTCTAGAAACATTCTTTTAGAAAATGGAAAACCAGTTGGCGGAAAATGGACCTTCGATACAGAAAACCGAAAAAAATATCCAAAAAATAAAAAATCGCCTTCTATTTCATTTCCTCAGAATAACCTTTTTTACGAAGAAGCGAAAGTTTATGTTTCTGAAAATTTCGGAAATCATTACGGGGAATTAACAGATTATCAAATCTATCCTACTACCTATTCAGAAGCAGAAATTTGGCTTGAAAATTTCTTGGAAAATAGATTTTTGGAATTTGGAATTTATGAAGACAGCATTGTAGAACATGAGCATTTTTTGCATCACAGTGTGTTGTCTCCATTGATGAACATTGGATTTTTAACTCCAAATTACATCATCGAAAAATCCATAGAATTTGCTCAAAAAAATGAAATTCCACTCAATTCATTAGAAGGATTCATTCGTCAGATTTTAGGTTGGCGAGAATTTATTCGAGGAATATATTTGTACCAAGGTAGTTTTGAAAGAACCCGAAATTTTTGGAATCATCAACGAAAAATTCCAAAATCTTTTTACGATGGAACTACAGGAATTGCTCCGATTGACAAAACCATTAAAAAAATATTGAAAACTGGCTATGCTCATCACATTGAACGACTGATGATTCTCGCCAATTTTATGAATTTGTGTGAGTTTCATCCAAATGATGTCTATCAATGGTTTATGGAAATGTTCATCGATGCGTATGATTGGGTGATGGTTCCTAATGTTTATGGTATGAGTTTATTTGCTGATGGCGGAATCATGAGCACAAAGCCGTATATCAGCGGAAGCAATTACCTCAAAAAAATGAGTGATTATTCCACCGAAAATTGGGGAGAAATTTGGGATGCTCTTTTTTGGAATTTCATCTCTAAAAATCAAGAATTTTTTAGAAAAAATCCAAGATTGAACATGATGCTCATCACTTGGAATAAAATGACTGAACAGCAAAAAGAATTACATCTCGTGAGAGCTCAAAACTTTTTAGAAAAATTAGACCAATGATGAAAAAAAATTTTAGTGTAGAACAAATCGACAGAATTATAGAAATGGCATGGGAAGATAGAACGCCATTTGAAGCTATCACTTTTCAGTTTGGAATTTCTGAAGCTGAAACCATCGCTATTATGAGAACTGAACTGAAAAGAAGTTCTTTCAATCTTTGGAGAAAAAGAGTAAATTCTGGCATTAGTCAAAAACATCTGAAAAAAAGAAATCCAGAAATTGAGAGATTTAAATGTACCAGACAGAGAACCATAAGTTTAAATAAAATATCAAAGAGATAAATGAGATTTTAGATGTAAGATTTTAGATTTAAAATCTGTGATAAAAAATAAAACATAAAATTAAAATAATATGAAAAATATAGTCATCATCGGTTGTGGAAGCGGAATAGGTTTAGCCACCGCAAAACAATTACAAAACGAAGCGCAAATCATCGGAATTTCTAGAACAGAAACTCCAGAATTGAATAATGTAAAACTTCATTTTTACCAAAAAGACATTCTAGAGGACAGTTTGGATGATGTCTCTTTTCCTGAAAAAATTGATGGATTGGTTTATGCACCAGGAAGCATTAATCTGAAACCTTTCGGCAGATTATCTGAAGAAGATTTCAAAAAAGATTTCGAAATTAATGTTTTGGGCGCTATTAAAATCATTCAGAAATTATTGCCAAATCTTAAAAAATCTGACAGTGCAAGTGTGGTTTTATTCAGCACCGTTGCAGCAAAATTAGGAATGCCTTTTCATTCTTCTATCGCAGCAAGTAAAAGCGCTGTAGAAGGTTTGGTAAAAAGTTTAGCGGCAGAATTTTCGCTTCAAAAAATAAGATTTAACGCTATTGCGCCATCACTTTCAGACACCAATTTAGCCACTGCTTTATTGGCATCGCCAGAGAAAAGAGAAGCCGCTGCGAAAAGACATCCGCTTCAGAAAATAGGAAATCCTGAAGAAATTGCAAAAATGGTTGTATTTTTACTTTCTGATTCTTCTTCTTGGATTACCGGACAGATTTTTGGCATTGACGGAGGAATGAGTACTATTAAATTATAAGCAATATGGAAACCAGTTTTTTAATTAATCTCCTACTAGAAGTTCAGGAATACGAACTTTCTAAGTCGTTTAAAAATCATGCTACGGTAGAAGATTTCAGAATTTGGCTCAACGAAAAAAAATATACTACGGAAAGTCCGACCAAACTTTTTAAAAATGAAAACCACGATGTAAGTTTCACAGAAAATGAAATTTGCAAACAGGTTTTGCTTTTGGGTAGATTTTCTAAACAAATGATTCGCAAGGGTTTAAGCGATTTTCCGACTTTAGCGAACGAAGAATTTACTTATCTCTACAGACTCAAAGACGAGCCTTCTTTGACCAAAATGCAACTCATCGAAAGAAACGGTCACGAAAAACAAACGGGAATTCAAATCATCAAAAGACTTCTAGACGATGGTTTGATTCAAGAAATGGTGGATGAAAATGACAAACGTGCCAAAAGATTGACATTGACCAAAAAAGGAGAAGAAGCCTTCCATCAATCGGTAGAAAAAGTCAATACCACTTCTAGAATTCTTTCGGCTAATCTTAAAAATGATGAAAAAACAAAATTGCTAGAATTATTGAAAAAAGTAAACGATTTTCATTACACTTTGTACACAGAATACAAAAACTCTGAGATTAAAGAACTCCTTCATTTGATAGAATAAGCATGGATAAAGTTTCTATTTTTTGGTTCAGAAGAGACCTTCGGTTAAAAGACAATCACGGTTTATTTCAAGCATTAGAATCGGGAAAAAAGGTATTGCCGATTTTTATTTTTGACGAAGATATTTTAGATTTATTAGAAAATAAGTCGGATAAAAGAGTTGATTTCATTGTACAAGCTTTACAAACCCTGAATTCTTTTTTAAAATCAAAGAATAAAGGCATCAAAATCTTCAAAGGAAAACCTCTGGAAATCTACAAAAAACTATCCCAGAACTACGAAATAGAGGCGGTTTATAGCAATGAAGATTATGAACCTTACGCCATAAAAAGAGACCAAGAAATTGCCGATTTTTTGGCTTCAAAAAACATCAATTTTCATCAGTTTAAAGACCAAGTTATTTTTCACAAAGATGAAATTGTAAAAGCCGATAAAAAACCTTACACCGTTTATACTCCATATTCAAAACTTTGGCTCAATGAATTTCAAAAAGTTGGTTTACAAGGATTTCCATCAGAAAAAAAACTAGATAATTTACTAGATATTTCATTTAAAGAACTCAAAATAGAAGATATGGGATTTCAAAAAACAGATTTAAAATTTGAAGTTCCAGAAGCAGATCTTCACATCATCAAAACTTATGAAGAAACTCGAAATTTCCCTGCGGTAAAAGGAACTACACAATTAGGCGTTCATCTGAGATTTGGAACCATTAGCGTAAGAAAGTTAGCCAAAATTGCCAAAGAAAATAATCTTACTTTCCTGAAAGAATTGATTTGGAGAGAATTTTTCATGCAGATTTTGTATCATTTTCCGAAAGTGGTCAATCATTCTTTCAAACCAAAATATGATGCTATTCCTTGGGAAAACAATGCTGAATTTTTAGAAAAATGGAAAGCTGGTAAAACGGGATTTCCTATTGTAGATGCGGGAATGCGTGAACTGAACGCTACAGGATTTATGCACAACAGAGTGAGAATGATTACGGCGAGTTTTCTCATCAAACATTTGCTTACCGACTGGCGAATTGGCGAAGCGTATTTTGCGGAAAAATTAATGGATTACGATTTAAGTGCGAATAATGGAAACTGGCAATGGTGCGCAAGTTCTGGTTGTGATGCCGCTCCTTATTTTAGAATTTTCAATCCAGATGAACAACAGAAAAAATTCGATCCAGATTTTAAATATATTAAAAAATGGATTCCTGAATTTGGGACAAAATACTATCCAAAACCTATCTTAGAGCATAAAAAAGCCAGAGAAAAAGTACTGAAAGTATACAAAGAAGCTTTAGATAATTTAGACTAAAATTCTTAAACTTTTTGGAAGCACTTTTACTTTAACTGGAGATGAAATTTGGTTAAACTCGCCGTCGAGATGCCACAAATCTGAATCGACAGAAAATTCAATTTCTGGAACTGACAAATAATGAATGTACTGATTGGGAACCAATTTTTTGGTAAACATTCTGTAGGCAAAAACGCCAGAATGCGAGAAAGGAAACTTCTTTACCAAAGCAATTTCTAACAAGCCATCACTTTTACTTGCATGAGGAGCAATGTAGGCGTTATTCCCGAATTGACGGGTGTTTGCAACGTTGAGCATCAAATATTTTCCGTCAAATTTTTTATATTTTTCTTCGAATTTGATGGAAATTGGTTGGTATTTAAAAAAAGTCTGGATAGAAGTTTTGATATAATTTTTGAAACCTCTGGAAGTCTTTTCAAAAGCTTCAATAACTGCTCCATCAAATCCTACTCCAGCTACATTAATCGAAAATCTTTCGTTTACCGTAAACGTATCTATTTCTTTGAAATTCTTTCTCTGGATTTTCGCTAAAAGTTCGTCTAAATTTTTAGAAAACTTGGTTTCATTAGAAAAACCGTTTCCACTTCCTGCTGGGAAAATCCCGAGAATTTTATCCGTGTGAATTAAATTTTTCGCCACTGTAGAAATGGTTCCATCACCTCCAATAGCAACGAAAATATCTACTATTTCAAAATTTTCCTTGATGAAATCTTCAGTATCTTGAATGGATTTAGAAATCAAATACAACGGATTTTCAACCTTTGCTTGTAAAGAATTAAGAAAAGGCTGATAATTTTTCTTTGCAGAAAAAGGATTGATGATAAATGCTACGTTTTGCATGGGTGCAAAAGTACGGAATTATTTAATGTTATTCCTCGAAATAAATTCCGGTTTTAAATAAGGTTTCAACTCAGGAAATGGAATAGAAATTTCTACTACTCCTGCTGCATAAGCTGTAATTTCGTATTGATTGTACACAAAAGTGATGTTTTGGGAATCAAAATAAAAATTGTTATTTACAGGAATTTTATCAACTAAAAGCATTTCTTTTTGGTCTGGATTTTTAAAATTTTTCATTAAAACTTTATTCCAATCTACTTTAGTGATATCCATAAAAACATCAGAAAGTTGAATCACTGCATTGGTTTTTAAGTCAAAATTTTTGAACAATATATTGTAATAACCATGCGCTCCACCAGAATAGCCATCATTTTCATAGGAAATGGTAAGAATATCATTTTGATTAGAGAAAACCTTCATGTAAGAATTTTCTTCCCAAGTTTGTTCAAAATCTGGAGTATATTCTTTAGCATCTTCTTGAGCTTGAGAAAAATAAGCTTCTTTTTGATTTTCTAATTCTTTCTTCAATTTTTCTTTAGAATATGTCTCTAATTTGATTCCTGATGTACTATAAATGCTGTCTAATAAAGTTTTATTATGAAGCGTAGGAAATAACAAAATGGTTGATGAAGTTCTTAATTTCAAAGTTTTTGCTACAGCAATAGAATCTTGCAATTGAAGAGAATCTACCGCAAAAGGCAAATTTTCAGAAGCCAATTCATTGGCATTTTCTGGAATTATCCCTTTATTTCCTGTGGTTTTTGGGCTGCAAGAAAAAACTACGAAAACAGTAGCTAAAGCTAAAAAAATGGTTTTCATGGAATTCATATTTGTGAACTTAAATATAGCAAAAAACCGTCCAAAGATTGAACGGTTTTGAAATTATTGATAAAATATTGATTTTAAGCGTCAATATTTGCATAGATTGCATTCTTCTCGATGAATTCTCTTCTTGGTGGAACTTCGTCACCCATTAACATAGAGAATACATTATCTGCTTCTGCAAGGCTTTCTATGGTTACCTGTTTTAAGATTCTGTTTTCAGGATTTAAAGTCGTTTCCCATAACTGTTCTGGGTTCATTTCCCCAAGACCTTTATAACGCTGTACTTCTACTCCTTTTCCATCTGGAGCCATTTCTAATGTTTTTGCTTCTCTTTCTTTCTCGTTGTAAGCATACATTTTTTTGTTTCCTTTTTTCAATAAATATAAAGGCGGTTGTGCAATGTAAATGTATCCTTGTTCAATGAGTTCTTTCATATATCTAAAGAAGAACGTAAGAATCAACGTAGAAATGTGAGAACCATCAATATCAGCATCGGTCATGATTACAATTTTGTGATATCTTAGTTTTGCCAAATTCAAAGCTTTAGAATCTTCTTCAGTTCCTACAGAAACACCAAGAGCAGTATAAATATTCTTGATTTCGTCATTATCATAAACTTTATGAAGCATAGATTTTTCTACGTTCAAGATTTTACCTCTTAATGGAAGAATCGCTTGGAAATGTCTATCTCTACCTTGTTTAGCAGTTCCACCTGCAGAATCTCCCTCTACTAAGAATATTTCTGAAATTTCTGGATCTTTAGAAGAACAGTCAGATAATTTTCCTGGTAAACCAGAACCTCCCATTGGAGATTTTCTCTGAACCATTTCACGAGCTTTTTTCGCAGCTTGTCTTGCTTTTGCAGCTAGAACTACTTTTTGTACGATTTGCTTCGCTTCATTAGGGTTTTCTTCTAAGAAATTGGTAAGCATTTCGCCTACAATTTTATCTACAGCACCAGAAACTTCTGAGTTTCCTAATTTGGTTTTGGTTTGCCCTTCGAACTGAGGCTCCATTACTTTTACTGAGATAATCGCTGTAAGACCTTCTCTAAAGTCATCACCCGTAATTTCTACTTTTTCTTTTGCAGGAAGACCTAGTTCATCAGCATATTTCTTTAAAGTTCTAGTAAGAGCTCTTCTGAAACCTGCTAAATGCGTTCCACCTTCGTGCGTATTAATATTATTTACATAAGAGTGTAAATTCTCGTTGAATGAAGTATTGTAACGCATGGCTACTTCTACCGGAATATCATCACGCTCACCTTCCATGAAGATTACGTGTTCCATGATTGATTCACGGTTTCCATCAATGTAGGCAACAAATTCTTTAAGACCACCTTCTGAATGGAACGTTTCAGTTGGGAAACTTCCATCTTCATTTTTTCTTCTTTCGTCTGTTAAAGTAATAGTAATTCCTTTATTGAGGAACGCCAATTCTCTTAATCTAGCAGCTAAAGTATCATAATTGTACACCAATTCTTGGAAAATGCTTCCATCTGGTTGAAAGAAAACTTCAGTTCCTGTAGAAGTAGAAGTGCCTATTTCTTGTACATCTGCTAATGCTTTTCCTTGAGAATATTTTTGTTGGTATAATTTTCCGTTTCTAGAAACAGTAGCGATAAGTGAAGTAGAAAGTGCGTTCACACAAGAAACCCCAACTCCGTGAAGACCACCAGAAACTTTGTAAGAATCTTTGTCAAACTTACCACCTGCACCAATTTTGGTCATTACTACTTCTAGCGCAGATTTTTGTTCTTTTTGGTGAAAGTCTACAGGAATACCTCTACCATTATCTTTTACAGAAATTCCGTCTCCTTCGTGAATGGTTACTGCAATGGTATCACAATGACCTGCCAAAGCTTCGTCAATAGAGTTATCAACTACCTCATAAACCAAGTGATGCAAACCTCTAACACCTACATCACCAATGTACATAGAAGGTCTAAGACGTACGTGTTCTATTCCTTCTAATGCCTGAATACTGTCTGCTGTATATTGTTTTTGACTCATAATAAAATTTTAATTTTGGAATTTGAAGCTTAGATTTGAGTTTAAAAAATAGATTTCAAAAGGTATGAAATCTAAAATCTCGCGGCTAAAATCTTCATTTCGCAAAGACTTACAAATATCGTAAAAATTAGTGAGATATGAAAGAAAAAACGGCTTTAAAAATCATAAAAAGTTATCAACAATAATACAAAAATTATTGGAAAAACTCATTCAATTTCTTCCAAACAAAAAAGCGAACTGATGTCCGCTTTTATTGATTCTATCTATATAGTTTTACACTAATTTCATTAACAAATCATCATCTGTTTTCTCTACCTTCACTACATTCAGTTTGGTAAGGTTTTTAGAGGTTTTGTCCCATTTTTTTCCTGAAAATTGAGATTGCGTTTTTACCTCAGCTAAACTCATTTCACCTCCATTTTTTTCTAAAATCTCGATGATAATTTTATCATCTTCATTTAATTCAACTTTTGGAACAGCTTTTTCTGGTCTCATTTGTGGGAAGAACAATACTTCTTGAATAGATGCATTATTAGTTAAGAACATGATTAATCTATCCATACCAATTCCCAAACCTGAAGTTGGCGGCATACCATATTCTAAAGCTCTTAAGAAATCTTGGTCTATGAACATCGCCTCGTCATCACCACGCTCAGAAAGCGCCATTTGAGACTCGAAACGTTCTCTTTGATCAATTGGATCATTCAACTCTGAATATGCATTGGCAATTTCTTTACCACAAACCATTAATTCAAAACGCTCAGTAAGACCTTCTTTGCTTCTGTGTTTTTTAGTTAAAGGCGACATTTCGATTGGATAATCGGTAATGAAAGTCGGCTGAATGAAGTTTCCTTCGCATTTTTCTCCAAAAATTTCATCAATTAATTTTCCTTTCCCCATCGTTTCATCTACTTCTATTCCGATAGATTTTGCAAAATCACGCAATTCATCTTCAGTTTTTCCAGTGATATCAAAACCTGTGAATTTCTGAATCGCTTCTGTCATCGAAACTCTAGGATATGGAGCTTTCCAATTGATAGTATGTTCACCAAATTGAGATTCTGAAGTTCCGTTAACAGAAACCGCACAGAATTCTAACAATTTCTCAGTGAAATCCATCATCCAGTTGTAATCTTTGTAAGCCACATAAATTTCCATCGCGGTAAACTCTGGATTGTGGGTCCTGTCCATTCCTTCGTTACGGAAATTTTTAGAAAATTCATAAACCCCATCAAAACCACCTACGATTAATCTTTTCAGATATAATTCGTTTGCAATTCTCATGTACAATGGAATATCTAGTGCATTATGATGCGTAATGAAAGGTCTTGCCGCAGCTCCACCAGGAATTGCCTGTAAAATAGGAGTTTCTACCTCGAAATAACCTGCGTTATTGAAAAACTCACGCATCGCATTGAACAATTTTGTTCTCTTTACGAAAATTTCTTTTACGTGAGGATTCACCGTCAAATCTACATAACGCTGTCTGTATCTAAGTTCTGGGTCATTAAAAGCATCATGAGTTACTCCATTTTCATCAGTTCTAGGTTGCGGAAGCGGACGAAGTGCTTTGGTCAATAAGGTGAAGTTTTTCACCATTACCGTCATTTCTCCCACTTGCGTTTTGAACAACTCTCCTTCTACACCGATGATATCACCAATATCTAAAAGATGTTTGTAGACTTCATTATAAAGCGTTTTATCTTCGCCAGTACAGATTTCATCACGATTAAAATACACCTGAATTCTACCTTCAGAATCCTGTAATTCTGCAAAAGAAGCCTTCCCTTGAATTCTTCTAGACATTAATCTACCTGCGATTTTCACTGATTTTCCTTCAGCAAAATCGTTCTTGATAGACTTAGTAGTATCCGTAATTTTATATTCATCTGCTGGGAATGCATTAATCCCCATTTCGGTCAGTTTCTGTAATTTCTCTCTTCTGATGATTTCCTGTTCTGATAAAGACATTGTTTTTCAATTTTTTGGAATTGCAAAAATAAGGATTTTTTACGAATTTTTAAATTTCTTAAAAATTAGCTTGGTCAAGAAAAAAGCAACCCAAAAAGGTTGCCTTCTGTTAAAATCACAATTGGTACAATTGTTTATTTTTTTAAGGTAAGAATATATTTCACCATTTTTTTAGCATTTTCTTTATCCATTCCAGCGTGAGCAGACATAGGAACTTCTCCCCAAACTCCACTACCACCGTTAATGATTTTATCTGCTAACATATCAATATCTGCTTCAGTATATTTAGCCGCTACATCTTGATAAGAAGGACCTACTAATTTAGCATCCTCTTTATGACAAGTAAGGCAATCTGAACCTGCAATTAATGCTTTACCTTCTTCTTCAGGAGTTGCAGCAGCTGTAGCAGCAGTTTGCTCTGTAGGTTCTGGCAACATTACATTTGATTCTTTTACTAGCTCTTCTTTTTTAGAACAAGAAACCGCTACTAATGCACCGAAAGCTAGTGTTAAAATTACTCTTTTCATAGATATAATATTTTTATTTATTTTTAAATTTTCACAAATTTAGCGAATAAAGCCTTCCCTTTTTTCAAAATGCTAAAAATCATATCAGATTTTTTTAAAATTTATTCGAAGCATAATTATTAAAAAAAACTTATTTTTGTGAACCAAAAATTAGAAATGAACGCTTCACAAAACAAAAAAATAAAATTCGAAGAATTGGGTCTTAAAAATTATCTTGAGGCTTTTGAATATCAACAATCTTTAATGGATGAAATCATTGCCATTAAAATCAAAAACAGAGAAAACGAAGACCAAGAACCCGAAACTACTCCTAATTATTTACTGTTTGTAGAACACCCACATGTTTACACTTTAGGAAAATCTGGTGATGAGCACAATATGCTTGCTAATGAAAGTAAACTAAAAGAAATAGACGCCACTTTCGTAAAAACCAATCGCGGTGGAGACATTACTTATCACGGTTTTGGTCAACTTGTAGGCTATCCGATTTTAGATTTAGACAACTTCAAATCAGATATTCATTTATATATGAGAAATCTAGAAGAAGTAATCATCAGAACCATTGCAGAATACGGTTTAAAAGGTGAAAGAAGTGTGGGCGAAACTGGAGTTTGGCTCGATGTAGGAAAACCTTATGCTAGAAAAATTTGTGCATTGGGCGTTAAAACTTCAAAATGGGTGACTATGCACGGTTTTGCCATCAATATCAATACAGACTTACGATATTTCGAATACATTATTCCTTGCGGAATTAAGGACAAAGCCGTTACTTCTCTAAAAAGAGAGCTTGAACGTGAAATAGACGTAGAAGAAGTAAAAGAAAAAATAAAAAAACATTTTCAAGATGTTTTCGAAGCGGAACTTTTTTAAGTTTCGCTTTTTCTTTTTAAAAAATCTTCGCTCCTCTGTAAACCTCCGTTTGAGATTCCATCAGCGGAGTTGCGTTTTGTCTAAAAGCAAAAAGATGTTCTGTTCCTGCATGTAAATGATGATGTTCTTCGGTTTCCCAAAGTTCAATTAAGAAAAAAGTGCCTTTGTTTTCTCGGTCTTCTATTAAATCATATTGAAGACAACCTTCTTCTTTTCTGGTTTCTATTACTAATTTTTTCAATAATTCTATCGCATCAAAAAGGTGATTCTCTTTAAATCTAAATAATGCTACAATGTGTAAATTCATAACTGACTGTAATTTCTAAAACAAAAGTATTGATTTTTAAAAAACCTCAGAAATAAATTTTTGAAAGTTTCTCAGAATCCTAAAACCTCCCCATTAGAAAATTCATAAAAAAAGTATCTAATTTTTATTAATTCGTAATTCCAAAAAATTTTTATCTTTGTGAAAATTCAAAAAGTAAAATGGCAGAATACAAATTAATCCTTCCAAGCATGGGAGAAGGCGTGATGGAAGCTACTATTATCAGTTGGTTATATAATGAAGGCGACACCGTAAATGAAGATGATTCTGTGGTAGAAATTGCTACCGACAAAGTAGACTCTGATGTTCCTACACCAGTTTCTGGTAAAATTGTAAAAATTTTAAAACATAAAGACGAAGTTGCTAAAATCGGTGAAGCAATCGCTATTTTAGACATTGCAGGTGAAGGAGAAGCTGCACCAGTTGTAGAAACTCCGAAAGCAGAAGAGCCTAAAACTGAAGTTCCTGCTACAGAAGTAGTAAAAGTATTAGAAAAACCTTTAGCTACTACTTCTACTCCTCAAGAATTTTCTGGAGATGTTTATCTTTCTCCACTCGTAAAATCTATTGCTCAAGAAGAAAATATTTCTGAAGCAGAACTTAAAACCATTAAAGGTTCTGGTTTAGAAGGCAGAATTACCAAAGAAGATATTTTGGCTTTTGTAAAAAACAGAGGCACTTCTACTCCAGTTGCTGCGCCAGTTCAAGTAACTGCTCCAGTTGCTGCTGCTCCGCAATCTGCGCCAGTTCCGGTTTCAGAAGGTGACGAAATTATCCCAATGGATAGAGTTAGAAAAATCATTGCAGATGCTATGGTTAATTCTAAGAGAACTTCGCCACACGTAACTTCTTTCATAGAATCAGATGTAACGAATGTGGTAAAATGGAGAGCTAAACATAAAGATATTTTCGAAAAACGTGAAGGCGAAAAATTAACTTTCATGCCTATTTTCGTGAAAGCTGTGGTAAAAGCTATTCAGGATTTCCCAATGATTAATGTTTCTGTAGATGGCGACAAAATCATCAAAAAGAAAAATATCAACATTGGTATGGCAACTGCTTTACCAGACGGAAACCTTATCGTTCCTGTGATTAAAAATGCTGACCAATTATCACTTTCTGGATTGGCAAAAGCAATTAACGATTTAGCGTACAGAGCAAGAAACAAAAAACTTCGTCCAGAAGATACTCAAGGTGCTACTTACACCATTTCAAACGTAGGAACTTTCGGAAATTTAATGGGAACGCCTATTATTCCTCAACCGCAAGTTGCGATTTTGGCAATTGGTGCGATTGTGAAAAAGCCAGCAGTTATTGAAACCAAAGATGGCGACATGATTGGCATCCGTCAAATGATGTTTATGAGTCATTCTTATGACCACAGAGTTGTAGACGGTTCTCTTGGAGGAATGTTCCTAAAACATGTTCATGATTACCTACAAAATTGGGACATGAATACAGAAATTTAAGAGTCAAGTAAAAAGATAAAAGAAACCTTCGAAATTTTTCGGAGGTTTTTTTTTGTGGATTCCCCTCTTTTAGAGGGGTGTCAATCCGCTTTAGCGAGATTGACGGGGTGTTTTAGAAGCATTTCCCGCTTTCCGCTATATCTTTTTCTTGCAACCGCAATTCCCAATCTAAGAAAAAGGATGTCGCTGCAATCGGGGCTAGTTACGTTTTCGTCAAAAAATTGCTATTTTTGAAAAAAATTGAACTTTCATTAACTTAATCATACTGTTTGTCATTGCGTAGGAATGTAGATTTCACAATGAATAATCTTTGTAGAGATTCCTTCGGAATAACAAAATAAACACTTAATAAATTAAAATAATAATGCCTAACTTCCAAATCCGTAAAGCAACACCAGAAGACACAGAAACTATCTTTAATTTAATCTACAAACTCGCAGTTTACGAAAAACTAGAAAATGATGTCATTACTTCAGTAGAAGAACTTCGCACCAATATTTTTGAGAAAAAATTTGCAGAAGTTCTCATCGCAGAAGAAGACGAAAAACCAGTTGGTTTTGCACTCTATTTTCACAATTTTTCTACGTTTGTTGGCAAACCAGGCATTTACTTAGAAGACCTTTTCGTAGAACCAGAAATGCGTGGAAAAGGTTACGGAAAAGCACTTTTAGTAGAATTGGCTAGAATTGCCAAAGATAGAAACTGTGGTAGATTAGAATGGAGCGTACTTGATTGGAACACGCCTTCTATAGAATTTTACAAATCTCTTGGTGCAAAACCAATGGACGAATGGACGGTGTTCCGTTTAGACAAAGATGGAATAGAAAATTTAGCGAAATAAATCTAAATTCTGGCATTAACACATCATTAAATCAACAAATTATCACATCAATATTGTGTATTTAAAAAAGTTTCAATACTTTTGCACCTCGAAATAATTAACAAATATTTTTAACATTATGAACAATTACGAAACTGTTTTCATTTTAACTCCCGTTCTATCTGACGCTCAGGTGGAGGAAGCAGTTAAAAAATTCGAAGACTTCTTAAAAGAGCACAACTGCGAAATCGTTGCTAAAGAAAATTGGGGTCTTAAAAAATTAGCTTATCCTATTCAATTAAAAAAGAATGGATTCTACACTTTGATTGAATTCAAAGGTGAAGGTACTGTAGTTGCAGGTTTAGAAACTGCTTTCAAACGTGACGAGAGAGTAATCCGTTACTTAACTACTAAACTTGATAAGCATGGCGTAGAATACGCAGTGAAAAGAAGAGCTAAAGTAAAAACTGCTAAAGCTTAATTTTTAACCCTTAAAAAATTTACAAAAATGGCAATCGACGACATGGCAAAACAAGCATCAGCTGGAGGTGAATCAGAAGTAAAATTCCTTACTCCACTTGATATCAATACTAAATCTGATAAAAAATACTGTAGATTCAAAAAATTCGGTATTAAATACGTAGACTATAAAGATGCTGACTTCTTATTACAGTTCGTAAACGAACAAGGTAAAATTTTACCAAGAAGATATACAGGTACTTCTCTTAAATATCAAAGAAAAGTTTCTGCAGCAATCAAAAGAGCTAGACACTTAGCTTTAATGCCTTACGTAGCAGACTTATTAAAATAATTATTAACAAAAAATAAATTGTTGGTTTTAGCTCACTAAACCTAACTTTTTAAAACAAAAAAGGACAACAACAATGGAAATTATCCTAAAAAAAGACGTAGAAAACTTAGGTCTTGAGTTTGATACAGTAAATGTAAAACCAGGTTACGCAAGAAACTTCTTAATTCCTCAAGGTTATGCACTTCTTGCAACTCCTAAGAATAAAGCTGCTCTAGAAGCTACTTTAGAAGCTAGAAAAGAAGAAGAAGCTAAATTAATCGCTGCTGCAACTGCAATCATCGAAAAATTAAAAGCTACTACCATTTCTATCTCTGCTAAAGCTGGTGCAGGTGATAAGATTTTTGGTTCTATTAACAATGCTACTTTAGCTGAAGAATTAGCTAAAGCTGGTGTAGAAGTAGACAAAAAATACATCAAAATCCCTGGAAACACTATCAAGAGAACAGGTAAATTCTCTGCTAAAGTAAGACCTCACAGAAACGTAGAATTCGAATATGAATTCGAAGTTGTTTCTGATGTAGTTGCTGAAGAAGCAAACACTGAAGCTTAAAATTCAGACTTATAAATATTAAGAACGCTCTCAAAATTTTGAGAGCGTTTTTTTATGCTTTTCATTTCACAAATAGATAATTTATCTAGACTTTATTGAAAATTTGGCAATTTATAAATTGTTGCTCTCATCACATTTGATTATTTTTGAATTTAAACTTTCCTTATGAATTTCAACACCGAAAATCTTGATAATGAAACACTACTCCACCTTTACAAAGCAATGGTTTTACCTAGAACCATAGAAGAAAAAATGCTCATTGCTTTGCGCCAAGGTAAAATTTCGAAATGGTTTTCTAGTTGGGGACAAGAAGCCACTTCTGTAGGTTCTGCTCTTTCGATGAACAAAGAAGAATACATCTTGACCATGCATAGAAATTTAGGCGTTTTTACTTCAAGGGAAATTCCATTGGATAGACTTTTTTCTCAGTTTCAAGGAAAAATGAATGGTTTCACCAAAGGAAGAGACAGAAGTTTTCATTTCGGGACTCAGGAATTCAAAATTGTGGGAATGATTTCGCATTTGGGTTCACAAATGGGAGTTGCAGACGGAATTGCACTTTCTCATTTATTGAATCAAGAAGAAAAATGCACACTAGTTTACACTGGTGATGGTGGCGCTTCTGAAGGCGATTTTCACGAAGCGGTAAACACTGCCGCTGTTTGGAATTTGCCTGTGATCATCGTCGTTGAAAATAATCAGTGGGGACTTTCTACACCTTCTCGTGAACAGTTTAGATGCAAATCATTCGCAGATAAGGGAATTGGCTACGGAATAGAAGCCCATTCTATTAATGGAAATAACATTTTGGAAGTTTACCAAACTTTCAAAAATTTAGCAGAAAGCATCAGAAAAAATCCTAGACCTATATTGGTAGAATGCAATACTTTTAGACTCAGAGGTCATGAAGAAGCTTCAGGAACGGCCTATTATCCAGAAGGAATGATTGAAGAATGGACAAAACAAGACCCAATTGCTAACTATGAACAATTCTTACTTTCTGAAGGAATTTTAACCCAAAATTTGATTGAAGAAATAAAAGAATCCTATAAAAAGCAAGTTGACGATGCACTTGACCAAACCATCGCAGAACCAGAAATCATTCCGAATAAAAAAACAGAATTAGAAGATGTTTATGCGCCTTTTGATAATCAAGAAATCTTACCACAAAAATTACAAAACAGAGAAATAAGATTCATCGATGCGATTTCTGAAGCGATAGAAATTTCCATGAAAAACCATCCCAATCTTGTTTTGATGGGACAAGATATTGCAGAATATGGTGGCGCTTTTAAAATTACAGAAGGTTTTGTTGAAAAATTTGGCAAAAAAAGAGTGAGAAATACACCATTGTGTGAAGCTGCGATTGTAGGTTCTGGTTTAGGACTCAGCATTAATGGCTACAAATCTATGGTAGAAATGCAGTTTGCAGATTTCGTGACAGAAGGTTTCAATCAAATCATTAATAATTTGGCAAAAACACATTACAGATGGAACCAAAAAGCAGATGTAGTGGTAAGAATGCCAACTGGAGCGGGAACTGGAGCGGGACCTTTTCACTCTCAAAGTAATGAAGCATGGTTTACCAAAACTCCAGGATTGAAAATCGCTTATCCTGCGTTTCCAGATGATGCAAAAGGTTTATTGATTCAAAGTTTTGAAGACCCAAATCCAGTATTGTTTTTCGAACATAAAAAATTATACAGAAGTCTGAAAGGAAACGTTCCAGAAGGATTCTACACTACTCCATTTGGTAAAGCCAGAACAGTGAAAGAAGGAAATGACATTACCATTATCACTTATGGTTTAGGCGTTCATATGGCAATGGAATTTGCAGAAAAAAATCCTGAAATTTCTTTAGAAATTATAGATTTAAGAACGCTGGTTCCACTCGATACTGAAACCATTTACGAATCAGTGAAAAAATGCAATAAAGTGATTATATTGCATGAAGATACTTTAACTTGTGGTTTCGGAGCGGAACTCTCTGCACTCATTACTGAACATTGTTTTGAGGATTTAGACGCTCCTATTCTACGTGTAGCTTCTATGGATACGCCAATTCCGTTCAATAAAAAGCTCGAAGACCAATTTATGCCCAATGAAGAATTGGCAGAAGCTGTAGAGAAAATTTTGAAATATTGAGAAGCTAGAAGTTGGATGTTAGATGTTAGATGTTAGATGTTAGATGTTAGATGATGGATGTCGGATGTCGAAACTCGGAATTGTTTTGCGTGAGCGATTGCAGCGGAAATCCCGCAGTGAAAATGGCGCGAGCGAAGCGAGCGTTAGTTTTCACGAGGAATTGCAGCGAAAAGCGCGGTATTTTTTGGCATGGAAAAAGCAAAGGAAAAAAATACACGCCCAAAAAATTGTAACTTTGGCTTGATATTTGAAAACTTCTCTTAAAAAAAAAAAATTATGAAAAAATATATTTTAGCAGCAGGATTAGCATTGGGTTCAGTGGGAATTATTACCACTACCACACAATCTTGTATGACGATTGCCACTACAGTAGGACTTTCGGTTCTTAAAAAGATTTTAATTGGTGGCGTTTCTAAAGGTTTAGGAATTTTTAAAGATAAAAACAGTTTCTTGGGCAATGAATTGATTAACGCTGCGCTTCCACAACAGCTGAAAGACATTAACTCTACTCTAGAAAAATTAGGATTAAGCAATTTGGTTCAGAAAGAAAAAGGATACATTGCAGATGCTGCAGCATTTGTTGCTCCGATTGCAGAACCTATTTTAATCAATGCGATTAATGATATGACATCAGCAGAAGCTCAACAAATTGCACAAGGTGGAAGTGGCGCTGCAACTGCTTATCTTAAACAAAAAACCAGTGCACAACTCATGGCTGCCATCGCTCCAAAAGTAGACGCTAAACTCAATGAATACGGAATTGTAAGAAGTGTAAATCTTGCTTTACAAGGAAATAATTTACTTGGCGGTCTATTAGGAAATCAAAATTCTAGTTCTTCTGCAAGTTTAAGTTTGAGCAATTTAGCGGCTGAACAAATGGTGAATGGACTGTTCAACATTGTAGAAAATTACGAAAAAACAAATCCAGAAAATCCTATGAATATTCTGAAATAGAGGTTTTCATCACAATAATATGTAAAATCAATTGCGAGCTATTGCAATTGATTTTTTTGTGCATTACTTTTGACAAAATTTAAAACACAATGACGGCAAAAGAGCAAGGAAAAAGGCTTCTGAAGTATATAACTAAAGAAAGAAAAGATGTTCTGAATATTTACTTTTATGCTATATTAAGTGGTCTGGTTCAGTTGAGTTTACCACTGGGAATACAAGCCATCATCAGTTTTGCGATGGGTGCAACTATGGTTACTTCTATCTATATTCTCATTGCATTTGTAGTTCTTGGAACGTGGTTGGTAGGATTTTTTAGGGTGAAAGTAATGGAAATCATCGAAAAAATTCAGCAGAAAATATTCGTAGAATATGCCATTTCTTTTTCGGAAACTTTACCAAAAATAAAACTCGAAAAGACCAATCAATATTACTTACCAGAACTTATCAATCGTTTTTTTGACACTCAAAATCTACAAAAAGGAATTTCTAAAATTCTCCTCGAAATTCCGACTGCTATTATTCATATTTTATTTGGGATTATTCTCCTCTCTTTTTATCATCCATGGTTTTTAGCTTTTGGCGGAATTGTATTGGTAGGAGTCGTTTTGATTTTTAATTATACTTCAGAAAAAGGGATACAAACAAGTTTAATCGAAAGTGATAAGAAATATTTTGTCGCATCTTGGTTAGAAGATATTGCCAGTTCGGTGAAATCTTTCAAAGCCAATAAACATACCAACCTTCACCTTAGAGAAACGGATGACAGACTTCTGGATTATCTGAGTTACAGAACGCATCATTTCAAAGTTCTTTTATTTCAATATAAAACCATCATTTTCTTCAAAGTTTTGATTACACTGGTTATGTTAGTAATCGGAACCTATTTATTGGTAAATCAAAAATTGAATATTGGTGCGTTTATCGCTGCAGAAATTGTAGTGCTTACCATTTTAACCGCCGTAGAAAAACTCATTAAAAGTTTAGAAAGTTATTATGATGTCATTACGGCGCTCAGCAAACTTTCGAAGGTTACCGATTTACCACAAGAAAATGAAACAAGCGATATTATCCATATCAAAGATGATATTCAATCTATTGAATTTAAAAATGTTTCTTTTGGTTTTGGAGATGAAGATATTCTGAAAAATTTAAATTTCAAAGTTCAACCAAGTAGTATCAATGTGATTTCGGGAGAGCTTTCTTCAGGTAAATCTTTGCTTATCAATTTAATGTCTGGGATTTACGCCCCTACTTCTGGTCACATTTTATACAATGATGTTTCTTCTAAAAATTTAACTCAAGACCAAATCAGAAGAGGAATCAGTATTCACACAGATGATATAGATGTTTTCAAAGGAACAGTACTGGAAAATATTCAACTAGGAAATGAAAAAATAACTGTAGAAAAAATCAATCATATTGCTCAAAAAATAGGAATTGATGATTTCGGGACTAAGTTTACCAACGGATTTTTGACCAAAATTCAAGATGGAAACTCTCAACTTTCTTACAGCAATAAGAAAATAATCCTTCTGCTAAGAGCTCTTGCTACGGATAATAAAATCATCATTTTAGAAGATCCTTATGATGGACTTTCAAAAGAAATCAAAGAAAAAATGATAGCGTTTTTACAAGAATTAGCCAAGGAAAAAACCATTATTGTGGTTACTCAAGATGATGACTTTATCCAAAAAGCTCATCAACATTTTCACATGATTAATGGCCTATTAGAAACTAAAAAATAAAACGATGCAACTCAAATCACTCGAAAATATTTATCATATCAATAAGAAATCAAATGTTGCCAAATGGTTTTTATTTACTTTTTTAGCATTTGTTTTCATTATGTTTTTGCCTTGGACTCAGAATATTAAAACTCAAGGAAATGTTAATACTTTATTTCAGGAACAAAGACCTCAAAAACTCAACTCTCCTATTCCTGGAAGAATCATCAAATGGTACGTGAAAAACGGAGATGTAGTCAAAAAAGGTGATACTATTCTTCAAATTTCTGAAATTAAAGACGATTATTTAGACCCACTTTTGGTAGAAAGAACTCAGGAACAAGTTCAAGCAAAAAAAGGAGTCAGAGAATATTATAATGCCAAAATTTCTACCACAGAAAACCAAATTGCAGCCATTACTGCCACTAAAGATTTAAAACTGAATCAAATTAAAATTAAAATTGCTCAGTTACAAAATAAATTAAAAGCAGAACAAGCCGAACTTACCGCCGTAAACAACGAATTAAAAATTGCTCAAGACCAGCTTAATCGTCAGAATAAAATGTATGAAGAAGGTTTGGTTTCTCTTACTCAGTTGCAACAACGAAATGTAAGTTATCAAAATGCTCTCGCCAAGAAAACTTCTGCGGAGAATAAACTGGCACAAACTCAACAAGAAATCACGGCTCAAAACATAGAACAAAACGCTGTTATTCAAGAATATACAGAAAAATTGAGTAAAACTGAAGGTGATCGCTTCCAAAGTATGGGACAAGTTGCAGGAAGCACTGGTGACATTGCAAAATTAGAAAATCAAGTGGCAACCTATAAAGTGAGAAAAGGTTTGTATTACATTTTGGCAACACAAGACGGACAAATTACACAACTCACGAAAGCTGGAATTGGCGAAATTGTAAAAGACGCAGAAACCATCGGAATTATTGTTCCGAAAAAGATAGATTACATCGCAGAAATTTATGTAAAACCTGTAGACTTACCGCTGATTAGAGAAAATCAAAAGGTGATGCTCACTTTCGACGGATTTCCTGCGATTGTTTTCTCAGGTTGGCCTAATTCTAGCTACGGAACTTTTTCTGGAAAAATTATTGCCATAGAAAATTCCATCAGTGAAAACGGTTTATTTAAAGCGATTGTTGCCGAAGATAAAACTCAAAAAAGATGGCCACCCAACATGAAAATTGGAACAGGAGCCAGTGGAATTGCCATTCTGAATGATGTGCCGATTTGGTACGAAATATGGAGAAATATCAATGGTTTTCCGCCAGATTATTATCAAGTAAACACCCAAAAGAATGAGAAAAAATAAAATTTTATTGCTTATTTTTCTTTTCACGTCTTATCATTTTTTCGCTCAAGATTCTATTGCTTTGAGTTATGCAAATTATATTTCTTGGGTTCAAAAAAATCATCCGATTATTAAAATTTCTGATTGGGAAAAAAATATTGCTCAAAATAATATTTTGAAAGCTAAAGCTTTACTTGACCCAAATATTTCAGCAAAAATTGGCGAAAAAAAAATAGACAACACGCTTTATTACAATCAAAAAAACATAGAAATGAATCTCCCAACTTGGTACGGAATCGATTTCAACATTGGCACCAATGATTTGACTGGAAATAAACTGAATAATGAAGAAACTAAAGGCGTTCTGAATCATGTAGGAATAAGCATTCCGCTTGCAAGAGATTTGGTTTACAATAAAAGAAGAACCGCTATTCAGCAATCTAAAAATTTCAGCAAAATGACCTTTTACGAGCAAGAAATGCTCAAAAATGAAATCCTTTTGGAAGCTAATTTTAGTTTTTGGGAATGGGTAAAAAATTACGAAATTTTAGAATTGAACAAAAAAGTCCTAGACCTCAACAAAAAAAGATATCAATTGGTCAAAAAATCTTTTGAATTGGGAGAAAGACCAGCCATTGATACTGTAGAAGCTTTCACGCAACTGCAAAGTTTCGAAGCCAAAACCATAGAATCTCAGAACAAGTATAATATTTCTACCATAGAACTTTCACAATTTCTTTGGAAAGAAAACGGTGAAAATTACAATCTTCCGCTGTTTACTAAACCAAGTGAACAACTGAACACACAGTTTACCCAAGATTATTTTATCATCACCGAAAAACTTTTACAAAATATTGATGCACAATATGCGCTGAATTATTATTTTGAAAAATCTAAATCTTTGGAACTGGAAAGGAAACTAAAATGGCAAAATTTTCTTCCTAAAATCAATTTCAACTACAATTTGTACAATAAAGAGTTTAAAAATCAGGACATTCTGCCACTTTTTGACAATAATTATCAATATGGTATAAAATTGGAGTTACCCATATTCATGAGAGAAGCTCGTGCTGATTATCAAAATATTAAGCTGAAAATTCTCCAGAATGATGAGAATATAAAATTTAAAAACCAAGAATTAAAAACCAAAATACAGACTTACAATGCAGAAATGGGCAATTTCTTATCTTTAACTCAAAATAATGAATCGCTCATTGAGAATTATAAAAGGCTTTTAAAAGCCGAAGAAATAAAATTTTCTAATGGTGAAAGTTCACTTTTCTTAATTAACAGCAGAGAAAACAAACTATTAGAAACTCAAGAAAAATTTTTAGAACTGAAAGCCAAAACGATTAAAACTTATTTTAAACTGAACTGGCTGGAAAACAACACTTTAAAACAATGATAGAAGTAACAGGAAACGAACCATTTGATGAACAAGCAGAATTTTATGCTTCTTTAAAAATAAATTTAGAGAAAAATCACAATTTCCCTGAAGATTATCTTTATAAATTCATCATTCTCAATAATCAAGAAAAACTTACCGAAATTTATAAGGTTTTTGACGGCACCAAAAATACTTTTTCTACCAGAGAAAGCAGTAACGGAAAATACATCAGCGTTACGATACAATGTTTCGTACTGGATGCGGAACATGTGATCAGACTTTATCAAGAAGTTGCCAAAATTGAGGGCGTAATTATGTTGTAGGATGTTGTAAGACAAAAGTACAAAGTAAAAACTTCTCAAATCTAACATCTCACATCTGAAATCTTATAATTTGAAATCTATGAAAATTTTAGTAACAGGAGCCACTGGTTTAATCGGGAAATACTTAGTTCGAAAACTAAAAGAAAAATGTCATGAAATTGTAATTTTGACCAGAAAAAAATCGGGAAAACCTAATGAATTCCAATGGAATCCAGATCAAAATTTCATAGAAGATGAAGCTTTTGAAAACATAGAAGCCATCATTCATTTAGCTGGTGCTACCATTGCCAAAAGATGGACGAAAGAATATAAAAAAGAACTTTACAGCTCTAGAATTAATGCTGCTAATCTTCTTAAATCTTACTGCGAAAAGCATCAAATCAAACTAAAAAGCTTTATCTCAGCTTCTGGAATAAATTATTACGGAACTTTTACGAGTGATGAAATTCTCACTGAAAATTCGCCCATCAAAAAACTAGATTTTTTGGCTGAACTATCAGTAGATTGGGAAAAATCTGCTTATCAATTTTCTGAAATTTCAGAACGTGTGGTTTGTCTAAGAACAGCAATGGTTTTGGCAAAAGAAGGCGGAAGTTTTGTTCCATTGAAAAAATTAACGGATTTCAACTTGGCTTCACCTGTAGGAAAAGGAAAACAATGGATGAACTGGATTCACATAGAAGATTTGGCGAATATGTATGTAGAAGCGATTGAAAATTCTCAATACAATGGAAGTTACAACGCGGTAGCAGATGAAACCGTTACCAATGAAGCTTTCATGAAAAGTATGGCTCAAAAATCAAATAAATTTTTCTTGCCTATTCCTGTTCCAGCATTTATGATGAAACTGATTATGGGAGAAATGTCTTCTATTATTTTAGAAGGAATCAGAGCGTCAAACGAGAAAATAAAATCAACAGGATTTACTTTTAAATATGCCGATTTAAATGCTGCTTTAGAAGATTTAATCAACAAATAAAAAACTTTAAATCAAAAAAGCGAACTCTTTCGAGTTCGCTTTTCATTTATTTTATAGAAATTTTTCTAATTTTTCTATTTCTCTTGCGATGATAGCTTTATTATCTTTTATCACAATTGGTCTTTGCAAAAGTTTAGGATAATTTGCCAAAATAGAAACTAAACCACTATCAGAATAAGTTGTTTCTGAAAAATTTTCTTTCCACAAATCTTCATTTTTTCTGATAATGTTATGTATTGAAGTATCTAGTTTAGATAATAAATCTTCTATTTCTACTTCAGATAATGGGTTTTCTAAGTAATTTCTTACTTCAAATGCCACACCTTTAGATTCTAAATACAGCAAGGCAGCTCTAGATTTTCCGCAGCGATTATTATGTAAGATAGTGATCATATATTTTGGATATTAGATGTTTAATGATGAATTTTTATCAATGTTCTCTAATTCTCAATCATTCTACAACGCTACTGCTTAAAAAAGTCCGTGCAATTCTGCTTCTATTTTCTCTAAAATATACCCGAAATCTTCTGGTCTTTCTACAAAATCTAAATCATCAACTTCTATAATGAGTAGTTTACCTTCTTTGTAGTTAGAAATCCATTTTTCGTATTTTTCGTTTAGTTTAGATAAATATTCTATGCTAATGCTGGCTTCATAATCTCTTCCTCTTTTGTAGATTTTCTTTACTAAATTAGGAACATCTGACTTTAAATAAATAAGCAAATCTGGTGCCGAAACAAAGGATTTCATCAGATGAAACACCGAAGAATAATTGTTAAAATCTCTTTCGGTAAGCAAGCCCATATCATTTAAGTTTTCCGCAAAAATATACGCATCTTCGTAGATGGTTCTGTCTTGAACTATATTTTTACCACTTTCTCTAATTTCTTTTACCTGGCGAAATCTGCTTCCTAAGAAATAGATTTGGAGCGCAAAACTCCATTTGCTCATGTCTTCGTAAAAGTCTTCTAAATATGGATTATGATCTACATCTTCAAATTGCGCATCCCAACCATAATGTTTTGACAACATGGTAGTTAGAGTAGTTTTTCCCGCGCCTATGTTTCCAGTAACAGCAATATGCATCGATTCTATTTTTCTATTCCGTAAAGATAAAGTTTGTCTTCTATCAAAGCCAAAAAATGATTGCTGTTTTTTTCCACAATGATAAAATTTTCTTTAGAAAATACTGGATAGAATAATTGAGCTGGTGTGTAGAGTGAAATGGTATTTTGTTCTATCACGTAAATTTTATCATTTACGCGTCTTAATCTTTTACCATTATCTATGTCGATAGAATATTTCTGAGCACCTTTGAGTTTATAAACGCTGAAACATTTTTCTCTGAGTAAGTATAAGTGATTTTGATACACGATAAAATCTACCACAGTACTCAAATCCATGTCAAAAGGAAAGATATTGATGATTTTATCCTCTCGATAATTGTACTGTATCAATTGCTTTCGAGCTGAATCTAACACCCAAATAAACTGTAAATCTTGCGAATAAACCGCTTTTACATGTCCGAATTTTTGGTATAAATTAAGGTACTGAATTTCATTAAGATTCTGGTCTAGAATTTTAATTTCCTGTCCGTTTTCTGAGAATAAAAAAATATTCAGAGGGTTTTCAACCGATTGTATTTTAAACGGTTGCGGAAACATGACTTGTGCTTTTTTATGACCAAGAGAATCATATTTCAGAATACTCAAATCGCTATTGCGATACACATAAATGTTCTCATAATCATCTATAAGAACATCTCTAATACTATCTTTTATGATAATAGGAAATTCTTTTTGTGCAAAAAGTGCAGAACAAATAAATGTAAAAATAAGTGATAATCGTTTCATGGCATTTGTGTTTATAAAATGTATTGTCAAGAAAAAACCAGAAACTTTCAGCATGAAATTTACTTTATTTTTACTTCATAAATTTTGTCCCAATTTTTTCCTGTAATAAGCATATTCTGCCCTTTGAAGGCAATTCCGTTGAGAACATCATCTGTTCCTGTGTTGTGTTTTTTCACAATTTCTGAGAAATCTATTCTCGCCACCACTTCTCCAGATTTTGGATTAATTTTTAGAATAATCGGCTTTTGCCAAACATTAGCGTAAACAAAACCGTTATCATATTCTAATTCATTTAATTGGTCATACACTTCAGTATTTCCAGCTACAGAGATATATTTCACCATTTTAGAAGGGTCATTTACATCTAAGAAATATAGATTTTTAGTTCCGTCTGAAGCGATAAGATTTTTACCATCATACGTTAAACCCCAACCTTCTCCCATTACATTAGGATAAGGAAATTCTGACAAAAGTTTAAGCGATGATTTATCATAAATAAAACCTTTTTTATTTTGCCAAGTCAGTTGATACACTTTGTTTCCTACAATCGTGCTTCCTTCAGAGAAAACATCTGCTGGTTGTGCGGTAAAAGTTGTAGCATTGGTTTGACCTAAGGTATATTTTAAAATTTTAGATTGTCCGGTTTGTCCATCACTTTCATAAATAGTATTTCCTTCTAGCTGAAATCCCTGTACAAAATTAGCCTTATCATGAGGATATTCTGCTACGATTTCATAAGTCAATTGCGCTTCTGGATTTTTAGCGAAAACGTTTATGGTAGCATCTTGACTCAATACTTTTCCATCTCTGGTAATATTGATGGTTACCGCATTATCTCCTAAAGTAAAAAATGCTGGATCTACTACTAAATCGCTGGTTTCTTTGTCTCCGAAGCTGATGCTGATGCTTTCTGCGTTTTCTGTAACTTCTTTGGGTAGGTTTATTTTGTCCCCGAAATGATAACCTTTGGTTTCCATTTCTGTATTATAGGTATTGAGAGCGTCTAAAATCTCTTTGTCTTTATTACATGAAGTCAATAAAAATAGGGCAAATATACTTACGAAAAGTGTTTTTTTCATTCTTAAATTATTTAGTTCAAAATTACAAAAAAAGCACCACTCTATAAGAATGATGCCTAATATTTAATAAATTTTAAGAATTTTTAGTTTTCAACAAAATTTTTCAAAGCTTTGTTTAGGATTTCGTCCCAACCGTTTTGGAAATTTTCTTTCTTAAAATCAGCGCCTAGATGATCAAAGTTTTCTAAACCTTTGTGTGTAAGAGTAACCAGCGTTCCGTTGCTTTCTGGTTGAAGTTCCCATTTCACTAACGTTTTATCATGGGTATAATCAGGATATGTCCAAGAATGTTTTAATTTTTTCTGAGGAATAATCTCTACGATTTCGCAGTGATGGTGTAATTTTTTATCTTCTCCTTCAAAGAAATTAAAAGCGGTATGCTCTTTTAATTCGAAGTCTGGTATATTAAAATACCATTCTTTCATCTGTTCTCTATTCGTAATCGCATCCCAAACTTTTTCTATTGGTGCGTTTACTTTTACGCTGATTTTAACATTATCGTGCATAGCGTTATCATTTTTAAGATTGAACAATTATTTATACTCGAATTTACAAAAAATATCTTGATTAATGTTGCTGAAATTTATCAGCCTTCTCTCAGAATTTAAACTCCAAATTGATCTAAATGATGATTGAGATGTTTCGCAAACATATTATTCCAACCTTGAGCCGTCATTTTCCCAAAATTGATGTTTTCTTTTCCTTCGAAAGCTTCTCTACCCAATTGTTGCACACGCTGAATATTGCCAATTAATTTGGCTTTTTCTTCTTCAAAATTTCTCTCATCTGCAATGATAAAAACCGGACTTGTTGGCAAACTAGGTTTATAAGGAATTTCGTTGGTAATTTTCGGTTTTACAAATTTCGAAAGTAAAAATTTAGCAATAAAACTAGGCTTTGGAAATTTTTCTGGCGCGAAAGTCAAGTCATAGGCTACATTTAAATGTGCTAAAACTTGGTCTACACTCATTTTCCCCCATTTTCTTGGGGTTTCTGGTGTTAAATTATTGATTCTATTGATGTACTCTTGCGCATCTTGTGCATCAAAAACGTTTTGCATGGATTTTATTTTTAAAGAATCTCAAAGTTAATTGAAATTTCTAAAACGCCTACCAAAAGAATCTTAAAAATATGATAAAATTTAGAAAATAAAAACCGTTTTGGACCTTAAATATCACTTCTGATACGGCTTAAAGTCTCCTGAGAAATCCCCAAATAAGTAGCAATCATTCCTAATGGAGCTCTGAGAATGATATTAGGATTTTCTTCTAAAAGTTGAATATATTTTTCTTTTGCTGTCATGTATTGCAAAGAAAAAATTCTGTGAGACATCTCTATCATTAAGTTTCCTAGAATATATCTGCTGAAATTTGCCGCAGTAAGCGAAACCGAACATAATTCCTCTAATTTATTGAAATTACAAGTGGTAATTACAGATTTTTCTAAAGTTTCTATGTTATTTCGAGTAGGTTGGTTCTTAAAGAGGGTATCAATATTAGCGGTAATCTTGCCTTCAGAATAAAAATTGGTGGTGATATCTTTTCCATTTTCGTAATAAAACATTCTTAGCAAACCTTCATCTACAAAGAAAACAGTATGATTGTATTGATTCTGCTTGCTCAATATTTCACCTTTTTCAAAGACTTTCGTTTCACATTCTTCATTTAAAAAACGCTCTATTTCTGCATCTACCTTAATGTGCTTATTAAGTTCTTGAATTAATTTCATGAAAACCAAATTTCTGGCAAAATTACACAAAAAAGGCGTTTCAGTAAACTGAAACGCCTTCGAATAAACATTAATAAAAAAACTATATGGATTAAACGAACCTCTGGTCGTCATAATCTTCAGAGAGATGATATTCTTTGAACAACATTTTGATTTTGATTTTCAAAGCTATCCAACCTAAAAGGAAATAAACCCAACCTAAAATAAATAAGTGCCAGAAATATTTTTTGGTTAAAAAATCTGAACCTTTTTCTACAACCATAATTTTCAAAGCTTCTAAATATGGTGTTAAAGGAATAATTTTAGTGAAATAAGTAATGAAATCTGGCATCGCATAATTTGGCCAAGTAAATCCACTGATGATAAACGCAGGAGAAGCAATTACCATTAAAATCTGAGTCGCTTTGAGCGCATCTGGAACCATAATACTTACCAAAACGCCTAAATTGGTTGCTGCTACTACAAAAATTGCTGTTATCAAAAAGAAATTCATAGCGTTTTCTGGAGCTGGAATTTTAAAATACAAGCTACACAAGTAAAAGAATAAAATATTTAAATTGGAAAAAATCCAAACGGGTAAACATTTAATCGCCATTACCAAAATCGCATATTTATGTTTCCCTGCAAAATCTTTTATAAAAGAATCTCTTTTAAATTCCTCGGAAAACGTAACTGCCATCGCCAAAAGAATAACTTGCTGTAAAACCACCGCCATCATTGCTGGCCACATAAAAATTAAGTAATTACTCGTGGTGTTAAAAAGCGTAATATAATTGGCTTTATAAGGTTCTATATTGGCTTTTGCTTGGTCTGCATTCATTCCTTTTTTCTGCAAAGCTTTCATTTCTGCACCTGCTGAAAAAGTTCCTAAGGTTAATTGAATCGCTTTTGAAGCAAAATTAGCGGTCAACACATTCGAAGTATTGAGATACACGTTAATTTCTGGATATTTCTTTTGCAACATATTGGCTTCGAAACGCTCAGGAATAATCACTACTGCTCCTGCTTCTGTTTTGATGACCTCATCTTTCAAAATCGCTGGTTCTTCTACATAATTCAGTACTTTCAGCGTTTGATTATCATCTAACATGTCTACAATTTGATTAGACAAAGGAGTTTGGTCATGATTAATTACAATCACAGGAATATCTGTCACTTTTCCCTTTTCATAGGTAAAACCTAACAAAAGCGCGTAGAATATGGGAGCCATAAAAAATACAGAAAGCATGGTTTTGTTCGTGAAGAACAAATGAAACTCTCTTTTTAAAAGGTATCTTAACTGTTTCATTTTTTCTAAATTTTAATTTTTTTAACCTCAAAAGAGACAAAAGCTTTTCCGTTTTAAAGTTTTCCAAAAGAAAAAAAAAGACTTTTTTTACTTTTGAATTGCTTATTTTCAAACATTTCTTTTGGAGCTTTTGCGGTTTTTAGTTAAGATTATTTTAAAGTTACGCTAGAATTCACCAATAGATTATTCACTTTTGCTCTATCTGTAGGTATTACTTTAATTTCGTAAACCGCATCTTCTGGTTGATAATCTGGGAAAGCAGTGGTAATATCTGCGTATTTTGTCAATTGCTTGATAGAAACTATTTTCCCTGAAAACTCTTGATTTCCGTAAGTAGATTTCATATTCACGGTCATTCCTTTTTGATATTTAGAAATTTTACTTTCTGGAATGGTAAAACGGAAATAAGTCGAATTCGGAATATAGCCATTAAACAGAGCATAACCAGCAGTTGCCAATTCGCCAACATTTAGAGAAATGGTTTCAATTTCCATATCATTGGTTGCGATAATATATCTTTCAGAATAGGCAACATTGGCTTCCTGAAGAACGCCTCTCGCTTGATTTTCTTGACCTATTGCCATTTCTATTTTTTCTAATCTTGTACCAATTTCTACATCGTGTAATTCTGCATTCACTGCATCATATTGCGCTTTTGCGCCTTGTAATTTTGCGAAAGCCTCATCGTAATTTTGTGGAGAAAGCAAACTGTCTTTGTACATATTTTGCGCTCTTTTAAAAGATTTTTGAGCATATTCATATTGTTCTGCTAAACCTTTTTGTTTGGCTTTTAACTGACGAAGTTGGTCTGCAGTTGCGCCGTTTTTTGCCATTTGTGCTTGTGCAGTTGCTGCTGCAGTTGCTCCTTTTGCTTGAGCAATTTTCGCTGAAACTTCGGGAACGTCTAACATTGCGAGGGTATCTCCTGCTTTTACGGTTTGTCCTTCTTCTACATAAATTTTTAAAATCCTACCGGTAACTTTTGGCGCGAAAGAAACAACTTCTTTTTTAGTTTTTCCTTCGGTTAATTGTTGTGGAGTTTCGTTTTTACAAGCTCCTAGAGAAAGTAAGGTTACTAAAAATAAAGATTTTACAATATAGTTTTTCATTGGATTAAAATATTTAATTAATTAATGTTTATCGTTTTATAGTTTTTCTAAGTTTAAATTTTGAGTAGATTTCATGAGTTCTACCGCTGCTCTTCTTTGATTGAAAACAGCAGTTTGATATTCTAATTCTGCGTTTTCTAAATCGTTTTCTGCCTCTATCAATTGAGTAGACTTAATCAAACCATATCTGAATTCTTTTTCGGCTTGTGTCATTGCATTTTTAGCAATTTGTTTCGCCTTCGCTTTTAATTCTACTTGCGCATTTGCAATGTTATAATTGGTTTGATTATTGGCTAAATTGAGTTGTAATTTTCTTTCGGCATCAGATTTTTTACTTTCTAAAATCTCTCTTTCAATTTTTGCTTTTTCTACTTCATGTTTTCCTTCATTTCCATCAAAAACATCCCATTTAAAACCAATTCCTGCTTGAAAAATCGGCAATAAATTAAGATTGGTCAAGTCATAATCTAACTTTGCACCAGTTCCCGGCATTAATTCTTTAGATGAAGAAAGATTGGTATTATAAAATCCCATGTATGAAAGTGAAGTCATGGCTTGAACTTTCGGAATCCACCAGGTTTTTTCTGCTTTTATTTTGGCATCAATGGCTTTAATCCCAAAATCCAAAGCTTTTAATTCTGCTCTATTTTCGATGGTTTCATTGGTAAGCAAATAATCTATTTTTTCCAAATCAGGATGGATGAGAGCAATTCTCTCTTTGTCAATTCCTGTTAAAAGATGTAATTGCGTAATCAGCAACTCTTTTTTGCCTTCGTATTCTACCATTTTAGAATCCAAAGTAGCTTGTGCCAATTCTATTTTTTTGTAATCATAAGGAGTGATTAAGCCATAACCTAAAGCTTTTTCTGCTGTTTTTTTATTGGCATCGAGACGTTTTTTGCTTTCATCTAAAACTTTTTTAGATTCTATTACAAGTGCAAATTGATCATAAGCTTTAGAAATTTGAGTAATGACTTCGTCTTGATTTTTGACTTGTAAAGCTTGAGTGGCATTATTTTTCTCGGTCAAAGCCTGTTTCAGATATTTTACTTTTCCGCCAGAATAAAGAAGCGCTTTTGCTTCAACTTTTGCGGCTGCATCAAAACCAGACAAAGTAAAATTATTATCAAAAGTTCCTTCTGGAAAAACCGCACCCGGAAAAATAGGTTTAATCGCAGGAATGGCAATTTCGGGAGAAATAAATCTCGCTGTTGCATTTAGATAACCTCCTTTTCCAGAAATTTCAACGGTGGGAAGAAAAATGTCTTTTAATTTTTGTTGGTCTAATCCATTTGCTTTAGACTCTAAGTTTTGTTGTTCTATGGCAGCATCTTTGGTCATCGCTGCGTCTACCAATTCCTTGAATGAAGGAGCAGTTTGCGCAGAGAAGGACAAAGGAAAGCCCATCATTGCAGTAAAAATTAATGTTTTATAGTTTTTCATTTTTAATGTTTGTTTACAGATGCAAAGTTGCGACGATTGAAAAAATATTCCTTTGACATTTGTCAAAAAATAAAATCGCCCACAAAAAATTTGTGGGCGATTTCATTTTCAATTATTCTGAAATAGAAACTTTCGTTCCTTGTGTATGAGCGTTCATTTGTGGCGCATAATAATTCTGCATCGTTGTAATTCCGTTGCTGAACGTTCCCGCTGCATTACAAATATAATCATACTCGAAAACGTATTTTCCTTTCGGCATATACTCGATGTAGAAATTGGTAGAAGCATCTTTGGTGACTTGATAATAGCCCAAATTATTTTTCCATTGATAGCCAGAAAGTACGTCAACTGGTTCAAAACCTGCCGCTCTCATATCTTTCAGATGAATAAATTCCATATTTCTATCGGTGTTCAGAATCATTCTTACCGTTACTTTATCCCCGATTTTAAGAGGAGCATTTTCTGTAATTTTCTGCAATTCTTCACCATTTACGGTTTTCACTTTTTTGTACAATTCTTTGGTAATAGAAATATAACTTTCCGAAGATTTGATTTTATCTAAATCCTCATAATATTGCCAGAATAAACCACCTTGAACAATTCCAGCTCCTGGTTTTGTAATGGTTACGCTTGCTAAATTTTTATCTATTTTATCTGAATTTACCGCTGATTTCACATAACCCGTTGCTTTTGAATCAGGATTTACCAAATCTTTTCCTCCCCAAATTATGGTGGTTTTATCAGATTCAGCGGACGTCCAAGATTTTCCTGAATTTAAAATGGTATAAATCACTTCTGCTGTACTTCTAGAAGTATCCCAATTAGAAACTTCTTTCTGGGTAATCAGCCAAATTTTCATTTCTTCTACAAAATTTTGGTCGGTAGTCAATTTATTGAAAGCTTCCAAAGCACCAGCGTGATTTACGGTTTTTGAGGAATACCAACCCCAATCGTTGAGATTTTGTTTCCAATAAACACCTTGCGTTTCGCTTTGTACAGAAGTTTCTTTCAGATAAGTCATCAATTTTTTAGAAATATCTTTTAAATTGTAAGCATCGAAAAGCAACGCTGCTCTATGTAAACCAAAGAAAGTGAAGTCGGTTATTTTAGCTGTTTTCGCTTTTGAAATGACTAAATCTTTCATTTTCTTGCCATCACCTTTCAATGGATATTCTTTTTCCCAATAATGACGAGTATCCAAATAATCTAACACATAATTGCTCCAAACATTGCTTCGACTACGCTCAGCAACCGCTTTTACATCGAAATATCTGCTCACTTCATTGTCCACATATTTCACCAATTGAGAAACCATTTCTTTTTGCTCAGAAGACTGATAATCTGCCAGATTTCCTTTCAACCATTCATTAATTCTGCCTAAATTTTTCAAAATATACAGCGAATTGTAGTAGGAACTTGGGTAACCAGCGTACCACGAAAAACCGCCATCAGGATTTTGCAATTTTTTTAGCTCACTCCAATCCTCATTGATGGAATTGCGCATCATATTGACATCAAATAAACGAGAAAGTTTCGCCATTTGTTCGGTTTCGTTTTTAGCATCTAAAACCCAAGGTGTTTCTTCCAACAACAACTGTTTCAATTCTTGGTTTTTCTCGAGATTTGAATTCAATAAACCTTTAGATTGATATTCATCAAAAACAGTTTTCAGTTTCGGATTGGCTTTGAAAATTTCAGACGCCAAAACATCAGCAAACCATTTATTGAAAACCACATCCGCAGAAAGACTGTTATCATTCTTAAGACTTGGCAACGCAAAAATCACTTCCCAAATTGGATTGGTCGTCAATTCTAAAGTATTGGAAACATTAGTTGCTGTTTTAGACGAATTATTTTTCAGATTTTCTAAAACAAAGGTCTTGGTTTGACCTTCTTTCACAAAAACCGGAACTGCATCAGTCACCAACATTCTATTTGGCAAAACTGCTATTGCTTTTTGTTCGCCATCAGAAAATTCGCCTGCTTTTGCTACATTTTTGATAATTATTGAAGAAACTCCATTCGGAACTTTTATATTCCATTGAACGCTTGTGCTTCCATTAGCATTGAGTGTAAATGATTGTTCTACATTGTAACCCGCTGCTGCATTTAACTGGTTAATTCCAAATTTTTCAGTAATATCTTCATTGGTGAAAGCGTCTAATATTTGCAATTTCGCAAAACCGTTGAGTTGTTGAGTCGTTAAATTGCTCAATTTAGATTTGAAAACCAATTCATCACCTTTTCTCAAAAATCTAGGATAATTCGGTGTTACTGAAAATTCTTTTTGTGTAACCACCGTTTTTTCTAAAGTTGCGGCTTGTGCATTTTTGGTATGTGCTAGAAACATCAATTTCCATTGTGTAAGCGCTTCTGGAGATGTAAATTCAAACGATACATTTCCGTTTTTATCCGTCATTAAATTTGGATAGAAAAATGCGGTTTCGTTCAGATTCTGACGAACTTTTATATTTTCAAAATCATTTTTAACAACTTTTTTACCATACCCTACCACAACAACTTGGTCAATTTCCTTAGATTGTGCAGAATCTGTTACAGCTTCTGCCTTCATTGAAGCCATTCCTCTAATTTTTATTTCTTTATTTGCACCAGGAACCGCTGAAGAAACCTGAAGTCCAGGAGTTCTTCCTTGCAATTTATCGGTTATTATTGAACCATCAAACCAATCAAAATCCGGTCTATTCACACCGAAATTATCAAAATATTTTAGTCTTTTGCTGTAATATTTTTGGTCTAAACTTTCATTGATGCCGTATTGAGAAATCCAGTAAGGTTTGCTGTAAAGACTTTGCCAAGAATAAGTATTTACCGCAAATTGGTCTAAAGATTTATCATACATATTCGCTAGAACTTCGGCAGTAATCTGGTCGGTGAGCGAAGTCGAACTGCCAGAAATTTTCACACTCCATTTTTCTTTGGAATTCGGTTGTAATTTATCTCTAAACGTTACCAATTCTATTTTCAAAGGCTTTTTATCCGAAGAAATTTTCACATCTTGCGAAACAGTTTGCACATCATTGAAAGCAATCATTTGAAACTGAACATTCAGATTTTCAATGCTAATATCTTTCGGAAGTGGAACTTCATAAACTAAAATTCCGTTTTTAATCGGTAATTGCTCAAACTGCGTTTTTCCATCACCGTTTTGCACATACACATTCAATAAAGCATTTGGAATGGCTGAATAAATATAGAATTTAGCCTTTTCAGTTCTGTTGTATTCAGATTTTACAGGAATTACTTTTAAGAACGGTTTTTGATTTTCAGAAAGTTTAGCTTTATCAAAAACTTCAAAAATTTTCTCCGTTTTGATGGTATCTTTTCCTTCGATATTAAAGAGTTCGAGTTTGTATTTTCCAGTCGGAAGTTTCCCTATTTCAAAGTCAGTTGCAGTTCCTTGCTGATTAATTAGTTCAAAATTATCACTTGTCATTCTAATAATTTTAGAATCTGGAGTTTTTTCAAAAATTACTTTTTCTACTCTATTTTCTTTCTCCGATTTTTCAAAATAATCATGAGGGAATTTCTGTACAAAGACTTCTTTGCTAAAGAAAGGCGCATTCTGAATTTCACTCTCAAAATTGGTTCTAAAAACTCTTTCTTGAGGTGATAATTTTGATAATTTTGCGGTGTAACTTTTCTTTAAAATCTGGTCGTTGTAATTTTTGGTTTCAACTTTAAATTTTATATTTTCATCCGTAAAATAATCTGTCACACTGAGCGGAGTCGAAGTGTTTGCTTCTGAGAGTGAAATATAATGCGAAACCGAAGCCACTTTTAGATTGGTTTGGTCAGATTGTGTTTCTCCGTTAATATCTGTAACCGAAGCATTGATTTGATAATTATCAATCTGAATTCCTTCTAAAGTTTCATCTTTTTTAAGGTCTATTTTTATAATGAATTCACCTTTTTCATTGGTTTTTACTTCGCCAAGAATTGAGTTTTCATTGTCATTTCCACGAGGATACCACCAGAAATATCTCCAACGAATATTCTGTTTTTTGATTTCATAATTTACGGTAGCATTACTGAGCGGAACTCCCGAAAACATCATCGCTTTTCCTTGCAACTCAATGGTTTGCCCGTACTGGTATTCTTGTTTTACCGGTTCAAAACTCACTTCAAATTTCGGACGTTTGTATTCCTCCACTCTGAAACTTTTATATCCATCAATTACGTAATCCGACACATTATCGTCGTCATTATCTACTTCTATAGAAAATTGTCCGTTCAGTTTTCCTTGTGGAAGCGTAAAACTTCCGTTCACAGAACCAAATTCATTGGTCGTCAATGTTTGAGTAGAAATTTCTTCGCCATTTGTATCTTTCAAAGTGATATTTAATTTCACTTTTGGTGTTACTTTTTCTTTGTTGGTTTCACTACTGAAAGCGGTTCCAATTACTTTAAAATAAACATTTTGTCCTGGTCTGTAAATCGATCTGTCTAAGAAAATTTGCGCTTGTTCTACTTCATTTCTAGTATTAAAAGAGGTATCATACTGATTCCCGTAAACTTGCAAAAGATTCACATCATTGGTAGAAGGTTGTCGCACCAAAACATAGCGATAATAGCGTTTTTTATCATTTTCTGGAATTTTGAAACCAGCTTTAGCATCTGTAACTCCCGCAGATTTTTCTATATTTTGTTGAGCAACATATTCATAAAACTCTAAGCTTTCTTTTGGCAAAATTTTCCCATTATTTCTGAACACCAATTGCAACTCATTTTCGAAAATTTGTTGGTCTGATTTATTCTTAAAAATAATTCTAGAAATGGTGGCAATAAAGTAAAAATGATCTTGAACATTGCCATCTACCAAATATTCTCCCACGTAAATTCCCGAAGGAAGTGCCGCAATTTCCAGCGAAGTTTTATGAGAAGTGTAATCTTTGAAATTTTTCAAAGGAAAAGTTTCTTTTTTTACCAAAGTTTTCTTGAGTTGAGAAAAATAATCTTTATTCCAAGAATTATAAATATACTTCAAAAAGCCTTGATAATCAGATTTCACTTCATAAATATTGAGCGAAAACTGTGAAGTATTTTTGTATTCTGCAACCAAATGAATCGGTTGATTCGGCAAAGTGGACGTTTCAAATTTTATATTGACAAAAGGCTGTTTGATTTGATTTTCTTGATTTTTGATGTTTTCTAAAAATTTAGATTTTGGATAGGCTTTTTTCACTTTTTCAATCCAAGAAAGCGCTTCATCAAATTTTTGTTCTCCTTGAAGACTGGAAATGATTTCTTGAGCAATTAAAACCTTATAATCGCCTTCTGTTGCTGAATTATAAAGAGAAATTAATTGTTCTTGTTTGTTTTTACAGTTGGTAAAAGCACAATCGTCATTCAGTTTTTGATGTTTGAAGTACAATTGTGCGTTTCCTGAATTTTTAGCAATCAACGCATCATAAATTCCTAAAATTTTATGCTGATTTTCTTTCAGTTCATTTTTAGTAAAATAATGATTATTTTGAAGATAATCAACATATTGCATTGATTTATAATCAAAAAAACTAGGGAAATAAGAAATATCTTCTACTCCATCAAAAATCTCTACATATTTTGAAATCGTTATTTTTTGTAAAGCTGCATCTTGTTTTGAAATTTCAGAAAAATGTTGTGCAAAATAATTTTTAAAATCTAATTTGCTCCATGTTTCGATTTGAGAAAAATCTTGCTTTTCGCCAGTATTTACATTCGTTCTTTGGTTAATTTTCCATTGATTTTCATCGTAATAATCTTGAAAAAAGTCTCCCAACAATACTTGAAAAACCAATTTTTGTTCGCCTTTTAATTTTTGGTCAAAAGATTGTAATTTTTTGAAAAATTGAGAAGCGGTATCATTTTGAGTATCATCTTCGGTAAGGTCTATCACGCTTAATTCCGCTTTCAAAGATTTAATCAATTGAATAGCATTGTCTTCCGAAATCGCACGTTTCTGAATGTCTAAAATGAGCGGAAGATTAGATTTATAAGTTCCTTTCTTATAATTTTCAGAAATTTTCTTCCATTGTTGGTCATAGTATTTTTGAGCTTTCATAGGAGTAATATTCCAAATAAGGAATAGTAAAATGAAGATTTGGGTTAGTTTTTTCATAATCAAAAAAGATTTTTATTGCATTAGAATAAAATGTCACGAAAAATCAAAAAATAGATTCTTCATTTCGCTTTGCTTCATTCAGAATGACAAAGTGTTTTTATATTTGCTTAATGAACGTTATAAATTTACTAAAAAATATTCTACTAAAATCGCAGATTTATGTTTCTCTGTGCGCAACGCTTTTAGGCGTTTTCATCTTGCAAGAGCAAGAATCTTACCAAAACACTTTAGCATTCATACTTTTCCTTACGTTTTGGAATGGATATTTTTTCACCGTTTATCACAAAAGAAAATTTGCTAAAATTTGGAATATTTTAGGATTTGTTCTTATCAGTTCAATTCTTTTGAAATATTTTGACTTGAATTTTTACTTGAAATGGCTGATTGTTTTAATTCTTGGTTTTATTTACAATGCAGATTTTCTAAACATTAATCTTCGACAATTTTCTTTGGTCAAAACTTTTTATGTGGGATTTATTTGGGCGCTGAGTTTAGTCTGGTTTCCTCTGAAAGAGATGAATTGGGCGTGGTTTTTTATTATTTTCTTCTATACTTCTGCCATTACTTTCCCATTCGAAATTAGAGATTTAAAAAGAGATGATTTTACGACTTTACCTATGAAAATCGGCATTCAAAACACCAAATATTTGAGTTATATTTTTTTATGTTTGAGTTCAGTTCTGGCGATATATTTTATGAAATTTGAATTTGCAATTTCGCTGTTCTTAACCTTTACCTTTGCCTTTATCTTAATTTATTTTTCTCATCAAAAACGTGAAGATTGGTATTATTCTTTTTTAATGGAAAGTTTAAGCCTAATGCCGTTTTTAATTCTCGTTTTATTGAAGTAATTTTGCTACATGATCATCAAAAATCTGAAAATATTCAATTTCAAAAATCACAGTGAAAAATCATTCGATTTTTCGCCAGAAATCAATTGTTTCGTGGGAAATAACGGCGCTGGAAAAACCAATATTCTAGATGCACTTCATTATCTTTCGATGGCAAAAAGTTTTTTGGGAAATCTTGATGCTCAAAACATTTTACACGAAAGTGATTTTTTTGCGATAGAAGCAGAAATTCAAGGAGAAGAAAAAAATGACATCATCAAAGTGCAATTGCCAAAAGAAGGTAAAAAAATCATTAAAAAAAATGATAAAACCTACGAAAGAATTGCAGACCACATTGGATTTTTGCCAAGTGTAATGATTTCTCCCTATGATGCAAATCTCATTTCTGATGGCAGCGAAAGCAGAAGAAAGTTTCTAGATGCCATGATTTCTCAGACCGATTCTGATTATCTTTTTGCGCTGATTCAGTACCAAAAAACGCTTCAACAAAGAAATGCATTGCTCAAATATTTTGCTAAAAACAGAACTTTCGACCTCGATTCTCTAGAAATATACAACGAACCCTTGACCAAATTTGGAACTCAAATTTTTGAAAAAAGACAACGATTTGTTGCATCAATCCTTCCTACAATTCAACATTTTTATGAGATTATTTCAAAAGGAAACGAAAAAGTTACCGTGATTTATGAAAGTAATCTGAATGAACAAAATTTTGAAGAAATCTTAAGCGAAAACCTCGAAAAAGACAGAGTTCTCACTTACACTTCACGAGGAATTCATAAGGATGATTTGCGCTTCGAAATGAACGGAAATTTGATTAAAAAATTCGGAAGTCAAGGTCAACAAAAATCCTTCCTCATCGCTCTGAAATTGGCTCAAATCAAAAGAATAAAAGACATCACGAATAAAAATCCTATTCTTCTTTTGGATGATATTTTTGATAAGTTAGATGACAATAGAGTTTCTCAGATGATAGAATTGGTGAACCAGCAGAATTTCGGACAGATTTTCATTACAGACACACACAGAGAACGAACAGAATCTGTGGTGAAAAGGATTAATGAGGAAAGTAAGATTTTTCAAATCTGATTCGTGTTTCGAGTTACGAGTTACGAGATGTAAAATGTGTATTGAATTTCAACATAATAAAAAACTAAATTACCATGAGTTATAGAGATTTAGACATTTATAAGATAAGTTTCGAGTTATTTATTAAAACACATAAAACTTCATTTTTACTTCCAAAACATTAATTGTATGAATTAGGAAGTCAATTAAGACGTTCCGCAGATTCTGTAATAACCAATATTGTAGAAGGTTATGGGAGGAGTGTTTATAAAAAAGAATATGAAAGATTTTTAGTTTTCACACATTCAAGTTGTGACGAAACCATTAATCATCTAGAAAAAATTATTTTGCTTTATCCTGAAATTAATTCGGAATTTAAAATACTAAGAGATGAATATGACTTACTTGGTGGAAAAATAAATAATTATTTGAAGTGGGTAAAACTCAATTGGAATAAAGGAAAAGAAGAGAATTAAACCACTAACTTTAAACCAAGAATCTCGTAACTCGTAACCCGAATCTCGTAACTCAAAAATGAAAAAGAAAAGAGAATATCAAAGTTCTGAATTGGTGAAAAGTTTTGCCAAGTTGTATGGTTTTGAGGATAAATTATTGGCTTTACAAGTCAAGGATTTTTTGAAAAGCTATTTAGACGAGGCTTTTTTCAAAGAAATTGAAAGCGTAAATCTGAATGAAAAAATTCTAGAAATCAGAATAAAATCTCCACTTTTCAGAAATGATTTTAGAATGAAAAAGTCATTTTTTCTCAAGAAATTTCAAGAAGAATTTGGCGCAGACCAATTTATGGATGTGTATGTTTTGTAGTGTCTGAAATTAATTTTTTGGCTCTTTCGTCTAACACAGAACGAATTGGGAAAAAGAAAATCAGCGGATTTTTAAAGAAATATTTAATGATGCTTCGGTTAAGGTTTCTCACCTCACCAAAATTCACTTTTCTAGAACGGAATGCCAGAAACATTGACAATCCAAAGCTTACAATAAAGTTTAAGAACCCAATTACAAATACCGTTACAAAAGCAATAATAAACGTTTGGGTATCAATTGAAAATTCTTTTCCATATAATCCTAAGGCAAAATTTCCGGCCGCAAAAGTAATATGACGAATATCTAAATCCAGTCCAAAAAACTTACCGATGGTAGCTGTAGAACCTAAGAAAATCCCTAACCAAAGGTTAGACATAATTCCCGCCCAATTTTTAGAATAATATTGTGAAAGATTTTCGGCAAAATTTCTTCCGAAAAGATAATGGATATAAGGATTTTTGGCAATTCTCTCTGGTATTTTATAAAAAACAGAGGTGTTTCCTACATTCCCTGCAATAATCCCCGAAATGAAAAGATAAACTCCCGCTAAAGCGGCATGTAATAAGGCTTTAGAATGAAATGGGTCTAAATCTTTGAGCAGAGTGGAAGATTTTTCAATGGCAAAATTCTGTCCGAAAAGAATTTCTAAACCATAAATAATGGCCAAAGCAATCGGGAAACTCAGCAATACATTTCCTACAAACGCAATGAACTGACTCCTGAATAATTTGGAAACCAAATGGGCAAAATCTAGATAATTTTTAGAATTATTTTTCCCTTCAGAAAGCACTTTAGCCATCGTTGCAGCAGTCATGGCTGGTTGTTTTGTAGCCAGCGTGAAATTCATTAAATAAATCATAATGAAACCCATCGCATAATTAAAAGAGTATAAAAATGCATGGTAAAATTCACTGCCTGGAACATAAGCATACAACATTTTTATGACACAAAGCGCACCTACGATAATTCCGCCTCCACTTGCTTTTTTGAACATTTTAAGATATTCTTTTGGCGAAGTCGTAATGTAATTGGTTCCTGTTTCTGCGGTATGTGTAGTAATGAGATGCGAAAGCAATGTGGTGCTATCATTGAATAAATCTCGGATGTTATTTCGGTGAGATTTATAATCTAAAATATTGATAACCAAATTTTTAGACTTTCTAATCACGTCCTTTTCATCATCAATGACTAGAAGTTCTAAAATTTCTGAAATACGCTGTAATTGTTGACGAATTTTCAATAAAGATTGATTGGTTTTACCTGAAATGCCGTATTTAGAAGCATTTTTGAACGCTTTGCTGATGAAAGCAAAACATTGCTGAAGATAAATTTTAATTTGCTTATAATGACTATCTTTAGAAGTAAGAACGATGGCTTGATTCTTTTTGAAATCGCTGATAAGAATGTCTAGCTCATCTTGTAATGCCAAAAATGGATTGTCGAAATTTTTATATTCTGGAGCCATTTTTAGCACATCTACATCTAAAGCGTTTCCAATAGCTCTCCACGCCAAAATATTCATCGAAAAAAGAAGTTCTTTTTTCACTTTTGGCTGTAGAATCATGCGGTCAATTTCTAACATTCTGAAAAGTTCATCAGATTCTTGTCTAGAAACTTTTTTGATGAATTTAAAATCAGCATTATCTCTGAAAAAAACGTTTGAGATGACGTTAGAAATATTATTATCATCTTCTACTGGTGGTAGAAATTTTGACAAAATTCTTTTTCTTAATTCCGGAAAAAAAGCGTCTTCTGAAAGAATATTGGCTTCGGTAAGAGAAAGGTTAAAAGCTCTTCCCATAAAGACTGTATTGATGTAATACACCAAGTTTTGTCTTATTTCTTCGTGTTCTTTAAGAAAAGTTAAAAAATCAGAGAAATTTTCTTTTTGTAAAGAATGAAAAAGCTCTGTAAGAGGTTTTAAATCACGCGTTTCGTTCTTGATAGAAAAATATTTATCAAGAATCTCTGCTGAACTTTGCGATGTATTGAATTGAAACCTCACGAATTGTCTTTATTTACTCCAAATTTACGTAATTCATTTGTCTCATCACCCAAGAATGTTTTCTAGAAAGATAAGAACTAGGATTTTTCGGGTCATATTTTTTAGGATTTGGAAGACAAACCGCAATCCAAGCTGCTTCTGACTTGGTTAAATCTGCCGAAGATTTCCCAAAATAGTAGTGACTTGCTGCTTCTACCCCGAAAACACCTTGTCCCATTTCTATGGAGTTCAGGTAGCGTTCTAAAATAATGTCTTTGCTCCAAACTTTTTCTATGATAAAGGTGAAAATAGCTTCCAGACCTTTTCTCACATAACTTCTGCCGTTCCAAAGGAAGACATTTTTAGCGGTTTGCTGAGAAATGGTACTTCCTCCTTTTAATTTTTTTCCTTTTTGATTATCTGCAAATGCTTTTTGGATGGCTTGAAAATCAAAACCATTATGTCTGTAAAAATTCTGATCTTCGCTAGCAATGACAGCCTTTTTTACGTTTTTTCCCATTTCATCAAAGCTGATGTAATCTCTGTCTAGTTTTTGATATTTCACCAAACCTTCTATTTGCGTAATGGTAATAATCGGATTAAAAAATCTTCCCCAAATAATAGAAAAAATGCTGATGATAGCAATGGTATAAAATAGTTTCTTAATAAATTTCCACATAAAAATGTAATCTATAATAGTTGATTTAAGTTGCAAAAATAACGACTAATTCAGTTTTTTCATATACAATAATGAATCTTTTGGAAAAATCTCTGGATGAAAAATTTTAATATAGTCTTTCAAAACTAAATCTGCTCTAACTACTCCACTTTCGAAATAATCATTGGCAGAACCTTTTTCTCTACCAGAAATCGTGTAAATATCGCCTTTTTGGTAGACTTTCATCTTCGCATAATTCGGGTTGATGTGAAGTAAATCTTTCTTGTTTTTATGATTTCCTACATTTACCCAAAATTCTGCATTTTCGGCTCTAGAAAAGACTTCTTCAAAGCTTTTCGGGGTAGATTTAGATTCTGAATTGTCTCCAAAAATATATTGGGCATTTGCATCTTTTATAAAATGTGCAATTTGAGAGTTTCCACCTGCTACAAACCATTGATTTCCGTAGATTTCATTGGTTAAAACTTGCGGTTTATTCATAGATTTTGCTGCTAAATTCTTATACGAATTATATTTTTTTTCAATTTCTGAATATTTTTCTAATGCTTCTTTTTCTTTACCGAGAAGTTTACCGAAAACCTCTATTGTTTTTGCTTTTTCTAAAGGTTTCTCTTCTAAATATTCATCAATAAAGATAATTTCTATTCCGTTTTTCTTTAAAACTTCGTAAGTATTCTCGAAACTGGCAACGTAATTGGTGAAAATAGCATCTGGTTGATACGCAATGATTTTTTCTACATTGTATTTCTGTTCGTTTCCGATGTTTTGAATTTTATTTTCTTGGATTCTTTTCTGTATTTTCTCTGAAAAAATATATTCTGGACTAGAAACGCCAATGATTTTTTCTTCTGCGCCTAATTCTGTAATGTATCCTACCAAACTTGCGTTGAGCAACATAATTTTTTGGTACGGCAATTTAGAATGCGGAATTTTATACTGATGTTTTCCTGATTTTAAGAGTAAAAAATCGCCATTTTCTTTGAACTGAATGTTTTTAGAAATAACAATCCAATCTGTGGACAATTGATAAGTTTCTTTTTTACAAGAAATTACCATCAATAACGCAAAAAAAGCAAAAAAATATGATTTCATTCTTCAAAGAAAGCAAAAAAGCATTATATTTGCAAACCGAATTTCGGCCTCGTGGCGCAACTGAATAGCGCATCTGATTACGGCTCAGAAGGTTACAGGTTTGAATCCTGTCGAGGTCACAAAAATCCCAAGAAATTTCTTGGGATTTTATTTTTGGAAGAAATTCAATTTTATAAAATCAATCGTTCTTACGGAACTCTATTTTCAAAATATTATCTCTATTTTTGCGTTAACAAATTACAATTTCTTATTACGGATTACTTATGTCTTTAGAAATCAAAAATCTTACAAAAAAATTTGGCGAACAAACAGCGCTTAATAACATCAATTTAGATATTCACAAAAATGAAATCATAGGACTTCTAGGACCGAATGGTGCAGGAAAGTCTACCTTGATGAAATCTATTGTGGGTGCTCTAAAAATAGATGAGGGAGAAATTATTTTTGATGGAAAAAACATTACCGAAAACGAAACGGAAGTAAAGAAAAACATCGGTTTTTTGCCAGAAAATAATCCACTTTATTTGGAAATGTATGTGAAAGAATATTTGCAATTCGTGGCAGATATTCACCAAATTTCTAAAGAAAAAGTAGATGAAATCATAGATTTAGTAGGAATAACTCCTGAAAAATCAAAGAAAATTTCTCAGTTATCAAAAGGTTATAAACAGCGTGTTGGCTTAGCTCAAGCGATTCTTCACGCTCCAGATTTATTGATTCTAGATGAACCTACCAATGGTCTTGACCCGAATCAAATTCTAGAAATTAGAAATGTAATTAAAGAAATTGGCAAAGAAAAAACCGTAATTCTCTCTACTCACATTATGCAAGAAGTAGAAGCACTCTGTACTAGAGTGATTTTGATTCATCAAGGAAACATTGTTCAAGATGCTGACATTGCAGATTTCAAAGGAAAATTCAATAATTTAGAAGAAGCTTTTGCTCATTATACCAGCGTAAAAATAGAAGACTAATCGTTTTCTATTTTTCTTTTGTGAGCAAATTTCAGCATTTTCACACTCGACTGTCTGAAAAGCAATACACTGATGGAAATTCCCACAGCCAAACAAAACAATAAAGAAGCGGTAAGAACCAAATTGTGAAAAGTATTGTCTAAATCTTGAGGATTTCTGACTAATCCACTTTCGTCTGTCAATCGAATGAAGCCCAACATGGTTTTATAGGCGTACATTCCGGGAATCATGGTAATACAAGCTGGCATGGTAAAAACAATAGGCGGAGTGTGAACTCTATGCGCCAAAACGATTCCTAATAAACCTATAAGCACTGTTCCGGAAAGTGTAGAAGTTATTAACCCTAAACCAACTCCTTCGTACAAAGTAAAACGCAAAGCATGACCTAAACCACCTAATAATCCTGCGATTAATAAAACTCTGTTTGGAGTGTTAAACAAACTTCCAAAACCAATGGCTACACAAAATGCGAAGCTAAAATCTTTTATGATTAATAGAAAAAAATCCATTTTAGTAAAAATTATTAATTCCAAAAATTAGAATACTCAAAGCCATTCCAGCAGCAATACACAATAAGAGAAATCCCGAATAAAAACCTCTTGCAATCGCTGTTGCAACGTATCCTTCGATTAAATCTATAACGGCATTCACCAATTGAACACCCGGTACCAAATACAGCACTGAAGTAGCCAATGCTTTTTCGGGGAGCGCTCCTATTCCATAAAAAACATTAATGGAAGCAATAAAACTGGTGACAAATGCTCCACCACTAATCGCTAACATCACATTAAATTTTCGTTTTGAAATTTCTTGTCTCGCAATTAATCCCAGCATAGAACCAAAAAACGCAAAAGTGGCATCTATGAAATCTCCTTTGGCTAAAATACAAAGAGACGCACAAGCAATTCCTACTCCTAGAATAATTTGAATTCGTTTATGATGAGAAAGTTTTTTAATTTTTTCAAACTCTCTTTTAATATGTGGATAATCTAGATGATCGCTCACTACCTTCCAAGAAAGCAAACTTATTTCGTTGAGAATCCCGAAATGAACACCATGAGTTGGTAATCTTTTATAATGAGTGGCGGTTTCTGAAGGGTTGTTTCTCATTTTAGTGGTGAGAATAATTCCATTGAAAGAATAAAAGATTTCTATATCTACTCCGAAAACATCTGCAATACGCTTTATATTTCGGTCTATTCTACCACAATGCGCACCAGCAACCATTAATGTAGAGCCTATATCTAAGAGTAAATCATTATATTTTTCGATTAAAGGTTTCTCTTGCAACATTTCTGATTTCATCTTTAAATTTTTACTGCGCAAAGTTAGGAATTCCTAAAATGCTAAGATTAATAATTAAACCTATTTTATATCATAAAAAAACAGTTGCAATTTTCATTGCAACTATTTTTATATTCTAATTTTATTTATCACAATAACATTCCTTTCTAGATCTTCGAGATTCTGAACTGTCCCAAAAAGGATAAATTTTAAATCCAAAATAGACATCAAAAGAATTAAACTTATCTTGTCTAAAAAAAACGGGCAAAATATTATCGCTTCCTATAAAAAATGGTCCAAATCTAAGATATGCGCCCAATTGAGGTTTTTTATACTCAAATAAAGATAATTGTGCTGAGTAGGTTATTAAATGGTGTGTTTTAGCTAAATTAACATAAAACAGATTAGGCGTTTTAAAAGCATACTTATACAGTGGCACTCTTTGATTAACTCCAAGAGTTAAATATCTATTTCTGCGTAGATTTCCACTATAAGAAAAATGTAGAGCAGTAGGCAAAGCAACTGTAAACTGAGTTCCAACAAGAGAAGCAGTTGGATCACTATAAACATGTGAACTTAGTTCTTGTAAAAAATCAGAGATGCTTGTTAAGTGTTGAAAATCGTTTTTTCTATTAATAGTAAACGGATCTCCATTAAAAACATGCTTTTCTCCATTGACTTTAATAAAACCTATGTCCGTAACAGAAAACGCCAATTTTTGAAGATATTCCCCTTCTTCTTTGTCATAATCTCCGTAATCTATATATGTAAAACCTATATCACCTCCTACTGCATGTCCATAATCTTTTGGCTTATAATTATTTTTATCAAAATCATAAGATGTTGCAAAGAGAATTTCACCATCAAAATTGTTAAAAACAAGAGAGTTTTCATCTCTATTATAATCAATATGAAAAGATTTGTTTTCTTTTACTATTAATGCATCCCAAATTTTAGAATGTTTAAAATTTACTCCAACATTAAATTCTGAAGTTTTGGTTTGCAGAAAAGATTTAGATAGAAAAAAATTATTTTCTTGCAAAGATGCCATATTTACGGAAAAGGGTTCAAACAATCTATTATAAGAAGGCTGATCTACAAAATTATCGTGTTTATAGGGCTCAGCTACATTAAAAGCATTTCCAAAAGTTCTTAATCTAGTATAAAATCCTGCCGCAAATTCGTGATCTTTAATCTTGAATTTGACAGCCACTGCAGGACCTAGAACGTCTGCTTGAAAATGACCGTCAAACTTATCATGAACGGTAAAACCAACAGTGTTTTTGGGTAAATCATTAGAACTTTTCTTATTGCTAATAGTAAAATCATTTTCTCCAGAAATGCCTAAAAGACTTTGTTTAGAAACATACCCATAGTTATTATACAAATAAGAATCTAAAGAAATAATATTTATTTCCCAAGGATTAGAGCTTTGTAAAAAAGATGATGGATTTCCTTGAATTGCGTTGGTAAATATAAAACCATCATTAAAAACTCCTGTAGTATTTTGAGAGAAAAAACTCTGATATAGTAACAAGATTAATAAAAAATATTTTTTCATAATAACACTATCTTCATATTAAACGTAAATTTCGTAAAAAAAATTCTCACTCCAGTATTTAGGAGTGAGAATTATCAAAATAAACTATTAAAACAAAACTATGAATAGTGTAATTAAAGCAACTAAGCGTTACTCAAATTATCTTTCAATCTCAATTTTTCTAATTTTTTAGCTCTTCTTCTTATTTTTAGCTTACTCACCAAGTAGAACATTACTGGCACCATAAGCAATGTTAAAAACGTTGCAAAAGTCAGACCAAAAATAATCGTCCAAGCAAGTGGTCCCCAGAATGCTACGTTATCACCACCAATAGAAAGATGCGGATTAAGCGTAGTAAGGAAACTCCAAATATCAAAGTTAAGTCCGATTGCTAATGGAATAAGTCCTAATACTGCAGTAGTTGCGGTTAATAATACTGGTCTTAATCTCGCTTTACCAGATTCTATTATCACTTCTTTTACTTCTTCAATAGTCAAATCATCATGCGTTTCTACACCTTTTTCAGCGATTTTTTCGTCTAATCTCAGCACGAAGAAGTCCATCAATACAATACCATTCTTCACTACCACACCTGCAAGAGAAATAATTCCCATCATGGTCATTAAGATTACGAAATCCATCTTAAAGACTGTTAATCCTAAGAACACTCCACTAAAACTCAACAAAATGGTCGTCATAATGATGAATGTTTTAGATAATGAATTAAACTGGAATACAATAATACCGGTTACCAAACTCATTGCTAAGAAAAGCGCTAACAATAAGAAACTTTGGTTTTTGCCTTGCTCTTCTTGTTCTCCAGCAAATTTGAAGCTTACACCTTCTGGCAATTGGTAATTCTTCATATCCTGTTTTAACTTCTGCACAATTTCATTGGCATTAGCATCCTTTGTGATGTTAGAATAGACCATAATGGTTCTGGTATTGTCTTTTCTCTTGATTTTGCTGAAGGTTTTTTCTTCATTAAATCTAGCAAAAGTAGAGATTGGGATTTGCAACAACTGTCCTTTATTATTTTGGAAAGTAATCGGTTGGTTAAATAACGCACTCTGATTTTTACGTTGATCTTCCTGTAATCTTACTGCAATTTGATAATCATCTTTAATATCCTTAAAAGTAGAAATCTCTTGACCAAACATGGCTCTTCTCAGTGTAATACCAGTATAAGCGGTAGAAACACCCATATTACCAGCAACTTCTCTATCAATGTCAATAATCAACTCTGGAGAATCTTTATTTACGTCTGCCTGAAGTTTTTCAATACCTGGAATATTTTTAGAATTGATAAAAGCAATTAATCTCTGAGATTCATCAATCAATTGGTTGTAATCATCTCCTTTTAATTCAATGGAAATAGGATAACCAACAGGAGGACCAGAAGCTTGTTGTTCTACGGTAATATTTGCTCCTGCAATTTGAGGAACTGTAGTTCTAATTTCTTCTAAAACTTCTTTGGTATCTACTCCTCTTCTGTCTGCAAACTCCACAAAATTGATGGTAATTTTAGATTTATGAGGCGTTTCTGCTTGTGAACCTGCATCTACTTGAGGATTCACCGCACCTTTTCCTACTTGAGTCACCATACTTTCTATCAAGAAATTTTCTCCAGTTTTTTTGTCTTTAAACTTAGAAATGGTATTCAAGATGCTTTTTTCAATCACTTTTGTAGCTTGATTGGTTTTGCCAATGTCTGTTCCTTGTGGAAAATCCATGTAAACATACATTTGCTTCGGCATAGAATCTGGAAAGAATAATACTTTTGTCCATTTTGTAGCAAAAGAAATTCCCATAATAATAAACGATGCCACCAATAAACCTACTACATACATTAACGCTTTTTTCGGTTTACCATCTAACAATTTTCTTAAGAAATCTTGATATTTCAACTCTAATTTAGGGAAGAAAGTCTCTTGGAAATGTACAATTTTTCCAAAGAAATAATTTTTGTACAACCAAATCGCGGCAATGGCTAAAACTGAAAGGGTAGCCAATGCGAAATATGCTTTTCCTACAAAAATTCCTAAAATAAGTCCTAATAAACCTATTCCACCAAAGATTATGGTAAGCTTTTTATTGGTTTCTGTGGTTAAATTTTCGTCTTTCAGCGTCATACTTCCACCTGTCATCGATGCGTTGATAATCATCGCTACAAATAAGGATGCTGATAAGGTTACAGAAATCGTAATTGGGAAATATTTCATGAAATTACCCATAATTCCTGGCCAGAATAACATCGGGAAGAAAGCAGCAAGAGTAGTTAATGTAGAAGAAATTACTGGGAACGCAATCTCGCCAATTCCATATTTAGAAGCTAGACTTCTGGAAAGTCCTTTCTCCATATTGGCATAAACATTATCTACCACCACAATTCCGTCATCTACCAACATTCCTAATCCCATTACCATTGCAAAAAGTACCATGGTATTCAGGGTAATTCCCATCGCATGAAGAATGGCAAATGCAATCAACATAGAAAGAGGAATCGCAGTTCCTACGAAAAGTGAATTTTTCATTCCCATAGAGAAACTCAAAACTCCCATTACCAAAAGAATACCAATAATAATGTGATTGGCTAATTCATTTACCTGATGCTCTACTTGCGTAGATTGGTCTGAAGTAGTGGTAATATTTACATCTTTCGGAATGTAGGTTTCCTTAGCTTTTTCTATTTTTTCGTTGGCTTGTTCTATGGCATCAATCATGTTAGAACCCGAACGTTTTTTCAGGTTAATCATCACCACATCTTGCCCCATTTCTCTGGCGTAAGTCGTTTTTTCTTTTTCTTTAAAAGAAACCGTAGCAATGTCTGAAATTTTCACGCCTTCTTTCACCACAAAATCATTGATTTCACTTGGCGAAACCACTTGACCTTTAATTCTTACATTATTTCTATAACCATCAGTAGTAAGGTTACCTCCAGAAATGGTAATATTTTCATTTTTAATCGCTCCGATAACGTTATCAAAACTTACTTGAGCAGCATTCATTTTATATAAATCAAGTGCTACTTCTACTTCGTTTTCGTCTACTCCTAAAATAACAGCATCTTTGATTTCTGGAATATCTTCCATGTCATCTTCTAACTGTTCTGCGTATTTTTTGAGGGTTTGTTTCGGATAATTTCCTTTTACGTTAATATTTAGAATCGGAAATTCTTCGGCAATATTTAAGTCAAAAACGGAAGGCTCTACCTTAGAGCCACTGTCTAGATTAGGCCAGTCCTGACTTCCTTTTGCTTCGTCTACCTTATCTTTTATTCTAATTTTCGCCTCTTGAAGCGGTGTTTTATCATCAAATTCTACGATAATTAAACAGTAATCCTGAAATGAATTAGAAGTTACCTTAATTACGCCCGAAACGTTCTTAAATTTATCTTCTAATTTTTTAGTAATCAGTTTCTCTACATCTTCAGCCGAGTTCCCTGGATAAACAGATGAAATGTAAACCTTATTTTCTACTACTTCTGGAAAAGATTCTCTTGGCATAGAAAAGTAAGCAACTATACCTAGAACTACGATGATAAAAGTAAGCAAATAAACGGTTACTCTATTATCTACAGCCCAGCTTGAGAAGAAAAATTCTTTTTTATGATTATTATTTGAACTCATATTTTATTAGCTTTCGGCTTTCAGCTTTCAGCTTTTGGCGATTCAATTTATGCTGATTGCCAATAGCTGATTGCAGATAGCATTATTATTGAATTTTAATTTTTTGTCCGTCTACTAAAGTTTTAGAACCATCGGTAATTAAGATATCACCTTTGTTTAATCCGCTCTTGATTTCTATAGAGTTTTCAGATTTTTCACCTTTAGTAATGAATACTTTTTTAGCCACACCTTGGTTTCCGTTTACATTTTTCGCCACGAATACGAAAGATTTATAAGCAGCATCTTCATAAATGTACTGCGATGGTACTACAATCGCATTTGGATTAAAATAATCTTCAATTTTTACTTTAGCCAAAAGATTTGGTTTAATAATTCCACCTTGGTTAGCAATCGGAACTTGAATGGTAAAAGTTCTATTCGCTGGGTTAATAAAATTAGAAGTTAATCTTACTCTAGAATTTACCGTTTTCTTCAACATTGGAAAATCTACTATAACAGAAGTTCCCGCTTTTACGTTGGAAAGGTAAGTTTCTGGAACTTTTGCTTCTACTCTCATTGCAGTAAGATTAATCAACTTCACAATTGGCATTCCTGGAGAAACCACCTGTCCTGTTTGTTGCATTACTTCATCTATCACACCAGAAAATGGAGCTCTAATTGCTGTTTTGCTCAGTGTAGCTGCTACTGCGTCTGCAGCTTTTTGAGTGGCCGCCACTTGACTTTGCACCGCAGAAACTTGTTTTACGCTTGATTCATAATTGGTTTTAGCTTGTAAAAACTGAATTTCTGAACCGATTTTTTGTTTCCAAAGAGAAGCTTGTTTTTCGTAGGTGATTTTAGCCAATTCCGAAGCAGATTTCACTTGTTGTAATTGAGCGTTTACTGCAGAAACTTGAATTTGTGCTTGTTTTAATTGGTCTGCCAAACCTCCATCTGCTACTCTACCAATGACTTGACCAGCACCTACATATTGACCTTGACGAACATACAATGTTAAAGTTCCTGGCATTTGTGGCTGAACTGCTACATCTTGGTCTGTAGTAACATTTCCTTGAAGTTCTATATAGTGAGCAAAATTAGTAAGTTCTAATGGCAAGATAGAAACAAAACCTTGAGTTTGGTTTACGCCAAAAGTTGACAAATTCTGGTCTACATTTTCCATTAAAGCATTAATGCTGTCAATTCTTTTTTGCTGTTGATCACGGTAAGCTTGCAAACCTTTTACGTCTTTTTTAGCGATAAGGTCTGCTAAATTGTCATCTGTATTTTCTTTTTTACAAGAAATTACTGCTAAAGATAATAAGATGGGTAAAAATATTTTTTTCATAATAGTAGATTTCAAATTTTTTGAAAAATAATTTAATAAAGATTATAGAATTCCTTTTGCTTTGTCTAGTTGAACTTTTGCTTGAATTAATTCTATAGCGGCTTGATAATATTTAGTTTGAGCCTCATACAATTGGTTTTCTGCTTGTGAAAGCTCAAAACTTGTACCCAGGCCTTCTTTAAATTTCACATTTTGTTTTCTGTAGATTTCAGAAGAAAGTTTTACCAAATCTTCTGCTGTATTATAAGAAGCTAGAGCGTTTTCGTAGTCTGTTGCTTTTTGATAATATTCGCTTTGCAGTTGTTTTTCGGCATCTTCTTTATCTAATTGTGCTTTTACTAAATTTAGTTTAGCCTGTTCTGTTTTCCAATGTCTTTGTAAACCACTGAACACAGGAATGTCTATTTGAATTCCGAAATTAGAACTGTAAAACCAATCTGAACTAAATGGTTTAAAATCATACCCACCACTCACATAACTTGGATTAAAAAATGCTGCTAATGAAGGCAAAGCTTTAGATTTTTCTAATTTTAATAACAACTGATTGATCCTTACTTGATTTTGTTTCAATTTTAAATCAACATGATTGCTGAAATCAAAACTATCTCTCGCAATTAATTGTTTATTTTTATCTAAAACCTCATCAAAAGAAGACGAAAGCACAAGCTTTTCATCAAGTGGATATCCTATTAAGTATTTTAAGCCAACATTCAACTTATCTTTTGTTCTCTTAAGATTATCAATTACTGTGGATAGATTTTTATAAGAATATTCTAATTGTTCTACACTTTGCAATTCTGTAAGACCTGTTTTGTATACTTGTTTAGTATCATTTAGATTTTTCTCAAGTACTTTTTTGTTTTCTTCTAAAGTCTTGATATTTTCTTCTGTTGCAAGAATACCTGCGTACATCATCATCACTGCTTCTTTAATCGAAACATCTGTTTTTTCTTTGATTAATGATGCCGTTTCTTTGTACGTTTTAGCACTTTCTAACCCTACAATATAAGAACCATTAAATAATAATTGAGTCACTGATAAACCCGCATTAAAATTATGAGGCAATCCAAAATTAAGTGGCACAATGGTTCCTTTAGGAAATGTATTATTAAAATTACTTACATCTACTAATTGCACTTGGTTTTCGCCATTAAGATATCTTACCTGTCCATTAACTTGAGGTAAACCAATACCTACCGTTTCTTTTACTTTTTGCTGAGCAATGGTTTGATCAATTTTTGCTTTTTTTACGTTGACGTTATTTTCTAGCGCATAAGAAACTGCCTCATCTATTGTGAGGTTTTTCTGTGCATACATTTGCGTAGAAAATGCGGTGAGCGCGAAGATTTTAATCCAATTCTTCATACTTTGTTTTTAATTCTTTTAGTCGTTGTTGTCCTTTTTCTGTTACGATGGCGTTTAGATAAAAAAACTTAATTCCTGTGGAAATGTATTTTTTATCTTTAATATCTTCAAATAACGGAGAAACATCTACAGAAAATAATAATGTGGTCAAAAATTTAATAAATAAATCAGTAGGAATATCTGTTCTGTAATATCCTAATTCTACTCCTCTTTCGAAATTTTGTTTTAAAATTTCTTCAATTTTTATTGATATTGATTTCTGATGCTGATGAAATACTTCCGGATAATATTTTATCAATTGTAATACAAACGCATTTTTCTCCTGACTTGTTGCATCGTCTATTCTCGTTCCAGAAATAAACATGATTTCTATAGGACACTGATGATTTTTTCTTACGGTTTCTACTTCCTCAATCGCCTTACTAGAAATATGCTCTAGAACTTCGGTCAGTAATTCTTCTTTGTTTTTATACTTTTGATAAAGGGTTTTCTTAGAAATACAAAACTCTCTTGCAATATCATCCATTGTAAGTGTTTTCGCACCGTGAGTACGAAACATATCAAACAATCTATCTAATGTACATCTTGTATTTTTCATAATTACGGGTGCAAAGATAGAAAACGGAAACTAAAAAACAAAAAAAGTTTCCAAGTTTTTATCTATTTCGTTTTAGATAAAATCAATCACAAAAAAAACCGAGACAAATCTCGGCTTAATGTTAATTTAAATAAATTTCAAATTTTCCAAATTCATGAATTTTTTCAAGCAATTGATTATTAATATTAATCGTTTGATGCAAGGCTCTCGCTTCTACAAAAGTATTGTCTAAAGGATTCTGGAGAAAAACATTCAATTTATGTTCTCCTTTTTCTGCCAACAATTGCGTTTTGAAAAATTCTATATCGGTTTTATTCAGTTCATTTACAGGAATAATCAGCGACAGCGATTTAGCATACTTTTCGAAAGCATCTTTCAAATCCATAATATCTGTAACATTGGTAAAAACTCTTCCTTCAGAACCTTGAGTAAACTTCATTTTCACGATCACAAAACGATCTTTGGCAATTTTCTCACGCAACTTCATATAATCTCTATCCCCTAATCTGAAACTGTAACTTCCCGTATAATCTTCTAAAGTCAAGAAACAAATCTTTTCGCCAGAATTTTTCCCATCTCGCAAAATCATTTCGGTAATCAAGCCAGAAACCGTGTATTCTCTAGCATTATCAAACATTTTTTGTCTTTCCTTCCAATCTTTTGGCGCTTCAAAAAGACTTCCAGCTGGAAATAATTGTTCTTTGAACGCATCAATTTCATCTAAATTCAAGAAATTGAAGTTTCCTTTTGGTTCAGCTTTTTTCGCAGAAGATTCTTCTACCAATTCTTCATCTTCTGAAACTTCTAAACTTATATCAATGCTTTCATCATCGTCTGTTTCCTCATCTAAAATTTTGGCTGACAAGTCATTTGGAGCAATTTCATTTTTTTTATTGTCTTCTAAAACGAAATTTTTAGAAAATTCTCCGTTGATAAACTTATACTGGAATTTATATTCATCTAAAGGATGCGCCGAAAGATAGAAACCGATGATTTCCTTCTCACGATTCAGTTTATGCATATTTTGCCATTCTGCACAAGGTAAAAGTTTCGGTCTTTCTATCTGAACCTCATCTGCAAAATCAGCAAAAAGTGAATTCTCCACCGAGTTTTTATTATCTTGAAACGATTGTCCGTAACGCAAAAGCTTTTCAATATTGGTTCTTCCAGCATTATCCACATCAAAATATTGCGCTCTGTGATAAGAATCTAATTCGTCAAAAGCACCTGCAATCACCAAACTTTCCACCACTCTTTTATTGACTTGTGAAGATGGCATTCTTTCAAAAAAATCATAAATATCTTTGAATCTACCGTTTTGTCTTTCCATATAAATGGCTTCAGAAGGTGCTTCTCCCATTCCTTTAATCGCTCCCAACCCAAATCTGATTTGTCCTTTTTCGTTCACCGCAAATTGGAACTGAGATTCATTAACATCTGGCCCTAAAACATCTACCCCAATCGCTCTACAATCTTCCATAAAAAGCGTAATTTGCTTTGTGTTGTTAATGTTATTACTCATCACACTCGCCATATATTCCGCAGGATAATTGGCTTTGAGATAAGCAGTGTGGTAAGCAATTAAGGCATAACAAGTGGAGTGAGATTTGTTAAATGCATATTCTGCAAATGCTTCCCAGTCTTTCCAAATTTTATTGAGCTTTTCTTCGTTAAGATTATTCTTTTTTCCACCTTCAATAAATTTCGGGTACATTTTATCCAGAACGTCTTTCTGTTTTTTACCCATTGCTTTTCTTAGTGTATCGGCTTCACCTTTAGTAAAATTCGCCAATTTCTGAGAAAGCAACATTACCTGCTCCTGATAAACCGTAATTCCGTAGGTTTCTTTTAAATATTCTTTACATTCCTCTAAATCGTAAACAATTTCCTCTAAACCGTGTTTTCTGTTGATGAAATTCGGAATGTATTTAATCGGTCCAGGTCTGTACAAAGCGTTCATCGCAATTAAATCCGCAAAAACCGTAGGTTTCAGTTCGCGCATGTATTTTTGCATTCCCGCACTTTCGTATTGGAAAATCCCAATCGTTCTTCCTTCTTTGAAAAGTTCGTACGTTTTTTTATCATCAAGAGGAATTTCATCCGTATTGATTTCAATTCCGTGACGTTGTTTAATGAGTTTTATTGCATCTTTGATAATGGTTAAAGTTCTTAAACCTAGAAAGTCCATTTTCAACAAACCAGCACTTTCTGCAACAGAGTTATCAAACTGAGAAACCAAAATTCCCGCATCTTTTGCAGCGATAGAAATCGGAACTAAATTTGAAATGTCTTCTGGCGTAATAATCACACCACAAGCGTGAATTCCAGTATTTCTGATGCAACCTTCCATTTTCTGCGCCGAAGCCAAAACTTGATGTCTAGAATCATTCGGATTCGCTAAAATCGCCTTCATTTCTTCGGCTAAAGGTTTATCTTCTGGTTTTAATTTTTCTGGTTTATTGAGTGCTTTTGCAATATTCATTCCCGGAGTTTCAGGAATTAATTTCGCAATCGCATTCGTATCAGGAATCGAAACATCCAGAACTCTTCCTGCATCTTTAATCGCGGATTTCCCTCCCAAAACAGAGTACGTAATAATCTGCGCCACGTTCATTTGTCCGTATTTTTCAATTACCCATTTTATAATCGCATCTCTACCTTCATCATCAAAATCGATATCAATATCGGGCATCGAAACACGCTCTGGATTCAAGAAACGCTCAAAAAGTAAATCATATTTAATCGGATCTACATTGGTAATTCCGATGCAATACGCAACTGCAGAACCTGCTGCAGAACCTCGACCAGGACCAACTGAAACGCCCATTTTTCGGGCTTCATTACAGAAATCCTGAACAATCAAAAAGTAACCAGGATAACCTGTATTGGCAATAACTTCTAGTTCAAAATCTAATCTTTCTCTGATTTCATCGGTAATTTCTTCGTATTTTTTCTTTGCACCTTCATAAGTCAGATGTCTTAAATAGGCATTTTCGCCACGTTTTCCCCCGTCCTTTTCGTCTTCTTCGCTTTGAAATTCTTCTGGAATATCAAATTTTGGAAGCAAAACATCACGCTTTAAAGTATAAGGTTCAAATTTTTGTAAAAAGTCTGTGTATGCTTCGAAAGCATCAGGAAACTGACGAAAAGTTTGTTTCAATTCTTCTGCATTTTGCACAAAATAATGGTCATTAGCTAAACCTTTTCGTTTCCCAAAACCTTTACCAATAGGCGTAGAAACTCTTTCTCCGTCTTTGATACAGGTAATAATATCTTGAATTTTAGCATCTTCTTTTTTGGTATAAAAAGTTTCATTTTGTGCTAAAATTTTCACATCATGTTTATCGGCTAGTTCTAATAAAACTTCGTTTAAGTGCTCTTCTTCTTCTATGTCATGATTCTGAATTTGCACATAGAAATCGTCTCCAAACTGCTCTTTCCACCAAAGAAAAACTTCCTCTCCTTTTTGTTCCCCGAAATTCAAAATGGCATTTGGAACATCTCCATAAATACCCGCTGTAATAGCGATAAGATTTTCTTTATATTCGGCAATTTGTTTCTTAGAAATCCTTGGTACACCCGCATAATAACCGTTGGTATAACCTAAACTCGAAAGTTTTGCAAGATTTTTATATCCTTGAAAATTTTTTGCCAAAAGAACCATGTTTGTTCTTCTATCTGGATCATCTTTGGTAAATTGTTTTTGCTCTGGTCTTTCTGAAATATAAAATTCACAACCCAAAACTGGAACCAAAGGTGTTTTAGTAAACTCTTCACCTTTTTCTTCGGCTTCTGATTTCTTTTTCTTGATATCTCCATTGTATTTTTCAACTTCGGAAACAAACTTGAAAGCACCCATCAAATTTCCTAAATCTACCATTCCGACTGCCTTAAAATCGTTTTCGGCAGCTACTTTTATCAGTTCATTAAAATGAGAAGTCGCGGCAAGTGTAGAATAAATGGTATGATTATGAAAATGGAAATAATCGCCAATTTCTACATCCTTGGTATCGCCAAAATCTACGGTAGATTTCTTCTTCTTAGAGTCTGCAACTTGCCTTCTGATAACAATATCAAAAGGTTTAATCGGCTCACTCCAAATTTTCTGAAAATTTTGGAATTGCTCATCACTCCAAAGCATTTTCTCTGCAGGAATGATACGTTGTCTCGCCATTTCGAAGAAAATCTGAGCCGTTGCATTTACGTCTGCAGCAGCATTGTGCGCTTCATCAAACTGGTAACCGTATAATTTTTCAAAAAGCTCGCCTAGTTTTGGAGATTTAAATCTTCCTCCTCTTCCTCCTGGCAAAGCACAGAAATCGGTTCCCAATTCCATGGTATCAGCTTTGGGAATTTCTTGAAGATTATTTTCGATTTCTTTTCTAAAAAACTCTGCACCTACAATTTTATAATCAAAATCAATATTGTGACCAACACCAACTTTTGTCTTCTCTAATGCTTTTTTAAATTCTTCTAAAACCCATACTAAATCTTTTCCTTCTTCTTTGGCCATTTTGGTAGAAATCCCGTGAATTCTGGTCGCGTTAAAAGGAATATCGTACCCTTCAGGTTTAATGATATAATCCTGATTTTCAATTAATTTACCTTCATCATCATGTAATTGCCACGCAATCTGCACCATCCTTGGCCAATTATCTGAATCTGAGATGGGTGCGTTAAAATTTTGGGGCAAACCAGTAGTTTCCGTATCAAAAATCAAGTACATTCTTTAGAAAATTTGTTCAAATTTAATCGAAAAAAAATTAAAATTTAATTAATCTATTTAATATTTTATATTTTCTTTAAGCTATTAGTATCTCTTTTTTTATATTTGTTGAAAATTAATTTGATATGAGAAAAACATTTATATTTTTATTGAGTATATCCGCTCTTAACTTTGTTTTTGGTCAAAAAAACAATGAATTACAAAAAAAATTCTCAACAGAAAGAGTTGAAAACGAAAAAAAACTTGAGAAATATTTAAACCAAAATAAAGGAAAATTTACCAATGAGCAAATAAAAGAAATGCAAGCAAAAATTGCTGGATTTGCTGGAAACATTCCTGTATTTCTACAAACGGATGATCAACCTTCTAACCGAAGTGCAAATTTAACTGCTTTACAAAATGGTACCCTTTTAGGGCTTAATGGAACAGAAATTAATGGCACTGGGATTAATATTCTAGTCATGGATGGAGGCAGAGCACATAATACCCATCAAGAATTTAAATCTTATTCTGATGGTACCTTCCAAGTAACTAATGCAGAAGCTGAATCTGTTTTAAAATCATCACACGCAACTAATGTTACAGGAGTAATCTTAGCCTCGGGAGCATATTCAGGAATTATTAATTGGAGTAATGGAACATCTTCTAATGTTTCTGATGTAAGAGGAATAATTAGAAATGCAACTACAACAAATTACGCCTTTGACAATACTGATTTGGGTACTAATTACCAAAAATTAGAATGGTATTCTCAAAATATTTCCAATCATTCCTATGGAATTAATTTAGGTTGGACTTACGCTAGTAGTGCAAGCTCTACCTATCCTCAAGTTGGATTTTATTGGATTGGTAATTATGATTTAAATACAAGAGACACATATAATGGCAGCTATTATACTCAAGATGCAAATTTTGACAAAATTGTTTACAGCAATCCTTATCAAATCGTTGTAAAATCTGCAGGAAATTACTACGGAACACATCCAAACAATGACCCCTCAAAAGCTAAATTTAAATACGACAACAATACTAAAAGCTATGTCCCATTTGCCGCCAACGATATCATCCCAGAACCTAATTGTAGCTTAGGATATAATTGTATTGGCTGGGGTTCTCTTGCTAAAAACATAATTGTAGTAGGAGCAACTCAACAAATTGGAACTATAGATAACACCTATACTTCAGCAAATGATGTTATTAAAGCAAGTTTTAGCAGTGCGGGACCAAGAAAAGACGGTGCAATAAAGCCAGACATTACCGCTGTAGGAGTTGAACTTTTAGCTCCAACTTATAGTTCAACTTATCCCACTAACAATGGATATTATACAAAATCTACAGGAACGTCTTTTTCTGCTCCAATGATTTCTGGAATTATTGGTGCATTAACACAAGTAAGTAGGGTTATTAATAATGATAGTGGATTTATGTTTAAAGCAGACGAAATAAAAGCATTATTAACACATACTGCAAATGAAGCAGGTAATCCTGGACCAGACGTTTGGTATGGCTGGGGATTTGCTGATGCTACTAAAGCGGCTCAGTTAGTAATTGATAAGAAAAACAAAAAAGCATATTTTGAAAGAAATACACTCACTTCTGGTGTAAAATTTACCAAAACGATTACCGCTAAAGCTGGAGAATCGTTAAAAGCAACTATTTCTTGGATTGATCCAGCGGCTGTTCCTTTTACTACAGATAATGACTTGCAAAACAATACTACCTCTAGATTAGTAAATGACTTAGACCTAAGAATTATTGACACTACCACAAACACGATATATTACCCTTGGAAACTTAATGTAGCTTCTCCTATGGATAACGCAACTAAGGGTGATAATACTGTAGACAATGTAGAACAAATACTTCTTGAAACTCCTATAGCAGGTAGAGCTTACAGAATTGAAGTTTCTAACAAAGGAACACTTAATAATGGTGCCACTCCAGTTCCTGCAACTGTACCACAAGATTATGCACTTATCATTACAGGTGTAGAAGAATCTTCATTAGGAACAGCAGAGATTTCTGCAGAAAAATTAGTGACTATTTATCCTACCAAAACTAAAGATTTTGTAAACGTACTCATTCCAAAAGGTGCTAAAACAATAGATATTTTTGATTTATCAGGAAAATCAGTTCTGAAAACAGAAGCGAAAAGTTTCCAAACCATTGATGTAAGCCAATTACCAAAAGGTACTTACATTATCAATGTGAAGACCGATAAAAGTGTAAGCTCTCACAAGTTTATTAAAGAATAATTTTGAGTCATAAAAACTCCTAAATGATTGAAAACGCTAACTTTACTAGTTAGCGTTTTTTATTTTCAACAAACAGTGAGAATGCTTATATTTGTTTTCTATGGAATCTGACTTTACAACAAAAGAAATTATTTCAAAAGAGATTTTGCTCAAAGCTTATAATCAAATGATGCTGGCAAAATCAATGGCCGATATTTACGAAGAAAACAGAAATATTTGCAAGTACGTACACAGTACTTCTAGAGGCCACGAAGCCATACAATTAGCAACGGCTTATCAATTATCCAAAGAAGATTGGGTATCTCCTTATTACAGAGACGAATCTTTATTATTGGGAATAGGCTTCACTCCTTATCAATTAATGCTTCAATTATTAGCAAAAGCGGAAGACCCATTTTCAGGAGGTCGTTCTTATTATTCACACCCATCCAGTAAATTAGAAGGACTTCCTAAAATTATTCACCAAAGCTCCGCAACAGGAATGCAAGCAATTCCCACCACTGGTGTAGCTCAAGGAATAAGATATATTGAAGATTTCAAACTTAAAGATTTTGAAAAAAATCCTGTCGTAGTTTGTAGTTTGGGTGATAATTCCGTTACAGAAGGAGAAGTAGCAGAAGCTTTTCAATTTGCAGCACTCCATCAACTTCCCATTATCTTTTTAGTTCAAGATAATGAATGGGGAATCAGCGTAACCAAGGAAGAAGCCAGAACTTCTGACGCTTATGATTATGCAGCTGGTTTCGTAGGGCTAAATAGAATGAGAATTGATGGAACTGATTTTGTAGAAAGTTTCATTCAGATGCAAAAAGCGATACATTTTGTAAGAGAAGAAAGAAAACCTCTTTTAGTTTGTGCTAAAACCGTATTGATTGGGCATCATACTTCTGGTGTAAGAAGAGAATTTTATCGAGACGAAGCAGATTTAGCCAAACACAGAGCAAAAGACCCGGGAATTATTCTCAAAAAATATTTATTAGAAGAAGGTTTTAACGAAGAGACCTTATCTCAAATAGAAATTGAAGCCAGAAAACAAATAGAAGAAGACTTTAACAAAGCTATTCTCACTCCAGAGCCAAAACCTGAAACCGTAAAAGAGCATGTTTACGCTCCTACTCCTATCACAGAAGAAAAAGGAACTAGAATTCCAGAAAATGGAGAAAAAATCCCAATGGTAGATGCAGGAATTCACGCCATACAAGAATTGATGCACAAACATCCTGAAGCATTGCTTTATGGTCAAGATGTAGGCGGAAGAATTGGTGGAGTTTTCAGAGAAGCAGTAACGCTTCAACAAAAATTTGGAAATAAAAGAGTTTTTAACACCGCCATTCAAGAGGCATACATCATTGGTTCTACTGTAGGAATGAGCGCAGTAGGTCTTAAACCTATTGTAGAAGTACAGTTTGCCGATTATATTTATCCGGGAATCAATCAATTGGTGACAGAGGTTTCTAAATCTTGCTACCTCAGCAACGGAAAATATCCTGTTTCTAACATCATCAGAGTTCCGATTGGAGCTTATGGAGGCGGCGGTCCTTATCACAGTGGAAGCGTAGAAACCATGTTAGCTCAAATCAAAGGAATTAAAATCGCTTATCCAAGTAACGCTGCCGATTTCAAAGGCTTGTTTAAAGCTGCTTTTTACGATCCAAATCCTGTCATTTTCTTAGAACACAAAGGTCTTTATTGGAGTAAAGTTCCGGGAACTGAAGACGCTAAAACCGTAGAACCTGCAGAAGATTACATTTTACCTTTCGGGAAAGCCAATATTGTAAAATTTGCCAATGAAGAAGAAATACAGAAAGGTCGAACTCTAGTGCTCGTTACTTATGGAATGGGTGTTTATTGGGCAAAAGAAGCCGCTAAAAATTTTGAAGGAAAAGTAGAAATTATAGATTTAAGAACCATCAAGCCGATAGATGAAGAATTGGTTTTCGAAAGGGTTAAAATCCATGGAAAATGTATTCTTTTGACAGAAGAAGCTCTCAACAACTCCATGATGGAAGCTTTCGGGGCAAGAATTTCTAAAAATTGCTTTAAATACCTCGATGCAGCTGTAGAAATCATGGGTTCACTGGATTTACCAGCGGTTCCTATCAATTTGATTTTAGAAAAAGAAATGCTTCCCAATGCAGAAAAACTAAGCCTTAAAATCAATGAACTTCTCAACAATTAAAGCATGGAAATTTTAGATAATTTTTTAATTGACCTTATAAAAGACATACCCAAAACAGATTTGACCAATTTTTTTGGATTATTCAAGAAAGTTAAAATAAAAAAAAATGAAGTATATTTTAGTGAAGGAAAGCAACACTTCAAAATATTCTATATCAAAAAAGGATTATTAAGAGGATTTTATACAGATTCAAAAGGCGAAGAAAAAACCATTTTCTTCCGTTGGGAAAAAGAATTTGGTGCAGACCCAGATTGTTTAATTCATAAAAAGCCCGCCAGACTTACTTGGATTGCCGTAGAAGATAGTGATATTCTAGAGATTGACATGCTAAAATTTGAAGAATTAAGCAAAAGAAATGCTGCATTACTCAAACTAAGAATAGTCACTAATCAAAAAATATTGTACAGATTATACGAGAGATTAGAAAGTTTTATTATTAACACCCCTGAAGAAAGATTTATACAACTTCAAAGCACCTACCACGATTTATGTGAAAGAATTCCCGACAAACATCTAGCTTCATTCTTAGGAATAACCCCTGTATCATTAAGCAGAATTAAAAAAAGATTAGAAAATTAACAAATGTTAATTTTTAATAAAACATTATACAATATATTTGCAAAAAGGAAAACACAAATGAATGAAAATTGCCTTTTAAAAAAGAAAGCCTTCTAAGTTAAAAGAAGGCTTTCTTAGTTTTATATAGATTCATTGTGTTGCGAAATATCCAATCCTAATTCTTCGGAGGTTTCTTCTACTCGAAGTGGAATAATAAAATCTGTAATCTTATAAATAACCAAAGCTCCAAAAAAGGTAAACACAGACACCAAAAGTAGCGCCGTCATGTGATGTGCAAAAACGCCTACTCCACCATGCAGAAGACTCGCGTTCTCTCCTCGTGCAAAAATAGCGGTGAGTATCATTCCCATAATTCCACCTATTCCGTGACAGGCAAAAACATCTAACGTATCATCTACGCTTTTCAGTTTTTTCCAGTTGACCGCCATATTAGAAATAATTGCCGAGATAAAACCGATAAATATACTTTCTGCAATGCTTACGTAACCACAACCTGGCGTAATCGCCACCAATCCTACTACTGCTCCAATACACGCTCCCAATGCTGAAATCTTTCTTCCATTAATTCTGTCGAAAAATATCCAAGTCATCATCGCTGAAGCGGAAGCAATGGTGGTAGTTCCAAAAGCCATCGCTGCAGTGGCATTGGCTGCTAAAGCTGAACCCGAATTAAACCCGAGCCAACCAAACCACAACATTCCTGTTCCTAAAATAACATACGTAATATTAGAAGGTTCGTGATGGTCATTTTTTCTTTTCCCAATCATCAAAGCGCCTGCTAAAGCTGCAAAACCAGCACTCATGTGTACTACAGTTCCACCAGCGAAATCTTTAATTCCGAAGAATTTAACTAAGAATCCGTCTCCGCTCCAAACCATGTGAGCCAAAGGTGCATAAATGAACAGTGAAAACAGTACGATAAATAAAAGGTAACTTACAAATCTTACTCTCTCAGCAAAACTTCCTGTGATAATAGCAGGAGTAATCACTGCAAATTTCATTTGGAACAATGCAAAAAGGATAAAAGGAACGGTAGGAGCCATTTTAGAATGCGGTAAAACACCTACTTGGTTAAAAAAAGTAAAACTAAAGGGATTGCCTATGATTCCGTAATGTTCTTTGCCAATGTAAAATCCGAGAGAATCTCCGAAAGAAAGCGAGAAACCAACGACTACCCAAACCAAACTAATGACTCCCAGTGCAATAAAACTTTGCAACATAGTAGAAATTACATTTTTTTTGCCCACCATTCCGCCATAGAAAAAAGATAATCCCGGCGTCATTAAAAGGACTAAACCTGATGAAGCCAATAACCAAGCAATATCTGCTCCTACTAAATTATTCTCTTCTAAAAAAACTCCCGAACTAGTATCTGGCAACTTTGTTGGCCAGAATAAACTTACCATTGCTACTATCGCTGTGATGATAAAAGCAATAACCCAACGTTTTTCTACTTTCAATAACATATTTTTTTGTTTTAACCCCTGCAAATGTAAACATTTTATTTAAAAAAATATATTTTTTGAAACACAACCCCTATATTTTTATATAAATTTTTAACATTTATAAAACTTTATACCATTACACCCCCAAAAAAAATATCACAAGAAAAATATTTTTACTATTTATTTTTTGATTTACATAAAAAAGCACAGCGTAGATTGCTGTGCTTTATTTTTGTAAAGTCACGGGTTATAAGTTTGCGAGATATGAAGAATATTCTGTCATTTTGAGCGGAAGAATGAAGCGAAAAATCTGTTTCTTGATGTAGAGATTCTTCACTATGCTGCGCTTCGTTCAGAATGAAAAGGTTATGTTTTCAACATTCGGATTATAAATCCTAGACACTTGCTAGATACTTACAGGATAAAGGCAGGATACTTGCTCTTTTCGGTAACCCAATTTCCAACTATTTTAGTTATTTTTGCTAAAATCTTTCTACAGAAAATGCCTGAACATATCCTACAAAGAATAGAAGAATTAAGAGAAGAACTGCATCAGCATAATTACAATTATTATGTGTTAGATGAGCCTACGATTTCGGATTTTGAATTTGATGCCAAACTCAAGGAACTGCAAGAGCTAGAAGCAGCGCACCCAGAGTTTTATGACCCACACTCTCCTACACTGAGAGTAGGTGGAGAAATCACCAAAAATTTCCCTACCGTTCAGCATCAGTTCAGAATGTATTCTTTGGATAACTCTTATGATTTCAATGATTTACAGGATTGGCACACCAGAATTTCTAAAATTTTAGAAACCGAAGACATAGAATTTGTCGCCGAACTGAAATATGATGGTGCTTCTATTTCCATTTTATTTGAAAACGGTAAACTTTCTCAAGCCGTAACAAGAGGTGATGGTTTCCAAGGCGATGAAATCACTGCCAATGTGAAGACCATTAAAGACATTCCGCTTCAGTTGCAGGGAAATTTCCCAGAAAGATTTTACATGCGTGGCGAAATTTATCTTACGCATAATAACTTCAACAAAATTAATGAAGAGCGATTGGCAGAAGGTTATGACGCTTTTATGAACCCTAGAAATACTGCTTCTGGAAGTCTGAAACTGCAAGATTCTGGTGAAGTAAGAAAGAGAAATCTTTCAGCGGTGCTCTATCAATTTGTAAGCGAAAACAGTCCTGCGGAAACGCATTTCGAACTGCTTCAACAGGCAAAAACTTGGGGTTTTAAAATTTCTGAAAACGCCAAACTCTGTAAAAATATTCAAGAAGTACAAGATTTCATTAATTTCTGGGACGAAAAACGCAAGAATTTGAATTTCGACATTGACGGAATTGTTATTAAAGTAAATTCCCTAAAACAACAGCAATTATTGGGTTATACCGCCAAATCTCCACGTTTTGCGATGGCTTATAAATTTAAAGCCGAAAAAGTAGAAACAGAATTGCTCAGCATCGATTATCAAGTGGGAAGAACTGGCGCAGTAACACCTGTTGCGAATTTGGCTCCCGTTCTATTGGCTGGAACCATTGTAAAACGCGCTTCTCTGCACAACGAAGATATTATCAAAAAACTGGATTTGCATGTAGGCGATTTCGTTTATGTAGAAAAAGGCGGAGAAATTATTCCGAAAATTGTAGGCGTAAATCTAGAAAAACGAAATGTTTTTGCTACAGAAGTTCAGTATGCAACGCATTGTCCAGAATGTGGCAGTGGGCTGATTCGTTTAGAAGATCAGGCTGCTCATTTTTGCCCTAATGAAACACATTGTCCACCACAAGTTGTGGGAAAAATGATTCATTACGTTTCCAGAAAAGCTTTGAATATAGAAAATTTAGGCAGCGAAACCATAGAACAACTCTACCGTGAAGGTTTATTGACCAACATTGCAGATTTTTACACTTTGCGCAAAGAACAATTGCTTCCGCTAGAAAGAATGGCGGAAAAATCTGCCCAAAACATCATTGACGGCATAGAAAAATCTAAACAAATTCCTTACGAAAAAGTATTGTACGGAATCGGTATCAAACACGTAGGAGAAACGGTTGCCAAAAAACTAGCGAAGAATTTCCCAAGCATTGATGATTTAAAAAATGCCACAGAGGAAGAACTTTGCCAAGTTGAAGACATTGGTTCTAAAATTGCGGAAAGCATTGTTTCTTATCTTCAAAATCCCGAAAACTGGGAGATGATAGAACGATTGAGAAGTTATGGCGTTCAACTGGAAAAAGGCGAAAACAACACAGAAGTTTTGAGTACTGTTTTAGAAGGCAAAACCTTTCTTTTCACAGGAAAACTTTCGCTTTTCACGCGTGAACAAGCCGAAGAAATGGTAGAAAAGCATGGCGGAAAAAACATTTCGGCAGTATCTAAAAACCTCAACTATTTGGTAGTTGGAGAAAAGGCAGGAAGTAAACTTAAAAAAGCGCAAGACATCGGTACGATTACGATTTTAGATGAACAACAGTTTCTTAACTTAATTGAAAATTGAAAATAGTGAATTGAAAATGAAAAGCTCAACAATATTTTTAGTTCTAATATTTATGTTCAATTTTGGCTTTGGACAAAAGGCTTTGAATGATAAATTCAAAAAAATTATTATTGATACAGAGAAAAAACATGATGCAAAAGTATCAGAATATGGGATTGATAATAAATTATGGACAGACAACACGGCATCTTTTAAAGAAAACGACACCATTTCTTTTTATACTACATCGAATCTTCCATTTTGTAAAAGTAAATTATTCGTCTTTTATCCAAAAAATTCTCTCACAATCAATTATGGAGATGAGTGCAATGAACCTCCTAGTATATCTGTTGCAAAAATTAAATATCGTTATAAAATTAGAAAAGATTTGCTAACTGCATTTTCTTCAAACAAAAATATAATTTGTAGGCTCAGGATAGTCAAAATAGAAAACTATCAACAAGATAAATATGGAAAAGACTCTTACAAACTCACTTTTATTGTTCTTAAGTAAATTTTTTGTTAAATAAAAAAGCTCAAGAAAATTCTTGAGCTTTTGCTTTTAAATGGAAACTTTAACGGCTAATTCATAAAAATGAGAATTGGCAAGTTTCTTTAATCTTTCTTTTAAACAAGGAGAATTATGATAATCTCCATTAAAAATAATCACGTTTTGAGCATTCAGTGTGTTTTGATTTTCACAATCATAATTTTGTTCATGTTCGGCTGGTGTATATTTTTCAAAAAACTCATCATTAGAATAAAAAACCGTGTAATCCTGTGAAAGTTCTACATTGAACGGCATTTTCTTTTCTACTAATTTGGCTTTATCTGAAAATTCTGGCTCTATTTTTCCGTCATGATATACAATCTCTGTGAGTTCGCCATTGGTTTTTTGGGCAAACTCTTCTGCTTGTTTGTAGTTTCCAAAACCGGTGTAGATTTTGAAATTTCCTACAATGTATTCTAATATTTTTTTTCCGTAGTGCATTTAATTTTTAATTTTTTAAATCGTTATACTCAATGTTTTTAATTTTTGCTTCTATTTTTTCGGCTTTTAGATTTTGTCTCAGGAAACCAAATAAGCTCATGTAAATATTGGCTATCCAAACCAATGAAAATCCTGCAATCACATATCCTCGCCAATCTTCAAAAAACAAGGTGAAATTTGTGATCAACAAGAAAAATATCGTTACATAATGACTAAAACAATACTCACAGGTAAAGAGATAAAAAAACTTTTTCTCCGAGAGTGAAGTAGCGTTTTCTACTCTTTTTTGACAATATTCTCGCGGTTCTTTGAAAATTTCTTCATGCGTGACTGTCCACGCAATACAAGCAATAGGTATCGCCAAAATAAACAGTTGCAGTATGTGATTAAAACTAAGCATGATTTTACAGTACAAAATTAGATTAAACAAGCGCTTAGTATTTTACAATATTTTCTTGATTTCATACAGAATTAACATTTTATAACTTTCTCCGGGCAAAGTTTTAAATTTTCATAAATTTGTATTAAAATTTAGAACAATGGATTTGCATCTTGATAGAACGTTTAAGTATTATTGGTTAATGTTTAAGAGACACGATTTATCAGCAGGTCTCACGGTTTTTCTAGTTGCACTTCCCTTGTGTTTGGGTGTTGCATTAGCTTCTGGAGCTCCACTTTATTCGGGTATCTTATCAGGAATTATCGGTGGAATTGTAGTAGGAGTTTTGAGTGGTTCAGATTTAGCTGTTTCTGGTCCTGCTGCTGGTTTAACTACGGTTGTCGCCGCTTCTATCATCAGTCTTGGTGATTTTCAAACATTTTTATTAACTGTTATTATTGCTGGAGTATTCCAAATTTTATTAGGCGTTTTAAAACTGGGCGTTTTTGCCAGTTATTTCCCAAGTTCTGTGATTAAAGGAATGATGGCTGCTATAGGAATCATCTTGATTTCTAAACAAATTCCATTGGCTTTAGGTTATAATCAACCCGATTTTTGGACGAGTGGTTTTGTACAAATCTTCACTTCTAAAAATTTCTTAGGAAACTTAGTTGAATTTAATTCTCATATTACCAGAGGTGCGGTTTTTATTTCTGTAATTTCTTTAGTGATTTTAATTCTGATGAAAAAACCACAGTTTCAAAAATTCAATAAGATTCCTGCTCCACTTTTGGTGGTAATTTTTGGAATATTTATCAATTTTTTAATGAATTATTTCGGTTCTTCTTATGCTTTGAAACCTAATCAATTAGTGAATATTCCAGAAAATATGTTTGCAGAAATTAAATTCCCCGAATTTTCTAAAATTCTGAGCAATCAAGAAATCTGGAAAGATGGAATCCTCATAGGAATTTTGGCCACGCTAGAAACTTTGCTTTGTATTGAAGCGATGGACAAACTAGACCGTCACAACAGAATTACCCCTGTAAATCGTGAATTAATTGCGCAAGGAATTGGTAATTTTCTCTGTGGACTTTTAGGCGCAATACCTTTGACTGCAGTAGTAGTGAGAGGTTCTGCGAATATTCAAGCCGGTGCTAAAACTAAAATCTCTGCTTTTACTCATGGGATTTTATTGCTGCTTTCTGTTTTGTTGATTCCGTTTTTGATTAACATGATTCCGTATGCTTCTTTATCTGCTATTTTGATTATTACAGGTTTTGGACTTACGAGAGTGGAGATTTATAAACACCTCTTTAAACTCGGTTTAAAACAGTTTATACCATTTATCGCCACCATTATTATTATTCTTGTAACAGACTTACTCATTGGAGTTTCTATTGGTTTATTGATTTCTATTTATTACATCATCAAAGAAAATTTCAAAGAAAATTACGACATAGAAAAAACGCATTTTCAAGGGATTGACCAATATAAATTGAAACTTCACAGCAATGTAACCTTCATCAATAAAGTGAAAATTAAAAATGCGTTGGATAAAGTTCCTGCTTATTCCGTATTAACTATTGATGGCTCCGAAGTTCATTTTATAGACCATGATGTTTTAGAAATTATTTCAGAATTTAAAAATAAAGCGCATGACAGACACATCCAGCTTCAAATGATAAATATAGAAACCGTAGAAACTGCTGCAATTTCTCACTAAAAAAGCCTCCAAAAAATGAAGGCTTACTGTCTAAAAATCAAATACTGAAAATATGAAGTAAATTTGTCTGTTTAAATGTTATTTGTTTTTACGGCAAGTTCGTAAACATTTCCTCGCATTAAAAACTTTATTCTTTCTCTAGTCGTTACGGTATTTACACCGCTTTCATCTGTGATAATAATTCTATCTCCTGGTGCAATATTTTGGTCAGACAAAATATCTTCTGGCAACATATCATTTTCTGCTTTTTTCATGTCAAAAAGAATTTGGTCTGCCATTTCTTGAAATCCTTCTGCATCAGAATAAAGCACTCTATAATTGGGATGATCAGGTAATTCTACCTTAAAAGGTTTTTTACTTTCTACCAACTTCGCCGAATCATTCGGTGTAGGATTATCAGAACCATCTGTAAAACCTACTTCTACCAATTCACCTTGTTGTTCATTAGCATAATTTACCGCATCTTCATAAGTTGCAAAATTGGTGGTTACTGTATATTGGTCAAATTCATAATGCTGTAATCTATCTTCGGTGTGATGTGTAGTCATTTTGTAAATATTTTATGATTTGGTTAAGCAAAGATAGATGGACACGACTCCAAATGTTTTATACAATTATGTTAAATGCTTTCAAAATTGTGAGATGATGATATTTTTTGATTAATTTTAGGCACTCATTTTAAAAATATGAATTAATGCTTAAGAAAACGTTTATTATAGCAACATTATTTCAGGCTGCTGCTTTTTTTGGTCAGCAATACGGAGGAATGTGGATTCCTACTGAAATTAATGAAAAAGAGATGAAATCTCTGGGAATGAAAATCAAAGCCCAAGACATTTGGAATACTGAAAAACCGAGTATTAAAGATGCTGTAGTTCAGTTTGACGGAGGTTGTACCGCAGAAATAATTTCTCCGAAAGGTTTATTATTAACCAATCACCACTGCGGTTATGATAACATCCAGAGTCATTCTACCGTAGAAAATGATTTATTGACCAATGGATTTTGGGCAAAAAACATGGGCGAAGAATTGCCAAATCCTGGTGTTACTGTAGATTTCGTTACGGATATTAAAGAAATTACTCAAGATATTTTAGGTAATACTTCTTCATTAAGCGGAGCAGATTTGACTAAAAAAATCAATGAAAATATAGACGCTTACAAGAAATCTCAAAAAATAGAATCTTACCAAAGTATTATTGTAAGACCTATGTTTGCAGGAAATAAATATTATGCATTTGTAGTAGAAACCTATAAAGACATTAGATTAGTAGGAGCACCACCACAAAGCATTGGTAAATTCGGTTCTGATACGGATAACTGGGTTTGGCCAAGACATACTGGCGATTTTTCTATGTTTAGAATTTATGCTGACAAAAACAACAGACCAGCGGAATATTCTAAGGACAATGTTCCTTTTACGCCAAAACATTTCTTACCGATTTCTGTAAAAGACATTAAAGAAAATGATTTCACTTTCGTTTTCGGATTTCCGGGCAGAACCAATGAATATTTGCCAAGTGTAGCGATTGAAAAAATCATCACAGATACCAATCCTGCGAGAATTGAAGTAAGAGACATCGCGCTGAAAACGCTAGACGAAAAAATGCGTGCAGACGATGCTACCAGAATTAAATATGCTTCTAAATACGCTTCAGTTGCCAATTATTGGAAAAAATGGATTGGCGAAACAAAAGGTCTTAAAAAATCAAACGCTGTTGCCAAAAAACAAGCTTATGAAAGTTCTCTAGTGGCTAAAAATTCAGAAATTAAAACGTCTCTTGATGAATTTAAAAAACTGTATGACCAACAAGCGCCTTATGCTTTAAACAATGCTTATTACAGCGAAATTCTAAGAAATGCTGAAACATTAACGTTGGCAAATCAGTTTTATGCTTTTGTACAAAATTATGAAGCGGGGAAAGTAGATGATAAAGCTGTAAAAGGTTTTAAAAACAGACTTTCTGGCTTCTACAAAGATTATGACGGCGAATTAGATGCTAAAGTTACTGCTAAACTTTTGGCTTTATATGCAAATAAAACCGCACCAGAATTTTTACCAGAAGGTTTTACTCAATTCAAAGATGTGAACCAAAATCTTCAAGTTCTTGAAAACTGGAGCAGAAATTCTGTGATTTCAGGTAGAAATTCAGTAAACGGAGCTACCGTTTATTCTAATATTGACCAAGTTTTCTCAAATCTTCCAGAATTGGTAAAAACTCTGAAAGCTGACCCTATTTATCAGACTTTAACCAAAATGAGAGAAACTTATGTAACTAAAGCAGATGCTCAATATGTAGGTTTACAAAGCAAAATAGATGCTTTGCAAAAGAAATATTTAGCACAAATGATGGCTACAGATACAGAAAGAAAATTTTTCCCAGATGCGAATTCTACACTCAGAGTAACTTACGGAAAAGTAAAAGGTTCTAATCCTGCAGATGCGATTTCTTACCACTATGAAACCACTCTAGATGGTGTAATAGAAAAATATGTTCCGGGAGATTATGAATTTGATGTTCCACATAAATTAATTCAGTTATACAACACCAAAGATTATGGCGATTACAAAAATGCAGCTGGAAAAATTCCATTAGCATTTACCGCAACTAATCACACCACGGGTGGAAACTCAGGAAGTCCAGCTCTTGACAAAAAAGGAAACCTTATCGGTTTAAATTTTGACAGACAATGGGAAGGTACGATGAGTGATATTAATTTCGATCCTAGATTCAGCAGAAATATTATGGTTCAGACCAAGTATATTTTATTTATCATCGATAAATTTGCTGGAGCAAGATGGTTATTAGACGAAATGAAAATTGTGAAATAATTTTCGATAAATATTTTAGTAAGAACGCGCCAAAAGGTGCGTTCTTTTTTTTAAAATCTAGTCCTAAAAAAAGCCTCAGAATTTCTTCTGAGGCAAAACACAAATGATGAAATTTACTCTTACTTCTGTAGAGTTATACAAAGGTAAGTCTATTAAATTTTGTAATTGTTACACTATAACTACCTGATTTTATAAAATTTTCAGTTTTAGCTCATATACTTATTCGCTTTTTTTCTAATCTTTTCTTTTTTAAGTTTTTGATGCGTTCTAATTGTTCAGGCGTATAAATTTGCTCAGTTTCTTTTTCGTGTTCTTCATGTAAACTATCTATCTGTTTTTTATGCTTTTTTTTGAGTTCCAGCAACTCATTTTCACTTTTCACTTTTGAAATTTGACGCTCTTGTTTGGTTTTAAGTGCTAATAAATCAGCATCAAATTTCCTGTGAATTTCTATAGATTTTTGTTTCTGTTCTGGCGTTAATTTAAAGGATGGTGAATTTTGTTTTTCTTGTCCAAAACCTTTCCCAAAAAATAAAAGCAAAGCAATATATCCTATTTTCTTAATCATAATATTTCTATTTAATATCCAAAAATTTCTTCTAAACTCAGTTCTTGAAAATCTCCTAAGTTTTCAATCGCAGAATGGTCTAAATTTTCTTTTTTACCCATTATCGCAACGTTATAAGAGAGTGGTTTTATTTCTTGATGGTAAAATTGAGTTAAATCTTCTAACTGTAAACTTTCTATTTCGTGATAAATTTTTTCTCTTATATCATAATCTATTCCTATTTTTTTAAGATTTAAAAAATTAAAGAAAATGTTGGTTCTGGTAATTCGGGTAGACGCAATTTGTTTCAGCGCAGAATTTTTAGCATTATTAAATTGCGTAGGAATTTGAGGCAAATCTTGCATTAAATCAGCCATCGCATCTACTGCTAAATGCAATTTATTGGCTTGTGTACCAATGTAACTTACCACGTAATTATGTCTATCCAAATAAGTCGCGGTAGAGTAATTTACATACGCAGAATACGCTAAACTCTTGCTTTCTCTGAGTTCCTGAAAAACAATAGACGACAAACCTTTGCCAAAATATTCATTAAAAACATTGATTTTTCCGTAATTTTCGGTATTCAGTTGAGAAGCCCTACCAATTTTACTCATTTCCATTTGCACCATATCATAATTGGTAAAGAAGACTTTTCCTTTCGTTTCCAGTTCTTGATAAATTTTCGGTTTTGGAATGGTGAGTGTTGCTTTTTCTAACAACGGCTGAATTTTTTCCTTGAACCCATCAAAATCTTTACCGTAGAAGAAAATTTCATAAGGTAATTGGGTCAAATTCTTCACTTTTGCAGTAAGATGTTCTACTTTCGTTGCTCTCAATTTTTCTTCAGGAATCACATCTCTGAATCTGGAATTTTGACCGAATTTAGCATAATGACTTAATGCCGTCATAATTCTTGACTTCTCTTTTTTAGCAACATTTCGACTTTCTAAAATCAATTCTATCGTACTTTCATAGACTTCATCATCTGGTTTTACTTCGGTAATCCAATGTTTTAAAAGTTCAAAACCTTTAATTAGATTTTCCTCAAAACCAGTGAGCGAAATAATCATTTGGTCGTCATACGTTTTGAAATCATTACTGATTCCCAATTTGAAAAACTCTTGACTTAATTGATCCGCCGAAAAACGAGAAGTTCCCAAATATTGCAAAACTTGCACCGCTAAGAAAAGCTCTTTATCATGGTCTGTTCCGATTTTATAAATCAAATGCAACTGCGCAATATGATTGTATTTATTTCTTACAAAACTGATTTTTTTATCTCCAATTTGAGTTTCCTCAATCATATTTTTATAATCAATGAATTTCGGAGTAATTTCTGAAGATTTTTCATGAAGAATTTCGGTCAAAAACTCAGATTGTGCTTCTCTATTGATTTTAACAGGGGTAATTCCCGGATTTTCTACTCGGATAAGATTTTCGTTTTCGCCACGAAGTTTTTTGACGATTACATAATTTTTTTGGAAGAATTTTTGTGCAAAATCTACCACTTCTTGCTTGGTAATTTTCTCAAATTTCTCAATTTCCGAAAGTTCTTCTTCCCAAGTTCTGTCATTGATATAAATTCCGTAAAGCGCTGTTGCTAAACCATCTGCAGTTTCCAGATTTCTGATTTTCTGCAATTTCATATCATTGATAATCGCAGGAATTAACCAATCTGGGAAATCACCATTTTTCACCTTTTCTATCTCTGCCAAAAGCAATTGTTCTGCCTCTTCTAAAGACTGATTTTCCTTCGGAACAATCATGAGCGAGAACAATCCGTATTGCTTAAAACCGAGTTCATAAGCATAACTTCTGAGTGCTTTATGCTTTTGGTTGATATTTAAATCTAGCAAACCTGCTTCGCCAGAATTGGAGAGAATTTGAGCCACCATTTCTGCCAAATGCTCTTCTTTGGTTCCATAAGAATCTGTTCGCCAAGCAATGTTTAGTCTAGGCGCAGAAGGACTTTTTACAATTCTTTCTACAATTTCAGTTTGAGGTTCTTCTATGATTTTTTCTTTCTTCGGAAGTTCTTTGTACTCAAATTTTCCAAAATATTGATCGACCAAAAGAATGGTTTCTTCGAAATCTAAATCTCCAACCAAAACCATCGCCATATTATTAGGCACATAAAAATCATTGAAATATTGATGAATAGCCTTCATAGAAGGATTTTTCAAATGCTCAGATTTTCCCAAAGTGGTTTGTTGACCATTAGGATGTTTCGGAAAAAGAGCTTCCATGAGTGCATAATTTACCAACCTCACATCATTGTCTTGTGCACGATTAAATTCTTCGTAAACCGATTCTAACTCAGAATGAAAAAGCCTTAAAACCAAACCAGAAAAACGCTCTTTTTCTATTTTGAGCCATTTTTCCAATTCATTATTCGGAATGTTATTTTTATATACGGTTTCGTCTAACCAAGTGTGCGCATTGGTTCCTGTTGCACCCAAAGAAGAAATAACTTTGTCATATTCATTGGCAATAGCATATTGACTAGCTTCTTGAGAAATTTCGTCTATTTTTCTATAAATTTCCTTCTTTTTTTCTGGATTTTGCTCAGCTTTATGCTGTTCGTACAAATCAGAAATTTGGTCTAATAATACTTTTTCTTTTTCCCAATCCAGCGTTCCTAATTTGCTCGTTCCTTTGAACATCATGTGCTCTAAATAATGCGCCAATCCTGTATTGTCTGATGGATCATTATTGCTTCCCGTTCTTACAGGAATATAGGTTTGGATTCTGGGAGCATCATCATTTTGAGCCAAATAAACCGTTAATCCATTGTTTAGTTTGTAGATTCTTACACCCGTTTCGTCTCCTTCTACTTGTTGGTAAGTGTACCCGTTTTTATCTGTAAAATTTTTAGTTTTTAATACTAATTTCGTCTGCATTAATTTCTTATTTCTTAATTATTTATTGGGATAATTCTGAATGAGAGCCTGTAAAATCGCCCACGTTTCTATATCCATTTTTCCATCGTAATTTTGTGGTCTAAAATGATATTGGAAAGCCTCAATAGTTTTCTTTGTAGCATCATCCCAAACTCCTGTTTCTGTAATTCCATAGCCAAATTGTTTTAGGGCAATCTGCACTTTCATCACAAAAGCCATGTCATTGATTTTTGCATTAAATTCTTCTGGAATAATCTGCGATTGGAAACTTTGAACTGTAGCATCATCATACCACATTCCTATTCCGTATTCGTCATATAATTTTTTCCAAGGAAATAATGGACCTGGATCTTGTTTACGAGTTGGCGCAATGTCTGAATGTGCTAAAACATTCGTAGGCGGAATTTGATAACGCATTACAATATCTTGAACCAAAGCGGCTACTTTTTTCACTTGATGCTCAGGAAACGGAACGAAAACTCTTTTTCCGTCCACTACTTTAAAACCTTCATTCACGATTTCTATTCCGATAGAAGTATCATTAAGCGTTGCATCTTTTCTCCAAGAACTGATTCCTGCGTGATAAGACCTTTTATTTTCGTCTACCAACTGATAAATTTCTATATCGGTAGAATCATTCACCAAATAGTGAGAACTTACGGCTTGAGTGGTTAAAACCCTCACAGATTTATCATGATCCAAAGCTGTGTAATGTAAAATCACATATTTCTGTCTAAAATTTTGTGCAACGGCAGGAAAATGATTTCTGGTTACTTTATAACCTTCTGGTTTTGCTCCTACCAAAGAACCATAACTGATGGTATTATCATTTTTAGTTGGGTCTGCTATATTTACTGTAAAATAATCGCCATGTACATCATGTTTTATCTCTGATTTGGGAGGATTTGGTATCGTAGATGTAGCGGGTTGAGGTAAATTATTGGGTTTTGCAATTTCTTTTTGTGAACCACAAGAAATTATTAAAGATGCTAAACCTATGAAATATAATGAATTACGCATTTTATTGATTTTTTAAAAGATTATTTATTCAAAAATACGAAAATTTTTAGCAATTTTTTTTTGGTTATTAAGGAAAACTGTCCTATATTTGCACTCGCAATTACGGAAGAGAAGTTCTTAAAAGAATTTGCAAGGAGGGTTGCCGGAGTGGTTAACGGAGCAGTTTGCTAAACTGTCGACTCGCAAGGGTCGCAAGGGTTCGAATCCCTTACCCTCCGCAACCAAGAAATTCGGGGTGTAGCGTAGTCCGGTCATCGCGCCTGGTTTGGGACCAGGAGGCCGCAGGTTCGAATCCTGCCACCCCGACAAAAAAAATCGAAAATTTTAAGGAAATTAGGGTGCGTAGCTCAGCTGGATAGAGCATCTGCCTTCTAAGCAGACGGTCTCAGGTTCGAATCCTGACGCGCTCACGAAAACCTCGCTTTCAGCGAGGTTTTTCTTTTTTTAATTTATTATTTTAATGAATGAAAAATTTGGTAATTATTGGCAAGGTTTTTCCAGAGCCTAATTCTACAGCTGCCGGTTCTAGAATGATTCAATTGATGGATTTATTCTTAACTCAAAATTATCAAATCACCTTTCTTTCCACGGCTTCTATTTCAGAAAACAGTTTTGACTTAAGTTCTAAAAATATTCAGTTTCAAAATATTTTACTCAATGACGACAGTTTTGACGAACTCATCAAAAATCTAAATCCAGAAATCGTCATTTTTGACAGATTTACTACTGAAGAACAATTCGGGTGGAGAGTTTCCGAGCAAGTTCCGAATGCAGTAAAAATTCTTGACACTGAGGATTTACATTTCCTAAGAAATGCCAGAGAAAAAGCTTTTAAACAAAATAAAATTTTAGAAAATTCAGACCTAATCAATGATATTTTCAAACGTGAACTGGCTTCCATTTTAAGATGCGACCTTTCCCTAATCATTTCTGAATTCGAGATGAATTTACTCATCGAAAAGTTTAAAATTGACGAGAATACTCTCTTTTACCTTCCACTTTTTGGAGAGGTGAAAAAACCTAAAACTTCTTTTTCAGAAAGAAAAAATTTTATCAGCATCGGTAATTTTTTGCACGAACCGAATTGGCAAACCGTTCTTCAATTGAAAAAAATTTGGAAAAACATTAAAAACCAACTTCCAGAAGCCGAAATTCATATTTATGGTGCTTACGCAAGTGAAAAAGTCTTTCAATTGCACAACGAAAAAGAAGGTTTCATCATCAAAAGAAGAGCCGAAAATGTGGAATATGTTTTTAACCAAGCAAAAGTTTTACTTGCACCCATTCCTTTTGGAGCTGGGATTAAAGGTAAATTGCTCGAAAGTATGCAATTTGGGTTACCCAATGTTACTTCCGCAGTTGGTGCAGAAGCGATGTATGGAAATTTTGAGTGGAACGGATTCATTACCGATAACGAAACGGAATTTGTAGAAAAAGCAGTTCTACTCTACCAAGATGAAAATCTTTGGCGAAAATCTCAAGAAAACGGATTCAAGATTATAGAAAACAGATTCAAAAAAGAACTTTTTGAGCCCCATTTCATTCATAAAATTCAAGAAATTTCTGAGAATTTAGAATCACACAAAAACCAAAATTTTTTAGGCCAAATTCTTCAACACCACACCTTACAAAGCACTAAATACCTGAGTAAGTGGATTGAAGAAAAGAACAAAAAATAATCCCACAAAATTTCCGTATTTTTACGCATTCAATTCAAATAAGGCAAAAAAAGCCTTTTGAAAAACCTATGGATACAGAAAATTTAAAAATTCAGATAAAAACATTTTTTGGTTTAGAAGAAGTTCTTGCCGAAGAAATTAAAAAGTTAGGCGGAAGAAAAGTAGAAATTAAAAACCGCGCCGTAAACTGTGAAGGCGACCTTGGTTTTCTTTACAAAATCAATTATTCAGCAAGAACCGCTGTCAAAATTTTGGTTCCTATTGCAACTTTCAAAGCATGGAACGAGAATAAATTTTACGATAAAGTTTTCGATTTTCCTTGGGAAACCGTGATGAGTGTAGACCAAAGTTTTGCCATAGATTCTACGGTTTATTCTGAAACGTTCACGCATTCACAATTTGTAGCCTTGAAAATGAAAGATGCGATTTGTGATTATTTCGTGATGAAAGAAAGACGCAGACCAGATGTAGACCCGAAAAATCCTGACATTAAATTCCACCTTCATATTGACAGAGAATTGGTAACGATTTCTTTAGATTCTTCTGGAGACCCTTTATTTAAGCGTGGTTACCGAAAAGAACAAGGAGAAGCGCCGATTAATGAAGTCTTGGCTTCGGGAATGTTGCAATTGGCTGGTTGGGACGGAAAAGGAAATTTTCTTGATCCAATGTGCGGAAGTGGAACGCTTTTGATAGAAGCTGCGATGCTCGCAATGGATTTACCAGCGCAAATTTTCAGAAAGAAGTTTGCTTTCCAAAATTGGAAAAATTATGATGCTGAATTGTTTGCAAAAATCAAAGAATTTAGAATCAACAGAATTAAAGAATTTACTGGAAAAATTGTAGGTTACGACATTGATGCAAGAATGCTGAATGCTGCTAGAATCAATATTGAAGCCGCCGAAATGGAAGATGTAATTGAAGTAAAAAAACAGAATTTCTTTGAATCTGAAAAAGATATGTTCCCGTTGTTGATGGTTTTCAATCCTCCTTATGATGAGAGAATTGCGATTAACCAACCCGATTTTTACAAGAAAATTGGCGATACTTTTAAACAAAAATATCCAAATACATTGGCCTGGATGATTTCATCAGATTTAGAAGGCGTGAAAAATGTAGGTTTAAGACCTTCCAGAAAAATAAAATTGTTTAACGGAAAATTAGAATGCCGTTTCTTGCAATACGAAATGTACGAAGGAACGAAGAAGATTCATAAATTGGAGAAGTAATTTTTTAACCGCAAAAGAGACAAAAGAAATGTTTGAAAACAAGTATTTCAAAAGAACAAAAAGCAAATTTCAAAATAAATTTAAACCTTTTTAGACTTTTGAATTACTAAAAAGAGATAGAGCTTTTGTCTCTTTTGTGGTTAAATCACTATCTTTACACATCAATTTTTCAAAAAATTCCATGCAAAATACAGCTCAACAATTTAGCGAAGTTATCCATCAATGTCGTGATTTATTTTCTAAAAAATTACAAGATTATGGTGCAGCTTGGCGTGTTTTAAGACCGAGTTCTATTACCGACCAAATTTACATAAAAGTCAATAGAATCCGTACTTTACAGATGACCGACGTAAAAATGGTAGATGAACAAGAAGAAGATGAATTTATAGCGATTGTGAACTATTCTATTATTGGTTTGATACAATTAGAGAAAGGTTTTTCTGAAAATTTAGACGAAGACAGAACCGAAATTCTGAAATTATATGACGATTACGCTCAAAAAGCAAAAGATTTAATGCTTCGTAAAAACCACGATTATGGTGAAGCTTGGCGCGAAATGAGGATTTCATCCATCACCGATTTAATTTATCAAAAAGTTCTTCGTACCAAACAAATTGAAGACAATCAGGGAAAAACTCTGGTTTCAGAAGGTTTAGACGCCAATTATTATGACATGCTGAATTATGCGGTTTTCTGTCTCATTAAGTTTTCGGAAACTAATTCCTAAATCCCAATCCCTAATTCCTAAAAATGAAAAGAATTTTAAGATACATAATTGCTGTTATTTTCATTGCATCTGGCTTTGTAAAAGCGATAGACGTAAAAGGTTTTTCTTTTAAACTCGAAGAATATTTTTCGCCAGACGTTTTTAATTTGACTTTTTTACAAAATTTCACTTTAGAAATTGCAATTTTAGTAGTCGCATTAGAACTAGTTTTAGGATTAATGCTTTTGTTGAAAATGAAGCTAAAATGCACACTACTTTCGTTAATTGCATTGTGCGTTTTCTTTGCATTTCTTACGTTTTATTCGGCTTATTATAACAAAGTTACAGATTGCGGTTGTTTCGGAGATGCCATCAAATTCACACCTTGGCAAAGCTTCTGGAAAGACATTACGTTACTTTTTGGCTTAATTGTTCTTTGGATTTTAAATAAAAAATCAGAGACATTACATAACGAAAATGGATTTCTAAAAATGCCATTTCTTGGTATTGGAATTTTAATTTCCGCTTTCATCATTTACTACGGAATTGCACACGAACCTTTGATTGATTTCAGAGATTATAAAATTGGGACTGATTTAAAACTTGAGAAACAAAAAATCGCGGCTAATCCTTCAGAATACAAAACTTCTTACACGCTGAAAAACAACAAAACTGGCGAAGAAAAAGTGGTAGGACAAGATGATTTCGTAAACCAAAAAGAATACTGGGAAGAAGGAACGCCTTGGCAAATTCAGAAAGGAAAAGAAGTGTCTGTTTTGGTGAAGCAAGGCTATCAATCTTCTATCGATAAATTTAAATTAGAAGACGAAAACGAAAATGATTTGACCGACCAAATTCTTCATTTACCGAAAGTGTATTTGATTTTCTCTTATAAACCAAAGGAAATTTCAAAAGAAGACTTCCTAAAATATGAAAGTTACATTAAAGCTAATGAAAATGCTTTTGGAATAACAACCGAAAAAGGCATTTTCAAAACAATTCCTAATTTAACTATGGACGGAACAGCAATCAAAACCATTGCTAGAAGCAATCCTTTCGTTTTGGTCCTAGAAAATGGTAAAATTATAGAAAAGAAAAGTCTTGAAGATTTTAAAAAAGAAAATTTTGAATAAATAAAAAACTTTGCGCTCGTTGCGAAAAACTTAGCGACTTTGCGTGAAAAAAATAAATAAAAATAAAATGAGAAAAACCAACAAATCCATCGCAGGATATCATTTATTGATGATTCTTTCGGCTGTAGATTATAAATTTCATGCAGGCGAAGAACAAGTCATCAGAGAATATCTAGAAGAAGAATTTCCGTTCCATGTGAATTTGGATAACGAGTTAGAAGTGATTTCAGCACTCCAACCTAGCGATTGGAAAGACCATTTTGAGTTTCAAGCACATTGTTTCCTAGACGATTCTACCGAAAAAGAACGTAAAGAATTTAAACAATTTGCAAAAAAACTCATCAAAGCAGACGCAACTGTTTCAGACAGAGAGCATGATTTCTATTCTTTGATGAAAACCATTTGGAAAATGTAATTGGTAGTTGGTAGTTGGTAGTTGGTAATTAGATTCTAGATTTATTTTAAGTAAATCTCCGAAAATCAATAAAATCTACGAAAGAAATTCATTAAAACTGATTCAATTCATACCCTCAAATTTCTGTAAATCTTTAAAAATTCAGAAATTTGTAAAAATTTAAAATTTAACCTCAATACTTTATAGAAATGAGAAAAAACATTGTAGCAGGAAACTGGAAAATGAACAAAAATGTGATTGATGCTCAACAATTAATGGCTCAATTATTAGATTATAAAAAAGCAAACACTACCAATTGCGAAGTTTGGATTGCACCGCCTTCATTGTATTTAATGATGGCAAGAGATATTTTCGAAAATAACGAAGTTGGCGTTTTTTCACAAGATATGAGCGAATACGAAAGTGGCGCTTACACAGGTGAAATTTCTGCAGATATGTTACAATCTATCGAAGCAGACGGTTCTATCATCGGACACAGCGAAAGAAGACAATATCATGGAGAAACCGATTCTCACTGCAATAGAAAAGTAAAATTGGCTTTAGATAAAGGTTTAACTCCTATTTATTGCAACGGCGAAACTCTAGAACAAAGAAAAGCTGGTCAACATCTTGAAGTGGTGAAAAACCAAACTGAAACTGCTCTTTTCACGCTTACTGCGGAAGAAATTAAAAAAGTGGTAATCGCTTACGAACCAGTTTGGGCAATCGGAACTGGCGAAACAGCTTCTCCAGAACAAGCGCAAGAAATTCACGCACACATCAGAAGCCTTATCGCTGCAAAATACGGACAAGAAGTTGCTGATGAAATTTCTATTTTATACGGAGGTTCTGTAAAACCAGACAATGCGAAAGAGATTTTCTCTCAGCCAGATATTGATGGCGGTTTAATTGGTGGAGCTGCTTTGAAATTAGAAGATTTTTCTAAAATTATTGAAGGTTTTAATCAATAAGAGCCAAGTAAAAATAGCCAAGTAAAAAGTAAAAGTCGGGAATTATTCTCGGCTTTTTTTGTAGCACACGTTTTGGAATTTTTTCACTTTCAGACACGCTTTTCGCACTCGCTTTTTAAAAATTTTTCTCAAAAAAATTTTAAAAGAGCTCAAACAATGCTACAGTCGTGGCTAAAATTCACGGACAGTTTTTCTTTTCACTTATTTTAAAATTTTGCTTTAAATTAATCTTCAAAAATCAACAACAATGTTTGTCATTCCGTAGGAATCTAAATTATCAATATAAAAATAGGTATAGATTCCTACGGAATGACAAAAAAACTGGAACAGAAAACGTTCTCTTCTTTGAAAACAATCGACGCTCGCTTCGCTCGCGCCAAAAAACAAAAAACTTCCAAAAGCAAAGCGTCTCAAAAAACTCTAAAACCATTGTGAACTTTGTGAAAATCTCCGAGAACTTCGTGTTACAAAAACTTTAAGAAAAACTTTGCTCTATTACGTAAAACAAATTCCGTAAATTTGCACGGACTTTGTCCGATTTATTATTGATTACAAAATACCCAACAATGCAAAACTATACAGAATTCAACTTCAAAATACAACCACTAGAACCTTGGAACGAAATCTTAATGGCAGAACTTATCGAAATAGGTTTCGACAGTTTCACCGAAGAGCTAGAAGGTATTTTGGCTTATATTCCAACTGATTTGGTCAACGAAGAGAATTTCAAAACCCTAGAAATTTTCAACAATGAAAATGTAAAAATTTCTTACACTTTCCAAGAAATGCCGAACATCAACTGGAACGAAGAATGGGAAAAAAACTTCTCTCCGATTAATGTAGAAGATAAGGTTTTAATTCGTGCAGAATTCCACGAACCCAATCCTGCGATGGAAGAAATCATCATTCAGCCGAAAATGTCTTTCGGAACGGGGCATCATCCAACTACGCATCTCATGATTCAGCAAATGCTGGAAATGGATTTCAAAGACAAAAAAGTTTTGGATATGGGTTGCGGAACTTCCGTTCTTGCCATTTATGCCAAAATGAAAGGCGCAAAAGATGTTTTGGCAATTGACATTGATGAATGGTCAGTTGAAAATTCTAAAGAAAACGCTGAAAGAAACAACGTAGAACTCAGAATAGAACTGGGAACTGCCGAAAATTTAGGAAAAGAAAAATTTGATATTATTTTAGCGAATATCAACAGAAATATCTTAATTTCAGACATCCCAACTTACGTAAAAGACATGAACGAAGGCAGCGAACTATTGCTTTCTGGCTTATGTTTCTTTGATGTAGCAGATATTTTGGAAGTTTGTACAGAACAAGGGCTTAAACTCAAAAACAAACAACAGCGCGAGGAATGGTGCAGTTTGCTTTTGGAGAAATAAATTTTTAGAAACGCTCAAATGAATTTGAGCGTTTTTTTATTTCCACATCATGTTCAAAATCATTAAATTTGCGTTTTTACAAAAACATATATAGAAAGCATTATCAATATGACTTCACAAGAAATACGCCAACAGTTTTTAGATTTTTTCAAAAGCAAAGGACACTTAATTGTTCCTTCTGCTCCAATTGTGCTGAAAGACGACCCTACTCTGATGTTTTCCAACTCTGGAATGACGCAGTTTAAGGACTATTTCCTTGGTTACAAAGAACCAAAAGCACCTAGAATTGCCGATACTCAAAAATGTTTGAGAGTTTCCGGTAAACATAATGATTTAGATGATGTAGGTCGTGATACGTATCACCACACCATGTTCGAAATGTTGGGAAACTGGAGTTTTGGAGATTATTTCAAAAAAGAAGCCATCGATTTTGCTTGGGAATTACTGACAGAAGTTTATAAAATTCCAAAAGAAAATCTATATGTAACCATTTTTGAAGGAGACGTTTCAGAAAATTTAGAGCGCGACCAAGCTGCTTATGATTTCTGGAAAGCACACATTTCAGAAGACAGAATTATCAATGGAAACAAGAAAGATAATTTCTGGGAAATGGGCGAATCTGGACCTTGTGGACCTTGTTCAGAAATTCACGTAGACCTACGTTCTGAAGAAGAAAAAGCAAAAACTCCAGGAGTTCAGTTGATTAACCAAGATCATCCTCAAGTTGTAGAAATTTGGAATAACGTATTCATGGAGTTCAACAGAAAAGCTGATGGAACTCTAGAAAAACTTCCTGCGCAACATGTAGATACAGGAATGGGATTTGAGAGACTTTGTATGGCGTTGCAAGGTAAAAAATCTAATTACGACACTGATGTTTTCACTCCGCTGATTGCAAAAGTAGAAGAACTTTCTGGCAAAAAATATGAAGGAATTTTAGAAAACGAAAAAGATATTGCAATTAGAGTTGTGGTAGACCATATTCGTGCGGTTGCTTTTGCCATTGCAGATGGTCAGTTGCCTTCTAATGGTGGTGCTGGTTACGTAATTCGTAGAATTTTGAGACGTGCCATTTCGTATTCTTACAGATTTTTAGATATGAAAGAGCCTTTCTTATATGAATTGGTGGCTGTTCTTAAAAATCAAATGGGAGCTTTCTTCCCAGAAATCGTGAAGCAAGAAAAATTGGTGACCGAAGTGATTAAAGAAGAAGAAAATTCTTTCTTGAAAACCATCGAACACGGTTTGGTTCGTCTAGATCACATTATCAAAGACACCATTGCTAAAAACGAAAAAGTATTACCTGGAGCTGAAGTTTTTGAATTGTATGATACTTATGGATTCCCAGCCGATTTATCTAGAATTATTGCCGAAGAAAAGCAATTAACTGTAGATGAAAAAGGCTTTGATGAAGAAATGGAGAAACAAAAACAACGTTCTAAAAAATCATCGGCGCAAAAAGTTTATGACTGGGTAATTTTAGAAGAAAAACCAGAAACTTTCGTAGGTTATGACCAAACTTCTTCTGAAACTTACATTACAAGATATAGAAAAGTAGAAAATAAAGACGGAGAATTCTTCCAAATTGTGCTGAATAAAACGCCTTTCTATCCTGAAGGTGGTGGTCAGGTTGGTGACAAAGGAATCCTTATCCCAAGTTATGCAGAAGGTTTTGACCTTTCTAATCCTGCTGCTTTTGACAGAGAAAATACTACTAAAATTTTAGAAGTTTTAGAAACTAAAAAAGAAAATAATCTGATTATTTCTTTGGTGAAAGAATTGCCAAAAGATGCTGGAGCGCTTTTCTACGCAGAAGTAAACACCGCAGACAGAAAAAACACTCAAGCAAATCACTCTGTAACACACTTGTTGCACGAAGCTTTGAGAGACGTTTTAGGAACTCACGTAGAACAAAAAGGTTCTTATGTAGGTCCAGAATATTTGCGTTTTGACTTCTCGCATTTTTCTAAAATGAACGAAGAAGAATTGGCTTTGGTGGAAGAAAAAGTTAATGCTAAAATCAAAGAAAATATCCCTTTACAGGAATTCAGAAATATCCCGATTCAGGAAGCGCTAGACAAAGGAGCGATGGCACTTTTCGGGGAAAAATATGGAGATAATGTAAGAATGATTCAATTCGGAAGTTCAAGAGAATTATGTGGTGGAACTCACGTAAAATCTACTGGCGAAATTGGGCATTTCAAATTGGTTTCAGAAAGTTCTACTGCTGCTGGAATTAGAAGAATAGAAGCAATTTCTGGTGATAAAGCAACGGAATATTTCAAAAATTTAGAAAACCAACTGAAAGAAGTTTCTGCATTATTAAAGTCTAAAGATTTAGTAAAATCTATCGAAAAATTGCTGGAAGAAAACGCAGCTCTAAAATCTGAAGTGGAAGCTTTGAAAAAAGAAAAAGCTAAAGGCGAAATTAACGATTGGAAAAACGCTTTCGTACAAAAAGGTGACAAGCAATTATTGGTAAAACGCACTTCTTTAGACGCTGGTTCTGTAAAAGATATTGTCTTCCAATTGAAAAAAGAAATTCCAAATTCTGTAACGATTGTGATTTCTGACGCAGGCGAAAAACCAATGATTACCGTTGGTGTTTCTGCAGATTTAGAAGCAAATTATCACGCTGGAAACATTGTAAAAGAACTCGCAAAAGAAATCCAAGGTGGTGGTGGTGGAAACCCAGGTTTCGCAACTGCCGGTGGAAAAAACCTTGCAGGAATTGAAAATGCTTTGAATAAAGCTTTAGAAATCTAAAAATATCAAATGTGAGTGTTTTCAATTTATTTAAAGTTTTTTTGCTACTGGCTTTTTTAGTTAGTTGCAGAAATGATGCGGAGCAAAAAAATGTTAATCAAATTACAGGTAATTATAGACTCCTTAAAATTAATGTTTCTGAACCTGTAGATTACAATGCAGATGGCATATTTGAAACAGATATTACAAAGTATTTTATTTGTTCTCCAACGCTTACAATAAATAAAGAAGGAACAATGAAATACCCTTCCATCAACATAAATATTGAAAATTATATAATGGAAATGGGTACTGGATACATGATAAAATATGAAACTGCAGAATGTGAATCTCCTATTTACAATGCTACTTACATAGATTATGACGAATATGTATTGATTGATACAGAATGGGGAGATAAACTTACATTTTATAAAAAAGATTCAAACATTTTGTACTCAAAATTCAACTATGCCAATTTAGTCGTCCAAGATAATTCTGGCCATAAAATTTTAAAAAGAGTCAATTTAGAATTTCAATATATTAAAAATTAAATATCCTTTAAAAATCCCTTTCAAGAAAATTGAGAGGGTTTTTTAATAAAAATTTGTGATTTCATGTGCGTTTGTGTAACATTTTAATCCCTAGTTTTGTCTTATTAGAAAAAACCAAATGAAACAAACTTTATCGGCGCTATTTTTCCTTTTTTTTACTTTATATTTTTCTCAAAATCAACTTCAAGTTATCAATGCTAAAAATCAAAAAGCGGTGTACAATGCTGCTGTGTATTGTGATGATGATTTGCTTGGAAAAACTGACGCAAATGGAAAATTAACCTTCAAAACCAAATGTAAAAAAATAGAAATTTTTGCCAATAATTTTGAAGATAAAGAATTGAACGTACAAAAAGAAATGAAAGTTTCTTTGACGCCAAGTAAAGAAAAAATGGGAAATATTGACAAAGTTATTCTCACCGATAAAAGCGACGCAAAAGCTCTGAAGATTCTAGACGAATTCAATAAAAATTACAAAAAAAACAGTCCACAAGCATTAGATTCTTATCAGTTCAAATCATACAGTAAAATTTCGATTGATGTAGACCAAGATTCTATCGCAGATTATCAAAATTTTCTCGCAAAAAGAACAGATTCTTTAGCAAAAATTGAAAAAAGAACGTTCAAACAAAAATACAAAGAGAAGAAAGATTCACTTCTTGGCGAAGATTTCGTAAATGCGACCAAGGAAAGTCAGTTCTTTCTTTGGGAAAAAGCTACAGAACATCAATTTTCTCAAAAATACGGCGACAAAACCAATATTTTAGACAGCAGAATGTCTGGTTTTCCTCATCCAATTTATGAAGCTTTGGCATTGAATATTTCTTATCTCAATCGTATTCCGAGACAGTTGAGTCCAGAAAATCGCAACATTTATCGTTATTATCTTTCAGACACTATTGAAATTGACAATAGAAAAACTTATGTGATTAAATTCAAAGAAATCACCAATAAATTGAAGCAAAATCCTAGAAAATACAATGGTAAAATTTACATTGATGCAGAAAAATATGCCTTAAAAAAACTGGAAACCAGCAGTAAAAAACGAAACGAAGGAAGCGGAACCATCATTTGGAAACCGATTAACCATAAATGGTTTTTGGTTTCTGAAAACCTTAAAGTAAAAATGGGCGACTCTCGTTTTGAAACAGCTAAAAAAGACAGTGTAAAAAAAGACGAAAAGCAAAAGTTCAAAACCAAAAAATTTGGTAATTTTCTGTATGTCAAAAACCAATATTTTGATTTTGAAACCAATATTACTCAACAAAAAAGTAATTTTTCTGGCTATTCTTTAGAAGTAAAAAACGCAGATGGAAGTTTGCTTTCTCAATACAGAACCGAGTCTTTATCTGCGAGAGAAAGCGCAACGTATCAAAAAATAGACACCTTAGTCAAAAAAGCAGATGTCGAAAAAAGAGTGAGCCTAATCACCAATTTATTGAAGGGAAATATCCGCTATAAAATGCTGGATTTTGATGTTTTAAAATTCTTTGAACTCAATAAATATGAATCAATAAGATTGGGAATCGGCGTAAAACTGAATGAAAAATTTTCTAAAACTTTTTCACCAGATTTTTATGTTGGTTATGGCTTCAAAGACCATCGTTGGAAATACAGAATCGGTTTAGACACCAAACTTTCGAGCAAAAGAACCTCTGTACTCAGAGTTCATTATTCTGATGATATTTTTGCGGCTGGAAGAATCAACAAAACTTTTTGGGACAGTTCCATGAAATTCAATGAATTGAACATGGATATTTACAATGACCATTTTTACAGAAATCAGCAATTTGGAGCATCATTTTTGTATGATGTAAGCAATTCTTTGAGTGCAAAATTGGCTTTAACCCGAGAAAAACAAAATGCGCTGTTTGATTACCAATACCAAAACTTCGCCAATGATTTTCAGAATTTCAGCACTACTCTATCTCTAAAATATGCGCCAAAAGATAAAAATCTGATGACTCCTTCAGGAAAATTGACGTATCAAAAAGCTTATCCTCAGTTTTATGTGAATTTCGAAAAAGGTTTTGAAATTTTGGGCGGAAAATTAGATTACCATCGTTTAGATGCTTTTGCAATTCATCAATTCAAGTCTAAAATGGGAACCTCTCAAATTAAAATTTCTGGAGGAATTTCTTCGGGAAGCGCTCCTATTTGGAAGAATTTTGAAATCGTAGGAGACCTCAACGCTTTTTCTACAAGTCTTTTTTCTAAAATCAATACGCCTTCTACTTTCAGTTTTGTGACGATGCCATCAGGAAGTTTTTATGTAGATCAGTTTGCTGCGCTTCATTTTTCTCAGGAATTACCTTTTCAGTTTAAAACCTTCGGAAATAGAGTTTCTACAATAAAATTAGCATATCATTCAGCGATTGGTGGTTTTAAGAATCCTGAAAACCATCAGTTTGATTTTAAAGTTTTAGACCATCCTTATCAAGAAGTAGGTGCAGTTTGGAACCGATTTTTAGGAAGAGGATTTGATGTAGGCTTTTTCTATCGATTAGGATATTATCAAACCTCAAATTTCAATGATAATTACGGAATTCAGATTAAATTAAGTGGTTTTTAGAGAATAGTAAAAAGGAAAATAAGTTGGGTTTTCATTCCACAAAACCAGAAATTAAAAAATAAAAACAGTGGCATACAATCTAAATAAAACCTTATTTTTGCACATCTAAAGATTTTAGTTTTGATTACAACAGACCAACTTAAAGATACACAAAAACGCATCGAAGATTTGCATAAATTTCTTCAAATTGAAAAGAAGAAACTAGAAATCATCAACGATGACGAAAAAACGGCTGCTCCAGAATTTTGGGACAACCCAAAAGAAGCGGAAGGTTTCCTAAAACAACTGCGTTCTAAGAAAAAATGGGTGGAAGAATATGAAGAGATTCATACGCAGTTTGAAGATTTACAAGTTTTGGTAGAATTTGCCAAAGAAGATGCGGATTCTGAACAAGAATTAGACGAACAATTCCCTCAATTAGTTGAAAAAATAGAAAATCTAGAGTTCAAAAACATGTTGTCTAATGAAGGCGATGAACTTTCTGCCGTGCTACAAATTACGGCGGGAGCTGGTGGAACAGAATCATGCGATTGGGCTTCTATGCTGATGAGAATGTACCAAATGTGGAGCGAAAAACAAGGCTATAAAATCCGTGAATTAAATTACCAAGAAGGCGATGTAGCTGGTGTAAAAACCGTAACCTTAGAAATTGACGGAGAATATGCTTTTGGTTATTTGAAAGGAGAAAATGGAGTTCACAGATTGGTAAGAATTTCACCTTTCGACAGCAATGCAAAGCGACACACCAGTTTTGTTTCGGTGTATGTTTATCCTTTGGTAGATGATTCTATAGAAATTAACATCAATCCGGCAGATATTTCTTTTGAAACCATGCGAAGTTCTGGAGCTGGTGGACAAAACGTGAATAAGGTAGAAACAGCGGTGCGTCTTCGTCACGCTCCTACTGGAATTATTATTGAAAATTCAGAATCTCGTTCTCAGCTTCAAAACAAAGAAAAAGCGATGCAACTCTTGAAATCTCGTCTCTATGAAATGGAATTGGAAGAAAGAATGAAAGCTAGAAACGAAATCGAAGCCAATAAAATGAAAATTGAATGGGGAAGCCAAATTAGAAACTACGTAATGCATCCTTATAAATTGGTAAAAGACGTTCGTTCTGGCTATGAAACTTCTGATGTAGACGGCGTAATGAACGGTAATTTAACTCCTTTCCTCAAAGCATTTTTAATGAACGAAGGAACAGCGGTTACGGATGATGATTTTGATTTATAAATGATAAAAAAAGGAAGTTTAAAATTTTAAACTTCCTTTTTCTTTGAAAATAATAATTGTTTGATGAGCGGAATATTCGCCAAAATTATAATTCCCCAAATCATATAATCTAAATTATCTTTTACCCATTGTATTCTTCCCAAGTTGTAGCCCAACAAACCTATTACACCTACCCAAAGAAATGCTCCAATCATACTAAAACTTAGAAAAGTAGAATATTTCACTTTGGTAGAACCACATAAAAATGGAACGATTGTTCTAATTACTGGAACAAAACGGGCAATAATAATAGAGTTCTTTCCGTTTTTATCAAAAAAATCTTTGGCTTTTTCTAGATGTTTTTTCTTAATGAAAAAATCTTTTTCGCTGTTCATGATATAATCACCAAAGCGTTTTCCCACGTAATAGTTTAAATTATCTCCTAAAATCGCCGCGAAAATAAGTAAAGGAATGACCAAATAAATATTAAGAGAACCTTCTTGAGCCAATAAACCTATGGTAAATATCAATGCATCACCAGGTAAAAATGGCATGAGAAAAGAAGCAATGATAAGACCTGTTTCTGCAAAAATGATTAAGAACAAGAAAACATACACCCAATTATGATACTTTTCGATAATCGCTAAAAGTACCTGATCAGGCTTGGAAACAAAATCTAAGAGGAAACTCCAAATGCTTTCTAACATCTATGCTATTTTCTTTTAATTGCTTTAAAGATAATAGGTAAAACTGAAATAAACACAATTCCTAAAACAAATTTTTCAAAATTTAATTTCACCCACTCAATATTTCCTAGAAAATATCCAAGCAAAGTAATAGAAGTCACCCAAATAAAAGCACCAGTAATACAGTACAATAAATAAGTTCTGTACTTCATTTCTCCTGCTCCTGCTACAAAAGGAGCGATAGTTCTCACAATTGGGATAAATCTTGCTAGAATAACTGTTTTTCCGCCATTTTCTGCAAAATATTTTTCAGTGTCTTCTATGTGAGATTTCTTTAAAAATAAAATTCTTTCTTTAGATTGAATAAAATCCCCGAATTTTTTCCCGATAAAGTAATTCAAATTATCTCCTAAAAGTGCTGCTAAAACCAATAATGGTATAATAGTATAAATGTCTATTTGACCTGTTGTAGAAGCAATTAAACCCACTGCAAAAAGTAGAGAATCTCCCGGTAAAAATGGCATTACTACCACACCAGTTTCTACGAAAATCACTAAAAATAAAAATAAGTAAATGTAAATGCCATAGTCTCTAATAATCTCGGTAAGCACTAATAAGGGATTTCCTAATAAATCTAGGATAAATTGTAATAATTCCATTCAGTTAATTTATATGACGACAAAGATAATATTTAAAAACAAAAAACTTTGTTAAAGAATTCTAAAAAAATCAACGAAATGCCATTAAAAAAGCTTAACTTATTTTTGTAATTTTACAAAATGATTTCTCAGAAGACCATAGATAAAATTTTCTCTACGATTCGAGTAGAAGAAATTATTGGCGAGTATGTTCAGTTAAAACGTGCAGGCACTAATTTCAAGGGCTTGAGTCCGTTTCATGAAGAAAAAACGCCGAGTTTTGTGGTTTCTCCCAGCAAACAAATTTGGAAGGACTTCTCCTCTGGAAAAGGTGGAACTGCCATCACTTTCCTCATGGAAATCGAAGGATTTACCTATCCTGAAGCGCTGAGACATGCTGCCAAAAAGTACGGCATAGAAATAGAAGAAGACCAAGTAGAATATTCTGAAGAGCAGAAAAAAGCCCAATCCGAAAGAGAAATTCTTTACAAAATTCATGAAGTTGCCAATACTTTTTTCCAAGACAACCTTTGGGAAACCGAAGAAGGAAAAACCATTGCACTCTCTTATTTTAAGGAACGTGAACTGCATGATGACATCATCAAAAAATTTCAATTAGGCTATTCTCCAGAAAAGAAAAATGCTTTTACTGAATACGCTCTAGCAAAAGGTTATGAAAAAGAAATTTTAGAAAAATCTGGAATTTCTATTTTCCCGGAAAATTCACCATCAGGAATTGACCGATTCCGTGAACGTGTGATTTTTCCAATACATAGTTTTTCGGGAAGAGTTTTAGGTTTCGGAGCGAGAATTCTGAAATCCAATGTAAAAACTGCCAAATATCTCAATTCACCAGAAACCGAAATTTACCATAAATCTAATGTTCTCTATGGTTTAAATCAAAGCAAACAAGCCATTTCCAGAGAAAATTTATGTTTATTGGTAGAAGGTTATATGGATGTGATTTCGCTTCACCAAAGCGGAATTGAAAACGTAGTAGCAAGTTCGGGAACTGCGCTTACAACGGAACAAATTAAACTCATTAAACGTCTCACCGAAAACGTAACCATACTTTTTGACGGAGATGCAGCAGGAATTAAAGCCAGTTTCAGAAGTATAGACATGTTGCTTTCTGAAGGAATGAATATTCGCGTGGTATTATTTCCTGATGGCGATGACCCAGACAGTTTTGCTAGAAAAAATCCTAGAGATTTTGTAGAAGATTTCATTAAAAATAAAGCGAAAGATTTCATTGATTTCAAAGCCGAAATTCTATTAAAAGAAGCGAATAACGATCCTATCAAAAAAGCGGAAGCGATTAGAGATATTGTAAAATCTATTGGTTTCGTTTCTAATGCTTTAAAACAAGAGGTTTACCTAAAACAAGTTTCTACCCAATTTGGACTTTCGGAACAATCACTTTTTAACGAACTAGGCGTTCAAAAACAAGTGGTTCAACAGCAAAAACCTGCCGAAAAAAGAGATACAAATGTTGTAAAACTTGAAAAAGTTCAAGAATTTACAGAAACCATCAATCCTCTTTTGGTTTTAGAAGAAAAATTGGTAGAACTCATGTTGAAATTTGGTCAATTTAAATTGTTCAGAAAAACGCCAGACAACGAAAATTATGAAACCACAGTCATTGAAGAAATCATCAATCATTTAGAAGAAGACCAATATCAACCGATTTCTCCTTTGAATCAAAGGATTATTGAAGAAATAAAAGCAGGAATCCAACAAAATGAACTTCGTTCTAGTGATTTTTTCAAAACTTTCATGGATGAAGAAGTGGTGACAAAAACAGCGGATGCATTAATTAACGCTCATGAAACCAGCAATTGGGAAAAACACAACATCTATTTCAGTAAAGAAGAAGAGTTGGTAGACAAAATTGTAAAAGATGTCATCATAAGACACAAAAGAGAATTTGTAGTAAAAATCATAAACGATTTAAAACACCAAATTTCAGAGGAAAATTCAGCAGAAACTTATCTAAAAATCATCAACCTCACAAAACTTAAAAACAAAATAGACGAAAATTTATTTAGAATTTTGTGACACTTTGGCTAAATTTGTAAAAAGGAACAGACTTTGAATAAAAAGAAGTATGAAGAAAATACAAATACATCAAAATGCAATCGCTCAACTTTGTAAAAAATACAATGTTGAAAAATTATATGTATTTGGTTCTATTCTTACAGAAAAATTTAATGACAATAGTGATATAGATTTTATCGTAAAATTCCATCAATTAGATTTATCAAAATATGCAGACAATTATTTTGATTTAAAATTTTCATTAGAAGAAATATTGAAAAGAGAAATAGATCTATTGGAAGAAAAATCCATTAAAAACCCATATTTTCTTGAAGTAGTTAATCATCAAAAGCAGTTAATATATGGATAAGGAAATAAAAGTTTGGCTCTTTGATATTCTAAATTCAATTTTAGAAATTGAGAGTTTTGTAGATTTTGAAGAAACCAATTTTCAAGATTATTCTTCAGACGTTAAAACCAAACGTGCGGTAGAAAGAAATTTAGAAATAATAGGAGAAGCAGTAAATAGAATTTCTAAAAAAGATGAAAATTTAGAAATTACTGATAAAAGAAAAATTATAAGTGTAAGAAATAGAATAATTCATGGATATGATCAAGTCTCAGATGAATTAATTTGGTCTATTATTACACAGTATTTACCTGTTTTAGAAAAAGAAGTTAGACAATATTTAAACGAATAACAAATTTATGGACATAAAAAAAGAATTCAGAGATTTCTCTGTAAAACATTTAGGAAATAGCGGATTAGCAACTGACCAATACATGGGAATTTTTAACCCAACCAATCTTACTCCTTACATTATGGAAGAACGTAGAATGAACGTAGCACAAATGGACGTTTTTTCACGTCTCATGATGGATAGAATCATCTTCTTAGGAACAGGGATTGATGACCAAGTTGCCAATATTGTAACCGCTCAGTTATTATTTTTAGAAAGTTCAGACCCTTCTAAAGACATTCAGATTTACATCAATTCTCCTGGTGGTAGCGTTTACGCGGGATTAGGAATTTATGACACCATGCAAATCATCAAACCAGATGTAGCTACTATTTGTACAGGTATGGCTGCAAGTATGGGCGCTGTTTTATTAGTTGCTGGTGAAAAAGGAAAACGTTCTGCGCTTAAACATTCTAGAGTGATGATTCACCAACCAAGTGGTGGTGCTCAAGGTGTGGCAAGTGATATGGAAATCAACCTAAGAGAGATGCTAAAACTTAAAAAAGAGTTGTATGACATTATTTCTGCACATTCTGGTCAGTCTTACGAATGGGTAGAAAAAGCATCAGACCGTGATTATTGGATGACTTCTTACGAAGCCAAAGAATACGGAATGGTAGACGAAGTTTTAGAGAAAAAATAAAATTTTCCGAAATTTTTTAAAATATAGAGAACGTGCTTTTTAGTGCGTTCTTTTTTTATGGCAATTTTTGCAAATTTCCCATCGCAAAATCCATTTCAAAAATTTGCAAAACCAGGCTGTCCGTTGCAATTCCTCGTCTCGTCTTTCAGACGAGACTGCGGGATTTACACTTCCATCCTTATTGCAAGACTTCGTTACAAATTCACTATTTTTACCAAAAATTTAAGATTTTACCCAAAATGAAAGTTATCCAAATAAAAGCCAAAGATTTTTTTGAATTTATAAAACTGAAAGACACTTCTATGTGGGAAATTTTCTCCCAAATGATAGACGGAGAAGAAAAAGAAATCATCTTCCTAGACGAAGAAGAAAAAATACTTTTCAATTACATTCTTCCCCCAAATTTAGAAAAATTAGAAGAAGACCGAAAAACCTTTGCCAAAGAATACGCAGATAAAATCTCTAATTTGAATTAAAATTAGAAGGATTCCTCAATTGTTTTTCTTGTTTCAGCTACATCATGAACTCTCAAAATTTTTGCACCTTTTTCTAGAACTTTTCGGTGTAGTATTTGGGTTTCTTCACCAATCTCAAGCGGTTTTTTATTCAGAGGTTTATAAATGAAAGATTTTCTGGAAATTCCTATCAAAAGTGGAAACCTTCCGAAACCTAAATGCTCTACTTCTTCAATCATTTTATACTGATCTTCCACCGTTTTTCCAAAACCAAAACCTGGGTCTAAAATAATATCATGAATTCCCAATTTTTGCAATTCATTGATTTTTTCCGAAAAATAATAATTCACACTCATGGTAATATCCTCGTAGCGAATTTTTTCGTGCATGGTAGCATAAGAAGTATTGCTGTGCATCAAAATATAGGGAAGTTTGGTTTCGGCAACTGTTGGCAATAAATTTTCATCAAAATCACCTCCAGAAATATCATTCACCACATCCATTCCTTCATTATAACCAAATTTTACCACTTCTGCATAAAAAGTATCAATAGAAATCAAAGCCTCTGGAAATTCTTTTTTGATTAAAGAAATCATATTGCCTATTCTTCTTATTTCTTCTTCTGCAGAGAGAAATTCCGCATTCGGACGAGTAGATTGCGCTCCAATATCAATAAAATCTGCTCCATCTTTAAGCATTTTATCTACCTGAAGAAGTGCTGATTTTTCATTGTTAAACTTTCCACCATCCGAAAAAGAATCTGGAGTAAGATTAAGAATTCCCATAATTTTGGGAGTGTTTAAATCTACTAATCTACCACTGCAATTGATAGAAAAGTTAGTATGTTGAATGCTTGATGCAGGAATGTTCATTTTGCAAATTTATAGAATTTCTTGGTCTAAATTTATTCAAATACGTTTGAAACCACTATTTTTGTTGAATGCAAAAAACCATTTCCATTGTAGTCGCAATTTTCAATAGAAAAGACGAATTATTCGAGCTTTTGAACTCTCTTATTGCTCAAACCGATAAAGATTTTGAAGTCATCATCGTAGATGATGGTTCGTTCGTAGATTTATTGCCTACTGTGGAAACTTTTAAGGAAATGTTGAACATTCAATATTTCAAAAAAGCGAATTCTGGACCTGGTTTATCGAGAAATTACGGAGCAAATCGTGCCAAAAATGATTGGTTGGTTTTCGTAGATTCTGACGTCATTGTAGAAAAAGATTACATAGAAAATATCAAAAAAAATCTAGAAAAAACAGATTGTGCAGCTTTTGGTGGCGCTGATAAAGCGCACAAAGGTTTCAATCTTTTACAAAAAGCCATCTCCTACTCTTTGACTTCGGTTTTCACTACTGGTGGAATTAGAGGAAGTAAAAAAGCAGTGACTAGATTTCAGCCAAGAAGCTTTAATATGGGTGTAAATAAAGAAATTTTCCTAAAAATTGGAGGTTTCTCTGAAATGCGAATCGGCGAAGATCCGGATTTATCGATGACGATTTGGGAAAACGGTTACCAAACTGCTTTTTTTGATGACATTGGCGTGTATCACAAACGCAGAACAGATTTAGGAAAATTCTCTAAACAAGTGTATCAATTTGGTTGTGCGAGACCTATTCTGAACCAGAGACATCCTGATTATGTGAAACCTACTTTTTGGTTTCCTACTTTGTTTTTATTGGGTTATGTTGCTGGAATTTTAGAATATTTCCTTTTACAAAAAGGTTTTGTTTTGGCATGTTACGGTTTTTATACTTTGGTCATTTTTCTACATGCTTTGTATTTGACTAAAAACATTGCTATTGCTGCACAAGCGATTATTACCACTTACATTCAGATGTTTTCTTACGGTTACGGATTTTTAGAATCTTGGGTTAAGCTCAATGTATTGAAAATGAAACCAGAAGATGCATTCCCGAAACATTTTCATCAAAAATGATTTTTGACACTTCTTCGGATTCTAAAATTTTTATCCCTACCTTTGATTCCCTTTTTAAAAATTAAAGTATGGATATTATCTCTTATATCAAAAAAGTTCCAAAAGCAGAATTACACTTGCATATCGAAGGAAGTTTCGAACCAGAATTGATGTTTGAAATCGCTCAAAGAAACCAGGTTAAAATTCCCTATAACAGTGTGGAAGAAGTGAAAAAAGCCTATCAATTTAACTGTCTTCAAGATTTTCTAGATATTTATTACGCAGGAGCAAGTGTTTTGCTCTACGAACAAGATTTCTATGATTTGACAATGGCTTATTTCAAGCATTGTGCAGAAGAAAACGTAGTACACACCGAAATTATGTTTGACCCTCAAACACACACGAAAAGAGGTGTTTCTTTTGAAACCGTAATTTCTGGAATTAAGAGAGCTCAAGATGATGCAGAGAAAAATTTCGGGATTACTTCTTATTTGATTATGAGCTATTTAAGACATTTATCAGAAGAAGACGCTTTCGAAACTTTAGAGCAATCATTGCCTTATAAACATTTGATTAAAGCGGTAGGATTAGATTCTTCGGAGAAAGGAAATCCACCTTCTAAATTTCAAAAAGTTTTTGCGGCTTCAGTGAAAGAAGGTTATAAAATTGTAGCTCATGCTGGTGAAGAAGGACCAGCAGAATATGTTTGGGAAGCGCTAGATTTATTAAAAATCGACAGAATAGACCACGGAAATAATAGTTTAACGGATGAAAAATTGGTGAATTATTTAGTGGAAAACAAAATGGCTTTAACGGTTTGTCCGCTTTCTAACACTGCTCTTCGAGTGGTAGATGATCTGAAACAGCATCCGATAAAAAAAATAATTGATTTAGGAATAAAAGCTACGGTAAATTCTGATGATCCGGCTTATTTTGGAGGTTATATAACTAAAAATTACACTGAAATTATTGAAGCCCTAGATTTATCATTAGAAGATGTAAAAACATTGGTCAGCAATTCATTTGAGTATTCATTCTTAGACGAAGAAACTAAAAAGAAATACTTGCAATTGGTTCATGAGAATTAAGAAAAATATTTCATAAAATCTGATATAAAAATTCCAGCGAAGTCTTTCGTTGGATTTTTTTTCTAGTAAATGATAAAGTTTTTGATAAATTTGCAATATGAGTTGGTTCAAAGAATGGTTTAACACGCCTTATTATCATATTCTCTACAAAGACAGAGATTTTGTAGAAGCAGAAAATTTCATTAGAAATCTTACCCAAGATTTACAACTTTCTAAAGATTCCAAAATCATTGATTTAGCTTGTGGCAAAGGCAGACATTCTGTTTTTTTGCAACAATTAGGCTATGAAGTTTTAGGAGTAGATTTGTCCGAAGAAAGCATAGAACACAATAAACAGTTTGAAACCTCATCGACTGAAACTCCAAAATTGACATTTGAAGTTCACGACATGAGAAATGAACTTTATCCCAATGTTAGTTCTGAAAAAGTAAATGCAGTTTTCAATTTATTCACCAGTTTTGGGTATTTTGATGATGATGAAGATGACAGAAAAGTATTTTCTTCGGTAAAAAATGTTTTACAGATCGATGGAATTTTCGTTTTGGATTTTCTCAATGAAAAATTTGTGAAAAACACTTTGGTTGATGAAACTACTGTAACCAAAGATGGAATAGATTTTCTCATCAAAAAAAGAATAGAAGAAAAACATATCATCAAAGATATTTTCTTTGAAGATAAAGGAGAGTCCTTTCATTATTTCGAAAAAGTAAAACTTCATACTTTAGAAGAAATAAAAAAAATCGCCGAAAGTTTCGGTTTTGAAGCGGTAAAAATCTGGGGAAATTATCAGTTAGAAGATTTTGAAAGAGAAACTTCACCGAGATGTATTTTCCAGTTCAGAGTTAAAAATTAAAATTTATAAAAGCTGAAAGCATTTTGCTGAAAGCCAAAAAGCAAAGAACATGATTATTATTCTATTGATCTTAAGCGTTATCATTGGTGTTTTTCTGGGGAAATATTTCGGAAAGAGCCAATCATTTGCTAAAAATTTACTGATTCTAAGTGCTGGTTTTTTGATTACGGTTTGCGTAAGCGAAGTTTTTCCAGAAGTCTATGAAGCAGATGACCATAATATTGGAATTTGGATTATTGGTGGCGTTTTATTGCAAATGATTTTAGAAAGTCTTACCAAAGGTTTCGAACATGGGCATTTTCATCATCACCACGAAGAAAAAAACATTTTGCCTATTGCTTTGATGGCAGGAATGTTTGTGCACGCGTTTTTAGAAGGAATTCCTTTAGCCAATATTACAGATGTAACTTCTCCTTATTTATTGGGAATTGTGTTCCATAATTTACCAATTTCATTTATTCTCGGAACATTTTTATTGAGAGAAAAAAATAATATTTTTTCTTGGTTTATCATTGCCTTATTTGCATTAGCATCACCATTAGGAATGGTTTTTGGCGATTATTTTAATCCAGAATGGCAACCTTATTTCTTGGCATTAGTTGGCGGAATTTTCTTACATATCTCATCAGTGATTATTTTCGAAAGCAATAAAAATCACAAAATGGATTGGCAAAAACTTTTTTTAGTGATTGCTGGAGTTGGACTAGCGTTAGTAAATCATTTGTTTCACGCTCATCATTAAAAAATAGATTTTAAATAAAAACAAAAACTCCCGAAATTTCGGGAGTTTTTTATGTTTTAAAAGGAAAGATTTTTAGAATTTCCAGCCTAATGTAAGCGTTACATTGTTCTTAACATCTTCTAATTTAGAAGTAAAAGTATTAGGATTATTCGTAAAGAATTCTACATCTCCGTTATTTGCTAAACTGTAATAATTACCATCTCCGTAAACATTGGTAGAATTGGTGGTAATCTTATTATAAGCTGCATCAATATAGAATGATTTAAAATCAAATCCGAATCCTACACCTAAAGTTTCTCTTTTTCCTACGTACAAATCATCAAAATTTGCTCTCTTCTCGAATGGTGAATTAGAAATTCCGTAACCACCTCTTAATCTGAAGTTGTTATAACGGTATTCACCTCCTACTCTAAGTTCTGATAAATTCTTGTATTCAGATTGAAAGAAATCATTCAGTTGAGTTTCTGCAGGACCTTGAACTTTATATTTCGGCTTGGTTAAACCTAATGAATAGTCTACGTTGAGCGCGAAATTCTTATTCATTACAAAAGCTCCACTCAAAGTCGCTTTCATAGGTGAAGTGAATTTTCTGTCTTCATCATAATAATCAAAGTAATAACCTAAATTATCTTCGTTTACTTCGCTGTAAGTTCTGTATTGAGTCCACCAAGTTGGTGATTCAATAGACGCTCCTAATCGTATATTATTATTAATTTTTCCAATAATACCCGCAGAAACCGAGAATCCATTAGAATCTTCAGTGTAAGGCGTTCCTTGTTTATTTAAAACGTAGCTGTTATTATTGTCTACATCTAGTGCGAGTCTAGAAGAATCGTATTGCTCAATCGTAGCTCCTTTGAAATTAAGGGAACCTCCTACATAGAATTTATTATCATAATTACCACCAAAAGCGATGTTCATATTGGTAAGATTTCCCGTTCTGTCATAAGCATGACCTAGAGAAGTAAAAGTTCCTGTAACAGGATTTCCATTGGTATCTACCAAATTGCTATCTTGAAATTTATAGCTAGAATTGGCTGGCGTTTCTATGTATTCTTCTAAATTTTGATTGGTATAATTCACTCCAAAATTTATAAATTTCCAAGGTGTGTTTCCACTTGTTGCAAAAACGGCTACCCCACCTAATTGACCTAAATCTGCATTGTTTAATTTATATGAGTTTGCAACATTAGAAAATGAAGATGTGGTTTTAGAATTATTAACTGCTAAAGTTCCACTGACATTTCCTGTGATGAAAACTCCCACACTTGCAGGATTGGTATTGATTGCAGAAAGATCTCCTCCTAAAGCTCCCATAGAGCCTGCCATTGCATTAAATTTAGCAGAGCCAGTCAATGGATTTGCGGAATAAATATCTACAGAATTTCTGATAATCGAAACATCTTGCGCTTGAAGATAAAATGCAGATGCTATACTTAATATTGTTAAAGATTTTTTAAACATTTTTTCAAAAAATTATAGTTTATTATTTCTTATCTAAAACCTCCTGATCTGAAACCTCCTCCAGAACTTGAGCTTCCGCTAGAGCTACCTCCAGATCTGAAACCGCCGCCAGAATTAGAACTTCCTCCCCAATCATTTCTTCTTGGCTCTTGTCTTGGAGCTTCGTATTGTCTTGGTTCTTGTCTTGGAGCACTTCTAAATCTTGAAGGATTAGAATTTTGTGGTGGCTGAGTCATATTTGGATTAGTATTTCTAGGTGGTGTAGTTCTAAATCCAGAGTTATTAGAATTATTGGTATTCATTCTATTGTTAAAACTTCTGTTATTAGAATTTTGGAAACCATTTCCTCTGGTAATGGCATCAGCTCCACTTCTCTTATAATTATTTCTTGGATAATAATAACCTCCATAATAGTAAGGATTATATCCATAGTAACCTCCATAATAAGGAGAATAATATCCATACCAAGGATTATAATAACCGTAACCACCATAACCAAAGTAAGGATCCCAATAAGGATTCCAGCCCCAATTGTTCCAACCCCAGTTATTCCAACCGAAACCAATTCCTATATTCCAGCCATTTCCCCAACCGTAATAAGGCGAATAATATCCGTAAGGATTCCAACCCCAAGTATTATAATTGTTATAATAGATGTTTTGTTCTGTTCCTGCGTAAGTTCCCCAGTCAGATTCTGTTCCGTTCCAAGTTTGATATTTGTTTTTTTGAGCCGCTTGGTTTTGTTGATTTTGCTCTATAATACTAGCAGAATCAGACTCATAAGCATATACTTCATCCACTTGATTAGGTTCTGGCATTACAATACCTTCTGGTATCACATCTTTATTAGGGTCATAATACACCCCATCAGTTTCTGTGTAACCTCCCATTTGAGAGCCACATGAAACCAAAAGCAAACCAGTTGCAACCCCTAGAACACCTTTTGTTCTAAGAATTTCTGATAAGTTTTTATAAGTAGAATTTTTCATGATAGATGTAATTAAGTTTATTTATCTTTGCAAAATATTAATACCAAAATTATACCAATATACTCGGTATTTATATTTTTCATCAAAAATACAATATAACATTAGATATTCTCAAAATTAAAAAGTTAAATTTTAATAAAAAATGGCAAAATTAACAACAAGGAGTGAAGATTATAGCAAATGGTATAACGAACTTGTAGTAAAAGCAGACCTTGCTGAAAACTCAGGTGTAAGAGGAAGCATGGTGATTAAACCCTACGGTTATGCAATTTGGGAAAAAATTCAAGCAGAATTAGACAAAAAATTCAAAGAAACTGGTCACCAAAACGCTTACTTCCCACTCTTTGTCCCGAAAAGCTTATTTGAAGCTGAAGAAAAAAATGCAGAAGGATTTGCCAAAGAATGTGCTGTAGTAACTCACTACAGACTAAAAACAGACCCAAACAATCCGCATAAATTAATCGTAGACCCAGAAGCAAAATTAGAAGAAGAACTGATTGTTCGTCCAACTTCTGAAGCAATAATCTGGAACACCTATAAATCTTGGATTCAATCATATAGAGATTTACCAATTCTTATCAATCAATGGGCAAATGTTGTTCGTTGGGAAATGAGAACCAGACTTTTCTTAAGAACTTCTGAATTCCTTTGGCAAGAAGGTCACACTGCTCATGCCACTAAAGATGAAGCCATCGAGGAGACTGAAAAAATGCTAGAAGTCTATGCTGATGTGGTAGAAAATTTCATGGCGATTCCTGTAATCAAAGGTTTTAAAACACCTACAGAAAGATTTGCAGGTGCAGATGAAACGTATTGTATCGAAGCGATGATGCAAGACGGAAAAGCACTTCAAGCAGGAACTTCTCACTTCTTAGGACAAAATTTCGCGAAAGCTTTTGATGTAAAATTCACCAATAGAGAAGGAAAACAAGAATTTGCTTGGGCTACTTCTTGGGGCGTTTCTACCAGATTAATGGGAGCCTTGATTATGACACATTCAGATGATTTTGGTTTGGTACTTCCTCCGAAATTGGCTCCAATTCAGGTGGTAATTGTTCCTATTTTCAAAGGAGAAGAGCAATTGGCTCAAATTTCTGTGGTAGCTAATGACATTTTTGACAAATTAAAAGCAAAAGGAATTTCTGTAAAATATGACGACAGAACGGAGTACAAACCAGGCTGGAAATTTGCAGAATATGAATTAAAAGGAGTTCCATTAAGAATTGCAATGGGCGCTAGAGATTTAGAAAATAACACCGTAGAAATTGCAAGAAGAGATAACTTAACCAAAGAAGTTCGTTCGTTAGAAAACATCGAAGATTACATTGAAGAGCTATTGGTTACCGTTCAAAATGATATCTACAAAAAAGCAGAAACGTATAGAAACGAACACATTACCAAAGTAGATTCTTACGAAGAATTCAAAAAAGTGTTAGAAGAAAAAGGAGGTTTCATTGCTGCACATTGGGACGGAACTGCTGAAGAAGAAGAGCAAATCAAAGAAGAAACCAAAGCTACCATCAGATGTATTCCTCTAGATGCAGAAGAAGAGCAAGGAATTTCTTTGATTACAGGAAAACCTTCTAACAAAAGAGTTCTTTTTGCAAAGTCCTATTAAAATTTCAAATAGAAGATTAATTTCTCATCATATTTTTTAAGAATTAACGAAGTAAAGGAAAAAATTTTTAACTTTAACTTCGTTAATTTTTTATACCAACACCATGTCACTCATTGACCTTATAAAACACCAATTAAACCCCGAATTAATTTCCGAAGCCGCTATTCAGTTAGGAGAAAGCGAATCAAACGTTTCAAAAGCTTTAGGAAGTCTTTTTCCAGCGGTTTTAGGAGTTTTTGCCCAAGATTCTAAACAAGATGATGTCATCAACGCACTTCTTAAAACTTCATCTCTCGATTTCTCTGAAAATCTACTCGAAAAAGCAGGAAATAGTCCAGAAATAGAGAATATTATTTCTAAAATTTTAGGAGAAAAAAGTGAACACATCCTTTATCATGTCTCTGAGTATGCTAACATCAATAAGTCTTCGGCTGAAAATCTTTTAAAAGTTGCAACTGCTGCCACACTCCAAGGAATAAAAAAATGTGCACATGAAAACGGATTAGATAACCAAGGAATTCTTTCAAAATTAGCAGAAAACAGATGCTTAATTCCCGCTTTATTACCAGCAGGAATGTCTTTAGAGCATTTAGGTTTAGAAAATTTACTAGAAAAAAATACTGAAACTCCGGTTGAAACATCTGCTCCCATTACTCATAAAACCAAAGAAGAAGTTAAAATCTTACATCAAGAAAACTCAGAAAAAAGTTCTTTCTGGAAATGGCTTCTTCCCTTACTTGTTCTTGGTATTGTTGCTTGGTTTTTATGGAACCAATTAGCTCAAAAAGAAGTTCTTAAAACTAAAACCGCAACAGAAAACGTTACTATAATTCCAGAACCTATTCCAACTGATTCTTTATCAGATGCTCAGAAAAAAATTGAGTTCAAGGGAAATTCTCTGCAAGTGGTTTCTGATGGTTTAGAAGATAGAATGATTACATTTTTAAAAACAGACAATTATAAAAATGCTAAAGATGACGATGCGTTAAAATCTACTTGGTATGAATTTGACCAAGTAACTTTTGCTTCTGGGAAATCAGACCAATTAACATCTGGAACAGAACAAATTGCTAATCTTATTAAAATTTTAAAAGCGTATCCCGAAGTAAAAATTAAAATCGGTGCTTACACTGATAAATCTGGAACAGAAACTGAAAATTTAGCACTTTCTCAAGCAAGAGCAGACTTTATAAAAAATGAATTGACTAAAGCTGGCTTAGAAAAACAAATTGTAAATGCAGAAGGTTACGGAAGTAAATTTGCTATTTTACCTGCTACTGCAACTGATGAAGAAAGAGGCATCGACAGAAAAATAGCATTAAGATTTGCCAAATAATTTTCAAAATAACTACCTCAATTACAGACGCTTAGAAAATTTTCTAAGCGTTTTTTTTATATTTATTTTCAGAATAAGAAATATTTAACTAATTTTGTTAGACTAATCTAACATTTATGAAAAAACCCTGGAGAAGAAATAATGACCAAAACTCCTTATCAGAATCTTTTGCTTCTATTCACATTCCTACTGATGGCAGTTTCTGGAAGAAACTTTTTGCATTTGCAGGTCCTGGTTTGATGGTAGCTGTAGGTTATATGGACCCAGGAAATTGGGCAACCGATATTGCAGGAGGTTCACAATTTGGTTATACTTTATTATCCGTTATTCTTTTATCCAATATTTTTGCAATTATCCTTCAACATTTATCTTTAAAACTGGGAATTGCAGCCGAAAGAGACTTAGCACAAGCTTGCAGAGACCATTTTTCGCCAACGGTAAATTTTATTTTATGGGTTTTATGCGAAATCGCCATTATTGCATGTGATTTAGCAGAAGTTATCGGTTCCGCAATTGCTTTAAATTTACTTTTCGGAATTCCGCTTTCTGTTGGGATTTTAATTACAGGAATTGATGTTTTGCTTATTTTGATGCTTCAATCCAAAGGTTTTAGGTGGCTCGAAAGTTTTGTAGCAGGACTTATTTTCGTCATTTTCGCTTGTTTCTTATACGAAATCTTGGTAAGTCAACCAGAAATCATGCCTATTTTAAGCAACCTACTTCCGAAGAAAGAAATTATTTTTAATCCATCAATGCTTTACATCGCAATCGGAATTTTAGGCGCGACAGTAATGCCTCATAATTTATATTTACATAGCAGTTTGGTACAAACCAGAGCTTACCCTAGAACTTCCGAAGGAAAGAAAATGGCGATAAAATTCGCAACCATTGACAGTACTATTTCTTTGCTTTTCGCCTTTTTTATCAATGCAGCCATTTTAATTGTTTCGGCGGCAACTTTCCATTATTCTGGTTACAAAGATGTAGCAGATATTCATGATGCCTACAAATTACTTTCGCCGATTTTGGGAACCAGTTTAGCCAGTATTTTATTTGCAGTAGCCTTATTAGCTTCTGGACAAAACTCTACACTTACAGGAACATTAGCGGGACAAATCGTGATGGAAGGTTTCCTAAATCTTAAATTAAAACCTTGGCTCAGAAGATTAATTACCAGACTTTTAGCAATCGTTCCAGCGTTTATTATCGCTATTATTTATGGCGAAAAAGGAACCACTGATTTATTGGTTTTAAGTCAAGTCATTTTATCAATGCAACTCAGTTTTGCGGTAATTCCTTTAGTCATGTTTACGAGTGATAAACTAAAAATGGGAGAATTTGTGAATAAACCTGCTTTGAAAACTCTTGCTTGGATTATTTCCATCATCATCGTGGTTCTAAATCTTTACTTACTGTATCAAACTTTTACTTCGTAATGATGAAAAAAGCAATAACAACGGTTCTTTTCGCAAATTTTTTACACGCTCAAGAAACCATACAATTGGATCGTCCAGACCAAACAGAATCTGTATATGTAGTTCCCAAAAATTATCTACAAACAGAAATGGGCTTCATGTTTGAAAAAACAGACAAAACAGAGAATCATTTTATCTCCCCACTATTCTTTGGAAATATGGATTCAATGACAAAGTAGAACTGAGAGTAATCACAGAATTCTCGCTTTCTACTACTCCAGCATCTAGCGTTTATGAGCTACAACCCGTAAGTTTAGGTTTCAAAACCAGTCTTTTAGAAGAAAAAGGAATTTTCCCAAAAGTTTCTTTTATTGGCAAAGCTGAAGTCAAAAAAAGTGAAGTTCTTCAAAGAAAAACCATAACTCCAGCATTTCGTTTCACTTTTCAAAATAATCTAAATCCCAAAACTTCTTTGGGTTACAATTTGGGAATGTTTTGGAACGAAGATTTACACGAAACCTATCTCTATACTTTAGCTCTCGGGAAAAGCATTTCGCCTAAACTGAATTATTTTGTAGAAATTTATGGCCTTGTTTCTCCAAATCAGACTGCAGATACAAGATTAAATGGTGGCTTCACTTATTTAATCAATGACAATTTTATGCTCGACACATCTTCGGGAATTGGACTTTCCGAAATTTCCGCTAAACATTTCTTTTCTTTTGGACTTTCTTATCGATTAAAGTTACAGCAGTAAAGATTTCTTCTTTTACAAAATTCTGCCAATTTTTCCTAAACTACTCTTTGGCAAAATCTTTGAAATATTGCAGTAGAAAATTCTAATGAAATGAGCGAAAACAAAGAACTACACGAAGAAAATTTAAATAAAGAAGGTCAAGAAAATCTACAAAACGAACAAAACACTACAGAAAGTGTGACAGAACAACCTACTGCAGAAGAACTTTTGGCAGAAGAAAAAGACCGTTACATTCGTTTGTATGCAGAGTTTGAAAATTATAAAAGAAGAACCTTAAAAGAAAAAATGGAGTTTGCACAATATGCAAATACCGAAATGATGATTGCTATGCTTTCTGTATTAGATGATTTCGAAAGAGCCATCAAAGAAATTGCAAAAAGCGGCAATGAATCAGACTTGAAAGGCGTAGAATTGATTTATCAAAAATTCAAAAACACACTATCAGACAAAGGTCTAAAAACGGTAGAAGTAAATGCTGGTGATGAGTTCAATGTAGATTTCCATGAAGCAATTACCTCTATTCCTGCTCCATCTGAGGAACTAAAAGGAAAAATTGTAGATGTAGTAGAAACGGGTTATCAGTTACACGATAGAGTAATTAGATTTGCAAAAGTAGTTACAGGAAACTAAAAATAGTCAAATTTACTTCGCTAGTGAATTTCAGTGAGTCAATTTAAAAAATTCACCAATTCATAGCGTAGCGAATTCACAAGAAATAATTCACCTTATAAGATGTCAAAAAGAGATTATTACGAAATATTAGGCGTATCAAAATCAGCCAGCGCAGACGAAATCAAAAAGGCTTACCGTAAATTGGCCATCAAATATCACCCAGACAAAAATCCGGGAGATAAATCTGCAGAAGAAAAATTTAAAGAAGCTGCAGAAGCTTACGAAGTATTAAGCGATGCCGATAAAAAAGCTCGTTATGACCAATTCGGTCATGCTGGAGTTGGCGGAGCTGCCGGTGGTGGTTACGGCGGCGGTTTCGGCGGTGGCGGAATGAACATGGAAGATATTTTCTCACAATTTGGAGATATTTTCGGTGGACATTTCGGTGGCGGCGGTTTTGGTGGTGGCGGAAGAAGCCATCAAATCAAAGGTTCTAACTTGAGAGTTAGAATTAGATTAAATCTCGACGAAATGGTGAATGGCACCACTAAAACCATAAAAGTAAAAAGAATGAAAGTAGCGGAAGGTGCTACTTCTAAAACGTGTACCACTTGTAACGGAAGCGGAGTTCAGATTAAAATAATGAACACCATGTTCGGTCAAATGCAAACGCAAACCACTTGTGGAACGTGTAACGGTTTAGGTAAAATTGCAGATAAAATTCCTGCAGGAGCCAATTCTGAAGGACTTATCAAATCAGAAGAAGAAGTTGCTATCAAAATTCCAGCGGGAGCTAGAGACGGAATTCAATTAAACGTTCGTGGAAAAGGTAATGACGCTCCTTTTGGTGGAATTCCTGGAGATTTATTAGTGGTCATCGAAGAAGAACAAGATGCTACTATAAAACGCGAAGGCGATAATTTACACCAAGAACTCTATATTTCTTTTGCCGAAGCAGCTTTGGGAACTTCTAAAGAAATAAATACCGTCGGTGGAAAAGTTAAAATTAAAATTGATGCAGGAACGCAATCTGGTAAAATTTTAAGATTAGCAGGAAAAGGTTTACCAAGCATCGATTCTTACGGAAAAGGCGATATGTTTGTTCATGTAAACGTTTGGACTCCTCAAAAACTCACTCCAGAACAAAAAGAGTTCTTCGAAACGCAAATGAAAACTGGTCAAATGCAAGCAGAACCTTCTGGAAAAGAAAAATCATTTTTTGACAAAGTAAGAGACATGTTCTCTTAAAAATTTAGGGATAAATACAAAAATCCAACTGAACTATCAGTTGGATTTTTTTCATACTATTTTGGCAAAAAAATTGTTTAATAAACAGTATGAAAAACCAAATCCTCAAAAATATATTCTTTTTCATTGGCTTTATTTCACTCATGAGTTTTTCTTTTGTGAAAGATGATTTTATTCTTTGGCAAGAAAATAAAAAGTTGAAAATCCAAGATTTTAGGGCGGAAAATAATGACACGATAAAAGTAAATCAACAGCAATTTTTAGGAGCAATAAGTGCCATTAGAATAGAATATTCATCATTTCAAAGAAATAAAAATTCGGTACCTGAATTTTCTATTAAAACGTATTTTGACCCTAATGAATCTTGGATGCTTCTCAAAAATGATTATGTTTTACAACACGAGCAAATTCATTTTGACCTCACCGAATTATATGCTCGAAAAATGAGAAAATCCGTAGAAAGTCTCCAACAAAAAAACATAACTAATATTTCTATTTACCGAAAGAAAATTCTGAATTGGAATGTAATGAAAGAAAAAGCATCCAACCAATTTGACGCAGACAATCAAGATTATTACATTAAAATTGGGCAAAAAATTCTCTTCCAAAAAAATCCCAAACAAGAAGCTTGGAAGAAAAAAGTAGACCAAGAATTATTTCAATACAGTCTATTTAAAAATGCTGATTAATCAAAAATAGTGCTTAATTTTTTCTAAATTTGAGCCACACGAAATTATCTCTCAACATGAAAAAATTAGCGTTACTCTTCGGGCTGTTCTTTTCATTATTTCTAATGGCTCAAAAAAAATACGTAGTCGTTATTCACGGTGGTGCAGGAACCATCATCAGAGAAAAAATGTCTCCCGAGTTAGAAGAAGAATATTTAGAAAAACTCACCGAAGCGCTTCAAAAAGCTTATGCAGAAATTAAAAACGGTAAAACTTCCGTGGAAGCGGTAGAAGCAGCCATCGTAGTAATGGAAGATTCTCCATTGTTTAACGCTGGAAAAGGAGCGGTTTTCACGCATGATGGAAAGAATGAACTCGATGCCGCTATTATGAATGGAAAGGATAAAAAAGCAGGTTCCATCGCAGGAGTTCACACCATCAAAAATCCTATAAAAGTAGCGATTGCTGTAATGGAAAAATCAGAACACGTGATGCTTTCTGGTAACGGTGCGGAACAATTTGCTAAATTACAAGGTTTAGAAATCGTAAATCCTAAATATTTCTGGACAGAAAACCGTTGGAAATCCCTTCAAAAAGCAAAAGAATTAGAAAAATTTAAAAATCCAAAAGCAGAAAATTCAAAACCTGATTATTTCATCATTGACCAGAAATTTGGAACCGTAGGTTGTGTTGCTCTTGACCAATTCGGGAATTTGGCAGCAGGAACTTCTACTGGCGGAATGACCAACAAAAAATATGGAAGAATTGGCGACGCACCGATTATTGGTGCAGGAACTTATGCTGATGAAAATGTAGGAATTTCTGCAACAGGATGGGGCGAATTTTTCATTCGTTCTACTGCAGCAAGAACCATCGCAGCAAAAATTCAATATTTGAATAAAGATGTGAAAACCGCAGCTCAAGAAACCATAGACGAAATCGAAAAAATGGGCGGTGATGGTGGTTTAATTGCGCTAGACAAAAACGGAAATATCGCTATGCCATTTAATACTTCTGGAATGTACAGAGGTGCCATTACAGAAGATGGAGAAATAGAAGTGGAGATTTATAAATAAGTTAGATCGTGAATGGTGAATGTCGGATGATGGAAGATTTAAATTTTCAGTATTTTTCATTAAAGTGATTTAATTTTTTTAAAATTTAAAAAAGTGAGTTCCGTAGGAACGAAACGTTTGTAGTAAAATTCAGACAAAACAAATAAAGTTCCGTAGGAACGACAGAGCATATGAAACAAATAATTGTATTATTAGTATTGCTCTTAAATCTTCTTTTATCTCGTAACAATTCCGTAATTTCGCAACTAATTCTTTAGAATTTAAACTATAATGCTACAAGCAAATCACGTTACCAAAACATATAGTGCTGGAAAAAAAATTGCATTGCAATATTTCAGCATTCAAGTTCCAAAAGCTTCTGTTTATGGACTTCTTGGTCCAAATGGAGCAGGAAAAACCACTTTCATCAGAATTATTAACCAAATTACACAAGCAGATTCTGGCGAAGTTTTCATTAATGGAGAAAAACTTAATCCTCATCATATTAAAGACATCGGTTACATGCCTGAAGAAAGAGGATTGTACAAAAACATGACTGTTGGAGACCAAATTCTCTATTTCGGAGCGCTCAAAGGAATGAAAAAACAAGATGCGCTATCTCAGGCGAAATATTGGTTTGACCGTTTAGAAATTGACCAATGGTGGAACAAAAAACTTTCTGAACTTTCTAAAGGAATGGCGCAGAAAATTCAGTTTGTGGTAACTGTATTGCATCAACCTAAATTATTGATTCTCGATGAGCCATTTTCTGGATTTGACCCGGTGAATGCGAATTTAGTAAAAGACCAAATTCTTCAACTGAAAGAACAAGGAACCACCATCATTCTCTCTACTCACCGCATGGAAAGTGTAGAAGAACTTTGTGATAGTGTGGCTCTCATCAATAAATCTAGAAAAATTTTAGACGGAAAAGTCTTTGAAGTAAGAGAAAAATTCAAGCAAAATCTATTCAACGTGGTTTTGTCTGATGTAAATTCCGAAAATTTAGAAACGCTGAAAAATCAGTATCAACTGGTCAATATTCATGACCAACATGGTTTAATTTCTTTTGACTTAAACTACAATGAAGACCAAAATCTTCTGCTCAATGATTTAATGAAAGCTGGAAAAATAAGAAGTTTTGACGAAAAAATTCCGAGCATGAATGAAGTATTTATTACAGCAGTAAGCTCTCCGCAATCAGCAATCAGCAGTTTATAATTATTAATTTTTCACAAAAAATATAAGGCAGAATGCATATTGCAGAAAGCCGAAAGCAACAAAATGAAAAATATCTTCATCATAACCAAAAGAGAATTTTTAACACAGGTTAAAAAGAAATCTTTTATCATTCTCACGCTTTTAGCCCCAATTCTATTGATAGGATTCGGTGCTTTAATTGCTTTTATGCTCAAAGCGAATGAAACCGAATACACTTTTAATGTCATCGATAAAAGTGGTGTGTTTCAACAAAACATGAAAACGCCAAAAGATGTGAAGTTTATTTATCTGCCAGAATCTACAGAACAAGCTTTGACCACTACGCTTCCAGAAATGGTAGACAATGTAGATGGACTGCTTATTATTCCCAAATTGCAAGACCAAAATTTTGAAAATTTACAAAAAAAGACCCAACTTTTGGTCAATAAAAATATTGGTTTTGATGTGAAGCAAAACATCGCTTTTTCGATGTCTGAAGTGATTAAGAAAGAAAAAATAAAAAATCTGGGACTTACAGAAGCTCAAATCGAAAATATTGATAAAAACTTCGAAATCAACACCAAAAATGTGGTGGACAATAACAAACAAGACAGCACACTTGCTTTTGGGGTAAAATCTGGTTTGAGTATGGGATTAATGTACGTGACTTTTATGTTCATCATTATTTACGGAGTTCGTGTAATGCGCAGTGTTTTAGAGGAAAAAAACAACAGAGTGGTAGAAATCATCATCTCTTCTGTAAAACCTTTTGAACTCATGATGGGCAAAATTCTAGGCGTAACATTGGTCGCTTTAACCCAATTTGCGATTTGGATTACCATGACCATTTTGGGCGCTATTTTCTTTAACCAAGGCTTTTCTAAAATTTCTGGAAATCTTACTCAGCAAGAAGAAATTCCGTTGGATAAATTAGATATTCAAAGCGTTTTCGCAGAAATTTCTCATTCTCTTTTGGACATGAATTTCGGAATAATCATTTTTGTATTCATTGTTTTCTTTTTATTGGGCTACATTTTTTACAGTTCTATGTATGCAGCGATAGGTTCTGCCGTAGACAATGAAACCGAAACCCAACAATTTACCATGATTGGCATTTTACCATTGATGCTGGGAATGTACGGAAGTTTTGGGCTAATCAATAATCCAGAAGGACCGATGGCGTTTTGGTTATCTATTATTCCGCTTACTTCACCAGTGGCGATGATTGCGAGAATTCCTTTTGGCGTTCCTGTTTGGCAAATTGCACTTTCTATTTTCTTATTGGTGATTTCTACGCTAGGAATGGTGTATTTGGCTGCCAAAATTTACAGAGTAGGAATTTTAATGTACGGCAACAAAGCGACTTTTAAAGAGCTTTGGAAATGGATTAGAACAAGCTAAACTCAGTGATGAGTTATGAATTATAAATTATAAAATCGTTGCAGTGATGTGACGATTTTTTTGTTAAATTAGCAAAAAAACTAATCATGAAAAGCTTTCTCACATTCATTTTATTAATTCTTTTAATTTCTTGTAAAAACCAAAAAACAAATTACATAGTTTATTATAATAAAGTTTTAATTGCGGATAGTATTATGCGCTTTGAAAATGATACCATTAAATCATTAAAAAAATATAGAAAAGTATTTAAAAAATTTGAACCCAAAAATGATGATAGACTTAATGAATTTGAAAATTTTATCATATTATCTGATTATTACAACAAAAACTTTGGTGGAAAGAAAAGCTTACTAAAATTAGTTAAATTAAATGGTTACAATTGGGAAACAAAGAAAAATGACAAAAAGATCATCCATTTATTAGAAAAATATAAAGTTGATAGCTCTGACGTAAATAATGTGATTAAAAATTGGAACAAAAATTTAAATAAAACTCTAATTGACTCTTTTAAAATAGCTTTAAAAAGAGATCAAGAAGAAAGACCAACTAATTTAAAATTAGTCAAAAAAAATGTAGATAAAAACGCCAGATTATTAATATGGACATTTGAAAATTATGGCTTCCCTTCTAGTGATAAAATTGGTTGGTTTCCTATGCCAACGTTTCTTACTCATATGATTGAAAGTGATAAATATCCATATTTTGAAAAAAAATTACTTGAATATGTCAAATCAGGTGAGTGTGCTCCGAGAGATTACGCAATGATGATAGACTATAATTTATTATTTGTAGAAAAACAAAACAAAACTATCTATGGATTTAATGGTGTTGAAATCATTGACTCAATACAAGTAAATAAAAATCGTAAAAGCATAGGATTACCAGGTTTAATACACAATTCTAAAATTAGAAAAGATTTAAAAATCAAAAAAAGTAAGCAAAATTTAAAAAATACTTAGCTTAAATTTATGAGCTAATATTATTGTCAAATGAAAACTCACGAAAAAAAATTTGAAGACATTTATAACTTGCTGAAAGAAAAACTTGGCGAAAGAGTAATTTTTTCTCAAGGACATGAAACAAAATTTTTGGAGTTGAAAGATTCAAATTTTTGGTTGTCCATGAATAAAGATGAATTAACTGTTGGTTTTGGACTAAACCACAGCCATTATAGTGAAGATTACAATAATTTGGAAAATGGTATAATTAGAGTATTTGATTTATTGACTAATCAAATTAAAACGACATTACATATAAAAGGAGATTATATTTATAAAGAAATTACAGAAATTATTTATTCAAATGGAAAAACTGTTAATATTGGTAAATCTAGTATTTTATTTTATCCCTTCTGGAAAAAAAAGAAAATTATCACCAAATATTCAGATGTAATAATAGAGAAAAATAAAATAGAACTTGAATTCAACAAGATTTAGTTTTAATCACTTTACATCAAAATCAATTACAATTAATTTTAATTCATCATGCAAATCTTCTCAACCATTTTAGTCGCATTAGTAGCCCTAGAACATCTTTATATTTTATATATGGAGATGTTTGCTTGGGAAACTTTGGGTAAGAAAACTTTCAAAGGTTCTTTGCCAAATGAACTCTTTAAACCTACCAAAAAATTAGCCGCCAATCAAGGCTTGTATAATGGTTTTTTGGCAGCAGGTTTAATTTGGAGCTTTTTTATAGAAAATGCAGAATGGCAAAAAAATATTCAACTGTTCTTTTTGGGCTGTATAATTGTGGCGGGAATTTATGGTGCACTTTCTGCTTCTAGAAAAATATTTTTTGTACAAGCATTACCAGCGATTTTGGCTTTGACTTTTGTACTTATAAGTAGCAAAATTTGATTTTATTAATTATTGATTTTTTTACGCAATTTTTTATTAAAAATAAAATCACTATCTTTGCCGCTTAATTATTATAGACGATCTTTAAATGAATTTATTTACGGAATCCAATTTAAGTCCTGATTTATTGAAGGCAATTGGCGAACTCGGCTACGAACAGCCGACAGAAATCCAGAAACAGACTATTCCTTTTATCCTTTCGGATACTCGCGATCTCATCGCACTTGCGGCAACAGGAACAGGCAAAACAGCAGCATTTTCGCTTCCGATTCTGGATATGATAGACGACGCAAGTCGTAAAATCCAGTTATTAGTGCTTTGCCCTACTCGTGAACTTTGCCTTCAGATTACCAAAGACATTAAAAACTATACAAAGTACCTTCCTAACCTAAAAACTACCGCAGTTTATGGAGGAAGCAGTATTACAGACCAAATTCGTTCACTTCGTGAGAAACCACAGATTATTGTAGGAACTCCAGGACGTGTAATTGATTTAATTGGTAGAAAAGCTTTAGATTTTTCAGAAATCCATTGGCTCGTTTTAGACGAAGCTGATGAAATGCTTTCTATGGGTTTCAAAGATGATTTGGAAACTATTTTAAACGAAACTCCTTCTGAAAAACAAACGTTACTTTTCTCTGCTACGATGAGCAAAGAGGTAGAACGTATTACCAAAAATTATTTGACCAATCCACACAGAATTTCTGTAGGTTCTATTAACGAAGTTAAGAAAAACATTAAGCACGAATATTATGTGGTAGGTTACAGACAGAAAAAAGAAGCCCTAAAAAGATTATTGGATGCCAATCCTAATCAGTATTCTATTATTTTCTGTAGAACAAGAATGGAAACTCAGGAAGTTGCAGATTTCTTAATGCAAAATGCTTATGCAGCAGATGCACTTCACGGTGATTTATCTCAAGCACAGAGAGATACGGTAATGAAAAAATTCCGTTTGAAAAACATTGACATTTTGGTTGCAACAGACGTAGCAGCGAGAGGACTTGATGTAAATTCTCTTACGCACGTAATCCACTACTCGCTTCCAGATGATCCAGAAGTTTTCGTACATAGAAGTGGTAGAACTGGTAGAGCTGGTAAAGATGGTATTTCTATGTCTTTAATTAAACCTGAAGAATCTAGAAAACTAAAACAAATCAAACTTTCTACAAAAATTGAAATTGTAGAGAAAAAAATTCCAACAGGTGAAGAAATCATCAAAGCTCAAGTAGAAGGTGTTTTCGAAAAACTGTTTACAGAACACGAAGAGCTTTTCACTTTTGACGACAGCCTTATCCCTGATTTATCTGCATTCTCTAAAGAAGAATTGGTTCACCAGTTGCTTCAACTTCAGCTAAGAGATTTAGCGCTTTTCTATAAAGACAAACAAGATTTGGCAGACCAAAAATTATCTAATGACAGAGATGACAGAGGCAGCAGAAGAGATCGTGACCGTGATAGAGGAAGAGGAAGAGACAGAGACAGAGGAGATAGAAGCGAAAGACGTTCGGACAGAGACGGAGGAAGAGAAAGAGGCGGAAAACCAAAACGCAGAAACGAAAACATGACCAGATTTTTCTTTAACCTTGGTAAAAGAGATAATCTAAAGAAAATGGACATGCTAGAAATCATCAATAAAGCTACGGCTAAGTCTAAGAAACGTGCAGACATCGGTGATATAGAAATTCTAGAAAAATTCTCATTCTTCGAAGTTGAAAAATCTTTTAAAGACGAAGTTCTAAAAGGTTTACAAACACAGAAATTTAAAGGAAAAGATATGCGCGCCGAAGTGGCCAACTAATTTTTTCTGACTTAACATAAAAACGCTACTTTTTCGGTAGCGTTTTTTTATTTTGTGTACATTTGTATAGAGATAAAATTTTTAAAATTATGGTAAACATTTATTTTATATGTTAATTTAACATTACCGTAACATTAATTTTCTTTATTATGATTAGCTTCGCAAGACTCAAAAAAAGCATTCTAATGATACGCAAATTTTGCATTATCTTCATTTTTACTTTTGCTATTTTCGCAAAATCTCAAACCAATAGTTCAGAACATCTTTCTGGTTTTGCTGTAGTTTCACTCAATTACAAACATAATCCAAAATGGAATGCTTACTTAGAATTACAAGAACGTTCGATAGAAGATTTTAGCAAACCCGATTATTACGAAATCAAAGGAGGAATAGGTTATAATCTTAATAAAAGCAACCAATTTTTTGTGGGTTTAGGAAGATATGCAACCTACAAAGAAAGCAGAATTGCCAATGAAGAATTCAGAATTTGGTTACAACACACATATTCCATTAATGTGGATAAATTAAAGATTGACAATAGAATACGTCTCGAAAAACGTTTCTTTCATAACGCAATTACAGACGTAAATACCAATGATGAAAGATACAGATTCAGAACTACTCTAACGTTGCCTCTTAACAGTGATAAAATGGCTCCAAAAACCATTTTTGCGAATGCTTTTGACGAACTTTTCATTGGTCCAAATGGAGATTTATTTAAGAGAAATAGAATTTTCGGAGGTGTAGGATATGTATTTAACTCAAGCGTTTCTACCAATCTAGGTTATATGTGGCAAAGAGAACTTAATCCTAACCTTAGAAGCTTACATTTCTTGTATTTGGCATTTAATTTCACCTTAGACAGAGCTAAACTCGGGGAACACGAACCTTACAACGTAGCAGATTAAGTTAATGTTAATAAAACTTAACAAAACTATAACCTTCGCACCACATTTTTTTCAGAAATTTGTAACAAATTATAATTAAATATAAAACAATGGGAATTGGAAACATTTTCAGAGCATTTCAACCAAAAGACAAAATTTTCTTTGTATTGTTTGAACAAGTAGCAGAAAAATTGATAGACATGTCAAAAGAATTTCACGAAGGAATTACAGATTTTGACATCAATGATGATACTTTGTTAAAAAAAATGAGTGATTACGAACATCAAATGGATGACCTTACTCACGAAATTTTTGTGCAATTAGGTGAAAACTTCATCACTCCTTTTGACAGAGAAGATATTAATTATCTTGCAGCTGGTTTAGATGACATCGCAGATTATTTATTTGCTTCAGCTAAATACATCTATTTATACAAGAGTCCAGAAGTAAAACAATATTCAGAGCTTTCTTTATTGATTTACAAATCTTGTGTAGAAATTCAAAACGCGATTAAAAACTTAAAAGAGTTTGCGAATCCTAAAGAAGTTAAAGAATCTTGCATCAAAATTAATTCTTTTGAAAACATTGCAGATGATGTGCTAAGCCAAGGAATTGTAGATGTTTTTGAAAGCAATGACCCTATCAAAATCATTAAAGTAAAATCAGTTTTAGAATATCTAGAAATCGTAACTGATAAAGCGGAAGACGTAGCCAATACCATTGAAAGCATTGTTATTAAATACGCATAAATCTATTTTCATTAACCTTAAAAATTTATAGAGAATGGATTTTCCCTTACTATTAATCATTATTATTGCACTTGCATTAATTTTTGATTTTATCAACGGTTTCCACGATGCCGCGAATTCTATTGCAACCATAGTTTCTACTAAAGTACTTTCGCCGTTTCAGGCAGTATTATGGGCTGCACTTTGGAATTTTGTTGCTTTTTTCTTTGCAGCATACGTCATCGGAGAATTTAAAATCGGTAATACCATCGCCAAAACAGTAAATGAAAATTACATTACCTTAGAAGTAATTTTTTCAGGATTGATTGCGGCTATCGCTTGGAATTTATTAACCTGGTGGTTTGGTATTCCTTCATCATCATCACACACACTTATTGGTGGTTTCTTAGGTGCTGCTCTTATGCATGCTTTAGTTTTAGACTATAATGCAGTAGCTCTAGTTCATCCAGATTTTACCATTATTGAAAAATTAAAACTTGCTTTTTCGGAGCTTTTTACACAGAATGTGGTTAAATATGAAAAGGTAATTCCTATCTTTTTATTCATCTTCTTAGCACCAATTATTGGGATGATTGTTTCGGTAATCATTACTTTAATCATTGTGTATTTTTCTAAGAAATCTAATCCTCACAAAGCTGATCAACAATTTAAAAAATGGCAGTTGTTTTCTTCTGCACTTTTCAGTTTAGGTCACGGATTAAATGACGCTCAAAAAGTAATGGGAATCATAGGTGCTGCTGTTATTTATTACCACGTAAATATGATTGGTGGTACAGACGTATATGCCACTATGGAAAGTGCTGATCGTTTTAATCACTTCACCACAGATTATATCTGGGTACCATTCGTATCATTCTTAGCCATCGGTTTAGGAACAATGAGTGGTGGTTGGAAAATTGTAAAAACCATGGGTACTAGAATTACTAAAGTTACACCATTAGAAGGTGTAAGTGCTGAAACAGCTGGTGCTATTACCTTATTCCTTACCGATCACCTTGGTATTCCTGTATCTACTACACACACCATTACAGGTTCTATTATTGGTGTAGGACTTACCAAAAGAGTTTCTGCAGTAAGATGGGGAGTTACCATCAGTTTACTTTGGGCATGGGTAATTACTATTCCTATTAGTGCAGTTATTGCAGCATTATGCTATCTTGGTGTAATCGCTTTATAAAAAATAATATTTTTTAAATAATATTGAAACTACTTGTCTTTACAAGTAGTTTTTCTTTTTTTTAAACCTTAAGAATTGTATTTTTGTAAAAATTAACATGTATGGAATTCATAGACAGATATCAAGAAATAGTTGCCAAAGCAATTGAAAAACACTCCTTCAAAAATAAGCCAACCGAACTTTACGAACCCATGAATTACATCATTTCTCATGGCGGAAAAAGATTAAGACCCATCATGGTTCTTATGGCTAATGAACTTTTTGGTGGAGAAATAGAAAAAGCAATGAAACCCGCTCTTGCCATAGAATTTTTCCATAATTTTACACTCATTCATGATGACATTATGGATGAAGCACCACTCAGAAGAGGAAAACCTACCATTCATACTTTGCACGGAATTAATATCGGCATACTTTCTGGCGATGCATTACTGATAAAAGCTTACCAATTTTTTGAAGATTTAGAACCAAAACTTTTCAAAGAATGTATTAAAATTTTCTCTGAAACAGGTGCAGTTCTTTGTGAAGGTCAACAAATGGATGTGAACTTCGAAACCATGGAAAACGTAACCTATGATGATTACATAGAAATGATTACCAACAAAACAGGAGTTCTAAGTGCCGCTTCATTCCAAATTGGAGCACTCATTGCTGGTGCCAAAAAAGAAGATGCAGAACTTCTTTATAATTTCGGAAAACACATTGGTATTGCGTTCCAAATTATGGATGATTATTTAGATGTTTTTGGGAATGTAGAACAGTTTGGTAAAAAACACGCTGGTGATATTTATGAAAACAAAAAAACCGTGCTTTATCTCCTTGCGATGGAACATGCCAATGAAGCAGAGAAAAAAGAACTCGATTTTTGGTATTCTAAAAAAACTGAAAATGTAGACAAAATCTACAGCGTAGAGAAAATTTTTAGAAGAAATAAAGTAGACGAAAAAGTACTTAGACTAATTCAAAAACACAACGAAATAGGTCACGATTTCTTAAAACAAATAGACGCACCAGAAGAAAAGAAAAAACCTTTCATGGAATTGGCTAATTATTTATTGAGAAGAAACTCTTAAAATGAAATTCAGAACAGAAGTCCATATTCCTATTTCTGAAAAGAAAATCCTTTTAACCGACAGCATTTTTTCTGTCGGTTCTTGCTTTGCTGCTGAAATGTCTCAACTGCTCAAAAACGGACAAATGCAGACACTTTGCAATCCTTTTGGAACGATTTTCAACCCATTTTCGTTGAATATTGCCATCCAAAATCTACACGATTGCAAAAAGTACAAAGAAGAAGATTTAATTCTCTATAATCAAGAGTACATTTCGCTGAACCACCACACTTCTTTCAACAGTTTTTATGCACATAAAACCCTAGAAAGAATCAATCAAAACATAGAAACGGGAAACCAATTTCTACAAAAAACCAATTGGGTGATTATCACCTACGGAACTTCATTTATCTACGAATTTTTACCTAAAAAACAATTGGTGGCGAACTGTCATAAAATTCCGCAAAAGTTCTTTCACAAAAGACTTTTAACAGATGAGGAATTGAAAAATTCCATCACAGAAACCATAGAAAATCTAAAAGATATTTGCGAAAATGACGTTCAAATTCTATTTACAGTTTCACCAGTTCGTCATGCCAAAGATGGAATGACCGAAAATCAATTGAGTAAATCTAAGCTGATTTGTGCGCTTCATGAAACACTTCCCCATTTCGAAAACTGTCATTATTTACCGATTTACGAAATCATGATGGACGATTTGCGTGATTACAGATTTTACAAAGAAGACTTAATTCATCCTAATCAACAAGCGATTCAGTACATTTGGGAAAAATTCGGGAATGCTTATTTTTCAGAAGAAGTAAAATATTTCATTACCGAAAACTACAAAATAAAAGCAGCCCTAGAACACCGTCCTAATGATGAAAAATCTCCAAAATATTTGGAATTTTTAGAAAAATTAAAAGAAAAAATAGCCCTTCAACAACAGAAAGTAAAACATAAGATTTTTATAGAATGAAAATCAGAAAACTCAATATCAACGAATTAGAAACGCTTAGAAATCTCAGTATTCAAACCTTCAAGGAAACCTTTGAAGAAGTGAATACAGAAGAAGACATGCAAAAATATCTCCTTGAAAATCTGAGCATTGAAAAGCTAAAAACTGAACTCGAAAATGTAAATTCTGAGTTTTATTTCGCTGAAAATAATGGTGAGATTTTGGGTTACTTTAAACTGAATTTCAAAGATGCTCAAACCGAAAAATTAGAAGAAAACCACTTCGAAATTGAAAGAATTTATGTTTTAAAAGCATTTTTAGGTCAAAAAATCGGACAAATTCTCTTTGATAAAGCCATAGAAATCGGGAGAGAAAAGAATTTAGAATATGTTTGGCTTGGTGTTTGGGAAGAAAACCATAGAGCCATTCGTTTTTATGAAAAAAATGATTTTGAAATCTTCGGAAAACATGACTTTGTTCTCGGAAAAGATGTACAGACTGATTTGCTGATGAAACTGAAACTTAAAAAAAACTCTGAACTCAATTATGATTGACACACATACACACTTATATTCAGAAGAATTTGATGAAGACAGAACAGAAATGATTCATCGCGCCATTAATAAGGGCGTTACCGAATTTTATTTACCTGCCATTGATTCAGAATCACACGAAAAAATGCTTCAATTAGAAGCAGAATTTCCCAATCAAATTTTCTCAATGATGGGATTGCATCCTTGTTATGTAAAACCAGAAACGTGGGAAAAAGAATTAGAAATTGTAGAAAATTATTTGAACAAGAGACCATTTCCTGCGATTGGTGAAATCGGAATTGATTTGTACTGGGACAAAACTACGCTTGACATTCAGATAAAAGCTTTTGAAAAACAGATAGATTGGGCAATTGAAAGAGATTTACCAATTATTATTCATACCAGAGAAAGTTTTGATGAAACCTTCGAGGTTTTAGAACGTAAAAAACACCCGAAATTAAGAGGTATTTTCCATTGTTTTTCTGGAAATTTAGAACAAGCAAAACGAGCGATAGATTTGAATTTCCTTCTTGGAATTGGTGGAGTTATTACCTTTAAAAATGGTAAAATCGACCAATTTTTACATGAAATTCCTTTAGAAAAAATTGTTCTGGAAACAGATTCGCCTTATTTGGCACCAGTTCCGCATCGTGGAAAAAGAAATGAAAGTTCTTACCTGGATTTGGTCGTTGGAAAACTCGTCAATATTTACAATAAAGACTTTGCAGAAATTGATAAAATTACAACTGAAAATGCACATCGAATTTTCGCCAAATGATTTTGCCACAAATGCACAAATATTTTTTCTACTCTATAAAATTAAAACAATACGAATGCATAAAAGATTAGTGCATTCGTGGCATTTTTAATTTATTTCTTTCTATAAAAAACCTTCTTTTTGGGTTTTTTAAAGTTAATGTCTTCTTTTTTCTGAGGTTTTGGTTTAGGAACAAAAGGTTTATTGTTTGAATCTCTTTTTTGTTCAACTAATTTTTCAGGATGAAAAGGATGATCTTTCACCACTGGAATTTTCTTACCAATCAGTTTTTCGGTGTTTCTTAAATTCACTAAATCAAGACCATCTACAAACGAAATAGAAGTTCCTTCTGCTCCCGCTCTTCCTGTTCTACCAATTCGGTGAACATAGGTTTCAGAAACGTCTGAAAGCTCGAAATTAATCACATATTTTAAGTCGTCAATGTCAATTCCTCTTGCTGCAATATCAGTCGCCACCAAAACTCTTGTTTTCTTGTTTTTGAAATTACTTAAAGCGGTTTGTCTGGCATTTTGAGATTTATTCCCGTGAATCGCTTCCGCTGAAATATTATCTTTATGAAGTTTTCTAGCAATTTTATCAGAACCGTGTTTTGTTCTGGCAAAAACCAATACTTGGTCTAACTTTTCGTCTTGAAGAATGTGTGTCAACAAATCTAATTTGTCGTCTTTTTCTACAAAATAAATCGATTGATTAATGGTATCTGCAGTTGAAGAAACGGGAGCCACTTCTACTTTTACAGGATTTCTGAGCATAGAATTCGCCAATTCTTGAATTTCTTTAGGAAAAGTCGCTGAGAAAAACAAAGTTTGTCTTTTCGGTGGAAGTAACTTTACTACTCTTTTCACATCGTGAACAAAACCCATATCGAGCATTCTATCTGCTTCATCCAAAACAAAAATTTCTAAATTTTTAAGCGAAATAATACCTTGATTGATAAAATCGAGCAATCTTCCTGGAGTGGCTACCAAAATATCAACCCCTTTTTTCAGAGCTTGTTCTTGAGCGCCTTGTTTTACACCTCCGAATATCACCAAAGTTTTCAGCGGCAAATGTCTTCCGTAAGCTTTGAAACTTTCTTCAATTTGAATCGCTAATTCTCTGGTTGGCGTAAGAATTAAAGCCTTAATTTGATGGTTTTTGGTGTTTTTATGATAAAGATTTTGCAAAATAGGAATAGCAAATGCTGCGGTTTTTCCGGTTCCTGTTTGAGCAGTTCCTAGTAAGTCTTTGCCTTCTAATAAATGTGGAATCGCTTGTGATTGAATAGGTGTTGGTTTTTCATAACCTTCTTGGGTAAGCGCATCAAGGATAGGCTTAATCAATTGTAAATCTGTAAATAACAAATGTTTAAATTTTAAAAATGTGTGCGGGCGAAGTATTTTACTTCAACATTTTTTGCTCAAAAAATCTGTGAAATATTTACAGATATTTGAAAAAGTATTTTCTACTTTGGCTAAAGAATGCCGCGAATAATGGGACAAAGATAGTCTTTTAGAAATAAATGAAAAAAGCGTTCAAAAATGAACGCTTTCTTTTTTTTTATCCGTGTAATTTTTTCCAGATTACATCTTTCAGTTCTACCAAACCTTCTTGCGTAACTCCTGAAAAGAAAAGCGGTTTCAGATTTTCTGGAAACTCTGCGGTGATTTCTTTTTTCAATTCATCATCTAGCAAATCTGATTTAGAAATAGAAACAATGATGTCTTTATCTATTAATTCTGGATTATATTCTTCTAATTCTTTGTGTAGAATTTGATATTCTTTGTAATGATCTTCAGAATCTGCAGGAATCATAAAAAGCAAGATAGAGTTTCTCTCAATATGTCTTAAAAATCTATGACCAAGGCCTTTTCCTTCTGCAGCTCCTTCAATAATTCCGGGAATATCTGCCATTACAAAAGACTTGAAATTTCTGTATTCTACAATTCCTAAATTGGGAGTCAATGTAGTAAAAGCGTAATCTGCGATTTTTGGTTTTGCCGCAGAAACAGCAGCTAAAAGTGTAGATTTCCCAGCATTTGGAAAACCAACTAATCCTACATCTGCTAAAATTTTGAGTTCAAAAACCACATAACCTTCTTCTCCAGGCATTCCTGGTTGTGCATAGCGCGGAGTTTGATTGGTAGAAGATTTGAAATGCTCGTTTCCAAGACCCCCCATTCCTCCTTTCATGATGATGATTTCTTGACCATCTTCCATTATTTCACCAATAATCTCGCCTTCTTCATTTTTGGCAATGGTACCAATAGGAACATTAATGTAAACATCTGCTCCATAAGCTCCAGTCAATTGGTTTTTACCACCATTTTCGCCGCGTTCTGCCTTTACATGACGCGTATAACGAAGCGGAAGCAATGTCCATTCTTGAGCATTTCCTCTCATAATAACATGCCCTCCTCTTCCTCCATCGCCACCATCTGGTCCACCTTTGGGAATATATTTTTCTCTACGAAGATGCGCAGAACCAGCACCACCGTGACCTGATTTACAATGTATTTTTACGTAATCTACAAAATTTGACATAGTTGAGAGATACGAGGTTCGAGTTTCGAGTTTTTACGGAATTACCTCGTAACTCGAATCCCGCAACTCGTACATAATTATTTAATTTTTTCTACTTCGGCAAAAAGTTTTTCAGAAATTTCAGAGATTTCTCCTACTCCATTAATTTCTACATATTTGCCTTGTTGTTTATATAACTCTGCTACTTCAGCAGTTTTAGCATAATATTCTTCTATTCTGTGTCTGATGATTCCTTCTTCACTATCATCTACCCTGCCAGAAGTTTCGCCTCTTTTTACTAATCTTTGCACTAAGATTTCGTCTTCTACAATAAGTGAAAGACATACAGAAATTTCTGAATTTAATTGTTCTTTTACAATTTGGTCTAAAACCTCAGTCTGGTAAGAAGTTCTTGGAAAACCATCGAAAATAAAACCATTAGTATCTGTAGGTTTTTTAAGCTCATCTACTAACATATCAATGGTTACTTGGTCTGGAACCAATTCTCCTTTGTCAATATAATATTTAGCCAATTTTCCTAATTCCGTATCATTTTTCATGTTAAAACGGAACAAATCACCTGTGGAAATTTGCTTAAGGTTAAATTTTTCAATTAGGTTTTGTGCTTGGGTTCCTTTACCACTTCCTGGAGGACCGAATAGAACGATGTTTATCATTTTTAGCATTCGGCAATCTGCTTTCAGCTTTCAGCTTTGCAATGCCAATTTTTTTTGGTTAATATTATTTATCTATTTTTCTTTTTATTGATATCTTCTTCAATTTTGAGAATTAATTTAGAGATTTTCATTTTCAATTCTTCTGCTTTTGGAGTTAATTCTATAAATTTCTCTTCTGAAATATAATTCAAATCTTTTGAGAGCAAAAGTATATATTCTACTTCAAAGGCAGAACCAGATGCATTTCTCAAAAATCTTTTAAAATCCTCATCACTTCCTCTACCACAACCTTCTACTATATTTATTCCTATAGAACTTGATGCTCTTCTAATCTGCGATGTAAGCCCAAATATTTCTTCTTTTGGAAAACTTTCAGTTATTTTATAAACTTCTAAAGTCAATAAATGACTCAATTTCCAAATATCATATTTTTTATAATCACGCATTTTGATTATTATTTTTTTTGCTGATTGCTGATTGCAGAAAGCTGACTGCAATCAATGATTTATTCTACCATCTTCTAATTGGTACAAATCTGGTAAGTTTCTTCCTAATTCATCATAATCTAATCCATAACCCAACACGAATTTATTAGGAATTTCTTTGGCTACATAATGTATTTTGAAATCTTTTTTATAGACTTCTGGTTTGAGTAAAAGTGTTGCCACTTTTAGAGATTTTGGTCTCTGTGTATTTTCGAAATAATTGTATAAACTTTCGATGGTATTTCCTGTATCTACAATATCTTCCATTAAGATAATGTGTCTTCCTTCTACTTCTTTGGTCAAGTCCATTTTCTTGTAAACAATTCCTGTAGATTGTGTTCCAGCATAAGAAGACATTTGGATAAATGCCAATTCGCATTTCCCTGGATAATACTTTAAAAAATCAGAAAAAAACATGATTACACCATTTAAAACCCCGATAAAAACAGGAGTTTCATCTTTATAATCTTCGTAAACTTTTTCTGCAAGATTTTTTACGATTTCTTGAAGTTCGTCGTGCTTTAGGTAAGGCACGAAAGATTTGTCGTGAATTTGTATGCTTTCCATAACTTGTTGTAAGTCGCAAATTTACAGAAATTTTAGGAATTTTGGAGGGTAAATTTGGTTAAAAGGTATATATTTCTGCAATAGAGATAGAAGTGAAAATCCTTTTATTTTTCTTTGACAAATGGAAAAATAAAAGATTGTAACGAATAGCCCGACTTTTTCTTGCTTTGGCAAAAGTAGAGGCAGAAAAAGATTGCCCTATATATTTACGATTTTAGATTTGGGATTTTAGATTTGGGATTTCAGATTTAGGATTTTTTAAAACTTAAAAAGTGACTTTAGAAAATCTTTGGTTAAAAACTTATCTAAAGGATAAATTCTCATAAAGTGATTGCCCACAAAGAAAATAATCAAAACCAAAGCTGGTTTGTATACCAAATTCAAAAAACTATTTGAAAAATTAGGCAAAACAATCGCCAAGGAAATGGCTAAAGTTGCTAAAATTACACTGTACAACATTTCTATCGTAAAAGGAGAAACCTTGAATTGATAGTAGTTGAACGCAATTTTGGTCAAGTTAAAAATCGTCAATGAAACGGCGTAAGAAATAGAAATTCCCAGAATTCCTAAACTGGTTTTATTGATGAAATAAAAGTTAAGACTCGTGGTAAGAACCGCCAAAAACAACATCACGTAAATATTAAATCGATAATATTTTGACATGGAAATAATGTGACTGTTAAAACCTGTTGCTAATTCAAACAACAATGCAAAACCAATTACCCAAACCAACGGTTGCGCTTCCAATAATAATTTTCCAGATTTTGGCATAAAATCCGTGAGGTAAGGATAACCAACTGCGATACAAGAAAATAGCACCAAACCTAGAAAAAACAAACTCAGTGAGGTTTTTTTATAATAAACATCGAGTTCTTTAATGGTGTCGTCTGCAAAATGTTTACTAATAATGGGCGCAGAAATATTATACAATCCCATCGAAGGAATACTGATGAGTTGTACCACAGAAAAAACCGTGCTATAAATTCCGTTTTCTTCGAAAGAAAGCTTTTCGCCAATCATATAATTGGAAATATTCAGTGCTAAGAAACTTCCTAAATTCCCTAAAAATCCATAGAAACTGTAATTCAAGATTTCTTTCCAAAGTTTGTCTTTTTTAACAAAATCTGTACTGAAATCTGGAGCTATTTTTTCTAATTTATTGATATACAATACATAACCAATTAATCCCAGCACAAAAACGCCTAAGAAAAATCCGTAAGATATTTTTTCTGAAGTTCCTAAGAAAAAGAACAGACAAAACGCTCCAAGATTGGCTAATTTTGGGAAGATATTTTCAAAAATATTCGGAACAACGATTCTTTTGAAATTAGAAATATATCGGTTAAAAACTGCGGAAAGCGACATTACCAAAACCATTGGCAAAATCAATCGTTTCATATCCCACAACTCAGAATCTTCCTGAAATGAGGAAAAAATATAGAAAAACGCGGAAAATCCGAGTAAAAAAATCAAGAAATTAATCCCAACACCAACTAAAGAAAGGCTAAAAAGATTTTGATGCTTCCCTTCTTCTTTGGCTTTCCCGAAAAAGTAAACATTAGAATAACTCAACCCGAAAACCACAAAAGGAACCAACATTAAGGTAGCCGATAAAACGAAACGCAGTTTCCCGTAGAAAACCATATCAAACGGAAATATAAAAATAGCAGAAACAGTTCCCAGTAAAAAACCAAGGTATCCTATGATAGAATATTTAAAACTTTGTCTGGCTACTACGCTCATTCTTTTTTAAGTTGTTGACTTGTTGATTTGTAAAGTCGTGAAACTGTAAAATAATTGAGTCGGAAAAACATCTTAACCATTTTACAACTTTACGATTTTACAATAAATATAATATTGTTAATGTAATTTTCATAATCTTTTACAAAGATAGCATTTTGAGATTTGATAAACTCTTCTGTCAATCTTTTCAATTCAAAAGTATTTCTCTCTAAATAATATGCTTCGAAACCCCAATTTTCCACTTCGGAAATTAAATTCCAAACAGGTTCTTGGTGATGGCGCTGTTCTATTTCTACCATTACCGTTGGTTTAAATTTCAAAATTGTTTCCTTTGCTCCGAAAAGCGTTTTCATCTCGTTTCCTTCTACATCTATTTTGATGAAATCTACTTTTTCTAATTTTTGAATTGGGTTAAAATCATCTAGTTTTACCACTTTCACCTTTTGAATAATGGTTTTTTCTTCATTTTCTTCTCTGAAATCGGTCTGCAAAGTTCCTCTGGAATTTACTTTTTCGCCTTTCAAAACTGGAATTTTAAATTCTGCAACCGTGTTTTCGTCTGACAAAGCCACCGAAAACAGTTTAACCTTCGGAAATAGCCTTTTCAATCTTCTGTTCAAAGATTTATTCGGTTCAAAAGCATAAATATTTTGAGGAAAAAGATGATATTCTAATTGATAAATAAAATGTCCCACGTTTGCGCCAACATCTATAAAAACAGCATCTTTCGGAAGAAATTCGGTCAACCAAAGCAATTCTGGTTCTACTTTTCTGGAAATAATATTTTCGCGGGAAAGTTGATTCTGTTTCTTAAAAAACCTCTGTTTGTACAACTGAGGAATGATATATTGTGACGCTTCTGTGAGAAGTTGATAGAATTTCATGAATGAATTATAAGAGTGCAAAAATAGTTTTTTCTAGTTCTTGTAAGACTTTTTCTTTGCTGAATTCTGAAAAATCTATATCTTTTTTGGTAAATAGAAAATCTCCTAGACTTCCTTTTTCTGGAATAATAAAAGAATATTTCGAAGGATAATTTTCTGGAAAAACCGCCAATTTTCCGAATTTAACAGCATCGCCAATGTTTCCACTCATTTTGGTAAAGCCGTAAATTTCTTTTTGACTGAAAAATTCCGTTTCCTGTTGAATTGGGCACCACAAAACATCTGCTTTTTGCATATAATCATCAAAAACATCTTGTGGAACCTTTTCTGTGAAATATTTTATTGAAATATTTTCTGGTTTTGATTGTTCAAAATCTTGAAGCATTTCCAATTCTTTTCCTTGTGCTTTTCCAAGGAATATAATTTCTAAAGGAAAATGAAAAATTTTAATTGATTTCAAAACTCTTTCATAATTTCTTCTCTTCTGCGAAACCGCACCTGGAATGACTATTGTGAATATTGGATTATTTGGTTTTTCTAAAAATTTGGTGTAAAAAATCGGTAAGAATTTATATTTGTCAGGCTGAGCATAAACTAAAGGTTTACGAACGAAGTTCTCGAAGCCTTGATCTAAAACCAAAAGATTTTTTGCTTTTTTGTAAACTTTTGACTTCCTCAATAAACCTTCTTTCAACAATAGTTTTAATCGATATTGAAAATCTTCTTTGAAAATAGAAGTCAACAAATCAAAGTTTAAAGCCTTCACAAAATTCAAATTATGACAAATAATGGAAGTATTAAATTTCTCTGCAACTTTCTCAAAAACATTGAAATAGCGATGAACAGTTCCGATGATAATGAGTTGATAGTTGTCGGTTGATAGTTGTTGGATAAGGTTTTCTGGAGTTGCCTTTTTGATATTTTCAGGCAATTTGTCATTCTGAGCGAAGCCGAAGAATCTCAGAATCTTTTCGCTGAAATAATAATCCACAGAAAATGCTTTGGAATCATTCATTAATTCCATAAAATTCAGCGCAATTTCAGCGTGAGTATCGAGTTCTATGTATGCGATTTTTTTCAAAATTTTAATGATATTCTATTTCTCTTTTCCACATATATAAATCTTTTCCGTTTACATTCTTTATTATTTCTATCCAATTATTATTTTCATCAAATCTATATCTGAATGTAACTTCAAAGCAATTTTCATTATCAAAAAACTCTATTTTTGAAATATTATCATTATCATCATAATAATAGGTTGTACTCATATTTAAAGATTGATTATCTGTATAACTTAGTTTTTTTAAAAGTTTACCAAACTTATATTCATAAATTGTTTTTGTTCCTTTTTTTAATTCTGTTTTATTTAATGCAGAATTCCAATCTCTCCAAAAATCTTGTTTGGAAATTAATTTATTATCATCGTATTTATATTCAACTTTAGAATTCAAATAATTAGTATTATCCTCACTTAATTTATAATTTTCAACCTTAATCAAATTATTTTTTTCATCAAAATAATTTTTCTTAATCATTTCTTTTACCCCGACAGGATCTTCACAAAAACATCTTTGATTATTATCTATATTTTTCCATTTTCTTTTATGTAAGACATATTCTTCAACAAGATTTTTTTTATCATAAACAAAAACACTGTCATATTGTTTTCTTCCATTAACATATCTTGAAATTTTTTTTAATTGATTTTTTTTGAAAAAATATTTTCTTGTATTGTAATCTTTTGTCTTAGAAAATTTCATTAATCTTATTTGTTTGGGATTTCTATTTTTATAATTTATAAAAATAGTTTTATATCTATTTACTGCACTTGAATCAAGGACCAATTTTGTTAATTTACCATTATAAAATTCTTTTGAAAAACTTGCCAAAAAAGAATGATCTTTGTAAAACCAATTTTCCTTGATTAGTAAAGAATTATTTATTTTTTTATAAAACTTTTCATAATTAATATAATACACAAAGTCATAATTGAACCAAATTTCTTTAAATTCTTTCTTAGTAAACTCATTTCCTAAAAATCCTTCGTGCCCATAATCACTATTATATAAAAACTGAGGATTTTGTTTTTCTGTTAAAAAAGAAACATATTCTCTTACATATTTAGGATTACCAATAATAGTGTCTTGAAATTTTTGAGATTTAACACAAAATGAAATCAAAATGAAAATTGAAAAAAGATATTTCATTGTTTATTTTTTAATTCAAAAACTTTTTATAATTTCTACTTTTCTGCGAAGCCATTCCTAGAATAACTATTGTGAAAGTTTCGTTTTCCAAATTTGAAGAAAATTTCGTTTATAAAACAGTTGAGATTCTTATTCCTGTCATCATTCTGAGCGAAGCCTAAGAATCTCAGAATTTTTTCGCTGAAATAATAATCCACAGAAAATGCTTTGGAATCATTCATTAATTCCATAAAATTCAGCGCAATTTCAGCGTGAGTATCCAGTTCTATGTATGCGATTTTTTTCAATTCAGGAATTTATTTATTTTGCTTTAGCTTCAATAATATCTAAACTTACAGCTCTGCCAGACAATTTCTTGGCTAAATCGTCGAAATACTTTTGATTATAATAGGTTTTCGTTCCATCAACCCAAGTTTCCAAAACATTCGTTTTCAAAATATCTTTCTCATCAACATTCATTAAATCTTGATTCAAAATAATAAAATCCGCATTTTTTCCTACTTCTAAACTTCCTCTTTCTTTCTCTTGAAATACAGATTTTGCTGCCCAAATTGTCATTCCACGCAAGGTTTGTTCTCTGGTTAAAGCATTCTCTTTCTGAAAACCATTTTCAGGATAATTCTGTGCATCTTTTCTGGCAACTGCTGCTAAAAATGTTTTAAACGGATTAATGTCTTCCACTGGAAAATCGGTTCCCAAAGCAATCCAACCGTTTTGTTTCAACAAATCTTGATAAGCATACGCTGTTTTGATGCGCTCACTTCCCAATCTTTCTTCCGCCCAATACATATCAGAAGTAGCGTGAGTTGGCTGAACAGACGGAACAATATTATATTTTCCAAAATATTGAAAATCATTTGGATTTACAATTTGTGCATGTTCTATTCTCCATCTTTTATCGTTTTTACCTTTTAGAACATCACCATAAATTTTCAGAATTTCTCTATTCGCAGAATCACCAATTGCGTGAGTACACATTTGCAAGTCACTCTTAACCAATTTTTTAGCTAAATTTTCAAAGTGAGATTTTTCGCTTAATAGAAAACCTCTCCATTTCGGTTTATCGTGATAATCGCTTAGTAAACAAGCACCTCTACTTCCCAAAGCTCCATCTGCATAAACTTTAAAACCGCCAACTGTGATTTTTCCGTTCGTGTATCGACCTTTTTTAGTCCATTTTTCGTAATATTCAGGATTGTCACTTAAAAGTGCAAAAACATTCATTTTCAACACATTTTGCTTCTGAGATTTTTCTAAAAGCGACAAAGTATGCTCAGAAATCCCGCAATCATGAAGCGACGTTAAACCAAAAGCAAAGCATTCTTTTTGCAACTCCCCAAAATATTGTATCGCCAAATCATCTTCAATCTCTGGAATCACTTTTTCTACCAAATCCATCGCATTATCAACTAAAATTCCGGTTAATTTTCCGTTTTTTTGTTCAATATCTCCACCCAAAATTTTAGTTTCGGTTGTAATTTTGGCCAAATCCAAAGCTTTTTGATTGGCAATGGCAGCGTGACCATCCACTCTTTTTAAATAAACCGGACGATTAGGAAACAATTCATCTAATTTTTCTTTGGTTGGATATTCTTTTACCGCCCAATCATTTTGATCCCAACCTCTTCCGTACAACCAAAATTTAGGAGCTGTTTCACTGTATTTTTTGATTTTTTCTACAATTTCTTCCCAAGATTTAGTGCCAACCAAATCACTTTTCCAACGATCTGTTGCATAACCTGTAAAATGGCAATGCGCATCTATAAAACCTGGATAAATGGGCTTTCCTTGAGCATCAATTTGTTGAGTAGTCTTATATTTTTTTAGAATTTCTTTTCCTCCAATCGCTACAATTTTTCCTTTGGAAATCGCCATGACTTCAGCAACATCAAAGTTCTGATTTACAGTATAAATTTTAGCATTGTAAACAATTAAATCTGCTTTTTTTTGTGCGGAAAAAACACTAAAAAACAATATAGAAATAATGGTAAGGACAAGTCGTGACTTGTCCGAAAATCGAAGATTTTCAGTAGGATTAATTATTTTCATAAAATTTATCTTTCTCCCAATTTTCAGGATTATTTGTAATGTAATTGTAAATATTTTCATAACTGCTTTCAGACCTTACAATATGATCGTGAAATGACCTTTGCCAAGAAAAATAAATATCCCCTAACAAATGAATTTCTTTTGAAACTATTGTTTTATAAGCGCCAATTAAAGACGAAACAGATTTTATTTTTAAATCATAATCTTTTTTATTGATTTCAAAAAGTATATGCAAATGATTTGGCATAATTATATAATTATGAATTTCTAAATAAGGATATTGTTCTTCTAACCAAATACATTTTTCATGAGCGATTTTTCCAAAATTACTCAAATTCATTATACCACTTTCTACTTTTCCAAAATAATGAACTCTATTTTGTGTGCAAATTGTAACAAAATAAATGGCTTCTGACGAATAATCAAAATCTAATTTTCTATTTCGTTTTCTTCCTTGCATATATCTTTTTATTTAAAATTTCTTCGAAATTTTGGACAAGTCACGACTTGTCCCTACGTGATTTTTTTAACATTTCATTCCAACGCAAATTTCTGATAAATGCAATTTCTTCATTGGATAAAATCATTTCATTCTTTTGATTTAAAAAAGATTTCATCGTAATAAAAAACTCAGAAATCGATTTATTCTTCAAAGAAGATTTTGCCGAAGAAATAGCAGCCAAAGGAAAATTAAGTCCAATATTATAGAAATATTCTCCCAATTTCTGGGCTTTTTGAGATTTGTATTTATAAGCAGTTGGACGAAGATGTTTCACCCAAAGTTCTTGAAGTGTTACTGTTTCAAATCCGTGCATTTTGCAAAGCATCACATCAATATTATCCCAACCAAGAACCGCTCTCAAACCATTCATTTTCAAAAATAATTCTTTTCGGTAAGATTTTATAGGACCACGAACATGATTTTTAGAAGACAGATTTTCAAAAATCCATTTATTTTGATTGGTGAAATCGTGAAGTTGTGAAGTTGTAAAGTCTTTTTTGTCAGGCTGAGCATAAACTAAAGGTTTACGAACGAAGTTCACGAAGCCTTTTTTAATATAAACCAACCCAGAAACCATTCCTGCTTTTGGATTTTTCTCGTAAACTTCGTTGATTTTTTCTAAATAATTTGAAGGAAAAACAATGTCAGCATCAAATTTACAAACCACGTCAAAATTTTCTAAATTTTCGGTTTCTAAGCCTTTGTTGAACGTTCTTACCACTTTTGCGCCGGGTTGATGTTCAGATTTTTCTAAATTTAAAACTTTGAAACTTAACGCTTCGACTCCGCTCAGCGTGACACTTTTAATGAAATCTTCTACAATTTCTTGGGTTTTATCGGTAGAACCGTCGTTCACAATGACGCATTTAAAATCCTGAAACGTCTGATTTTTCAGAGATTCTAAACACGGAAGTATGTTTTCTTCTTCGTTGTGAGCGGGAATTATAATGAGAAACTTCATGGATTACATTAATTCGTCATGCCATTCTTTGATGATTACTTTCGAGACCAAACCTGTGGTTACAAATGGATCGCCTTTTACAAATTCTTCAGCAGATTCTCTGTCTGTAAAAATCGCCATCGCTCCTTCTCCCGGAATTGCAAACGGACCAATTCCCAATATTTTTCCAGCTTTTACAAAGATTTCTTCATTGGCTTGATGCGCAGGAAAAACTTCCATCATTTTCTCCATAGTTGTATCTGGCGCGGTTTCGTAAAGGACAACTGTTTTCATATTTTTTTGTAATTAGTAATTCGTATTTTGGTATTTGATATTTTAAATTTTGGCTAAAGCCAATTGAATTTTATTTATTTTGAAAACGGGCTAAAGTCCGTTCCTATTGAAACCAATACTTGTTATTGGAATAAATTCAAAACCTCAAATTATCTGTCGTTCCTACGGAACTTCCTTTCAAAATCTACATTTTTTTCTACAAACCTTTTGCTTCTACGAAGCAGAAACATCTTTTAAACTCTAATGTTTGGAATAAATTCCAAACCTAAAATTATCCATCGTTCCTACGGAAATTCCTTTCAAATTCTACATTTTTCTTACAAACCTTTTGCTTCTATGAAGCAAAAACATCTATTAAACTCTAATGTTTGGAATAAATTCCAAATCTTAAAAATCTATCGTTCCTACGGAACTTCCTTTCAAATTTTTATTTTTTCTACAAACCTTTTGCTTCTACGAAGCAAAAACATATTTTAAACTCTAATGTTTGGAGTAAATTCCAAACCTCAAATTATCTATCGTTCCTACCGAACTTCCTTTCAAAATCTACATTTTTTCTACAAACCTTTTGCTTCTATGAAGCAAAAATATTTTCAATTATAAACAAACTCAATAAAATTTTATAATTTATAGATTGCTTCGTTCCTCGCAATAACAAGGTAATCTTCATTTTCAATTCTCAACTTTCAATTCTCAATTCTAATGCGCTTCCAGCCAATTTTCACCCACGCCAACTTCCACCAATAAAGGAACTTCAGTTTTGTAGGCATTTTCCATATTTTCTTTAATCAGTTTTTTGGCGATTTCTACTTCATTTTCTGGTGCTTCAAAAACCAATTCGTCATGTACTTGTAAGAGCATTTTGGTTTTCAGATGTTCCTGTTCCAGAACTTCCTGAATTTTAATCATCGCCAATTTGATAATATCTGCAGCAGAACCTTGAATCGGTGCGTTTACAGCATTTCTTTCGGCGTGACCTTTTACCACAAAATTATTAGAATTGATGTCTTGCAAATGGCGTTTTCTGCCCAAAATTGTTTCTACATATCCTAATTTTCTGGCTTTCGCAACTTGTTCTGCCATGAATTCTTTCAATTTCGGATAGGTTTCGTAGTAAGAATCGATAAGTTGTTTTGCTTCCGTTCGTGAAAGTCCAGTTTGTTCTGCCAAAGCAAACGCACCTTGACCATAAATAATCCCAAAATTCACGGTTTTGGCTTGTGAACGTTGCGTTTTGGTCACTTCTTCAATTGGGATTTTAAATAATTTTGCCGCTGTAGAAGCGTGAATATCTTCGCAATTTTGGAAGGCTTTAATCATGTTTTCTTCGCCAGAAATTTCTGCAATCAAACGCAATTCTATCTGAGAATAATCGGCAGAAATAAGTTTGTTTCCTTCATCTGCCACGAAAGCTCCACGAATTTGTTGACCACGTAAAGTTCTAATCGGAATGTTCTGTAAATTCGGGTTCAGAGAAGCCAATCTTCCTGTAGCAGCCGTAGTTTGCGAAAAGTTGGTATGTACTCTTTTCGTGTCTTTGTCAATCTGATTCGGCAATGCATCTACATACGTTGATTTCAATTTTTGGTAGGTTCTGTATTCTAAAATGTATTGTATAATTTCATGTTTAGAAGCTAATTTCTGCAAAATATCTTCCGAAGTAGCGTATTGACCAGTTTTGGTCTTTTTCGCTTTCGGGTCTAGTTTTAACTTTTCGAATAAAATTTCGCCGAGTTGTTTCGGAGAATTCATGTTAAATTCTTCTCCACAGAGCTCAAAAATTTTGGTTTCAAGGTTTTTCAGGTCGTTTTCTAAGTCCTTGCTTTCTTGAATCAACCAATTTTCGTCTAAAGAAATTCCCGCAAATTCCATTTTTGCTAAAACGCGCATTAATGGCATTTCTATGTGATAAAACAAATCTTCTACCCCTTCTTTTTTCAGTTGAGGCGCAAAAATTTCATAGAGTTGAAAGGTTACATCTGCATCTTCCGCAGCGTAATTGGTTTGTTCTTCTAGCGAAACATCACGCAAAGTTCCTTGGTTTTTACCCTTTTTGCCAATTAAACTTTCAATAGAGACAGGCTTATAATTGAGGTAAATCTCTGAAAGATAATCCATTCCGTGTCTTCCGTCTGGATTTAGAAGATAATGGGCAATCATCGTGTCAAAAATCGCTCCTTCTACTTCTACACCGTAATGTTTCAGAACTTTATAATCGAATTTAAGATTGTGAGCGATTTTTAAAATCTCTTTTTTCTCAAAAAACGGACGGAAAATTTCTAACGTTTTCTTCGCTTCTTCTTGGTTTTCAGAAATCGGAATGTAATACGCCAATCCTTTTCTATAACAGAAACTCATCCCGATAAGTTCGGTTTCCATTTCATTAAGCGAAGTAGTTTCTGTATCAAAACAAACTACTTTTTGCGCCAAAAGATTTTTGACTAAAATTTTCTGAGCTTTTTCGGTATTGATATATTGATAAATTTTATCCGTAGTTTCAATATTGAGCGTAGTAGAAGTAGATTGTTCTAGCGCTTCGAAATCTGCAAATAAATCGAGTTGAGTTCCGTGTTGTGAGTTTGGAGTTTCGGATTTTTCGGTTTTTGTATCAATAGGTTGCTTCTCTTCGTTCGTAATGACAGCCGTTTCATGAAATGCTCTGTACAGATTTTCATACAACCTTCTGAATTCTATTTCGTCAAAAATCTCACGAACTTTTTCGAAATCTGGAATATCTAAATCGTATTGCTCCTGGTGGAATTCAACGGGAACGTCACAAATAATCGTTGCCAATTTTTTTGACAAAATCCCTCTTTCTGCAGAGTTTTCTACTTTTTCTTTCAGTTTTCCTTTCAGTTGAGAAGTGTTTGCCAAAAGATTTTCGATGCTGCCAAATTCTTTCAAAAATTTCATAGCAGTTTTTTCGCCCACTCCTTCCAACCCTGGAATATTATCCACGGCATCTCCCATCATCGCAAGGAAATCGATGACTTGTTTTGGGTCTTCAATTTCGTATTTGGCTTTAACTTCTTCCACGCCTAAAATTTCTACATCGCCACCTTTTAAACCCGGTTTGTAGATTTTAATTTTATCGGTAACCAACTGCGCAAAATCTTTATCTGGCGTTACCATAAACGTGGTGTAATTTTCTTTTTCGGCTTTATTGGCAATGGTTCCTATCACGTCATCTGCTTCATAACCTTCAACTCCCAAAATCGGAATATGCATGGCTTCTAAAATCCTGTGAATGTATGGAACTGCGTTTTTAATCGCTTCTGGAGTGTCACTTCTGTTGGCTTTGTATTCTGTAAAATCTGCGGTTCTCACATTTTCTTTTCCTACATCAAAAACCACAGCCAAATGTGTAGGTTTTTCTCTTCTAATCAACTCAATTAATGAATTGGTAAATCCAAAAATAGCAGACGTATCAAAACCTTTAGAAGTTAATCTAGGATTTCTAATCAGGGCGTAATAACCGCGGAAAATCATCGCATAAGCATCGATGAGAAAAAGTCTTTTGTCAGAATTTGTCATAAAAACAAAGATAGGGAAAAGTCAGAAGTCGGAAGTCAGAAGTTGGAAGAAATTTGTGAGAAGTTGGGATTGAAGTTTTTATTTTTGAGAAATTTTAAATTTAATCGTATTTTTGACTCAATGAAAGATTTGAATTTAAGGAACGTTACGGTAATGCGTTACATTCTTCCGCTTCGTGAAGGTGGAAGTTTGCCTGCATTAGCAGAAGCGGATGATGATTTTAAATACGTTTTGAAATTTCGAGGCGCTGGTCACGGTGTTAAAATGCTGATCTCTGAACTTTTGGGCGGAAAAATTACAGAAATTCTCGGTTTGAAAATTCCAGAATTGGTTTTTGCGAATCTAGATGTAGATTTCGGGAGAACCGAAGCCGATGAAGAAATTCAGGATTTACTGAAATTTTCAGAAGGCTTAAACTTAGGTTTGCATTATCTTTCTGGAGCTATTGCATACGATCCAAGCATGAAAATCGATGCGCTTTTGGCTTCTAAAATTGTTTGGCTCGATGCGTTTATTACCAATATCGACCGTACTTTCAAGAATACCAATTTGCTTTGGTGGCACAAAGAACTTTGGGTGATTGATAATGGAGCTTCTTTCTATTTCCATCACTCTTGGCAAAATTTTGATGCAGCTGCGAAAACTCCTTTCAAATATGTAAAAGACCACGTTTTGCTTCCTCAAGCCAGCAAATTAGACGAAGCAGATACATTTGCAAAATCGGTTTTAAATGATGACGTTTTCAAAGCGATTGTGCATTTAATTCCTGAAGATTGGTTGCAATGGAATGACGCCGATGAATCGCCAGAAGAAATACGAGAAATTTACTTTAATTTCTTGAAAACCAGATTAGAACATTCAGAAATCTTTTTAAACGAAGCCAAAAATGCAAGAGGATAAAATTTACGAATACGCAGTCATAAGATTGGTTCCTAAGGTTGAAAGAGAAGAATTTTTCAACATAGGATTGGTGATGTTTTCTAAGAAAGAGAAATACATAAGAGTAGAATTTTATCTGTGTAAAGATAAATTCCAACTGATGCACAGCAAATTAGACTATGAAGAAGTTTTTAAAAATCTGGAAAACTTTCAAAAAGTTGCCAAAGGCGAAAAAGAAGGCGGTCCAATAGCTTTGCTGGAAATTCCTGAACGTTTTCGTTGGCTCACTGCAGTAAGAAGCGCCGTGATTCAAACATCACGACCTCATCCTGGAAAATCTAAAGATTTGGACAAAACTTTTGAAAGATTATTTGAAGAATTGGTGAAATAAAAATTTATTTCACTTTTACTTCTTTCAGTTTTTCTATTCTTTTTATTTCTTTTAAAAGCAATGGAAATGCTGGTTCTGCCATTCCGCCATGGTCGAAACCTTGCAATTCATACAATGTAGTTTGTTGATGCCCAGCTAGTTTCATCATTCTTTGCATATAAGCGTTTTCTTCGTATCTACCGAATAATTCTAATTCTCTATCGCCGGTAATTAACAACATCGGTGGCGCATCTGCTCTTACAAAATACAGCGGTGCAAATTCATCAATTAGTGGTTTATATTCTGGAAAACCTTTTTCTTTTCTGATGGTAAAATGTGTGATAGTATGTCCGCTAAAAGGAATAATTCCTGCCAATCGATTCGCATCTAGATTGTATTTTGCAAGGTAATCTTTGTTCAATGCAACCATGCTCGCCAAATAACCACCCGCAGAATGTCCTGAGATAAAAATTAAATTTTCATCACCACCATAATTTTTAATATTTTTAAAAACCCAAGCAGTTGCCGCTGCTGCATCTTCAATAGCTTTCGCCGCATTTACATGAGGTGAAAGTCTGTAATTAACGCCAATGATCGCAATTCCTTTCTCCTGTAAATATTTAGGAATTTCTTTGTTTCCACCAGTTAATCCACCTCCGTGAAACCAAATCACTGTAGAAAAATTCTTTACATTTTTAGGAATATAAACATCTAAGACACAACGTTCATTGATGTAAACATCTGATTTATTAATAGATTCATTGTAATAATGAATATTCGTAATCGTTTGATAATCTTTATTTTGCGCAAATAATTGCATTGAAATAAAGATGAAAAATAAAAATACCCATAACTTTTTCATAGTAGAAATTGAATTTGGTTTAAAAAATAAAAAACGTGCAAATACGCACGTTTTTTTCGTTTATAGTTTCGTCAATTTTGCAAATTTCAGGATTAGATTTTTTTCTCCTTCTGTTACAAATTTTACTTTAGCTTTAATATTTTCTGGGTCGGTTCCATCAAGAAAAACTACTTCTCCTACTCCAAATCTATCATGACGAACTCTGTCTCCTACTTCAATATCTTGAGAAGAATTTCCGCTCGGGTTGATGATTTTTGCTGAAGCAACCGGTTTTAATTTTTTAGGTAAAGGCAAAGATTCAGGTTCAGAAGAAGAAAGTTTCTTCTTTTCAATTTTTTTGAAAGTTCTAGGCTCAAAAGAATTATCACCAAAAATATCTGAACTTAATCCAGATTTATTTACAAATCTGCTTTCTACGGCTGGATTTAAGAATTCTATATACTCTTCGTCTACTTCGCTTAAGAATCTGGAAGGTTCAGCATCTGTAATTTTACCCCATTGAAATCTGGAAACGGCGTAAGAAAAGAACACCTGTTTTTCGGCTCTGGTTAAAGCTACGTAGAATAATCTTCGCTCTTCTTCCAACTCTTCACGCGTGGAAGAACTCATAAAACTTGGGAACAAATTTTCTTCTAAACCTACCAAATGAACTACTGGAAACTCCAATCCTTTTGACAAGTGAATCGTCATCAAAGAAACTTGGTCTTCGTTTTCAGATTTCTTGTCTTGGTCGGTAGAAAGTGCGATGTTTTCTAGAAAACTCGACAAACTTGGGTCTCCGTCTTCTAACTGTTGTTGCTCCTCTATGAAACCTTGCATAGAGTTCATGAGTTCTTGCACGTTTTCTACTCTAGAAATTCCTTCAGGAGTTTGGTCGTCTTTCAAAAACTTGATTAAACCACTTCTTTGGGCAACTTCCATTGCAACGGTGTACACATTTTCGGTTTTCAGCATCACTTGGAATGCTTTAATCATGCTCCAAAAATCTGCCAATTTAGAAATCACGCCATTGTTAAAACCTAAATGTGGTGCATAAATTCCTAAATTATCTAAAACATTCGCCAAACTCACATTTTGTGAATCCGCAAAAACAATCAATTTATTCTGAGTGGTTTCTCCAATTCCACGAGTGGGATAATTGATGACTCTGAGCAAAGCTTCGCTGTCATTTTCATTGACCAAAAGCCTTAAATACGCCACCAAATCTTTGATTTCTTTTCTTTGGTAAAAACTTAAACCGCCATAAACTCTGTACGGAATATTTTTACGTCTCAGCGCATCTTCGAAAGCTCTGGTCTGGGAATTGGTTCTATATAAAATGGCAAAATCTGTAAATTTTCTTTGGTTAGCGTTGTGCTGTTCCCAAATGTTATTCGCCACAAAATTGGCTTCGTCTGCATCTGAAAGCGCTCGGAAAACCTTTATCTTATCGCCCACTTCATTATCACTGAATACATTTTTCTTGAACTGTTCTTTGTTTCTGGCAATCACCACATTCGCAGCGTTGACAATATTTTGCGTAGAACGGTAATTCTGCTCCAGAGAAACGGTTTTGGCATCTGGATAATCTTTCTTGAAGTTCAAAATATTATAAATATTAGCACCACGGAAAGAGTAAATGGACTGCGCATCATCTCCTACCACACAAATATTTTCAAATTTTGAAGAAAGCGCCTTCACTATTAAATATTGAGAATGGTTGGTATCTTGGTACTCATCTACCAAAATATATCTGAATCTATCTTGATATTTGGCTAAAACTTCTGGAAATCTCGTCAATAATTCATTGGTTCTCAAGAGTAAATCATCAAAATCCATCGCGCCATTTCTGAAACATTGCTCTACATATTTCTCGTAGATTTTGCCAATGTATTTCATGTTTGAACGTTCGTCTGCTTCGATTAATTCTGGATTATTCTGATAGGCACGAACTGTGATGAGATTGTTCTTATAGCTAGAAATTCTAGCTTGAACTTTTTTAGGCTTGTATAATTCTTGGTCAATATTGAGGTCTTTCAAGACTTTTTTGAGAACATTGAGAGAATCTTGCGTGTCATAAATGGTAAAATTAGAAGGAAAACCGAGATAATGCGCTTCGCTTCTCAGAATTCTGGCAAAAACAGAGTGGAAAGTTCCCATCCAAAGAGATTTGGCATTACCTTCTCCTACTACTTTTGCAATACGCAGTTTCATTTCTTTGGCGGCTTTGTTGGTAAAAGTAAGCGCCAAAATATTAAAAGGATCAATTCCGTTGGTAATAAGATGTGCAATTCTCATGGTGAGAACGCGCGTTTTACCAGAACCAGCTCCTGCCAAAACCATGAGAGGTCCTTGTAAAGTGGTAACTGCTTCGTATTGAGGTTCGTTGAGTCCTTCTAAATAATTCATTCTTGCATTAAAATTTTGTGTTGCGAATTTATGAAAATTTGTTGGGAGTTGGAAGGTGAAGTTCGAAAGATGGGAGTTGGAAATTATTTTAATAGAATGAGGAATTGATTAAATTAATGGTCACGGAATAGAAATCCTCGACATATGGATTTTAAGAATAACTTGTAAATATAAAAACTTACGTATATTTGAGTGTTACTGCAATTTTACCAAAACAAAGTGGAAAACTTAAATAAAAATAAAGAAGTCAAAATTGGAATTTCAAAATTTTCAATTGGTTTTGATTTTATTATTGTCATAATAATATTCGGAATTGCATTCTATTCATACTTTGGAAAAAATAATATTAAAATTTCAATTTTTCTGGTTATAATTGGCACACTAAACTTAATATATTATCTTCGAAAACTTTCTGACACTGAAACAAAAATATTGATTAACTCAAGAGGAATAAACCTTGAAAGCAAATTCATTAGTTGGGATGAAGTTAAGGATATTAATGTGGAAAAGTTGAGTTCTGGAAAAACATACAGCGAATATTTGAATATTGTAACTAAAAAAAACAAATTGTTTGATATTGACATTACAGAATTAAATATTACTGGAAACAAACTACTAAAAACTATTGAATTTTATCGAAAATAAAAAAACTACAGATAAAATAGATTTTGTAAAATTCGGAGTTAAACAATCAACACTACTCCCAATAGAATTTCTAAATTTTAATTCTAAATTTTACTTAGATTTACCACTAAAAGTTATCCAATTAATATTAACGTCTTGATTTAAATAAAAATATGAAAAAAATATCTTTAGTTCTAATAGCGTTCGCTTTGGTTTCTTGTCAGAAAAAAAATGAAACTCCTGAAACCCTTTCTCCTGAATTGGCTTCTTATGAGCAAAAAAGTCCTTCTGATTCATCAAATGTGACAAATGCACAGAATTCTGCGCCTATCATAATGAACAACTCTGCTCCTGTTGCTCCACAAAGTAATACAGTTTCAGTCAATCAACCACAACCAACTGCACCGGGAATGAATCCACCTCATGGACAACCGAATCACAGATGTGACATTCCAATTGGCGCTCCATTAAATTCTAAAAAAGCAGAACCCACAACGGTAAAATCCACTGATATTCAAACGAGTACAACTACTCCTATTGCTGTACCACAAAACAATACCTCTTCTACAAGTGTAGCAGCTGGAATGAATCCTGCACACGGACAGCCTGGTCACAGATGTGATATTCCAGTTGGTGCACCTTTACCAACAAATTAATTTATAATATTTTACAAATTTTATAAAAATAATCACTACATTTGCAACTCAAAAATTTTAATATAAGATGAGTACTATATTTAGTCTTTTCATGGTGTTAATCATCATAGCTTGTGTTTTATTAGTTATTATTGTAATGGCACAAAACCCAAAAGGTGGAGGTTTATCTGCTACGTTTGGCGGTTCTTCTGCACAATTCGGCGTACAGAGAACAAATGATTTTATGGAAAAAGCAACTTGGGTATTAGCGATTATCATTGTTTCATTGATCTTCTTAAGCGTAGTGCTTACTGCAAAACCAAGCGTACAAATTAAAGACGTAAATGCACCAGAGAAAAAAGAAGCTAAAGCTCCTGCTCAATCAGCTCCACAAGCTCCGGTTCAAAAACCAACTGCTACGAAATAATTTATTATTTACGATATTTAAAAAAGCGATTCAGAAATTCTGAATCGCTTTTTTATTGATTGTTCCAATATTCATCTTGATTTTTTACAAAAAGACATTCTATAAAAGATTCTAAAGAAATTTTCTGTAAAATTTCATTTTCAATTTCTTTGAATTCTGTTTCAAAGAAAAAATTTTCTAAGATTATATTTTCTCTATTTATAATCAAAATATTTTGTGGATGATAAAATGGATAATTTATTACATCTGCATTTGTGGTAATGAGTTTTTTACCTAATGCTAAAACTTCAAAAGTTCTAATGGTTAATCCATTTTGAAAGGGTTTATTGATATCTAAGACGGATTTTGTTTTTTGATATATTTCAATGATTTGCTGATGAGAAAGTGTTTTAAAACTCAGTTTTTTTATATTGAAATATTGCAAATTCTTATCAAATATTTTCTTTAACTTAAAAACAAACTTACCCATAGCATAATAATAAAAAAAAGTTTTTAATTGAAGTTTTTCTGCTATGCTTCTTACATTCTCTCCTATAATATATCGGTCTGTATGTGCGCTCCCTACAAATGCAATATCAATTTCTGGAGATTTTATTTCCTTTCTCTTCTTGTAATATTCATCTAAAAAAAATAAGGGACGAAAATGCAATCCATATTTATGAGCATCATTTCTATCAAAAGTAAAATTTTCATCAAAATCATTTAAATGTGAAACAAGATGAGGGTATTCAGCAAATGAATCAAAAGTATAATAAATTGTTTTGAGTTTAGGAAGACGCGCTTTCAATTCTTTTACAAAAAAACGAGGTGTAGCTTCTCCTTTGATTAGTAAAAAATAATCATAATTTTCTTGATTTATTTCTTTTAAAATTTTTTTATAATAATGATTAATTTTAGAAGAAATTAGTTTCTTATTTAATCGTACAATACCTTTATTAATTAGAGAATTAGATGGTCTATCGTCATAAAAATCTACAATTGCTCCTAATTCTTCGAGTTTAGAAACAATAGCTTTTTCGTAATTAAAAAAACTTACGGAAACAAAAAGTATTTTTTTATTCTTCAGTTGAATCATTTTAAAAGTCCTTTTTCTCTCATCTCATTCAATGATTGATTAAGATTTATTTTACCTTTTTTTTGTTTAAGAACCCATGTTGTAAATTTTCCAATCCCTTCTTCAAATGAAATTTTTGGATAAAAATTTAATTTTTTTTGAGCCCAAGAAATCTCTGCAAAATTATGCCTTATATCTCCTATTCTAAACTGCCCCGAAATATTTATTTCAATATCTTTTTTATAATATTTTTTAAGAGTTTTTGCCACATCTAAAACGGTTGTAGAGATTCCTGTACCGATGTTAAAAATTTCTTTATTTAAATTCGTATTTTCAAGTGATAAGATAATGGCCTCTACTGCATCATCTATGTAAATAAAATCTCTAGATTCTTCTCCGTCTTCAAAAATATTGAGGTTTTCATCATTCAATATTTGACTAGAAAAAATAGATAGAATTCCTGTGTAAGGATTTTGTAAAGATTGGCCTGCACCATATACATTCTGAAATCTTAATGCCACTGCATCAATATTGACAGAACTACAGACAGACATTACCAATTGTTCTTGAATTTGTTTTGTAATTCCGTACACTGAAATAGGATGAAGTGAGGATGATTCATCTGTAGGAAGCGGTGTAAGGATTTCTCCCATGTTACTTTTTACTTCAAAATCAGCATTTTCTAAATCACCTAATTTTCTAGATTCTGGATAAACAATTCCTAAATCTTTATGAAAATATTTTCCTTCACCATAAACTGCTCTAGAAGATGCTAGAATAACTTTTTTAATTTGGTGACTCTCATTTACTAAAACATCTAACATTTTTGCAGTTCCAGAAACATTAACATCTGTATATTTATCTATCTGATACATAGATTGTCCTGTTCCTGTTAATGCAGCTAAATGTATAATTGCGTCTTGATTATTAAGAACTTTTTGCCAATCAGATTTTTTGGTTACATCTCCTTTTATAAAATTTACTTTACCTAAAATATTCTGAAATAGCGGAGATTCTTCCTCTGGATTTTCGCCATGCACTTGAGGCAATAAATTATCTAAAACGGTTACCTGATAACCTTTTTCTAAAAGTCTGAGACTAAGATTACTCCCAATAAAGCCAGCGCCACCAGTTATTAAAATTTTTTTCATAATATCATATTGCCTCCCAAATTTTAGTATCTGGATTGTATTTTTTCACAACTCGGGCTGGCGCACCTACAATTACACAATAATCAGGAAACTCACCTCTTACTACCGAATTTGCTCCAACTACACATTGTTTCCCAAGTTTAGTTCCGGCCATTATTGCAGCTCCCATTCCTATGTACGCATTTTCTCCAATAGTAGTCTCTTTAACTAAGTATTTTTGTTTTACTACATGTTTACCTATTTCTTGATATTCATGATCAATATTGGTAATAAACACATTAGCAAGGATTAAAGATTTTTTCCCTATTACTAAATTACTTGCAGACGTAATATGTACATTCTGAGAGATTATAACATCCTCCTGAATTGTTATAGTTCCATTTTGATGAGTTTCCATTCTCACATGAGGAAAAATTCTTACTTTCTTATCTATAAATATTCTTTTTATTCCCAAAATAAGTGTAGGCTTACCAAGATATGATGGCAAAGAAAATTTACCAAAAAAAGGTTTATATAAGACTGCTCGTAATGTCCAAAAAAATTTATCTATCATCATTTACTTTTAAAAATTCTAAGAAGATATTTTAGTTTAGAGAAAAGAAAAAAGAAAAAATACTTTGAGAAATTAATTCTTTTTGTTAAATACATTTCTTTAAGATTTTTCTGAATACCTTTTTCCATTGCTTGAAGATTTGCAGACAGTCCAGATTCACCAAAAGATTTTTTACCTGCTCCCGTTATCACCAAATCTTCTGCTAAGATAAACATATTATTATGTTTAGAAATTCTCATCCAATAATTAGCATCTTCAGAATATTTTTGATTCTCATTAAACAGACCCGTATTTATTAGAATTTTTCTTTTAAATATAGCAGTAGAAGTCTGTCCTTCTATTCTAAAAAGCAACTTATTAAGAGTGATTTTTGCGAGATTTTTATAATTAATTTTATAAGGAAACCATATCCTTTCAGAATTTCTTAATGCCACCAAAAAATCTATTTCTGGATTTTCTGTTAAAACCTTCATCATTACTTTGGTTTTATGAGGCAACCAAACATCATCCGAATCTAAAAAAGCAATCCATTCTCCTTTTGCTAATCTCAAACCTGCATTTCTAGCCCAAGAAACGCCTTTGTTTTCCTGATGAATTAATTGAATTTTTAACTGAGGATTTTCATCTATGAATTGTTGAACTTTTTCAGCGCTTTTATCGGTAGAACCGTCATTGATTACGATGATTTCGAAATCAAAATTCCCTTCTTGATTTTTCACCGAATCTAGCGCTGCTAGAATGGTATTTTCGGCGTTGTAAAGAGGAATAATTACAGAAATCATGCAGTGAAATTTTTATAAAAATTACATTTTTTCGTTGTAAGGCAAACGATTCACAATACTTCTTCCCAAAGAGATTTCGTCTGCATATTCCAATTCATCACCCACGGAAATTCCACGAGCAATGGTAGAAAAAGTCACCGGAAATCCTTTGAATTTTTTGTATAAATAATACGCTGTGGTATCTCCTTCCATGGTTGCAGAAAGCGCAAAAATCAATTCTTTTACCTTTCCTTCATTCAGTTTTCTTTCAATAGAAGAAATATTCAATTGATGCGGCCCAATTCCTTCCATAGGAGAAATTTTCCCACCCAAAACCAAATATTTACCATTAAATTTAGCCGTATTTTCTATCGCCATTACATCTCTTACATCTTCTACAATGCACAAAACCTCATCATTTCTCTTATGATTACTACAAATTTCGCAAATATCTTCATCTGAAAAATTATGACATTCCTGACAATATTTAATGTCCGTTACCAATTTTTGGATGGCTTTACCTAGTGCCATTCCTTGAGATTCTGGAACGCGAAGCAAATGCAAAGCAAGTCTCAATGCAGATTTTTTACCAATTCCGGGCAAACTAGAAATTTCTTCTACGGCTTTTTCTAAAACTTTACTGGGAAAATTCATTATACAAATGTACTTTTTAATTTGAAAATCTGAAAATTTGAAAATTTAAAATTATCTTTATCAAAAATAAATTTCTATGCAAAATCTTCAGTATCCGCTATTTTTAAAATTTAAAATTTCTACATTGGCGAGTGATTTCAATATTTCTGACAAAAACGGAAATTCTTTGGCTTATGTTCGTCAAAAATTATTCAAACTCAAAGAAGATGTAGTTGTTTACAATAACGAAAGCAGAACGCAGGAAAATTTCAGAATAAGAGCCAATCAATGGATAGATTTTAACGCAAGTTACGCCATAACAGATCATACTGGAAAGAATTTAGGAAAAATCGCCAGAAAAGGAATGCGCTCTATTTGGAAGGCTACTTATTTTGTAATGGATGCTTTTGACAACCAAAAATATAAAGTTCAGGAAGAAAATGCTTGGGTAAAAATTATAGACGGATTCTTTACCGAAATTCCAATTTTGGGAATTTTTACAGGTTATTTTTTCAATCCTACTTATATCGTTCATGATAATAACGAGAAGGAAATTTACCGTTTGAAGAAAATGCCTTCATTTTTCGGTAGAAAATTTCAGTTAGACCAAATCAATGATATTGCAGATGAAGATGAAACTCTGGTAGTTTTAAGCCTAATGATGATGGTTTTATTAGAAAGAGCAAAAGGTTAACATCAAATCAAAAAATATTTATTATCTTTGATAAAATCCAAAAAATTATGAAAAAGCTAATATTACTTTCAGCAATGATAGTTTCTGTACTTTCTTTTGCGCAACAAAATTCTTCTAACAATGTAAAAAGAGATAGCGATAATTATCAAAGCTATTTTACCATGAATGATGCTTCGTTTAAAAACAATGAAGCAGATTTAGAAATTAGCAAATATTATTTTGACATCAGAAAATACATTAAATCAAAGAAAGCAGAACTTTCTTCAGAAGATTATCAAACGCTAATGAAGCAAAACGAAAAAGACTTTACTACCATTAACAAAGCAGTTTATGGAATGAGCGCTCGATTATTTTTAGAAAAATACGGCGAAGAATTAGAACAATACAAGAAAAAAATTTACGAACAAGTAGATTTACTTGCTAAAAAATAAAAGAAAAGCCTGCATTTTGCAGGTTTTTTTATGTTTACATTTTCACGATTCATTATCTTTGTAAGAAATCATTTTATATGTCAATTACCCATTTAGAACCTCAAAATATTTGGAAAAACTTTGCGGCACTTAATGCCGTTCCACGTCCTTCTAAAAAGGAAGAAAGAGTTATCGCTTTTATTAAAAATTTTGGCGAAAATCTTGGTTTACCCACTTCTGTAGACGAAGTTGGAAACGTCATCATCAAAAAACCAGCAACCGCAGGAATGGAAAACCGTCAAACCGTGGTTTTACAATCTCACCTGGACATGGTTTGTCAGAAAAATAATAATGTAGATTTCGATTTTGATACACAAGGAATCAAAATGTATGTAGATGGAGATTGGGTAAAAGCAAAAGGAACCACTTTAGGCGCAGATAATGGACTTGGCGTTGCAGCCATTATGAGTATTTTAGAAAGTACAGACATTGCTCATCCTTCTATTGAAGCTCTTTTTACCATAGATGAAGAGACAGGAATGACAGGTGCGCTTGGTTTAAAACCTGGTCAATTAACGGGCGAAATTTTATTAAATCTAGATACAGAAGAAGATGACGAAATAGATATAGGTTGTGCTGGTGGAATCGATGTAACGGCTTCTGCAAACTATACTCTGACCTCTACTTCTTTAAATTTTGTAAAAATTGAAATCAAAGGTTTACAAGGTGGCCACTCTGGAATGGATATTCATAAAGGTTTTGGCAACTCTAATGTAATCTTGGGAAGATTGCTTTATACAGGCATTTCTAACGAAATTCAATTGATTTCTATTGACGGAGGCGGATTGAGAAACGCTATTCCTAGAGAAGCTCACGCTTTGGTTTCCGTAAACAATGCTTCTGAATATTTACAAAAATTAGAAGCTCTTAAATCTGATATTTTAGAAGAATTTGCATCGGTTGAAAAAGATTTAGAAATTAATTTTGCTACTGCTGATAATACAGAAAACGGACTTTCTGTAGAAGACTCTAAAAAAATTATTTTAGCTTTAAAATCTGCCCACAATGGTGTATACAGAATGTCTCCAGACGTTGAAGATTTAGTAGAAGCATCTAATAATATCGCAAGAGTAGAACTGAAAAACGGTGGTTTAAAAATCTTAAACTTAACTCGTTCTTCGGTAGAATCTACCAAAATGGCTGTTGCCGAACAACTGAAATCTGTTTTTGAACTGGCAGGAATGCAAGTTGACTTTTCGGGTTCATATCCAGGTTGGAAACCAAAACCAGGTGCAGAAATTATTAAAATCATGACAGAAATTTATGAGAAAGATTTCGGAGCAAAACCTCACGTTGTCGCTTGTCATGCAGGTTTAGAATGTGGAATTATTGGAGCGAATTATCCTAAAATGGAAATGGTAAGTTTCGGTCCTACGATTAGAGGAGCGCATTCTCCAGACGAAAGAGCAAATATTCCTTCAGCACAAAAATTCTGGAAATATTTACAAGAAATCTTAAAGAATATTCCTGTGAAGAATTAAGAATTGTCTTTTAACTTTAAAAAAAATCCAAAACATTTAGTTTTGGATTTTTTTTATATATTTGAATAATAATAATCATGAAACAATCCTTTACAGAAAAATATTAAATAAAAATCTATTTTTCAATTGAAATTTCTCTGAAAAACAAAAATACATTAGCATAAGTCTAATAGTATTTTATTCTTTGTCAAATATATTTTACCCAATACAATTAAACTATTAACAATTATTAAAATGAAGAAAAAAAAGTACATTATTTTAGCTTTGATCTTAAGCAATTTTTTTCTTATAAAAGCCCAATCGGCTATTGTCTCTTCTGGTTCTGACACTAGTTCTTCAGCAGGAATGGTAAGCTCTACTATTGGAGAAACAATTTACACTACTACAAGCTCGGGAAACGGAAGTATTTCTCAAGGTACCCAACAAGCTTATGAAGTGAGCACGTATTTAGGAGTTAACGAAACAGACATTAATCTTATTTTCAACGCATTTCCTAATCCGGTTACAGATTTTTTAACAATAAGTATAAATAAAGATTATAAAAATTTGAGTTTTGAACTTTTAGACTCTAATGGTCGTCTATTAGAATCTAATGAAATCTCTTCAAAAGACTCCTCTATTAATATGGTGAAGCGCCTACCTTCTGTCTATTTATTGAATATAAAGAAAGGAAAACAAACCATTAAAACTTTCAAAATAATTAAAAAATAATACTATGAAAAAAAATCTATTTTCGCTATTTGCCTTTTTATTTGCAACTTTATTAATTGCGCAGACACCTAATCTAATTAGTTATCAAGCAGTGGTAAGAAATGCTTCTAACGCATTAGTGGTTAATCAATCAGTTGGCATAAAGTTCAGTATAATAAAAAATTCTATTAATGGAACTACAGTATACTCTGAAACTCAAAACTCAACCACTAACAACAACGGACTTTTTACTGCTAAAATAGGTAGCGGAAGTCTTGTAAGTGGCTCTCTAACAAATATTAATTGGGGAGACGATTTGTATTTCATAAAAACTGAAATAGACCCAACTGGTGGCAATTCTTATACCATTAATGGCACTTCTCAACTTCTAAGTGTTCCTTATGCTTTACATGCTAAAACCGTAGATGATAATTCTATAACCACAGCCAAAATTTCGGCAACAGGAACAGCTAATTCTAGCACCTATCTAAGAGGTGATGGAACTTGGGCTGCATTGTCAACTCCCAATATCCCTTTTTCTGTTGTGGATGTAAATTCTACAACATTTAATTACACTGTACAAAATTCTAGTATTGGAGGCGTACTACTTTTAAATTATTCCGCTTTTACTTCTGAAACTGTTAATATAAACATTACTTTACCATCTCCAGCTGTTGTAGGAAATGGCGCAAGATTAAAAATATCATACACTCAATATAACAGTAATACAACAATTAATGTAAAAAGCAAAACGCCTTTTGGACTTCTTTACACTGCTTCTGATGGCATAAAAGCCTCTAACACTTATGGAATAACTATTGGTGCAACGGAATTCATTTGCGATGGAACAAATTGGTATGAAGTACCTTCTCTTTAATATCACTTTTAAAACAAAATAATAAAAAATCCAAAACTAAATGTTTTGGATTTTTTATTAAAAACCTATTTCTAATAATGATATAATCGTTATTTTTGATAAAATTTAAATCAGACATGAAAAAACTCTTATTTCTTTTATGGATTAATATTTTTGCAATTGGTTTTGCACAGGTAAAAAGTCCAAATGAATTTATACCCACTTATGGAAAACAAATTACCCTTTATCATCAAGTAGAAGATTATTTCAATCATCTTACCACCCAAACTCCTTATGTAAAATACCAAAAATACGGTGAAACTTCAGAACATAGAAATCTTAATCTTTATTATATCTCAACTCCTGAAAATTTAGCCAACCTAGAAGAAATAAGACTTCAGAATTTAGCTTCTATTGGTATGGCTCCTAAAACCTCAACCAAAATCGGCGACAAGCTCATTGTTTGGCTAAGTTTTAATGTACATGGCAACGAATGGGCTGGAACCGAAAGCGCTCTTTCTGTAGCTTACGAATTAGCAAACCCAGAAAATAAAACTACTAAAGAATGGCTGAAAAACACGATTGTTATCTTAGACCCATGTCTTAACCCTGATGGGTTTTCTAGATACGGAAACTGGCTAAGAGAAATTTCGGGTAAAAATACCAATCCTAATAAATTCGACAGAGAACATGCAGAAGAATGGCCCGGTGGAAGATACAATCATTATGTTTTTGATATGAACAGAGATTGGGCTTGGCAAACACAATCGGAAACTAAGCAGAGAATGGCAATTTATAACCAATGGATGCCACATGTACATTCGGATATTCATGAGCAAGGATATGATTCTCCTTACTTTTTCCCGCCTGCAGCAGAACCTCAACATGAATTTATTGAAGCCTATCAAAAAGATTTTCACAAATTATTAGGAAAAAATATTGCCACAAAATTTGATGAAAAAAATTGGTTATATAATACCAGTGAAAGATTTGATCTTTTTTATCCTAGCTATGGAGACACTTATCCTATGTACAATGGAGCCGTAGGAATGACCATAGAACAAGGTGGAATTCGTGCCGGTAGAGAAGTTACGATGGAAAATGGTGTAAATCTTACCATCAAAGAAAGATTAACCCATCATAAAACTGCTGTTTTAGCAGTAGTAGAAACCTCTGCTTCGCAGATGGAACCATTAATAAAAGGATTTAGAAATTTCATGAATAATCCTAGAACGAAGATGAAAGGAAAATATGCTACATATGTGGTTAAACACAATCCTAAAAACGTTCAATTAGCTGAACTCCTCAAAATTAATAAAATAGAATATGCTTATGCAACTGAAAAAATGAGCACAAGCGGTTATAATTATTTCAGTAAAAAAGATGAAAGTTTTTCTGTAGAGCCCAATGATTTAATTGTAAAAGTAGATCAACCGAAAGCGGTTTTTACACAAATTTTGTTTGAGCCTACTAATAAAATGACGGATAGCCTTTCTTATGACATTACCGCTTGGAGCCTTCCTTTAGCTTACGGCGTGCAAGGTTATGCGGTAAAAAATGCTTTAAATATAAAAACAAAAAATTCTATTGAAACTACTTCTAAAGAAATTCCGAAAAACGTTTACGCATTTTATGTACCTTGGAACAACAGAATTTCTGCAGAAATTGTAGGCGAACTTCACAAAAAAGACATTAAAGTAAGATATGCCATGAAACAGGCTATTTTTGGCGAGGCTACCATAGAACCTGGAGGAATTGTTATCACTAAAGGAGACAACCCAAAAATTACTGATTTTGAAAACCTTGTAGGAGAAATCGTAAAAAAGAAAAATGATTTCACTACTATTTCTACAGGTTTTTCTAAAAATGCTAAAGATTTAGGTGGAGAGAACTTCCCGTTAATGAAAGCTCCAAAAGTGCTTTTACTCTCTGGTGAAGGCGTTACTTCTACTGAATTTGGTGCTGCTTGGTATTATTTTGATGAAGTCTTGAATTATCCCGTAACAATTGTGGAGCAAAATAAACTCAAAAATGTAAAACTTTTTGAATTTAATACTTTGGTGTTGGCAGACGGAAAATATAATTTTTCTGATGCTGAAATGAAGAGATTAACAGAATGGATTAACAATGGCGGAAAAGTAATTGCAATTGATGGCGCACTGAATATCTTTGACGGAAAAGAAGGTTTCGCCTTAAATCCTTATGCTTCAGATGAAGAAAAACAAGCTGCGGAAAAATTAAAAAAGGAAAAGGAGTTGAAAGAACGTTTCTTAGATTCTGGAAGTGAAGAAAGAAGACTATTGGCCAATTCCATTCCTGGTGCAATCATTGAGAACAATTTAGACATTACCCATCCTTTATCTTTTGGATTAGGCAAAAAATATTACAGTTTAAAAACGGGAGACAAAATCTATTCTTTATTGAAAGGAAGCAACAATATAGTTTATGTACCTAAAAACTATAAAAGCTATGGTTATATTGGCCACAATTTTGGAAAAAAACTACCCGAAACGGTAAGTTATTCAGTAGAAAGCAAAGGCTCTGGTAAACTGGTTTACATGATAGACAATCCGCTTTTTAGAGCATTTTGGGAAAACGGAATTCTGTTATTTAGCAATGCTTTATTTTTAGTGAATTAATTCAATCTTGATAAAGAAAAAGGCTGTTTCGGAAATTGAAACAGCCTTCTTTTATTTTTTTCAGAAGAACATTTACTCGTAAGGTACCAACTCTACTTCCAGACCTTCTAAATCTTCTGTAATGTGAATTTGACAACCTAATCTAGAATTTTCTTTTACATTGTATGCTTCAGAAAGCATTGCTTCTTCTTCATCAGATTTTTCAGGAAGCGGAGTGTCACTTTTTACATAGCATTGACAAGATGCGCACATTGCCATTCCTCCACAAACGCCAATCGTTCCTTCTTCTGCTAATTCATAGAGTTTCACGATTTCCATCAAGTTCATCGCCATATCTGTAGGCGCAGCAACTTCATGCGTAACTCCGTTTCTATCTGTAATTTTTATATTTACGTCTAATGCCATTCATTCAAAATTTAAAATTCAAGATTCAAGTTTTTTAATTTAATCTTTTCACTTGGCTCTTAATCTATCTTCTTTACTACTGCTTTTTCAGCTTCTTTTCTGGTTCCGTCAAAACCATCTACTCCACTTACAGTAGTATATTTCAAGACATATTTTCTGCCAGGATTCATTCTATTGTAGACACTTTGACACATCAAAGTTGCTTCGTGGAAACCACACAAAATTAATTTTAATTTTCCTGGATAAGTATTTACGTCGCCAATTGCATAAACGCCTTCAATATTGGTTTGATAATCCAAAGCATTATTCACCACAATCGCATTTTTCTCAATTTCTAATCCCCAATTCGCAATATCTCCTAATTTAGGAGTCAATCCAAAAAGTGGAATAAAATAATCAGTTGCTAAATCGTAAACTTCACCTTCTTTATCTACTGTAATAGCTTCTATATGACCATCACCTTTTAGACCAATTACTTCTGCTGGTGTAATTAAGTTAATTTTACCCGCATTTTTAAGTTCTTGTACCTTTTCTACGGAGTCAAGAGCACCTCTAAACTCATTTCTACGGTGAATAAGTGTAACAGATTTTGCCACATTAGATAAGAAAATACTCCAGTCCAGTGCAGAATCACCGCCACCAGCAATTACAATGTTTTTATCTCTGAAATGTTCAGGATTTTTCACAAAATATTCTACTCCTTTTTCTTCGTAGTCTGCAATATTGTCAATCAAAGGTTTTCTCGGCTCGAAAGTTCCTAAACCACCAGCAATTGCCACAGCTTTTGCACGGTGAATAGTACCTTTATTGGTAATCACTTCGAACGTTCCATCTTCTAATTTATTAAGAGTAGTTGCAGTTTCTGCCAAGGTAAATCCAGGCTCAAACTGTTTAATTTGTTCCATTAAATTATCTACCAATTCCCCCGCTAACACTGATGGATAGCCAGGAATATCAAAAATTGGTTTCTTAGGATAAAGTTCTGCCAATTGACCACCTGGTTGCGGTAATGCATCTATGATGTGACATTTAATTTTAAGTAAACCTGCCTCAAAAACAGCAAAAAGACCGGTTGGTCCGGCTCCGATAATCAATAAATCTGTATTTATCATTTATATATTTTTTATTGTAAATTTGAATTACGAATAAAAACTTTTCATTTTTTGCAAATATAGCAAATTTTGTGGTTTGGCCTATGTAACTTTAATGACATTTGTCAATACTGATTATGCGTAAAATTGCCACTTTAAAATTTTGGCAAAGAATTTGCGAAGGAATAAATATTTAAAAATCGATCATGAAAAAAATATTCAATTTTATATTTTTATTAATTTCAATCACTGTTTTTTCACAAATTGACAATATTAAAAGTGGTGAAAAACTTTCGTATAGGTTACATTATGGTTTCTTAAATGCAGGAACCGCTACATTGACCACCAACCAAATTACTTATAAAGGAAAACCTCATTACAGAGTGACAGGAGTTGGGAAAAGTACTGGTGCAGTAAGAGCTTTCTTCAAAGTGGATGATGTGTACGAAAGTTACATTAATATCGCCACTGGATTACCTAGTTATTATGTAAGAAACGTTTCGGAAGGTGGTTACAGAAGACATTATGAAACCGAATTTAACCATGATAATCAATCTCTTACCCTAACCAATAAACTGGACCAAACTTCTAAAAATTTTAAAACTATGAGAGGAATTCAAGATATGCTTTCTTCTTTTTACAACCTTAGAAGTATGGACAAATCTAAATTTAAAGTAGGAAGCAATATTAAAATGAATGTTTGGATTGATGATGAATCTTATCCTTTTATGTTAAAAGTGGTTGCTGTAGAAAACAAAACAACCAAATTTGGAGATATTTCTTGCCTTAAAATCAAACCTTATGTAATGAGTGGTAGAATTTTCAAATCTCAAGAAGGCGTTACGATGTGGGTTACCAATGACGAAAACCACGTTCCCGTAGAAATTAGAGCAGAACTTTTAGTGGGTTCTCTCAAAGCAAGTTTAGACGGATATACCAACGTAAAATATCCTTTGAATTTTTCTAAATAAAATTTCATGAAATATAAAATCCGACAAAAATTGTCGGATTTTTTTGTACTTAATGTAATAAAACTAAAAGATTAGTTGTTCTAATTGAAACAAATGAAAATTTTTTGCAACTAATTTCTTTAAATAAAAAATACATGAAAGTTCAAATCATCATCTTATTCACTTTTCTTTTTGTCGGTTTTTCCTCGGCACAAGAAGAAAAAACCGAAAACATTACCCGGAAAACCATCAACGCGGTAAGAGTAGAAAAAGCGCCAAAGATTGATGGAATTTTAGATGATGAGATTTGGAAAAACGCACCTATTGCCAATGATTTTATAGAACTAAGACCTAATAATGGCAAAGCTGAAAATCCTGATTTCAAAACAGAAGTAAAAGTCGCTTATGACGATACCGGGATTTATGTTTCTGCGATGATGTATGACAAAGAACCTTCTAAAATCGGGAAAGAACTTACCGAAAGAGACAATATAGGAAATGATGATTTCTTCGTACTTTTTATTAATGGATATAATGATAAACAGCAGAGTTTAGAGCTATTTGTAACTGCAGCAGGTGTACAAGCAGATAGCAAAATTACCAATCAAAATGGCGAAGATTTTTCATGGAACGGAATTTGGTATTCTGGCGTGAAAATTTTAGAAAACGGTTGGTCTGTAGAAATAAAAATTCCTTATTTCGAGATGAGATTTCCTAAAAGCGAAAAACAACAGTGGGGAATTAATTTTTTTAGACAAATCAATAGATTGCGAACCGCTTATACATGGAATCATGTGAATAATCAAAAAGGAAGCTTCTTATTATATGACGGAATTCTAAACGGCGTAGAAAATATACAAACGCCTACCAGATTATCTTTCCTTCCTTATTTTTCGAGTTATGTAAATTATTTTGACGGAAAAACCACTACCAACATCAATGGTGGAATGGATGTGAAATATGGAATTAATGACGCTTTTACACTAGACACCACTTTGATTCCAGATTTTGGTCAAACCAATTTTGATGCTACCGTTCTAAATTTAGGACCATTTGAACAACAATTCAGCGAACAGCGTTCGTTTTTCAATGAAGGAACAGAGCTTTTCAACAAAGGAAATATGTTTTATTCCAGAAGAATTGGTGGTTTCCCAAGTAAGTTTCCTGAACTTGCAGCCGATGAAGAATTTGCAGAAAATCCAGAAAAAGTAAAACTTTTTAACGCGACTAAAATTTCAGGAAGAACAAAAAAAGGCTTAGGAATTGGATTTTTCAATGCCATTACCGAAAAAACAGAAGCTTCCATCAGAAATATCAATACTGGCGAAATCAGAAAAGAAGTAACAGAACCTTTGGCGAATTATAATGTCTTTGTTTTAGACCAAAGATTTCGTGAAAATTCTTCGGTATCGCTTATCAATACAAGTGTGATAAGAAGCGGAGATTTCAGAGATGCTAATGCAACTGGTCTTTTCCTAGATTTAACCAATAAGAAAAATACATTTAATGTTTTCGGTTCTACAGAGGGAAGTTGGGTTTTCGAAAATCAAAAACAAAAATTCGGTTTCGAAGGAAATGCTGGTTTTAACCAAATTATTAAAGGTCATCAATTCGGCGCAGAAGTTTTCTTGAGAGATAAAAATTATGATATTAACGACCTTGGATTTACTGGACAAACCAATTATGTGAATTATAGTGCGAATTACAATTACCGTTATTTGCAACCAAAAGGCAATATCAATCAATTGAATTACAGCCTTAGAGTAAACAATAACAGAAGATTAGAAACCGATTTATTTGCAGATTTCGTGATTCACCAAAATTTACAAATTACCAATAAAAAGTTTTTCAATTTCGGAGGTGGATTGATGGTAAAACCACTTGGAACCAATGATATTTACGAACCGAGAACCTTCGGAAAATATCTTTTCATTCCGGCAATGTATAATCCATGGGTTTTTGCCAATACAGATGAAAGAAAAAAATTCAAAATCGGCGGTTATGTAGAATTTTATAAATATAATGAAGACAAGAGAATTACGTACATGTCCGAAATCAATACCCGATATCGATTTAATGACCATTTCTCTATTTTCCACACTTTAAATTATGCTAATTTCAATAATGAAACTGGATTTGTAGGAAAAGACGCCACGAATATTTTCATTGGCCGAAGATTAAGAAATTCTGTGGAAAATAGCGTTTCTTCTCAATATACTTTTAATGAGAAAATGGCGATTAATCTTACTTTCCGTCATTATTTTTCGGAAGTTGCTTACAGACAATTTTATACGTTAAAAGATAATGGAGAACTTAATCCAGACACTAGTTTCGCAGAAAACAAAGATGGAACCTTCAATTCATGGAATCTAGATTTACGCTACAGTTGGTGGTTTGCGCCAGGTTCGCAGCTGACTTTACTGTATAGAAATCAAGCTCAAAATTTCTTAGATGTAGCCAGATTAAGCATGAGAGATAATTTTGACCGATTGTTTAACGAACCTATGATTAACAATCTTTCGCTCAGAATTACCTATTTCTTAGATTACAACAGAGCAAAAAATTGGTTCAAAAAATCTTAAAAATAAAAAAGCGTTCAAAAAATTTTGAACGCTTTCTTTTTATCATTTCTGAAAATTTCAATAATAAATTCTAATTTATAAATGCCCGAATTGCTCTAGCATTCTCTTATCATTTTCGAAGAACATTCTGATGTCTCCCAATTGATAAAGCAACATTACGATTCTCTCAATTCCCATTCCGAATGCGTAACCAGAGTATTTATCCGCATCAATATTTACATTTTTAAGAACGGCAGGATCTACCATTCCGCAACCCATAATTTCTAACCAACCGGTTCCTTTGGTAATTCTGTAATCAGTTTCAGAATTCAGTCCCCAATAAACATCTACTTCTGCACTTGGCTCTGTAAAAGGGAAATAAGAAGGTCTCATTCTGATTTTTGATTTTCCGAAAAGTTCTGTAGTGAAAAACTGTAAAGTTTGTTTCAAATCTGCAAAACTCACGTTTTCATCAATATATAAACCTTCTATTTGGTGGAAAATACAGTGTGAACGAGAAGAAATAGCTTCGTTACGGAAAACTCTTCCCGGAGAAAGAATTCTAATTGGCGGCTGATTTTCTTCCATGTGACGAATTTGCACCGAAGAAGTATGCGTTCTTAATAAAACATCTGGATTTTGCTCAATGAAGAACGTATCTTGCATATCTCTTGCAGGATGATATTCTGGTAAATTAAGCGCAGTAAAGTTGTGCCAATCATCTTCTATTTCTGGTCCATCAGAAACTGCAAAACCAATAGATTTAAAAATCTCAATAATTCTGCCTTTCACTAAATTAATAGGATGACGAGAACCCAATTCCAACGGAAAAGCAGGTTTCGTAAGGTCTTCTTTTTCGATAATAATTTGGCTAGAAGTAGCTTCTTTCAACTCTTCTAACTTAGTATTCACGGCTTGCTTGAGTGTATTGATTTTTTGACCAAATTCTTTTTTCTGTTCATTCGGAACTTCTTTAAATTTTTCGAAAAAATCATTTAAAATTCCTTTTTTCCCATTGAATTTGATACGAAATTGTTCAATTTCGTCTTTGTTAGTAGAAGTAAAACCTTGCACTTCTTTCAATAACTCATCTATCTTATCTAACATTGGTTTGCTTTATAGAATTGCAAAAATACGGATTTTAATTTTTAACCACAAAAACCATCACAGAATAATCCCGAACTTAAGTCATAAAAAAAGAACTCACAAAACTGCGAGTTCCTATTTTTTTTCACTTGGTTATTTTTACTTGGCTCTTGAAAATTACTTGCTTTCTAAAGCTTTTACCAAAATCTGAAGATTAATTTCTTTGTTCAGCAAACCATTTTCTAGAGGAAGCTCAAATTTCAACCCGAAATCTTCTCTGTTAATATCTGTTGGCTCACTTGCAATGCTTACATTTCCGTCTGCTACCGTTACATTTGCTTTAAATTGAACTGGTTTTGTAATGCCTTTAATCGTAAGATTTCCTTCTAAAAGCGTGTTGTAATCTCCAGCTGTATTTTCGGTTACTTTGGTAATTTCATAAGAAGCGGTAGGAAATTTTTCTACCTCGAAGAAATCTCCACTTTTCAGATGACCTTCTAATTTGGCTTTCATTTCTTGGTCATCTTTTAAATCTATATTTTCTAGTGTGGTAATATCTGCCACGAATTTTCCTGATTGCAGTTTACCATCTTTTACAGTAACATCTCCACTTTCAAATTTTATCTCTCCAAAATGTGTGGTTTGATCCGACTTTAGCACTTTATAACCTTTCCACTCTATTCTACTGTTCATGGTGTCTACTTTGTAGAGCACACCATCAGTTTCGGTTAAAACTTCATTGGCTTCGCTAGTTACAGGTTTATCTTTACCACAAGAAATTACTAAAAAAGAGAGCGCTAAAATCCCCAAAACTCTATATAAATTCTTTTTCATTTTCAACTGTTTTTTATCATTTTACTTCTGCTAAAGTAAGAAATTTCTCTTCAAATTTTCAAAAATTCTTTTATTATGCTTATTTTTGTATATGCTTTTGAATGTTAGAAACTTATATTTCGGTTACAAACCCGGAACTTTACTTTTCAGAAATATCAATCTTTCTGTAGAAAAAGGTAAAATTATTGCTTTGGCTGGCGAATCTGGCTGTGGAAAATCTACTCTTCTTAATATTATTTACGGTTTGTTTGATTGGCAAAGCGGAGAAATTTATTTGGAAGACGAAAGGCTTTTCGGACCGAAAGGAAACATTGTACCAGGAGAACTCGGCATGAAGTTGGTTTCTCAGAATTATGATTTAATGCCTTATCTTACTGTGGCCGAAAATATTGGGAAATTTATTTCTAACACCAATCTTTCAGAGAAAAAGCAAAAAATTCAGGAGCTTTTACAAGTAGTTGGACTAGAAGATTACGCGCATGTTTTGCCAAAAAATTTAAGTGGTGGTCAGCAACAGCGAGTTGCGATTGCGAGAGCGCTTTCTGTAATGCCAAAACTGCTTTTATTAGACGAACCTTTCAGTAATTTGGATTATTCCAGAAAAATGGAATTGAGAGAGCGTTTGTTTAATTATGCTAAAGAACATGAACTTTCTGTGATGATTTCTACTCACGAAATTCAAGAAATCCTTCCTTGGACTGACCAAATCATTGTACTACAAGAAGGAAGATTGATTCAAAATGACAACGCTGAAGAAACTTTCAGAAATCCTTATAATGCTTATGTAGCAAAACTTCTGGGCGAAGTAAATACCATTTCCGAAGAAGAAAAATCTGTACTCAACGTTTCTAAAAATTATTTCTTCCCGCATCAAATTAAAATCACCGAAAATGGTTTAGATGCTCAAATTGTAGAGAGTAGATTTGCAGGAAACCATTATTGGAACAAGATTTTGGTTCATAATATTCCGCTTGTTATGTATTCAGAAAACAAATTGGAGGAAAATATTAAGATTGAGGTTAAGGATTAGGTAAAGGTAAAGGTAAAGGTAAAGGTAAAGGTTGAGTTTAAAATTCATCGTTTAGAACATCCAACTAAAATTTCATTTTATTTCTAGAAAATTTATTAATTTTATCTTCCCTGAAAAACGTAAGGAAATTTTTGGTTAATTCTCTTTCTGCCTTGATGGACTGAAATTAGATTCGTTTCATAAGAACAATCAAAGTCTTAGAAAAGAACCCTGCCAAATCTTTCCTTTTTTATGCATAAAAAAACGCAAAGATAAAATCCTTGCGTTTCATTTTTTTTATTACAAATGAAAATCAGAAATTTTCATCTTCGCTTTTAAAATATTAAGCTTTCTTCACAAATTCAGACTTCAATGCCATTGCTCCGAAACCATCTATTTTACAATCGATATTGTGATCAGAACCTGGTCTTAATCTAATGTTTTTCACCTTAGTTCCCGCTTTTACAGGTTTTGGTGCGCCTTTCACTGGTAAATCTTTAATAACTACCACAGAATCACCATTTTGCAATTCGTTTCCGTTGCTATCGAAAATTTTATCTTCTGCACCTACTTCTGCAGGATCAAACTCATGGAAACATTGGCTGCAAACCAAAAGATTGTCTTGTTCGTAGGTAAATTCGCTGCCACATTTTGGGCAAGACATTAATTCACTCATTTTTTAATTTTTTGCAAAGATACTTTAAAATCTGTAACCTAAAGAAATCCCTGCTCTTAAACCAGCCCAAGGTCCGTCTACTTTTAGATTAGCACCATTTGCATTTACAGTAGCTTTGTATTTTACCACAGGAATATCTAAGTTGTCTAATTCATCCTGAACTTGCTGTTGCTCAACTGAAGTTAATGTTCTATCTGTAATACCATCTAAATCTCCGGTTGATGTTCCATAATGAGCACCTAAAAACCATGCATCAAAAACGAAATTATCTTTTTTGCCTAAAAACCATTGCGCACCGATTAATAAACCTGCGCTGTGAGCTGTAGAATTTCCTTTGAAAGTAACGTCTACGGTATCATACACTACTCCATTGATTTCCATATCGATGGTTTCTGTAAAATTAGAAACTTTGAAGGTAGAATATCTATAATAAGGAGCTAAATAAAAACCTTGTCCATAACCTTTTTTCCCTAAATAAAATCTGGTTTCTAAAGTAGCATTGCTTCCACCGAGTTCTACTTCTTCTAAATTCACCTCACTATCATTGGGTAAAAGTGAAGAAAATGGCAATTTACCTTCTGGTATCATTCCATAACTTACAGAAAGTGAAAATGTTTTGGTAAAAACTCTTTCATAATTCAATTGAAAATTCTTAAAAGCAAAAGCAGTAACATTGGTTTTGATAATATTCCTTCTTTGCGTGTCATTTTCCTGAGCATTCATACTTAAATTCAGTAAAAATAATGTTCCTAATAGTAGTTTTCTCATTTATTTTGATTTTCGGCAAATATATTAATTTGATTGAAGATGGAAGAATGGACGCTAGAAGTTTTTGCTTTGATATAAAAAATATTCTTAATTTTAAAGAAATTTTTAATCATGAAATACTTTATTTTTATTATCACATTATTCATTTTTATTTCTTGTGATCCTGGTTATGCATATTACATAAGTAATAATTCAGAAAAAGATATTTATGTATATACCAATCCACCTATAAAAGTATATGACAAAAGTATTAATAGAACTAAACTAATTGACTCTGCTACTATTAACCCAAAAGAAACTTTTATTATTTATTCAAACATTGGTGGTGGTGGTGGAGAAGAAAGTTTTCCTTTTAAAAAAATTCGTATTAAAAAAAACAATGATTCTATTGTTTTAAAAAATAAATCAGAAATCAATTCTAAATTCAATCAAAACAGAAAGAAAAGATTATTTTCAACAAGTTATACAATAATTGTTAATTAGCTTTTTATCCTTATTTTTGCAAAGAAATAGCAGAAAGCGGAAAGCCGACTGCCGAAAGCAATTTAGAAACTATGCAACTTATCCACAGAAATCTACTCATCGGTATTCACGATGCACTACAAGAAACTTTTTTCGAAAAAAATAAATACGCAGATAAAGTCATAGAAAGACTTTTGAAAGCTCATAAAAAATGGGGAAGCGAAGACAGAAAGGTAGTTTCTGAAATTTTCTACAACATTATCCGTTGGAAAAAACGCCTAGAATATTACATTGGAGAAGGCGCAAAACCCAATAACATTTATAGACTTATTCTAGCTTATTTGCTTTGGAGCGAAACAGAATATAAAAAATTCGAAGAGTTTCAAGGAATAAAAGTTGCGGATATTATTACCAAATTAAAGAAAGGAACCGTTCCTACTAAAGCTTTTGAACATTCTATCCCAGATTGGTTGGTAGAAACTTTAGAAAAAGAACTCGGTGAAAACTGGGAAAAAGAAATGATTGCGCTCAATGAACAAGCGCCAACAATTTTGCGTGCCAATTCTTTGAAAACCTCAACAAAACACTTAATCGAAGAACTAAAACACGAAAATGTAGAAAGTTTTCAAGTGCCGGGATTCGAAAATGCAGTACAGTTGGAAGAAAAGAAAAATGTTTTCTTAACTTCAGCTTTTAAAGATGGCTTTTTTGAAGTACAAGATGCTGGTTCCCAAAAAATTGGAGAATTTCTAGACGTAAAACCCGGAATGCGTGTAGTAGATGCTTGTGCTGGAGCTGGCGGAAAAACGCTTCACCTTGCTGCTTTGATGGAAAACAAAGGTCAAATCATTGCCATGGATATTCACGGTTGGAAATTAGCCGAACTGAAACGTAGAGCAAAAAGAGCGGGAGCTCACAATATAGAAACCAGAGAAATTACAGATAATAAAGTCATCAAAAGACTTCACGAAAAAGCAGACAGACTTTTGATAGACGCACCGTGTTCTGGTTTAGGCGTTTTGAAAAGAAACCCAGATTCTAAATGGAAAATAGACCAAGATTTCATCGATAGAATTAGAAAAGAGCAAGAAACCATTCTTCAAGATTATTCTAAAATCATTAAAAAAGGTGGAAAAATGGTTTACGCCACTTGTTCTATCTTGCCAAGTGAAAACAATGAACAGGTAGAAAATTTCTTGAAAAACAATTCTGATTTCAAATTAATAAAAGAAGAAAAAGTAATGCCAAGTACAGGTTTTGACGGATTTTACATGGCGCTGATTGAGAGAGTTTAAATAAATTTCACAATATAACTTCTAAAGCAACCTTTATGTAAGGTTGCTTTTTTTATTTATTCAACTTAAAAAAATTCGCATCCATGTTACAAAACAAGCGTTTAAATTAAAATATTTCTAAAATAAAATTAATTAGTTGAAATTATTAATCAATTTTAATATTTTATTTTTATTTATAAACTTTAAATCTATTTTTGCATACGAAACGTAAACATTTAATCAACTTTTAAAATATTTATATAAGATATGTGCGGAATTGTATGCTTGTTTGATGCGAAACAAAAAACAGACGCTCTGCGTCCTCAGATATTAGAAATGTCTAAAAAAATTAGACACCGCGGTCCAGATTGGAGCGGAATTTTCCAATCAGAAAAAACCGTTTTTTCTCACGAAAGATTAGCAATCGTAGACCCAACTTCTGGGAAACAACCTCTATTTACAAAAGACGGAAAAGTAGTTCTTGCTGTGAATGGCGAAATCTACAACCATCAAGAACTCAGAAAAGAATTCCCAGATTATGAGTTCCTTACTCAGTCTGATTGTGAAGTTATCTTGGCACTTTATAGAAAATACGGCAAAAATTTTATTGAAAAACTCAACGGGATTTTTGCATTTTCGCTTTATGATATCGAAAACGACATTTATTTAATTGCAAGAGATCACATGGGAATTTGCCCGCTTTATCAAGGTTGGGACAAACACGGAAACTATTATGTAGCTTCTGAACTGAAAGCTTTAGAAGGCGTTTGCAATAAAATTGAGACTTTTTTACCTGGGCATTTTGTTTACAGCAAAGACGGACAAGAATTGCAACAATGGTACAAAAGAGATTGGGAAGATTTTGAAAACGTTAAAGACAATGAAACCAGCATTTCAGCCATTAGAAAAGGTTTGGAAGACGCAGTACACAGACAAATGATGAGTGACGTTCCTTATGGAGTTTTACTTTCTGGCGGACTTGATTCTTCTATTATTTCGGCAATTGCGGCAAAATATGCCAAAAAACGTATTGAAAGTGGAGACGAACAAGAAGCTTGGTATCCTAGATTACACAGTTTTGCAGTAGGTTTGGAAGGTTCGCCAGATTTAGCAGCGGCAAAAAAAGCAGCAGAACATATTGGTTCTGTTCACCACGAAATTCACTTTACCGTTCAAGAAGGCTTAGACGCTGTAAAAGATGTAATTTATCACCTCGAAACGTATGATGTAACCACAGTAAGAGCTTCTACACCGATGTATTTAATGGCGAGAGTTATTAAATCTATGGGAATTAAGATGGTACTTTCTGGCGAAGGAAGCGATGAACTTTTTGGTGGATATTTATATTTCCACAAAGCTCCCAATGCTAAAGAATTCCATGATGAAACGGTAAGAAAACTAGGGAAATTACACTTATACGATTGTTTGAGAGCCAACAAAGCATTGATGAGTTGGGGAATTGAAGGAAGAGTTCCTTTCTTAGACAAAGAATTTATGGATATTGCCATGACCGTAAATCCTGCGGATAAAATGGTTACTGCTCACGAACCTAAAATTGAAAAATGGTTATTGAGAAAAGCTTTTGAAGATTTGTTACCAGAATCGATTGCTTGGAGACAAAAAGAACAGTTTTCTGACGGAGTTGGTTACAGTTGGATTGACAATTTAAAGGAAGTGGCCGAAAAAGAAGTGACTGATGAAATGATGGCGAATGCAAAATTCCGTTTTCCACAAAACACTCCTCAAAACAAAGAAGAATACAGATACAGAACTATTTTTGAGGAGCATTTCCCAAGTGAAACCGCTGCTTTAACCGTTCCTTCCGTTCCATCAGTAGCTTGTTCTACGCCAATTGCTTTGGAATGGGACGAAGCTTTCAAAAAAATGAATGATCCAAGCGGAAGAGCCGTAATTTCCGTTCATGAAGATTCTTATTAGAAATTGTTATTCAAAATTTGATATGAAGAGAAGTCTGTTCTAAAATTAGGGCAGGCTTTTTTGTAATTTATAAGACTAAAAACCTTAATTTGATTAAGCATTAAAAAAATCATATTTTTGCATAGAATTTGTATCAAAATAGAAATTTAAAAATTCCAAAAAATGTCAAAAGTAAAAGTAGGCACAGTGCAAATGACCTGTGTAAAAGATAAAAACGAAAATCTGCAAAAAGCCATCGAAAAAGTAAGAGAAGCTGCTGCAAAAGGTGCTCAAATTGTTTGTTTGCAAGAACTTTTCACGTCACTTTATTTTTGTGATGTAGAAGATTACGACAATTTTGATTTGGCAGAAGCCATTCCTGGACCTTCTACCAATGCTTTGAGTGAAGTTGCCAAAGAATTAGGCGTGGTAATTATTGCTTCCCTTTTCGAGAAAAGAGCGCAAGGTTTGTACCACAACACTACCGCAATTTTAGATGCAGACGGAACTTATCTTGGAAAATACCGCAAAATGCACATTCCAGACGATCCTGCTTTTTACGAAAAATTCTATTTCACGCCAGGAGATTTAGGTTATAAAGTTTTTCAAACCAAATTTGCTAAAATTGGTGTTCTGATTTGTTGGGATCAGTGGTATCCTGAAGCTTCTAGAATTACCGCATTGATGGGAGCTGATATTTTATTTTACCCTACCGCAATTGGTTGGGCAACAGACCAAGACGAAGAAACCAACGCAGACCAATACAACGCTTGGCAAACCATACAAAGAAGTCACGCTGTTGCAAATGGAGTTCCTGTTGTTTCTGTAAACCGAGTTGGTTTTGAACAAGATGGCGCTATGAAATTCTGGGGCGGAAGTTTTGTTGCTAATGCTCAAGGTAAATTATTGTATCTCGCATCTCACGACCAAGAAGAAGTAGTAGTTACTGAATTAGATTTATCTCAAACTGATTATTTCCGTAAACACTGGCCTTTCTTGAGAGATAGAAGAATAGATTCTTATCAACCTATTGTTAAAAGATTTATAGACGAGGAGTAAATGATAGATTTAAACAAAACCCCGAAATCAAAAGGCTACGTTTTCCCAGCAGAATGGGAAGAACACGAAGCTACTTGGCTTTCTTGGCCTCACAAAGAAGAATCTTGGCCAGGTAAATTAGAAGAAATTTATCCTTATTACTGTCAATTTATCAAAATTCTTTCCGAAGACGAATTCGTGAGAATTAATGTAAAAGACGAGGAAATGAGAAAATTTGCTATGGATTGTATCATGCAAGCTGGTGCAAATCTCGAAAATATAGAATTCTTTTTCCACGAAACCAACGATGCATGGTGCAGAGATCACGGTCCCGCTTTTTTGATTAATAAAAATGGTAACGAACCAGAAAAAGCAATCGTAGATTGGGGTTATAACGCTTGGGGAAATAAATATCCTCCGTTTGATTTAGATGATGTAATTCCTACAAAAATTGGAAAGGAATTTGACATTCCTGTTTTTCATCCAGGAATCGTAATGGAAGGTGGAAGCGTAGAATTTAACGGAAAAGGCACTATTTTGACTTCAAAATCTTGTCTTTTGAATAAAAATAGAAATCCTCACCTTTCAAAAGAAGAAATTGAAGAATATCTGAAAAATTATTACGGACAAGAGCAAGTTCTTTGGGTAAGTGACGGAATTATTGGTGATGACACTGATGGACATATTGATGACACCGTTCGTTTTGTGAATGAAAACACTGTTTTAACCGTTGTAGAAGATAATCCTGAAGACGAAAACTACGAAATCTTGCAAACCAACCTCAGAGAATTGCAAGAAATGAAACTTTTAGATGGCTCTCCTTTAAATATTATTGAATTGCCAATGCCAGATCCTGTAATTTGGGAAGACCAAAGATTGCCAGCTTCTTATGCTAATTTTTACATCTCGAACAAGCACGTTATTGTACCAACTTATAGATGTGATAAAGACGAAAAAGCTTTAGAAATTATCCAAAAATGTTTCCCAGAAAGAAAAGTGGTAGGTATAGATTCCACAGAAATTATTTGGGGATTAGGCAGTTTTCATTGTTTAAGCCAACAAGAACCATTAGTATAAACTATCAAAACCTGCAAATTTGCAGGTTTTATTTTTTGTAAATTTGATGAAATGAAAACATCACAGATTGAAAATATAGAAACCACCAAAAAAATTCTTCCATTAATATTGGCTACTGCTATTTTCATGCAGATGTTAGATTCTACTATTCTCAACACTTCTCTTCCTTCTATTGCAAAAGATTTAAACGAGTCACCGCTCAATATGCAAAATGCCATCATTAGTTACGTGTTGACATTAGCCTTATTTATGCCTATTAGTGGTTTTTTGGCAGATAAATTCGGGACGAAAAAAGTATTTATTATTTCTTTAATCCTATTCAGTTTAGGTTCTCTTTTGTGTTCACTTTCCCCAAATTTAACTGTTTTGGTTGTTTCAAGAGTCATACAAGGAATTGGAGGAAGTTTAATGACACCAGTTGGTAAATTAGCACTTATCAAAACTTTTGACAAAAGTGAATTACTGAAAGCGATGAATTTTGCTATTATCCCTGCTTTAATTGGCCCAGTTCTCGGTCCATTAATTGGAGGTTATATGGTAGATTATCTTTCTTGGCATTGGATATTTTTAATAAATCTACCAATTGGAGTTTTAGGGATTGTGCTGAGTGTAAAATATATGCCAAATTATTTTTCTAAAATCATAGATTTTGATTTTAAAGGTTTTCTATTTTTTGCAGCCGCATCTTTGTTGCTTTCCATCTCACTAGAATGGATGGGAAACGCTAAAAACATTACCCCTGTTTTATTGGTATTTTTAATGGGTTTTATTTTCATTTATCTCTATTATAAACACGCCAAAAAAGAAGAAAATCCTATTTTCCCCTTAGAATTATTCATGGTAAGAACCTTCAGAGTGGGATTTTTAGGAAATCTAGCTACCAGATTAGGCATTAGTTCTATTCCGCTATTGATTCCTTTGATGATTCAGATTGCTTACGGACAATCTGCTGTAGTCTCTGGCTGGATTGTAGCTCCGATGGCAATCACTGCCATGTTTGGAAAATCTGCCGTTATTAAAATCCTGAATCGTTTTGGTTACCGAAAAACATTGATGTTCAATACTTTTCTTATTGGCACACTCATTTGTTTAATGGCAATCCCGGGAATTAATACGTCTATTTATTGGTTTATTCCTTTAATTTTGGTTTTAGGATTTTTCAATTCTATTCAATTTACCTCTATGAATACTATTTCTATTTCGGATTTACGAGACAGCCACACCAGCAGTGGAAACTCTTTAATTTCTGTAAATCAACAAATTGCCATAGGATTTGGAATTGCATTTGGTTTAATCATTTTAAAACTTTTTGAAGGCGATACGCAACTTATCAAAGGAAATATTCACAATGCTTTTCGATATACTTTTTTGGTAATGGGAATTCTCACTATTTTATCTGGTTTCGTCTTTAGAAGACTTCATTTCAGAGATGGTGATAATATGAAATCTTAAAATCTTTCCTTGAAATAACTTTCTGAAAACGCTAAAAAAACTATATTTGCTCAACTTAAAATCAAATCAATGAATCCAGTTTTTGTAGGAGTAATTTTATCCGTTTATTTTCTGGCGCTACTTGGCGTTTCTTACTACACTTCTAGAAATGCAAATAACCAAACATTTTTTATAGGAAATAAAAATTCTAACTGGCTTTTAGTAGCTTTTGGAATGATTGGCACTTCCCTTTCTGGAGTAACATTTGTGTCGGTTCCTGGAACGGTAGGAACAGGTGGTTTTACTTATTTTCAAGTAGTTTTAGGTTATTTTTTAGGATATTTTGTAGTGGCATTTGTCTTACTTCCTTTGTATTACAAACTGAAACTCACTTCTATTTACACTTACCTCAACGAAAGATTTGGGTTTAATTCTTACCAAACTGGCGCTATTTTTTTCATTATTTCCAGAACTTTAGGTGCCACTGCTCGTTTATATTTGGTTATCAACATTTTAGACTTGCTTATTTTCCATAATGACATTACTAAAGCTACCGATATTTCTTGGAGTTTTGTTGCCATTTCTGTCGCTATTTTATTAATGATTTTAGCTTATACTTTTAAAGGTGGTGTGAAAACTATTGTTTGGACAGACACTTTGCAGACCGTTTTCATGTTAGGCGCTTTGCTTATTACTGTAGGTTATATCCTTACCAAAATGAATTTAGGAATTGGCGAAACGTGGACTCAATTTCAAGGTTTGGGTTATGATAATATGTTTGTTTTAGATGTTAATTCTAAAGATTTTTTCTTAAAATCAATTCTCGGAGGAATGTTCATTACCATTTCTATGACAGGTCTTGACCAAGAAATGATGCAAAAAAATATTTCCATCGAAAAATTAGGAAATTCACAGAAAAACATGTTCACTTTTTCGGTGGTAATGGTGATTGTAAATTTCATTTTCCTTTTTATGGGCGGACTTCTTTATATGTACGCTGCTCAAATTGGTGTAGATGCAAAAGGAGACGATTTATATCCTATTTTAGCGTTCCAAAAAATGTCGCCTCTCATTGGCGTGGTTTTCATTATTGGACTTATTTCTGCGCTATTTCCTTCTGCAGATGGTGCAATTACAGCACTTACTTCTTCTTTTTGTATTGATATTTTAGGCATCAACAGAAATCAAAAATCAGAAGTTGAAAATTCTAAAACCAGAAAAATAGTTCACCTAACGTTTACTTTAATTTTCTTGATTTTGGTTATTATTTTTAAAGTTATCAATGACAAATCCATCATTGGCTTAATTCTAAAAATCGCAGGATATACTTATGGTCCACTTTTGGGCTTATTCGCATTTGGAATTCTGACTAAACATCAGATTAAAGATAAATTGACACTTTGGGTTTGTTTAGCGGCGCCTATTATCACTTATGCACTCAGCACTTATCTAGAAAAAGCTGAATACGCCTACCAAATAGGAATAGAAGTCTTAATTATTAACGGCATCATCACCTTTTTAGGACTTTGGCTCATCAGAAAGAAATAAATTTTAAAAAATTCGGTAAATCATTGCCGAATTTTTTATTTCAAAAAGTAAGAAATCTTTTCATTTTTAATTCTTTCATGCCCCTTAAATTTAGTAAATTTGCAAAACTTATTTTATAAATCATGAGTAAATCTATTGAAGAGTTAAAAGCTCAGGCAACACAAATCAGAAGAGACATTTTAAGAATGGTTCACGCCGTAAATTCAGGACATCCAGGTGGAAGTCTTGGCTGTGTAGAATACTTTACAGCGCTTTATGGCAAAGTGATGAACTACAAAATCCCTTTCTCTATGGAAGGAAAAGGCGAAGATCATTTCTACCTTTCTAACGGTCACATTTCTCCCGTTTTCTATTCTACATTAGCAAGAAACGGATTTTTCCCAATTTCTGAACTTTCTACTTTTAGAAAATTAAATTCTAGATTGCAAGGTCACCCAACTACACACGAACATTTAGAAGGCATCAGAATGAGTTCTGGTTCTCTTGGTCAAGGTTTATCGGTAGGAATAGGAGTAGCTTTAGCTAAAAAATTAGATGGAGATTCATCTTTAGTGTATACGCTTCATGGAGATGGAGAATTACAAGAAGGACAAATCTGGGAAGCATTAATGTTTGCTGCTGCTAAAAAAGTAGACAACTTAATTTCTACAATAGATTATAACGGAAGACAAATCGATGGTGATACAGATGATGTATTATCTCTAGGAGATTTAAATGCTAAATTAAGAGCTTTCGGTTGGGAAGTTTTAGAAGAGAAAAACGGCAACGATTTAGAAGCAGTGATTGCAGTTTTAGAACATGCAAAATCTAAAACAGGAAACGGAAAACCAGTGGCTATTATTCTTCATACAGAAATGGGACAAGGTGTAGATTTCATGATGGGTTCTCACTCTTGGCACGGAAAAGCTCCGAATGATGCACAGTTAGAAAGCGCACTTTCTCAACTTTATGTAGAAACCGAAGCAGATTATTAATTCTTCTAAATTTAATACACATGAAATTTACATACACAGAAAAAAAAGATACAAGAAGCGGTTTTGGAGCAGGTTTAGCTGAATTAGCAGACAAAAATCCAAATGTAGTAGCACTTTGTGCAGACTTAATCGGTTCTCTAAAAATGGAGAAATTCATAGAAAAGGCTCCAGAAAGATTTGTGCAAACAGGTATTGCAGAAGCAAATATGATGGGTATTGCTGCGGGTTTAGCTACTGCAGGTAAAATTCCTTTCGCAGGAACATTTGCTAACTTTGCAACTTCTAGAGTTTTAGACCAAGTTCGTCAATCTATCGCTTATTCTAATAAAAATGTGAAAATCGCTGCTTCTCACGCTGGTTTAACTCTAGGAGAAGATGGTGCAACTCACCAAGTTTTAGAAGATATCGGTCAAATGAAAATGTTACCAGGAATGGTTGTAATTAATCCTTGTGATTATAACCAAACAAAACAAGCTACTCTAGCTGCCGCTGAATATGAAGGCCCTGTTTATTTAAGATTTGGTAGACCTGTAGTTCCAGTTTTCATTCCAGAAGATATGCCTTTCGAAATTGGTAAAGGAATTTTACTTCAAGAAGGAAAAGATGTTACGATTGTAGCAACCGGACATTTAGTTTGGGAATCTCTTCTTGCTGCTGAAGAATTAGAAAAAGAAGGTATTTCTTGTGAAGTAATTAACATTCACACCATCAAACCTTTAGATGAAGAAATTATTCTAAAATCTGTAGAAAAAACAGGTAAAATTGTTACAGCAGAAGAGCACAATTACTTAGGTGGTTTAGGTGAATCTGTAGCAGGAATGTTATCTAGAAAAAGACCTACTCCACAAGAGTTTGTTGCCGTAAATGATACTTTTGGAGAAAGTGGAACTCCAGCTGAATTAATGCACAAATACGAAATAGATGCAGAAGCTGTAGTAAAAGCGGTAAAAAGAGTTTTAGCAAGATAATTTAACTTATCATACCTTATAAAATAACCCTAGAAATCTTTCTAGGGTTATTTTTTGAAAAAAACAATTAAAGTGAATTTAATTTTGCAATTCTTTTTGCAATTCAATTGCTTTTGGAAACAGAATATTATTCTCTAAATGGATATGAGTATGTAAATTTTCTTCGAATTCCTGAAGCATTTTATAAGTAACCTGATGCGTGTTACATGCATCTGAAGGTGGTGTATATTGATTTAAAAGTTGGGCAATTTTTTCGAAACGATCTCCTTCATTTTCGTGTTCATGTTTCATCATCTCAATTGGATTTTCTACTGCTCCAAAATGTGGTTTTGGTAATTCTAAGCCTCTTCTTTTTGCTTCTACCATGTTTCTGATGAACGGAAATAACACCAATTCTTCTTTTTTCATGTGAGCTCCTAAATCTTCGGCAGATTGTTTAAACAATTCGTAAACTTCAATTAGCTCTGGATATCTATCGCCTTTTACTCTTCTTAATTTATCTAAAAACTGAAGCAAGTAAATGGTTTTTTCTTCTACATAACGATGATGAGTCTTCTCGATATAATCTGACAATAAATCTAAATCCCAAGCTTTAAAATCGATGTTCTGAGTTGCGTTTTGCGTTACTCTTTCTAAATCTGCATAAATATCTTCTGGATTTTTCTTTTTCACTGCACAAACTTCTTCTATACTTCTATTTCCTTTGCAACAAAAATCGATTCCGTATTTTTTAAATACAGCAGCTGTTCTGAAATCTTCGGCTACTATTCCGCCTATTGTTTTGTCTTTTATTTCCATATTTTTTTCTTTTTTGACAAGACAAAAGTACAAAAATATTTTAATAGGACAAATTTATCCGAATTAAATTTAAGAAATAAAAAAAGAACTATCTCTAGTTCTTTAAGAAGGCAATGCCTTGTTCTGTTTTAAGCGCCATATCATAGACTGATATTTCACTGAGAGAATCTCTTAATTCTTCCCTTATTCCTTTGAATTTATCGTGAAAAGGACAAGGTTTCTCAGAAGTACATTTTTCTAAACCAAATGCACATCTCGTTAGAATATCTGGTCCATCTGTAGCGAGTACAATTTCTATGAGTTTAATCTTATCAATCTTGTCTAATTCTACCGAAAAACCACCTTGTTTTCCTTTATTAGACGTCAATATCCCCTTCTTAGAAAGTGGCTGTAGAATTTTTGCAACAAAAGCTTCTGGAGCATTTGTAGCTTCAGCAATTTGTTTTACATTGGTTTTTTTACCAGCAAGAGCTTCTTGTGCTATATAAATTACCGATTTTATAGCGTATTCGCAAGCTTTAGAAAACATTTTTTAAAATTTTAATCATCATTACTACATCAAAGTTAAGCAATTTATTCGGATTTTTTTATCTTATTTGAAAAAATTCCATTTTGGTATAATCGCCAATAAACCTAATGCCACATAAGAAAACAGCGTAAACAAATCTGAATATAGCATGGTAGAAAGATAAAACTCATGCAAGTAAAAATGAAACAGAATTGCTACCGGGAATAAGATTACGCCTATTTTTCTATAAAAATAAATGCCCACAATTGATAAAAGTCCGATAATATCTACTGCGAAAATCAAATAAAAGTACCAAACAGGAATATTAATGTCTGTTTTCTGAGAATACTCGGTAAGATCTACACCTATTCCTAAAAAAGATAATGCTACCATAAAGAAAATGGCAACATAAAAAAAAGTGGTTTTTTGAGGATTTTTGTCAAAATAATTATCTTCCATTCTTAATAAATTTATAAAAAAAGCTTTTGAAAATTCAAAAGCTTTATACTTTGCGAAAATAATAAATTATTAAACAGAAATAGCATTAATTAATCTATTTTTATCACTTAGGAACTCTTCCATAGAAATCATAGATTCTGTTCTCATAACATCTTGAATGTCATCTATTTGATAAATGATTCTTTTAGCGTCTTCAGTATTTTTAGCTCTTACTTTGCAGAAGATGTTATACTTACCAGAAATTACGCTTGCTTCTACCACATTTGGAATAGACGCTAATTCTTTAAGAACTTCTTGAGTTCTATTAGATTTGGTTAATAAAATTCCAATAAATGCAGTAAAATGATAATCTAATTTACCATAATCTATATTTAAAGAAGAACCGAGGATAATTCCTGCATCTTCCATTTTCTTTACTCTTACGTGAATAGTACCTGCAGACACATCCATTTGTTTAGCGATTTCAGTGAAAGGCATTCTTGTATTTTCTACTAAAAAATCTAAGATTTTTTTGTCTATTTCATCTAATTGATAATTCATACCAGTATTTTTAGATTATTAAATTTATAAAAATTGCTATCTTTTTTTGCAAATTTATGAAATTTAATTGAAATGATAAAATATTATTTTGACAAAAAAACATTGATTTTTATCAGAAAATTTCTAAAAATCTATTACTTAGCAGAATCAATTTTAATAGTTTCGGGTTTATTTTTATTAGAATTCTTTAAAGAATCTTTCACTTTATTTTTCTTTTTGAAAAGATTATTAAAGCTTTTACTATACACTACACCAGCTCCATAGGTTTGGTTTGCAGTTGAAGTAAATGTGTTTCCTAAACCTAAGTTAGAAGGCTTAGAATAAGCTCTAAGGATTAATGAACCATCATTTTTCTTAGACACATCATATTCTATAATTCCTTCTCCAGAAAGATAATTTCCAGACATATTATCTGTTTTAGCAACAGGAATTCCAAAACCAGTTTTCAGTGTAACTCTTGGCGAAAGAATAAAATTACCACCAATATTGGCTCTATCTGCAGTATTAGAAGCTTGGTCACCTTTGATGTAATTTAAGTCAATTTGGAACTGCTCACTAATCGTATTGATTACGTTGCCCAATTGTTTTAAAACCAAATTATACCCCAAATCAGAACCCACATTCCCGATATTGATATTTCCAAATCCACCTGTACTAGAAGTATTGAAATTATTAAGAAGCAATACAGAACCAAACTGTAAGGTTTTTTCGTCGTTATTGCTCATTCTTACCGTCAAAGCTTCTTTTACTTGTGAAGAAACATCTGGAGCTTGAACATCAAACTCAATTTTAGGATTTCTAAGATTTTGGGTAATTTTCGTTTGAAGCATTACATTAATCGGTGGCAAATTACCAACTCCTAAATATTCTGTAGCATTAGAAACTGTTCTGTAATAATTTGCTGTAATATTTAATGCTGGATTAAATGGATCTCCATCCCAAGAAATGCTGCTAAATTTATCAATTTGGAAAGTTTTTTCTAGAATTGCTTTAGAAATATATGTTCCGTTTTCCACAGAATATGTTCCGTCAAGAGAAATTCTTCCATTTGGTTTCATGACAAATTTTAATTTATCTGAATCTCCTCTCACCACAATATCTCCGATATCATCTCCCACCAAAACACTTACAGTAGAACCTTTGTCAACACTCAAAAGAAGGTTAATATCCATATTTACTCCTTTTTTTGTTCCTTCACCTATACTTACCACACCCGTTTTGTCTTCTTTTAAGAATCTGAGCATTTTAAACTCATCTACAGAAGAGGTGGTATTACTATTTAAGGTAAAAATACTGTTATTCAAAATTTGGAAAGGCTCTGAATCTGTTGGTGTATCTTTACCCGCAGTAATACTGAGTTTTCCATTATCAAAACCTACATACAAGTCACCTTTTCCATAAATTTTACCCCAAAACAAATCAAAATCGCTTTGTTTAGTATCTAAAAGCATCAAATTATCCGAAGTAATTAAGACGTTGGCTCCAATATTAGAAAGATTACTCAAATTAATTTGCGCCAATGAAAGCGTTCCCGAAGAATTATTTCTTCCATCCTTAATTTTTACAGGTTCAGTAACTAAGATGTTTCCGTTTTGCAATAAGACTGTAGCATCAGCAAAAGTATAATCTACTCCGTTAAAATTAACTTTCAGACCAAAATCCTTTAAAGCAATATCTCCGCCGTAATTAATATCATTCATAGGACCATTAATCGAAACAACTCCAGTTGCTTTCCCACGGAAATTAGAGAAAATATTAGTCACAAATGCTTGCACAAACCCAAGATTAAATTCTTGCAAATCTGCAGTCAAATTTAATGTAGGAGAAGTGGTATTATTATCTATAGTTCCCGTAACTTCTAATTGATTTTTTCCTAAAAATTCAGAAGAAAGGATTTTTGCATTAATGTCAAAAATATTAGGTTGAGCACTATTTTTCGCAGAAATTACCATATCTCCCAACTGTTTTCCGCTTAAGAAAATATCTTTAACTTCTAAATCAACCAAAGGTTCGAAGCTGGTTTTGCTCATTTTCAACTGTATGTTTCCATTGGCAATCCCTTTTAGGTCAAGATTTCCTTTTTGGCTCGGTAATAAGTCTATAATTTTAGAAATTTCTACATTTTTCACATCTATATCTGCGGTGAAATCTTTGGCATCTTTAAAAGTCGCTTCCTTTACAAATAATTCGCTTTCCTCAGAATACAATCGTAGATTTTTAATGAGAAAATCTCCCGTTTTTTTACGATAAGTAATGCTATGATTGAGTTCTGGAGAAGTGTCTACATTCCAAGTAAAATTGTTAAGCTTCAGTTCTGTCGGCTCGAATCTCATTACGTAATCACCATTTGCATCAACTCCTTGATTGATGTTAATAGCATAAGATTTCAAGGTTTCCTTTTCTTCATCTTCTAATGTTCCCAGTTTGAAATTCGCAGCCAAATGAAGCAAGGTATTGTTTTCGTTTCTACCAGTAAGCATAACGTCTCTCAATACATTTTTGCTGTATTCTACTCTACCAATATTGGCAAAAATCTGTTCAGAAGGATTTGCTGTATTGATTCTGATGATTACATTATTAATCATCGCAGAATCTTTGGTTACCTTGTTTTCGTCTAGTTTATATTCTGGATTTGCTTGCGCCAAAAGTCTATCTGCTTGAGAAATTTCTTGTTTTTTAGTCAAAATATATTTTAGTGAAGTCGAATTAAGATTCAGCACTAAATCATTGGTGTTTCCGTTATACGAACCGTCAATTTTCGCACCTTCTGGAATTTTTAAATTCGGTTCAAAATAATTCACCAGTTTTTGACTTACATCAAAATTATAGGTAAACTGTTGACCTTTGTACAATCTTCTTTGTGGATTTCCGACCAAAATTTTATCAAAACCATTTTGGAACATTTTTCCTAAATCTCCCAAATTATATTTTCCAGAAATGTTTCCTTTTACCACATTCGGAATATCTGCATTTACAATTCTGTTTCCGTTTTCGAAGTAGGCTTTTACGCTACCATTCGGAACGTCTATTTTTTGGTCACCTGCATAGAAAATTACATTATTGAGCTGCGCATCAAGATTCATATCATTCAAATCTTTGAATGCTAATTTTCCATCAATGTTTCCACTGAAAACTGATTTTCCGTTACCTTGAACTCCAAAATAACTTAAATTAAGATAATCTATATTTCCTTTGATATCCGCAAAAAGTCTTGGCGTAGAAAAGTCAATTTTTCCAGTTATTTTTCCTTTTGCTTCTTCATCATTGATGGTGATAATTCCGTTATATTGTTTTTGATTAAGTGTTCCGTCTAGATACAGATTATTAATGGTTTTTCCTGTGATATCAATTTTAGAAATATTAGATTTGGTTCTTAAAGTCAATGTATTGACATCAAAACCTCTCCCATCTACATTAAATCTCCCCGAAATTAAACCTACCGCATTGTTTTTAGTAATCGCAGAAGTATTGAAATCTTTCACATCTAAAACACCAACATATCGAGGATTTTGCTGGTCAATATCAGACAAAATAATATCTGCATTGGCTCTACCAATAGTTGTAATGGCATTTCCTTTGGCAATCACTCTTTTTGGCGTAACATCTACCGCACCTTTGTATTGAATTCTTCCGAAAGGATCTGCGAAATTCTTCATTTTATTGGCTACGAAACTCGGAACCATCGCTCGAAGCGCAGGATAAGTAAAATTGGTAGAAATATTATTGGTTACAATATTGAAATTCCCTTTCAATAAATCTTTAAACTTAGTATTTTGTGTATAAATATTTACATTTTCTCCTGATAAAAGGAAATCACTGAGTCTGAAATTATTCAGGGGTCCATTCATCTCTCCCGAAAGATTGATGGCGGTATAATTATCCCATTTAGTAGCAAAATAGGAAATATCATAGCCTGAAACAGCACTTCCGCGCTTCATTTTCATTTCCCAATTCACTTTATTATTGAAATCTTGCCACTTGGTTTCTTTATCTAAATGAAAAGTAAGGTCACCTTGTAAAAGCGAATGATCGGTATAAAGTGTTAAATCCTTTAAACTCAAAAATTCTTTAGACATCGAGAAATCTGTAGAAAAAGTATCTAAAGTGTGTACTTTCCCCCATCTTTTGGTCTTAAAACTAAGATTATTAATTCTAGCAGAAATATCTGGTCCAGAAATATTAAGATGTGGTGCAATAAGATTTACATTTTCTGCTTGTAGCCATTTTCCTTCGTCCCCATCGTGATTTTGATTGATGATAGAAATTTTAGAATTTAAAATAACTACTCTAGAATTGAGTTTGAAAGGTGGTTTTTTAGGATCACTTGGTTTTCCACTATCAAATTTGGAAATAAATCTGTTAAAATTATCAATAGAATCACCTTTGTAAGTCACCACTTTTACATCTGCTTCAGAAAGCGTCAACGTAGAGAAATCAAGTTGTCTAGATTTTCCAATTTTCAAGATTGATAACCAGTCAGAATCTGCTCTAAATTGCTTGGCAAAGATTAAATCATTACTTCTGTCGTCCTTTATTCTAAGACCATGAATAATAACATCTCCCAGAATATTCACTTCTACTTTTTCTTTGGAAATTTTCACTCCAAAATCATCTTCCAAAAATCCTAAAGCTCTACTAGCTGCATAATCCTTAGTTGCAGGAAGATTGATAATAATTAAAAAGGTAAGAAATAAAAAAGATGCAATTGCGGCAAACCAAAGAAACAATTTGCCCCACCAAGAAAACTTTTGCACATCTTCTACAGCCTGAGCTACAGTTTCTTTGGCGGCTTCTACAGGATGTTCTATAGTGTGTTTTACGCCTTCTGCAACATCAGTTATTTTTTCACCAACTTTTTCTGAAATTGGTTTGTTGTTTTCGGAGTTATTATTTTCTAAATTTGCCATTAATTATGAATGAACCAATTATTTTAGGAATAGAATCTTCTTGTGATGATACTTCTGCTGCCATTATTAACGGAAATAAAATCCTTTCTAATATAGCTGCGAATCAAACGGTACACCAAGAATATGGTGGCGTAGTTCCAGAATTGGCTTCTAGAGCCCACCAACAAAACATTATTCCCGTTGTGGAAAAATCCTTCACTAAAGCAAATATACAACAAAAAGATATTTCTGCCATAGGATTTACTCGCGGACCTGGACTTTTAGGTTCTCTGCTTGTAGGAACGTCTTTTGCCAAATCTTTGGCGATGAGTTTAGATGTTCCATTGATTGAAGTTAACCATCTTCAGGCACATATTCTTTGTCACTTTATCGAAGATGCAAATCCGATGCCACCTAAATTTCCATTTCTCTGTCTTACCGTTTCTGGGGGACACACCATGATTGTTTTGGTGAAAGATTACTTCGATATGGAAATCATCGGGAAAACCATTGATGATGCAGCTGGTGAAGCTTTTGACAAAATCGGAAAAATCATGGGCCTTGATTATCCTGCAGGTCCAATTATCGATAAACTCGCTAAATTAGGAAATCCAGATGCTTTTACTTTTGGAAAACCTAAACTCGAAAACTACGATTATTCATTCAGCGGAATTAAAACTTCGGTTTTATATTTTCTTCAAAAACAACTGAAAGAAAATCCGAATTTCATTCAAGAAAATGTAGAAAATCTTTGTGCTTCTGTTCAAAAAACCATTATTGATGTTCTCATGAAAAAATTAGAAAAGGCTGCCAAAGATTACGATGTAAAAGAAGTAGCGATTGCAGGTGGCGTTTCTGCAAATTCTGGTTTGAGAGAAGCTATGCAGAATAATGTAGAAAAATTAGGCTGGAACGTTTACATCCCGAAATTTGAATACACTACAGACAATGCAGCAATGATTGCCATGGTTGCAAAACTGAAATTCGAATGTGGAGAATTTACAGATTTAAGAACCAGCGCAACTGCGAGATACGATATGTAAGGATGTTGGATGATGAAAAATAATAATATATCGTAATTTTAAATTTTTAAACAAACTCATAACTTTTAACTCATAACTAAACAATTATGGCTTCAGGCTTTTTTGCAATTTTAGATGATATCGCTGCATTGATGGACGATGTAGCAGTTGCTAGTAAACTGGCAACCAAAAAAACAGCAGGAATTTTAGGAGACGACTTGGCTGTAAACGCCGAAAAAGCGACAGGCTTCCTTTCTTCTAGAGAATTACCTGTACTTTGGGCAATTACCAAAGGTTCATTTCTTAACAAATTGATTATTTTACCCATTATTTTTGGGTTAAACTGGTTATTTCCTGCAGCCATCAAAATCATTTTGGTGATTGGTGGTTTATATTTGGCTTATGAAGGTGCCGAAAAAATTATAGAATTTTTCTTTCATAAAAATGACCACAAAACAGAACACGAAGAAGCTTTAGATGTGATGGATGATCCTATCGCTGCAGAAAAAGCAAAAGTAAAATCTGCTATCACTACTGATTTTATTTTGTCTTTAGAAATTGTAATTATTGCTTTAGGTTCTGTATTAGACCAACCGCTTCTTAACCAAATTCTAACCGTTACAGTCGTTTCAATCATCGCTACAATTGGAGTTTACGGAATTGTAGCTTTAATTGTAAGAATGGACGATGCTGGATACAAACTGCAAAAAAAATCTAAAAAAGAAGGCGGAATTTTATTTAATATTGGTCAATTGCTTATCAATATGTTACCTTGGGTAATTAAAATTTTAGGAGTAGTAGGTACTATTGCTTTAATTTTAGTAGCTGGAGGAATTTTCCTACACAATGTAGAATATTTACATCATTTGGTTGAAAATTTACCTACTCCTGCTATTGTCAATGAATTTGGCGCTGGAATTATTGGCGGTTTATTGATGGTAATTTTGATTACAATTGGCAAAAAAATCATTTCACTGTTCAAAAAATAATAAAATGAAACTTTTCTTTGGCGAAATTATTCCAGATGTAAAAATTAATGACGAAGAGCAACAGCACATTGTGAAAGTTCTTCGTATGAAAGAAGGCGAAGAAATCTTTGTGACAGACGGAAAAGGAAATCTCGCCAAAGGAAACCTCGTTTTTGAAGGGAAAAAAGTCAGTCTGAACGTTACGGAAGTTCAAGAATATTTCCCAAAACTCACCAGACAATTGCATATTGCGATTGCACCTACCAAAAATATCGACAGAATTGAATTTTTTGTTGAAAAAGCAACAGAAATGGGTATTTCCGAAATTACCATTCTGAATACTGAAAAAACAGAACGTAAAAACCTGAACATCGAAAAACTCAGAAAACAAGCTGTTGCAGCCTCTAAACAAAGTTTAAGATTCTTCTTCCCAAAAATTAATGATATTACAAAACTTTCAGATTTTATTAAAAATGTAAATCCGGAAATGACTTTTGTGGCGCATTGTGATGTTGCTTTTGAACGCATCAACCTTAGCGAAATTCCAGAATTGACCAACCCTACTTTTCTGATTGGTCCAGAAGGTGATTTTTCTGAAAAAGAAATTAAAATGTTAGCCGAAAAAGGCATTAAAGCTGTTTCACTGGGACACCAAAGATTGAGAACAGAAACCGCAGGGATTTTCGTAGCTGCGTGGAATTACTATAAGTCAATAAGTGAATAGTCAATTTTTTCCTTCGGAAAAAGTGAATTTTAAAAATTTTCTCGCTGATTCAGCAGATTTAGCAAATTCTCTTTAGCGGAGAATTATTGATATTTCATCAGTGTAATCTGCGGGACTAACCTTTCAAAAACCTTTCCAAAAGTTCTTCTCCGCTTCTGATGGAATTTACTGTCCATCTGATTTTCATTTCTAGTAATTTTTCTTCGGACAATTTATAATCAATTCCAGATTTCATGAGTTTTTGCTTCAATTCGTACATACAAATTGCGGCGGCAACAGAAACATTAAAACTTTTCGTAAAACCATACATGGGAATGGCCAAAGTTTCGTCTGCAAAATCTAAAATTTCATCAGAAACGCCTTCCAATTCAGTCCCAAAAACCAATGCAATCGGCTCTTTTACTTCGTAATCGGGCAACATGGTCGCGTTATTTTCTGGAGAAACCGCCAAAATTTTATAACCTCTGTTTTTGATTTCCTTCAAAGAATCTAAATTATTGGGCATTTTTTCAACTTTCACCCAAGTTTCTGCACCTTTCGTCACCTTCAAATTTGGGTTGAAAACATTTTCTTCTTCCAAAGCAACCACATGATGAAAACCGCAGGCTTCCACACTTCTTACAATTGCTGCTGCATTACGGAACTGATACACATCTTCCATCACGGGAAGTACAAAATCTGAACTCTCCTGAGAAAAATGCTCTATTTTGCTCAATCTTTCATCGGTAAGAAATTGTTTTAGATAATCAAAAGTTTCTTGAAGTCTGTTTTTAGGAATCATTTGGCAAAATTGCAAAATATTTTAGAAATTAACTTTAAATTTTTAACTTTAAAGTCTGAAAAATTCTACAAAAAAGAAAATTTTACATGAAAAGAAAAGTCCTCATCATATACACAGGCGGAACCATCGGAATGGAGAAAGATTATGAAACCAATAGTCTTCGCGCTTTTGATTTCAATCATATTTTCAATAAAATCCCAGAGATGAATCTGCTGGAATGCGAGGTAAGCGTTCATCAGTTTTCAGAACCATTGGATTCATCAGATGTAGGACCAGAAGAATGGAAGGAAATCGCACAACTGATTGAGAAAAATTACCACAGTTTTGATGGATTTTTGATTCTTCACGGAACAGATACGATGGCTTATACTGCTTCTGCACTGAGTTTCATGCTTAAAAATTTAAGAAAACCTGTGATTTTGACGGGTTCGCAATTGCCAATCGGGGATTTAAGAACTGATGCCAAAGAAAATTTGCTTACTAGTCTTTATTATGCGAGTTTATATCAAAATGATGAAGCGGTGGTACAAGAAGTAGCGCTCTATTTCGAATATAAACTATTGAGAGGAAACCGTTGTTTAAAATATTCTGCTGAGAATTTCGATGCATTTATCAGTCCAAACTACCCTATTTTAGGAGAATCTGGTGTTCACTTGAAGGTGGAAGAAGCCATGCTGTACAGAACGCCTTATCAAGAAGATTTTTCGGTGGATTTACATTTGAATGACAGCATTCTTTTGTGGAGAATTTTCCCTGGAATCAATTTAGAAAGTTTGCCTCAAATTCCTAAAATCAAGGTTTTAATTCTTCAAGTTTTCGGTTCTGGAACGATTTTCAGCAATAAAAAAACGGAAGAAGTGCTTCAAAAAATCAGAAATAACGGAACTGAAATCGTGGTGATTTCTCAATGTGTTTCTGGTGGAATAAGCATAGGGAAATACAATAACAGTAACATTTTCAAAAAGATAGGCGCAATAAGCGGTCATGACATCACTGCCGAAAGTGCCTTGGCAAAAGCTATGCATTTAATCGATAACCCGAATTATTCAGGAAATTTTGCAGAAAATTTTAAGAAAAATCTGCGCGGAGAAATTTCGGAAATTGAAGAATAAATTCTACCTTTGCCATCTGAAAAAGAAAGGTGTCCGAGTGGTTGAAGGAGCTACCCTGGAAAGGTAGTATACGGGTAACTGTATCGAGGGTTCGAATCCCTTCCTTTCTGCAATACGAAATACAAATTTCATTAAAACCCTTTAAAATGTACGTTTTAAAGGGTTTTTTTGTTTTATGTAATATCATAAATAACTAAAAATATTCAATCTGTAAAGGTGTAATTAGGTGAGTATCAAAAAATCACAAAAGTACTCACCTATCTCTCTTGAAAGTGCTTATAGAAAGCCATTTCAATAATTGAACATCTTGTAGGTTCTTAGGGTCAAAAATAAATTTATAACCCTTAAATATCACCACACATGAACCACTACAATTTACTTTTCTACGCCAAGAAAACAAAAGGCAATACCGAATTTTCTACAATTTACTTGCTTATTACCATTAAAGGACAGCTGCCGAAATTTCCACGGGACAAATAATTCGTACTTCATCTTGGAACTCCAATTCAGGAAAAGTTTCAGGAGGTGAAATACATTCAAAAACGATCAATTCATTTTTGAACAATTTGCAATTAAAAATTCTACAATGTTACAATGAATTATTAAACTCTTGCAGGGAAATAACGGCTATTACTCTTAAAATTAATTTTCTTAGGATAGAATAATACCGAAACTTTTTCATTCATACTGCTGACTTTAAAGATTAAAATAAATTTAAAGTGCCCTTTTTTACAAGATGTTCAAAAATGAAACAAGCTTATTCATGGACTTTTCTAGAGAATTCGGTTACTTGTATGTTAAAAAATTTAGAGGTAACCGAATAAGTCACCTCACTAACTGAGAAAAATTGATATTATTTGATATCTAATAAAAACAAAAAGCCCCTAAATCTTACGATTTAAGGGCAATTGCTTGAAATTAAACATTTCAACGTGGTTTCTCCAGGAATCGAACCAGGGACACACGGATTTTCAGTCCGTTGCTCTACCAACTGAGCTAAGAAACCTAAATGATTTAAAATAAAAACTTCCAATAAAAACCCTTAAATTTTTAAAAATTTAAGGGCAAATTGAAAAATATAAGTGGTTTCTCCAGGAATCGAACCAGGGACACACGGATTTTCAGTCCGTTGCTCTACCAACTGAGCTAAGAAACCAATTTTCTTTTGTCTTAGTTTTTAAGTTGTGCAAAATTAAACACTTTTTATATACAATGCAAATATTTACTCTTTAAATTTTAACCAAACACTAAAACAATTGATTTTCAAGTTAATTATTTTTTAACTTTCTTTTAATTGTTCGCTCATTTCTTCTAAAACGGGCTTAATCGTACTTTCTGGAAGGTCACTTATTCTGATATACATGAGTCCATCTATCGCATCATTGAAATTAGGGTCTACATTAAATGCGATAACCTTAGCATTTTGCTTGATGTATTTTTTAATTAAAACGGGCATTCTCATTTCCGGCTCTAAATCATCGATAAGTTTATCAAACTTATTCAAATCATTATCTAAACCTTCAAAAAAGAGGTGTTTTTCCTTTACTTTTAGTTTTACCTTAAAATCGTTTTTAGGATGCACGTATTGCGCAACCACAGAATCATAATAATGAGAACGCATAAACTCAATCATCAAAGATTTAGAAAAATCTGAGAATTTATTACTGATGCTTACTCCACCCATTAAGAATTTATGTTCAGGATTTTTGAGGCAAACATGCACAATTCCTCTCCATAATAAGAACAGTGGTAATGGTTTTTGCTGATATTCCAAATTTACATAAGCACGCCCCATTTCTATCACTTTTCTAAAGAATGGCTGTATTTCTTGGTCAAACTCAAATAACGAACTGGTATAAAAGCCATTAATTCCATATTTTTTCATGACTTGAGCACCTAAAGCCATTCTATACGCTCCAGCGATTTTTTGAGCACTATTATCCCAAAGAATGAGGTGATGGTAATGCTTATCATACTCATCTAAATCAAAAGGCAGATTGGTCCCCTCTCCTATTGCACGAAAGGTTAACTCACGCTGTCTTCCGATTTCTCTCATCATTGAAGGGATTTCGTCATATTCGGTGAAATACACTTCGTAATTAGAGTTGGAAAATAAGAGTTTATCTTTCTTTTTAAGATTTTCTATATCTTTTAGAATGTCTTCATGAGGTGTTTCGTCTATGATATTCTGAATCACTTCTTGTCCAGATTTCAGCGGAAATTTAATCGGCAAATTAGACAGTTTAAAGAGCTCCGCAATGGATTTTCTCCTTTCATAGTAAGACTTCATCATGTAGACTTTCTTTCTCAGGAAATCGCCTAATTCTTTCACCGATTCATATTCTTCTTGGATTTTTGGCGAAACAGGCTTTCCTATTCTAATTCTAATGGGCTTGTCTCTTTTCTTCATCATTTCAGAAGGAAGCAAGAGCGTTTGTAAATCTGCATGAATTTTGGCAATGCTATAAAACTTGCTCGAATTCTTGGTATGGAAATACATCGGAACCACTGGAACCTTAGCTTTTTTTATCAATTTAAGCGCTGGAATTTCCCATTCTTTATCCAGAACTTCATCAAAAACATTATTGCGATTCGACACTTCTCCCGCAGGAAAAATCCCGATACAACCGCCTTCCTGAAGGTGTTTCAATGTATCACGCATTCCAGAAATACTGCTGTATGCTTCTTTTCTGGTTTCAAAAGGATTCACAGGAATCACATAATCTTTCATAGGCTCTATTTTCTGCAAAAGAAAATTACCCATGATTTTAAAATCAGGTCTAATTTCTGTAAGGATTTTACACATTAGAATCCCATCTATCGCTCCTAGAGGATGATTGGCTACCAAAATGAAAGGTCCTGTTTTAGGGATTTTAGCCAAATCTTCTTCGAAGGCTACATATTGGATTTCTAATTTTTTGAGAAAAGCATCAAAAAAAGCTACTCCATCATGGTGTTTTATGCTGTCATACAATCTATTGACATCATTCAATCTGGTAAGTCCCATAATGGTAGAAGCAATCGGACTTTTAATAAATCCGAATTTCTGCAATCCTGCTGCTTTGATAAAATCTTGTTTAGAAATGAGGCTCATGGTTGGTTATTGCGTAACGATTTGTACTGTGTTTTTTGAAATTTGTTCTAAAAGGATTTTTTTGTCAGCATAGAAATTAGAAAGCTCGTCCATATTGGCATTTCTTACCGTGTAGAGCGAAACATTTTTCACTACATCTGTACTGAATTGTTGAGTCAAGGATTGATTAACCTCATCAATTTTCCCAAATTTATCTTCCAGACAAAGCGCCAAAGAAATCGCAGAGTTCTGCATCATAGAAACTTTGATTTTATGTTTTGCCAAAAGATTAAAAATCTGACTGATATGGTCTTCTGCAATGAAAGAAAAGTCTCTCGTAGAAATGTTCATTAACACTTGATTTTCTTTCAAAATATAACTTTCTTCGCTTTGGTTTACATCAGAATTTCCTACTTTAGTTCCTGGTTTTTCTGGCTCAACAAAAGATTTCACATAAAAAGGAATGTGCTTTTGTTTCAGCGGTTGTAAGGTTTTCGGGTGAATTACCGAAGCTCCGTAATATGCCATTTCTATGGCTTCTTCGTAAGAAATATTAGAAAGCAAGGTTACGTTTTCAAATTTTCTAGGGTCACCTGTCATCACACCCGGAACATCTTTCCAAATGGTCATGGCTTCTGCATTTAAACAATACGCAAATATCGCCGCAGAGTAATCTGAACCTTCTCTTCCCAAAGTTACAGTAAAATTATTGGCTTCTGAACCGATGAAACCTTGTGTAACATAGGATTGATTCTGGTCTAGATTGCTGATGTTTTTCTCGGTTTCTTGCCAGTTCACTACGCCTTCTCTGTACGTATCATCTGTTTTAATGTAATCTCTAGCATCTAACCAAGAATTGCTAAAATTAATATCATTAAGGTACTCACTGAGAATTTTAGACGAAATCATTTCACCACAACTCACCACTTGATCATACACAAAATTGTAATTTGGCGATTTATTTCTTCTCAAAAAAGCTTCTAAATCATCAAAAAACAAAGCTACTTCGCCAAAAATTATATGATTTTCGGCAAAAAGACCTTTGGTAATTTCTAAGTGAGATTGTTTTATTTTTTCTACCTCATTTTGGTAATCTTCCTTCTTAAAATAGTATTCTACTACTTTTTCTAATGCGTTGGTAGTTTTTCCCATGGCAGAAACTACTAATAGGCATTTTTCAAAACCTTGCGAATTTAACACTTTCGCTACATTCTTTACACTCTCCGCATCTTTTACTGATGCTCCTCCGAATTTAAAAATTTTCATCTTCTTTTATCTAAAATCAATTCAAACCTTCAAATTTATTAAATTATTTCCATATGAATCAATTGAATATTTTTTGGGAAATATGACTAAAAATTACGAAATTTACAAACAAGCAAATACCAAAAAAATGTCTGAACAAACTTTTCAAACTTTAGGTGAATTTATCATTGACAAACAAGACGATTTTAAATATTCTACGGGGGAACTCTCTAGACTTTTGAGCGCCATCAGATTGGCTTCTAAAGTAGTAAATAGAGAAGTAAACAAGGCGGGAATCGCAGAAATCATCGGTCATGCCGGAAACCAGAATGTACAAGGTGAAGACCAACAAAAACTAGATGTTTTAGCCAATAATCTTTTTATAGAAGCCCTTTCTCAGCGTGAAGTAGTCTGCGGAATTGCCTCTGAAGAAAGTGATGATTTTATAGAAATTAAAGCGACAAGTAACGCTCACCTTAATAAATATGTGGTTTTGATTGATCCACTAGATGGTTCATCTAATATTGATGTAAATGTTTCAGTAGGAACCATTTTCTCTATCTACAGACGTGTTACGGAGCCTGGAACACCTGTTCAACTGAAAGATTTTTTACAAAAAGGCGTAAAACAAGTTGCAGCAGGTTATGTAGTTTACGGAAGTTCTACCATGATTGTATACACTACAGGAAATGGTGTGAATGGATTCACTTTAGACCCATCTATTGGTACGTATTACCTTTCTCACCCGAATATGAAATTCCCAACAATGGGAAAAATTTATTCCATTAACGAAGGGAATTACATTAAATTCCCTCAAGGTGTGAAAGATTACATTAAGTATTGTCAGTTAGAAGAAGGAGACAGACCTTATACTTCTCGATATATTGGTTCATTGGTTTCAGATTTTCACAGAAATATGATTAAAGGAGGAATTTACATCTATCCTTCTACGTCGCAATCTCCAAAAGGAAAACTGAGACTATTATATGAATGTAATCCAATGGCATTATTAGCAGAACAAGCTGGCGGAAAAGCTAGTGATGGCTACAGAAGAATTCTAGAAATAGAACCTACAGAATTGCACCAAAGAGTACCTTTCTTCTGCGGAAGTGCTGCAATGGTAACCAAAGCCGAAGAATTTATGGCAAAAGCTTTAAAACCTTAGAAATTTATAAAATTGCTTATTATAAAATCGTAAAGTCTCTCTTGATTTTACGATTTTTTTATTATTTTTATATCAAAATATCATCATGATTCTCACTTTTTTGTCCTTGTCTATTCTACACTTGGTTTTCGTTTTGTTCATTATTCTTTTACCTTCTGTTTTATGGATTTTTGCCATTATTGACATTTTAAAAAGTAACTTTAAGGATTCTACCAATAAAATTATTTGGGTTTTAATTGTACTTTTGTTGCCCGTTTTAGGCTCTATTCTGTATTTTATTTTTGGAGGCCAACAAAAAACAAATTAAATGAACGCTCAATTTACCCAACATAACCTCATCTTTAAACAAGCGAGTGGAACTTCTAGAGGAGTTCTTACCACTAAGGAAACTTATCTTTTAGAAATTTCTGAAAATGACAAAAAAGGAATTGGCGAATGTGCGATTTTCAGAGGATTAAGTTATGATGACGTACCTGATTATGAAGAAAAACTCACCTGGCTTTGCGAAAACATCCATTCAGATTTTGAAGTTTTAAAAAAAGAACTGCTGCATTATCCTTCTATTATTTTTGGATTAGAACAGGCTCTTCTTAACCTTCAGCATGGCAAAGATTTGTATTTTCCGAGTAATTTTACTGATGGTAAAGACTCCATTAAAATCAACGGATTAATTTGGATGGGAAATGCAGATTTTATGCAATCTCAAATTGAAGAAAAATTAGCAAAAGGTTTTGACTGTATTAAACTAAAAATAGGGGTAGATTGGAAATCTGAAAAAGAAATCATCAAAAAACTCAGAGAAAAATTCCCGAAAGAACAATTGGAACTAAGAGTAGATGCTAATGGTGCTTTTTCTTATGAAGAAGCTAGAATGGTTTTACAAGAATTAGCAGATTTAGGAATTCATTCGATTGAACAACCGATAAAGAAGTCCGAAGTCCGAAGTCCGAAGTCCGAAGAAAATTCAGAAAAAAATTCAATGGATTGCTGTGTTCCTTGGAATGAAATGGCTAAATTATGTACAGAAACACCTACTCCCATAGCTTTAGATGAGGAACTTATCGGCGTGATAGATTTTGAAGAGAAAAAGAAACTTTTAGAGACGATTAAACCACAATACATCATCCTAAAACCAGCTTTAGTGGGCGGATTTTCGGGTTCTGATGAATGGATTGTCCTTGCTGAAAGTTTAGGCATAGATTGGTGGATTACTTCTGCTTTAGAAAGCAATATTGGTTTGAACGCGATTTGTCAATACACTTACACCAAGAAAAATCCTTTACCTCAAGGATTGGGAACAGGCGCACTTTTCACGAATAATTTTGAAACTCATTTGCAATTAGAAGGCGACCAAATGTGGCATAAAAAAACGTCTTATTGCTAAGACGTTCATTTTTTCAGCGTTTAAATTTGTGTTTTCAGAATGTTTTCATGGTTGTTTCTACCGTGAACAAAGGTATAAAAGAAAACTTTACCATACCATTACACTTTTGTGTAATTTTACAGTTGCACCTGAAAGAGGAGATGCAGCCCTTTTTTAGAGGGTTTTATCTTAAAACTGCCTTCTATTGAATTCATTCTTCTCTCCATATTATATAAGCCATTTCCTGATTTCTTTTTGTTTTGGATTCCAATTCCATTATCAATAATTTCTAAGGTAAAAATATCTTGCTCTAAAAGAAAAAATACGCTAAGAGTTCTAGCCTGACTGTGTTTGTAAATATTATTTAAGGCTTCTTTGGCGCATAAAAAAAGATGTCTTCTGGTTTCTGCATTCAGTTGTTTATCAGGGTGGTCTACTTTTTTATCTATCTTAATCTCAATCTTTGTTTTTTTGAAAAAATTTTCGGAATAAATGGTCAAATACTGAATAAAATTGCCTAGAGTATCATTATTGGAATTAAGACTCCAGAGCATTTCTCTCATAGAAAGATTCATTTCTTCTGATGTTTTAAGTAAATCATTAATATCTTCTTTCAGGTGTTGTTCGTTTATTTTTTGTTTTAAAAATTCTGCTTGAAGTTTTAGCGCAGAGATTCCCGCACCTAAATCATCATGCATATCATGAGAGATTCTTTCCCTTTCTTCTTGAATTTTCTTTTGTATTTCTAATTCTTTTTCTAGAATTTGGTTTCGATATTCTATTTTTTGGAGCAATTTTTCTTTGATAAAAACCATTTGTTTCTTTCTATATACCATAACTACTAAAATAACAAACCCTACAAACATTAGTAAAATAACGATTGCAAAGATTAAAACTAATAAAACGGCATCTGGCAAATGTCTAATCAAAACGTACTATTTTATGAATTATGCTATCTTTTTTTTGTTTATTACCCTTAGACCTTGTATGAAAAAAAGATACATGGTAATGTTTGCTATATTGAACAAATAGGCTATAATGGAAAAAATATCTCTATCATAATCATAGAGCCACTGATTAAGAAATAGTCTAAACAAAGCGAAAACACTCCAAATAATTAAAGCTACGCTTACCCAAAAAGCTTGTTTTTGGGTAATGTTTTCTTCATCAATATGGTTAATAATATATAGCAACCATTGTAAACTAATAAGAAGAAAAAATAGAACTAAAGCTACAAATATTCGGGTATCTATCTTAATAATAGGCGTCTCTAATTGTATATAAGTTATTACCAACATGGTAAGAAACGAAATCCCGTAAAGAAAATATTTATTTATACTATTTTGGTAATCTACCAAAAAAAAATAACTAAAATATACAATAGATAAAACATTAAAAGGCATAAACAAATAGAACTGATCTATTTGAAAAGCCTGTCTGATATAAATCCCTAAAACATCTACGAAAAAAACTGCAATAAGGTATATATACATAAACCTTTGTTTATGAGTATAACCTTTTTTGAGCCACAGATAAATAGAATATGACATTGCTGTAAAAATTACAACACCATAAATGAAAGATAAAATTTTGAATAACATACTATTAAGGGCAATCTTGAGGACAAAAATGATTTAAATCAAAGCCAGACAAACTTTCTACATCTCCGCCTTCAGGATTTTGGCAGTCTGTAATAAAGGTCATTTGCCCCACACTTTCATCTGTATATAATTTTAATTTTTTTCTAAGTATACTTGATTCTGTCTTGGAGAGAATAGATTCATAATTAACCCACTGAGCTAGAGTAATTTTAAAGTTTTTTACATTCTTCTTTGTCATCGCTCTATTTTTATAAGCCAGCAGTTCATCTTTCATCATTTTCACTCTAAGAGTGTTTCCTTGCGTACCCTTCACTACTTTGTCAATATGAGGTTTTATGTTATTTATATAATCATTCTCCATAATTTCATAATCCTTTCCATCAATTTCTATGGTTTGCTTTACATCTAACATTGCATAGGCTCTTCCAGTAATGTTTTTACCAGATTTATCCATATAATAATATAGCATATAGAGTTCCCCATCAAATTGAGCCAACTCTTGATATTGATTAGGAAACTTATCTTTATTAAACTGTACAAAACTAAATGCTACTCTATCTGCACCAGCAGGAATCTGTTCAATCATTTGCAAATAATTTTCTTTATTTACTTTAAAAGATTTCTCATTTTTAGCATTTAATTTTTTAAGAATTTTGTAGGTTTCCTTATCAAAACTGTGACGCATAGCAGAATCTAATTTCGCAGGCATAGGAACATGAGCAAGTAATACATCCTCTTTTGGTAACTGTTTTTTATCTACACAAGCTATTAAAAATAAACAAAGCAAAAGACCTGCTAACCATGGAAATTTAATTAATTTTTTCATACTGAGTTATAAGAAATTATTATAAGTTTTTAAGAATATTTATGGCTTCAACTTTATTATTCACATGAAGTTTTTTGTAAATATTGCTCACATGTTTTTTTATAGTATCTATGGTCACTTGTTTTATTTCTGCGATTTCTTTATACAAATAGCCTTTTGCCAAGAGTTCTAAAATTTCAAATTCGGATTTTGACAAATCGTTCAGTTGTTGATTCACAATTGTTTTTTCTTCTCTAAAATATTGTAAAACTCTTTTTGCAACTCCAAAACTCATCGGTGCGCCACCTTGGTAAACATCTTTTATGGAAGCAATAATTTTATCCATCGTTTCTCCTTTGATAAGATAGCCAGAAGCTCCTGTTTTTAGCGCATCATAAATATGCGCATCATCTTCAAAACTGGTACACATTATAAATTTGGTTTCTGACATATTATCTATAACTCTAGAAACCACTTCTATACCGCTCATATCAGGAAGTTTAATATCCATCAAAACCACATCCGGTTTTATCTTATTTAACAAAGCTAATGATTCTGCTCCTGAATATAATTGAGCTACACAGTCCAATTCTGAATCGTTGTCAATAATTTTTTTAAGAGCATTATTATAATGCTTTTCATCTTCTACTACGGCAACTTTAATAGACATTTTTAAAGAATTTAAGGGAAAATTTTTAGTTAAAAGCTTAATTTTTAAGTTAAATAACTCCAATTAAGAAATAAAAATAATATTTTTTATTGAGATATCTCAACATAATTACTAAAATTGTTTTAAATAACTTGAAAAACTAATAAATACAACTTTTTACTATAATTAAAGCAGATTATCATATTCAGAAGCCTAATAATTTTTCTTAAATTTGCATGATTCAAGAACTGATTATGGAAGAAGAAAAAAAACCGCTCAATTTTATTGAACAAATCATCGAAAATGATTTAGAAAATGGTTTAGATAAATCTAAATTGCGTTTTAGATTTCCACCAGAACCTAATGGTTATTTACACGTAGGACATACCAAAGCTATTTGCATTAACTTCGGTTTAGGAGAAAAATATGGTGCTCCTGTTAATTTACGATTTGACGACACTAATCCCGAAAAAGAAGAGCAAGAATTCGTAGATGCCATCAAAGAAGATATTAAATGGTTAGGTTTCAAATACGACCAAGAGTTGTATGCTTCTGATTACTTCCAGCAGTTGTATGATTGGGCTGTAGAAATGATTAAACAAGGAAAAGCCTATGTAGATGAGCAACCTTCTGAAGTGATTACAGAACAAAGAAAAAATCCTACCGAAGCAGGAATAGAATCTCCATACAGAAATAGACCTATAGAAGAATCTCTAGATTTATTCGAAAGAATGAAAAACGGAGAATTCGAAGAAGGTGCAATGTCTCTAAGAGCTAAAATAGACATGACTTCACCGAATATGAACATGCGTGACCCTGTTATGTACAGAATTCTGAAAAGACCACACCACAGAACTGGTGAAAAATGGAAAATCTATCCTATGTATGATTGGGCTCATGGTGAATCTGATTATTTAGAGCAAATTTCACATTCCCTTTGTTCATTAGAATTCGAAAATCACAGACCTCTTTATGATTGGTATTTAGACCAAGTTTATGAAGATGGAAAAGTAAGAAATAAACAAAGAGAATTTGCGAGAATGAACGTTACTTACATGGTAACTTCTAAACGTAAATTACAAAGATTAGTAGCAGAAGGTGTGGTAACAGGCTGGGATGATCCTAGAATGCCTACGATTTCTGGGATGAGAAGATTGGGTTACACTCCGAAATCCATCAGAGAATTTATTGACAGAGTGGGCGTTGCAAAACGCGAAAACCTCATCAATGTTCAGTTGCTAGAATTCTGCGTAAGAGAAGATCTCAACAAAGTTTCTACCCGAGTAATGTCTGTGGTAAATCCTGTAAAACTTATCATCGAAAATTATCCTGAAGATAAAGAAGAATGGCTAGAAACAGAAAACAATCCTGAAGATGAAAACGCAGGAACTAGAGAAGTGCCTTTCAGCAGAGAACTTTACATCGAAAGAGAGGATTTCATGGAAGAAGCTCCGAAAAAATTCTTCAGATTAACGATTGGTGGAGAAGTAAGACTAAAATCTGCTTACATTATTAAAGCCAACAGAGTAGAAAAAGATGAGAATAGCGAAATCACTACTATCTACGCTACTTATGACGAAGAATCTAAATCTGGAAGCGGAACTGAGGCAAGTATGAGAAAAGTAAAAGGAACGCTTCATTGGGTTTCGGCAAAACATGCTTTACCAATTGAAGTAAGAATCTATGACAGATTATTTACTCACGAACAACCAGATGCAGAAAAGGAAACAGATTTCATGGAATTTGTAAACAAAGATTCTCTGAAAAAAGTTCAAGGTTTTGCTGAGCCAAGCCTTAAAAATGCAAAAGTTGGAGACCATTATCAATTCCAAAGAATTGGTTATTATACTCTAGACAAAGATTCTACAGAAAATAAATTAATTTTCAATAGAACAGTAACACTTAAAGACAGTTTTAAACTAGAGCAATAAAAAAGAAAGCTTCATCATAAGATGAAGCTTTTTTATTAATTTTTATTCTTAAGATAAATCCATCCTTTATAAATTCTCTCGTCTCCAGCTGTTAAAACAAACCAATAAGCATCTGAATTTAATACTCTAGAATTTGCTTTTCCGTCCCATTTAAATTCTGTATTACTTATCTGTTTGTAAACCATATTCCCGTATTTATCAAAAATCTGCAAGGTAGAATTATTGTTGAAAACATCTAACCCAGATAGCACCCAATAATCATTAATTCCATCGCCATTTGGTGTAAACGCGTTTTGCAAAATAAAAATCTTACCTTTAATCGAATCACCATAACAATCTGAATCAGCATATTTTACGTAAAAAGTATATTCACCTACCTTTAAATTGTAGAATACATTACTGTCTTGCCAATGAATTAAATCTAAAGAATAAACAATTTTTCTTCCGGGTATTCCCTCAGCTTTTATGGTGTAATAATCATTTTTACCTGTTAAAGATATAATTTTGGGAGTGTCTTTATTAATTATTTTAAAACTTGTAGTATAGGTACAATTAGAAGAATTGGTTAGTGTTAAAACATAAGTACCTAAGGTTTTAATATTTGTTAAATCTTTTTTGTCTGCTCCTTCTATCATCGTTCCATCTGGAAGTTTCCAACTATAGTATACAACATTTAATCCAGAAACATCTGGTACTATATCTATACCTACTATATCATTTTTGCAATAATACTGATCTTCTATTTTTACAATTGGAACTTCATTTAGCTTAAGGTCTATGGTATAAAAATCTGGACAGAAACCTTCCTGAAAAACTTTCACATATATAATAGAATTTCCGGTAGTTTCATCAAAAATATGGGCTCTTGGATTCTGAATTTTATTTTGATCTAGCCATAAATCAGACTGTTTATCAAAATATTCATAAGTAAAAGATGAGCTAAAATTATTCTCAAAAATGGTGAGGTCTATTTGTTCTTTTTTGTCATTATTTGTATCACAAATGTTATGTAAATTAAAATGTTTTTTATCAAGATTTAAAGCATTTCCTCTTTTGAATATAATTTCTGCTGAGCTTCCACAATTAGGTAAATTTTCTACATATACCCAAATTTTAGAAATATTAGCCTCGACTATAAAATTTTCTGGGTTTGTAATTTCTTTTCCAGCAACATTAATATCGGCAAATTCTTTATAAAATTTAAATTTATTGTCCTCATTAGGATATTGAACCATACTATCTTTATATGCAAGCAGATTTACATCATACTTTTCGTCTAAATTATTGTCACAAATAGTAATTTCTGAATTTATAGTTTTAGGCGGAAGGACAAATAATAAATTAATTGGAGCTACGGAATAACATCCGTATGATTTTGATTGGAATCTGGCATAAACATAAGCATTGGCAGCGGAAGATATATAAGAGTTAGGCGCAGAAATTTTCCCTGCCGAAGTTCCTTGATTTGCAAAATTTTCGTTTACGTAATAAGTAATATCAAAATCTGAGAACGGAATCTCATTCTTTCCTTGGTCAAATATTTGAGAAACCACCTCTTCTAGATTGAAGGTTTCGCTGGCAGTAAAATCTTCGTTACATATTTTTAAAATGGCGTTTGGAGATAGATTTATTAAGTAATTAATGACCTTAATTCTTACTTTAACTTTTGCTACAGAAAAACAATCGGAGTTTTTATATTTAACTTTCACATAAAGGATATCTCCATCTTGAACTTCTGCATTTAGAGGGTCTAAATATGGATCTGAAAAGGTGGCGTTTTGGATATTATAGCTTTTAAAATAAGAAAACTCTACTTGTTCATTATTTACATTAATTTGAGCATCTAATTCTGTGAGGTCTATATTTTCCTTTCCATCAGCATTATTGTCACAATAAATGGGAAATTCTTTTTCAATTTCGGCAACAATATTTGGAGTAGATACTAAAGTGAAAGTAATAGGGACTACTTTTACACAATCTGACAGACTTATTCTAGCATACACTGTAGAACTCGAAGTAAGATCAATTACTCTTAAGAAAGATGTTGCGTTATTATCTGCTTCTAAGTGCGTGCTATAAAATAAAACTTTAGTTCCACTTTGACTATTGACATCACGAGTATACTTGCTTAATGTAATTTTTTCTAAACCATCATTTCCAGAATCACAGATCTCAAATTTATCTTTATTTACAGTTAGTTTTACAAGAACTATTCTTATTCTTTTTATAGTATAACAATCTCCATTGCTAAACCTTGCATAATAATTCTTGGTAATATAATCACCATCATCGGTTATTAGCTGAATAGAATTAATCTCTCTAGATGGTAAATTACTTTGTGCATAACTAAAGCTTCCAAAAAAAAGTAACATTTTCTCCAGAAGGATTTTTTAACATGTCATTATAATAATCCGTTAGATTTATTGTTATATCCGCTGTACCATCAAAACATATATAATCTACAGTTTCTACTGCCTCAATTGACTTAAAAGAGACATTCATACTAACCTCGGCAATTGAGAAACAGCCAGAATTACTTTGTACTCTAGCATACACCCTATAATTTCCTTCCTTAATTTGAGTAAGTCCTAACTGATTAGGTAACGCAGTGAATGCCTCTTGATAAGAATTAAAAACTCTTATAGACATTCCTGGTTCTGTAGTTAAATTATTTTTTAAGTTTTCTGCCCAATTAAAATTTTCTACTCCATCATCATTATTGTCACACATTTCAACATCTAGTGAAGCATTAGTTACAATAGGAGCTGAGTTAAATCTAATTTCTATTGGTCCTAAAACATTTACACATTCCCCTTGAATAAGTCTTATATAGAACTGGGTTCCATTAGTTAAATTATAATTTGTAATTACATTTTGATTATTGGCAGCATTATTATAAGATGTGAAATAAGAAACTGTTCCTTGATAATTTGTTCCTACTAATTGTGAATTTAAATTACTTAATAAAAAATTGTTTTCTACTCCATCATTAGCAATATCACATATTACTGGCTGGTAATTGTAAATATTCTGAGAAAGAAACGATAGATTAGCTACTTTTTTACAATTAGCCTCATTCTTATTAGAAACTGTAACTTTAATATTTCGATTAGACGATATTGTAAATGGTGTAGTTTCATTTAGAATTTGGTTGGTTACTGCATCCTTAAACTCGAAGTTAAAAAAAGAAATATCCCCTGTCACAATAGAGCTTTTATAATCTGCCAAAATTACTTGCTCATTACTATTACAAAATATTTTACTGTAATCTTTCACAAGAGGATAATCTGCAGAAAAATTAACATTTATGTTATCAGAATAGATTATTTTTTCATTATTACAATTGGTGTAAATGATATCTACTTTATATGTTTCATTTTTGGTAGGACAAACCGTCAGATTTTTATTCGTTCCTATAATATTACCATTACTATAATACCAAATAATATCTGGCGTTAAAGAATCAGCATTTGGGCTAAATAGCCAAGCCTCATTTTGTGCAGACCAAATCCCTGTATTTCTTCCGGGCGCAGCCATTCCTAAATCTCCTGTAGCATCATTAATCCCTATAACTGCATTTTTAAATTTTGTAAGATCACATGCAAGGGCTTTATTTTCTACAAAAATTTCAATATTATTACTTCCCTCGGATAAAACAATTTGTGAGGTTGAAGTCTCTGAATCACAACCAGAAATTCTACCATTTTTAAAATTAACTACAAATTTTCTAAAAGGAGCTGATCCAATTACAGCATAGTTAATTTCAGAACCATTTGCTTGAGAAAAAAACATATCATGTAAGACTCCAAAAACAGATTCTTTAGGTAAATTTTAATTAGGTAAAGGAGCAGAAAAATTGGCGCCATTAGCTTGATAAGCTTGATAAGTATCAAAACTTATCATTCCATTAGAACCGATTACTAATTGGGTATAAGTCTGACCATAAAAACAAAATTTAAATGGCAAATCAATTATTCCCGAGAAAGAATCATCTAGATCGCCTGCTAATATAGTTTTATTAACTACAGAGTAAGGAGTATAATTAATAGATGATACACTATAATTATCTGTTTGCTTAAAAGAAGGGTAATTAGCGCTAAGCGCCACACAATTGCCGTTAATTAGTGGATAGTTACAATTTATTAAAACTTCCTTTTCATTTTTAGCATCGGAAATAAAAAAATCTGAAGTAGTCTGGGATTTAAAAAGATTAAAAGAAATTACAAAAAAGGCAAGTAAAAGGCTATAGTTTTTTTTAGATTTCATGACGACCTATTTTCGGGGCAAAATTAGCGAATTTTAGCCGAAAGAATACAAAAAAATTAACTTATGTTAATTTTTCATTAATAACAGAAATTCTTTATTAAGTATCTATCATTTTAAGTTGATAGTTATCATTAAGTGATTAAAAATTAAAATATTAACAAAAAAAACTTCAGATAATATCAAACCTAAATTTGTTAAAAACATTTTAATTTCTATTTTTGAGGAGAATCCATCCTTTATAAACCCTCTGATCTCCTGCTGTGATGACAAACCAATACGCATCCGTATTTAAACTTCTTGATTGCATCTTGCCATCCCATTTAAACTCTTTATTAGTCACTTGCTGATATACTAAGTTTCCAAACTTATCAAACACTTGTAAAGTAGAATTATCATTAAACACATCTAATCCTGTGAGCACCCAATAATCATTTATGCCATCTCCATTTGGAGTAAGAGTGTTTTGGAATGTAAAAATTTTACCTTTTCTCACATCGCTATAACAATCAGAGTCTGCATATTTTACATAGAAATTATATTCCCCTGCTTTTAAGTTATAAAAGATATTACTGTCTTGCCAGTTAATTAAATCCTTGGAGTAAACAATTTTTCTTCCCGAAGTTCCTTCGGCTTTTATAATGTAATAATCATCTTGTCCTGTTAATGATATGATTTCTGGTGTATCTATATTGAGTATTTTAAAACTTGTAGTATAGGTACAATTTGAAGAATTGGTTAATGTTAAGGTATAAGTTCCTACTGTTTTTAATCCTGTAAGATAATTTTTATCAGCCCCTTCTACTATTGTTCCATCTGGAAACTTCCAAAAATAATAAATAGTATTTAACCCTGAAAAATCTGGTTTTATTTTTAATCCTACTAAATCATTTTTACAATAGTAATAGTCTGGTAAGCTAATAATAGGTGTTTTATTTAAATGAACATTTATGGTATAAAAACTCGGGCAAAGACCATCTTGAGAAACTTTTACAAAGAATGTAGAAATGCCTTTAGTTTCATCAAAAGAATAGGCGGTGGGATTTAGTATTTTATTCTGATTCTGCCACATATCACTGTTTTTCTCAAAATATTCGTAGGTATATGAAGAACTAAAATTATTTTCAAAAATTGTGAGATTTATTTGCTCCTTTTTATCATTACTTGTATCACAAATATTATCGATAGAGAATTGGTTTTGACTTAAAGTCAAAACATTTCCTTTTTTAAAATTTATTTCTGCAATGCTTCCACAATTAGTTAAATTTTCTATATAAACCCAAATTTTAGAAATGTAAGGATTGAGCACAAAATTTTCAGGATTTTTTATTTCCTTTCCTGGAATACGGATATCCTCAGTACTTAAATAAAATTTATATACATTATTTACATCTGGATTTTGAACCATAGAAGCCTTATAATTTAGAAGATTCACATCATAATACCCATCCAAGTTATTATCACAAATAGAAATGACAGAATTTTTTGCTTTTGTAGGGAAGTAAGATAATAAATTAATTGGAGCCACAGAATAGCAACCGTAGGTTTTTGATTGAAATCGTACATAAACAAAAGCATTTGCAGTATGGATATGATATAAAGAATTTATTTTGCCTACCGTTGTTCCTACATTTGCATCATCTTCACTTTCATAATAAGAAATAATAAGGTCTGATAGAGGAATAAAGTTTAAGTTTTGGTTATATAATTGAGGGGTAGATTCTGTTAAATCAAAATATTCTCCAAAATTAAAATCATCATCACAAGCTTTTAAAGTAACTGTTTTAGAGAGTTTTATCGTAGGGAGATAATCTATATTGATAATAATTTTTGATACTGAAAAACAATCAGAATTTTTATATTTTACTTTTACATAAACTATACTTCCATCTTGTACTTCAATATTAGAAATATTAGAATAGGGATTAGAGAATGTATTATTTAGAGGATTGTATGTTTTGTAATAAGTAAAATCTACCAATTCATTATTTAAATTTATTTCAGCGGCATAAGAACTTAAATCTATATTTTCTTTTCCATCTGCGTTATTATCACAAATGTCTTTAAGGTTTATTGTTAACTCATAAAGAACATCTGGAGTTTTCACTAAGGTAAAAGTAACAGGTATGATAAGTAAACAAGTTCTTATAGTAATTCTTGCATAAACCATTTGGCTAGAAGTTACATTAAGAGATTTAATATCTGTTCCTGAGACATTAGCTATCGCTTGTGCTTCTGTATTAAAATATAAAACTTTTGAACCACTTTGATTATTGACAAGTCTTGCATAAGCACTTAAAGTAACAGTTTCCAAGTTATCATTCTTAAAATCACAAACATTAAACTGATCTTTATTTTTCACTAAATGAACCAGATAAATTTTTATGGGCTTTATAACATAACAATTATCTCCATTATTAAATCTTACATAAAAAGTTTTAAGAATGAAATTTCCATCATCTTTAATAATCTGATTAGGAGAAAGCATATTTGCTGGCAAATTATCTACCGCATCTTGATTACTCGCAAAAAAGAAAGGCCCAGATATGTTACTGGAAGGACTTATTAGCATTTTATTTGCAATGTCCAAAAGATCTACTTCTATATCTTCTATACCATCAAAACAAATATAAGTATCTACCTCTCTAAGTTTTATTGTTCCAAAAACTACGTCCATATTGATTTCTGCAATTGAAAAACAACCACCAGAAAACTCTACTCTGGCGTAGACTTTATACTTTCCTTCTACTATTTTAGTAAGACCTGACTGGTCTAAAGATGCATTCAGCGCCTCATCGTATGTATTAAAAACTCGAATAGTAACTCCTTGCTCTGTAGTGACTTTATCTTTTAAAAAATTTGCCCAGTCAAAATCTTCTACTCCATCATTATTGAAATCACAAATTTCTACTTTAAGTTCTAGTGGTGATATGACCTGAGGTGGGGAAGTAAAATTAATACTTATCGGACCAAAAACATTGCTACAATTATTTTCTAAAAGTCTTACATAAAGCTGTGTTCCATTTGTTAAATCATATGTTGTAATAGAGTCTATATTGTCTACCGCATTCTTATATGATAAAAAATACGAAATTGTGCCTTGAAAATTTGTATGAACTAATTTTTCATTTAAATTACTTAACAAATAGCCATTTTCTTTTCCATCATTCCATAAATCACAAACCGGAATCTGAGTAGTAAGAATGTTTTGATGAAAAAACTGTAAAGAAAGATTGGTAGTTCTACTACAATTACTATTATCCTTATTCGAAATAATTACTCTAATATCTTTAGAGACATTAATCGTAAAAGGTGTATTTTCATCTAACACTTCATTAGTTATTTCATCTATAAATTCAAAATTAAATTTTGAAATATCATTAGTGGTAAGAAATGCTTTATAGTCTGATAAAACAATTTTCACTCTATTATTACATATCGTTTTAATATACTCTTCTACAGTAGGATAATCTGAAGAAAACTTGAGATTAATCTCATCTGTGAAATTAAAACTTTCCCCATTACATATGGAATAAATAAAATCTAATTTATAATTTGTATCTTTTGTAGGACAAACTATTTGGTCTTTAGATGTACCAATTAAATTCCCATTTGCATCATACCAAGAAAAATTAGGCACTACATTTTCTCCATCAGGACTGAATAGCCAAGCTTCATTTTTGGCTTCCCATAAACCAGTATTTCTGTTGGGAGCTGCCATTCCAGAATTTCCTAATTCATCATTTATTCCTATAAGAGAGTTTTTAAACTGTGCCAATTCACAAGGAAGAGGTTTATTTTCCACGAAAACCTCTATATTATTACTTCCTTCTGAGAGTACTATTTGTGAAGTAGATGTTAAATCATCACATCCAGACATTCTCCCTTTATAAAAATTAATTACAAATTTTCTAAAAGGCGCATTGCCAATTACCGAATAATTAATTTCCGAATCATCTGATAAAGAAAAATACATATCGTGTAATACTCCAAAAATTGTAGCTTTGGGCAAACTTGAACTCGGTAAAGCCTCAGATATATTAGGTGCATTTGCTTGATTTGCTTGGTTGATATCAAAACTTATCATTCCATTAGAACCTATTACTAACTTATTATAAGCTTGACCATAAAAACAAAACTTAAATGGTAAATTAATAATTCCTGAGAAAGAATCGTCTAGATTATCTTTTACAACTACTTTATTAGTAACTGAATATGGTGTATAATTAATAGAAGATACAGCGTATTTATTAGTAAGCTTAAAAGAAGGGTAATTAGCTTTCAAAAGAACACAATTATTGCTCACGAAAGGATAATTACAATCGATAACAACATTTTGTTCATTTCTAGTGTCTGATATATAAAAATCGGATTGATTCTGAGATTTAAAAAAACCAATACTAGACAACAAAATTGTAATAACAGATATAAAATGACATCTAAATCTCATTAAAGTTCATTTATATCCAAATATAATAAATTATAGTTACAAAATCAATAAAAAAAACTGAGATTTTTCTCAGCTTTTCTATTTTCTTTCATAATATCTTGCTCCCACTAAAACTGGGCTTTCTTTTTCTACCTTTACCAATCCAAATCCTTTCCAATCTGGATTCACAGAAGTACTGAGTTTTTTTCTGTGGAGATTTTCATACGTATCAAAATCTATTGCTCTGCGCTGATTCAGCACTTCAAAAATATTCCATTTTTCTACCACAGATTTCCATTCGCGCCCTATTTTCCCAGCAAAAACTTTAGATTTACTTCCGCTTCCGTAGGCTAAAAACCCTAGTTCTTTTCCTGCTAATTCATCCCCATTTTCATAAGAAACTTGGAAAGCAGAAAGTAGCGCCATAAAAATAGAAGCGGTGTACATATTCCCAATTTCTGAACTTGCACGTTGCGTAATTTCTATTTTCTCAGCAACTAAATTTTTATATTCATCGGTTTGAGCGATGGCTTTAATATCTTCAGAAGTGGTGGTATTCATTCCGTTTTCTAAGCCAAAAATTTCAGTAAATAATCTCTTCCCGTGGAATGCATAAGGAAGGTGGAAAATCAGAAATCGCCAATTTTCATAAGGCTTTTCTCTTCCACTTTCTTCTTTGTAATGTTGGTAGGCTTCTCTAATTCTATCTTGGTAACATTGATTAGAATATTGACCATCAAAAACAGGTTCATCTGTAAAAATTTCTACTTTTTCGGCGAAACTGTCTGGTAAATTCTGTACCAAATTTTTAGTCGTTTCTCTTCTTGGTTTAAAGAAATCAAAAACACTTTCTGTAGCGACTCCAAATTTATTTTCAATTTCCAACAATGTAGGATTTGCCGAAACCAAAACTGCAACTGCACCACCACCTTGCGTATATTCTCCAGTAGAATCCAACTCATATTTCGCATAATCAGAAGCAATTACAATGGCTTTTTTCTCAGGATTCGCTCTTACAAAATCAAGAGAATTGTGCAGCGCATCTACAGCACCTACACACGCAAAAGTCATATCTACTACATCACAATTTTTGAAACATCTCGCTCCAAATTCTTTTTCTAGCTCTTTTTCTACCATTTGCATGGCATAAGTAGCGGTAGGTTTTGCAGCATCTAGCGCAGATTCTGTTCCTAGATAAATTCTAGAAATTTCTTTGGGATTAATTTTATAATCTTGTATGAGTTTTAAAAGTGCTTCTGCGGCAAAAGTGGCTGCGTCTTCGTGTACATCGGGAAAAGCCATCCTCTTCAGTCCTAAACCTTTTTCTAATTTTGCAGGTTCTATTCCTCTTTTTTCGGCTAAATCCTTAATTTCTAAATATAAACTTGGCACAAAAAAACTTGCCGCTTCGATTCCGATTTTCATCATAATTCCTCAATTTTTGTACGAATTTAACGAGTTGAAAATTCCTGACAAAAGAATTATACTAAGAATTTTGTTTTTTATTTTAAATCTAAATAATTTTTAACATCAAAAAAGCCCTTTTTACAAAAAATGTAAAAAGGGCTTTAATTTATCAGAACAAATTAATTAGTTACTGTAAGAAGTAATTGCTTTATTCAGCATTTCTATTTGAGTATTTAGACTAGTGCTTGAAGGATTTTCTCTGAACAGTTTCATCTTTCTTTCTAAACCTTTTTTCAGCATTTGCACAATCATCATTTTCGCTTGTACATTATCGCCAATTTGACTTTTCGCTTGTCCTAAAACTTTCGTAAGATTGTGTACTGCTTTGGTATTATCAGAATCCATAATCCAATTGAAACCTTCTTCTGCAGGTGCTGCTAATTTAGGATTTTGAAACCCAATAAAAGGATAAAACGCTACAAGAGATGCAATATTTGGCATTTGATTCGTGATTTTATTTTTTACAATCACTGGCAAAAGTGTCATCACTAAATCTTCCGAAGCGCTTTCTAAATCTATTTTTTCGGCATAATTTACTACTTTTTCAGGAGCAACTTGAGCAATTCCAGAAAGTGAATTTCCTTTCACCGAATTAGAAATTGCATTGATTCCTTTTTCAAATAATGGTAAATATTTAGGGTTTTTAGTTTTTGCTAAAACACCGATTGCAACTCCTTTTACCAAATTTTTCTCATCATTTTGCGCTAATTTTTCTACATCTGCCAAAAATGATTTTGGATCTTCTGGTAAACCTTCCAATGCTAACAATCTATTTCTGTAAAACTTATCTTTCAAAGCTGCTGCATATAATTTGTCTGCAAATGGATTTTTAGAAACTTGGTCTTTTGCTTCTTCTATAGCCGTGTATTTGCTGTACAAATCTTTAGCAGTAGTGTATTGTAAAAATAATTGCTCTGGTGTTTTGTCTTGTTTAATATCGCTCAGCAATAAACCTTCAGGATTTGCATTAATCAATTCAGGATTTTTAGTCACATCAAAAACGAAGTCATTTTTCGCTTTTGCCGTTACCCAAACTTCTTTTCTAGAAATTTTACCATTTTCTAAAACATCAATCGACAATGGAAACTCAAATTTTTCTTCTTGCGTTTGAGTAACATTTACGGTGACTTGTTTTTTCATCGGGTCAAAAGTAGATTTTACTTCTAACTTAGGATAACCTTTCCCGAAATACCATTGATTAAAGAACCAATTTAAATCTTTTCCCGAAACTTTTTCCAAAGAAAGTCTCAGTTGATGCGCTTCTCCAGTCCCATATTCATTGGTTTTAAGATAATCTGAAAGTCCAGCGAAAAATGCATCATCTCCCAAATAATTTCTTAACATGTGCAGAATTCCGCCTCCTTTATTATAAGAAACGCCATCAAACATGTCTTCTCTGCTTTCATAGTTGAATCTCACTAAATCTTTACCAAAATTTCTTGGGTCTGCTTTAGAATTTCTAAGAGATTTTAATCTTTTATAATCGGCTTCGTCTTTTCCGTACTTGTATTCGTTCCAAAGATATTCTGAATAATCTGCAAAACTCTCATTTACCGTAAGATTACTCCAACTTTCTGCGGTTACCAAATCTCCGAACCAATGGTGGAATAATTCGTGAGCAATTACATCTTCCCATTTGTTTTCGTCTGCTAAATCACCCGCTTTTTGCTGTGCAGATTCTTCGTGAATTACTGCAGTAGTATTTTCCATAGCACCAGAAACGTAATCTCTGCCTGCAATCTGTGCATATTTTTGCCAAGGAAAATCATAGTTTAATTTTTTAGAAAAGAACTCTATCATTTCTGGAGTATTCCCGAAAATTTGTTTTGCATACGGTTCGTATTCTTTTTCTACATAATAATCTACATCTATATTTCTCCATTTATCTTTAATCACGGCATATTCTCCCACTCCCATGAAAAATAAATACGGAGCGTGTTTTTTGTCCATTACCCAATGATCCGTTCTCAGGTTATCGCCTAAATTTTCAGAACTTTTTAAAATTCCGTTAGAAAGGGTTACATATTGTTTAGGAACCGTCATGTAAATTTCCTGTGTGGTTTTCTGATTAGGTTTATCTATAGTAGGAAACCAACAAGAAGAAGATTCTGTTTCGCCTTGAGTCCAGATTTGTGTAGGTTTATCTGCATCTTTTCCTTGAGCATTAATGAAATAAAGTCCTTTCGCATCATTAATGGCAACAGAACCTTTTTGTTTTACTTCATTTGGTCTCGCTACATATTTGATATAAACCGTATAATCTTGATTTTTTTGGTAAGTTTTATCCAAAGAAATTTTTAGAATATCTTCTTTATAATCATATTTCAAAGGAGTTCTTGCACCATTTTTTTCTAATGCCACCTCATTAATAATCATTCCTTTAGCATCTAAAACCAATTCATTAGAAGCATAAAAAAATGGAGAAGCGGTAATCCAAGCTTCGCCGTTCATTTGTTCTTTTTCAAAATTGAAATTCACACGCAATTTGGTGTGTTTCAACTCTGTAGATTTGGTATGAGTAGCTCTGTAAACACCAGTTCTGCCAGAAGTTTCGGTTTGAGCAAAAGTAAAATTGTCAGTAGAAAAAAGCCCTAAAAATAAGGCTGCAATGAGTAGTTTCTTCATTTTAAAATTTTGTATTTCGGTTAATTAGTCCCATTTATGTACTCTTTGTTACGTATAAAAACTTTGCCAAAGTTAAAATTATTCTCAAATTAACTTTGGCAAAATCCTAAAAAAAAATCAAAATTTACTCTCTAAATCTTAGAGGAAATAAATTTTGATTCTCAAATATTTAATGAATTATCTTTTAAATCGCAACTGGCGCTTTGATTCCAGGATATGGATTGTAATTTTCTAATGTAAAATCTTCAAAATCGAAATCAAATAAATCTTTAATTTCCGGGTTGAGTTTCATGGTTGGTAATGCTCTCGGTTCACGAGAAAGTTGCAATTTTACCTGCTCAAAATGGTTGTTGTAAATATGAACATCTCCGAAAGTATGCACATAATCACCTACTTCTAATCCACAAACTTGCGCCACCATCATACACAACAATGCATAACTCGCGATGTTAAAAGGAACGCCCAAAAATACATCAGCACTTCTTTGATACAATTGCAATGACAATTTTCCATCTGCTACATAAAACTGAAATAATGCGTGACAAGGCGCTAAAGCCATATTGGGAATTTCTGCTGCATTCCAAGCAGAAACGATGAGTCTTCTAGAATCTGGATTTTTCTTGATTTGCTCTACTACTTCTACGATTTGGTCTACCACTTTTCCATCTTTACCTTCCCAAGTTCTCCATTGTGCACCGTAAACTGGACCAAGATTTCCATTTTCGTCTGCCCATTCATTCCAAATGGAAACACCGTTATCTGTGAGATATTTGATGTTTGTATCGCCTTTTAAAAACCAAAGCAATTCATAAATAATAGATTTCAAATGTACTTTTTTGGTCGTTACCAGAGGAAAACCTTTAGACAAATCATATCGCAATTGGTAACCAAAAACACTTCTGGTTCCCGTTCCTGTCCTATCTGTTTTATCGGTTCCGTGGTCTAAAATATGTTGGAGTAAATCGAGGTAGTTTTGCATAATGGTTTCAATATTCTTGGTTCTAAGTTCTGAGTTGACTTCTACAAATTAATGAAATTTTTACCAAATATTTTTGATGAATTGAGTTAAGTTATTCACAATGAATGTTTCATCTTCTTTTTTACCATTCATCGCTTTTGCTAAAGGAGATTCTGCCGAAATGATGAATATTTTTTCTTGATTAAAACTCAATTCGCCTAAAGAAACGGCAATGAAAAATTTGCCTTTATCTGTTTCCACTAAACTTCCTAAATTGACGGTTTTATGAGAAATAGTCTGAATGTTTTTAAGAATCTGTTGAGATTTCAGTTGTTCATTCAGTTGAAGCTGAAGGTTATTAATTTCTTGCTGAAGCATTTCTCGGGAAGTTTCATACTTGTCTCCCATAGAACTTTTGGTATCATTGTTAGAAGCTCTGGTTTCGGCAATGAGTTGTTCTAATTTCTGAATTTTTTCAGAAATTTTTTGTTTTACCAGTTCTAAAAGTTCAGCTTTGTTCATAATATAATTTTTGACTAAAGTCTAAATGAATTATTTATTAAAAAGTCGGGCTAAAGCCCGACTCTATTGATTTTATTATCACATCAAACATCCATCTTCTGATATCTGACAAATTTTTATTTCTCAAAAACAATATGTTCCCATTTGTACATTTCAATGGTAGGTTTCGTATCAAAATCTGTGGTTAAACCAGAGAAAATACTTTTGAATTTTCCTTTTACCGTTTCGTCTAAAATCTGCACTTTCAAATGTTGTGCATCTGATAAATTAAGGATTACCAAAACTTCATCATTTCCATTTTTTCTAAGATAAGCAAGAACTTGATCTGGAGCGCTGGTTTTCAAAATTTGGGTAGTTGCTTGATCATCGCCACCTCTCAATGCAGGATTTTTAGATTTAAGCTCGAATAATTTTTTGTAGAAATTTTCTAATTTATTTTCGCCATTCCAAGGAATTGGGTCTTTCTCAAAAAATTCTAATCTCTTATTTAACAATGGTAATTCTTGACCGTTGTACATCAATGGGACTCCATTCCAAGTAGCAGAAAATACGGCTAATGTTTTTGCCATTTCTCCATACTTTTCATATTCTGTTCCGTTCCACGTATTTTCGTCATGATTGGTGGTAAACCAAGCTCTCATGCTTTTGTTTCCGATGGCAGAATATTGCGCCAATAGATTCGTTAAATCCGTAAGTGGTAATTTTTTCTGATAAAATTCTTTGGTCAAATGCATCCATTTCCAACTGTAACTCGCATCAAAAACTGTTGCATAATCTGGGTTGTCTAATTCATCATATTCTCCTAACCAAAAAAGTGGTTTTATGGTTTCAACTTCTGGTTTTGCTTGTTGCCAGAAATCTACTTCTACCCAAGAAGCTAAATCACATCTGAATCCATCAATATCCGTTTCTCTTACCCAATATTTCATGGCTTCAATCATGGCTTCACGCATTTTTGGGTTTTGATAATTTAGTTCTATGATATCATCCATTCCAGAAGCGATTTGGAAATCATTGGTTTTAGGATCCATCAAATAAAAATCTGGATGAGTTTTGGTCCAAACATGATCCCAACCAGTATGATTCGCCACCCAATCGATGATGACTTTAAAACCCATTTTATGAGCTTCATTTACTACACTTTTGAAATCTTCTAAAGTCCCAAATTCTGGATTGATAGAGGTATAATCTTGTGCAGCATATTGACTACCAAGTGTTCCTTTTTTATTTTTTTGAGCAATAGGTGTAATTGGCATAAACCAAAGTGTTTCTACGCCCATTTTTTTAAGTCTTGGTAATTCTTTTTCTACAGCTTTGAAGGTTCCTTCTTTAGAAAATTGTCTTACGTTTACTTCATAAATGTTGGTGGTGTGTTTCCAGTCAGTTGTCATTGTTTTCTGATTTTGTAAAGCACTGCAAGAGATTAGTGACAAGCCTAACATTGCAGATAAAAATAGCTTTTTCATAGTTGAAATTTTAGCGAAACAAATGTAGTGATTGTATGCTAAAACCAATAAAAAATCCGGAAAAGTTTTCCGGATTTTTATCATAAATTTCAATATTATTTAATCATCTTCACCTCCATCATCGATGAAATCATCGCCAAAACCATCATCTTCGTCTTCGTCTTCCGTAGCAAACTCGTCATCAAAATCATCTTTAAAGTCTGCTTCTAAATCTGCAAAATCATCATCCATGAAAGCAGCAGCAACTGATGCTTTACCAGAAGCGCCACCAGATTTTCCTGGAGCCTTTAATGGAACGTTACCAAATCTAAAAACAGTAATAGGATAATTTACGGCTGGTTTCTCGTCTATAATCTCTACCAATTCACAGAAAAATTCCCATAAATCGATTAGACCATACTGAAACTGCACTTTGTCTCCTACTTCTTCGAAGGCTTCCATCAGGTAAACATCTGACATAATTTCTCCGTCACCATCATCGCTCATGTCTTCTAGTGGAACGGTTTTTACTTCCATTCCTTCTTCGTCTAGAATAGTGAACATAGACAATTCGTCACCTTGCAAACTGAAAGCACTTTTAATCCCGTTATGTAAATTCCAAAGGGTTTGCTTTTCTTTAATTTCAATATCTCTAAAAATATTGTCTTTTGAATCTAGAATTACTCTAATTTTATAAACCATATTTTACTTTTTACTAATATTTAGAAGCTAATTGTATTAAAGTATTTTTATTGATTTTGATGTTTAAAATTTCGGTTACAAAGATAAAACAAAAGAAACTTGACTTTCTAAAAAAATAAATTTTTATTCAAAAAAGTTTTTATTAAATTCCCAGCGTTTTCTGGTGCCAATATACAGAAATTATTAATACTACAAAGCTTTTTCTAGATAAAAAGTGAAGAGCGTTCCTTCTAGATATTTGCTTTCTACAGTAATGCTTTGATGGTGAGCTTCTAGAATATGTTTTACGATGGCAAGACCTAGCCCAGAACCGCCGTCTTTACGGTTTCTGCTGGTTTCTACCCTATAAAATCTTTCGAAAATTCTAGGCAAGACTTCTGGCTTGATTCCCATTCCGTTATCTTGCACGATAATTTTCACTTTTTCTTGCTCACTTTTGGTGATTACTTTAATCAAAGCTTCTTCCCTATTAGAATAATGAATGGCGTTTGAAATAAGATTGGTAAGTACTTGAGAAATTTTTTGCTTGTCTGCTCTTACCATAATAGCAGTTTGCGAGGTTTGCAAAACTAATTTTGCAGATTTTTTATGCGCTTCGATTTCTAATAAATCGAAGATTTCTTTTGTCAAAGCATTGATATCAAAAACAGAATAGTTGATAGAAATTTCTGCGGCTTCGTATTTAGAAATCTGGTCTAAATCAGTGACGATGTTCAGTAATCGTTCTACAGAATTCCCGATGCGTTCTAGATATTTGTCTCTAATGTTTAAATTCTCTACAGCACCATCTTTCAGCGTTTCTACATAACCTTGAATAGAAAAAAGTGGCGTTTTAAGCTCATGAGAAACATTCCCGATGTATTCTTTTCGGTAATCTTCCATTTCTTTCATCATGTCGATTTCTGAAACGTTTTTTTGGATTCTCTCACCTAATTGTTGGAAATTTACATTTTCCTCTTCTTGAAGAATATTTTCGGGGAGAATATCAGAAATTCGCTTAATTTGTTTCTTCCCATAAGAATTAAAGAGTAATTCTAACACGAAATAATTAAGCAATGCAATAAAAACGAGACTGATGCTTAGATAAAAGTAAAAAGAATGAGTATCTGCAATCACTTTTTGTTGCACGTAATTGAAAGCCAAGGCTACAATTGCCATAGCACAAGTAAGAATACATGCTGCAAAAAGTGAAAGTCTATTGATTTTCATATTACATTTTCTGAGAAAGAGGTAGAATTACACTACTAATTTGTAGCCAATTCCTTTGAGAGTCTGTATAGAATTATCTCCTAATTTTTCTCTCAATCTTCTGATGTGTACATCTATGGTTCTTTCTCCTACAATCACATCATTCCCCCAAACTTTGTCTAAAATTTCTTCTCTTTTAAAAACTTTTTGGGTATTAGAAGCTAGAAGATACAGCAAATCAAATTCTTTTTTCGGGAGTAGGAAATGTTCGCCGTTTTTGGTGACTTTAAAATTATCTTTATCAATCACCAAGTCGCCTAGTTCTATTAATTTAGACTGTTCTGCAACTTGAGTAGTAAGTTGTAAAAGTGCATTAACTTTAGAAATAAGCACTTTTGGCTTGATAATTTTCACAATGTAATCATTAGCTCCTGCATCAAAACCTGCTAACTGAGAAAATTCTTCGCTTCTAGCAGACAAGAAAACAATTAATGTTTTTTGAAGTTCTTTTATTTGACGCATTTCTTGGCACGTTTCTATCCCATCTTTTTCTGGCATCATTACATCTAGTAAGATTAAATCTGGGATAATTTCTTTGGCTTTTACGATGCCTTCATTGCCATTATTAGCTGTAAAAACCTGATATCCTTCTTTTTCGAGGTTGTATGACAAGATTTCTAAAATATCTTGTTCATCATCTATTAAAAGAATCTTTTTTCCTTTCATCTATACATTTTAACCTCTCAAAATTAATGAAAATTTACATTGGAAACACGAATATTTAAAACTTCACAATAATTTAACATAAAATAATTTTTGGTAAAGATTTCTTAAAACAAAATTAATTTTTGCTAAACCAGACTTGCACGTGTTTCTTTATTTCTTTGCGCCAAATAAGAAGTAAAAAAATGAATTATAGAAAAATAAGTTTAGCAGCCCTATTTTTAATGGCATCGCAACAAATGATTTTTTCTCAAGTTACTAAAACGGATTCTACCAAAACGAAAGCCGAAAAAGTAATAGAAGGAGTTCAATTGAGAGGCAATACCAATAAAAAATCTGAAAGCGCTATCTTAGGCGAACAAAGAAAAGCTATAGTACAGAAACAGTCTATTGGTGCAGAAGAAATTTCCAGAAAAGGGATTTCTAACCTAGAACAAGGACTTACCAAAATTACAGGGATAAACACAGTAGAATCTAGAGGTTTATTCGTGAGAGGATTAGAAGAAAGATACAACTCATTATTAGTCAACGGATTAGCAACTCCCTCTAATAACCCATTCCAGAAAATCATTGAATTAAAACAATTCCCAACTGACATTGTAGGGAAATTTGACGTTTATAAAACCTATAACGCCAATCTTTATGGAGATTTTGCCGGAGCTACTTTTGACATAGAAACTTTAGTTCCAGAGAATTCTTTTACTAAAATGGATTTTTCGGTAGGTGTAAATTCTATAAGCACTTTTAGAAATAATTTTAAAATTAATCAGAATGCTTATAACATGTCTGGTTTCATTGGCTTAAATGCTGAAGACAGACAACTTCCTGCAGAAGTAAATGGTTACAGACCAAGTGGAACTTACATTCCTAACACTTCATTTAAAGATACTTGGAATGTAGATAATGCTAAATCGCTTCCTAATACATCCATAGGATTTACTACTTCACAAAGATTTAAATTTAAAAATGGTGGAAATTTTGGATTCCTTATTAACCTTACTCAAGGTAGTGAATATAACTACAAAGAAGGAAACGACAACACTTTTGACACCAACGGTGTTTATAAAAACAAACTTTACAAAAAAGAATACAATTACAACATTCAATCTACTGCTTTAATTGGTTTAAGCTATAAAAAAGCTGGAACTAAAGTAGATTTAAACGGTACTTTCTTACAAAACTCTTTTAACCAAATTCAAGATTATGATGGTTATAGAGATAATAAGGACCAAGATATTATGTTCTTCCGTACTAATCAACAAGACCTTTCTAGGTTAACAGATGTACAGTTATTGGTTTCACAAAAATTAGGAGACAGACATCAGTTTAAAGCTGGTGGAAGCTGGGTAAACAACTGGTTCCAACAACCTGACAGAAAAACTTTTTATGGTTTCAGAACGGGAGACAATCAATTATTGATGAGTTACGGTGGAAACAACCTCATCAGACAATATCTGGATTTAAGTGGTGTAAATTATTTTTCAGCAATGGCAGAATACCAAGTAAATCTTGGCAAAAAACAAGAAGACAATTACTACCCTGTTACCATTTCTGCTGGTTATAATGGATTTGCAGACAGCAGAACCATGTCTTACCGTTTTATTTATTCTACAACAACTGGGGTTCAAGATATTATCAACATAGATTCACCAGACAGTAGTTTTGCCACCGCAAATGCTAATGGGAATTTCCAATGGCAAGAAAGTGCTCAACCTAACTACAAAGCTTTCCTTTATCAGTTTGTAAATGCTGGATATGCGAATTTAAATTTCAAGCCTAATAAATCTTGGGATATTCTTGCAGGAATCAGAGCAGAAAATAACATTACCATTACCAGATATAAACTGATTACAGATAACATCAATGGTAGCTTCAGAAACATTACCAAGAATCAAAATTATTTCTTGCCTTCTCTTTCTGTTAAAAAAGCGATGAATAACAAATCAAATTTAAGACTTGCAATAAGTAAAACGATTACAAGACCTATTCTTATTGAAACGATGCCAATAGAATATATTAACCCAGACAACAATACCATTTTGGGGAACTATAATATTCCGAATACAAGTTTTGGCAAAGATTTCAAAGGTCTAGACAATAGTCAGAACTACAACTTTGACTTGAAATATGAGATTTTCCCTAAATCAAGTGAAATTTTCGCAGTTAACTTTTTTGGAAAAATTGTAGACAGAGCTATCGAAAGAAGTTTAATATCATCTTCTAACTCTAATGGTACCACTACTACTTTCTTTAATGCTAAACAAGCAAAACTTGCAGGAGTAGAATTAGAAGGTTCATTCAATTTAGGAAGAATTTCAGAAAACCTGAACAGATTAAACATGGGAGCAAACTTCACATATATCTATTCTGATGTAGAAAAATCTGACGCTCAAAAATCTGAAACCAATTTTAGCAAAAAAAGAGGATTACAAGGTGCAGCTCCATGGATGCTAAATGTTGATTTAAAATATGATTTCAAAAATGTCAAAAATCTAAAGAGAACCGCTTCTTTGGTTTACAATACTTCTGCTGAAAAAATCTATGCAGTTGGTTTCGGAGGATTAGATCATGTTTACGAGCAACCTTTTCATCAGTTAGATTTCATTTTCCAATCTGAACTTTCTAAAAAAGTAGATGTGAAATTAGGCGTTTACAACATCCTTAACCAAACTTACAAACTAAAAATGGGCGACGAAAGCACCGTTAATATCTCAACTCCTAATTTATTGTTAGAAGACTATAAAAAAGGAATTTCTTATAACTTAAGTTTCGGAATTAAATTTTAATAAATAAGTAAAAATAAAAATTATCAATTAATATGAAAAAGAACATTTTCAAATTATTAGCATTAGCTACAGTTTTCACAATTTCATTGCAATCTTGTACTGTAGAAATTAGAGAAGATGCAGACAAACCTACTACAGATGGTTCAGGAACTACTACTGGTTCTGTAATGTCTGGTTCTGGAACACTTTCTGGAACAATTACTAAAGACTTAACCATCAAAAAAGGAACTTACTATATAGATGGATTGGTAAGAATAACAGACGGAGTAAAACTTACTATAGAACCAGGAGCTACTTTTTATGCTAAAACGACTACAACAAGTGGTTTAATTATCCTAAAAGGTGCAAAAGCATATATGGAAGGTACAGCTACTGAACCTATCGTTTTCACTACAGAATCTAAAAAACCTGGAGATTGGTGCGGTATCACAATCTACGGCGATGCTCCTATCAAAGCTAACGGAGGTGGCTCTACTGCAACTTCTGAAGATGGATTGAATCAAATTTATGGAGGTATAGATGTAGGTTCTAACTCAGGTGTTTACAGATATATCAGAGTAGAATATGGTGGTAAAAAAATTGGAGACGGAACCTCAGAATTTAATAATATCACTTTCTATGCTGTAGGTTCTGGAACTATTGTAGAAAACATCGTTTCTTACAAAGGTACAGATGATGGCGTAGAATTTTTCGGAGGAACTGTTTCTGCTAAAAACTTCATTTCTTACGGAAATTTTGATGATTCTTTTGACTGGCAAGATGGTTGGTACGGACAAGACAACAGCAATTGGTTCGCTTACCAAACAGGAACAGGAAACTTCGGTATGGAAATAGAATCTTCTAACAATGCTGATGCTAACTTCCCTAAAGTAGCAGGTGTTACATTAATTAGAGCGGCAGGTACAAATCCTGAAACTGCAGGTTCTTCTGAAATTTCAGCAATCCAATTTAAAAAACATGGAAATGGTAAATTTTCAAATGTTTACATAGAGGGTTACAAAAACACAGGTGGTAAAAATGCTTTTCCAGTTCTTATCCAAGATTCACCCACGGATGTAAGCCAAGTAATCGCTGGAAAAATTGCGGTAACTCCTATTAATGTTGTAAATTCTGACAATGCAGGAGTTTGGGGTTATTCTGGATTCACTTCTACTGCTCCAAAAACAATTACCAATTCTGCAGTAGCTAAAGTTTCTATCACTGGCGGAAATTGGTCAACTGTAGAAGGTGTAGATTTAACATCTCTTTTAAAATAATTTAGCAGTCAACCTCATATCAAATGAATTAAAAAATAACCGCGCCCCGAAATTCTTCGGGGCGCAGTTTATTATGTCTTAAAATGTTAATTAAAAATTATTCCTCATCTTCATATTGCTCTAGATAATAGGCAAAAGTAAAATCTTCTACCTCATCTTCTGCATCTTCTAAAGTAGTGAGTAAATCTTCGAAAATTTCTAATTGCTCTACACTCATATTGACAAACTCTAGATGTAGCGGTATTTCTATTTCGCCTGTAATAACATCAAAAAGCGCATCGAGATTATCCCCGAAATGCTCTGGTAAAGTCAATTTTTCTTTGAGTTGAGCATAAAAATCCTCGTAATCACCAATTTCTAAAAAATCTATATATACTTCCATAATTTTATTTCAAGTTTCAAAGTTAGTAAACATCTCGCTTCCAACATTCAACTTCCAGCAAATTTATTTTTCCTCGAAACTTCTGTAATGATCAAACGTTACGAAAACCAAACCATCATTAGAAAAAACTACTCTATCTGCATTTCTATTGCCGCAATTGTAATTAAGGTCTGCCTCGAAATATTTTCGACCGGATTTTGTTGGGAGCGATTTTTGTCGGTTTGTCCAGATATCACCACCTATTGCTTTTCCAGGAGCAACTTCGCAAAGATTTCCTTTGCTTAGAACCCAACCCAAAGATTTTGCTTCGGATTTCGTGATGTAATAATCTGGTAATTCTCCGTGTTCTTTTAGATATTTTACCACCAATTCATCATTGGTAAGTTCATCAATATTATTGCTTGAAGTATTGTTATCATCAGAAAAATCAGATTTACTTCCCTCAAAATCATCTTGATTTTTCTTTGATGAATTTTCGTAAGAATAAGAATTGTTTTGATTCTGGTTGTCAGATTTCTGATACGTAATTTCTGTATTTTCTGTATTGTTTTTCTTCTCAATCTTATAATTATTGAAAAGATACATCAATAACAATCCTGCAACAAAAGCAAGGATAATATAAAAAAATGATTTTTTGCTTTGCATAAACTAGATATTTATGATTTCAAGTTTTCTTTAAGTTCTAAATTTTCTTTATTTGAAATATAAATAATGAATATTGAATATATCAGAAAAACATACAATCCGTATTTAACATCTGCAAATCCATCTATAATCCCAGATTTCACAAACAAAATTGTAGAAATTATAAGTAAAATAATGTTTGCAACTGCCAAATTCCTAACCTTCAAAAACTTTCTTAACCAAGAAAAAACAATCATTAAAATTGAAAATATTATGATAAAAGTATATGAAATAGTTGAGAAAAAATCTTTGTCGTTTAAAAATTCATTATTAAAATTCTGTTTTAAAACAACTAATCCTAATTGATATGCATTTAAATTAGTTTCTTTATAAATTCTAATATAACCAGAATCGTCATTTTGATATTCAATTTTCTGAAATAGCCCTTTTGCATTATGGTCAATATTTTCTACAGTTTCTCTTCTTTCTTTACACATTCTCAAAAAAGGCATAAAGAAAATCAGAAAAGCAATAGGCGTAAAATTTTTGGTTTTGAGTAATTTCATAGGTTTTGTTTTTTTAATACAGCATCAACTTTCAAACCATTTTTCACCATAATATAATATAATGTAATTCTAAAATTCAACTTAATCTCTCCACTCTTCCGGAATATCACAAACCGGAATTGGATTCATTTTATGTTGCGCAGCTTTGTGCATTCTGCTGAAAATTTTATAAACTTCTAAGTCTCTTCCAGAATAATCAGTTTCGGTTTTTGTTCCCCATTCTTTTTGGATTTTTTCTAATTCGGGATACGTTGCCCCAATTTGTTGCTCATCTGTTCTGTCCACATCCCAAAGTCCATCAGTTGGAATGGCATTTTTAATAGATTCTGGCAAATCTAAAGCTCTTGCCAAAGCATAAACTTCGGTTTTGTACAAATCTGCAATCGGCGAAACATCTACTCCACCATCTCCGTATTTCGTGTAAAAACCAATCCCGAAATCTTCCACTTTATTGCCAGTTCCACAAACGAGAAGTCCATTGATTTGTCCGTAATAATACAAAGTTAGCATTCTCAATCTGCTTCTGGTATTGGCAAAAGCCAATTTTTCGGCAGGAAATTCATCATCTTTTACATCAAAAGTTTTGTACAACGCTTCGAAAGGTTCATTTAAGTCTACCGAAAACACTTCCACATTTGGAAATTTATTTTTTAGAAATTCTATATGCTCTAAAGCACGAGAAACTTGATCTTTTTGTTGACGAATTGGCATTTCTAGAGCGAAAACTTTCAATCCAGTCATGGCACAAAGTGTAGAAACCACACCAGAATCTACTCCACCAGAAACTCCGATTACATAACCTTTTACACCTGCTTTTTCGGCATAATCTTTCAGCCAAGAAACTATTCTTTCAATTATTTTTTCTGATTGCATTTTATTGTATTTTTGCGAAACTAATTTTTTGTAAAAATAATTAAAATTTTGCCGAACTCACAGATTAGTTTGGTCAAATGTTTTAGCCCATGAAAAAATATATTGCATACACTCTTCTTTTCAGTTTTTCCCTACTTCTATTTTCTTGTAATAAAGAGGCAGAAAACCGTTGGAATGTAGAAATTAAAAACGCAGAACCAGTAAAAATCACAGATATTTCTGCAGCTTTTTATAATGATAAAATTACGTTTCAGAATTTCAAGAAAGATTTTGGTTTTTTCTTGGCACCACAAGTTCCAGATGCTACTTACGAGAAAAAACGTTCAGATGCCATCGAAAAAAGAGTCTATAAAGACGCCTTAAATAAAAATAATCTGGCAAATTTAGAAAAACAATTGGCTACACTTTTTGCACATATAAAATACTATTTTCCTGAATTTAAAAATCCACAGGTGTATGTGTTATCTTCGGCTACGGAATTATATGAAGAACCTATTTTGTATGTTCCAAATGAAGGTGTTCTTTTCATAGACTTATCTGCATTTTTAGGCGAAAAATCAGAATTTTATGAAGGAATAGATGTTTACATGAGAAAAGAAATGACACCTCAAAATGTTTTGCCAAAAGTAGCAGAAACCATCGCTGCAGATTATGTTCCTGCAACTCCAGACCATAATAAATTTTTGGATAAAATCATCAATTTTGGAAAGTTAATGATTCTTCAAGACGCTTTTCTTCCTGAAACGATGGATCAATTCAAAATACATTATTCTAAAGACCAACAATCTTGGGCGATTTCTAATGAAGAAAATATTTGGAATTATTTTGTAGAAAACGACCTGCTTTTTAGCGATGACAATAGATTAGACGAAAGATTTTTGGCAAAAGCTCCTTTTTCTAAATTTTACACCGAAATTGATCCAAAATCTTCACCAAGAGTGGGTGCTTTTATCGGTTGGCAGATTTGCAGACAATATTTAGAAAAAAATCCTGAGGTAACTTTGCAAAAATTCTTGCATTTACCCGCAACAGAAATATTTAACAATAGTAATTATAAACCTAAAAATTAAAAAGAGATGCGAGATGCTTGTTACGAGGTAAACTCGGAACTCGAAACTCGGAACTCGAAACTCCAAAAAATGAGACAAACACAGATAACAATCAACGTAGAATTAGACGAAAATCACGTTCCAGAAAAAATGACTTGGAATGCTCAAGATGGCGGTGTAGAAAATCAAGAAACCAAAGCCACTATGATTTCAGTTTGGGACGATAAAGCAATGGAAGCATTACGCATCGATTTATGGACTAAAGATATGCCTGTAGATCAAATGAAAATGTTCCTTCATCAGATTTTTGTTTCTCTTGGTCATACTTATCAAAGAGCAACTGGCGAAGATGATGTAGCCAATAAAATTCAAGAATTTGCGGAAGATTTCGCTTTTATGAGTAAGATAAAATAAAATTGCAGTCGGCTTTCGGCAGTCGGCAATCAGCAAAATTTTAAAAAAACACAGCATTTTGTTCGCCGAAAGCAGATTGCTGAAAGCAGAAAGCAAAAAAATGAAATTCAATACCAAAGTAATACACGGCAATCAAAGCCACGAAAAAGTAACAGGTTCTGTAAATGTTCCTGTTTTTCTCACTTCTACCTTTGCACAAAAATCTCCAGGAGAACATTCAGGTTACGAATATTCCAGAGCGGCAAATCCTACTAGACAAGCGTTAGAAGACGCTTTAGCATCTATAGAAAACGGAGCTAGAGGTTTGGCTTTTGGTTCTGGTTTAGCAGCAATAGATTGCGTTTTGAAATTATTAAATCCAGGAGACGAAATCATCGCTGTAGACGATTTATACGGAGGAAGCTACAGAATGTTTACCAGACTTTTTGAGAAATATCAACTCAAATTTCACTTCGTAAATCTTGAAAATCCTGAAAATATTCTTCCGCTCATCAACGAAAAAACGAAATTGGTTTGGCTGGAAACACCTACCAATCCTTTAATGAAATTAGTTGACATTCAAAAGGTTGCAGAACTCATCAAAGGAAAAGATATTCTTTTAGCAGTTGATAATACTTTCGCAACACCTTATATTCAGACGCCTTTAGATTTAGGTGCAGATATTGTGATGCATTCTGCTACCAAATATTTGGGCGGACATTCTGATGTTATTGCAGGAGCTTTAATTGCCAAAACTCCTGAATTAGGAGAAAAATTACACTTCATCCAATTTGCAAGTGGAGGAATTTTAGGACCTCACGACTCTTATTTGGTTTTGAGAGGAATTAAAACTTTGGCTTTAAGAGTTCAAAGACATTCTGAAAACGGACAAAAAATTGCTGAATATTTACAAAATCATCCAAAAGTTGAAAAAGTCTTTTATCCTAATTTAGCGAGCAATCCTCAGTTAGAATTGGCAAAAAAACAAATGAAAACTTTTGGCGGAATGATTTCTTTCACCTTTAAATCGGGCAAAAAAGAAGATTCTATCAAATTTTTAGAAAATCTGAAAGTGTTCACTTTAGCAGAAAGTTTGGGCGGTGTAGAATCTTTGGCAAACCATCCAGCTTTAATGACTCACGCTTCCATTCCTGCAGAAAAACGTGCAGAATTAGGCATTACAGATGATTTGGTGCGTTTAAGTTGCGGAATTGAAGACGTGGAAGATTTAATTGCAGACATAGAACAAGCTTTTAATTAAAAATCTATGTTGACGAGAAAAGCCACTTTAGAAGATTTACCTCAACTGTCAAATTTATTTGACCAATACAGAAGTTTTTATCATAAGGAAAGTGATATTGATGGTGCTGAAAATTTTCTAAAAGAAAGATTAGAAAACCAAGATTCTGAAATTTTTGTAGCAGAAGAAAACGGAATTTTGATGGGTTTTACTCAATTGTATCCTTTGTTTTCTTCTACAAGAATGAAAAGATATTGGCTGTTAAATGATTTATTCGTCAATGAAAATCACAGAGGAAAAGGTCATTCTAAAGCTTTGATTGAAAGCGCAAAAGAACTTTGTATAGAAACAAAAGCTTGCGGAATTCTTTTAGAAACCGATAAAACGAACGAAATTGGCAACCAACTTTATCCAAGCTGTGGTTTTGAGCATTATACTCACGCCAATTTTTATGAATGGACTAATCCTATTTAATCTTTGATTTTGGATTTACGATTTCTAACAGAATAATGAAAAATTTTAAATCCAAAATCGTAAATCGTAAATAATTATGACTGAATTTCAAAAATATATTCAAAGATATTTAGACCTAATTCCATCTGATAATTGGTTGGAAGAAATGATCAATTCTGGAGCAGAAACCATTCAGATTTTTTCTGGTTTAGACAACGAAAAATCACTTTTTGCCTATGCAGAAGGAAAATGGACTTTGAAGGAATTACTTCTTCATTTAATAGACACCGAAAAAATTTTCCAATACAGAGCGCTTCGTTTTGCCAGAAAAGACCAAACCGAATTGTCTGGTTTTGATGAAGATTTATTTGCTGCAAATTCTTTTGCTAACGACAGAACTTTGGTAAGTTTGTTAGAAGAGTTCAGAATTGTGAGACAAACGTCTATCATTTTCTTCGAAAATTTACAAAATGCAGCACTTACCAACACTGGAAAAGCCAACGGAAACGAAATTTCTGTAGAAACCATAGGAAGATTAATCGTGGGACATAATTTTCATCATTTAAAAATAGTTGAGGAAAGATATTTACCGAATTTGAAATAATATTTTCAAAGAAATATTGAAATCATTTTCAAAACCATTTAATATTATCAATAGGAACGGGCTTTAGCCCGTTTTTTAATGAAATAAATTCAATTGGCTTTAGCCAAAATCTAAAATTTTATTATTTTTGATATAAAAACTAATATGCCTTTTATCAAAATTTATATTCATCTTGTATTTTCAACTCTAGACAGAAAACCTTTACTCAATTCTTTGGATTTAAGAATTAAACTTTGGAAACATATCAAACAAAACGCCACAGAAAAAGGAATTTTCATAGATATGGTTAATGGTTTTTCAGACCATTGTCATTGTTTAATCTCTTTAGGTTCTCATCAAAATATTGAAAAAAATAGTTCAGCTAATAAAAGGAGAATCTTCACATTGGCGTAACCAAAATCAATTGACAAAAGAAAAATTTGCTTGGCAAGATGAATATTTTGCAGTTTCTGTTTCAGAATCTATGATTGAAAATGTTAGAAATTACATCAAAAATCAAGAAAAACATCATCAGAAAAAAACTTTTGTAGAGGAATATCAAGAATTTATAGAAAATATAATTTTGAAAAATTAAAAGCTAAAGAATAAGTTTTGGCTAAAGCCAATAAGAATTACTAATTTTGAAAGCGGGCTAAAGCCCGCTCCTATTGATGAAAATGATTAGACTAAAAAAAATAATAACTTCGTTGATTCTGATTGTAATCGTTACATCATTACTTCCTATTCATTTATTTTTGCTTGGTTACGCCAACAAACCTAATGAACATTTTCTGTCCATTAACATTCAAGTTTTAATTTTTTATTCAATTCATTTTTTATTGTATTTTCAGATTGTAAAAAAATACTTCCATCAGAATTTTGATTATTTCGATACTTTACTGTGTATTGTTTTGTATTTTTGCTCTTACTTTTATTTATATAATTTTACTTAAATTGGAAAAAGCACTAGAAATATTGAAAAACGGCGGCGTAATCCTCTATCCTACTGATACGATTTGGGGAATCGGTTGTGACGCAACCAATGTAGAAGCCATCAACAAAATTTTTGAAATCAAAAAGCGTGAGAAAACCAAATCCATGATTATTTTGGTGGAAAACGAACGCCGATTACAAGATTTGGTAGACGTTCCAGAAATGGCTTGGCAAATTATTGATTTGTCTGAAAAACCAGTTACCATCGTTTATGAAAATCCTAAAAATCTACCCAAAGAAATTCTTGCTGAAGATGGAAGCATCGGCATTAGATTGGTGAAAGATGATTTTTGCAAAAAATTGATTTCTAAACTCAATAAACCTTTGGTTTCTACTTCTGCCAATTTTAGCGGAGACAAATCACCATTGAAATTCTCTGACATCTCGCAAGAACTGATTGATGCGGTAGATTATGCAGTAGAAGAAAACAGAGAAAGCGTTTCCAAATATTCTGGTTCTTCTGTGATAAAAGTCTGGAGTGACGGAAGAGTGAAAGTACTTCGCGAGTAGTCTTACCACAGCGAAACTGAGGTTAAACAGAGAACACAGAGGAACTACTTTGTGTTCTCTGTGTTTTTCTTGGTGTCTCTGTGTTTTAATCTTATCTTTGCAAAAAATTAATTTCTCGCAGATTTAGCAGAAACCGCAGATTAAACCTGCAAAATCGGCTCAATCTGCGAGAGTTTTTATACAAAAATGAAAATCACTTTAACCCAAAATAAAAATTTCAAACTTTTTAAAATCATTTCTAAAGTCGCCCAAGAGAAAAACCAAACGGTTTATATTGTTGGCGGTTATGTTCGTGACTTGTTGATGCAAAGAAAAGCGCCAACAGACATCGATTTTGTAACCGAACAAAGTGGAATAGAACTCGCAAAAGCGGTAGGAAAAGAACTCGGAGATTTGAAGGTTTCTGTGTTCAAAACTTACGGAACTGCGATGATTAAATACCAAGATTTGGATTTGGAATTTGTGGGCGCCAGAAAAGAAAGTTATTCCGAAGATTCTAGAAAACCAGCGGTAGAAACCGGAACTTTAGAAGACGACCAAAAACGCAGGGATTTCACCGTAAATGCTCTCGCAATTTCTCTGAATGTGGAAAATTTCGGAGAACTGATTGATCCTTTTAACGGAAGAGAAGATATGCAGAACAAAATTCTGCGAACGCCTCTAGAACCTGCGCAAACGTATTCTGATGATCCTCTCAGAATGATGAGAGCGATTAGATTTGCATCGGTTTTACATTTTGAAATTGAGAAAAATTCTCTAGAAGCCATCAAACAAGAAGCAGAACGCATCAAAATTGTTTCGATGGAAAGGATTATGGTGGAATTCAACAAAATTTTGTTGAGCGAAAAACCTTCGGTTGGTTTAAAATTGATGGAAGAGACTACGCTTTTAGAAAAAATTATTCCAGAATTAACGGCACTGAAAGGCATTGAAGAAGTAGAAGGACAAACGCACAAAGATAATTTTTGGCACACACTAGAAGTAGTGGATAATATTTCTAAAAATACCGATAATCTTTGGTTGAGATGGGCTGCTTTATTACACGACATCGGAAAAGCTCCTACTAAAAAATTTGTAGAAAAAATTGGTTGGACTTTCCACGGACACGAATTTCTAGGTTCTAAAATGGTGAAAAATCTATTTACAAGACTGAAATTACCTTTAGGAACTGATATGAAATATGTGCAAAAAATGGTAAAACTTTCATCCAGACCGATTGCTTTGATTGATGATGGAACTTCGGATTCTGCCTTGAGAAGATTGCTTTTTGATGCTGGTGAAGATTTAGAAGATTTGTTCACGCTTTGTAAAGCAGACATCACTACAAAAAACGCTTCAAAACAAGAAAAATTCAAGAAAAATTTTGAATATGTGGCGAAGAAAATCAAAGAAGTGGAAGAAAAAGACCACGTTAGAAATTTTCAACCGCCAATTTCTGGAGAAGAAATAATGGAACTTTTCAACTTAAAACCTGGCAGAGAAATCGGGATTTTAAAAGAAAAAGTAAAAGAAGCGATTCTAGAAGGCGAAATTGCCAATGATAAAGATGAAGCTAGAAATTTCGTTATTAAAGAAGCAAAACTTTTAGGCTTGGAATTATAAATCTCTCGCTGATTGCGCTGATTTAGTTGATAATTAAAAAAATCTGCTTGATCTGCTTAATCTGCGAGAAAAAAATATTTTACCATTAAGTTTTCAATTAAGGTATTAAGAATATTAAGAGAAATCCCTCAAAAATTTGAGGGATTTTATTTTAGTCTTCTACTTTATCAGAATAATCAAAATTTCTAACGGCTTCAAGCGTTTTATCAATTTCTACATCGTTTATTGCGTCTGAAATAAACCAAGTTTCGTAACCACTTGGGGGAAGATAAATTCCCTGAGCCAACAATTGATGGAAGAAATTATTGAACAATGAGTGGTTAGAATCTGCAGCTTCCTCAAAATTAGAGACTCTATTCGTGTGGAAGAAAATACTCATCATACTTCCTTTTCTATTGATTTTATGGGCAATTCCTTTTGCATTGAGAATTTTGCCAATTTCAAAATCTAGCGTTTCAGTAGTTTTATTTAGTTTTTCGTAGAAATTAGGATTGTTTTTGATGAGTTGAAGCGTGGTCAATCCAGCTCTCATTGCGAGAGGATTTCCGCTTAAAGTTCCCGCTTGATACACATCACCTCGTGGCGAAAGTTTATTCATGATTTCGTTTCTTGCAGCAAAAGCACCAACTGGCATTCCACCGCCAATTACTTTTCCGTAAGTCACGATATCTGCTTTTACATTAAAAAGTTCTTGTGCTCCTCCAAAAGCCAATCTGAAACCAGTCATTACTTCATCAAAAATCAATAAAGCGCCATTTTCATCACAAACTTTTCTTAAATTTTGTAGAAAGTTATTTTCCGGCAAAACGCAACCCATATTTCCAGCAACTGGTTCTACAATTATCGCGGCAATTTCACCTTGATTATGACGGAACAAATCCTGAACTTGTTCTATATCATTGTATTTTGCTAAAAGTGTATCTTTTGCCGTTCCAGAAGTTACTCCTGGAGAATTTGGGTTCCCAAAAGTGGCAGCTCCACTTCCTGCTTTAATCAAAAATGAATCAGAATGACCGTGATAGCAACCTTCAAATTTGATGATTTTTTCTCTTCCTGTATAACCTCTTGCTAATCTGATGGCGCTCATACAAGCTTCCGTACCCGAAGAAACCATTCTGATTTGGTCAATATTCGGGACATTTTCGATGATAAATTTTGCAATTTCTGTTTCTAATTCCGTAGGCGCACCAAAAGAAAAACCTTTTTCTGCCTGTAATTTCACCGCTTCTACTACCTCATCATGAGCGTGACCTACAATTGCTGGTCCCCAAGAATTGATGTAATCTACATACGTTCTGTCATCTGCATCTGTTAAATAAGCACCTTTCGCAGATTTCATAAAAATAGGAACTCCTCCTACAGATTTGAAAGCACGAACTGGCGAATTAACACCTCCTGGAATATATTTGTACGCCTCTTCAAATAAAGCCGAACTTCTTTGATATAACATTTTTTTGAAAGTTATGAGTTATAAATTATGAGTTAAATGATTTTATCTAGGTTTTCTATTTTTAAGATAAATTAATTGACCTTCTTTTACTTTATCTCCATATTCCATGCGGTTTTTGTCATAAAGTTTATCGAGTCTTATTGCAAATTTCTGAGCGATAGAATACATATTATCTCCTTTTTCGGCGCGATAGGTTTCTACACTTCCGCTAGAATTTTTCTTTTCGAGGAAGAGAATTTGTCCTTCTTTTAAAGTTTGTGAAGAAAGCTCGTTCCATTTCATCAATTTAGAAGTAGAAACGCCATATTTTTTAGAAATATCTTGTAAGTTTACTTCCGAAGCATCGTCATAATCTGGTTCCATTGGAATTACAATATATCTCAAAGCTTCATTAGGATGTGCTTTCATCAGAACCGATAATAAAACTTCTTCTTTGGTCAATTTTACAGGTTCTGGAGCATCAATTACCACTTTTGGAGCCTCTTCTTTTTTAGGTGTTGGTAAATTTTTAGCTAAAAATTCTTTATCATTCACCAAATCAGGATACAAAGCTAAAAGTTTTTCCGTGACTTGTTCTTTTTTGATATAATCAAATTCAAAAAGTTTATATTTCTGAATTTTATCAATCAAAATATAAGCATATCTAGGATTGGTAGCATAACCAGCTTTTTTCAAACCATGAGCCCAACCGTTATAATCTTTAGGGTCAAGTTGAAATAAATTTTTGTAAAAAGGACGATTCACCAAAAACAAAGAATGGTCTCTGTAAGATTCTCTAGGATCTTCATACACACGAAAACATTCATTTGGTGCGTCATCAGTATGACTCATAGTTTTGCCCGTCCAGTTTTCTTTACACTTAATCCCAAAGTGATTTTTCCCTTCTTGTGCCAATCTAGACTGACCACCACCTGTTTCTAAAAGTCCTTGCGCCAAAGTAATAGATGCGGGAATATTGTATAATTCCATTTCTTCTACTGCATATTGTGCAAATCGCTGAATGTACTGGTCTTCGGTTTTCCAAGTTTGGGCTTGGTAACTATTTGCAATAATTAATATGAATACTGAAAAAAATTTCTTCATTAACTTTCTATTTTGATTGTGGGTCTATTTTTCTTTTTCAACATTTCGTTTGCGCCTTTTATTCCTTGCAAACCTCCTGTATGAAAAGCTAAAATCTTGCTATTTTCTGGGAAATAATCTTCTTCTATGAGTTCAAAAATCTTCCTGAACATTTTCCCAGTGTAAACAGGCTCTAAAATAATGCCAAAATCTTGATAAAATTTATTTATAAAACGAATATTTTCGTCTGTTATTTTGCCAAAACCGCCATCAGAAGCATCAAAAATGGTAAAATTTTGTCTTTTAGAAAAATTTAAAATCCTTTTTTCCAAAGATTCATCTTTTACCGCTTTGAAACCTAACACTTTTTGATGTTCTTCAGCAAATTTAGAAATTCCAGAAAGGGTTCCTCCCGTTCCTATAGCGCTGCAAAGATAGTCAAAATCTTGAGTTTCTTCATTGAGCATAAACTGAATTCCTTCCACCGCATTTTCATTAGTCCCGCCTTCTGGAACTACCAAACTTTCGGGAAATTCTTCTTGAAGGTTTTTCATCAAAGTTTCCTTATCTCTATAAGTTTCTCTAGTTACAAATCTGAAAGTCATTCCGTTTTGGTGCGCTAAAGAAAGTGTAGGATTTTCTTGCCAAGAGTTTTCTAATTCATCTCCTCTGATAATTCCTAGAGTCTCGATGCCAAATTCTTTTCCCAAAGCTGCCGCTGCCGCAATATGATTAGAAAAAGCACCTCCAAAAGTGATGATTTTCCTTTCTGAAACTTCTTTTTCTAAATATTTTTTGACATTGTAAAACATTTTCCAATATTTATTTCCTGAAATTTCTGGATGGGTAAGGTCTTCCCTTTTGATGAAAAGTCTTACTTTTTTTCCGATAGGAATTTCTACAATTGGAATTTTATGTTTGGGTAAATTCATACTTAATTATTGTTCATTAAAAATCACACTCTGTACTTCCAAAAACTCCAGATTTTTCTGGTTTCGAGGTAGTTTAAATCTTCTTCCATAGCGTAAGCTTCTCTTTCGAAACTGATATTTCGGTAAGCCAAATGTTTGTCTTTTAACTTCAAATACCAATAGTAATATTCTACTACATACCACAAATAAAAGAAAATAATAAGGAGTTCTAATTGCTGACGAATGTGTATTTTTTCGTGATTAATGAGTATTTTATTTTCCTTAAACGCTGATTCACGAAGAAAAATGAACGGAAAAATAGTAATTCCGTTGATTCTAGTCTTTCGGAGAAGGCGTAAACTCAAAATAATCATAGAACAAAGATATGAAAAGTTAAAAGGAGCAATTATCACAATGATTTAAAAATATGATTGAATTTTTTGTAATTTTATGGAATGAAATTTGATAAAGAATTAGTAGAAGGCGAAGATTTTTATTATAATGAATTAGGCTACAAAGTTTTCACCGAAAGATACCACTTAAAACGGGGTTATTGCTGTAAAAGTGGTTGTAAACATTGTCCTTATGGTTATGATAAAAAGACTGATTCTTTTAAAAAAATTGAGAAAAAACCACATAAATCATAAAAAATGAAGAAATATTTTTTCCTTTTGTTGGCTTCAGCAGCACTTTTTGTTACGTCTTGTTCACCATTTAATGTGAGAACTGACTATGCTGAAACTGCCAATTTTAGTTCTTATAAAACATATCAGTTTAGAGTAGATGATTTAAAACTGAATGATTTAGACAAAGACCGTGTTTTAAACGAAGTAGCTAAAAACCTACAAATGAAAGGTTTATCAGCATCTCAAACTCCCGATTTAGTTGTAAACTTGAAAGCTTCTCATAAAAAAGTAGAAGATACCAGAATTGAGCCTAGTTTCGGAATGTATGGTTGGGGAAGACCTTTTGGTTGGGGAGTTGGAATGAGCAGAGCTTGGACTACCGATTACAACAGAGGAAGTTTGATTATTGACATCGTAGATGCTAAAACTGGAAAATTGGTTTGGCAAGGTGTAGGAAGCGGAATCAATGTAGATTCTCCTAAATCTAAGCAAAAACAAATTCCAGCGATTGTAGCAGAGATTATGGCCAATTATCCTCCTGTGAAAAAATAAAAATCCTTTTCACTTGAATATTATTGTCTAAAAACCTACGGCGCGAGCAAAGCTCGCGCCGTAGGTTTTTTCTTACTTTAAAACAAAAAAATCGGGAATTATTCCCGATTTTATAATATTGTAATAGATAAAAATCTATTATTTTTCTAAAACTTCTGTAATAGGATTTCCTATGTTTCCACTTGGATTTTCCACTTTCAGCATTTGAGCTAGAGTTGGTGCAATATCTGTCATGTGATATGGTTTTGCACTTTGTCCATTTTTAACTTTCCAACCCATAAAAATTAATGGAATGTGAGCATCGTATGAATTCCAAACACTGTGGGTAGTTCCTTTTTTAGCGTAAGTTGGCAACATACCATCATGCGAAACAATTTGAATATCTCCACTTCTTTGCCAATTGTAACCATTGATAATTCTGGTTTTAATAGGTTCTGGAATTGCTGCTTCAGCTACATCTTCTAAATCTACAGCGTATAGAACTCTTTTGTCTTTATTTAATTGTGAAAGAATATTTTTTTTCACCTCATCTGCATCCAATCCTTTTTCCTTAATAGTATTGTGGTTGAGATAAATTTGGTAATTATCAATTCCCAGAATTAATTTACTTCCTGCATATTTTTTTTCTAGCTCTTCGCCAAGATTTTTTTCTAAACCATCATCAAAGAAGCCTGTCATCATTTTATTGGCTTGCATGTATCCTTCAGCATGAGCGCCACCGTGATCTGCAGATAAGAATACCAAGTAGTTTCCTTTTCCTACTTTTTTGTCTAACTGCTGAAAAAACGCTTCTAAATCTCTGTCTAATCTTAAATAAGTATCTTCTATTTCTATAGAATTTGGGCCAAAAGCATGACCTACATAATCTGTAGAAGCAATATTTATTGCTAAGAAATCTGTAATATTATCTTCACCCATTTTGTAACCTTTAATTGTAGCTTCAGCCATTTTTAGGGTTAAAGAATTTCCAAAAGGTGTGGTTCTGATGACTCCTTTTTTTGCATCATAATCTTTAGCTAAATTTTCATAAGGAAAAGTAGGTGTTTTAGCGCTTCCTAAAAGACTTTCCCATGCAACATTATCCTCTGTACTTTCGAAATATTCTGAAATAGGAAGTAATGTTTTCCAACCTTTTGAAACTAATTTTTTACCGTTTTCTTCTTTGTTAAATTCATTCAACCACTGTGGTAATTCTTTCAAATAGTAATCAGAAGTGATGAAATTTCCTGTGGTTTCATCAAACCAAAAAGCCGCAGTAGGATTATGTCCTGCTGGTAAAATAGAAGCTCTGTCTTTTAATGAAACGCCCACTACTTTTGAACGAAAATTGGTTGCAATTCCTAACTGGTCTGTAATGGTAGTACTCCAAAGATTTCTAGGAGAATGCTGACCTATTTTTTTAGCTTCTGTTCCTACAGCATTTACCGTTTCATCTGTAGTACAGTAAACGTTTTTGCCTGTTTCTTTATCCGTCCAGTCGTTTCCCGCAATTCCATGAATCGATGGAACAGAACCTGTATAAATAGAAGTATGACCTAATGCAGTAACCGTAGGAATGTAATCTATCATCACATTATTAAAACTGTAGCCTTCATTTAATAATCTTTTGAAGCCACCGTTTCCATATTTTGCTTGATATTTATACAAGAAATCCCAACGCATCTGGTCTACTACAATTCCTACCACTAATTTTGGTCTTTCTACTCCATCATTATATTGAGTATTTTTATTTTTTTGTGCATCTACAGATAACAAAGCCAATGTTACCAATGCAAGAGTGCTAATTTTTCTAAGCATTTTTCTAGAAATTTTAATTTAGGCAAATTTAAAGGTTTTTATTGTAGCTAAAGTTTAATTTTACATTAAAAATTAAATCGTCTGACTTCACAAAAAAACGCACCTAAAAGATGCGTTTATTTATTTCAAAAGAAGAGTTTTTTAGAATTTTAAATCTCCGTTTACTTCTCTTACCGCTGCTGCTGCAGTTGCAAATTTTTCTTTCTCTGCTTCAGTTAATTCGATTTCTACGATTTTTTCTACTCCATTTTTACCGATAATCGCAGGAACACCTAAACAAATGTCAGATTGTCCGTATTCTCCGTCTAACATAAGTGAACAAGGAATCATTTTCTTTTGGTCACAAGCAATTGCCTGAACCATTACAGAAACTGCTGCACCTGGTGCATACCAAGCTGAAGTTCCTAATAATTTAGTTAATGTAGCACCTCCTACTTTAGTTTCTTCTACTACATACGCTTTTTGTTCTTCAGTTAAGAAAGAAGTTACAGGAACACCATTTCTAGTTGCTTTAGATAATAAAGGAAGCATACCAGTATCTGAGTGTGCTGCAATTACCATTCCGTCTACATCAGAAATTGGAGCTTCTAAAGCTTCTGCTAATCTGTATTTGAATCTTGCAGAATCTAGAGCACCTCCCATTCCAATGATTTTATGCTTTGGTAAACCAGAAGTTTTGTGAACTAGGTAAGCCATAGTATCCATTGGGTTAGAAACCACAATAATGGTTACATTAGGAGAATGTTTTACTAAATTAGCCGTTACATCTTTTACAATTCCTGCATTAATACCGATTAACTCTTCTCTAGTCATTCCCGGTTTTCTAGGAATACCAGAAGTGATTACCGCTACATCTGAACCGGCAGTTTTACTATAATCACCAGTTGTTCCCGTAATTTTAGTATCAAAACCATTCAAAGAAGCAGTTTGCATTAAATCCATTGCTTTACCTTCAGCAAAACCTTCTTTAATATCTACTAAAACTACTTCTGAACAGAAGTTTTTCATGGCGATATATTCTGCGCAAGATGCACCTACAGCTCCTGCTCCAACTACAGTTACTTTCATTTTTTTTATTTTTTTAAAGTTTAAAATTAAGTTGCTCAAATTTAATGATTATTTGAGGATTAGACAATTTTCTTGATATGAATTACATCCTAATTTTAAAATTTTTCAATCGTGTAAATAGATGTAAAAATTACCATAAATCAAGGGCAAAAACAGAGACATTGCTTACCTTTGTTTTAAATTTTGAAGGATGGAAAATTTTTTGAAGCATTTACAAGACGGATATTCTAACAGAAAATATGATTTAGACAAAAAGAAAATCGAAACCTTTATCGATGATTTTTTCAGATTTGTATTTTTTCTAGAACTTCAAAGATGTGCTTCAGAAAATGAAATCGCCCATCGATTACAACAATTTAAAATAGATTTTATCAAGATTCTGTATTCTGTTTTTGATGACAAAGAAAAAGCCATAGAATGTGGAGAGTATTTTTTTACCAAATTCCCAGAAATCTATAAAACTTTAGAACAAGACGCTGCATTTGCCCTAGAAAATGACCCTGCTGCAACCTCTGTAGAAGAAGTTACTTTTTCCTATCCTGGTTTTTATACGATTGCAATTTACAGATTGGCTCACGAATTGCAACTGGAAAAAATTCCGTTGATTCCTAGAATCTGGACAGAGTTGGCGCACAGCAAAACAGGAATAGACATTCATCCCGGTGCTACCATTGGTTCGCCATTCTTCATCGATCATGGTACGGGAATTGTAATAGGTGAAACCTCAGAAATTGGAAATGGTGTCAAAATTTATCAAGGAGTTACTTTGGGAGCACTTTCTGTTTCGAAAGAAATTGCCAATACCAAAAGACATCCTACCATAGAAAACGGTGTAGTTATTTATGCGAATGCTACCATTTTAGGAGGAGAAACCGTGATTGGCGAGAACAGCATCATCGGTGGAAACGTTTGGATTACAGACAGTCTACCGAAAAATTCGGTGGTTTTTCATAAAGGTCAAGTGACGGTGAGAAATAAATTTCCGGGAGATGAACCGATTAACTACTTTATTTGAGGTAAAGGCTAAGGTTGAGGTAAAGGTTGAGGTTGAGGTAAAGGTAAAGGTAAAGGTAAAGGTAAAGATTGAGGTAAATAAAAAACTGAATTTAATTAAGATAACGAAACTTGCAGCCCGACTTGAACGGAGCTCTTTTTAAAATTTTTTGGTTCTCTCCTTTAGGAGAGTTAGCGAAGGAAAAATTTTAAAAAAGCGGGAGTGGAAGGCGGAAAAGCTGCCCAAATTAATAATATTTAAAATTTTAAAAATATGAAAGTTAACAATGTACTAGAAGTGATTGGCAACACTCCATTGGTAAAATTAAATAAGATTTTCGGGAGTGATGTAGAAGTGTGGATGAAATTAGAACGCCAAAATCCTGGTGGAAGCATCAAAGACAGAATTGCTCTTGCGATGATAGAAACGGCTGAAAAAGAAGGAAAAATTAATAAAGACACACTGATTATAGAACCTACTTCGGGAAACACAGGTGTTGGTTTAGCAATGGTTTGCGCGGTTAAAGGTTACAAATTAGTTTTGGTAATGCCTGAATCTATGTCTGTGGAACGCAGAAAACTCATGTCTGCTTATGGCGCTGAATTTGTTTTAACTCCTAGAGAATTAGGAACGAATGGTGCGGTAAAGAAAGCCTATGAATTGGCTTCTACGATTGAAAATTCATGGATTCCACAGCAATTTGAAAATGACGCGAATCCAGAAATTCATAAAAATACCACTGCTCAAGAAATTTTGGCAGATTTCCCAGAAGGATTTGACTATGTGATTACAGGTGTAGGAACTGGCGGTCATATTACGGGCGTAACCGAAGTTCTGAAAGAAAAATTCCCGAATCTGAAAAGTTATGCCGTAGAACCTACAGATTCTCCCGTTTTAAGCGGTGGAAATCCTGGTCCACATCCTTTGCAAGGAATTGGAGCTGGTTTTGTACCAAAAGTGCTGAATTCTGAAATCCTAGACGGTGTGATTCAAGTAGAAAAAGCAGAAGCTTTTGATTTTGCTAGAAAATTAGCTGCTCAAGAAGGAATTTTAGCAGGAATTTCTACCGGTGCTTCTCTTGCTGCAATTGCGAAAAAATTGGGCGATTTACCAAAAGGCGCTAAAGTTTTGACCTTTAATTATGACACTGGCGAAAGATATTGGTCTGTTCCAGATTTGTTTCAAGAAAACGAATCTGAATTGAAATAAATTGAAAACGCTCCAAAAATTTGGAGCGTTTTTTTGTCTCTCGCTGATTTTGCAGATTAAGCCGATGTTTTTTAAAATTAATTAACCGCAAAAGAGAAATAAGAAAAGATTGAAAATAAGAAATTCAAAAGGACAAAAAAGTAAATTTTTGTCCTTGATTTTTTTTGTCTATCGCTGATTTTGAAGATTAAGCCGATGTTTTTTAAAATTAATTAACCGCAAAAGAGACAAAAGAAAAGATTGAAAATAAGAAGTTCAAAAGGACAAAAAAGTAAATTTTTGTCCTTGATTTTTTAAACTCTAGCTTATTATACTGATGAATATTTTTTTTAAAATCTGCTAAATTTGCTAAATCAGCAAGATATTTTTTTTAGTTCTCTTCTTCGAAATAGAGCATATAATATTTTCCGTTTTCGTCTTGTCCTTGCTGGATGAGTTTTCGGTCACCGTGAATGTAAATATGGAAGTTTTTGTCTAGTTTTATGACGCTTTTAAAAATTCTGGCGTTTTTCTTGACTGCTGCATCATTTATGGCAAATTCGTCTGACAAAGCATAATCTCTTTCGTCTTCGTATTGGGTTTTGAAGGCATTGAAACTTTGGATGACTTCTTGGTCTCCCAAAACTTCCCCCGTGAATTCTTCCATCTTAAATTCTTCTTTTTCTTTGAAAAATGTAAGCGATTTGTTCAAGAAATCTGCTTGGTCTGCTTTGGTAATTTCAAATTCCTGCGGAAGTTGTTTCGTGATGTATTCTTTGTAAAGTGTAAGCGTTTCTTGCGTCTCGAAATATTCGTCTTGTCGCTGACGAACTTGCAAGAAATCATCCATCCAATAACTGGTTTCTGCTCTACTCGTTCCATCAATAATAGACATGAGGTAACCTTGTTCTTTATTGGTATTGTAAATCAAGCAACCTTTATCTACTTTATTCAAATTGATGCCTTGTAAAGTTTCGAGTTCAAAGTTTTCGTTTTTGGTAGAAACTTTTAGGAAAGTATCTTTGTTTTCGGATTTAAAAAGTCCGACTGCGTCATATCTTTCTCCTTTTACGATGCAATCTTTGAAATAACAAACATAGAATTCTCCACCTTTGGTTCTAGGATTGGTAGAATGTTCGTAAAGCAGTTTTGCCAATTTTTTGGACTGGTTTTCTAACAATTCTGGCTGTTCAAAAATCTCTGAAACGTAAGTAAACACTTCGTTATTTTCAATATTAGAACTATGGAAGAACTCGAAAAAGATTTCGGGTTTAAAGTTTTTAAGGAAATAATCTTTGAGCAATTCTTTCATCTCATCTGTGATGAAAACTTCTGAATCTGAGGTTACCAAAGCTTCTTGATGCGTTTGGTTTCCTACGTAATTGATGCAAAGATGTTCTAGTGTGGTTTCTTCTGTGAAAATCATGCTGCGAAAATAGGGAAATTTACGGAGATTTTTTCGCGGCCCGGCGAAAGCGGAGCTCTTTTTTCTGTATGATGGTGGTTTCAAATTTCTAGAAATTTTGAAAGAATTACTGCTCTTTAGGTTTATTCTGCTCGTTATGACAGAAAAAAAGCGGGAGCTGTAGACGGAAATGCCGCCCAAATAAACAAAAAAATCCCGACCAAAATGGTTGGGATTTGACATTTATATTTAAACGAAGTTTACTTCACTTCTTCGAAAATAACAATATATGAAAATCAAACAGTTATGATTTTATGGTACAAATAAGGTACAGATAAAAGACCGTGAACATTGTCTTCTTTTTTATTCTTTTGCCGTTTTCTTTAATTTATTAATGTATGAAAAATAATTCATAAATATCAAAATTAAAGATTAACGCGTATTATTTCATACATTAAATTTGTCGGTGAAAAAAAATATAATTTTTTATTGAAAGATTAGCAATCTATTTAGGAGCAGTTTGATGTATTTTTCTTGATGTTCTTTACTTAAATAGGATTGATGAATAAGTGATAACATTTTCTTCTCTGATTTTAGAAAACGTTTAAAAGTATTCTCCACTTGTTTTTGGTTTAATCCTAATTTTAATCCTAAATTAATAAAATCGCTTTTGGAAAGTTTTTTCTTTTTTCCACCAATAGTTAATGCAGATTCTTCTTTATCTTCAGGTAAATGAAGTTGAACGTTGAGCAAATCGTAAGCAGGAGATATTTCCCAATTTTCACCATTTAATATGAGCGAAAAATTTTTGAGATGCATATCATTATTTCCTGTAATGTAACAGAAAATTACTATTTCATAAAACCTCATCAAATCTAATAACGTGTTTGCAGAATGCTCTTTAATAGCTTTTCCAACCTTCTCTACTGAACCACGATATTTATCAAATGCTTCTAAGATTTGAAACATATCCAGCATATGAATTTTGTTTCCATTATCGTCTCTGTCAATTCGTTTTGTAATGTAGGATAATTCGCCAGATTTTAAACGAATGAGTGAGGACATCACGGTAGTAATACCGCATATTTCAGCCATTTTCATCGTCAGATGTTCATTTTCGGGCATCTCCGAAAAAGTGGAATTTTGCGGTTTTAAAATATAGTTTCCTCCTAAAGCACCAACAACCGTTAATCTACCTCTGTTTGCATCCTTTAAAACATCTTTAATGAAGCCCATCGATAATTTTGGCTGAACTCCTGGAACTGCAACGGAAGTTTCAATGACTTGTTTAGCCAACATTTCCATTTCCTGCAACGTATAATCTAAAATTGGAGGATTAGTTGTTCCAAAGAATTTCTGACTGCAATGCGGATGAAAATCTTCTTCGCCCATTACTTCTTTATAACAATATAGACATTTTTTACCCATCACTCTTCACAATTATAGGTTCTACACTTACTGCACCAATGCAATTTTTGCAACACGCCAAAAGCAATCCCATCCTGTCGTTTTTGTTGATTTTCCAACTTTCGGAAGCTATTTCCAACAGCCAACCTTCCGGAATTAATCCTTCAAAAAAAGGGAACAACCTATTTTCTCTATATAATTTCTCGGAAACAGGCATTGAAAAGGTAATGAACTGATACGGAAATTTTTGAATATAATCATTATCATATTCAAAGGTGTAATCTCCATCGTTGGTTTCCGTAACGACTCCTGCAAAATGATTTTGATAAAAAACTTTTCCCTGTCTCATTTTTCAATTTCTTTTAAATTGGCAGGAACAAGTTTACTCCCAAACATCAGAAGTACCTGATTTACTTTTGACAAACTGAGATTTTCTTTTCCCTGTTCTATTTTCCGAACCACTGTAAGGGCAACACCTGCTCTTTCAGCAAATTCTTGTTGGGTAAGATTGGCTTCTTTCCTTTTTGTCTTTATAAAATTGGCTAAGTTAACGTACATAATTATATGCTTTTGCAAATATTTTATGCAAATATATTAAATTATATGTAAAAGCGTATAAAATAATTAAATTTGCAATAATTATATGCAATTAGATATATAAATTTAGTATTAAATTCATTATCAATTAACAAATAAAGACTTTATACTATTAAACCCTTCGGATAACTTGTCTGAAGTTAATAATATTTTAAAATGAGTTGTTTTTAACCCCTATTATATTGTGCATTAAAATCACTGTTTAAATGTCTTGCTAAATCTTTTGAAACTTTACCATCACAAACCAATACTTCATTCTTAAATTCTGATTTGAATCGTTTCTGAGATGATGAATTGTATCTACATATTCTGAAAACAGAATAATTTTTCTGTTCGGCTCATTAGCTAGAAGGCGTTGTATTTTTTTTATAATTTCTTCCTGCTTAGGATAATTCTCTACTAATTTTAAGTCTTTCAGTCGCTTTTGAATATCTTTAAATAATTGAATATCCGAATCTATATCATCTAAAATCTCTTGTCGCCTATGAAAAATATCAACATTATAAACTTCATTGTTTTTAGGAGTTTTTCGTTTGAGTGCCTAAATAATTACAAACTTGTAATCCCACTAACAATTTTATTTTTTGTTGAGGATTTTTTTGAAGACTCAAGTAGATATCTGACCATCCTGAAAAATAAAAATAACCTACTAGAAATTTCAGCTCATCACGAATAAAAATCAAAGTATTCAATCTTCCTTTTAGTGTTTTTTGTTGTTTATTATTGGTAATAAAATTATTCGACATTGTATTTAGTGATAAAGTAATTGATATATTGTTTTAAATACGTCCCTAAATAGTAAGGCAAATTCATTAACAAGTAAGGTTTCCCTTCTGGTGTAACAGTTTCTTCAATTTTGAATTTTCCCCCATACATTCTGACTGCGAATTGATGAGGGGCTTGATTCACAAATTGATGCAAAGATTTCAAACTTCCCGTTTTCCCCGATTTAATTTCAATAGGAATCAAGAATTTTCCGTGAGCAATAAGCAAATCCACCTCTGCTGATGATTGCGTTTTGTCCCGAACCCAAAAGTAAGTCTTTTTGTAATCCGTAGTATTCAAAGACAAAACTTCCTGATTAATAATATGAGGGATAATCGCTCCTTTGTATGCTTCGCTAAGGTCTTTCATTAGCAACAAATCGGCTTGAATATTCAGATCAAAATTTAAAATTCCTGTATCCAAAAATTGTAATCGTGGCGATTTTTTATAATCTGGAAGAATTTGCGGCTCTACATTGGTACAAGGATAAATTACCTGTATGACCTTTGCGGCATCTAAATTATTGAATGCCTTGCTCACTTCCCTCGACTTATAATTAGAGTGTCCGAAATTTTGAAATTTAATCCTTTGGTCAACAAATGATGCAGCGGTATTTACGATGTGTTTCATCACATTTTCTTCCGATTTACTATCTGCATATTTTATCACATCATCTTTGTAGGTATTCCAAATACTTTCATAAATCTGTGGAAGTGCTAATAAATCTTTATGAGCAACATAGTTGGCAACAATTTCGGGCATTCCTCCAATAATACAATAAGTGTGGAACTCTTTCATCAAAAGTTCGTGGGCAATGTCGTCAACGGGAACATTCCGAAATCTTTCTAACAAATTCTTTTTTCCTTGTGCTTCAAGATATTCCTGAAAATTTAAAGGAAACAGATACAAATAATTAATCCGACCTACTGGATAATTTTTAGTTTTCTTTAAAGTATGCTCCAGCAAAGAACCCGCAGCAATGACATTCAATTCTGGCAAGTCCTCATGAAAATAACGCAAAAAAGAAATAGCTTTTTCGGATTCTTGGATTTCATCAATAAAAAGCAGTGTATGGGGGAAATCTTTTGGAGAGATTTCATTTTTTAATGCCAAAAAATTGACCAATTCCTGCACACTATTACTCCGTTCTACGAGACTAGCATCTTCGCTTTTTTCTAAATTAAGTTCTATAAAATGGGTATAACTTTCCCCGAAACTACGAACTAAGGTCGTTTTTCCTACTTGTCGAGCTCCTCTTAGTATCAACGGTTTGGCATTAGAACTCATTTTCCACTGAACCAACTCATCAAAAATATGTCGTTTAAAATTCATTTTCATCATAAAACAAACCCAAATTTACTAAATTTTTGTATCAAAACAAAGGTGATTTTTATTTTATTTTGTAACAAAACAAAGGCAATTTTTCTAATAACTTAATTTCTGTCTTTTTACAAAACTACTTACAGTCAATCTGTGAACGTTTAAAATTCTGGCGAAACATGACCAAAACCATACATTACATTGGTAATGGAAAAAGATTCTGGTAATAGAGTTGAATTTCAAAGATATAATTCCTTCTTTAAAGATAGCAGCTTTTCTTGCTTTATCAGTTCATTTATTTTGTCATTCGGTTTTTATAGTCTTTCAATAGCGAAACTAAAATTTGATGAATTATTGGATGTGATTTATAAGGTAGAATTTGATTTTCTATATTCTCTCTTCAAATGTGAAAAAATAATAGATAATCGGAAACATTCCGACTATCTATGTAATATTTTACAAAAATTTGTTTTTAAAATCACCATTATATGGAAATAGTGGTTATGTTTGATGAGTTGTATTTTGTATAATAAGTGTGTTATTAAATTGAAAAGATACTTTTTTTACTCAAATCAACTACACAATCACTGATTTCCACTTGAAACCATTCACAAAATGTTTTATAATCTCTTTTTTGTGGCCAATCATTTTCGTCCAGCCAAATTCCTTCCAATTCGTTTTCAAAGATTTCTTTATAATATTTTTTCAGATGTTTTTCTGCATCATCAAAATCGGGATTGGTGAGATAGGTTTTAGATTCACCTAAAACTCCCAAACTCAATGGCAAATCAGGAGCCAAAGCATTTGCCCAATCAATAAAAGGCTGTTTTGCGGTTATGGTAATTGCACTTCTGTTAAGGATATTCGTAGGTTATTATTTTTAAAAGTAAAATCATGATAGGTGAAAAATCTATCAAAAGTTTTTACTAAAATATCGAGTTCGATATTATTCATCATTACAATTTTTGATAGGCACTTTTTACTACTTCAGCAATTAGTCTTCTTCTTTCCAATAGAAAATCTTTGTATTTCATTTCTTGCCAATTTTCAGGTAAAGCATGCCAAAACCTCATTTTTCTTAATTCCTCTTCTGAAAATCTTTGTTCGTAAATTGGCAAATAAACTTTAGGCTCTTTATCACTTATTGCAATATTGTCACTCCATTCTACCAATGCAAAATTGGCAATCTGATTGTAATCTCTTTGTTCTGTAACTCCGTTTCGCATTAACCAAGCTTTTGGAAATAAATGATGCCTTTCTAAAGCAGATTTATTTGCTCTTAAGCCAGATTCTAACAATTCTTTCTCTTGAAGTTTTGAAAATAACCCTAACGCATTGAGAATGTTTAGTGATACATAATATTGATGGTAGTTTCAAGTATTTCGAGGTGTACAAAAGTAGTACATTTCCAACTCGTTACAACATCTTTTTTTTAAGATTCCACCAAGACTTTCGTTTCTTGAAACTACCATGAATAAAGAGTTTTCTATTCTTTGCTTACGATTTACAAATATTGTTGGAACTTGCTAAAAAAAATTAATAAAACTCTTCCATAAAATCTCTTCTTTGCTCTCGTTCAATATCCTGTTTCTTCCTAATGATTTTTTGTTCAAAATGGTCAATATGCTCAGAATAGTCTAAAATATTAGGTAGGGCATTAATCATTTTAATTATTTCCTGATAAAATTCTATTTTCTTCTGAATTAATGGTACTCTACTACCTGACCAACTCTCTGATTTTCCAAAATTAATATGTTTTGTTACTTCAATGTTTTTATTAACTAGAAGAAACTCTTTAAAATAGTCAACAAACCAAAAATTAAAATTATGATAAACCATTTCAATAAGTATCAAAACCACTTTTTCATTGTTTGCATATTTTTGTGTCAGCTTAACAATTAAGGCTTTCATTTTTTCTGTGGCATCTTCTGTTGTACTTTTATACCTAAATATGGAATATATATCTTCTTCTATTAAAAAACTATATTGTTCACTTGCTAATGCCAATAACACTAAATCTTCAATCAATTCTTCATAGCAATCATATTCCCACAATGGATTCGTGTTTATTTTTTCTAACCTTATTTTTGAAGAATACCCCAGTCCTAACTTTCCGTTTCTTAAACTATCATTAAGAAATTTATTGTCAATATCTAAAATTGCTTTTAATTCTTTACCATCGTGGTCGAAATGAGGGTTTATTTCATATTGAGACCAAAAAGCATCTTTTAAAAGTTGAAAGTGATTAGTAAAGTATGATGCACATTCTACACAAAAATGAAATCCAAAATCTCGTCTTGTATTGTGTGGTTTATTAAAAATTATGCTTGTTAAATAAGTTATAATATTGTGTTCTTCCAATTCTGGTTTTCCTTGTTTAAATTCATTGAATACTGATTCATATTTCGCATAATCGAGCATTCTATGTATATACAGGTATTCGTTTTCGTTTCCAAAAACATCTAATAAAAGGTTCAAAAAATCTTGACTAATTTGTTCTTCTCGTATAAATGTAACTAATACAGATTCCCAATAAGGTTTCCCTTTAAAATCGTATTCATTCATTATATTTAAAAGCTCATTTGCCGTCAAAATGTTTTCACTCATTACAACATTCAAAACATAAGCACGTAAAGGGTAACTAACTTTACCACCAAAGAACAATCTTAAAGCATCTTCAAATTCAGATTTACTTTTTCTCGCAATTGCAGAATAAATATCTGTAACCGCATTTTCTATATGCCAAACATTAATATCCTTTTGCTGTCGGTATAATTCATCTATATTTAATAGAAATTTTTCTAACTCCTGCCAATTGTTTTTGTTTACAAAAGTTTCAAATTCTTGCTTTTTTTCCCTTTCAGATTCATCAATAGATTTTCCTTCTCTATATTCCCAATCAGGTTTTATGAACTTTGATAATTTTCTAATATCAGACTCAATAAAATTATTCCAATTCTCTGGGAAATTTATTCCCTCTCCTGACAAATTTTTGGCAAGAACACTAACAAACTTACAGTGAGCATACTGCTTATTATCTAATTTTTCATAGATTAATTTTTCATAAATAGGTAATTCTTGAACATAGATACTCTTGTCAATATTTCCGCCAGGGTATACTATTTTATGTAGTAATTGTTGAGAATTCTTGTCATCAGTATCATAAAGTTCAAACGTTTTGTTAAGTATACGACTTCTTAACTCCAATAAGGCGTCAGATTTGAACAAGCTAAAATTGTAGATTGTAAATGCAGAACCTTTTGCTGAACCAAACTCTGTATAATCCCACCCCAATAACTTTTCCGATATGTTTAAAAAGATTCCATTCGCAAAATATCTTTCTTCATCAGATAATTTTTGATTTAGTAATACATCAAATAAAATATTTTGACGCAAATAACCGTGTTCCAAATCTTCTAACTTGTAACTGAAATCGTCATTAATAAATTTTAAAACTTCGGATAAACGATTTGGACTTTTTATTAACATTTTCAGTGTCAATTCAAGCGATGGCTTTAGTAGCTCATTGGGATGATTCCAAAACTTTCGTAATAACTCAAAATATTTTGTTGCTGAAGTATGGTCATTGTGAACGTAGCTAAACTCTAATTTTCCAGAACGTTCTTCCTTGGAAAGATTGTCAATCCATTTTTTTAAATACAATAAACATTCACGCCCTTTATAAAACCAAAATAGTTTGTAGAATGCATATAATTGTTCTTCTGATTTATTGTTTTGAATTATCTTTTGTAAATGAGGCAACACAAAATCTTTTACATTGTAATAGGTAAATGTATTATTTGCATCTATAAGCGTTGCTGTAATTCTACTTGGAAATTTTTCAATGAATGCTGTTATCCAATCTGCATAATTAATAACAGAGGATTTCTCATCAATGAAACATTTATAAAAAGCATAGGTTGCCAAAACTTGGTCGGAAACTTTTACAATTTCTTCAGAATAAACATCCAAAATTTCATTATTATGAAGCTCCATAATTGCAGACCATAACTCATTCCAATCTATATGAAATTTAGATGATAGTATTTCTTTAAGTTCTTCATTATTTCTGTCTAAAACACCAAAAAACGACACAATTGCCAAAGATTTGAGAATAATTGGATTTTCAAAGATTCCTATATCTTCTGATATTTTCTTAAAATATTTTTCATAAAGCAAGACCGGACTACTCAAATAATTAGTTTCTGCTTCTGGAACTACCGAATTAGTTGCCATTAATGCAACTCTCGCATTACCTTTTGCCAATTCAATAATTTTTCTTTTTATGTCAGGATAGTGTTTCAAATTGGGAAGAGTAGCAATTATTATTTTTCCAATTTCTTCATCTTTAAACTCCTTTATACCTAATTCTCTAAAAGTATAATTTTCGAGAGTAAGTGAAACCTGTTTTTTTACATAGTCTCTTGAAGTTATTACTACTTTGAAAGAATATGATTTTGATTCTCCCAACTTACTTAATAGGTAAACTAAATTATTTACTGATTTATTAGCATCATCAAATAAAATAATATGTTTTTTACCTGTCAAAAAAAGATGCTGATAATCATCCCATAAAGAAACACCAGAACTCTGAATTACAATTGGAACATAATCTTCTTTTGAAAGTTCTTCTAATATTTTAACTCCTAATTTTGATTTTCCAACCCCCGCACCACCTGACAAAAATAAAATGTCATAGTTTTCTAAAATAGCAATGCAATCTTTTAATTCAGCTTCTCTACCTACAAATTCATTAGTAAGTGATGGCTGTAATCCCTTTTCGGTTTTTAATAAAAATTGTTCAAGTGGATAAATATCTCCCTTTATCATCTGAATATTGAGATACTCTTCAGCTAATTTTGGAATATCGAAAATACGCATTGGCAAATTCTGAATTGTCAAAACTTCAAGTACAGTATCGGGATTGTAAGATTTTACTTTCCCATTTAACGAATTGTATTCCTCTGTACTTATTTTTTCAGTACAAGCTAAAAAGACTTTCTCAATTTTTTCTTTAATAATTTTAGTTTGGCTTTCATTAAAACAATGGTCTATGTCTTTTGAAAGTTTATCAAAAAATGATTTTGACTCTCCAATTCTTTCTTTTGTTGTACATTCAACAAAAATGTAATTATCTCCATTGACAAAAAAAGAATCAGGAGATCCTTTGCTTGTTTTTTCTTTACCAACAACGGCACCTGGTGAACCTATAAATTTGTTTCCTTCAAAATGTAATAAATGATTTATTAGAGTCTGGAAACTTGCTTGATTAATTGCTACTAAAGCATTTTCTATTTGTGTTATGGTATTCATTTAAAATCTAAATTTATTATTTCAGAATATAGCTCACTTTAATATCATTCATCATAATTTCTAAATTGTTATTTAAACTTTTATTTTGATCCTTTTTAAATGCTCTTCTTTACTGCAAATCAAAGAAAAACTATTGTTTTCTACTTTTTGTGAATACCATAGAAAGTTATCTAGTTTTTCAAAATCATTAATGCTTGAAACTTGATTTAGTGCAGATAATGCTTGTACAAAATTAATATCTGTAATTTTGGTGTAGCCAGTCTTAACATTATATTCTTTAATAACCTTTGGATAGGCTATTTTTACTAAACTATCATAAATAGGAAATTGATAACCTGTAAGAAAATACAAATATTTTGAAATGAGTGAAACTGCTTTTTTTTCTTTTTTGCCATTTGAATTATAGCCATATTTTTCTCCAAATATTTTTTGCAGAATTTCAGAATCTTCTCTATTTACTAATTTATTTGCTTCTGTTATTAGTTCCTTGTCCGTATATTTAGACAATGCTTCTGCCAACTCTTCTATACCATAATAGCGTTTACTCATCTGTGTGGAATATAGAGAGTCTATTAAATGTAAACGAAGTTTAACATTATCAAACTGACTCTCTACTTCTATCTGAAAACATCTGCTGATAAATGCTTTTTCTTTTGCATATTGGGAAATTTTCAAAATTTCATAAGCGCCTATTGCTTCTTTTTTTAAACATTCATTATACATCAAACTCATTTATTAGTTCTTGAAATGTTTTTGATTCAATATTTGTAAATTCTAGTAATTTATCTGGATATGTATGTAATCCTGTTGTTTTCAATGCATGATTATAGGCTACTTTTTGTAAATCCATAAATTTTGTAGGGTGATTTAACTGAATTTTTTGTCCCTGTTTTTCTTGAATGGTAAACTCGCATAAGCTATTTTTACAAACTAAAGAACCATCTAAAACCTTATAGAATATAATATTTTCAATCGTCTTAACATTATATCTGCATAAATCACCATCATGATCAATTTGATTAAAATAAAATTTCTCATCGGACTTTAGTATAATGTATTTTTTAATTTTTCTCATCTCTAAAAGCAAATTATGGAATGACAATAATTCGTCTTTATAAATTTCTGAATCTAAATTATCATGAGAAAGAGGATTAAGTATTAAATCTTTTTTTTCTTTTAATATTAATAAATTCGTTATATTCTGATTTAAAGTTTCTGAATAATATTTTAAAAAATTAGTTATTAGATTTTCTAGTTGATTGTATTTTGTATTCTCATCTGTTTCTTTTTTAGCTAAATTTTCTGGCAACAGATATTTCATTCGGAATTCACACTCTTTGCGCAAATAATTTGCAGCAGCAGGTAAATCAAAATTTTTCAAATGATATAAAGCTAATGACAGATAATCTTTATTATCAACAATGATTGGTTTTGAAGGAGTTACAAAATTATTCATAAAAACTTCTTTAATATTCCAATCTTCCAAAAGGTTTCTATTTACAAGCCTCCTCTTCACAATATTGAAAAAACTTCTTTCGTGCGTAAAAAGATAGATTTTGTACTTAGGTGCAAATTCATTAAGAATAATATCCAAAACTTTATCTCGATTGCTCATGTCAAGGCTAATTAGCATATCATCTAATACCAGAAATTGCCCTGGATAGTTTACAGCTCTAGATTTTGTTAAAGCTAATCGTATAGACAAAGACAACTGTGTTATTAATGCTTCGTTTAAGTAGGTTTGAGGCCTTGTAATTAACTCAAAAGAATTATGCGCTTTTTTATATATTTTCAGAATAATTTTAGGAGTTCTTAATAATTTGAGTGGATTTATAACACCATTTATTTTATCATTCTCTCTATCATCAATTATATTATTTCCAAAAAAGAATTTATTAGTATAAATAAGTGAAAGTTTGTATTCATTATCTGAATTATCAAAATATTTAGAAAAAAACTCGTTAGCTTCATTTTCTATTTTAAAGACTAATTCAGATATTTCAGTGTTAACAGTTTTAATCTTTTCATAATATTCATAAATTGATTCGTCCTGATCTAATAAACTATATTCATTTTCTGAATTAATTTCAAATGGTTGATTCTCGTATAATTGTTTTATTAGAGATTCTATTGTTTTATTTCCTTTATCTTTTTTATCATAAACAAATGGAAATATTTCTCTGTTAAATATTTTCCATAAGTCAATTTCTTGAGAATTTCTAAAATTATAAAAATTGATTAAAAGCCTATGCGTAATAAAGTCGCAATATCTGTTTAAGTTTGCTAAAGCTGTTTTATTTGTTGTAGAACTTAATCCTCCAAGACTAAGGTTATAAATATTGTCATCTTCATCTTTAATTTCAATTTGAACATTCTTACCCACATCAATTGAGTAATTTCCAAATCCTCTACTCTTGTCTAGTTCTATCAAAAAATCTCTATTTATAAGATTTTCTTCGTGATTAAAGTCAAAATATTTATCCGTTTCCTCTATTTCTTTTGTAGAAGACTGCAACAAAGTATATAATGCCCAATACACAGAACTTTTACCACTTCCGTTTTCACCATACATCAAAAGGTTTTTACCGTCTAACTCTATTTTTGTTTCACCGTAAGATGCTTTGAAATTATAAAGTGTAATTTCTTTTATGTTTGACATTCTTATTAGTTTTTAGAATTTGGATTATGGTTTAACTTTGAAGAATTACTTTAAGAACATCTGGACTTGCCGTAACAAACTGCCTCATTTTTTGTTGCACCTCACTTTCTTTTAGAGCATAATACAAAGTGGCAATCATTTTTCTTTTATCCTCATCGTTTAGATGTTCAAAATTCTCTGCTTGGTGTTTCTTTAAAATCTCTTCTATCTGTGTAATTACGGTAATATTTTTTTCCTGCATCTCTTCTGGAAAATAAATCTCAAAAAAGCAAGCGTCCACGATCTCCTGAAAAAAGTTTGCAATATGTTTATTATCAATTCCTTCAATAATATTTTCTTTAGATTGTAATGTAGTAGTAATTAATTCAAAAAATTCTAAAAATGGCGAATAATTTTCTGGTTTGTAAATTGGGATTTTCAGTAAAGGACCTTTATCAAATTTTAACATAATTCCTTGTATTGAACCTCTATTTTTGTAATAAAAGTAAATTAATTTTGAATTTAGAAAAGTCACTAAATATTTTAAATTGATTCTATCAGTTTTAATTATATTAAGTGCTCTTGATGCATAATATTCATTTTCTGTATAGAAAAAACAGTTTGATAAACACCTAGCTTGACAAATAATTTTAGAACCCTTTTTAAAAAAATTTTCATCTCTTTCTCTGTGTAAATAAAAATATTTTTTATTTGGAGTTTTATATCTATTTTTAGCTTCTATTAATTCTTCTTTATATGGCTCAAAATGTTTAAATAAATTAATAAAATCTTTAATGTTTTTATTATTAAAATTTTTTTCACATAAATAAATAATATTTTCAGATGCAATACCTGTAGAATTGGTATAGAATGGTTTTATAAATTGTAATTCTTCACTATTAAAATTATGTAATTCTTCATCTCTCACTATAAAAGCTTTATCAGGAGCACCAACAATTCCTTGAATAACTTCTTTTTCATTTAATTCAAAGTTCTTTTTTAAAGATACTCTATCTAAAAGAGAAACTAATTGTGGGTTATCAAAATTAATTGTGGTATCAAAATAATTCTTATTATTAAATGCTATTTCAAATTTTATAAAAAATCTTTGTTTTGATATTAATTTATCGATATTCAAAAAATCTTCTAGTTGGTTTTTATTGATATTGCTATCAGTTAATCCTGCGTAATACACTTGGTATTCATCAGAAGGTTTTGCATTTTTCTGTAAAAGATAAATCATGGTTTGTATTCCTGCAGATTGAAATACTTTGTAATCTCCAAAATCTATAAATTGTTTAATTTCTGTTCTTGTAAGAACATCTTTTCTTAAAATACTTGCACCAGAGCTAGTCACCCAATTATTCTGTGCAATAAAGCATTCTACTCCTTTTTCTTTTAAAATATCAAATCCTTTAGAGGCAAAACCATACCAAATATCCATTTTACCAATGTAGTACGGCGAACTTCTAAATCCATCAAAAGCAGATTTGTTTGTGTATTCTTTTATATACGGTGGATTTCCGATGACAATATCAAAACCGCCATTATCAAAAATTTCTTTAAAGTAGAGATGCCAAAGAAAATATGGCCTTTCACTTTTATGCTGAAAAGAAATAAGTTCATTTTCTATTTTTTCTAAATTGTGAAATTGTTCTTTATTAGAAAATAATTCTTTTATTTCTTTTGATTTTAAATTAAAACCACTTAAATCATTGTCTTTAGAAAGATTATATTTTTTGTAAAAATCATTAATTAATGTTTCTAGTCTTTTCTTTTCTTTGTATATTTTAGAATGAATTTTACCTTCTATAATATTATTAAGTCTTTGCTTTATTTCTGCTTTTTCATTCCCACTTTTTGTAAAATAACTTTTTATTAAAGATTGAATTTCCTCTATACTCACAGCATCAAAGACGGTGATTTCTTTCGCATATTCATCGCCAAATTCTAATACTGTTTGTTGATTAGAAATAATTTGTTCATCAGCAGTTGCGAGATTAGATAAATCTATATCATTATAACTTTCTAACAAACTATTCCCCTGCATAATCTTGTAATCCAAATTCGGCAAAGCTTTTGGTATGCCTTCATCTACTACCAAAGAGAGCCAAAAACGCAGCCTTGCAATTTCTACCGCTCCTTCGTCTAAATCTACTCCATAGATAGAATTTTGTATAATATCTTGCTTTACTTGTGCAGGATTCCATTCTTTTTTCAGTTCATATGCAATCACTGCTTTTAGATTAAATATTTCTTGTAACATTCCCATAGGAAATGCACCAGAACCAATAGCTGGGTCGCAGATTTTTACGTCATTTAAAAGTTGGTCTATTTTTTCTAATTCAGCATCATTAAAAGGTTTTGTATAATGATTTTTTAGTAGATTCTCTATCTCTTTTCTCTCTTTTTGCAGATGGGTGTTCAGGTATTCAATAAGACTTTCCTGCGTCATATACTGCACTATTTCTTTTGGAGTGTAGAATGTGCCTGTATCTTTGTTATAATCAATAAGGTTTTCAAAAATATGTCCTAACATTTCTGGGTCTACCGCAACGGTATGTTCTTCTGGACTGTTTTCATAAATCGTAAAATTGTATCCGTTAAAGAATGTGAACAAATCTTCAAAATAAAATGCGGGAAATTGTATTTCTCTATGTCTTTTGGGTTCTTGTTCTTCTTCAAATAAACCACCATTTAAGAAAGGGATACAAACAGTTTTTCCGTTATGCAATGTAAACTCTTCATTTTTTCTATCAGGAGTGTTAAGTGCTTCAAAAAATATTCTGCTTAAATATTTTTGATAAAAATTTGTTTGGCTCTCCTTATCATTATAAAACAAATCACTTAAAAAAGTAGAGCTTCCATCTTTATACTGCTGATTAGACGCTCCCAACCAATGTTTTTTTTGTAAAAAATATAGGAAAACCATTCTCCCCATTAATCGGCTTGCAAAATTGCGGATGTCTTTGTCTATCTCCTTCGCTATATCCTCTTTAGTTTTGCTATTAAAATCATTAATTTCTGCTTCAAAAATGCTTCTATACTCATTTTTTTCATCTGCAAGAAAACCAGAGAACTGCTTATACAAACTTTTGTATTCTTCAAAGAATTTTTTAGAAACGGGCTCTACATTGAAGGCTTCAAAGAAGTCTTCTAATCTAAAACGAGATTGTTCCAGATTATATAGTCTTTCAATGGCTGTTCTGTGCTCTTCTTCTGTACCAAATATGTAAGTGTATTTTTTAGGATTCGTTTCTTCTGCTTCTGCTTCTGCAAAGAAGTCATTGGCCGAATTTTTAGAAATAAAAGAAAAACGCCATTCTTTTTTCTCATGGCCTTTATCATAAGAAAAAGTAGTTAATGCGCCTTTTATTGCATCTTTGATAATGTATTTCTTAATGAAATCATTTACACTAACTTTGTTGTATTCTATACGGATATTATCTTCTAGAATTATCTCAAAAATGGGTAAGCTAATGCCATCAGAAGTTTTGAGGCTTCCGATTTGATAAAAAGTTTTTACAATGCGGTCTGCCTCTTGAGTATTAATTTCAATGGTTTTAGGAGTAAGATGTACGGTAAGGTATTCTCTTTTTCCTGTGAGAAATTGCAAAGTAGAAATCCATTGATCTCTATCATAGTTACTTTGCAATATATGTTTTAAAGCCTGTCTATTCATTATGAAAAGGTCTCGGTTATTACAATTTTTGGTTCTTCAAATATCTTTGGTTGCTGTTCTTCTTCTGTACGCAGAGCATCTAATCTGGCAATATTTGCAATAGGATACTTATTCATTATTAGATTAAGTTCTACAATAACTTTTGCCAAAGGCATTTTTTTCTTTTTTTGTTTCGCAGCTAGGGTAGCAATTTCATTTCTAAATTTTCTGAAAACTCCCATATATATGATTCGCAAAGAAGCATCTACCATTTCTATAAACTCTTCTGATAATTCCTGAGGAAAATTGCGCTGCAAGTCTTTTAATCCTTTCAAAAAGTTAACAGAATTTCTTTCCTGAACAGAAAGATTAGAAGTGTCATATTCCTCTACAGAATAAACAGTATTATAGACTTTTTTAAATTGCTCAACGGCCAAATTTACCGCCTCAAAATGATTTTCAAAAATCTTAGTCGGTTTTTCCTTTTTACTGGCTTCAAATAATTTAACTGCCTGATAAAAGGTTATTTCTACAGAGTTTTTTTCATTGGCAACATAAAAACCTTCTTTCATTTTGTTTCTCAGATAACATAAAATTGCATTATCTAACTTTTGTCCTACAATATCTTGTGCTTCTTTTTCTTTTATCTTTACTGCTCTTCCTACTCTGCTTTTTAATGGCATAGATTTTATTCTTTTATACTCTTTGAAATTATTTTCATAAAGCTCTCTTACCATTTCCAGATATTGCAATCTCTCATCAACTTCTTCTTGAGGTTGTAAATCACCAAGAGTATTTTCTATCAATTGCTCTTCTTCAGAATATACTTTGCTATCTTCACTAAATGCAGAGTGAAAACCTTGTAGTTTTTTTAATGCTTTTTCATTTAGTTTTATTAAACTATTAGATTGTGCAGTTGGAAAGAAATTATACACATATATTTTATCTGCTTTTGTTCCAATACGATTCACACGCCCTATTCTTTGCATCAATTTAGTAGCATTCCAAGGGATGTCATAATTCAGAATTACATTACTTCTGTGAAGGTTAATTCCTTCTGCTAAAACCTCTGTAGTAATAATGATATTAAAATTATTTTCTTGTTTATCAGGATAATTTGCATCGAAATTTTTTCTAATAGTGGAAAATCTCTGCTTGTTATTAGATGCGCTGATTGCCAAAACATCACTTCTACCTACCTTTGATAATTCTTCAGCAAGATATTCTACCGTTTCCTTACTTTCCGAAAAGATGACTAATTTTTTCTCAGGATTTCTATCATCTAAAAATACTGAATTTACAGCCTCTAAGAATTTTTTTGTTTTAGGGTCATCCCCAATATTCTGCCATTTCTCAAATAATGAGTTCAAAACTTCTTGGTCTCTTTTTAATCCTTCAATAAAATCTTCAGAAAAGTCTTCAGCTTTGAAAATTTGATTGTTTGGAGATTCTGCATTAATAGCTTCAATTTTTGCCTCTAACTCTTCTTCTCTACCCTCATCTAAAAACTTATTGACATCTATATCAGGAGCAATATAGACTTTATTATTCTCAAACATTTCAATCATTCTTTGATTAGAAATGTAAAATCGGTATAATGATTTTCTAAAAGCTTCAAAACTGCTTTCTAAACGTTTTACCAATTGGGTTTTCATAATGATAGAAAGTCTTTCAGAAATTAATTTGGCATTATCATACAAATCTTCATATTTTGGATTCAAATGCTCAATAGCTCTATATCTATAATATCCAAGGCTATCAATTATGGCATCTACCGTTTCATAAAAAATTTTTTCTTGCAAATCAGAAAACTCATATTCTATTTTATTAGGTCCTATTACATCAGGGAAAGTCATTCCTTGAGCAACAACATCGTCATAATAACGATTTATTTTTTTGATATCTGCTCTAGTTCTCCTAATAACCAATTCAGAGAATATTTTTTCTCTTATGGGTTCATAGATTTCTTTTACCTTCGCCACTAATTGTTGATGGTCTTTTATAAGATAAAGTTTTTTATATTTTTCAATTTTATCCGCAAAAAAACTCTGCAAATTAGGAACGCCTTCTAATGTAGATTTTCTAGAATCTTGAAATAAATAAACTTGATTGGCAATGTCTTCTGGCTTATTATTAAGAGGAGTTGCAGTTATTAACATTATTTTCTTCTTTCTATCTACATCATTACCTACCGTTGCTCTTGGAGTTTTACAAATAAGCTCTAATAATCCATACATATTGGTACTAGAAGTCCTGAATTTATGAGCTTCATCTACAATAACTAAATCATAATCTTCAGGCTTTTGATAATCAATATTATTACCTTCAATAATTTTATGAAGGCTTCCATTTGATATGAAATGTACATAATTAGCAATTCCAAAATCTTTTACAGTTGATTTCCAGTTTACCTCCAAAGCATTAGGGTAAACAATTAAAACCTTAGTATTATAACCATTTTTCTCAATATACTTTTTAATTATTCTGGTTGCAATAACTGTTTTTCCCAAACCAACCACATCAGCCAATATAAAACCATTATGTTTCATAAGTTTGTGAAAACCTTCTGTCACGGCATCTGCTTGATATTGTAAATTGGTATATCCTTCTGGTAAAGTTAAATTACCTACCTTATCTCTTATTACAGAATCTCCAAAATACTCTACGAGCATTTTAATGAATAAATCATAAGGCGTTATTTTTTCTTCACTTAGGTATGTTTTAGCTTTTAGTTTTTGTAAGTCAGCAGGAATTAATTCATTGGCATCTTTCCACAATTCTTCGAACTCTTCGGTTGCAAATTTTACATCATCATAATCATTCAATTGAACATTAAATTCATAATTAGCTTGGTCGTAAGTTCCTAATCCTGAATCTGTTAAATTAGACGAACCTGTAATTACACTTCCTAAAGTATGCTGATTAAAAGGATTTGGTCTGAAAATGTAAATTTTAGCATGTAGATTTTTTTGTCCGTATGCTCTTATTTTAACTTTTTCAGTGATTATGTCATCAATAAACTGTAATATACTCTTTTCAGTTTCTGCATCATAAGTAGCTTTATTGATGTCTTGTGCAACAAAATTTAAATATTCTTCCTTCGTCTTTTCAGAATTTTCTAAATAAAGTTGTCCTTTTCTTTTTGCATCTGCAATAAGCTCATCTGCATTAATACCTACCAATATTCTTATTTCTGGAACTTTATCCAAAAATGGCCTTAATTTAAAATATCCTGAAGCTCTGAAATACCCTACTAATGCATCAAAAAAATGCACGTTTTGATATTCAAAAACTCCTTTGAACTTATTAAAAAGACTATTGCCGTCCTTATTTGTAAAAAATTTTGTACTCATCTATTTACTGGAATTCAAAAGTTCTTTAATATCTATATCTAATAATTTGGAAATAACTAATAAAGTCTCCATAGAAGGCTGATTTTCGTTCCTTACCCATCTGGAAACAGTTACTTCGCTTTTGCCAAGTTTCTCAGCTAACCATTTATTAGTTTTTTCTTTTTCAGCAAGAATAACTTTTAATCTATTGATTTTCACTACTTGTTATTTAATTAACATTAATTGATAAATATACAACATTTTCTTTAATTAATTTCAAAATCAAATTTTAGATATTTTCAAATAATTTCATTTTGTTTTATTTTTTGTTTTTATGATTTTATTTTATCTTCCAAGTTTCTTAATAAACTTCAGATTATCATCTGCCAATACATTACTTCCTTCCAAAATTCTAAAAAAATTATTTTTCTTCTCTTTATCCCCAAAAACCTCCTCAAAAGCAGAAATGGGAATATTATTGTCCTTTGAAATTTTTTCAAGTATTTCTATCATTTTATCTTTTCTTTCAGTATCGTTTAGATTTTGCAGATTCGGGATTTTTATACTTTCTTGCAAAATGGCTTTTTTAAGTGTCTTTTCAACTGATTCCAAATATTTTTTCTTTTCAACAGCAAAAAAAGTTTCATTGGTTAAGAGCGCAGAGTTTTTGCTTTTGAAAAGGAAAACTTCTTTTTTTAGACTTTCAATTTTGGTATTGAGTTCTGCAATTTGTTTCTCTTTGGATTCCAGTTCTGTTTTGTTTTTAAGAAGTTGAATATTATTCGTTTTGATTGCCTTTTTGTAGTTTTCAATGGTTTTGTCCGTTTTTATTTTCTGAAAACCCAAAAAATCGGATTCTTTTACAATTAAATCCTCTGCTTTTTTAGATTCCATTTCTTGTTGCATTTGGCTGTATCGTTCTTCCAAAATTTTCAAATCTTCTTCTTTTTTCTTGATTTTAAATTCTACCGCCTCTAATCTTGTTAACGAACCTGAAACGCCTCTTTCCATTTCTAAACATTCTGCTGCTAAATCTTGCATTTTTGAGTAATGAAAAGATTGATGTTTCAGCGTTTTTCCAGTTTCCAAATCCTGCCAATCTGCAACTAAATGAGCGTGGTAATTAGCTTTCCATTCGTTGGTGTCTTTATCATAATGACCTTCATCTTTATGAATGGCAATCTGAAAAATTCGGATTTTAAGTTCTTCTTCCAATCTTTTTGATAGGTTATGCAAATCTTGCATTGTTGTATTCTCTTTAATCACAACCACAGCTTCTCGAATTGGCATTGCATTTTTCTGTAATTTTCTGCCTGATTTTTCTTTGCAGTAGGATTCTATTTTTAACAGTCGGTCTGCAATTTTTTGCTCCATCCAATATTGATTTTTATGAGTTAAATCTTTGCGGATATAGTCAAAGGATTTCTTTCTAAAATTATGAATTTCGGAATCAGATTTTGCCACTTTGAAATTGATTGATGTCTTCATTTTTCTTAAATATGATGATGATGTAACCTGTATCTTTTTTACTCAGGTTACCTAACAACCTGTATCTATTTTATACAGGTTGTACAAAGACCTTGCATTATTTTTTATAGGTTAAGAAAGTTGAACCTTGTACTATTTTATACAAGTTAAAGCCTCGCAGAGCGAAGAAGAAACTTTGTTGGGAGAGTATCGACCTTCAAAGTTGCGAATGAGCTCCTAACTTTTGCATATAGTTGATAAAAATATACACACGCATAATCAGCGTTTTCTTCTGTAAGTTTGATGAGCTTGATTGATTTCGCTTTCCTCCTGTTCTTGTTTTGGGTTTAGTTCTACCTGCTGTTGTTTTTCGATTTTTGTATTGTTTCTGAAAACGAAGTATTCATTTAAATCTTTATGAAGAGCATAAATTTCAGAATGATTTTTGGCTTCGGGAAATGATTTCAGAATTTCATTTTTGCAAATCTCTCCTGCTTTGTCATTGTCTAAAAACAAATGGATTTCGGAATAGTTTTGTAAATATTCTTTGGTTCTATTCAACAATGAAATAGAATTCATCACCAATACATCGCCTTTAAAAAATGGTTTCATCTCAACAAAAGACAAAGCATCCAAAAATCCCTCAAAAACAGCGATTCTTTTTCCTGTTTCATTTTGATTTTGGCTTTCAATATTGAAATTTAGGATTGAAATATCTTTCTTTAGTAATGAACCTTTGTATAATGAATTTCTGAGTTCCCAACCTCCTGAAAGGTTTTCAAAACCAATAGCATAAAGTTTTTTCTCTCCAATGGCAAAATGTACTTCTTTTACTAAAGAATAAACTGTTGGCGAAAGTCCTCTTTGTTGAAGATAAATCTTCAAATTTTCGTTTTGAAGTTCTTTAATTTCTGTGATGTGGTAATTTAGGCTAGAACTTTTTGAATGATAATCTTTTTGCGATTGAAAAGAAGAAAAATTCTGTTTTTCCGCCCATTCTAAAACTTCTTTTACGGAAGCTTTCAGGTATTTCATCATAAAATCAATATTGTTTCCGCCTATTCCTTCGGAATGGAGATACCAAACGTTGTTTCTTTTATTGAGTTTAAAAGAGGCTTGGGTTTCTGTGGAAAAAGGATTGAGATACCAAGCTTCTTTTTCATTTTGTTTTGTTGGATGGTGTCCGAGTGAAACGAGGACTTCTTCCAACGGAATTGTGTTAAAGTGTCTGCAGTTCATTTTAATGTTTTTGTTTTCTTTGTTTTTTTTAATTCCTCTTACCTAATTACCTTTTTATTGATTAACAATACTTTAAAGCAAATTTTTACAATTACCTGTTTTTACCTTCTTACCATAAATTTTTAATTAAGGTAACTTTAGGTAACTTATTTTTCAAATTGAATTACCTTTATAAATCATTGATTATTAAATCATTTAAAGATTTAAGGTAACTTGGTAACTTTGGTAAGTTTGTTTATTCAGATTTTCTTTTGATGAGATAACCGTACACTTGAAGTTGAGGATGTTTTATCCTTTGATATTTTAAACTGGTGAGTGCTTTTCCGATTTTCACATTATTCAATCGCAATCCTAAAGCATTGTTCATCGCCAACATAATATCGGTTGCTGTGAGAAATTCTTCCATTTTTTTCGATTTTTCAAAATGAGCTGAAATCAGTTCTTGCTCCATTGAAACTTGTGCATATTTCTCGTTTCGCTTTTCGTTTTCGGCGATATCTGTTGCGGTTAATTCGGGATTGTAATTTTTTCTTTCAAAAGCATTGTAATAAGCTTGAGCCCAGACTTTGTCCATATCAATTTCTTTAGAATATTCAAAATCAAAAGAATACACCTCAAAAATCAACCATCTAATGCTTCCTGTTTCATCGGTAAGAAAATCAGTCCGATTGGTAGAACCTACAAATGAGCAAATCCGTTCTAAAAATTCAGCTTTTCGCGCATAAGGCAAACGAATATTTGCACTACTTTTTGAGATGAAAGATTTCAAAGTATTAACATCGGATTTCGATAAAACCGCCAATTCATCAAGGTTACAAATCAAATTTTTACAAATGGAAATAATGCCATCTTTGTCGATGGAGATATTTTCGGTGTAATAATTCTCTAATTTTGGAGGAATTAAAAATCGTAAAAATGAGGATTTCCCTGAATTTTGATGTGACGCTAAAACCAATGACTGTTTATTGACATAACCTCTATTTAATGAACATAATACCGCTCTTGTTAGCCATTTTTCAAAATGATAACAAAATGCTTCATCATCATTGGTTTTAAGATATTGAGAGAGTTTCTTGATGTAATCTATACCATCCCAAGTTTCTAAATTTTCAAAATACTCACGAATTGGATTGTATTGCTGAATCAAATGGCTTCTAACTAGAATTTCCAATTTATTCATATTAATTTCAATTCCAGACTGCGCTAACTCAATCAATAAAGAATTGATGTTGAGAACAGTCCAAGTTCCAACCTGCTCTTTCAACTGAATTTCCAACTCCAAAGCAATGGTATTAAAACGAATGTTGTATTTTTCGTCTAAATAATTCATCGCTCTATCGTAAATCGTTTTGGAAGGAGTATCAGATTGATACAAGAATTTTTGTTCGTTCATAACCTTATCTATTTCGGTTATGATATTTCAGAGCTTCGGATTCTATTTCTAGTAAGGTTTTCTTTTTACCTTTAGAAATCCATTCCAAAAGTTCATCTTCAAAAAAATAGAGTTTTTTACCGTTTTTATAACACGGAATTTTTCTTTGCCTTACAAGAGTATAAATCGTAGGTTTGGCTTTCCCTATTATCTTACATACATCTTCAATTCCAATAGGAATACGTTTTTCTTTCGGTTCAGAAATTTTCGCATTCTGAACCATAGATTTAATTTCGGCAATTTCGTTCGTTAAGTGAGCAACTGCTTTTGGCAGGTTTTCAAAAGAAATTTCATTTACGTCCATAATTATCGTTTATGATTGTTATGGTGCAATGATAATTTATGTTATACGTATGTTTTTTGTATGATAAAGAATGTTTAAATCATACTAATAACATAAATGGTTTTCTGCTCAATATTAATTGTATTTTCCTTTACTAAAGGAGGTTATCTTCAATTTTTATTAATCCTTCCTCTTTTCTCGAAGAAAGTAATTTTTCTATTGTTGATTCTTCCATTTCTTTAAAACTTTCAGAAAAAACAATTTTCAAAAATTTAGCGACATCTTTTCTCTGATTGTTTCCTCTATAATGATGCCACACATTCCATCCGAAATGCATTAGATCAATCGTTTTAAGAGTATTCACTCTTATTGGAGTAATAGTATCAATCTTACTATCTTTCAAAAATTCTATTAAATAAATGTTAAATCTATTGATTTCTTCATCCGAAGAGTATGGTGCAAATTTTTCTTTAGTGTATTGAACAATAAAACCCAGCTTTTCCTGTACGATTTTTTCACTTTCAGATTTTGCCTTAATTCTTATTTTTTCAATATCAGATATTTCAATAGGTTCTTCATTTTCCAATATTGTTTCGGATATTTTTTTTTCAACTTCAAAAGCTGGTTCTTCTTCGATAATATTTGGGAAACTTTGCATGTGTTTTTCATTCAATTCAAAATTCTCCGTAGAATTAACTATTTGGATATTCTTTGAATCGTCTTCTTGTTCTTCAACTAATTTGGATTTTGAATTGTTTAAAAAACGTTTTACTATCCAATTTACTATTGGATCAAGAAATAAAATTACAAATACGAATATTAATACACCCAAACCAATACCACCCCAGAAAAACAAATTAATTGTAAATTCATCTGCTCCATTTCTAATAGAATATTCTCTAGCAGCATTACCTATGAATATGCAAGCTAGAAAAACTGACAAACAAATAGCGATATATTCAAAGTACTTTATTTTCATTCAGATTGATTTTTTAAAGATTTTAATTGTATCGCTTCCGCCGCTTTATTTTTCTTTTCATCAATCACTTTTGCATAGACTTGTGTAGTCTTCACATTCGTATGACCAAGCATTTTGCTCACTGTATAAATATCAGTACCGCTTGAAAGTTGCAAAGTAGCAAAAGTGTGACGAAAGCAGTGAAAAGTGATGTTTTTATTGATTCCTGCTTTTGCAACCCAAGTCTTTAATGGTCGATTAATCCATGCTGGATTGGTTAAATTTTCAAAAACCAAATCATTTGGAGATTTTGGTTCTCCACAAATTTCTAAAGCCTGTTGAGAAATCGGCATATATTCTACACTTTTTGTCTTTTTTTGAGTGAAATTAATTCTCGGTTGATTGTTATCTAAACTTATTTCATTCCACTTCAGTTTTTGAATATCAGAATGTCGCAAACCTGTTAATGCAGAAAAAAGTGCGGCACGCTTCAGAATATCATTTTCACAAGGAGTAGCAACTAAAGTATTCAGTTCATCAATTGTTAAATATTCTCTTCTTGATTCTTCACTTGGAATTCCTTTTATTTTTGCAGCAATATCTGTCGTAAAATAACCATCAATGAAAGCTTGTTTCAACGCAGCTTTAAAAACAGAAAAATAAGTTGATGCACTATTTTGAGATAATTTCCCATTTTTATTTCCTCCGCGAGGTGCATTCAAAAGAAAGGTTTTAAAATTCTCACAAAATTTAATATCAATTTTAGAAAAAGGGATTTCAGAACCTTCATAAGAGATTAAAAAGTCAATTGCTCTTTCCCAATTTATCTTAATTGATTCTGAATTATTTTTATGTCGTATTTTAATTAATGCTTCGAAATATTTAACAAAATTTACCTGTGATTTTTCTTTTTGTTCTGCCTGAATTTGGTCGAGCTCATTATAAAGCTCAATATTGTCGTATTCTCTTTGTCTTAATTTCCTTACTGAATCTGCATAAAACATTGTTTCTCTATCGTTTTCACTTTTGCAAATAATAATTCCATTATCGTCTCTTTTAGGTTTATAAGAAATTGACTTTTGAGTCGTTTTCGCTGGTCTTTTTTTATCAAATTCTACAGTTGTTACACTTCGGTTGAGATACTCACGGATTCTTTGAGGAGTTTTCTTTCCCGAAATCATCACAGGATAACTTTCCAAATAGATGTACCATTCTTTTCGGTTTTCTGCTTTTCTTAACCTTACGGTGACTTTAGTTTTTAAAAGTTCTTTCATTGTCCTGCGAAGATTTTGTCAATAAGATTTTTTGGTGCATACACAAAACTACCTACTTTTTTAGTTGGTATTTTGTTTTTCTTAATTACAAGATAAATAGTACTTGGATCTGCACGGAATTTTGTACTTATCTCTGAAATCGTGTAGCAATTTCCTATTTCAAAGTTTGGTTTTTCTTCTTTTTTCTTTTCAATAGGCATTTCTATTGTAGAAAATAAGTTCTCTAAATCTGCTCGTTTTACTCGAGTTAATCTTATCCCAAGATTAGCACCACCAATCAATCCTTTTTTTATCATTCTATGAATGGTATCTTTTGAAATTCCAAACATTACAGTTGCTTCAGAAACAGAGATAAATTCCCGAGTTTGAACTTCCGCAATTTTATTAGAATATTTTTGTAACAGATTTTCTTTTTCTTTTTGTTGCTTTTCTAATTTCTTGCGTTCCTTTCCTGATTTATTTGCACAAGAAACACCGCAAAAACGTGTCGTAACTGTCTTTGCTTCAAAGGGTTTAGAGCACTGCTCACATACTCTTGGTATTTTTAATTTACTAAATCCCATTCTGAAATAACATCGGGTACATTGTCACTTTTTTATGTATTTTTTAATTATTTTAGCGCATAAGGCGCACATTACATCCAAATAACGCGCGGTACAAATATGGTACGAAAATATGACAAAAAACGATTAAAAACAAGCATTTTTCAAAAATTGTTAAAAATAAAAAATCGCCGTAAATATTACATTTACAGCGATTTACTCATTTATTTTAATTGATTTTTATCAGTCCTTACTTGACTTCTTCGAAATCTGCATCTTGTACATTTTCGCCAGCGTTACCTTGTGCTTGTTCAGGTTGCGGTTGTGCTTCTTGAGTTGCTTTGTACAATTCTTCTGAAGCTGCCATCCAAGCTGCGTCTAATGCTTCTAACTTAGGTTTAATCGCATCTGCATCTTTGGTTTCGTAAGCAGCTTTCAATTCTGTGTGAGCTGCTTCAATTGCTGATTTCTTATCTGCAGATAATTTTTCTCCAAATTCTTTCAATTGTTTTTCTGTTTGGAAAATCATTCCATCAGCTTTATTGATGGTTTCTACATCTTCTTTTCTCTTCGCATCTGCTGCTGCATTTTCTTCTGCTTCTTTTTTCATTCTTTCGATTTCTGCATCAGAAAGTCCAGAAGATGCTTGGATTTTGATAGATTGCTCTTTACCAGTTCCTTTATCTTTAGCAGAAACATGTAGAATACCGTTTGCATCAATGTCAAAAGTTACCTCAATTTGTGGAACTCCTCTTGGTGCAGGTGGAATATCTACTAAATCAAATCTACCGATTTCTTTGTTGTCATTAAACATTGGTCTTTCTCCTTGTCCTACTCTGATGGTTACCGCAGGCTGATTATCACTTGCTGTAGAGAAAACTTCAGATTTTTTAGTAGGAATGGTAGTGTTCGCTTCAATTAATTTAGTGAAAACTGAACCCATAGTTTCGATACCTAAAGAAAGCGGAGTTACGTCTAATAAAAGAACGTCTTTTACATCACCTGTTAAAACTCCCCCTTGAATTGCAGCACCAATTGCTACTACTTCATCTGGATTCACCCCTTTAGAAGGTGCTTTTCCAAAGAATTTTTCTACCGCTTCTTGTATTGCAGGAATTCTGGTAGAACCACCTACTAAGATGATTTCGTCAATATCAGAAGTGCTCATTCCAGCATTTCTAAGAGCAGTTTTACATGGTTCGATGGTTCTTTGAATTAAATCATGTGCCAATTGCTCAAATTTAGCTCTGGTCAATGTTTTCACTAAGTGTTTAGGACCAGTTGCAGTAGCGGTGATATATGGTAAGTTGATTTCAGTTTGAGTAGAAGAAGACAATTCAATTTTTGCTTTTTCAGCAGCTTCTTTTAAACGTTGAAGTGCAATTGCATCAGATTTAAGATCTACTCCTTCTTCAGATTTGAATTCATCTGCCATCCAGTCGATGATTACGTTATCAAAGTCGTCACCACCAAGGTGAGTATCACCATCAGTAGCTTTTACTTCGAAAGATGCGTTTCCATCTACTTCGTACATTTCTAGTACAGAAACGTCATGAGTACCACCTCCACAGTCGAAAACAACTACATTTAGGTCTTTTTTACCTACTTTATCTAAACCGTAAGCTAAAGCTGCAGCAGTAGGTTCGTTGATAATTCTTTCTACTTTAAGACCAGCGATTTCACCAGCTTCTTTGGTAGCTTGTCTCTGTGCATCGTTAAAGTAAGCAGGAACCGTAATTACTGCTCTGGTTACTTCTTGACCAAGGAAATCTTCAGCCGTTTTCTTCATTTTTTGAAGAATCATTGCAGAAATTTCTTGTGCTGTATATTCTCTATCGTCTATTTTTACTTTTACAGTATCATTTGGTCCAGCTACTACAGCATAAGGAACTCTAGAAATTTCTTCTTTATCTTTAGTAAACTGTGTTCCGATGAATCTCTTGATAGAATAAACAGTTTTAGTAGGATTCGTTACTGCTTGTCTTTTTGCAGGATCACCTACTTTTCTTTCGCCATCTTCTGTAAATGCTACAATAGATGGTGTGGTTCTTTTACCTTCTGCATTTGGGATAACTACAGGATCTTTACCTTCCATTACCGCAACGCAAGAGTTGGTCGTACCTAAATCAATTCCGATAATTTTGCTCATAATATTTATATTTTATTTTTACTTAACTAATTTGACTTGGATTTCTCCAATTTTATACCATTGAGAAAATTGTGACAAATTGACATTTTCTTAAAAACTGTCATCTTTTAAATTCTCCATTTCACTTCTCTATTCACATGTTTATCATTATATTTGGCTAAAACTTTTTACAGATATGCCACAATTCAATCCTAGAGACATTACCTGGTTAGGTTTTAATGCAAGAGTTTTGCAAGAAGCGATGGACGAAACCGTTCCATTACACCTGAGAATTAGATTTTTAGGGATTTTTTCTAATAATTTAGATGAATTTTTCCGAGTGCGAGTTGCAGGACTAAAACGAGCACTAGAACTGAAAGATAAACTTGCAGTAGAGACGTTTTTTGACAAACCTCAAAGAATTCTGGACAAAATCAATAAAATTGTCATCAAACAACAGGAAGATTTTGAAAAAACTTGGGACAAAATCCAAGAAGAAATGGCAGAGCAAAAAGTTTTCATTAAAACTCCTAAAAAACTCACCGAAAAACAAAAGGAATTTGTAAAAAAATATTTTGACGAAGAAGTAGAAAGCAACGTCATTCCTATTCTGCTTCATGACCATGTTCAACTGCCCTATTTGCGAGAAAAAAGCCTTTATCTAGGCATTGCAATGCGCAGAAAAGATTGGAAATTTGGTACAAAATTCGCGATTATAGAAGTGCCAGCAAAAGCCAATGGAAGATTTGTCATTTTACCAACCGAAAATCCTGAGGAAACTGACATAATGCTTCTAGAAGACGTCATCGCTTTCAATTTACCACACATTTTCTCCTATTTCGGATATGATGATTTCAAAGCAAATTCTTTTAAGGTGACCAAAGATGCAGAATTTGACCTCGATAATGACATCAGAACCAGCTTTGTAGAAAAAATTGAAAAAGGAATTAAATCTAGAAGAAAAGGAAAACCTACCCGTTTTGTTTTTGACAAAGACATGGATAAATCTTTGGTGGAATTTCTCATCAAAAAACTCAATCTTACCAAAAGAGACAGCATTATTCCAGGGCAAAAAATTCATAATTTCAGACATTTTATGGATTTTCCTGATGTTTTTAAAAATTATGAAAAACCAATAGAGAGAAGTTCTTTTACGCATCCAGAATTTGACCATGAAGGCAGAATTACAGATGTTATCGTAAAAAAAGATGTGCTTCTTACCTTTCCTTATCACACTTTTACACCAGTTATTGACTTGCTGAGAGAAGCTGCAATGGATCCTGATGTAAAGTCTATTCAAATCACGGCTTACAGATTAGCCAGCAATTCTAAAATTGTAAACGCATTGATTAATGCCGTGAGAAACGGAAAAGAAGTCACCGTAATGCTAGAATTACGCGCAAGATTTGATGAAGAAAATAACCTAGAATGGAAAGAAAGGTTAGAAGAAGAAGGTGTAAAAGTTCTAGTGGGATTACCGAATAAAAAAGTGCATGCAAAACTCTGTGTCATCAAAAAAAGAGTGAACAATAAGACCATTCAATATGGATTTGTAAGCACTGGAAACCTCAACGAAAAAACAGCTAAAATCTATGTAGACCATTTGCTCATGACTTCTAACAGAGCAATTATGGCAGACATTAATAAAGTTTTCAATGTGTTCAGAAAACCCAAAATAGATCCCGTTTTAGCATTGAAATCTTGTAATCATTTATTGGTTTGTCCACATTTTATGAGAGAAAAAATTGTTTGGCATATCGACAAAGAAATAGAAGAAGCAAAAGCAGGCAGAAAAGCCGAAATGATAATAAAAGTAAACTCACTTTCTGATAAAGGTTTAATTAAAAAACTTTATGAAGCAGCGGAAGCTGGCGTGGAAATTAAAATGATTGTTCGCGGAATTTTCTGTGCTGTAGAACAGAAAACGTTCAAGAAAAAAATTCATGCTATCAGTATTGTAGATGAGTATTTGGAACATTCTAGGGTGATGTATTTTTACAATAAAGGCATTGAAGATGTTTATCTTTCTTCAGCGGATTGGATGACGCGAAACCTAGATTACAGAATAGAAGCTGCTGTAAAAGTGAATCAAAAAAATCTCAAAAAAGAACTGAAAGATTTATTGGAACTTCAATTGAAAGGCAATGTAAAAGCCAGATTTCTAGATGAAGATTTGACCAATAAATATGTCAAAAACAACAAAAAACCTTTCCGCAGTCAAATAGAAACGTATAAATTTTTGGAAAAGAAAAAGGTAGAAGTATAATGTATGAAGTCAGAAGATGAGTTCCGTAAGAACGATACGTTTGTAGAAAAATTTATAAAGTATTTTAAAAAAGTTCCGTAGGAACGACAGAAAAATGAAACAAGTTATTTTCCTTTTCATATTAGCCACAAATCTTCTTTTTTCGCAAAAGAAAGACAGTTTAATTTTCTCAGAACAACAAAAATTTGAAACCAAAAAACTCATTATTCCAGCTACTTTAATGACGGCAGGAAGCATCGTTTTATCTACAGAAAATAGAGATTTCAGCGTTACAGAAAACAAAAATTTCTTGGCTTTCGGAGGTTATCCCGAAGATTACCTTCAATTTGCACCTCACGTTTCACTTTACGCTTTTGAATGGGCAGGAATGAAACCTAAAACCGACTTCTGGAACAGAACTGCTATTTTGGCAAAATCTGAAATTATTGTTTTTGGAAGCACTTATCTTTTTAAAAAAGCCATTAAAAAACCTCGTCCAGACGGAAGCAATGAATTTGGTTTTCCGAGTGGTCATACTGCGAATGTTTTTGCTGGAGCTACAATGCTTTCTATGGAATATGGCGAAAATTATCGTTGGGTTCCGTATGTTGCTTATTCTGTAGCAACTGGAGTGGGCGTTTTGAGAATTGCTCACGACAAACATTATTGGAGCGACGTGATTTTTGGAGCCGGATTAGGAATTTTATCCACTAAAATTGCGTATTGGACGCATCAATATCAATGGAACAAAAAATCAGAAAAAGATAATCTCACGATTTTATACAAAGAACATTTATAAAATTCTTCAGAAATTAATGAATTAACATACATTTACCTTCAAAATTTTTCAACATTTATGAACTTTAAAAAAATATTAGGAACATTGGTTTTGGCTTCGGTTTGTGGTTTTTCGCAAACGCAGCAATTTACCATGAACGACGCCGTTTTAGGACTTAGAACCAATCTTGCCGTGAAAAACATCAGAGATTTTTCTTTCAGCAATGATGGCAAATCTTATCTTCAAATGGTTAAAAACGCTTATCTCATCACAGATATTGCGACCAACAAGACGGATACTTTGGTTTCTTTGTATCAAGTAAATCAAAATTTTAGTGCTGACCAAAAACTAAAAGCACTTTCTCCACTGAAATTTTTGAACAATTCTAAAGCCTATTTTTCTCAAAAGGGAAAATATTTTTGGCTTCAAAAAACGGGGAATTCTTGGCAAAAAACAGAATTTGCTTCTATTCCTGAAGATGCAGAAAACGCTCAGCTTCTTCCTGATAATCAAACGATTATTTACACCATCAAAAATAATCTTTTTGCAAACATCAATGGAAAAACATTGAAAATTACAGATGACCAAAACGAAAATATCATCAACGGACAATCGGTTCACCGAAATGAATTTGGAATCGATGGAGGTATTTTTGCCGCACCAAATTTTCAAAAAATTGCATTTTACAGAATGGATCAAAGCATGGTTACTGACTACCCTATCATCGATTGGAGCGTAACTCCTGCAGAAAACCATAATATCAAATATCCGATGGCTGGAAATAAATCTCACGAAGTTTCCATCGGTGTTTTTGATGTAAAAACTCAAACCAAAAAATTCTTAAACATCGAAGGCGACAAAGAGCAATATTTAACCAGCGTAACTTGGAGCCCTGATTCTAAATCTATTTTCGTGGCGGTTCTTAATAGAGCTCAAAACCACATGAAACTGAATCAATATGATGCCGAAACAGGAAATTTAGTTAAAACGCTCTTCGAAGAAAAAGATGAAAAATATGTAGAACCTCAACATGAATTGACCTTTTTACCTGGTTCTAATAAAGATTTTATTTGGCAAAGTCAAAGAACGGGTTACAATCATTTGTTTTGGTACAACACAGACAAAGGTTTGGTAAAACAAATTACCAAAGGAGATTGGTTGGTGAACGAAATTCTAGGTTTTAACGAAAAGAAAAAAGAAATTTATTTTTCTTCAACTAAAGAAACGCCACTTGAAAAACATTTGTACAAAGTAAATTGGCAAACAAGTAAAATCACCAGATTAGACAAAGACGCTGGTGTTCACAATGGAATTTTGAGCAAAGACGGAACACACTTACATGATGTTTTTGCCAATGCTTCTACGCCAAGAATGGCAAATATTATCAATACGCAAACGCTTCAAACCAAAAATATTTTAACCGCAGAAAACCCACTGAAAAACTTCCAAAGACCTGAAATTCAGAATATCACACTGAAAGCAGACGACGGAACTCCATTGTATGGAAAACTGATTTTGCCGACTGATTTTGATAAAACTAAAAAATATCCTGTAATTGTCTATTTATACAATGGACCTCATTTACAGTTGGTTACCAATAACTTCCCAGCTTCTGGAAATCTTTGGTATGAATACATGGCGCAACGTGGTTACATTGTCTTCACGATGGACGGAAGAGGTTCTTCTAACAGAGGAACACAGTTTGAACAAGCGGTTTTCAGAAATTTAGGTGAAACTGAAATGAAAGACCAATTAAAAGGTGTAGAATATTTAAAATCTTTGCCTTTTGTAAATACTGAAAAAATGGGAATTCACGGCTGGAGTTTTGGTGGATTTATGACCACAAGTTTTATGCTAAAATATCCTGAAGTTTTCAAGGCGGGAGTTGCAGGTGGACCTGTAATCGACTGGAACATGTATGAAATTATGTACACAGAACGTTACATGGACACGCCAAAAGAAAATCCTGAAGGTTACGCAAAAGCTAATCTTTTAGACAAAGTTCAAAACTTGAAAGGAAAATTACTCATGATTCATGGTGCGCAAGATGATGTAGTGGTTTGGCAACATTCTGTAAAATTCCTGAAATCTGCAGTTGACAAAGGCGTTCAGTTAGATTATTTCGTTTATCCTGGGCATCCTCACAATGTTTCAGGCAAAGACAGAGTACATTTAATGCAAAAGGTTACGGATTATTTTGACTTGTATTTGAAATAGTTTTAACCGCAAATTGAAGATTCGACAAAGTCAAAAGAAACAAAAGATTTACTTTAAAATAAAAAATTCAACGGTTTTTTTGTCATTCCGAAGGAATCTACATTTCAATATTCAGAAAATCTATGTAAAGATTCTTACGCAAATCGAAGATTCGACAAAGTCAAAAGAAACAAAAGAAAAGTTTAAAAATAAGCAATTCAAATGCAAAAAAAAAGAGCAAAAAGATTTTTACTTTTTGCTCTTTTGTATTTCTTAAACACAAAGAAAATCTTTTGTGCCTTTTGTGGTTTAAAACTAATCTACTTTTTTCAAATCCAAATCTCCAAAATCAAAAGAGAAATCGGTAACATCTGAAATCGGTTTCATTTTGGCAGAAACTGCTTTTCCGTTTTCATCAAAGGTAAGGGTAAAAAATGCATCTGCATCATAACTTCTATCATCCCATTTGATAACGAAAGTATCTTTAGAATAAGGCAAAACTTCACCTTTTAATCTTTCTGAAGATTTACAAATCACTCTGAAACCTTTCTTTTCTTTAGAAATTACCACATCACCAAACCAAGCATCTCTATACGTTCCTACAAATTGTTCAGGAGATAGTTTTGCACTTCTGTCTTTTTGGTAAGCAGCTACTTTAGCATACGTTTCAGCTTTTTCTTTGTCATATTGCGCATTGCCTTTTGCGTATCTTTCTGCATAGGTTTTCAACCAATTTCTGTCTTCAATTCCTAAATAAGCATCTTTCACAGTATTGGTAATCGTGTTAAAAGCCACCCCTTGTTGTTGATTCGTGAGCACTACAATTCCTAAATTCAAATCAGGAATTAACGTAAATTGTGTAACTGTACCGATTAAACCACCTGTATGCTGAATCTGACGATGACCTTTTACATCAGAAATAAACCAACCTAAACCATAACCATAAAATTTAGTATCATAAGGATTTTTAGCAGCCATAGGAATGGGTTGCTGAATTTGCCAAAGAAGATTTGCATTTTTCTCAGAAACCAAACGTACACCATCTTTGGTTACAAAACCGTTCATTAAGAAATTTGCCCAAATCGTCATGTCAGTAATGTTACTCAAAATTCCACCTGCTGCATTGGCCGTTTCGTTCCAATCGTGAGGAACCGCAACTGCTTTTCCATTGACTGGAGCATGTGCATCAATTTTATTTTCAATAGATTTTGCACGGTTATAAGAACCAAAACTTGCTGTCATCCCAACAGGTTTCATAATTCTTTCTTCGATAAACTCTGCCCAAGTTTTGCCAGAAATTTTACGAATAACTTCTCCTGCTACAATAAACATCACATTGTTATAATCCATTGTATTTCTGAAAGAATGCGCAGGTTTCAAATAACGAACATTGTGCAATAATTGCTCTGTAGTCATAGTTCCACCTTCTGGAAAAAACATTAAATCTCCTTGTCCAAGACCTAATCCAGCTCTGTGCGTCACCAAATCTTTGATGGTAAGTTCTTGCGTCACATAATCGTCATACATTTTGAAATCTGGTGAAAATTTGGTCACTTTATCGTCCCAATTCAGTTTTCCTTCGTCTGCTAAAATCGCTAAAGCGGTACAAGTGAAACCTTTAGAATTAGAAGCAATTCCCACCAAAGTTTCTGGCGTCATCGGTAAATTATTGTTAAGAGAGCGTACTCCGAAACCTTTTGAATAGATGACTTTTCCGTCTTTTATAACACCAACAGACATCCCTGGAACATCAAAAGTTTTTATGGTATTTTGGATAAGTTCGTCTAGTTTCTGCTCTGAAATTTGACTAAAAAAGAATAATGAGTAAAGAATAAAGAACAAAGAAAATGATTTTTTCATAATAACTTTTTAATTTTTGTAAAGGTAAGATTTTTTGTAAATTTGGGTAAATTATCAACCAATGAAAACCACTTTTTGTCTACCAATTCTACTTCTAGCCATTTTATCTTGCTCCAAAAAACAAGAAGAAAAAATAGAAGTATTCAACAAACCAATAATTACAAGTGAAAATTCTACGGATAGATTCTTTCCGAAAGAAAAAACAGTGGAAAAATTTGATACTTTAATCGTTGATAAAAACATAAAAATTAGCATCACCAAATCTTATTTAGATAGTTTTGTCACCAATGAATTTGAAAATGAAGGCAAAAAACAGGTAGATAAATACAGAGATGCAGGAATTTCACTGAAAATAAAACAAGACAACAAAACTCTTCTAGACACTTTATTTAGAAAAGAAAATTTCAACAATTACATTGACAATAATTTTCAAAAAATTGCAGTTTTCCATGGTTATTGGTTAAATGAAATTGATAATGAAAAAATTCAATTTTTCGGAACGATTGCAAAACCAGAAACAGATTGGGCTTTTGATTTTCATCATAATTTTTATTTCAAAGATAAATCTTTAAAAACCGAAATCATAGAAGAAACCAAAGAGTAATTCCAAAAAAAATCTCGCTGATTTAGCAAATTAAGCAGATAAAAATCAGCCAAACCAGTTAAATCAGCGAGAAAAATAAACTTTTTTTTTAATTTTATTTCATTGCTTTTTCGTAGTAATCAGAAGCTACGTTCCAATCGATTACGTTAAAGAAAGCTTCTATATAATCTGCTCTTTTGTTTTGATATTTTAGATAATAAGCGTGTTCCCAAACGTCCATTGCCAAAACTGGAGTTCCAGAAATAGACATTCCAGGCATTAATGGATTGTCTTGATTTGCGGTACTTCCTACTTTCAATTTTCCTGAAGCATCAGTTACTAACCAAGCCCAACCAGAACCAAATTGTTTCGCTCCTGCATCAGAAAACTGCTTTTTGAAATTTTCAAAACTCCCGAAATCTCTATTGATGGCATCGGCTAATTTCCCAGTTGGTTTTCCTGTTGAATTCGGAGTCATCAAATCAAAATACAAATTGTGATTGTAATAACCTCCTGCATTATTTCTTAACGCAGCATTGCTGGTATCAAGAGTTTTCAACACTTCTTCTATGGTCATATTCGCTTGAGGTTTTCCTTCCACCGCTTTATTTAAGTTGTTTAAATATCCTACATAATGCTTAGAAAAGTGAATGTACATGGTTTTAGCATCTACATATTTTGAAAAAGCATCATAATTATGTTTCAGTGTTTTTATTTTGAAAGCACCTTCATTTGCAGTAACATCAGAAGGTTTACCATAATCTGTAGATTCTACATTCACTACAGGTTGCGCTGTATTTCCCACTACCGCTACACAAGAAGTAACCGCAGAAAAAGCGATGGCTACAAAAGCCCATTGAACTAATTTTTTCATATCTAAAAGATTAAATTTTTAAAAATTGAATTTCCCAAAAATAGCAAAAAAGTACCGAAAATAGGTCAATTTTTCATTAACAAAATCTATAATTTGGTTTGATTTATTTATTTTAAAGTTGAGCACTCTCTAATTCTATAATTCTACTACTCTATCACTCACACTTTGTACTTTTAACTTTACGCTTCGTACTTATAAAAATCTTACCTTTGTAAAAAGTAAAAAAGTAAAATGGAAAGTAAAAAAGAATTCTTCTTAGAATGTTATAAACTGGGTATTATAAAATTCGGCAGATTTACATTGAAATCCGGCATCGAAAGCCCATTCTATGTAGATTTAAGACCTCTCGCTTCTGAGCCAAAAATCTTAAAACATTTGGCCAATTATCTTTTAGAAATGCTTCCTTTGGATAATTTTGATGTGATTTGTGGTGTTCCTTACGCTGCATTACCTATGGCAACTGCTATGTCTTTAGAAAGCTATATTCCATTGATTATCAAGAGAAAAGAAGCTAAAGAATATGGAACCAAAAAATTGATTGAAGGAATTTATAAATCTGGACAAAACTGTCTACTGGTAGAAGATGTAATCACTTCTGGGAAATCTTTGGTAGAAACCATCGCCGAAGTAGAAAATGAAGGGTTAAAAGTTTCTGATATTGTAGTGGTTCTAGACCGTGAACAAGGCGGAAAGCAACTTTTACAAGAGAAAGGTTATCACGTTCATACGCTTTTCAGCATTTCTGAAGTGGTAGAAATTTTAAAAGAAGTAGATCATCTTACGGAAGAAGAAGTTTTAAGAATTAATGAATTTATCGCAGGAAATAAAATTGAATTCAAAGAAGAAAAAAGACTTTCTTACGAACAAAAATTAGAAAATTGCGAACATTCTGTTGGCAAAAAAATCTTAGAAATTGCGATTGCTAAACAATCTAACCTAATCGCTTCTGCAGATGTAACCACTACCAAAGAATTGCTAGAATTTGCAGAACAAGTTGGGCCACATATTGTCGCTCTAAAAACGCACATTGACATTATTTCTGATTTTGATAGTGATAAAACCATCCTTCCGCTAAAAGATTTGGCAACCAAACATAATTTCCTTTTGATGGAAGACCGAAAATTTGGCGACATCGGGAATACTCAGGAACTACAATACAGAGGCGGAATGTATAAAATTTCGCATTGGGCAGATTTGGTTACTTCTCACGTGATTGCAGGCTATCAAAGCATTGATTGTTTCATGAATTCTGGGGTAATTGCTATTCTTTCTATGTCTTCGAAAGGTGCATTGACTGACCAAAATTATAGAAAAGAAGCTTTAAAAATAGTAGAAACGCATCCAAATATTATTGGTTGTGTGGCTCAAAATAAAGTTCCTGCCAATGTTTTACTTTTTACGCCAGGAGTAAATATTAGTTCCAAAGGCGATGACAAAGGTCAACAGTACAATACGCCAGAACATGTTTTCAAAAATTTACATACAGATTTCGTGATTGTAGGTCGAGGAATTTATAAAGCCGAAAATGTAGAAAAATCTGCAAAACTCTATAAGTTAGAATCTTGGAACGCCTACCTAAAATCGCTCTAAATGGATAAAAAAACGAACATACAATTCTATTCGCCTACCGAAGAAAAATTAAACATTTGGTCTCATGCTTTCGGGATTTTCTTGAGCATCATCGCTTTGGTTTTATTAATCATTAAAGCAGTGCAACAAGACAATATCTGGATGATGATAAGTTTCCCAATTTTTGGGGTGAGTCTAATTTTATTATATCTCGCTTCTACACTTTATCATGCTTCAAAGGAACCTCAAAAGAGATTTAAGCTCAAAGTTTTTGACCATGCTGCTATTTATGTTCTTATCGCAGGAAGTTACACGCCTTTTACGTTGGTAAGTCTAAATGGAGAAACGGGTTGGCTTATTTTTTCGATGGTTTGGGTGATGGCTTTTACAGGAATTATGCTCAAATTATTTTTCACGGGAAGATTTAAAATTGTCTCTACAGCGATGTACGTTTTGATGGGTTGGTTGATCGTTTTTTATTTCCAAGACTTAACCGCTAGTTTACACAAAAAAGGAGTATTTTACCTAATTCTTGGCGGAGTTTTATATACCATTGGTGCAATTTTATACAGCATTAAGAAAATAAAATTCAATCATGCTATTTTCCATTTTTTTGTTTTAGCAGGGAGTTTCTGTCACTTTTTATCGATTTATTTATACGTTTAGCAAAAGAAATTGAGCAACTTAATTTTACTTTTTGTCTGTCTGATCATAGGAATTGTTTTAAAAAAATCTAAAATAATTCCCGAGAATTTTCACACCTCATTGAATGCATTTGTGATTAATATTTCACTTTCTGCATTTTCGCTGTATTATATTTCAAAAATAGAGCTCAACAGCTCGGTGATTTATCCAGTTTTAGTAGTTTGGATAGGAATTTTTATGGCGATTTTATTTTTTGCGGGATTAGGAAAAATTTTCGGTTGGAAATCTTCTTTAATTGGCGCTTTAATTATGTGCGCAGGTTTCGGAAATACCTCTTTTGTAGGCATTCCTTTAATCCAAGCTATGTATGGAGAAGAAGGTTTAAAAACCGTGATGTTGGTAGACCAACCCGGATTTGTCGCTCTTTCGACAGTAGGAATTTTAGTCGCCAATTTTTATTCTGGAAGCAAAGATTCTCTACTCAAACATCTTTCTAAAATTTTAAAATTTCCTCCATTTATAGCATTTGTAATTGCTTTGTTGCTGAATGTTTTCTCCATAGAAATTCCAAAAGATTTTGACGAAGTCTTAATGAAATTGGGCGCAACTACTGTTCCACTCGCTTTGGTTTCTGTGGGAAGTCAAATGCAATGGGAAAAAATTGAGAAAAAAGAAGGGTTTCATCTTTTCATCGGTTTACTTTTCAAGCTCGTTCTTTTGCCTTTATTGATTTTAGTGATTTACAAATATATTTTCCATCAAAATGGAGACGTAATAGACATTTGTATTTTAGAAGCAGCGATGGCACCAATGATTACAGCAGCGATTATTGCTTCGGCTCATGATTTAGAACCAAAATTTTGTAACTTGATGGTTGCGGTGGGAATTCCTCTATCTATCCTTACCGTGGGAATTTGGCATTTACTACTGCCTTTTTTATAATTTAAAAAGATAAAAACTTCCGATTTATTTCGAAGAAAATATTCATCCGAGAAAGGAATTATCATTCTCAAAATCCATTGTCAATAAAATTCAAAAATTGTTGATAAAATGTAATATTTTTTCGGATTTATGTAAGCAATTTCAATAGTTTCTCTCTATATTTGAGTTTCTAAAATCAATGAAGAAGAAAACTATCATTTTACTGTGTTTACTGCTTAATCTTTTTGCTTTTTCGCAAAAAGACTCCATCATTGTTGATGCAAAAATTTCAGCAGGAACACTTTCTGTAAGAGAAAAAATCTATTATCAAAACAAATCTGAGAGTGAACTCACACATATAAAACTTCAGAATTTCACGGCAGCTTACAAAAGCAGAAATACGCCTTTAGTTAGAAGAAAAATTGAAGACCGAAAAAAGGATTTATATTACGCAAAATCTAATGAAAGAGGCAGATTGGTTTATCTGATGATAGACAAAAAACCATATGAAGGTGTTTTAGATGATGAAAATCTTTTTATAAAACTCCCAAAACCTTTAGCCCCAAATGCTTTTACTGTACTTTCGCTAGAATATTCTGTGATTTTACCGAGTGCTCAGTTTACCGGTTATGGAATCGGGAAAAATAATACTTTGCTCAAATATTTTTTCTTGGTTCCAGACAGTTTTGACCGAGATAATTTCCTTGAAAAATATTACAAAGATTTAGAAGAAAACGTAAATGTAAATACTTTTTACCGAGTAAAATTTGAAAATTCCGCTCAAAATATCAGCAGTAATTTAACTGAAGTTGCTCCCAATATTTTTGAAGGAAAACTCAATAAAGATGTAGAATTTCTGATTTCTGACCAAGAAAATTATCAGCTAGAAACCATTGTTGACGGACAAAAACATTTGGTAGAATTGGGTTATCCTGTCACCGAAAAAGAAAAGGAACTGATAGCGTTTTATCTACCGCTTCATCTTCATTTTATCAAAGAAAAAACGGGATTTTTGCCAGAAAAAATCTTCATCAGCGAAAAATTTAAGTCCAAAAATGATTTTTTCGGGAATGATGATATTAAATTTTGGAAATTTAAGTTCCAAATGTTTACCGATGCCGAAAAAATAGATATGGATTATTTTAGCATTGTTTCTCAGCAAGTTGCAGAGCAATTATTTGTTTCTGATAAAGAAAAAAATCACTGGATTACGAACGGACTTAAAACGTATTTAGAAATTCAGTATTTGAAAAAGAATTACCCCGACCATAAAATTCTCGGCGCGCTTTCAGATTATAAAATACTGGGAATGAAACCTTTAAAACTTTCATTTGCTTCTCGATTGAAGTTGATTGAAAGATACGGTTTGGCTTATCAATACATTACAGCACAAAACCTTGACCAAAAAATAGACGAAAAGTTTTCGGATTTAAGTAATTTTAATGAAATGGCGATTAGCCAATTCGAGACGGGAAGCCTTTTTACCTTGATTGCCGAAAAAATGGGAACTTCTTATTTTGAAAATTTCTTAAAAGGTTATATTGCCAAAAATCAAACTTCTGAATTAGACAAAAGAGATTTTCTAGACCAACTCACGGTAGCTTCTGGTTACTCTTCAGAATTTTTAGAAAAATACGTCAAAAGAAAACAAAGAATTAATTTTAAACTCGATGATTTCGAGAGAAAAGATAACGTCATCAACATTAATGTTTCTAAAAATACAGCGCAGAATATTCCTTTTAAATTAGAAACTTTTCATGAAGATGGCAGCAAAAAAACTTTTTGGTATGATACGAATTATCAGGATAGTTCTTGCGGTTACGTAATTCCAGATAATGAAGCGGTAAAAATCGTCATTAATGATTTATATGCTTTCCCAGAAAATAATTTTAGAGACAATTATCTTTATACCAAAGGAATTAAAGACAATGCCAAAAAATTAAGATTTAAACTTATTCCAGACAATCCAAATGCAGAAATTAACGAAGTTTATCTTACGCCAGGAATTGCGTGGAATAATTATGACAAATTATTACTGGGAATAAGATTTAAAAATAAATCACTGATTGACAAGAGGTTTCAATATCTGGTTTCGCCGTTTTTCAGTACAGGAAGTAAAGATATTAATGGTTCTCTTAATGCAGTCTATAAAATTCAGCCTGCGGAAAGTTTCTTCCGAACGCTTACTTTAGAATTTTCTACGGCTAAGTTCAATTATGATTTTGGTTTGTCTTATAAAAAAATGAGTTTTGCCAGCCAAATGTCTTTTAACAAAAACCCAAGAAGTCAGATTTCTAGAAGTTTATCTGCATCTTACAACTTTTTCGAAAGAGATTTAAGCCCCGAAATGATTGCAGAAAATGATTATGCTAAATATAACATTTGGAATCTTGGTTTCGTGTATTCAGACAATAATGTGATTAAAGAAAAGTATATTTTCGGAAATTTCCAATACATGGAAGATTATGCAAAACTTACCGCCGAAAGTTATTACCGATTAGAATATGCCAAAAACAAAAAACTGAGTTTACGATTTTATGGTGGATATTTCTTAAAAAACCATACCAGAAATAATAATTTTGACATCGGGATTTCTAAAGTTTCCAACTATGCTTTCTCTTATAATCTCTTGGCTCAGAGTGCAATTAGCGGAATACTTTCTCAGCAGTTTATTATGGCAGAAGGTGGTTTTAAATCTTATATTAACGGAACGGTAGACCAATGGATGCTCACTCATAATGTAGAAGCCAACGTTTGGAAGATGATAGACGTTTACGCAGATTTTGGAGTATATAAAAACCGTGCGCATTCTCCAAAATTCATTTGGGATAGTGGGATAAAATTTAAGGTCATTCCAGATTTTATAGAAGTTTATTTTCCTGTACAATCTAGCCTTGGTTTTGAGCCAAAATTTAAAGATTACGGAAATAGAATACGTTTTACTTTTAATCTAAATGTAGGCGCTCTGATTGGCTATTTCAGACGAGGCTGGTACTAAATAAAAAAAGGTTGCTCTTGTGAAGCAACCTTTATCATTATTAATTCTAAGAATTATTTTTTAACAATTTTTCTAGAAACTTTATTTTTTCCGTCTTCTACGGTTACGATATAATTTCCTTTTTGCAGTTTAGAAACATTAATAGATTCTCCACTGTTTACTCTGTTAGAAGAAACCAATTTACCATCTACAGAATAAATGTTTACAGTAGATTTAGAAGGCAATTCAATAAGAGTTAAGTTATCAGATACTAAAGTATTCATTTTCACTTTTTTGTCGAATTCTTTTACATCTATTGTTCCCATGTTAGATGAAACTATTTGAACATCATCAATGTCTAACGAATAACTTACATCTTTACCCACTTTTAAAGCAAAGAAGTTTTTAGTATTATCTGCAACGTTTACACTTGTAATTGTACTCATATCTAATGTTACTTTTTGCCAAGCGCCACCAGTATTTATTACTCCAATATAGTCATTAGATCCGTTACCTGCGTTTGAGCCAGTTGCTTGAACTGCCGTTGGTGTAACTGTAGCAGAAGTAGTAAAGTCTTTCAAGTTAAAAACATTATAATTTGTACCATTAGCCATGTATACATTAAAAGACAAAGATTTACCTGAAGTTCCTTTTACCCAAAAAGTGATTGAACCAATAGAAGATGGATAACTAGCAGCTGTTGGTTTTACAGTAAATACATAATCATTTGCTGTAGGAGTACCAGTAATATTAAGAGAGCTTGTTCCGTTATAACCTTTTGTCAAACCTTGTGTTGCATAAGATTTAATACCAAAAGAAGTAATACTGTTTGTAAAATCACTCCACGTTTCAAAGTCAGATCCATTAAATGCTGCAGTTTGCGCATTAGCAGAAATACCTAAAGCTACAAAACTTAAAAGTGTAAAGATTTTTTTCATGAGATTTTATTTTTAAATTAATATTCCCAAATTTACAAAGATTTCTTAGAATAGACCTCTTTTTCTGTTAATTTATTATTAAAACTTCTCCACAATAATCCTTATTTTTTTTAGTTACTTTTACACAGCGGTTTTAGAAAGATTTCAGTGACAAAAAAATTATTCTTAGCATTCCTTTTTTTGAGTGTTTTTCTAACAAAAGCACAGATTTTCACATGGAAAAACCCTAATTTTCCTACTCAAGATTCCCTAAAAACCGACTCTATTGTATCAAAAAGATTAAATAAAGAGTTTTTTAAAAAAGATACCGCCAATTTTGTTTGGAAAGAAAAGAAAATTCTCTATGATGAATCGGTTTTGGTTAAGAAAAATTCTCGTTCACAAATTCTAGGCGATTTAAATTCTAAAGGTTCTATCATCAGAGGAATTACTTTTGGAAATAACCAAGGACAATCGGTGCAATCTTCTATGGATATGCAAATTGCAGGAAAACTCAGCAAAGATGTTTCTATACTCGCCAGTATTTCAGATCATAATTTACCGATTCAAGCTGATGGTTATACCCAAACTTTGCAAGAATTTGATAAAATTTACCTTCAACTTAATATTAAAGACAAAAGCATTCTAAAAGCGGGACATCTCGATTTGCAAGACGACCTAACGTACTTTGGAAAGTTTCAACGCAGAAGCATGGGAATTGGTTTTCAGACCAATTTTGGGAAAGACAACAAAACTTTTCTGGATTTTTCGGCGGGAGTTGCCAGAAGTGAATTTCACAGAATCCGCTTTCAAGGGGTGGAAGGAAATCAAGGTCCGTATCGTTTAAATGGAAAAAACGGAGAAAATTTCATTACCATTCTTTCAGGTTCTGAACAAGTTTTCATTGATGGAATTCTCATGAAGCGTGGCGAAAACCAAGATTACACCATCAATTACAACACTGGAGAAATTACTTTTACGAGTTTCCGTCCGATTTTTAAACAGAATTTCATCACCATTTCTTACAATTACACCAACCGAAATTACAACCGTTTCATCGTCACTTCATCGGTGAAACATCAAACCGAAAAATTGAAACTTTCCTTCGATGCTTTCTTGGAAAACGACAATAAAAATGCACCGCTTTCGCTCAATTTATCGAAAGAAGACGAGCAAATTCTCGCCAATGCAGGAAACAATCGAGATTTGATGTTCGCGCCTTCTGCTGTGATTACAGAATATGATGTCAACAAAATTTTGTACAAATTAGTCCAAAATCCACAAGGAAATTATTACGAATTTTCTACTGACAAAGCGGAAACTTTGTACAACGTTTCTTTCACCTATTTCGGAATTGGAAAAGGAGATTACCAACTGAAACAATCTACCAATAACGGAAGAATTTTCGAATTTGTAGGCACTGGAAACGGCGATTATTCAGCGCTCCGAAAGTTGCCTTCTCCACAGAAATCTCAAGTATTTTCTACTTCGGCAGAATATACTTTTGATAAAGGAAAAATTGGCGGAGATTTCTCATTAAGCCATTATGATGTCAATTTATTTTCATCTAAAAACAACAATCAAAATACTGGTTTTGCAGGAAGAATTTTCGGGAATAAAATCTTTACCAAAAATAATTGGAACGGAACAGTTGGCGCAGAGTTTCAGAGAATTTCTTCACAGTTTCATATTTTAGATAGAATTAATGATGTAGAATTTTCCAGAGATTTCAATTTAACTCAAGAATTTAACCAAATTACACAAAATAGATTGATTTTCAGCTTTTTAAACAGTTGGAAAAACAGCAATTTTATCAATTACAAACTGAATTACCTCAACGAAAAACAAAGTTACAACGGCTTTAAAAACGATTTGGATTTTAAATTCATAAAGAAAAATACAGAAACCAGAGGGAATTTATCTTACTTAAATACCACATCAGATTTTCAAGACACACAATTTGCAAGAGGAAATGTTTCTACTGAATTTTTAGGCAAAAAAGGAAGTTGGAGTTTTGGTGGAAGTTTTGAGCATAATCTTAAGAATTTCAACCAAACCAAAACGCTTGATGTGACGAGTTTTTCTTGGAAAGAAGTCTTTGTTCAAAAAAGAATTGGTGACAGTTTACGCACGAAATTTTTGGCAAAATCTTATTTCAGAACCAATGATTCTGTTCGTGATAATTCTTTGAAAAAAATGAATAATATTCTCGGGTTAATGCTCGAAAGTCAATTGATTAGAACCGAAAAAACGCAACTTTCCACACTCGTTCATTATCGAAAATTTTTCTACGAAAATGAATTAAAAACGCAATTTAATTCTGATTTTGTAATTGGAAACATACAGTATAATCAACAGTTTTTCAAAAACGGAATGCGTTTGCAAGCGTTTTATGAACTCGGAAACGGACAAGAAGCGCAGCGAGAATTTCAATATTTGAAAGTTACAGACGGACAAGGAATTTACAAATGGACGGATTATAATGGTGATGGAATTCAGCAGTTAGATGAGTTTGAAATTGCAGAATATTCAGATTTGGCGCAATACATAAGGGTTTATACAAATACGGTAAAATACACGCCTTCCAACAAAAATAAATTGCAACTATCGCTTTCGGTGAATCCTTATATTGTTTTTAATTCAGACAATCAGTTTTTAAGACGTTGGAATTTTAACATTTCACTGAATGCTCAAAATTCCTTCTTCAAAGAAGACCAAGTTTTAGAATTTAATCCATTTAAAACCGAAAATAATCAGATTTTAAAAAATCAGAATTTGTTATTTTCTGTACTTTTCAATCCCACCGAAAAATCTGGCTGGAATGGAAATTATCGTTTTATCGACAATCAAAATTTAGTCAATGCCAATTTTAGCATCGAAAAGAAAAATACGCAAACTCATTTGGTTAATTTTGGATATTGGTTTAATAAAAACTTGCGTGCAGATTGGGAAAATCAGTTGCAGAATTACCAATCTTCATCACAATTATTCAAAACACGAGATTACACTTTAAACCTATACGAAACCAAGCCCAAATTGGTTTACAAACTTTCGGAAAGCATACAAACCGAAGTTTCTACCGCTTACAAAATCAAGGACAGAAAAGACGGCGAAGAATTCTTAAAAACTTTCGATTTAACCGGAACTTTACAATGGGAAAAACAGAAAACTTCTATCCGTGGAAATTTCAGTTTCATCAATAATGATTTCACAGGAAATGCTTTCAGCATTGTAGGAAATCAAATGCTTGATGGTTTAAAACCTGGCAAAAACCAAGTTTGGAGTGTGATTTTGCAACAAGCATTAAACTCATTCCTGCAACTCAATGTGAATTATGAAGGCAGAAATTCAGGTGATAGAACGATTCATATTGGAAGTGTGCAAGTTCGTGCTTCGTTTTAACATTACGCAATCAGCTCTCTGCTTTCAGCTATCAGCAAAGAGCAGAAAGCAAATTGCAGAAAGCCGAAAGCTTTTTATATCTTTGCAAAATGGTAAAAATAGGCAACATAGAACTTCCTGATTTTCCGTTTTTATTGGCACCAATGGAAGACGTGAGTGATCCTCCTTTCCGTAGATTGTGCAAATTACACGGTGCAGACTTAATGTATTCAGAATTTATTTCTTCTGAAGGCTTGATTCGTGATGCGATGAAATCTAAGAAAAAACTCGATATTTTTGATTACGAAAGACCTGTTGGAATTCAGATTTTTGGTGGAGACGAAGAAGCAATGTCGCTTTCTGCCAAAATTGTAGAAACCGTAAATCCTGATATTGTGGACATTAACTTCGGATGTCCAGTAAAAAAAGTGGTTTCTAAAGGAGCTGGAGCTGGCGTTTTGAAAGATGTAGATTTAATGGTTCGATTGACAAAAGCAGTGGTAAATTCTACACATCTTCCTGTTACCGTGAAAACGAGATTAGGTTGGGATGTAGAAACTATTAACATTGAAGAAGTAGCGTTGAGATTGCAAGATGCAGGAATTAAAGCATTGACGATTCACGCAAGAACCAGAAGCCAAATGTACAAAGGTGAAGCAGATTGGGAATATATTTCTAAAATTAAGCAAAATCCTAATATTGAAATTCCGATTTTTGGAAATGGTGACATTGATTCTCCTGAAAAAGCTTTAGAATACAAGCAAAAATATGCTTGTGATGGAATGATGATTGGTAGAGCTGCGATTGGTTATCCTTGGATTTTTAATGAAATTAAACATTTCTTTGAAACGGGAGAAAAATTACCAGAACCAAAGATTTCTGACCGACTTCTTGCTGTAAAACAACACGCAGAATGGAGCGCAGAATGGAAAGGCGAAAGATTAGGCCTGATAGAAATGAGACAACATTACAGCAATTATTTCCGTGGAATTTCACATTTTAAAGAATTCAAAACCAAATTTTTACAGGTTTTAAGTTTGGAAGAATTTTATCAATTACTGGAAGAAACGGAAGAATATTATAAAAATAAAATCGAAATTTTATAAATTTAATTCAATCCTTCAAGGAATTAAAATCCTCGAAGGATTATTTATATAACTATGAAAATCATCTCATACAACGTCAACGGAATTCGCGCAGCTTTTACGAAAGATTTTATCGGTTGGTTGCAAGTTACCAATCCTGATATTATTTGCATTCAAGAATCTAAAGCTGGAAATGACCAAATAGACATCGAAAGTCTAGAAAAGGTAGGTTACAAAAGTTATTGGCATTCTGCTGTGAGAAAAGGTTATTCTGGAGTTGGAATTGCCAGTAAAATAGAGCCAAAACACGTAGAATACGGTTGCGGAATTGAACATTATGATAACGAAGGCAGAATTATAAGAGCAGATTTCGAAGATTTTTCGGTACTTTCTGTGTATGTTCCGAGTGCTTCTAATATTGAGCGATTAGATTTTAAACTTCAGTTTGCCGAAGATTTTTTAGAATACATTAAAAACTTACAGAAACAAATCCCGAATTTGGTGATTTGTGGAGATTTCAACATTTGTCATGAAGAAATAGACATTCACAATCCGAAAGGTTTAAAAAATACTTCAGGATTTTTGCCTGTTGAAAGAGAATGGATGACCAGATTTATCAAAGAATGTGGATTGATTGACAGTTTTCGATATCTTCATCCCGAAAAACAAGAATTCTCATGGTGGAGTTATAGACAAAACTCTAGAGCGAAAAACTTAGGTTGGAGATTAGACTACCATTTCATTACAAAATCTCTTGAAAACCAATTAGAAAGAGCCTTAATTTTAAAAGAAGCTGTCCACAGTGACCATTGTCCAGTATATATTGAACTAAAAGATTAAAAATAGATCTTTTTATAAACAAAAAAACCACCTTTTCAGGTGGTTTTAATCGTTATCGACAATTTCATATTCTATAGGAATAGTTCCAGAACCATGATCACCAATTTCATTAAAAGCGGCTTTAGTCATATCAAAAGCTCTACTTCTGTGAAATGGACCTCTGTCATTAATTCTAACTACAACAGATTTTCCTGTTCTTAAGTTAGTAATTTTTACTTGCGTTCCAAATGGTAATCTCATATTCGCAGCAGTTAGTTTTGAGTTATCAAAAACTTCACCGCTTGCGGTTTTTCTACCGTTAAATTTATCGTGGTAGAACGATGCAAAACTTGTTTTAGCATCATTGGTATTATATTTGAATGAATATAAACCAAGAGTTGAAATCATCATTATGATTACGAGAATTGCTCTTTTCATCATTTTGAATATTTTTTGTGGGTTTTACAGGCGCAAAGTTATCATGAACCTCTTTTAGCACACAACCAAGTTGTTAAATTTTCTTAATTTTATGTTAATATTTTGTTAAACAACTCTCTCAACTACCTATTCATGGGAAACGAGAGGAAATGTTAAAAAATGTTAAAAAATATGTTAAAATTGTTAACATTATTAACTATTTAACGCATTGTTTTTTATCAATTCAAAACTATTATCAACAAAAACAATTGAATAAAATCAAAAAAATCACCAATTAATTGATGATTTTCTATTTTAAAATACATTAATTTAAATTTAACTTAATGTAAATTTTATGGTTTTCCGTAAAGAAATAATAAATATTATTCTGCAATTTCACCATACAAATCGAACTCTTCTGCGGAAGTAATTTTAATATTTACAAATTCACCAATGGAAATATAAGTATCTTTTGCTTCCACTAAAACCGTGTTATCCACATCTGGAGAATCATATTCCGTTCTTCCCACGAAATAATTTCCTTCTTTTCTATCAAAAATACATCTGTAAGTTTTCCCAATTCTCTCTTGGTTCTTTTCCCAAGAAATCTGAGACTGTAATTCCATAATTTCTTCTACCCTAGCTTGTTTTACCTCTTCTGGAACATCATCTTCTAACACATAAGCACTTGTATTTTCTTCATGAGAATAGGTAAAACAACCCAATCTATCAAAACGTTGCGTACGAACCCAATCTTTTAATTCTTGGAACTTTTCTTCAGTTTCACCAGGGAAACCAACAATTAGCGTAGTTCTGATAGCCATATCTGGAACTTTCTCACGGAATTTATCCAATAAAGCATTGGTTTTTTCATAAGTGGTTCCACGCTTCATGGCTTTCAGAATTTCTGTATTGATGTGCTGAAGTGGAATATCGATATAATTACAAATTTTAGGCTCTGATTTAATCAATTCTAATACATCTTCTGGAAAACCTGAAGGAAATGCATAATGCAAACGAATCCATTCTATTCCTTCTACTTTTACCAATTCCTTTAATAAATCTCCTAATGCTCTTTTCTTGTATAAATCTAAACCGTAATACGTTAAATCTTGAGCAATTAAAATCAATTCTTTAACGCCAGATTTTGCAAGTTTTTGTGCTTCTATGACTAGGTTTTCAATTGGAGTAGAAACATTACCACCTCTCATCAAAGGAATGGCACAAAATGCACAAGGTCTATCACAACCTTCAGCGATTTTAAGGTAGGCATAGTGTTTTGGAGTAGTGGTTAAACGTTCTCCTACTAATTCATGTTTATAATCTGCACCAAGATGTTTTAGCAAAATTGGTAAATCTCTAGTCCCAAAATATTGGTCTACATCTGGAATTTCTCTGATTAAATCTGGCTTATATCTTTCTGAAAGACAACCTGTAACGAAGACTTTTTCTACTTCTCCTCTATTTTTAGCTTCTACAAAATCTAGGATGGTATTGATGGATTCTTCTTTGGCATTATCGATAAAACCGCAGGTGTTAATCACTACGATGTCTCCACGTTGTTCGTGGACTACTTCTTTGCCGTTTGCTTTGAGCTGTCCCATTAAGACTTCTGAGTCGTAGATGTTTTTTGAACAGCCTAGGGTTACGATGTTAATTTTCTTTTTGCCTACAGATTTTGTTCTCATGTATGATAATTGATGGATGGTAAGTATTGAATTATTTAAGGTTGCAAATTTATGAAATTAAAAAGGAACTTTAGGTAAGAGTTTTATTGAGGTAAAATATGCCTATCTATTTCATGCACTTTTTATGCACTATCTATGCTTTATCTATGGAGTATCTATGCACCATGTGTCGTCCTATGTGTCGTCCTAAAATAACTATACAGGTTATTTAATAAATCCTACTTTGGTTATAAACATCCTTTATTTCTTCAAAAAACATTGTGTTTATGGGAAGGAATCAGAATCCCGTTTAAGTTTCCTAAAAGAATTTGTTTATATAATGGCATAGATTCTATAATAGAATAGGATTTTAACGAAAATATGTTTTTATCACTAGAATGAGTGATTTTTTAAGTTTTAAATAATTATTTGACTAGTCCTAAAAAACCGATACAGATTATAGGGCAAAAATAAATAATTAAACCAAAGCAAAAACGTTTTTGCTTTGGTTTTTGTTTTTATAGGTT
>NZ_PTPZ01000019.1 GCF_002943105.1 Cloacibacterium normanense | reverse complement strand
TTGTCTAGTCCTGAAATAGCGATACACAAAAAAAACATCGTTATGAAAGAACATCAAGAACCGCTTTATATTAAGCGAACACAGAAAGATTACAGCTTAAGCCTAAAACTTCAAATCGTGAAAGATATTGAAGAAGGAAAACTAGGAATTACCGATTGCAAGAAAAAGTACGGCATTCAATCCCGTTCTACCGTAGTGAGTTGGTTAAGAAAATATGGTAACTTTGATTGGGAAAACCAAACACCAAACAATATGCCTAAAACACCAGAACAACGCATCATGGAATTAGAGGCCGAAGTCAAACTGCTTCAAAAACAGAAAGCATTTTTAGAAAAACAAGCTTATGTTGCAGATAAAAAGGCCATCATTTTTGACATGATGATTAACCTTGCAGAAAAAGAATATCAAATTGATATCAGAAAAAACTTACCACCCGAACAATTGACTACTTCCGCAGAAAAGAAGAAAAAACTTTAACATTCACCTGTGGATTGTTTGGGATGAATAGACAAATCTATTATAGAAGTACAAAACGAAGTAGAACTAGTAAAAATAAAGCAGAACAAGTGGTGGAATTAGTGGAGAATATCCGCATGAAGATGCCAAAAATTGGAGGAAGAAAACTATATTTTATGTTGAATGAACCTTTAAAAACACTAAAAATCGGAAGGGATAAATTTTTTAACATACTTAAAGCCAATTATTTATTGATCACTCCAAAAAGGAGCTATCACATCACCACCAACTCTCATCATCGCTTTAGAAAACATAAAAATTTAGTATTAGACTATCAAATTACCAAACCCAACCAAGTCTGGGTAGCAGATATTACCTACATTGGAAATAGAAAAAACCCAAGTTATTTAAGTTTAATAACTGATGCTTATTCCAAGAAAATTGTGGGGCATTATGTTGCCGAAAACTTAACAACAGAAGGAAGTTTATTGGCATTAAAGAAAGCCATCAATACTACTGAATTGAAAGAACTGTCTTTAATTCATCATTCTGACAGAGGACTACAATATTGCAGTGATGAGTATCAAAAAATTTTAGAAAAAAATAACATTAAATGTAGTATGACACAAAACTCTGACCCTTATGAAAATGCTGTTGCAGAAAGAATAAATGGAATTTTAAAACAAGAATTTAATATTGATAAATTTGATGTTGAAACAAAAATTAAAAGAAAGATAGTAGAAGAATCTATTGAAATTTATAATGAATTAAGACCTCATTTTTCTAATCATTATCTTACTCCAAACCAAATGCACAAACAAGAAAAATTAAAAATCAAAACCTATAAAAACAAAAACCAAAGCAAAAACGTTTTTGCTTTGGTTTAATTATTTATTTTTGCCCTATAATCTGTATCGGTTTTTTAGGACTAGTCA
>NZ_PTPZ01000018.1 GCF_002943105.1 Cloacibacterium normanense | reverse complement strand
GGTAAGGGCAACCAAACGATAACTTTGGCGAGCACAGCGACTAAAACAACCGCAGATGCACCATATACTTTAACCCAGAATGCAAGTTCAGGATTAGCGATTACTTATGCCAGTTCAAACCCAGCAGTAGCTACTATTAGTGGGAATACTGTAACGATAGTAGGAGTGGGTACCACTACCATTACAGCCAACCAAGCAGGTAATGAAAATTATAATGCAGCACCACAGGTTACTCAAACTTTAACGGTTACACAGGGGTCAACAGTTTTGGCTGGTTGGGATTTTTTTGGACAGAGTTCACCAGCAACATTTGCTGCAACAACTTATAATTCAAATTTAAATAATTCTTCCTCTCAAAGTAGTTTAACAAGAGGTACTGGTGCTGCTTCAAGCACAGGTAGTAATTCATTTAGAACTACTGGTTTTCAAAATAATGGCATATCAACTTCAAATACGGATTATTTTGAAGTGAAAATGCAATCCGTTTCAGGTAAAAAATTAACATTAACTAAGATAGATGCAAATTTAATTGGTACGAGTTCATTTTATGCTACTCCTGGAGTTACCTCGCAGTTTGCGTACAGTTTAGATGGAACAAATTTTACATTAATTGGTTCTCCTCTTACAACAACATCGTTGTCTATAAGCTTTGACTTATCTGCTGTATCTGCATTACAAAATGTACCTTCAGATAAAACAGTTACGATAAGATACTATGCGTCAGGTCAAACAAATACAGGAGGATGGGGCTTTTCTTCACCAACTTCTGGTACAAATGGATTAGCAATTTCAGGTTATACAGAATCTATTCCTGCACCCGTAATTACGAGTTCATTAACAGCATCAGGAAAAGTAGGAACATCATTTAATTACAATATTACTGCATCTAATACACCGAGCAGTTATAGTGCAACAGGCCTTCCAACAGGATTATCTATCAATGCCACTACAGGTGTAATATCAGGAACCCCAACAGTGGCAGGTAATTTTGATGTAACGATAGGAGCAACAAACCCTACAGGAACAGGAACGAAGACATTAGTATTAACTATAGCAAAAGCAGACCAAACAATAACCTTTGGTTCATTATCAGCTAAGACTTATGGAGATTCTTCCTTTGCTTTAACGGGAACATCAAGCTCAGGATTAGGCTTAACATACAGCAGTTCAGATACCAATGTAGCTACAGTTTCAGGTAGTACTGTAACTATAGTAGGAACAGGAAGTATAACGATTACGGCATCACAATCAGGAGATGATAATCATAATGCAGCAACAAGCGTAGATCAAGTTCTTACGATTAATAAAAAGTCTTTAACAATAAAAGGTTTATCTGCAGAAAATAAAACATTTGATGGAACAACAGCAGCAACGCTTACAGGTACACCAGTATTAAATGGAGTAGTAGGAAGTGATGATGTT
>NZ_PTPZ01000017.1 GCF_002943105.1 Cloacibacterium normanense | reverse complement strand
CATATTGTTCAGGAATAAACCAACCTGATGATGCACCTTCTAAGAATGAAAAAGGATTACTCGCTAAGATTCTTATAGAATCATACCTTTCATTTTTCCTTTGCCAATGTCCAAACTTTAATTTTGTTAAATCAACATCTGCAATACTAGTATTAGGAGATAAAGATTTAAACGGATGATAATCTATCCAACCATTTTCTGTATAAGCTTTAATCTCAATATCTTCAATGATATATTTATGCTTTACTTGTCTTATAGTATGACCTCCTTTTACTGTTTTTTCTGGCGGAATTAGTTCTATGAAATCTGTAGCAATTCCGGTATGACCACCTATTTTAGCATCTAAATTTTTACTTGGAAATAGCGCTTTTTCTGATTTGAAATCAATATAAGTGTCTAAAGGAATTACTTTAATTTCATCAAGCTTATTATCAAAATAATCGCTAACCTGCTCTTCCTCAGTTTTTAAATTTGAACTTACTACTGGTATATAATCAATCTCAAAAACTTCTTGAGTAATCATATGAACACCCCTAACAGCTTCTCGGTGTGTAGAAGGCTTATAGTAATCAGGATCATCTGAAGGGTTTGGATCAATATATGTAATTGCTGGGATTGGCTTTCTATCTACTTCATTAGATTTCTCCCACTTCAATGTAAGTTTAACATTAATTTTAATTGTAAAAAAGAATTTTATTCTAAAAGTGAATTTTAATTGAGCAAATATTTTAAATGGTTTTATCAATTCTACGGATAAATATGTAGATAATACAGCTGTAATTCTTATTACTCTAAAATTTACATCAATACCACCTTCGAGATAAAGATATCCACCAACTTGTGGTTTTTCTAAACTAATTTTACCTCCAACTTCTACTATTGCCCATGCTTTTGCATATTTTCCTAGGTTAAGTTTAAATTCAGCCCTAGCTCCTGCTTCTATTCCTTTGCCAGAAATCATCAAGAATGCTTGTGAACGTAAATTCAAGAAATCTTTAAATAGAAGGGCCGAAACAGGTTTTTCACGAGTTCCAAAATTAATATACCAAGGTCTTTGGTTTTTAAAGAAGAAACCTGCTTGCATATCAGCATGCAATTCAATAAACCAACCATTTTTATTGAGTTTATAATCTGCACCAGCTCCAAACTCTAATGAATTATCTCCAAAAATAACGAAAGCATAGAAATTAGCTTCACTCTCATCAGTTTCTGCAAGCCCTAATCTTTTACTTAAAATATTAAGTCCAGCATCTACAGCAAACATACTCGGCAAAGATAACAGTACCATTGCTCTTAATGATGCCAATTTAGGAGCAGCTGTTGCCTCAAATGTTGCGCCAATACCTAAAGAGAATGGTAAATTATAGTCCTTTGTTCTTTCAGGACCACTAAATTTATCTACATTAATACCTCTTTGCGGAGCTAGATAATAATCATACCAAGTATCTTTAGAAGACATACCAATAGCTTCTTTCTCCGCTACATATCTATAACCAATGAGACCACTGAATGCAGTAAGAGAAATTGGACCTAAAGGAATTGGTTTATTAAGACCAATTTTTGCAGAAACCATATATGCAGGATACTTAGGAGCATATCTCATTGAAACCTCTCCATTAATTCCCAATTTTTTAATTTTAAGTCCTACTTTACCAGCATACTCAGGTGATACACCGGGATCAGGAATTGTAAGTGAGCCTTTAATTAATACTTCTGCCTCTTCTTCTGTAGCACCACCTGGAATGGTGATTTCTACTTCTAATGTAGAAATATGGAAGAATGAATGTGATTCTAATCCTAAATCGTTATCAACAGTATAATAGTATTTTACTCCATCTCCTTTTACATCTAAACCTCCAGGATTTACATTAATACCTCCATCAAAACCTATAAAATTATAGGTTCTCATCTTACCGTTATGCTCTAATTGTACTGTACCTAAATGCAACGATGTTACGTTCATTTTGGCAGGACCAAGGTTCATTTCAAAGTTTACAGGAATTTTTGAAACACCACCTACTATTTCGAATCTACCATTAGAATATATTCTAATAGCGGGTAAGTCTATAGATTTACCTTTAAATAATTTATGTGCTAATGTCCCTTCAGGAAAATCAATGATGGTATCTGCGCCAATGAAAAAATCATTATCAAGTCTACCAAGTTCCGCAGTTTGCAGGTATAAATAGATAGAATTAAATAAATTTAATCTTTGTGGTTTTGCCAAGAAATTAGCAGAAAGCCTAAATTCATCTTTACTATGATACTCTCCATCTAGCGTTATTACTGCTGGTAAGCCTTCTTCATCAGTAAATTTTTTGATTTTTAAAGCTGCATGTAGATTAGAATTAACCACTGTTCCTTGATGGAATGTTATATCAAATTTATTAAATCCTAAATCCCATTGTTTACTTTCATTAGCACCAAGTTTAAACCACATGTAATTTCCTGCATCAAACTCTAATGAATTCAAAAATTTGTAATAATCACTTTCTGAATAAAAAACTTGAGTGATATTATCTGATAAGTAGGTGAGCGTTATTGGAAATTGAAATTTTAATTGTGACGGACTTGTAAGTGTTTTAGCGTACGTTATAAGTTCATCATAACTTTTAATTTGTAATAGAGTATTTTCTTTGACATCTTTTATTACATATAATTTAGTATAGTCTAATGTAAATACATTCTGAAAATAACCTACGATTTTATATGAAGAGTCTGTTTTGTATGTAGCTTTAAGACCTACAGTTCCAGAAACACCACCAGTTCCTACTAGGAGATGATCTGTGAAAATACCTAACGTTTGATTATCTTGTAATACGGTATCATCTTGCTTTTTAAACCATTTTGGAGGCAAAAAGACATCGGTTCTTTCCATATAAACGCCCATAAAATCTTTTGGACGACCATCTAAATCTGCTTCTAATATATTTTCTTTTTTGCTTAAATCTATTTTTAGGTTATGAATATCTATTACAAGACCTGTATTACCAATCATAGCAGGAGTGGTAGTATTAAGTCTTAAATCCATATTATACCCAAAACCTTTAGTAGTATCTGCATAGAAAAGTGCTTCACCAAAAGTGAGCATTACTTTTGGGTTGCCATTATTATCGGCGTTGATAACATTTCTGTCTTGGTCTACGGGCTGTAAAATACTTCTTGGAAATTCTATGCCTGCAGATAAAAGTAATGTAGCTCTAAATTTAGGAACTATTACTTCTTTTATAAACTCATCTATATCTTGTGGAATAAATGCACGAAAATAATCCTTAACTTTTTGTAAAGTTTCTTTAGGGTCTGATGTAAGAATATAAGCACCAAAAGCTACCAATGTAGCATATTTACCCGTTTTGGAAAAAATGTCTTTTACTACATCTGTAATAGTGGTATCTTCTGTAGGTATTTGCAAATTCCAAGTAGAGTTTATTGCATTAAGATCTTGTACAAATTTATGTAATGGCGATAAGTCTTGATCTGTAGTTTCTACAAAAGTATTTACAAAATGTGCGATAGCTTGTTCTTCTGTAACATTAAGAACACGCATAGCTACCTCAAAAATCTCTTGAGGCGAAAAAGAAAAATTACCCAAACTAAACTCACGCAGATATGCCAAAACCTTCCATTGATATTCTATAGTGATAGGAAAAATAGAAATATCATTAACCCCATCTTTCAAGTCAGGATTTAACACCAAATAAATATCAGTACCCGGAATTTCTAATTGAATTCTCTGTGGTGAAACTATAGATAATCCGTAGAATGCAGAATCTCCCTTTGC
>NZ_PTPZ01000016.1 GCF_002943105.1 Cloacibacterium normanense | reverse complement strand
CACTCTTTTTTTTGTTGCCATTTTACTGATTTTTAATTAGTTTTACAAAGTAACTAAATATAGCGCTGAGAAAGCTACCGAAGGTTTAGTTCAACATCGGTTTTGCAAAAGAGCGGGTTAAGTGGTTAATTCAAGGTTTGTGCATTTAATCCGCAAAACCATTTTTTATTTGCTTTTAAAATGTAAATTAGCAAATAGAAAAAATGGTTTTGCTTAAGTTAGTTCAAAATTGAAAGTTTAGTCTTTCTAATCCGCTCCTTCGCAAAGCCGCAAAACGTTATCTGCTTAACGAACAATTGTCGCTGTCGCCAGCCGATTTGCTCGATATATTCGAGAGCCACGGCATTGCTCGAAAAAAGCTAAAGAATGAGTTAACTCTGTTTATGCTTGGAGAGCGAAGTGTGGAACGTTACCGCGAGGCAGGTATCAATTGGTGGGATTATTGTGGAAGCATTCTTGTAAACAGTTACCCGACCTACTTTGAGAAACTGCCGCCATTGATAGCCAAAATCAACCGAGAAAAGCGCAATAGTAAGAACTATGTACTATTCCTTGGTGAAACCGGTGCGGAGAGCAATCAAGCCCCGTGCTTATCACTTGTACAGTTTCAAATAGATGACTGCGAACTTGTGTTGTCTGCTTACCAGCGAAGCTCCGATGCAAACTTGGGACTTCCGGCAGATATTTACCACTTGTATTTGATGTCTCGCCAAATAGAACTGCCGTTGAAATCCATCACGCTGAACCTTGGCAACGTCCACATCTACGAGAATAACATCGAACGAACCAAGAAACTGCTTGCGGCCAACGAAGACGTGAAATTTGATTTAAACGTCGGATAAACGGCATTTAAATAGTATTAAAAAAGAGCGGCAACCTGAATAAGATTGTCGCTCAATTTTTTGAAAAAACGCCCGAAAAATGTACTTTTCTTTTTGAATTAATGTACTTTTCTTTTTGGCGATTATAATTTATTTTCTACCTTTGTCACACTATGCGGCAGTAAATAATATAATTAGAAATACGAATTCAAGTTCTTGTGGTACATTCTACCATCAAGGATGTATTTTTTATGTGATGCATTTCTACAAAGCATCCGCTATATTATTTACAAAATCAAATGAAAACTATAAATATAGGTATTCTTGCACATATTGATGCAGGAAAAACCTCCATTACTGAGAACTTGCTATTTGCTAGTGGAGCAACTGAGGTACGTGGAAGTGTGGACAAAGGTAATACCACAACCGATTCGATGGATATTGAAAAACGAAGAGGTATCACCGTTAGAGCTTCTACAACGTCTATTCAATGGAACGATACAAAGATTAATATTATCGACACTCCTGGACACATGGACTTTCTAGCAGAAGTGGAACGCACTTTTAGAATGCTAGATGGTGCTATTCTTGTGGTGTCTGCTAAAGAGGGTATTCAAGCTCAAACGAGATTGTTGTTCAATGTCTTGCAACAACTAGAAATTCCAGCCATTCTATTTATCAACAAAATAGATAGAGAGGGAGTAAATCTAAATCAGCTTTATTTCGAAATACAAAATAGCCTTTCAAAAGATATTCTTCTTATGCAATCCGTTGATGGCAAGATTTTAACTTCTAGCTGTACAATACACAACATATCAGAAAAGGACAGAGAAACAATTTTGGAGAAAGATGATTCTTTGCTTGAAAAATACTTAAGCGATACGCAACTCTCAAATTCAGACTATTGGAGTTCAATGATTCATCTTGTTCAATTCGCTAAACTACATCCTATCTACCATGGCTCAGCAATGTATGGCATTGGTATCGAAGATTTGCTAAACTCAATCACTACTTTTATTGAAACATCTCTACCTCAAGAGAACGATTTATCTGCCTATGTCTATAAAATTGAGCATAATAAGAAGGAACAGAAACGAGCCTATCTAAAGATTATAGGGGGAAGCCTTAGAACAAGAAAATCATACAACCTCAATGGCTCAGATGAGAATCTGAAAATAAGAAGTTTAAAGACCTTTTACGCTGGAAACGAAATAGATGTAGATGAAGTTTCTACAAACGATATTGCAATTTTAGACCATGCCGAAAGTCTGATGGTAGGTGATTATTTAGGAACAATGCCAAGTTTATTTGATAAATTGAATATTCCTAGTCCTGCTCTCAAATCATCTATACATCCTGCCAAAGTAGAGGATAGGAGTAAATTAATTTCTGCTATGAATGTATTATCGGTAGAAGATCCATCTTTAACGTTTGGTATCAATGCTGATAATAATGAGCTAGAAGTTTCTCTTTATGGAGCAACTCAACGGGAAGTTATTTTGACTTTGTTGGAGGAGCGATTTTCGGTAGATGCTTACTTTGAAGAGGTGAAAACGATTTATAAGGAACGTCTGAAAACGAAATCGGAATACACCATTCATATCGAAGTGCCACCTAATCCTTATTGGGCATCTATTGGCTTGATTATAGAACCTTTGCCAATCGGTGCGGGACTTACGATAGAGAGCGATATTTCATTGGGCTACTTGAATCAATCTTTTCAGAATGCAGTATTCGATGGAGTCAAGAAAGCCTGTGAATCGGGTTTGTATGGCTGGGAAGTAACCGACCTTAAAGTCACTTTTTCTCACGGAATCTATTATAGTCCAGTGAGCACACCTGCCGACTTTAGAAGTTTAGCTCCCTATGTTTTTCGATTGGCTTTACAACAAGCTGATGTTGAGTTGTTGGAGCCAATCTTAGATTTTAAATTGCAAATTCCAATAGCTGTGAATGCTAGGGCTATTACAGACATCAACAAGATGCAAGGCGAAATATCTACTATTACTTCAGATGGTGATTGGACTACTATTTTGGGTGAAATTCCTTTAGATACTAGTAAAGAATACTCAGCAGAAGTCAGCTCCTACACTCAAGGCTTGGGCAGTTTTGTTACTCGATTTTCGGGCTATCAAATCACCAATAAAAAGGTAAGCAGAAGTGTAGAACTGAATGAAAAAGATAAATTGATGTATATGTTTGAGAAGGAATTAGGATAAGAGAATGATAAGCAAAATAATCAAAGAATGCATTCTCGCACTATTTTTGTATCTTGTTCCTACAAATTAACTATACAATTATGTCTGAAAGAAAAATCCCCCCGCTGGCGCGGGTCTGTGACCCGTGCCAACATATCTATACATATAGCCAATAATAAAGTAACTTATGAGTAGAAAATACAAGTTTCATAATCCTGAAGGAGTCTATTTTGTCTCGTTTGCTGTACAAAGTTGGGTAGATGTATTTACACGTAACGTATACAAAAAGATATTCTAATTGAAAATCTTATTTATTGTCAAAACAATAAAGGACTTGAGATATTTGCATGGTGCATAATGACCAATCATGTTCATCTGATGATAAGAGCAAAAGAAGGATATTTGCTTCAGGATATAGTAAGAGATTTCAAGAAATTTAGCTGTAAAGCCGTCATTAAAGCTATAAAAGAAAATTATGAGGAAAGCCGAAAAGAGTGGTTGCTGAAACAACTTGAAACGAAAGAAGGATACAGCCTGTGGAGAGGAGATAATAAGCCGATTGAATTGTGGAGCAATGCAGTTATTACTCAAAAGCTAAACTATATTCATCAAAATCCGGTGGAAGAAGGATTAGTATTTAAAGCCGAAGACTACATGTATAGTAGTGCTTACGATTACACTGGAGAAAATGGGATGATAGATATTTTGGTTATTGATTAGGTTGAATGGCACGGGTCGCAGACCCGCGCCAGCGTGGGGACAATTTGAAACCTTGAATGAAGATATTTTAAAAACAATGCGAAAGGAATTAGGATATGATTAGCAACCAAACGCACACCATCCCTTCGCTCTCAGGCACATTTGGCATTCCCGCAAGGCTTGCCCTCAACCCAAAAATGCCAAAAGAGCCTTCAAGCCCGTCCCGCTCCGACACACGGATTGAGCGACAGTGCGTTAAAATTGAGACAAATAGACAAAGAAATAATTTCAACTTACAAAACATTGATCGTGAAAGCATAAATAAACTGATTAATATTTTAAAAACTAACACTTAAATAATCGTTTGCATAAAAAATTCGTTTTAAAAGATGCTTAGCATATAATGAGTTAGCAATTAACAAATAAATAAAATTAATTAAAAACAATAAAAATGAAGAAAGAAAATTGGTTTATAAATCCCAATAAAAATATTTTAATAATTTTTACTATTCTCACATCAATCGGTTTGCTTTTAACAATAAGTGCTATGACTGATTTTTTTAACGAGTCACCTTTTCAAAGTAAATACTTATTACTTTGGTTTATTAACATATTTAGTATAATTGCTCTGATAAAGTTATACAATAACTATTCAAAAAGTAAATAAAACGCCTGCAGATAATAACCAGAGTTTCGTTGGGCTCGAAGAGCCAACAATGAAACTCCTGTTGAACGGAAGCTTCGGGAGCTTTTTCAACACTATGGGTTTATCGTAAA
>NZ_PTPZ01000015.1 GCF_002943105.1 Cloacibacterium normanense | reverse complement strand
AGGCATTAACTCTTTTATTATCAAAATAGATTTGAGAAATATTAAATTTCCCAATATAAATGAAACCTTTTGGATTTTTATTTTTATTATCTATTCTGATAATATTATTTCTAGTTTGAATATCTCCAAAATTAATTTTTCTCAATTTATGTGATGATTTGTTTAAATCTATGCCATTAACCTTTGCCATTATTTTTACGTAATTATCATTTTTAAATTTTGGCTGGAACAAAGTATCAGAGAGTACATATGTAAACTTATTATTAGCTAGAACTTTTGAATACCAAACCGAATCTAAAGGTACTGGTTCGATTAAAAGAATTACATTGGCTTTATCATAATCTTTTTGAGATAAATGAATTTTGTTTTTTTCAATAAAATTAGGATAGATTATTGGCTTTATTAGGGTGCTTTGTACTAAATTTATAATTTCTTTTTCATCTTGATTTTCATCTGATTGGCAACCTATTAATAAAACTGATACTAAAAATATCAATATTTTTATTTTATCTAATAATTTCATCATAATATTTTATAAAAGCTACAATACTTGTTAAGAGAAACATTAATATTTATAAATCTATATTTTCATTCCCTACTTTATAGGGTATTGGTTTTCCATCAATAACAATCCAATTGCCCTCTTTTTTTTCTAAAAAAACTATTGCTCTAGAGTAACCTGTTATATTTTTTATAATAACAACTGCTTTATTTCCCTCATAGATTATTCTTGATATACTATAATCACCAATATAATTTTTAGAATGAATTAAATCAGAATTATTAGCATCAATAATCTTTATATTTTTGTGTAGTTTTATTTTATTCTGCTGAATCATTAATTCTTTAAGACTAGAATAGTTACCAGTAAAACCATTTTCTTCAAATAATTTCTGAATATAATTGTTTTTTTTAATGATAAATAGTTTAGAATTAAGGGTGATATAATAAGTATCTTTATATACTTGATCTACATACATACCTAATAGCTTTTTATTATATTCCTTACTATTAGGTTCTAAATCATGTAAATAAGAATCATTCTCTAAATTTGACAAAGAAACTCTTGCATGTCTATCCAATAATACCTGAATAATTTTATAATCATCATCCACTAAATAATTTTGTTGACTTGTTTTACATCATAATATGAAAACAAATAAAATTAATAATTTTTTCATTTTGTTAATTTAATAGCTTTATCCAAATCATTTATTTTTAATGTCAAAAGCTTGAATTCATTTTGTTCATTTAAATAATCTTTTTGTGGTTCTGTTAGTGCAAAATTAAAATCATTCCAAAGTGTCATTAAAGACTCTGCATCACTTAATACCAATATGTTTTTTTCTTGTACTTTTTGAGTTAAAACAATAATCCCTTCAACATCTTTATTTGAATAGATAAAATTAAGATAATTATAACCTTTTAAAAACTTTCATTCCTAATTCTATAATCAATTAATATTCTTTTTTTTACTTCCCATTTTCCATTGCTTTTTTTAAGCCAATAAAGACCGCCATCAGTTCCTGCATATTTTTTGATTATCTCAACTAAAGCTTCATTATTCTTTAAAAAAACAACTCTAGATAATTTGTAATAACCAACAAAATTTCTTATTTTATAGTTAGATTCTTTAAATATGATTTTTTCATAATTTGATTTTATTTTCATTCTTTTCAAATCTAAAATTGATGAGTTGGCAAATCTATAAGGAATTGTTTCCCATTCAAATTTTCCTATCTGTTGTTGATAAAAAGGATGAGAAAAACTAATTTTGTATAATGAATCTTTTATTGAATATTTATAATTATTTTTATATAAGTTTAGTGTGTCAATTTTATAAAAATCATCAGAAAATTCTTCTAAATTTTGTAATGCTTTATCATTCTTGGCTTCAACTATATTAGGCTTTATAAATTTATTGACAACAAAATTATAGATTTCATATTCTTCATTATTCATTTTTAAGTTTTGCCAAATGATATAAAAGCTACCAGATACTAATAAAATTAGTATTATTAAATATGTTTTCTTCATTTTATGTTAATTTATTTTTTAACACTTTTAATTACAAAATCATTCTCGCCTATTTTATTTTTCAAATCTTCCATTTTTTTTAATATTCTTTAAGTGGTTTTATGAAAATTAAAGACTATCTATAATTCAAATAATAGACTTCAAATTATTAGTACTTTTTATCAGAAAACAACCTCTTGATTTTTATATCTAATTGGTATTCCACGTTTTAAAAACAACACCCATTTTTCATTATTTTTTTTGAAAAATAAAATATTCCTACTATTATTTGTTGTATTAAAAACTAAAATTATTGCTTTGTTTCCATCATACAAAACCCTAGAAAACCTAAAATCTCCAATATAATTATTATGCTTTTTTAGATTACTAGAATCATTAATTAGAATTAAATTTTTAATAGCAATTATCTTCTTTAAATCAATTTTTACAGGAGTCACTTTATTTAGATTACTATAGAAACCAAATTGTAGAAATGTATCCTCAATAAAAGAATTTGTTTTAAATGTAAATAACAAATTATCTGTTGTAAAATAATACTGACTCCCATAATTATGAGAAGAATAATTTTCTAGAATTACTTTTTTATACTCGTCAGTTGATTTCTTTAATTCCAAAAAATTTTCATCATTTTCAAATTGAGAAATTGAAGGAGTAACTTCCTCTTTAATTGCTATTTTTATAATTTCATAATCATCTAACTTTATTTCTTGATTTGATCTTTTACAACTTAAATGCAAAAAAAACAAACAAATTAAAAATAATATATTCTTTTTCATAAAAACTAGTTTTTAAAATCAATTGCTCTTTGAATATCTTTAATTTCTAATTCTAAATCATTATATTCTTTGAGTTCATTTAAATAATCTTTTTGTGGTTCTGTTAATCCAAAATTAAAGTCACTCCATAATGTCATAAGATTCTCTGCATCTTTAAGTGCTACTAAACTTCCATTTAGAACAGCTTTCGCTATTTCTTTATTTCCATAAATAAAAGACAAATAATTATACCCTTTTAAAAAAGCTCTACCCCCTTCTGTTTTTTTGAGTTTATCTTCTAGATAAGTACTTACATACATTGCAGCCATTGCGTTCCCTGCTTCAAAAAAAGCTCCAGCTATTTCATACATAAATGCAACTTCTTCTAGCAAGTATAAAAGTTTGTAAAAAGGTAAAATTATGCCTATTGTTTCAATAACTTTATTGGCTACATCTAATAAAGTTATATCATCTGACAGTGCTTTGCTAAAAGCTTTAATTGCAAATGTTGGAAGTGGTAATACTCTTCCTTGGCTTAAACCTAATTCATCATAACTACTCCATATAAATATTTTAAGCATCTTATCATAAGGAAATTCTTTATATAAATGTACAAAAGGATCTGGAGAAAGACTAGTATAATTTTGTATTATATTACCTCCCATATACATATCTATTCTTTGTATCTTAATCTTATCATTCAATAGTTCAATTATAGGATATGGCCCATATAAATTAAGACTTGGTTTAATTTTTATTCTTCTTACAGGTACTATATGATGATCAGGAATAGTTACCAAATAATCATTAAGTGCTTTTTCCCCATCTTTCGCAATTTCTTTATATTTAGTTTTAACTAGAAAAATAATGAATTTAAGATTAGCAAAATTTTCAAATTTTTCATCAAGTTTTTTAAACAGTTTAGCGTTTTCAGAAAACATCTTTAGATAAAGAGTATAAGCATCCTTATCTGGTGTAGATTCTATTAATTGTAAAACAAAATCTTGCTCATTAAGTCCATCAAAATCAATTCCCCACCCCATTAAATCCCAAATTTCATTATATGCAAGAATTTCTATTAAAGCAATTCGGGTATTAATGTCTAATTCTCTTTCAAAAACATCAATAGGATATTTTATAAGATCTTTGAAATCTTTGTCAGTACTACTAGCTTTTTGTATTGCAGCATTAAAATCATTCTTCCAAGCATTATAGTTCATATTTAAAAATAATTCAAAATCAGCAAAACTTGCACCCACATCCTTTATCGTAATGATTAAAGAGTAGGGAAATGTCCAACTCCCATAAGACTCCATATAACTTACTGCTCCATATAAATTGCTATTTTGTATTCTTATATTCTCTGGTAATGTTTTATAAAATGTAGAATTAAAAATATAGACTCTAAATTTATCACCCCCATTTTCGTATTGAACTACTAAATTTGGAATCATTAACTTATCTATATTGCTTTTATCCAAAAATAAATCAAATGTTATATTTCTTTTTTCAAAATCAGCAGAATCTTTATCAAATGTATATAGATGATTGTCTATTAAAAAATTTTCAATATAAAAGTAATGTCCTTCTGGAGTAATTATTTCTTCTTTTGTAATCCTTATATCTTTTGGCGTATCACCATTAAAACCAATTCTACTTCCCTTTAAAGTAAAATATTTAATATACTCTATTAATTGTACACTATTCATTTTATTCGGTTATTAAGTTTTCGTACTCTGCAAACTCACTAGAAGCAAAAAAATGTATGCTTTCTCCATAAACATATACTTTCTCTGCAGGAGATAAAACAGCCAAATCTCCATTGCTGTTTTCAAAATTTATTCCTAAAGAGTATTTAAAGTAAGATTTTTTAGCTTCTATATCTAATAAAGGATTATACTCTTCCTCCTCTAAATACAATTTTACATTAGCAACATTTTCTGGTACTATTGCGAGTAATCTGTCTAACTCTTCTTTAGTAATACCAATAGAAAAATATGTAGTATCATATTGTTCAGGAATAAACCAACCTGATGATGCACCTTCTAAGAATGAAAAAGGATTACTCGCTAAGATTCTTATAGAATCATACCTTTCATTTTT
>NZ_PTPZ01000014.1 GCF_002943105.1 Cloacibacterium normanense | reverse complement strand
AGCGCAGGAGCTAATTAAAGAAAAAGATACGAAACGAGAACTTAAAAATATTTAAAAAAATATTTGGAAGTTTAGAAAAAAGAGTTACCTTTGCAGTCCCTTAAATGAGGGAGCGCAGAAGAGTAAAGAGTTTTTTGAAAGAGATAAATTAAGTTAAGCTAACGAAGTAAATAGTGCGACTGACGGTCTTGAAAAAAAAGTCAAAAAAAGTTTTGTTGATTAAAAAATAATTTATACTTTTGCACTCGCAAATCAGAAACGAAAGATGACAGAAAAGTTTTCTGAGGCGCGAAAGAAAAAGAGATCTTTGAAATACAATATAACAACCAAGTAAAAAAAAATAAACCAAAGCGAAGTCAACTTTGAGTGAGTCAGACAAACATACAATGGAGAGTTTGATCCTGGCTCAGGATGAACGCTAGCGGGAGGCCTAACACATGCAAGCCGAGCGGTATTGTTTCTTCGGAAATGAGAGAGCGGCGTACGGGTGCGGAACACGTGTGCAACCTGCCTTTATCTGGGGGATAGCCTTTCGAAAGGAAGATTAATACTCCATAACATATTGATTGGCATCAATTAATATTGAAAGCTCCGGCGGATAGAGATGGGCACGCGCAAGATTAGCTAGTTGGTGAGGTAACGGCTCACCAAGGCGATGATCTTTAGGGGGCCTGAGAGGGTGATCCCCCACACTGGTACTGAGACACGGACCAGACTCCTACGGGAGGCAGCAGTGAGGAATATTGGTCAATGGGTGCAAGCCTGAACCAGCCATCCCGCGTGAAGGACGACTGCCCTATGGGTTGTAAACTTCTTTTGTATAGGGATAAACCTATCCTCGTGAGGGTAGCTGAAGGTACTATACGAATAAGCACCGGCTAACTCCGTGCCAGCAGCCGCGGTAATACGGAGGGTGCAAGCGTTATCCGGATTTATTGGGTTTAAAGGGTCCGTAGGCGGACTTATAAGTCAGTGGTGAAAGCCTGTCGCTTAACGATAGAACTGCCATTGATACTGTAAGTCTTGAGTATATTTGAGGTAGCTGGAATAAGTAGTGTAGCGGTGAAATGCATAGATATTACTTAGAACACCAATTGCGAAGGCAGGTTACCAAGATATAACTGACGCTGAGGGACGAAAGCGTGGGGAGCGAACAGGATTAGATACCCTGGTAGTCCACGCCGTAAACGATGCTAACTCGTTTTTGGGCTTTAGGGTTCAGAGACCAAGCGAAAGTGATAAGTTAGCCACCTGGGGAGTACGCTCGCAAGAGTGAAACTCAAAGGAATTGACGGGGGCCCGCACAAGCGGTGGATTATGTGGTTTAATTCGATGATACGCGAGGAACCTTACCAAGACTTAAATGGGAATTGACAGGTTTAGAAATAGATCTTTCTTCGGACAATTTTCAAGGTGCTGCATGGTTGTCGTCAGCTCGTGCCGTGAGGTGTTAGGTTAAGTCCTGCAACGAGCGCAACCCCTGTCACTAGTTGCCATCATTCAGTTGGGGACTCTAGTGAGACTGCCTACGCAAGTAGAGAGGAAGGTGGGGATGACGTCAAATCATCACGGCCCTTACGTCTTGGGCCACACACGTAATACAATGGCCGGTACAGAGGGCAGCTACACAGCGATGTGATGCAAATCTCGAAAGCCGGTCTCAGTTCGGATTGGAGTCTGCAACTCGACTCTATGAAGCTGGAATCGCTAGTAATCGCGCATCAGCCATGGCGCGGTGAATACGTTCCCGGGCCTTGTACACACCGCCCGTCAAGCCATGGAAGCTGGGGGTACCTGAAGTCGGTGACCGTAAAAGGAGCTGCCTAGGGTAAAACTAGTAACTAGGGCTAAGTCGTAACAAGGTAGCCGTACCGGAAGGTGCGGCTGGAACATCTCATTTTAGAGCGTCATTAGACGTAAAACAAAATTAAAATAAGAACTTACTCAGTTCGCTTTGGTTTTTTTACTGGTTGATATAAAAAAAATATACCCCTAATCATTAGTAAGAGGGAAGAGATTTAAAGTCTCGTAGCTCAGCTGGTTAGAGCGCTACACTGATAATGTAGAGGTCGGCAGTTCGAGCCTGCCCGAGACTACTAAAGAATTAGAGGGGAATTAGCTCAGCTGGCTAGAGCGCCTGCCTTGCACGCAGGAGGTCAAGGGTTCGACTCCCTTATTCTCCACAGTTTTAGAGGTCTAATTTAAAAGAGACGAATAGAGCCAAAAACAATATTTGTTCATTAGACATTTAAGAAGCAAAATAGATCATTGACATTAACGATAAAGACATCACAAAGAGATAACCGAGCACTTTCGAGTGCCGAGTATAAAAATATACTAATATAATATTAGGAAAGAAATCGTTAAGGGCGTATGGCGGATGCCTAGGCTTTCAGAGGCGACGAAGGACGTGGTAAGCTGCGAAAAGCTGCGGGGATTGGCACACACGAATTGATCCGCAGATGTCCGAATGGGGCAACCCGGCATGTTGAAGACATGTCACCCAGCAATGGGAGCAAACCCGGAGAACTGAAACATCTAAGTACCCGGAGGAAAAGAAATCGAAGAGATTCCGTAAGTAGTGGCGAGCGAAAGCGGATTAGCCCAAAAGTCTTTATATGTTTAGAAGAATGTTCTGGAAAGAACAGCCGTAGAGGGTGATAGCCCCGTAATCGAAAGGCATACATAGATGATAAATGAGTAGGGCGGGACACGTGAAATCCTGTCTGAATATGGGGGGACCATCCTCCAAGGCTAAATACTCCTGAAAGACCGATAGTGAACAAGTACTGTGAAGGAAAGGTGAAAAGCACTTCGAATAGAAGGGTGAAATAGAACCTGAAACCGTACGCCTACAAGCGGTCGGAGCACCTATATGGTGTGACGGCGTGCCTTTTGCATAATGAGCCTACGAGTTAATTTTACTAGCGAGGTTAAGGACTTCAGGTCCGGAGCCGGAGCGAAAGCGAGTCTGAATAGGGCGCATAGTTAGTAGGATTAGACGCGAAACCTTGTGATCTACCCATGGGCAGGTTGAAGCTCTGGTAACACAGAGTGGAGGACCGAACCGGTTGACGTTGAAAAGTCTTCGGATGACCTGTGGGTAGGGGTGAAAGGCCAATCAAACTGGGAGATAGCTCGTACTCCCCGAAATGCATTTAGGTGCAGCGTTGCGACAAGTTTATTAGAGGTAGAGCTACTGATTGGATGCGGGGGTTTCATCGCCTACCAATTCCTGACAAACTCCGAATGCTAATAAATGTTTCGCAGCAGTGAGGGCATGGGTGCTAAGGTCCATGTCCGAGAGGGAAAGAACCCAGACCAACAGCTAAGGTCCCCAAATATATGCTAAGTTGAAACAACGCGGTTGGACTGCATTGACAGCTAGGATGTTGGCTTGGAAGCAGCCATTCATTTAAAGAGTGCGTAACAGCTCACTAGTCGAGCGGTCCGGCATGGATAATAATCGGGCATAAGCATATTACCGAAGCTATGGATTTGTACAATAGTACATCTGGTAGGGGAGCATTCTATTTGCGCCGAAGCAGTATCGCGAGGTATTGTGGAGCGGATAGAAAAGAAAATGTAGGCATAAGTAACGATAAAGGGGGCGAGAAACCCCCTCACCGAAAGACTAAGGTTTCCTCAGCCATGCTAATCAGCTGAGGGTTAGTCGGGGCCTAACGCGAACCCGAAAGGGGTAGTGGATGGACAACGGGTTAATATTCCCGTACCTGTATAATAATAAAGTGACGGAGTTGGAAATTAGGTGCGTACTGACGGAATAGTACGTTGAAGTAACTGCGAGGTTACGATAGTACAGCAAGTCTTCGGATGCGCTGATAATCCTAAGGACCCGCTTCCAAGAAAAGCGATTTATACAGCCCGTACCAAAACCGACACAGGTAGTCGAGGAGAGAATCCTAAGGTGCTCGAGTGAGTCGTGGCTAAGGAACTAGGCAAAATAGTCTCGTAACTTCGGAAGAAGAGACGCCAGCAGTAATGCTGGCCGCAGTGAAGAGGCCCAGGCGACTGTTTATCAAAAACACAGGACTCTGCTAAATCGAAAGATGCTGTATAGGGTCTGACACCTGCCCGGTGCTGGAAGGTTAAGGAAGGTGCTTAGAAGTAATTCGAAGGCATTGACTGAAGCCCCAGTAAACGGCGGCCGTAACTATAACGGTCCTAAGGTAGCGAAATTCCTTGTCGGGTAAGTTCCGACCTGCACGAATGGTGTAACGATCTGGGCACTGTCTCAGCCACGAGCTCGGTGAAATTGTAGTATCGGTGAAGATGCCGATTACCCGCAATGGGACGAAAAGACCCTGTGAACCTTTACTATAACTTCGTATTGACTCTGAGTAAATAATGTGTAGGATAGGTGGGAGGCTTTGAAGCAGGCACGCTAGTGTTTGTGGAGCCAACGTTGAAATACCACCCTTTGTTTACTTGGAGCCTAACTTCGAAAGAAGGACATTGCGTGGTGGGTAGTTTGACTGGGGTGGTCGCCTCCAAAAGAGTAACGGAGGCTTTCAAAGGTACCCTCAGCACGCTTGGTAACCGTGCGTAGAGTGTAATGGCATAAGGGTGCTTGACTGTGAGACCTACAAGTCGATCAGGTGCGAAAGCAGGACATAGTGATCCGGTGGTTCCGTATGGAAGGGCCATCGCTCATAGGATAAAAGGTACTCCGGGGATAACAGGCTAGTCTCCCCCAAGAGCTCACATCGACGGGGAGGTTCGGCACCTCGATGTCGGCTCGTCACATCCTGGGGCTGGAGAAGGTCCCAAGGGTTGGGCTGTTCGCCCATTAAAGTGGCACGCGAGCTGGGTTCAGAACGTCGTGAGACAGTTCGGTCTCTATCTATTGCGGGCGTTAGAAGTTTGAGCGGAGTTGACTCTAGTACGAGAGGACCGTGTTGAACAAACCTCTGGTGTATCAGTTGTACCGCCAGGTGCACCGCTGAGTAGCTATGTTTGGAAGAGATAAGCACTGAAAGCATATAAGTGCGAAACTCGCCGCGAGATGAGACTTCTTTTAAGGGTCGTTGGAGATGACGACGTTGATAGGCTACAGGTGTAAAGGCAGTAATGTCATAGCCGAGTAGTACTAATTACCCGTAGATTTATAGCCTAATAGGCACTCGAAAGAGATAAGGTTAGCTCTTTGTGAACGTTTTTATCGATAAAAAAAGTTATAAACATAACTCTTATATACAATATTTAGGGTGGTTTTAGCAGAGGGGCTCACCTGTTCCCATTCCGAACACAGAAGTTAAGCCCTCTAGCGCCGATGGTACTGCTAACGCGGGAGAGTAGGTCGCCGCCAGTTTTTATTTTGAAATCCTCATCATTTACATGATGAGGATTTTTTGTTTTATAACTATTCTATCCTATCCTATCAAACTATCATTTTGAAAGCATAATACTTTAAATGAGAAAAATACTCATGAAAA
>NZ_PTPZ01000013.1 GCF_002943105.1 Cloacibacterium normanense | reverse complement strand
CTTTATAGTAAATTTGAGACAAAAGATTTTGCACCCCGTCTTTTATAAAACCTAAAATATCTGGTAAATCTTCTGCTGTTACTACAGAAGATAAGGCAGGATAATACCTTTTTTGTAATGTGGTTGTTGACATATATCTTGATTTGGGTAGTTTTTGTTATGTTTTGTTTTGAGTTTTCTTGGTTATTATTTTTTTATATTTTATCATTGCTCAAAGTTGCAAACTTTGCGTAGCGAGTAAGCATTTCTACCACAAAAGGCTATCTGAATTAACATATTATCGTCAATTCAAAAGAACGATTACTCTTGTAAAAATATAATTTTTACTTTCCTCTACTTGCTAAATAATCTCGCCAAGCTTCTACAATTACCTTAAAATCTGGCGTTGGCAATTGGAAATCTGGCGAAGAATTTTCATTTTTATAAAACTTATCCTGTTCATTATAAATTTTTGTAATTTGAGGAGCAATTATAGCCAACTGTAAACCTTGTGATGGAAAAAACATATCACCATCAAGTGGTTTATTTATTACTTCATTGATTCCATCTAATAATTGAGTGGAGCCACTAACGTCATAAAAATCAGTAATAAAATTATCTAAAAATGTATTTGTAGAACTCATAAATTTATAATCAGTATTAAAAATTTTCTTAATACCAAATTGTATTTTGTATTTTGATAAAGTACTCATATTCTAGTTATTTGGCCAAGCCGTTATTATTTCATTAATAAAATCAACATTCATATTGTTATTCCCATCTTTTACACAAATTGTTATTAGCTTAGAATCACTCATTTGTCCAATATATTTGTTACCTGAAACAAAATATTTTGTAGTATAAGCTAAAGCAATGTTATCCAATAATTCTTCTTTCGTCCAATCCTGTCGAAACATATCATTGTTGATATATCCCTGAAATACATTATTTCTATAGTTTCCCTTCTTGTAAAAACTTGAATTGTGGAATATTTCAGCGTGCGTTTTTGCATATCCTCTGTAATCGGTAGACAGAACATTTACAATTTTACCATAAGAATTTTGTGTAACCCCTTCTCCAAAAATATGATGAAATCCTCCAGTTGTCATATTGGTACTAAAAAATTTAACCTCTCCCTCAAAAATATGGATATTAAATTTGTGATTAATAGCAGATGATAAAAATTTTCTTGCCCTCAATACTTTTACTATTTTTCTATAAGGTTTTACGCTATTGTTGATATTTTTCCAAACATCAATCAAATCATCTTCTAAATTTAATTCATTTAATGATGATGGATATTTCTGAAAATCAAACATAAAAGCAAATTTATCTTCTTCCTTAGTAAAAGCCTCTACTTTTGCATATACTTTATTATAATTATTTTGTAGTAAAAATTGCTTAAACTGGTTATATTCTTCAATAACGTCGTTTATCCCATTATAACACCATCGTCATATAATTAAAATTTACAAAAATTAACCCACATTGTAAGTATCTCTTTAAAGTCAGACAATGCAATTCTCTGAATACAATTATTAGGTAGTTGATCCAAATCGTAATATATATATGCATAAGTATGATCCATATATGCTGTATAAATTTCTGCATTAATTGAGTTATCTCCATTAATGTCTTTTTCACCCATTATATACATATTAATTTTTTCTATGTCATCTAAATAATTATTGATATCGTAATGTTCTAAAAAATCTGACATAGCACCACCTTTAGTGGCAGGTATAAAATCTCCTTTAATATCTTTTCTTTTAAAGAATTCTAAATTGTTTTGATTTAATAAATTGCTCATATTTTAAAATTTAATCATTGGATAAACAGATATTACTTCACCTGATGAATTTGTTATTATTTTCAATTTTTCACCATCACTCATAACCCCTTCAAATTCATTTATTTTTTGAGTTGAAACTTTATTTGAAATAGCAAACGAAATTTCTTCTTTAACCTTTTCTTTTGTCCAGCTATTTGGAAAACAAGTTGTTTCTTTGGCAATAGTCCATTCTCTTGTTAATTGATTTGTATCACTTGGATTAAACCAGCCATTTCCTGGTCGTTTTCTCACTCTAGCCTTAAAATAACCTTTTGGATTTGGTCCTTTTGTTATTCTTTCAAGCATTACATCATCTGGTATTTCTCTTAAATGATGTATTCCTGAACTTTCGTACTTAATAATATCTGGTCTACCATTTGCCGCAAATGTTTTTTCTGCAGAAATTTGTGATGCTAAAATGCCCTCTCTAGGATTTAATTCTCCTTTAAATATATGTTTTTCTAAATTTAAATTGCTTTTTAGATGATAATACTCTTGGATAAATTTTATTTCTTTTCTATAATTGTTTAAATATGTGATTTCTTCCCAACTCTCGTGTATCAGATGAGGATTTGCATTCAACTGATCTAACATAGCTTTGTTGCCTTCAAAATCAAACATAAAATCTACTTGTTTTTTTTCTGACATCAAAATTACTTCATCATAAACTTTAGGATGAGAAATTCTAATATTATTGATAAAGCTATTCAAATCATTTAATAAATCGGGAAGTCCGTTTATTTCATTTCTAACTTCATCATATTCAGTACCATCTGGTATTGCTGCTCTTAATTCTCTCGTTGCTCTTTTTAGGGCTCTCTGTGCCAAAAAATCTGCAGAGAAGGTAAGCATTTCTACCACAAAAAGCCAATGATCTATTTTTTTACAGAAATTGTATGCAGGATATTTTGGGTCTCCTTCTGTAGGTTCTGGTGCATTTTTAACTTTAAAAATTTCACAATTGTTAGTAGCAAAATTAAAAATAAAGTGAGCTGCACCTAAAACAGCTTGTGCCGCCGCAAAACCTTTGGCTACTTTCGCTATAAAAGCTACTTCTTCTGCTGCCTCCATACCACCTGCAAGATATTTTCTAAATTCACTTGCTTTGGTAAGGTAACTTATACTTTTATATTCGCCTACTCCTAAAAAAGATAATGCAATATCAAGAGCAGAGCCAAGGCTAGTTTTCATATCCGCATAATCTCCTTTACTATCTACATACATCAGATAAAAAATAGGGGTTGCACCATTATCTTTTGGCACACTTACAATGGTATCATCTGCATTGGTCTGTTTTATAGTTACTGGCTGGTAAATATCATAATATCCTCTAATGGCATCACTACCTGCTAATCCTGGTGTTTTTTCTACAGATATTATTTTGTGTAATCCTCCATCGTTATTAAATTTAAAATCATAATTGTCTATATAACCTAAAAGCGGTAGTTTATTAGATTCATAATTTATAATTCTAGGGGCAGCTAATGCTCCACCTTCTGGTGTTGAAATTGCTTGATATGGGGTATATGTAAATAGTTTTAGTGCGTTGGCTGCTACCAATGGCAATTCGTGATTAGGATTATATTTGCTTTGCGTCCATAGTTCATAAACTGCTTGTATGTATTTTCCTTGAGCACCTATTTGGTCATCTCCAAAAAATATGGCATCTCCAATCTTATCATACAAAACTTCAAAAAGTGTTTTAGATATATTTACATCATATTTTGGTTTTGATATTAAATAATCTAAAAACTTATTAATTTCATCATAAATAGGATTCCCATATTCGTTTTCTCTATAGAAAGATCTAATTATTTTTACAATTAATTCTTCTTCTGTTAAATTGGTTCCATTATAAATACTCCATCTTCCATTAATTGCTAATTCAGATTTTAAAATATCTTCAAGAAGCATTATTTTGTAATTATAAGAAAGTTGTGATATTTCATCTTCTGTAAATAGACTTAAGACTCTAATCCTAACATCCATTTTTTCTAAAGCGTAGAAATTAATTTGTACGCCATAAGCCCAATTAAAAAATTCTATTAATCTAATGTATAATAAATTAAAGTATCTTTCTGTATATAGTTTATGATAATTTTTTTGAGCATTTCCCGGTAAAATACTATTAGTATCTTGATAATTTGTATTACTAAAATGCTTTTCAAATAATTGAAAAAGATCTATTTCAGGACTCTTTAGATAATTAATTAGTTTGTCATTTTTTAAAATTTTATAGAAGATATACGAAATATCTTCAATTATTGGTGCATGTTCTTGAAAATCAAAATAAAATACCCCCGTTACTTCATTTTTATATTTTTTATCTGCAACTCTAGAGCGATAATGATTAATATATTCTTCTGAATCTATAGAAAGTTTTAGGAAAGTTTCTTCTTTGTAACCCTCTAAATTTTGAATTCCAGTATCAAAATTTTGATTACTACAAAGGTTTCCGCTTACATTATGCCCGTTTTCTTTGCAACTATTTTTATCATTAAATTTAAAACTTCTCTTTTCTACTGTATAATATCCAATGTTACTTTCGTATCTAATATTTTCTTTTATTAAAATTACTGTAGTTCCATTGTCTACACCTTTTCCAATTGAAACATCACTACCATAAATTTCTAACGGATCTAAATGAAATGGCACATTATCAGCTTTAAATACATTACTACCAAGTTCTGAATAATTAGTATCAGCATAAAAAGTATTTTTTTTTGCAGGAATTGCATTTTGCCAAAACTCTTTTGCTTTTGCATAATATTTGAACTTACCACTAACAGAATCATATAACGCTATAAAAGTAGTACTATCTTTTGTGAAAATTCTAACTCTTCCTTTTCTATTAAATACAATTGGTACATCTGCACTATAAAAAGAATGATTCGTGATAGTATCTAAATATACTATATATCCGTTTTCTAAAACTACTGCTTCTCTCATTTCTTAAAGTTCTAATTTTAACATAACTAATCCTGCTCTTTCTAATGTTGGCACATACTTACTATACTCTTGCGTAGCAAATACACACTGGTCTATGGTAGAAACTTGCACGGGTTTGGTAGGTTCGCTAGGTTTTAGCAGTACTATCTTACCTTCTCTGTCTTCGGCTATGAGATAAAGCTCGTATAATCTGTACTTCACGCCTTCTGTAGTGGTGTAGTAATCTTCTTCGTTGCCTAATAAGTTCTTTAAGTAAAACTTGGCATTGTTGTATTTTTTTACTCCTGTAGTATCTATTTCACTTAAGATATTTAAGTATAATTGGTTTTCGTCTTTGGTTAAGCCTAATAATTTCTTACTTGGTAAACCGCCTGTTTCTACTTCCAGAGTAAGTCCTGTAACGGTGTTGCCACTTTGGCTGTCTGTAAAAACTTGGGTCTTTAGATAATATGGTTTTTCTGGTTGGTAAAAATTATTTTTGTTCTTGTCATAATGGATGGTACCGCTATTGGTATTATCTGAGTAGGCACTTAAACTTTCGGTAAAGGTGTTATTGCTCTGCCTAATGTTATGAAGTAATGTTTCGTAGGTTATTCTTGAGAGCGTCTCGTCTTCATTTTTTTGGATTATATCCTGGGTTCTTTTGCTGGTTACGGTGGCAATGTCTTTTCCGCCTGTTGCATTGTTAAAGTTTATGAGTAATAGATTTTGATCTACTACATAGTGTAACTGACGCTCTTGTTTTTCTTTAATTACGGGTGATTCATCTATCATCCCAAAAACATCATCTATGTCTTTTAGATAATAATTGATAGTTTCTGTAGTATTGGTAGCTGGATCCGTAATCTCTTCTGTTTGTACCAATAGCTTCTTTGTCTCGCAGATAAGTTGTATAAAATTACAGATAGGAGAGTTTTCTGTTCCCGTTGTAACTACGTTAAACGTAATGGGTTTGGTATAGTTGGTATCTACAGTTACATTGGGATCTGTAGATGGTTTTTGCAGGAGGTTATCATTTCGCAGGTAGTAATCTTCGTGGGTAGTGTTTACATTCAAAACGCCTGTTTTTACATATACTGCTGCATCTGTATAATTATCGGTAGTTAGTTGCAATACCAATTGATTATAATTATCAAATGCTTTTACTGCCCAATCATCTTTTACGCCAAAAGTTGCTTTGGTAAGGTTACTAGCATCTGCTCCTACTTTAATATTGGTGGTATCTTCCAAATGATAATTTCCGTAAAAATCATAAGAACGTTGTCTATTGCTTTGGATATAAAGATATGTGGTATTTTTTGTCTGATATTTTTCAATTAAACTATAAATATTTGCTGTAGTTGTCAATGGTTCTGTAGAAGCATTGATATAAATTTTTCCTTTGCCTTGTGTATGTAAACCATAGAATGCAGCTATATCCATAAACATTGAAGCACTTTCTCTTACCAATTTTTTTTGATAATTATTGGTAGCGATATTTGTAGATAACTTATGTTCTTTTGCTCTTGCAAATTTTAAATTGAGTTGAAAAGGATTAGGATTGTCTTTCATGAAAAAATCTCCTTCATTAAGCACTACGTCTATTCCCAGTGTGCTTTCTACACTACCTAAAAGCGTACCTCTTTCTACCATCGGTAATTCAAAGGCTACTTTATCTGTTTCTGTATCTGATATTTTGAAAAAATATTCGTCTAGTAAATCGTTTTCATTTTGAGCGATATCTGTAAGTTCTCTATATCCTAAAAAACTGGCTAAAAATACTGGTTTTTCATTACCTGGTTTGTTTTTATAGAAATTATCAAACTCGGCATTAACTTTTTCTACCAGTTTACTTTCGGTTTGATTAGTTGCCAATAATTTACCATCTGCAAAAAAGTCTGATTTCTTTAATCCTCTATAGATAAAA
>NZ_PTPZ01000012.1 GCF_002943105.1 Cloacibacterium normanense | reverse complement strand
GATTTAACACCAAATAAATATCAGTACCCGGAATTTCTAATTGAATTCTCTGTGGTGAAACTATAGATAATCCGTAGAATGCAGAATCTCCCTTTGCGCCTTTACTATGCTGGAAATCTTTATAGTAAATTTGAGACAAAAGATTTTGCACCCCGTCTTTTATAAAACCTAAAATATCTGGTAAATCTTCTGCTGTTACTACAGAAGATAAGGCTGGATAATACCTTTTTTGTAATGTGGTTGTTGACATATATCTTTGATTTGGGTAGTTTTTATGCTTTTGATTGAGTTTTCTTGATTTTAGTCTTTTTTATAAAGCCTAAAACTTTATAAATTTTGGTTATTAGTCTTATTTTTACTTAAGTTTTCTTGGTTATTAGTTTTTATATTTTAGCATTGCTCAAAGTTGCAAACTTTGCGCAGCGGGGGTTACTTTTGTAAAAATATAATTTTCACTTTCCTCTACTTACTAAATAATCCCGCCAAGCTTCCACAATTACTTTAAAATCTGAAGTTGGTAACTCAAAATCTGGCGTGTGATTAGGATTTTCATAATTATCCATTTCATCATATATCCTTGTAGTTGTTTTTTTGATAACTACAAGCATCATACTTTGTGCGGGATAAGTTGTAGTTGAGTTTGGATTGGGGTTTGATAGCGCTCTATTTGCTGAATCCAACAATTGATTTGCTCGACTTACACTATCAGCTCCCCATATAAAAGCACTTAGCGAATCATTTACTGTGCTTATAAATTCAAAATCATCATTAAAAAATTTTTTAATTCCGAATTGTACTTTGTAATTGTTTAATATATTCATAATCTTCTTTATCTTTTTGCCCGCTGCGCAAAGTCTCCTGACTTTGAGCCAAACTTACTCATCATAATTACTATATTTCCAAAATTCATTTGTTTTGCTTGTATTAATTACTGGGTTATCTGCCAATTCTACACTCACTAATCCTTTGCTCATTATATAATTACTCGCTGATGAATAAATATAATGTTGGGCTTTTTCTACAATTCCTGCTCTTATTGGATTTAAGTGTATATAATTTAGCTTGTCCCACATAAAATGTAAGCTATATATTTCTTCTGCGTGATTGCCATATTGCCAAAACTGGTAATTTTTATTTCTTGTATGGCTTTCTGTTGCTTTTTTGAATAAAGCCTGCATCCACTCTCTTCTGCTTTCTGGTTCTGTTTGTATGGCTTCTAAAATATTTTTTGCGGTAAACTTTTTAAAATCTCTTACTAAATCTGATAATCTACCTTCTTTAGATTGTACTATTAAATGGATATGATTGCTCATTATCACATAACCATACAAAACCATTCCTTTTTCTTTTATGCAATATTCTAATGATGAAACTACTATATCTTTATAAACCTTTCTTGTAAAAACATCTATCCAATCTACTACTGTACAGGTAATAAAGTGGGGTTTTTCTTGGTCTTTTATGGTATAGCCTTCTTTCATTTTTCATTTTTTTGTTGCTCAAAGTCGGGAGACTTTGCGCAGCGGGGGGGGCTTCTCGTAAATAACTTTTTATCTAGTTAATCTTATAAATATATTTTAATGGTTTATTTTGATTTATAAACTCTTTTGTTAATTCTAAAAATCCATTAGTTCTACTAATTTCACTATCAATAGGATTTGTTTTCACATATAAATAATATGTAACTCCTTTCCAAGTAAAAGGATTACTACCAAACTGTACTGGATTTCTTTGTCTTAATCTTTCTTTAAAAGGATTAAAATTAGGATTGCCAATTAACTCATCTATTCTTGCAGATAAAGCAGGAACAAGTTGTTGCAGCTCTGCGACTGATATTTCAAAATCTGCTTCTGCATCTATTCTTTGGAGAATGCTATCTTTTAAAACGGATTGAATATTCAGTTTTGTATAAAAATCATTTATTGTATCTTCTCCTAAATCTGAATACAATTTATTATTTATCATATAAGTTAAATATCTCATAAATTTATTTTTTTAATATTACTATTACTTCTTCTTTTTCAGGATATATATCTACTTTAATTGTTAAAAAACCTTTTGAGCTCATCGTTTTATAGAAAGTTGTAGCTTTTGTAGCTTGTATATCATTCCCTGTTTCATTATACACATTATAAAATTCCTTATAGCCTAAAGATTCTCCACCGGGATAATACGGGTTAGTTGTCCACTCTGTTTTTACACTGGTTATTTTATCATTCCAAACTTCAAAAGCATCATCTGTCCATTTTTGCCCAAGTCCTTTTACATTATATCCTTTCTGTTTTAGTAGTTCTGTATTGAAATCAAAACTTATTTCACCACCCATTCTTTTTGCCATATTTGTCCAAGCTGGTTCTATCCCACCTTGCTTCAACACATTAAAAACTATTTCATCAGTAGACACTAATACTTCATACCTATACAAATTATTAAAAGTCTTTACCAATCTTTCGCTATACAATCCTAATTCAAAAATTATTTCATCAGGATTGTTTTTGAAAAACTGAAACCATTCTTCATTTTTAGAACCAAATCTTTCAAAGAAAATAATTTCTTCTTTAATATTGTTAGAATAGTTCTCAATTTTTGATATTAACGCTGATTCATCATAATATTTATTGAAAGACAATAATATATCTGGATTATTTTTTGCGCGTAAAAATAGTTCATCAGATAAACCATATCTTTTAAGCCAATTTATTTGTCTTTGTGAAGTTAAAATATTAAAATTATTTCTAATATTTACCTCGTTATATGAATTTTTCCAAGCTTTTAGTAAATCTGTATCTGCTTTGTAGGCATTAAAAACCGCTTGATCGGTCTTTACTTTAGATAAAAAAGCATATCTTTCTGTAGCATTTGAAGATAAAAGTTCTGTTTTTAAACTATTATCTCCATAATATTTTACATAAGCATCTGTTACTTCGTTATTTTTAATTACATTTAAGAGAGTTCTATCCTCTATATTATTGTCTGCTAACTTTATCCAGTTATTAATAACATCATTACTATCTAGTTCTTTAAGTCCTTCTTTAGAAAGGTTACCAAAATTTTTAGAAAACATACTTTTCTTAGCATTAGTAGAAAGAAGCTGGTTGTATTTATTTTTTAAAGTAGGTATATCATCTAACTTTTGTTCAAATGCTGTTAATTCTTTAGTTTCAATTCCTAATATTTTATTTATAAAATTTTTAGCATCTAAAGGTATCGTATTTGTATCTATTGTTCTTGCCAAATCTAAAGCTCTGTCTCTACAGAAAATAGAAGCACCTGCAGTAGCCAAAGACAACCAAAAATAGATGCGTGCAAGATTTTCTGCTTTTGCTTCTTCTTCCTTAATACCAGTTTGATTAAGATTATAAACTGCATCATAATATAAAGATGCTTCTGCAGCTGTAATAGAAATTGCTTCTAATGCCGCATTTACACCTCTTACATACATAACAGCTTCTGCACTGGTTACGCCAGTTTTTAAAGCCCTACCTGCATATATGAAATATCTTAAATAAGAAAGTTCACCTAATATTGCTATCCCACCTGTTAAGAAAAATGGCAAAATTAATAGTGTGGTGTTCACAGCAAAAGATACTGCAACATCTATTTTTTCTAATCTCTCTATATCTTTAGCAACATACAAAAGAAATGCTGGTATCACTGATTCCTGAGGAAACAGAGGATTTCCTTTATCATATACTAATAAAGTAACAGGTTGATATATATGAAATCTAGGTGCACCTGGAGGATACACAAAATCTGGGTATTCTTCATACCCTTTATACACTCCATTTTCATATCTAATTTCATAGGTTCTGGAATTACGAACTGCATCAAATACTTCACCTTGAAGAGATGTTACACTATATTCAACCCTATAGTCTTTTATTACTTTATACTTATTAGGATTTCCTAAATTATCTACCAAATAACCTAGAGATCCTATTTCTAGTATTGCAGTAGGAGTTTTATTTTCATTTTCTAAATGGAATTTATTTACAATCTCATCTGTAAAATAAAAATTAGGATTTTTTATTTCTCCTGTAGATTTATTATAATTGGGATTAAAATTAGAGTTTTTCCAAAGTTGTAATAATGCTCTACATAAATCTAATCTTTTACCATAAGGAAAAAGCAGATTACCTAATACTACTTTACCCCATTCCTTATGATATTCTCTATCAAACATCATAAGAAGCATTTCAAATTTTGTAGTATTACCTATTTTTTCTAATAATAGCTTTAGGATATTCTCCCCATCTATAGGATTAGAATATAATGACTCTAATAATCTTACAATAAAATCTTGTGTAGCACTACTTAATTCTACTAAATACAGATAATCATTAATATATTTTTTAATATCATCATAAGAAAAAAGTAAAGATAATGCTGATGAAGGAAAATCTTTTAAGAATTCAAGCCTATCATTGCTTTGCATCATTAAAGTTGTTTCTCCCCAAGTGGATGGTTCACCATCTGGTGTCTTGAATTTTTCTTTTTCATTTACATATACTAGATTTTCATATAAATTTACAACAGCATTAAAATAATCTGTAAAAGGAGCCAATAAACCAGCATAAGAGGTATTTTGTGTGGAAATTGGTTCAATTTTATTTATATATTCTTCAAAACCATCTATATGCCCCCAATCCAAAATTAGATTCGCAATAATCTTATCTATTTTCTGAAAATTACTATTATTATTTATTGCTTGTCTTAATTTTGAACTATCATCTCCATTTAAACTATTTAATTCTATAATTTTATTTTCTATAAACTGTATATTATTTATTGCTAAAATATCTATAACTTTATTTTCAAAAAGCCAATATATTTTAAAACAAATCTGAATTATACCTTTATATAGATCTTGTTTATATTTTTCTTCTATATTCAAACTAGAAACCACATCACCAAAGTTTTTCTGAAAAAATTTACCATCAAATTTGTTCAGTCTATCTGTAGTTGGTATTGGAATAATTTGACTATAGTCTGATGAGTTAACATCAGTGCTACTACTTACCATAGGATACTGAGTAGTATCAAAAAAATCTATATCTAATTTTTTAATTTTGAAACGATACTCATTTGCCACAAAATATTTTGTGAAGTTATTTGTCTTTGATGCAGAAGTTTCAACTTTTTCTAATGTGAAAATATCTCCTTTTTCTGCTAGTTGAAAATGATTATCAAACCAATATTCTTCTTTAAGCAACTCATCTATTAACGTTCCTAAAATATATTTTTTGTTTTTATATTCTTGATATGCACTTTTTAAACAATATCCTTCTTTGCCCTTTTCTTTATTTACATCAAAATAGTTACTCTTGGCTATAAAAAAATACTCTTTAGAATTAACCTTGAATCCTATTAATGCTCCATCTATATCAAATTTTAAATCTTCCAAGATATAAGGAGACTTTTGTCCATTAGATTGGTCAACACCATTTACTTTAACCGCTCTATTATTTTTAGTAATTACTGCTGTCGTACTCATAATAATGGAACTTGAACATAGTTATTAACAATATTTTCTTTCTCTACTAATGGCACATACTTACTATACTCTTGCGTGGCAAATACACACTGGTCTATGGTAGAAACTTGTACGGGTTTGGTAGGTTCGTTAGGTTTTAGCAGTACTATCTTACCTTCTCTGTCTTCGGCTATCAGGTAGAGCTCGTATAATCTGTACTTCACACCTTCTGTAGTGGTGTAGTAATCTTCTTCGTTGCCTAATAAGTTCTTTAAGTAAAACTTGGCATTGTTGTATTTTTTTACTCCTGTAGTATCTTTTTCACTTAAGATATTTAAGTAAATGTCATTTTCGTCTTTGGTTAAGCCTAATAATTTCTTACTTGGTAAACCTCCTGTTTGCACTTCTAGAGTTAGACCTGTAACGGTGTTACCACTTTGGCTGTCTGTAAAAACTTGGGTCTTTAAATAGTATGGTGTTTCTGGTTGATAAAAATTATTTTTGTTTTTGTCATAATGGATGGTACCGCTATTGGTATTATCAGAGTAGGCACTTAAACTTTCGGTAAAGGTGTTATTGCTCTGCCTAATGTTATGAAGTAATGTTTCGTAGGTTATTCTTGAGAGCGTCTCGTCTTCACTTTTTTGGATAACATCTTCTGTTCTTTTACTGGTTACAGTGGCAATGTCTTTTCCGCCTGTTGCATTATTAAAGTTCACCAACAATAGATTTTGATCTACCACATAGTGCAGTTCACGGTCTTGTTTATTTTGGATAACGGGTGATTCATCTATCATCCCAAAAACGTCATCTATATCTTTTAGATAATAATTTACTGTTTCTGTAGTATTAGGATCTGCTGCATTTGGTTCTTCTGTCTGTATCAAAAGTTTCTTGGTTTCACAAATGAGCTGGATAAAATTACAGATGGGTGAGTTTTCTGCTCCCGTTTTAATGACATCAAATGTGATGGGTTTGGTGTAGTTTATATCTACTGTTACATTAGGGTCTGTAGATGGTTTTTGCAGAATATTGTCATTTCTCAGGTAGTAATCTTCGTGTATAGTATTTACATTCAGAATACCTGTTTTTACATATACGGCTGCGTCTGTATAATTATCAGTGGTTAATTGTAGTGTGATTTGGTTTGCACCATTAAATGCTTTTACCGCCCAATCTTCTTTTACGCCAAAAGTTTCTTTGGTAAGATTACTGACATCTGTTCCTACTTTAATATTGGTGGTATCTTCCAAATGATAATTTCCGTAAAAATCATAAGAACGTTGTCTATTGCTTTGGATATAAAGATATGTGGTATTTTTTGTCTGATATTTTTCAATTAAACTATAAATATTTGCTGTAGTTGTCAATGGTTCTGTAGAAGCATTGATATAAATTTTTCCTTTGCCTTGTGTATGTAAACCATAGAATGCAGCTATATCCATAAACATTGAAGCACTTTCTCTTACCAATTTTTTACGATAAGGTGTATAATTTCCTGTAGATAATTTGTGCTCTTTTGCTCTGGCAAATTTTAAATTGAGCTGGAAAGGATTAGGATCGTCTTGCATGAAAAAATCTCCTTCATTTAGTACTACATCTATTCCAAGTGAGCTTTCTGCACTACCTAAAAGCGTACCTCTTTCTACCATTGGTAATTCGAAGGCTACTTTATCGGTTTCTGTATCTGATATTTTGAAAAAATATTCATCTAGTAAATCGTTTTCATTTTGAGCGGTATCTGTAAGTTCTCTATATCCTAGAAAATTGGATAAAAATATTGGTTTTTCATTAGCTTGTTTGTTTTTATAGAAATTATCAAACTCGGTATTAACTTTTTCTACCAGTTTACTTTCGGTTTGATTAGTTGCCAATAATTTACCATCTGCAAAAAAGTCTGATTTCTTTAATCCTCTATAGATAAAATATTTTATTGCCAATCCATTAATAGGTTGTTTAAAAGGTCGCAATATTAAATTTACCTTCCCTTCATTTCCTGCTCCACTCATGGGTTGCAAAAAAACTTGTCCTTTACATATAGCATAGACTTTACAAACTCCCGAAAATGAGATAACGGAGGTGGTACTAAATTCTATAGAAGATATTTTCCCAAACGAAGTAGGGTTTCCAATAGCTACTGCGGTATCTACATAAAATTGAGATTCTGGTCTTAGATCTGCTCTGATGTTAGTACCATTTTGGGTACTTGTTAACGCAGAACTCTGACTTGGAATAAGAGTTTCTGACATGGTTATTGTTTTTATTGGCCGTACTACATTTTTTTAAATGCATTCTTATAAAGAATTAATGATTTATTAATTCTTTAATTTCATTTACCACATCTATTATAATGGAATTTTTATGAATAGATAATGAAGTTTGTAGTTTTCTTG
>NZ_PTPZ01000011.1 GCF_002943105.1 Cloacibacterium normanense | reverse complement strand
AGGCATTAACTCTTTTATTATCAAAATAGATTTGAGAAATATTAAATTTCCCAATATAAATGAAACCTTTTGGATTTTTATTTTTATTATCTATTCTAATAATATTATTTCTAGTTTTAATATCTTTAAAATTAATTTTTCTCAATTTATGCGATGGTTTGTTTAAATCTATGCCATTCATCATTGTCATCATTTTCACGAAATTATCATTTTTTAATTTTGGCTCTAACATAGTATCAGAGAGTAGATATGTAAACTTATTATTAGCCAGAACTTTTGAATACCAAACCGAATCTAAAGGTTTTGGTTCAATTAAAAGAATTACATTGGCTTTATCATAATCTTTTTGAGATAAATAAATTTTATTTTTTTTAATAAAATTAGGATAGAGTATTGGCTTTATTAAGGTGCTTTGTATTAAATTTATAATTTCATTTTCATCTTGATTTTCATCTGATTGGCAACTTATTAATAAGACTGATACTAAAAATATCAGCTTTACTATTTTATTTAATAATTTCGTCATAATATTCTGATATTTTATTTAGCTCATTTTCAATTCTCTTATATTGTCCTTCATCAATTTTTTTTAATTCTTTAAAATCATCAGTTTTGCTTACTTATTTCGGAAATTTATTTTCTTTAACTTCCCAAACATCATTTTCTTTAATAAATTCTTTCATTGAGGACTCAAAATGATGACCATCTTTATCTACTTTATAATATACTAGAGCACGCTTTAAATTTCTATTAAATACCACTCTCGAAATTTCAAAACTCCCTAAATACATATGACCATTATTGGGAGGCTCATTTGGCACAAGAATTAAATTTTTTCTAATATTTAATTCTTTTATATTGATTTTTCTAGCAACAGTATCCTCTCTATCCAAAGGAAAATAGACAAGAAAACTCATGGTTTCTTTAAACAAATCTCCTTTTCTATCTATTGGAAAAAGTGTATTGGATATTGTAATATAATACTTTCTATTTGTAACGTCTGTTCTAACTAACGAATCTATTACAAGTGGATTTGTTATGGTATCTTTTTCATATTTCGCAAGTATTTCATCTGTAATTATTGAAGAAGTTTGATTCTCAAATAATTTTTTGTTTATCAATTTGGCAACAATTTCCAGCTCTTCTTTATCCAATTTTTTATGATTGGTACACCCTCCGAAATAAGTTAAAATTATTATTAAAGAACAGGTTTTAAATAATGTATTTTTCATTTTACTTTTTATATCTTTCATAATCTTTTTGAATCCTATTCATAAGTTTTATTAATTCCTCTCTATTAGGGTTGTCGGCAACGCTCATAAAATCATTAGGATCTGCATAAAATGCTCCCCAAGCTGAAAGTAAATTTTCAAAATCAAAAATAGCTTTATATTTATTTGTATTGATAGCTTTAGATACAACATTGATTTGCTCACAATTCCCCCAAAATCCAGAAATAAAATAATACGTATATAGGAATACTTTTCCTTTTGGTGTTTTCTTTAAATCATCTACAGTACCTTTCATTATATCACTATCTAATAAAAGCCCAGTTTCTCCTATTATGAGTAGGATTAAATTAATAACAACTTCCTCACCAATTAAAATATTAAAAAAAGGAAATAGAACACCTGCCGCATTAGATAAATCATTTATAAAAGTCAGTATGGTATAATCTTTAGAAAGACCTTTATGAAAAGCTTCATAAGCAAATGCAGGAACAGGATAAATCATACCTTGCATCAAACCCACTTCCTTTCTGCTAAAACAACAAAAAAGACCAATAATTTCATTATAATTATAAAACTTATTTTTTATTAGTCTACAAGGATCTTTTTCACCTGTAACAATCTTTGAATAAGAATCACCAAATTTAAAAGTATAAAAATCTATTTTTTCTATTTTTAATCCATAATCTGTCATTTCGTAACTTGGCTCAGGTCCTTTTGTTAGTAACACATTACTTGCGCCAGTATTATGAGGAAGAAAATCTTCTTTTATGATAGGAATTATATGATCAGAAGGTAAATTACTAATTTGCGTTTTATATTCATTAAAATCTATTTTCATGTAAAAAAGCCTCATCAAAAGATAAACAAATTTTATTGCTTCATCATCCCCCAATAAATCTTTATATTTTTTAAAATATAGAGTATCTGATTGAAAAAATAAATCATAAATTTCTCCAGCATCTTTTTTTTGAATTTTTTCTAAAATCCCAAATATCAAATTCTTTTTATCATCATCACTTATTGAGCTAAAAATACCATTCCAATAATCAGCAATTTTTTTAATCAGCAATTTTAAATCATTTAATGAATATGTTTCATTATTACTATTTAAACATAGTTCATCTATAATTACTTCTGATGGATATTTTAATATCTCTTGTAAATCTTCAGCATTATTTCTTATTGCCTTATCTAATGCTGTATAAAAATATTTTCTCCAAGTGTTGTTCTCAACTTCTCTTACTCCATTGTGATACTGAATTTCTCCCATTTTTAAATTTAAAAACTTTTCAAAATCAACTTTACTTTCATTTGGGATTGAAATAATCATAGAAAAAGGATAATAAGATTCTCCCATTTCATTTAGCCATAAAACATTGTCATACTGATTTACAGTTTGCATATGCCAATTTGGGTCTCTTTTCATTTCATTATAATAATGATTTGAATAGAAGAGATACCTTATATACTGTTTTCCTCCAGAAGAAAATGGCTTTGCGTTGATTGGTCTGATTAAATTTTCAGGATTATTTTCCGTACCCAAAATGTCAGAATTATTTCTCAAATCAAAACAAAAATTCCTTTCACAAAAATTAACTGATTTTTGATTACTTTTTACTTCTCCCCAATTTATCCTAAACTGTCGTATTTTAAATTTTAAATTTTCTGGAGTAGTAATGAATTCTGTCTCCTTTGTAACATAGTCTAAAAAATCTCCTCCACTATTATCAAAACCAATCAATTGTCCTTTAAGACTAAAGTATTTTAAAAATTCTAATATTTGTATTGTATTCATATTTTACTCTATAATTAAAGGTTCATAAATAAGACTTGTCTCAAAATTAACAAAATCACTAGAAGCAAGAAAATGTATGCTTTCTCCATAAACATATACTTTCTGTGTAGGAGATAAAACAGCCAAACCTCCATTGCTGTTTTCAAAATTTATTCCTAAAGAGTATTTAAAGTAAGATTTTTTAGCCTCTATATCTAATAAAGGATTAATATCTTCTTCCTCTAAATACAATTTTACATTAGTAGCATTTTCTGGCACTATTGTAAGTAATCTATCTAACTCTTCTTTAGTAATACCAATAGAAAAGTATGTGGTATCATATTGTTCATTATACTTTAACTTTATAAGTTTTACAATATTTCCACTATTATTAATTTCATTATAATAGAAATTATAATTTGTATCTCCATAGAGATTCTGCATCAAAATCTTTGTTTCAACATCTTTTGGTAAAGATGTAAACATAGAACTACTTGTTCCAAAAATAAGATTAACATTATTAATTTCATTGCTATCTATAGTGTCTTCTTTTTTTGCAACAAATAAAACTTTTTCTTTTACTAAAATGTCTTGTCCTATTTTCTTTTTCCCCTGATAAAAAACCACACTATTGTTAATTGTAGAAACAGATTGCAGATTGGAAAACAATTTAAAATTCACAAAATATTTTTCATTGAAACTTATTTTATAAAAATTGCCATTTCCTTTAAGATGTGTTTTTGCATTAATTACAGGGAACACATCTCTTACTACATTATGATGTTTATTTAGTAAATACAAACTTTCATTATTTATATAAGTTTCGTCTAAATCCTTACCAACATATACTAATTTTATAATCCCCGCTGATTTGCTAATTTTAAATTCAATAGGTGTAATAAAATCTACATCTTTAGTTTCTGTAGCATTTTTTAAATCTTTAATGAAAAGATTATTTTCATTTTCTCCTTTAGGATTTGCAATGTCTATATAGAAAACCTTATCAAAGTAATTTTTATCATTTATAAGTGAAACAAATAATTTTTCAGAGTTTTGCTCATTTTTAAAAGATAAAACAGGCCAATCTTCACCACCAAATATCATTGCGGATAAATTATTAACATCAGTTCCTATTTTTAGATTATGGTTATCATTAGCAGAAATTTTATAGTTTCCATAGAAGTTATAAGATCGTTGTCTATTACTTTGTATATATAAATAAGTAGTTGCAGCGGTTTGATAATTTTTAATCAAATTAAAAATAGATTCAGGAGATTTTGCAACATCAGAAGAATTATTAAGATGTATTTTCCCGTTTTCTGAATGTAACCCATAAAACGACGCTATATCCATAAAAACAATAGCGTTTTCTCTAATTAATTTTTTACGGAAATCGCTATAATTGGCATACGTAAGTTTGTGCTCTTTTTCTCTCGCAAACTTTAGATTTAACTGAAAAGGATTAGCATCATTTTGTATGTAGTAATCTCCTTTGTTTAAAACTATATCAACACCTATCGTTCCTTCTGCATTTCCTAGATAAGTTCCCTTCTGTATCATAGGAAGTTCAAAAGCTACTTTATCTTCTTCTATCTCAGATGTTTTAAAAAAATATTCGTCTATTAATTCGTTTTCATCCTGTAAAGCATCATCTATTTCTCTATAGCCCAAAAAACTTGCTAAAAAGTCTGGTTTTGTTAAATTATTATTTTGATTATAAAATTTATCATATTCGTCTCTCACATTATTGATGAACTCACTAGTAACTTCAGATTTTGAAAGTAATTTTCCATTAGCAAAAAAATCTGATTTTTTCAAACCTCTGTAGATAAAATATTTGATTGGTAAGCCATTAATAGGTTGCTTAAAAGGACGCAAAATTAGGTTAACTTTTGTGGCATCATCTTGCATAGGTTGTAAGAAAACCTGTCCTGTACAAATAGCAAATACTTTTCCTGTGTAATTAACAACTGATGTTGTTCTATATTGAGCAATAGCAGTTTCTACTTTACCATATTTTTGGTTTACATTTTGAGTAAATTCTAAAGAAGCATCTAAATAAAAAGCAGATTCTGCATATAGCTTTGCTCTTATATTTCTACCTTCTTTAATAGAAAAAAGTTCAGAACTTGAGCTTTGGGAAATTGTTTCTGGCATGGTTATAATTTTATATAAAACTAATGATATATTTCAGTCTTTAAATTGTCTCTTTGTTAAATTTTTATTAAAAAGATTTAATTGTCTGGTTTGCAAATTGTTATTTCACACCACAGTAGAACATTATTATTTTTGACATTTAGAATATTCATCTATGATATACTTAAGATTATCTTCACTTTTCACGTCTAGAGTTTTATCATTTATCTCATCTGATATTTTTTTGCAGTCTTTAAGATATTCTGCAAGTTTTTCGGAAAGTTTATCATTAGAACGATTATCTATCATCTGTCCCATACTTTGATTATTTACTTTTACCACATATTTCTGTAACTCTACGGGATCTTGTAACAGCATTATATTATTTTTCTTTTCAATAAGTTTATAAAAATAAGAGTTATTGCCATGTAAATCTCCAAAATTTTGTAACTTTTTCATCAATTCTCCTTTTACTGAAAGCCCATAATAACAGTCTTCTCCATCATTAAATTGTGCGCAAAAATAGGCTCCAGAATCTGCATTAAAGGTCCTTGTAAAACTTCCTAGATTATTTACAGTTTTCACGGTTACTTGTTGTCCATACATGTCGGCTCCAATTTCTGGTAATTTCTCACCTGTTCTTTCTACATCTAATTTTTCAAACCAAATGGTAAGATTCCCTTCATATTTTTTGCCTTTTTTATCAACTGCATATCCTGGAACATCATATAAATTAATACTTCTGGCAACAGCATCTTTTATTTTGGCATTTTGTAATTCTGCTCTTTTGTAATTTTCGTAATGTTCTAGCTTATAATCATTAAGAATTAAATTTACCACTAAATCTGTTACAAATACGTAATCTGATGGAGCATAAGGTCTAGATGCTTCAAAAGTAAATTCTCTACCATCATAAGTAGAGACCAAATAGTTTTTCATTCCTTTTGCGGGATACATTTGCGCTACCTTAATACCATCTAAATCCCAAACTTCCATACAAGGATTGCTTGTAAAAGCATCACAAGTATATAATTTCACATACCCAGCTATTCTAGCATTATAAGCATTACCATATAAAACTTCTCCACTTTTGCCCATTCTAGGGTTATATATAGATATTACACTGCTTATCTTAGCATTTTTAGTATTCTGTTCTTCTTTGGCTTTCATTTTCATTGCAAGATACTTTTCTCCTAGATTTTCTCTTTCTACTGATAAAAATTTATCTAACTCTTCTTTGTTGATTCCTTTTTCATCAATTAAATGATGTTTGACAGCTAACTGATGTGTAATAATTCTAGAAACTTTAAAAGAATTGATTGTTACTTCATATGGAATCTGCGTTGTTTTTTTACCATCTGTAATTGTCATATAAAACAACATTTCATCTGCAGTAAGACCTACTCCTTTCAAATCAAGTTCAAAAACCTTTTCACCCGTAATTGTATAGTATTCATAGTGATCTAAATATGGTGATTTTACAACTGCTACTTCTTTTTCATTGTATTGAATTTTTTCCTTTTTGATGTCAATTTTTTGAGAAAAAAGAAAAATTGGCAATAATAAAAATGCGAAAATTGAATGTAAATTTTTCATTTTGTTTTGATTAAATGTTAAATATTTTGTGATAAGTCATTAGAAATTCTTGGTGCGCAACAATATATATCTCGTTCCCTTCTTCATCAAATACAAAGTAATTTAGTTTTTCTAATTTTTGATTTTCATTCCATGGAGCATCAATGAATGTGACTATATTTTTAGAAAGATTTTCTTTGTATTGTTCATATAATATAGGAAGAGTTTCTTTATTAAATTCTAATGCATAAACCTTTCTTTTTTTGACACACAGTCCTTTTGATTCATCTTTTAGTTCATATAAACTATCAAATTTTTCTTTTTTGATTATATATTGCTCTTTTTTATTCGTAATAATGTAATCACCTTTAGAGGCTATACTTTCAGTTTCTCTTCCTTCAGAAGTGATGGTAATTAATCTTTCTCCTCCGTTTGCTATTTTAACTAAAATCCCTAATTTACTTTCATATAAATAGCCATTCATTTTAATGTTTTGAGCATATTTTTCTAACAATTCTTGTTGGGTAATTACGTGAGGTTTAAATGTTTCTAAAAGTATTCTATTTACTTTATCAGTAATTTTTGAACCAACAATTTTTTTTATTTTCCATCCTAAGATATACAGTCCCCATTTTATCCACTTATTAGAATTTCTTGAAATTAAATCAGGATAGGACATTTCTATAATTTTTTGAATTCTAAAATCTATTTTTTTTACAATATTATTTAACTCTAAAGATGTCAATCCTAAAAAGTCAGGACTAGAAATTTCGTTTCTTCCTTTTTTATTGAAAGTTTGGTTTTCATTAGGAGAAAGTTCTTCAAGCAATAACATGTCGGGAATTAGAGGCAGTTTAATAGATTTAGAATTATCTCTATCTGGATAATATCCAAAAACATTTTTTTGAAACTCATTAAATTCAATTCCTATTTTAGAAAAATCTGCAATATTTTCCCCAAAATAATATCTTAGAAAGGTTTGAGTATTTTTTCTTCCCAATTGATAATCATGCTCTCTAAATTCTTTTTTGAAGAAACCTGAAAACCCCCCTAAAAATCCACAAGCAAGAAAATGCTTTCCTCTCTTACTTGGATAAATTAAGTATTTGTTTTTTTGCATATTTAGTCCCTCTAATAAATCTTCCTGCTTAAACATCGAGTGGTTTCTTACAGCTTTGAAAAGTCCAAAAATTACTTGAAATACATTCCCTTTCTTAGGCTCCACGTATTTTTCATTATCACCTCCAATAAAAATAGATGGAAATGGATCAATTAGAATTAAATAATTTGTTAATTCATTTTTATTTATACAATTTAAGTATTTCGCTGTGATTCCTAATGGCTCATTGTTGATTAAACCACCATCAACAGCAATAAATTCATAATCAGTACCTTTAAAACCAATATCATTAATCTCTATTTTATATTTACTTGATAGATTATTTTTATACTGATACATATACTTATTTTGTATTCGTACCTTTTGATTTGCTAACCCAACTGGGAATGCTCCTGTTGATTTAGCAGCAATAATTAAATTTCTAAAATTTTGTTGAGAAACTAATTCCGTGGGATAATCAAAATGCTTACAAACTTTATCGGAGAAACTATATGAAAACATCCCACTATGCATTCTAAAACTATTCTTTGTGCTACTTGTATTTCCAAAATTTATTTCAACAGGTAAACCGTCTAAGTTTGTAACAGTAAGAAAGACATTTAAATCTTTACTAACATATTTGGGAAAATTAACATTAATTATTTCAGGGATATTCTTAGGCAATGCTTTTTCAGCTATTTCATCAATTGGATTATTATTTAATAAAGCATTCATTTGCATTATAGATTTGACATCTGAAACATCTAATAACTTATCTAATGTTGAAAAGTTTTTTTCATCCGCCATCTCTACCCAAGAAGTATATAATTTGCTTTTTACATGGTTTTCATTTGGCAAATTATAATTTCTAGAGATTATATCATTAGAATCTTTATTTTTATTCAAAAAAGTTCCATCAATAAAAGAATAAGACAATATAGCTGCTGTCATTCCTCCAGCAGAAGCTCCGCTTAGAAGCTTTATTTCTACATCATGTAAAGGAATTGCCTTTTCTCTATCCGATAATCCCTTATCATTAGTGAGCTTTTCTCTTATTTTTATTTTTTCTCTTTCCCACCTTTCCAAGGTTTCTATAATGTAATCCATTGCTCCAGCCGTATAAGCTCCCGCTGAAACGGCACCAGCCATGCATATTCCTAAATTTAATTTCGGATATTGGTTTTCCATAAAATTTTAAGGATTTATTTTATTAGTTTTTAATGGTTATTAATTTAAATACTAAATTAATCTATTTTTTACAATTGGTTATATTATACTTTTGTATTGTATTTATGATTTTTATTATGCTATAATTGATAAAAATTATCTAGAAATTTATAAATTTGAATTATGGACGGTTCTAGAAAAGAAATTACAAGAGGGATACATGTTATCTATTCAACTATTCCAGAAAAAAATGCAAAATCATTTGTTGCAAGTTTAGAAAAAGAGTTTTATTCGGATTACAAAGAAAACATTGGCTATAAAGGAAAGGCATTGTATTCACCTTTGAAATATTTTATGTTAGGGGATTTTGACTATTGTCAAATTTCTTTAATTAATAATTTTAAATTTACACATCGATTATTTGAAATCTGTGAAAGTAGTGAAAACATTAGAAACTACGGCTCTCATACACTTCAAAGCTATACTGGCTTTTGTCTTCATGATAAAGTTTATTCGGAAAAAATATTTTCCGAGCCAATTGATGAGTATTTTGTAGGAATTATTCATTTAAAACTTAATAACGGGATTTATATTGGCACTGGTTCTGATTTTATTGATGAAATTCATCAAATATTGTCATCAATCTTAAAAGATACAAAATATCTTATATCCCAATCATTCTCTTGGTTTGAATTGTCATTAACTGTATTTATAAAATCTCCAAAAGAATTAGCAAATATCATTGCTAAGTTAAGATCTCTCTGTTTAGGGGATTTAATTAATCATAAAGATATTTACGAAAATTGTCTTTACAAGGATTTTGATTTTGAAGAAAATGATATATACAAGGCAAGCTTGTTTGCCGATACAAATTCAACAATAGGTTTTAAAGAGGATGTAATTAAGTGTTCTAGTGATAGTAAAATATATAAAGACTTTATTGATTATATAGAAAATTATAAATGTACCTTAAAAACTGAAATTGAATGGCAGGTTAAACCCGGACATATAAATCAAGTAGTAGAAGAACTAAACAATCATAATTTTCTCAAAGATTATTTTAACATTCTAAAAAGAGAATTAGTTCTAGGAAAGTGTGACTATGTAATTCATTTAAAAAGTGAAAATTCAATTTTGGCAAACTTTCATCTCCTTAGAGATTTGTATAGAAGTGACAACTGTCAATTGTACAAACATATTAGAAAAGTTAGAACATATTCTTTTCTAGAACCAGATTTAGATATAGAAATAAGAAACAAAAGCAACATTCTTGACTGGAACATAGTTTTAGAAAAACTATGTGTCAGCATAAAAGATTTTAAAAAAATTGAACAAGCACTTAAAGGTTTAAAAGTATCAAGACAAATTAGAGTAAAAATATTAAAAATTATTTCCAACTACAACAATGGAATTTTAGACCCAATACTATTTACGTATTTCTTAGATTTCAGTATTTTTATCAAACTATTAAGAGGTTTTATAATGGAGGAGCATTCTCGTCAAAAAAAACATATTACTGAAGTAAAAGAGATAGAAAAAAAACTAAATTACTATATAGAAGTTTTTCAGGAAAGTTATAATGTTCGTTTCTTAAATGGGTATTTATTTGAAAACATATCAGACTTTGATTTAGATTTTAACAGTTCTATTCAACAACTACTTACAAGCTATGGCTCATTAGTATATGAATATGGCAAAAAGTTTTATAGTGGTGATTTATACTATCCACTTATTAGATTAAACAATATAGATACTGTTTCTGATTATTTATCAATCAATTATGCTGTTCCACATCTAACCTCTCCAGAATTTGTTGTTTCTACCATTATCAAAGAAATTCTTAACCATATACCACTAGACTCTAAGGAATTAGAAATAAAGCTTAATCATTACAATAAAGAACTTTTTAATTTCAAAAAATACATTAATGAAAGCTACTTTGATGACATGTATCAATCAGGAATGATTAACATAAATTATTTTATAATAGATGCCATTCGATTCCATATAACATTTAAATCAAACTTTAAACTTTTTGAATATTGGTTTTGGACTTATAACTTCCAAAATACTTCTTTATATGATACTAATGGATTGTTTAATGAACAACAATTAAAACAAGAAATTTTCAGATTACTTTTAATAAAGAAATTTTTCCTTAACATACCTGAAATTGAAGTTGAATGCCCTAGTCCAGAAATATTTACTTACTGGGAAAAACATTTTGAAAAAATAAAATCTATCGTTGAAAGAATTCACATTTTTTTTACAGAAAATAATAATTTTTCCATTATTGACTTTATTGAGCAATTAAAAAATAATGCACTAGAAAATAAAAATTTACCTATTGACAACATAGAAAAATCCCTTATTTCATACTTACAGGAATTAAAGAAAAAAACCGAAAGTGGAAAAATTATGCTTTTAAAAAGAGATTGGAAAACAGGAGAAATTTTAAAAAACTATAATTCACAATATGATGATGTCTTTTTTGCTATAGATCAAATTGGAGGTTTATACTTTCAAAACACGAACAAAAAAGATGATTATTTTTCTTTAAACTGTAAGTACTTAAATTTAATAATTGACTTCTCAGCAAAAACTAAAAAACCATTTATAAAAACTCTTCTTAAAGATGATGCATACAATTGACATTAAGTATAAAATTTTATGGCTTAGTGATATACATTACACAATATATGATAAAGACAATGACGAAATATCAATCAAAAAATTTTTACAAAGCTTTTTTGATACGTGCGAGATAATTAAAAAAGATCAACAAATAGACTTTGTAATTATAACTGGAGATCTGGCTCAATCAGGTTCATTAAAAGAATATAATAAATTAAAAATTGATTTACTTGATCCGTTGTTTAATATTTTCAAGAATGCTGAATTACTAATCATACCTGGCAATCATGATGTATCTAGGGACAAAATAAAATATTTTGAAAAATACTTCAATGAGAATCAACATAAACAAAGCAATTTGGATTTTATAAAAAATAATCCAGACATTGAAAAAGTCTTCGAGAATTACAGTAATTCTTTTAAGGACTACAAACATATCCCAACAGGATCTTCAGAACAATATAAAGAAAAACTATATCACGGATTCTATCATAGTCGCTCGAAAAATACAATATTTTCACTTCTCAATTCCTCATGGCTTTCATTTGGAGAAGAAAGCCTAAAATATTATTTTGAAAATGATAAACACAAAGAAAAAGACACTCAACAAATTGTAAAAGACATTTCAAATAGGGCAAATGAATATGGCAATCAAGTAATAGGACTTAATATATTTTCTGAAATTGACTTATTAAAAAAACATATCACAAATTATAATGATCATTTAGTATTAACAGCAATTCATCATCCAATAAATTGGTTAACTTGGTCAGAGAGGATCGACTATTTAGGAGACAATGAAGGTTTTTTTTATTTAAAAAATAATACTGACATTTTATTATGTGGACATGAACATGTCCCTAAAGATTATTATGCAGAATATTATAATGACAATAAAAGTCTAATGATTTTTTCAGGATGTTTTATTGAGCTAAAATATGAAGAGGTAGAAGAGGATGAAAAGCGAAAAAAATATTTATCATATCCTGATTTTAATAATTCTAGTTTTAATATATTAACAATTAACTCTACCAAAAGAAATATTTTACAGCAAAAATATCATTATGACATAAATGAGAAAACATGGATAAATAATAAAGAATATAATAAAGAATACAAACTAAATAAAAGCTATAATTCTAATCTACAAAAAGAAATTTATGATAATTATATTAAAGAAATTAATAAAATTCTAGATTTCTCCTCAGTTCTAACGAAACTTTATGATAAGGAAATAAAAAAGAGTGAAGAATTCTATTTTACGGAGGATGAAATTCAAATTATAATAAGAAGAGAGGAGGACTGGAATATTGAAAAATTAAGATCATTTTTGAATCAGAAAATTGGCAATTATAAAAAGATTCGTTTTGTATGTTTTGATATTTTATTTGATAAAGAAAAAAAATATCAAAATTCAAAAGACAAACTAATCGTTCTAAATGAAATAAAAAAAGGAATAGAATTTGATTTCAATAATTTAAGATATAATTTTTTTTCAAAATTAAATCAAGAAGAGGTTAAAAAATACATTTCAACAATATTCATTTGTGACATAATTCCTTATTGGAAAAATAATATTTACATAACTATTTGATTATTAATTTTTTTTATTAAATTTGTCTTTTAAAACCCACAATTATTAACTAACATACAAAAAATGGCTAATGTTTCGAATGCTATAGAATTAGTAGACTTAAATGATTCTGTTGATAAAGACATTAAGTTTATTTATACGTTTGCGAAAACTAATGGTTTAGATGAATATTCATCAGTGTCTGAAATTAGAGAAAAGATTAGAAACGATAAAAAATTAAATTCTATACCATCTAAAAAATCTTATATCAATAAATTGAATAGATTTTCTTTTTTTGACCCAAGTAACGTAAAATATAAAAAATCTGAAGATGCTTATGATATTTTAAGTTTACTTACTCTAATTAAAAATGAGATTATAACCTATCTTAACAATAAAAAAACAGATTTTTCCAAACAAAACATTCTTAGAAGAAGGGTTTCTCCTCCTTTAGAAGCATTTAAAAGTGTTGGTCATAATAATTTAGATATTAAACCAACAGGCCGAGACTATGGTCTACTCTTCGAATAATTTTAAAAGTTCATATAATATAAAGGCTATCCAATTGAATAGCCTTTATTTATTTTTTTAAATTTACAATTCTTATACAATAAACAAAATGAATAGAATACTTTACTTATCTTCAATATTCATTACAATTTTAGGCTTCAGCCAAAACAATTGTGAAGCTCTCAAAAAAGAAAACGAAGCTCTTCAATTAACGAATAAGGTTTTGACTTCGGAAAATGACTACCTAAAAAAAATAGTTGAAATTAATAAAGCAATTTTAGATACTGAGAAAGATAACTCTTCATTTAAAATAACAAAAGTAACTGGAAGCAAAGCCGAAAAAACAATTTCCATTACCTTTCTTGTAGAAGCAAAGGATGAAAACAAAAAAATGACAATTGAGGACATTTCCATTGTTGACATAGAAGGAAAAGAATATGAAATTGATTTTTACAAATCGAGTAGACCATATCCTGAATTGGATTTAAAAACACCAGTCAAGTTAACTTTTTCTTTTAAAAATATAGAGAACGAACCTCTTTTTATAAAATTGTTTAGGTTTAAAATAACTTCTCAGCCTAAAAAAAACTTATTTGAAAATACAAAATCAAATCTAGAATTTAAAGATTTGAAAGTAATTTGGAATTAATCTTTCTCTAAAAATTATCAACAAACAACTCCTCAATCTATTTTTCAAAAAAATCAAGCAGCAAATAATTGCCAATTCTTTAAAAATGTCATTGGTTCTTTTGCTGCAAAAAATTCGTTTTAAACAGAATATAGGAATTGTGTTTTTGCACTTTACAACAGGCAAACACATCCAATAAATTCTCAACAGAATTAAATCGTAAATTAATTTCTGATTGCCTTAAATGAATTTATTCTTATTTTCAATACTCCAATAAAAATCATCCAATTTCCATGTATGACTCCTAATTTGGTTTACTAAATCCATTAATTCTTTTGAATAATCTGTTTTATCAAATTTCATTTCTAATTCGGTTTGTATAGCCCAAAGAGATCGACCTAAAAAATTAATTTGCTTTTTTAATTCATCAATTCTATTTGGATCAAGAGGGGTATCTTTTCCAAAATTATAATTTTCAATAAAATGGATATGGTTTAACATTAAATATTCTCCATCAGCAATTTTTTCAAAACCTAAATTGAGTGCAACTTTTTCGGAAGCTTTAAAATTATCTTTCCCAATTTCTATTTCCTTTATAGTTATTCTTTGCTCATTCCTGCTTAAAAATAAATGAGGAATTATTGTATGTTCCATTGCCTTTGTTAAATGCCCATTACCTCTAAAATCATTATTTACAAACCAATGCAAATCTCTTATCATATCAAATACAATGGCAACAAATGTATTTTCATTATTTTTTATCAGATAAAAAACATCTGGTCCATCAGAAGAAGTTACGTTATCGGTAAATTTTGGTTTATCCAACCAAATTTTGGCATAATCAACATTTGAACTTAATGGTCTACGATAAATAAGACTACACGATTCATCATTATGATTTAACTTTTCAAGTAGCAATTGAAGAGATTTATTTGTCATGTTTATCAATTAATTAAATTAAAATTTTACCATTCTATTTCATAAATCTTATCATCATCGTTTAACTCTAAATCTTCTATACCACAATTATGCTTTTTTGCTTCTGATTGAAAAAAATTAAGTAAATTTTTGTAATCCTCTGTAGAATATATAGAAGTTCTCATTAATTCAGCTAATTTTCTGAAAGAATTCTTACCACCTTTCATTTCAAAAAAAGTAGCATTAATTTTTCTCATATACAGATACAAATATTCATTTCCTGCATAGACAGCATTATCCAAATATGGTAATAACTTCTTAGCTCCTATTGGATCGTAGCTTTCCATTGCTCTTTCAATCCAATATTCGAGGTGTAAAAACATTGCTATTTCACCTTTATCGCTCTCCACCATTCTCATATTATACTTTAATGTAGCAATAGAGAATAAGATATGTACCCATGATATTTTAAAACCTAAGTAAGGAATTTCTTCAAAGGAATAATGACTACTATTTCTTGTTAGCCTACTTCCATAGGATGCTTTTCTTATTTCATAAGAAAAACTGCTAATCAAATTATTTTTATCCTTATAACCTTTGACATTAAAGAATTTTTCATCATTCCAAAATTTTGAAACAACTTCATATAGATATTCCAGATCATCACGAGTTCCCCATATTTCAACACCTAATCCTTTTTTTGTTGGTACTGTATAAATCATATTTAAATGGTTTAGTTTTCAACAAAATTAAACAAAGAAAATTTATTAGAAAATTTGTAAGAAAGGCTAATCTATAACTTCGCAACCTCTTTTCAAAAACACTAAAAGCTAGAGAAAGGAATGTTTTAGAAATGTGGTTGCTCCGTTTTCTGCAAAAATGCGTTTCCGACCAAAGTGAGGAATTGCATTTTTGCCACTCAAATTTTCATTGGATAACTTTTACAGTTTTATAGGTTGAGATTGAAAATTTTTAAGATTTAGAAAAAACCCTCTATTTTCGGTCAATCCGTTGCGGAATAAATTCCATAAAAGAGAACTTCCCATTTGCGCCAAAGTAGAATTAACGAACAAATCTTGTTTTTCTAATGCTTCAGCCAAACTGCAACTTGGTGTATCATCTTCCGCTTCCGAAATCTTTAAAAGTTCTCCAAATTCATCAGTAATAAAAGGCAAATTGTCCACCGTTTCATATTTTTCAGAATTGGGTTGTTTGATATTTCCGATGGAAGAAAGTAAAACCTGTCCAGTAAATTGACTGTTACCAAAATCTATCCAATATTTGCATTGATTTCTGTAATGACTTTTATCCATTTTCAATTCATTTAAAATTTCTGCTATGTCAAAACGTGATTTTACACTATCCACACAAGAAATATAAATTTCTGATTTCATATTGCTTTTCAACTTCCCTAAACCATCTTTTTCAAATTTTTGAGTTTCAGCTTTCCAATTCGTTCCGAAAAATCGGTTAACACGATTGATTAATGCAACAGACTTGTATAATTCCAACTCACTTTCTGCGAATAATTGTCTGCCTAAATTCGCTTCGGTAATTACATCGTCATCCCATAATCTAACGAATAAACCGGCATGATTCAATTCCGTTAAAGCATGGTTCATTCTAGCCAATGCAGTTAAAACTTGTGAACCTGTCCCTCCTGCTCCAATTAAATTAACTGTAACAGGATTTGTTGGATTGTTTAAAGCATTGTCTGTAAAATGGACTTTGGCTTTGATTTCTCTATTTTTATTTTTTCCTGAGTTCATTATAGTAAATTTTTTAAAGTTATGTTTGCTTTTTTTAAGGCTTCTTTTGGAAATGGTTTATCAACATTGATTAGGCTTTTCCACAGGTTTACACAATTCCCTTTTATTGGATTGTGTTCATTCATCAAATGGCTGAAATAAGAATTAAAAAAATAATCTTCCCAATTTTTTATAAATTCTTCTAAAGAAGTAGAGTTTTGAATATGAACATCCACCGTTCCCATACAAACATTTCCATTTTCATACACATTGAAAAACGGAGCATAAAAAAGCGGTGTTTTTTCTGTTGGTCTTTGATTACTTGAAAGTGCAAAAATCTTAAGACTTCGTTTATTAGCAAACCATAACATTGCAGGTACATCTGCCCTTCCGTTTGAAATTTCTAAATTTTCTGTAAAATAGAGATGTTGTTTCCTTGGTTTCGTAAACCATAAAACTGAACCATTTTCACTTGGATTGATTTGAAGAATATTTGTGGGTAAAATTCCTTTCGGTTTTAGAAAATCTTTACTTTTTTCTTTTAGTGTTTTTGTGTCAAGTGCTTTTACCAATGTTTTTGCTTCTTTCTCTGTCAAAGGGTGTGCGTTGATAGGAATTCCGTTTTCATCCATATCAAAATATTCTACATAAGTTTCTATAATTCTTTCATTGGTTTGGTAGAAAACTAATGCGGATGTAGGGTGGTAAAGTGTACCAAAATCTTGGGTAATATCTTTCATTTTCAAATTATTTAAAAGTTGCTCAGAATGCAAATCAGTTCTTCAATCAAGGGAAATAATCTATTTTCAAAATCGAGGTTATTATTTGTGATAATATTTCCATAAAATTTTTTAATGAGTGTAGGCTCTTCCATAATAGTACATTCCTGGAACTCGGAGTTTACTGTTTCAAAAAGCGTTTGAAATAGTAATCCTTTATCATCGGCACAAAAAGAAACGTATTTGTCCATTGATACAATGGAATCACTCTCATAACCCATTTCTTCTGTATGAGATTGCAAGTTTTGATAAATAGAAGCATTTGGATATTGCTCATAAAGAAAAAATATTTTTCTTGCCAACATGAAACAATCATTATCAAATTTGTCTTTGCATTCAAAGATTTTTAAATAGTCTTTAAATCGAGTTAAATTATGATGATTGTATATCTTTTGCTCCATAAAATCTCCTATTTGTTCCGCTTGTTTAAATTCAGACAAGTAAGTGAGGATTTCTTCGTTTTCATCATCAGAAGTGAGCCATTCTTCAACCATTTCGTACATCCAAAATAAGTAACTATCCTGTTTTCGATAATAAGGGACTTTAGCCAAATGATACAGATAAGAGCAAACGGATTGTAAAAGTTGTACGGACTGTTTCCGTTTTGAATTTTTAGATAGTCGGTACAGCGGAACTATAGGAATATAATATAAAATTGCTCCAGTATTGAATCGTTCCTCGCTTGTAAAAATGGTTTTTCCTTTTTCTTCAATCAATTTAATTTCTTCCCAATCTTTGACTTTATTTTTCAGTTGATTCTGAATATCATCTATAGCTATTGTAATATTGTAAGGATAGCCCAAATATTTTGTTATCATTGGACTCAAACCATAATGTTTAGCCAATTGGGAAAGAGATTGATAAAAATCTCTTTCCGTTTTGGTGTTTTTTCTTTGAATTTGGGTTCTACTTTGCTTATCTGACGCCAATTTATGAACCTTATTTTCCATTAATTTTGGAAGAAAAGTACATTTTAGAAAACCATTGGAAGTTGATTTATGGGAACTGATTTCCGTTTGTCTTTCCGAATTTCCGAAGCGTTTTTGCTCTGTTTCATCCACTCTGTAAAATCTCCTAATTGCCGGTGTAGCCGTTTTTGCTTTTGTCTTTCGAGAAGTTTTACTTTTCCCGATATAATTTTTCGTTGCATTCATTTTTATTTAGGTTGTCAGTTATCGGTTGATGATTGTCAGCTTTTAGTTATAAATTCTGTCAACACAAAACCATCATCTAAAATTTAACCCTTTGTTCCCATTACACTTTCAAAATTATATTGAACTTTATCGTCTTTAATTTGTGGTGCAGAAACTTTGGCGGTGGTTAGAATTGGATAAGTATTGGCGTAAAAATTCATTACAGCTTCTACACTCCATTTTGGTTCGGGGTCTGGTAATTTTATTTCCTGTCCGTTTTCTTTGAGTATAAAAACTCTTTCTAATTGAGTTGCGAGTAACATATTTTAGTATTTAGAGGTTAGAAATAAGATTTTAGAGATTAGATTTAGGATTGATTTTCATTAAAAAGACTTGGAGCGAAGTGTCTTTCATATTCGTCTTGCTTTTTACGGATATTTTCTGCAAACTCGGGATATTCAGAAACCTTTGGTAAAGACGACCACGCTTCTTTATATCTACCCTCTTTCTCCAATTCTTCGGCTTTTTGGAATGCTTCTTTATATTTCTTCTCTTTTGCTTCTTTTTCCTTTTTCTCTCTGTCGGATTTTTCTTTTTCCATAGCAGATTTCTTTTTGCCTTCTTCAAGTTGTTTCATGAAATTTTCCATATCCACCATTAATCCCGATGCGGTTTGTAGTGGTGTAGAAATACTCTCAAAAAATCCGTTATCTAATTCTTCCGCTGTTCCTCGAAGATTAAGTGGCGGAATGATTTTTCTCGCTTCGTCTCCGCATTGCTCGTTGTTGAGCATTATGGAAAGGACAAAACGATTTTCTTTTGTTGGTCTAAGTATTATTTGTAAATCGCCTGTAAGATTCATATTGGCGAGTTGTCTAAAAAAATTGGTTTGCATAATTTTATTTTTTTGTTTTTCTTTCTTTTTGAAATTTTATTTTAAGTAGCTTTTCATAAATATCCGTCCAGTATAGATTGAGCTTTTTGTCTAATTCTGAAAAACCATTGTTTTTGTGTTCATATTGTTTGTATCGTTTGGTTATTTGAATTGCTTTATTGAGGTCGGCAATTTCAATAGTACACCCATTAATATCAATGATTTTCATAATTTTCAATTTTCCTTTTCAGTAAGATTTCTAAGATTTCGTAATCACTTTTATATTTTTCTTCCTCGAAAAAATAAGTGTCTGTTTCTTCGTGATAATCATATTGTTCAAAGTCTTCCTCTTCTAAACAAATTTCCTTGAGTTCGTTGTTGGAATAGACTGTAACGCCATAGATTTGATTGCCTATTTCTTCATAATGGTAGATGAAATCCACTTTATAATATTCGGCAATGAGTAATAGGATTTCTGTATTGGGTGACCATCTTGTTTGGTAATTGAAGTTGCAACCGACATTTTCCAACGAGACATCAAAAAAATATCCTTTATTTTTATCTGAAATAAACTCGGGAAGTTGTCCACCGCTTTCTTTATTTTCACGGAGTTGCATTTTTATAAACTCTAATCTCACTTGTTCTAAAGCAGTATCGTTGCCCTCAAAAGCAACCGAATTGCTACACCAATTTGCCATAATTTTTAATTTTTTAAAAGTTCAGTTTGTTCATAAATATATGTTCCACTTGTTTTTAGCGGTTCTTTCCCCTCTGTCAATCGGACTTCAGAATGAAATATTTTAGAAAGTATTCTCGCATAACGTATAGCAGTCGTTCTGTCACAATGGGTTTTATAATACACATCTATATGTTCCCATTCTCTCTTTTCATTTCGGTGTCTTAATTGAAAATTAAATTGTGTTTCCATAATTTTGAAAATAATTAAAATGGTAAATCGTCATCAGTTTCATCTGAAAATGGATTGCTATTGTTATTTTGTGGACTTGCTGTCGGTTCATTATTCAATTCAGATTTTTGTTTTCCACCATGCAATTTGATGTTTGAAGTATGGAAGTTTAGTCCAGACTTTATTTCTCCGTCTTTTCCTATCCATGCACTACTGCTTATTCTTCCTGATAATTCGACCAAAGTACCTTTGGTTAGAAATTCTGCTATTTTAGTATTTATCCAATAAGAGCAGTTGTAATAAGTAGTTTGCTCTTTTCGTTCACCTTGTTTGGTTTTGTAGCTATCATTAATAGCAATTGAGAAATTCACGACTTTTTTGTCATTTTTCAAAGTGTTGATTTTTGCATTTTGGGTAATTCTCCCTACGATAGTGTTCATAATATTTTGATTTTATTTGTTAAATTCTGTCTGTTATTGATTGTCATTTTTGAGTGAATTGATTAGGTATCGAGGACACTCGGTTTTTCTTTTTTTACTAAAGTTTGAAAAAAGTATTCTTCATAGTTTTTTTAATTTTTCTAATGATTTTAAAGAGCGACTGCTTTTGAATTGATTCGTACAACTGAGGTTCTGGCTTTTTCTTTGCCGATTGATCATAGGAAAGTATTAGGCACACAAAACCCGATTCAATTCCTGTAATTACTTACAAGTTTTGAATCGGGCTAGAAATCTTTTTGTCCGAAGGATTTAGGAGTGTCTGAAAAATTATTGAAACTTGTAGAAAGAATTTTTATAGAAACCCAAAAAGATTTTTTTGAGTGAATGATGCTGTCCTACATTTGCAATAGTAAAAAGCCAAACCGTAGTTGGAAGCGATTTGGCAGATGTTTTTTGATTAGAAAAAATTAAAAGAATATTCAAAGGTTTGACTTTAATCCAATCGAAAAAATATTTCTATAAAGTTTAAAAAAAGTGGTATATGGTTTGATATTATAAAAATACATATATTTGTATTGTGAAACAGCGTGTTAACATATCAACTATTTTTCCAAAATATCTTTTTTGGGACATGGATTATACAAAACTTAATCTTAATAAAGATAAAGATATTATAATCCCAAGAGCGATGTATGCCACAACTGCTGATTCATTTGAAAAAGACATCCAAAAATTGGAAAAGCTCTATTCTAAAGATGATATTCTGTTTTATCTTAAAAACACCAAGGAACTTGTAAGTAATCAAGTATGTTTAATGGTTTCCAAAAGATATAAGAAAGCTTCATTTATGCGATTTAACAAAGCACGAATGCGGTAAGTTCTGTTTTTCACAATACCATTCATTTAAGTCTTTAAAATTGTGATAAATCCAGGAACAATCTTCTACATTTTTGTATTGATTTTGAAGTTTTTCTTTAAACGATTTTCCATTGGAATCATTATCAAGAAATAGTGATATCTTCTCATACTTTTTCAATTCATCCTTTGCTTTAAAAAGCATTGCTGTAGAATTGAGAATAAGATAATCTGAATTAATATTTTCTTTTTTTTCTAAATTCCTAAAAGTCAAATAATCGAAGAAACCCTCAAAAACCAGAATTTCATTAGAAATATTTAACTCATTTTTTATTAAAGTCACATCCTTTTTACCCAAACATATTTTAGAATATTTATTTCGGATTTCAATTCCTCCTGAATTATTGAAAAAACCAATTCCGAAATATTTTTTACCATTCAATTCATACTCAATTTCTTTCACTAAATCTTTTTGTTCATATACTTTTCGAGATTTTAAATATTGAATTAAAGCAGGATGTTGAATTTCACGAACCATGATAATTTTATATTTTTTTTCGTGTAATGTTTCTTCACTTTGAAGTTTATTATAATTAGAAAAATCAAATTTTTCTAAATATCTCAGCGCTTCAGAAATTGAACATAGATTCATTTGTTGAACAATTGAAATCACATCATAACTTTTTCCCGTTCCAAAATCAAACGCTTTATTTTTAGCAAAGTCAACCGACAAACTAGGAATTTTTTCTTCTCTGTCGAGCGCAAAATAAAACGCCGTATTTCTGTTTTCTTTTACAGGAAATAAATTGAACGATTCTAAAACCATTCTTATACTTATTTTTTCTTTTATTTCTTCACAATTCATTTTTCCTTTTTTAGAGCACATTTTTTATTCACATTTTCCTTTTTAATAAAAAAAGACTTTTTAATTATTTTACATTACTTTTAATGAAGCTCCGAATCGACTTTTAGAAAGGGATTTGAGCTCTTTTTTTGGTGAGTGCAATTCCGAATTCTGGTGAGTGCAATTCAGAGAAAGGAGTGAGTACCATTCCGAAAACTTCCTTAATTATGGTGAGTGCGATTCCGAATTCATTTTTTAATTCTGTTTTAATATTCTTAATTATTCGCGATTTTTGATGTTTTTAGATATTTTTAAAACGCTTTAAATGTTTGAGTGAGTATCATTCCGAATTCTAGATTAAAAAATCTGATATTTTAATAATTTTTAACATCAGTGAGTACAATTCCGAATTATTGGTGAGTACAATTCCGAAATCATACAATTATTGGATAACCATTCGGAAATAGTTTTCCCATTTTTGTAGACTGATAGATTTGAATGATTAGTTCTTGAATTTCATATAAAAATTTCTTTCCTTGAAATATTGTTGATTTTATTCTTTTTAATCGGTTAATTCTAATAAACTCTCTGAAGGCTTTTTCTATTAATTCTCTGGTTTGGGGAATGTTTCTATACTGATGAGAAAACTGCAGGATTTGATTTTCTTCCAAACCATATCTTTTCTTGAAATAGATTAATCTTCGGGTAATTTTTTCAGCAGGGACAGCATTTGTTTCACTTGAGTCCAATGGATTTTTTATATTGATTGATAAATTGTCATTCAAAGACAAATTAGATAAAAAAGGAATAATAAAAATTGAATCTTTTTGGTAAGTATAATTGAACGAAAGTGTATTGAATGTATTTAAACTAATCCTTACGGGTTTTAAAAATTTAAAACAAAAATCCTTAGTTGTTTTATAGTTCAATCCAAACTTTTTGTTGAGAGTAGAAAGTTTCAAAACCGTTCCATTTTTAGGCAATTTTGAAAGCCAAATGGCAAATATAATATGTTTGTTGTTACGTACATTGTAAACCAAATTATACAAAACATAGTTATATTCAGGAATTACCATTAGTTTTTTTAACCAATAACTACTGACTAGAAAAGTTGTATAACCTCTTTTATCGTAACTGGGTGTAGAAATCAATCCGCCGAAAGTTTTAATTTCTTTTCCTTTAGAATTCACAGATTTATACCAACCCATTTTGAATTTTGCAAGAAACTCATAAGCCTGTATAACTTGTTTTGTCGATCCGCTTGGAGAAATCCTGCTATTTTTAATTTTTATAGAAGCAAAAATGTTGTTTTCTGTTTCAAATTCTTCATCGAAAAGAGAAAGTTGTTTTGGTCGGTCTTGCGGTCGGAACTGTTCGTTACTAATAATGGAAATAATGTTAAATATAACACGAAGTGCATTAATTGGAATATCCGCTGCTTCAGAATCATCAAAAATAAAATCATCTACAAATTGGTTTCCCAATCTTATCCTATCGGAAATCACTTCTTTTTTATTTTCAAATACTTTACGGATAAGCCGTAAATCTTTTTCCGAAACCGCCATAATTCGTTCAGTCTTTTGGAGAAATTAAATTGATTAGAATATTATTCAGATTTGACAGATTTTTATAACAGTCTTATTTTTTCACTTTTCAGGGTTTTAGAACCTTCGTTTAGACTGTAATATTTATAAATATTTATCCCTTCACATTGAAAAACCCTTTTTTCGACTTTCCCGAAATTCGATAATCTTACTTTTTGGATGCCTTTGTATTCTGCCAACATTCCATTGATGCTTACTTTTTGCCCAGGTTTTAAATCAGATATTTTCATTGTTTTGTTTTTATTGTTTATAGATTAGTTTTTTGAAGTTTATCTCTTATATTTTGAAGTTTATATTTTTTTGAAATTTGTTTTAACAATTAATTCTTTAAGATTCTGGACGTTTTATATTTGGTATATTTTGCAACAAAGAAGTATTTTCTACATTCGAATTTTTCAGATAAGGCAAAGTACTTTTTAATGTAGATTTCCAATTACTAATAGGACGATTAGAGGTGTTTTTCCAACCGTTATTGTTCCAAGTTTCGTATTTTTCACTAATACTTAAATCCAATTCGCGCTCGTAGCACTCCAATGATCTTGCATATTCCATAAATTCATCCAAAGAAGGAATTTTTCTATTTTTAAGGTTTTGTAGTTCCTGCTCCTGTTCTTCTTCCCGTTCATACTTTTGTATATATTTCAGCTCAAATTTTTGTTTTTGGGATAATTCTGGAGAAATCTTTCCATCGTTATTAATTTCAATTTCTTGTAATACTTGAAGTGTATTTGGAGTAGAAAGAAATATTTCAGGAGAAATTATTGAAGTTTTTGATTTTCGAGGTTTTTCAACATTTGTGCTTTCTTCTATTTTGATTGACTTTTCAGCATCAATTTTAAAGGAATAATTTAGCAACAAACGGTAATGACAAGGAACTCCATTTTTACATTGAAACAAGATTAAGCCTAATTGTTTGAGTTTCTCTTTTGTTGATTTTATCGTTTTTCGGGTAAGTCCTAAATCTTTTCCCAATTTAACATCAGAAATTTTAAAATCATAACGATCATTATCGTATCCAATTTTCAGCAAATAGAAATACAAAGAAATCTCTGTAGGACTAACTTTAGTTGTTTTATTAAACTCCCAAAAACGTTGTATTAATTCTAGATAATACATCTTATTTTTTGGCAAAAAGTTGTAATGCCTTTTCTTTATCTATAATAATGATATTCCCATTTTGAATAATGGCTTTATCCAATATTCCAGTAGATTTTATTTCAGATGCTTTTGAAACAGAACATCCAAGAATTTTCGCCAAGCCTTTGAGGCCATATTCATATTTACTTTCTGTGCTCAAATTTTTAGAAATTGCTAAAAACTCTTCAACAGTAAGCTTCCAAATGGGAGTTTTGGGATCTATCTTTTTCATTTAATATTATTTTACTCTTTATTAAATTGAGCTAGCTTTCATTCCACAGAGCGAGCCTTCTGTTTTATAAATCCAATTCCTTGCTGCAGCCCTCCAATTCTTCATCAATTTTTTATCACTTCGTTTCCATTGGCGAGATTCATAGAAAGAGTAAAACTCATTTGCCTCAAAAGAAGGCAAATCCTTTTCATTAAAGTATAATTCAACTTCGTTAAATTTCGGAATAGAAAAGATATTTTTCATTTCTGAAAAGCAATTTTGTTCTTGAACTGATTGTATTTCTAATACTTTATTGTTTCCCAAATCCCTAATTTCAATCAGGCTACCTTTATAGGAATTATAATTCGGGCAGTAATTGATATAACCTGCGTGATGCAATTCTCGAATACATTTATGATAAGTCGCAAAAGATTTGATTTTACTTAATTTCATTAGCTCTTTTCGACAAATACGGAAAGGAGTTCTAAATTCGTTAATTCTCCATAATTGAATAAGAGAAACATACATGCTTATATGAGAGGGGAGCAAACAATTATCCTGAATGACACTATCAAAAAAGCTATTTATATTTGTTGTATATTTCATCATTACTAATTACTAATTACTAATTAATTATTAATGCTTTTGCTCCATTAATAGCTTTTGTATGTCATTATAATTGTAATATAATGTACCTCCTATCTTGCTACAAGATAAAGTCCCATTAACTCTTAAATTTTGCAAAGTCCCAGAAGATATATTCAGAAGTGACTTGACTTCTGAGGTTCGTAACCACAACTTTTGCTCAGTTGTTTTTTGTTTTATTAATTGTTCAATTCCTTCTAGGAGTTCAGTTTTAAATTGCTGAAGATCCTCTTTTGTAATAATTGATATTGACATAATTGAAAATTTGTTTTATTTGACAAAGTTTCAAAATCCAAAAAAAAATCCTTCGGTAGTTTTTCGTTACTACCGAAAGATTTCACTGTACATCCTATCAAAAGGAATTAATCATTAACCCAATAATTAAATTTTAACTAATAGGTCACAGTTTAGTACTAAATTGGAAGAGTCTGTAATGAATTTGATTACAGCGTTGCAAAATAATTCGTTTTTACACTCTTAAAGATTAGGTAAATTTATTATTCATCCAAATCACTCAGATATTGATCCATATTTTGGGTGAGCAATGACAAAAACTTAGTTCTGTCAGTTTTTCTAAGTCGAATTTCACTTAAAGTCTTATGATAATTACCTAAACTGATATGTAAAGAATTTTCAGCCCAACGAAAGATTTCAGCAAGGTCAGCATGACCAGCGTTAAAACATTTCGTCTGATGAAGCGAATATAATAATTCAATCAAGGCGACTTTTGGTGCTGTCCATTCCATATTCTGCATTTGAGTGATCGAGTTTTTCCTAACTTCTTTTGAATCAATTTTATCGGTTAAGTATTGGTCTAAAAGGTCATTTGCAAGAATTTGAGAAACAATATGGTCATGAGATGTTGAAAAACCTTCATCATAACTATACAGTTCAGGGCTGAGTTTCAGTTTGAAATCAAATTTGAAACGAATAAAATATTTTTTATCAAGGTAGGTTGACTTCCTACGATAGTAGCTAATAAATTCTTTTTGTTCGTTATAAAAATAGAGAAGATTTCCTCTTTCGTTTTCATAATATGCTTTTAATGCATGAGCATCAGCATAAGGCTTGGAAGCTTCAATTGCCAAAACCTTAGAATAGTAAATATAAATTGCCACGAATTGTGGTTTTGTTTTTTTGAAAAAAAAAATCTCATCACTCCAATCCAGAAACTTATATTGTTTTAATAAGTCCTTCAGCTTTCTAATAGTAAGATCTGTTTCCATTAGAATTTCTTCCGCGCGAATGACAATATCATTATCACTTCTGTTGATTTGATCTACCGATGAGGTAAGTTCCTTCCATAGTTGATCTACTTTTTTTCTGAAATTTTCTCGATTCATACGTCTATTTTTAGTTAATATCATTTTTAACGTAAAAACCGGGCTGTTGGTAAAATTTCAGAATTCTTTCAATTCCTCTTTTCTCTTTCTGATAAAATCACCTGGTCTCATACCAGTAATTTCCATAAAATGTTTTGAAAAAATTTGTCTGTGTGACATTCCACATTCTTCAGCCAGACTATCAATGGAATAATTAAGGTATTTGTTGTTTTCCAATAGTAGGTTGGTAATGTATTTAATGCGTAAAATTTTTAAATACATTGTAAATGTCATCTGATAATGTTCATTGAGAACATATGATAAATGAGTCCGGTTACTTCCAATCATTTTAGCAACGGTTGAAAGCGTTAGGTTTTTCTTTAAAAACAGTTTTTCTTTTTCAAAAAGTTCCAGCTTAGCCTTGACATCATCAATAATTTCTTGACTGTATAAGTTTTTCTCTTTTAAAGAAACAATAGATGCATCTTTAAAAGTATCATTTTTCTCAGGGCTATTCAATTTTTTGAGTAATTCTCGATACTTGGAAGTAATTTCATTTTCTCTCTTTCTAGAATTCCTGAATTTCCAAATTGAAAAACTTAGTAATAAAAAGGCACTGCCCATTGAAAAATATAAAAACATAAGACCGTTCTTATGTTGACTTTCCAATTGCTTCTTCTCTTTCAGTAATGTACTCGTGTCATATTCCCGGTGAATTTTTGACGATAGCAAAGCAAAATCAGCATTAATGATAGAATCTGCTTTTAACAGTTGATTGGTATAGTAGAGTTGTTTTTCTTTATTTTGGCTCTGTTTTGCATCCTTAATTAGATATTCATAACTTTCTCTTATCTCAGGAGTAATAAACCAAAATTTACGAACCAATGAATCTGTTTTATTTAGATACTTTAATGATTCTGTTCTACTTCCTCTCTGCCAGTACAACTTCCCCAAATAGAAATACACCGTATTCAATGATGCATCATCCTGATTATGACTTAAAATATCCTTTGCAAGTATAAAATGCTCTAATGCCTCTCCTGATCTTCCTTCTCTTAAGAGTTGAATGCCTTTACCTTTATGAAAATAACCATACTCTATGGAAAACTCATTTGTATCTTTTAGTCTTTCCAGCCCGATAGTAATCAGGGAGTCTTCTTTACGAAATAAACGCAAATTTCTATAACAGGTACTTAAGCGATAAATACTATTGAAATATCCAGATTCATTATTGAGTTTAAGATTCGGATGAGAATTTTCTGATATTTTGCTCTCAAAATAATGAGCAGTATTTTCAAAATGTTTGGATGCTTCCTCGTAATACCCCAAATAGCTTTTAACCATCCCTAAATGATAAGTTATTTTATTTTTCAGATACTCATCTTTTGAATCTTCTGAAAATTTATATGCTTTGAGATATTGAACCAAAGCTGGTTTATACTGCCTTCGGTTATAATAGTAAATAATTCCTTTTCCAAGATAAGCTCTGGAAATCTGGTCTTTATCATTGTACTTTATAGCAGTGACAATACAACTGTCTGCAAAAGATAATTTCCGGTCAATATTTTTTGTATAATAAATTGCTTCCTCATACCCCTCAATCATTTTTTTTAAATTTTGTTCACTCTTTGCTTTATGAATATACCTATTAACAAAAACCATTGCCCTATCATCATTTTCTGGATAAGACTCAAATAAGCCATAAATTTTTTTGTAAGATTCTTTGTAATATTTCCCCTGTCGTTCCTGACCTTGTACCGACAACAAAATCAAATTAAGAATAATCAATAATAATTTATTATTACGGAACATAATTTAAAAATAAGCTCAAATTTAATAAAAATCATCAATTAAATTATTTCTTTTAGCATTTACATGCAATCCTTTACACTACCAATTGATTTTCAATGCTGTAATAGTTTTTTTTAATAGGATTAATGTATCAATTATTCCCAATGAATTGATACATCAGTCCCAGTAAAGTTTTTTTCAGTCCTCAAACCCCTATAATTTAGCCATAAGAATTCTAATAAAAACCGGCCGGGATAACTTTTTAAAACCTTTATTAAAAATTATGAAAAAGTATATCTCACTTTTAAGTATAGCATCTGCATTCCTTATGCAGTCATGTGAAAGATCCGATTCTGATGTAAAAATTACTCAACAAAGGAATCAAAACATGAAAACTTTGAGCCATAAAAAAACTGTTAAAATTGAAGAGACCAATGCTACCGCAACAAGCGAAACAGACACTAAGGATGATGAACCTAAAAGAGACAAACAGCATTGGAGAATTATAAAGGATACCATCTTATAATTTAAAGTAATCTTATTTAAACTTTAAAAGCAAATGGAATGGAAAAGCAAAAAGTAGTTCTAGTCACTGGAAAGAAATGTACTGTTAGTGGAGAATGGGAAGTTGAGGGCACAATTAGTACAGTTGTTTACATCTCAAAAGGAGAAACTATGCCTGCATATTGTGGAAAGAGTGTAAAATGGATTTTAATTAGAAAAGGATAATAAAGCGATGCATCACATAAAAGCAAATTTCAAAGCCTTCATTAGCTATTTTTTTATATTGTTGTTCTGCTATGCAGCAATCAGTAAAATAATGGATTTTGAAAAATTTCAGATTCAGATGAAAGATTCACCATTATTAACTCCATTTTCAGAATTCCTACCACTTTTTATTATTGTAATTGAACTTTTTTTGGTAGGATTGTTATGTTATCAGAAAACTCAAAATATAGGTTTTTTAGGAAGTTTTATCTTAATGCTCATTTTCACAGTATATATTGGCATAATGCTCGTCACCTCTGAAAATCTTCCTTGTTCTTGTGGTGGAATTTTAGAAAAAATGAGTTGGACTCAGCATTTGTATTTCAATATAGGATGTACCATTCTTATTGCCTTTGCTTTAGTTCTCAATAAAAAATACAATAGGCCTGTAGATAAAGATAGAAACCATAGTTAACTGTGGAAGACTCGACTGAACGTTAGTTTTTTTGTTTAACCTTAAAATTAGACCGTCGAAAGCGGTTTAATCATCCGAGAATTTAAATGTATTTATTAACAACCATTTGTTTGAGAATACTAATTCTCAAACAGGTTTCTAAAGTTTTTAAGGTAATCTTTTTTGATGTATAAAAAGACCAATATCATGAACATTAAATCATTTTTAAAAACCAATGCTTTGGCAATTATGGCACTCTTATTTGCAGGAAGCATTATGTCATTTAAATTAGCTGAAAACAATACAGCAGACCAAAATTTCTACTACATTAGTGAAGATATGAGCGAAGGAGCTTTTCACGATGTAAACAATTGGACAACTGCTTTAACAGGAAGCACAGGATGTGTTACTACAGGAGAAAGACCGTGTAAAGTAATTGTACCAGACGGAAGTTCTCTTAGCACTGTTCTTGGTTCTAAAACCAATGCTCAGGTATTAGACATCTCTATTCAGAGAAAATTAGAACCTTAGGTTTCAATTTCTTTAAAAATGTTAGGGTGGAAAAATATTTCCACCCTAATTTTTTTAATTTTTTATCTTGGATTCTGAGGCATCCCTGTCTGTTTGATAATATCCTCTGGAATGGCAATAGCATAACGAGGGTCATTGGGAGGTAGTGTATAGGTCTGTCCACTTATTGTTCTGGTGAGGGTTATTGCATCTCCATCACGATTATAGCGTTTGATATCCGCCCAACGTAGTCCTCTAAACAAAAGTTCCTTTTTTCTTTCTTCTTTGATGATTCGTAAAGCATCTTCTTTCGTACTTGCTGTAAAAGGAATAAAAGTTCCTGTCTTCCATCTCTTCACTAAAAGTTCATTTAATTTAGACATTGCATTGCTCACCTCATTTAGTTGAGCATAACTTTCTGCTGCTATCAAATAAAGTTCGTCTTTAGCCAATACAGATGAACGCTGTGAGGTGCCTGTATAGTTTCCTTTGAACAAAATTTGTCCACTGGCGTTTGTTCTGAAAAATGCCGTTTTCCTCAAGTCATTAGTATCATAAGACTGATATAAAGACAATGGAATTTTTGCGGTATTACTTGATAAAATAGGAGAATAACCAATAGTCGTTGGCAGCAGCACTTCAATATTCATCTCTTTTATCGGATAAGAACTCGAGGTAATCAGTGTATTAAAATCCAACAATTGTCCATTAATTGCTAATGCCTCATTCGCATACTTCAACGCATTGGAATAATCTCCCATATACAAATAAGTCCTTGCCAAAAGTCCTAATGCTGTAGCTTTTGATGCTCTGGTTACTGCGATTTGTTTTTCAGGTAAGAGGTAAACTGCGGTATGCAAATCTTCCAATATCTGTTGATAGGTTTCTTGTAAGGTAGCTCTAACAGACTTCTGGTTAACATCAGGATTTAAACGAAGCGGTAAACCCAAATCGGTGTTAGCGGTATTTTTGTTGAATGCTACACACCAAATTTGTGCTGCTTCCAAATAAATAGATGCTCTTATGGCTAAAGCCTGACCTTTTACATTCTCCGAATTGCTGATTTCATATTGCTCAAGATTGTTGAGAACGGTATTGCAAATATTGATTCTAAAATAGCAACTTCCCCAATCATTACCTGTGGCTCGTGCTACTAAATTAGGTTGCCAAGTATAAAGACGCTTATCTGCTTCGTAGCTAACTCCATTGTAATCACTATCGGTAATATAAATCTCATCCGATGAGATTTGTCCACTGATGCTATTGCTAGCCAACACATTGGCAATTCGGTCTAAAAGAGCTTGATTATCTTTTAGTGTTTCTGGAACCACCAACTTTGTATCTGATTTTTCATCTAATAAATCTGAACACCCCGTATTTAAAAATAAAAACACGAGTCCTACTAATAGTATTATTTTATTATTCATCATCTTATTTCTTATTTAATGATTTATGATTCAAGTTATATTTAAAATTGAGCACGAAGCCCAAACGAATAGGTAGTCACTGGTTTTAAGGAATAAGTTCCCCAGTTGTAATCAGGGTCTATTCCCGATTTATTGGCTTTCCATAGCATTCCTAAATTGCTAACAGAACAATATATGTGTAAACTTTTCATCGCAATGCCTTTCAGTTGGGCATTTTTGAATTGATAGCCAACATTAATATATTGCAAACGGATATGGTCTCCTTTTTCCACCAATACCGAGGAACCGTTATAGAAAGCATCTCTTGCAGAATTAGAGGTATATGGATTTGCGGGAACATGAGTCATGAGTTCATCACCAGGTTTCTGCCATCTGTTCTCATAATCGCTGTGCCCATCCCTACTGCTGATAAGGTTAGTATAATTAATAGAACTTCTTCTGAACCAATATCCGAATTTATAGGTGATGCCTATATCCAAGTTCAACTGCATATAACTCAATGAATTGATAAAAGAACCAAAACTGGTAGGAATAGCAGAACCAAAGTATTGTAAATCTTCAATTCCTCTGTCAGAGGAAGTGATTTCTGAATAATTTTTGCTGATTTCACCGTTTAGGTAACCTCTAGGAGCTCCTGTTTCGGGGTCAAGCCCAGCCCATTTGTAGGCAAAAACGGAATAAACAGGTAGTCCAATAACTCCTGAAATAGGAGCGGTAGAGCCTGATTGGGTAACAAAATCACTGGCAAAAGTAGTAGGAAGATAATAATCGGTTACTTCATCTTTATAGGTGCTGAAATTGATGATACTGTTCCATTTGAATGCTTTATCAATATTCTTAGTATTGAGTACCACATCTATCCCGTTGCCTTTCATTCCTGCCACATTCCATAGCATGGTAGTGACTCCAGTCGTATAATCGATAGGAGCTAGCCCAAAAAGGTTGCTTCCTTTTTTGTTGTAAAATTCTAGCGAACCCGTTATACGATTGTTTTTTGTAGCAAAATCAATTCCAACATTAATCATTCTCATCATCTCCCAGCGCAATTGGGGATTAAAATACTGGTCTATTCTAGCCATCGGTTCTCCTGTATAAACAGATACATCAGGGTCATAGGCAACAGTGGTCACCGCAACCATTGCGGGGTCTATATTTCCGTTGAAACCATAAGAGCCTCTTAACTTGATACTAGGAAGCCATTTTACCTTATAAAAGTCTTCATTGGATATATTCCATGCCAAACCTGCTGACCAAAACGGATTCCACTGGTCATTTGTGGTAAGTCCGAAAAGATTACTGGCATCTCTTCTCATACTTCCTGACACGACATATTTCTTATCAAAGGTATAGGCAGCATTGGCAAAAAAGGATAAAAAATTCAGATGGGTTTCCCTCAATGACATATTTTTTTCGATAAAATTATTATCTCCTGTCACAAAATGAGGATATGGACGGGTATAGTCTACAACCCCTACAGACCTATCATACGAGTTGTAACCATAATAGCGATTATTCTCATAATTGGTAACTGTTTCTCTTATTTCTCCTCCTGCTAATGCTGAGATACTATGTTTTCCAAAAATCTTATTGTAATTGAGTTGTCCTCTAAAGTTATTAATGGAAGTTTGACTATTTCCTTGAGTTAGGATTCCTCCCTTAGGAATGATGAACTTAATGCTTCCATCTTGATTTTTCTGGGCGAAACTGTTAATTAAATATCTTCCATTATAGCTTTGCTCATCATATAGGGTTGAACTTTGCCCATTCACTCGCTGATACTGATATTTCACATCTGCTTCTAATCCTTTAAACAATTTGTAATTAATACCAGTATTGATGATGATTTCATAGGTATTATTCTTTGAAACATTATGCTGCCAATCGGTAAGGGGATAGTAATTCCAGTCTAATAATCCGCTTCCTTGTAAACTATTTTTATAATTCTGGTCAAAAATAGAGTTGACGACTAGAGGATTACCTTGTTCATCTGCAAATTCCAGATAAGGAATTTTCCAATTCCCTTTTATCGTCACCGAATTATATGCACTTCTTCCACTTTTAGAACTGGTATTGGTAAAATAAACTCCCGTAGTTATGGTTACCTTTTCAAATGGGCGCCATGTGGTCTGAAATCTGGTATTTAATCTTTGGTATTTTTCTTCAAGGTTTCCGATATTATCATCATAACCTATGAATGACGTCCACGCTAATTGAGGGGTACCTCCAGATATGTTTAATGCATATTGCTTGTTTTCCATCGGCAGATACATATATTTTCTGTACTGGTCTCTTACATCTATTGTTCGCAATCGGTCAATCTGTTTTCTAGCTTCATCTTGCGTAATTATTCCTTGCCTTTCTTTATTCAACAAATCTACTACTGGGGTGAGTACAGGATGATTGGGTGAGTTGATATCACTGTCATAATAGCCTTTCTTAAAAAGCTCCATTTCTACATCTATAAAATCTGTGCTTCTCATTTGGCGACTATATCCCAAATCTGGCCTTGAGCTTACAGTGGTATTTGCGGAAAATTCTAAGGAGAATGGCTGATTGAATTTTGAGTTTTTTGTGGTAATGACAATGACACCATTGGCGGCTCTTGCTCCCCAAATGCTAGATGCGGCGGCATCTTTCAATACGGTAATATTTTCTACCATATTGGGATTGATACGGCTTAAATCTCCTTCATAAGGGAAATTATCCAGAATAATCAAAGGGCTTTTAGGACCTTTTAAAGTACTCAGTCCTCTTATCATCAGTTGTCCATTATCACTCAATCCTTTACTTTCGGTTAATCCGCTCATAATGGAGGTAAGTCTGTCCATGATATTGGTACTCACCTGCTGTTGCAAAAGTTTTCCATCTGCTGATGAGAAAGAACCCGTTGCTCTTTCTTTAGGAATTTTTTGGTATCCGTTAGAGAGTACTACTTCTTGTATTTCTTTTACATTCAATGATAAATACAATACAAGTGGTTTTTGCACAGGAAGTTGTAGGCTTTGTTCTCGGCTGTTGTACTCTTCACCAGATAGATGTAGGGTTACAGCTTTTGAATTGTTTCCACTTATGGAAAGTACAAAACGTCCTTCCCCATCTGTAAAAGTGGTGGTTTTTGTTTGTGGAATTCCTACACGGATTCCGACAAGGGGTTTTTCTGTTGTAGCATCTAGCACTACTCCACTAATCTTTTGTTGTGCCATTATTCCTATGCTGCAACAGAGCACAGGTAAAATCAAAATTTTCTTCATGTTTTTTTAATTTGTTCTTTTGTTGTTGATGGTATTATTTGTCTTTAATCACAAGCATCAAGATTGCTCGTTCTTCCTCTTCCAATGCGAGGTCATATTGGGCTAATTCTTTCTGAAGAGTTTTAATGTCATTTACATTTGAAAAGCGCAAATCTACTTTTCCTTTATATCCTGTTTCATCAATGACAGGTAGAGCGGTGATGTTCTTGTTAACATTAAGTGCTGAGAGCATATAATCCAAAGTAGCGTTTTGCAACACCGATGGTGTTTTTAGAAATTTATTTACAAAAACACCTCCTTTTGTGGCGATTTTATCTTTTCCAGAAGTGCGTTTCAGTACAAGGCATTGTGTTACTATTTTCTCTAAACTTACTGTGTAAGGCGTATTTTCATTGATAAAACGGAGCATTTTGCTGTACAAGGAATCTGCTTGGCTTTTTGGAACTATAAAATCTATGCTGTATAATTTGGCGTCGGTTTCTTTACTGGTGATATTGGTATTGAAATCTATATTTTCAGGTTGTTGAATGGTATTTAACATTCGTTTTTCACTTAAAACATCCCCTCTTTGCTCAAAAAGTTCATAACCTATTGCTCTATATATTTCCAAAAGAGATTTATTCGTGAACTGCCTGCCGTAGGTCTTGCCTTTATCCCTATGAAACCATGTTCCGAAATCTAACGCTCTGATTCTGCCTTTTGAAAGAAAAGCAAAGGATTGCAATTCGGTTTCCATTTCGGTATCGTAGTTTTCAGAAAGCATGAGTGGTCGGGTTTTATCGATTTGAGTCACCGTCTGTAATGAGGATTTCTTGTTTCCGAGTATTTCTGAAATCGAGGTTTCTGTTACCTGTTCTGCATCTGTGGTATTGAGTAGTTTACCGTTTTTAATCCATACGATATAGGGCACGCCTTTGTGTGGGAAGAGCTGATGAAAGATTTTATCCCCTGCTACGGAAACCACTTGTTTATAGCGCTGACCGTTTTTAGTGGCAAAGAATTTTTCTAGGGTTGGACGGTCCTGGTTGCTGACTGGGATAATTTTTATTTTGTCGCCAAATTGTTTTTGGAGTTCTTCCATTTTCGGAAAGTTGACCAAACAACTGCTGCACCAAGTAGCCCAAAAGTCAAGTAGGATGAGCTTTTCTTTATCCTGATTAAGAGTCATTGTTTTCTGTGAATGGTTGACCAATTGTAAGGGAGTAGACCAAATGCTTTCTGGGAGCGCCTCTCCTATTTTAAGGGATTTAGTCTGGGCAAAACTCGTGGTTGCGGCCACTATAGTAAATACTAGGGACAAGAATCCCCTGCAAAAAATATTTTTCATATTTTTGAATAGGTTTTTAATTAAGTTTAAGAACTGTAAATGCTCTTTCTGCGTGGTCGCCAAACTTTTGCGGAAAGGGCTTTTTTAATTGAGTTTTTCTATGGTTTGTGGTTTTGTGGACTGTCTGTTTCTTGGTTTTAGGTTTTTAGTTAACCTCTAAGAGAGGAAGAATACCAAAAGATAGCCTCCCTCTGCAAAGTGGTCTGAATTTAATATGAATGATGAAATGTCCCGTGAAAGCTAATAAGCCGCAATGGTGCGCTGCCATTGTATCCGTCTCTCTGATACTGTATCTTGAAAAATTGCTTAGTGTAAAGGATGCGGACGGCATAAAAAGAAAACGGCATGGAACTCTACATTATCCGATTCGGGGTACTGGTATACCTTACATGCAGATAAGAGAGCCCACGCCTAGGTCGTGAGCTTTTTACTTATCCTCTCGCATGTTAAAAATTACCAGTTTTCGAATCGAGATTCTAAGCAATAGCTTCTAATATTTTGTTGAAGTATCGCAAAATTACATCATTGGATGTAATGTTTTTACAAATATAATAAAAAATATTTATTTGTAGGTTTATTCAACTACAAATTTTTATTAAAAACTCCTCAAATTGCTTATTCATTGTTAATTCTAATGGATAAAATTGAATTTCGAATAGCATTTGGTAAGAATGTTGAAAAATATAGAAAAAAACTTGGTCTAAGTTATAGAGAACTAGCCCAAAAGTGTGATGTTGACCATAGCAATATAAGCAAAATTGAGAAAGGAGAAGTTGATTTAAGAATCTCAACTATACAAGAATTAGCAAAAGGTTTAAGAGTTCATCCAAAAGAATTGTTTGATATTGTTTTTGAAGATTATTATTCTGGTCTTTAATAATAGAATCTTATGATAGAAAATCCCTATAGCAACAAAAATGGAGAAAATATATTAAATCTGGTCTGTCATAATGTGTGTACATAAGCATTTCGCTATCTGTATCTTGAATTTTGATTTTTAGCGTCTAAATAGCCTTAACAATAAAATAAACCTCACTTAAAGAGATTAATAGAGATTCTATTTATATGATTTTTGAATATTGTTTTGAAAATTGGGAGCCGCACTTCAATTACGTCTGTTCTAGCTATCGTTCTTATCCACTGTACCTTTAAACCATTATCGTTATTGAGTTTAACTACCTTTTTCGTTTTCGTTTTGGACCCTTTGGCTGCGTATTTATAATTTTCTGAAGGGGAGGGATTTTTTTTAATTCAATTTTGTCTGCGCGGAAAATGTGGAATCTTTTTTGTAAGTTTTGACCTGAGCTTAGGCTTTTGCAGTTTGCAAATGTGTTTAAACATGAGCTGTTTTTTGCAATCTATTTCATTCGATAGAATGAAACTATTTTTATTTAATTTTCACTGATTAATAAGTTCAACTATGTACCTATTAAAACTTGTTTCATTTTTTGAGTAGTAATAGTCATGTATGTCGCGACAAAATTTTGAATATGAACTTTCATTGAAGGTTTCAGGATAATAAGAGCTATTTATTTTTTTCTTATACCAATCAATATAAGTTAATTCTTTATTCAACCCTTTTAGACTTTGTAAGAACTTTTTAATGTGCTGTATATTTTTGTCATTTGATTTTACCAACTCTAATATTTGACCTGCTTTAATCTTTTCTGCTTTATATTTTGAACGTATTTTAAAAACATTCAAATTACCCAAATTGGTTTGCTCTAAATTTGGAGGATTGTTGCCATTAATTTTAGTATATAAAGCGGTTCCTTGCCGTTCTAATATTTCAACTTCAATGGTCAAAACTTCATTTGAAGGCGTAATTCCTATTGGAGTAAATTTTATTTTGTCGTCATACCCTTGTTCATGAGGGTTTAAGTGATGTATTGCAGTAAATTTTGTAGTGCCTTTGTTTGTTACATTGCATGTATTGTCGCTAGGTACTAAATTGAATAAGCAATAAGATAAAAGTGGAAATGTGGCTTTGTCATAAAAATGGTCTAAATGGTATGATTCAACAGCCTCATTATAGTCATTCGTTTCGTATAATGCTTCTTTCTTGTTGCAGTATGGACAAACTTTTACAAACTCATTTACTCTAAAATATGCTCTTATAAATGATGAAATATCATCACTGAATCTTTGGTAATCAAAAGCTAGTTTTATAATTCCGATATTGGAATTTGTATTTAAAACATAAGTGTTTAGAATATTTTGATTTAAATTCATTAATCCATTCGCTTCACAAATCAATAATTCCGAGAGTTGTGTTTTATTGTTCGCAAGCATATCATGGCAAAAGGCAATAAGGCCTTGGAGATTAATGTTGCCCAAATTATTTGCATTTGCACGGTAATTTGTTATTGCGTTTGTGTATCCGATTTGACCATTAGGTATTTTAATATCATCACCAACCAAAGAGATTATATCTCTTGTTATTGCTCGAAAGCTAACTAAATCACCGTTGCTATAATCAATAGCATCTCCGTTTAAATGAAAAAGAGATTTTTGTAAAATTGAAAGTCTATATGCAACTTTTTCAAGAACTGCGTTCAAGTATTCCTGTTTTTTTTGCTGTAGATTATTTATTTGAATCTTTATCATTTATCTTCTTAAATTGTTCTATACTAGTTTTTAAAAAAGTATCACCAATTAGTTTCAACATTAGCTTATCATCTTTAGAAACTTTACTTGTTTTAATCTTTTCTATTAATTGCGTTATTCGTCTATCCGCCAAGTTGCCAATTAAAGTACCTGTCAAGAAAAAATTGTCGGAAAGTAAATCGTGAATATTAGCACCAAAAGATTGTTTCTTTTTTTTGACTAACTTACTCTTGCCTGTTTTCTTATCTATCGTTAATAAGGTTGTATTTTGAATTGGTATGTCAGATAAAATAAATGGCGAATGAGTTAAAAACAAAATATTAATGTTCTTAATGTATTTAAGATTTGAAATCCGAATTAGATTTAGTAGACTGGAAACAGTTTCTTTTTGATATTGTGGATGATAATAAAGCTCTACTTCATCAAATATGAGATTTACTGATTGATAAGAAGAAACGTGTTTTTCAATATTCCTCCTTCTGTTTTTGTTTATAGACTCTAAATTCCTTAAATGATAAATTACGGAATTCAGTGAATAAATTTTTTGTTTTTCTCCTGAACTTAAATCATCAAAATAGCTACCATCAGTAAATTTGATTTTGCTTACAAAGAATGGAGGAGGCAAATAATCAATCAGTTCAGTAAACCATTCATTTCGCTTTAAACCATTCAGTTTTCTTACTACTGAACTTATTTCAAATTTTCCTTGTAAATTATTCCCTGTAGGTAGGTTATAAATGTCCTCTCTTAAAAAATTTAAAGTTTGTCTTACTTTTAAAGTTATGTGGCTTCTGTCTTCGTTTAGCTCATTAACATAAGACTTAGCATTACTTTGAATCAATTCATAATTATCTGGTCGTTCTTTAACTTTGGCGAATTTTTTATCAAAATCTTCAAAAGCAATGTATCGTGATGGGATTGTGATTAGTTTATTTATCAAATAAACTTCGGCTAACTCTTTTAAGGGTGTATTAATTTCTGGATATTTAAAAGCACTTCCAAACATTAGTTCAAATAGAGGTTTTAAAATTAATCCTCGAAATTTTTCGATGTAAGTCGGTGTAAATCTCAATTCCCCATTTGATAGAAATTTGTATTCCTTATTCTGGTCAAATGAAAGTTCAATTCCTTCAATGGTTGATTTATAATTAATATTTTTGTAGCTTGGAATGCTAAGGATATTTGAAAGTAGTCTTGAACGGGTCAGCAGTGTTTCAATATTTACGTCTATTTTTCCTTCATTCCGAAATGGATTTATTACAACAGGCATTTGGTATCCGTCATTCTTATGAAAAAATGATTTTAGCCATATACCACTATAATTAGAGTTGAATGCGTAAAAAGAGTAATTAACTATCACTGAATAAAAAAAGTTGTTGAGTTCAGTATATTTCTTCAATGAAAGTTTATCCTTCCTGAAAACATCATTTCTTTCTTGGCTTGACGCTGATTCTAAATAATGTTTCCCTTTGTTTATAACTAATTTGTAATACTTTTCATTTAGAAGATAATAGATTTCAACTTTTAAACCATTCTCTATTTCTACAATGTCTTTTTTATATCTATTCAACTCATACTTTTCCTCATTTTTTGAATCATGTTCAATGAAATTATCAGGGTCAACTAATTCTAAGTTATTTGAAACAACAAATATTGATAGTAAGAGTAAGTCAATGAGGCTACTTTTCCCTGCTCCGTTTTTCCCAACAATTGCTGAAACATTAATGTTGATAATGTCACCATCAATTTTTTTGATTGAATAAAGATTTTCAGGAACTGTTTGTTTATATTGAACTGAAATAATATTGCCATCATAACCAACAGGTTTGCCCTGTTCATTGTTAAGAATATAATCATTGCACAAGTTGTATACTTCACCTGCTACAAGGTTCTTTAGAAACTTTGCATCTATTCCTGGTACTGGTCTAATGGCTATTAATTTAAAACTCATATTGTAATATTACCTATATCGTGCTTAACTGAACCTTATGCCAATAGGACAAGTTGTTTCTTATTGTTCTTAATTGATTTATAAGCTCCTGTTTGTTATCAATATTAGAAAATTCAAAGTTATTGCTTAGAAAGATTGCGGTTTCTCTTGGGATACTTAGCTCAATTAGTTTTCTTGTGATTGATTTGTATGCCCCCAACTCAATAAATCGAGTGAACATGCTGTCTGGTTCTTTAATGTCATACAAAGGTTTTAATAACAATGGTAAACCGTAAGAAATTTTATTTTGAACAAAACTTATTGCATCATCAATTTTTTCCGATGAGTCATAAAATTTATCAGAGAAAATTTCAGAAAGTGTTTTTTCTTTCATCCAATTTTCAGATAGAATGCAAGATTGAAGCAGTTTATCTATTTCCGTTCCATCTTTTCTAAATGAATTTTCAACTCCGAAATATTTGAAGTAGTATATTGGAAAGTTTACTTTTATAGCTTGAAGTAGGGTTTTGATTTTATATGATAGCCCCAATTCATTTGCACTTGTCGGAAGTTGGAATAGATTTCTTTTTTGATAAAGGTTATTTAAATCTATCGGATCCCAGTATCTATTCTTTGCACAAATAGATTTTGATATTTCCAATTTTGACATAGATTCAAAAATGCTGTTCATTTCGGCATCACTCAGAATAATACCAACTCTGCCAAGATATATTTGTGAAAAAAGTCCGTAACGCAAAACTGTTTGTCTCAAATATGTGGTAAGAAAAGAATAGTCTCGGTTTTCGATTGTGCTTCCAACATTATTTGCAAGGTCTTTATTTATTTTCTCCTTATGTGTCTGATATTTCTTACCGTAACCAACTTGTAGTTCTTTGGAAGAATCTTTAAATAATTCCAACTGATTAGTTTCACTTTCTTTGAAGCTTAACTCATCAAGTATGTATGTTCTGCCAATAAAATCTTTCAATAGTCTTCCTGCTCTGCCACGTAAGTTCGCAATTTCATAGTTCGAAAGTTTGGAACTGGTTTCCTTTTTTGCGATGAACAAATTAGGGTTTCTGATAATAATATTCTGAACTGGTAAATTTACTCCCTGAAGAAGAGTTGTTGTGCAAATAATTGTTTTGATATTTTTCTTTCTTATCCCGTCTTCAATCAAAACTCTTACATGAAACGGTAGTTTTCCATGATGGTAAGCAACTCCCTTTTGAATTGTTTCAACCATTGTAAACATTGGGTGCACTGTCGCAGATATAAACTCGGCTAATTCATTTAAGAATTGATCATTCTTCTCTATCATGTTTTTTGAAATGTGAGAAGCCATTTTATTACAAGTATTAGAAGTAGGCGAAAATATTAAAGTGCTTTCATCCTTACCAAAACCATTGAGAAAGCTGGTAAGATAGTCAAGGTAGTTGTCATTATAATGAACCTTGCCATAACCTTGAATAAAATCTTTGTTTGTTATTTTTATTCCCAGACTTTTTTCTAACAAATCCGAATATACATTAAAGTAGTAATCATTCTTTTTCTTTGATATTGAGTATGTTAGATTCAGAACTGGTGAAGCATCTGTTTCTTTCTTCTCTGAATTTATACCGAATACATTTTCACCTAATTCGTCTATTTTGATAATTCTTGGACCCGAGATAATGATGTGGCCTATCTGTGAACTATTTCTAAGTTCAATCATCAAGTCATATAAAACTTTAGAACGCTGGTCGTCAGAATCTGCAACTTTCTCTACATTTTGAATCTCATCAATCACCAATAAGCAAATATTTTCAAATGGATTTTCAGACTGTGAAAAAGCAGCAATGGCTTTTTCTTGTGTCAAAATATAAATAGAGTTCTGAGTAGCTGAAGTATTATTATAAGTCGTTTCAAGAGTGTAGTCTGCAAGTTGAAAATCGTCAAGTAGTTTTCTAAAATCACTGGTAACTTGTGAAACCAAGCTCAAAGTAGGAACTACATAAACAACTATACCGCCTTTCTTCTGAATGAGGTCTATAGCTTTCAGCAGAATTAGAAAAGATTTTCCTGCAGAGGTTGGAGCTGAAATTCCAGTTAAAGTATTTTTCTCAATTGCTTCCCAAATGTCCATCTGAAAATCACTCAACAGAAAGATAGAGTTTCCAACTTTTATTTCGTTTTTTACTTGTGCAATGGTAACTGCAAATTGATTCAGTAGATTTTCGCTAAACGAATACTGTTTGTCGGGAAAAGAATATTCAGAATCAATCATGATTGATGAAGGGCCAAAACCCGCTCTTGAAAGAAACAAAATCAGATAATTTTTAAGCCCATCCCATTCCCTTTTTCTATAAGTCCAAAGCAAGGCGCAAATTGCAATGAGTTGCTTCTTTGAAACTTCATCTGTCTTTACAGACAAATCATTCAAAACAGAAATTCCTTCGGTTAAAAATTCCTCTTCAATTTGTTCACCTGAATCTCCTTCAATAAATTTTAACCTGCTCGCATTTGTAACAAGTTCTAAATGGAGCAACTTTATGAGAATTTCTTTTGCTTCCATTATTTACCAATTAGTTTTTTAAATTGTTCAAGTAGCAAATCCAATTCCCAAACCGGTAGGATTATGTAATTGAATCGTGGATGCAAACCTTTATCAATTGAATCAAAAAGTTTTCTATCAACGGCTTTTCCTCGTTCTTCAATTATTTTAATAATATCCTCTTTGATTTGATTTTCGCTTTTCTTTTCAATCTTTTTGTTTTCGCAATAAGTTATAACTGAAACCAAATGAAGTTCAACATCCTTTAGAGTTCCGTTTTTATAATCTTTTGCAACTTCAATCAAAGCATCATCAATGAAAGAGTCGTAAACATATCTACCAAGTTCTTTACGATGCTCTTTGTAAGTTTTTAAAATGCTTCCAATAGCATCTTCAATTGCTATATTAAATTTGTATTTGCTACTATAAGTTTTCGCTTCGCCTAAATAGAAAAGATTTTTACCCCCGTCGTAATTGTAATGAATTGCATCTGCACCAAATCTTTCCATCTCAACAGAAGTTGTGATTGGCATCTTTCGAAGCAAAGGAACACTCTTGAAAAAACTTTGCAGAAAATTGAATAAAAGTAGTTCGCCAAACTGCCCTTGAATTAATAATTTGTCGGCTGAATGGTTTCTAAATTTCTTAAATGCTTCTGTCGTTAGGGTGTTTTGTGCATTTTGAAAACTTCTCCCTTCACCTATCATTTTATCAATGACTTCGGCTGCTTTTTTTTGGCTATAAACCCACTCTGATATTGTGTTTACTAATTCATTACAAAATTCATCGCGATACTCTTGCAAGTCAATATAGTTTATGCAAGCACCATAATGCTTATTGTCAGGAAGCAGATTAAAGGATTGCTGCACAAAATGAACATGATTCATGAACATCTTTGTGCAACTAATTAATTTTTCTATCTCTACTTTAGTCAATGGCATTTCTGTTTTTAGTAGTTTTATAGTCTGTTTAGTTAAATTTTTATTTGTCTTATCCTCAAAAATGCATAGACAAAAAACAGCTCTTTGGCTTTTGTCCCAATCACACAAGCATTCTCTTCAGTCAAAATCCAAAGAGTCATTTTCGAGTCACCATAAAATTGAATTAAAAAAATGTATAGAGGGGGAAATAATAAATACAAAAAAATCGACAATGAGTATCTATTTACTAGTTGTTCGCTTACAATATAATCTGTATGTCTTTGGTCACCTGTCAATATGAGTTACTTTTTATCGTTTGTGTTTGTCTGTAGTATTTTATCATCCTACTACGCTTGCTGGCAACTCTCAAATATACGTACTAGAAAAATAAAATCATACTTACTAATAAATTATTAGTCTGTAAATATTTGTAAATTTTTAATTGAATATAATTTTGAGTTTCAGTTCATAAGTTTAATCAAATTTAATTAAAATAAATGAAATAGTATATTTGAAATTCTAATGTATCAAATTTATATTGTTAATTTTTAAGAAAAAATTCAACGTTAACATTAAATTTCAATTTTTAAGTATCTAATCTTAAAAGAAAAATCATTTTAAATTATTTACAAGTCTTTTAAAATTAACGTTTATAATATTCTGAACCTCATCAACATTTATATTCCAAATTTTAGAAAAATAATCCAATACCTCTTCAATTTCCCCTGGAATTAATGGTAGGTTATCCTTATAAATAAAAGGGCCATCAGTTTCTGTTAATATATTTCCCTTTGGTATTTTAGATATTATTTTTTGACCTGAGATAGACTTTATCATCGCTGGATTTACAGAGAAATAATAGCCTGCATCTGAGATGTTTTTAATTAAGTTAAGTCCTCCTGAATACCAATGAAAAATTGCATTTTGAATTTTATAATGTTGTAATAGTTCAAAAACTTCTTTTTCTGCCCTTCTCGAATGTATACTAAGTATTTTCTTTTTATCAGAAACTAACATTAAAATACGATTAAATGAAGCTATTTGAATTTCTTTTGTAAAGACACCTTCTTTGGAAAAATCTAATCCAACTTCTCCTATATATGAAGTGAAATTTAAATATTTTTCAAATGTTATAAATTCTTTTTCATGAAATTCTGCATATAAAGGATGCATACCTAACGCCATTCTACAATATTTTGCATTTTGAAAAAATGGTAACCCCATTTTAAAATGACTAGGTAAATTTGTCATCGACAAAACATTAATCCTTTTACTCTCACATAATTCTAAAATAGATTTAGGATTTTGATATAAATCAATATGACAATGAGTATCTATCATTTATAAACCGGCTTTTGATTTTATAACTGTATTACCATTTTTCTCAACCCATTTAGATAATTCAATTCTTGTTCTCCATACTACATCAACATAGTAATTGAGTTTATCGATGTTTTTTACGCCATTAACAATCAATTCTGTTTTAATATCCTCTTTAGTTAATTTTTTTTTAAGAAAATCCAAACAGATACCAACATCTTGAGTTTTTTTCAGTTTAAAAGGTACTAGCGAATCTATATGACTACCATATATTGTTGGGTCTTTTTGATTTTGCAATGATGCTTGGCGATAAATACAAGGCATACAAACACCACAGTGAGTTGCAGAACGATTAGCCCAAGTTTTTCGATGACCTCTCTTTCCGCAGGAATTCGAAAAACCAATTATCTGTCTTAAAAATTCTTTATCTTCACAACCATCAACCATTTCCCCTTTCGTATTAAATTCATAAGGGTTTGATATGTTACTACTAATTTTTAACTTACTTAGTATTAAATTAGTCTTATCCAATACAAATGAATGTGTTGTTCTTGTACTGCAAGAAGTTCTTCTTGATGGGCTCAAAGGATAATTTAAAGATACTGATCCATTTTCAGGAACATTAATATCTTTAATATCTTTACCCTGAGAAATTAAGAGTGCAATACCAATAAAAAGAATTGAACGACTTCTAAATGTTGTTTCTCGTATTGTTGTTGTCTGAGATAATGTTACTTTAACCGAAGGTACAAAATCAAATTGCCCTTTGTACTTTTTATTTAATAATTCCAATAAATCTTCTTGGTCACCTTTTGGACCTTTCATCTGGGAATCATAATGTGATGCTAGTAAAAGTTTATTCTTGGGATATTTTTTTAAAAAATCAATAGCACCAATCAAAGAGTCTAAACCTCCAGAAAAAAGGTTTAATTGCTTATACTTTTCCTCAAAATCAATCGATAATTCAAATTCTGGATTTGTAAAATCAGATTTATAAAAATCAATATTCCAATAATCACCTGTCAAAAAAGAAAAAAGTTCTTCCAAATCTTTCTTGACATTATTCCAAACCTTAATTTCTGAAACGGGAAATGAAATATTTAGTTCTCTTGACCATCCATCAACTGAATGTAGCTTGCGATTTACAAATCGATCAATCCCATAAACCGAACATGTTATAAAAAAGAAATCTCTGATTTCTGAATTTACATTAATAGCGAATGGCAATAATGTTTTATAGTCAATACTAACAGTAGAATGAATTTTGTTGTTCTCTGATAGTTTTATATTTAGAATTCCATTTTTTAAATCGTATTTAGGAATTTCAACTTTAATTTTTTTCATTGTAGAGGATTTTAATTACAGAATTAAATATTTTTTCAATTTCTACTTTTCCTTCAGTTTTATTCCAATCAATTTTTGAAACTTTTCTTTTTTGATTTAAGACTTTTATGCGACCTAATATGTCGTTTTTAATAGTTTTAAAAGTTTGTTTACTTATATCCTCCTTCTTTTCTTGCTGTATTTTTTCTTCAAAACGTTGAGATAGGTGTTCGAAAATATAAAGTCCCAAAAAACGACATAAAGTATCTTCTAGACCTTTACCATCAACTAATTCCTTGATTAATTCTTGATATTTATTTACATCGTTATCCGATTGCGCTGCAATTTCTTTCATAATTTCACAAGAAGCCTTATTCGCAGCGGTTTCATCCATTCCTTGATTAGAATCTGAACAATATATAAGCAGATAATCAATGACATCTTTAAAAGATTTTCCTTTGAGAGACCCAAAACCTATATCCGTTAAAGTTTTATCTATTCCATTGGCTGCTACACTAGAAAAAAAACTTACAAGTTTTCCTGCAGACTTTAGTCCAGCTTTTCCTAACGAAGATGATTTACCTGACGAAATGGCTTTTCGACCACCACCAGTTTTAACAAGATTTTTAAATGCTGAGTTTATATGTTCTGTTCTCCTATCTAATATTTTTTTAAATTGCTTAGAATTATCATTCAATAAAGGACTTTTATCATCATTTTTTTCGTCTTTTTTAGTTTCTTTCTCCTTTTCTTTAGCTTCTTCGTCTTCAAGTTTTTTTTCTTGTTCAAAAGTTTTAGCAATTTGAGTTATTGAATTGGATAAATCACCCCAATTGGGTTGATGTTTAACACCTGGATTAATTCTTTGAGTAGTTCCCATTAATCAACATTATTTATTGCGTTATAAATTTGGCTATCTTTATCAAATACCTTGTATAGTTTTTTCACATCTATATTCTTTGATTCAATCAATTTAAAATTCTGAGCAAGACTAAATGGAATTTGATTATTATCTACATTCTTAATAGCTCTTTTATAAGCTTCTATAACATTTGGACATTTCTCACTCATTAACTCTATAAAAGCCTCGTGTATTTCTGTCTTTTCAGGAGCTTTTATAAGTTCCTTTTCAAGCAAAGAAATTAATGTTTCATAATCTCCTTCATTCAATTTATCCTTAATTTCATTAGTTACAGTTCTTGTTAAAGCAGAACCAGAAACTGGTTCTATTAACTTTTTAACCAATGATCGTATGTGTGGTGATATTAAAGAACTACCACTTATTGATGACGTTAATTGATCACGGGTGATCCAATAATAGTCTCGCAAATCTATACCCGTTAATTTTGGTTCTGCATTTAACCATTTGACTATTTTTTCTGTACCCCAATCAGCAGAATATTTTTCTTTTATAAAATCAATACTATTTTTACTTGCAAGTGATTCTAATTCTTTAATTTCTTTTGGCTCTCCTTTTTGGGTTGATTGCCAATCATAAATTTGTCTAAATAAACTTTGAGATGAATATTCAAGCACCATTAACTTAGCTAAAACATCCATTTTAAAATCTGACATTTTAGCGACTCTAACCAATCTATCTCTCAGCGAATAGGTATTTAAAAATCTTTTAATTTGTCTTGGATTACCTTTTAAACCTTCAGTAATAATTGGAGATAATGAAGCTATTATTGATACACTGTTTGTTAACTTACTTTTTTCCTCAGGTTCAAGAATTGAGCCTATGTCACCTAAACCGAATACATCATACCTATTATTTTCTCTTGTTAAATAAAAAGCTTTCAAAACTTTTTCAAAATTGGCACCTAATTCTTTTTGACAAAACAATAATGACAAATAAGTTTCGACTTCATTATCAGTCAATTTAGGTAGATAATAGGGAACTTGTATTAATTTTTCTAAATAATCACTAACAATCCTTTCGTTTCGGCTTTCTACATCTGAAGAGTTTTCAATACCATCTGTCTTATAACGTAACTCAATAGCGTGTCTTACAATTCTTGGATCTGCCCCTATGACAAAAGCAGTCTTATCGACATTTAAAAATAGTTTTATGGCTTCCAAATTTTCAATTAGCCTATCAGGAGTGCAACGATCTAAATCATCGATAATTACAACAAGTTTTTCTATCTCAGATTTGTCAAGCATTTTTTTGAATTCATCTCTGAATTCACGCACCATTGTAATTTCATCTTCTTCATTTTTCTTTATTATACTACTTAAAAAATTTCCTGCATCATCCCCCTTTAGTTTATTTGCTAATTCTGCAGGCTCAATTTGTGAAAACTCACTTAATAAATATGGAATTAAAGAAACTCCACCTGTTAAATATGCTGTTGCTGCTGGAACTGCAATCTTTTTAAAACCTAGTCCCATCAAACGCATCCATTTAACAGACTTAAACAATTTTACAGTTTCATCCTTAACTTTAGAACCAAGTGTTTTATGTTTTGCAAATTTTTCAATAATTGATTCTAATAAGGCAGCTTTCGCATCATCATAGCCTTCAAACACCCATCCATTAAAATACAAAACAAGAGTGCCATCTTTGAAACCATCTTTGGCATTACCTATTAATTCCTTCTCAACTATTTTTAGAATACTAGATTTCCCACTACCCCAATCACCAAAAACGCCAATTGTAACAGGTAGTACATCATCGTCATTAATCACATCAACTATTAAGTCAGCGTGAACTTTAAAACCTAATAAGTCATCAGAAGTTTCATTATCTGCCCACATATGTATTCATTTTTACAATTGTATTTATATATTTCAAATTTCTCATTCTTCTTGATTTTCAACAGTTAGTAATAATTTGTATTGGCTCCAACTTAATTGTGCATACAGTGTATGCACATTTTCAAATGTGCGATAAAACTGACGATATAAGTTGATTTGTCTTACAGAAAAACCACTTCCGAATTCTGGTTGTAATTGTTCTGAAAGATATTTTATTAAGTATTTTCCGTAATCAGCACGGTCTTTCCCTTCTTGCTCTTCTTCAAAGATCCGTTTGCCAATATGCCAATACATGATTGTGCGTTGATGGTCAACTGCTCTTATCGCCCTATCTTTTGACTGAGCGATGATAGATTTTATGTCTGATATTATGGATTGGTTGAGTTGCATTTGGTTTTCTTGATTTGGGTTTTGTTTTGGATACGGTGTGAAATTTCTGTTTACATGAAATTAGCACAGGAAATGAAGCCAAGGGCTGAGCATAGACATCTATGCCTCTATTCAAGAAAATTAAGATGAGAGAGCTGGGAAAATTTCCATATTAGTTTTTGACTATTAGTTAATTACAAATATAATAAAAGGATTATAATAAAGATTATGGAAAGGCAAAAAATTTAAGGAGAATCTTCGACTCCGAAAATCAATGGTATAAAAATTTTTCTCTAAACCCTGAATTCGACAAATTAAGTTACTCTTGGTGTTTTTTTATTTATAAAATAAAAGCCTATAATTATTGACTTTGCAAATAAACTTTGAGAGTATTTAACGTAGTGGAGATAGTAGGATAAAATAATAACCTCTTTAAAGTAATTTTAAAGAGGTTATTTATGAAAATTATTTTAAAAAAATTGATTTTATGATAGTTTGCAAAGTCATTATTAGGCGAAATTATACAACACCACCACCTAACATCAATCTCACCAAACCAAAAATCATAGCAATAGCACATAGAGCAATTCCTGCTTTTGCATTCCCTTTGGGCTCATTGTCATTTCTTGTATATGCTAAAATACTAATAATTAGTCCTAAAATAGCAAAAGGAATATTAATCCAATTAAACGCTCCAAGACACGGAATAAATCCTAAAAACATTCCGAAAATAGATAAAATTCCCATAATTAAACTTGCTGTTTTCATAATTTATTTGATTTTTTTGTTAAGTATATTATAAAGATTAAAATATTTGTTAGAAGAGTAGTAAATAAAAAAACACTTAATTTATTTAATTCATATGCTTTTTTAAATTCAAGTTTTCCTATAGTTAAAAATGCTCTTGTACTTCCACACAAAAAGCATTCTTTTCCGACTTTTTTACTTTCACAAATTGGAATGTTTGAAGTTATAAAATTTGGTGATGCAAAAAGGCTTATAATTATGATAAAAAAGGACAAAGACACAGTTAAAATCCAAATTATTTTTAATGCTTTCTTTAACTCTTTATTATCTTTTAAGAAATTAAATATCATTTTTAAACTGTTTGTACATAACAATAAATGAAATTCAAAACTAGAATAATTACAATATATTAATTGTAGTGGTTTGTTTCGGATATTGAGTTTCAATCTATTAGTTTAAAACAAATATAATAAAAATAAATAAATTCAAAATAGTAAAATTATTAAAATTATTATCTTCTGGTAAATTATCAATTAAAAAAATTCTAACTTTAATTGATTTATAAAAAATAAGCTATTCTATCCCATCCATAAAAGTCTGAACAAAATCTTGAATTTTCCCAAGTATCCTTCTAGCAATTGTACCTCTATCAGTAAGTTTAGGCTTAAATTCTAACAATTGTAGGACCTCTGAAATTTTAGGAGTTTTTTCTGAGAAAAGATATTCACTTATGGTATTCTGAAATTGTTCTTTATTCAGATTTTCTTCTTTTGCAATTATTTCGAACGCTTTTTCTCTTTCATTATTCCAAAAGTTATCAAAGTTTTCTTTTACTAATTCAGGGTCAGATATGTGAGGAAGATTCTCTAGAATAAATTTTTCTATTAATTCTTTTTTACTTCTCAACTGAACATTTCCAGCGATAAGATCACTAATTTCTTTTTGTTTTTGTGTTAATTTATCACCTTTAAGATTTTTCTCTTTAAGCTGAGTTAATAGTGTTAGAATATAAGATACATTAATTTCATCTTTATGGATAAGTTCAAGTTCAAAATCAACGTCATCTAAAACACTAACTTTCTCTTTAGGCTGATGCTTATATTTTTGCCAAATATCCAAGTATTTACTTTTATAACCATCAAAATCCCATTCAGTAAGTTCTAGTTTTTCAAAACTAAAATCTGAGAATGATTTTAAAACGTTAAGAATACGCATAAGATCTCTAAATGCTTTAATGAACTCAAATTCTTGTTGTTCACTAATCAAATCATCAACGCTTTGGTAAGTAGGAGTTATAGATTTCAACTTATTTAAAGCATCATTAAAGCTATCAATATAATTTTCTATGGGATGAATAATAATTTCTTGAACAGCTTCTTTATTAGAGAATAATGTAACAGCGTCATCAGTTGCAGATTTTAGATTTCTGAAGCATACTATATTACCATGAGATTTTTTTTCATTTAAAATTCTATTAGTTCTTGAAAACGCCTGAATTAAGCCATGATATTTCAAATTTTTATCTACAAAAAGAGTATTAAGTTGTGGACTATCGAATCCTGTAAGAAACATATTTACAACAAGAATTAAATCCAATTCTTTGCTTCTTACCCTTTTGGCAACATCATTATAATAGTTGTAAAAACTCTGACTATCTTTGGTAGTAAAATTAGTACCAAACATATCATTGTAATGACCAATGTATTTTTCTAAAGCATCTCTAGAATGTAAATATCGGCTTCCTAAAATGTTTTTTACCTCATCCTCTATTCCAAATAGGATTTCTTCTTCAATAATCCCATTAGCACTTCTATCATCTTCATTTACACCATAACTATATATAGTTGCGACTCTTAATTGATGTTTTCCTTCTTGTTTTTTCTGATAAAACAAATCATAATATTTTTGCAACACCTCTATTCCACTAACACAAAACATTGCATTAAATGTTTTATCATGGGTTTTACGATTATATTCAGAAATAATATAGTCCGTTATCTTATTTAGTCTAGATTCACTTTCAAGCAACTCTTTAGTATCAATATCTTCCACATCAATATCAATGTGAGTATTGCTTCCTTCCTTCTCTTTATATCTTCCCACATACTCAACTGAAAACCTCAATACATTTTCATCTTTTATTGCATCAGTAATTACATATTTATGAAGACAATCACCGAATAGTCTATTAGTTGTTGCTGGTTGTCCCTCCACTCTACCTATAGAATTCACTTCAGAGATAGGCGTTCCAGTAAAACCAATCATTTGAGCTTTTTGGAAATATTTCTTTATATTTTGATGAGTTTCACCAAACTGACTTCTATGGCACTCATCAAAAATAAAAACTACTTTTATATTCCTTAGTTGATTTATTTTATTACCATGCTTTTCTTTAGTAATTGCAGTATTAAGTTTCTGCAAAGTAGTAACAATGAGTTTAGTATTATCAGAAAGCTGCTTTACAAGATGCTTAGTATTTTCAGTAGCATCTACACTTCCTTTTTCAAAAGCATCAAACTCTTTTTGAGTTTGATAATCCAAGTCTTTTCTATCAACAACAAATACCACCTTTTCAACTTCAGGAATTTCCTTAATAATTTGAGAAGCTTTAAAAGAAGTCAAAGTTTTACCAGATCCCGTAGTATGCCAAATAAAACCATTATTATTGGTATTTCTTACTTTGTCTACAATACGTTCCACCGCATAATATTGATATGGACGGAGCACCATCAATATTTTATAGGTTTGGTTAAGAACTATATATTTTGTTATCATTTTAGCTACCTGACAAGGCTCTAAAAAGGCTTGAGTAAAATCATCTAATTGTTTGATGTTATTATTCTCCTCATCTGACCAAAAAAATGTCTGCTTAAAACTTTGATGGGAATTATTAGAATAATACTTAGTATTAACACCATTACTAATAATAAACAATTGGACATAATTGAACAATCCTTTACCAGAACCAAAAGAGTGTTTTTGATAACGATTAACTTGATTAAAAGCTTCCTTCATTTCCAAGCCTCGTCTTTTAAGCTCTATCTGAACAAGCGGAAGTCCATTAATTAGAAGAGTAACATCATATCTATTTTTATAATCACCTTCTTGAGTAACTTGATGAGTAACCTGAAACTGATTTTGACACCAATGATCTTGATTAATGAATTCAATCCATTCGGGGTTACCATCATCTTTTAAATATTGAAACTTATCTCTAAGAATTTTAGCTTTTTCAAATACATTTCCTTTTGCGAGATGATTTAATATTTTTTCAAATTCTTTTTCAGAAAATGTTTTTTTGTTATGAATTTCTAGTTGAATTTTTAGATTTTTAATTAAATCCTCTTCATTTTTAATGATCACTTTTTTGTGTCCTAATTCTTGAAGTTGTGCAACTAACTTTTCTTCTAAAATATATTCTGGTTGACTGGTCATTTTGTTTTATTTGTTTTTAATTAAAATTTTTAATCAGGTATATTTATACTCTTACAAGTCGCATAAGAGGTTCAAAAGAATAGAGTGCTGGTCTTCTTCCTGAAGCTGCTTCTTTTGGCACCAAATAGCCTCTTTCTATCAATTTTTTTATCACACCCGTTGCTGTAGCAGCAGGAATTTGTGTAACATTTATGAATTTACTATTTCTAAAGACAGGATTAGTAAAAATAAAATCAAGGGTTGCTACACTCCATTTTGAAGATAGCAAATCTGTAAACTCTATTTTCATTTCTTCATATAAATCTCTAATTTGTTCGGCAATCATAAGATTTTTCACCGCTTGTTGATGAACAGCTGTCAAGAAAAATTTTATCCACCCATCCCAATCATTGTTTTTGGATACATTTCGCATAGCATCTATATACTCTTCTTTATTTTCCTCAAAATATCCACTAATATAAAAATGGGGTTGAGACAAAACCCCTGATTTCCATAATAAAAGAGTGATGAGCATCCTTCCTATTCTACCATTTCCATCCTGAAAAGGGTGTAGTGCTTCAAATTCTATATGAACAACTCCAGCTTTTATTAATGCTGGAGAATCACTTTTTTCTATGTAATTAATTAACTCATGTAAACCATCATTTAATTTTTCTGCACTTATAGGAATAAATTGAATCTTTCTTGCTGCACGATCTGCCAAAAAATTTTGTTCTTTTTTAAATTCTCCTGAAGATTTTGAAGCTCCTCTACCAAAAAATAACAACTGCTAATGCATTTGTTTAATAAAATTAAGAGAAAACTGATATCCATCTTCTAAAGCCTCTTGTGCATTTTTTAAAGCTCTTTGATATAGAATAGTTTCTATTACATCTGCTCTAGCATTTTCAGACAAACCGCTATCATGATCAGCCTCATATTGTAAAATTTCATCGATAGTACTTATTGTTCCTTCTATCCTAGATGAAAGAACCGCTTCTTGATTTCTTAATGGAGCAAGCAATAACTCGCTATTATGTAAATTTTTGATCATTTGATCAAATTGAGCTAAAGTTTCGGTCGCTTTGATTAATTCTTCTATAAATATTTCGTAATTAATATGCTCTGGGGGAAACTTACCATAATGATAACTAACTGCATTATCTAAATTATAATCCATAATTTAAATTTATCTACACAAATATATAAAATTCCGAATACTAAAACATTTGATTATCAAATTATTTAAATTTATAAACACAAAGTCCTTTGTTTTCAAAAATAGTAAACAAAGGACTTTGCATTCAAAAAACCAAACAAAATCGAAGACAAATATTCTTGTCTTCAAAAAATGAAAGCAAAAAGATTTGTCTTCAAAAACTTCTCTAAAATAGAACAAAAAAGACATGTATTATTTTAAAGCTTTAAACATCTGGTCTATTGCTTTTTTCTTCTGCTCAAGATTAGGATGTACATACAAATTAAGAGTAGTACTTATATTAGAATGTCCTAGCAAAACACTCACCGTCTTATAATCACAATTACTTTCTATACATCTTGTTGCAAAACTGTGTCTCAAACCATGAAATTTAATATCTGGAATTTCCAGATAGCGCATTAGATTTTTATAATAACTTCGGTAAGTTCTAGGTTCTGTAGGTTTAGAATCGTTGGTCAAAACATAGAAATCAGGATTTACGATTTTCTTAAAAGGTTTCAGCATTCTCAACAAGTCTCTGCTGATTGGGATTTCTCGAATAGAATTTTTGGTTTTTGGCGTATCAATTAGGAGTTCTGTTTTACGCTCTCCATCTTCAATCACGTAGATTCTCTGAATAGTTTTTCGAATATTAATGATTCCATTATCCGTATCAATATCTTCCCAAGTCAAAGCACAAATCTCACCAATCCTCATTCCCGAACAAAGACAGATATAAACTCCGAGATTTCTAAATGTAAAATGCTCTTGAATGTAACCCATTACTTTTTTCTGATGCGTTCTGCTCAACACTTCAATCGTATGTGTTTCCCTAACCGTTGGATATTGCACATCAAAATTAATAAACTCAATCCATTTGTTTTTTGCTCCGAATTTCAACACCATTTTCAAAACAATGAGAATATCTTTGATGCTTTTTTGACTTAACCCCTGATCTAACTTTTGAAACACGAATTTCTGCACCTCTCCATCTCCAATCTCGTAATAATCTTTGAATACAGGCAGTAAATGATTTTCCAGCAACAGTACATAAGCCGAAAAGGTTGATTTTTTCACGTACAGCTTTTTGTCATTCTTCCATAATTCAGCGATTTCTGCTAATGTTTTCTTTCTTGTCATAATTTTTGATTTTAATATTAATTATTTAAAACCTTAAAGTTAGTGATGATTAGAAATTATCTCCTCTAAAAAGGATTAAGGAACAATTTTCTCATCAATCTTATTTAGTCAGAAAAGACCAATTTTATTTCCTAATTTACGATTTCCAGGGTTTGAAGGTGAGTGGAGGTTTACAAATTTAGGAAATTGCGCATACTCATTTGAATATGGGATGAATGCTTCCG
>NZ_PTPZ01000010.1 GCF_002943105.1 Cloacibacterium normanense | reverse complement strand
ATGGAAATTACAATGCCGCAACAAGTGTAACGCAAGCGTTAACAGTAGATAAGGCAAATCAAACGATTACCGCGATTACTGCAACGATGACTAAGTCTTATGGAGATGCCACGTATAGCATTGCCACGACAGCAAGTTCAGGTTTAGCAGTTACTTACGCAAGTTCCAATACCGCAGTAGCCACAGTAGCTGCAAACGGAACCGTTACCATTGTTGGAGTAGGAAGCACTACTTTAACCGCATCACAATCAGGAAATGGAAATTACAATGCCGCAACAAGTGTAACGCAAGAGTTAACAGTAGGTAAGGGCAACCAAACGATAACTTTGGCGAGCACAGCGACTAAAACAACCGCAGATGCACCATATACTTTAACCCAGAATGCAAGTTCAGGATTAGCGATTACTTATGCCAGTTCAAACCCAGCAGTAGCTACTATTAGTGGGAATACTGTAACGATAGTAGGAGTGGGTACCACTACCATTACAGCCAACCAAGCAGGTAATGAAAATTATAATGCAGCACCTGAAGCCACTCAAACTTTAACGGTGACTTTGCCTCCAAAGGTAATTCTTAAATGGAATACTTATGGAAATTCTGGTACAGAAACTACTGAAGATAGTTCTTTTAATGTTGATGGGCTTTCAAATTCTACACTAAATTATGTAGGAAGTACAGTAACTCCTGCTGGTAATTCAAATCGTTTTGGTGGAACTAACTGGGCAATAGGTTCTTTATCTACAACTAAATATATTCAGTTTACTGTAACTCCAGCTGATGGATTTACTTTTACACCAACTTCTTTTGATTTTATTTGGGATTTTTCATCATCAGGCCCTAAATCAGTAACATTGAGATCTTCTGTAGATAATTATACAAGCGATATTGGTACAATAACTAATATGAGTGCAAGTACATCAGTTTTTAAAACTATTAGTATTTCCGGTATTAATGATGTTGTAGCTCCAGTAACTTTTAGACTTTATGGTTATGATGCTACTTCGACATCGGGTACGGGTGGTTTTGATGTAGGATCTAATATTGATAATGTCATTTTAAAAGGTTTTGTTAATTTGCTTCCACCAGTAATTACGAGTTCATTAACAGCATCAGGAAAAGTAGGAACATCATTTAATTATAATGTTACTGCATCTAATACTCCGAGCAGTTATAGCGCAACAGGTCTTCCAACAGGATTATCTATCAATAGTAATTCAGGTTTAATTTCAGGTACCCCTACAGAAGCAGGTAATTTTGATGTAACGATAGGAGCAACAAATGCGGCTGGAACTGATGCAAAAACTTTAGTAATTAATATTGCAAAAGGTGATCAAACCATTACCTTCGCATCATTAACGGATAAATTAGACACAGTAGGTACCTTTACATTGTCTGCTACAGCTTCATCAGGACTAAATGTAACTTATACAAGTTCCAATACTTCTGTATTGACAATTGCTGGAAATGTAGCTACAGTTTTAGCTCCAGGTGTAACTACAATCACGGCTTTACAAGCGGGAGATGATAATTATAATGCAGCAACCGATGTAAGCCAAGATCAGAAAATAGTAGATAGCACTATTACTGTTTGGGACGGTACTGCTTGGTCTAATGGAGAACCTACCTCCAGCTTGAAAGCAATTCTTGATGGAGATTATGATGGTTCATCATTTGAGTCACAAACATTAACCGTTAATACAGGGAAAACGCTTACAGTTAACTCATTTGTGAAAACAGGAAATGTAACGAACAATGGTAACATTATTGTAGCAAATAATGCTAACTTCCTGCAAATAGGAAGCTTTACCTCTGGAGACGGAGCATCGTTTAAAGTAAGAAAAGATACTAAAGCAGTGAAACGTTTAGCGTATATGAATTGGAGTTCTCCTATGGCGAATTCTTCACAAACATTGAAACAATTCTCTTATGGTAAAAATGCCAATGGAACGGCGCAATCTTCTACAGGTACTCTAGATAACAGATTCTATACCTATAATAATAATGCGTATGTTCTTACAGCTCCTTCAGGAACCTTTACGAAAGGGCAAGGATATTTAATTCGTACGCCAAATGACTTTACTACGACTCCACAAATATTCCATGCTCAGTTTGAAGGAACTATCCCAAATGCAGGAACTATAACTTATGACCATAGTAGTTTACAAGGGAATTTTATTCTGTTAGGAAATCCTTATCCAAGTGCTATTTCTTATGATGATTTTATGATTCAAAATACCAATACTACAGGTACAGTTTATGTGTGGAATAGTCAGGTGGAAATGGTGAATAATCAATATGCTGGTACCATCTATAATACATTTACAAGTGCGGGCGCCAATCCGGCTAATTCATTAGATGCTTATATTCCTGTAGGACAAGGATTCTTTGTTCAACGTACCAATAATGATCCATTTGTTTTTACTGACGCTATGAGAAGAACTACAGAAATGGGAGTGACGAGCAAGTCTTCTACTGTTTCTAAAAATAGATTCTGGCTAGAGTTAGCATCGCCTTCTGGAGCAAAACCACAAATGTTATTAGGATTCTTCCCAGGCACTACTAAAGGAATTGATAAAGGATATGATGCCATCCTTTTAGATGCAACTACAGAAACTTTATATTCTACAGTAGAAGATAAAAAACTTATAATAGATGCACATGGAGGATTTGATGAGGCAGATGAATTCTCATTGTCCGCTAATCTTACTACAGGTGGTAATTATACCATAAGTTTGCTTCAGAAAGAAGGAATATTCAGTAATGGGCAAAAAATTTATTTAAAAGATAACCTTACGGGAGCAGTAACTGATTTAACTACAAATAAATATGAATTTACTGAAACGACTGGTTTGAAATCCAATAGGTTTACTTTACAATTTAAGCCTTCGGGAGTTTTAGGAACGCAAGATCTTGCAAAAGAAGAACTCAATATAATAAGCGTAGGTAAAGAAGTAAGGATTAAAGCAGGGCAAAATGTGGCGACAGTAGAAATTTATGATTTGACGGGTAAAAAACTCATAAAAGTTCAACCTCATCAAAGAGAAACAGTGATTAATCTTTCTACTGAAGGAATGATAGTAGTAAAAGTGACGTTACAAAACGGCAGAGAAAAATCTAAAAAATTAATAATAAAATAGAGCGTTATGAAAAAAATATGGATATTAATGACAATGAGTATATCGCTATTAGGTATTGCACAGGAAGAGGTACAAGGAGATGAAACTCCACCACCTGCATTTTATGATAGTGAAGTAACGTATAAACAAAAAGTAGAAGCCCTTGATGATCCTGGTACAGGAGGAGCAATTGATGGAGAAGACCCTATTCCGATAGACGATTATATTCCATTATTACTTATAACAGGTATTGGACTTAGCGCTTATATTGTAATCAAGAAGAAAAAGATTTTTATGAATGGATGATAATTGAATATTAATTTAAAGCTTCTCTAGAAATAGAGAAGTTTTTTTAATTTAATGTTTTGAAAAATAATAAGATAGAAGTAATAGCGTAAACCTTAAGATAATGTCCTGTTAACTAAAAAAATAATAGAGAAATAATCGTAGATATTGCTAAATAAGAGGTAATGAATACCGATTTTATGACTTATAGAGTGCGAAATTTTCAAATTTTATCTATATTTGTGGCTATTATTTAGAGTATATGAAGAAACATTTAGTTTACTACCTTGTTTTATTGATGGCAATAAGTTCTTGTAAACCAAAAGAAAACATGGTATACATGGAAAAAGAAAAAAACATAGCTGAATCTAAGATCAATCAAGCCGTTTTTTATGGAGCTCATATTCAGTCAGGAGATGTTTTAGAGATTAAAGTAACCGCTTTTGATGAAAATGCGGTGAGACCTTTTAATCTTCACTCAATGAATAATGCAACCAATCCTGAACAAGTTAATTTGGGTCAAGTAGGACAAATTGCACCTCAAGGTTATTTAGTAGATAATGAAGGGTATATTTATTTCCCAGTTTTAGGAAAATTATACATCAAAGGAATGACCTTAGCTCAGTTAAGAGCAGATATTGAAAAAAGATTACTCACATATCTATCAGATCCTTTGGTTTCCATTAAACAGTTAAATTTTAATGTTACGGTATTAGGAGAAGTGAAAAAACCAGGCCAATATACAAGTCCCTCAGATAAAATTACCATCTTACAAGCTTTAGGTTTAGCAGGGGATATGACCGATTTTGGGAATAGAACCAATGTGAAATTAGTAAGAGAAGAAGAAGGTGTCTCTAAGACATATGTCATTGATTTTACCGATAAAAATATAACAAGTTCACCGTACTATTACATGCAGCAAAATGATGTATTGTATGTAGAACCAGACCTCATCAAGAAAAAGTCTGCAAATATAGATCCTAATCGTGGGTTAATTTTTCAGATTGGAGGCATAGCATTAGGGTTAACATCTATATTGATTAGTATATTAAAATAATAACTATGGATTACACAGAAGAAAGAGAGTCAATACAGACCAGCAACTCAGATTTAAAATTTTTACTACTTCGCTACTTACGTTGGTGGCCTTTATATATTATTTGCATTATTATTTCACTTTCTATCGCTTGGGTAAAATTGCGTTTTACAGTGCCAGAGTATCTTACCAAGGCGTCTTTGTATGTGAAATTGCAGGCTGCCAAGAAAGGAGAGATTATGGGAATAAAGGATTTTCAAAATATGGCATTGCCTACAGGGTTGGTTACCAATGAAGTGGACAATGAATTATCCGTTTTGAAATCAAAACCATTATTGTATAATGTGGTGAAAAAAATAGGATTAGATGTTAAAGCCATAAAAAAAGGAAGATTTAAAGATACTGAGTTGTATGAAGATGCACCTTTTTACGGTTCTATTCTAGTGATCAACCAGCCCAGAAAATTTAAATCTAAGGAATATGAAATTATACCACAATCTAATAATGGCTATAAGTTATTAGACGAGAAAAAAGAGATTATTGGACGTTTTGGTATCCCATTAAAAACCGATTGGGGAACAATTGTTTTAAATAGAAATTCTAAAATTTATTTTGGAAATCCAATTTTTTTACAGGTGACCAATCCAAAAATTTTGGTTGATCAACTTGAAGCTTCTATTACTCTTAATATTCCTGAAAAAAAATCAAGCATTATTGAAATCAGTCGAGTAGGGACTAATCCAGTTCGATCTGAAGATATTGTTAATGAATTAATGAATCAATACAATTCAGATGCTATTAAGGATAAGAATATTGAAGCAATGGCTACCGCAAATTTTATAGACGAAAGACTTAAAGTGATTACTGAAGAGCTTGGTGGTATAGAAAATAAAAAAGAAAACTTTAAGGAATCTAATAAAATAGCAGATTTACAGAGCCAAGCAGAATTAAATCTCAAAAATATTAGCGAAACTACAAAGAGGCTTTTGGATTTGTCAACTCAATTGGAAATGGTTAATTCTGTTTTAGCGATAACCAATTCGTCTTCTCCTGAACAATTGTTACCCACAAACTTGGGAATGCCTTCAGCGTTAGATGCATTGATTGGTGATTATAATCAAATGGTATTAACCAAAAATAGAACTTTGCGACAGGCAACGCCTTCTAACCCTTCGGTGATACAGATGAACCGAGATATTGCATCTTTGAAGGAATTGATTAGAGAAAATCTTAAAAAGTCTCAAGCAAATATTCAATTAACGATTGGCCAAACCAAAAATCAAATGGATCAATCAGGAGAAGCCATAAGCAAATTTCCATTACAGGAAAAACTGTTTAGAAGTATTGAAAGACAACAAAATTTAAAAGAATCTTTATATCTCTATTTGCTTCAAAAAAGAGAAGAAGCTTCAATTGCGTTATCTGCCAATGCTCCAAAAGCAAAGATTGTGAATCCTGCTTACACCTCAGATTCTCCGGTTTCACCGAAAAGACAAACCTATTATTTGATAGCATTTTCATTGGGATTGCTAATCCCCATTGGTATTTTATATATTATTTTTGCTTTAGATACTAAAATACATAATCGCAGAGAAATCAGAAAGGCATTGCCAGAGATACCTGTAGTAGGAGAAATTCCTAATGCTGGAGATGCAGAAAATTCAGTGGTGAAGAAAAATGACTTAACCGCTTTTGCAGAATCATTTAGAATTATGTTAACCAATGCTAAATTTATCGTTAAGCCCATCAAAGGGATAGCTCCAGTGATTATGGTTTCTTCTTCAGTAAAAGGTGAAGGAAAGACTACTGTAAGTACCAATACTGCATTAATTTTAGCACAAAACAAAAAAGTACTGTTATTAGGAGCCGATTTAAGAAATCCACAATTAAAAAGATTTATTACACATGGTAAAAAAGGGCTGTCAGATTATTTAGTTAACGAAAATGAAAATAATATTGAACAATATATTGAAACTTTTGAAGGTAATCCAAATTTAGATGTTTTATCTAGTGGTACTGTTCCTCCTAACCCTACCTATTTATTGTCGAGTGATAAAATGGTAAATGTTTTTACAGAATTGAAATCAAAGTATGACTACATCGTAGTTGATACGGCACCCTTGCTTTTGGTGAGTGACTCTTTTCATTTAATACAATATGCAGACTTGTTATTGTATGTGATGAGAGCAGAGTACACCGATCGAGACATGTTAGAATTTACAGAAGAGGTGGAAAGAAATAAAGCCCAAGGAAAACTGGCAATAGTCTTAAACGACGTAAAAAATAGACATATCTCTTATTATGATAATAAGTATGGATACAGATACGGATATAATTCAGATGATGAGAATGTGAATAAGAAAATAATATGGAAAAAGAGAATGTCTAATTTCTTTTCCAAATTCTCTTAATTATTTTAATGGAGAAAAACTCAATTCAGATTTAATATTCTCCTTGAATATAGCAAATAGATACCATTCCCCCGTTAAAAACCCTGCCCTCAAAGTAGGGTTTTTTACTGAAATATTTTTTTTAAAAAAAACAGACAATACACTTTATCATAAAGGTCTTTTTCCACTTTAGATGCCTTGTAAACGTATGTAAATCTCGCTTAGAAAGATTCCAATAAAATCGGTAATCCCCTTTAAAATTCAAAAATTCACGACTCCACATCATCACATCATCACATCACCACGACTTTACCAATTCACGATTCACCAATTCACTCTTACATCTCGAATCCCGCATCTTGGCTCTCAAATCTCACATCTCCACATCATCACATCATCACATCACCACATCATCACATCACCACGACTTCACGACTTTATCAATTCACGATTCACCAATTCACTCTCACATCTCGAATCCCGCATCTTGCATCTTGGCTCTCACATCTCACATCTCACATCTCACATCATCACATCATCACATCATCACATCTCCACGCCTTCACGACTTCACATCTCACTTCTTAATTTTGAAAAGCCTCATTCTAATTAATATAGAAATTAATTCCTAATAATGAAATATTTACAAAACAATTTTCAACAATTTTTAAAAAAAATAAGTATTTTTGTAGCTAATTAAATATTAAACTTATGAACCATTTTAAGAAGTATGTATTACTTTTCTTATTGTTATGGGTTAGTAAAAATTCCGCACAAGAGAAAAAAGATTTTATGGAGACAACTGGTAAGGTTACAAATGAAGCCATTACGGATACGCTCCCAAAAGACAGAAAAAAAAATTACAACCGTTGGTCTTTGAACCTTAATGGGGGTATTAATGTAGGGATTCGTCCTTTTACCACAGGGTATTACGCCACTACACCCAATTACATCTCTAATCCTAATTTAAATCATTATGATTTTAACATTAGAAAAATGTTTAATACAAAATTTGGGTTAAGATTAGGTTTTGTATATGATAATTTTAAAGCCGAGACCAAGAGTCCCCCTTTTGATAATAACATGTACAGAGTGGATTTACAAGGGGTAATGAATTTGCATAGAATAATGAAATGGGAAGAATTTACAGATACTTTCGGTTGGCAGTTTCATTTTGGACCAGGATTTTCATTTTTAGAGGCACCTACAACTAAAACTTTCAGTAATTATGATAATATTTTTAGCATAGTAGGAGGAACTACATTTTTAGTTAAAGTTTCTAATAGATGGGCACTAAGTGCAGATTATACAATAATAAGTAATTTAACACACCACGTTACTCTAGATGGTCAAACAAAACTAGACCCAAGCCTGAGTAGAACAGGTACAGTTTATAACACCTCTTTAGGTATAACGCTATATTTAGGCAAGAAACAAAAACATGCAGATTGGTATTGGGAAAAAAATACTACAAAACGAGAGTATAATCATTTGTTAGCTAGAATTGAAGATTTAGAAAATAAGATAGCGGAAAAAGGAGATTTAACAGAAGAAGTTAAAAATTACATCAATAATAATTATGGAGACTTACAGAATACTGTAAATAACTTTAATGATAATTATACTAATGTTCAAATGAAGAACATGATTAATGGGCAATATGTTAATGTGTTCTTTGATTTTGATGAAACAAGAATCACTCCTGGAAGCATCTCTGCGATTAATTTCTTGATTAAATACCTTAATGCTAATCCTAATGCAAGTGTAGATGTAATAGGATATGCAGACGAGTTAGGTGATTTTAATTATAACATTAATTTGTCAAAAAGAAGAGCGGAAAGGGTAATGGAAATGATCGTAAGATCTGGCATAGATGCTAAACGCTTGAAATTAGTAGTGAAAGGAGAAGATAATTCAGTTCCTAAAGAATCTAAATTGGCAAGACAGTTGGTAAGAAGAGTTGCCTTTAAGGTATCTGAATAGAAGACATAAAAATATTATAAAAAGACTTATGGAAACATAAGTCTTTTTTTATTATACTATCTCAGAATGGGTGTAAGTTAAAAAGTTAAGGTTTGGATCTTATCATCTGAGCCTTTTTCTAAAAATAAACATAAATGGCGTGAGAACAATATGCCAATTTTGGATAGGCAATGCCTTTTTTTGTTTATTTCTGATTTTTCCGTTGAAATTTTCGTTTGAGTTGTTGGCATAGAAGGATTTTACGCATTTGTTCTTTAACCTCGCTCACTCATTCATAAAATCTTTATTGTTTAGTAATTCTTCTTTTTCAATCTTAATTATAAATAAGAATTTCGCACTCAGAATATAAATTCAGTGGAGATAAACAAAAAAGCTAACTTTTACAGGAGTTGACTTTTGGGATTAAAATATTAACGAGTATCAATTTTTAATTTTTGTGTTTTTATTGTTTTACTGTTTTTATTGTATTTATATTTTTAATTTATATATTTGTGTAAAGTCATTAATATTTGATTATGATAACTGTTATATATTAAAATGAACACAAAATGAAAAAAAGTGTATTTTTATTTCTGATTTTGATTTCAGTATCTATATGGGGCCAGAATCTTACCATGAAAGAGTTAATTGCTCTTAGAGAAATGTCTACTACTGACACTCAAAGTTTTCTAATTAAAAAAGGGTTAGTGCTGGAAGTTTTCGAAGAAGAAAATAAAGAAGAATTTGGGGTAATGCAGTTCAATTATAACAAAATTGAAGGTTATAATCCTCCTAATTATTCTTTTATAAAATATTTTTCTGAAAAATATTCAGATGATGAGCGTATTACCATAATGAGCTTAGATCAAAAAAAATTTGAAGAATATCAGATTGAAGTTTCTAAAAAATATGGAGATTTAATTTTCTCTGGAAATCCAGAAGGTATTCCTACTAAGGTATATCAAGGGGAAAAGCTTACGTTTATTTTTGAAATTACAAGCAAAGGAAATTATAAAAATATACAAAATTTAAGTATTTATACAAATAAAGATTATAATCAGAATCCTTTTTGAGTGAATTTTAAGATAAGTAAAAATAATGTAAAGAACTATCCCATAAAGGGTGTAAGTTAAAAAGTTAGGGCTTGGATTTATCATCTGAGCCTTTTTTCAAAAATAAATATAAATAGGTTTATAACCAAACCCCAATTGGTCCATTTTTGGTAGCCTCTTCTAAAGCGATATACGCAGCCGACTTTACGACACCACGACTCCAGACCTCCGCGATTTCACGTCTAAAGAATTCCAAAATTTTTCTTTTCCTCCCTTCCTTCGACTCCGCTCAGGATGACAAAAGTGGAAAAATTTCTAAGTAAGAAATGAGATAGGCTCCCTTTAGGGTTGGGGGACACCTATTTTATTTTAATTACTCCAGTAGCTATCTCGTATCTCGCATCAACAACTCCACACCTAAAGAATTCCGAAATTTTTATTTTCCTCCCTTCTTTCGAATCCGCTAAGGATGACAAAGGTGGAAAAATTCTAACAAAGAAATAAAATAGGCTCCCTTTAGGATTGGGGGAAACCTATTTTATTTTAATTACTCCAATATCTATCTCGTATCTCGCATCAACAACTCCACACCTAAAGAATTCCGAAATTTTTATTTTCCTCCCTTCTTTCGACTCCGCTCAGGATGACAAAAGTGGAAAAATTTCTAACAAAGAAATAAAATAGGCTCCCTTTAGGGTTGGGGAAACCTATTTTATTTTAATTACTCCAATATCTATCTCGTATCTCGCATCAACAACTCCACACCTAAAGAATTCCAAAATTTTTCTTTTCCTCCCTTCCTTCGACTCCGCTCAGGATGACAAAAGTGGAAAAATTTCTAAGTAAGAAATGAGATAGGCTCCCTTTAGGGTTGGGGGACACCTATTTTATTTTAATTACTCCAGTAGCTATCTCGTATCTCGCATCAACAACTCCACACCTAAAGAATTCCGAAATTTTTATTTTCCTCCCTTCTTTCGAATCCGCTAAGGATGACAAAGGTGGAAAAATTCTAACAAAGAAATAAAATAGGCTCCCTTTAGGGTTGGGGGAAGACCTATTTTATTTTAATTACTCCAATATCTATCTCGTATCTCGCATCAACAACTCCACACCTAAAGAATTCCGAAATTTTTCTTTTCCTCCCTTCCTACGACTCCGCTCAGGATGACAAAGGTGGAAAAATTTCTAACTGAGAAATAAAATAGGCTCCCTTTAGGGTTGGGGAAGACCTATTTTATTTTAATTACTCCAATAGCTATCTCGTATCTCTCATCTCTCATCTCACATCTCACATCTCACATCTCACATCTTGACTCTTGACTCTTGACTCTTGGCTCTCGATTCTCCTGAATATAAAAAACTCTCAGGTATGCACCAGAGAGCTGTATAGGGAAAGTAACCGTCGAAAAAAATCAATGGTAAAAAACCTTTAATAATAATGCAAACAAAGTTTTTTACTGAGTTTGCTCTTTTTCTTGTTTCTTTTTAGCGAAATAGATACTTGCCGCAATTCCTGTTATAAGTAAAGGGTATGTTAAATCACTAATAGGAGCAGCTGGAGCATTTGGAGCATCTGCCGCATCACCGTCTCCTTCATATCCAAAACCTGGATCAACCCCATCATCTTGGGCAAAAATTATGGTAGAGAACGTAACATAAAATATAAATAAAATATGTTTTAACATAGTAATAAATTTATTGAATAATGATGGTTTGTGATTTTTTCAGTTCGCTATTTTGATCATAAAGGTTGATGTAATAAACACCAGTCTTAAGATAAGAATTAAACGCTATATGGCCTAATTTATTGTTTACAGAGATTATTGAGTTTGTTTCAATAAGTTGTCCCGCAGTATTGAATAATTTATAGTAATAACCAGATGAGCTAGATTCAAAAGAAATATTTATTCCTTGTTCTGAAGTAGTGGGATTAGGATATATCAATAATGATGAAGCTTTAGGTGTTGTAGTTCCTAAAGTAGAAGCTACAAAGTTTATTTTGAAACGGTTTCCAGAGCTTAATGCGTCAGAGGTAATTTGAAATTCATATTCAAAAATACTGCCGTCTAAAGCAATAGGAGTAGAGGTTTGTAAGAAGGTATCTTCTAAGAAAGCCTGCCCTGAGAAGGTGAAATCTTCAGTAAAAATTTTCAATTTATAGTTTGAATTTTCAGTAGTTTGTGTTAATCTAAGCATTAAAAAATCATTATTTTGAATTGGTGCTCTATGCTCTGAAGTTAAAGAACGTGTATCAGTGTAGAATGCTAAATTTTCACTTGGATTGCTCATTTTAGGGACATCGTTTGTGTCAAATGCATTATTTCCTCCAGAATAAAACCCTGCTACAACAGCATCTTTTTTGTTCCAAATATTGTCTTCTTCTTTGTGTAAAGTTACTCTCAGTCGCTCTGAAGAAACAGTGTTTGCAACTCTATTGAAAACTAAATTTGAGTTTGAAGTTGCTTTATGGGTTTCCTTTATTGTTAATGTGGATGTTCCAGACTCAGCTTTTACAAAGAAAGCTTCGCCTGATTGCATTATGGTACTTTGGTTCGCCGGATTAGGGGCCAATCCAGGATTTCTTGTAGTTGTATAGTCACTGTATCCAATAACATCATCCCAAGCTACATAAGCTCCATATGATCCAATTGTTGGGTCGATAAACCATATTTTTTTTCCAATTCCACTGTTTGAGCCATCATTTAGAATTGTTTTAAAGTCTATTGGGCTTGCATATGGATTACCTACGATAAAATAAGTGGTTGATGGAACGTTAGAATACACAACATTTCCAGTGATTAAATTCCCTGTAGCTTTTAAGGTTGTTGTTGCTTGTGGAATGTTAGGGTTTACATTTCCTTGACCATCAGTGGCTTCTCCATAAGGGTGTGTTGCAAAAAGTAAAAAAGCTTTGTTTAATGAACTTGTAAATAGGGTTTCGGTAAAAGTATTAGTAATACTAGTCCATGTACCTGTAGAGTTATTAAATCTTCTTAAATTATGACTTGAATTTGTAATTAATTGTAATCCATTACTAGCTGGATTGCCACTAGGACCCCAAATATCTGTTCCGTATCCGCTAACCGAAGAACCATTGTTTTGCCAATTATAAAAAACGGTATTATTTGTTGATCCTTTTACAGGTGCGGTTATTAGTCTCCATTTTCTACCTTGATTTGTTAAAAATCGTTCAACATTGACGTTGCCATTAATCGTTGGATTAGAGGTTAATGAAGCTACTCTAGCGGTGTTTGATATGTTTGAAACAAGAGTAATTATACCCCCTGTGTTAAAAGTGACTGCAGCAGGTAAATCGAAAAGAGTTCTAACTCGAACATCACCAGTTCCTGTTAGGTTTGAAGTCGCGTTTACAATAAGTTGATTTGGATAACAAACTGTGTTAATCTGAACCCCATTTGTTGAACTTAATGTTAATGTCTCTAATTGCGTTGTGGTATCTAATAATTCGTTTCCTGCAACGATTAAATTGGAGTTTTGGGCGTAAGTTACATTGTATATACCACCTGAGATTAATGTTGGACTGTCTTTGGTTGCGCCTCCACTTCTAATTATACTAGTGTTTGTGTTTAAATTAAACCCTCCGATTAATAGTCCTTTTATTAAATATAGATTACCACCTGTATTAATGTTAAAACCATTGCTATAAACGTCGTATTCTGAATTAATTTTGATATCTCTATAATTGGTATTGAAGACAGTTAGATTTGCACTGCTAGGTCTATATTCAACAGTGCACCCCGTAAAAACAGGTTGTAACTGAGATAATTGCGTCCCCCCTAATGGGTTTAATACTAAAGGTTCTGAATTTCTTAAAATTAAGGTACCTTGTCTAACTCCAAGATTGCTATTGTATCCAGTGCTACTTCCATTGTCTTCTTGAGTCATTATCATTTGACCAAGGATAGTAATAACGCCAGAATCATGTCTAAAAGTAGCTCTATTGTTGTTTGAATTTACTACGTTAGTGTACAAATTTACATTTCCCAAAATGTCAAAATTTGTTGTTGTTCTAACGGCTAAGGTAGTGGTTTTGGCGCTTGATACAGTGATATCATTTCCTATTGTAAGGGATCCAGCTTGTACTGAACCTGGTCCATTTAGAATGGTTGTATGATTGTATGAGTCACTTGCCTTGATGAAAAAATCTCCAGTTATTGTTAATAGTTGATTTGTATTAACAGTTATTACTGCAGCATTTGATGTACTTATTGTTGTGCTTAATCCAGAAGTATTGTTAGCTAACGGTTCTGTGGTTAAACTACTACAAGTAACGCTGGCGGTAATAGTGATAGAATGTGCTTTAATAATTACAGCATCATCCGCATCAGGAATACCGTCAGCGTCAGTACCAGAATTTAATAACCACGATCCTGATGAATTCCAATTTCCATTGGCTTTACTGGTGAAAACGGCCTGTGAGAAAAAAGCTTGCGACACGAATAATGTGAGCACAAGAAATAAGTTGTTCCAAGATTTCATCTACGTTTGTGTTTAGTAAATTAAGTACAAAGATAGTAAATAAATATTAATAATGATAATTCTATTGTTCAGTTTGCTTTAAATTATTATTAAAAAATATAATAATCTGTAAAAACTACAATTAAAAAGAACTTTTATGCATCACAAAAAGAAGAATATCAATAATAATGTTCATCCATTAGAGAAATGGAAATGATCAAATGAATTCTATTCAGCATGTAAAAAAGAACGTTTTATATTATCATTTTCGCACAACTTCACGACTTTACTACTCCACAACTTCACAACTAAAGAGTGTCGAAATTTTTCTTTCCCCTCCCTTCCTTCGACTCCGCTCAGGATGACAAGGGTGGAAAAATTTCTAACTAAGAAATAAAATAGGCTCCCTTCAGGGTTTGGGGAAGACCTATTTTATTTTGATTACTCCAAATAGCTATCTCGTATCTCGCATCAACAACTCCAGACCTACAGAATTCCGAAATTTTTCTTTCCCTCCCTTCCTTCGACTCCGCCCAGCATGACAAGGCTGGAAAAATTTCTAACAAAGAAATAAAATAGGCTCCCTTCAGGGTTTGGGGAACACCTATTTTATTTTTAATTACTCCAAATAGCTATCTCGCATCTCGCATCTCGTAACTCATCATCAACTTTACGTCTAAAGAATGCCGAAATTTTTCATTCCCCTCCCTTCCTTCGACTCCGCCCAGCATGACAAGGCTGGAAAAATTTCTAACAAAGAAATAAAATAGGCTCCCTTTAGGGTTGGGGAGCACCTATTTTATTTTTAATAACTCCAATCGCTATCTCGCAACTTTCATTACATCATCACATCATCAAATCATCAAATCATCACATCATCACATCATCACATCTCGGCTCTTGATTTTTAGTCAGCTCAGACACTTCACATCATCACAACTTCTCGACTTTACGCCTTCACAACTCCACAACTTTACGACTACACCATTTCACAAAAATACCCCAGCAAATGCTAGGGCTTTTTTTATTCTTTCGGAGGAATGGTTTTGCGCGTTACAATGGGTAAACCAATCAGTTTTATTTTCTTGGGCCAGAGGTTTAAGGATGCATGGTTTTTCTTTCGTTTAACTTTCAAATGTTTCATGAATTTTTTAAAGTCTTTATTTTCAGACCTGGGAAAGTACGTTAGTCTTCTCACCAATCGGTCTACATCTATTATTTTGCTTCTTGGTCTTGGGGTATTGTATCTTTTGGTAAATTCATTGAGTGGGACAATATTGTTTTTTTCGCCTTCAGGAACTTCGGGTTCAGGTACAGGCAAAACCATAAAGTTTTTAGGGTAATAAATCTTACCTCCAAAAGTAGTATGTCTAATTTTGCCATTTTTGCGGTAGCGTTGCAAAGTTCGTTCAGAAACTTTTAATTTTTCCATCATGGATACATTGTCATAATACAGCAAATCACCATCTGATGGTCTTTCTAGTACCGTTTCTTCTTTCTTCAAAGGACTTACAACTTCTGCTAACATCTCTAAGGCTTTTTGTAATTGTTGTCCGTTCAATTGGTGGGTCATAAATAAAAATATTATATAATTATTAATTTTTTTTTATCTTTTTGATATATCTATTCTAGATCTTGTAAATCAGTAGGATTTATCAAAAGTGGTTTTCAAAATTAGGAAAGAAATTTCCTATTTAAAAATGAAAACCCCTTAATGTTTTCACTTTTCTTGTTTTTAGGGGCAAAAGTTTTCCACAGTCACATAGAAAGACTTTACAGAGGGCTTTTTAAGAGGATGGAGGTTTGAAATAGGTGTTTTGTGCTGGTTTTTATTAAACAGATAAACATTTATTTATCAGTCAAATAGCATCATGAGGTTATATTCTTGCTTCTTCTGATTTAAACACTAGAGCTATGCTGATACGGGTTTCATAGGAATCAAATTCCAGTCAAAGAGCAGTTTTGTTCGCAAAAGGTACCCGTTTTCCGAAGCAGACTCGGACTTGACTCGGACTTGATTCGAACAAGACCCCTTTTTTGATGATTCTAAAGGCCTCATTTTTTTCTATTGATGATTGAATTTTTGTAAGAGTACTTTATCAAATCAAAATTTTTTAATCCTGAGATAACGACACTTCAAGACAATACACGTTAAACCTAGACAATACCCGACAGTGGTGTGTAATTGTTTGTTTTGCAATATTTTACGCTTTAGTTTTGTGGTAGAAATAGGGCTGCAGACCTATAACTGGTGTTTTTAAATAATTGTATAATTCCTAAAAAAAAATAACGTGGGAAAAATTAGAACAGGAATCCTCGGAGGATTCCAAGGAAAAGTAGGAACTGTAATCGGTTCTACATGGAGAGGTGAAGACATAATGAGAGCTTTGCCTAAAAAATCAAGTAAAAATCCAACAGAATTGCAAAAAATTCAAAGGATAAAGTTTAAAACCGTGAGTGAGTTTCTGAATCCATTGAGGGCTCCTCTCAATAAGTATTTTGGCAATGATATAGGAAAAAAGAGCAGGTATAATATGGCAACTTCTTACCACATTACCAATGCGGTAGAGGTGACGTCTGATGCCATACAGATTCTTTATCCGAGAGTATTGGTGTCCAAAGGAACGCTTTTTGGTTTTCAAAATCTTACAGTAGCGGTTTCCGAAACAGACTTAGAATTAAAGTGGGATGATAACAGTGTTTTTGGAAATGCGAAAGCAGAAGATACGGTAAATGTATTGTGTTATAATGAAGAGCAGAACGTTTTCTTCGTTTTTGAGAATGCAGCAATTAGGGGAGGACTTTCCGCTACGGTTTCATTACCTCAAAGTCTTGTTGGGTATGAAGTCATCGTGTATGCTTTTTTGTATGATACGGTTTCGAATACCGCTAGCAATTCCGTTTACTTGGGAAGTGTTGCTTTAGGGTAACGGATAGTTTTTTTTGACAAACAGCTTTCAAAGAATACTCTCTGAAAGCTGTTTTTTTTGTTATTATTTTCGCTTAGAGGAGCTCCCTAAAGGGTGGAAAAATTTCTAACAAAGAAATAAAATAGGCTCCCTTCAGGGTTGGGGGGATACCTATTTTATTTTGATTACTCCAAATAGCTATTTCGTATCTTTCATCACATCATCACATCATCAAATCATCACATCATCAAATCATCACATCATCAAATCATCACATCATCACATCATCAAATCATCACATCATCACATCTCTTCTTTAGAATGAGTATAAAATGGATTCATTTTTTGAAAGGAAAGTAAATTTGTTATTAATTTGCAGTTTAAAAACGAGCAAGTTTGATAGAATTGTAAAACATTGCCCAAATAATTAACCATGAATTGGTACGCTATTTATACCAAACCAAGAAATGAAAAGAAAGTTGTAGCGAATATTCAATCGCTAGGAATAGAGGCGTATTGCCCTACTATTTCTGTGGTAAAACAATGGAGTGACCGAAAAAAAACGATTATCCAACCGCTATTATCTTCTTATGTTTTTGTAAAATTAGATGAAAAGGATAGGCCCCTGGTTTTTCAGGTTCCGGGAGTGGTGCGGTATCTTTTTTGGTTAGGAAAACCTGCAATTGTAAGAGAGCAGGAGATACAGGCGATGAAAGAATTACAAGAAGAAAAATACAAAAAAGTCTGTGTAACGGGGATGGCTCGTGGAGAAAAAATGACCATAACCGAAGGACTTTTCAAAGGGCAAACGGCAACTTTAATTGAAGAAAAAAATAATAAAACCATTTTAGTTTTAGACAGCTTAGGAACCACTTTGATTTTGGAAAAGTAAAAAAGAATGGGGTCTTCAATACAAGCAAATAAAACAAGTGAACAAGAAAATTTATAATATGAGCAAAATATTAATCACAGGAGGGGCAGGTTTTATAGGGTCCAATTTATGTGAATACTTTTTAGGGAAAGGGCATGAGATTGTTTGTTTAGATAATTTCGCAACAGGTCATAGGCATAATATTACCCCATTTCTTGAGAATTCTAATTTTAGATTAATAGAAGGAGATATACGCGATATAGGCGTTTGTCATACTGCGGTTACAGGAGTAGATTATGTTTTGCATCAAGCTGCATTAGGCTCTGTGCCACGTTCTATAAAAGATCCTATCACTTCCAATGAAGTAAATGTTTCAGGCTTTCTAAATATGTTAGTGGCGGCTAGAGATGCTGGGGTGAAAAGATTTATTTATGCAGCAAGTTCTTCTACCTATGGAGATTCTGAAAGTTTACCAAAAGTAGAAGATAAAATAGGGAAACCTCTTTCGCCGTATGCCATCACTAAATATGTAAATGAACTATACGCGGAAATTTTTAGCAAAACATACGGCATTGAAACCATCGGTTTGAGGTACTTTAATGTATTTGGAAGAAGACAAGATCCTAATGGTGCCTATGCAGCGGTTATTCCATTATTTGTAAAACAATTAATGAAAAAAGAATCTCCAGTAATCAATGGAGCGGGAGATTATTCTAGAGACTTCACGTATGTAGATAATGTGGTACAGATGAACGAACGAGCAATGTTTACCACCAATCCTAAAGCGGTAAATACAGTGTATAATACAGCTGTAGGAGATAGAACTACTTTGAATGATTTAGTGAAATATTTAAAAGAATACTTAAGTAAATATGATGCTGAAATCGCTGAGATAGAGGTTGTTCATGGTCCTAACAGGCAGGGAGATATTCCGCATTCTTTGGCTTCGGTAGAAAAAGCAAAAGAGTTATTAGGGTATCAACCAACACATACTATTGGGGAAGGTTTAAGAGAGGCAGTAGATTGGTACTGGGAAAATTTAAAATAAAAATGGGCTTTATGGCCCTTTTTTTATGAAGATATCTCAACTCTCTGCTCTCACATCTCGCATCAACACATCCACAACTAAAGAATACTGAAATTTTTCTTTCCCCTCCCTTCCTAGAATGCTCAGGATGACAAGGGGGGAAACATTTCTAACTCATCATCAACTTTATGACTTCACAAATTCACAAATTCACGATTCACGATTCATATCCTCACATCCTCGAATCTCGAATCTCGAATCTCACATCTCACATCATCACATCATCACATCTTTTCTTCAAAATTTTTTGTTGTTTAAAAACATTTGAGTACTTTTGTTGTTCATTCAATAATATGTTAGACAGTATTATAACATCAAAAACACGATTGCGACTATTGGTAAAGTTCTTTATCAATGCTGCTAACACAGGCTACCTGAGAGGTCTTGCTCAGGAGATGAATGAGAATACAAACGCGATCAGAAAAGAATTAAACAATCTGAGCGAAGCAGGCTTTATTATCAGAGAAGAAATCGATAAAAAGGTGATGTATCAGGCTAATAAAGACCATCCTTTGTTTATTACTTTACAGCAATTAATCCAAAAATACGTCGGTGTAGATTTTATTATTAGTCAAATTCTCGAAAGAATGGGAGATGTTTCTCGTGTTTTTTTAGTGGGAGATTATGCTAAAGGAATAGATTCGGGAATAATCGAGGTGATTATAGAAGGTCCTGCCTTGAACCAAAACTATATCGAAAATATAATACAAAGGATTAAAAAAGAGATAAAAAAAGAAGTCATCGTTTACAGTACTACAGAATATGTAGGAGATAGACTGTTGGTTTTTGAAAATAAATAAGAGATTCTGGTTTTTTCAATGTTCTGAAAAATAGCTATTGAAAATTACTCATACCGAGGTGAACTCATTTTAAATGGGACTCACAGGGCGAAGCCATAAAAAAGGAGTAAAGAAGGCCTGTTAAAAAATTCTAAATTCAAACAAGATTAACAACAAATAAAATACAAATGAACAAGATTGCCATCATCGGACTAGGCTATGTTGGGCTTCCTTTAGCAAGATTATTTGCAACCAAATTTCCAGTAGTAGGTTTTGATATTAACCAAAAGCGAATAGAAGAATTAAATGAAGGTAGAGATGTAACCCTAGAAGTAGAAGATGTTCTATTAAAACAGGTATTAGTAGATTCTAATCCTTTTAAAGGTCACACAAGCGGTTTATTTTGTACAGCATATCTGGAAGAAATTAGAGAAGCCAACTATTACATTGTAACCGTTCCTACGCCTGTGGATAAGCATAATAAGCCAGATTTAACTCCTTTATATAAAGCTTCAGAAACGGTAGGTAGAGTTCTGAAAAAAGGCGATGTGGTAATTTATGAATCTACAGTATATCCTGGAGCTACAGAGGAAGAGTGTATTCCTGTTTTGGAAAAAGTATCGGGATTGAAATTTAACGTAGATTTTTTTGCAGGTTATTCTCCAGAGCGCATTAATCCAGGTGATAAAGAGCATACTGTGGAGAAAATTTTAAAAGTTACCTCGGGTTCCACGCCAGAAATTGGTCAAAAAGTAGATGCTTTGTATAAAAGTGTGATTACCGCCGGAACACACTTAGCACCTACCATTAAAGTGGCAGAAGCGGCAAAAGTAATTGAAAATTCCCAACGAGATATTAATATTGCTTTTGTAAATGAGTTGGCTAAAATTTTTAATATTTTAGATATAGACACTCACGCTGTTTTGGAAGCGGCGGGTACAAAATGGAACTTTTTACCTTTTAGACCAGGTTTGGTTGGCGGACACTGTATTGGTGTAGATCCTTATTACTTAGCCCAAAAAGCACAAGAGCATGGTTACCATCCAGAAATTATTTTGGCAGGAAGAAGACTGAATGATTCTATGGGAGAATATGTAGCTGCTCAAGTAGTAAAACTAATGATTAAAAAAGGGATTACCGTAAAAGGAGCTCAATTATTATTATTGGGAATTACTTTCAAAGAAAATTGCCCAGATGTAAGAAATACCAAAATAGTAGATGTGGTAAAAGCATTAGAAGATTACGGCATTCAAGTTACAATTTATGACCCATGGGCAAATCCTGACGAAGTGATGCATGAATATAACCTCGTTTGTCATTCCGAACTTGTTTCGGAATCTCTTGTTTCAGCATCTCACCCATCACCCATCACCCATCACGATTCTTATCATCCTGAACTTAATACTGAGCGAAGTCGAAGTACAGCATCTCACCCATCACCCATCACCCATCACCCATCACCCAACAAATACAACGCCATCGTCCTAGGTGTAGCCCACAAAGAATTCTTAAACTTAGATCTAGAACTGCTAAAAAGAGAAAATACAGTGGTGTATGATGTGAAAGGGATATTAAAAGAAAGTAACGCAAGGTTATAAACAAAAAAATTTATGAAAGACAAGATTTTATTAATTACCGGAGGAACCGGTTCTTTCGGCAGCGCTGTTTTACGCAGGTTTCTACATACCGACCATTTTAAAGAAATACGAATCTTTAGTCGTGATGAAAAAAAGCAGGATGATTTGCGTAAGGAGCTCAACAACGATAAAGTGAAATTTTATATTGGCGATGTAAGAGATCCTTTGAGCGTGGAAAATGCGGTAAAAGGCGTCGATTATATTTTTCATGCAGCAGCTTTAAAGCAAGTGCCATCTTGTGAGTTCTTCCCAATGGAAGCAGTTAAAACCAATGTGATTGGAACTGAGAACGTGCTTAACGCAGCTGAAAAATATGAAGTAAAACGTGTAGTAGTGCTGAGTACAGATAAAGCAGCTTATCCTATAAATGCAATGGGGATTTCTAAGGCTATGATGGAAAAAGTAGCAATAGCTAAATCTAGAAATTTAGATGATAACAAAACTATTGTATGTGTAACTCGTTATGGCAATGTTATGGCATCGCGCGGTTCTGTAATACCTTTATTCGTTGAACAAATTAAATCAGGAAAACCAATAACTATTACAGATCCAAACATGACTAGATTCATGATGAGTTTAGATGATGCTGTTGATCTGGTGTGGTATGCATTCGAGCATGGCAAACAAGGTGATTTATTTGTTCAAAAGTCACCAGCTGCTACCATTGAAGTACTAGCTAAGGCAATTTTAGAACTCAAGGGTGCAAAGAATAAGATTAGAATCATTGGAACACGACATGGAGAAAAGTTGTATGAAACTCTAGTGAATAAAGAGGATATGACTAAAGCAGAGGATTTAGGAAGTTATTACAGAATACCAGCTGACAACAGGGATTTAAATTATGAAAAGTATTTTACAGAGGGTGATAATGAAATATTCAATTATGATGAGTATCATTCTCACAACACAAAAAGATTAGATGTTGAAGAGATGAAAAGTCTTTTACTTAGTATTAATGATTTTTCAATTGTATGATATTAATGAGGTTTTCAACAAAAAAATTATTACTTAACAGCTTTGTATTATATACTATTACTGAATTATTATCTAAAGCTCTGCCTTTTCTTGTTTTTCCATTAGTAATCACTTATTTACAGCCTGATGACTTCGGTTTTGTAACTAATTTTAATGTATTAATTCAAATTTTTGGTGCTTTTGTAGGTTTACATCTTGGAACATATATTACGGCAACATATTATAAGTCAAGTGAAGAAGAATTTAAAAATATAATTTCCTCAACTTTAATAATAAATTTTATTATTTCGTGTTTTGTGGTTCTTGTAATTATTTTTTCTTATAATTTAATATTTAAATTAACAGCTATCCCTCTAAAATATCAAATTTATTCAATTATTACTGTTTTGTCAACATCAATTTTTAGTCTTTTCACCACCTTGTTGAGATTAAAAGAAAACCCAAAGTTTTTTTCATTATTTGTATTGTTAAACGTATTTTTTTCAACAGCATTAACTTTTATTTTATTGCATTTTTTTAAATTAGGATTAGAAGGTAGAATTCTCTCTATATTTATGCCAGCTTTATTTTTTGGGTTTATAAGTTTGTATTACTTTATTTCAAACAAAATTCTTGTATTGAATTTTAATAAAGTTGAATTTTATAATCAATTGCGATTCGGAATACCAATGCTTCCCCATTCATTGTCATTTTGGCTAAAAACAGGATTTGATAGACTTATTATTACAAACTGCATTGGTTTGACTGCAAATGGAATTTTCTCAATTGGGGCGACATTTGGATCAATTTTTTTTATTTTAAATACAGCTTTCAATAATGCTTATGTACCATATTTGTATAAAAAATTGTCAGATGAAAACTTGGACTCAAATGATAAAATTAAAATTGTTAAAGAATTATATATTTATGTCTTTGTATATTTAATAATAATTTTATTGGGATATTTTGTTATAAGTTTGATAATAACGAATTACTTTAAAAACTACATGGAATCACTTTTATACTTGCCTTATTTTTTAATATTCAATGTGTTTAATGTTCTTTATCAGATAGCTGTGAATTTTATTTTCTTTAAAAAGAAAACTAAATTTTTGGGATTAATAACATTTTCTATAACCTTACTTCAAGGTGTACTTGCTTTGATTTTAGTAAAGAACTATAGTTTGCATGGTGTTGGATTTTCAATGGTTTTTGCTTCTTTTGTATTATTTTGCATCGTTTTTTTTTACAGTAACAGAATATATAAAATGCCATGGTTACTTAATTAATTATGATAGCATTTTCATTAATAATTTAAAAAAAATCTTATGATAAAAATATTAGACTGCACCTTACGAGATGGTGGCTATTACACAAACTGGGATTTCGATAGAAAACTAGTGGATACTTACATACATGCGTGCAATAATTTACCAGTTGATTACTTAGAAGTGGGCTATCGTTCTGTTCCACTTGAGGGTTATTTGGGTGAATATTTCTATCTGCCTCTATATGTTATGGAAAGATTAAAAGAACAAACCAATAAAAAACTCGTCATTATTCTCAATGAAAAAGATATACGTCCAGAGCATGTTGATTCATTGTTAGGGCCTTGCAAAGGCTTGATCGACATGGTGCGTTTGGCAATTGACCCAAATCAATTTGGTAGAGCAATTGCTTTGGCAGAAGCGGTTAAAAATATGGGATTTGAAGTTGGTTTCAATGTGATGTACATGTCTAAATGGAAGGGACAGAAAGCTTTTTTGGAGTTGTTACCAAAAGTTAAAGGCGTAGCAGATTACTTTTATATGGTCGATTCTTATGGCGGAGTGTATCCTCAAGATGTAAAAGAGACGATACAGTTAGTAAAAAGTTATATCCCAGAGGTGCCACTTGGTTTCCATGGACATAACAATATGGAATTAGCATTAATAAATACATTAACCGCTATCGAAGAAGGTTGTGAAATTGTAGACGCAACGATTACAGGAATGGGAAGAGGCGCAGGAAATGTAAAAACGGAATTACTCCTAACAGCCTTAAATGCACAAGGCAAATTAGAGGTAGATTTTAATCCACTTTCCAAAATAGTGGACGGTTTTGCAGAGCTTCAAAAATCTTATGAATGGGGAACCAACTTACCGTACATGGTTTCAGGTGCACACTCACTCCCGCAAAAAGATGTAATGGATTGGGTAGGTAAAAGGTACTACTCTTTTAATTCAATCATCAGAGCGTTGCAGAATCAAGCAAAGGGAGTGGCTGATAATGAAAATATGCTCATTTGGAATGATGAAAGTATATTTGATGAAGTCATTATTGTTGGTGGTGGCCCAAGTGTTGTTGATTGTAAAGATGCCATTGTAAATTATCTCAATACCAATAAAAAAGTTGCAATCATTCATGCAAGTTCAAAAAATGCTTTGATTTTTAAAAGTGTTCAAAACAAACAGTTTTTTTGCTTAGTTGGTAATGAGGGGCATAGAATGGAGGATGTTTTTAGTGGTGACCTTCCATTAAATTCAATATGTATCTTACCACCCTCACCCAGAAAGATGGGAACATATATACCAAATCCATTAAAGAAGATGAGTTATGAACTTGCAACAAACTCTTTCTCTGATAAATTTCAAGATTCACATACTGCTATAGCATTAGAGATAGCTTTAAAATTAGAGGCAGTTACTATATATACTGTTGGTTTTGATGGATATTCTAAAGGCTTGATGAACGAAAAAGCACAAGAATTATTTGCTGAGAATAGTTACTTATTTGAGAAGTTTTCAGAAAAATCAAACAAAAAAATCATCAGTTTAAATGAAACTTCGTACAATATAGATTCAAAATCTATTTATGCCTTTTTGTAGTAATCCCAATGGTATAAATACTTAACATAATTATAATTTCGAGTTTAAGATGTTTCGTATTGAATTCAATTAATGGTAAAAAAAAGATAGTTCATAATAATTTCCAATATATAATCTTAAAATGAAATCTTACGCTGTTGTAATTCCTGCCCGTTTGGCCTCTACGAGATTACCAAATAAACCATTAGTGGATATTTTAGGCAAATCACTAATTGAAAGAACGTACAATCAAGTGATTCAAGCTATTGATCCCAATAAAGTATATGTTTTGACTGACGATGAAATTATTATAAATCATTGTAAAGAAAGAGGAATACAAGTGGTATTAACATCAAAAAATTGTTTAACAGGTACTGATAGGGTTGCCGAGTTTGCAGAAATGACGAATTTTGATTACTATATCAATGTGCAAGGAGATGAGCCCCTGATGAATCCAAACAATATAGAAATAATAATAGAACAAGTTGAAAATTCTGATGGCGAAATATTAAATGGTTATGCAGAAATTGACTTAGAGGAGGATTTTAGGAGTTTGACTATCCCTAAAGTTGTTTTTAGGCCTGATGGACGATTGCTCTACATGAGTAGATCGGCTATTCCTGGTAATAAAAATGGGGAATTTACAAAAGCTTTTAAACAAGTTTGTGTTTATGCATTTCCAAAAAAAGCTTTGATTGACTTCTATAAATGTAATTCAAAAACCTTTTTAGAAAATATTGAAGATATTGAAATTTTAAGATTTTTAGAATTAGGTTATGAAGTTAGAATGTTGAAATTGTCAAAAGACTCAATAGCAGTGGATGTTCCAGAAGACATTGAGAAAGTTATAATTCATTTATCACAATCTAATGATTAAAGTTATTTTTTGGGATTTTGATGGAGTACTCATGAATTCTAATAGTGTTCGAGATATTGGGTTTCAAAGAGTTTTAGCAGATTTTCCGCAAGATCAAGTAGCAAAGCTGATGATATTTCACCAAACAAATGGCGGTTTATCACGATATGTGAAATTTAGATATTTCTTTGAAGAAATAAGAAAAGAAACAGTTTCGGAGGAAGAAATTTTAATTTGGGCAGAGCGATTTTCAGTAATTATGAAAGAATTATTAGTCAATCCAAAACTATTGATTGAGAAGTCCTTGCGTTTTGTTAAAGAAAATCAAGGGAAGTATATAATGCACATCACTTCTGGTTCTGATCAAGACGAACTACGTTTTTTATGCAAGTCATTGGACATAGACCACTTTTTTGCCTCTATACATGGATCCCCAAAACCTAAAAAGATATGGGTTCAAGAGTTAATCCAAATGCATGATTACAATAGAAAAGAATGCATTTTAATAGGAGATAGCATTAATGACTGGGAAGCTGCACTACATAATAAAATATATTTCACCCCTTTTTCAGACTATGTAATAAATAATTTTTTAATATGATTGAAATTATAAAAAGATATTATTGGCTAAATGTATACCCTTTAGTTTGTAGTTTAAATAAGCAAAATAGAATTGAATTATTAATTAAAAAATATGGTGGAAGTAAACTTAGTTTACAAAAACTGAAAAAAATAAAAAGTTCAGATACTATTTTTATTCTCGGAACGGGACAGTCCATTAATAATTTTACAAAAGTTGAGTGGGATGAAATACGTAAAGCTAATTCAATAGGAATCAATGACTTTTGTTTAAAAGGTTTTGCACCAACTTTTTATTCCTTTGAGCTAGAAAGACAAAATCTTGAAGATCATTTGACAAGATGGGAGCGAAACGCAAGTTACATAATAAAAAATAAAATTTTTGAACATTCAATTTTTTTGCTCAGACCTTATGAACCTTCTACAAAAAAATTGAAAGAGTTTGTAAATTATTTAGACTCTAGAAATTTATTTATGTGGCATAGAATAGACGAGCTTCCAGGTACATCGGTAGAAAGTATTGCCGAATTTCAAAATAGATATGTAGAAAATGGATTATCTACTTCAAATTATTATTTTCCTAGTAGAGGCTCTTCTCTCTCATGGATTCTATATTTAGTATATAAACTAGGTTATAAAAATATTATACTCTGTGGTATTGACCTTCATGGCGATCACTTTTGGATGAATTCTAAAAACATTTCTAATATAAATTTTGATAAAAAACATGAAACTGCAATTGGGTCAAATGGAATTGGAATTAAGGAATTGATTTATTGTTATAAAAATTCAATATTAAAAAACACTAATTTATTTGTTTCAACAAAATATTCTCTTTTGTCGGAGGATTTACCTGTTTATTTTAAAAATTTATGAAAGTATTTACCCTTGTGGGCACACGCCCTGAATTAATCAAACTTAGTTGTACACTTAAAGAATTGGATCGTTCTGTTGAACACATTTTAGTACATACAGGTCAAAATTTTGATTACGAACTCAATGAAGTTTTTTTTGAGCAACTGGGTATTCGTAAGCCAGATTATTTCTTAAATGCTGCTGGAAACAATCCAGCAGAAACTATTGCAAATGTGATTGTAAAAACGGATGCACTTCTGGATCAAATTCAACCAGATGCTTTTTTGGTTTATGGCGACACCAATAGTTGTATTGGAGTAATAGCGGCCAAAAAAAGACGTATCCCCATTTTTCACATGGAAGCGGGCAATCGCTGTTTTGATCAACGTGTACCTGAAGAGGTCAATCGTAAAATTGTTGATCACTTAAGCGATATCAACATGGTGCTTTCAGAACATGCCCGCCGTTATTTAATTATGGAAGGCATTAAGCCTGAGACCATTATCAAAACAGGATCTAGCATGCTAGAAGTGCTCAACGAGCACAAAGAATCCATAGAAAATAGCAGGGTCCTCGAAAATGAAAATTTAGAAAAGAAAAGCTATGTAATAGTAAGTACCCATAGAGAGGAAAACATCGATTCGCCACAAAATTTCAATGCCTTACTCGATACTTTAGAGGCTTTGCAAAAGCATTTTAATAAAACTATCATTGTTTCAACCCATCCCAGAACACGAAAAAAGTTAGAAGCGACTGGTTTTGTAAATCAAAACCCACAGATTCGTTTTATGAAGCCTTTTGGTTTTTTTGAATACATCAAATTACAAAAAGAGGCTTTTTGTGTAGTGTCCGACAGCGGCACTATTTCAGAGGAAGCTTCATTATTGAAAATTCCAGCGGTTACGATACGACAAGCTCACGAACGCCCGGAGGCCATGGACGAAGGAACCGTGATCATGACAGGTTTGGATCCTGAAAACGTTATCAGAGCAATAGAAGTTACACGAAATCATTTTCAAGACAGTTTGCCATTTGAAATCGTTGAAGATTATGCAACAGAAAGTGTTTCAAAAAAGGCCATCAAAATTATCTTGTCATATACAGGCTATATCAATAGAACTGTATGGCGTAAAAACGATTTATAATGGAAAAGAAAAGAATATTAATTATAGGTGCAACAGGAATGTTGGGACACATGGTGCACAAGTATTTTGAGGGTTTAGAAAATTATGAATTGTTTAATTCTGTATATCGTAACCCTCTTAATGATAAAAGTATCGTTTGTAATGTGAAAGATCAGAATGCTGTAAAAAAATTATTTGAACAAACGAAGCCAGATGTTGTCATTAATTGTGTGGGAGCCTTAGTGCAGGAATCTCAAAATAACCCAGCGAGTGCAATATATTTGAATGCGTTATTTCCATATGTTTTGAGGGATTTATCAAATATTTGCGGAGCGAAATTAATTCATATAAGTACTGATTGTGTTTTCTCAGGTATAAAAGGCGCATATGGTGAGGATGATTTCCGTGATTCAGATGATGTGTATGGAAGAAGCAAAGCACTAGGCGAAATTTTAGATGCTTTCCATTGCACTTTACGTACTTCAATTATAGGGCCTGAACTGAAAGACGGAACAGGATTGTTTCATTGGTTCATGAAGCAAGAGGGAGAGGTAAAAGGTTATACACATGCTTTTTGGGGGGGAGTTACCACATTAGAATTAGCAAAAGCCATCGAGAAAGCTATTAAATATGAACTGAACGGGGTTTTTCAAGTAACTAACGGGAGCAAAATAAGCAAGTTTGATTTGTTAAGCCTTTTTAATCAATATAAGGTAAACCCGACAAGGATTGTGCCATTTGAAAATTATACAGTTGATAAGTCGCTTAAGAAATCCAATAAATTTGATTTTGAAGTACCTAACTTTGATATTCAAATGAAAGAATTACAAGATTTTATCAAAAAATCAATTTCATATTCATACCACATTAAATGATTAGTGCAGTTAGTAAAATAAAAAAAACACAGCTTTTCCTTTTCTTAATAAATCCTTTTCTTTTACTATTTACTAGTATCAGGAATTTCAATCGGAAGAACTTTTTTTTCCCGTTTTTTCTAGTTTCAATTTTCTTTTCTTATCAGTTTGCAACTCAGGATATAAGTGATGCGGCTGAAGGTGAAGATGCTCAAAGATATAAAGCATATCTTCATATTCTTCATGACTATCCAGTAGATTTCGTAAGTTCAATTTTAAGTGCTTTTAGTGCTGAAGAAGGGGAAGCAGATATTTATCAATTTGTAGTTACTTATTTCGTTTCAATCTTTACCAACGACACCAAAATTTTGTTTCTTTTTTTTGGAGTTATTTTTTCTTTTTTTTGGCTTAAAAACCTTGAAATGATTTTAAAAAATATTGGTGAAGAATATTTTAATAAGACTTTAATTGTTAGTTTATTAATTTTTTTACTCTTTTTAATAAATCCAATATGGCAAATTAACGGAGCAAGATTCTGGACAGCAGCTCATGTTTTTAGTTTTATCATTTTAAAATATTTCCTAGAACAAAATAAAAGAGCCTTATTTTTCCTTCCTTTTCCAATTTTAATACATTTTTCATTAATATTATTTGTTTTCTTTTTCATATTATATAAGTTTTTGCCAAAAAACAAGCTTTTTTTTCTTATCATTTATATTTTAAGTATTTTCTTTGTAGAATTAGATATTTCAGCCTTGAATGAACTTTTTAAAAGTGCTATTCCGTTAAAATTTGAAGATAGATTTGAGAGCTATACAAACGTAGAATATATTGATAATATTAAGTTGCAAAACAGTATTAGTTCATTCCATATTAAATTTCATGGAATTTTTCAAAAATACATAATGATTTTTTTAACATTATTTTCATTTATTAAATTGTATGAAGAAAAAATTAAATCGTTGGATTATAGAATTGTATTTTTCTATTTTTCAGTAATGTTGTCATCAATTAGTAATATTTTGGCAGCAACTTATAATTTTAATAGATTTCTTTTCGCTTCAGATTTTATTTTACTTGCATCAATTTTAGTTTTGAATCTTGAAGTGATTCCAAAAGCAATTTTTATAAGATTACCATTGAAATTAATGATTCTTTTCGTAATTTTTGTTAAAATCAGATTTTCTTTACTTCATACAAGTATTTGGTTTTATATAGGAAATCCAATTGTGGTATCATTTATTGATAATCCCGTTTCCTTTTTCGAAGATCTAAAGTCCTTTTTTAATTAATTATTGTTTAATCGAATCCTAAAAAAAATAATAATGAAAGAAATGAAAAATTGCATCATTATTTCTGATTCCTTTAATTCAGATGCAACAGGTTTGGTAGTTAAAAACTTAATACAAGGTATCACTGAAAATCAATATTATCCAAATCTAATCACATTTCCTGTTAAAAAACTAGATGACAAAATAAATTTAATTACTATACCAAAAAACAACACATTGAGCCCAAATTTATCACCAAAAGTTGATAAATTAAAAATGATTATTTTTAAGTCGTTACTTGATTATTCAAAAGGTAAAAATGATTTGAAAATGATTAAGGATTGGATAGCTTCTAAAGTAGAAATTGAAAACACAAAATTTGTATTGGTTATAAGTTCAGGAAATGTATCAGTAAGATTATTAAGAATTGGGAAAAAAATATCAGAAACATACAATTTGCCATACATTATTCATTCAACCGATCCAATACCATCACCAAAACCATGGGGTGACAAAGAAATATTTCGATCAGCTTTGTTTTCAGCTATTAAACCATTTTATAAAATGGCTAATTTAGTTGGATCATCAAATACAGTAATGTTGGAGTATCAATTGTCATATATGCCTACAATAAAGGGTAAGAGTTTTGTCTTGTATAACCCAGTAAGTCAATGGCAAGAACTTGAAGAAAATAGGATTGAAAGAGGCACGTTTTTATATTTAGGTTCTATTTACGGAAAAAGAGATCCAAGTTTTCTTATAAGCCAATTTTTAATATTAATCGAAAAATATAACTTTGTGAAGCTTAAATTTGTTGGTAGTGATATCGATATTTTAAAATACAATATACCTAAGCATAGAATTAAAAATTTTGAAGTAATAAGTTGGACAGACAATGTTGAAAAGTACATTGCAAGTTCAGAGGTTTTGTTAGACTTAAACGCAAATATTGAAAAAGATGTTTTTCTTTCGTCTAAACTATCAAAATATTTAAGCTACAATAGAAAAATATTAGTTATGTGCGCAAAAGAAAGTGCACCAGCAATATTGATAAATGATAATCCAAATATAGGTGTTTGGAAATTTCAATACAACTTAGACAATTTTATAGATTTATCATCAGAAATCCTTAACACTAATTTTAGTAATTGGATATATAGAAAAAAATTATGTTTTGATTTTAGCGCAAAAAATCAAACTTCGCACCTAATTGAAAGAATTAAGAAATTATAATGTTTAAAAAATATAGAAATTCAGTTATTAATCTTTTAGGTAAATCAATTTCTCAAAAAATTGTAGTAATAGAATCCGACGATTGGGGCACGATTCGTATGTCATCAAAAGAGGCTTTTAACTCACTATTAAAGAAAGGATATCCAGTTGATCAGTGTCCATATAATAAATATGATGCTTTGGAGAGTAATCAGGATTTAGAAATGCTTTTTGATGTATTGAATAGTGTTAAAGGAAACGATGGTAACCCAGTAATCCTAACGGCAAACAACATAGTCGCCAATCCTGATTTTGAAAAAATTAAGAAATCTAATTTTAATGAGTATCATTTTGAGCCTTTTACAGAAACTCTAAAGCATTATCCAGAGCATGATAGAGTAATGGATTTATACAGAGAAGGAATCAATAATAAATTAATTATGCCACAGTTTCATGGTAGAGAACATTTAAATGTAACACTTTGGATGAAAGCTCTTCAAAGAAAATCAGAAGACGAAATGTTAGCTTTTGATTTAGGTATTTTTAGTTCAAAAGTTGCTCAAAAGTATGGGTACCAAAATGAATATATGGATGCATTTGATTTTAAAAAATTAAAAGAATTAGAGTTTCAAGAGAAAGCCATTATTGAAGGGTTAAAACTATTTAAGCATATATGGAATTTTGATTCAGAAAGTTTTATTGCACCTTGCTACATTTGGCATTCACAACTTGAAAAAGTTTTAAAAGAAAATGGAGTAAAATACATTCAGGGGTTGATAAATCAGTTTGAACCAAGAGAAGGGGATTCTTGGTCTTATTCCAAAAAATATCACTATCAAGGTCAAAAAAATAGTATAGGACAAAGATATTTAATTAGAAATGCATTTTTTGAGCCAACGATTAATCCAAATTTTCGATGGGAACAAGATTGTTTGAACCGAATTGAAATAGCCTTTAGATGGAAAAAGCCTGCTATAATAAGTTCGCATCGTCTAAATTATATGGGGAGTTTATATCCTGAAAACAGAGCCCAAAACCTCAAACGATTACAGATGCTTTTAGAGGCTATTATTAAAAAATGGCCTGAGGTTCGATTTGTTAGTTCAGATGAATTAGGAGATTTAATGAATAAAGAAAATTAATTTATGTGTGGAATAGCTGGATTTATAGATTTTACAAAAAAATCTTCAGAAAGTAATTTAAGAGAAATGATTGATTCTATTCCTCATCGTGGTCCAGATGATCAAGGAATAAAACTTATTTTAGAACAATCTTCAATAATTGGTCTAGCACATGCTAGATTATCAATTATCGATTTGTCAAATGGTGGTCACCAACCAATGCAATACAAGCATTTAACAATTGTCTTTAACGGAGAAATATATAACTATCTAGAAATAAAAAAAGAATTAGAAATTTTAGGACATATATTTATTACAGCTTCAGACACGGAAGTCATATTACACGCTTTTTATGAATGGGGTAAGCAATGTGTTGAAAAATTTATTGGAATGTTTATCTATGTGATTTTTGACTCAAAAAGCAAAAAAATCACTGTTACTCGTGATAGAGCTGGAGTAAAACCTTTCTATTATTTTTGGAATGAAGAAATATTTTTGTTTGGATCTGAATTAAAAGCATTAATTACACATCCAAAATTTGAAAAGAATATAAATGAGAGTATAGTCTCTACTTATTTTGATTTAGGATATATTCCAGCTCCCTATAGTATTTTCAAGAAAACTTCTAAAATTGAACCAGGGCACCATTTAGAATTATCAACTCAGACTAAAAAAATCACTTATGAAAAGTACTGGGATGCTGAAAGATTTTATAAATTACCTAAAAGCATATTAAATTATTCTGAAGCTAAAGAAAAACTTCATAAATTATTAAAATCCGCTTGCGATTATCGTATGGTGTCAGATGTTCCTATTGGAGTTTTTTTAAGTGGAGGTTATGATAGTACTTTAGTAGCAGCAATATTACAAAAATCAACTTCAGATAAAGTTAAAACTTTTACAATTGGCTTTGAAGAAGGCAATAATGAAGCTCCTTATGCTAAAGAAACAGCTAAATATTTAGGAACTGATCACACTGAATATACCTGTACCACAAAAGAAGCACAAGAAATTATTCCTACGTTGCCCTTTTTTTACGATGAACCATTTGCGGATAGTTCTGCAATACCAACAATTTTGGTAAGTAAATTAGCCCAAAAAAAAGTTACTGTTGTATTGTCGGCAGATGCTGGTGATGAAGTTTTTTTTGGATATACAAGTTATATGATAATGAACCAGTATATGAAATATATTAATTTTATACCAAGTTTCTTGAAACCTTCTATATCTAAAATAGGTTTAATTCTTAGTGATTTCATACCATTTTTAAGTTTTGATAAAAAACATAAAATTAAAAGTGCTTTTAAGTCAATGCAAAAAGACAATATAAAACAAGCTTCAAACTTATTTTGTTTTATGAATAGTTTGCCAGAAGATTTTCAAAATAAATTATTTTTAAATAAAAAAAAATGTACCTATTCGCCTTATAAAATAAATTTACAAGATTTCAGTGTTCCATTAGAAGTTGCTCAAGCTATTGATTATAAAAGCTATCTTCAAAATGATATTTTGACTAAAGTAGATCGCGCTACTATGTCAGTTTCTATAGAAGGCAGAGAACCTTTAGTTGACCATAGAATATTAGAATTTGCTGCCCAGTTGCCATTAGAATACAAATGGGATGGCAAAACAAGTAAAAAGATACTTAAAGATATTGTTCATGATTACATACCTAAAGAAATGATGAATCGTCCAAAAACAGGTTTTTCATTACCAATTTATTCATGGTTAAGAGGTGATTTATCTTATCTTATAGACGAGTACCTATCTCCTAAAGCTTTAGAACAATCAGGGTTATTTAATGTACCTTGGGTATCACAACAAGTAAATTTATTTAAACTTAATAAATTACATTATCAGCCTTTTATATGGAAATTATTAATGTTTCAAATGTGGTATAATAAATGGATGAAATAAAAAAAATAGCCCTTGTTATTCCTTCATTACATGCGGGAGGTATGGAACGGGTAATGTCTGAATTAGCAAATTATTTTTCGGAAAAGGATAATATTATAGTTCATTTAATAATTCTTGGAAAAAGCAATAAATTTTATGATATATCAAACAATGTGATTATTCATGAACCTAACTTTCTCTTTAATAATTCTTACAGATTATTATATATTCTAAAAACAATGTATTTTCTACGTTCAACAATAAAAAAAATAAAGCCATATTCCGTACTAAGTTTTGGTGAAATGTATAATTCATTTGTTTTAATTGCGCTTAAATTTTTAAATTGTAATATCTATGTTTCAGATAGAAGTAGACCAGATAAAAAATGGGGAAGGGTTCATGATTTTTTAAGACAAAAACTATATAAAAATGCAACGGGTATTATTTCACAGACTAGTTATTCAAGAACTTTTTTGCAAAAACTTACAAATAATAAAAATATAGTGGTAATACCAAATCCTGTAATTATTCAAAATGAGCAAAAAAATGAGCGTAAAAATATAATTTTAAGTGTAGGAAGGTTAATTTACTCCAAAAGATTAGATTTGTTATTAAAAATGTTTTCTGAAATAGATAATCATGATTATGAATTATGGATTGTAGGAGAGGGAACAGAAAAAGATAATTTAGTAAAATTAGCCCATGAATTGATGATTTCTGAAAAGGTTATTTTTTGGGGAGCAAGAAAAGATATACATTTTTTCTACAAACAAGCAAAAATATTTGCATTTACATCTGTATCTGAAGGATTCCCAAATGCACTTCTTGAAGCACTTTCATTTGGGTTGCCTAGTATTTCTTTTGATTGTATTGCTGGTCCCTCAGACTTAATAATTGATGGCTACAATGGGTTTTTGATAACTGAGTTAGACCAAAAAACTTATAAAGAAAAATTAATAAAATTAATGGATGATAATGTTTTTGTAAAATTAGCAAAAAACACACAAAAGCATGCAAATGAATTTAATATTGAAAAAATAGGTCAGAAATATCTAGATACTTTATTATCATGAAAAGAAAGTTACAAAGATTTAAATTTTATTTTTTAAAGTTTTTTATAGGGATTTTTATATACTTAGATGTAAGAAAATACCAAAAATTATATAATGCTTTATTGCGTAACAATGGTATGAAGATAAATGGTGAGCCAAGATTTATAGCAAAGAGTGTTAAGTTTGATGATTTTGATCGGATCCAAATTAATGATAGATTAGTTGTTTCAATGAATGTTCATTTTCTAACGCATGATTATAGTTATACAACTGCTTTAATAGCTATTGATAAAGAGCCTAAAACAGATATTGGTGTATTGAAAAATATTTATGTTGGTAAAAATGTCTTTATTGGTATGAATTCTATAATATTGCCAGGTACAAAAATTGGTAATAATGTTATTATTGGCGCTGGTTCTGTAGTTAGAGGTTCAATTCCTGATAATTCAATTGTTGCAGGTAATCCAGCTGTTGTAATTGGTGATATAAGAGAATACGCAAGTAAAGTTAATAGAAGAGAAAAGCAAGACTTTGTTGTTGATAAAAAATGAGAGTTTTACAAATTAACGCAACTGTAAATTCAGGGTCAACAGGAAGAATTGCAGAAGACATAGGCCTAGTTTTAATTAATGTTGGGCACGAAAGTTATATTGCTTACGGAAGGGGCAATCAGCCGAGTAAATCTAATAAAATCAAAATAGGAAATCAATGGGATGCCAATTGGCATGGTGTAGTTTCACTTTTATTGGATAGACACGGTTTTGCTTCTAGAAAAGCAACTAAACAGTTGATTAATAAAATTGAAGAATTAAAACCAGATGTTATTAATTTACATAATATCCATGGGTATTATGTAAATATTGAAATACTATTTGATTATCTGAAAAAAATAAATATCCCAGTAGTGTGGACTTTTCACGATTGTTGGCCTTTTACAGGGCATTGTAGTTACTTTGATTCTGTAGCTTGTGAAAAATGGAAAACCCATTGCCAGAATTGTCCAAAGAAAAGTTTCTATCCTAAATCTTTATTAATAGATAATTCCTTTAAAAATTATTCTGATAAAAAGCAGATTTTTAATCAGTTAAATAATCTTCATATTATTACACCATCAAATTGGTTGAAAAATCTAGTAAAACAATCATTTTTATCGAAATTTCCAGTAATTTGTATTCACAATGGGATAGATCTTTCGAAATTTAGTCCTGTAGAAAATGTAGAAAAATTAATTCAAAAATGGAATCTAAAGGATAAAATAATTGTTTTGGGAGTAGCCAGCATTTGGGATCGCCGCAAAGGATTGGATGATTTTATCTCTTTATCAAATAAATTATCAGGTACATATCAGATAATTTTAATAGGTTTAACTAAAAAGCAAATAGCACAATTACCTAAAAATATAATAGGTATTGAAAGAACAGAAAGTATTGAAGAATTAGCAGAATACTACAGTTTGGCAAATGTATTTGTAAATCCTACTTACCAAGACAATTTTCCTACTACAAATATTGAAGCATTAGCATGTGGCACCCCCGTGGTTACTTATAATACAGGAGGAAGCCCCGAAGCAATTGATAAAGAAACGGGCATAGTGGTAGAAAAGGGAAATGTAAATGATTTAAAAACCGCTATTGAACGAGTAACAAGTGCTAAAACTGAATATTATGATAAAGAAAAATGCAGAAAAAGAGCGGAAAAGCACTTCGATAAGAACGAAAGGTATCAAGATTATTTACAATTGTTTAAAACTCTTGCGAAATAGAGCTAATAAATATTAAAATGTATACAGGAACTAAAAAATCAGAACTAAAAATATATGTAAGCAATCTTTTAGGATGGAGAACCAATAGAAAATTAATCGTAATAGAAAGCGACGATTGGGGCTCTGTTTATATGTCAGACAAAAGGGCATTAGAAGAAATGAAAGCCAAAGGAATTCCTTTACATTCACATTATCTGAAAAATGATACTTTGGAGTCTAATGAGGATATGGAGATGTTGATGGATGTTCTTCGTAAACATAAAGATGCTTCTGGTCGTTATGTTGTAATGACTGGAGTGAATGTGGTGGCTAACCCTGATTTTGAAAAAATAAAGGCAAACGGTTTTAAGAAATATGAATATGAATTGTTTCCTGAAACCGCTAAAAGATACCCAAAAAGTGATAGAATACACTCTTTATGGAAACAAGGAATAGAAGAAAGACTTTTAGTTCCCGTGTTTCACGGAAGAGAACATCTTAATGTGCAACGTTGGATGAAACTTCTTCAAGAGGGAAACGAAACCTTAAGAATAGCTTTTGAATATGGTGTGAGTACATTACCAAGAGAAATAAATGGTGAAGAGCTAACAGACTTACGAGCAGCGTTTGATATTGATACCCAAAATGATTTAAAATATCTTGAAAAGGTAATAGATATAGGATTAGATGAATTTGAATCTCTGTTTGGTTTTAAATCTACTTTTTTTATTCCAACGAATGGTCCTTTTAATAATAATTTAGAAGAAATGTTAAGCAAAAAAGGGGTGAAATACATCGGAACAGGAAAAATACAACACGAGCCTTTGGGGGAAGGTAAATATAAAAAGCATTTCCGTTACTTAGGGAAAAAGAATAGATTGGGACAAATGTACTTGACTAGGAATTGTTTTTTTGAACCAATAAGTGAAGAGTTTCCTAAAGAAAGAGATTGGGTAGCCTCTTGTTTGAAGGAGATAGAGATAGCTTTCAACTGTCATAAACCCGCTACTATTAGTTCTCATAGAGTGAATTACATGGGAACCATAAATCCTGAAAATAGAGCAGAGGGATTAAAAAAATTAGATCAATTATTGGGAGCAATCATAAAAAAATGGCCAGATGTTGAATTTATAACTTCTATGGAATTGGGAGATATCATTAATGGAAATTCCTAAGTAAAATAGGTGTATAAAAATTAATGAATTAGAGAACATTATGATCTTTGCAAACGTATTTATCAATAAAGTATTAAAGATTTAAGTTCTTTTCATAAATTATGATGAAAAATAAAAAAATATATATCGCTGGGCATCATGGTATGGTAGGTTCAGCTATTTACCGAGCATTACAAAATAATGGATATAAAAATCTAGTCGGGAGGCCTAGCCAAGAGTTAGATTTAAGAAATCAAGCTCAAGTTAAAGATTTTTTTGCTTTTGAAAAACCAGATGTAGTTATTGATGCAGCTGCAAGAGTGGGAGGTATCTTGGCAAATAATAATTTCCCTTATCAGTTTTTGATGGAAAACATGCAAATTCAGAATAACTTAATTGAAGCATCTCATCAAAATGAAGTGGAAAAATTTATTTTTTTGGGATCTTCTTGTATTTATCCAAAATTGGCTTCTCAACCTCTAAAGGAAGATTGTTTGTTAACTTCATCTCTTGAACCTACTAACGAGTGGTATGCAATAGCTAAGATTACTGGAGTGAAAGCTTGTGAAGCGATAAGGAAACAATACAAAAAAGACTTTGTGAGCTTAATGCCCACAAACTTGTATGGGACAAGAGATAATTTTGATTTGCAAACGTCTCATGTATTGCCTGCCATGATTCGAAAATTTCATGAAGCTAAAAAGAATAAACATGCTCCAGTTAAATTGTGGGGAACAGGAAAACCAATGAGAGAGTTTTTATTCGTAGACGATTTAGCAGATGCTGTTTTATTTGCTTTGGAGAATAAATTAAGTCATCATTTATATAATGTTGGTACAGGTATAGACATTACTATAAAAGAACTGGCACTAAAGATTCAAAAAATAACGGGACATGAAGGTGAAATTATCTGGGATAACTCAAAGCCTGACGGAACACCAAGAAAATTAATGGATGTTTCACGACTTAAAAATGCAGGATGGAAGTATAAAACATCATTAGATGAAGGACTGCAAATAACTTATAATTGGTTTTTAGCGAATCAAGATAATTTTAAAGAAGTTAAAATTTAATACCATTTCAATTTCTCGACACAGATTGTAAAATTTATAAAGATAAACCAAAATAAAAAAGACAAGATGTAATATAGGCAGAGTATTTTTTTTTAGAGGGGAGCTCCAAAAAAAGAGAGAATTAGTGAAACTCAGAAATAAATGATACTCCAATAAGTTTGACATAAAACAAAATCTAGACTATTTTTGAAGTTAAATGGCTCATAACCATTGAAAGAGTCTAAAAATATAAAAGTTGGTGAATAGTAGAAATTCTACTTAAAATAAAACTCTGTTTATGGAATAGTAGAATGTGTATTAGAGTAATGTATTTATTAGAATGCAAGTGAAATCATTTGAGGAAAATGATATATTGAGAATCGAAGCTGAGTTTTATAGAGTGCTAGATAGACATAATAACTCTTATATAAGTGTAAACATAAACATAAAAAGTAAAATATTAAATATGATGATATGATAAATCATATTCAAAAAGTATAAATTCAATAAAACTACTAATATGAATCAAAATAAAAAAGTAGCCTTAATCACAGGAATAACAGGCCAAGACGGGTCTTATCTAGCAGAATTATTACTAGAAAAAGGCTATAGTGTTCACGGCATCAAAAGAAGAGCTTCTTCGTTTAATACTCAACGCGTAGATCATCTCTATAAGGATCAACACGAAAATAACGTGAATTTTAAGATGCATTATGGTGATTTGACAGATTCTACCAACCTAATAAGAATCATTCAAGAAACACAACCAGATGAGATTTATAATTTAGGTGCAATGTCACATGTGAAGGTGAGTTTTGATTCACCTGAATATGTAGCAAATGTAGATGGGATAGGGACATTGAGAATTCTGGAAGCGGTAAGGATTCTAGGTTTAGAAAAAAAAACAAGAATTTATCAGGCATCAACTTCCGAATTGTATGGTGGGATGCAAGAGAATAAAAATGAATATGGATTCTATGACGAAAATTCTCCTTTTTACCCAAGATCTCCATATGGAGTTGCTAAAATTTATGGTTTCTGGATTACAAAAAATTATCGAGAAGCTTATAATCTTTTTGCATGTAACGGAATACTATTCAATCACGAATCACCAAGAAGAGGGGAAACCTTTGTAACAAGAAAAATTACAAGAGCAGCTGCCAAAATTGCTTTGGGATTACAAAATGAATTGTTTATGGGGAATTTAGATGCTCAAAGGGATTGGGGACATGCAAAAGATTATGTAGAAGCGATGTGGCGGATTTTACAGCAGGATACCCCAGAAGATTATGTAATTGCAACAGGATTGACAACAAGAGTAAGAGATTTTATAAAAATGGCTTTTGAACAAGTAGGACTTTATTTACGATTTGAAGGAAGTGGTGTAGAAGAGGTGGGTATATTAGATACAATAAATTTTGAAGTTTATCAAAAAACTACGGGTAATGAAAATATAGTTTCTTCATTGCAATTAAATAAAGTTATGATTAAGGTTGATCCCAATTATTTCAGACCAACAGAAGTAGATTTATTGATTGGTGATCCAACAAAAGCTAAAACAAAATTAGGTTGGGAACCAAAATATAATTTACAGACTTTGGTAGAAGAAATGATGGTTGAAGATGTAAAACTTTTTCAAAAAGACATTCATTTAACTAAAGGAGGTCATACAGTAGTAAGAAATGTAGAGTAAAAATGTATAAAAAAAAACAAATTGTATTCGTCAATCAAAGTGCTGGATATTTAATGATTGATATTATTGATGCTTTTAAGGATGAATATGAAGAAAGAATTCTTTTGACGGGTTTTTTAAATCCCAGAAACAAAATACTTGATGCTACTGTTAAAGTTGAAAAATTAATTCCTTATGATAGGTCATCAACATTTAAAAGAATGTTTACCTGGGTTGGGGCTTTTTTAAAAATACTATTTTTAATTAAGTTTAAATATCCAAAAGCGCATTTGTTTTTAGTGTCAAATCCTCCATTGACAGCTTGGGTTCCTTTATTTTGTAAAAATTCGTATGATATTTTAATATATGATGTTTATCCAGATGCATTAGTTGAATTTGGCTATTTTAAACAGGATTCATGGATTATTAAAAAATGGGAAAACATAAATAGAAGAATGTATGCAAAAGCAAGAAAAATAAGTACAATTACCAGTGGGATGAAAGAACGAATAGCTAAATATGTAAATAAAAATAAAGTAAATGTAGTGCCTATTTGGACGGATAATTCATTCCTAAAACCCATTCCCAAGTCAGAAAATGTTTTTTTAAAAACACATCAAATTGAGGATAAATTTATTGTTATGTATTCAGGTAACATGGGGAAAGCTCATCCAGTAGAAATACTCATCGAATTAGCACTACAATTTCAAAATAACACAGAAATTTTTTTCTTGTTAATTGGAGGAGGTGATAGATATAAAGAGATGGAAGTATTGATTGCTAAAAATAAACTGCAAAATATTAAAATTTTACCTTGGCAAGATACCAAGACACTGCCTTTCACACTTTCAGGAGCTGATTTAGCTCTTGTAACGGTTGGTAATGAAGCTTCTGATTTAAGTATCCCTAGTAAAACATATAATTTAATGTCGGTAGGAACACCAATTTTGTGTGTAGCCCCTCAAAATTCTGCATTAGCAAGATTAGTAGAAAATGAAAAAATGGGTGAAATTTTTCAAAATTCTGATTTGCAAAGTATAGTAGATTTCATTCAAAAAAGTAAGATTAATTTTGAATTTTTAAATTATTATAAAAGTAATGCTTTAAAGGCATCTTTAAATTATACACCCTATAATGCTACTAAATTTATATAATAAATATGCTATTAATATGTATAGTTTATTTTTTAAAAGATTAATAGATGTAACAGCTGCAGTGCTGGTTTTAATATTTTTTTCACCCCTATTTATAGGGGTTTACCTATTATTGATGCTCAGTCAAAATTCAGCATTCTTTACACAGGATAGACCAGGGAAAAACGGGAAAGTTTTTAAATTAATTAAATTTAAAACCATGAGTGACAAGCGAGATGCACAAGGAAATTTATTACCAGACGCAGAACGCTTAACCAAAGTGGGGAAATGGGTAAGAAGTACTTCATTAGATGAACTGCCACAATTGATTAATGTATTAAAAGGAGATATGAGCCTAATAGGACCTCGTCCCTTATTAATTAAATATTTACCTTTGTATTCAGAAACCCAAAAACGCAGACATGAAGTAAAACCTGGAATAACAGGATGGGCACAAGTAAATGGAAGAAACGCCATTTCATGGAACAAAAAATTTGAATATGATGTATGGTATGTAGACCATTTAAGTTTTTTATTGGATTGCAAAATCGTATGGAGAACAATAAAAAAAGTCATCATAAGAGAGGGAATCTCAAGTGATACAAGCGTAACAATGGAACCTTTTAAAGGAAATAACTAAATAAAACATAAAATTATGGAAGCAGAATTTTTAGAAATGATAACAGAAGTATTAGAAATTGAAGACAGAGAGATTCAATTATCAGATGCTTTCAGAGACTATGATGAGTGGGACTCATTAGCTAGATTAACTTTAATCGCCGAAATAGACGATAAGTATAACATGGTAATCGAAGAAGAAGCATTTAAAAATGCAATCACTTTAGGAGATTTACTCAACGAAATTATAAAAAGAACGCAGGCTTAATCCATTTTTATGGCAGATTTATCTTTTAAAAACGTTGGGATTACGGGTTTAGCAGCAGCAGTACCAAAGAATACTATTGATAATTACAATTACACCCAATTTTTTAATAAAGAAGATGTAAAAGATATAGTAGACAAAGTAGGGATTAAAGAACGCAGATTTGCCCCAGAAGGAATGTGCGCATCAGACTTATGCTTCGCAGCTGCAGAGAAATTAATTTCGGATATGAATATAGACAAATCAGAAATTGATTTGCTAATCTTTATATCTCAAACTCCTGATTACAGAATGCCCGCTACATCTATTCTCTTACAGAACCGTTTGGGATTAGGAAAACACACGGCAGCATTTGACATCAGTTTAGGTTGTTCAGCTTTTGTGTATGGACTTTCGGTGGTCTATGGTTTAATGCAATCTGGTGGCTTTAGAAAAGCATTATTGCTAGATGGAGAAACACGTTCTAGAATATACTCACCAAAAGATAGAAAAACAGCTTTTCTTTTTGGAGATGGAGGAGTGGCAGCCCTAATTGAAAGAGATGAAAAATTTGGAGAAAGTTTTTTCTCACTGAATTCTAATGGCGCTCTCTCAGATTTAATTAAAATGGATGCCGGCGGTTATAGAAATCCCAGTTCACCTGAAACATTAACTGAAAAAGTGGTAGATGAGTATGGCAACATAAGAACAGATGAACATGGGTACATGAATGGAGCTGAGGTGTTTAATTTTGTATTGAGCGAAATTCCAAAAAATTTCAAATCGGTACTCGAGAAATCAGGAAATACCAATGATACAATAGACTTTAATTTGTTTCATCAAGCCAATGACTACATGAACGCTTATTTAGCCAAAAAATTAAAGTTAGATAAAGAAAAAGTGCCTTCATGTATTGAAAGTTTCGGAAATACATCTTCTGTTTCTATACCTTTAACTATAGCATCTCAATTGCAGTATAAGCTTCAAGGCAATAAAAAATTAATGTTATGCGGTTTTGGAGTGGGGATGTCTTGGGCTACGGCTCAAATTAATGTGCAAGATTGTTTTATCAGTAACTTAGTAGAATTAGAATGAGTATAAACCCTTTTACCCTATTAAATAAAACCATCGTGGTTACGGGAGCATCTTCTGGGATTGGAAGACAATGCGCTATTACCCTAAACCAAATGGGAGCTTTTGTAATTTTATTGGGGCGATCAGAGGAAAGATTGTTAGAAACAGTAGGGAATTTCGAGAACGAAAATTACCAAATCCTAGTGGCGGATGTTACAGATTATGAGCAAACTGCTGAAAAGTTAGAAGATGCTCTTAAAACGGTAGGGAAAGTAGACGGAATTGTTCATGCAGCGGGAATTTCTACTACATTGCCACTTCGTAACATTACGCCAGAAAAATTACAACCTTTTTTTGAAACCAATGTTTTTGCTCCTATTGCCATCACTAAGCTTCTTACTAAATTAAAATATGCCAATCCAGATGGGATGAGCATTGTGTTTTTAGCCTCAGTAATGGGAATGGTAGGGGAATTAGGGAAAACAACTTATAGTTTAACGAAAGGGGCTCTCGTTTCAGGAACAAAATCTTTAGCTTTAGAATTAGCATCAAAAAAAATAAGAGTAAATTGCGTAGCTCCAGGAGTTGTAGTAACTCCTATGAGTTCTAATGCTGTCTATGCTCAAGATTCTTCAGCTTATGAAAAAATAAAAAGTTATCATCCGTTAGGACTTGGTAAGCCAGAAGATGTAGCCAACGCTTGCGCTTTCTTGTTATCAGACGGGGCATGTTGGATTACAGGGACTACATTAGTGATAGACGGAGGATATACAGCAAGATAATTTAATATGAAAAAAGTAATAATCATTGGAGCAGGCGGACATTCCGCTGAAATCACAGACTATATTACCCATTATAATAATTCGGTAGCACCAGAACTCTGTTTTGATGTAGTAGGATATATTGATGATAACAAAGAAAGTTATAATAATTACAGTCTCCTAGGTCCTTACATAGGAACCATAAAAGACCATGAGGTATCCCAAGATGCAGAATACATTATGGGAATAGCCAATATACAATTTAGAAGAACAATTATTCAAAATTTCCTAGAGAAAGGTGCGAGATTTGCTACCCTCATTCATCCTACAGCAATAATTTCACCCTCTGCTACAGTAGGTGAAGGATGCGTGGTGGCGCATAATGCATCTATAGGACCAAAAGCAATTATTGGAAACTTTAATATGTTAAATTCTCGATGTACAATAGGTCATGATTCTACAATAGGTAATTTTAACTTTATTGGTCCCCAAGTAGTATTGAGTGGTTTTACAAAAGTAGGAAATAACAATATGTTTGGGGTGAATAGTGCTACAATTCCCACCATTGAAATCGGAGATAATAATACCATTGCAGCAGGGATGATTATCACAAAAACAGTGAAAGATAACGAAACTCACTTTTATCGTTTCAAAGAAAAAGTAGTGATAACTTAGAAAAAATTAGCTTAATAAAAAATAGGGAGTTATTGATTGAAAAATCAAAAAATAAAAACAATAAAATGAAAATAACAGTTGTTGGTACAGGATATGTAGGTTTGTCTAATGCGATGCTATTAGCGCAAAATCATCAAGTGGTAGCATTGGATATTGTTCCAGAGAAAGTAGAACTTCTAAACAATAAAAAATCGCCCATTGAAGATAAAGAAATAACGGAATTTCTATCTACAAAAAAATTGAATTTTAAAGCAACTTTGGATAAAGAAGAGGCTTATAAAGATGCAGATTTTGTAATTATTGCTACTCCTACAGATTATGACCCACAAACCAACTATTTCAATACAAAAAGTGTAGAGAGCGTTCTTATAGAAATGAATCAATACAATCCTAATGCAGTTGGGGTAATTAAATCAACGGTACCAGTAGGATTTACGAAAAAAATAAAAGAAGATTTAGGTATTGATAACGTAATGTTTTCACCAGAATTTTTAAGAGAAGGAAGAGCGTTGTATGACAATTTATATCCTTCTCGCATTATTGTGGGAGAGAGAAGTGAGCGTGCAGAAGTTTTTGCAGGTTTATTGAAAGAAGGAGCCATTAAGGAAGATATTCCAGTGCTTTTTGTAGATTCTACAGAAGCAGAAGCCATCAAGTTATTTTCAAATACTTATTTAGCACTACGTGTGGCTTATTTTAATGAATTAGACAGTTATGCTCAAGTTCATCATTTAGATAGCAAACAGATTATAGAAGGAGTAAGTTTAGACCCTCGTATCGGTTCGCATTACAATAATCCATCATTCGGATATGGAGGTTACTGTTTGCCAAAAGACACGAAACAACTATTGGCCAATTATGATGCAGTGCCTAATAACATTATAAAAGCCATTGTAGATGCCAATAGAACGCGTAAAGATTTTATAGCAGATTCTATCATCGAAAGAGCACCAAAAAAAGTGGGGGTTTATCGTTTGATAATGAAGGCAGGTTCAGATAATTTCCGAGCATCTGCCATCCAAGGGGTGATGAAGAGAATAAAAGCTAAAGGAATTGAGGTAGTGGTTTATGAACCAGTTCTTAAAGAAGAAACATTTTTTGGTTCAAAAGTCATGCACGATGTAGAAGCTTTTAAAAAAGAATGTGATGTCATCATCTCTAATAGAATGACTCCAGAATTAGAAGACGTAGCGGCCAAAGTCTACACCCGCGATTTATTTGGGAACGACTAGAAAATGGAAAAAATATTAGTAACTGGAGCAGCTGGCTTTATAGGCTTTCATACCACAAAAAAATTAATCGATTTAGGGTATGAAGTCATAGGTTTAGATAATATAAACGATTATTATGATATCAATCTGAAATATGATCGTTTGAAAGAACTAGGTATCGATCGGAATAAAGCAGAAATTCAGGAGAAGAGGGTTCAATCAATGCTTTATCCTACATTTCAGTTTATTCGTTTAAATATTGAAGATAGAGAAAATATCCCAGCATTATTTGCGAACGAAAAATTTGATCAAGTGATTCATCTAGCAGCACAAGCTGGCGTTCGATACAGTTTAGAGAATCCTATGACTTATATAGATAGTAATATTATGGGATTTACAAATATCCTAGAATCTTGTCGTTATCATAAAATTAAACATTTGGTATACGCTTCAAGTTCTTCAGTTTATGGGAAAAATGAAAAAATTCCTTTTGAAGAAACAGATCAAGTAGATAGTCCTATAAGTTTATATGCCGCAACTAAAAAAGCGAACGAGTTAATGGCGCATGCTTATAGCCATTTATATCAGTTACCAACTTCAGGGCTTCGTTTTTTTACAGTGTATGGACCTTGGGGGCGTCCTGATATGGCTCCAATGCTTTTTGCAGAAGCAATGACGAGTGGCTTGGAAATTAAAGTATTTAATAACGGAGAAATGAGTAGAGATTTCACTTATGTGGATGATATAGTTCAAGGAATTATAGTAACTCTTCAAAATCCAGACAACCAAGGAAATGGTTACCAGTTATTCAATATTGGAAATGGTGCACCAGTACCGTTATTGCATTTTATTGAGTGTATGGAGAATGCTTTAAATATAAAAGCAAAAATAAATTTTGCTGCAATGCAGCCTGGAGATGTGCCAAATACTTGGGCAGATACGACTAAATTAAATAATCTAGGTTATAAAAGCACTACGCCTATTGAAGAAGGAGTAGAAAAATTTGTACAATGGTTTAATGAATATTTTAAAAATAAGAACGGCTTAGACTAAAGAGAAGGAATAATAATGGGAGCCATTTTTTGGACAATTAAAATTTTAATAGAAATTAAATAGGATTTAGAGATTTAAGTAAATGGAATTTAAAATAAAAAAATTTATATTGAAATCTTCTAACTCAAACACCTACTTAATACAAAGTGAGGTGGATGAAAAGAGATGCTATTTAATAGACGCGGGAAACGGTATAGAAGCGATAAATTCTTTACAGCCTAATCAGAATATTGACGCCGTATTTTTAACACATGCACATTATGACCACATTGCGCATATTGGAGATGTAATAGAAAAATTTCCCAGTTGTAAAATATACTGTTCAGAGTATACTAGAATTGCGCTCTCAGATTATAAACTCAATTTATCTTTTTATCATGGTACTCCAGTCATCTTTACGGGTGAACAAATTAATATAGTAAAAGAGAATGATAACATTCCTCTTTTTAATCAGGAGAAAATGGTAATCTTAGAAACACCAGGTCATAATGAAGGTTGCCTCACCTTCCAATTAGCGAACTACTTTTTCACAGGAGATGCTTTAATTCCTAATATCCCAATTGTAACCAAACTAAAATCTGGAAATAAACAACAAGCGAAAGAATCTGCCTTGAAAATTAAAATGGTTACAGACGAAAACTCCTTTATTTGTCCAGGACATCTCAATATGATAAAATCTACCGAAATAGATTGGAAGCTTTACATCAATGAATGAAACTTAATTATTTGATGCTTTCTAATCTTATTTAGATTCAATATTTCATTCATTTAAATAGGTAATTGCAATATAATTACGATGAAAGATTGGCTTTTAACCATATTTACCATTCATAACTTATTTTTATTGTCAGGAGCTTTTTTGATATATAGATACAGCAGAACTCGTAAAATATATTGGGGACTAACCTTAGCTATTGGAGTGCTTTGGCTAGCCACTTCTACCTATTACTTACCAGCAAAATGGATGAAATATGAAGAGAGCCGTCAAAAGAGAATTTTGCCAGCCAATCATAAAGAACAGGTCTATATTCATGTTTTTGGGGCAGGATATATTTTAGATAAACGTTTGAATCCATCTCAGCAGTTATCTCCTACATCTCTTACTCGTTTGGTTGAAGCAGTTAGATTAATGAAATCTTATCCAAATGCCGTTTTAGTAACTTCGGGACACTCGAGATATGGCGTAAAATCTCAAGCAGAAGTGGCTAGAGATGCGGCTATTTCATTAGGAGTTCCGTCCAGTAAAATAAAAGTATTGACTACTCCTGATAATACTTTTACAGAAATTAAGTCTTTTACTCAGAAAATAGGAAATAATGTTTCTGTAATTGCGGTTTCAGATGCTTTACATCTACCAAGGATTCATTTTTTATACCATCAATATCCTCACCTTAAAACGTATTATGCTCCTACTAATTATCAAATAAAAGAGGGTCAAAATGGGAGTGTAGGTGTAGATTTTCCCAGTGTAAATTCTATAGAGATGGTAAATGAAATCATAAAAGAGAGATTGAAATTCGCAAAAGATAAAGCAAAAGTGTATTTTCTTAAGCAGAAATCTCACTAACATAAAAAATAGATTATTCGGTAAGCAAATTTATAATCATCTCTTTCACACATAAATATCCTTACGTCAGAACATCACTACATTACTACCTTATCTTATTTCCAAATTTCCAAAGGCACCCTCATCACTTCTCCCTTCTTCCTTCTTCTTTCTCAATTTTACAACTTTACGATTTCACCCCTACTTTCCTTATCTCTCTTAATTATTCCTCTTCGATTCTTAATGTTATAAATAAAAATTCATGCAAGTAAATATGATAAAAAAATATAGCGAATATGATGTTTTTTTTGTAATTTAGTATGAAAATCATAAGGATAAGCTAAAACAAACACAGACTGAGATGAAAATGAGAGATTGGGGAGTAGCACAAATTAAAGAACTAAGGACGATATATGAAAAATTAATCAGTTCACATTATTCTATTATTTATTCGGGCAAAGAAGAATTTTTTTTAAAAATAGGAGAACATGAAGAAAAGATTACAGAAGAAAATTTCTATTTTATTGCTCCTAATTCTAAAGTGACAATATTAGGAGCCGCAGAAACTGCTATATTAATTTGGTTTAGAGCGGATTTATTTGTAGATAGACTAGAATTTCTGAAACTCATCAAAAAAGGTCTCCTTTTTAAACAATCTAATGGATTACTCATTAAAAATAATTTTATGCCTTATGAATGTATGTTTAAATCTTATTATGAACCTACTCAAAATAAGAGACTCAATAAAATTATTGCTAAAAATTTATTCATAAATTTTTTAGAATTTGTTTTGATTCGTGCACAAATAGAGTATGATGCAGTGCTAGAGGAAATGAGGAATAATACGTATGAAAAAGAACTTATTAATCGCTTTGTAATGATTTTACAAAAGGAAGGAGTGACAAAATTAAAAATAGATTATTATGCAGACCAGTTAGGCGTTACAAAACGAACTTTAGATAATGCAATGCAAGAAATATATGGTTGTTCTACGAAAAAGTTTCTCACAGCGAAAATAGTGGAAAAAGCAAAAAAAATATTGAAAGCTACAGATGTTCCTATAAAGTTGATAAGTTTAGAATCAGGATTTTCTGAAGAGAGTAATTTCAGTAATTTCTTTAAAAAAAACACAGGGTATTCTCCCCGTAAATATAGACAAAAAGCTATTGTAGAAATACCAAGTTTAAAATAAAAAATAAATGTAAATAGTCATGGAAACCCTGAAAGCAATAGTTAGAATATTTGCTGTAATTGGAACAGTAATTTTGGTAAGAGCGCAATTAGGAAATGCGCTAGCGCTAAATATTAATCTTTTTCCTGTACAAACCATTGCGATAAATGGAGAAAATAGGGTAGATATGATTTATAAAAATCAAGCAGATTATTCTAATGGTGTTTCTGTAATGAAGGAAAATCATTTAAAAATAAATAGCACAGGAGGTTTTATTGTTAAAGTAAAGGCAGATCAAGATCATTTGACTTCAGACAATAGCGAGGCTAGTCCAATTCAAGCGTCAGATATAACTTTGATGGCTACTAAAGGAACATCTAATAATTTAGAAGAATTAATAACTCAAGAAGTATCTCTTTCACAGAATAATGTAGATTTATTTTCTAGCAATAGAGGAGGTGTTAATAAGTATTTCAATATTCAATATAATGGAGCCAATGGAAATAAATGGCATAATAAAATAACGGGGGGAAAGGAAACCAATTATGCTATTCAAATAATTTACTCCATAGAACCAAAATAACTATAAATAAATTATAAGTAATATGCTACCACTAACCATAGTAGTGAAACAATGTTGAAATTAAAGGATTTATCATAGGTTTTTTGTTTTTTTTCATAAGTTTTTTTTAAATAGAGGTTGTAATTTTGCACCCGGAAAAAGTCCTAAGAGGATTAAAAAAAAAATCAAACGACAAAAAAAAATTATGAAAAAAACATTTTTCTTATTAATTATGTTAGCAGGTGTTTTTACTGCTCAAGCTCAAGTGAGTGATAATGCAACAGTAAATGTAAAGTTGTATCCTATCCAAACAATTGTAGTAAATCCAGACAACAAAGTGGTAAATTTAGATTACAAAACTACCACAGATTACCAAGATGGTGTAAATGTAGATAAAAAAGATCATTTAAAAATTTACAGTACTGGTGGTTTTGAAGTAAACGTAAGTGCTGCAGGTGATCTTACAAGTAGTGATGCAACAAAAAATATTTCAGCTGCAGATATTAAAATTACTGCAAGTGCTGGTACAGTTAATCCATTAACATCTACTACAAGCAATACTTACAAATCAATTAATTTATCTAATACTAATCAGTTATTAGTAGATAACGCTACTGGTGGAGTAAATAAAACGGTAAGTGTAAACTATGCAGCAGCAGGAGCAGATGCATATGTAGATAAATTTATCAATGGAGAAAATCCTACAGTATATACTACTACTGTAACTTATACCATAAGTCCTAAATAATAGGTATTTATAAAAAAATAAGAAGGCAATTTAGGATTTTTATCTTAAATTGTCTTTTTTTTGTAATAATGAAAAATATACTATTTTTAATTCAGTGCTTTATATGTTTTATTCCATTTTTGGGTAAAGCACAGACGGGTTTAGGGGTTACGCCTCCTAGAAATTACTTTGTAGCGGAATCAGGAGATAAACTTACAAAGAAAGTAGTGGTAACAAATGATAGTAAAACAACACCACTTATTCTTTCTGTATCTTTTGGAGATTGGAAATATGATGAAAATGGGAATAATATTACTGCTGACCCTAATACTCTAGAGAATTCTTGTGCATCATGGATTACGGTTGCTCCCCAATCTTATTTTACTTTGCCTCCAGGTGAGTCCAAAGAATTAGAAATTACAGTGTCACCGCCTTACAATAAAAAGGATACACTTAAAGTCCATACTGCAATGCTCTATATTACCCAAACCAATCCTGTGGATTCTTATAATGAAAAAGGAGCATTAGTAAAGGTGAGCCTAAGATCAGGAATTAAAATATATCATAGATATCCAGAAACACCTAATCCTTCCATAGATTTTATTGATTTTTCTTGGAATAAGAAAACAGAAAAATTAGAGCTAGAAATGATAAATAATGGAAATATGTGGACAGATGGGACATTATCTACCGAGCTAGTGAATCAAAATAATGGAAACAAAGTAAAACTTCAAGATCAAGTTTTATATACACTTCCAGGAGACAAAAGAAAAATTAAAATAGAAATTCCACAAAATGTACCACAAGGGAAATACATTGCATCTTCTATTTTTTCTTATGGTAATGATGATACCGTCAAAATGGCGGAGTTAAATTTTAATATCGAGTAAAATGATAAATAAAGCGTTTTTTTTAATCTTTTTGTGGGGGGTATGCCTTGTAAATGCACAAGAAGTGAAAGTGAGCGCTTGGGATAATGGCTGGGCAGGACTTACTTCTTATAATGGTCTTACCTCCTATAACCATTCCACGGTATTTCTAGAGGTGCAAAACTCGCAAGGGAATCCAATGCAAGACTGGTATCTAAGTTTTAGAGTGGATGGGAATATTTCTAATGGCTATAAAAACTTTCCTCCGTATAAACTAAAATATCAATATAGTTATTTGGTTGCTAACGGTCCAAATGAAGATAATATTTATCCTACAGCAGATAATATAGGTCTTGTGAAAACTCCTATTCCTTTTTTAAATGCTAACTCTTATTGGGTATATAATTCCCCATATAATCTTCAAATAAAGTACTATTTTTCAATAAAATTTTTTTATCATCTTTTTATTGAAGGAGGAGCTTATTTAAAAGATTATGTGTCATACTATAATTATAGAGTTAATTTAATAATAGAAGTAAGAAACAGAAAAGGAGAGATTAAAGCTAGCGCTCCATTTTCTTATTGGATGCAGATTTTACCCACAGATAATCTACCTGTTGAACCTAAATATGGAATGCAATTAAATGCCTCTGCAAAAAATGTATGGTTAGAATTTAAATCGGCTAATGATTACGCAAACGGCGTTTCTAAAAGTTATCCAAATGCATTATCTACTTATTCTTCAACTCCTTATGAGGTAAGAGTAAACGCATTGTCTAACAATCTTACAAGTGCGTCTAATAAAATTTTACCTATTAATACGGTGAAATTAATGATCAAAGAGAATGCAACTCAGAGAACAATGGGTGAGGTATATCTTTCCAGTGCACAGCAAAAATTGTTTAGTAATACAGAGCATGCAGGAAACAAATTTTTTGATGCCATTTATTCTACAAAACCTGGAGATACCAATTTTTTTGATAAAGACTACGAACAGTACTCGGAAACCGTATTTTTTACGATGATTCCGCAATAAAGTAGGATATGAAGACCTTTAAAAAAAATTGGAGTTTTATAATCTTATTAAATACAATTCTTTGTTTTGCTCAAACAAAGAATATTTCTATGGTTACTGATGAAAAAATATCTGCCAAAAATGACGATAGAATAACCTTGTTGTTAAAAATGAAAAATGAAACTTCTAAAGAACAAAAGTTTCAATTAAATGCAAATGTACCCAAAGCTGTAAAGATATTATCTACAAATACAATCATCACATTAGAACCAAATGAAGAATTATATTATCCTTTTAAATTATGGGTTGAAAAATCACAACCAGCAGGAGAATTCAATATAAATATTACGGCAATTGATAGTTTAGGGATAAAAAAAGCAGAAGCTAATACAGAACTGAAAATCCAGCCAATTAGGCTATTAAAGTTAATAGCAACTCAGCCGTATCTGCTTATGGAAAAAATTGGTGATTCTCTTAAAGTATCAGCACAAGTGTTCAATTCTGGAAATCAAACTGAAAAAGTAAATGTATTAGCTAGCTTCCCTCAAGGAAGAGGGAATTCAACCACACTGAAAAAAGAGATAACACTACAGCCTTTTGAAAATAAAATTGTTTCTTTTAATAAAGTTATTGATAAAGAAATAATAAATATTGAACTTTTTACCGTAAATATTGCAGCATTTGATAGTAATAATGAATATTTTGGAAATGCGATGATAATGGTTCAAAACGCTCTAGGAGATAGAAGGTATGTAGACCCACTAAATATAAATCAACGCCTTTTTCAAAAAAATCCTAATTATATAACTTGGATGGCTTCTAATCCTTGGTCAGATTTTGGCTCATCTAACCATTTAGACTTGCATACAGAAGCAAATCTAAATAACACTAAAATTGGACTGAATCTTAATGCCTCTTATTGGCCCAATAATGCAGAAAAAATTATTCTACAGAATTCATACCTTACATTCGGAAAAGGTCCGCTAGAGTTAAAATTAGGTAATGTTAATGCTAATGGATTGGAAGTAAGCGTTCTAGGTAGAGGGCTGGAGTTAAATGTTCTGCCCTTAAATAATAAAAAGTGGTCAGGGAGTATAGGTGTTGCGGAAAAGAGTTTTAACCTGGTAGATCCCTTTAATGCTGAAATGAAAAGAGGGTATACAGCTTTTGCTAAATCGACTTTACAGATTAACGATAAATTTACTTTGAATAATGAATTTATTTTTGATACAGACAAAGAACAAAATAATATAATCTTTAAAAATGGCTTAGAATGGAATAATAAAAATAACACTGTTCATAAGTTTGATATAAGTTATGGGAATTCTGAAATTAATAATCACTTCAATTTAGAGAAATCTTCTTTAGCATTAGCTTGGATGTATTTAAAAAATTGGAAAAACTGGTCATGGAGTTCAAATAATTTTTACAGTAGTAAATATTATCCTGGATTAAAAAGAGGGGCTACAATGATTGAGCAAAGATTAGCAAGGAATTTTGGGAAAATGTCTTTTTATACATCAGGCAGTTATAATGCGTATGACCCACAAGAACTTAATCCGCAATACAGATTTGATAACAAAACTACGAGATTAAAAATAGAAATAGGAAGTAATTTCCCTCTTACAAAAAAAATTTCCGCAAATATTTTTTCTCAAAATTGGAATGAAAATGCGAATATATTCTTGGGGAATGATTTTATAAAAACCAACATCATTTTTAATGCTACTACGTTTTCTGCCGCAATCAATTATAATATAAATCGTTCAGAAAATAGATTGAATATTTCTACTTCTCAGGGCTGGTCTCATTACAAAAATAGAACCAATTCATCTTACATAAATCAATGGCAGGCAAATTGGTTTTATAAAAGTTTAATGATAAGTGCTTTATATCAGAAAGGAAACTTTATGCTATACGAAGGAAATAATGAAGGACAATTAACTAAGAATACCCAAAAAATTTCTGGATTAGCATATTATAAATGGGAATCGCCGAATAAAAAAACAAGTCTCAATTTTACAACTCTTGCAACCTATAATAGTAATACAGGAACTACTTGGTCTTTAAATACAGGAGCAGATTATAGACCTTTTATCTCTACCAAAATATTTGCTAATGTACTATATAGTCGTTTTGATAATAATTTTTATGGCGCTTCTAATGTTTATTATCAAATAGGAATTACTCAAGAGATTCCCACAATAGGTGAGGAAACCGTGCAATACAAGAACGGTACACTAAAGATATTTACATTTTTAGACATCAATCATAACAACAAGTTTGATGAGGGCATTGATCTACCAGCCCCGAATAGTAAAATAAAAGTAAATAATACCATTTTTATTTCTGATAAGGACGGAAATGTGAAATATAGAAGACTGCCTTATGGAGAATATACCATAAAATCTTTAGAAACAAAATGGTATTCGGAAGACCAAAAAATAAAATTAGATAAAAAGGAAATGTTTTTACTTATTCCTTTGCAACATTCTGGCGTTGTAAGAGGAAAGGTTATCTATCAAAAAACAACAAAAACACAATATGAGGTTCTAGAAATTTTTGCAGGAATCCCAATACAATTTATAAACAGTAACGGAAAAATTTATACTACATATCTAAATACTCGAGGAGAGTATATCATGTATCTCCCTTTAGGTGATTATCAAGTGTCTATTGATAAACAATATCTACAAAAGAATGTTTATATAGATGATAATCTTATGACTGTTGAAGTAGAAGAAGGCTCTGATAATAGTTTAAAAGATTTCTTGTTAAAAGTAAAAGAAAAAAAACTAGAAGTAAAAAGATTTGGTACAGGAAACTAAATTCTCAGTTTTCGGTTCTCGATTCTCCCATTTAGCGTTCAATTCACAATTCGTTAATACAAATAACTACAAAACAAATTTGAAAATTATTCAGATTTATGTAAATTTGCATGTATACTTTTCGGTAGACAACCATATAAAGATTAAAAGCACCCATGATGACTCAGAAAAATGAACCAGAAAACAAGATGAATGAGGTAAATGTTTTACTTAATTTAGCCAATATAAGATATTTACCAAGATACATCATCATCGCAATAGATGTTTTTTTAATTGGAGTTTCTACTTTCTTTTCATTCAAAATTTTAGAAAAAGTTCTAAACCATTCCGATTTTATAGCAGAAAGTTTTGCAGGTTATGCTTTAATAATAGCAGTAAGTCTTTTTTATATGTATGTTTTTAAAACATACGCAGGTATTATAAGACACTCTACTTTTTATGATTTATTGAATCTATTATGGTGCATTGTTGCTACTACATTTACACTGTGGGCTCTTTCTGGAGTATACAATATGGTCTATGATCATTCAGTTCCTGAAAATATATCATTCTTTATCGTTTTTTTCTTCTTTTCATTTAGTACGTTATTTATGTTTCGTCTTTTTGTGAAGGAAATGTTTCGCTGGATTAAGGAGTACAAAGACAATTCTCTTAAAAAAAGAATATTAATTTTAGGAATTTCTGATTATTCGGTAGCAATCGCAAATTCTATCATCGAAAGTCATAATCTACAATATAAATTAAAAGGGTTTTTAACCAAGAGAAATGATTCTAGAAATGCCAAAATTTTTGGACTAGATATCATGACTCAGGATACTTTTATTAAAACACCGAAAGAAGAGTTAGAAATAGATGGGATTTTAATTCTTAAAGAAAATTTATCTGCTAATGAATTAACAGAATGGGTGAATTTGTTTTTAGAGAAAGAAATGGAAATTTTTCAAGCTCCTTTGGTGGAAGAATTCAATCCTGAAAAAATTCATACCAATATTCGTAGCTTTCAAATAGAAGATTTACTCAATAGAGAACCTATTTGTATTGAAAATGAAGAAGTAAGATTAATTCATGAAAATAAATCAGTTCTAGTAACTGGAGGTGCAGGTTCTATTGGGAGCGAAATTGTGAGAAAAGTAGCTTCATATAAACCCTCTAAAGTAGTAGTAGTAGACCAAGCGGAAACACCGTTACACGAAATCCAGTTGGAAATGAACGAAAAATTTCCAGATATAGATTTTGAATTCATTTTAGCAGATATTACCAATAAAAAAAGACTCGAAAGCATCTTTACAAAATTCAATTTTGATTTGGTATATCATGCAGCGGCCTATAAACATGTTCCAATGATCGAAAATAACCCTCACGAAGCAGTTTGGGTAAATATATTGGGAACACAAAATCTGGCAAAACTCTCTGTGCTGTATAATATAAAAACATTTGTAATGGTTTCTACAGATAAAGCGGTAAACCCTACCAATGTAATGGGAGCCTCTAAGAGATCTGCAGAATTATTAGTACAATCTTTACAATTTTTACCAGAAAATAAAACCAAATTTATTACCACCAGATTTGGAAATGTTTTAGGTAGCAACGGTTCTGTAATTCCACTTTTCAAAAAACAAATTGAAGCAGGAGGGCCCATTACCATTACCCACCCAGATATTGTTAGATATTTTATGACCATTTCTGAAGCATGCGAATTAGTGCTGCAAGCCTCTACTATGGGAAAAGGAGGCGAAATTTTTGTCTTTGATATGGGAAAACCTGTGAAAATAAAAGATTTAGCAATAAAAATGATTAAACTTTCAGGAAAAGAACCAGAAAAAGATATTCTATTAAAATATACAGGATTAAGACCTGGAGAAAAATTATATGAGGAGTTATTAAGCGATAATACAAAAAATCTTCCAACACCTCACCATAAAATAATGGTTTCTATGGATCCTCATAAGGAATATAATGAAATAAAAGATTTATTAGAACAAATAGAAAACGCTACACTATCTCACGATAATAATCAAATTGTGAGAATCCTTAAAAATATGGTGCCAGAATTCATCAGCAATAATTCAATTTTCGAAAAATTAGATCGTTAAAATAACACTAAGATTTATTTTAAATAAGGTTCTTCTTTTAAAAATTAATAAACACCTTATAAAAAGTCTTCAATTGAATAGATATTACAATGCTGAGGAATATTATTACAAATCATTTTAAAAAGCTAAATTTTTATATCAGCAATAAATTTCATGACAAAATCATGAGATTTTTTTGCATGTTAGAGAAGAAGTAAAATAGTGAAAAAAAGGCTTTAAGTCTTTAAAATTTATAAAATGAAATTCAAGTGACGAAAAATAGAAAGTAGAGATACAAAATTTACTATTTTTACGTTGGTATAAATGAAAAGAATGATAATAAATAAGAATGAATATAATTTTAGTATTATATAATTCTTGGAGAATGAGAATGAAATAAGGTGAGTGATAAATTATGGGACTCACTAAGCGAAGCTGTAAAAAAAAAGAAAAAAACTGTAAAGTAAAAATAGTATGATCAGAGGTTTTTAACGGCATTAAACTTCTGTTATTATAAAAGAAAGTCCTATATTGTACGTCCTTAAAAAGACACTTTTAAAACAAAACTGTATATTTTAATTATAAATTTAATAAATGAAGAAAAATATTTTTATTTTATTAATAAATCTAGTATTTATTTTTCTAAATTCTTGTACCAGTCAAAAAAAATTAGATTACCTGCAAAACATCGAAAATGTGGCACTACAAGCCTCGATGAAAAATGCAAAATCTACAATACAACCAAATGATCAACTCGTTATTTTGGTAACCGCAAAAGATATGGATGTGGTAAGACCCTTTAACCAAAATTTTTCTTCGGGACAAATTTTACAATATTCTACTGCGAGTAATAATATGCCTACCCAAAATCAGACTTCTACCTCAGGACCTACATATATAGTAGATACTCAGGGGAATATAGATTTTCCTGTTGTGGGTAAAATAAATACTGAAAATTTAACAACGGAGGATTTAAAAGAAACCTTAAAGAAAGAAATAACAAAATATGTTATAAATCCTCAGGTTTCGGTTAAAAACACCAATTATAAAATTACAGTCTTAGGAGAAGTAAATCGTCCAGGAACATATAATATTCCCGAAGCACAGACTACTTTGTTAGAAGTAATGGGTTTAGCTGGCGATTTAACGATTTATGGAAATAGAGATGATGTTTTGGTTATTAGAAATGTAGATGGTGTAATAACGAAGCAAAGATTAGATCTTACCAAAGCAGATTTTATAAATTCTCCATATTTCTATTTGAAACAAAATGATGTGATTATTGTATCTCCAAATGAAACAAAACAAAAAACGTCTAGATTAGACCCTAATACAGGTATTTACATTTCAGTAGCCTCAATCGTTGTAACAATTTTAGCTTTGATTTTTAAAAATTAGAAAATGAACAATAATAGTTTCCAAAAAGAAGAAATTCATATAAATGAACTTATCAGACCCTATATTAAACGATGGAAATGGTTTGCATTGAGTGGAATTTTTACATTACTAATTGCTTATTTTTTTCTAAAAACACAAAACCCAATTTATGAAGTTGTTTCTACAGTATTGATTAGAGATTCTAAAAGATCAATGGGTGGTCAAGACTTTGAAATGCTGAGAGATTTGTCTGGATTGGGTAAAATGAGTTCGGATGGAGTTGATAATGAAATTGAAGTTTTAAAGTCTAAAAAACTCATTACAACTGTAATTAAAGATTTAGGTTTAGAGACAGATATTTATAAACCAGGATTATTTAAAGACACTGAAGTATTTGGTAAAACTTCTCCCATTATTGTAAAAATAGTAAATGAAAAAAGTACTGAAAAGAAACCAGAACCATTATTTCTTTCATTAAAAGGAGAAAAAATAACCATAACCAACAAGGAAGGTTTTACTACAGTGACTACCTATAATAAGGTTGTATCATTGCCGAACGCAAATGTTATTATTTTAAAAAACAAAATTTTTAAACCTAGCAAAGAAAAGTTAGATGAACTTATCATTAATGTTTCTAATATTGAAAACAAAACCATAGACTATCAAAAGCTAATTAATGCCTCATTAGTAAATAAAGATGTTACCGTGATTAAATTATCAATGAATTATCCCAATATTGATAAAGCAAAGGATATAATTAATCACTTAGTTGAAGTCTACAATGCAGATGCTATTAATGATAAAAATGAAGAGTCCAAGAAAACAGCTGAATTTATTGAAGAAAGAATAGCAAACGTAGGTAAAGATTTAGGGAATGTAGAAAGTCAAAAAGAACAATTCAAAAGAAACAATCAAATTACTGATTTAGCTGTCGAAGGAGAATTAGGCCTTAAAACCTCTGCAGAAGCTAGAGCCAAAGAACTAGAGCTGGCCTCACAATTAGAGTTAACAAATAGCTTAATCTCTTTTGTTTCCAGACAAGGAAACTATCAAGTAATTCCTAATAATATTGGATTAGATAATCCAGGAGCAGTAGCTAATATTACAGCTTATAATCAATTAATTCTAGAAAGAAATAGGTTACTAGAGAACGCAACACCTCAGAACCCATTAGTAATAGAAGTTACGTCTCAAATTAATAATTTAAGACCAACTATTTTACAAAATCTTCAAAAAAACAAAAACGGATTGCAGCTGGCTGTAAGTACTTACGAACAAGAGCAGAATTTAGTGTCTGGTAAAATTGCAAAAATACCTGCGCAAGAAAAATTGTTTAGAAGCATAGAACGTGAGCAACAAATTAAAGAGTCGCTCTATTTATTGTTATTACAAAAAAGAGAAGAGACTCAGATATCCCTAGCGGTGACAGCTCCCAAAGCAAGAATTGTAGATAAAGCATTTAAAAATGCTCAGGTAGCCCCTAAATCTTCAATTATTCTATTAGCAGGTTTGTTTTTAGGATTATTAATTCCTTACATTATTATTTCATTGTTAGAAAGATTTAATAATAAAGTAAAATCAAAACATGACATTGAAAAAATTTCTAAAGGGAAACCTATCATAGGCGAAATTCCTCGTTTAGAAAAAGGAGACCATGATCTAGTGAAGGTAAATGATAACTCTCCTTTAGCAGAGTCATTTAGAATTCTAATTACCAATATGAATTTTATGACAAAGAAAAAGAAAGGAAAGGTGGTAATGGTTACTTCAAGTGTAAAGGGAGAAGGAAAAACATTTATTTCTGTAAATCTTGCATTAACCATAGCGAGCCCTACCAAAAAGACTATTATTATTGGAGCAGATATTAGAAATCCTCAACTTCAGAGATATAATACCGAAAGAAAAGGTCTAAGCGGGCTTACAGAGTATTTACATAATGAAAGTATGGATATTGAAACGTTAATACATAAAAGTATTTTCAATCCTCATCTTGATGTAATGTATTCTGGAAATATCCCCCCAAATCCTACTGATTTACTTTCTAATGGAAAATTTGAAGCCCTAATCAATATTCTATCTCAAAGTTATGACTACATAATTCTTGATACAGCTCCATTGATGTTGGTTACAGATTCATTCTTAATCTCAGAATGGGCAGATGTAACATTATATGTGGTAAGATCACAATACACAGAAAAACTTTTAGTAGAGTTTGCAAACAAGAATATAGAATCTCATAAAATTAAAAACACAGCTTTTGTCATAAATGATGTAAATAGTGATTATTTCGGGTATGGTAATAAATATGGCTATGGATACGGCGCTAAAGAAAAAACATTTTTTGAGAGAATAAAAGAAAAACTAAATAACTAATCATCTATGAAAAAAAATTTAATCATATTTGGAACTCGTCCAGAAGCAATAAAAATGGCTCCTTTAATTAAAGAGTTTCAAAAACGAGACCAATTTCAAACAAAAGTATGTGTCACCGCTCAGCATAGAGAAATGCTAGATCAAGTACTAGATTTTTTTGAAATTACTCCTGATTATGATTTAAATCTTATGAAGCCTAATCAAAATTTATATTCCCTAACTTCTGATATTATTACAGGACTTCAGCCCATACTTGAAGAATATAAGCCCGATTATGTCTATGTTCACGGAGATACTACTACTACTATGGCAGCAAGTATAGCTTCTTTCTATGCAGGTGCTAAAGTTTGTCATGTAGAGGCAGGATTAAGAACTAATAATAAAAAATCTCCTTTCCCAGAGGAAATGAATAGACAAATAGCAGGTCGCGTAGCTGATTATCATTTCGTGCCTACGGAAAACTCTGAACAAAACTTAAGGAAGGAAAATATTAAAGAGAATAGTATTGTAATTACAGGAAATACAGTTATTGATGCATTACTTTTTAGTTCCAAGAGAGTCCAAAATTTTGAAAATTCCGAAATTTTAGAGCTTAAAAAAATAATAGATACGGAGAAGAAAATTATTTTAATAACTGGTCATAGAAGAGAGAATCATGGTTTAGGCTTTATTAATATTTGTGAAGCACTAAAAGAGGTAGCCTTAAATAATAAGAATGTACAGATTATTTATCCCGTACATTTAAATCCTAATATTAAAGGTCCTGTTTATGAATTACTTTCTGGAATAGAAAATATAAAATTAGTTTCCCCATTATCATATCCCGCATTTGTTTGGTTAATGAAAAATGCATATTTAATTATTACAGATTCGGGAGGAATTCAAGAAGAAGCTCCTAGTTTAGGGAAACCAGTATTAGTAATGAGAGATACTACAGAACGCCCTGAAGCAGTAGATTCTGGAACAGTAATTCTTGTAGGTACAGATAAACAAAAAATTGTAAAAGAAACTAATATTTTATTAGAAAATACTGAGAAATATTCTTTGATGAGTGAATTACATAATCCTTATGGAGACGGAAAAGCAAGTGAAAGAATAGTAGATTTTATTGCAAATCTATAGCGGTTTATGCGAAGAATTATACATGAAAAAATAGTAAAAACACTATCTTCAGATTTAAACAGAAAAATTTTTAGTCAGAGTTTTTGGATTATTTTAGGGAATGTAATCTCTAAGTTTACATTGTTAATTGCTACAATCTTTATGGCTAAATATTTAGACAAAGAAGAGTATGGGCAATTTGGAATCATAAAATCTACAATTTTAATGTTTGCCATGTTTGCTGGTATGGAGCTAGGAATGACCGCAACTAAGTTTATTGCACAATATCGTTTTTCTCAAAAAATAAAATTAGAGAGAATTGTAGGAATGTCTACTTTTTTTGCAATAGTAATTAGCATTCTCATTTCCTTTCTAATTTATCTGTTTGCTATACCTATAGCGCATCAAATAAATGCTCCGAATTTAAATACAGAAATTAAAATAAGTGCTTTTATTTTATTCTTTTCTTCGGTGAATGGTATACAGAATGGAATTTTAGCAGGAATAGAAAAATTTAAAGAATTATCTATCAATAGTGCGATGAGCGGAATTATTTCTTCTGTTCTTTTGATATTAGCGGCAAGATTTTATACTTTAGATGTTGTAATCATCGCATTTGGAGCTAATTACGTTTTATTTTTTATTTTCAATTTTATCACTCTAAGAAAAAAATTCTATTCAGAATTTAAAATTGAATTTTGGAGCAAAGAGAATTTTAAAGAAATTAAAATACTATGGGATTTTAGCTTTCCAGCTTTTTTAGCGGGATTAATGGTTGCACCAGTGGTATGGTATGCTAATTATGTTTTAGTAAATCAACCCAGTGGATATTTACAAATGGCTAATTTTGATATTGCTAGCCAATGGAGAAATACCATTTTATTCATTCCTGCCGCTTTATCGCAAATAGCACTTCCTCTTTTATCTTCAAGAGTAGAAGACAAGGCGCAATACAGAATGGTTTATAATAAAAATCTTAAAATAAATATTGTTCTAGCTTTTTTTTTAGTAATCGTTTTTGTGATACTTTCTCCATTAATTGTAGATTTTTATGGAGCAAAATATAATGATTTATTATGGCCAATAATAATTATGTTCATTACAACAGGATTAATTTCTATAAATAATGTAATTGGTCAGGCTATTGCAAGCCAAGGGAAAATGTGGTTAGGTTTTTATGCTAATCTCATGTGGGCAATTATACTTACTGTAAGTACTCATTTTTTAGTTGAAAAAGAAGCTCTAGGTGCTATAGGATTATCATTAGCTTATCTTATAAGCTATTTTTGTCATGCAATCATTCAGTTTTTGTATATTAGAAGATATTTAAATTAACATGTAATCTTAAGAGTAATGACGTTTCCTGGATTTTTTGCTATCTTTTTTGCAATAATGATAATTATTAAAAAAAAATATAATTTCATTATTGATCCTATGTTTTACATGTTAATGATTTTTATCCTTTTTTTTGGACAGACAAAAGAAATTGTGCTCTCCGAAAAATCTGAACTAATTTTAACATTATCTTTTTTTATTTTCTTTGGAACCACATATTTTATCCGAAATAGAGAACTAAAATTTCTGGTAAATTATTTTCAAAGAAAAAGCACTGTGCTTAAATCCTTGGACATTAAACCATTAACCAGAAGTCAACAATTTTTCCTTTTTTTAATTGTACTCACTTATATAACTTTTGATTTGTCATTGAATACATGGTTGTATGGTTCTTTTGAAAAAGCGGTCACTAGATTTTATTATAGATTGCCCGAAATAGAAGATGCTCCTACTTATTTAAGTATTATTCAGTTTTCACTTTATTCAGTTTCTTCATTAATTTTATTTGTTTTAAGCTATAATAACTCGAAATTTAACACTTCTTATTTTTATACCAATCTTTCTTTTCTTGCTCTAGCACTTGTCGCTTTTCCAAGAGGAACCAGAGGAGCTATAATTGTGCTATTGATTATTATTATTTTAGCCAAAATTATTTCTAATTTTTCAAGTGGATTATCACCATTGAAAGGAATTTTATTTTCTCCTAAAGTTTTGTATCCTGGTTTAATTGTGTTATTAATGTTTTTAGCTCTTTCATCTATTCGAAATAAAGAGATTGATAATTTGGACATGTTACAGAACACGATAACCGAAATGGATTTTTCACAATCTCAAAAAGATTATAGTTCTACAGAAGGAGACCTTTTACTCAAAGATTATGAACTTTCAGTAGATAAATTTGGAAATACAGTTCCTTATTTGCCTCTAAATTATACTTTGAAAGCAGTATTACTTAATCCTATTCCTAGAAGTGTATGGAAAGAAAAGCCAGTAGGATTTGGCGTAGCCTTAACAGAAGTGAAATTGGGTGGGCAGAACTTTGAACCTCAGCATCTCGCTGATTATAAATGGTCTAATGCAGCAGGAGTAGCTGGCGAAGGATGGGCAAATAATGGTATATATGGAGTTATACTATACTCATTTCTTATGGGATTATATGCTGGAATTTTATTAAGATTAGTAGATGCTTTTCTTTTATCTGATAATTACTTCACACTACTTATTAGTCTTCTTTCATTTTTGGCAAGTTTACTCACTGTAAGAGGTGATATTTTATCAGGAATTACTCAAGGTCTTTACCCAATGCTATTTTTCTTACTTATCATTTTTTTTATTGAACCATTTATAAGGTATAAGTGGAGTTTTAATTAAACTTTTTTATTTATGAGGAAAGTAATTATTATTCATAAAAATACAATTGAAAAAGAACCTCCAACTCAGATGGTAATACAGCATCTAAGAGATTTAGGAGTAGAGGTTACCCTAATTACATTAGGACTTAACGAATTTTGGAAAGACCGTTTTAGAAAAATAAATGTTAACTATATTGAATTAAATTTAGGGAGTTTCGTAGATCTAGAAAAAAGATCTCTTTTTGTAAAACTAAAAACTTGGTACAAATATAGAAAAGCAGTTCTGGCTCATTTATGGAATAAAGAAAATACTAATGCTCTAATATGGTTTGTAGATGCAGATAGTCTAGCACCATTATTATTTTCTTCATTACCTAATAAATTATCATATGTAATGCATATTTTAGAAATGTATGATCATTCTAAGCTTTACAGATATGTTATTAATAAATATGTGAAAAAAGCTAAAAGACTTATAGTGTGTGAGGAAATCCGAGCTGCAATTTTTAATGTTTGGTTTCAACCCAAAAAAATTCCATTAGTTTTACCTAATAAACCCTACAGTTTAGAAGAGAATTCTCTGGCTTTGAACTTTTTGAAAAACCACCAGCCAGAACTTTACCACCAAATAGTTAATCTCAAAAGAAAAGTAATCCTTTATCAAGGATTAGTTTCTCCAGAAAGAGACTTGTCTTTTATTTTAAAAGCAGTAAATAAATTAGGAGAAGAATATGTACCAGTAATTATGGGACGAGATTATGGAATGATTGAAAAATATAAAAAACTATGTCCATCACTTATACATATTTCTTTTATTCCTTCTCCTCAGCATCTCTATATTACCTCTTTAGCAAATATTGGGATATTAATGTATGACCCTATATCACTTAATCAGATATTTTGCGCTCCCAATAAGATATTTGAGTATTCAGGGTATGGTATCCCCATGATAGGAAATAATATTCCTGGTCTCAAAATTCCTTTCGAAAAGTATAATTGTGGTAGAATTTTTGATAATGGTAATATTGATGAATTGTGTCAAAATATTTTAGAAATAAATGAAAACCATGAACAATTTTCTAAAAATGCAATCAGATTATATAATTCAGTAGATAATAAAGCATTCTTAAAAAGTGTTTTAGAAGAGCTAGACTATTCCTAAATTAATATATGAAACTAATAATCAATACTACAACTTTAAGTGGGACGGGAGTTACTCAAGTTGCATTTTCTTTTATTCAAGAATGCAAATCACATCTGCATAATACTTATCATATATTTTTTAGTCCTACTCTTTCTAAAGAGATTGATAAAACGAGCTTCCCCTCTAATTTTTATTTTTATGATTTTAAGGGGCATCCTCTTTATGGATTAAAAGGTTTTTTTATTAGAAAAAAACTTAAGAATTTATTCCAAAATGTCCAAATTTCTTTGAAGACGTACATAAGTCAAAAAAGTATAGGGAAATAAATTTTTTGCTGAAATTTTATAATTTTTTTGTTAATTTTAATTTTTTTTTTGAAAAATACTACCGTAATAAAAAAATCACCAAATATTGAATAATAATGAAGATTTTAATTGATAATTCTAATTTATTTGCAGGGGGAGGTTTACAAGTTGCTGCTTCTTTTATAAGGGATTTAAAAAAACTTGGATATAACAATGAATATTATATTGTTCAATCTTTCAATTCTTCTAAAGAATTAGGAAATGAAAGTTTTCCAGAAAATTTTACTTTTATTAATTTTTCCAAAAAAGAAGAAAAATCAATATTTAAAAGGATAAAAGAATTAAAAAAAATAGAAAATACAATTAAACCAGATGTAATATTTACTGTTTTTGGACCGTCATATCATAAAAGTGATTATAAAAAAATAGTTGGATTTGCATGGGGGTTCGTCATTTATCCCAACTCTCCCTATTTTAAGAAAATATCTTTTAAAACTTTTTTTAAATTTAAAATACTTAATTTTATTAAAGTTTTTTGTTTTAATAAAAATTCTGATGCTTTAATTTTTGAAACAGATTATTCAAGAGAATATTATTTAAAGAATTTAAATTACAAAAAAGAAACGTATGTAGTTTCAAACACGTTAAATACAATTTTTAATCAAAAGGAATTACATGAAGATTACTATTTAAAATCTAAAGCCAACTATAATATATTATTTCTTACCGCAAACTATCAGCACAAAAATCTAGATTTATTGCCGGAAATAATAGAGTTTTTAAGAGATAAAGAGAAAAAAGATTTTTTTATAATACATGTAAGTATTAATGAATATGATTTAGAAATACCTATAGAATTAAAGAAATATGTTAATTTTTTAGGAAAAGTTACACTTAATGAATTACCTTCATTATATGAACAGATGGATGCTGTGTTAATGCCGTCCCTCTTAGAAACTTTTTCTACGACATACTTAGAAGCAATGTTTATGAAAAAACCACTTGTAGTTTCTGATTTAGAGTTCGCAAGAGACATATGTAGAGACTCGGCTATATATTGTACACCTACGAGTTCAATGGACTTCGCAAATGCGCTGTATAATATATTTCGAGATAAACAATTAGCAAATACTCTTGTTAATAATGGAGATATTAATTTAAAAAGATTTGGAACAAGTTTAGACAGAACAAAAAAGTATTTAGCTATTTTAGAAAAAACTATAAATACACAAAATAAAAAATGGAAATAAAAAATAAAACACTTTTGATAACAGGTGGCACAGGTTCTTTTGGATCGGCTGTATTAAATCGTTTTTTACATACTGATCATTTCTCAGAAATCAGAATCTTTTCCAGAGACGAAAAGAAACAAGATGATATGAGAAACCTCTACAAAAATGATAAAATAAAATATTATATTGGCGATGTAAGAGACTTCTCTTCGGTAGAACCAGCAACAAGAGGCGTAGATTATATCTTTCATGCAGCAGCACTTAAGCAAGTGCCATCTTGTGAGTTTTTCCCAATGCAAGCTGTAAAAACCAATGTAGAAGGCACTCAAAATGTAATAAGAGCCTCCGCCAATAGCGGAGTGAAAAAGGTAATATGCCTTTCTACAGATAAAGCAGCTTACCCTATTAATGCAATGGGGATTTCAAAAGCTATGATGGAGAAAGTTGCGGTAGCAGAATCAAGAAATCATAAAGATACTGTAGTCTGTCTTACCAGGTATGGAAATGTAATGGCGTCTAGGGGCTCAGTAATTCCACTGTTTATTAAACAAATAAAAAATGGAAATCCAATTACTGTAACAGACCCAGAAATGACACGTTTTCTAATGTCTTTAGATGAAGCTGTAGATTTAGTCTTATTTGCTTTTGAGCATGGTAATCCTGGTGATTTATTTGTGAATAAGGCGCCAGCTGGTAAAATTGGTGATCTGGCTCAAGCGCTGAAAGAAATGTTTAATGCTAATAATGAAATTAAAATTATTGGCACTAGACATGGAGAAAAATTATACGAAACCCTTTGTACTAGAGAAGAAATGCTAAAAGCAGAGGATATGGGTAACTTCTTTAGAATCCCTGCAGATAATAGAGATTTAAATTATGAAAACTATTTTTCTAGAGGAAATGATAAAATTAATTTTGTAGAAGATTACCATTCTCATAATACAGAACAACAAAACGTGGAAGGAATGAAAAGGCTATTGGCAAAACTTCCTTTAATTAGAAAAGAAGTTTTTAATGAAAATGTCTTGCAATATCCAGATTAGATAATTATGGAACCTAGGCTTATCAAAGGTGGAAAATTTACGGATAATATAGGAGTTTTACTATTTAATAATACTTTTGACGCTTCTTTAGTGAAAAGAATGTATAACATTTCAAATCACGATTTAAATTTTGTAAGAGGTTGGCAAGGGCATCATATAGAGAAAAAGATGGTTTTTATCCATGTTTGGTGAATTTACAATATGGGTGAAAAAGATTAATAATTTGCAAGAGCAAGATGATGTTCAAAAATTTGTATTATCTAGTGAAGCTTTAGATATATTGTATGTGCGTGTGGGTATTATACTGCAATTAGATCAATGAAAAATAATTCCAAATTAATGGTGATGTCAGATTATCATCTTCATGAAATCAAAGATGATGTAAGATAGCCATTCAAGAAATAATAAAACATATGAAAAAAATTAAAGTTGCTACGGTAGTAGGAACAAGACCAGAAATTATAAGACTAGCAGAATGTATCAAAAAATGTGATGTATATTTTGAACATACATTAATACATACGGGTCAAAATTATGATTATGAACTGAACGAAATTTTTTTCGAAGATTTAGAACTAAGAAAACCAGATGTATTTCTTAACGTAGCTGGTAATCATTTAGGTGAAACTATAGGCAATGTAATAGCTAAGTCTTTTGAAATATTTTCTCAAATAAAACCAGATGCACTATTAGTTTTAGGTGACACCAATAGTGTTTTATGTACCATTGCTGCGAAAAGATTAAAAATCCCAATTTTCCATATGGAAGCTGGCAATAGATGTTTCGATCAAAATGTACCAGAAGAAATTAACAGAAAAATATCAGACCATATTTCTGATATTAATCTAGCTTATACAGAAAATAGTAGGAGATATTTATTGAGTGAAGGTTTTAGAAAAGATCATGTCTTTGTAACGGGGTCTCCACTGTTTGAAGTTTTAGAAAAATATAAATCTAAAATTGATAATTCTGTCGTTTTAGAGAAACTATCATTAGAAAAACAAAAATATATTGTAGTAAGCGCTCACAGAGAAGAAAATATAGACATAAAAAACCATTTTGAAATTCTAGTAAAATCATTAAACAAAGTAGCAGAAGTCTATAAAGTGCCAATAATTTTCTCTACTCACCCGAGAACAAGAAAGAGAATAGAAGCTAGTAATCTTCAATTTCATCCACTCATTAAAAATATTGCACCATTAGGCTTTTTTGATTATGTGAAACTTCAAAAAAATTCTTTCATTGTTTTATCAGATAGCGGTACAATTTCAGAAGAATCTGCAATGCTTAATTTTCCAGCAGTTAGTATAAGAACTAGTACAGAAAGACCAGAAGCTGTAGATTGGGGTACAATTGTTTTAGGAGGTATCTCAGAAGAAAGCATGCTTAATTCAATTGAGATTGCAAGAGGGTTGTATAATAATCAAGAAATAGATCTCCCTTTTGAATATAAAGTCAAAAATACATCTTCAAGAGTTATTAGAGCAATACAAAGCTACACACCAATTGTAAATAAAGTAATTTGGGATAAATAATGAAAAAAATTTTAGTAATTGGGATTAAAGGAATGGCGGGGCATGTTATCTTCAATAAATTTAAAGATGAATATGGTTTTGCTGCTTATGGTATAGCAAGAAATATAGAACCATCAGAAAATACATTTAATTTAGATGTAAACAATACTGATGTGCTTGGGCAAATAATTACTGAACATAAGTTTGATGTAATTGTAAACTGTATTGGTATTTTGAATAAAGATGCTGAAGACAATCCAGATAAAGCAATTTGGTTCAATAGTTATTTCCCTCATTATTTAGAGAAAGTAACAAAAAATACAGGAACCAAAGTTATTCATATCAGCACAGATTGTGTTTTTAGTGGAAATAAAGGAAATTATACTGAAGAAGATTTTAAAGATGGGGTTGGCTTTTACGCTCAATCTAAGGCTCTAGGAGAGATTGTTAACGACAAAGATCTTACGATTAGAACTTCTATTATTGGGCCAGAACTTAATGAAAACGGTATTGGTTTGTTTCATTGGTTTATGTCTCAACCAGACGATTCTCAATTAAAAGGTTATTCACAAGCATTTTGGTCTGGTATTACTACAATAGAATTGGCTAAAGTTGTTAAATGGGCTATTGAAGAAAATGTGGTTGGTTTGAAACAAATTGCTCCACATCATAAAATTAATAAGTTTGATTTACTTCAATTATTTAATGAAATTTTTAGAGAAAATAAACTTACAATTATTGAAGACGATCATTACAAAGTAGATAAAAGCCTCTTAAGTATTGTAACCAAATATACATATAACGTACCAGAATATAGAGAGATGCTTATCGAAATGAAAGAATGGATAAAGTCCAAAAAAATCTATAAGTATGAAATCTAAATTGTGGATTGCTTCAGAATTATTTTATCCAGATCAAACTTCATCTGCTTTTTACATTACTAAAATAGCCAATGAATTAGCGGATAAATATGAGGTGCATGTCGTTACGGCTACTAAAGAGGCTGAATCTGATGTTTATATTGACCCAAGAGTAAAAGTCAACAGAATATCATCCGATTTTAATAAAAATAGTCTTTTAAGTAGGACAATAGGTTTTGTTTACGTTAGCCTTTCTTTTTTCTTTTTTCTTTTAAAAAGAATGAAAAAAAAAGAAAACCTATTAATAATTACTAACCCTGCTCCTTTCATAATTTTGGCCGCAATTTTAACTAAAATTAAAAAAGCCAATTTAAAAATACTGGTTCATGATGTTTTCCCTGAAAATACAATTTCTGCCGGTATTTTCAAATCAAAAAAATCATTAGGATATAGGTTTCTTCAGATTATTTTCTGTAAAGCATACTCTACAGCACAAAAAATCATTGTTTGTGGTAGAGATATGCAAGATATTTTTCAGAAAAAAATAAAAAATGTAGAAGTTTTGGTTATTACCAATTGGGCTGAAACAGACATTCTTACCCCACAAAAATGTGATTGGAATGATAAAATTGTTTTTCAATTTGCTGGGAACATGGGCAGAGTACAAGGTCTGGATAAGCTAATGAGAATTTTGAATAAAGTGAAAAATCCTTTGTTAGAATTTCATTTTGTGGGAAATGGTGCTTACAAAGAAAAAATTGAAACTTTGAAAGAACAATTTCAATTGGATTTTGTAAAAATATATCCTCCTTTTCAAAGAGAAAATCAAATAAAAGTTCTCAATACTTGTAATATTGGTTTGGTAACGCTTTCTAACGGAATGTATGGTCTTGGTACGCCATCTAAGTCATATAATATTATGGCAGTAGGTAGACCAATATTTTATATTGGTGAGTTAAAAACTGAAATTAGAGAAATGATTCTTGAAAATAAAATTGGGTTTGTTTTTACTTGGGAAGAGAAAAATAAAATAATTAATTTTTTAAATAATTTATCATTAGCCGATTTAGGGATTTTTAATGAAAAAGGACAGAAAGCAAGAGAAATTGCTGAAAATTACTATTCTGAAGATAAAATTTTAAACCAATATAAAAAGCATTTATAATGAAAATCCTCTTTACTGGAGCTAATGGTTTTTTAGGAAAAAATCTAATTTCTGATTTAAATAAAAATCATACTGTTTTTACATTAGGATTAAATGATTCTGATTTTCAGTGTGATCTTTCTAAAGAAATTCCAAACCTTGATCAGTTAAATATTGATGTGGTGTTTCATGCAGCAGGGAAAGCACATAGTATTCCTAAAACTGACTTAGAAATTAAAAAATTTTATGAGGTAAATGTAGATGGAACTAAAAATCTTTGTGAATCATTAGAAAAAATTAATTTGCCAAAGATTTTTATTTTTATTAGTACTGTCGCTGTCTACGGAAGAGAAGAAGGAACACAAATTACAGAAGAGCATCCTATTAATGGAAAAACACCTTATGCAGAAAGTAAATGGATTGCAGAAGATTTTTTGCAAAATTGGTGCAAAAGAAATAATGTTAAATTAATTATTCTCAGACCTTCTCTTATTGCAGGAAAAAATCCGCCAGGTAATTTGGGAGATATGATTAGCGCTATTAATCAAGGAAGGTATCTTAATATCAATCATGGAAAAGCTAGAAAAAGTGTTTTCTTTGTTAAAGATTTTATTTTTATTATAGAAAATGCTTTTAAAATGAATGCAGGAATATATAATGTTTGTGATTCTAAACATCCTAGTTTTAAAGAGTTATCCTTAATTATAGCTAAACAATTAGGAAAGAGTAATGCTTTTTCAATACCTCTTCTACCTGCGAAATTAATTGCTAAATGTGGTGATTTTTTAGGAAATAAAGCCCTTATTAATACGCTTAAATTGAGTAAAATTATCAACTCCCTAACTTTTTCTAATGAGAAAATTAAAAAAGAATTAGGATGGGAGCCTTCGGATGTTATTAATAATTTTAAAATTTGAGTATGGAATTCATCATTGTAACGTTTATATTGTTGGTCTTAGAACTGCTTTATTTTAGAATAGCAGACAAGTTCAATATTATAGATAAGCCCAATCATAGAAGTTCTCACACAAAAGTAACACTTCGAGGAGGTGGAATCATTTTCCCCATTGCTTTTTTACTATATTTTGCGTCGAGCATTTTATACAGAAAAGATACGTTTCTACCAAAAGAATATTGGGCTTTTGGTTTAGGCCTCCTTATTTTATCTGTAATAAGTTTTCTAGATGATATTCTTGACTTGTCTACTAAACTTAGACTTTTTTTTCATTTCATTTCCGTTTCACTACTCATTTATTTTTTAGGAATATTATTTATATTGCCTATTTGGTTATTACCAATAGTCTTTATATTTATTATTGGAGTACTAAATGCCTATAATTTTATGGACGGAATTAATGGAATCACTGGACTTTACAGCTTTGTAATTCTATCTACATTATATTACATTAATCAGTATAAAATTATTTTTACAGATGTTAATTTTATTATTTATCCAGTTTTGGCGAGTTTAGTTTTTCTATTTTTTAATTTCAGAAAAAAAGCAAAATGTTTTGCAGGAGATGTAGGAAGTATGAGCATTGCTTTTTGGGTATTAGCACTTTTAGGACTACTTGTAGTGAAAACCCAGGAGCTTACTTATTTACTCTTCATAGGAGTATATGGGATAGAAGTGATTTTTACAATTATTCAAAGAATTAAACTAAAAGAAAATATTTTTGAAGCGCATCGCCATCATTTGTATCAGCTATTGGTCAATAAAATGAAATGGTCACATCTTTTAGTTTCTACAATGTATGGAGTGATTCAATTGCTAATTAATTTTTCTATCATTTATTGGAAACTAAATTTTGTGGAAGGAATCTTATACCTAATATTTCCTACTCTAACAATGTATGTTTTGGCTAAGTTTTACATCTTTAAAACGACCGAGACATATTAATTTTAAAAGATATATAAGATAAAAAATAGTATTTTAAAAAAAATACAAGGATAAAATTAATAAATAATTAAAAAAATATCTTTTGTTCTAGCTGTTTTTTGCGAAAAAATTCTTTATTTTTGCGTATAAACAAATTATTAAACGTGCTAATTAAATTAAACACAAATGAAAAATGAAATTTGGCTTTCATCTCCACACATGGGTGGTAATGAAATAAATTTCATTCATGAGGCTTTTGAACAAAATTGGATTGCCCCGCTTGGTCCAAATGTTGGAGGATTCGAAAAAGATCTTAAAAATTACTTAAATCAAGATGTAGAAGTAGCTGCGCTTAGTTCTGGTACAGCAGCCCTTCATCTCGCATTAATTATTTTAGGAATTAAGCAAGGTGACGAAGTACTGTGTCAATCACTTACCTTTTCTGCTTCTGCTAATCCTATCGTTTATGTAGGTGCTACACCTGTTTTTATCGATAGTGAACCCGAAACATGGAACATGTGTCCCAATAGTCTAGAAATAGCTATTAAGGATAGATTGGCGAAAGGCAAACTGCCAAAAGCGATAATTGTAGTGCATCTCTATGGAATGCCTGCAAAAATGAATGAAATATTAGAAGTGGCTCAAAGGTACAACATTCCTGTTATAGAAGACGCTGCGGAAGCGCTGGGGTCTGCTTATCAAGGGAGAAAGTGTGGAACTTTTGGGCAAATGTCTATTTTAAGTTTTAATGGGAACAAAATTATTACTACTTCTGGAGGAGGAGCTCTTGTTTGTAATACATTAGAACAGAAAAACAAAGCGGTTTTTCTTTCTACTCAAGCCAGAGAAAATGCACCTCACTATCAGCATTCCCAGATTGGTTACAATTATAGAATGAGTAATATTTCTGCTGGAATTGGAAGGGGTCAAATGGAAGTTTTGGATAAAAGAGTGGAGGCAAGAAGAAATAATCACTTTTTTTATGTAAAACTTTTCCAAGAAATAGAAGGAGTTACTGTTTTTAGCGAACCCAATGAAGATTTTTATTCTAATCATTGGCTCTCCGCACTTACAGTAGATGAAAGAATTACAGGATGGTCTAATCATGATCTTAGGTTACAGTTTGAAAAAGAAAAAATAGAATCTAGACCGTTATGGAAACCTATGCACCTTCAGCCTGTTTTTGAGAATTGCATCTATTATGGAAACTCGGTTGCCGAAGATTTGTTCAATAAAGGATTATGCTTACCTTCTGGGTCTAATCTTACAGAGGAACAAAAAAATAGAATAAAAGAAGTTGTTTTGAAAATGAAGTAAAAAAACAACAGAAATTAAATAATTGAAGAAGTTACAAAAAAAATGGGAAGGATTACCAACTATTAATCCGTAAAAGCACAGATTTTTCTGTGCTTTTTTATTTGTAGAATTGTCTAGTCCTGAAATAGCGATACACAAAAAAAACATCGTTATGAAAGAACATCAAGAACCGCTTTATATTAAGCGAACACAGAAAGATTACAG